>NZ_JARZHF010000004.1 GCF_029891575.1 Salipaludibacillus daqingensis | reverse complement strand
GACCTGTCAATTTCATATGTCCAGTGACGATCGCGGAGAGGTCACACCCGTTCCCATGCCGAACACGGAAGTTAAGCTCTCCAGCGCCGATGATAGTTGGGGGATCTCCCCCTGTGAAAGTAGGACGTCGCTGGGCAATTATATATGGGGCCTTAGCTCAGCTGGGAGAGCGCCTGCTTTGCACGCAGGAGGTCAGCGGTTCGATCCCGCTAGGCTCCACCATATTAATGTAAAATGATTCCATTTAATTGTGGCGGTGTAGCTCAGCTGGCTAGAGCGTACGGTTCATACCCGTGAGGTCGGGGGTTCGATCCCCTCCGCCGCTACCATATATCAAGGAGGAATACCCAAGTCTGGCTGAAGGGATTGGTCTTGAAAACCAACAGGGGTGTCAAAGCCCGCGGGGGTTCGAATCCCTCTTCCTCCTCCATTTTTTTCTAGGTCCCGTGGTGTAGCGGTTAACATGCCTGCCTGTCACGCAGGAGATCGCGGGTTCGATTCCCGTCGGGACCGCCATTTTTTTATTTGTACTTTTTTTAAATAGGAAGATTTACTAAGCTATATATTTTGTAATTATATATGGAGGGGTAGCGAAGTGGCTAAACGCGGCGGACTGTAAATCCGCTCCTTCGGGTTCGGCAGTTCGAATCTGCCCCCCTCCACCATTCTCTTTAGGGGTATAGTTTAACGGTAAAACGAAGGTCTCCAAAACCTTTGATGTGGGTTCGATTCCTGCTACCCCTGCCATTTTTATTAAGGCGGTTGTGGCGAAGTGGTTAACGCACCGGATTGTGATTCCGGCACTCGTGGGTTCAATTCCCATCAGCCGCCCCATAATTATTTTAGAGGGCTATAGCCAAGCGGTAAGGCATCGGATTTTGATTCCGTGACCCGCAGGTTCGAATCCTGCTAGCCCTGCCATTTTATTGAAATTTCATAATACTAATAAATATTTATCGTCCTACGAAATGGATAGATAACCTAAATCGTGTTATAAGCGGAAATAGCTCAGTGGTAGAGCACCACCTTGCCAAGGTGGGGGTCGCGGGTTCGAATCCCGTTTTCCGCTCCATGAGCACCCTTAGCTCAATCATATAGAGTGTTGGACTCAGGATCAGAAAGTTAGGAGTTTAACTTCTTGGGCATATCATCTTTAATAATTACATAATTTTTTTATTTGCGGGTGTAGTTTAGTGGTAAAACCTCAGCCTTCCAAGCTGATGATGTGGGTTCGATTCCCATCACCCGCTCCATTTTTATTTTTTAATGGGCCTATAGCTCAGCTGGTTAGAGCGCACGCCTGATAAGCGTGAGGTCGGTGGTTCGAGTCCACTTAGGCCCACCATATTCCACAGTAGCTCAGTGGTAGAGCTATCGGCTGTTAACCGATCGGTCGTAGGTTCGAATCCTACCTGTGGAGCCATTAAGGAGAAGTACCCAAGTGGCTGAAGGGGCGCCCCTGCTAAGGGTGTAGGTCGCGTGAGCGGCGCGAGGGTTCAAATCCCTCCTTCTCCGCCACTTTTTGTTTGGCCCGTTGGTCAAGTGGTTAAGACACCGCCCTTTCACGGCGGTAACACGGGTTCGAATCCCGTACGGGTCACCACTTTTATTATAAGTTAAATGAATAAGTACAGCTGCCGAACGGATTCGCAGTTGATTGACAATGAAAACAACAAAGCGTAATATTATTCGTAAGCATCATGATTAAATTCATTGATAAGTTACGAGCCATTAGCTCAGTGACGAGCAAAGCATCTATGAAATGACTACGAGTTGTTTCGACGCATGGTCATCATTGAAAAGCTAGAAGAGGAAGAAACAGGTAAGACATCGAAGCAATCGCTTCGTCCGTAAGCATCATGAGTAAACCTCATTGAACAAGCTACGAGCCATTAGCTCAGTTGGTAGAGCATCTGACTTTTAATCAGAGGGTCGAAGGTTCGAGTCCTTCATGGCTCACCATATACATAATTCCAGCATTCCTATTGATTAGGAATGCTTTTTTTTGTCTAGAAAATTACATTATCGTAAAGGAAGGTGCTCAAATGAGTAACAACGGTGGCAATGGTAGTGTGATAAAAAAATTCTAATAGTCCAAATTAGTCATTTTTGAGAATTATATGATCGTCGGTTCCATAAAGCGTTTGTAAATGATATTTATAATACAGTATTTAGCAATCAAGTTGGAGCGTTTCATCGAAGGAGGAACTAAGTAATCTGGTAAGTCCTTTCAGTTGCTACCAGCTGAGCGAAGGGAAGTAAAGGATGATCATAGTGCCCGAAGCGAGAAAGGTGCGGTTGTGAAAGGAACTAAGTGATCTAGATAGTGCCTTTCAGTTGCTGCGCGCTGAGCGAAGGGAAGTAAAGGATGATCATAGTGCCCGAAGCGAGAAAGGTGCGGTTGTGAAAGGAACTAAGTGATCTAGATAGTGCCTTTCAGTTGCTGCGCGCTGAGCGAAGGGAAGTAAAGGATGATCATAGTGCCCGAAGCGAGAAAGGTGCGGTTGTGAAAGGAACTAAGTGATCTAGATAGTGCCTTTCAGTTGCTGCGCGCTGAGCGAAGGGAAGTAAAGGATGGTCATAGTGCCCGAAGCGAGAAAGGTGCGGTTGTGAAAGGAACTAAGTGATCTAGATAGTGCCTTTCAGTTGCTGGACGCCGAGCGAAGGGAAGTAAAGGGTGATCATAGTGCCCGAAGCGAGAAAGGTGCGGTTGTGAAAGGAACTAAGTGATCTAGTTAGTACCTTTCAGTTGCTGGACGCCGAGCGAAGGGAAGTAAAGGATGGTCATAGTGACCGAAGCGAGAAAGGTGCGGTTGTGAAAGGAACTAAGTAATCTGGTAAGTCCTTTCAGTTGCTACCAGCTGAGCGAAGGGAAGTAAAAGAAGGTCATAGTGTCCGAAGCGAGAAAGGTGCGGTTGTGAAAGGAACTAAGTGATCTAGATAGTGCCTTTCAGTTGCTGCGCGCCGAGCAAAGGGAAGTAAAAGAAGGTCATAGTGTCCGAAGCGAGAAAGGTGCGGTTGTGAAGGAGGATGATTCGTTCTAATCGTATAGATTGGAGTAATTCTTCAAGGAAGGGAACTGCATCGGTCTAACCGGCATTTATTTACGTAATGTTTATTTCAAGTTACTCCTTTTTGTTTTCTAATTCTTTTATAATAGATTGTTTGGAGGAATGATCACTAGTAAAATACTAGAATAGTGTTTTTATCATAATACACTCACAAGGAGGGCATATGAAAGAGAGGAAACCACGTAATTTTGTTAATAAGACCCCTTTTTATTATGGGTGGGTGATCGTTGTCATGGGAGCGTGGGCCGTATTTTTATCAGGTCCAGGACAAACGTACTCTGTTTCCATTTTTATCGATGCATATGTCGAAGAATTTGGTTGGAGTCGATCGTTAATTTCTACATTATATTCGTCAGCAACTTTAGCTTCCGGCTTATTAATGATATTTATGGGTAAATTAATCGACCGATCGGGCCAACGTTGGATGTCTGTCTTTGCTGGAACTATGTTAGCGATAGCTTGTTTAGTAAACAGTTTGATAGCAGGACCATTTATGTTATTAGTCGGATTCTTTTTAATACGGTTATTTGGACAAGGGTTAATGGAACTAATCCCTAACACATTAATTCCACAATGGTTTGTAAAGAAACGCGGACGGGCATTTGCTTTTATGGAAGTTGGTGGTTATCTGAGCTCTGCTGCTCTTCCTCCATTAAATGTCTGGTTAATCACTCAGTATGGTTGGCAAGGAGCATGGCAGTTTTGGGCATTGATCATTATGATAAGTTTTGTACCGTTAGCATGGTTACTTATTCGTAATCGTCCAGAAAATTATGGGATAGCTCCAGATGGAGAGGTGATTAACAAAACAAAAAGCAATACAAAGGAGACAGTTTATTTTGATAATGAACCAAATTGGACGTTAAATGAAGCGTTAAAAAGTAAGGTGTTTTGGGGAGTCTTATTTTGTATAGCAGTGCCAGCCATGGCGAACACAGGCATGACGTTTCATATTGTTTCTATACTAGGAGAAGGTAATCTGACTAGGGGACAAGCGGCTTTTATCTTAAGTTTGATGGCTCTTGTTGCTTTTCCAGTAAGTTTTATTGCGGGGTTAATATTAGAGAAAGTGACATTACATAAACTTTTTGCATTAACATTTGTTATTGAGTCTATAGCACTTGTTGTTCTGATATACATGGATTCATATATGCTTGCGTTACTGTTTGGTTTACTAAGAGGCATTGCCGGTGGATTGGGAACATTATGTATTGCATTAATTATTCCACAATATTTTGGAAGGGCTCATTTAGGAAGTATTAAAGGGGCTGGAATGACAACGACGGTCATTGCATCATCTTTAGGTCCATTACCTTTTGGAATCGCTTATGATTCGTTTGGTCGTTATAACGAAATTCTTTTTATCATGCTTTTATTTTTTCTATTAGCTACGATGATTGCTTGGTATAATCGACAACCGAATGACTAAAACTCCATTAAATTCAGAAATTTTAGGAAAATGAAGCATATCCCTTGTTTGTAAGTGTTTTCACATGTTTTAATATAAAACATTGAAAGCAAATATGCTTTCTTACTTTAAAGAAATGGAGTGATCAACATGGAATTACGTCAAGATAAAACAGTCTATCCATATCTTTCTAATAATGAATGGAAAAAAAGTTCAGGTGGGAATACAGTTCAAATTAAATCACCTGATGATGGACGAGTTGTTGGTGAAGTACCGGCTATGACACAAGAAGAAGTGGACCAAGCCGTTAAAAGTACAGCGGATGTTCAAGCGAATTGGGAAGCTACAGAAGGTCATGAACGTTCCGAACTTCTCCATCGATGGGCAGATGAATTAGAAAAAATGACAGATGAAATAGGGGAAATGATCCAAGCAGAAGTTGGGAAGACATTATCATCTTCGAAGGGTGAAGTGAAAAGAACGGCTCAACTCATTCGCCATACGGCAGAAGAAGGGCTACGCACTCATGGAAGTTTTATTCAAGGAGATGCATTTCCAGGAGCGTCTAAATCAACAAAAGCAATGGTTCAAAAAGTACCTCACGGTGTCGTACTAGCGATTTCACCGTTTAACTATCCCGTTAACTTAGCAGCATCAAAGATTGCACCAGCGTTAATTACAGGAAATACTGTAGTATTTAAACCAGCAACACAAGGAGCTATCAGTGGTTTATTAATGGTGAAAGCTTTGGTAAATGCAGGTTTACCAAGTGGCGTATTGAATGTTGTCACAGGGAGAGGATCTGTCATTGGTGATTTTGTAGTGACACATCCTAATATTGATATGATTACTTTCACAGGTGGAACCTCAACTGGTAAACATATTGCAAAACAAGCTTCCATGATCCCAGTTGTTCTAGAATTAGGTGGGAAAGATCCAGCGATTGTTTTAGAAGATGCAGATTTAGATAAGTCTGCGAAAGAAATCGTTAGTGGCGCCCTGAGTTATTCTGGTCAACGCTGCACAGCGATTAAAAGAGTGATGGTTAATAATAACGTAGCTGATGAACTTGTTGCAAAAATAAAAGAAAACGTTGAAAAACTAACGGTAGGTAAATCAACGGAAGATGCCAATATTACGCCAATGATTGATCAGAAATCAGCAGACTTTGTTGTATCTTTAATTGAAGATGCAAAGAAAAAAGGAGCAACGGTAGTATCTGAGGGTATTCAAGATGGAAACCTTCTTGGCGCTACGATTTTAGATCATGTGACAGAAGACATGGATGTTGCTTGGCAGGAGCAGTTTGGTCCTGTCCTTCCAATTATGCGTGTTGAAAATGAGCTAGAAGCCATTGATTTAGAAAGACGCAATGAATATGGCCTTCAAGCTAGTATTTTTACGAAAAATCTTGAAAATGCGTTTACGATTGCTGACCGTTTGAATGTAGGAACTGTTCAAGTGAACGGAAAAACGTCACGAGGACCAGATCATTTTCCATTCCTCGGAGTGAAAAATTCTGGTCAAGGTGTTCAAGGTATTGGAAGAAGCATTGACTCCATGTTGCGTGACAAAGTGTTAGTGTTAAATTTATAAAACGAAAAAAGCAGCTCTAGATATTCAAATCCCTAGAGCTGCTTCATATTTTGTATCGCTTTAGAATCCTCCACCCATCATATCCTCTTCAGACATTTCTTCCGCATTTTCTAATACTTCTTGCGGAATTTCAATGGCTTCAATAGAATTAAAATCGGTCATCACCATGTGAACAGTCTGTTCTGTGGTCATCGATTCTCCCATGAAATCAACGCTCATCTTCATGTCAATGGTAGACTCTAATTGATAGAAAGTTTCTCTATCAATCACAAATTCATAGTTCAGAGATTCGATATCGAGTTCTCCCATCATTTCACTTACCATTGGATCCATTCCTTCAAGACCCATTCCACCCATTTGGTCCATTAATTCATTCATGTCGATGCCATCACCGGCTAGAGTAATCACGTAGGTATCGTCAGTCGTTTCCATAGACAAATCAGAAATATAATCTTTAAATGGTTCCAGTTGCTTTTCAGGACTCATTTGTGCGTCTGACATTGCTACCATGTCTTCCATTAAGCTATCAGGAAGTTTCAGCCAATTACCCATCATAGGATCTTCGACATAGAAACCATCTTCTTCAGTAAAGTATGAGATGTACTCTAATTCCTCTTCATCACCCATACCTAGTTCCCCCATATTGACGGTTGATTTTTGAATCATAGCCATTGGGTCCATTGTTACAGAAATTTCTCCTGAAGAATCAAGGTCTACCCCCTCCTCTTCCCCTATGTTCATCACTTGCGCCATATCCATCGTAATAGAATAAGAGTCTAGATCTTCCATAGCAGAAATAGATTGATTGAGAATATCCTCTACACTCATTCCATCTTCTGATGTGACCTCCCCACATGCTGTCAATGTCAATAAGGCTAACCCGGAAACGATTGTTATTCCTTTTCTTTTCATCATCATGACCTCCATTATATATTTCTTTTCCTAGATACGATTAAGCCGGGTGAAAGTTTCATTTCGGCAATTTTGCAACATCCACTATTTTACATGTGTTCCAGATAATAATGAAGAGTTATTTACGTTTTTTAGTAAATATTTTTAATTATAATGTTCAACATTTTTTCAATTTTAGAGGGAAAATAGATATAGACAAAAGTATAAATGTCGATTATGATAATATTATCAATATTGATAATAGTTTAAAGTGTCGTTATGAATAATAGTATAAAAGAGGATGTGAGACCCCAATGAATGAAATCATCGAGTCATTTCAAGAAGTTAACTGGCCACTTATCGCCCCGATACTGATTTTGTCTCTTGTACTGATGATCGTTGCGTTAATTGATTGTATTAAACATGATAAAACAAATGGACCTCAGTGGATTTGGATATTAGTCATTGTTTTTGTTAATTTTTTCGGACCGATTTTGTATTTTTTGTTTGGCAGGAGGAATGATTAATGCATTTAATTGAAACGATAGGCTTAACAAAAAAATTCAATGGAACAGTTGCAGTTAAAGGTATAAATTTATCTATTCGTGAAGGAATTTGTACAGCGCTCCTTGGACCCAATGGTGCTGGCAAAACAACAACGTTAAATATGCTTACGGGGTTAATGAATCCGACAGAAGGATCGATTGACTTTCATGAAGACTATTCAGGAGACAGAAGAAAGTACCTAGGTTATCTTCCACAATATCCAAAATTTTTCGGGTGGATGTCTGGATTAGAGTATGTAGTGTTTGCAGCTGAATTAGCGGGATTATCGAAAGAAGCGGCTAAATCTAGAGCAAAAGAAATGTTGGAATTAGTTGGGTTAGCTGAAGGTGGAAATAAAAAAGTTTCGGGATTCTCTGGTGGCATGAAGCAAAGATTAGGAATTGCGCAAGCACTCGTTCACGAACCTAAATTAATTATTTTAGATGAACCAGTATCTGCGCTAGATCCGATTGGTCGAAGGGAAGTTCTTGAACTAATGAAGCAGTTAAAAACTCGTACGTCGATTCTTTTTTCCACACATGTTCTCCATGATGCAGAAGAAGTTTCTGACGATATTTTTATCATGAAAAAAGGAGAAATTGTAGTTGAAGGGAGTTTGGTAAAACTACAAAACACTTACCAACAACCGACGTTTTTTATCGAAACTGAAATGGAAATGGCTAATTGGTTAGAGACGATCAAACAAAAAGAATGGCTTCGACATGTGAAAGTAGATAAAAACAAAGCAACCCTAACTGTAGAAAATTTACAAACAGCCCGAACAGAATTATTGTCAGATAAAACACTGCAAGAATTAAAACTAATCAAATTTGAAGTTGCAAAAACGTCATTAGAAGATTTGTTTATGAAGGTGATGAAATGAGGAGTCAGTGGATCATCCTATTTAAAAAAGAGTTTCGAGAGTCGATACGAAATTTCAAGTGGTTGTGGATACCGACGGTGTTTGTGTTATTAGGATTAATGCAACCGATAACGTCCTATTATATTGCAGATATACTTGAACAGTTTGGAGGATTACCAGAAGGGACGGTTATGGAGCTCCCTCCACCAAGCGGTGCTGAAGTATTAACCGGAACGTTAGGACAGTTTAGTCAAATAGGGTTCCTAGTTCTCGTCTTAGCATTTATGGGTACAGTTGTAACGGAAAAAAATCAAGGGACTCTCATTATGGTGTTAGTAAAACCTGTATCATATGTGAACTATTTAACTGCTAAATGGGTACATTTGTTGATATTATCTTTAACTTCCTTTGTTTTAGGCTTTGTTATGTCTGTTTACTACACGTTCCTATTAATTGATACAATACCGATATCTCAAGTCGTGAACGGAGCACTCGTTTATGCCTTATGGATTACGTTTGTCATGACGATTGTGTTATGTCTAAGTGCGTTACTAAATAGTACTGCTTTCGTCGCGTTTGCTACTCTTGGTACAGCGATTTTATTTAGTATTTTCAGCTTGTATGCTCCGGATCTTATGAAAGGAACACCTGGAATGTTAGCAACGTATAGTCAACAATTCTTTTATTTAGGGGAAGTAGAATCAGGATTTTGGATCAGTATTTTTGTGACACTTGGACTGATTTTAGCAATGATGATAGCAACAATTTTCCTATTTAATAAAAAAGAGTTTGCGAAAGATGTACAATAAATGGATAATTTTAACTAAGAATGGACAGGGAAATAAAAAATATAAAAATTGGAACTAAAATTTTATTATATTTCTGATTCTTTGATTATAACAAAGCAAAACAAGTTAATTATAATCATTTTAAGTGGATAGATCAGTCTATCCACTATTTTTATAGATTAAAGCGTTTACATTATTATTAAAGTAAAAAGTTGAAAAAGTTTGACTTTTTCGTGAAATCGTAAAAATGAGGTTGTTTGCTAACATTATTTTTGATATAAATAAACTAAGGAAATCGCTTTCCAACCTTTGTGTTTAAAAAGTTTAATAAGTGAGTTATCTCAAAAAAGATTTTTTATTAATGTTCTACTGATGGGAGATTTTTCGAAGGGAGGCATTTGGCAACATACAGAATGGATTTATAAGTCATCAACGTACAAACGATCACAAATCTTTGAACGGCATATCCCTTATCGTTACGCATGAATGAAAAAACAATTTTCTAGATTCACAGCAATATAGATGAAGAGATTCAAGAATCATTGAATGAGTAGATCGTAAATTGCTGTGAAAACAACTATAAGTAGTTTCGTGAATGATTGAACAATCGTTTTATCGAATGCTGGAAGATGAGAATAATTGGTTCACATGAAAATGAAGGGGTGCGATGTAAAAAGAGAAAAGGGGAATTTTCTCAGTTGACATTGTGATTCAAATGAAGAGCCATTGCCAAAAAGCAAGAAAATAATAATTTGTTGACTCGGTTAATCAAGGTTTAGTTTTTCATATGAATGAAAAGAGGGTGGGGAACAAAATGAATATTCTTGTTTGTATTAAACAAGTACCTGACACGAAGATTATTAAAGTAAATCCTAAAACGAACACATTGGATCGTTCAAGTGCTCCAGCTATTTTGAATCCTTATGATGCACATGCGGTACAAGAAGCTGTACGCCTTAGGGGAGAGCATGGTGGGAAAGTCATTGTCCTTTCTATGGGACCTCCTACAGCGAGAATGGCCATTCGCAAATGTGTGGAAATTGGAGCGGATGAAGGTTATTTGATTTCCGATCGCCGTTTTGCAGGAGCTGACACATTAGCAACAAGTTACGCTTTATACAAAGCTATAGAAAAGTTGCAAAAGCAAGAAGGAATTGATTTGGTTTTATGTGGGAAGCACGCGATTGATGGAGATACGGGGCAAACTGGCCCAGGGATTGCTCGAAGACTAGAAATTCCGCCAATTACAAATGTGATTAAGGTAGACGAAATCAACACGGAGAGCGGAGAAATGAAAGTACGTAGAAAGATTGAGAATGGTTATGAAGTTATTAAAACGACGATACCAAGTCTATTGACTGTTGAAAAGGAAATGAACGAAGTTGCCTATTCACCAATGCCAAACATGATGAGAGCCGCACGATATGAACCTACGGTATGGACGGTGGATGACTTAGACGATGTGGATATCAAGCAATTGGGATTGAAAGGGTCACCAACCATAGTAGGTAGAATGTGGCCACCAGAAAAAAGCTCCGGAGCAGAGATGATTGAAGGAACTACGAAAGAACAAGTGGATAGATTGCTTTCAGTTACTCTTGAAAAACGCGAGTTGTTTGGTGTGAAAGGTGGGGGAAAAGCATGAATATAGAAGAATACAAGGACGTTTGGGTGTTTATCGAGCAACAAGAGGGGCAGATCATTGACGTTGGTCTGGAATTACTAGGGGCAGGAAGAGAATTGGCCGACAAATTAGAAGTGAATTTGTGCGGTGTATTATTAGGTAATCAAGTCAAAGACTCTGCAAGTGAGTTATATGCTTATGGTGCAGACATTGTT
This sequence comes from Salipaludibacillus daqingensis, assembly GCF_029891575.1. Lineage (GTDB taxonomy): Bacteria > Bacillota > Bacilli > Bacillales > Salisediminibacteriaceae > Salipaludibacillus > Salipaludibacillus daqingensis. The sequence continues at coordinate 390,013 of NZ_JARZHF010000004.1, read as the reverse complement.
TATGTGATTGATGATCCTATTTTGGAACAATATCGAACGGAAACGTATATGAAAGCAGTGGGAGATCTCGTTCGAAAGTATAAGCCAGAAATTTTTGTTTACGGTGCTACGTCAAACGGAAAAGACTTAGCTAGTGCTGTTGCAACAGAGGTCATGACAGGACTTACTGCTGATACAACGATGCTAGATGTTAACCTTGAGAAGCGTTTATTTGAAGCAAGTCGTCCTGCTTTTGGTGGAAATATTATGGCGACGATTTTGTGTAAAAAACATCGGCCACAAATGGCTACCGTTCGTCCAAAAGTGATGAAAAAGCCTGAGCCAGAACAAGGTCGTACAGGTAAAATTATTGAAGAATCGATTTCTTTAAAAGAAGAAGATCTTCGTACAAAAGTGCTGGAAATAGTAAGAGATACTCAAAAAGCTGTGAATTTAGAAGATGCTGACGTTATTGTCGCAGCTGGAAAAGGTATCAAAGATGAAAAAGGATTTGCGATGGTGAAAGAACTAGCAGATGTGCTAAATGCTTCTGTAGGTGCAAGCCGTGATTTAGTGGAAGCTGGACTTTGCGGACACGATCATCAAGTAGGGCAAACAGGTTTGACGGTTACACCGAAAATTTATTTTGCTATTGGAATTTCAGGTGCGGTACAACACGTCGTTGGAATGCAAAATTCAGACATGATTATTGCAATTAATAATGATCCTGATGCAACGATTTTCAACGCGTCACACTACGGGATTGTAGCGGACGCATTTGAAATTGTACCAATGCTAACGGAAGAATTCCGTAAAGCATTAAAAGGCGTAGAAGTAGAAGGGGTGACCTCAGATGTCTGAAAAATTTGATCTAATCGTAGTTGGTGCTGGACCTGCAGGAACAAGTTGTGCATTTACAGCAGCTAAAAATGGCCTAAAAGTGTTGTTAATTGAAAGAGGAGAATTTCCAGGCTCAAAAAACGTTATGGGTGGAATTCTTTATCGAAAACAATTAGAAGAAATCATTCCAGAATTTTGGAAAGAAGCACCTATTGAGCGTCCTGTTGTTGAGCAAAGATTTTGGTTTTTGGATAAAGAGTCCATGGTTACAACGAGTTATAAAGGATTAGAGTGGGGAAAAGAACCATATAATAACTTCACTGTTTTAAGAGCTAAGTTTGATAAATGGTTTGCAGATAAAGCAGTGGAGCAAGGTGCATTGTTAATTAACGAAACGGTCGTTACAGAGTGCATTGTGGAAGATGGAAAAGTTGTTGGAGTAAGAACAGATCGTCCTGATGGTGAAGTGTATGCTGACGTTGTTGTTTTAGCAGATGGAGTGAATTCTTTACTAGCAAAACAGCTAGGATTCCATAAAGAATGGAAGCCAAACGAAGTTGCATTAACGGTTATGGAAGTGCTGAAATTACCACCAAAAACAATCAACGAAAGATTCAACGTTCAAGATAATCAAGGGGTATCTGTAGAGATGTTTGGGGATGCCACACATGGATTATTAGGAACAGGATTTCTTTATACGAATAAAGATAGTATTAACGTCGGTGTTGGAACCACACTTTCAAGTATGATTAAGCATAAGCTTAAGCCGCATGAATTATTGGAGCATGTGAAAAATCATCCGATGATTCAACCTTATGTAGAAGGCGGCGAATCACAGGAGTATTTAGCCCATTTAATTCCTGAAGGTGGATACAACACAGTACCGAAACTTGTTGGAGATGGCGTTATTGTTACAGGAGATGCTGCACAATTTGTTAATGCCATTCATCGTGAAGGATCTAACATGGCAATGTCTTCTGGTAAAATTGCAGCAGAGACTGTGATGAAAGCAAAAGAAACAGGAGACTTCTCAGAACGTTCGCTTGATTCTTATCGAACAGAAATTTATGACAGCTTTATAGGGAAAGACTTAAAGAAATATAAAGATGCAGCTCACACGTTCGAAGAGAATCCACAGTATTTCAAAGAGTATGTACCAATGATGAACCAAGCAATGAATACGTTCTTTACCGTTGATGGAACACCTAAATGGGAGAAACAAAAGAAGATCATGAAGAAAATGACGGCCGGCCGTGGAAAAATTGGATTTGCAAAAGACATGTATAGAGCATGGAAGGCGGTGAAGTAATATGGCAAAAACATTAGAAGATAAGCAGTATTTACTTCGTTTTAACTGTGATCAAAAATCTCACCTTGAAGTATTGGATCATCAGGTTTGTGCGACGTCATGCCCTGATAAAGATTGTACGATTTTCTGTCCCGCAGATGTGTATAAGTGGGAAGGCGATCGCATGTTTGTAGGATATGAAGGTTGTCACGAATGTGGAAGCTGTCGTATTGGTTGTCCACATCAAAATATTAAATGGGAATATCCTAAAGGCGGACACGGAATTGTCTTCAGGTTAGCGTAATAAACAAATAAAAATAGGGACCTCGAGATCGTATTCTCGAGGTCTTTGTTTTACATAGGAACGATTCCCATGTAAACAAAAGATTAAATGTTACGTTCGGCAAAGATTACTTTAACACTGTAGACATAGTGTTATTATAGCTTATTCATAAGTAATCGTAAAGGATGAGAATAATAGAAAGAATTTTCAGGTTATTTGTTGATATTCGTCGAATCACTCCATTCATATTTTACTTTTTCTAAGTCTAAATCGGCACTTGGTGTTGTGTTTGCTTTTAATACTTGTTCCATAAGGTGAAGGGCTTCATCGTTTTCTTGATTAGAATTAGATGCAGTACAATCAGAAGGGATATAAAGACGAAAGTTTCGCATATACGCATCGTTTGCTGTGAAATGCACACACATATTTCCAGCAACACCTGCAATAATCAATGATTTGACATTTAAATATTCGAGCAAGAGCTCTAACGGAGTCATAAAAAAAGCTGAATATTGTGGTTTAAGTATGAAATAATCGTCGTCTTCAGGTTTGATTAATTCGACAATTTTTTTGCCCCGTTCTGATTGGCTCATCTCATTCACTATTCCTGGAAAATCTGATTGCCAACGTCCATAATTATCATTAACATAAAGTACTGGTATATCTAGATCTTTCGCACGTTTTTTGAGGGATGAAATGTTTTTTGCCACGGGTAATGTATGCTTATATAATTGATCGCCATCTTCAAAATCAAAGTCACTGATCATGTCTACTAAAAGGATGGCTACGTGTTGAAAATCGTTCACATGTGGATTTGTATTAGCAGATTCCATAAAGTAGTCTCCTTTTCAATTAAATTAGATCTAGTATGAACGGTTAAGGTCGTGTAGAATATAGTGAAATCAACAAATATTCAAACATTATATTACCATTCGTAACAACTATGTTTCCCTTATTAGGAGAATTAAAACAAGAATGGTTGGATAAAGCAGGAGGCATGATGAAATGAAAGAGAAAGAACAGGAATTATTATTGTTAATTGAAAAAGAAGGCAGAATGGCAGAAGCGACACTTGCGAAAATGCTTGATACATCAAAAGAAGATGTTTCATCTATGCTACGTTCACTCGAAAAGAAAAAAATTATCCTTGGTTATTCTGCTATTATTGATTGGACTAAAGTTAATATTGCAGAAACAGTCACAGCGATGATTGATGTGAAAGTTACTCCGAAACGAGGCGTCGGATTTGATGAGGTTGCAGAAAGAATTTATCGATTTAAAGAGGTAAAGGCAACTTACTTGATGTCTGGAACGTATGACTTGTCTGTTGTGATTGAAGGACGCTCCATGTCCGAAATTGCAAATTTTGTTTCTGAAAAATTATCGACGTTAGATTCTGTTATTTCAACAACGACACATTTCCAATTGAAAAAATATAAGCATGACGGTGTTGTATTCGGAGAAGATGAGGATGACGACAAAAGAATGGTGGTTTCTCCATGACATCGATCAAAACGAGTCATCACCCTCAATTGTCAGACGCCGTCAATCGTATTGAACCATCTGGAATTCGCCGTTTTTTCGATTTAGCTTCTTCTATGGATAATATTATTTCACTAGGCGTAGGAGAGCCAGACTATTCCACTCCTTGGAACGTTCGTGAAGCGAGTATACATTCGCTTGAACGTGGCGTGACATCCTATACAGCCAATGCTGGATTAATAGAACTTCGAGAAGCGATTTCCCGTTATTTGCAGAAGCGGTTTCAAGTTTCTTATGATCCAGAAAATGAAGTGGTTGTGACAGTAGGTGCCAGTGAGGGAATTGATTTAGCACTACGTGCAATCCTCAACCCTGGTGATGAAGTGCTTATTGCAGAACCGTGTTTTGTTTCTTATGCTCCTTTGGTTTCATTAGTTGGGGGGATTCCAGTTCCTATTCCTACATCGATTGAAACGGATTTTGAAGTGGACGCAGCGGAAGTAGAAGCAAGAATAACAAACAATACAAAAGCACTGATGTTATCATTCCCGAACAATCCAACGGGTGCCGTGATGGGAATGGAAGGTCTTAAAAAAATTGCTGAAGTGGTTATTAAACATAACTTGATCGTTTTATCTGATGAGATTTATGCAGAATTGTCCTATGATGCAGAACACGTTAGCGTTCCTGTTTTAGACGGAATGTGGGAACGAACGATTCTTATCTCAGGTTTTTCGAAAGCTTTCGCAATGACAGGGTGGCGCATAGGATATGTGGCAGCACCTGAACCTTACGCGAAAGCGATGTTGAAAATTCATCAGTACGCGATGATGTGTGCATCAACGATGGCACAATATGCAGCTCTTGAAGCAATGACAAATGGCCGAGATGAAATGGAAGAAATGGTAACGAATTATCGTCAAAGACGAAATTTCTTTGTGAAGTCTTTAAGAGAAATTGGGTTAACGTGTCATACTCCAGGCGGCGCATTTTATGCTTTTCCATCGATTAAATCGACGGGACTCACATCGGAAGAGTTTGCAGAAAAGTTATTAATCGATCAACGAGTAGCTGTCGTTCCTGGTCATGTTTTTGGTGAAGGTGGAGAAGGACACATTCGTTGCTCTTATGCTGCATCAATGAAACAGCTAGAAGAAGCAATCGAGCGAATAGATGCTTTTTTGAAGTCATTATAATAGTGAGATTGCTGCACATTCTTAACAAATTCCCCCAATGAACGAAAAAAAGAAGAATCCGTATACACGGACTCTTCACAAAAGGGGGAATACTAGGTTGTACGAATATATTCTAACCAAGTTAACCTTTTTTATACAAAAGCTAAGATAGAATATGGCAGCTTAGATAATCCCTAGTACGTTCAAAAATGCTAAACTAATGGCTACCGGAATCACGTATTTAACTAAATTAAACCAGATGTGAAACCAAATCATTTTCATATTTGACCCTTGTTGTATTTCGGCAGCAAGGGTTTTTTTATTGATTTTTAATGGAACGAAGATGGCAATTAAAAGGGCACCTAAAGGTAATAAAATATTACTTACAAGAAAATCAAGAAAATCAAAAAATGTTAGTCCGAAAAAGACAGGATCTGCTAATACGCCATAAGAAAGAGCTGATGGGATCCCCATGACAAATATCGCAATTCCAGCTATCCAAGACGACTTTTTACGCTTAGAAGGGTCGTTCTTTGTTAAAGATGCCACAACCATTTCTAATAAGGAAAACGCAGATGTCAATGTAGCAAACAATAATAGTGCCATAAATAAAATAAAGAACACATTTCCAAATGGAATACTACTAAATACAGCGGGTAATACGATAAAGATCAAAGGTGGTCCTTCTGTTGGTTCAAGTCCGAAAGCAAAAACAGCTGGAAAAATCGCTAAACCTGCTAAAAGAGAAATGAAAATCGTTAATCCAACGATGGATACGGCGGAGCGTGGTAAACTCTCCTTTGACTTTAAATAAGAGCTGTAAGTAACCATAATGGAAACTCCTAAACTCAATGAAAAAAATGCTTGTCCTAAGGCAAATAATACCGTTTCTCCCGTTACAGAAGTGAAGTCAGGTAACAAGAAAAATTTGACACCTTCCATCGCACCATCAAGAGTAACGGAGCGTAATACGATAAGAATAAATAGAATAAATAACGCAGGCATCATCAGTTTCGATGAACGCTCAATCCCTTTTTGAACGCCACCTTGTACGATGATAATGGTCATCAATATAAAGATGAAATGTGCAAAAATAGCTAAATAAGGATTGGATATCGTTTGTTCGAACATCGTGGCAAATTCATCCGGTGCTATTCCCTTGATATTCATGGTAAACGCTCGATATAAATAAACGACAATCCATCCCCCTACAACACTGTAAAAGGAAAGTAATAAAAATGACGTGGCAACACCTAATTTACCGATCCATGGCCATTTGCTACCTGGTGCAATCGATCGATACGCTGATACGGCTTCTTTTTGTGTGTGACGACCAATGGTGAACTCAGCTAGTAACAATGGAAGCCCTAATAATATAGTGAATAGTAAAAAGATGATGAAAAAGGCTCCTCCACCGCTCGTACCGGCTACGTAAGGAAGTTTCCAGATAGCCCCTAACCCGATAGCAGATCCTGCTGCGGCTAAAATAAATCCAAGTTTCGATGTCCATTGGTCTGTTTTTTGTGACATGTTAATAAGTACCTCCTATGCAAAAACGTATAAATAAAGTAAGATAAATAAATCCACTTGTGATATGATTGACAAGCCTTTGTAAACTGTTGATAAGTTATTACGAAAGCCGAGATGAACCATTCTTCGGATTTTCTACCTTTAGGACAATTGTTTTAATATAAATCTGAAAAGGAAACATGTCAAGAAAAGAAAATTTTATATTTTTATACAAAGTTTTTGTCAACATCACAAACCTGTGTTATAATTACACAGTTAATAAATAATTAGGAGTTGTTTTCATGTCAGGTCAATATGAAGTAGGAAGTATCGTTGAAGGAAAAGTAACTGGAATAAAGCCATTTGGTGCCTTTGTTGCGTTAGATGAAAAAAAGCAAGGACTTGTTCACATTTCCCATATTGCTCACGGATACGTGAAAGATATTAATGAGCAATTAACTGTTGGAGATCAAGTGAAAGTGAAAGTTCTTTCTGTTGATCAAGAGTCTGGCAAAATTTCTCTATCAATAAAAGAAACTCAACCAAAACCAGAACGCACAGAACGTCCACGCCCTCAAAGCAGTGGTCCACGTGGCGGCGGCGGTGGAGGAAACAAGCGTCAAGGTGGCGCGCAACAAAACCAAACGCAAGGTTTTAATACGCTTGAAGACAAGTTAAAAGATTGGTTAAAGCAATCTAACGAAATTCAAGCGGATTTAAACAAACGCATCAAAAAATAATTGGTTTATACTTTTCGCTGAAACGATAAAGAGGTAGCTCATAATGGGCTACCTCTTTTCTTTCATGTTCCATCGGATTGTTTGTTCTTCAACCATAGAGTCATGGAAGCATTCGAATGGTTTCATTGATAGATGTTGCCCTTTGGCAATCCTCTATTACTTAAATGGAACGCATTATCTTTGTGGTTCGGGGCTTCTTTCCATTTCTTCTGATGGCTTAAATAATAAAGAAATACAATACAACCCTGCCAATCCTACGAGGGCATAAATGAAGCGGGAAAAACCGGCTGCTTGCCCACCGAATATTGCTGCTACTAGGTCAAACCGGAAAAATCCGATTAAGCCCCAATTTACAGCACCAATAACTGTTAATACAAGCGCTGTTCTCTGAATTCCGTTCATGCGCTCCTCACCTCCTTATAAGGGGTAAATTAGTCATGTTCTGAAGCAAATGTGCTTCTGTATATAGAGTGTTAAAAGTAGCTACAAATTATGCATTAATAATAAAGATAAACGTTATCTTTTGCATTTTCATGAAAACATAAGAGATAATAACGATTGAATATAGAAAGGAGTTAGATAATATGGATTCATTTATTTATCAAAACCCAACAAAGTTAATTTTTGGTCATGATCAAGTGAAAAATCAACTCGTTGACCAACTTCAAAATTTCGGAAAAAAGGTTCTACTCGTTTATGGTGGAGGAAGCATTAAACGAAATGGCCTTTACGAAGAAGTGACTTCCCTTTTAAATGATAATGGTTTTACCGTTTCAGAACTAGCGGGTGTGGAACCTAACCCGCGTTTGTCAAGCGTGCACCGTGGAGTAGATATTTGTAAAAATGAAGGCATCGATGTCATACTTGCTGTCGGTGGAGGAAGTGTCATTGATTGTACGAAAGCTATTGCTGCAGGAGCAAAATATAATGGAGACGTTTGGGATTTGGTAACGAAGAAAGAAACGCCAAAAGAAGCATTACCATTCGGAACGATCTTAACGCTAGCTGCAACAGGATCAGAAATGAATGCAGGGTCTGTTATTACAAATTGGGAAACACATGAAAAGTATGGCTGGGGTAGCCCACTCGTATTTCCTAAGTTCTCCATTTTAGATCCGAAAAACACGTTATCTGTTCCAAAAGATCATACAATTTATGGCATCGTTGATATGATGACTCATGTTTTAGAGCAATATTTTCATGCTCAGAAAAATACACCGTTACAAGAAAGGTTATGCGAAGCTGTATTACATACGGTGATCGAAGCGGGACCTGGTTTGGTGAAAAAATTAGATGATGTAGAAAAACGAGAAACGATTCTTTACTCAGGAACTGTTGCATTAAATGGAACGTTGCAAATGGGTACAAAAGGCGACTGGGCATCACATAACATTGAACATGCTGTTTCAGCCGTTTATGACATCCCTCATGCAGGTGGATTAGCGATTCTTTTTCCACAGTGGTTGAGACACCACTTAACGATCGGGGAAGAAAAATTAGTTCAGTTAGCTACGAGAGTATGGGGAGTAGACCCAACTGGTAAAACAAACCAACAAGTCGCAGAAGAAGGTATCCAACAACTGGAGAAATTCTGGACTGGACTAGGTGCTCCAAATCGCTTAGCTGACTATGAGATTGATGATAAACAATTGGATGTCATAGCAGATAAAGCGATGATCAATGGATCCTTTGGAAACTTTAACAAGTTAAACAAAGAGGATGTACTAGCGATATTAAAAGCGTCTTTATAATTGCCTGAAATAACATAAACTTTATGTTGATAAGAATGATACGTAATAAACCCGAATCGTGGGGACTTTGAAAAAAGTCACTTCATGATTCGGGTTTTTTAGTTGTTAAGGAAATGATAGATTTTTGAGTTGTGGACAAGTTTAAGTTTTGAGTATCGTGATCATAAAGGAAGGGGCTCAAATGAGTAACATTGATGGTGTGATAAAAAAATAGTGGTTTTTGGGAATTGCATGATCCGCGTTTCACTGAAGAGTACCGAGATGATATTTATGAATCGGTCTAAACGTTCAGATTGGAGCGGTTCATAAAGGAAGGGGAAATGAATCGGTCTAAACGCGGGAGTTATTTACTTAATGTTTATTCCAAGTTACTCCTTTTTGCCCTTTACGTTCGTAATAAAGAATTAAATAAAAATGATGTTTGTTATTTTAATTCTATTTAAAGAACGCAAAAAGGAACTAAAGAACTATATATAGAACAAATAATCTCGTGTATCATTATAATTAACAAAATAATAGGTATTTCATACGGAAAAGGAGGCTGGTTTTAGAAATTAAGTGTATTTTTTTTGGTCATTCTGTTCGTTATATAAAACAAAGGAGGCGATTTGTATGTCAAATACAAAACAAAAGGTAATATTGTCATTTTTTATATTTTTGTTAATGTTTAGTCCGATTTTTCCAATGATGACCACATATGGAGAATCGAATGATCACGATAATACTGATCAGGTAGAAGATAGTGAAAAGAATGAGAGTAGTCAAGAAGACGATAAAGAGTCTGAAGAAACGGATGAAAATAAAGAAAACGTAACTGAAACCAATAATGAGGAGAGCTATACTAAAACGAGCTCGGATGAAAAGGATAGTAATGATGAAAGTGAAAATGAGGGAAGAGAAAATGAAAATGAAGAAATGGATCAAAACTCCGATAAGGAACAAGAGCTAGATGGTATTGAGAATGAAAATAAAAATCAAATAAGTGAAAATGAAAATAGGGAAGAAGAAATCCTTGAAGACGAAAAAAACAATAAAAACCAAGATAAAAACGATTGGGGAAGAAGTTCATTAACTGCTGGAAAAATAACGTATATTTGTGACGATGAAGCTAAAATAATGTCTTATGTAAAAAATACAGGTGATGGTGATATGACTGGATCTGTAGAATACAAAGTATATTTTGCAGAGACAGGAAATCCTAAAAATGGAGACTACATTGAAAAAGGAACCATAGGACCATTATTAACTGGTGAAGAGACATTTGTAGAATTTTCACCAAACAAAATGGGGAATTATATGGTGAAATTTTATCAAGAAGATGGGCATCCAGGCATAGGCGAACTTTGGTCTAATGCGGTAACGGTTAACGATTTAGAATGTAAAGTAGAACAGCCTATAGAACTGCAATTAACGTCGGTATGCTCCGATGATCCAGAAGATACGAGAAAATGGCGCGTGACGAATGAGAATGACGAGGATGTCACGTTCACGTATGACGTGTATGGATCAGAACAAGCAGGAGAAGGAACAGTAGAAGCGGGAGAAATCCTTTACTTTGAAACAGATACAGAAAAAGGAGACAACACGGTCCGTCTTTTCGTAGATGGGAAACAAGTCGATGTAAAAGCAAGTAGCGGAGAAAAATGTGAGCAACAGATTGAGGAACCGTTGAAACTGCAATTAACGTCGGTATGTTCCGATAATCCAGAAGATACGAGAAAATGGCGCGTGACGAATGAGAATGACGAGGATGTCACATTCACGTATGACGTGTATGGATCAGAGCAAGCAGGAGAAGGAACAGTAGAAGCGGGAGAAACCTTTTACTTTGTAACAGATACAGAAAAAGGAGACAACACGGTCCGTCTTTTCGTAGATGGGAAACAAGTTGATGTGAAAGCAAGTAGCGGAGAAAAATGTGAGCAACAGATAGAAGAACCGTTGAAACTGCAATTAACGTCGGTATGCTCCAATGATCCAGAAGATACGAGAAAATGGCGCGTGACGAATCCGAATGACGAGGATGTCACGTTCACGTATGACGTGTATGGAACAGAGCAAGCAGGAGAAGAAACAGTAGAAGCGGGAGAAACGCTTTACTTTGAAACAGATACAGAAAAAGGAGACAACACGGTCCGTCTTTTCGTAGATGAAAAACAAGTCGATGTGAAAGCAAGTAGCGGAGAAAAGTGTGAGCAACAGATTGAGGAACCGTTGAAACTGCAATTAACGTCGGTATGTTCCGATGATCCAGAAGATACGAGAAAATGGCGCGTCACGAATTCAAATGACGAAGATGTCACGTTCACGTATGACGTATATGGAACAGAGCAAGCAGGAGAGGGAACAGTAGAAGCGGAAGAAACCTTTTACTTTGAAACAGATACAGAAAAGGGAGACAACACGGTCCGTCTTTTCGTCAATGGGAAACAAGTCGATGTGAAAGCAAGTAGCGGAGAAAAGTGTGAGCAACAGATTGAGGAACCGTTGAAACTGCAATTAACGTCGGTATGCTCCGATGATCCAGAAGATACGAGAAAATGGCGCGTCACGAATTCAAATGACGAAGATGTCACGTTCACGTATGACGTATATGGAACAGAGCAAGCAGGAGAGGGAACAGTAGAAGCGGGAGAAACCTTTTACTTTGAAACAGATACAGAAAAGGGAGACAACACGGTCCGTCTTTTCGTAGATGGGAAACAAGTCGATGTGAAAGCAAGTAGTGGAGAGAAGTGTGATTCTAGAGACCCAGATCCAGACCCAGACCCAGACCCAGAAAAACCTGAAGAAGAAAAAGAAGAAGAGAAACAAGATAAGAAAGAAAAAGTAGATAAACAAGAAAAGAAAGAAGAAAGAGTTGAAAAAGAAGAAGAAGAAAAGGATGAGACAGCAATTGCAGGAGAGCTACCACAAACAGGATTACTTTCTCCAATTTACAATTATATAGTAGGAGGATTACTAATTCTTTTCGGTGGAATCCTTCTTTATATCAATAGAAGAAAATTAGCATATTAAATTGTTGACTGTTCCTAAAATAACTTTTAGGAACAGTTTTTCTTTTTAGACTATGGAAATATTTATATTCATTTATTTAATAAAGAGTTTATTTAGCTGTATGAGGTGAATGGTCGAAAAGAAAATATGATTTTCAGCATTCATTAGTTTGAAATAGACACATTTCAGAAAAAGTTCAAAATTGCAAGCGCTTACTTCCTGAGTTTACTTGATTCTTGTCTCTCATTTTAATAAAGTAAAGGGTGGAAGTAGTTTTAAAAAACGGAGGAGATTAACTTATGACAAAGAAGCTATCATTTGATTATTCAAAAGCTTCATCTTTTTTAGCTCAACATGAAGTGGATTATATGACAGACGCAGTAAAAACAGCACACGAAGCTCTTCACAACGGAACAGGAGCAGGAAGTGACTTTTTAGGATGGATCGATTTACCTGTCAACTACGATAAAGAAGAATTTTCACGTATTAAAAAATCAGCAGAAAAAATCAAATCAGATTCAGACGTCCTTATTGTAATCGGAATCGGCGGATCTTATTTAGGTGCTAGAGCCGCAATTGATGCCTTGACGCATACTTTTTACAATGTTGTCTCTGGACGCAAAACACCACAAATTTTTTACGTAGGTAATAACATTAGTTCCACTTACGCTCGTCATTTACTTGAAGTAATCGAAGGAAAAGACGTTTCGCTTAACGTTATTTCTAAATCAGGAACAACAACAGAACCAGCGATTGCATTCCGGATTCTTCGTGACTACGTTGAGAACAAATACGGTGTGGAAGAAGCTCGCAAGCGTATTTATGCGACAACAGACAAAGCGAAAGGTGCGCTTAAGCAGTTAGCAACCGACGAAGGATATGAATCATTTATTATCCCTGATGATGTAGGTGGACGTTTCTCTATTTTCACAGCGGTAGGTTTACTTCCTATTGCAGCGGCCGGACTTGATATTGATGCGATGATGCAAGGTGCAGCTGATGCTCGGGAAGAATACAGTTCTCCTGAATTGGCGAAAAACGAAGCATACCAATATGCAGCGGTAAGAAATGCGCTTTATAATAAAGGGAAAACAGTGGAACTTATGGTCAACTATGAACCAGCTCTTCACTACGTTGGAGAATGGTGGAAACAGTTGTATGGAGAAAGCGAAGGAAAAGATGGAAAAGGAATTTTCCCAGCAGCGGCTGATTTTTCAACGGACCTTCACTCGTTAGGTCAGTATGTCCAAGACGGTCGTCGTGATCTTCTAGAAACAGTTCTGCACGTGGAAACTGCTCAAGAAGAAATGACGATTGAAAAAGCAGAAACGGATTTAGATGGCTTGAATTACTTAGCTGGACAAACTATGAGTTTTGTTAATGAAAAAGCTTACGAAGGAACTTTATTAGCTCACTTAGACGGTGGCGTTCCAAACCTCATTATTAACATTCCAGAATTGAACGAATATCACTTCGGTCAGTTGATTTACTTCTTTGAAAAAGCATGTGGAATCAGTGGATACTTGTTAGGAGTGAATCCATTCGATCAACCAGGTGTAGAAGCATACAAAAAGAACATGTTTGCTCTTTTAGGCAAACCAGGATTTGAAGCAGAAAAAGCAGAACTAGAAAAACGACTAAAAGAAAAATAAACAATCTTAAGCACGTCCAATTGGACGTGCTTTTGTTTTGTACAATTTGAGGCTATTTATAATACCACATCTTTCGGGAGAAACTATGGTTACTTTTCTAAAGGAGGAATCATATCATGATCGAAGTGCCATCACGATTAGAAAATGAAACATTTAAATTAATTGATGTAGAAAAAAAACTAAAACCAATTGGTTATGTCATTGGTGGGGGCTGGGAGTATGACCACGGATATTTTGATTATAAAATGGAGGACGATGGAAGTTATTTGTTTGTTCGGCTTCCATTTTCAGCAGTAGATGGGGAAGAGTTGGATGTGAAAGGCGTTCACGTTACGTTTGGTCGACCATTTTTACTAGCACATAAATACCAAAGAGGATTAGACGACCACGCACAAGATCCAAATCCATTATTTAATCAATTTTCTGAACCACAAGATTCTGATGCGGAATTCCCTGAAGAATGGATACAATCTGGTCAAGAGTATGTTCAAGAAGTAGAAGAAATTTTGTTACACAATATGGACGTTACTTCCCAAGAATAGTTTTTTATCGTCTTACAAAGATAAGTTCATCTTCTTTTTGTAAAAAGAAGTTGTCTGATGGATGAAGATGTGTTTGATGATCGCGGCGAAGACCTAGTAAAAATTGAGTGGATGAATTTTCATAATGGATAACTTCACCGAATGTTTTACCTATATACTCGTTGGAGAGTAGGTGGATACTTAAATGATTTTTTTGCTCATGTTCTAGCATTTTCGTCACGACATCTGTCAACCCGTGGTAAAGCGTACTGTTCATCAGTAATAAACTAATCTGATAAGAAGCTTCCACCACTTCATCAGCTCCAGCGCGTTGCGCATTTTTTACTTGGTCGTGGGTGATGACTTCAGCTATCGTATAAACATCTGGGGCAAGGCTTTTGATAGAAATAAGCGACAAAATCGTATTTGCATCGGCTGTTCTTTCTTCAATATGATGACTAGCAGTAATGACAGCAGTTCCTGCTTCTTCAAGATTGGCTCGATTTAATGCTTCGTCCCCTCTAGGGCTTCCTTTAATGAATCGGACATATTCAAAGCCCTGAGGGAGCTTCTGCAATGTCTCGTCTACGAGCACAATTTCTCGATAAGGGTATAGTTTGTGCATATCTTGAATCAACATTCGGCTTCGTTCGTTCCAGCCAATGACGATTAAATGACCACTATTCTTAAATGACCCGAACCCCTTTTCTTTCTGTTCTTTCAAGACAACCGTAGAAGCGGCAAGGTTTGTTATAAAAAAAGAAAAAATAGCGATGCCTGCAAGAATGAGGATCATACCAAGAATTCGACCTGTGATACTTTGAGGTACGAAATCACCATAACCTACTGTGGAAATCGTGACGATCGCCCACCACATTCCATCAAACACATGTGGGTATTCGTTAGGTTCAATATAATGGATAAGCGTGCCAATGAGAAACACGAATAAAAGGATCCCTGCTGTTACTTTCACTAACACAAGTTTTTTAGAATAGAGAGTCGACAATAACCCTTCTCGAAACATGGGATATCCCCCTTTCCTTCCTGTTAAAAATATTAAATTCTCGTTTTCACATCTCTTAGTATTGTCAAAAAGGAATGCAATCCATTCGTTAGTTTGTTACGATAAGAAAGGTGAAGGAGGAAGGTACATGTTTCAAGCGGTTGTGTTTATGATAACGATATTTATTGGATGGGTATTTTTTGATGCCATAAAACATAAGAAGATCATTAAGGAAAATGTCATTTCAGGATTGATTGCTTCGATTATTGCAGGTTTTGCTTGGTACATCTTATTTATAATTTTTTAACAAAATTGATAAAAACTCTTGATAATCGACAACATTCTGTATATAATTTATTCTTGTGAGTCACATTCTCTCATTGACTCATTATGGGGCATTAGCTCAGCTGGGAGAGCGCTTGGCTGGCAGCCAAGAGGTCAGCGGTTCGAGCCCGCTATGCTCCACCATACATAACGCTATCAACGACGCAGTTCTTCGTCTTTACGAGGAATTGTGTCGTTTTTTTATTTGTCGTTTTGGTCACGGTTTGGTCACGTTAAAATCATTTCATCTAATTTTTGCATTACATCCTCTTGCATTGTAGGAAGTACGTGTGAGTAAGTATCTAGTGTGATTTTAATATTACTATGTCCTAGTCTCTCAGATACTACTTTCACATTAATTCCCTTAGAGAGGAGTGATGTAGCATGTGTGTGTCTTAAATCATGAAAACGTATTTTAGGCACTTTAGCTTCAACGATAAGTTGATTTAAAGATCTTCTTACATTTGCAGGGTTTAAAGGTGTACCATGATTACTACAAACAACTAGATCGTAATCTGTATAAATAGCCTCCAAGCTTTCTTTTTGCTTTGAAATTTTAGCTTTATGCGATTGAAGGGCTTTTACAGTAATTTTTGATAAGTAGATGGTTCTTAGGCTTGACTTAGTTTTTGCACCAGTTAAAAAAGTTTTTCCATCGTGGGTTAGTGTTTGCTTTATACTTAGTAATCGTTTATTTAGATCAATATCTTTCCAACGTAGACCTAATATTTCACCTTGGCGCATTCCTGTCATTAATGCTAAAAAAAAGACCATATTCATTTGATCTTCCTTTGCAACTTCAAGAAATTGAGTTAATTCCTTTTCGTTCCACACGTTCATTTCCTTTTGTGTTACTCTTGGTAACTTAACTTTTAATGAAACATTTTTAGTTAATAGATCATAGTCTACGGCATGTTCTAATGAGTTACGTATTATCTCATAGTTTTTTTTGATCGTGGATCTCGATAACCCTTCTTCATGAAGTTTGTTAATGAAGGATTGTATCTGCATTGTAGATAGTTCAGATAATTTATAATCTCCTAGACTTGGTATTACACGTTTGTTAAGGTAAATTTCATAAACTTGTGCCGTTTGTATCCCGATCGTATTTTTCTTTGTATCAAACCATTCAGTCAAATAGTCGTTATAACAGGCATTTGAAGGTTCGATAAAACTCCCCTTATTATAAGAGTTTAATGATTCTGTTAAGGCTTGTTGAGCCGCCTTTTTAGTTTTGAAACCACGTTTCTTCTTCTGTTTACGTTTTCCATTAGAGTCTTTCAAACTAAATACATAATACCAACTGTTTCCTTCTTTCTTAACTGATCCAGTCATTTTTCTCTCACCTCTTCTTAAATTGAAAGAGTGCTTGTCCCTCATATGAATTTGGTATACAAGCACTTGTATAGAAGAGAGTGCATAACTTGCAGCACATCTCTATTCAACATTGAGATGTAGCAGCATTTGCCACTTCTACTATACATAATTATAGTTCGATTAATCAACAGAACTCTCTGTATATGTGATTTAATCATGGATATTTATCGGAGTTTCTTCACCAAGCCATTGTAAAAAAACTGATTTTAATATCTTAATTCTTTTACCTACCTTTACTGTGTGGAACTGATTCGAGGCTACTAGCTCATACGATTGTCGACGACCAATACCCAATATTTCTTGAATATCATTTACATTTAATACTTCCGGGTAGTTATTTAATTTTCGCATGTGAAAACTCCTTACTTTAGATTATTTGACTAAGAATATTGAATGATGAAAATTTTAATATTTTATTGAGGTCTAGACCCTAATAATGCTAATGATGTATTACAATGATTTATAATGATTTCAGCTGATTTCTAATGATAATTATAACTTTTAATAGTCGATTCCTCATAATCGAGTAGGGCTTAATTTCAGGTATTCTACATAGATTCACAGTGATGAAGATATAGAAGCACGGATGTAGGGTGTTAATTTTAACTAATTTCTCCATTTTTCTCGGAATAGCTTTAAAATTACTGTAGGATCTAAAAATTTCAAAAAAATTCTGAGGGCTAATAGTTTTAATTAAACCCTTCGGGTATTGAAGTTCGGTGCCCCCCCTTTTTATTAGAAGGTTTTATAGAGAAAGATGCTTCATTACTTTCACTACTCAATTGACCTTCATAATAAGACAAGCTACAATTTATATAGAAAGAGGTGTTGTATCAATGCCCTGCTTTGTTTTCGGGAAAACAACAATAGACTATCAACTTGAATACAGCTCCGACAGTAAAGATATTCTCATAACCGTGGAATGGCTAAATGGTGTGAAAGTAACGGCGCCTCGTGATACAAATGAGCAACAACTTCAAAAGTTGTTACATAAGAAAGCACCATGGATTCTAACTAAATGGAAGGCATTCAATGAAATCATAGATAAGCCAGCACCAAAGGAATTTGTTAGTGGTGAGAAATTCACTTATTTAGGAAGGAACTATCGTTTGAAGGTACATAAAAAAGAGGAAATAAACAATGTTCGTCTTGCCTTTAACAGAGGGAAATTCATAAGTGAAGTTCCCGCCCATTTTTCAGAAGAAGAGAAAAACGAGGAATTTTCTACTGCTTTTAAAAAGTGGTACAACACGCAAGGAGAAAAAAAATTAAATGAAAGACTTGCCATATATACGGAGAAGATGAACATTGTTCCTGAGAAAGTGAAGCTAAAAGAGCAGAAAATGCGATGGGGGACATGCACACCTAATGGGTCTCTCTATTTAAACTGGAGAATCATTATGGCTCCTATTCCGATTGTTGATTACCTCTTAGTTCATGAACTTGCTCACCTAAAACACCCAAATCATTCAAAAGAATTCTGGCGGTTAGTAAGGTCCATCATACCTGATTATGAACAGCGTAAGGAGTGGCTTCGAGTAAACGGGCCAAGGTTAACCATCGAACACAAAAGCCCTCATATGACAACGTGAGGGCTTCTTACTTTACTTTCTATAATGCACCGCTGCTAAATCCATTAGCTGCTGGGTGACGGCTTCTAGTTTCTTTTTGTCCACTTTGTTTCGAAGTTTCTTTTTGATTTCACTCCTCATCTCACGCTTTACATCGTCTTTCTCTGTCCACTCGATCACCGCTTTGGATTGTACGATTCCTGTCACGATAAACGTAAAGTCTTTCAAATCTTCGTTTTCTTCGTCTGGCAACTCATGTTCAAGCATTTGGAAAAAGGGATACTGTTCACGAGTAAAGCCGTGTTCTTCGCCTTTTTGTGTGGTGTGACGCATATCATTGACCATCTCACGTAATGATTCCACCAGGTCAATAATCTCCATCTGATTCGCTCGTCTTGAATTAATCAGATCTTCCAATTTTTCTTTCAGGGAGGAATAGTACACGGGATTCTCGTCCATCTTTACTTTGATCTCATGACGAATCGCATGCTCCATTTCGGATGCTTTTGCATCTTCACTCTGCGTTTCATTTAATTTCTCTTCGAATTTATTAGATAAGATATCAATCGGATCATGTAATATTTCAACTGAAGATGCATGTAAATGTTCTGCAATTAATTGGCGAACTTTCTCCCCACACTCTGTGATGTCCATCCCCTCTTCACGGTACCGAGACTTGGCCAATTGGCGAACCTTTCCGAGAAACTTCAAGTCATCCACATAAGATTGTGCTTTTGGATTCGGCATCACCATGTCCATGCTCTCAGCAAAACGTTTGAACGCTGTCTCAAATTCGTTTCGAACATCTTCTGGTTCAAGCACTTGCACACACGCATCTGGATTGCTTTTATTAATATAATCAAAGTAGTTTACCGCCGCACGGTGGCGAGATTGTAAACGTGGAATCTCACTATCGATCGGGCGTAACGCCCCTTGGATATCACTTTTCGTAAAAATTCCAAGAGCTTCTTCTAAAAATCGAGACACGCCGTAATAATCGACGATCAAGCCATAATCTTTCTTATCATAGGTTCGGTTCGTTCTTGCAATCGCTTGAAGCAAGTTATGTTCCTTAATTGGCTTGTCTAAATACATCACTTGTTCAATCGGGGCATCAAACCCTGTTAACAACTTATCGCAAACAATAATAAAGGCTAATTTACTTTTTGAAAAAGGTTTTTTAAAGTTTTCAATCTGTTTCTTTTCATCATCCGTAGCCAAATGGTGCTTTTTCATCTCTGGTTTGTCATTATGTCCTCCAGATATGATAACGACGGATTCATAGTCACTGAGTTCATCTAGCTTTTCCTTGTACATCACCGCTGCTTCACGAGAGACAGCGACAATCTGTGCTTTAAATCCATTTGGTTCAATATGAGTTTGATAATGTTCGATAATGTCTAACGCAATTTGTTCAATCCGTTTTGGTGAGGAAATAATCGCTTGCTCATTGGCATATTTCTTTTTGATTTCTTCACGGGTGTCTTCATCATAATCACGGAATTTTCGGTCAAATAATTGATCAAGAGTTTCCCCGTGAACGTGCAAATTCGATAGACGAGCTTCATAAAAGATCGGAACGGTCGCTCCATCATCTACGGCTTGTTCAATCGTATATTTATCGATATAAGGACCGAATGTTGCTGTCGTACTCTTGTCCTCTTTATCAATTGGCGTCCCTGTAAAACCAAGGTAACATGCATTTGGCATCGCTGTGCGCATGTTCATCGCTAACCCTTTATACTGACTACGGTGAGATTCATCGATCATCACAAAGATATTTTCCGATGTCGAAAGCTCAGGATAGGATCCCATCTCTTTATCTTCTTGGAACTTCTGTACAAGCGTCATAATTGTGGAACCTGGTCCTTGAGAAAGCAACCCCTTCAGTTGCTTGACTCCTTCTGCTTGCTGAGGGTTAGGAAACCCACATCGGCGAAAGGTCTCTGTTATTTGAGTATCCAGGTCTTTACGGTCTGTCACAAGAACAATAGTTGGGTTTCCCAACGCTTCGAGGCGACGAAGTTTCACGGCCAGGTAGAGCATTGTTAAAGACTTACCACTGCCTTGCGTATGCCATACAACACCACCACGATCTTTTGCTGATTTCGCATAAAGAATGCGATCGATCGCTTTTCTCACGGCACGGAACTGTTGGTAACGGGCCAACTTCTTAATCATTCGACCCCCTTCAGGTTCATAAACAATGAAGTTTTGCACGAGGTCGAGGAGACTTTGTTTTGTCAGCATGCCAGCTGCTAAAATATCTTGTGGTGTTGGAGTATCACCAATTTCAGCTGTTGTTAACGGGTATGGATCTTTCCAAAGACCGTAATGCTTTACCTGTGCTCCGATCGTTCCTACTCTAGCACGATCATTACTTGAAACGACCATGAACTGGTTGTAGTGAAATAGCCGCTCCTGTTCGTCTTGGTAACGGGTTAACTGCTTGACTCCTTGGCCAATTTGTTCATTAATACTTAGCATCGGACTTTTACATTCAATCACAACAAGAGGGAGGCCATTAACAAAAATAATCAGATCAGGTCGGATATTGCCCTTGGGATTCGTAATGCTAAACTGATCAACGACAAGGTACTCGTTGTTTTCAGGATTAGCAAAATCAATCAGCTTGACCGTTTGGTTCTTTTTGCCCTTTCCAAGGTCTTGTTGTACAGATATGTAGTTCACCAGCATATCATGGAACTTTTCATTTGCTTCCATGACGCTAGTCGCTTCGATGTAGAGGATAGAACGTAATACCTTCCGAGCATTGTTTTCATTCATCCATGGATTCAAACGTGTCAACGCACGGGCTAAACGATCCCTAAGAATAACATCATTCGCTGTTTCCCGTTCAGTATCCAAAGAAGGACCATGAAGATAATCATAGTCCATTCCTTGAAGCTGTTGGATCAATCTATTTTCAACGAGTTGCTTTTCATTCCATTCTGAAGTTGAGGTCATCTTGTTACCTCCATTTCATTTACGTGGACACGAATCTTGCCAGTTAGTAGGACTTGCATTAAACCTATTTTAATAGACTGAAGTCTTTTTAAATGTTGTTTATTCACTTCTAATGTTTTTTCAATAGAAGTAAGAGTTGTTGCTATTTTCTGTTGTTCCTCAATCGGTGGTATAGCAACCTTTCGCTTAAACCAATCTTCAACTCTAAATAACATCTTTTCAATATGAACACCTACACTTGATAAAAGAAAATAATGTATTATTTTTGGATGGCGAATATACCACCTGAAAAAGTCCATTTCCAATGTATGTTTTACTAATAATGTATGATATTCATTAGAAACAATTGCACCATCTAAAGATGGTGGCACAACTTCACAAGCACCGTGGACGATTTGTCGTTTAGATATTAAAAAGTCACCACTTTTAATATAAAACTGATTTTTTACTTTTACCTGATGACCGTACAATTCGCCTCTTGGAACAACACCACCATGTCTTCGTTTTACAGTAACAAGTTGATAAAGTTCATCATCCTTCATTTTCATCGGCCGCTTTACTAATTCTAAAATATCCCCTAGTTGAACTACTTCCCATTCTTCAGGAATCACACCAATCTCCGTTTCCTTAAACTTCGTATGTCTAATTCCTTTTGTAAGAAGCTGTTGCATTAACCCTTTTTTCACTTTTTCCGTTTGCTCGATGATCGCTACTGTTTTTTCAATGGCGTTATCAACTGAAGTAAGGATTGCTGCGATTTTATTTTGTTGATTTATAGGTGGGATAAGTGCGTGTATCGATTCAATTTGTTTAGAACTAATATTAGGCTGCGCTCCTCCAACAGCATCGACGTTAATAAGGTTTTTAAAACTATCCTTTTGAACTAGGAATTTCAAAAAATTATTTGATAACTTATTTTCATCCTTAATATCAAAAGTTCCAACACGTTGATTTAATAACAATGGAAGATTGTCACTGATTACTTGTCCAGTCTTTCCCGTTGTAGCTCCTGACATTGCAATAACGATATGTTCTTCTTTAAGGCTATATCTATTAGTATTTTCTGCCACTTTATTAGAAACAAATGCAGCATTATCTAAGTTAATTCCATTTTCTTTAATGTTAGCAATTCTTAACACTGGTACTGTACCCTCTTCACTAAAATCTTGACTTTTAAAAGCAAATCCTCCTATTAAATTTAAGTATTCACCTAATGGAGAGAAAGTCCAATCTTTAGGAATAAAATTATTCATCATAACCCAACTCCTTCAAGTAATCGTACATCTTCTCTTCAATTTGATTTCGTTCTTTCTCTAATGCTCGAAGTTCGGCTATTGCTTGAGGTACATCAATCTGTTCTTCTTCTTCTGTTGTATCAATATATCTTGCAATGTTTAAATTAAAGTCATTTTCTTTAATTTCAGCTAACGGAACAACACGACAGTACTTCTCTAATTCTTCACCATTGTCATAAGCTGATACAATCTTCTCAATATCTTGATCTCGAAGTATATTTTGATTCTTTCCTTCTTGATAATCATCTGCGCCATGGATAAAGAATACTTTCCCCTTATTACTCTCATCTTTATTACGGTTCAATACGAGAATACAAGCTGGAATTCCAGTGCCGTAGAATAGCTTAGAGGGTAAACCAATGACCGCTTCTAATAAGTCTTCTTCAAGGAGCCCTTGACGAATCTTTCCTTCTACACCACCACGGAAAAGAATCCCGTGCGGCATCACCACTCCAGCTTTTCCTTCATGATTAAGTGTAGATACCATATGCTGAACAAACGCTAAGTCACCTTTGTCTTTAGGAGGCATACCGAATCGGAAACGACCGTACTGATCACTTTCTGCTTCTTCTCTTCCCCAGTTACTTAAACTAAAGGGAGGATTGGCGATGACACGATCGTAAAGAATGAGTTCTCCATCTTCTAACAATTTAGGATCACGGATCGTATCGCCTCTTTCAATGCGGTGATCGCTCATGCCATGTAAGAGCAAGTTCATTTTACAGATAGCCCACGTACTTAAGTTACGCTCTTGACCGTGGAGGGTCAAGTTCCGTGGGTTACCTCCTGTTGACTTGATGTAATCGACCGATTGAATGAGCATTCCGCCTGATCCAACCGTAGGGTCACTAACTCTCATGCCTTCTTCTGGTTTAATCAGGTTGACAATAAGCTCAACCACTTTACTCGGCGTATAAAACTCTCCACCTTTTTTCCCAGCGTCATCGGCAAACTGCTTGATGAGATACTCATAGGCTCGTCCTAACATATCAGGTTCAGATAGATGGTCATTTCGTAAATCAATCGCTGTAAAATGCTGAACTAGTTGTAACAGCAAGCTATCTGGGAGCTTCTCTTTGTCGTTAAAATCGATACTTGCCAACACACCTTGCAGTGATGGATTTTCTTCCTCTAATGATTCAAATGCTTTATTGATCATGTCACCAATGTCTTGAGTTGTCGCTTGGATGTTCTTCCAACGAGCACGTTCGGAAACGAAAAATTGGTGTTCATCAGGATCATGCCACCCGTAATCGTCGCCTTCTTCTTTCTCAATCTTCTCTGCTGTTTCAACAAATACATCATTTAATCGCTTTAAAAACAGCAATCCGAATATGTAATTTTTATAGTCCGAAGAGTCAATGCTTCCTCGTAAGATGTTAGCTGATTCCCACAAATGTGATTCTAGTTGTTGTAACGTAAGTTTACTCATTTTCTTCCTCCATTAGGTCAGTTACTTTTTATGTATCTATCAATACTATACCAAAATTCCTACTACAACAGTACCCATAATCTGGAATGCTTGTATAGAGGTAAAAACCATATAAAAATGAGTAGACATTATACATATGTATGATTGTCTTTTGTAACGTTTGTGACCACCCCCCTTGTATATTTTGCTCCTTGAAAAGAAATATTGTTTAGATTATCGCTATCTATTTTATAAAGGAGAAGAAGTCAGGTGAACAGGGATAAGAAGCGCTTAATTCCTTTGAGATAAGAGTATAATTGACATTGACAGAGGGAATCAAAGAATAAGTATTCTCGATGAAGTCTTCTTAGCCGATTTAGCAAAGAAAGATCATTAAGATGGTGCCTCAAGTGCTGAAAAAACTAGTAATATGGTACTATTTAATCATAGGCTAATTTGGAAAGGAGAAAACGAAAAAGGAGAGGGAGGTATCATGAAAAGAGGAAAGACTCTAGCAGAACGATCCCCAAAATTAGCAAATGAGTTTTGTTATGAATTAAATGATGGATTAACACCTAACGATGTGGGAACCGCTGCTCTTGTTTGGTGGAAATGCAAAGAGTGTGGTCATCAATGGAAGGCACAAATATATGCACGGTTAAAAGGTCAGTGTAAATGCCAAAACTGTAAATCCCTAGCTTGGGTGAATCCGAAAATTGCAGAAGAATGATGCTATGAATTGAATGGCGATCTAACTCCTGTTAACGTCTCTGCTAATGCTGGAACCCAAGTATGGTGGGATTGCCAAACGTGTGGTTATCGATGGAAAGCTACCGTATATAGTCGAAACAAGAAAAATAACCAATGCAAGAAATGTAAAAGTTTAGCGACAACTCACTCTGACATTGCAAAAGAATGGCATCCCACCTTAAACGGAGAGCTAACACCGTATGACGTGACAAAAGGTAGTAACAAAAAAAATGGTGGCAATGTTCTAATAAAACGAAGCATATATGGGATGCAACGGTGAATAGTCGAGCAATAGGAGGGAATGGTTGCCGATACTGTGGCAGTAGCAATCAAAATTCGGTAACAGAGCTTACGTATTATCTTGCTCTTGCTGATGTATTCTCTGATACAAAGAGTGGTGAAAAACTCACTAAACAAAAGAAAGAAGCGGATATTTATATCCCCACTCTAATGCTGGCCATTGAATATGACGGGGAATATTATCATAGAACGGAAAATCATAAAAAGAATGATGAAGAAAAGAATTATGCTTTTGAAGAACAAGGTATTCAGTTAGTTCGGATCCATGAAAAAGAGTCTATTGAATTAGAACCTTCTTCTTGTCATATCATCCCATATAACATTAATAAGGTCGATTCCTTACGAGTTTGCTATGACCAATTACTTGATTTCATGGAACAAACTTATCAAGAAATTGATGTACAAGAGAAAATTAAAAAAGTGAGATTGATTAATATTTATGATAAACGAAAAGAGGCTCATCTTTTTATCAATGAAGTTCCTAAAGAAAAGAGCTTGGGTTATTTGTTTCCAAGTCTAATTGATGAATGGCATCAAGCACGAAATGGTGACGTCACACCATATGATGTCTATGCTTATACACATGATAAATACTACTGGCTATGTTCAGAAGGTCATGAGTATAATGCAAGTCCTGCTAAACGTGCAAAAGAAAGCACGAAATGCCCGTATTGTTATGGAAAAGGCAGTGCGAAAATCCTTATGTTTGAAACTTCGGTTGCGGGTGTTTTCCCTCATCTTGTGAAAGAATGGCATCCTACATTAAATGAGTTGCAATCTTATGAAGTTGCAGCGTATTCAAATCAGAAATTTTGGTGGCAATGCTTGAAAGATGAACGACATGTTTGGGAATCCTCTCCTGATAAACGAGGGGGGGGAATCGAGGATGCCTATATTGCACAGGTCAAAAAGTGCTTGTGGAAGAGAGCTTTGCAGAATTAATGCCTAACTTGCTTGAAGAGTGGAATTATGACAAAAATGATGAAATCGGAATCAAACCTACCGAAATCAGCATTGGATCCAATCGCTATGTATGGTGGAATTGTCCAAAAGATGAACGACATGTTTATGACGCAAGTCCACATCAGCGAAAATCAGGCAGAGGGTGTGCTTATTGCGCAGGAAAACGAGTGTTGTACGAGGAAAGTCTAGAGTATGTAAAATCAAATATAGCGAGCCAATGGCATCTAACAAAGAATAAGTAAAACCAAGTGAAGTGAAAATCAAGTCGGGAAAAACCGTGTGGTGGAAGTGCCCTACTTGCAATCATGATTGGGAAGATAAGATTATCAGGCGAACAACAACGAATGAGGGGTGGAAGTGCCCTGAGTGTAATTAAAATATCAGAATTTTATTAAACTAAAGGTTAGAGTATTTGGAAGATGGAGAGATACGCTCGTTTTGGTGATGTCTAATCAACTAAGCTCCCAATACTTCAACAAAGACCGATAATTTGCGAGTAGACACATTTCTACCTACTTATATCATGTAAGGGAAGTTTTGTTTTAGGTTATGACGGATTTGTTGTTGTTGATATCAATAAGAACAGCAAGCTGATTTCGTATTATTATTTTAGAGAGCCTTGTAACTAAGTATGCATCACGACAACAGATGTACTTTGATATAGTTGCTTCTGAGAACTTGATTCAGTTATAATTTGATAAAGGAGAGTGCTCTCATGACAAGTAGATATAAAGTAAACCACGATATTGAGAAACTCCACGACTTAGCAGAAGAATCAACGGGTGGCATTTTTGCCTTTCCAATTAAATTAAAAAAACAACGTCAAGAAGCAGATAAAGAAATGCAGAATATAATCAAGGCTTATAAGGTTAAGAAGTAAAGTCCCTCTAATTAGGGACTTTTTTTGCTATACTATCTCCTTATTATTAGAGAAGATCGTTTCTTTATCTATATTCTTTTTTGGATATTTATAAAAAGTAGTTGACGAACATCAATTGTACGTCCACTCATCTATAAAAAGTTAGAGACTCTGCTCAGTTATTAAACATTAAAATGTCTTCCTGGTCTTCAAAGATACTACTTGGGTAGTCCGAGTTGTTAATATTTTTAGAATATACATTTACATTAATGAATCCACCTCTTTTGTCATATATCTCTGCTGATTCCTGATAGGGGAAACTAAGTAAGCCTCTTTTCTTTATATGGTCTTCAGCCTTTTCATTGCGGCGAATTTTAGGATTTTTTAAATTGTACTTAAACACTGAACGTGTTTTGATAGTGCATAATGGACTTTTAAGAGTAGTGGTTAAGATCTCAACAAATGTATCCATCATCATGCTTGTATCATCGTAGTCTACAAATACTTCTTTACTTGAGAGTAAATTAACTTGCTCTTGTAACTTAGTTAATATATCTTCTTCAGAAAGGTCCTTGTAGAATGACATTAATGACATTGTACCCTGAAAGTAGTCTATATCCGTCACAATGTTTATTTTAGGATGACTACTTTCATCTTCTATTGGAAGTTCTAATACAGCAAGGTATTTAACAGCGGACAGATCAAAATATTTCTTTAGTGAGGCCGTAAACTCATCTAATATCACCTGAAGATTAGGTAAGTCGCTCATTTCCAAATGAAGTGTAAAACTTAAATTTAAATTGAGATGCTCATTTATGAAATTTTTAATGAATAGCCTCTTAAGGTTAGTAATCTGACCATCAGTATTAACTTCGAATTTAAACTTATTATGGTCACGTTTACTTTCATAATCGTAAACAAAAACTGTGGAACCACAATCAACTAGTTTAGTATGTTTCTTCTTCATGATAGTTTCCCCCTTCAATCCAATTAAGTAAGTTTTTTTTGGACACTTTAAGACGTGTACCAATTCTAGTCACGTTGAATTCTCCTGAATGGACCAGTTCGTAAGCCTGCTTTCTGCCGATTCCTAGTAGTTGTTGAATATCTGAAACATTTAGAATGTCTGGATAATCATCATTGTTCTTGCGCATATTCGATCAGCTCCTTAACGTTTTTAACATAGTAGGTGTCATATCTCGTCTCACCCGTATATGGGGAGTGATAGGCCTCGTTTTGTGTTAGCCATGGTTCACATTTATCAAGGACTTTGTGAAACTCTGCAGAGTCTTTAATATCTAAAGGAATTGGTTGTTTGAGTCCCTGTGAATGAAAATATCTTTTATTACCATTAAGTCGGTGATCATGAATCCCTTTGTTTAAATAGTAGGCCATTTTTTCATTATTCGTAGGATCAGGTGTAGCAGGCGACTTGTAGATAAATCCATATATCCAAAGCTCTTGTATGGTTTCAGTTGGAATATCTAATAAGTTACAGACAAGATGGTAGTGAATAGCTCCTTGTCTACTTTCATCCTGAAATTCTGTTACACCTATATACTGGAACTTGGGCAAGTTATGCTTATCTAAATAGTAAGAAAGCCTTTTCTTAAAAGCGCTAAACTTTTTGGCACAGCTCTTAATATCGGTAATATCTATCTCTCCAGTAGACTTGAATGTAAGTGTTAGGAAGGTATAAGAGTCTGTGAAGTTGCATTCCAGTAAGCGGCGTATTTTTTTCTTAGCACGTCGGATACTAGTTTTTAAGTTTGCTTCATAATTTTCAGTACTCTGGGTAGAGAAAGACTTACGACCACCAGAAGAGCTTCTTCCTATAATCGGTTGTTGTGATTGTTGGGTGACTTCGACGTAATTACTACTAAAGACAGCTTTTGTATATTGATTCATTAGAACACACCTTCATTTCTTAGATTCTATATTTTCGTCAGATTAATCACTATTCATCAAGTTATTTATTTACAAGCTTTTTATATGAACCCCTTTACACCGGTGTAATTTTGCTTAGCTGTTCATAGTTTTATTGTACTGATAATGCTTTAATATAGGAAACGAGTTCTCGAGCGATTCTAATCAAACAAGGGTAATTGCTATTAATCTATGTGCCTCTGAGGTCTATAAATCGAATAATTTTGAAGGTATTCTCTCGTTATTTCAAAAATAAGGCTGATTTACAATTCAACACAATGAAATCATTAAATTTTCGATTAAGTATTGTTGTGAAAATATTGTGATATATTGGTAGCAACAGCTTTTGTTTTATAGGTGAAATTAATTTATTACATACTAAGTATAAAAGTTAAGGGGGGAGATCGTTGAGTGAATTAATCTATCCTTGGATTCGATTTTGGTGTTCTAGGGAGGGCAATATCAATTTAACAAGAGAAGGATTTCTCTATAATCCAGAGTCAGAATGGGGGGGGGGATTTATAATTCTGACGTAGTTACGTTTGCCTCAATTTCTTACATGAAATGTCTAGTGTTATTAGGAGAGCCTGGAGCAGGTAAAACATATGCAATGAAGAAAGAACAAGAAGCCTATATCAACAATGAGCAAACTTTAATTATTGATCTTCGAGCATGTGGTAGTTAACAGAGAAGTAGAAATTCGCAGAAGTCATGGGGGGGATCAAAGGACAGAGAACAGATATACAAGTTAATGCTGTAGCAAGTGGTATCAGTAAAGATGAGATACAGGAGATTAGTGTTGTTATTGAATTGAAAGGTAATTGGCACCCAGAATTAAACAAAGCAATGGAAACACAACTCGTGAATCGTTACTTGAATGATAATACTTGTAGACATGGACTATATCTTGTTGGATGGTTTTATAGTGATGATTGGAAAGATGAAAATAGAAAAAGAACACTTCCAAAAATCAATTTAAATGAGGCGAGGGATAAGTTTGATAAGTAAGCAAAAGAATTGTCAAAAGAAGGTATTCAGGTAAAGGCTTATGTGATGGATATAAAGCTTTATATATTTTTTATTTTAATGTATTACTAGTAAAAAGAAACATCAAAAATAAAAATTATTGCAATAGTTACTCGTTAGAGGTAAGGGCTAATAAAAGGACGACGTTTATTTATACGTCGTCCTTTTATAAATAGTTAGATTGTATTTTTTCTTAGTTGAATGGGGATATTAAGTGTAAAAATATTAAAAGGAAAAGATAAAAATGCACCCCCACAATTATGAATATATTAAAGAGTATTTTAATGATAGAGGTTATCTATTGAAATCTATTCGATATCAAAATGCTAAAACCAAACTACTTACAATTTGTCCGAATGGGCACGATTATCCTGTTAGCTTTAATGCATTCCAAGATAAGTCTAATGGTAAACGAGGTTCAAGGTGCTCTGAATGTTGTGATATTAACAAACCACATACTCAAGAATACGTTGAAGAGTATATTTCTCAGTTCGGGTATAAATTACATTCAGAATCCAATTATAGAGGAACAAAAGCTGGGCTTTTACTAATTTGTCCCGATGGACACCATTATCCAACTACATTTGATAATTTTAAAAATCGGGGGAGGAGGTGTACAGATTGTGGTGGAAGAAGAAATACAAGGTACAGCTTAAATGAAGTTCGAACGAACATAGAGAATGAAGGGTATAAACTTATATCTGAAAGCTATCAGGGTGTTCATGAAACGTTACACCTGAAGTGTCCGGAATATCACGATTATTTTGTACAATTTGATAAGTTTAATAACTCAGGTGATAGGTGCGGTAAATGTTGGGAAGAAAAACGCATACATGGAGAAAATCACCCTAACTGGAAAGGGGGAATATCAACATTGTCCACTTATTTAAGGCGCTATATTAATAACTGGAAAAGGGATAGCCTAGCATATTATGGAGAAAAATGTATAATTACAGGCGCCGATTCTAATATAATTATTCATCATCTGTATAGTTTTCAAAGTATAGTCCTTGAAGTACTTATCGAATTAAAGTACCAGTTGTATGAATCAATAAGTGAATATTCTAATGATCAATTAAAAGCTATGTCAGTTAAATGCTTAGAAATACACTACAGATATCCTCTTGGAGTTCCTCTTGAAAAGCATGTACATGAAGAATTCCATAGTATTTATACAAAGGATAACAACACTCCCGAACAATTCTTTGATTTTTTACAACGTAATAATACTAATATGGAATCCGTACAAAACAAAAGCAAAAAACTACCTAGGAGAAAAAGAAATGCACTTACTGATTCGCAAGCCATTTCTGCATGGGAAAGAAGAAAAAGCGGTGAATCATGCAGAAGAATTGCTCAAGATTTAGGAGTTAGTGGAAGCACTATTGAAAACCTTGTAAATGGTAAGTCGTATAAACATCTTGCACTCTCAAAAGTAAAGCCACGTAATACTAAATTAGATGAAAAACAGGTTTTAACAATAAGAAAAGAACTTATAGATGGTGCATTTGGTACAATCCTAGCTAAAAAATTTAAGGTAAGTACCAGTATCATTTCAGCTATTAGAAGAGGCAGTTTAGGTCATTCGAAATCACGCTTTAAGGATTTATCTCCACTACCAGCTGGAAAAACTAAATTAGGAAGATTATCAGAACGTGACATATTAGAAATTCGTTCTAGAGGGAGAATAGAAGGTTTAAAAATGATTGCTAAAGATTTTGGAATTAGTCGTCAATTAGTTAGTGATATAATGAAAGGAAGACGGTATAAACATGTCAGCAATTAGGATGAATAGGTCATCAAAGCTTAAGGATTTTATATTTGTAATTATAGTTAGGTGAACACTGCAACATCTACACATATTTATTATCTCTTTGTCTACAGTTAGCTCTAGTCATATAGAGAATGTTGGGATTTGGAGCGAAAAAATAATAAGAGAGAGATTAAAAGAGAGTTCAAGGAGCTCTCTTTTTTTCCTGCTCTAGCATGACTGTTGTCGTTGATACAAACTTAAACAGACTAGCTTCTTTTCAACAACTTATGACGATACGCTCAGCAAAGGTACCGACGTATGGGCAAATAAAGGTTCACTACCTTTCCAGTTATGAGGTCTGCTTGAATAATTTTTGTCCTAAAAGAGTGAACTAGTCTTGTTTTTACCTGACAAGCTGGGAAGGTTTCACTCTTCTTTAATGATTGTTATAAAAGAAAAAGTAGGATTTTTAAGAATTTGGTAGTTTCTTTTTTATAAAAAGGAGGGATTTTACATTATTTAGTCGAAAATTATACTTGAACTGCAGTTTATAAGGGAAGTAGTCTAGTAAATTAGAAGTATGAATGAAAAAGCTAAATACTGAATTGAAGTTCTAGAGAAAAAAATTTAAGTAGTTGATAAAAGTAATACAAGATAATAAATATATTGAAAATTACTAAAAAATGGAGGCAATATTATGTATTTGAAAAGTTTAATGATTAAAAACTTCAGAAAATTTGGAATAGAAAATAACAAGGTAAAATTTGTTGATGCCAAAAGTTATCAAAAGCAACAAAACGAAAAGAAATTAAATATAGCTCCCACAACTACGTTAATTGTCGGGAAGAATAACGGTGGAAAAACTACTATCGTCAAAGCATTAGATA
This sequence comes from Salipaludibacillus daqingensis, assembly GCF_029891575.1. Classification (GTDB taxonomy): domain Bacteria; phylum Bacillota; class Bacilli; order Bacillales; family Salisediminibacteriaceae; genus Salipaludibacillus; species Salipaludibacillus daqingensis. The sequence continues at coordinate 357,384 of NZ_JARZHF010000004.1, read as the reverse complement.
ACCTTATAAACCATAATAAAGATGCATTTAAAGCAAATGATTTTAATTTCACATATTTAAAAAAACTACTTGAATATTATGATGAAATATTTAATGGAGATAGATCAAGTGAAAAAATTAATACCCCTTATCTGCAATTTAACATTGATATTGGGATTGAAGATGCTAACAATGATCTAATAACTAATATAGTACACTTTATGAGATTAGATGATATTAATAATTCGGAATTAAATATAATAGTAAATGTAGAATTGGAAGATGAAGAAGTATTTATTAGCAATGTTAGAAAATTGTTAGAAAAAAAACATAATCAAACAGTTCGTTTTAGAGGTTTTCTGGATCTAATTAATAGTTCAAGTTTTAATATTAACTACTACAATAGAGATCTAAATAAAATTGAGAATTTTAAGTTAAGAAATCTAATTGAGTTGAGGCCAATTAAAGCAAATAATATTGAAAGTGAAAAGTCACTTTCTAAAGCATTTAGTAAAATAATAGAATATCGTTATAATACACTACTTGGGAATGAAGAAAATGAAATCAATTCTAAAATAAGTGATATTAATAATGATCTTACAAGGTTAATAAGTGAAAAACATACAAATGGTTTAAATGAGTCTTTAGGAGAAATCGAATCAAATGAAAAACTTCAAGTACTTTTAAGTGCAGATTTAAATTTTCAAAAGATGATGAATACTTTAATCAAATATGAATATGTCGAGCGTGGTATGAATATACCTGAAAATCAATTTGGATTAGGTTATACAAAATTGATGATGATAATAGCGGATCTAATTGACTATATGGAGAAATATCCTGAAAATTCTTTTAATAGTAAAGTTAATATTATTTCAATTGAAGAGCCTGAAACTTTTATGCATCCGCAAATGCAAGAGTTATTTATTAAAAATATAAATGAAGCCATTGCTTCTCTATTGAAAGATAGGAACAAGAACGTAAATAGTCAGTTGATAATTACAACACATTCATCACATATACTGAACAGTAAAATACATAGTGGTAATACTTTTAATAATATAAATTACATATCAATAAAAGATAATCATACAAATGTAGTGAATTTGCAGGATGACACAATTATCCCCAAAAGTAAAAAAGGAGGTATTGAAAGGAAGAATGATCTTGAATTTCTTAAAAAGCATATTAAATATAAAGTATCAGAATTATTTTTTTCAGATGCTATTATTTTTGTTGAAGGAATGACTGAAGAAACTCTCCTTAAATTTTATATTGATAATAATGAAAAGCTCAATAAATACTATATATCAATCTTTAACATTGATGGCGCTCACGGTTTAGTTTATCACGATCTGATTAGCATTTTAAAAGTACCTGCTTTAATTATTACCGATCTAGATATTAAAAGAAATGAGGAAGAAAAGAAAGGATTTAAACAGATATGTGACTTGAAAGACAGAGTTACAACAAATGAAACAATTAAAAAGTATAATGGTGATTATAAATTAGGTACATTACAAGACAATAATTTTAACATTAATAACATGTATATTACATATCAGGATAAAATTGAAGGGTATTATGCAACAAGTTTTGAAGAAGCTTTTATTTTAACCAACTATAACAATTTAATTTTAAATAGAGTTTTATTGAAAATTAAACCAGACATTTATAAAAATATAATAAAAAAAAATAAAAGATTTAGGAACGTTAAGGAAAGTTCTTTTTTACTTCAAAGAAAGTTAACTAATAATAAAAGTGATTTTGCTAATACATTATTATATCAGCTTATAATTGAAACTGAAGATGAAAGGTTTCCTTCGTTGCCAGAATATATAGAAAAAGGGCTTACGTGGTTACTCAGAAAATTAGGAGAGGAGGAATAATAATGAATTTATTGAAAATATCTACACTAAATAAACAAAAGGAACAGAAGTCATTAAAAGCAATCTTTAATTCCATCGATAAGAGTGAAAGTTTCATTTTTAATGCTGGTGCGGGTTCTGGAAAAACATATGCTCTTATTGAGAGTTTAAAATATGTAATAAGAAATTACGAAAGAATTTTAAAGAAACACAATCAAAAGGTAATTTGTATTACATATACAAATGTTGCTACTAGAGAAGTTAAAGAAAGGCTTGGTAACACTGATTTAGTTTTAGTTTCTACAATACATGAAAGAGTATGGGAGCTTATAAGATTTTATCAGAAAGAATTAGTAGAAATCCATACAGAAAAATTAAGAGAAGAGATTTATAGTTTAAATCAGAAATTGAAGTTTGGTGAAGAATATCGAAAATATCAACAATTAGATACTACACAAAAAGAAAACTTTAAAAAAATTATGATCGAGAATAAGGATCTTTTTTATCAAAATTATAGTGTTAAAGCAGCACCATTGAAAGAGGTGTTCCATCCTCTATTAAAAGAATACTCTGATATACTTAGAAACGTTAGCCATTTTAGAAAAATAGTCAGCACTGTTTACAAAGTAGAAAATTATTACAAATGTTATAAAAATATAAAATCAAATGAAAAAGGATATGAATCTGTAGAATACAATTCTATTTATAATAGTGACCTACTTCATAATATGCAAATTAGCCATGATACCTTGTTAGATTATGGTTTGAAAATTATCGAAAGGTATGACCTATTAAAACAGATAATCGTAGATAAATATCCTCTAATTTTTATTGATGAGTATCAGGATACTGATCAAACAGTCGTGTCAATAATGAGTTATTTAGAAAAGTATGCAAAAAATATTGGTCATAAGAGTTTAATTGGATATTTTGGGGATACTGCTCAAAATATTTATGATAAAGGTGTAGGAAGTAAAATAACAGAAATTCACTCAGATTTAAATTATATTATTAAAGAGTTTAATAGAAGGTCTACGAAAGAGGTTATTGAGGTTATAAATAAAATAAGAAATGATGAAATTGAACAAAGATCCATTTATGATGATTGTGAAGGTGGTAGTGTAAAGTTTTATGAAGGAACTCAGGTTGATGTTAGGGAATTTATAAACAAGTATATAGAGGAATGGGATATAACAGAAAAAAATCAATTGCATTGCCTTGTATTAACGAATAAGACAGTTGCACAATATAGTGGGTTTGAGAATATATATGAAGCTTTTAAAGAGACTGATAAATATAAAGGGCTTAAATATAATCAACTTAATACGGAACTTTTAAGTAATGATTTATATAAGCTTGGTGAGATCCCAAAGTTACTTTTTAATATTATTAGATTATACAATAACCTCAAGAATATAAACACTCCGGTCATTGATATATTACCTAGAAGTAACTTTTTTGAAGATATGAAGTTAGAAGAATTAAAAGAATTAGTTAATACTTTAAATCAAGTTGAGGGGAAAACGTTAGGAGAGTATATAGTATCAATGTCAGCTATATATAACAACAACAACAATAATAATAAATATAAAAAATTAGTAGATTGGACATTGGGATTTGAAGGAATCACACATGAACTATTTAGTAATTATCTTATTGAAAGATTATTCAACAATAAATCGGACGATGATGTTGAGCATGCAAACAATACTATAGAAAAATTACTAAAAATAAATATTGATGAGTATGAGGTATGGTATAAATTTATCTCTGAAAAACAAGTGGAGAAAGTTATTTATCATACATACCATGGTACAAAAGGGCTTGAGTTTGATAATGTTATAATTATTATGGAGAATGCCTTTGGATTGAACCGAAATTATTTTAATCACTTTTTTGAAAATATAGCAAATTCGGGTGATTTAGAAGATAGGGATAAACAAAAATTTGAACAAACACAAAATCTACTATACGTTTCTTGTTCTAGGGCTATTAGAAACTTGCGAATTTTATATATTGATGATGTATCAAACTTTGAAAATGGAATAAAGGGAATATTCGGCGAAATTCATCCGTTTGAAAAAAATTTAAAAACATAAAATTATTCTCTTAACTTGCTTTTCAGATGGCTATAAATATTTTTAATTAATCTTAACAATAATTGCATTATAGATTTTCCTTAAACTGTTTCATTAATCTCGCAAAGACTTTGCGAGATTCTGTCATTACTTTAGACAAGCAAACATTCTAGTTGAGGTGCATATGCATAATTATAATAAGGGTGAGGTGTTAACCCTTGAATTTTAAATTTAGATGTTAATGATTTGGTTATCATATCTTTACTTCTAAATATTGTTTTGTTCTGGTGTTCACTTACTTGATACACAATTTTTGTTATTTGACCTGATTTTTTATCAAACTCAATTACAATTACATTATATACTTGCCCAAAAACTTTTACTTTCGGTTGTTCCATTTTTTCACTCCTTACCCTAATAGAACGATTATTTAACATGTGAATTTTTCTAATACTCCATATATTCTTGGCTAGAATATTATCATTCTAATTTTAAGTTAGTATCTTTTGGAAAAATTAATTTATATTGTATATAGTGGTTTTCTGGACTGTTTTAGAAAGTAATGTAATATTAATCACTATTTTCATAAATCCTAACAGTTACTTTATATTTTAACTATTTAATTTGAAACTAATACAATCATATTATAATAAATTATGATTCATTCATTTAATTATTATTATTGCTCATATTTAGGTGAACACTACTTACATCTTTAGTTTTTGTTATCTATAGTCAGTACACCAGTCGTGTCGAATGTAGAAATAAAACTATATTATAGACTAAGTATTTAAAAGTTGGCAAAGCTACTACATCTTACTCTTTGGTCACAATATGGTAACGCACTATCGGTAATCAAAGGATATTGTAGTTTCTATTTTGATTAACATAACCTAAATATTGTTGATTGTAGAGGCATCTAGATAATCTCAAATCATCATAGGAAACTACACTTTCTACGCTGGCAGCCAAGAGGTCAGCGGTTCGAGCCCGCTATGCTCCACCATATTTAATGTTTGCTTAGCAACGTCGAGTTTTCGGCGAAGCAAACGAACATCAGTAGTGCCCTTAGGGTGCACCATATTTAAGTGAGCTACACTACGTCGAGAAGCTACGAAGCGAATGAACATAGTAGTACTTGGAAAGTGCACCATACATAACGCTATCAACGACGCGGTTCTTCGTCCTATCGAGGAATGGTGTCGTTTTTTTATGATAATTTCGTTTTAATTGCAAAACTAAGGTTATTATATTAATCCATTTAAGGAGCAACATTTTGTCACTCCTCAAATTTACATAAATTATGTTAATTTTTTACTCCCGTATTTATCTATCCAATCTTGTTGAAATTGCGCTACGCTAGATGATGAACTCAAATGTGAAAAGGATTGTTTGAGAATGTTTGGGCTAGCCGTGATCGAATGTGTTCCTATTAATGCACATTCATGTAGCTGCTTCGTATTTTTAAAACTAGCGGCTACTACTTCAGATTTGTAATCATAATTTTTAATTATACAAAGACTTTCTTTGACAACTTTTATTCCATCCCCTCCGTGATGGTCTATTCGATTAACATAAGGTGCAACATACTTAGCACCTGCTTTTGCGGCCCAATTTGTTTGTTGAGGGTGGAACACTGCAGTGGCCAAAGTATTAATATTATTTTTTTCGAGATATTGGATAGCTTTTAAACCGTTAAATGTAACAGGTATTTTAATCACAGTGTCTTTACCGAGCAAATTTAGAAGCTGATACGCCTGGTCAATAAGTTTATCGTAATTGTCTTCAATAACTTGTGTAAATAAGAGTTGATCATCACGTAGGATTTCTCGAATTTGTTTTAATAGTTCTAAAGAGTTGTTACGATTTTCTTTACAGATAATAGATGGATTTGTTGTGACACCATCAATAGGCATTAAGTTGTTTAACTCATTTATCTCATTAATATTAGCAGAATCAATATAGATTTTCATGTACCCCACTCCTAGCAAATGAATTAGATTACAAAAAAGAGCACACAATTTGCGTGCTCATTTTTATTGTTTTAATGCATCACTTGTCCGCCTGTTACATTAATGGTCTGTCCTGTCATATATGATGCTTTTTCTGATGCGTAGAATATTACAGCATTTGCAATGTCATCATAAGTGCAGCCTCTTTTTAATGGAACTTTATTTTTATAGACATCAAGCACTTCATCCTCTTTTATTTCCAATTTTGCTGCATATTGAGGGATAAGACTTTGAAACATTGGAGAATCCAAAAGATTTCCAGGCATTATCGAATTTACACGAATGTTATGTTCAGCTAAGTCGAGAGCAAGACTTTGTGTTAAGCCGACTCCACCAAATTTAGATGCAGAGTAAGCAGAATTGTGCTTGCTTCCAACTTTACCGGACTTAGAATTTATTTGAATTATATTACCAAATCCTTGTTCGATCATGACTTTAGAGACTTCTCTAGCACATAGAAAATATCCCTTTAGATTTACATCAACCGTTTTATCCCAATCATTTACTTCAAAACTATTTATTTTTTTACTGACTGCGATACCAGCATTGTAAACTAATAAATCGATCGTTGTGAATTTTTCTTTCGTTTGATTAACTAACTCTCGGACTTCGTCCTCTTTTGTAACATCACACTTTATGGATAATGTAGGAACATTAAAATTATTTGCTACATCAGTAGCGACTTTATGAGCATTCTCTTTATTTATATCAACAACAATGATTTGATAGTTTTCTTCAGCGAGGCGATGACACAGTGCTTCACCGAGACTTTGACCTCCACCTGCAATAATAGCTGTTTTCTTATTCATGAGGCACCTCCATTATGTTTAACCACGTAAGATTTTAATTGAATTCCCCTCTATAACTGGTTTAATCTTTTTATTTTCAAGACAAAGATAACCAGGTAGGTCCGGTTCAGTTTTCCCGTAGAAGCTAAGGGTGATATGACCTAATTGATTTAGATTTTTATTTACAGCACTTCCAACGGCTGTTACTTTGTAAGACTCTTCTCCAATGTAAAGGGTGTCGTCAACTTGAATCTCATCATGAAGTTGATTTTTTTCGTGTAAGACGCAATACTCTCTCATTTCTTCTGGTGCTCCGATTTCAAATAGAATAATCATTTGATCATCATAAAAAGACTCCACCATATCTCCAAGTTCAACGACATTTGTTTCATAGATGACTGTCATCATAAATAACCCCTTTAATTATTGTTTTAGTAATTTGTATATAATCCGAAACTGGCCAACCAAGCTACAAATACAGTCGGAGCTCCAGTTAAAAACCTAGAATAAAGGACGGATGGTACACCAACTTCCACTGTTTCGGGTTCAGCTTCTGCAAGACCGAGACCTACTGGCACAAAGTCAGCCGCAGCTTGAGAGTTGATTGCGAATAATGCGGGTAAAGCAAGTTGAGGGGGAATATTCCCTCTTCCTATTTCAGTACCAATTAATACTCCTACTACCTGAGCAATAACAGCACCAGGCCCTAAAAATGGAGATAGTAATGGAAAGGAAACGACTAAAGAAATGACTAATAGACCAGGTAGAGAACCAGCGTATGGAGATAAGAATTGGGCAAATAAGTCCCCGATTCCTGTTTCTAAAATAACCCCGATAAGCATAGCTACAAAAGCCATAAAAGGAAGGATGGTCTTTAATACAGTGTCGATCGTATCTCGACCAGCTTGGAATAGAGTGTTCACAATATTTCCCATTCCCATCCCGATTTTTGTCATTAGTCCTCTTGGTTTTTGTTGTTCACTTATTTTTTTGTCAGAAGTATATTTTCTTTCTTGTTCAGGTTCAGAACTATTCTCTAGTGCGGAGGCACTTTCAGGATCATCTAATAAGGAAATATTTGTTGGTCGGACCCCTGACACATAAATATCCTCTGTGATATACTTAGCTAGTGGGCCACTTTGCCCCGTAGACTCAATGTTTATTGTCGGAATTCGTTTTTTGGGGTAGACTCCACACCGGAGTGTACCGCCACAATTGATGATGACACAAGCGGTTTCTTCTTCGGGAACGCTTGTTTTGAATCCGTCAACTAATTCGCAGTCAGTGAGCTCGGCAATCCGATCTGCAACATCGGGTCTGTCCCCACCTGTGATATAAACAATTTTGTTTTTGTTCTCGTCTACGTGGATATGAAGTGGCCCGCCAAATCCACCTTGTCCCTTCGTTACCTTAATAGGTCGATATTGATTTTGACTCATGTTAACACCCCTTTATAATTCCATTTTTGTTTTTAATTTAATGCCTTGCTGTTTCTCGACATAAGCTGTTGTAAAGTCTGTCACCCATCCACGGAAGAAGTTCGTAACAATACCAACTAAGAAATAAAACACCGCTAGCTCTCCTACAGGTAATCCAAGTGTCGTAATCCCACTAGCAATACCTAAAAATACAAACAACTCTCCAGGATTTACGTGAGGAAATAATCCATTATGAGAATGACATGAAAACGAAGCCGCAGCATAATAACTAGGTTTTCGATTTTCAGGTAAGAACCTTCCAAGTGACAATGTCATAGGATTTGCTAAAAAGAAAGTTCCCACAACTGGTAAAATAAAGTAGCGCGAAAAAATATTTCCTCCTGCTCTAGCAGCATATTTCTCTACTCTTTCTTCACCAATAAACTTTACAATGGCATTCATTGCAACGAGTAAACAGATTAATAAAGGTATGATTCCTGTAACAAAATCAACAAAAACCTCACCACCTGCCTCGAACAATCCTATGAAACCATCAGCGAAATTTGTAATTAAATCTACCATTTTTTCACCCCTCTTTTAATTTTAAGAACTTATTAGATATTTTCTTGAATAGACTCGGCTGTTCTTTCACTTCACCTCCTTGTAAGACTACCGTTTTATATTGGGCAACTGCATCTTGAATCGATGCTGCTGTCAAAACGTCAAATTTCTTTAATTCTGCCTCTGTGATTTTTAATATGTTTTTCTGCTCTAACCCTTTAAGTGGCTTTACTTTTGATAATACAGTCACGCCTTGCATTTTTCTTGCGTCAATAATTTCTTTTCGGGAATTAACTCCTAACATCACAACAGTTCCTGCGCGAAATAGTCCACGTCTTCGACCGATTGCTACTTTACCGACTCTTCTCATCTCCACGAAATGTTTATTAAAATGTCTAATTTGAAGAAATCCTAGAAAGCTTTGTACTAACCAAGCAAGCCCAATTAAGATAATTAGATAAATAATCATATCCCCACTCCTCTTAAGCGTTTTCAAAAAGTACTATAATAATTCTTTAGCTGTTTCTTCATCGGTTATAAGTACATTGATGAACTGGCCTTTTAAAGCACCCAAAATTGATGGAACTTTTTCTTTTGATTCAGCAACTCCAATGGAGTAAGGAACGCTTCTGAGACTTGGTAATTCAATAGCAATGGTTCGATCTGCTAATTCAGAATGGATAACTTGACCATTAGAATCATAGAATCTTGAACAAATATCTCCTATTGCATTTTCTTTATCTAGTTCTTCTATTTCTTCATTTCCAAAAAATCCAGTCCAGATGAGGTTAGATGATTTTAATTGAGCTCCAATTCCTAATACTGCAATATCCAATTTCGACCAATAATCAAGGATTATTCTGAAATGTTGGGAATTAATCGTATCAAGTCGAGTTTCTTTTTTATTAACAATGGCAGAGGAATCAATGAAGTGTGCTTTACCTTGAAAAGCTTGAGCAGCTTTATAAACTATTGTGTTTACATGATAGTCTGCATCTACTGCACCAGGGCCACCTACCAATGGGACAATATCAATCTCTTTTTTTTCACAATTAATTAGTTGGTTTGATACATTTGCTAAAGTTGTTCCCCATGCAAATCCAAGAGTATTTCCGTCTTTAATTATTTGTTTTAAATAATTTGCTGTAGCTAAACCTAATCTTTGTTTAATAATATCTTCGGAATCATCAAAAGAAGGAACGACAATGACTTCTTTGAGTTTATATTTCTGTTCAATATCTTCTTCAAGTTGGTAAACGTCTTCAAAATCAGAATTAATTTTGATTTCTATAATACCATCCTGTTTTGCTTTTTTTAGTATGCGACTAATAGTAGTTCTGTAAATTCCTAACTCTTTACTAATTTGACTTTGAGTCAATTGTTGTTCGTAGTACATTTTAGAAATTTTTACTATGAGACGTTGCTCTTGCCATAATGACATTTATATTCACCTCTCATTTTGCACGTTTGTGCAATTGATAAATCTTTTGTGCAACTTATGTTTTTGATTATATGTGAGCTAATGTGGATTGTCAAGTTCTTGTTTAATTTATTTGTATCGTTTTTACACTGAAGTTGCATTAATTTAACTTCATATCCGGAAAACTGAAAAAGGTCAATATTATATCTTGCACAAAGAAAAAGTCCTTTATAATGGATTAGTCAGGTGGTAATCCTGTTCAAATCCAATAATAAAGAACCGAATGTAAGTATCTGGAGTGTCCAGTCACTTGTCGAAAAATCTGTCTGAAGAAATGTGAGATATTTGATCAGAAAAAGTTTTAAAAGATATTTTCTGTTTTATACACTTTATTTACCTGTCATTATATAAGGTATTGAAGAAGACATGAATTAGTAAGATGTAGAATAAGTCTTGTCAGCAGTTTTAGGTCTAATTTGTATATGATAAGGAGGGTATGGAAATGGAACCAATCCCCACTAAATTATTAGCGGTTATTGTCCTTGTTATTATTTTTGCTATTATTTGGACTTTTCTTTTTATAGTCCAAGGGATTATGGAAATTAAAACTTCAGTTCTTCAAGAACAAAATTCAAAAGTATATAAGAAAATAAACAATAATCAGAGTGGTCCAAGAGTGTTCTCCACTGATTATGCAGTTCAAATTGGCCATACAAAACCTTTTACTAATTATCAAAAGGGAAGCCTAAACCTAACAAGGTTAAAAATAGATTTAATTGGGAAATGACAAATGAAGAAAAATATGAGAAGTTGAATCCTGATTTAGAAATAAATAACAAAGGTGAACTTAGAAAGCAAGGTTACCAAATTACAGGTAAATCCTTCTTGAACAGGATGCCCTAGTTGAACATTTAATTTAATGAAGCGGATATGTAGCAATCAGGTGTGATTGTTTGATTAAAAAAAACAGCGTAAATTCCTAAAAAACTTGTCAATACTAATAAATTTAACACAAGTACATCCCCTTTAGCTCAACGAACACACCCGTCACTCCACACTGATGAGCGCTTCCGTCATAATATCCTCATAGAAAGCGATTCTTATCACGCGAAGAAGGAGTTTTTTAAGAAGAAAGAACAGGGAAGGAGGATATAAACAATTAACCCCCGCTTGCAGCAAAGGCTGAGGGCGGGGGTTAAACTCTAACAGAGTTAGAGCAATAACCTAGGGGAAGGTCCCCTTTGTCATGTGTTGTGTGAGGACCATTTAACTAGGCAAAATGCTAGGCTATAAGGAATATTAGAAGTTTTTTAATTAGACTTCAATCGTTCGTATTTATTTAGGAAAACATCAAGCTCTTGGCTACATTTAATAGTATGATGATGATTAAATCCTTTTGATTGAGCTAACTTAATCATACGAATTCGTAATGTATCAATTTTGTATTCCAACTCTACTATTAAGGCCCTTTTATCCATAACCATACTCCTGCTTTAAGAAATAAAATTAGATAACATAGACCATTATATAGAAGTATTTATACCTGTTAAGCAGTTCGACAATGATTCTTATGAATCGACAAATTTTTTGGAGCTTTATACAAAATAATAACAAAGTGTAGAACTCTTAAAAAAAGGTGCCAAATTAATAGGTAAATTAATTTGGGCACCTTTTTTATAATTTTTGTTTATTTTAATAAAGGAATCTTTATTACTAGCTTAAACCTTTGTATAACTATTAGAGTGACTAACAATGGAATATGTATAGTCATAATACCAGCTAAGATTCGTAACCACGGACTAGCTGCAATTTGTTCAAATGGAATAATCTGTGTAAGAGGAAGAAGTAAAATGATTTCAAAAAATACTAACAAAATAAACCCAATGATACCAATAATAAAACCATGAAGTATTTTAAAATGGAAAATAATCACTATTAATAATGCGAACACTGTTAAGTTAATTAAAGGTTTGATTGAATCCATCATATAAAAACTTAAAGTAAAAGCTACTCCTCCATATAACAGTGAGAAAATAATCATAGGTTTTAAGTTCTCCTTGATTGAAATACCAAGAAGAGCAAAAGAAACTGCGAGCATTAAAAATGCTTCTGGAAACGATAATAAAAAGAAACTAAACCACTCCATAATAACTCCTTTCTTGTTGTAAAGCATTAATGATATTAGTAGTATAAAATTTTTGGGGGGAAAGCGATATTTTAAAACTAGCATACTATGGAATATTTAGGTCTGAATTGCTGTTTTTGCATTAATATTAGGATTTTGACTAGAAAAAAAGCTATCGTTTGACCGGTGGCTTAACTTCGGTAGTTTTATCAACATAAATACCTAATGCTTTGGCTATTCTTTCGCTAATATGGTTGATCATTTTTCCACCAATTTCGAAAATGAAATTTCAATACTTACTACATTATCTTTAGTATCGACTTCCAAATAACCATTATATTTCTCAGTAACTTCTTGGATAATTGCTAAGCCGTATCCCCTATCTGATATCGATTTAGTAGAATAACCGTTTTTGAAATGATTTTCAGTAATCTCTTTCAAAATAGAGGTATTTCTTACGACTAATTTCACTGTTTCATTGACTTTCACAATTTCTAATTCGATTTTGCGTTCTGCATTAGGCATTTCAAGTGTTGCTTCATAGGCATTATCAAGCAAGTTGCTAATTAATCGTATTAAATCAGTAGAAGATAAAATAGTTTCAATTTCTTCATTTACTATATTCACGCTAAAAGGTATGCCTGCTCTTTGGTATTTGTCCATTTTCGAATATAGCATTGAAGAAAGAATAGGGTTTTTTATCGTCAACGCCTTATTATTAATATTAATGTTACCGATCATTTCTTGAATGTATTTATCAGCGGCATCAAAGTTTTTTATTTTCATTAATCCGGAAATAACCGTTAAGTGATTGTTAAGGTCATGTCGGTCAGATCGAACGGAAGTAACTAAGGACTGGAACTCTTTGACATGAGTAGATTCAGCATTATAAACTTTTCGTTTCTCATCGCGTTTAAAGATTTTCCCTAATATGTAGAGAGATAGAATGTTTAATAAAACAACGAAAATTAAGTGAACTGGGACCCCAATGATATCAAGAGCATTATCCTTTAAGCCTGCGATTGAAATAATAGAGAAGAAAACTAATAATAATTGAATTAAGATGATAAGTACTAAAGTGACAAAATTCATTAAATTGGTCATTTATGGCTTGTGACAAAAGAAACAGCCATTTTCTCCTTAAAAGTTAGTTTTAATAGGATTATATCACAAAAAATGCTGGTTTTTGTCGATATCATAAATTGTGCTCATTCATACACATTGTAGACTCTAAATATATTCCGATTCCATCTGGCCGCCCAGAGGTCAGCGGTTCGATCCCACTACGGTTATTGGACTTCGTGATGTGATAAGAATACATATTAAATTGATTCAACCGAAAATGATATCGCCTCATACATTATTCGTTTAAATAGGAAAGCCCTTTGTTCGTGAGGTTATTGATAAGTTCAGCTATTTCTTTTGGAGATTTATCCATCCCATTTTTTAGCCAGTTCTCCACCACGTGAATACTACCGCTGATGGCAAACATGCTGACATACTCTGTGATTTCTGAATCAATTGGGTACATCGATAATCCGTTTTTTATCGTATGCTCACTAGCAACCATCATCACTCTTTTTTTGAAGTTAGAATCACCATGTTCACTAAAGAGGGTGATGCAAACATCACTATTTTCCGCCACATACTCGACGATTTTTTCCGTCATTTGCAACGTTTCTTCCCCTTGGTTGAAGTTATAAGCCGAAAGTGTTTCATTCATATCATGAATGATTTCTTCCTCTATTTGATTAAGTAAGTCAAACTGATCTTGGAAGTGAGAATAGAAAGTAGACCTGTTAATATCTGCAAGGGCACAGATCTCTTTTACTGTGACAGCCAAAATAGACTTTTCTTTTAATAATGTCATTAAACTGTTCTTTAACACCATTCTTGTGTACTTTTTTCGTCTGTCTAATTTAGAATTCAATGGGAAACATTCCTTTCTTTCTACATATCCAACAAAAAATACGTTTCTGTTGTTTAAATAACATATGATAATAAACTGTTTGTTGATAATCCAACACGGTGTCATTATAATTGGATGAGGAATTGGATGCAAGAAGGAGAGGGTTTCGATCGACTTAGCAGCACGAATATTAAAACATAAAAAATCGGTTGTCATTGTTTTTATGGTCATTGCCGTTATCAGTTCTATTGTGCAATTTTCTGTTTCTGTCAATTATAATATGGTAGATTACTTGCCAGATGATGCACAATCAACAACCGCAATGGACATTATGGAAAAGGAGTTTGAAGGCTCTGTTCCTAATACAAGAGTGATGATCAACGATGTGACGGTTCAAGAAGCACTTCACATGAAAGAAAATCTTGCTGCCATCGACGGCGTGAACGATGTCACGTGGTTAGATGATGCCATCGATATAAAAACACCGCTTGAAATAGCGGATAAGGATACAGTAGAAACGTATTACAAAGATGACAAAGCAATCATTTCCTTTAGTATTCGAGAAGGGGACGAAGTAGCAGTAACCGATGCGATCTATGAACGAATAGGGGAAGAAAATGCGTTGGAGGGAGAAGCACTCGATACGGCGGTCGCACAAAAAATGGCTGGATCTGAATCAATGTATGCTGCGGCATTATTAATACCAATTATTATTTTGATTTTAGTTGTTTCGACAAGGTCTTGGCTAGAACCGGTGTTTTTCCTTACTGCCATTGGGGTTTCCGTTCTGATTAACTTAGGAACAAACATTTTTATCGGGGAAGTATCATTCGTAACCCAATCGGTTGCGCCAATTTTGCAGCTTGCGGTATCACTCGACTATGCTATTTTTCTCCTTCATAGTTTTTCAGATTATCGGAAAAAAATTGCCGATCCTAAAGAAGCGATGCGACTTGCAATGAAGAAATCGTTCCCTGCGATTGCAGCAAGTGCGGCGACGACGTTCTTTGGCTTTATGGCACTTACATTTATGAACTTTGAGATTGGCTCAGACTTAGGGCTAAATCTTGTTAAAGGGATTGTTTTAAGTTTCATAAGTGTCATGGTATTTTTACCAGCACTCACAGTCATGTTTTATAAATGGATTGATAAAACACAGCACAAACCGTTGTTGCCAAGCTTCAATCATATTGGTAAACGTGTTGTAAAAGTAAGAATTGCTGTGTTGATTCTCGTATTTATCATGATCGTTCCAGCGTTTTTAGCACAGAACAATACGAATTTCACTTACGGAAACGGGGAGCAACCAGAAGAAACTCGAGCAGGTAGTGACAAAATCCAAGTAGAAAAAACGTTTGGAGAATATACTCCAATGGTGCTACTCGTTCCAAAAGGGGATGTGGCAAAGGAAGAAGAACTCGTCCAAGAGCTAGAAACTTTTGGACCTGTCACAAGTGTTCTTTCTTATGTTAATACAATTGGCTCTGCGATTCCGCTAGAGTATTTAGACGAATCAATCACAGAGCAATTTTATTCTGATAACTACAGTCGGATTATTCTTCATACGGATGCAGGAACAGAGGGGGATAAGGCCTTTTCACTAGTCGAATCTGTTCAAGAGACAACTGCTTCCTATTATGGTGATGAGGCTTATTCTCTCGGGGAGAGCGTGACCTTATATGATATGAAACATGTTGTCCAAAAAGACAACACCCTTGTCAATTGGCTGACAATCATTGCGATCGCCATTGTTCTGTTAATTACATTTAAATCGATTTCCATTCCTTTGGTTTTGCTTTTAACAATTCAGTCATCTGTTTGGATTAACTTAGCTGTTCCTTACTTTACTGATTCAGCATTGGTTTATGTGGGATACTTAATTATCAGCACCGTGCAGCTTGCTGCGACGGTCGATTATGCGATACTGTTTATGGAAACGTACAAAGAGTATCGGAAGGAAATGACTGCGCTTGATGCAATTAAGAAAACAATCGATGAGAAAATTTTTTCCATAGCGATTTCGGCTTCGATTTTATCGAGTGTTGGCTTTATTTTATGGATTACTTCTACGAATCCGATTGTGGGAGCGATCGGGTTACTGCTTGGAAGAGGTGCATTACTAGCCTTTATTATGGTTGTTTTTTTCCTCCCAGCAATGCTTTTAGTATTTGATAAAGTGATTGATAAAACGACATGGAAAGCAAAATTTTATAAATAGTATCGAATAGACGGGGAAAAGCAAAAGGCCCACTAATGAAAGAGTTATTAAAGGGGAAATGGATGATGAAAAACAAACGGATACTTCGAATTTTAATGGTGCTAGTCCTTATATTGCCATCATTTTTAGTAACTGGGGCTTCAAATGAGCATGTGGCAGTGGCAGAAGATACATCAGAAAATACTGGCGAATATTCTTCCAAGGATGAAGTCGTGTATGCAACGCTAAGTCCTTCTGGAGAAAGGCAAGAAGTTTATGTGGTAAATATTTTTGATGTGATGCAAGAAGGAAACATAAGCGATTTTGGTACGTATTCTAATCTGAAAAATTTAACTGACCTATCGGAAATCGAACAAAAAGAAGATACGGTCGAGTTTACTGCACCAGAGGGGAAATTTTATTACCAAGGCGATAAGAATGATGCATACTTACCGTGGGATATTTCGATTTCTTATTTGTTAGATGGTAACAAAATAGATCCAGAGGAACTTGCCGGCAAAGATGGCGATGCAGAAATAAAGATTCAAACGTCTGCCAATGAGAATGTCGATAGTGTATTTTTTGACAACTATCTCTTACAAATTTCGCTCCACTTAGAACCTGAAATTTTTGATAACATCGAGACGGAAGATGGAGTGGTTGCAAATGCTGGTAAAAACAAGCAAGTAACATTTACTGTTATGCCTGAACAAGCGGGAGAGCTTACTATGAAAGCGGATGTCGTGGATTTCGAGCTACAGGGAATGGACATTGTTGCTGTTCCTCAATCGATGTCAATTGATGCACCAGATATGGATGATATGACTGGTGAGATAACGTCATTGACGGATGCAATTAAAAAGATAAGCAATGGAGTTGGAGAATTAAATAACGGTGTTTCTGATTTAAACAGCGGGGTAGCGAGTCTTCGTGATGGTTCTGGGGAATATGAAAAGGGTATTTCAGATATCGACGGAGCCTCTTATGAACTTATTGATGCCTCGGAATCCATTGACGAAGGCCTAGCTACAATGAGTACTTCTCTTAATGAAAGTTCAGGTGAGATGGATGTAACGGAGTTGAGAGAACTACCTGATGGACTTTCACAATTAGCAGATGGACTTCATCAAACAGTAAATGGTTTAGATAACCTAAACGAGAACTACACTGTTGCTTATAGCACGTTAGATGAAGCGATGGTGGCCATTCCTGACTATGATATTACGGAAGAAGAAATAGAAGCTTTATATATGAGCGGGGCAGATAGTGATGTCGTGGATCAACTGGTCGAGACGTATGCTGCTGCAAGAACGGCCAAAGGAACTTATTCCGCTGTGAAAGAAGCCTTTGCCGCCGTTGAACCATCGCTTGATGAAGTGAGTGGATCGATTGAGGAAATGGCCAACACGATGGAATCGATGGCAACTGAGATTGGGTCTTCGGTAGAAGATATGGATGCAGCCGACTCTATAGGAGAGCTGCAAGAAGGATTGGCGACATTGTCTAATAATTATAAAGAGTTTCATGATGGACTCGTAAGTTATACAAATGGTGTTGGGCAATTATCTAGTTCGTACAAGGATATCCATGCTGGAATTGTGGAATTGTCAGGTGGAACAGGCGAATTAGAAGATGGTGTAGAAGAGCTGGACACCGGCACAGATACATTATATGAATCTACGAAGGATATGCCTGATCAAATGCAAGAGGAAGTCGACGAGATGATTGCTGATTATGATAAATCTGATGTCGATACCGTATCATTTGTCTCCGCTGAAAATGAAAAAATCAACTCGGTACAATTTGTGATAAAAACAGAAAGTATTGAAAAGGAAGAACAAGAATCTAATGAAGAGCAAGAAGAAGAACAAAAGGGATTTTGGGATCGGTTAATGGATCTTTTTAAAGCATGATAGCAAGGAAGAGAGGAGTGTATTGTTGGCACTTCTCTCTTTTTATGACCAATGAAATTTCACATTCTAGCTATTTTGTGAAGATGTTGTATGAATCCATTGGAAGAATATTTATTGTTGAGATACTGTAGTTAGCATTTTTATCTACTAGTATCTCATTCACAACAATATTACTGATAGTCAAACTTTGATAATAATTTACGGAACACAATTAAAATTACACCTACTATCATAAATATAGTTACTGTAGTATCGGTAATTAAGTTTAATATAATTGCCTACTTATATAAACAAATCCTGTTTAGTACAATAGGGATAACACGAAAACATAGGAGGGGTACGATGCAATATAGAAGACTAGGTAAAACAGGTTTAAAAGTAAGTGAAATTAGTTTAGGAAGTTGGTTAACGTACGGTAAATCAGTAGAAGACAACATTGCGGAAAAAACGATACATAAAGCATATGAATTAGGAATTAATTCATTTGATTCTGCAAACGTTTACGAGCGTGGAGAAGGCGAGCGTGTTATGGCTCAGGCGCTTAAAGAGTATCCTAGAGAATCATATGTGATCACTACGAAAGCATTTTTCCCCATGGGCGAAGGACCAAATGACGGCGGTCTTTCACGGAAGCATATAACAGAACAACTCCATGCAAGTTTGAAACGAATGAAACTTGACTATGTCGATATTTTTTATTGTCACAGGTATGATCCTGAAACGCCTGTGGAAGAAACTCTCAAGACAATTGATGATTTGGTTCGTCAAGGGAAAATCCTTTACGCTGGTGTTAGTGAGTGGAGTGCTGCCCAATTGGAAGAAGCAGTGCGAGTCGCTGATAAACAACTATTAGATCGTATTGTTGTCAATCAACCTCAATATAACATGTTTAATCGCACGATTGAAAAGGAAATTATTCCTGTTAGTGAGAAGCATGGGATAGGGCAAGTTGTATTTTCTCCATTAGCTCAAGGTGTTCTAACCGGTAAATATAAAACAGGTCAAGTCCCAACTAATAGTCGTGCTGCTAATGAATCTATCAATCGATTCATTAAAGGGATGCTTAATGAAGATGTGTTAAACAAAGTGGCTCAATTAGAAGTCGTGGCAAAAGATCTTGACGCAACTTTACCAGAGTTAGCCTTGGCTTGGGTTTTAAGGCAACCGAATGTATCGAGTGCGTTAATTGGTGCGAGTAAACCTGAGCAAGTGGAAATGAATGTAAAAGCATCAGGCTTGAAACTTCCTGTGGATGTCCAAGAAAGAATAGAGGATATTTTAAGTTAACGTTAATAACTAGCACGAAGAAAAATAAAAGGAGTTGAATGTTCATGAAGTATCGTAGACTTGGAAAAACAGAGTTAGAAGTTTCAACAGTTGGTGTTGGAACTTGGCAATTTGGCGGAGAGTGGGGAATGGATTTTACACAAAAAGAAGTAGACGACATATTAACAACATCAAAAGAATGTGGAATTAACCTCATTGATACAGCAGAATGTTACGGTGACCACTTATCGGAAAAATTCATCGGTAAGTTTCTTGAGCAAGATAAACGAGAAGATTGGGTATTAGCTACGAAGTTTGGTCATCATTTTCATAACAACTTTGAGCGTAC
Organism: Salipaludibacillus daqingensis; assembly: GCF_029891575.1. GTDB lineage: Bacteria > Bacillota > Bacilli > Bacillales > Salisediminibacteriaceae > Salipaludibacillus > Salipaludibacillus daqingensis. Next base: position 337,501 of record NZ_JARZHF010000004.1, on the reverse strand, counting down.
AAATCATTGGTCTGCGAAAGAAGTTATTGAACAGCTGGAAACTTCTTTAAAATATCTTCGTACAGACTATATTGATTTATATCAATTTCATTCAGGAAGTGATGAGGTATTTAATAATGATGAATTATGGACTGCTTTGGACAAACAAGTAAAAGCAGGGAAGATTCGTCATTTAGGTATTTCTATCGGAAGTAACCAAAATGTTCATCAAACAGATTTAGCATCAAAAGTGAATGCTAGTGCGATTCAAGTTGTTTATAATCGATTAGAACGAGAACCAGAGGAACTAGTATTTCCTTCTTGTGAAAAGCAAGACCTTGGAGTGCTTGCTCGTGTCCCATTAGCAAGTGGATATTTAAGTGGAAAGTATAAGCCAGGAGCAACGTTTGGCCAACAAGATGTTCGACATAAACATGATCAGCAAGAAGTAGTAGAAAAATTGAAACTAGTGGAAGACATCCAACGAAATGAAGTGCCAGAAGGAGTAAATATGGCGCAATGGGCGTTAGCTTGGTGTTTACAGCACCCAGCCGTAACAACGGTTATTCCTGGTTGTAAAAACCCTGAACAAGTAAGGTTAAATGCTAGTGCGGCAGATCTTGATCTTGTAAAGGAAACACATCCACAAGCGATAAAATAAAAATGCGTTGTTAATATCTATTCAATATTAAATTCTCCTTGGTAAGTAAATAATAGTGTCGTTTTATACGACTAGACACCAATTACTTATCAAGGGGGTTTATCTGTGCTATTATTTTTTATTATCTACTCATCTATCATAATCAATTTATCAACTCCTTTTTTGTAGATTATTTCAAAGGCGACCAGAAAATGCTAATGCTCATTGGCTAAATAGCAAAATAGTATTGGTATTCAGCATATTATCTATTTTTTTCATTTACATAGAAAGATATAATATTTATAAACAAAAGGAAAGAACCGTTTCTATATTAAGAGAAGTATATGTCTAAAGTTGTAACATAATTGGTTATTTTTACGAACATTTAAATTGACTGATAGAAAACTTAAAATGATAGATTTGAGGAGTTCTCTCGATGGACAATGAACAAAACTACAGTAAAGTGTTGATAGCTGGCTTGTTAATAGCCGGCTCGTTTATTGCTGTTCTGAATCAAACATTGATGATTACAGCAATTCCTCCTCTTATGGAGGAGATGAATATCACAGCCAATACGGGCCAGTGGCTGACAACGGTATTTATGCTCGTTAACGGTATTATGATTCCTATTTCAGCGTTTCTAATAGAAAAGTTTACGACAAGGCAGCTGTTTATGAGTGCCATGGGTATTTTTGCTATTGGAACTTTGGTTGGCGCTCTTTCTATTAATTTCCCGATGCTTATTACAGGTAGGGTTATTCAATCAGCGGGAGCAGGTGTCATGCTCCCGCTCATGCAGACTGTATTTCTACTGATTTTTCCAGTCGAAAAACGTGGAGCAGCCATGGGCTATATCGGTCTTGTTATTTCGTTTGCTCCGGCGATTGGTCCGACGCTCTCAGGTTTTGTTACATCAAATTATGATTGGCGCTTTTTGTTTTGGGGAATACTTCCTCTCTCACTGATCATGATCGTGGTTGCCTATTTCATTATGCGAAATGTTACAGAATTGAAAAACCCGAAGGTTGATCCAATTTCGATTATTTTATCGACGTTCGGATTTGGTGGACTGCTTTACGGTTTCACGAGTGCTGGAAATAACGGTTGGGGAAGTCCGATTACAATTGTTGTTTTGATTGTTGCGGTCATAGGGGTATTCGCGTTTATTAAGCGCCAAATGGGGATGGCACACCCGATGCTCGAATTTCGAGTCTTTAAAAAACGTGTGTTTACCGTTTCCGTCATCATTACAAGTATCGGATTTACGGGTTTAATTGGTTTAGAGACGTTGATTCCGTTATACATGCAAAATATGCGTGGTTTTACAGCAGTTGAAGCTGGAATGGTTCTATTACCTGGTGCATTGATTGCTGGATTAATGTCTCCTATTACCGGCAGGATTTTTGATAAGATTGGTGCTAAAAAATTAGCTGTACCCGGTCTTATTCTCATGACCATATCTACTTTTGCGTTTCTGTTTATAGATACGGAAACTTCACTTGTCTATTTAGCAGTCATGTATGCCATTCGGATGTTTGGCTTCTCGATGGTTATGATGCCGACGAATACAGCCGGACTAAATCAGATGCCAAGGAAACTCATTCCACATGGAGCAGCTGTAACGAATACTGTTCGGCAAATGTCAGCCTCAATCGGCACGGCCATGCTTGTTACCGTTATGACAACAACAGAACAAACGGCCGATGCAACGATGGAAGTAGCAAACCCAGATATTCTTGGGGCGATTGTATCATTTGGTCTAATCGGTCTGTTTACTGTGATCGCATTGATCTTCTCATTCCAAATAAAGAAAACGTATCCGCCTACCGATGAAGAATGGGATGCAGATGATACTAAATAAGTTTAACTAAAATGGACGCCTTGAATAAAATCAAGGCGTCCAGGTGTATTTTTTCTCGCTTACTGTTGTTGATTATTTTGTTGTTGTCGCTGCTGTTGGCCAGCTTGTTGAAGCTGTTGTGACGCTTGTTGTAACTGTTGCTCCACTTGTTGAAATTGTTGTTGTTGCTGAGGTTGAGCACTACTTTGTGCTTGCTTTAATTGCTGAGTGGCTTGTTGTAATTGCTGTTGCGCTTGCTGAATAGCTTGAGGATTTGCTTGTTGACTTGCTTGTTGAATCGTTTGTTGTGCCTGTTGAATGGCTTGTTGAGCTTGCTGAGCTGCTTGTTGAGGGTTTTGTTGCATGAATGAATTCCTCCTAATTTTAATGTGCTTACGTTTCTATCTTTCCTTGAATAATAAATATTTATACAGGGGAGGAACAGTCGATAATGAAATAAATGGTATTCGATCTCTATAGAGTAAAATGGAATAAAAATTTTTTTGTTCATTTTTGATTCATGTTTCTTTTGATTTGTACCTTTCAATGATATTCTATAAAATAGGGTTTTCACATAGAAGGAGGGATTTAATTGAAAAAACTTGTATCGTTTGTTTTTATTAGCATGCTGTTCATCTTAGCTGCCTGCTCTAATAATGAAGAAGAATCAGCAGGTAATTATAATCCAAGTGATTATGACTTGAGTGCTATTAGCACAAGTGGAGAAGAAGTTGAATTATTTCAAGAAGGTGAGCAAGCTCTTTACTTGTATTTCACGGGCGTCGACTGAAGCATTTGTATTTCTCAGCTAGTTGAGCTGAATGCGTATGTGGACGATATGGAGGAAATGGGTTATAACGTATATGGGATAAGTCCAAGTGACCCAGGTAGCCATGAAGTACTCGTTGAAGGACAAGGGTTACAATTTGACGTTTTAACAGATGTGGATGGAAATGTTGGACAAGAGTTAGGTTTTATTGACTTAGATGCTCAACAAATATTCCGAGGATATACTGCTGTAAACGCTGAGACTGGAGAGATGATCACAGAAGTTGATTACCTTGTCGGCGAGAACAGTGATGAGATATTGGAAAAATTAGAAGATCTCTAAAATGTCGTGATGGAGGTTGCTGTTCTGGATTCAGAATAGCAATCTTTTTTATGAACGATCATACGTTTGATTTTTTAATAGGAAGCAAGTAACTTTAGTATATAAAGAGAAACGACGGAATATAGTCTACTAGAAAGGCGAATATATCGATTGCATGAATGTGTCATGAATCTATCTATATTTTCACGAGATGGGGGATTACCATGAAAAATATTTATTGTGTTGGCCGAAATTATAAAAAGCATGCAGATGAACTAGGGAATGCTGTTCCTGATTATCCAATGATTTTTAGTAAACCCTCACATTCTCTTGTAAAAGCAAAAGGGCAAGAAATCAAGCTACCTAGTAACAGCGGACGTATCGATTATGAAGTTGAGCTAGTTTTTCAATTGAACCGTTCATATGAAAAAGGAATGTCAGCAAACGACTGTATTTCACAGATGGCTGTTGGAGTAGATTTCACGTTAAGAGAGGTGCAAAATGAACTTAAAAAGAAAGGTCATCCTTGGCTTTTAGCGAAAGGATTTCCAAATGCAGCACTCGTCACGGACTTCTTCCCATTTCTCGGAATGGACAAAGTACATGGATCTACATTCACGTTAGACATTAATGGAAATCAAGTGCAAAAAGGAGATCCAAAGCAGATGATTTTTTCGCTGGACGTATTATTGGATTATTTTCATGATCATGTTGGGCTTGCTGCAGGAGATCTCTTGTTTACCGGAACTCCTGAAGGTGTAGGAGAAGTCCATAATGGAGATAAGTTGGAGATGTTTTTTAATGAAGATTTTAAGGGGAGGGCTATCATTTCTTCATAAAAGTCATCTTAGGAATGGAAGTCAACCATGAAGTGGTTTAATAAAACGAGAACGAATCCAGTATTTCATCGTTGGATCCGTTCTCGTTTTATTTGAACCCTATTCTTTTGCAGATAAATACGTTAAGGCTGCTTGAGAAAGAATTTCTGTACCAACGATCATCATGGATTCATCAATATCAAACTTAGGGTGATGATGACCGAATGAATGACCTTTTTCTCCAATTCCTAAGAAGAAATATGTCGCTGGAACTTCATTTGTATAGTGGGCAAAGTCTTCTCCACCAAGACTTGGTTCTGCTTGAACAATCTGCTCTAGAGAAACGATTTTATTCGCTTCTTTTTCAACAAAAGAAGTGAGAGATGGGTCATTAACAAGTGGAGGTTCACCTACTTCATATTTCCAATCATAGGACGCATGAAAAGAGGTACAGACTCCGTCCAACATGGTTTGAATGGACTCTCGAATAGATTGTTGAATAATGGGATCAAAATAACGGACGGTTCCAGTAAAAAAAGCTTTATCGGGTATGACATTATAACTTGATCCCATTTTCAATTCTCCTATGCTAAGAACGGCTGGGTGCAACGGATTTAATTGTCTACTAACAATCGAATATAACTGTTGGATGGCATGGGTGGAAACGAGTACGGGATCGACAGCTAAATGAGGCATGGACCCGTGACCACCTTTGCCTTGAATGGTTACTTCAAATCGATCTGCACCTGCCATGAGTGGTCCTTCTTTGAAACCTACATAACCTTTTTCTAACTGTTCCCATAAGTGACAACCGACAATAGCGGAAACATCATCAAGCACCCCACTTTTAACTAATTCTTCGGCACCACCTGGAACAGTCTCTTCTGCGTGTTGAAAAATAAAACGGACAGTTCCATGTATTTGAGTCCGTTTCGTTGAAAGAAGTTTAGCTACTCCTAAAACAATGGCCATATGCCCATCATGACCACATGCATGCATGTACCCTACGTTTTTGGAAGCGAAAGGAAGGTTGGTCTCTTCGTTAATTTCTAGAGCATCTATATCAGCACGTATGGCAAAAACAGGTCCTGGGTAGTCTCCATGAAGATCTGCGACCACATCTTTTCCAGTATATGAAGTGGGGACTAATGCTAGTTCTTCCAAACGACTTTTTAAATATTCTCGTGTATGTTTTTCTTGATGGGATAGTTCTGGATATTGATGAAGATAGCGACGTTGGGTAATGATCCAATCTGAGAGTTCTTGATTAACTTTGCATTGATTACTCATAGTAACGCCAACTTTCTAAATGGTTTTATATGTATCCTATCACATATTCCATACTATTGAATCTAGTTTAACTTTTCTCTTCAATCACTGTTTCAATCCATCATAATGTAGAAGCTAATGAAGGAAAAATGGAGAAAATGTTTGATGAAATGGTCTAATAACGGCCAAATAAAAGCCCCTGCAAATAGCAGGGGCTTTTATTGATATTATAGAACTCCGATTGAACTTAAGAAAATGATAAAAATAGCAACCGGTGCGAAGAAACGTAAAATGAGAATCCATCCGTTCCCTATAAGGGTATCTCCAAAATCTGATGCGTCCAGTGCATCGGCTTTTTTCCAACCCCAACCTACAAACAGTGCAATAATTAGACCTCCGATAGGTAAGAAGATGTTGGAAGCAATGAAGTCCATCGTATCAAAGATATCTCTGCCAAAAATTTGAACGTCAGAGAGAATTCCTAGTCCAAGGGAGGAAGGAATACCTAATATGAAAATAATAAAACCAATAAAAATCGCCGTTTTTTGACGAGACCATTGAAATTTACGCATAAAGTAAGCGACAGCTACTTCTAACAGAGATACACCTGATGACAAGGCTGCAGCAGATAATAGGAAGAAGAAAGCTAGACCAAATATTCCGCCACCTGTAATACTATCAAAGATTCCGGGGAGGGTAATGAAAACAAGTCCAGGACCGGAGTCAGGCTCAATTCCAAAAGCGAATACAGCTGGGAAAATCATTAGTCCTGCTACGATAGCAAATAACGTATCTAAACCTGCGACACTTACCGCCGCTCCAGGAAGCTTATCTTTTTTGGATAAATAACTACCATATGTGATCAATGCCCCCATACCAAGACTAAGGGAGAAGAATGCTTGTCCTAGTGCGGCAAAATAAACATTTGGATCTGTTAACGAGCTCCAATCAGGTGTGAATAAGAAAGCTATGGCTTCTTGAGCACCACCTAACGTCATGCTATATCCGGCTAAAACAAGAACTAAAACTGCTAATAATGGCATCAAAATTTTGTTCGATTTTTCGATTCCTTTTTTCACACCAACAAATACGATTCCAACAGTGAGAACCATAAAAGCAAATTGCCAAAACAATGGTTGGAGAGGGCTGGAGATAAACTCTCCAAAATAGCCACCGTAACCTCCTTCTGCATCGATAGAAGGACCGCCTGATAAATATTGAACGAAATAATGAAGCGACCAACCAGCAACAACAGCATAGAATGATAATATAATAAATGCAGAAGCGACTCCTAAAAATCCAGCTAACACCCAAGGTTTTCCTGGTGCTAATGTTTCGAAAGAACCAACCACGTCGCTTTGTGCTCGGCGTCCAATTGTAAATTCAGCCATTAAAATAGGAATCCCTATGGCTAAGATACATAAAATATAAATTAATAAGAATGCTGCACCACCGCTTTCACCAGTTACATAGGAGAAGCGCCAAATATTTCCGAGACCAACGGCGGAACCCATGGCAGCTAAAATAAAACCTAGCCTAGAGCCCCATTGTTCTCGACCTTCCTTTAAATCATTCATAAAATTTCCTCCTTTAAAACGTTGAAGTGTTAAAAATAATGTAATCAATACTATATCATAATTGTATTCTAAAATGTCAGTTTATTTTGATTAATTTATGAAAAATTTTAATTAAGGGAGAATATTCGCACAAAGCCGGTAATAGCGTAGTTCTAAGTCATTGTAAAAAAAGTCATTTCATGAGAAAATCTTTTTAACTGAATATTCTAAAATAATGCGTGAGTTTACCAAAGTTACGTATGTTTTCCATCAAAATACAATATGGAATTTTCCTCTTTTTCGTTGGAAATAATTAATAAATGGAACGAAAAGTGTAAAAGTGGGGTGAAAAAATGGCATTAACCGCAAAGGATATTATTCAGTTACCAATCTTACAATCGGCCACTTTAAAAGCAGGGGAAGATCAATTAGCTAAAAGAAGCGTTGAATGGATTTCAGTAATTGAAATGCCTGTAGAAAATTTTGTCCGTGAAAATGAATTTGTATTAACGACAGGAATAGGTTGTCATGGCGATCCTAAATTGTTAGAACAGTTTGTGAAAGATGTCATTCAATCAGGTGCTACGGCCTTAGGTTTTGCAACGGGAAGATACGTATTTGATATTCCAGATCGAATCATTAAACTAGCCAATGACCATCACTTCATTATTATCGATATACCTTGGGAAGTTCGTTTCGGCGATATTATGCAAATGGTGTTAGAAGAAATTAACGAAGATAATAAATCAGAACGGCAAAGAACAGAAGAAATAAGACAAGAACTAATTAATGATGTTTTGCAAAATAAAGGGCCTGCTGATATTGCTAGTGCTCTCTATAACTATATTCAACTTCCAGTTGTCATTACGGATTACACGCGACAAGTGAAAGCTTCTAAACAAGTAGGAGATGACACGTTAGAACTCTTTCAAAACAGAGAATTGAAACTAGTGAAATCAAGCGGAGCCTCACCAAATGTATCGTTTATTGAACACCCCTTATATCCTCACATTGAGGAGTATGAAGTGAACGGGCAAGCGTGGTATCAAATTCTGATTGCAACAAATCATCGAAAACAAGGATTTTTGTGGTTTCAATTAGATGGAGACAAACAATTAAGCTGGTTTGTGATGAATATATTGGAACACACACTGACTGCTTGTGCACTGTATTTTTTGAAAGAAAATGCAATAGAGATGACGGAAATACGCTTGAAGGATAATTTTATTTTGCAATTGGCGAAACAAAAAAACAATGAACGAGAGCATATAAACTCAAAAGCCGAATTGTTAGGGTATGACCTTAATTTAACGTATATATGTATTGTTGGAGAAATTAGATTAAGAGAGGAATCGGCAACTTTTCCGAAATTTAAAAGAGATAATCCACCAACATCATCGTTACAAAGTTTGAATTATTATATCCAAAAAGAGATAACAAATGCTGCTCATTTATTAGGTAGAAAAACAATGGCTACCTTTGACGAGGGGGAAGTTATTGTTTATTTGGAAACGGACCATCATTTGCATACGGAAACAGCAAATCAGTTTTTGGACACGATTGAACGAAGGTTAAATGAATTATTAACGGAAGTAGAACTGTCGTGGGGAATTGCCTCTCATAAAAATGAAAATGGTGGTTTTCATAACAGTTACTCAGAAGCAAAAACGGCCTTAGAAATTGGGAAACAGAATGTAGGACCTGGGGAAAGAACATTTTTCAAGGATACGCGTATAAACCGTTTGTTAATGACGATTTCCGCCAACGAAGATATCAAGAAAATAGTAAAAGACACGATTCAACCGTTAATTGATTATGATGAAAAAAGACAGACGGATTTGATTAAAACGTTTATGGCTTACAATAAACACAAAGCGAATGTGAGTCAGACAGCGAGAGCTCTTAATTTGCATCGGCAGTCATTATTATATCGGTTACGCAATATTGAATCGCTAACTCAATTGTCGTTGGTGAATTCGGATGATGTGTTTTTGTTGGAACTAAGCATACGACTTTGGTTGTTGCATAAAATTGAATGATTTTTAGTAGAGAGGGGGATCTCCTCTCTTTTTTTGATGGGAAAAATGTTGATGAATAATGTGAACTTATGAACATAGTATGTTAAATAATATACCCATGATAGTAATGTGTATAAAGGACGTAATAAAACTTCATACACATTGCACATTACAATTTAGCCATCGATTTCATATACTGAAATTAATTAATTAAATATTCAGAATAAAGAGAGGTGGAAAAGGATGCTACCGTTTGATATTTTGGAATATCAAGAACGTCTTCATAAAACGAAGAAAAGTATGGAGGAAAAAGGCATTGAGGTTTTATTAATAACAGATCCAGCTAACATGAACTATTTAACAGGGTATGATGCGTGGTCATTTTATGTTCATCAAATGGTGGCCATTGTTATTGATGAACCTCAGCCAATTTGGTTAGGCAGGTTTCAGGATGCCAATGGTGCAAAAGCAAAAACATGGATTTATGATGAGAATGTGATTGCTTATCCTGACTATTATGTACACTCAGACACGTATCATCCAATGGACTTCATTGGAGAGATTTTAACTCAAATAGGCCAAGGGACGCGTAATATTGGTGTAGAAATGGATAACTACTATTTTTCTGCAAAAGCATTTGAAAGACTAAAAAAATCCTTACCAAATGCTACATTTAAAGATGGCGATTTAATTGTTAATAAAGTCCGGATTATAAAATCCGATCAAGAGATAGAATATATGAACCGCGCTGCAGCGATTGCCGATCAAGCGATGTATCACGGAGTAGAAAGTATTCGGGCAGGTGTTCGAGAGTGTGATGCAGCAGCAAATATTTATTATTATATGGTATCTGGAACAGCTGAATATGGAGGGGATTATCCATCCATTGTCCCGTTATTGCCTTCTGGGAAAAATACAGGAATCCCTCATTTAACTTGGACAGATCGGCAATTTGAAGAAGGGGATTCGGTCATTGTTGAACTAGCGGGTTGTTATAACCGTTATCATGTTCCACTTGCCCGGACAGTAAATATTGGAGGTCCTTCACCAAACTTAGAAAAATTAGCTCCGATTGTCATTGAAGGAGTGAATGAAGTATTGCAAGCTGCAAAACCAGGGTTAACTTGCGGGGAACTAGAAGAGGTTTGGCGAAAGACAATCGGTAAATACGGGATTGAAAAAGAAGCGAGGTTAGGTTACTCCGTAGGATTGGGTTACCCACCTGACTGGGGTGAGCATACGGCGAGTATTCGAAAAGGAGACCCGACTATTTTACAACCAAATATGACGTTCCACCTTATTCCAGCATTATGGTTTGATAATTATGGAATTGAAATTAGCGAGACGTTTAAAATAACGTCACAAGGTAGCGAAACATTTACGAAATATCCGAGAGAGTTGACGATCAAACATCCCTTTATCATCAATCAACATGCCGGAGAAATATCATAATATAGAGCTGCATTGATAAAGCGCTGTGAAACGTTATTTTGGAAGAAGCTCAATGATCTATGCAAAAAGGGAGCATACTTTCAACATCATACGTTTCAACAGCGCCTTTGAATGAATAAAGAATATATGGGGAGGCGTTAAACATGAAAGAACCAAGAATGTCTACAAAAGCAATTTGGGCAGGAGAAAGTGATTATTTAGCATTTGGAGCGACACAAGTACCTGTCGTTCATAGCGTGTCATATGGATATGATGACATGGATGAATGGTATGAAGTGGCGATCGGAAATAAAGAAGGGCATATTTATGGGAGAAACACGAATCCAACCGTGCAGGCGTTTGAAAATAAGATTCGTATTCTTGAAGGAGCAGAAGCAGCGACGAGTTTCTCAACAGGGATGGCAGCAATTAGTAACACATTAGGAACATTCCTTTTCCCTGGAGATAGAGTTGTTTCCATCAAAGATACGTATGGGGGAACGAATAAGATTTTCACGGAGTTTTTACCTAAGCAAAACATCGACGTCGTTCTTTGTGAAACGGGGAATCATGAAGCCATTGAAGCAGAAATTGCTAAAGGGTGCCAAGTCTTATATCTAGAAACACCAACGAATCCAACGGTCAAAATCACCGACATTGAGCGAATGGTAAAAGCAGGGAAATCTGCTGGTGCGATAGTTGTTGTTGATAATACATTTGCTACTCCAGTGAATCAAAATCCATTAGATTATGGTGTGGATTTAGTGATTCATAGTGCAACAAAGTTTCTAGGAGGGCATGCGGATGCGCTAGGAGGATCCCTATGTGGATCGAAAGAACTTGTCGAGAAAGTGTATCATTATCGAGAAATAAATGGTGCAACGATGGATCCGATGTCTGCTTATTTACTTTTACGAGGAATGAAAACGTTGAAGCTACGAGTTGATAAGCAAAACGAAAATGCAATGAAAGTTGCCGAGCATTTAAAAACGATTGACGGTATAGAATCAGTATTTTATCCAGGACTCCCTGAGCATCCTGGTCATGACATTGCAAAAAAACAAATGAGTGGTTTTGGAGGAATGTTAAGTTTTTCTGTGAAAGGTGGAGTCGATACGGTCAGGCACTTGTTACCTAAACTAAAATTTGCCAATAGGGCGGCAAATCTTGGAGCAGTGGAAACGATCGTTGGACCATCACGAACAACAAGTCACGTAGAATGCACTCCGGAAGAACGAGCTGCAATGGGTATTCCAGAAGGACTCATTCGTTATTCAGCGGGCATAGAAGATATAGAGGATCTTCTAGGTGATTTAGATCAGGCGTTTCAAGCCCTTCCAGAACATTTATTTGTAGGGAAGTAGCGATCTGTCTGGAAGGAAGAAAGGTCAGTTTCCTAACTCGGAGGTGAGTCGAACATATGAAAATAGCATTTATTGGTTTTGGTGGTGTTGGGCAGGCGTTAGTGAAGTTACTTCGTGATCGACGACAGAGCTTACATGATAAATATGACATGGATACAACAGTTGTTGCCGTTTCTGATGTGATGAAAGGATCCGTTTATGACCCGAATGGACTAGATGAAGATCTGCTACTTGAAACGATAGCTGAACACAATCATCTTGATCATTATCCTGACAATGGTACAGCAATTAAAGGATGGGATAGTTTAAAAACAATCAAAGATTCGAATGCAGATATGATTATCGAAGTGACGTTTACAAACGTTCAAACAGGTCAGCCGGCAATTGATCATTGTAAAGCGGCATTTGAAAATAATAAAAGTGTTGTGACAACAAATAAAGGACCTGTTGCCATTGCTTATCAAGAACTATCGAAGTTGGCAAAAGAACACGGTGTTTACTGGGGATTTGAAGGAACTGTCATGAGCGGTACACCTGCCCTACGCCTTCCCTTTACGACCTTAGCGGGCAATGAAATTTCTGAAATAAAAGGGATATTAAACGGGACAACAAACTTTATGCTGACGGAGATGGAAAAAGGATTGAGTTATCAAGATGCCCTAACGTTAGCTCAAAGTAAAGGCTATGCTGAAGCAGATCCTACGAGCGATGTAGAAGGATATGATGCTAGATATAAGGCAGTTATTTTATCGAATGTTGTGATGGATTCTCCTGTTCGGGCGGAAGATGTGACGTGTGAAGGGATCACCTCATTAACATTAGAAGATCTAAATAACGCCATTGAAAATAATCAACGTTGGCGTTTAGTTGCAAGAATGACAAGAGAAGGGGAAAGTGTGAAAGCGTCTGTTAAACCAGAATTGCTTCATAAAGATGATCCGTTAGCGACAATTTCAGGGGCAACGAATGCAATCGTTTATGAATGTGATCTTGCAGGACCAATTATGTTAACAGGTGCTGGAGCCGGTTTAATCGAAACAGGTTATTCTTTGTTGATAGATTTGATTCACTACCAAAAAGAGAGGGTGCTAATGAAACAATAAGAAAGGTGGTGCATCACAGATGCAAACGAAAGTGCGCACAGAGAAAATGCTAATTGCAGGAGATTGGAAATACGGAAGAAAGTCTTTTCAAGTGACAAATCCACAAAATGATCAAGTCATTGCAAATGTTCCAGCAGCATCAGCAGAAGATATGATCGATGCGATTAATCAGGCTGAAGCAGCGTTTCATCATTTATCATCATGGCCAACGCATGAAAGAATTTCAGTATTGAATCGCGCAGCAGATTATATGGAAGATCATCACGATATTTATGCTGAAACGATTGCTTTAGAGGGAAGTAAGACTATTACTGAAGCTCGTGGTGAAGTGAAGCGGGCTGTTCAAACGATTCGCATAAGTGCAGAAGAAGCGAGAAGGCTTAAAGGTGAGACGATAAATTTTGATCAAAGAGAAGGAAGTGAAAATCGAACTGGATATGAGTATCGTTTTCCAATAGGTGTGATAGGTGCAATTACTCCTTTCAATGACCCGTTAAATTTAGTAGCTCATAAAGTCGGTCCAGCGCTTGCTGCTGGGAATCCAGTGATAGTAAAGCCAGCATCTATGACACCGTTAAGTGCCTTATTGTTAGCAAAAGCATTCATTCATGCTGGAGTTCCCAAAGGGTTTCTATCTGTCGTAACAGGTGCAGGTCGGGAAATTGGCGAACCTTTAGTGACAAGCGATGCGGTTAAAATGATCTCATTTACTGGGGGATTAAATGCAGGGGAAAAAATTGCTCATCAAGCTGGATTAAAGAGAATTAGTATGGAATTAGGTTCCAATTCACCAGTCATTGTTTTAAAAGACGCTTGTTTATCCGAAGCAGTAAAAGCATCTGTATCAGGAGCATTTGCTGCCGCTGGTCAAAACTGTTTAGGTGTTCAGCGGATTTTCGTTGAATCACCCGTCTATGATGACTTTGTTCGGTCTTTCGTAGAAAGAACAAAAGAATTGCAGATTGGCGATAAAATGTCGGAATGGACCGATATGGGGCCGATGATTAATCAAAAAGAAGCGGAGCGTGTGGAAGCATGGGTTCAAGAAGCTGTGTATGAAGGAGCAGTCATCGAAGCCGGAGGAATACGGGATGGTGCGCTTTTTGAACCGACTGTATTAACGAATGTATCTCATTCATCGACAATTTATAAAGAAGAGATTTTTGGACCTGTTGTCATCATTGAACCCGTGAAAGGATTACAAGAAGCGGTCAAGTTTTCGAATGATGTGAACTACGGGCTGCAAGCAGGCATCTTCACGAAAAATCTAGACCACGCATTTTATGCCATTCAACATCTTCATGTTGGTGGGGTGATGGTGAACGATAGCAGTGATTATCGTATTGATGAAATGCCTTTCGGTGGCGTAAAAGGATCGGGCTTGGGAAGAGAAGGCGTTCGTCACGCAATGAATGAAATGACGGAGCCAAAAGTTGTTTGTTTTAAAATAACAAATATGTGGGGAGCATAAGAGCTTGAATCATATGGAGTAAAACGACTGGACGTACATGTTCAGTCGTTTTTTTGGTGCGTGCATTTGAGGAAGGGCGATTAGTTACCAATGGAGATAATTTAGGCAAAGAAGGGTCAGTAGAGGAGGCAACTAGTGACCAATGAGAGAAGAAAAAAGCAAAGAAGGGTCAGTAGAGGAGGCAACTAGTGACCCATGAGAGATAAAAAAAAGCAAAGACGGTCACAAGAGGATGCAGCTAGTGACCCAGATGATGACGAGTTTCAATTTCTTGCGATATAAGTATGTTTTTTAGTATGATTTCCGATTCAATCCAATCCCCCTCACAACTTGAACTTAACCATTTTCTTTATGAAGTGGCTCCGCATAGTCAACGTTTATTGCTTTCTTTTTTTTCACAGTAAGTAAGACCGATAGCAACACAAAGACGATTCCAAAACTTTGCCATATAGAGAGGGAATCAGAAAATATCGCAACACCAATAATGATGGCTACAACAGGTTCAATGGTTGAAAGAATTGCCGCTCGACTTGATTCAACATACGTTAGTCCATATGTATAGCAAGCATATGCAAGAACCGTTGCAAATAATGCTAAGCCAAGACCATTAATAATTACTCCGCTGCTAGAAAATAACGTTGCTTTTTGCCATAACTGACTTGTTGGAAACAAAAACAAGGCGCCAAAAAACATCGAGTAAGCGGTAATAGTTAACGTATGATAACGACTGCTTACGTATTTACCAAAAATACTGTATAACGCATAAAAAAATCCGGAAGCAATTCCAAACAATACTGTTTTTAATTCAACGGAAAGTTGCCCCATTGGAAGAAAACCTACTGTCAGGCTACAACCAATAAGCATCAAGAAAAGGGCAATCATTTTATATTTAGCGAAAGGCTCACCGAACGTAAATCTAGAGATGATTGTCACAAAAACTGGTCCTGTATAAAGAAGGACAACAGAAAGTGATAACGTGGCTTCTTCCATGACGGTGAAGAAAAAATAATTAAAAAATGCAATACTAATGACTCCTGTTCCAATGAAAAAAGGGATGTCTTTTAACTGGATCTTCAAAAGAGACCGCTTAAGGACAAATAAGAAGAGGAACAGAAGGACTGTTGAAAAAATCAAACGTATGCCAACCACTTCCCATGGTGTAAAACCATATGTATATAAATTTTGAACAAATAGGCCAGTGATTCCCCAAAGGGCAGCACCTAACATGACCATGAAATATGCAAGACGTGTAGGCAAAACAATTGCCACCTCCTTTGTAACAGAGAATAAGGGTTTGTTGTTTTAAAGATTTGCTATGACGAAAAGGACGTTACAGCATCTACTCAAAGATAACATGTCGCTAGCAAACAGTCTAAAACTAAAAAAGAGAGTACCTCTCCTTTAAAGGAAAAGAATACTCTCTTTGAAACGAAATTTAAAATGTTCGTTACTTGTCGTTGTTATGCCAAATCATAGCAACTGTGCCTTCACCAGCATGAACAGCTATGGAAGAACTTATTTCACCGACGAAGATATCTAAATCAGGATATTTCTCACGGACTAATTGACGAAGTTCATGAGCTTTATCAATGACATTTCCGTGCATAATTTGGACTTGATCTATACGGTATTTGTTCATTGATGTTTCTAGTAGTTCTAACATACGTTTAACCGCTTTCTTTTCAGAGCGTACTTTTTGAAATAAATCAAATTCGCCTTCGGGTGTAATACGGATAATCGGTTTAATTTGCAATAAGTTACCAAGTAAATATTGGGTACCAGACATTCGGCCACCTTTATAGAATTGTTCTAAGCTTCCAAGTAAAATGTAGCTTTCAGATCGCTTAGCAGCAGGTTGCAGGTGTTGTTGAATTTCTTTCGCTGTTTTTCCTTGTTCAGCTAAAGCCATTCCTTTTTCCATTAATGTTGTGATTGCATAAGACATAGAGTAGGAGTCCACTAATTCTACATCAAAGCCAGACATTTCTTTTCCGGCGGCTGAACTATCAAGTGTACCGCTCAACTTACTGGAAATATGAATGGCAACTGCGGAATCATAATCTTCCTTTAATTTTTCGTATAATTCGGCAAATCTACCTGCAGAAGGTTGAGATGTTTTGGGTACTTCTTTGTTAGATCGGATCCGCTTATATAGTTCATCTGTCGTTAAGTCAATACCATCGTCAAAAGCTTCTCCATCAAATATGATTGCAAGAGGAAGAACGTAAACGTCCGGATGATCCAAAAGCTCCTTTGTTAAAAATGCGGTGCTATCTGTAACCCATGCAACTCGTTTCTTTGTCATGTGCTCATCTCACTTTCTGTGATACGTCTAGTAGTTTTATTATACAAGCTTCTTCCTTTTATACCAAGTATTAATTTCAGGTACTAAAAATGGAGATTACTAAACTATGTAAAAATAGCCCTCTGTTGTTTTAATATTTTTATTATTATAAATCGCTTTTACCGAGAAATTCCTATATAATGGAAGAAGTGAGCTTAAAACTTGATTGGACTTTTCAATCTTTACCCTTTTCTACATAAGATTAAAAGAATAAGTATCTTTTATAAAAATATAAAGAGGTGTTTGTATGATAAATGAAGCTACTTTAGTGATTCTTCTCGTTGTTTTTATGATGTTTAACTTCATAAGTGTTGGTTACTTGTTTTATGTATTAGTTGATAGAATTCAAATGACGAAAATTAAATCAACATTTTACATTACTTTTCAAGTCATATTTACGTTTTTAGTTGCCGTTGCAATCTATCATTTTTTCTTATCCACTTGGACAGATCCAGCACACTTGAATTTTCCTAACTTAAGAGATTATAGCTTTTACTATGTCGTTGGTTGGAATGCATTTTTTGGTGTGCTTGCAATTTTATACTTAGCGAACGCGGTAGCTCATCATGTTTATGCTAAAAAGAAGCAAACGTCATTTTAATTCACGAAAAAAATAGAGTATAATGAAGTATAGCGTAAAAGAAAGAAAGGTGTGTAATCTTCTGTGAGAACAATAGATCAAGTTGAAAAGGCACTGAAATCTGCAAAAGGCTCACTAGCAGTAGAAGGTCTTTCATTGAACTCGAAACAAGAGCAATTGGTTAAAGACCAGCTTTTAGGTAGGATTAGCCACAAAGTTTTTATTGAAAAAGCCTTGGAACTATCTGCAAATGAGTAGGTATGGATCAGGGAAGTCAACGTATTGCTATGATGGGACAGGTGTTTTAATTAATCACTTTGATATACGAGAAGAAGATCGTCTTCTTCAATTAGATGCCATATTAACGTCACAGAGACTTTCTGAATTACAAATTCAGCCCGTAAAAGGCAATTTTAGTTTTGAACATTTAAAACATATTCACTACTATATCTTTCAAGATATATATCCGTTCGCCGGAAAACTAAGAACGGAGAATATTTCTAAAGGTGGTTTTTCTTTTGCTCCAGCTCTTCACCTTGAAGAGAGCGGGCTAAATCTTTTTCAACGTCTGCAAGCAGAGTCGTGGAATGTTTCGAGTAAAGAAGATTTTGCTGATTTACTCGCATTTTATTTGGCGGAAATAAATGTCCTTCATCCTTTCCGTGATGGCAATGGAAGGTCGTGCCGTGAAATGATACGTTTAATAGCATTAGAACAAGGTTATAACATTGACTGGTCAAGAGTTGACAAAGAGAAGATTTTAAAAGCGTCGATCGCTTCAACGACTCGACTAGGACCACTGAAAAAAGTAATGTATGAATTGATAGAATGATAAGATAAGGTGTCAGACGGTTAAGTGAACCGCTTCTGACACCTTATTTGATGAAATCGAATAGATAAATGACCTTAGAACCTGCAAAGACGAGCGTTTACCTCACGAATAGGAAGGAGCCACTAACTATGTTTCTATTGACCGTTTTTTATATTCTTCTTCTTGCGACATGGATTTTGCCGATTACAATAAAGGTGAAACGAAGTGTGCATATGCTTCAGCTACATTCGTATCGAAATGAGCAGTATGATAAATGGATGAGTATAAACCGTCCTAATACATTTCATTTATTGGAAGGACTATATCTTATTCCTCTTCTTCTCGCGATCGTTTCACCTTCTGAGATTGTTGTATTAATTTCTGCGATCGTTGTATTTGCGTTAGCGTTTTTCGTATTGTGGAAAAACAAACCTGCAGAAAATATAAAACTTGTTTATACACAACAAGTGCAGCGACTTTTAGCAACGAACTACATTTTGTATGGGGTGATTGCTTCAGCTGCGATTGTTATAGGAGCGTTTGCTAACATTATTTTTGTCTTCCTCTTGTTAATCGGAACTGCCGTGTTACCGTTTTATACGGTTCGACTAGCGAATTCAATAAATAGTCCAATCGAAAAGAGAATCAGCGAAGGGATTGTTAACGATGCAAAACGTTTAATAAAAGCTTCTCCTGATTTGAAAATTGTTGGGATTACTGGAAGTGATGATAAAAAGGACCTCAAGCATTTCGTGCATGCGATTTTGTCAACGAAATATAACGTGCTGCTAACACCAGAAAATTATCATACGAGGTTAGGTGTTGCGAGAACAATCAATGAAAAATTGAAACATTACCACAATATTTTTATTGCGGAAATAGATGTAAAGCAAGAAGGAGATATTCAAGAAATATGTGAAATCCTTGACCACCAATATGGAATCCTAGCAGGCTTAGATGAGCAACACTTGGAAACCTTTCAAACGCTAGACAATATAGAGAAAACACAATATGAAATCGTCGAAACATTGCCAGAAAAAGAAGGTGTAGCGATTTTAAATAAAGATGACGAGAATATCAAATCTTATCAAGTGAAAAACCAATGTCGAAAAGTGTATTATGGCATAGACAGTGATAATTTAGATATCCAAGCAAGTGAAATAGACTATCGTTCCAAAGGAGTATGGTTTACAGTTACACTTGCTTCTGGAGAAACAGGGAGTCTAAAAACAAAATTGCGTGGTAAACAAAATGTGTATCACATCCTTGCGGCGATTGCTATTGGTTTAGAAATGGGAATGACGTTAAAACAGATGATTCCAGCAGTGGAGTACATGAATCCTGTCAACTGACAATAAAACGAGGGCGTGATCGAAGTCGATTGATTCCAACTTGTTTTATTAGCAACAAGTTGATAGATCTAATACGGAAAGCTTCTAAAAGTAAAAACAGATGAAAAAACACGATATGGTTTCGTGTTTTTTCTATTGTCTAACTAGGGTATAGTTCCTGTGAAAGGAGGTTGCAAGATGAATGAACAAACGTATCGTTTATCCTTTATTATTATCGGAATGATTTTAATTTTTGCGGCGTGTCAATCAGTAGAAAATGACGAGGTCCTCAATGAAGAAAATAATCAAACAGAACAGAATGAAGTAACGGAAAATCAAGCGAATAATCTAGAAAATCAAGAGCCCCAAGACGAGCAAGACAACAAACTGGGAGATATGAAAACGGAAGATTGGGAAGTGGAAACTGTAGCTGAAAACCTTGATATCCCATGGTCATTAAATATTTATGAAAAAATCATTTATATGACGGATCGGGATGGTCACATATTGGAAGTAAATGACGGAGAAACAGAGCAAACGACATTAGAAACGTCTTCCCCTATAGCGCATCAGGGAGAAGGGGGACTATTAGGTTTTGTCTTAGCCGAAGATTTCGGTACTTCTAATGAAGGTTTTGCTTATTATACGTTTGAGTCAGAGGAAGGGTCTCTTGCAAATCGTGTCGTTAAAGTAGAAAAAGATGATGGATGGGCAGAAACAGAAATTTTATTAGACGATATTCCTGGTGCTGGCATTCATAATGGTGGTCGGTTAGCGATTGGACCTGATGATAACCTTTATGTCACAACAGGGGATGCAGATATACCAAGTGATGCTCAAGATGATAGTAATTTGGCCGGCAGTATACTAAGGATGACGATGGAAGGAGAAATACCAGACGATAACCCTACCGAAGATTCTTATGTATATAGTTACGGGCATCGTAATCCACAAGGTTTAGCATGGAATGAAGAGGGAGAATTATACAGTTCAGAACATGGACCAGTTGCCCAAGATGAAATCAATCTTATTCAACCAGGAAATAACTATGGTTGGCCTGTCATTGAAGGTGATCAAACGAACGATGGCATGGAAGAACCCCTTATTCATTCTGGTGATGACACATGGGCGCCTTCAGGAATCGCATTTTGGGATAATCAGCTTCTCGTTGCTGGTTTAAGAGGCGAGAGTCTTTATTACTTCGATGAAGAACAAAACGACATGGTTGAAGTATTTCAAGGAGAAGGAAGACTTCGTGATGTAGCGGTTGTTGATGAGGCGATTTATCTCATCACAAACAATACAGACGGCCGTGGAACGCCTAAGGAGAACGATGATCGCTTGTTAAAACTAACAATGAGAAATTAACAAATAAAAGGACGTGAATGAGAGAATACTTGTTCACGTCTTTTAGTTTGTTTTTTACGGTGTGTGAAATCGATATCATGTATTAGGCTTCTTTTTTGTGATTATTCAACAATAGATTTTTATAATGATATGGGCTTTTTGTGATGAAAAGCCTTATCACTTAAAGAATTCATGAAAAACTCATGAATTATATAGAAAAAACTGAAATCATTTGATACACTCTAAAATATGAAAAGG
Source organism: Salipaludibacillus daqingensis (assembly GCF_029891575.1). Taxonomy (GTDB): domain Bacteria; phylum Bacillota; class Bacilli; order Bacillales; family Salisediminibacteriaceae; genus Salipaludibacillus; species Salipaludibacillus daqingensis. Next base: position 316,251 of record NZ_JARZHF010000004.1, on the reverse strand, counting down.
TTTTCATATGTATATACGAATTTGTTATAGGTAGCTATTAATGTAAAAAGGAGTGACTTCAATGGGCTGGAGTATATTAGATCAGAAGCTCGACCAAGACCAACTTTTAGTTAATGAAAGTTTGTTTTCACAGGGGAATGGTTTTCTTGGAGTACGTGGTAACTTTGAAGAAGGTTACCAGGACAACATGACATCAATTAGAGGAACTTACATCAATGCATTTCATGATGAGACTTCTATAGAATATGGGGAAAAACTTCATGGTTTTCCTGAAACGCAGCAAAAATTAGTAAATGTCATAGACAGTCAGTCGATAACAATTGATATTGATGGGGAACGTTTTTCGATGTTTGAAGGAGAAGTGCTCGCATTCACGAGAACTCTTCATATGGATAAAGGATACTCTGAGCGTAAAGTTCATTGGAAGTCACCTAAAGGAAAAGAAGTGGAAATTCGTTTTCGTCGATTGATTTCCTTTGTAGACAAAGAATTATTTTTGCAATCTGTTCATATTCAACCAATATCCTCGATTAATGACGTTGTGATCACCTCAAACGTTAATGGAGATATATCAAATTTTGTGGACCCTTCAGATCCGCGTGTTGCTTCCGGTCATGCGAAAAGACTGCACGTCATCGATGTGGATCAACAGGAAAACACGCATAGTGTGACGAATAAAACGTATGAAACAAAACTAGAAGTATGTTGTATGACGAGATCTGAAGCAAATCAAGATACCACAACATATGAGGTTAACCTTCTAGATTTTGCTGTTGAAGAAAAGTATCATTTTCAATCAAATTCAGTCATTGAATTCACGAAATATAATGTATACACAGATACGTATCGACATGGGGATAATGTAAAAAAGTCAGCTGAAAAAATTCATGCCAAGATGCAATCACAATCATTTGACGATTTACTTCAAAGTCAAAAAAAATACCTAGATGCCTTTTGGGAAAAGTCAGATATCAAAATTCAAGGAGCTGATGATCTTCAACAAGGGATTCGATTTAATCTTTACCAATTATTACAATCTGTTGGTAAAGATTCTGTAAGTAATATTTCAGCAAAGGGTCTTTCTGGAGAAGGATATGAAGGACATTACTTTTGGGACACTGAAATTTACATGTTTCCTGTCTTTTTATTGACGCAACCTGAAATAGCAAAGCAACTTCTCCTTCATCGTTTTTCTATTTTGGGTGCTGCAAAAGAACGAGCAATAGAGGTTGGTCATCATAAAGGAGCCCTGTTCCCATGGCGAACGATCACTGGAACAGAATGTTCGGGCTTTTTCCCAGCAGGAACAGCTCAATATCATATAAGTGCAGATATTGCTTATAGTTTTGTACAATATTACTTAGTAACGGGCGACTGGGAGTTTTTGAAAGAGTATGGAGCGGAACTGTTAGTAGAAACATCAAGGCTTTGGATAGATATGGGGCACGAAAAAGATGGTAAATTTCGCATTGATGATGTGACAGGGCCTGATGAATACACATGTATCGTTAACAATAATTTCTATACGAATGTGATGGCTAAAAATAACTTGGCTTGGGCCGTTCAATCGTTGTCTATCGTAAAAGATCATGACACGGGTGCTTATGACGAATTATTGAGTAAGCTATCTGTGTCAAAGGAAGAAATTGCCGAGTGGGAACGAGCATCTGAGCGCATGTACTTGCCTTATGATGAGAAATTAGGAATTCACGCGCAGGATGATACGTTTTTAAATAAAGATGTGTGGAATATTGAGGCAACTCCGAAAGAGAAGTTTCCATTATTGCTTCATTATCACCCGCTGACGTTATATCGCTACCAAGTATGTAAACAAGCAGATACTATTCTTGGACATTTCTTGTTAGAAGATGAAGCGGATGAAGATACGATTCGTCGATCATACGATTATTATGAAAAGGTGACGACACACGACTCTTCCTTGTCGTATTGCGTATTTAGCATCATGGCAGCTAAGCTCGGATATGATGAAAAAGCGTATCATTATTTTAATGAGACAGCTCGTTTAGATTTAGACAATACTCATAAAAATACGAAAGATGGCCTTCATATGGCTAATATGGGTGGAACGTGGTTAGCGTTAGTTTATGGCTTTGCTGGATTAAGAATGAAACAGCAAGGGTTGTCTTTTCAACCGAAACTACCTGAGGTATGGAACTCGCTTCAATTTCAAGTACAATACCAAGGTCAACAACTGTCTGTTAGTTTAACGAAAGATAAAGTAACGTATACGTTAGTTGAGGGAACATCCCTCACACTAAAACATAAAGAAGAAACAATTACAGTGTCTTTAAATGATGCTGTAGAAATGTCGATGTAATTTAGTAGAGAAGGGTACCTTTATAGGTATCCTTTTTTGTTTTAGTAACTTGTTTTAGTAACGTTCGTCAGAGTGTTATCAGGTGAAGGGAAGCAAAGCATAGTGATAGAGCCTTTCAGACAGAAAATCGCATGCGAAGGGAAGCAAAGCGAGGGTATAGTACCTTTCGACCCGAGTGATCCCGTGATTTTTCAATAAATAACCGTTACGATAAAATGAAGGTTAAGGAAGTTAAATAGCGGGAATAAGCAACCAACGTTGCATCAGTAGATTCCAGTAAATGAATGATTTGGAAGTAAAACAAAAAGGAGCATATTTCATGGTTGAGTGGATATTAGATGTGTTGAGAAATTTAGGTTGGATTGGCTTAGGGCTAGGTGTAGCGATAGAAGCACTGTCTATCCCTTTTCCAGCAGCTATATTTGTCATTGTATATGGGTACTTGTTAAATCCTTCTTGGTTAGAAATTTTTTCTTATTCGATTATTACCACAATGATTTATGTCGTTGTTAGTTTTGTGCCATATTATATTAGCATTCGTTACGAAGGGTTTGTGAAGAAGAAACTTCCGCAACAAAAATTAAAGTTTGCACAAAAATGGATTGATAGATATGGAGATTGGATGATTGCCGTCGGACGGTTCATCGGTATGGGCTATATCACTTATATTGCAGGGTTAAGTAAAATGAATAAAATGAAATTTGCATTACTTACTTTTATTGGTTTCTACCCTTTGTCAGTTCTTATGTTTTACTTGGGAACTTTAGGAAATTTAGAAATAATCGTTGAACGTTTTCAACAAACACAAGGTGTTATTTTTGCAGGAATAGTCGTCGCCATTTGTTGCTACGTCTTGTTCCGTTTATATAGACGTAAAAAATATAAAGAATCAACAGATAAATCCGCTCATTCTTCTTCTCACGCAGCTATGAAATAATCTTGGTTCTAACCCTTGACATTATACCAAGTGGGGTATACACTATGACTATAGTAATTAATACCGCAATGGGTATAAAATAAAAGGAGGATTTTTTCATGTCAACAGAAGAAAAGAAAAATAATGCAACAATGATCGTATTTGATGGGGATTTAGATAAGGCTATTGCTAGTTTCATTATTGCTACAGGTGCTGCAGCAATGGGGAAACAAGTAACGATGTTTTTTACATTTTGGGGCTTAAATGTGTTGCGAAAAGAAGAACACATTGAAATAAAAGATAAAAATTTCTTGGAGAAAATGTTTGCGAAAATGATGCCTCGTGGGCCTAAGAAATTGAAGCTTTCAAAAATGAATTACGGTGGTGCAGGTTCACACTTAATGAAGAAAATGATGAAGGAACACAACGTGTCTACATTACCTGAGTTAATTGAAATGGCGCAAGATTTAGATGTGAAAATGGTAGCTTGCACGATGACAATGGATGTTATGGGGCTTAAAGAAGAAGAATTAATGGACGGCATTGAGTATGCTGGTGTAGCATCTTATTTAGCAGAAGCTGAAGATGGCAATGTAAACTTATTTATATAAAATGTATCATAGAATAATATACAAAAAATGCTCGAGCTATTCTATTGGCTCGAGCATTTTTTGAAAAGTTTTTGTGAAAATTTCAGTTAGTATCATTGGATTAACGTACAAATATATAGTATTATGATAAGGCAAGGTGGTAATTAAATGAGAGTTGTAGATAATGATTAGATATGTACTCAATTGGGTTGATTATAAAAAGGTGGTGTAACCATGGAATATTCCTCAGATATGAAAAATCGGTTAAAGCGAGTCGAGGGCCAAGTAAGAGGGGTTTTGCGTATGATGGATGAAGAAAAAGATTGTAAAGAAATTATTACGCAAATGACGGCCATTCGATCGGCGTTAGACCGCGCTACTGCATATGTTGTTGCTAGGAATCTTGAGACCTGCCTCCGAAAAGAAGCAGAGTCTGATGAAGAAAGAGAAGAAGTTATTGAAGAAGCAATTAAAATGTTAGTAAAAAGTAGATAATAAAAAAGAAAGCCTAACTTGTGGCTTTCTTTTTTTTATGCCTTCTTCTGAATGTTTTTGATTGATTTTGAAAATAAATAAATGTTTTTGATTATTTTTAGTTGATATTGATTGATTTATTGTGTATAATAACGTTAACAAGAGAAAAGGTGTGAAGTATATGCTTACTTTTGAGCGGTATGAAAAAATTCTTCAATTATTAGAAGATCAAAAAGTGACTAAGCTTGCTGACCTAGTTGAAGCAACAGGAGCATCTGAGTCTACCATACGAAGAGATTTAACTATTCTTGAAAACGAGCAAAAATTAAAGCGTATACATGGTGGAGCTTCATTAATGAAAAGCAAAGTTGATGAACCTTCTATGATGGAAAAACAACAGCAGTTCACAGAGGAAAAGAAACAAATGGGGAAAAGGGCTGCTAGCTTTGTACAAGATGGTGATTGTCTATATATTGATGCAGGAACTTCCACACAAGCAATGATTCCTTATATACAAGCAAAAGATATCGTAATCGTTACAAACGGTTTAAATATTATACAAGAAGCTCTTCAACATCAGTTTCGAACGTACGTTGTAGGTGGTTATGTTAAATCTGGTACGCATGCTTTTATCGGAAAAGGAGCAGTTGATTCGATTCAACAATTTCGCTTTGATAAAGCATTTATTGGTACGAATGGAGTTGATATTAACTTTGGCTTTTCAACTCCAGATCCTGAAGAAGCTCAAATTAAACAACTTGCAATGAAACAATCGACACAATCTTTTGTTTTAGCTGATCCGTCCAAATTTGGAGATGCAACTTTTGCGAGAGTTGCTGATCTCGAGGAAGCGGTTTTAATTACAACTGAAGGAGATGATCGTGAGTTTTTTGAAAAGCTAACAAACGTTGCAAAAGTAGAGGTGGTGAATAGCGATGATTTACACAGTCACTCTTAATCCTTCGGTCGATTATTTAGTTGGTGTTGAATCTTTTCAATGGGGAGCAACCAATCGAGCGACGGAACAAGCGATGGTGCCAGGAGGAAAAGGGATTAATGTTTCGAGAGTTCTACAACGTTTTGGAGTTAGTTCAGAGTCTCTAGGATTTACTGCTGGTTTTACCGGTTCATTTATAAAAGAAGAATTGACGAAAGAAGCGGTTGCTCATCGTTTTATAGAGACAGGGGGACAAACAAGAATTAATGTGAAGCTACAAACCGACACAGAAACAGAAATTAACGGGAAGGCTCCGGAGATTCAAGAAAAGCACATTGATGAACTGTTGCAACAACTAGATTTGTTGACGACGAAGGATATATTAGTCCTTTCAGGAAGTGTCCCTTCCATTCTTTCAACAAATCTCTATCAACAAATTGTGGAACGTGTAAAAAGAAAAGGTGTCAAAACATTTGTAGATACAAGTGGAGCACCTTTAGAAGCGGTAGTGGAAGCGGGGCCCTTTTTAATAAAACCAAATCAGCAGGAATTAGAAGATTTATATAAACAGAAGGTGACTGATATTCCCTCTGCTGTGACATTAGCAAAAAAGACGCTGGATAAGGGCGTGAATTACGTACTTATGTCATTTGCTGGCGATGGCGCAGCTTTAGTAAGTAAAGATGATACGTATGTAGCTACTATTCCAAAGGGAAATGTGAAAAACTCTGTTGGCGCTGGTGACTCTATGGTTGCAGGTTTCTTATATGCTTACATGCAGTCAATGGATATCAAGGAAGCTTTTCGTTTTAGTGTTGCTTCAGGAAGTGCAACGGCATTTTCAGATGGATTTTGTTCTTTAGATCAAGTGCAATCATTGATGCAAGAAGTATCAATTGAAATGATATAAGAAAGGGTGAGATGAATGAAAATTACAGAATTATTAACAAAGAAGACGATGATTTTGGATCTTGTCTCTACGACAAAAGCAGATGTCATCGAAGAACTGGCAACAAAGCTAGACAAAGCAGGGAAATTGAAAAATAAACAATCGTTTATGGAAGAAATCCATCATCGTGAATCACAAAGTTCAACAGGGATCGGTGATGGTATTGCAATCCCACACGCAAAAAGTGCGTCAGTGACAGAACCTACGATTGTATTCGGTCGTTCAAAAGCTGGAGTTGACTACGATGCGTTAGATGGAGAAAAAAGTCACTTGTTTTTCATGATTGCAGCAAGTGATGGAGCAAATGACATTCATTTGCAAACGTTATCTAGATTATCCACATTATTGATGGATGAAAATTTCCGTCAAACATTAATGCAAGCGCGTTCAGAAGAAGAAATTTTAAAAGCGGTTGATCAGAAAGAAAAAGAAAAGCTAGATTCAGCAGACGAAGATCAGTCTTCCTCTCCAAAAGGCAACCAACCATATATTCTTGCTGTTACTGGATGCCCAACTGGGATTGCTCATACGTACATGGCAGCTGATGCATTAAAAGCTAAAGCAAAAGAACTTGGTGTAACGATTAAAGTAGAGACGAACGGGTCAGATGGTGTGAAGAATAGATTAACAGAAGATGATATTAAACGGGCCGATGGAATTATTATTGCGGCGGACATGAATGTCGAAAAACAACGTTTTGTTGGAAAACAGTTACTCGATGCTTCTGTTACAGACGGCATTCGTCGACCAGAAGAATTAATTACAAAAGCTATGAAAGGTAATGCACCAGTTTATGGTGGAGATGGTTCATCGAGTCAAGAGGAAGGTACTAAAAAGAAGAGTGGTTTCTATAAACACTTAATGAACGGTGTATCACACATGCTACCATTTGTAGTCGGGGGTGGTATTCTCATTGCGATTTCCTTTATGTTTGGAATTGAAGCTGCAAATCCAGACCATCCTTCTTACTCTCCAATTGCAGAGGCACTCATGACGATAGGCGGTGGGAATGCATTTGGTCTAATGATTCCTATTCTTGCTGGTTTTATTGCAATGAGTATAGCTGATCGACCAGGTTTAGCTCCAGGTATGATAGCTGGTTTCATGGCTTCCACTGGGGAGGCAGGTTTCTTAGGCGGAATTATCGCAGGTTTCTTAGCAGGTTATATTGTTGTTTTACTAAAATATCTCTTTGCTAATTTACCTAAATCGTTAGACGGTATTAAAACAATTTTGATTTATCCTTTGCTTGGTATTTTGTCTACTGGTCTCATTATGTATGTTATTATTGGTCCTCTATCAGCCTTTAATAATGGTTTAGTTAGTTGGTTAGATGGAATGGGGACGACAAACATCGTTTTCCTAGGAATTATATTAGGAGCGATGATGGCAGTTGATATGGGTGGACCAATCAATAAAGCGGCATTCACATTTGGTATTGCGATGATTGATGCAGGGAACTTTGGACCACACGCAGCCGTTATGGCAGGTGGTATGGTGCCACCATTAGGTATTGCATTAGCTACTTCATTCTTTAAAAATAAATTCACGAAACAAGAACTTGATGCTGGAAAAACAAACTATATCATGGGCGCATCATTTATCACCGAAGGAGCAATCCCGTTCGCAGCTGCGGATCCTGGGCGTGTTATCCCTTCCATTATTGTTGGATCCTCGGTAGCGGGTGCGTTAACGATGATGTTTGGAATAGGTTTACCAGCACCACACGGAGGGGTTTTTGTTTTCCCTATTGTTTATGGAAGTGCATTTATGTATATTCTAGCAATATTGATAGGTGCTGCCGTAACAGCTTTAATGATAGGATTCTGGAAAAAACCTGTACTATAATATAGGAATGAGTAAAAGCGATTGAGACTCTCTCAATCGCTTTTCTTATTTTTAAATAAATAGCGCAGCTTATTATCGTGCTAAACAAATTCAAATGTAACAGGTTAAGATAACAGATCTAATAATTCATGAAGGTTTTTGATTTCGGCATGTGGCTTAACGTCATTGCCCTTTTTATCAAAACGATTTAACCAAATGGATTTAATTCCTGCTCGATTGGCACCTAAAATATCGGTCATGAGATTATCTCCAACCATAAGGACTTCCTCTTTCTTTTTATCCACTTGTTTCAATGCATAGTCGAAGATCGTAACATCAGGTTTGCCTCGACCAAAATCTCCAGAAATGATGATTTCATTAAATAGAGGTGCTAGCTCAGGAGTGATTGTCAATTTCACGTTTTGTAGTTCGGGTGAACCGTTTGTTAGCATCAAAAGAGAATAGTCCTTGCTTAGCTGTTCTAAAATAGGTAGCGCATCATAAAATAAGAACGGCGCATTTTTCCTTTCAGCAGGGAATCTTTCAGCCAGTTCAGCACCTAAACGAGGGTCATTTATTCCAAGCTTAGCTAACCCTTGTGTCCAAGTGTCTCGTCTATATTGAGGGACGATCTCTTTCATTTTTTGAAACATATCCCCTTCGTCATCAAAATTTCCCCAAAGTCCTTCAAAAGGGTTAATTCCAATCATTTTCGTAAAAGCATGGGTTTCATAGCTCGCGTACAACGTACGAGCTTGATCCCGAACGGCTTCTTCCAACTGGTTTGGGTCTAAGTCGTAAATGGAAGCCGCATACTGACAAGTTGCGTCGAAAGCAGTTTGAACACTTTTTTCATCCCATAATAACGTATCGTCTAAATCGAAAAATATCGTGGTGATCATCGTAGCCTCTCCATTTCTTCAATTATGTAGTTAGACAATAGCGTATAGAAAATTAGTTAATCTGTAAACAGTTTTTTTTATAAAAAGGCAGTAAGCGAGTTTAGCGACTTTCAAAAACCCTCTCGACGAATCTCTAAGAGGGTTTTTGAATTTGATCATGTTGTTGGCTTAAGCGGTTGCCTTTGATTATCAAACGTAAATCCTTCACCCGAAACTTCTTTTACGTCATTGATTGAGAAAAAGGCATATGGATCGACTTCTTTAATTAAATTTTTTAGTTGAACCAGTTCATTACGATTGACGACACAATACAAGACACTGCGTTCGTCGCTGGTGAAGCTACCTTTACCAGTTAATACAGTGGATCCACGACTCATTCGCTGAATAATCGCTTTAGATAATTCATCGGTTTTTGATGAGATGATCATCGTTGATTTTGCTGCACTAGCGCCTTCTATAATAAAGTCTATTACTCTACCAGCAACAAATACGGTGACGAGAGTATACATCGCTTGAGTTAATGATAAATGGATCAATGAGAGCGAGATGACCACTACATCAAATGAGAACATAAATTTACCAATACTCATTCCAACATATTTATTAGCGAGACGTGCAAGGATATCAACTCCACCAGTTGTACCACCAGCACGGAAAATCAATCCTAACCCTGTTCCTGCAAAAACACCAGCAAAAATTGCTACCAAAATCATATCATCTTGAAGTGGTATTTCTGTAACAGGGTTTAGTTCAAAGTAACGCAGTGAAATGGAGAGAAAGACCGTTCCAATCAAACTATAAATCAGCATTAATCTTCCAAATAACTTATAACCAATTAAAAACAATGGAATATTTAATAGTAGATTGGAGAGGGATGGTTCGATTTCAAACAAGTAATAAAGTAATAATGTAATACCTGTAAAACCACCGTGAGCTAATCCGTTCTGTAAGTTAAAATGGATAATACCAAAACCAAAAATAAGTGTACCAATAATGATGATAATAATAGGCTTCAATTGAATCCCTTGAAAGAGTCTAGCCATACCCTTCAACCTCCTTTATGTTCTAAGTCAGACGAAGTATAACACAGCTTCAAGCCCTACCCAACAGGCAAAATGGAGAAACGTTTAAAGTTTATATTTTCAGAAATTAGCAATCGTTTTCATTGTTCTTTTAATGAAAAGCTTTTTTGGAATTATATAATCATTGACGGAATAGTTGAAAAGTGATAATATTCAAATAATTATCAGCTCATTTATGTAACCAAATCACCCTTAATATTCTCAGCTCTTATCTTGAGTGGCGGAGGGACTGGCCCGATGAAACCCGGCAACCAGCTATCAAAAGGATAGCAAGGTGCCAATTCCTGCAAAGCATTTGCTTTGGTAGATGAGAGAGATGACTTTTTATGATTTTTCATGGGAATTCAACTCTCTGTCTTTTGACAGGGAGTTTTCTAATTCACTAATTTAAGGAGGCGTTTACATGACGCAAAAAGTAAATCAGTTCGGGACAACGACGCAGTTATTACACGCAGGACAGGCTCCAGATCCAACAACAGGTTCAAGAGCTGTACCTATTTATCAGACAACATCTTACGTTTTTGATGATGCGGATCATGCAGAGAGACTTTTTTCATTACAAGAACCAGGGAATATCTATAGTCGAATCATGAATCCTACGGTTGATGCCTTTGAAAAACGAATGGCCATTTTAGAAGATGGTGTTGGTGCGCTTGCAACAGCCTCTGGGATGTCAGCGATTACGTTATCCATCTTAAACATAGCCCATGCAGGAGATGACATTGTTGCTGCATCAAATTTATATGGTGGAACGTACAACTTATTTGCCGTTACTCTTCCGAAATACGGAATTAACGTTCACTTTGTTGATGTAACAGATCCAGAAGAAGTACGTAAAGCCATTACATCGAAAACAAAAGCGGTATTTGCCGAAACAATCGGAAACCCAAGTCTTCATGTTTTGGATTTTGAAGCCATTTCTGATGTGGCACATGAGGCGAACATTCCACTCATCATCGATAATACATTTGGTTCCCCAGCCAATTGTAAACCTCTTCAGCACGGAGCGGATATCGTTATCCACTCCGCTACAAAATGGATTGGCGGTCATGGAACGACTATTGGTGGCGTTGTGATTGACGGGGGACGATTTACATGGAACAAAGAGAAATACCCAGAATTTCATGAACCAGACAACAGTTATGGAGGATTAGTTTATGCGAGAGATCTAGGAGATCTTGCATTTATTCTGAAACTGCGTGTTCAATTAATGAGAGATATCGGTGCATGTTTGAGTCCATTTAATGCATTTCAACTTCTTCAAGGTCTTGAAACATTGTCATTAAGAATGAAAAAGCATCAAGAAAATGCTTTAGAAATAGCTAAAAAACTCCAAGCCCATCCTGCGGTGAAGTGGGTAAGTTATCCTGGTTTGGAAGAGCACTCTGCCCATGAGTTAGCAAAGAAATACTTACACAATGGTTTTGGAGCTGTTGTGAATTTTGGAATTGAAGGTGGCTTAGAGGCAGGGCGTGATTTGATAAAACACGTAAAACTATGGTCACATGTCGCTAACGTAGGAGATGCAAAAAGTTTAATTATCCATCCTGCTAGTACAACTCACCTCCAATTATCAAAAGAAGACTTAGTGACAACAGGAGTCACAGAAGATTTAGTTAGACTATCTGTTGGACTTGAGGATTTCAAAGATATCTATGAAGATATTAACCAAGCATTATTGCAGGCAACTGGGAAAGAAGATGCTAGTGCGATTGATAATAAAACGCAGATTATTACAGAAGCCAAAAGCTCTGCCATTGAACATACAGATGCTGGACCTAGAAGAAAAGCAATTCTTGTTTTAGGGGGAGAGATTGAAGGAAATGAGAAAGCAAAAGCGTGGGCTCGATTAGGTTATCGACTTCTTTCATCTTATTCAGATGACAGTGTGAATGTAGATTATATTTTTCTTCTCTCAAATAATGGAGAAGACGAGGTTGCAGAGGCAATAGAGAAAACCAATCCAGACGCGATTTTCACTAATAATGATCAGCTTGCTGAATCTCTTTTGCAAACACTTAATGAGATCAATGTTATCACAGTCTAAATAAATATTTCCAGATCTCGTTCTCTCTAGTATAATTACTCGGTAGAGGACGGGATTACTATGTTTAAAAAAATGTTTATTAGCATGATAATCATGACAATATTTATTGTCGGGAGTTTAGTATATTTTTTTCATGAATCCGTAGGGGACACTTTAGGAAGAACGGGCTCTTTAGAAAATAAACTAGAAAAGACATTTGAAAATGAAGACTATTACTTTTATTTGTCTGATCAAGAGATTCGAAAAGCAATTGAAAAAGGAACAACTTCCATTGAGTTAGTAGAAGATTTTTTACTAGAAAAGGAAGAAGAAGCCACGCTTTCAGAAGCAGTTTTTGCTTATATAGAGACCCCTTACTTTTCAGCGATAAAGGAATCAAGAAAATTATATGATCATTTTGGAAGAAGGCCTATTCCAGAAGAAATTAAACAGGAATTAATGGATCAGTATTTACCGATTCATGTTCGATTTAATGAGAATAAAGGGTACGTTTATGATATCCATCTAAAGCAAGGTGAGGAAGAGGTGGAACCGATTCGCACGATGACATCAGGTTCGGGTACACTGAAAACAATTTATCTTGAAGTGGAAGATCTTGATTTTGCACAATCAGCAATAGTAGTGGCTGAAGATAAAGTAAATTCCTCTGTATCAACTCAGTTCAAGGTTGATTTCAGTGAATTTAAATAATGCATAATGCAAGTATCGATGTCTTAAAATGCAAGACGATCTAATAGGGAAAATGAAAGATCTTGAAACTCCTAACTCGGAAATATAATGTTAGAATAATAAAAAAACCTCGTTCACACTGACGAGGTTTTTTGAATACTGAAAAAGGTATCTTTTATTATTCCACTAAATTTGGATTTTTTTCAACTAGGTCTGACATAATCTCTTGTTCAAAGGCTAAAAATAATCGGTACTCATTTTCATCATTATCATTATCATTATCCATACCTGAGACATCATCGGACATCTCTGATGCTACATCATCTTGAATACTTTCCCATATAAATGCTTTTAGATAGTTTGTTTCTAATTGGCGTATATATGCATTTTCATTTATTTGTTTTAATTCTTCAAACAAAGCTATTGCCATCATTTCTTCATCTTCTATATAATTTTCATTTTCAATAAAAGAGAGGAATTGGTCTTCTGAATAATTAAAATCATATTTATCTTGAGCGTAGTCATACCATCCCATGAGTTCAATCGATAGCCATTCGGCATTTTGCTCGACATCTTCCTCTGTAGAGTTGGTTTCTTCATCTAATGAGTTCCTAAACTTTTGATTTAAAAGAGAATGGTTGTAAAGAGAGTCTTTTGTCATCTCAGTTTCGGAATCATTTATTGTTGAAGAATCAATTGCTTCTCTAGCTTTTTCCCTTAACTCTTCTTCACTTAGGTCATAGATGTTTTCGTCTTCTTCAATAGAGTTTTCTGATTGAACATTTAGTGATTCGTCATCTTGCTGAGCGTTATCTTCATTTGAAGCTGTATTCGTACTGCTATTAGTATCCGTTACAACGGCGTTGGAACCTGCTCCGTTAGAAGTTGTCTCGCCTCTTTCCAAAAAAATCATAACAATTACTAATATCGTTAAAATGACGGTACCAATAGATAATATGATTAATTTATTTCTTTGCATGAATTCACCTCAAATAAGAGTTTTTGAATAAAGATCACCGATGATTAACACCTATTATTCGTTGTAGTTTCCGTCGTATTAAAAATCAATCTACTTATAAACGATTGTCTCAATAGAAAATCAAAAGTGATTTCATTATACCACGATTGAAACGAAAGAATATATAGACATTCCTTGTAAAAAAAGCAATGAACTAAATAAGTATTGTAGTCCTTATTTTATTGAATTTTTGAAAAATTGTAACTAAAGAGATATTCCTTCTAATAACTATTTTTGAACTACCCGCCACTTAACTGCTCTTGCGAACTGTTTGAAGTGGGGGATTCCTAAGAACACCTTCGTAAACGAAAGTTTTGATTAGGCTATCCCCGTCGCACCGACGGTTAGAAGCCTTATAGCTTCTTGTTTGATGAATATAAATAAATTTCACTTTAAAAGTATGATCTACTCAACTAGTAATTAAGACATAATGATCAAAAAATAGTACCTGGAAAATCAGTTTGTCTATTATAAATTGTAATTAAGTCAGTCTTTTGTACCTACATTATGTTATGTTGTGATATGATAAATATGGTTCATATGTAGTGTGTTAAATAAGGAGTTTTAAAGGAGTCTAACATAAAAAGGTTTGAGAGGGAGAAGGGCTATGAAAAAAATGAATCTTTCTGTACGAATAAAAATATTTGGAACTTTTTTTATAATGGTTCTATTACTTATTATTGGTGCTACGATAACATACTTTCAAATGGGAGAAATAAGTGAGGAAATGGATACATACTCTCAACAAAGTGAACGTGCTGTTGTTGTAACGGATATTGCTTCTCTCGTTCGATCAAAGTATATTGCTGTTACAGATTATATACGAGTAGGAGAAGAAGAAAGCCTCCAATTTTATGATGAGCAATCAGCTATACTTAATGAATATATGGAAGATTTGCAATTGAGAATGTATACAGATGAAACGGAAGACTTATTTCAATTAATACAAAACCAAGTACAGTCTTTTGATGATCAAGTTGATCGAATTCCGAATGATGTAGGTCCGATGCAAAATAGACGAATTGAGGAATTGGCAGATATTAGGTCAGAAATTACTGAGAATTCGTTACTACTTTCTGATATGGTATTAGCAGAAGCGGAGGCATCTGAGCAGAACGTAATAGGGATCATTTCATCTAATATTACTACGTTCGTCATTATTATAGCTTCAGTTATCCTGATTGGTGGAAGTATTTTCTGGTTTGTTGCTCGGGGAATTACGACTTCTTTAAACAACGTGGTGATTACAACAGACGAAATAAGTAAAGGGAATTTAGCTGTTGACAAACTTGAAGTGAAATCAAATGATGAATTAGGTAAAATGAGTCTAGCAGTGAATAGAATGATAGATAGTTTACAAGGGATGATTTCACAAATCGGAGAAACTTCTGACCAAGTAGCTGCAAGTTCAGAACAACTTCTTGCTAGTGCCAATGAGACTAGTCGTGCTGCGGAAGAAATATCTGATTCGATACAACAAGTAGCATCAGGAGCAGAACTACAAGTGGAAAAAGCTAGTGAAAATGAAGAAACGGTTAATGGGATGTCAAAAAGTATTGATCGTATAACGATTAGTATTAAAGAAGTAAACAGGTCTACGGAAGATTCTGCTCAAAAGGCAAATCACGGAACGGAAGTAATTGGAAGTGCGGTTTCTCAAATGAAAGTTATCCATGACATTACAGATGAAATCGATGAATCAGTGAACAAATTAGCTGAAAGATCAGAAAAAATTGGCTCGATTGTATCATTAATTACTGGAGTCGCCGAACAGACAAATTTGTTAGCTTTAAATGCAGCCATTGAAGCTGCAAGAGCAGGAGAACACGGAAAAGGATTTGCTGTTGTTGCCGATGAAGTAAGAAAGTTATCCGAACAAACGTCAGTTGCTACAAACGAGATAAAAACTCTCATTGATCACATTCAAACAGATGTGAAAGAGTCGGTGCTTTTCACTAAAAATGGTCGTGAAGCTGTTCAGTCTGGAATGAACTCTGTGGAAGATGCTGGTCACTCTTTTGAAGAGTTGACACATGCAATAAATCAAGTATCTTCTCAAATGGCAGAAGTAACATCATCGATTGAACGAATAGATGATGGTGTTCATTCTGTGGAAGCTTCTGTGAAAGAATCATCCACGATTGCGGAACAATCTGCAGGCTATACACAAAATGTTGCTGCTTCAGCTGAAGAGCAAAATGCGTCAATGGAAGAAATTGATGCATCGGCTAATCAACTTGCTAAAATGGCGGAAGAATTACAACAAGTCATTCGGTCCTTTACAATCAAATCGAAAGTTTAACTTAAAGCCGTCTCTGAGAATGGAGACGGCTTTTCATAATGGAAAATGAAAGATTAGGAACTAATTAAGTCTCATAGGCATATGATGGGAGTGGATTTATCTTAGTAAAGGAGGAGTTTAAGTGTACAATAATGATCAATCGAGACAACAACAAGGGGATACGGTGAAATATGTAACTTCTTATGATCCGTTTGTCGTGCAAACGTTGCAGTCCGTTCAAGGATCAACGGTTGTTGTGCAAACGAGTGACGGGAATATTCGTGGGCAATTAACAGATGTGAAACCAGATCATATTGTCGTACAGTCGAGTGAGTCATCATTTTTTATCCGCATACAGCAAATTATTTGGGTGATGCCAACGTAATGTTCCATTTCTAATGGGGACTGAGGAGTAGGCTTTTTAAAGCCTACTCCTTCTAGCTAAAAGAGCAGGTTGGTTTACTAAAATATAAAAATATGAGTGGTTAAATCTATATTTTTCTTCATAGCACATTATTTTTAGATGGAATAAGGTTATAATTGAGAAGGGATATATTACGACTGAGGAGGGATCAATAATGGTAGACGAAAACTACAAACATGTACTTGTCGCTTATGACGGATCAGAGGATGCAGAAAAGGCGTTGTTTAAATCAGTAAATATCGCCAAACGAAATGACGCTAAATTAACGGTCGCATATGTTATTGATATGCGAGAAGCTCATCTTTTCCCAGATAAGCCAGGAAAAGTGGAAGAACTCGCAGACGAACATGCAGAGGAAATGAAAAGAATAATGAAAGCAAAAATAGAAGCAGAAAACTTTAATAACTACTCTATTCAAATTAGAAAAGGTAATCCGAAAACTGCTATTACTTACGATCTTGTTGAAGATGTAGGGGCTGATATGGTCGTTTGTGGTTCCAATGGAATGGACTCTTACGATCATTTAGTGATGGGAAGTACGGCAGAAAATATTGTCCGTTACTCCACTGTAGATGTACTCGTTATCAAGTAAACGGACAAGTTTTGATCGTTACTTTATTCCCGTAATGGTTTTTCGTCTAAAAGGATAAAGGTATATCCTTTCGCTTCCAGAATAGGAATAGCATTCGCTACCCCTTCTGCCGTTTCACTATTAGGTTGATTCATGTGTAAGAGTGGAATCGATCCTTCAGTAGACTGTAGAAGGGCTTTTTCCACTTGTTCTGCTGTATACGTTGCTCCTGCATCTCCAAGAATATCAAAATTCACAACAGATAATCCTAGATTTTGAACGATTTCTACAGCAACGTCATCGTAGAATGCGGTGCCAGAACGAAAAAACTTAGGAGTCTCTCCGGTTAATTCCTCGATTAGTATTTGATTATCCATGACTTCATCAATGACTTCTTCAACAGAACTTGTTCCTTGAATTCCCCATGCCGTTTTTCCATTAACGGATAAAGGTAAATGATTCGTACCATGGTTTTGTACTGAAAAAAGGGGGTCATCAGCTAACTCTAAAAATATTTTCTCATTTTCTTTGATCCATCTTGCGTTGAAAAATAAAGTTGCAGGGACTTCCTCTTCTCTTAAAAATTGAATCAGTTCTTCATCATATTCATTTCCAAACGGACCTCCGCAAGCATCGAACGTTAGAGCAATCACTTTCTCATCTGTTTCCATTTTCGATTTTACTCCAGATACAAATTCTCCCCATTCAGAAACATCAGCCAAGTTACTGCGCCATTGTTCAGTGTTCTCTTTTGTTTCAACCATTTTTGATGGAGGTTCTGAGAAGTCTAGTGTACTTCGACTAGTTTTAACATCATTTGTTAGAGAAGAATGTCTGTCGTCGGTTGTCTCCATGAAATAGTTAAGAGAAAGATAGCTAAAAGCAGTTGTAATGAGAAGAATGGTTATAATGAATACTTTAGGAGATTTCATGATCGGACTCCTTTTAAGAAAAATGTTTGTCGTTAACTTTATATTTAAACGCCAACTTACACTGAGAAAGAAAAAATTTGAACATTAATTAAATTGTAACAATATCTACTATAAATACAATGAAAGAAAAGGAAAATAATAAATCTAAATACCGCTATCATTCATTGGTTGTCCCATGTGGACAGGCCTTCCATTACAACGATATAATAGGCAGTAGATTTAATTCATGGAGGGATTTATATGAACCCGAACGTTGTGTCTGAAGAGTATTTGAATTTGCAGAAATCTATCATAAACAAACAAGAGGAGTTACGGGAGTATTTCGGTGGAAAAATGAAACTTGCTATCACAAAAGATGAATTTGATTTTGATTTTCCTATCTTACCGCAAATGAAAACGTCTCCTGTTCCAGGTGAGTTATATAGAGAATCTATTGAAGAGATTGCGAACGTTATTTCTCCATTTCAACCAGGTTTAAAAGAGGAATTATCAAAGATCACGACGAATTTAACAGAGGAAGATACGATGAAATGGATCAAAGAGTCGATCACTTTTAACACTGTGTATTTTCAAACGTATTCTCAAAAAAATGAGTTATCGGAATGGCTTCCCCATTTTTTAGCAGAACAAGCACTAAGGCCATTTATGCAATTACTAGCAAAAGAAAGCCAATCTTTTATTGACGAGTTTGAGGTGATGGGGACTTGTCCCTGTTGTGGAGAGCCACATCGACTAGCGAAAATCGATGGAAAAGGGCAAAAATATCTTTATTGTCCTCGTTGTGAAACGCAATGGAAACAAAAGCGTTTGGCGTGCGTTCACTGTGGGGATGATCGTCAAGAGCATTTATTCTATATAAACATTAAAGAAGATGACGTGGCAAAAATTGAAGTGTGTGAAACGTGTAGTAATTATTTGAAAATCGTAGAAGCGGAAAAAATACTGGAGAAAAAATCAGCTGCATTACTTGATTTGGAAACAATTCATTTTGACTTTGTTGCTCAAGAAGAAGGTTATGGAGATGAACCATCTGAATAGGTTTATAAAGGAGTATTATGAATATGGAGTTAACAGGCATATTACTAGCAGGTGGTAAATCAAGTCGAATGGGGACGAATAAAGCGTTTTTAGTCATTGAAGGAGAAAGAAATATCGTTAGATTGAAAAGGAAAATAGAGCGGATAACAAAGGTTTTGCTTCTTGTCACCAATGATCCTCAGAATTTTTCTTTTCTTGAATTGCCGATGATAGAAGATATAAAAAAAGGACAAGGACCTCTTGCAGGAATGGAAGCAGGTTTGACGACAAGTCAAACGGATTGGAACCTCATTGTTGCATGCGATCTTCCATTTTTTGATGAAAAAGTTGTGCATGTATTAATAGAAAAAGCTAAAGCTGCTCCTGAAGCCCAAGCGATTGTGCCTGTGATTGATGGTCGTGAACATCCATTGTATGCCCTTTACCATAAAAGTGCGTTACGATTAGTGGAAGAGAACCTAAGCCTAGGGAAAAGAAGGATTAGAGACGTTTTATCTCAACTGAGAGTGGAAGCGATTACAACAGATGATTTATTAAAAGCAAAGATGACAGACGTAGAAATCGAAAAAGCGTTTTTCAATATGAATCATCCAGAAGATTATAAATGGGCAAATTCACAGAATTTTGAGTAGTGAGGAGACTAGAGGATGGATTTTTTTCGAGTGCAATCGGTAGCTAAAATGATGGATTTAATTAAAACGTACGTCAACCCATTAGACTTAAATGAAATTATTTCACTAAAAGATGCTCTAGGAAGTATTCTTTCAGAGGATATTATTGCAAAAGAAAATGTTCCATCTTTTTCCCGTTCCGTTGTGGATGGATATGCCGTTCAATCAAAAGATACATACGGGGCAAGTGAGACGATGCCTGGTTTTCTAACTGTTGTTGGAGAAGTAGAAATGGGCAAGGTTTCGACAGAAGTAGTGCAAACAGGAGAGGCGGTTTACGTCCCGACAGGTGGGATGATTCCTAAAGGTAGCGATAGCGTTGTCATGATTGAAGACTGTGAACAGGTGCAAGATTTACTTAATATCACAAGGTCTGTTGGGAAAAACGAAAACGTCATTCGCGAAGGGGAAGATGCAAAAGTTGGAGAAGTTTTGCTTGAAAAAGGCAAAAGGCTTCGGCCTCAGGAGTTAGGAGCTCTTGCGTCGTTAGGTATCAATCAAGTACCTGTAACGAAAAAATTAACGATCGGTTATTTATCATCCGGTGATGAGATTGTCCCATACGACACTAAAAAACTATCGCCAGGTAAAATTCGTGATGTTAATGGAGTGACCATTCCAGCATTGGCTGAGCAATGGGGAGTAAACGTGAAAGTAAGTGAAATTGCGAATGATGACTATAGTGATTTTCGTCAAAAAGCAAATGAGTTATTTGAAGAATGTGATGCCTTATTTATTTCAGGTGGAAGTTCGGTTGGGGAAAAAGACTATACAACGGAAGTGATTCAATCTCTCGGTAATGGTGACCCTGGCATCGTTGTTCACGGAGTGTCTATCAAACCAGGCAAACCAACAATTATGTCCGTTTCATCAAAAAAACCAGTCATTGGCTTACCAGGTCACCCAGCATCGGCAATGATCATCTTTCAATTATTCGGAAAAGAAATCGTTTCTCGTTTGCAAGGAAGTAATTCTTATAAAAAAGTCTCAACAAAGGCAGTGGTGTCACAAAATATTCCTTCTTCTCCCGGTCGCACCGACTACGTTCGTGTTACCCTTGAAGAAGGAAATCCCTTTCCGAAAGCAATCCCAGTATTAGGAAAGTCTGGGTTAATCAAAACCTTGGTGAAAAGTGACGGCCTTCTTGAAATTGAAGAGAAAAAAGAAGGGGTTAAGCAAGGGGATGTAGTCACTGTTCACTATTTTCTATAGGGAGGGAATTCCATGAAAACAAAACGGGAGCGAACGATTTATTTAGAAGATACTCCAAGACAAGAAGCTTTAGAACAATGTTTTCAGCTTATTGATTTCAAAGATAAAATAGAAAAAGTTCCGACACAAGATTCTGTCGGAAGAATAACGTCAGAACCGATATATGCGCAGGCGTCTAACCCGCATTTTCATGCTTCGGCTATGGATGGGATCGCAGTAAGAGCAAGTGATACAGAGGAAGCTCATGAAAGTGCGCCATTACAATTAGCTGAGTATAAAGATTTTGTTTACGTGGATACGGGTAACTTAATTCCACATGAATTTGATGCAGTCATTATGATTGAAGACGTCAATGAGGTAGAACCTGGAGTTCTAGAGATCATCGCACCCGCTGTTCCATGGCAACGGATTCGACCTATTGGAGAGGATATTACGTTTGGTGAAATGCTTCTTCCACAAGGTCATAGAATTCGGCCGATTGATGCAGGGGCTCTTTTAGCAGCAAGAATTGAAAGAGTTTCCGTCATGCGTAAACCGAAAGTGCATATTTTCCCGTCAGGTAGTGAGTTAGTTCCGCCTAATGAACCGTTGCAACCAGGGAAATTAATTGAATTTAATGGCACGATTTTTTCTGAACTTGTGAAAGAATGGGGAGGGGAACCTGAACTTCATCCTATCGTGAAAGATGATCCAGACAAAATTCGCGCCGCATTAGTAAAAGGTAGCTTAGAAGCGGACTTAGTTATTATTAATGCTGGTTCATCCGCTGGTTCAAAAGATTATACTGCTCATATTATCCAAGAACTCGGAGAAGTGATTACACATGGAATTGCTACTCGACCAGGAAAACCAGTGATTATTGGTAAGATCAATGGAACAATTGTTATAGGGGTTCCGGGATACCCAGTTTCTGCCTACTTTGTCATGGAGTGGTTTGTCAAACCAATTATTCATCAATTCTCTGAAATAGCCGTTCCGGAAAAAGAAACGCTCTCTGTCTATGCAGGGAGAAGAATTGTATCGAATATGGGATCAGAAGATTTTATTCGTGTGCATATAGGTTATGTAAATGGGAAGTACGTGGCGAATCCGCTTACTCGTTCAGCAAGTGTGACCATGTCTCTTGTCAAATCAGATGGTGTTATTACCATTCCGGCAAGTCAATTAGGCGTGGAGCAAGGTGAAGAAGTTGTCGCTGAATTAATGAGACCGAAATCTGAGATTCAAGCATCTATTCTATTTTCCGGAAGCCATGATTTGTCTATTGATGTTCTGTCATCAGAAATGAAAAAAATAAATTTCCGGTCGAAGGTGACTGCTAGTCACACAGGCAGTATGGCTGGGCTGATGGCGATTAAAAGAGGAGAATCTCATGTTGCAGGGATTCATTTGCTTGATCCGGAAACAGGAACGTACAATCTACCTTATCTGGAAAGATTTTTGAAAGGATTGGATTTAGTCCTGTTGCCATTTCTAAAAAGACAACAAGGATTAATCGTTCCAGTTGGAAATCCACTTGGACTAACGTCTGTTCATGAAATTAAAGAGAAAAAAGCTCATTATGTGAATAGACAGCGTGGGGCAGGAACGAGAATACTGTTTGATCATTTATTAAAAAAGAATGATATTGATCCAGGTGACATAACGGGTTATGAAAGAGAAATGTTCACTCACTTAAGTGTTGCTGCTGAGGTGAAAATGGATGAAAAAGCAGTGGGAATGGGGATTTTCTCGGCTGCAAAAGCGATGGAATTGGATTTCATACCGATTGAAGAAGAGTCTTATGATTTGCTTATGACAAAAGATTTTTTCCAAGGAGAGCAAGGGAAGCGGTTATTACAAACGTTGCATAGTGAATCGTTTAAAGAGAATGTCCATAAACTTGGCGGTTATACTGTAGATAATAACGTATCACCAATATATATTTAAATTCTAAAGGTATCCATATATAACAAAATTAGCAATGAAAAGGGGGGATTACGATGTTATCTAATATTGGAATTCCAGGATTAGTATTGATTCTTGTATTAGCGTTAATTATTTTTGGGCCGAAAAAACTTCCAGAAATAGGGCGTGCAGCTGGTCAAACGTTAAGAGAGTTTAAGAAATCAACGAAAGAACTAACTGGTGATGTAACAGAACCAATTGATGATGTGAAAAAAGAAGCAAAAAAATTCACGGATGACTTAAAATAATTTGAATAATTTTTTTCTACCAACGTCTATACGAGGCGTTGGTTTTTACGTTTTCTAAGCTTTATACTGTTAGATAAAAGTCTGTAAAATTAGACAAATGACTGACATTTTATTAGAATACAGGTGGAGTATTTTATAAGTTAGCGATGTCCTTACTGTTTGGAGGTTAGATAGAAATGATAAAAGAACAGTCATTTCATGACTACTATCATAATGAAGTGAGCTTTTCGTTACAAGATCACCCTTATTCGGACAAACCTAAACACGTATGGGTTGTCGCTTGGTATAAAGGAAGTTGGCTTTTAACCTTACATCCTTCACGTGGAATTGAATTTCCAGGAGGAAAAGTAGAACCAGGTGAAACGGGAAAAGAAGCGGCAATAAGGGAAGTGTTTGAAGAAACAGGAGGGATCGTGAAAGACCTATATTATGTTGGGCAATACAAAGTATTAGGTAAAAGTGAAACCGTTATAAAAAACGTTTATTTTGCGATCATTAATGAATTGATTACAAAAAAGAACTATTTTGAAACAAAAGGACCTAAGCTTATGCTTAAACTACCAAATGACATTCGATCAAATCACCGATACAGTTTTATTATGAAAGATGATGTATTAACTTTAAGTATGAAAGAAATTGAACGACGGTATTTTCACGAAAATAAATCGTTAAATAAATGAAAACTCATTCAGTCATGATTCATGACGAATGAGTTTTTTTTCAAGTATTTCTACGAGATGATACATTACTGTAGCAAGGACGGCGATAATTAAGAGTGCTAACATGACAAGAGTAAAGTTGAACACTTGGAAACCATAAATGATCATATATCCTAGACCTTGTTTGGAAACTAAAAACTCTCCAACAATAACGCCAACCCATGCGAGGCCTACATTCACTTTTAACGTCGATATCAATGTTGGATAGGAAGCAGGAAAAACAACTCGGAAAAATGTTTGTTTTTTTGATGCACCAAAACTTTTAATGACTTTTAAATAATTCTCATCAACCTCTTTGAAAGCATGGTAAACAACCATCGTTGTGATGACAAGTGATATGAGAGCACCCATAGCTATGATAGAAGTGAAACCAGGACCAAGACCTACAATAAGAATGGGGCCAAGGGCTACTTTTGGCATCGAGTTCAAGATGACTAAATATGGATCTAACACACGTGATAAAAATGGTGACCACCATAAAAGGCCGGCAATAAATGTTCCGATAAATGTACCTAACAAAAACCCTAGGATCGTTTCAAATAGAGTAACGGAAGTGTGCATAAACAAAGAACCATCTTGTATACGAAGAACAAATAAATGCCAAACTCTAGATGGAGAGCTGAATAATAAAGGGTCGATCCATCGTAGGTATGTTGTCAGTTCCCAACCTGCAAAAAAGAGGAGAAGGATCGATAGCTGTGTCATTCGAACATTTCGTGTTGTTTTTAGAACAGCGCGTTTATATTGCTGTTGCATTTCATTACGATCCATCTTCATCAGGCTCCATCTCCTTCCATATCGTTTGGAATAATGGATTGAACTCGATGTCAGTTCGAACATCGAAAGGGAGCTTTTCTTTTAGATGTAATGGGACGACAAACTCTTTATTAATTCTACCTGGTCGTTCCGTAAGAAGAATGATTCGGTCACTCATTGCTATCGCTTCTCCTATATCATGTGTGACTAAAATGGCTGTTTTATGATGCTCTTTAATCGTTGAGAAAACAAGGTCTTCTAATTTTAATTTTGTCTGATAATCTAAAGCAGAAAAAGGTTCATCTAACAGTAATAATTTCGGATCAGTCGATAGCATACGAACTAAAGCAACTCGTTGACGCATTCCTCCTGACAATTGAGAAGGGAAATGATCAATTTTGTCCGATAAACCTAGTGTTTCAAGTAATTGAAAAGCAAGTTGCCTATCCACGTCCGTTGTTTTCCCCATTGTTGTTAAACCTAACGTAATATTGTCTTTAATGTTTAGCCAAGGAAATAAGTAGTCTTGCTGAAGCATGTAACCTGTTTCTGGCGTTGGTCTTTCAATGATTTCTTTATCGAGTAAAATTTCTCCACTAGTTGGATGTAATAATCCAGAAATAAGAGAAAGAAGAGTGGTTTTACCACAACCACTCGGCCCAATAATCGAAATAAATTCGCCTTCTTCAATAGAAAGCTCAATATCTTCTACTGCTGTTGTCCATGTCTCAAGTGAAAAAAATGTTTTTTCTACTTGGTTGAGTTCAAGAAAGGCCATATCGAGCCCCTCCTTTTCATCTATCACTTTATTCTTTTACTACGTTATCAGCCGCTTTCGTATCAACTAGTTCGTCATAATCAATAGCCATTGGGAGTTCGCCGCTCTCATCCATTATGGACTGTAAATCGTACCATGCTGCTTCATCCAAAAGAGGCGAAGTGGCATAAGATCCTTGATCACGGTAGCGAACAAACACTTGTTCAATGACATCCAGGGGAGTTTCATCGAAATACGGTGCAAGCGTTTCTGCTACTTCCTTTGTATCTTTATCTTGAATCCATTGCTGTGCGCGGTAAATGGCCCGAGTGAAACTCTCGATTGTTTCCGGATTTTCATCCATAAAGCTTTGTTTTGACATATATACAGTGTATGGAATTTCACCTGATTGCGTGCCGAAAGAATCAATAATATGGCCAATGCCCTCTTCTTCAAATTGTGTTGCTTGTGGTTCGAACAATTGAACATAATCTCCTGTACCAGACGCAAAAGCGGAAGGAATATTCCCGAAATCAATATTTTGAATTAATTCTAAGTCTTCATGTGGATCAATACCATTTTTCCTTAATACGTGTTCACCGACCATTTGAGGCATACCACCTTGTCGTTGACCTAGGAAAGTTGTGCCTTTCAAATCATCCCAAGAAAAGTCTTCTACTGGTTCACGGGAAACGAGAAACGTTCCGTCTGTTTTTGTGAGTTGCGCGAAATTAATGGCTGGATCGTTCGCGTCTTGTGCATACACATACATCGATGTCTCGGCACCTACGAGAGCAACATCGGCGCCATCAGAAAGCAATGCCGTCATCGTTGTATCTCCGCCCCATGTCGTTGTTAGATCGATATCCAAGCCTTCATCTTCAAAAAAACCTTCCGACAACGCAACATATTGAGGGGCATAAAAAATAGATCTCATCACTTCGGCAACTCTGACTTCTGTTTGTTCATCATCTTGCCCACACCCAACTAACATAATGGATGTTAAAAACATGATCGACATAACTGTAAGTATGTTTTTCATTGTTTTCCTCCTTAAAAAATGCAATATTGATTGTGATAAACTATGATTAGGCAAGGTAATGTGTGTCATGACTACGATAGTTTTCATAAAAAAATGAGGGATTTATTTGAAACATTTAATCTATTCTGAATCGATCGTTTCTCCATCTTCTGCCTTTCGTATTTCCGTTGTGACATATTGGTCAGGAGACTATAAAGTAAAAGGATATTTAATTGAACCGAAGAAAAAAGCGGTCTATGATGGCATGGTTTATTTAAGAGGTGGGATAAAAAAAGTAGGGATGGTGAGGATAGCGAGAATCATGCAATATGCAAATGAAGGTCTTGTTGTTTTTGCACCGTTTTATAGAGGAAATGAAGGTGGCGAAGGGCAAGAAGATTTTGGTGGAGAGGATCGACAGGACGCTTTTGCAGCCTATGAATTACTTCGCTCCCATCCAATGGTTGAAAATCAGCGCGTTCATGTTGTCGGTTTTTCTCGTGGTGGTATTATGGCAGGACTAGTGGCAGCTGAATATAACCCAACATCCATGATTACATGGGGTGGGGTGTCCGATTGTACGTTAATGTACGAAGAGAGGCCAGACCTGCGAAAAATGCTTCGACGATCTTTTTCAGGAGATCCAAAGCAATCGAAAGGTACATACTTAGCTAGGTCTCCTATTTCATTAGCGGAAAAAATATCGTGTCCTGTCTTGATTATTCACGGCGAAATAGATGAGCACGTTGGCGTAGAGCATGCTTATCAGCTTTATAATCGATTAGATAATAATGAAAATGTAAAAATTGATAAATGGATTATTTCAAACAGGGGGCACTTGTTGTCTGTAAGAGAGCAATTAACGTATACAAGGAATGCATGCGATTGGATGAAAAATTGTTAGAAAAACAAAAACCCTAGGCCGGAAAGCCTAGGGTGTAAAAATTAAATTGTTGGGCCACCTTTTGCAATATCTTGAGGTAGCGTTCTAAATTTTTTGAAGTTTTCTTTGAATTTCTCAGCTAGTGCTCTCGCTTCTTTGTCGTAAGCATCTTTATCAGTCCAAGTGCTTTTTGGTTGAAGAACTTCATCTGGAACACCAGGGCACTGAAGTGGACTGTGAAGACCAAAGATTGGGTCAGTTGTCATTTCCACATTATCTAGTTCGCCTTTCAAAGCAGCTCGGATGATTGCTCGAGTGTAGGGAAGACTCATTCTACTTCCGACACCATAAGGTCCACCTGACCAGCCTGTGTTCACTAGATAAACATCGGTATTATGCTCTAACATTTTATCTTTTAGCATTTCTGCATATCTTGCAGGCGGCAGAGGTAAGAATGGTTCACCGAAACAAGATGAAAATGCTGATTTAGGTGATGTGATTCCACGCTCCGTTCCAGCTAATTTACTCGTATATCCTGAAAGGAAATGATACATCGCCTGTTCAGGTGTCAATTTACTAATTGGAGGTAATACTCCTGATGCATCAGCTGTTAAAAAGATTATTGCGTTTGGATGACCAGCGATACTTGGTTCTAATGACGATGGAATAGAGGTAAGTGGATAAGCAACTCTTGTATTCTCTGTAAAGTCTGAAGCAAAGTAATCAGCTTCTCTTGTTGTGTCATCAACGACTACATTTTCGAGAACGGATCCGAATCGAATCGCTCGGTAGATTTCAGGTTCGGTTTCTTCCGTTAACTTAATACACTTCGCATAGCAACCACCCTCAATGTTAAAGACCCCATTAGGAGACCAAGCATGTTCATCATCTCCAAGAAGAGCGCGGTAAGGGTCCGCAGATAGCGTGGTTTTTCCTGTTCCAGATAATCCGAAAAATAAAGCGACATCGCCTTCTTCTCCCACATTAGAAGAACAGTGCATCGTTAAAATATCTTGTTCTGGAAGGAGGTAATTAATAATAGAGAAAATGGACTTTTTCATTTCTCCAGCGTATTCTGTTCCACCGATTAATACCGTCTTCTTGTCAAAAGAAACGATAACGAAAGCTTCAGAATTCGTTCCGTCGACTTCAGGGTTGGCTTTGAATCCTGGTGCGGATACAATCGTAAACTCTGGTAATAAACTAGTTAACTCGTTTTCATTAGGTCGGATAAATAGTTGACGAACAAATAAATTATGCCAAGCATATTCATTTACTATTCTAATAGGAAGTTGGTATTGTTTGTCGGCCCCTGCAAATCCGTGGCGGACAAATAATTCATCCCGTTCAGATAAATATGTTAATACTTTATCATAAAGATTTTCAAATACTTCGGTTGTAACGCCTTTATTTACAGTTCCCCAACATATTTTATCTTTCGTTGATAATTCTTCTACGATGAATTTATCATTCGGTGAGCGCCCAGTGTATTTGCCAGTCGTCGCACGGAATGCTCCAGTGGACGTTAGAATTCCTTCTCCACGTTCTAATCCCTTTTCAATCAATTGAGCCACAGACAAATCTTTGTGAATATTTTCTCCTTGCAAAACACGACTTAACTCAGCTTCGAAATGAACCATACTCATGATCATCAACCCTTTCTTTTCATTCAATTTATATTTCTTAAACTGATGAACGTATTCATCATTTGAACAAACGACTAGGAGAATATATTTATAAAATGAACTAATTATATGAACAATGAAGAAGTATTGACCAAATGAAACAGACAGATGACTGGGTACATTCATAATGAGGAAACAGATTTAAGTTGTCTAAATTAAGAAGTGAAAGCGCTGTTATTTTCTCGTTTTAAAATAGTATAACACATTGAAATGAATGGAACATACTAATTGAGGAATTGTAGAAATAAATTAACATTTGACTGAGATATAACAATTAGACAGTTGAATGAAAAGCGCTTTGTGACGGGAGAAGTAGCTCATGTTGAAGGAAGTTAAATTTTAAAAATGGGAGTGTGAAGTAGATGTGCTTTGTATAGTTATATCTTAATATATTTCCTGAAAGTAGGATATAGTTTTTGGAAACCGTCAACAGATTGTCATAATTGTGAATAAGTGAGCAAACTTTCCTGCTTGGAAATCTTGACATAGTAAGAGATATCATGTATTATTTTGGCGAACGGATACTCTTATCCTGAGTAGGCGGAGGGACAGGCCCGACGAAGCCCAGCAACCATCACCACATCTAAAAAGGTGAACGGTGCTAACCTGCAGGACACGTGTGTGTGTCTTGGTTGATAAGAGGTGAAAGGCGAATGGATCGTAACCTTTTCCTCTATGGGGAGAAGGTTTTTTGTATTAAGAAATAAGAAAGAGTTTTTCGTTTCGTGTTTAGCTTAGATAGAAACGATTTTGTAACACGAAACGTATTCTTATTTTGAAAGGTCGTTGATTTGGACCATTCTGCCAGGAGAACGAGTACCGTCGATGATGAAGCTCATCTTATATATTATTATGGGGTAAAATACAGGGGAGGTACGTATTTGTGGCAGGTAAAACTAGGTTATTTACGTCAGAATCAGTAACAGAAGGTCATCCTGATAAGATTTGTGACCAAATTTCTGATTCCATTTTAGATGAAATTATGAAAAGCGACCCAAATGCACGGGTAGCATGTGAAACATCTGTAAACACGGGATTAGTTCTTGTAGCAGGAGAAATATCAACATCTACTTATGTGGATATTCCTAAAATTGTACGAGAAACAATAAAAGGAATCGGATATACTCGTGCAAAATATGGATTTGATTATGAAACTTGTGCTGTTCTTACATCGATTGATGAGCAATCGGCCGATATAGCTCAAGGGGTAGACAGAGCATTAGAAGCTAGGGAAGGTCAAATGTCAGATGATGAAATTGAAGCAATTGGTGCGGGTGATCAAGGGTTAATGTTTGGTTATGCAGATAATCAGACTCCAGAACTTATGCCATTGCCGATCTCATTATCACACAAACTTGCACGCCGCTTAAGTGAAGTGCGAAAAGATGGATCGATTAAATATCTTCGTCCAGACGGAAAAGTACAAGTTACTGTTGAATATGATGAAAACCAGAATCCACTGCGTGTGGATACGATCGTTATTTCATCACAACATCATCCAGAAATAGAACTTGATCAAATTAAAGAAGATTTAAAAGAAATCGTTATTAAACCCGTTGTTCCAAAAGAATTATTAGATGATGAAACAAAGTATTTCATTAATCCGACAGGACGATTTGTTATCGGTGGCCCTCAAGGAGATGCAGGGTTAACTGGTCGTAAAATAATCGTTGATACTTATGGAGGATATGCTCGTCATGGTGGAGGAGCCTTCTCTGGAAAAGATGCTACAAAGGTGGATCGGTCTGCAGCATATGCAGCTAGATATGTAGCTAAAAATATTGTTGCGTCTGGTTTGGCAGATCGTTGTGAAGTTCAATTAGCTTATGCGATTGGTGTTGCTCAACCTGTATCCATTGCGATTGATACATTTGATACTGGGAAAGTAAGTGAAGAAGTATTGGTTCAAGTTGTTCGTAAACACTTTGACCTTCGTCCTGCTGGAATTATTAAAATGCTCGACCTTCGTCGTCCTATATACAAGCAGACAGCTGCTTATGGTCATTTTGGTCGCACCGATATCGACCTTCCATGGGAAGCGACAGATAAAGCAGAAATTATGAAACAAGAAGCACTACAAATGGAAAAAAAATAATATGAAAATAAAAGCGAATGGGGCATGTCTCCATTCGTTTTTTATCGTTTCATATGTTTTTTTAGTTAATATCGCCTGAATCTTAAAACGGAAGTTGAAATTATGGGACGATTGCATGAAAAAGAGTTTTCGGACCGTCTTCGAGTGAAAAAAGGGAAAGACGGTCCGAAGAGAGGAGCGCATGAGACCGTCTTCGAGTGAAAAGTGGGAAAGACGGTCCGAAGAGAGGAGCGCATGAGACCGTCTTCGAGTGAAAAGTGGGAAAGACGGTCCGAAAAGAGGAGCGCATGAGACCGTCTTTGAGTGAAAAAAGGGAAAGACGGTCCGAAGAGAGGAGCGCATTCACTGACTTAATAAAATAAAAACTAAAAAAGAAGGTCACGTGAGGATCCAAACCAATCACCATGCGACCTTCTCAATTTTCAAGAAAAAAATCATTTCCCATTAGTCATTTTTCTTTTTTTCTTCCTCAATGATCGTTTTATAATACTGACCTTTCTCCACATAACTTTTACGAATTCTATTCATATCAATGATGTCTGCATCCGTTAAATCTCGAACAACTTTTGCTGGTCTCCCTAACGCTAATGTTCTTGGTGGAATCTTTTTACCAGGTGGGACAAGACTACCTGCTCCAATAAAAGCTTCTTCACCAATGTCGGCACCGTCAAGAATGGTTGATCCCATTCCAACTAAAGCGTTTTTTTGAACCGTACAGCTGTGTAAAAGGCACTGGTGTCCGATCGTCACACCTTCCTTTAAAATCAAAGGTAAATCTGGACTTTGGTGTAATGTACTGTTGTCTTGAATATTGACACCTTTTTCAATGATTGTTGGGGACACATCCCCGCGAATTACCGTATTAAACCAAATACTTGCATGTTCATGGACCGTTACATCACCAGTGATAATGACTCCATCTGCAACAAATGCAGAAGAATGAAGCGATGGTATATGGCCTTTATATGGATAAATTTTCAACTACTGTCACTCTCCTCACTTCAATCTTTTCAAGATAAGTTTACCAAAAATCGAAGATGAATTGGAAGGATTCATATATGCAAATACTTGACGAACCTTTCAATCAACGAGAAGATAATAGGAAATAACTTACTACCTTTTTATATTTTTACCGCGGAGGGATACATGATGTGGAAATGGGAAGTGGATCATACTAAAGCAAAAGGTGTTTTTGTAATCGTTCATGGAGCTGGAGAATACCACGCCCGATATAAGTGGATAATTGAACAGTTAAATAGAATGGATTATCATGTGATTATGGGTGATCTCCCAGGACAGGGAACAACGCCAGGTCCACGTGGACACGTACCAACTTTTGATTTATACATAGAAACAGTTAATAAATGGTTAAAAGAAGCGAAAGAATACGACCTTCCAACAATTCTCTTCGGGCACAGTATGGGTGGGTTGATATCAACGAGAACTTTAATGAAAGAAGACGTGAATTATTTACCAGATATGGTCATCTTATCTTCGCCTTGCTTTGGACTATTTAATAAAACTCCTTTTAGCAAAAAGACAGTTTCATTGATGTTGAATAAAGTGACACCAAGTCTTCGGTTTAATTCAGCGCTAGAACCTGGTTCAGGTACACGAGATCCACAAATGCGAGCTAGAGATGAAAAAGATAATCTATTAATAAAAAAAGTAAGTATTCGTTGGTATCGTGAATTGGAAAACTCCATTAAATTTGCACACCAGCATGTTGACACCTTCCCTGAAATACCATTGCTTGTGATGCAAGGAGGCGACGATCGAATTGTTAGTAAGTTCCGTGTGAAAGAGTGGTTTAATCGAGTCGATATAAGTGATAAGTATTACAAAGAATGGGAAGGGTTATATCACGAAGTTCTTAACGAACCAGAGAAAAGTCAAGTTATGGCTCATATGCTAGGATTTGTAACGATGCATGTAAACAAATAACTAAAAGGATGACGGAGGATTTTTTGTGAGAATTCCAACAACATCTTGGGCATTAATGTACCAAGTATATAAACATGTACTGCCAACCGTTCATGAATATCTAAATGGGTGGCGTGAAAAAGCAGAAGCGATCCCAGATCCTGAACTGAGAACACAAGCACTAATGAGTATTGATACAAAAACCTTTCACTGTGAAGGTGGAGCAATTTATGCCATTCTAGCAGGGAAACAGTTTCGAGAAGCGGTTCGCTTTATCGTTGCTTATCAGACGATTAGCGACTATTTAGATAATCTATGTGATCGAAGCACATCACTTAATCCTGAAGATTTTCGTTCGTTACATCAGTCCATGCCTGATGCATTAACGATTGGAGCACAGATAAAAGATTATTATAAATATAGAGATGAAAAAAATGATGGAGGTTATTTAGCTGATTTAGTACGAACGTGTCAAGAATGCATATCATCATTTCCTTCCTATTCCTCTGTGCAAAAAGAAAATGTCACCTTAGCAAATCTTTATAGCGATTTGCAAGTACATAAACATGTGAAGGAAGAAGAAAGGGTCGTTCGTCTAAGAAACTGGTTTCAACAATATGAAAATAACGTTGATCCTATGACATGGTATGAGTTTTCTGCTAGTTCAGGTTCTACTCTGGGGATTTTTTGTTTGACATCTTATTCAGCTGCAAAACACGATATGACAAAGGAAGAGGCTGAATTGATTAAAGAAGGCTATTTCCCTTGGGTACAAGGACTTCATATCCTGATGGATTATTTCATCGATCAAGAAGAAGATCGAGTTGGAGGAGATTTAAACTTTTGTTTTTACTATAAAAACGAAGAAGAAATGTTATCGAGAATGGAACATTTCTTTAAAGAAGCGAATCGCTCTTTGGCGACGTTACCAGATGGGAAATTTCACCGACTCATTAACAATGGTTTAATTGCAATTTATCTTGCTGACGATAAAGTAAAACAAGATCCAGAACTAAAGAAAAAGGGGAAGAGGTTAATACGAAGTGGCGGCCCACGAACGTTATTTTTTTATTTAAATGGGTGGATGTATCGTAGAAAAAGTAAGACGTGATTTAAATAATCTATAAGTACAGCATACTGAATAAAAAAGCAAGAGAGAAAGTCGGATAGCGACTATCTCTCTTGCTTATCTTTTTTCAATGGCAATGATAAAAGGGGGATCATTTTTTTGATTGATAAATCGATACTCCATGACGTGAAACTCTTCTTGTGGTAAAGAACTTACGAATGGTAGCAAGTTATCTTTTTCTAACTTTCCTTCTTCATGTCCATGATAAATGACGAGAACAACGATGCCCTCTTTTTTCAAATGGTGTAATAGTTGGTTTAAGGCTGTAATCGTTGTGAATGCAGAAGTGACGATAGATTTGTCGCTTCCTGGCAAGTAGCCAAGATTAAAGATCGCGCCATCGATATTTTGAAGGTGATTAGGAGAAAGGTGTGTTTCTATCTTCTCATGGCCATCATGGATAATCTTCACTTGATTCTCAAGGTTCATTTGTTTCATTCGATTTTTTGTTGCTTCGATGGCTTCTTTTTGAACGTCAAAACTATAGACAAATCCGTTTTCTCCAACGAGTTTGGCTAAGAATGCTGTGTCGTTCCCTTTTCCAGCGGTTGCATCGACAGCAACACCACCTTCAGGGATAGATTTTTGCAGAAGTTCTCTAGCAAATGGAAGGATCCCACTGAGTTTCATGTAGCTTTAATCTCCTTTACATGTTCGTTTGCATACTTTCCTTGCCAGCTGTTTCGACGAGCTAATTCAGCATCAATCGCATTTAAAACTTCCCATTTATTCAAACTCCACATCGGGCCAATCATTAAATCAGCAGGCCCATCTCCTGTTAAGCGATGGATGATCACTGAAGAAGGAAGGACTTCCAACTGATCGCAAACAAGGTTAATGTAGTCGACTTTATCCATCAGCTTAAGTAAACCTTTCTCGTATTGTTTCACCATAGCTGTTCGTTTAAGGAGATGAAGGAGATGAATCTTTACGCCTTGTACATCAAGTTTAGCGACTTGTTTTGCCGTATCGAGCATCATTTGATGAGTTTCCATCGGAAGCCCATTGATAATATGGGAACAAATTCGAATCCCGTGTTTTCTAAGTTTATCGACACCTTCTTTATAACACTGAAAATTATGGGCTCGATTGATTAATTCTCCCGTCTTATCATGTGCTGTTTGCAGGCCTAATTCGACCCAAAGGTATGTTCTTTCATTTAATTCGGCTAAATAGTCAACGACATCATCAGGAAGACAATCAGGCCTTGTGGCAATAGCTAGACCGACCACATCATCTTGTTTCAAAATAACTTCGAACATGTCGCGCAATTCTTCAACGGGGGCGTAGGTATTTGTATAAGCTTGAAAGTAACCGATATATTTCCCTTTTTTCCACTTTCGATGAAGTTTCTCTTTAATGGAATGAAATTGCGTAACAAGATCGTCTTTGCGATCCCCCGCATAATCGCCTGAGCCACGTTTGCTACAAAACGTACATCCACCGCTAGCAACATGTCCGTCGCGATTAGGGCAGTTAAAACCTCCATCTAAAGGGACTTTAAATATTTTTTCTCCGTATTGAGACTTCAGATGGTGATTCCACGTGTAATATCTTTTTTCTCCAAAAAGAAGTGGTGTTTCTTCTGACATCGTTTATTCAGCAACCTTTCTTGAACATTCTTTAAGCTTTTCAATCACCATTTCGATATCATCGCTTGATACGTCTAAATGAGTCGTGAATCGAAGAGCTTTCGGTTTATATTGAATGATTGCTACACCACGATCTGCCATTTCTTTCACCCATTGAGGAGCGGACCATTTAGAATGATTCGTATCAGCAACGATAATGTTCGTTTCTACAGTATGATTGACTGACAAATCAGTATACGTATTGATCGCTTCTGCTAATCGTTTTGCATGGTGATGGTCATCAGCAAGTCTTTGAATATTTGATTTCAAAGCTAGTAAACCAGGAGCGGCTAACACACCAGCTTGACGTAAGCCACCACCTAGCATTTTGCGCTTTTTTCTTGCTTTATCGATGAAGTTTTGGTCACCAGCTAAAATAGAGCCGACAGGTGCACCAAGTCCTTTTGATAAGCAAAACTGAACAGAATCGGTATACTGAGTTATCTCGTGCAATGAAGTATTACTGGCAATCGAAGCGTTAAATAATCGAGCTCCATCCATATGTACAGGAATATGATGCTTTTGAGCTAACTGGTGAACTTCTCGCAAGTGATCGATTGGTAAAACAGAACCGCCACTTCGATTATGTGTATTTTCAAGCCAAATCAAACCTGTTTCAGGGTAATGAACGTCGTCTGCTCGTATGGCTTCTTCTATCTCATCTAGTGACATTTGTCCTCGATGATGATGTAATGTTTTTGATTGTACGCCTGCAAAAGCTGATATAGCTGCACCTTCGTATACAAATACGTGTGCGTCTTCGTCCATAATCGCTTCTTGACCTGAACGGCAGTGAGTCAGAATCGCTGCTTGATTTCCTTGCGTTCCACTCGTTACAAAGAGTGCCGCTTCCTTTCCAACCATTTGCGCGGCGTATTGTTCAAGTTCATTTATCGTAGGGTCCTCACGGTAGACATCATCACCGACAACAGCTTGTGCCATCATGTCTCGCATGAGCTGACTAGGTTTTGTGATCGTATCACTTCTTAAATCAATCATTGTTTTTTCCACCTTTATCGTTGTTTTCTTTATCCTATCATAATCGAACGTTCGGAAAAATGAGTTTTTGTAAGAGAAGAGGACAAGGTTGTGAAGATTTTGTTAGTTTAAAATGAACCATTACATGGCTAACTATTTTTAAAAAATAGGCTATGAATCATTGCTTATTTCGTAATGATCCACTACTATTTATTTAGGAAGACGAAATATCGAGGGGGATACATATGCCCAAAGCTATTTGGATACTGGTCATTGGGATGGCTATTAATGTTACTGGGGCATCTTTTTTATGGCCGTTAAATACGATCTATATGAGTCAGGAGCTTGGCCAATCTCTCACTGTTGCTGGAAGTGTTCTGATGGTTAACGCATCGGCAGGTGTCATTGGCAATCTAATTGGTGGAAAATTATTTGATCGCATCGGTGGTTATCGAACGATTATGATTGGTGTTAGTATAACGATGACTAGTGCGTTTTCGTTAGCCGCTCTTCATCAATCTTTCACTGCATATGTTTTGTTACTTATAGGACTAGGATTTGGAGCAGGCATGATGATTCCATGCATGTATGCCCTAGCAGGAGCTGTTTGGCCAGAAGGAGGGAGAAGACCATTTAATGCGATTTATGTGGCGCAAAATGTTGGAGTAGCGACAGGAGCAGCTATTGGTGGTTTTTTGGCCAGTTTTCGATTTGATTTTGTTTTTATCGGTAACGGATTAATGTATGTCGGGTTCTTTCTATTGGCTTTTTTCTCTTTTCGACATTTGCAAGTGGAAGGAGCGCAAACAACGACAACAAATGTATTTGAACAGAGTGAACAAATAGAAAATAAGAAGAGGTATCATGCGTTATTATTATTGTGCGCAGGATTTTTAGTTTGTTGGATTGCTTATGCTCAGTGGCCTTCAACTATATCTGCTCATACGCAAGATCTTGGTATTCCGTTAAGTTACTATAGTCTGTTATGGACGATTAATGGAGGAATGATTATTTTTTGTCAGCCAATCATTAAATTTTTTATAACCAGATGGGTCCATTCTTTGAAAGCTCAGATATATGTTGGCGTTAGTATATTTATGGTTGCATTTTTCGTCCTTGCGCAAGCAGAGGTGTTTACCGCTTTTGTGGTGGCGATGGTTATTCTCACGATAGGAGAAATGTTTGTTTGGCCTGCAGTGCCAACGATCGCATTTAAATTAGCTCCGAAAGGAAAAGCGGGATTCTACCAAGGAATTGTTAATAGTGTGGCGACAGGAGGAAGATTGATCGGTCCTTTATTTGGAGGGATCATGGCAGATACATTCGGAATGTCGGCATTATTCTACACGCTTGTTGTATTGTTTCTTATTCCGTTTGTTATGACAAAAATATTTGACCGAAGCATTCCACATCTTTCATTTACGAGAGATGAAGGGAAGAAATCCGTTTCATAAACTTATGTTTCATTGTTTGCTATTCCGGAAGTAATAGGATTCATTGAAAAGTCGAAGAAAGTATAAATCTATAGAAGAAAGGATATTCTAATAGGAAGCAATCTTGACAGTTTCACGTTCCGTGCATACAATAGGCACTAATGATATATTTAAGCTACGTGTAAAAATGAGGAGAAGGATTAGTAATAATTTGTCTATGCTCAGAGAGTTAACAGATGGTGGAAGTTAACGATAGATAATTATGAACTCACCTTGGAGTTGCAAAAGGGAAACGAATGGGATACCTTTTGTCGTCATGCCAGCGTTAATGGCTTTTGAGTGAGTGCGATTGTGCACTAACGTGGGTGGTACCGCGGGAAGTTATTTTTAACTCTCGTCCCTAGTGACAGCTAGTGACGGGATTTTTTTGCTTTCTGACGTTAGTGTGCTAAATTAAAAGAGAATACATAAGGAGGTTGTTGCATTGTCTTTCAATCATCAACAAATTGAGAAAAAATGGCAGCATTATTGGGAAGAAAATAAAACATTTAAAACAACAGAGGATCCATCGAAAAAGAAGTTTTATGCGTTAGATATGTTTCCTTATCCATCAGGAGCGGGTCTTCACGTTGGTCACCCAGAAGGGTATACAGCAACAGATATCGTTTCTCGAATGAAAAGAATGCAAGGGTATAATGTTCTTCACCCAATGGGATGGGATGCATTTGGTCTTCCTGCAGAACAATATGCGTTAGATACAGGAAAACACCCTCGAGAGTTTACGGAACTGAATATTAATAACTTCCGTCGTCAAATCAAAGCATTAGGCTTTTCTTATGACTGGGATCGAGAAATTAACACAACAGATAAATCCTATTATAAGTGGACACAGTGGATCTTTTTGCAATTGTATAAAAAAGGATTGGCTTATGTAGATGAAGTGGCCGTCAACTGGTGTCCAGCCCTTGGAACCGTCTTGGCTAATGAAGAAGTCATTGACGGCAAAAGTGAGCGTGGTGATCACCCTGTAGAACGACGTCCGATGAAACAGTGGATGTTGAAAATTACAGCTTATGCAGATCGTCTTCTAGATGACCTTGAAGAACTTGACTGGCCTGAAAGCATTAAAGATATGCAGCGAAATTGGATTGGTCGATCTGAAGGGGCGGACGTGCATTTTAAGCTTGAAAAATCGGGTGAGCAAGTAACCGTATTTACGACGCGACCAGATACATTATATGGTGCTACGTATCTTGTTTTTGCACCTGAACATTCGCTAGTTGATGAAGTGACAACAGATGAGCAAAAAGAAGCTGTGAAAGCATATCAGAAGAAAGTCGCAACAAAAAGTGACTTAGAGCGAACGGAATTAGCGAAAGAAAAAACTGGTGTGTTTACAGGTGGCTATGCCATTCATCCTGTTTCAGGTGAAAAAGTTCCTGTATGGATTGCAGATTACGTACTCGTTAACTATGGTACTGGTGCCATCATGGCTGTTCCAGGTCACGATGAGCGTGACTATGAATTTGCAAAGACATTTGATTTACCAATTGTTGAAGTTGTTTCTGGTGGAGATTTATCGAAAGAAGCTTACGCTGGAGATGGCGCTCATGTCAATTCTGATTTTATTAATGGATTGGAAAATGAAGAAGCAATTGCTAAAATGTGCGATTGGCTAGTAGAAAATAACAAAGGTGAAAGACAAATTACGTATCGCTTACGTGATTGGTTATTTAGCCGTCAACGATATTGGGGAGAACCAATTCCTATGATCCATTGGGAAGATGGCACGATGGAACCAGTCCCAGAAGAGGAATTACCATTGACGTTACCTGAAATGGATGAATTTAAACCGTCAGGAACTGGGGAGTCACCGTTAGCCAACAATGAAGAATGGTTATTTATAACAGATCCTAAAACAGGTAAAAAAGGACGTAGAGAAACAAACACGATGCCACAATGGGCTGGTAGCTGCTGGTATTACTTGCGCTATATTGACCCTGATAATGATGAGCAGCTGGCTGATCCTAAAAAAATTGAGCAATGGTTACCAGTAGATATTTATATCGGTGGTGCTGAACATGCTGTGTTGCATTTACTTTACGCTCGGTTTTGGCATAAGGTGCTATACGATATCGGTGTTGTCAATACAAAGGAACCTTTTCAGAAGCTCTATAACCAGGGAATGATCTTGGGTGAGAACAATGAAAAAATGAGCAAATCAAAAGGGAATGTTGTTAATCCGGATGATATAGTGGAATCTCACGGAGCAGATACATTGAGATTATATGAAATGTTTATGGGACCATTAGACGCATCCATCGCATGGAGTGAAAACGGATTGGATGGAGCTCGTCGTTTTCTAGACCGGGTTTGGAGATTGATGATTAATGATCAAGATCAATTAAACTCAAAGATTGTTGATGCACAAGGATCAGACGAGATGACTCGTGTTTATCATCAAACGGTGAAGAAAGTAACCGAAGACTTTGACTCTCTTCGCTTCAACACGGGAATTTCGCAAATGATGGTATTTATTAACGAAGCATATAAACAAGAAAAGTTATCGACTAGCCATCTGGAAGGGTTTGTAAAACTACTTGCCCCTGTAGCTCCTCATTTAAGCGAAGAGTTGTGGAGTCGACTTGGCCATGAAAGTTCGCTATCTTATAGCACTTGGCCTGTATTTAACGAATCTTGGTTAGAAACAAATGATGTGGAAGTTGTTGTGCAAGTAAATGGGAAACTACGTTTCAAACTTGTTGTTGATAAGAATGCTAGTAAAGATGAATTAGAGCAAGAAGCATTAAATATTCCAAAAATAAAAGAAGAGATTGATGGGAAAAACATCCGGAAGGTAATTGTGATTCCTGGAAAGTTAGTGAATATCGTTGCTAATTAAATAAATTTCGACGTCTTGAATTAGAATTAAAACTATATGGAATTTAGTATTGTTTTTTATGTGAAAGTCGGTTGGTGAGAAAAGGTTTTTCTCACTTAACCGGCTTTTTTTCGTATTAAATATGCTGATAAGTGCAGGAATGTTGTTTATTTTATGAAGGAAATGGGATTGAAGTGAAGTCAGGGGAAGTAAAAAAGTTAGATATTTCCTTTCGGTTGCTGTCATCCGAGCGAAGGGAAGTAAAGGATGAGGATAGTATCCGAAGAGCGAGAGGGGCACCGGTGAAAGGCACTAAGAGAGTTGGATAGTTCCTTTCAGAAGCAACCCATCCGCACGAATGGAAGTAAAGCAGCTGTTTATTACCTTACAACGTTTCTAAAGGACCTCATCTAATATTTCCTTCACTTAATTTGCATCTTCCCCTAAAGCGGCTGCTCTGCCTGCTGTATAACCGGTTGAAAAAGCTACGGTAATATTATATCCGCCTGTATAACCGTGAAGATCTAAAACTTCTCCACAAAAGAATAGCCCTTTCACAAGCTTGGATTCCATACGTTTTGGAATGATTTCTTTAACGCTCACGCCACCGCCTGTGACAAAGGCTTTTTCAATTGATAATGTTCCGGTAGCATTTATGGAGAAAGATTTCATGACACTTGTTAACGTTCGTATTTTCTCTTGCGTAATATCATGGTAAATTTGTAAAGGATCAATCTCAGCTTTTTTTAGAAGTGTAGCAATCATACGCTCTGGCACAAATCCTGATAAAGCATTTTTTAGTGCTTTTTTTGGTTGATCTTTCAGAACGGTCATTAACCTTTGCTGGAGCTCTCCTTCGTTTTCAGATGGGAATAAGTCAATGGTCATTGGGATTACTTTCACCCCATGTTTTTTCTTAGCTTTTACGACGTATTGACTGCAGCGAAGGCCAATTGGACCAGAAATGCCAAAGTGTGTGAAAATCATATCTCCTTCGTGTGCCTTAATTACTTTTCCTTTTTTAGGATCGATAACAGAAAGACGAACTTCTCGTAATGAAACACCTTGAAGTTCTTTCTTGTGAATAAATGAATCATTGCAAGTGATCGGTACTTCTGTTGGGTATAGTTCTGTTACCGTGTGACCCGCTTTTTTCGCCCATGGATAGCCATCACCTGTTGAACCAGTGTGTGGAACTGACATCCCACCTACTGCGATGATAACATTATCCGCATAAAGTACTTCTCCACTTGCTAATTTAACTCCCGTAACTGTTTGATTAGAATGATCAAAAACAACCTCTTTAACTTCTGTTTTTGTGCGAATTTCAACATTTAATGCACGAATTCGATTCAGTAACACCCTAACAACTTCAATCGCTTTATCATTAACTGGAAACATTCTGCCTCGGTCTTCTTCTTTAAGTTTGATACCTAACCCCTCAAAAAAGGCAATAATATTCTCGTTATTAAAAATAGCAAATGGACTGTACATGAAACGTCCATTTCCTGGAATATGTTTGATTAATTCGTCAGCTTCTGCTCTGTTTGTCACGTTACAACGTCCGCCACCTGATATAGCAAGTTTTCTTCCTAGTTTGTTGCCTTTATCTACAAGTAAAACATTTGCTCCATGTTCAGCGGCAGATGCTGCTGCCATCAGTCCAGAAGGACCGCCGCCGATAATAATTACATCACTCATGAAATAACCTCTTTCTTCTATAAGCTTACATATCGTTTCTTTTTTGATTTTACTTTTTCCATGGCGTTTGTTCAAGTCGCTTTTCCTTTAAGGGGTGTAATATGAATGTAAATTATCTGAAAATACCCGATATATTGTGATTTTCAGCTATTTAGCCTATTCAGAATAGCTGAGAGTTAATAAGGTAACAAATCGTTCATATTTTTTATTAAAACTCTATTTTATTTCTGTTTTGAATATGATACACTGCATATGGATAAGAAATGAGTAATGATAAAATTATCAAATCGTGAAAGGAGGAGATGCAGATGTTTCAAAATTTAAAAAATAAATTTGAGGCAAAGCGTGCTGTTTGGACACAAGAAACACAACAGCGAATAGCAGAATATGCTGATTTCGAAAGAAGAACAGCATTATTAGAAATGGAAAAGAACGAAAAGATGCAATCTTTATTAAATACGGAGGTAGAGAAGTACCTGAGAACGGTTCATCCGACTTTTCTTTTAAAACCTGAAGTGTCACGTGCACTGCTGAACATGCTGTACTCTCGCTCTGAAGGTACGGTTAGTATAAATATGAGTATGACAAAGGAAATGAGAAAAGCATATTCCTTTTACCATAATGAGTTGAAAATTTTCTTGAACTTACTTGAACGACGAGGGTTTCAACTTGAAGGAAA
This sequence comes from Salipaludibacillus daqingensis, assembly GCF_029891575.1. Classification (GTDB taxonomy): domain Bacteria; phylum Bacillota; class Bacilli; order Bacillales; family Salisediminibacteriaceae; genus Salipaludibacillus; species Salipaludibacillus daqingensis. The sequence goes on along the minus strand of NZ_JARZHF010000004.1, from coordinate 272,907 downwards.
TGAAGATAAATTTTTAATGTTATTCATAACAAAACTACGTGAGAATAATTATCGTAAATGTATGAATCTTTATGGTGACTTTGTTCCTGATGGATCGTCATTATTTCAAGCGTTCGATCTTTATTTTGAAGTAGTAGAAGACGAGTATAAGTATACTTCCGGAAATGTAGACTTTTTTGCTTCGTATCTGAATCAAAAAGAGATTGTTGATTATTCTTGGACTAAAAGTCGGTTAAAAAGAAAACTTAAACAATATGAAAATGCAAATAAACATGAATTTAAATTAAAGCAGCTAGAAAAACGATTAAAAAATATATCTTAATTAAAAATAGAAAAGTTACTGTTCAGGCTGTTGAGAAATTCTCAATAGCCTTTTCTCTTCGTCAAACTAGAGAAATGTTCGAACTACATTTGGGCGCTTTCACCACAGCAAGATTGCAACATCAGCTTCGATGAAGCATCTCACCTTATCAAACAATGGAATTTCATAACAATCTTAAAAGGCACTGCAGAAGTGTCTTTTTTATTGTCTATTTAAATTAAAAATTTATAAAAATGTGAATAGTAAAACAATAGCTATTTCTATATATTTTTATCTTTTTAAAAAGAAATAGTGGTAAAATAACGAAAGTCAGGCTTGATTCTTTCAAGCAGGGTTATCTCTGCTTGCCATTAGATGAAGTAGTCTCACTTTATCTCATGGGAGTTATTATTCTAATAAATTATAATAAGTAGGAGGAATGTTTATGTTTGAGACAATAACGTCATGGATTGACGCAGTAGTGAATTTTGGTAATGATCTATTGTGGACTTACATATTAATTGGATTGTTGCTTGGTTTAGGTGTGTATTTTACGGTTCGTACTCGCTTTGTTCAATTCCGTTTATTTGGAGAAATGTTTCGAGTTATTTCTGAGAAAAAAGATAGTCCAGATGGCATTTCTGCTTTTCAGGCTTTTACAATTAGTACAGCTTCAAGAGTCGGTACGGGAAACTTAACAGGTGTAGCTATTGCTATATCACTGGGGGGACCGGGAGCAATTTTTTGGATGTGGATGGTTGCACTTATTGGGATGGCCACTTCTTTTATTGAAAGTACGCTTGCTCAAGTATATAAAGTGAAAGATGGAGGACAATTTAGAGGTGGTCCTGCATATTACATCGAGAAAGCATTGAAAAAGAGAGGATTAGGAATTATTTTTGCTGTTTTATTAACTCTTTGTTTTGGATTTATTTTCAACGCAGTTCAAGCGAATACGATAAGTCAATCGTTTGATGATGCGTTCAATGTCAGTCCTGTTGTTATCGGATTAGTGTTAATGTTTTTTGCTGGATTAGTTATCTTTGGTGGAGTTAAGCGAATTGCCAGAGTGACGCAAGTGATCGTTCCTTTCATGGCGGTTATCTACCTTATTGTGGCATTTTTTATTGTTTTTACTAATTTCACAGAGATACCAGCTATTTTCCAGTTGATTGTTTCAAACGCTTTTGGTTTTCAAGAAGTACTTGGTGGTGGTATTGGTGCTGCCATTATGAATGGTGTACGTCGTGGACTGTTTTCTAACGAAGCAGGTATGGGTAGTGTACCTAATGCAGCGGCTACTGCGAACGTCAGTCATCCTGCGAAACAAGGTTTCGTGCAAAGTCTTGGAGTATTTTTTGACACAATTATTATTTGTTCAGCTACTGCCTTTGTCATTTTACTTACAGATGTATATACAACAGGGTCAACAGAAGGCATCGTACTAACACAGTCTGCTTTTGCGGTTCATGTTGGAGATTGGGCTCCTTACTTCGTAGCTATTGCAATTTTGTTATTCTCTTTTAGTTCAATTATTGGTAACTACTATTATGGAGAAACAAATATTGAATTTATTAGACAAAACTCAGCATGGCTTTATGTTTATCGTTTTGGTGTTCTTGGATTTGTCATGTTCGGTGCATTGGCTGAAGTCATGTTAGTTTGGAACATGGCAGACTTATTCATGGGAATGATGGCTGTTATAAACTTGGCAGTAATCTTCTTAATTGGTAAAGTTGCTCTTAAAGTTCTCGATGATTACGAGATGCAACGTTCCGCTGGTAAAAATCCTGTGTTTTATGCTAAGAATATCCCAGGATTAACGGGAACGGAATGCTGGGAGAAAAAGGAATAATAAGAGGAGCTAATTTTGTCACTACTATTGATTCATGTTATGTTAATAACGTAATTAAAGGAGTGGATGACAATGAGTAAAACGAATATACTTTTTATTGGAGCAGGGAGAATGGCAGAGGCTATTCTCTCTGGTCTTGTTTCAAAAAAAAATGATTTCGAGAAAATCACTGTAACAAACGAGAACAACAAAGCCAAGCTAGAGCGACTAAGGTCAAGTTATCATGTGAATGTCTCAGGTAACTGGTCCATGGAATTAGATAGACATGATGTGATTGTTTTAGCAACACCTCCTGACACACACGATATGTTACTTCGGGAGCTTTCAACAAAGATAAAAAACCAATTTATTATTACGGTTGCGGCAGGGATTGACCCCTCGTATATGGAAACTCGACTTCCAAAAGGGGCTGCTGTTGCGTGGATCATGCCGAACACAGGAGCACAAGTGGGTGCATCCATGTCGACGTTTGCGTGTGGTAAATATGTGGAACAGAAACACCGAGACGTGCTTGCAAAGGTCTTATCCTCCATAGGGGAGTCTGAAGAACTTTCAGAAGAGAAAGTACATGATATGACAGCAATTACAGGAAGTGCACCTGCTTTTCTCTACTCGTTTGCTGATGCTTTAGAACAAGCAGCGATGTCATATGATATAGAACCTGAACAAGCGAGAAAACTTGTCACCTATATGCTTAAAGGTTCCGTCGCCATGTTAGAAACAGGAGCAAGTCCGAAAGAGTTAATGGAACAAGTGGCTTCACCAGGTGGTTCAACCGCAGAAGGGCTCCGTGTATTAGAAGAAGCAGACCTTTTGGCTATCATGAAAAACGCTGTTAAAGCAACAAATGATCATGCTCGAAGTAATAACTGAGAATGTTATGATTCAAGGAGGAGAAAAGATGATAAAAAAACTCGCTCTTTCAACCGGATCAAGAGATGAAATGCAAGATATTTCTCAAGAAGTACAGAAAATCGTTACCGAAAGTGGCACAAAAGATGGTGTTGTGTATATTTACTGTGCTCATACAACAGCAGGAATTACAATCAATGAAAATGCAGATCCAGACGTAAAAAAAGATATGATCATGCGCTGGGATGAAATTTATCCTTGGGAGCATGAAAAGTATCGGCACTTAGAAGGAAATACAGCATCCCATTTAAAAGCTAGTACAGTCGGTGCTTCTCAAGTTGTAATTATTAGCAACGCCTCTTTAGTTTTAGGTACTTGGCAAGGGATATATTTTTGTGAATTTGATGGACCTCGCCAACGAAATGTTTTTATAAAAATAATCGAAGGCTAATAAATGGGGCGATTCAGTGGAAACTGAGTCGCTTTTTTTTCTGGATCATGTCTAACTTATCCCAAAATATGATAAAATGCTATCAGTAAAGAAAGTGAATTTAACATTAGGAGAAAAACTATGTCTGAACAGCAACTGATTCGAGGTACAATGATTCTTACCGCAAGTATTTTTATTTCAAAAATGCTTGGTCTTATTTATATATTTCCATTTACTGCTATTGTGGGGCACGATGGAATTGCATTATACAGCTATGGATATACGCCTTACACAGTGATGTTGAGTTTAGCAACGCTTGGTGTTCCATTAGCAGTATCGAAGTTTGTTTCCAAATACAATGCTCTTGGTGATTATCGAACTGGTCAACGTTTGTTAAAGTCCGGTCTCATCATTATGACAATCACAGGTATTTTTGCTTTCTTAGCTTTATTTTTCTTAGCAGAACCAATCGCTAACCAAGTGCTTGATCCAGATAGTTTGGAAGGGAATTCCATTTCTGATGCGGTTTTTACGATTCGTATGGTTAGTGTAGCACTAATCGTTGTACCAATTATGGCATTGATTCGCGGTTATTTCCAAGGTCACCAATCCATGGGACCAACAGCGATTTCACAAGTAGTAGAACAAATTATACGGATTATTTTTATTCTTACATTAACATACATCATTATTGAATTAATGGGTGGAGAATTAGGAATTGCCGTTGGTTTTGCAACGTTTGGTGCGTTTGTAGGTGCTTTAGGTGGATTAGCTGTCCTTTTGTATTATTGGAAAAAGCGGTGGATTGGGTTACAGAAACAAATCGAACAAAGTACCGTCGATCACCAAATACCGTTGCCTAAAATGTATAAAGAACTGTTTGCGTATGCGATCCCAATTTCTTTAGTAGGGCTTTCAATTCCTTTATATCAAACCGTTGATTTATTGACCTTTAACGAAGCGATGAGGAATGCAGGATTCACTCAATCCGTCTACGAGACTTATTATGCAGCCTTTACACAAACTTCTCACAAACTAATCCTTATACCAGTTGCTGTAGCAACAGCGATGTCTTTAACGATTTTGCCAACTGTTACAAGTGCTTTTATAAATAATGAAACAGATAGGCTTCAACGAACGATTACGCAGACGTATCAAATTATCTTTTTCTTAACGATTCCAGCAGCGATTGGACTAATGTTGTTAGCGGAACCGTCATATGCGGCATTGTTTGGTTTGGAGGAAGTAGCGATTGGTTCAGATATTTTAAGGTCATACGCTCCTATCGCCGTTGCCTTCTCAATCTTTGCAGTGACTTCTTCATTATTGCAAGGAATAAACAAGCAAAAATATGCGGTCATTGCTTTAATAGCCGGGTTGTTGTTTAAGACGGTATTTAACGCGATACTGATTTCATTTTTTGCAGCACAAGGAGCGGTCCTTGCTACCGGTATTGGTTATTTAATAGCGATTAGTGTGAACATATGGGCGATTGGGAAATATGCAGAATACAATTACAGTTTTATGATCAAACGATTCCTCCTCATCAGTTTGTTTGCAGCTATCATGGGGGCTGTTGTAGCTTTTTTAAATTATGGTTTTCAACAAATGATCCCGATTAATAGTCGACTTGATGCTATTTTAATTTTAGCGGTTACTATTTTATCTGGAGCGGTCGTTTATATGAATATTAGTATTCGTTCAGGACTTGCAGGACAAATTTTAGGTCATCGATTTGACTTTTTGAAAAAAAATGAAAATAATTAGAAAAAGATGCGTAGAGGTTCAAAACCTCCGCGCATCTTTTTTTAGTTCATCCAATTTTCAGCCCAATTTTGTACTTCGTCTAAAGCAGGTTCAATAGCTTTTCCTTTCTCCGTCAATTCATATTCAATTCGAACAGGAGTTTCTGGAAAGACTGAGCGTTTGACTAATTCAGCTTGTTCTAATTCTTTTAACCGGTCCACAAGCATTTTATCACTCATACTAGGGATGTTTGCCGAAATATCCCGAAACCTTGCAGGTCCTTGTAGCAGGACTCGCAGAATTAACCCGTTCCAACGTTTCCCTAGTAATAGAAAAGCAGATTCAAATTTAGGGCACATATTTATATTTACCATTACTATCACCCCTTTGGAATCATATATCTTTTATCATTATACCACAACTTACTTGACTTTAGTAAGTAGATAAGATAGGATACTAACTAAAGGTAAGTAATGAACAAATAAATCGCTTATTTAAAAAGGTAATAGGTTTATTTTATCCTTTAAAAGGAATAATAGTTCAAGGATAACGATAAATTACAAAATTTAGAAGGAGTGTTTCGTTGATGACAAAAGTTTTGGTTCCTTATTACAGTACTTACGGACATATTTACACGATGGCGAAAGCAGTCGCAGAAGGCGCCGCTGAAGTAGAAGGTGCAGAAGTGAAAATGGTTCGAGTGGAAGAGTTTGATGTCGTAAAACAAGCGATGTCAGGTCAAGATGCATATGTACAAGCTCAAAAAGCGCAAGAAGAAGTACCTGTTGCCACGCATGATGACTTGAAATGGGCAGATGGCGTAGTATGGGGAATTCCAACACGATTTGGTTCTATGCCAGCACAAATGAAACAATATCTTGATTCAGCAGGGGCTTTGTGGATGAATGGAGAATTGGAAGGAAAAGCAACTGGTATTTTTACTAGTACAGGATCCATTCACGGTGGTCAAGAAACAACGGCAATTACTTCTATGATTAATCTACTTCATTTTGGATTCATTTACGTAGGACTTCCATATGGAGAAAATCCTGAGCAAATGACAACGGATGGAATTGGTGGCTCTCCATATGCCGCATCTACTGTTGCAGGACCGGATGGAAGTAACCAACATGATGAAAGAGAACTTGTTATGGCGAGAAGACTCGGTAAAAGAGTTGCAACTGTAGCAAAAGCGCTACGAGGATAATCTATTAAGAAAATAACTATATTAAAAACGTTCAGCCAATTTTGGTTTGGGCGTTTTTTTATTATTTTACGCTGAAAAATAAAAAGTTACGGGAGATCCCCACTTTCTTTCGTGCGAAATCCATGGACTTCCCTGGGCTCATGTCCTGAGGTATCCCTCTTGGATCGTTACTCCGCCGGAAGAGAGTAGTTGCAGTCCAACAATTCACGAAAACGTGAATAAGATGAATATATGTGTTAAATAAAAAAATAGAATCGTGTAAAATATTATGTCAGTTCCCAAGTCTCTTTTAGACCATGTCAGCATCTGCTATAATGTAAGAATTAGTATGGGCGCAGCTCATCGTATTGTGGAGGTGAACGCCTTGGAGCAAATAAAACCAAAAAAACTATATATAGATTGGTATTTGATTGGTAGCATTACCTTTTTAGCGTTGTTTGGTCTTGTCATGATTTATAGTGCAAGTTTTGTGCAAGGGTATGAACATTATAATAACATTACACATTTCTTTGATCGACAGCTTCAATGGTTGATCATTTCTAGCTTTTTATTTATATTTTTTATGTTTTTTCCTTATCGTCATTATCGTAAATTATCACCGTTTATTGTCGGAGGGTCTTTTTTACTCCTTTTATTAATATTAATTCCAGGTGTAGGATATGAAGTTAACGGAGCAACAAGGTGGATAAATATTGCGGGATTTACGCTTCAGCCATCAGAGTTTGTTAAAATAGGATCGATTATTTATTTAGCTTATGTTTATTCTCGCAAACAGGCTTACATAAATAAATTTTTTACAGGTGTTATGCCACCACTCATTGTGGTTATCGTATTTTTCTTTTTAATCATGATGCAACCAGATTTAGGAACAGCAACGTCTATTGTTCTTGTAGCAGGATTGATTGCTTTTTGTTCAGGGGCAAGAATGATTCACCTTATATCTTTAGGTTCATTGGCAACGTGGGCTCTCTATCATTATGCGAACTCGGCTCCTTACCGATTGAACCGGTTGTTAGGGCACAGGAATCCATTTGAGCTCGAACAAACGGATGGTTTTCAGCTAGTTCAATCATATATTGCAATTGCTCACGGTGGCGTTTCAGGAGCAGGGTTAGGTCAGAGCGTTCAGAAGTTGTTTTATCTTCCTGAAGCTCATACAGACTTTATTTTAGCAATTATTAGTGAGGAGTTAGGGTTGCTAGGGATTGCCGCTGTGTTTTTTGTAATGTTCTTTATAATTGGAAGAGGGGTATTGATTGGTGCAAGATGTCGTGATACATTTGGTAGTCTCCTTGCATTTGGACTTGTTTTCCAATTAGCGATACAAATGATTTTCAATGCTGGTGCAGTGAATGGTATCCTTCCTATTACAGGAATTCCTTTTCCATTCCTGAGCTATGGAGGATCGTCATTGATGATAACGTTTATTTCTATGGGGATATTAGCCAATATTTCCCGTAAAACCGAACGAGAACGGCAAGAATCATCGTATGATGATGAGATAAAAGAAGAATATAATGAAATTATTGGAAGTGCTTCAGCTTCGTATAGCAAATAAAAATGGAAAGTTTTGGTGGGTGGCGACATGCAAGAACGTAAAAGTGCGTTTCAACAACTTGATTATACATTATTATTTTTCTTATTCGTTCTAATGTGTATTAGTTTATTAGCGATATACAGTGCGGCAACGGCGGATCAGTATGCAGTAGGGCCAGGATATTTTATTCAACGACAGATTATTTGGTTTGCTATTGGAACGATTTTAATGTTGGGGGCCATGCTTGTAGACTATGAAATGTTTAAGAATTTTTCCATTCCTTTCTATATTCTAGGCATGGTTCTATTATTAGCCGTTCACTTTGTGGGAATTGAAATTAACGGTGCTCAAAGATGGATTGGAATAGATGGTCTCTTCCGTTTTCAACCTTCAGAATTCGTGAAAATATTTTTAATCATAGCATTGGCTCATTTACTATATACCATAACGAAAATCCCTCGTGATAAGACGTTTACATCAGATTGTATCGTCGTGGGAAAAATTCTTGCTGTCGGACTTCCGCCATTCGCATTAATCTTAATTCAACCGGATTTAGGAACGGCATTAGTTGTTGGAGCAATTATTTTTATCATGATATTGATGGCAGGGGTTACCTTTCGAATGATTGGACTTCTTTCTACGTTAGTAGTGATGGGGATAGGTTTACTAGTATGGCTTCATAACAATTTCTTTGAACTTTTTTCGACTGTTATTAAACCGCACCAGTTAAGCCGTATTTATGCTTGGTTGGATCCTAGTGCCAACATTGGGGCAGAAGGATATCAGTTATACCATGCGCTACAAGGAATTGGTGCAGGACAGCTATACGGAAGTGGATTAACAGCAGGGATGAAGTCACAAAGTGGGGCAATTCCAGAGCTTCATACCGATTTTATTTTCACTGTCATTGGTGAGGAATTTGGTTTTGTAGGTGCAACAGTGCTAATTGTTGTCTACTTTTTACTACTTTATCGAATGGTCATCATTGCCTTTACGTGTAACAACACATTTGGTACCTATTTAGTTTCAGGTGTGATTGGTTTACTCGTATTTCAAATTTTCCAGAACATCGGTATGACAATTGGTTTAGTTCCGATTACTGGTTTAGCTTTACCATTTATAAGTTACGGGGGAAGTGCTCTCGTTACAAATATGCTTGCAGTTGGCATTGTTCTGAATGTAAATATTAGGACGAGGCATTATATGTTTGGAGAAGAAGAGTAGAAGAAATGAGGGAAGTTATTTTGCGGACAGATAAGCTCTTAGCCAGTATGGGCTATGGATCCAGAAAAGAAGTGAAAAAACTTCTGAAAAAAAGTGCTTTTACTGTAAATGGTGAAACGGTAAAAGACGGAAAATTTCATGTAAATCCAGAAAATGATCTCCTCGAAATATTTGGAGAACGAGTAGATTACAAAGAATTTATATATTTGATGATGAACAAACCAGCTGGGTACGTCTCTGCAACAGAAGATAAGGTAGAGAAAACTGTAGTTGAGTTATTAGAAACGAAACATCAATTATATGAACCTTTCCCAGTTGGAAGATTAGATAAAGACACAACGGGATTATTATTGTTAACGAACGATGGAAAACTTGCTCATCAGCTGACTTCACCAAAAAAGAAAGTAGATAAAACATATTTAGTCTATCTTGATATACCAGCGTCGGAAGAAGATATTCTCGCTTTAGAACGAGGAGTTACACTTGAAGATGGATATGAGACAAAACCTGCGAAAATTCATATCATTACTGAGGGTGATCTTTCTAAATTAAACATTACAATCCAGGAAGGAAAGTATCATCAAGTGAAGCGCATGTTTCAAACACAGGGGAAAAGAGTCGTCAAATTAGAACGAAAGCGGATGGGTTCTCTGCATCTTGATCTAGAACTAGAGAAAGGACACTATCGTGAATTAACGGAAAAAGAATTAATTGATTTGCAACAGGGGTATTCGCAATGAATAGTTTTGAAAAGTAGTATAAGGAAACTTATGCTACTTTTTTATTTTGTTTAATGAATAACTAGTGGATGAGGACAAATTTTTAATTTTTGAAAAAGGTCAAAGCTATGGAATATGGGACGACGACACATATTCGATAGCTTCACTTTTCAAGAAATAAAAAACCAGGAACTAGATCCTGGTCACATAAGTATACGTCAAAGTTTTAGGAAACTTTGATTTTTTTATTGGTTGTTGTCCAGACACCTCTTTCGTGACTGACGACAAGGTTGTTATATTCAAGTACATTTAAGTCTCTTTGTACAGTTCGTTCGGTGATGCCGAATTCCTCAACTAATTCTCTAGTCGAGACGCTACCTTTTTTTCTAATGTAGAGGTAGATGGATTTAATCCTAGTCAACATCCGGTCAGTTGAAGGTTTCAAAAAACCACTCCTTATCAATTCACCCTTTGTGGTAAGTTCAAAGTTGGAAAAAACAGGGCGAAATTTTGAAATAAACAAATGACTAAAGCTTCAGATCAATGTTCTTTCCTAAAGATGGGTGTGGTGCTTGACGAGTATTAGTGAGATTTTCTTGTGCTTCATTCATTTTTTCAAGCATTTGAATACTTGTAGCAGCTTGAGTGGATAACGCGCTTTTTAATAAACTACTGTTAAGTGTTTGATGCATTTGCTGAGCTTGTGCACCCATCATGGAGCTTAAGTTCAATGCGTTTCCCTCCTTTAAATGAACGTTACCTGATTCTTTTCTTAATAACGGTTATTAGAGTAGCTGACAAGTGTTATTTACATTTTACCGTAAAAAAGGGCTTTGAGTAAAGCATTCAATTTGTAAGCTATCATTTAAGGGGATAAAGGGAGCTAGGAACCATGGTTGAAAGTTCTCTTTCCAGAGCAATAAGAAAGGCGTATACTACTATGTGGAAGTGTATATAAAGGGGTCGATTGAATTGAAAAAGTGGGATACATATGTAAAAAACGAGCAAGACGAAATAATTAAAGATACCCAACAATTTTTACAAATAGAAAGTGTGTTGGATGAAACAACGGCTAAGGGATTAGCGCCATTTGGTGATGGTATTCGAGAAGCCTATGATTGGTTATTACATAAAGCAAGAACAGACGGATTTCAAGTGAAAGAATATGATGGTTATGCTGCACACATTGAGTGGGGAAGTGGAGAAGAAGTTGTCGGTATTCTTTGTCATATTGATGTTGTTCCTGGAGGAGATGACTGGACATCACCGGCTTTTAGTGCACAGATCCGTGATGAGAAGATTTATGCTAGGGGAGCCATCGATGATAAAGGTCCTACAATGGCATGTTATTATGCTATGAAAATTCTGAAAGACAGTGGCGTTTCATTAGGAAAAAGAATCCGTTTAATTGTTGGTACGGATGAAGAAAGTCAGTGGCGATGTGTAGACCATTATTTTAAACATGAAACTATGCCTACCTTTGGTTTTGCTCCAGACGCAGATTTTCCGATTATCTATGCAGAAAAAGGGATTTGTGATTTTCATTATACTAAAAAGCTTTCAAATAAAAATGGATTTATTCAGTCTTTTCAATCGGGACAAAGATTAAATATGGTTCCAGATAGAGCTAACGCATTTCTTCATAATATAGAAGCTCATGAAGAAGAGTTGAAAAAGTCTTTTGAACAGTTCCTTTTGAAAAAGGATTGTAAAGGCAGTGCAGAAACACTAAATGGATTATTGAAATTAACTGTTCATGGAGTTTCTGCTCATGGGATGGAACCTAATGATGGGGTAAATGCGGGGCTTTTATTAGCAACATTTTTATTAGATTTATCATTAAATGAAGATGAACTTGCATTCTTTCAACCATTAGTAAACTTCTTTTTAGGCGACTCTAGAGGGGAGAAGTTAGGGTTTTCTTATTCTAATGAAGAGCTGGGGAATGTAACCGTTAATTTAGGTAAGATGAATTATGAGCTAGGATCTCATGCAACGATTGGTTTGAATGTGCGTTATCCTAAGGACGCAGCGTTTGAAGAAATAAAGGTGAACCTTGATACAGGAATGGGTCAATACGGATTTACAGGGGAAATTGGTTCTCATGGTGAGCCCCATATGGTTGATAAAAAACACCCGTTAGTTCGAACTTTATCAAACGTGTATAAAGAGAGCACAGGGGAAGAAGCAAAACTTCTGGCAATTGGTGGTGGAACATATGCAAGGTCACTTGATGCAGGAGTTGCTTTTGGTCCGTTGTTTCCAGGACAGAAAGATCTTGCTCACCAAGCAGATGAACATATAGCTATTGACCACCTTTTAATGATTACAACGATCTATACAAAAGCAATATATGAACTAGCCAAGTAATACTAATAAATGAAGAGAAAAAAGGAAGTCAGGGATAGACGATGATAAATGAACAACAACGTACATTTTTTAATATGAAAGTTTTTTATTTTCTTGCATATTTTGGATTTGGAGGTTTGTTTCCTCTATTAACGGTTTATTTACAAAATGATATACAACTATCTGGTTCGCAAATCGGGATGATTACATCGATTGGACCAATCGTGATGTTGCTAACACAACCCGTTTGGGGGATCTTAAGTGATTATACTAAAAGACCTAGAATGCTTTTAACGTTTTCTGTAATAGGAGCAGGAAGCATGGGTTTTACATATTTGTTTGCAGAAGAATACTTTGTATTGGTGAGTATTGCAGCAGGGTTAGCTGTATTCCAAAGTGCAATTATTCCGTTGTCTGATAGTATGGCGATGAATTATGTTTTTAAAAATGGCGGAGACTATGGAAATATTCGTCTTTGGGGTGCAGTAGGATTTGCATTGGCCGTTTGGTTTATGGGGATGTTATCTGATTGGATGGGACTTACTGTCATTTTTTATGCATTTGCGTTTGTCTTATTTTTAAGTGCCATTTTCTCTGCAGGAATGCCTAAGGAATCCGTAATGGAAAAAGTAGATATTAGAGGTGGTATGAAAAAATTAGTGAAAGTTCCTGGTTTTTTAGTATTTCTTCTTGTGACCTTTTTAGTCTTTGGACCAATCATGGCAAATAATTTTTATTTTGGTTTATTGATTCAATTTAGTGGCGGTTCATTGGCTGGTGTGGGATTTGCCTTCTTGTTAGCGGCAGGTAGTGAAGTCCCCTTCATGAGGTGGGCTGGAGATTGGATTAGAAAACGAGGAATCTTAGTGATTTTATTTGTCGCTGCTCTAGCATCAGGTATTCGTTGGTTATTTTACTTTACTGGACCAACGCCTGAATTTATTTACATGACAACAGTCATTCAAGGGTTCAGTATAGGTTTATTTGTTCCAGCAGCTTTGCAGTATGTTACGGAGTTAGCACCAAAAGAAGTGAAGGCAACAGCAGTAGCGATTTATTCTGCAGTCGGTAATGGACTGGGGGCTTGGTTTTTTAGTATTAGTGCGGGAGTTATTATGGAGTGGTATTCAATCTTATCTGTTTATTTGTTTTATGGTGTCCTTTCATTAGTAGGAGCGTTTCTCACACTATGGATGATTAAAAGTAAAAAAATGGCACCTACGGTAACATAGGCGCCATTATAGGTAGTATTAAACCTCAAATAAATCTGTGGAAAGATAGCGTTCACCAGTATCACAAGCGATCGCAACAACGACGTCATCAGGAGATAATCGTTTTGCTACTTCCAAGGCGGCAAAACATGCAGCACCTGAAGAAGGTCCGACTAAAATCCCTTCTTCATTCGATAAACGATGGGTGATTTCATAAGCATCGCCATCTGATATCTTGAATATTTCTTCATAAACGTCTTGATTTAAAATAGGTGGGATAAATCCTGGACTCGTTCCAACTAACTTATGTGGACCAGGTTTTCCTCCTGATAAAACAGGAGATCCTTTTGGCTCAACGACGTGAATGGTCGCATCGGGATAATGTTTTTTTAGTTCTTCACCAGTACCAGTAATCGTCCCACCTGTACCTGAAGCGGCAACAAATGCTGAAAGCTTTTTCCCTATTTGATCCATGCCATCAATGATTTCTGCTGCCGTTGTGAATCGGTGTGCGTCAGGGTTTGCTTCGTTTTCAAACTGCATTGGCATATAGCTATTAGGGATTTCTTTTACTAGTTCATGTGCTTTTTCAATGGCACCTGGCATTTTTTTATCTCCTGGTGTCAGTTCAACTTTTGCTCCATATGCCTTTAGTAAATTAATTCTTTCATTCGACATCGTGTCTGGCATAACTAGGATCGATTTGTACCCTTTTGCAGCAGCAGTCATTGCTAAACCAATGCCAGTATTTCCTGATGTCGGTTCGATAATGACTGAATCTTTATTAATTAGACCTTTCTTTTCAGCTTGATCAATCATATTGAAAGCAGCGCGATCTTTTACACTGCCACTCGGGTTCATGAATTCAAGTTTTAAATATACTTGTGCACCTTTTTTATCAGGTAATTTTTGTAGCTTCACGAGGGGAGTATCACCAATTAGTTCGGACATATTGTTAACAACTTTCATGAAATTCGTCATCCTTTCTGATGGTTGTGTAGGTTTAATCATTTTGCATTTTTGTTTATAAGACTGAGTGGCATATTGACATATTCTTATAAAGACTATTAAGTAGATCTGATTAATATATATTGTATCACAGCTTACTAGTGAGGAAAAAGAGGAGTGAATCAAGTGAATCAACCCCATACATTTATTGGTATTCCTATCTCAAATCGAGATAAAATAGAATATGAAACGATCCAGAAGGGGTTTCATTTACCCAAATATTACAAAAAAATAGTCAACAAAGAGGACTTTCATGTAACGTTATTATTTTTAGGTAGTTGGGAGCCTGAAAAAAGGGTACAGTTATGGAAAGAACTTGAATCGACTTTATCAAAGGTTCAAGCTTTTCCAATAACATTTTCACACCTGAATATTTTTGGCAATCAAAAAACTCCTAGGGTTTTTTATATCAGCATGGAAAAACAAGATAAACTTATTCAACTTCAGTCATCAATTCAAAAGGAAGCTGAACTACTTGGCTTTCCAAAAAGTCAGCGTGATTACAATCCTCACATGACATTAGCAAAAAAATGGCGCAACTTGGCTGAAAATAAACCTGAAAGCTGGATATTTCCATCTTCCATAACAAAGAGAGAGCAATTGGTTGACCGTATCTGTTTGTATCAGATCCACCCGTCCCAAGAGCCGATGTATGAAAAAATATCGACGATTCATTTACTCTAAAGGACCTGTTTAGTTTTAATATTAAACGAAAGTTTTTTTACAGAGCAATTGTAATAAGCATGATGAGAGGGTGAAAAGCATGGCGCAACTCGTAAAATTATCCGACTATGTGTCACGTTATGAGATCGATATTTATCGGTACCCAAGCAGATACGTTCGCTTGAAAAAAGAGCGCTGGCAAAGATTAAAACAAGATTGGGAAGTGAGGAAAAAAGGATTTTCTCATTTGCCAAATTTGAATGTTTACGAAGAAGAGAATGAAACGATGTTAAAAAGGTCTTGGAATAAACTCCGAGGAAAAAAACACGAACAACCAAGAGATGAAATGAATTTACCTACAAACCGACAATTATCAGTTCACTCTATCGATCAGTTAAAGAAATCGTTTCGTGAAGAATTGTTTGAATTTCAATTGAACTGGGCTAGTTCCACTGTTTCAGAGGTTTCTAATGTGAAGCGCAGTTATTATTACGATTCCCTTTTGGGTTTTTTAGTGAAGAATCTTCCAGATACGTATTTTATTTTCTATCAGCCTGTATTTCTTATGAAAAGGGCTCCGGTTGATATGGATGTTATCATTTTAACGCCAAATGATATTTATTTAATTACTCCACTTCTTGGAACAGATCAAACAATTTTTGAGATGGAGACAGATAGATTTTGGAAGAGGAAAGAAAATAAAAGCGAAGAACGATTTCTTCATCCTTATATCACATTGAATCGAATGAGGTTGGTTGTTGATTCCATTTTACAACAAAAAGATATCACTTTACCTATTAAACATGTTGTATTAGCAAAAGATAGTTTCATTGATATCCCGCCTAAAAGTAAGCGGGTTCAATTCGTTGATAAAAGAAGTTTCACATCTTTTCATGAACAATTATTAAAAAATCAGTCGCCGATAAAAAATATTCAATTGAAAATAGCTGATCTTCTCCTTTCACATAGTCTAACGGTTTCACAAAATCGTTCACAAGATAATCGTTCCCCTTATGAGGAAACGGAAGACTCTTCTATTGATAATGATTGATTGATCCTATAAGATAGTAAAAGTGTGTGACACCGTATATTATTATAAAATGAGGGATCGATTTAATGAATCAACACGAAGAATCAGGCAAGCTACTCCAAAACATAATTTACGTGCGAGCTACTTTTGACTGGACAGGAAGAAAGGGAGTCGAGCTTTCTATGGAAAATGAGAAAGTAACCGTATTTGCACATTCTTTTAAAACGGCATTGAAAGACATGATGGAATCAGGTATTAATCACTGGGAGAGAGAGAAACTCGTTGCATTTAACCGGAGTGAAAAGTTCTTTGAAATTCAGCCTGCAATGACTCTCGAAGAAAAAGAGGAACTAGATTACATCCTTAAAAATTGGGAATCTGAAATATCGTAATCAAAAGCTCTGCTTTAAGTACATATGAGGTAGAAAAAAAAAAATAATGAGGGAATGAACGGCGTATATTTCCAAGTGAAAAAGCACTGAAGACGAAAAAACTCGTCAATCAGTGCTTTTTCCTATTGAATTGTATACAATTCGTTGACTAACGCACCTAGATTTTCCAAATTTCAGAAGCATATTCTTTAATCGTTCTATCACTAGAAAACTTACCAGAATAAGCGATATTTGTAACACTCATTTTTTGCCATGACTTTTTATGTCGATATGCTCGCTCAATGAGCTCGTGAGATTCGATATAAGGATCGAAATCTTTTAAAACGAAGTAAGGGTCATTATGATAAAGGATATTATAGAAAATATCTTTAAATTCAATCTCATGAGCACCAAATTCGCCGTAATTTAATTGATCAAGAATTTTTCTTACACGTTCATCGGTATTATAAATATCTTTTGCAACATAGCCGCCGTTTTTATAATAGTTCAACACTTCATCGGCTTTTAAGCCAAATATAAATATATTGTCATCGCCTACAAGGTCTTTAATTTCAATATTGGCGCCATCTAGTGTACCAACTGTGAGTGCACCGTTCATCATCATTTTCATATTTCCTGTTCCAGAAGCCTCTTTACTAGCTGTTGAAATTTGTTCACTTATATCGGCAGCAGGGATGATCTTTTCTGCCAAGCTAACATTGTAATTTTCAAGGAAAATAACTTTTAACTTTCCGTTAACAGTTTTATCGAAGTTCACAATAGACGCAACATGGTGAATCAACTTAATGACCTCTTTAGCTAAATGATAGCTAGGTGCTGCTTTTGCTGCAAAAATAAACGTTCTAGGAGTTAAGTCCAATGATGGATTTTCTTTTAACTCATTGTAGAGATATATGACGTGAAAGATGTTTAATAATTGACGTTTATATTCGTGGAGACGCTTGATTTGAACATCAAAGATAGATTCTTCGTCAACTGTTACTCCCGTTTGTTTATGAATGAGATTAGCAAGCACCTGCTTGTTTTCTCGCTTTACTTGATCGATTTTTTCTAAGAAAGGCCTATCGTTAGAGTATCTAAGTAAACTTATTAATTTGTTAGGCTGTTTGACCCACTGCGGTCCAATCGCTTCGGTAATCGCCTTTGATAAACAAGGGTTTACTTGTAAAAGCCAGCGACGATGGGTAATGCCATTCGTTTTGTTATTAAATCGTCTCGGATATAACGTATAGAAGTTTTTCATTTCCTTCGTTTTCAATATTTCCGTGTGGAGGCGAGCAACGCCATTCACACTAAAACTACCAACGATAGCTAGATGTGCCATATGAACTTGATCATCAGCTATAATTGCTAGCTCAGGAATACTGTCTCTTAATTCAGGATGATCAAACCAAATTCCTTGGCAAAATCTTTCGTTTATTTCATTAATAATCATGAAAATTCGCGGAAGAAGGTTTTGAATCATAGATACTGGCCATTTTTCGAGAGCTTCACTTAACGTTGTATGATTCGTATAAGCAATCACTTTCGTAGTCACATTCCATGCTTGTTTCCAGTTTAATCCTTCTTCGTCCATCAGAATACGCATTAGTTCTGGGACAGCTAAACTTGGATGAGTATCATTAATTTGAATAACGACTTTTTCTTGCAAAGATGTTAAGGGAAGATTATGTTCGTCTTTAAACTTATTAATAATTCCTTTAATTGTTGCAGAAACGAGAAAATATTGTTGTTTCAAACGTAACTCTTTTCCTTCAAAACTAGAATCGTCTGGGTATAAAAAGCCTGATATTTGTTCAACGGAATGAGTGTGATCTAAGTGATGATAATATTGACTCGATGGTTCAGATAAAAAATCTGATTCATCCTGAGGAAGTTCCGCACTCCAAAGTCTTAAAGTATTTACGACATTGTTTTGATATCCGACTACGGGAACGTCATATGGGACTGCCATTACTTTATCTGTGTTATGATAAGAGAATTCTAACGTTCCGTCGCTTTTTTTATGCATATGAACAGATCCACCAAAATGAACTTCTATCGCTTCGTCTGTTTTTCTCGTTTCCCAAGGATATTCTTCCTTTAGCCAATAATCCGGCAATTCAATTTGATTACCGTGAATGATTCGTTGTTCAAATAAACCGTATCGATAACGAATTCCTGATCCATGTCCTGGTAAATTTAATGAAGCAATGGAATCAAGAAAACAAGCAGCGAGTCGACCTAGGCCACCGTTCCCAAGTCCTGCGTCATGTTCATTTTTATAAATTTCTTCAGGGTCACGACCTATTTCTCTTAGAGCCTCGTTACAAACATCTAATAATCCACAATTAAGTAAATTACTCTCTAGAAGTCTTCCGATGAGAAATTCCATGGATAAGTAATAGACTTGTCTTGTTTCATTACTTTTATATTTTTCTTGCGTATCTAACCATTTAGGGGTTAGCTCATCTTTCACAATCGATGCAATAACGTAGTATAAATCTTTGTCTGAAGCATCTTCCATGTGTATTCTTCTTTTTCTGGTCAATTTATCTTCCAGAAGGTTAACAAAAGCTTCCTTGGTGTATTTGTTCATTCTGCGTTCACTCCTCATTATTTCCTGCATCTACAAATGAGTCGTAGATATCGGCGTAAGCTTTTGCTGATTCTTTCCAGCCAAATTGACTTTTATTCACATTTTTCAATAAACGAGGCCATGCATCGGAGTTATGATAAACATTTAACGAATATTTCATGACAGATAGCAAGTCATGAGCATTATAGTTGGAAAAACTAAACCCATTTCCTTCACCAGTGATTTCGTTAAATGGTTTAACCGTATCTTTTAATCCACCCGTTTCACGAACAATTGGAACCGTTTTGTATTGCAAAGCAATGAGTTGCGATAATCCGCAAGGCTCAAACATCGAAGGCATGATAAAAAAGTCAGCGCTAGCATATAATTGTCTAGCTAGCCCTTCATCAAATTTTAATAACGTAACCATTTTATCGCTATGCCTATGAGCTAAGTGAGAGAAAGACTGTTCAAACTCATGCTCCCCAGTGCCTAAAACGATAGCTTGAACGTCTTCTTGTAAAAATTCATCTAAAATTCGTTCTAGTAAATGAAATCCTTTTTGTTCTACAAGTCTTGATATTGCAACATACATTGGCACATCTCTGTTCACGGGAAGACCAAACTCTTTTTGAAGGACTTCTTTGTTATCTTTTTTCTTCACACGAGAATGGCTGTAATTTACGGCGATATGAGGGTCCTTAGATGGGTGATAGTCGTTAGTGTTAATCCCATTTATAACCCCTGATAAATCGTTTGCTCGTTGGTGAAGAATCGTGTGTAGTCCTTCACTATAATAAGGATCTTTAATTTCTTCTGCGTAACTAGGGCTTACTGTCGTAATTTTATCTGCATGGAAAAGACCTGCCTTCATGCAGTTAATCATCCCGTTCCACTCGAAACCTGCAAAGTGCTCAAGGGGTAATTGAAATAGATCGTCAAAGGCTTGATGTGGCATCATCCCTTGATACTTGATGTTGTGAATCGTAAAAACTGTACGCAAATTTGGGGTTGGGGGTGCGACTTTTGCGAATGCCACAGCTAAGCCAGTTTGCCAATCATGTGCATGGAGAACATCAGGCGTGTAATCTAAATAAGGAAATGCATCGATAATGGCTTGACTGAAAAAGACAAAACGTTCACCATCGTCATAGTAACCGTAAATTCCTTTTCTAGTGAAATATAAAGTATTGGCTAGAAAATAGAAAACGATTCCTTCGTGTTTCAGCGTGTAAAGCGTTGCTTGTTGGTCTCGCCAGCCGACTTTTACATCAAAAGTAGCTACTTTCTCCATTTTTTCTTTCCACTGAGCTGGTATTTCATCGTATAAAGGTAAAATGACTCGTACCTCAGCTAATTTAGCTTCTATCAATGCTTGGGGAAGAGACCCAATGACATCGGCAAGACCTCCTGTTTTCACAAAAGGGGTACATTCTGAAGCTGTAAATAATATTTTTTTCATAATAGAATCTCTTCTCCTTTATTTATTTGGCTCTGGTTGGTGAACTACCTTCGATCTAAAATGGATAGTATTCACCAACAACAGAGCCATCTATTTAGTATTTACCTCATATTACATTTTTAAATAGTTTTTCGTTTAGCAACAACAAAAGGTTTCTCTTTTGAGCCAATAAACGTTTGTCCGGCAGTTACGTGAACGTCTTTATCAAGAATAACGTTCTCTAAATATACATCTTTTTCAATCGTACAACGTTGCATAATTACAGAGTTTTTAACATTTGCACTTTGATTAATTTTTACGCCTCGAAAGATAACACTGTTAGAGACTTCTCCATCTATGACACATCCATTTGCGAACATAGACCCTGATACATTTGCCCCTTTTCGATATTTTGCAGGTGGTTCATTACTAATTTTTGTTAGGACAAACTGATTTTTGAAAAATAATGATTTATAGTTTTCAGGGTTTAAAAGATTTAAATTATGTCGATAAAAACTCTCAACGGAGTTAATAAATGCCGAGTAACCTTCGTAAGAGTAAAACTGAACTTTTAATTTATCTAAGTTGGCTTTAATCCCATCAAAAAAGAAATGATCTTTATGATAAGCAATACATTCATCCACAAGTTTCATTAATATCTCTTTTTTAATAATATAAACACCTGTAAACAGGTGAGGATTTTGTTGGTCATTTGTAAAATTCGTTACCCAATCTTCGTCATTATTTTCAATACGTAGTTGAGAGACATGTTCAGGTTTGAATTCTTCGACATGTGTAGAAACACACGTGACATCAGCATCACGTTCGAGATGGTATTCGAACGCTTTTTTATAGTTGCTATTAGAAATAAACTGACTACCACTAATAATCACATGGTCTGCTTTTGAACGTTTAAAATAGTCTCGATTGTTGTGAAAGTGACGAAGGTCCCCGCGAGAAATATCGGTTGGATCATTCCAGTCTGGAGGTAATATAAAAAGTCCTCCGTGTCGTCTTGCTAACTCCCAGTCTGCCCCTGTTCCAATATGGTCCATTAACGCACGGTATTTATGGTTTGTGAAAACAGCGACTTCTTCTACTCCTGAGTTCACCATGTTAGACAGAGTGAAGTCTATGAGACGGTATCTTCCTCCGAAAGGAGCAGCAGCTCCACAGCGGAAATAGGTTAGTTCTTCTAAAAAATCGTATTCATGTTCTAAGTTGATCAAACCCATTAATGAATTCATTTTATCACCCTCAGTTTTTATTTTGGCATTCGTTTGTTTACTTAATAAAAGTCTCTTTCAATTACTCTTTTAAGAAAAGAACAGTATCATAAATTAATCGTTGTATTTAGTTCGTGAAATCATAAATGTTTTCATCGTTTATGACGACGGGTTCATCGAATTCGGAGCCATCAATTGTTACGCCATCAGGAATAGAGACATTCTCCATAATGATTGCACGATTAACAACACAGTTTTTTCCGATTCTTACAGCAGGATGAAGGATAGATTCGTTTATAGAAGATTCATCGCCTACATCCACTCGTTCAAACAAGACAGAATTCGTTACTTTACCAGAAATCCAACAGCCTGAATTAATTAAGGAATTGTCTATGACCGCGTTTTTATCTATAAAGTGGGGAGGATAGTTAGTATCGTGTGAATAAGTCCTCCACTCTTTGTTATTTAATGATAAAGATAAATCTTCTTCCAAGAGATCCATGTTTGCTTCCCAATAGCTTTGGATCGTTCCAACATCTTTCCAGTATCCTTCAAAACGATAAGCAAATAAAGGTAACTCATCATTTAACATAGCTGGGATTACATCTTTCCCGAAATCATGAGAAGAGTTTTTGAGTTTAGAATCTTCTATGAGATATTTTCGTAGTGTTTTCCAATTAAAAACATAAATACCCATGGATGCCAAGTTATTTTTAGGGTTTTCAGGTTTCTCGTCAAATTCATAGATTTCTAAATTACTTTTCGTATTTAAAATGCCAAATCGAGAAGCTTCTTTCCAAGGAACTTCAATAACGGAAATCGTTGCTTCTGACTGTTTTTCTCGATGATGCTCAATGAGTTTGTCATAGTTCATTTGGTAAATATGATCCCCAGAAATAACGAGAACAAATTCAGGGTCATATTGATCAATATAATGGATGTTTTGTGAAATGGCGTCAGCGGTACCTTTATACCAACTTCCCCCTTTTTTAGCTGTATAAGGTGATAAAATCGCGACTCCATCTTCTTGACGATCTAAATCCCAAGGTTTACCAATTCCGATATGTTTATTAAGTACCATCGGAGAATATTGGGTTAAAACACCAACCGTGTGTATCCTTGAATTGGAACAATTACTTAGAGTGAAATCAATGATTCGGTATTTCCCACCAAAGTGGACGGCAGGTTTAGCTAAGTTTTTCGTCAGTAATCCTAATCGTTTCCCTTCGCCACCGGCAAGCAGCATTCCAACACATTCTTTTTTCATTTAGTTGTCCTCCTCTGTTGTGTCTTGATCTATTTTTTTGAATATAGCAATAGCTAACGGGGGAACCATAATTTTGATATGTTGTTCAAAATTATGCCATTTCTCAGCAAAACTAAAGTGTTTCTCGTTGTTCAATTGATCGGATCCGCCGAACGATTTTTTGTCTGAATTGAAAATCTCAACGTATTCTCCAGGTTCAGACACACCGATTTTATAGTCATAATTCACATTAGGTGTGAAATTACATACGATAATTCTTTCGTCTTTTTTCTCTTTCCCTTTGCGAATAAAGGCGACGATGCTTTGATCGATGTTATGTGGATCAATCCATTCAAATCCATTATGATCATGGTCTAATTCATAGAGACTAGGTTCAGATTTATAGAAATGGTTTAATGTTTTTACATAGTCAAACATGCTATGATGCAAAGGGTAGTCTAATAGATGCCAATCTAATTGTTCTTTATCTTTCCATTCGGCATATTGACCAAATTCGCCACCCATGAATAATAATTTTTTCCCTGGGTGTACCATCATGTAGCCGTATAATAACCGTAGGTTGGCAAACTGCTGCCATTGGTCGCCAGGCATTTTATTTAATAAGGACTTCTTTCCGTGCACGACTTCATCATGGGATAGTGGTAACACAAAATTTTCAGTATGAGTATACATAAAAGAGAACGTTAATAAGTTATGATTCCACTTTCGATAAAGAGGATCGTGTTCCATATACTCAAGAACATCATTCATCCAACCCATGTTCCATTTGAAGTTAAATCCTAAGCCACCATCATGTATCGGGGCAGTAACTAACGGCACATCAGAACTATCCTCAGCCATCATTAATGTAGTAGGGAAATACTCGAATACGACTTGGTTAAGCTTTTTTAAGAAAGCGATAGCTTCGAGGTGTTCGTCGCCACCGTATGAGTTATAAACTTTCTCTTCCCCATCGTTTTTATCGAAGTTTAAATAGATCATGCTAGCTACGGCATCTACTCTAATACCGTCAATGTGATATTCTTTTAACCAGTAGATAGCATTGGATAAGAGAAAACTTTGTACTTCAGGACGACCAAAATCAAAGGTTAGCGTTCCCCAAGAAGTTTTTTCAGCTTTTCGATCATCTAAATACTCGAATAATGGTTCCCCATCAAATTGCCTGAGCCCATGTTCGTCTTTACAAAAATGTCCCGGAACCCAATCCATAATGACCCCGATTCCGTGTTGGTGGCACTGGTCAACAAAGTATTTGAAATCATCTGGCGAGCCATAACGACTCGTAATCGAGAAATACCCTGTGATTTGATAGCCCCATGAAAGGTCAAAGGGGTGTTCTGAAATTGGCATCAATTCTATGTGTGTGTACCCGAGTTTCTTTACATAAGGAATTAAATCTTTTGCTAATTCTCGATACGTGTAAAGAACCTCATCCCCTTTCTTTTTCCAAGTGCCAAGGTGGACCTCATAAATATTAATCGGTGATTGATATGGGTTGTATTTTTTCTTGATATGTTGCCAATCTTCGTCTGCCCATTCATAATATGTTTCTGTAGGGGTAACCGAAGCCGTAGCTGGGCGAAGCTCTGATTGTTTGGCAAAGGGATCTGCTTTAAGCAGACGTTGTCCACTAGGGTGGACAATGGAATACTTATAAGGCGAGCCAGAGGGGATATTTGTGAAGAAGCCAATCCATAACCCTTCTTCATTTACTCGCTCGAGTGGATAAGACTCACCATTCCAGTCATTAAAATCGCCGGCTAGAAAAACTTGGTGAGCATGTGGAGCCCATACAAGGAAGCGGAAACCTTTTTGTTCGTTCCATTCCATCTGGTGACAACCTAAAAGCTCGTAGCTGTGGTGGTGTGTACCTTGATGAAATAAATAAATATCTTCGTTTGAGAGGGGATAATTCATATGCAAGTTCCTTTCTTTACTCGTTTATCTCTCTAGATAGAGACAAGCTTGGTTATCTTTTCTGAGTTGACAAAGGCAGCCATTTGATTACATCCTTTAATAGAGAATAAGGAGTCCTATGCATAGAAGCAAGGATAAAATGGCTTTTTTTACAGGTTAGAAAAGATGATTCGATTAATTAAGAGAGTGTGTAAAAAATGGAATGACATCTTTAATAGGTATGAAGGATTAGTAGATGTATGAAATTAAGTTGTTCTGTTCTGCAATCTCATAAAGATGTATATACTATAGATTCTCTAGAGGGTAGGCAAGTTCCTTGTTAAATTGCGAAAAAGTTGTTAAATTTATGTGAGTTTTTTAAAAATTAAAGTTTTATCATTAATTTCACTTGTTAATATAAAGATATAGATACAAGGTTTGACCTTATCAAATAAAGGTTACTGACATTTCAGAGAAGTGGAAGACTGTTTTGAATAAAGAAAAGAGGGAGCACCATGAAAAAGTGCAGGGCTTGGATAAATGATTGTCATCTCGTTGAATTAGAGGGAGAATTTTCTTTTGAAGAGATTAATGATCATGAAGAAGCAATGATTGTTGAAAGCGAAATTACGAATATTATATGGAAGTTATCGGTCAAAGAAGTAATCAATGATAGAAAGGTAATATTTCATTCTGCTGAACCATTGCCGTTAGGTAAAGAGTTAATGTTTAAGTATAACGGTATAAATATACCTGTTTATGCAGGGGCTGTTGTTCGGACGGCGTGGTTTGATATGGAATACGATGCGTCACATTTAGAATACGGAGCTCTTTATGAAAAGGAAGCTACCACTTTCAGAGTCTGGAGTCCTATAGCCACGTCGATGCATCTACTTCTTGATGGTAAAGCCTATGTAATGAAACGGAAAGAAAAAGGAGTCTGGGAATACGAAATAAATCAAAACTGTCATGGGTTACCTTATTTATATAGGATTAACGTAAATGGAGAAGTTTTGGACGTTATTGACCCTTATGCGAAGGCATTGACCGCGAATAGTCAAGCGGCTGTCGTGACTGATTTATCTAAAACGGATCCTGATAATTTTAGAATTACGGAAAGAGTGAAAATGGATCGTTTGCAGGATAGTTCCATTTATGAATTGCATGTTCGTGATGCAACAGTCCATCCAGAGAGTGGTGTCACTCATAAAGGGAAGTATTTAGGTCTAACAGAACCAAATACAAAAACGAGCCGTGGTTTTTCCACAGGGTTGGATTATATAACTGAATTAGGTGTCACACATGTGCAACTTCTTCCTGTGAATGATTTTGCAAGAGTAGATGATCTTCAACCAGACAATAAGTATAATTGGGGGTACGATCCATTATTTTACCAAACTCCAGAAGGTAGTTATTCGTCCAATCCAACCGATCCATTTTCTCGTGTAACCGAGTTGAAAAAACTTGTCCAAGCATTTCATGAACGGAATGTTTCTATTATTTTAGACGTTGTATATAATCACGTGTTTATTATGGAAGAATCGTCTTTTGAGAAGTTAGTACCAGGGTACTATTTCCGTTACCATGCTCATGGAGAAATTAGTAACGGTACAGGAGTAGGCAACGATTTTGCATCGGAGAGGGCAATGGGAAGAAAGTTTATATTGGATTCCATTGATTATTGGCTAACGGAATATTTAGTCGATGGCTTTCGGTTCGATTTAATGGGTGCGATCGATATTGAAACGATGAAAAAAATAAAGGAACGCTGTGATCAAGAAGACGGTTTAATTATGTTATTAGGAGAAGGCTGGGAACTTCCGACAGCTATAGACTCTATGGATAAAGCAACAAGTCACCAATCTCATCAACTCCCTGGTGTTCGTTTTTTCAATGACTTTTTCCGTGATTCTGTGAAAGGCAACAACTTTGATTTATTTGATTATGGTTATGTGAATGGGAAGGGGAAATATATTGAACGCCTTCCACAGCTTGTGAAAGGGTCTAGCAGTGAGAACGAGTGGGTTCCCCCATTTGTTTCCGACGTAAATCAAACCGTAAATTATGTGGAATGTCATGATAACCATACACTATGGGATCGACTATTAACATCAAATGAGGAAGAGGAAGACGATGATCGTAAGCAAATGGCTAAACTAGCTATTGGTTTAACAATTGTTAGTCAAGGTATACCGTTTATTCATGCTGGACAAGAATGGTTTCGTTCCAAAGATGGAGATGGAAATAGCTATATTTCTGGTGACATTGTGAACCAATTAAATTGGATAGAACGAGAAAAAAATGAGGACCATATCGACTTTGTGCGCAGATTGTTAAAAATCAGAAATGAACACCCTGTTTTTCGTCTGATATCCAAAAATGAAATTGATCGAAGGGTGCACGTCTTACCCACCCCTGCACCAACATTTGGATTTACATTGCTTGGTGACGGAAAAGATTTATGCATTTATGTCAATCCAACAAAAAAACGATTTCAAATGAAATTACCTTCTTTCGGTAATTGGGACGCCCTCTTATCTAATGTTGGACAGAAACCAATTTCTAGTTCGA
The DNA here is from genome assembly GCF_029891575.1 of Salipaludibacillus daqingensis. GTDB lineage: Bacteria > Bacillota > Bacilli > Bacillales > Salisediminibacteriaceae > Salipaludibacillus > Salipaludibacillus daqingensis. The sequence goes on along the minus strand of NZ_JARZHF010000004.1, from coordinate 245,425 downwards.
AGATTGTTGGAGAATATACGGAATTGGAGCCATATGAGTTTTTAGTTATAAAAAAAATCCGAGTTTAAGTTGAAGAAAGTCGAAAACTTATTTACAATGGAAAAAGACTTTTATACTTGTGCTAGCTGTCTGTATAAGAGGAATCATCGGGGCGAAATATCGAAGAATGAAAATTGAGGGTGAAACGATTGGAACATTTCATGGGTGAAGGGTGGCAACTTCGACCAGCTGGTGGAGCTACTGGCGAGGCGTATGTTGCTGAACAAGGCAAACAAAAAATCTTTATAAAAAGAAATTCTTCACCGTTTTTAGCCGTTCTTTCTGCGGAAGGAATCGTTCCAAAGTTATTATGGACGAAACGTCTAGAAAACGGAGATGTTATCACTGCTCAACGTTGGGTGGACGGACGAGAACTGAAATCATACGAGATGAATGATGATCGTGTAGCCTCTTTGTTATCGAAGATTCATCAATCGAAAGATTTATTAGATATGTTTAAAAGAATGGGGAATCTCCCACTCACCCCTGAACATATTCGGTTGAATTTGAAACAAAAAACGTCACAACTTTATATTCAAGATCCATTCGTTATAGATGCTTTGAAATGGTTAACAGATAATGCTCCATCTTATAGTGAAAATAACTTTGTTGTTTGTCATGCGGATGTGAATCACAATAACTGGATTCATAACGGGACAGATAATTTATTCTTAATTGATTGGGACGGAGCGCAAGTTGCGGATCCCGCTCTTGACCTTGCACCGCTCCTATATTTATATATTCCTAGAAAAGATTGGTCTTCATGGCTTGAAACTTACGGGCAACATATCAATGACGATATGCTAAAAAGAATGCAGTGGTATATGATTTCTCAATGTGTTGATAATATTATTTGGTATTGGCAGCGCCATGAATATCACGAAATAACGAAGTGGACGGATTTATTAAGTGAAATCCTTCAAGAGGCAGGGCATCATTAATTAGATTTTATAAAGAAAAAAACTTGGATAAAAACCCAGTTAAAAAGAATGGCCCTCACCGTTGGTGAGAGCCATTTCTTATTTATCAGGTGTTTATATTGGGGTCGATTGTTTGATTGCCAACTTGATCGATTTCTTGAATCCACTGCAATAGTTCTGAAGATGGTAACGTCGCACGTTGTCCTTCTTGATCATGTTGAGTGGCATAATGTTCAATGGCAGATAACGTTTGTTTGAAATCTTCAGGAATTTCAGGATTTTGCCATAGAGATTGAATCGTACTTTGCAATTGGTGAAATTCGTCATGACTTCCGTATTTTTCATCTAGCTGATTTTCTAAAATATCGTTCAACAATTCCAGTTGATGATGGTAATTAATCGACATGTAAGGTCATCCTTTCCAGTGAGTTTTTTTAACCCTTATGGAAACAGGATGTGAAAATTAACAAATTTTATACTAGTCGATTGTAACAGGTTATACTTCTCTTCCTTTTCTCTGTTCATAATCTATTGTGACTTTCCCTCCACCATCGATTAATAAAGAAATTTCTTCAATCCAACGGGAAATGTTTAGTTTATGGTGTTCAATTAGGTCTGTTAAGTTTTCAGTCTCATCTGCTTTATCAATGAATGCATGAATCTCTTGAATCGTTCCGTCGAAATTTTCATTAAGTTTTTCATCACGAAGTACTTTGATGATCCCTCTAAGTTGATTAAATTCTTCCCTAGTAGCTGTACCTTTTTGTTTTTGTTGTTTTAAAATGGATTGAAATTGTTCTAACATTTGATGTGTAGCCATTTAGACGATCCCTCCACGTATTATTTATTGATTTTACTGCTATTTTTACATTGTGAATACTTCACAATTCGGTTAATAACATTTACATAGGAGTAAATATAATTACTCTTTCTCATTCTCTTCCCTAAAATAGGAAATTTACACATGAAAGTAATTAGATAACATTAATGTTCGAAAACAAGCCCTAACGAGAAGGGAGATTTTGTGATATTCTAGTTTTTGAGAGATGATTTGAAAAACTATTGGAGTGTGAAAGAACTTATGCGTTTAAGAAATAAACCTTGGGCAGCGGATTTGCTTGAGGAACATCCAGAAATTGTAGAGAAATCACCTACGGAGTGGCGTGGGAACTGGAAGAAAAAATTTGCTAATGATAACCCAATCTATGTTGAAGTAGGAACAGGAAAAGGACAATTTGTAACGAAAATGGCTAAAGCCAATCCTGATGTGAATTTTATCGGTATAGAAAAGTATGAAAGTGTTCTCGTAACAGGCGTGCAGAGAGTAATGGAAGAAGCCCCTAGTAACTTGCGTTTTTTACAAGAAGATGTGAAAAATATTGCTGATTTTTTCGAAAGTTCCGAAGTGGACCGAGTATTTATTAATTTTACCGATCCATGGCCGAAAAAAAGACATGCAAAACGTCGATTAACGCATGAATATTTCTTAAGTATGTATGAGCAAATTTTGAAAAAAGATGGAGAAGTTCATTTCAAAACGGACAATCAAGGGCTGTTTGAATACTCGATTGAGAGTTTAACTCACTATGGTTTTCAGTTGAAAAATATCAGCTTAGATCTCCACAATAGCGACATGACTAATAACGTAATGACGGAGTATGAAGAGCGATTTTCTAAAAAAGGGATGAGAATTTTTCGTTTAGAGGCATCTTTAAAAAAATAGAAAAAAGGTGGAGATCTTGATGGCGTTGGAGCAATGGAAAATAGCTGAAGATGTGACACTAACGTGGCTGAATGGAGGAGTAACAAATATGGATGGGGGAGCGATGTTTGGTCCTGTTCCTAAACCTCTATGGTCACGAAAATACCCATGTAATGAAAAAAATCAAATTGAGCTAAGATCAGATCCTATTCTCATTCAAGTGGATGGGAAAAACCTTTTAGTTGAAACAGGCATAGGTAACAATAAGTATTCTGACAAAGCTAAAAGAAATTTCGGGATGACGTCGGAATCAAAAGTAGAAGAGAATTTAAAACAGATGAATCTAACACGGCACGATATTGATGAAGTACTCATGACTCATATGCATTTTGATCATGCGAGTGGCTTAACGATGTGGGAGAATGATCAGTTCGTATCAACTTTTCCGAATGCGGTCATTTGGGTGCAAGAAACAGAGTGGGACGATATTCGCCATCCAAACATTCGCTCGAAAAATACGTATTTCAAAGAAAATTGGCAAGCAATTGTCGATCAAGTAAAGACCTTTAAAGAAGAGGCGGAAGTCGTTCCTGGTATTAGGTTAATTCATACGGGAGGTCATAGCGCAGGACATTGTATTCTACATTTAAAGCGTGGTGATCAAGAAGTTTGGCATATGGCAGACATCATGCCGACACACGCTCATCAAAATGTCCTTTGGGTTCTTGCTTATGATGACTATCCGATGGATTCCATTTCCAAAAAACAAGAATTCATTATTCCAGCTATTGAAAAAGAATCTTGGTTTATGTTTTACCATGATTACAAATATCGATTATTAAAATGGGACGCATCAGGCAAAGAAGTGCTTGATAGTGTGGAGAGAGATCGCACAAATGAATAAACAAAAAAAGCAGTCAAAGGTGAAAAACCTTTGACTGCTTTTAACAATATTACTCTTCTATTTCGAATTCTCCAAGAATGTATGCCTCTTCCACATCACCTTTACCAATAAAGGTAACGAAGGCGTATTCTCCTGAAGGAAGATCATTATAAACTTCAGAAGCATCCGCTGTTAAATCTTGCTCGCCTTGTGGTAAATCAGTAAATGTCTCAACGAAGGCGACAGGCGCTAAGCCTGCTGTGAAAATGTACGTCTCAACATAATCGACGTCACGATTTAAATTGACGTAAAAATCGATCATGCCGTCGTCACTAACATTTGTTAATCCCCCATAGCTTAAATGAGGATAGTCTGGATCCATGATGAACAAAATGCTTGGAACTTCAATCACTTCATCACCATGAGTTAACGTAATCATTCCTTCATAGTAACCGGGATCAAGCTGATTCGTGCTCACTTGAACATTCATATTTACTTGACGCGTCTTTCCGGCTTGTACTTGAAGGTTGTTACTCGTATTGACATTAATGTGTTCTTCACCATCATATAACTCAATGTCCATGTCATAACTCTTTCGTTCGTTAGATAAGTTTGTCACTTCAAAGTGCTGTCTTTCCGTTTCTTTTCCGTTATTTTTCTCAAATACACCGAAAGAATAAGAACCAGGTGTTACTAATGTTTCGGTAGTTAATGATTCGATAACTCGAATACTACCTGCACCTTGTGTATTAAACGGATACACATTCCCATCAGCATCTTCGAGTGGCTCAGCAGTATTCATCAATGCTGCTTTTACTTGATCCGTGTTCCAATCTGGATTTTTCTCTAAAATAAGAGCGGCTGCACCTGCGACGTGAGGGGCAGACATGCTTGTTCCTTGAAGAGATGCATAACTTTCACCAGGAAATGTACTTACGATATCAACACCAGGAGCAGAGACGTCTGGTTTAATCATCCACGTATCGTATACGGGTCCCCTTGAGGAGAAGTCTGCTACGGTTTCGCCAATTTCTCTATCAAATTCGATATCAAAAGAAATGGTGTTGTTTCCAGCTTCTAATTCAGCAAGGAGCTTTTCACCATCAGCTAATGTTGTCATAATCGTAGGGACTGCCATGCCAGGGATTTCAGGCTGCTCTCCATCCACGTTATTGTAGATTACGGCACCAACAGCGCCAGCATTTTTAGCATTCGTTGCTTTATCGACAAACGGATAATCACCACGTTGTATTAAAGCGATTTTTCCTTCTACGTCAACCTCATCAAAATCGGATGGTCCAGCAAGACCAACATCAACAAATTCAAACTCACTTTCATTCAAAGCAAGTAATTCTTCTTCATTTGGGTAACCCATAATTTTAGCAGATGGATATTCCACACCTTCTGATGTGAAGATCTCAGAGGTATAAAAGTCGTAAGGTAGTTGAGTCGCACCTACGGAAATCGCATCACGGCTTGTTCCTGGTGATCCAACTGTCCAGTTATTAGGTCCACTATTTCCGTTAGAAGTAACAGCTACAACACCTTCAGCCATAGCCCAATCTAGCGCAATAGATGTAGCCCAGTCAGCGTCGTTCACGTTAGCGCCTAAAGACAAGTTCATCACATCAGCTCCATCTTCGACTGCTAGCTCAATACCTGCGACAACATCTGCTGTCGTTCCGCCTTGAGGACCGAGAACTCGGTAACCTAGTAAACTAGCATCTGGAGCGACACCTTGGATGGAACCATTAGCAGCAACAGTACCTGCAACGTGTGTTCCGTGGTATTGTCCATCTCCTTCTTGAGGATCATCATTATTATCGACAAAGTCATACCCTTTATAGTCGCCAAATGCATGAGCGAGATCAGGGTGAGTATAGTCAACACCTGTATCGATAATAGCAACAGTAACACCTTCACCTGTTATCCCTAAACTTTCCCAAGCTTCATTGGCACCTATAAATGGTGCACTATCCATCATGGCAGGAGAAAATGCTTCATCTGAAATTAATTCTGGATCGAATTCATTTGCTTCATATTCCACTGATGGGTATACAGCTTTAATCCCATCTATTCTCTCTAATTGAAGAACATCTTTTTCTGTTAAAGTAACAGCAGCCCCCGAAAATAAATAATCATATTCTCTAGTTACTTCACTAGTTGGAATCTTTTCAAGAATTTCGTTAGTAATCTCGTCGCGAACTTTTTTTATGTTTCCTTTAGACTGAGATTTCCCTTTATGTTTTGCTTGAATTACAGATGGTTCATGTAATTCAACCATCACGGTAATTTCATCATCAGAGTTAAAGTCAAATGATCCTTTTATATCAGTTACACTTTCAAACGATTTTTCATTTGAAAAACCCATTGATGCAAAAGTGGATACAAATAATAGTAAACTAAGTAAAAATAACATGCTTTTCTTATGGACGCTAGATTTCAAGTAAAACCCTCCTAATCATTTTTAAACAATCATGCAACTTAAAACGTAGACTCACCTCCTTCTTTCAGTTAATCTCAGAACAAAACTGAATATATTGCTCTAGTAAACTATTTCGAGTTACGATATGTTATTCCCTTGAAACTATAGAATCATTATTCATAATATTCTAAATATAAATTAAGAACGTAAGTACTGATAAATCAAAGGATTAGGACTTTGGGATGTAATATTCTACAAAAAACGACTTGAAAATACAGGTATTTAGTTTGACTTTTAGTTATGAATTTTCTTAAAAATAAATAAATATTAATAAATACTAGTAAAAGAGTAAAAAAATAGCGTTTTATACATGAGGTGAATAATTAATGAATAGGAAAAAAGGTCTGACTTAATGTGGGTATAAAAACGAAAAAAACCCTTACGGAGGATTTCCGTAAGGGATTCATTATGCATCTTGTTCATTCAATGCCAATACTGTTCCAGTAGAAGAGTCTACGAAAAATTCGTAAGCGTGCATTTTACCTGATTCATCTGAACAAGTGATACCTCCGCGATACACATCGTATAAAAGATGATCTTGTTCAAATTCTTCCGTAACCATATGTACCCAAGAGCCTTCAATCGTTCCAAGGTTAGTTGTTTTACGCTTCACTAATTTTAGCGCTTTTTCTGGTGATAATTTTCCATCTGTTTTTTCTAACTGATTTTTTGCTAGAATGGTTACTGCAACTCCAGCCCCCATGCCAGCTGCGAACTTTTTCCAACCCATGAAAGACACCTTCTTTCGATTATTAAAAATAAAATCAGTACATGTTTCTATAACTAAGTATAGCGAAACATCATAGAAATGACCAACTATCTCTCCTTCATTTTAACAGAATTTGATGGAGGATTTAATTTTTGTTTTCTAATCTTAAAATCGAGAGGTAGAATGAGGCTAATATTTATTATAACCGCAAATAAATAGACTTATTTAGAGTGGGGAGATCTTTCGGTTTTCGAAAAAAGTGGAAACTGATCAGACATTTCGTTAAAATAGAATGAGTACATAGAAAAACCATGGAAGGGAGATTTTTGATGAGACAAGAAACGTATAAGATGTTTGAAACATTGACACAGCTTCCAGGAGCTCCTGGATTTGAACATGAAGTAAGGGCTTACGTAAAAAAAGAATTAGAAAAATATAGCGATGAAGTGATTCAAGACCGTTTAGGTGGAGTTTTTGGTATCAAAAGAGGTGATTCACAAGGACCAAAAGTGATGGTAGCAGGCCACATGGATGAGGTCGGATTTATGGTTACTTCCATTGATGAAAAAGGGTTGATCCGTTTTCAAACACTAGGGGGCTGGTGGAGTCAAGTCCTCTTGGCACAGCGGCTGAAGATTATGACAGAAAATGGACCGGTTACTGGGGTTATTGGTTCTGTTCCTCCTCATTTACTTGACGAAGCAAAACGAAGCAAACCAATGGAAATTAAAAATATGTATATTGATATTGGTGCAGATGATCGGGAAGATGCGATAAAGATTGGAATCAAACCTGGACAACAGATTGTGCCAATCTGCCCTATGGAAAAGCTTGCAAATGAAAAAAAGATTTTAGCGAAGGCTTGGGATAATCGATATGGTGTTGGTCTATCGATCGAGTTATTAAAAGAATTAAAAGGTGAAAAAACACCCAATATCTTATATTCTGGTGCCACTGTCCAAGAAGAAGTTGGACTTAGAGGCGCTCAAGCATCAGCAAATATGATTCAACCAGACATTTTTTATGCGTTGGATGCAAGTCCTGCGAACGATGCTTCTGGGGAAAAAGACGCGTTTGGACATTTAGGTAAAGGGGCTCTATTAAGAATCTTTGATCGAACGATGATTACGCACCGGGGGATGCGTGAATTTATTCTTGATACGGCCGAAACAAATAATATACCTTATCAATTTTTTGTCTCTCAAGGTGGAACGGACGCGGGAAGGGTACATATATCCAATAGTGGTGTTCCGTCAGCAGTCATTGGTATTTGTTCAAGGTATATCCACACAGCGGCATCTATGATTCATGTCGATGATTACGCAGCAGCGAAAGAATTGATCACTACGCTCGTAAGAAACACTGATCAAACGACATTGAATACCATTCGTGACAATGTTTAAGTGATTTTGGAAGCCTCATTTTGTTAATGAGGCTTTCTCTTTTTTGGATTAATAATGGGAATATTAGGGTTTATCGCGCGCAAATTGGCTATTTATGCGCGCCAAACGTCATTTAACGCGCGAAACACCAGGAATTCCGCGCACAAAATGGCTATTCCCGCGCACAACACGATAACTATAAGATCATTATTTATAAGGGAGTGAACATTTTTGCAAAAAATCTATGTTGGTTCGATGAATCCAGCTAAAATAAAATCCGTTGAAACTGTTTTCGGTCATAAATATAACGTGGAAGGGTGTAATGCACCTTCTCATGTCTCCAATCAACCAATGTCAGATAAGGAAACAAAACAAGGGGCAGTTCAACGCGCAACCTATCTCGTTGAGCATAAGCTTGTTGATATAGGCATTGGACTTGAGGGAGGTGTTATGACGATAGAAGACCAACTTTATTTATGCAATTGGGGGGCGCTTGCAACAAAACAAGGGCATATTTTCGTTGCAGCGGGTGCAAGGATACCTCTCCCATCATTCGTGCAAAATAGAATGAATGATGGTTTAGAGTTAGGAGAGGTAATGGAGGTCTGGACAAAAAAGCATAATGTACGAAGTAATGAAGGGGCGATTGGAGTTTTTACCGAAGGTCTTTTGGATCGTACGACGATGTTCAGCCAAATAAATAGTATGTTATTGGGCCAACTTTATCACTTTAATAACAAAAAGACGCCACCATTTAGTGACGTCGATGTATTATGATTCAAAAATGTAAGAAAGAGCTTGGATCGCTTGATCAACATTTTCTACAGTGACTTGTGCTTTTTCAGATAATTCTTTTAAAGGATGATGAAGGTCTTTTGAGCGAACTAAAATAAGTGGTTTGTTAAGAGCAACTGCTGATGCAGCGTCGGCAGCACTGTTCCATTGTTTATATTTTTCGCCAAATAATGCAATAACGACATCTGACTTTTCCATTAAAATACGAGTTCTCAAATTATTAAATTTTGAAGCAGCCTCGTCTTTATAAATGGAACTTGGTTGTTCCCCTAAGATTTCTTCCCCAATATTGTCAGAACGATCATGGTTTTCCATTGGTCCAACAAATTGAATTGGTAAGTTTTTTGCTTTCTTCTTAATTTCTGTGCGCCAGTCATCGTGAATTTGTCCTGCTAAGTATACTGTTAAGTTCATAAATTAATCCCTCCATTTATATGTTTCCATTTTACAACCAATGAATCAGCGGCACAAATGACATGCTGAGATGTGTTATTATAATCTTTAGTATTTGGACTTAAACTTGAAAAGTAAGGAGTATGAGATGAGAGATTTCTTTAAAAGAAAAGGCATTGAACCAACGTTTCATAATTACATCATCAATACGTTGAGTTATATGGCCCTTGGATTATTTTCATCGCTAATTATCGGACTGATTATGGAAACAATCGGTTCACAGATGCTTGGTTTTGGAGTACCTGGATCTGCTGTCCTTATAAAGATGGGAGAAACGGCGATGAGTTTATCGGGGCCAGCGATCGGTGTTGCTGTCGCTTACGGACTAGGGGCACCTAGACTTGTGTTGTTTGCTGCAGTAATAAGCGGTGCATCTGGAGGAGAGCTGGCAGGACCTGTTGGAAGTTTTCTAGCTGCATTAATTTCAACAGAAATTGGAAAAATGGTGTCGAAAGAGACGAAAATAGATATCATTGTTACGCCACTTGTGACGATTATCGCAGGCGTAGGAAGTGCGATGTTAATTGGTCCGCCGATTGCGAGTGCTGTAACGCAGTTTGGACTTTTCATTATGTGGGCGACAGAACAGCAACCATTTATGATGGGGATTTTAGTCGCAGTTTTTATGGGTCTTGCTTTAACTGCTCCAATATCAAGCGCTGCAATTGCAATTATGCTTGGTTTGGAAGGGATAGCAGCAGGTGCTGCCACCGTTGGGTGTGCGTCTCAGATGATAGGTTTTGCATCAAGTAGCTTTCGTGAAAACGGCTGGTCTGGACTTTTAGCTTTAGGAATAGGAACTTCAATGTTGCAAATTGCTAATGTTTTAAAAAATCCCTATATACTTATTCCCCCTACTGTCACAGCAGCTATTTTAGGTCCTTTATCGACGATGGTTTTTTATATGGAAAACAATGATGCGGGGGCTGGAATGGGTACGAGCGGTTTTGTTGGACAAATCATGACGATCCGAACAATGGGGACGGATATTTCTGTACTTATAAGCATTTTATTGTTACATTTTTTATTACCTGCTATCTTAAGTTTCATCCTTTCAGAATGGTTACGAAAAACGAATCGTATTAAATATGGAGATATGACAATTGATAAATCATAGGAGGAATCACGATGAAAAATATAGCGTCAATGGATCAATACAATGAAGTAATAGAAGGTGAAGGTGCAGTAGTAATGTTTACTGCAGGGTGGTGTCCCGACTGTACAATCATCGAACCGTTGTTACCAGTTTTAGAGGAAAATCATAGTGAATTAGAGTTCTATAAAGTTAATCGGGATGAGTTTATTGAATTATGTCAAGAACTAGACATTTTTGGAATACCAAGTTTTGTTGTGTTTAAAGAAGGTAATGAAGTGGATCGATTTGTGAGTAAAGATCGAAAAACAATGGAAGAAATTGATTCTTTCTTAACAAAAGCAAAACAATAAAAAAGGGAAACAGGGTGCCACATCAGTGTCCCTGTTTTTTCAATTTTTATAAGCAGAGGAATTGGTGATTAACTGTCATCATGTTAAAATAATGAATGAACTGGAGGGAATAAAATGAAACCGATCCAAATGAAACGGGAAATTGAGGCAAAACTTACTAATGAAAACTGGGTTACATCCTTCGATAGAGAACAAGGTACATTGAGGATCATAGATAAGCGGGTTGATAAAGGAGTAACAATTAACTTAGATAATTTAACACCAAAGTTTGAGAAAAATAAGGATCAAGCTTTGGAAGAAACAATGAAAATGATCACGGAAGGATTAAGGTTATTAACTGCTGAAGTAAGTCTTACAGGGAATGAACAACATATTTTTCCTGTCATCCGAACGACTTCTTTTGAAACAGAAACAAATGATGGTCGTAAGCTTCTTCATTCCGATCATACGGCAGAAACAAAAATCTTTTACGCTGTTGACCAAGGCAATTCATATTCTCTTATAGATGAAGGAATGCTTGAAAAAGCAGGGAAAACATTCGCCGAAATTCAAGAAATGAGTCAATTTAATGTTCGTTCACTAACACATACGATGAGAGAAGATAAAGTGGCAGGGAATACCTTCTATTTTGTAAGTATGAACGATGGTTATGATGCGAGTAGAATCCTTGATGACGTGTTATTGAAAAAAATGGATGAAAAAACATTAGGTCAATTAACCGTCGCTATTCCTCACCATGATGTGCTTATCTTTGGTGATATTCAAAATGAAACAGGGTACGATGTGCTAGCGCAAATGGTTTTTCAATTTTTTTCACAAGGACGAATACCTTTGACAGCTTTGCCATTCATGTATGAGAACGGAGAACTAGAACCGATCTTTATTTTAGCCCGAAAAAAACCAAAAGAAACGAAAAAAGATTGATGTATTTTTTTACTTAGCAAGTTAATATAAAGATAGAGTATTTCAAGAATCGCCTCTTTGGTGATTCTTTTTTCTTGTTCATTGTTTCAATGAACAATGCTTAGAGCTTATGGGTTGAACCTACGTGGAACGTATATTGATAACATGATAAGGATTAGGTGATGATAAATGAAAGAAACACGGTTATTAAATTATTTTTCTAAACTAAAAAAATGGTTATTTCCAGATGAGGATACTGAACCGTTAGAAAGAAAACGAGAAGATAGTCCACCGCTTTATGAAAGTTCAAAACAAGGTTTTAGAAATAATGAAAATTATATAGAAGAACACAATGTAAGAATGATTAGTAAGTATCCGAAGGAAGGATCGTTTCGATTCCCACTTATCAAAGATGAGGTAAAGGAAGCACAACCATCGGCGTCAAAAAAAACAAATGCGACAGATGATAAAAAAGAAATACAAACAACGGTAGAAAAGGAAAAAAAGGAAGTTAATAAGGAAAAATTTACAGGTCATCGCTTTTCTGTTCGAGAGATTCCATCTCCGATACATGGTTACCAACCAATACATATGCGAACAGCTTCTCATATCAGTGAGAAGGAAGAAAATCAAAATAAGGAGCAAAAATCAACTTACGTTCCTGAAGTTTCGAAAGGAAAGGTACCTCGATTAACTCGACGGGAGAAAAGTGAAAACACTCCTGTCAACCAACCAAGTGAAACCAAACAGAATATTATTCCTTTTAAACGTGAAAAGGAAGTTGATAAATCTGAAAACGAAGGGGAACAACTTGTAAAGAATTTGAATGAAAAATCACCATCGAAAACGATGAAACAAAAACATGCGGAAATAGAAAAGGAAGAAGAGAAAGAAAAAGAGTCTCCTGTTATTTTTATGGACAATCAGATGGATGGAGCGACAGATGAAAAGAGGATAAGCACTGATAATCAGGAGAAAGGTAATTATTCTTTTCCGTCTCTTCTCTTGTTAAATGAACCGGTAAAAACAGAAAAAGATGACAAGTTATGGCTTAGTGAGCAGACGGAAAAATTAAATGAGACATTTGAATATTTCCACATACGTGCAGAGGTTGTCCGGGTAACAAAAGGACCATCTGTCACTAGGTTTGAGGTTCAACCTGAACCAGGAGTGAAAGTGAGTAAAATCGTCAACTTAACAGATGACTTAAAGTTAAGTCTTTCAGCTAAAGACATTCGAATCGAAGCACCTATTCCAGGGAAAAATACGATTGGAGTCGAAGTGCCAAATGATGTGGCTGAGCCTGTATTTTTAAGGGAGATCCTAGAGCATCCGTCCTTTAATCAGGCTGAATCTCCATTGACGGTTGCGATGGGGATGGGTATATCTGGGGATCCTGTTCTTACGGATCTACAGAAGATGCCCCATGGACTGATAGCAGGATCTACCGGATCAGGGAAAAGTGTTTGTGTGAATTCGATCCTTACAAGTATTGTGTACAAGGCATCTCCTGAAGAGGTAAGGTTATTATTAATTGACCCGAAAATGGTTGAGTTAGCGCCATTTAATGATGTGCCTCATTTAGCAGCTCCAGTCATTACAGACCCAAAAGAGGCGACAGAAGGGTTGAAATGGGCTGTAACAGAAATGGAGAGGCGTTATCAATCTTTTGCCAATGCAGGTGCGAGAGATATTGCTCGATATAACGAGAAAATGGAGAGAGCAGAAAAGCCAGAAGAGAAATTACCTTACTTATTGATCGTAGTGGATGAATTAGCGGATCTCATGATGGTTTCTCCTCAAGACGTGGAAGATTCCATTTGTCGTATCGCCCAAAAAGCAAGAGCTTGTGGGATCCATTTACTTGTGGCAACCCAACGTCCTTCGGTGGATGTCATAACTGGTTTAATCAAAGCAAATATCCCAACAAGAGTTGCCTTTTCGGTGTCATCACAAGCAGATTCCCGTACAATTCTTGATGCCGGTGGTGCTGAAAGATTATTAGGGCGAGGGGACATGCTTCTATTAGAGAGTGGCTCATCTAAACCTGTTCGGATTCAAGGAACATTCGTATCAGATGATGAAATAGACCGAGTGGTTGATTATGTTAAAGAATTACCAACACTTCCATTTTTATTTGAAAAAGAAGAACTAAAAGAAAAAATAGCTACGGAAGCAGAAGATGATTTATTTGAAGAAGCGTGTGAATTTGTTCTTCAAGAGCAAGCGGCTTCCGCTTCCTTGTTGCAACGGCGGTTTCGCATGGGCTATAATCGAGCGGCCAGATTGATTGATGTGATGGAATCTCGAGGTATCGTTTCTTCCTCTCGAGGGAGTAAACCGAGGGATGTTTATTTGACAAAACATGAATAAAAGGAACAAAATAGATAAAAGGAGTATTTAGACTACACATCTCTCCTTTTTTTATATACAATGTTAGTGGTATTCCGTTTTATCGCCCATTAAAAATTTCATAGGGATCCGCGATTACTTTTCAGGTGATGAAGAGAAAAACGAAGAATCTACATGCGTTCAATGAAACACATCGATTTCGTTTGCTTCACGCTTCACGCGAGGTCGAACTAAAACCAGGGAGGGATGTTCTCATGCAACAGATGTCTTTGGAAAATTTGGTTCAACATGTATCTCCGCAGTGGATTCACCTATTAAGAGTACAAGAAAGGTCCCAATTTATTGTTTTGAAAAATGGGATACAGACAGTTAATGAAGATGATGTTGCCGAAATTATGGAAGCTGTGATTCAAGAGCATGCTAAAGAAACCCTCTACCATTAAATGGAACAGGGAAGTTCAAGGAGATAAAAAATGAAGGAAATTAGCTTGAAGCTACAGGGGAAAATAAAGCGATTAACAAATAAAACATTTAAGTTTGATGAAAGAGTTGGAGAAGGTTGGTTTTCCGCTGTTTATTTTTTGAAAACAAAAGAGATTGCCGAAAAGTATAAGCCTAATAATGTTGTCACGATGCAGTTTTTTCAAAAGACTCAAGCCGTTTTGTGTGGAACAGATGAAGTCATTGCACTTCTAGAGACATTTGCGATTAATCCAGAAGAGTTGGAAGTTGCATCTCTTGAAGATGGTGATAAAATTGAACCTTTTGAAACAGTTATGACGATTAAAGGTCCATACCAGAACTACGGTTTTTTGGAAGGTGTTATTGATGGGATTTTCGCTAGACGAACATCGGTAGCAACCAATGTATACGAAGTTGTCAAAGCAGCAAAATCATCTGGTGTGGAAAAACCAGTTATTTTTATGGGCGATAGGGACGATCATTTTATGATGCAATCAGGTGATGGATACGCTGCTTATATTGGTGGTTCTAAGGCACAAGCGACTCATGCGATGAATGAGTGGTGGGGAAAAAGAGGAATTGGTACGATGCCCCACGCACTTATTCAATTGTTTGAAGGCGATGTCGTTGAAGCAACAAAAGCGTATAAGGAAACATATCCTGATGATGATTTATTAGCGCTAGTAGACTATAATAACGACGTGATCACAGATTCATTGAAAGTGGCGCGAGCTTTTGGAAATGAGTTAGAAGGGGTTCGTGTTGATACTTCTAATCATTTAATTGATCAATATTTTAATCGCCATCCAGAGGTTCTAGGTACGTTCGATCCTAGAGGAGTTAATCCGAAGTTGCTATTTGCTCTTCGAGAAGCTCTTGACGAAGAAGGCTACGACCACGTGAAAATTGTCGCATCTGGTGGATTTGATGCTAAACGAATTGAGCGCTATGAAAGAATTGGTGCCCCAGTAGATATGTATGGAGTAGGAAGTAGCTTATTAAACATTCATATTGGTTTTACTGGAGATAATGTGGTGTTAAATGGTAAACCACAAGCAAAGACCGGCCGTAAACTTCGCGAAAATCAAAGATTACAAAAAATAACTTTAGGTTGATGCAAAGAAAAGGAGCTATCTCATACAATAAGAGTCAGGCACATTTGTTACAGTATAGAGAATAACCTAACGGTTGATGAACCTATATGCTGTAGCACTTGGTAAAGTCAGGCACTTATGAGAGGCTTCTTTTCTCTTTTATTTAGACCTCTCTCAAAAGGGGTTGTAAAGGGGTAGATAAAAATGCAACGAAGAAAAGCGGAGTTTTTAGTTGATTTTCAAAAAGTGAAATCCAACAAACAACAGGTTTTACAGAATACATTTGCAGATTTATACGATTGGATGTTTACATTCATTCAGTCTGAAGCAAACTTGCGAGAAAAAGTTCGTGCAAAGCATTTGTTTTGTCATAAAATAGGGTTAAGCAATAAGGAAGAACTGGATCCATCTATGCAAGTTCACTTTGAACATTGGCTATTATTTGACTATGTAACAGTTGTTGGTTCTAGGTTGTTTGACATTTTTGTTCGTACGAAACAAAACGAAATGACAAAACAAATGTTGGAATTATGCGGGATATTAATGCTCATGCATTTCGTCCCTGTTCGAATTTGTGAAGTCAAAAAAGAGCATGTGAAGATGTTTTCTTTATTTGATGAAAAGGAAATAGAAGTATCTCCATATTTATTTGAACCAGATGTAAATAAGAATGATCTTGCTTTTATGAGACTTTCGATGATTGGATTTGAAAAGAAGATCATAGGACCAACTATCGTGATTGACCCTTCTTTTGAGCAAAAAATAATAAAAGAATTAACGAACGTGTATAAACAAGGTCAACCTGAATATAGAAGGTATTTAAAAGAATATGGGATAGACATGCTGAAGTATGGTAAGATTCACGATGGAAGAAAATAGACTAATCAATGACAACTATAAAGAAGGACTACGGGTTGATGGTTCTCGCGATTATTTTTTGCTATAATAAGGGAATATTACCTATGTGCAATCCGACAGAATAGAAAAAAGAATGATGGAAGAGTTGGATCTATGTAAGAAATAGAAGATCTTAATAGAACGTGGAGGTTCAATCATGACAGTTTACCATTTTATTGGAATTAAAGGCTCTGGTATGAGTGCATTAGCTCAAATTTTGAGTGATATGAAATATCATGTACAGGGATCAGATGTTGATAAAGTATTTTTTACTCAAAAACCACTAGAGAAAAAAGGTATTCCAATTTTCTCATTTGAAAAAGAAAATATTAAACAAGGGCAAACGCTTATTGCTTCACCGGCTTTTAACGAAGAAAATGTTGAAATCCAAGCAGCATCCGAGTTAGATATGGAAGTACACTCGTATCCACACTTTTTAGGAGAGTTTATTCAAAACTTTACTAGCATTGCTGTTACAGGATCACATGGTAAAACATCAACAACAGGGCTACTTGCTCACGTCATTGATGCGGCTCGTCCCACATCTTACTTAATTGGTGATGGAACTGGGCGAGGTAGGGAAAATAGTGAATATTTTGTGTTTGAAGCATGTGAATATCGTCGTCATTTTTTGAATTATCATCCTGACTATGCCATTATGACAAATATTGACTTTGACCATCCAGATTACTTTAAAGATGTTGAAGATGTTTTTGATGCTTTTCAAGAAATGGCAATGCAAGTGAAAAAAGCTATTATTGCTTGTGGTGATGACAATCACTTACAAGAACTTAACGCACAAGTACCTGTGCTATACTACGGACTAAACGAAGATAATGATTTCTACGCCAAAAATATCAAAACAGATAAAGAAGGAACTCATTTTGATGTATATGTTCGTAGTTCATTATATGGATCTTTCACGATACCTGGTTATGGCTCTCATCATGTTCTCAATGCGTTATCTGTTATCACGTTATGTCATTATGAGGGGATAGAGCTAGATAAGGTTCAAGCCCAACTAACATCCTTTGAAGGTGTTAAACGACGGTTTAGTGAAAAACAGCGAGGAGATCAAATTTTAATTGACGACTATGCTCATCATCCGACTGAAATTTCTGCCACGATTGAGTCTGCTCAAAAAAAGTATGGAGAAAAAGATGTTGTTGCTATTTTTCAACCGCACACTTTCACGCGGACCAGAACATTTCTTGACGAATTTGCTAAAAGTCTGGAAGAAGCAGACCATGTTTATTTATGTGATATTTTCTCATCAGCTCGTGAAAAAAGTGGTCAATTATCTATTGAAGATTTACGAGGTAAAATTAAGGGAGCAAATCTCATAAAAGAAGATCAAATGGATGTATTAAAGCAACATGAAAATGCTGTTTTGATATTTATGGGAGCTGGAGACGTACAAAAGTTTCAAACCGCTTATGAGAATACGTTATAACGATAAGCATGACATTAAAAAGCCAATTCCATTTTAGGAATTGGCTTTTATTAGGACCAATTTAACTGGTTTTTATTGATAAACTTTACTTTAAATTTTCCGGGTTTAGACCAATCAAATCTTCAACAACAAACCGCCCATTCTCGCGAATTAATTCGCCGTCGAAATAGATGTTTCCACCACCGTATTCAGGACGCTGAATATGCACGAGGTCCCAATGAATAGCAGAATCGTTCCCGTTGTATGCATTATCATATGCTTGGCCAGGGGTGAAGTGGAAACTTCCATCAATTTTTTCATCAAATAAAATATCTTGCATCGGGTGCTGAATATAAGGATTCATTCCAATAGCGAATTCACCTATATATTTAGCTCCTTCATCCGTATTAAATATTTCATTGATTTTTTTCGTGTGATTGGAAGAGGCTTCAATAATTTTTCCATTTTTAAATGTTAATGTAACATTTTCAAAAGTCGTTCCTTGATAAGGGGAAGCGGTATTATAGGAGATTGTCCCATTCACTGAATTTCTAACTGGGGCAGAATAAACTTCTCCATCAGGAATATTTAGTCGACCAGCGCATTTGATGGCAGGAATATCTTTAATAGAAAAAGATAAATCAGTTCCTTCACCAGTTAGTCTAACGTGATCGGTATTATTCATTCGTTTTACTAACGCCTCCATTGCTTGATCCATCTTAGCGTAGTCTAAATTGCATACATTAAAGTAAAAGTCTTCAAACCCTTCTGTACTCATTTTTGCTAATTGAGCCATTGAATGGCTTGGATATCGAAGAACAACCCATTTTGTATTTGGAACGCGTATGTGTCTATGTACGGTTGTTCCAACAGTTTGTTGGTGTAGACTCATTTTGTCAGAAGGAACATCAGAAAGTTCGTTGATGTTATCCCCTGCTCTAAGTCCTATGTAAGCATCCATCTGTTTCATGACGTAAGCTTCATACTCGGCTGTCAATTTTTGCTGTTCTTTGGAAGCACCCATGAGTAAACTTCGGTTTACTTCATGTTCTTTAAGGGAAACAAAAGGAATAGCTTCGGCCTTATAAGCTTCTTCTACTAATGCTTTGACAAGTTCTTTTTGAACACCGAAATTTTCAATAAGGATTTTTTCTCCTTTTTGTAAATCAACGGAATAATGAATTAAATTTTGTGCTAGTTTTGTGATTCGAGGATCTTTCATTCATCTTCCTCCTTTTTTTTAGATATGGGTGTAATAACTTCCTCTATTTTACACACTTCTTTGTAGATTAACCACAGATACACCTATAATCATAAAAAAATGATAATACTAGCAGGAATTTCGCAAAAGATGTTGAATCTTGTTTTAATAGGGTTAGAATGAAATTTAAGGAATAATCAGGAGGTATCGAACATGGAATGGTTAATGTATGTTAGTGTTGCTGTTATCGCAATTGCGTTTGCGTTTCTCGTTTTTTACATTATTCAGACGTTACTATCAATGAAAAAAACGATGGAAAGTGTGTCGACAACAGTGGAAGAGTTGCAAACACAGGTGGATGGAATCACGAAAGAATCCACACAATTATTACATAAGACAAATAAATTAGCGGATGATCTTCAACATAAGTCTGATTCATTGAACTCTGTATTTGATGCTGCGAAAGATTTAGGAGATTCTTTTCAAAATATTAATCAGTCCGTTAAAAAAGTTTCGTCTGCTGTATCAAGTAAGGCAGATGAAAATTCAGAGCAAGTGGCGCAAGCAGTGAAATGGGGAAATATTGTTTTAGAGTTTTGGACAAAGTACAAAGCGAAAAAAACAGGAGAATCAAAAAGTGAAAAAGACGAAAGATAAAGAGTGAAAAAAGAAATTGCTGACGCTATCTATCATATATATATAAAGATTTGATATTAGGGAGCGTCAACTTAAAAAGGGAGGAATGAGCATGAGCAATATTAACACAAAAGATTTCTTAATCGGTGGGCTTGTTGGAGGAGTTGTTGGTGCGGCTGTAACTTTTTTATGGACACCAAAGTCAGGAAGAGAAATTCGACAAAATATTAATCAACAAGCTAAAGTTGCAAAGCATAAAACAACGGATTGGACTAGTCAAGCTGTGGAAAAAGGAAGCACAATGGCTAGTACAGCAGCAAGAAGTGTGTCTGACCAATCTACTCAATTGATTGATAAAGTGAAGACATTAACGACGTCTGTTAGAAAAGACATGGCTCAACTGACAGAGTCTGCTGATTATTTGGTAGATGATTTAGAGGGAATTAGTGAAGATATTGCTGCATCTGTTCGACAAGAAGTGGAAGATTTGCAGCGATCAGTAGAACAACTTGTTAAAGAAGTAGAAGAGAAAGAACGACTAAAGAATGAGAAAAGTGAATAACAAGGAGGAAGTCTATTGAGCATCAAGAAAATCGAAAGTAATGAAGAATGGAAAAAAATCCAATCAGAAACAGATTCTTATTTCTTGTTAAAAAATAGTACTACTTGCCCAATAAGTTCAGAGGCGTTAACTGAAATAGAGAAGTATGCAGAAGCAAATGCTCCATTTCCTGTCTATTATTTAAATGTGCAAGAATTAAGAGACTTATCAAATCAAATAGCTGAGGATTTCTCGATCAAACATGAAACACCTCAACTATTTTTTATTCAAAACAATGAGGTAACTTGGCATGCTTCCCACTGGAAAATTACAAAAAAGAACGCAGAAAAAGCGGCGGCAAATGCGTAAATTACTAATATGAATTCTCGTTTATGAGCCCAAAGTAATATGAAGAAAAACACCTCCATTTTTGGGAGGTGTTTTTCTTATTAACTAAGGTCTACCCATCTTAGTTCAAGGGTATCACCGTGATGGATTTGAGAAGAGAAAGACGTTTCTTCATCATTTCTTAAGATGACCGGTTTTTTTTGCTGATCATTTGGTCGTTGGATATTCACTTTCGAGAACACATCTTGAAAAATAAAAGAAATTTGTTCTTTTTTTCTTATTTGAATACGATCCCCATTTTTCAATGGCGAGTATAAGGAAATTGTTTTTTTATCTTGCATGCAATCATACATTTCTTTTTCTAGTCGAACGGGTTCATCATTGAAGGAAATAATGATTTCTCGATGAGATAGGTCATACAGTTTTTCAATGGCAGATTTTAATGTAAGTCCTTTTTGTTCTTCCTGAACAATCTCCAACTCATCCATATGTTTAATCGAAGATGTTAAAGAGCCTTCTTGTCCATTGATAAAAATCGTCGTCTTTTTTTCATAAAGTTTGATAGATTGATCGTTTATATAAACAGTAATTGGATTCGTTGAGTTAAAATCATTAATTACATTTAAACTAGTTTGAAGCTCTTCGACGTTTTGTGGAAGTTGGCACTCTATCACATCCCTATCGAGTAAATCCGAATTTAAATGTGCCTGCTCTCCATTTTTTAAAAGCATAGGTGTAATGATTGTTTCTTCTCCCTTGAAGATGATCGTCATCGAAGGTTGTTCGTCAAGAACATCTTCAATGGTTGCAATGGCATCTTTTCCACTTCGTCCTTTAGATACTTCAAGCACATCGCCGTGAAACAACGGGGCATCTAGCTCTGTGTCTTCTCCGTTCTTTTTAAGAGTTGGAGGAGTGCCGTGCTCCCCAGGGATGGAAACCACCCTCCCATTTACTTTCACCATCATAGCCATACCAGGTTTACCATAAAGCTTTGAGAGTTCTAATCCGCTAGAGAGCAATCCATCCCCTACGGTTAATTTTTTAATATCGAATAAGCGAACAGTTTCTTGATTGACTTGAATACTTACATATTCAACGGGACTTTCCTTAGCTGCAATCGCAATTCCTATCGGAGTGACTAATTCAGGAGTTGCGTCGTATTCTTGTTCGAAAGTTAACCCTTTAATCGCATCAATTCCTCTGATAGCTACTCTGTTTTTCGGAAGTTCCAAACGTTCTGCTACTTTTTCGGGAAGGTCAGGTGTTAAACTACCACCACCTACAAGCATGACCGCTTTTGGTGATCTTCCGTTAAGTTTTAAAATCTCTAGGCAAATTTGATCGGCTAAATGATTAATTGCTCCTTGAATTGGAGCAATGACTTCGTCTTTTTTATAAGAATTTTCCATACCTAGAATATCCGTCATAACCACTTCTTCATTTTGATGAAGTGTTCGTTTAATGATTTCAGCATCAGGAAAGTCGAGTAAAAAGTAATCACTTAAAGCTTCTGTAATTTCGTCACCAGCGTTAGGAACCATACCGTATGCAGTGACTGTCCCTAGGTCTGTAATGGCTATATCTGACGTTCCGGCACCAATATCTACAAGTGCAACATTCAATCTTCTCATCGACTGTGGAATTAACACATTAATGGCTGCAATTGGTTCTAACGTTAGCGCTTCTAATTCAAGACCCGATCGTTGCAAGGCAGAAATCAACGACTCTACAACTACTTTAGGTAAAAAAGTAGCTATTACTTCAACAGAGGCAGTTTCGCCTCGTTGGTCTACAAGGCTTCCAATTTCTTCTCCATCAAGGCGATAATCGATGACAGAGTAGCCGACACAATAATCGGTTACCTTTTGATTCACATAGTTTCCTTCATGAGCTAAATGGAATTGTGCTTTTTGAACAGCACTCAGTTCAAGGTGAAGCAATGATTTTCGATCAAAAATTGGTTTTCCTAATATGTCCAAATCGACTTTCGCACGTTTCGTTTTCAAAGATCGCCCTGCAGCCGCGACACAGACGGTTGTGAGTGGACCGTGCTTTTCCTCTAAATGTTCTTTTACGTATGTAATGGTATGAGAAACGGCTAAAACGTTGTGTATTTGACCGTCTAACATGGAACGCTCTTTATGTTCTAAACTGTATACATCTAACACGTGATATCCTTGTTGCTTTTGTTGGAGGATTAAACCTACTACCGATCGAGTACCAATATCTAGTGCGAAAATTAATTTATCTGAAGCATCATTCATATAAAATCACCTCTAAAAAAGTATGTAAAAGAATTTTTTTTTCGAATTATCTACTATTTATTATACATGAGAGAGCTAATAAATGCTGATTTGATAGGGAATTAGATTAAAAAGTAACGCTTTACCACTTAAAAGCGTTTAAGAATTAAAGAAAAGGTGGTGACATTGTGGAATGAATCGTATATAATAGTGGCTAAATCGAAAAAAGTCGTAGAAGACTTTGCTGCAAAGAGAGGAGATTTTCTGATGGGTAATGAACAATTAGAAGAGTTGAGAAGCCAATTAGATAAAGTAAATGATCAATTGGTGGAGTTAATTAATGAGCGAGCAAAGATAGCTCAGGAAATTGGCCGGGTTAAGAGTGCGCAGGGTCTAAACCGATTTGATCCTGTGAGAGAAAGAAAAATGCTGAATTTTATTGAGCAAAGTAACGAGGGTCCTTTTGAAACATCGACACTTCAACACATCTTCAAAGAGATTTTTAAAGCAAGTTTAGAACTTCAAGAGGATGATCATTCAAAAGCACTTCTTGTTTCTCGTAAAAAGCATCCTGAGGATACTATTGTTACGGTTCGAGGAGAAAAAATAGGGAATGGAGAACAGCGTATTATTGCTGGTCCGTGTTCTGTAGAAAGTTTTGAACAAGTAGATGAAGTAGCAAAAGCATTGAAAAAAGAAGGAATTAAGTTTTTACGTGGTGGAGCATTCAAACCTAGAACATCCCCTTACGATTTCCAAGGTCTAGGAGAAGAAGGGTTGAAAATTCTAAAAGAAGTTGCTGATAAGCATGATCTCGCTGTTATTAGTGAAATCGTCACTCCACATGATATTGAAAAAGCTGTCGATTATCTTGATGTGATTCAAATTGGCGCAAGAAATATGCAAAACTTTGAGTTATTAAAAGCAGCAGGTAGTGTCGATAAGCCAATCTTATTAAAACGTGGTCTTTCAGCTACAATCGCTGAATTTATCAATGCAGCAGAATACATTCACTCTAAAGGAAATGGCAATATCATGTTGTGTGAGCGAGGTATTCGCACATACGAAACGGCTACAAGAAACACATTAGATATTTCAGCTGTACCTATCTTGAAACAAGAGACTCACTTGCCTGTATTTGTTGATGTGACACATTCATCTGGTCGTCGTGACCTTTTACTACCAATGGCTAAAGCAGCACTTGCAGTAGGCGCTGATGGCGTTATGACAGAGGTACACCCAGATCCAGCTGTTGCACTTTCTGATTCAGCTCAACAAATGGATATTCCTCAATTCCATGAGTTCATGGCTAATTTAGAAAAGTCAGGCTTATATAAACAAAAAAGAGCAGAAGTGAAGTAATCGAGTACCAATGGAATATCTTTAAAAAGTCCCCTTTTTAGGGGCTTTTTATTTTGTGGTGTGGATCTTGAAAATAAAATCAGAGTAGAGAGAGTTCCACCTTCTTACTGAGGATTTTCAAGGTAAAATCACCACTTTTTTCATTATTACATAATGATCACACAGGATTTTGAAAACAAATCGAGATTTTCATAACTAATTTAGTCGATTAAAGTTATAATAAACATGAGGTGCAAGAGACGAGCTGATTCTGTTCACGAATAGTTTCCTTTCCTAAGAGACACTCTATGAAAAAGGGTGTGATAAATGTGTATCTGGTTAGGAGACTAGCTATTTGTGTTATTAAGGTTGAGTAACTTTACCGCAAGTTGTGCTTTAGATAATGCAGAAATACAGACAATTCGATTGATCCAACATACGACTGTCCAATCAGTAGTAGAAATGAATGTATTCGATCAAGAAATGTTTATCGTTTACAATAACTATCATGAAAAATCATTTTAGTGAGGATATGAAAATTGTTTAATACGTTTGTAGAAAAATGACGTTAATTGGAAAAAACATGGTTAAATTCCGTTGGAAACTATAGCTAATTCGTGAAGTGACTTAAGATTTATGGAGGATTTGTCGATATTAGTAAAGAATTTGCGCGCCTCCAAAAAGTGTCGTATCATAGCATTACATTATGAAAGTATGAAAGCCATAATTTGTAATAAACAAGGAGGAGCAATCAATGAATATAACTATTTATGATGTAGCAAGAGAAGCAAGTGTTTCAATGGCAACAGTATCCCGTGTTGTCAATGGTAATCCAAACGTTAAACCAACTACGAGAAAAAGGGTATTAGAAGCTATTGACCGTTTAGGCTATCGCCCAAATGCTGTGGCAAGAGGGTTAGCAAGCAAGAAAACCACAACAGTAGGAGTTATCATTCCTGATATTTCGAGTATTTTCTTCTCTGAACTTGCTCGAGGGATTGAAGATATTGCAACGATGTATAAGTATAATATTATCTTATGTAATTCTGATCAAAATAAAGAGAAGGAAATTCATCTCATCAACACATTATTAGAGAAACAGGTTGATGGTATCGTGTTCATGGGTGGAGAAATTACGAAAGAGCACGAAGATACATTTAAGAAATCTCCTGTACCGATCGTATTGTCTGCAACGGTTGATGATAAAAAAGAGTTCCCGTCCGTTAATATTGACTATAAACAAGCTGCTTATGATGCTGTTAAATCAATAATTGAACAAGGCCATAAGAAGATAGCTATGTTGTCTGGAACATTAGAGGATCCTATTAACGGATATTTAAAGTATTCTGGCTACAAAGAAGCTTTGCAAGACGCTGGGCTTGAAGTAGATGATAACATGGTCGTCATCGGTGATTACACGTATGATTCCGGATTGGAAGCGATGGAGTCATTGTTGAAGTTAAGTGAGCAACCAACAGCAATATTCTCCTCAACTGATGAAATGGCACTGGGTGTTATTCACGGTGCTCAAGATGCAGGCTACTCCGTTCCGAAAGACTTTGAAATCATCGGTTTCGATAACACGAGATTAGCGACAATGGTTCGTCCAACCTTATCAACAGTTGTTCAACCAATGTATGATATTGGAGCTGTTTCGATGAGATTGTTAACAAAATATATGAATAAAGAAGATGTGTCGGAAAATGTTGTGGTGCTTCCACATCGCATTGAGTATCGCCAGTCCACTTCTTTTGGAGAAGAACAATAATTAATTTGTATTAAGCTATATTCATAACAAGGCTTTTGCAAATATTGATTAACTAAAGGGGATAAATGGGGACTATTTCTCTTTGTAGATTAATTCTTAAAAAGAACAAAAAAATGAATACACTTCTTTTACTAAAGACTTCTTGCTATAAGTTGATGCAGAAGTTTTTAGTATGTCGAAGTGTTCTCTAAATAGAAATAAAAAGACAAACAAAGAGATCGTGCAGGGTAGGGAGAGGATTATGAAAAAAATTGATTTATTAACACCAGTGGGGATTTTTATTGGTTTAACAGCTGTCTTTGCAGCCATTTATTCAAATGCAGCAGGGGCAGGTGAACTGACAGACTTTATTCAGGTTGCTTCTTTACTCATTGTTTTAGGGGGCTTGTCTTCCGCTATTTTAATTAATTTTTCACTTGCTGATTTAAAGATGTTACCTAAAGTAATCAAGGAAGCATTCCAAACGAAAGAACAAGACTTGCAAGAGCTTATTGATACATTTGTTGACCTTTCGGCGAAAGCGCGTCGTGAAGGACTCCTTGCTTTAGAAGCAGGGTTAGAAAATGTGGAAGATCCTTTTATTGAAAAAGGAGTGCTTTTAGCCGTGGATGGAATTGAGCCAGACATTATAAAAGACATCATGATGGCTGAAGTCATTGCAATGGAAGAGCGGCACCGAAAAGGTAGAATTATTCTAGAAAAAGCTGGTGAATATGCACCTGCATGGGGAATGATAGGTACCCTAGTTGGACTTGTGCTTATGTTACAAAATTTAAATGATCCATCTACTCTAGGACCTAACATGGCAATTGCCTTATTAACGACACTGTATGGAACGCTATTAGCTAATCTTGTATTTAATCCAATGGCAAATAAATTGGCACTTAGCACAGAAGAAGAAGTTTTTGTTAAACAAATTGTCGTGGAAGGGGTCATTGGTGTTCAATCAGGCCAAAACCCAAAAATTCTTCAAGAAAAGCTAAGTGCTTTCCTTCCAAATCATATAAAACAACGGGAAGAGGAAGGGGAAGAGGAGAAGGATACTAATGAATAGACGACGGCAAACTCGTGAAGAAAAAGGAGCTCCAAAGTGGATGGTTACTTTTTCTGATATGATGACGTTAATTCTCGTTTTTTTCATTTTATTGTTTTCTATGTCAGTTGTAGATGCCCAGAAGTTCCGTGCGATAGCTGATTCTTTTCAAGATCGAGCGGTATTTGACTTTTATCCGTCCGTTGTACCTTTTGAAAACCCTGCCGAGGATCGAGATGTGAAAGATGATCCATTTGAACAAGAGGCTGACCCGTTTGAGTCGTTTATAGAAATGGATGAAGAGGAAATTAATGAACAGTTGGATGAATTATTAGAAGAAGTGCAAGAATACTTAGAGGTAAACGAGTTAACGGAACAAATATCAGCTTCAAGAGATGATAGAGGTGTGGTGTTAGTCTTACAAGAGCAAGCATTGTTTGAAACTGCAAGAGCAGAAATTATTAATGAAGCAGAGCCATTTCTTGGAAAAGTAGGGACATTATTATCAACAATTCCAAATATGGTTAAGGTAGAAGGTCATACGGATAGTCGGCCAATTAATACGTATCAATACCCTTCCAACTGGGAGTTGTCAGGAGCAAGGGCTAGTAGTGTGATTCGATTTTTGATTGATGATCAAAATTTAGATGCAGATAGATTTCTTGCCGTTGGTTATGGAGATACGAGACCAGTTGCACCAAATACTTCAGCAGATAATCTGCAACAAAATCGAAGAGTTGTCCTTGTCATTTCAGATCCGTCATACAGTGAAAGTGATGTGTATTAAAAACGTTAGACCGGATACTTTTACTTTTTTCGGACTTTTTATAGACGATTTAGAGGAGGCAACAAGGTGACGATCGGGATTATTGGTGCGATGGAAGAAGAAATAGCATATTTTCAACGAGCGATGACGGACTTTAAAGAAGAAAAAAGAAAATTTCATACATTTTATCATGGGAAATGGGATCATGAGGAAGTTGTTATCGTAAAATGTGGTATAGGCAAAGTAAATGCTGCGATGACTGTTCAAAAAATGATTGATCTTTTTCAAGTGACAAAAATAATTTTTACTGGTGTAGCAGGAGCTACGAATCCAATGTTAGAGATAGGGGATGTTATTGTATCGACATCTTCGCAGCAGCATGATATAGATGCTTCTGCATTAGGATTCAAAAAAGGAACGATCCCAATGTACGAGGGAAATTCGGATTTTTCAGCCGATCATCATTTGATTGAAATTGCGTACACATCAGCAAAAAGTGTCCTTAATAAAGGCGAAGAAGTTTATAAAGGTAAAGTGGTTAGTGGAGATCAGTTTATTGCAGATCCAAAGCATGTTAAAATCCTACATGATTCGTTTGATGCCGATTGTGTAGAAATGGAGGGAGCAGCAGTTGCTCAAGTTGCTCATTTCAACGAAATACCGTTTGTTATTATCCGATCAATCTCAGACAAAGCAAATGGAGAAGCTTCACAAAGTTTTGATATTTTTATGAAAGATGCGGCAAAAACATCTTCGATTATTGTTGAAAATATGATTACCAAAATAAAAAGCGAGGAATAACCTTCCTCGCTTTTTGCTGTTCCTTAAACTATGAAGAAGAGCATTCAATAGTTTAAAGTTTCACTTTTTTTTTTCGATCGAACACTGGTTTCAGAGCCTTTAATAACGTCCGCTCATTTTTTGTTTCTATTTCATTTTTCCTTGGAATGGCTGGATACATTCCTTTAGGATCAAACCATTGGGAAGGTAACTCAACAGGAGATTCATCTTTCCATTGGTTTATCCATGATTCGGGAATAGGTTTTTGAATGACATCTAATTGGTCAGACATTTCAAGCCAAAGCAAAGACCACGCTCTAGGTACAACTCGCCAAATATCATAACCGCCTCCCCCAACAGCGATCCATTTTCCATTACAGTACTCGTGAGCTAATTCATGTGCTAATTTAGGAATCTCTTCAAATAATCTTATCGTTCCACAAAGATGGGTAAGTGGGTCAAAGTAATGAGCATCTGCTCCATTTTGTGTCAAAATCACATCAGGTTTAAAATATTCGACAACTTCACGCATAGCAGCTTTATATGCATCGATAAACGATTCATCTTCCGTAAATGCTTCTAAAGGGATATTAAAAGAGTATCCATGTCCATCACCGTGTCCTCTTTCATTAACATGACCTGTTCCTGGAAATAAAAAGCGGCCACTTTCATGAAAAGAGAGGGTACAGACATTAGGATCATTATAAAAAGCCCACTGTACGCCATCTCCATGGTGAGCATCTGTATCAATATATAAAACCCTAGCATCGTATTTTTTACGAATATACTCTACTGCAATGGAACTATCATTGTAAATACAAAATCCGGATGCTTTTCCTTTAAAGCCATGATGAAGACCGCCCCCGAGGTTGAGTGCATGTTTGTAATCGTTTTCAAATATTTGATCAACAGCTGTTAGAGTTCCACCTACAAGCCATGCGGCAGCATCATGCATATACGGGAAAATTGGAGTATCTTCTGTTCCGATACCGTACGTTGTTTTATAGGAAGACTTATATTGCCCTTCTGTTGCACCAATAACTGCTTGGACATAATCTTCATCATGGACTAACAATAATTCATCTACGGTGGCTTTTCTTGCAGGAATAATCGCATCAGAAGTCAAAGCCCCAGTCTTAGTTAATAAATCATTTGTTATCGATAAGCGATGCTGGTTGAAAGGATGATCGTTATGAAACTTATATTGAAGTTGTTCTGGTGAAAAAATAAAGGCAGCTTCATTTCTCATGCTTTCATCTCCAACTCTGTAGGCCAAATAATTTTGTAATGTTTTGATCTCAATGTAGTTAGCAGTGAACTTAAATTGATCGATTGAATTCTAAAAACAAGAATTTTTTTCGTTTCATCGTAAAAAGATGGATACACTAATACACTTTGGATATTCACATTGTGTTCTTTAATAATGTTCGAAACATCTGAAAGTTGTCCACTTTCGTTTTCAACTTCAATTTCTAATCGAGATGTTGGTAAGTTGGCACCAGTAAGGCGAACGAGTATTTTAAGAAGGTCTGTTTCTGTAATGATCCCAACGAGAATGCCATCTTCCTCTACCGGTAAACAACTGATTTGGTTATCAACCATAGTGAGTGCTGCTTCTTCAACGAAGTCCATAGGAAGAGCCGTGATAACGTCATCAATCATGACATTCGATACTGGAAGGTTAACAAACTCTTTATGTTCCTCATCAAATATGGATGGAGAAGCATCTCGTAAATCACGATCAGATATGATACCCTCTAACTCGTATTTCGAATTAACTATCGGTAAATGACGAATTCGATTTTCTTTCATAAGGTCCAATGCCTCACAAATAGTCATTGTTTTATTGGAAACAACTAAGTTCTTTATCATAACATCGCGTACATTCACTAATAATCACCTTCCCGTCATTAAAACATATATTTATGCTTGAAGCGAATACGATTAAATTCATGAACGGCATCTGGTCCGACCCGTTTACCAATGCGAGCCATTAAACAATTTGCAGGATGAGAACAAATTTCTGGATCGTCTGTTGCGTACCATTCCAACCCACCAGTTTTCATAACTTTTTCCATTATATCACGGTATTCCCAGATCGATAAACCAGTTCCACGTAGGTCCCAATGCCAATAATATTCCGTTGTTATGATAATGTAATCTTCCATAGCATCATCCATCATAGAAACCTTTAACAATGTTTTTGCAAGTTGATAACCACGATAGTTGGCTGAAACTTCAATAGCTCCAAGTTCTAATAAATTATCTAAATTAACTTCGGACCATCTTTCTAATGGATCAGGATACAAATAAATGGCATAACCTACAATTTTATTTGCTTCCTTAACGATAATAATTCTACTTTCGTCTAAATCAGCGACTTTTAACAGCGCTTTTCGCTGCTGGTCAGGAGGTCTAAATGCAACAAGTCCCTCATCGAATTCAGATTCCTCAATAACTTTTTTTTCTACTGGACCTTCAATAAGAAATGTTTTTCCATCTTTTGTCCGATTTTCTATTGATTGATAATGTTTGTGATGATTCATAGACATCCCACCTTAAAGCGTTTGGCAAAAAAATGTTGTCTTAATAGTCAGAAAAGACCTTTTCTTTACTATATCATATTCCTCTCTAGGAAGAGAAAAAAATGTCAATTTTATAGATGGAAACGTGTTAAAAAATAACAGAACAGTTATATATTTATGAGATGAATTAATCAAAAAAACCAGACAAAAGGAAAGACCTTTTGTCTGGAGAAATTAAAATTAGTTGTTTTGATTATTTTCGTTGCTATCATTGTTATTTGTATTGTTACTATTATTGTTTTCGTTCTCGTTAATGCTATTTGTATTGAGATTATTATTATCGTTATTGTTGTTACCATTATTATTGTCATCGTTATTGTTGTTGTCATTATTGTCTTCATTACCGTCATTGTCATTATTGTTTTCATTGTCGTTATTGTTGTTGTTATTGTTGTTGTTATTGTTGTTGTTTTCATTATTATTTTCATTATCATCATTGTTGTTATTTTCTTCTTCTTCTCTAGTAGCATTGTTGTTTTCATTGTTGGAATTATCGTTATCAGGAGAACCTTCCTCAGAATCAGATTCCGGTTCTTGTTCTTCTGTTTCGTCTTCATCTTCATCCTCATCCGGTTCAGGGGAAGAGAACGTGCCTATGATCACTTCACTACTTGGTGATGATTCACGTCCTGTTACATCAACAGCCGTGACGTAATAAGCACCTTGACTACCTGAGTAGCTGTAATCTTCATCCCAGCGAACACTGTCCACTTCTCTGAAACTTTCACCTTCACTAGGGGAGAAGTATACTCTGTATCCTACAACATCACCTTCTGGATGTTCGTTCCAAGAAATACTATTGCCCGATTCAGATACTGAGCTGAGTGTTCCAGGTGTATTTCCATCATCTGGAGCGTCTCTATCAGGGACAAGATCATCCCAATCATCAGGAATATATTCAGAGATATCGCCGTCGTCTGCAAAATCAAAGTATTCTTCTTTTACTGCAACACCAGATTTTGTAAACTCACTCGGCGTAGAGTCTAAAGCTTTATACATGCCATCATCAACACGAACGTATTGCACTCTCGTTAAACTGTCATCGGTTTCTGTTGGGACGAAGTCAACGTTAAATAAATCCGTCGTAACAAGGCCCGCTTCACGACATAAATCAGATGGTAGCATGCCGGAAATACCGCATACCGATTCCTGAACAATTCCACCAGGAGACTCAAAATTCTCGGAAGGTGCCATCAAATCAGGGTTTACGTCATAAATCGCATTAGCCATCTCTGCCCAAAGCATTTGGGTGCGTTGTGAGTAACTATATCCTTCTGCATCTCCTAGGCTTGCATTATTGTCGTAACCCAACCAAGCACTCATCGTAACATTTGGATTTAACCCTACAAACCAATAGTCTACTGGTCCATTTGTCGTCCCTGTTTTCCCAGCCCAGTCAGCAGAAAAGTTTAAAAGGTTTGGTAAATTTGAAGCTGTACCTGGTGATTCTAACACGTCACGCATCATATCAATCATTAAATAACTTGTTTGTGGAGAAAAGACTTCCGTTTCTTCCGTTTCATGCTCATAAATGACGTTTCCATCGGAATCTTCAATGCGAGCAATCATATAACTTTCCGCTCGTTTACCTTCATTTCCAAAAAGGGAATAAGCATTTGTGTTCCGTTCATTCGTCATTCCTAACGTACCTAATGCTGTTGCTTCATAAGGTGCATCTTCTGGAAGATAAGGACCAAACCCCATTTTAATTAAATAATCTCTTGCTTCTTCATGATCTAACTTTCTATACTCTCGAACAGCGGAAGTATTTCTTGATCTTTGCAACGCTTCACGAGCTGTGATTAATCCTAGAGGATCACTACTGCCAAAGTTAGGTACTTCTTGGTCGTTGTAAGAATAAGTTGTCGGAACATCAGGAGCTATGAAACCTGGTTGAAGAACGCCAGTTTCAAAACCAACACCATATGTTAGTAGAGGTTTCATTGTTGATCCAGTTAACCTTACTGCTTGTGTAGCATGATTGAATGATTGTTGTTCATAATCTCGTCCAGCCACAAAGCTGATTATTTCTCCCGTAAGGTTATCTTGTAAAACGGACCCAGTTTCTTCTATTTCAGTTAGTGTTTCTTCATCACCATCTTCATTTGTTACCGTTCTTTGTTTTTCTCCGTCGAAATATTCAAAGTTTTCCACGGCTTCATTTTGAGCATCGTATATATCTTTATCGACCGTTAAATGAACTTTGTAACCGTTACGCTGTAATGAGCGCGCGGCTTCTTCATCATAACGTTGTTTTGTTAATGCTCTTTGGTCGTCATCTTCAATGTCTTCTAAAACTACGTCATCAATTTCCATTAACGCTTCAGATAATTTGCTCGGTGTTCTACGATTAACTTCCTGAACAATTTCAGGATATGCATCAAAACTACTCGGTTTCGGATCTGCTAAATTTTCGCGAATGTCGTAATTTTGCGCTTCTTCAAATTCTTCGTCTGATATATATCCGTGCGTATGCATTCGATTTAATACGGTTTGCATTCGATTCAATCCTGCATTAAAATCTTCTTTTACATTTGCCTGTGACGTAAATGGGGTGTATGCAAAAGGACTTTGAGGTAATCCAGCAATAAAGGCAGCTTGAGCAATATTTAATTCACTAGCATCAACATCGAAAATACCTTCCGCAGCTGCTTGAGCCCCTGCAATTTGTCTTCCGGACGAATTTCTCCCGAATGGAACAACGTTTAAATATGCTTCTAAAATTTGCTCTTTTTCAAAAAAGTTTTCTGCTCTCATTGCAAGAAGTATTTCCACCGCTTTTCTATCATGGGTCACTTCACTAGTGAGAATTTGATTTTTAATAAGCTGTTGCGTTAAGGTACTTCCACCCGTTTGAGTAGTGGCATTTGAAAAATCTTGGAATACTGCTCTAAATAATGCTTTAGGAACAATGCCGTCATGTTCAAAGAAATACTCATCTTCTGTAGCGATAACTGCATTTATTAAGTTATCAGAAATATCGTCTAATGAGGCTTCTCTTCTTTCAATAGGACTTGGTAAATCTCCTAAGTAGACGTCATCTTTAAAGTAAACCTCTGTGGCTTCTTCATAGTCATAGATATCTCTTTCCATATCTTCATATTCTGGAATTTCTTCATCTTGTACTAATGATGCAAAGTAGCCAGCAGCTGCACCACCAACAAAAAACATAGATATAAGTCCTATCGTTGCAAATACTAAAAATAAATTCCAGACAACTTGAGAGGTTACTCGAACCCCTTTGATTACATATTTAGGTTCTTTTCTACTAAAGAATTGTTTTAGCGAAAATTTATCTTTACTCATTTATTCAAACCTCCTAAAAGTCAAACATATTATAGCATATTCTAGAGCTCATGATATAGCGTTAGATGGAAAATTAGATCCCTTATTGAAAATAAGTTTGACAACGAAACGAAGGTTATGATAAAAATATAAATCATATAGCAAAATAAACGAAACGTTGAAGAGGATATAGTAATTTTCATCTCCCTGTCTCAGAGAACCGATGGTAGCTGCGAATCGGTGCACAGATGTAAAATGAATTACCACCTTGGAGTTTGTCCGTGGAAACATGGACCGTCAATGAGGCGATAACTCATATTTTGAGCTGGGGAAATTTCTTTTCCCAATCAGGGTGGTACCGCGATTCAATCGTCCCTTAATTTATTAAGGGGCGTTTTTTTTGTTGATACATACTACCTTTCCCTTTTTGTAGTATGTGAATCTCATTTTTTAGCAAAACAACAATTTAGTTTTCGAAGCAGGCAAAGATAGTTTAAATCATAATTAGAGGTGAAGCATGATGACATTATTAGAGGATTTACAATTTCGTGGATTAATCAATCAAGTGACGGATGAAGAAGGGTTAAAGGAATTGTTAGGTACCGAATCAGTCAAGTTATATTGTGGTTTCGATCCTACAGGAGATAGTCTTCATATCGGGCATTTGCTTACGATTTTGACGTTGCGACGCTTCCAGCTAGCTGGACATAAACCTTATCCACTTGTTGGTGGAGCAACAGGACTGATTGGTGATCCTAGTGGTAAAAAAGCAGAACGGACGTTAAATGAACAAACGGTCGTGGAAGGATTCAGTGATAAAATTAAAGGTCAATTAATGCGTTTTTTAGATTTTGAAGGAGAAAATGGATCCACGCTCGTTAACAATTACGATTGGATTGGGCAAATGACGTTGATTGATTTTCTAAGAGACGTTGGTAAATATTTTGGATTAAATTACATGCTAGCAAAAGATTCCGTGGAATCACGAATTTCATCAGGGATTTCTTTTACCGAGTTCACGTACCAAATTTTACAGTCTTATGACTTCTACAGGCTAAATAAAGAAGAAGGTGTCAAGCTGCAAATTGGTGGAAGTGACCAATGGGGGAATATTACTGCAGGTTTAGAATTGATTCGCCGAATGTCTGGTGCTGAGGAAACGGATCGTCCAAAAGCATTTGGTTTTACCATTCCATTAGTTACTAAAGCGGATGGATCGAAGTTTGGTAAGTCTGAAGGTGGAGCGATTTGGCTTGACCCAGAAAAAACATCACCATACGAATTTTACCAATTTTTATTAAACACAGATGATAAAGACGTCATCAAATTCCTCAAATTCTTTACGTTCTTAAAGAAAGAAGAGATCGATGAGCTAGAAACAGAGCTTGATGAACGAGCTCATGAACGCTTAGCACACCGTCGTCTTGCGGAAGAACTTACTCGTTTTGTTCATGACGAAGAAGCACTAAAACAAGCTCAAAGAATTAGTGAAGCGTTGTTTGGTGGCGGTGATTTAAAAACTCTTACAGGGGACGAAGTTCTCCAAGGTTTCAAAGATGTACCTTCATATCAAGTGACAGAAGTTGAAATTGGCCTTGTCGACCTTCTTGTAGAGGCAGAAATTTCTCCTTCTAAACGACAAGCGCGAGAAGATATTAAGAATGGTGCAGTTTACATCAATGGGGAACGTTGCCAAGAGTTAGATAAAGTAATGAGTGCGACTGATAAAATTGATGATAAATTTACGATTATCCGTCGTGGAAAAAAGAAGTTCTTTTTGATTAAGTATTAACGTAGGATGCCCTGGTACTATTGTTATGGTACCGGGGTATTTTTTGGGAAATTTAGGGTTTTGCGCGCGCTGAACGATGATTTTCGCGCGCAAAACTGGTAAATACGCGCGCAGCACCACGAAATCAGCGCGCAAAACGACATTTACCGCGCACTCATCAGATCCAACAACCTTATTTAACAAAAAAAACACAGCCGATAAAGGCTGTGCTTTCCAAAAGTACGTATTAACGTGAGTACCACTCAACGATTAACTGTTCGTTGATTTCAGCAGGTAGCTCAGAACGTTCAGGTAAACGTGTGAAAGTTCCTTCTAACTTATCTGCATCAAATTCAACGTAACTTGGTGTGAAGTCGTTAACTTCAAGAGATGTTTTAACGATATCAAGGTTACGTGACTTTTCACGAAGACCAAGAGTTTGACCAGGACGAACACGGTAAGATGGGATGTCTACGCGACTTCCATCAACAGTGATGTGACCGTGGTTAACTAATTGACGAGCTTGCGCACGAGTGCGAGTAAGGCCTAAACGATAAACTAGGTTGTCTAAACGTGATTCAAGAAGAATCATGAAGTTTTCACCATGGATACCAGATTGCTTACCAGCTTGTTCAAAAAGTTTGCTGAATTGACGTTCCGTCATTCCGTACATGTGACGAAGCTTCTGCTTTTCTTGAAGCTGAAGTCCGTATTCAGTTAACTTTCTTCTAGAGTTCGGTCCGTGTTGCCCCGGTCCGTAAGGGCGTTTTTGAAGCTCTTTTCCAGTACCGCTTAGAGAAATTCCAAGACGACGGGAAAGCTTCCATGTTGGTCCAGTATATCGAGACATATTTGTCTCCTCCTTTAAAATGATAAGATTTCGTGAAATAATTAACAGTTGTAATCCCGTACACACAGACATTTCATTTTTGGTATCTTCGCCTCGACAGCTAAAAGTTACGCAATACCCCTCGCAGCTTGCGGGAATGAAATGAACTACATGTCGTTTACATTGGCTATCTTATTTGCACAACGTACAGTGTATAATTTTTCACTAGTGAAGTCAAGTAGAATAATTGACTTAATTATATCTTATAATACAGATTGTTGAATGACAGTGATATTTTTGAAAGTACGTTAGATTAACGCTGGCGAACAAGTCAGGGGCGTTCCTCTAATTGAAACCTCCTAAAAACGATAATATTAGCTGGTAGAACGTGAGCAGTAATGTTCAATACATGATACCAAAATCACATTATGTCTGTGGATTCACCCTAGTAATATAAACGTTTTACATAAATAGAGTATCAGTTATATGTTTTTCTAGATAAGTTTTGGATCAATTTACCATAAAGAGATATATATCTACCCTAAAATATAAATTATTTTGCATATATATCGTTTTTATCTAAAAAACCAGACCATTACCATGTATAATTAGTACTATAATAAACAGCGAATAATTGGTATTTTTAGAGGGAAGGGAATAATCATGAGCTCAAAACTATTGTTACAATATATCTCGGACATTTTCAATACAGTGTTTCAAAAAAACGAGCCAGTTCATGTAAAGTACAGACCTTCGATATTATTTCTAATAGAAAAAGATAGACAAGTTAGAGCAAAAACTGAAGTGGGGCTTGTGTCATCAAATATGATGGATTATTTTCATCATTTCATAACAAATGGAGAAGGGAATTGTAAGCCATTTGAAATCACTACCGTTCATATCTCGCTTAAAGGTGAACTTGGAGTTTGGACAGGCCTTTTTGGGATTGTCACGGATGAACGAGAACATAACATAAATGAACTAGAAGCTTTTCTAACAGGGTTAAAGCATTCCATTAGTCTAGCCTGGGAATTCATTAAGAACGAACAAAAGGTAGAGGAAATTTCATTGGAAAACAATATTCATGTGAGAATCACAAAAATGCTTCGAGAGTCCAATTACACAGAAGATGCCGTTTTGTTTGCGAATACTCTTGTTGATGTATTGAGGGAAGATATAGTAAATGGAGATGTAACTGTGTTCATAAAAGATCAGTTACGATCATCGTTCAATCCAATCACTTCAACGAGTTCAATAATCGTAAGTAATAAAAAGGAGTATATTATTGATGAAAACAAAGTGAATGATCTGATGGAATCAGTAAATAACTCTCGTCTTACCATTTATAGAAAGCAAGAAATTACTAGACCATTGTTATATAACCAGCCAAAATATAGTGACTATATGATGATCCCTATTTATCGCGGGAAGGATACGATTGGTCTTGTTATTTATACGTCTGAAATAGGGTATATTAACGTGCAGTCTATAGAAGAAATTATTGGATTAATGGGATTTTTAGGGCCATGGATTAGTAAAATATTGAATTATGAAGAGATGCAAATTGAAAAAGTGAGAAAAAATTTATTGTTGAAAGTGAATCGGAAATTCTACTCGACAATGGACGTTAATAGTATTCTTGAAGAGATTCTGCTTTCTTTACATGAAGCTTATCCGACGTTTGAAGTTAATTTACTGTTGTCTCACGATTGGAAAGTTGCGGAGTACTTACCTGTTCAGTCACTGGAAATTGCCGATTCAGAAGAAGATCCAGGATCGAAAGCTTACCTTACAGGGGAAATTCAAGTGGTTGACAACTTAGAAGCTCATAAAACGATTCTTTATGTACCGTTGAAAGGGAAGCAAGGTGTGTACGGTATATTGAAAATGATTACGGCTAGCTCGCAAATTTTTCTACAAAGTGAATTAGATTTTATTCAAATCTTAGCTACTACTGGCGGGAATGCGATAGAGAACGCAGAGTTATATCAACAATCAAGGCAGTATATTCAAGATCTTCAAGTAATCAATCAAACTTCACATAAATTGAATGCTAACCTTAAATTAGAGGAAGCCATTGCATTGATGATTAGTCAGATGAAAGAAGCTTGTCTAGCTGATGAAGTTGGTTTTATTATGCTTGATGATCGCTGGTCTCAAGACAATAAATCAATGAATTGGAGTGGAACCTTCTTTCAAGATAAAACGAGAGATCAGTTCATTCACGAATTATTAGTTAGAATGAAAGAAAGAAAAGAAGAGATTTTTCTTGGAGATTGGACAAAAGAAAGTGTGCCATTTAAATCTGTGATTGGTGTTCCTATGGTTCACAATGAGCGAGTGATTGGAGCGGTCCTTGTATTTGGAAAAGACTCCTATGCTTTTAGTTTTGATAAATTTAAACTTTGTAAATCATTAGTTCATCACTCATCCCT
This sequence comes from Salipaludibacillus daqingensis, assembly GCF_029891575.1. Classification (GTDB taxonomy): domain Bacteria; phylum Bacillota; class Bacilli; order Bacillales; family Salisediminibacteriaceae; genus Salipaludibacillus; species Salipaludibacillus daqingensis. The sequence continues at coordinate 205,906 of NZ_JARZHF010000004.1, read as the reverse complement.
TGCGTTAGTGAATGCTATTCTTCACGAAGAAATGAAACAGCTTGTTATAACAGATTATTTAACAAAACTATTTACTCGTGAATATATGGATGAAAAAGTATCTGAATCAATGGCCTTGGACGGCTATGGATCGTTCGTTTTGCTTGATATCGATCACTTTAAAAATGTAAATGATCAATATGGGCATCAAACGGGTGATCATGTTCTTATTCAAGTTGCAGAGATTATTAGAAATAATACGAAGCAAAAGACTGATATTCCTGTACGGTGGGGTGGGGAAGAATTAGCAATATACCTGCCGAGGACGGATAGCAAGGATGCTTTGAAAGTAGCGGAACGAATCAGAGAAAATGTAGAAAAAAGCACAAATCCACACGTTTCCGTATCTTGTGGCGTCTCTAGTTGGTCGCATTTAAAAAGTGTTCCTACGTTAACAAAGTTATTTGCAGACGCTGATAAAGCGATGTATAGTGCTAAAAACTCAGGTCGGAACAAAGTCGTTATTTATGAGGAACTTAATAAAATATCGTCAAAATAGATCTTAAAAAATCAACAATAGCTTTAACATAGCTAATAATAAAAGAGCACATGAAAAGTGCTCTTTTTTGAATTCATTTATAAATGTTTAATAAGAATCTCAGTAAACTTTTCAATACCTTCTTGATCTTCTTTTGAAAAGCGAGATTTTGTAGGGCTATCAATATCAAGAACACCAATTAATTGGTTATTTTTTATGAGTGGAACGACAATTTCTGAATTTGACGCTGCATCGCAAGCAATATGGCCAGGGAAAGCATGGACGTCGTCAACGCGAAGGGTTTTTTCCTCTTGTGCAGCCGTTCCGCAAACGCCTTTTCCGTATGCGATCCTCACACAAGCTGGTAATCCTTGAAAAGGTCCAAGAATAAGTTCGTTTTCTTTCCATAAATAAAAACCTACCCAGTTTACTTCTTTAAGAAATTGATTTAAAAGAGCTGAGGCATTACTTAAATTTGCTATCTGATCTTGTTCCCCATCTAACAAAGCGTCGAGTTGTTTAGATAACATGTCATATTGTTTTTGTAACGATCCTTCCGTAGCTTGAGGTTGAAACAATGTACTCACCCTTTCAAAATAATATTGCAAAGTATACCATAGAGAAGCAAACTAGAGAAATAAAAAAATTGTCGATCGATTGAAGCAGGAAAATGATGAGAATTTCGTGAATTAAATGAAGATAAGAGTCTAACGGGTTGACAGGGGAGGGGGAGAATATGGAGAAAAAAGCCTCAAAAGAAAAGGTGTTAGAAGCTGCAATAGAACTGTTTAATGTAAAAGGATTTACTGGATGTTCTGTAAGAGACATAGCAAATAAAGCTGGAGCGAATGTAGCGTTAATATCCTATTATTTCGGAAGTAAGCAAGGATTACAAGAACATCTTATGACAAATTTTTTAGAAGGGTATGTCTCTGCCATTGAATCGCAATGGTTACAAATAGAAGACGAAGAGGAACTCGTTTTTGATAGACTATTAAAAGCGATTTGGAATGTGATGATGTACCAACAAAAACATCATGAGCTAGCTAGGTTTGTTCATAGAGAAATTACTCTCGATACAACTCTCGTTCGCGAATTAATGGCGACCTATTTAAAAAAAGAGAAGCACCTTTTCCATTCCCTATTAGAAGTTGCCTTCGAGAGAGGAGAAATGAGAGCACAGCCAAATGAGTATTTTTTCCTTCAGCTGCGCGGTATGCTTACGTTACCTTTTTTGCATCCACAATATATTAGGGAAGTCTATCATTTAATGCCTCATGAGAGCCATTTTTTAGATAAGTATTTCTCTGAACTTTGTGAATGGGTAGCAACTCATTTCAAAGAATCTGTAACAATCGCTACAGAAGGATCTGCAGAAGAGATTGCTAGAAAATGAAGAATGGATGATATCGTCATTCTTCATTTTCAACCTTTTTTACAAAGTGTTCATCTAGAATAAGTTTATTAAAGAATCTCGAGCTTGACCTACTTGATGAGCAGCATGGGCATCTGATCCATAGACTAGAGGAACATTCAATTGCTTCGCTCTTTTTATCCATGAAATGGGAGGGTACACTTCTTGGCAATGTTCTTTAAATAAGCCAGCAGCATTTACGTCTAATGTTTTATTATGTCTAACCATGGTTTGAATTGTTTCCTCAAGAAAAGAACTATCATCAAATGTTCTCGGGAAAAGTTGTTGAAATTTACGAACAAGACTAATGTGACCAACTCGTTTAGGAGTATATTGTCCAAGGGAATAACTAATGGATTTAAGGAGTGTATCATAATATAGCTGATACACATTTTTAAGAGATCCGCATTTCGTTACCAATTCTTCAAATGTAGTTACTCCATAATCGAGGCAAATATATTTGCCTTGTACATATTGTAGAAAATGAACGGATAAGATGCTGTCATCTAAATGTGGCCCCCATTCATTTAAAAAATCTGTCGTTTCCTTTTCAAAGCCTTCAATATAATCTACTTCCAAGCCGATATTAATGTTAATACGATCAGAGTAATGTTTTTTGACTTCCAAACAGGATGCGAGGTATGACGCTAATGATTCATAGGTCATGGCACTGTCTTTCCCAGGAACAGTATCAATAAATCCTTTTGGTAATGGAGCATGTTCTGTAAAAGAGATGTTAGTTAACCCTAGCTTCAATGCACGTTCAATATAGTTAATTATTGCATCTTCTGACCCATGAGGACAGAAGGGGGTATGAATATGATTGTCATGATTGATCAATGGAAGCACTCCTTTCGATTTGTCTATAAAAAATCATGAATAAATATGACCAAAAGTGACATTTCCATGATATGATAGAAAGGGATATTCTTATCAACTTCGACGAAATTTGTAATAAATTGTTATATATTAGTAAGACATTCAAAGGGACTTTATAGCTAGACTTCATTGTAAAAAAACATTTGTCATCATTATACATAATACATTGATTACTAATAAAGCTATATTTCTATTGTTATTCTTTTTTACAAAGGAAATTCGCTTTATTATATCATATGAATTTTAAAATTTAGTACTAAAACTAATGTTGGTAGAGGAGGCCTCATCATGTTATATGCCATATATGCTTCTATCCTTCTGTTCCTGTTTATTATCATTTATGGGGCATTGTCAAGGAAAAGAATTTATAAAGAAGTAGATCGCTTGGAGAATAAAAAAGTCCTTCTCATGAACAAACCGATCACAGAAGAACTTGCTAAAATAAAGGGATTAAAAATGCTTGGAGAAACAGAAGAGCGTTTCGAACAATGGCGAGAAGAATGGGACGACATCGTAACCGTCCAATTGCCAAACATGGAAGAAAGACTTTTTGATATTGAAGAGATGGCAAATAGATATCGATTTCGAAAAGCGAAGCAGTATGTGCAAATTGTCGACGAAGAACTGGAAGCTGTTGAGCAACAAATGAAAGACATGGTTGAAGAAGTCGAACAATTGATACATAGTGAAGAACAAAATCGTCAAGACATAGATAAAGTTAAGAATGAATATGACGAAACAAAAAAGAAATTATGGATGCAAAGAGGTACATTAGGACAAGCAGGATCAGCACTAGAACAAAGATTGAAAGATGTTCAAACGATGTTCATGACGTTCGATAGTCAAACGGAAGATGGGAACTATTTTCAAGCTCGAGAAACATTATTAACAATAAAAAATTTATTAGATGAATACGAATCACTCATTGATCATATTCCACAATATTTAGTCAAAGTGGAGAAAGATTTACCTAAACAATTAGAAGAATTAGAAAATGGATTAACTGAAATGGAAGATAACGGATATCCGATTCATCACTTCTCATACAAATGGCAAGTTAGTGATATGAAACGTCGTGCAGTTGCATCCGTTCCTTTAGTTGAGCATTTGAGATTAGATGAAGCAAAACAACCGGTAGAAAACATTGAACAGGAAATCAATAATATTTATGAAAAACTAGAGCACGAAGTATTGTCAAGAAATTATGTAGAAAAAGAATTGCCGGTTTTAAAAGAGAGACTTGATAAACTTCCTGATTTATTTCAAGCTCTAAGTGCGGAAACGGAAACAATTAAAATTAATTATCAGTTAAATGAAGCGCACGATAAACAACGATTAAAAATTGAAAAACAAATTAAGGAACTATCGAATCAGTACTCTGTTATCGAAGATGCGTTGGAAGAAAAGAAACAATCATTTACAACGTTAAGAATAATGATCCAAGATTTCATGGGAGAATTAGATACTGTCGAAAATGATGTTCGAGATATGAAAGAAAACTTGAATCACCTGCGAAGTGATGAAAGAAAAGCAGAGGAAATGATTCGTGATTTGAAAGCAATTTTGTTACAAGGTCAAAAGAGATTAAGGAAAAATAATATTCCAGGGGTTCCACAAAATTTAGTTAACCAGTTAGATGATGCGGAGTCTTTACTTAAAAACGCATCAAATCATTTAAAGCAAACACCTATTTCTATGCCAGACGTAAATGAAAAAGTAGCTAAAGCTAAAAAGCGGGTAGAGGAATGGGAAAAGAATTTAGATAATACTGTCGAACAAGCAAGGCTTGCAGAACTAGTTATACAATATGGAAACCGGTACCGAAGTTATCACGACCAAGTTAATATAAAATTATTACAAGCGGAAGATCGCTTTCGAAGCTATTTATACGAAGAAGCTTTGGAGCTTGGAATTGAGGCAGTGGAAATTGTCGATCCAAATGCCTTAGAAAAAATCAAAGAACAAGAAGATTTCCAAATTTCTTATACGTCATAGAATAAAAATTTAAATCAATCATTTGTAAAGGAGGAAGGGTAATTTGAGAAAAGATTGGCTAGCACTAGGATCAATAACGTTAAGCTGTATAGCTGTCTGGGGTTTGTTATTTTTCGCCTTCTTCCGTTCAGATGATCAACCTATAGATTCTATTGCTAATAATGATAGTTATGAAATGGAACAAGAAGATATTGGAACAAATTCAGAAGATTCCTTTCAAGAGAACGACGAAGATGAACAAAGTGATGTTTCGAACTCTTCAAGGGATTTAGCTGAGGTACTAGAGGAAGAGTTAAACGATGATAATTTTACTAGCAGTGAAGCTTCCTTAGACAAAGAAAATAATGAAAAGGATTCACAAAAATTAACATTAGATAATATTCGTAATCGTGGGATTCAACTCGGTGATTTTGACCATATTGCAACAGAAGGTGTCGTATCAATTGATGTTGTTCTTAATGAAATTTTTGATGAATGACAAGTAAAGCCTACCGCTATTTTTTGCGGTAGGCTTTGCTTTTGTTTGTTTAATTATAATCATTGCTTTTGTGAAAAAAAGAGATAGTATAGGCATCCGAAACTTTTAATTACGCAGCAACGTCTTCTTTAGGAGATTCAACTTAAGCTTCTGACGTACGTGTGTAGAATATCATGGAATAAATATAGCCTAAAGCGCCACCAATCAAAGCAGGTGTCACCCAAGCAATTCCTTGATCAGTAAGAGGAAAAATAGCTAGAAATGCTGATGTTGCCTCCAAAAACAGTCCTGCAGCTACAAAACCATCAGCAACACTAATTATTGCTGCTCCAATTACTGCTCCAACATAAACTTCTTTTCTACCTTTGAATAGTCCTTCAAATAAAGTCAAAATAATTAAAACGATGGCAATAGGGTATATCATGACAAGAATCGGTAGGGAGAATTGTATAAGCTGGTTCAGTCCCATGTTGGCCATAGTAAAGCTAAATAATGCCACTACACCAGTGGATAGTTTATATGGGATTACAGGAAAGGTCATACTAACATATTCTCCAAAGGCTGAAATCAATCCAATTGCAGTAGTTAAACAAGCAATAGTAATGACAATGGAAAGTAACATTAATCCGACGATACCAAGTAATTCTTCGGAAATTCCTGTTAAAATAGCCCCACCATTTTCTTGATAACCAAGTAAAGATACGCTGGTTGAGCCTAAGTATGCTAGAGATATATAAACGAGTATTAGCCCTGTTCCAGCAATTAACCCAACTTGAATCGATTTATTTGTAAGTTCTTTCCTATTATAAATACCTCTTTCTTTCATTCTAGATATGACAATAATACCAAAAACAAGCGCAGCAATGGCATCCATTGTAAAATACCCTTCTTTAAATCCGCTGAAAAAGGCAAGGTTAGTATACTCACCAGTAGGAGCAGGTGCTGTCCCTACAGGATTAAGAATTCCCATAAAAGTAAGGGCAACAAGGACTACAACCAAAATAGGAGTTAATATTTTACCAATTCTAGAAACTAATTTAGATGGGTTTAAGCTGAGCCAGTAACTAACACTGAAAAAAACAACTGAGAAGATTAACAGTGAGAAGTTAGAAGGCCCCTGAGTTAAATAAGGCAATAAGCCAATTTCATATGCTACAGACCCTGTTCTTGGTATACCGAATAATGGTCCGATAGCTAAATAAACGGCTAAAGGAAAAAATATTCCGAAAATAACACCTACTCGTTTGGAAATCTGTTGCAAATTCCCCCCTGATTTAGCGATTGTGACCATAGCTAATACAGGAAGTCCAACTCCAGTCACTAAGAATCCGGTAATCGCTAGCCAGAAAGATGTTCCAGCTTCTTGACCCAATGCTGGTGGAAAAATTAAATTACCAGCCCCTAGAAAAAGAGCAAACATCATCAGACCAATCATCCACGTGTCACGATAAGAATATTGCTTGTTGTTCATAAATAAATACCTCCGTCTGAATTATCTAGATGATCTTTTAAAATAAGTAGTCTCTATTGTTATATTAAAGTTGTCTACGTTTTGTGGATTAATTTAGTGTTTATTCATTCATTAAAAACTCGAATTTAAGGGGTGAAAGTTCAATTTAACGTTTACCACTAAACTAATGATGCAAGCAAACATCAAAAGAGACAAAGTTTCATACCGAACGCTATTTTATCATATATAAAAAGATTTGGAACAGTATAAATAAAAAGATAATTATATTTTTTAAAATAAGAAATGAACGAATGGATTCATCTATAATAGGACAAGATCAATAACTACCAATGATGAAGAGCTCCAATACAGAGAATAACTATATGGAATGGAACAGAAAGGAAAGTGAAAACTATTTCTGTAGCATTCCACGAAAGTGTGTTATTATAATTTGTTGAAAAGCTATCTTGAAATTAAAGGAGTTCTCTACATGGTTTATTTTGATAATAGTGCAACGACGCGACCGTTTCCTGAAGTAATTGATACATTCTCATCAGTCACTAGAACGTATTTTGCCAATCCTTCTTCTCTTCATCCATTAGGAAAAGAAGCTGAACAGTTGTTAACTCAAGCAAGAAATAAAACAGCTGCTCTTTTAGGTGTGAAAGAGAAAGAAATATATTTTACATCGGGCGGAACAGAAGGAAATAATTTGGCAGTAAAAGGAACGGCTCGTCAACTTCAATCGCGAGGCAAGCACATCATTACGACCACGATGGAGCATTCTTCCACATATGAAGCATTACTTGAGTTAGAAAATGAAGGGTTCTCAGTCAGTTATGTAAAGGCAAATGAACATGGACAAGTGAGTGTAGAACAAATAAAAAATGAAATAAAACCGGATACGATTCTCGTTTCAATGATCCATGTGAGTAATGAGTTAGGAAGTATTCAACCTGTAGAAGAAACAGGTGAATTACTTGATAACTACCCTAAAATTGTATTTCATGTTGATCATGTCCAAGGAGTAACAAAGGTCCCTTTAAACTTTTCAAACGTTGACTTATGTACGATTTCGGCCCATAAATTTCACGGTTTAAAAGGAACTGGCGTTTTATTTATGCGTGAAGGAATTCAATTGACAGCCCTTTTTTCTGGGGGACAACAAGAGAGTGGGATAAGACCTGGTACGGAAAATCTAGCAGGAATTGTCTCCTTAACAAAAGCTTTAAGAATGGCTTTTGATGATGCTAGCAATAAACTTGAAGCATTAAAAGAGCGAACAACACGTATAGAAGCGGAACTGAAAAAAATAGATGGAGTGAATATTAATTCTCCTGCAAAGCGTGCACCACATATTTTAAACGTGTCTATCCCTTATATTAAACCTGAGGTCATTGTTCAAGCCTTGGCAGAGAAAGAAATATATATATCAACGAAATCCGCTTGTTCATCAAAGCAATTTTCACCTAGCAGAGTTTTATATTCTTCTGGTTTTAGTAAAGAAAAAGCTTCATCGGCGGTTCGTATATCATTATCATTTCATAATACTGACGAAGAAGCGGAGTTTTTTGTCACTGTATTTAAAGAAGTTGTTTCTAACATGAAAAAGGTTGTGAACGTATAATGAATTATGAGTATTTATTAATTAGGTATGCAGAACTTTCATTAAAAGGGAAAAAAAGAGCATCTTTTGAGAGAAAACTTGAACAAAATATAAGAGGAGCGCTAAAATCTTTTCCTAATGTGAAAACAAACCGCTCATTCGGTCGCATGTTCATAAAACTAAATGGAGAAGATGTCACCAAAGTATCCGACCAACTGAAGGATGTTTTTGGAATTTATTCATTTAGCCCAGCTTTAAAAGTGGAACTTGACGAGACATCGATTTGTGAGGCTGGCTTGTGGGCTATTAACGATGCACTCCCTTCTGGGGAAGGAACGTTTAAAGTATCGGTTAGAAGGACGAACAAAAACTTCCCAATTGGTTCACAAGAAATGAACCGAGTTGTCGGGGGATATATTTTGAAAAGTATGGAACAAGTAACGGTTAATGTTCATGAACCTGACGTACACCTTAAAGTCGAAATTCGAGAAGAAGCAGCTTATATAACATGTAAAGTAATAAAAGGTGCTGGCGGCTTGCCTGTGGGGACTAGTGGTAAAGTAATGCTGATGTTATCCGGGGGCATTGATAGCCCGGTAGCAGGTTATCTTGCTTTAAAAAGAGGCGTGACAATTGAAGCTGTACACTTTCACAGTCCGCCTTTCACAAATGAACGAGCGAAACAAAAGGTAGAAGATCTCTGTAAAGTACTCACCAAATATGGAGCAACTATTAAGCTACATATTGTGCCCTTTACAGATATTCAAACAGCTATTCATAAGCAAATACCAGATAATTTTGAGATGACTGTCATGCGCCGATTTATGTTAAGAATATCGGAAAGTATTGCATTGAAAAACGGAGCAAAAGCAATTGTTAATGGAGAGAGTTTAGGGCAAGTGGCAAGTCAAACATTGGAAAGTATGTATGCGATCAACGAAGTGACAAATTTGCCGATTCTTCGACCGCTTATTACAATGGATAAGCTAGAAGTCATTGATTACGCTCATAAAATTGATACGTATGATATTTCTATTCGACCATATGAAGATTGTTGTACGATATTTTTACCGGCAGAGTCAAAAACAAAACCGAATCTAGATAAAGCTAAAAGATATGAAAGTTACTTTAACATTGAGGAAATGGTTTCTCAAGCAGTTGGTAATATTGAAACGATAACTATCTCTCAAGAAGAAAACAATAACTCCTCGTTTGATTCATTATTCTAAATGTACTAACTGTTAACTCTTATCACCTTACCAAACTTTGTCATGCATGATATCGCTCTAAGAACACATTCTATGTGTACAAGGGAGGTGATAAGATATGGCGAACAACAATAGTTCAAATCAACTTGTAGTCCCTGGTGTACAGCAAGCTTTAGATCAAATGAAATACGAGATTGCTCAAGAATTTGGTGTTCAACTTGGTCCGGATGCTACTTCTCGGTCTAACGGTTCCGTTGGAGGAGAAATTACGAAGCGATTAGTCCAAATGGCTGAACAACAAATGAGTGGAAGACAATAATAATGAATAAAATAACTGGCTTAATTGGGCACCTTTATAAGGTGTCCTTTTCTTTTTGATTTTTTTTCCAACTCCCTGTATGATTAACGTTATTGGGAAAGGGAATGAAGGAGGAATATCGAGATGGGGACATTGTGGTATGGAGGGAAAATTAGAACCCTTCAAACAGAAAATGATGTATATGATGCTATCTATGTAGAAAAAGGAAAAGTTATTAAAATAGGGTCTCATAATGAAATAATAAATATGCCTGATATTACTATTTCCGAGGAAATAAATTTACAAGGATCAGTCATGTATCCAGGTTTTGTAGATAGTCACTTACATATGATTGGTCATGGTGAAAAGCTTTTGAAATTGGATGTATCAGAACTGACCAGTATTGATGAATTAAAAGAAGTATTATTAAAAACTGTGAAAGATATACCAAATGGACAATGGTTATTAGCTGAAGGTTTTAATGAAAATCTTTACCCTAATAAAATAGTACCAGATCGAAATATCTTAGATGAAATATCAGTAAATCACCCTATCATCATAACAAGGGTTTGTCGCCATGCGATGACAACAAATTCTTTCGCTCTAAATTTAGCGAATATTGATGCATCGGTAGAAGATCCACCAGGTGGCATTATCGAACGGGATGATGATGGAATTCCAACAGGTTATTTACACGACCAGGCTCAGGAGTTAGTTAGAAATTTACTTCCAGAATATGATTTTAATTATATTGAGAATGCTTTAGCCACGTCTTTAAAAGATCTTCATAAACATGGATACACAGGAGCTCACTCCGAAGATTTAAACTATTATGGAGACGCTACGAAAACATTAGAAGCATTTTATCGTGTCATAGATGGAGAGAAACAAAAATTTCGAGCGAATCTTCTCGTTCACCACGAAGTAGCAAATGAAATTTTTGTGGAAGGGGATAGCATCAGAGAAAAAGACCCTTTTGTGGAATTAGGTTCCATTAAAATTTTTGCAGATGGTGCATTAGGTGGTCGAACGGCATTCTTAAGTGAAGCATACAGTGATGATCCAGAAACTCATGGAGTAGCCATTCATAGTCAAGAGCAATTAGCTTCTATTGTACAAGAAGCAAGACACTTTAACATGCCAGTAGCGATCCATACGATAGGAGATTTAGCATTAGAATATGCTATTTCAGCGATCGAGCAATTTCCAGTAAGGGAAGGGAAAAGAGACCGACTTATCCACTTACAAGTAACACGTCAAGATTTACTTGATCGGTTACAGAAACTTTCTGTTGTGTTAGATATACAGCCGAGATTTGTTGCTTCAGATTTCCCTTGGGTAGAATCTCGATTAGGGCACTCGAGATTACCTTATTCATTTGCCTGGAAAACGATGCTTAGTCACGGGTTAATTTGCGCAGGAGGTTCGGATGCACCGATCGAACCTATCGATCCACTCTTAGGTATTCATGCAGCGGTTACGAGACGGAACCCAAGTGAAAGCCATGAAGGATATGGCGAAAAAGAAAAATTATCACTATACGAAGCGTTGCAATTATTTACTATTGGAAGTGCTAAAGCCATTAATATGGAGAACAAACGAGGTATCATTGCCACAGGTTATGAAGCTGACTTTACGATTCTTAGTGAGGACTTATTTGAGTTAGAACCAGACGAGTGGTTAGATGTGAAAGTGGAAAAAACAGTCGTTGATAACAGTATTATGTATGAGAGGTAAATGAACCGAAAAAAGCAACCAAGCGAAGCCGTTTTGACTTCGCTTGGTAAGATGACGTTCATTTTTTATAAAAAGCTTCGTTTTACTTTGTGGATGAAAAGGTTATCTTTCATTCTTAATGTTTTCACTTCTTTTTCAGATACTTTTATTCTTACTTCATGAGAATGGCGAATACTTAATGCCTCGTTATCGGCAGCAATAATCGGATGATCATTACCATCTTGAATAATCTTAAGTACCAATTCACGATCTTTACTTAGAATAAGAGGGGAACCTAACGTACGATACTGATTATTGTTTATAGAAGAAATTTCTGTTAATTGCATCGATTTTAACTTAGGGTCCACAACAGCACCATTCAGTGATTTGTTGTAAGCTGTACTGCCAGTTGGTGTAGAAACAACGAGTCCGTCTCCACGGAATGTCTCTAGATACGTATCATCGATAAATACATCCATGGCGAATGTTTTAATAATATTAGAACGAATAGAAAGTTCATTTAGGCAGTGAAAGCTTTTCATGCCATCGACAGTTACTTCAATGGTTGGATAGTTAAGTACTTCAATATTCTTTGATTGAAGTCCTAATTCAATTTTCTCCAAGTCATTTGTACTAAAATCAGTATAGAAACCGACTCTACCATCGTTGACTCCGATGTATAAGCAGTCTTCTCGAAAATCAGTTTTTCTAACGGCCTGGAGGAATGCACCATCTCCACCGAAGCTTATAATCATGTTTGCGTCTTTAGGATCTTCGACTAAAGTATAACCGTATTTGCGCCCGAGCTTTCGGATGGATTGCACTTTCTCTTCTAATTCATCTGTTGGTTTGTAAAATAAATAAGCACTGTTTCGTTCATTCATAGCTTTGATTCTCCCTTTCTCTATTGGTTTGATCGACTTAGTTGTGAAAGAAAAGTTCACTATACGTTTACTATTCTAGATTGTTTGAACGATTCCTGCTTTAATCGTATCAGAAAAATGAAATTTAAGTATTTTTAAATGTTAACTTAAAGAAAAAAGGAGGATATTATGAATTCAAAAAGGTGGACAGCATTAATTATTGCAGTAGCTTTGTTTTTGGTTTACTCAGCAGCAAGTTTATTTACTACGGATGTGTCATCGACAATGACTGATATATTCGGTGGTGACGGGGAAGAATTCCATGAAAATATTTTAGAAGTAGGGTCTGACCAAGGAAAAGTTGCTGTCATCCATTTACGTGGAATTATTCAAGATGATGCAGGTGGTGGATTATTCGCAGCTGGATATGATCACAGTTTACTGCTAGATCAGCTTGACTATGCAGCAGAAGACCCCGATGTCCATGGTATTATTCTTCGTATTAACACACCTGGTGGTGGCGTTGTGGAAAGTGATGAAATACATGATAAGGTTAAAGAAATCCAAGATGAGTATCGAAAGACAGTATATGTGTCAATGGGAAGCATGGCTGCAAGTGGTGGTTATTACGTATCGGCACCAGCAGATCAAATTTATGCTAATTCCCAAACGATAACAGGTTCCCTTGGGGTAATTATGCAATCTATTAATGTTAGTGAATTAGCGGAAGAGTGGGGCGTTTCCCAAGAAGTTATAAAGAGTGGTGAATATAAAGATATTATGTCTCAAACAAGAGAAATGACAGAAGATGAGCGAGACATATTACAAAGCATGGTAGACGACTCATATCATCGTTTTGTAGACGTAATTGAGGAAGGACGCGAGCTTGACCGAGACCGTGTCATGGAATTGGCTGACGGGCGCATTTACACTGGTTCTCAAGCTCTGGATGAAGGACTAATTGATGGATTAGGACACCTAGATGACGTCATTGATTCATTGAAAGATGACTTAGGTCGTGGAGATTTGAGTGTCGTCGAATATGAGGCGAATATTGGTTTCCCAGCATTTCTTGGTGGCACTGTACAACAACTCGTTGAGAATCAACGGTTAACAGAAGTTAAAGGTTGGTTAGAACAAAATCATGGTCGGCGTTTAATGTATTTATATACAGATTGAGGTGATGGTAATGAATAATGAAAATGAATGGATGGATACATCTGAACAATCATTAAACACAGAAACACCCAATTCGCCCTATGTGACTATTCCTTACGCAGGTTTTTGGATGCGAGTCTGGGCTTATCTGGTTGATTTAATCATCGTATCTAGTTTAAGCGGGATCCTATTAGTACCGTTATATTTTGCAATGAATGTAGATGAGTGGACATTAGGCATTTTTACAGTAGCAGGAATTGTTGCAAACTTAGTTGCCTTCGGGTATTTTTCATTGATGACAAAGTATTTTCAGCAAACGTTAGGTAAACAAATTTTTGGTCTGAAGGTTTATTCCTATACTGATGGGGCAAAGTTGACGTGGTTAGATGTTATTTTTCGTGAATTAGTTGGAAGATACATTCATCAATCTCTTGTGATCACTAATATACTATATGTTGTGGTTGCCTTTTCATCAGAAAAAAGAGGAATCCACGACCGCTTAGGTCAAACGTTTGTTGGTCTGGAGCCAAGAAAAGGAAAATCAATTCCGAAAGAGCAACAATAAATGAAGATGAAAATCCTAACAGTGAAGACTGTTAGGATTTTTTTGTAAAAATTGGTTATGATAAGTGTGGAAGATGTTGGATAGCTGGGGTGATTATGAATGACAATATTACTAATAATACTAACTCTCATTATGATAGGTCTTGTTTTAATGCTTTTTCTGAAATTAAATATCAAAATTGAAGTACAACAAATAAATAAAGACTTTGATGGAACAATTACGATACAAATGATCGCTCGTTTCATTCGTTACACAATGAAGATTCCTGCGATGGATTTAGATGAAGAGACCCCGTCTATTGTTTTTAGGGAAGAAACAGAAGGCTTAGGACCAGAAGAGAAACAAAAAATGAAACTCTCAGTAAATGACTTTATTCAAATGATTGAAAACTTTAATAAATTTTTAATAAATACGATTGATTTTTATAAAATCGTACAATGGTTCTTATCAAAATGTGAGTTATCGAATGTCCAATGGGAAACACACTTGGGTCTTGAAGATGCAGCCAAAACAGGAACAGGTTGCGGAGGAATTTGGATGATAAAAGGGACGGCATTTGGTTTGTTAGCTCAACACATGCGTTTAGTAGAAGGACCGAAAATGGAAGTTTATCCATATTTTCAAGATTTATTAATATCGACTCGTTTTCAATGCATTGTTTCATTTCGTATTGGTTATGCTATTCGTACGGGTTTGAAGGTTTTACGGCATAGAAGAAAAAAGAAACAATGAATTTCAATGATTAATTAAGGGAGGAAGTTCAATGTCTGATCATCCAATTCAAGGATTAATGAAAACAGCTATGGAAAATCTAAAAGAAATGGTGGATGTGAACACAATCGTTGGTGATCCTGTTGAGACACCTGATGGATCAGTTATCTTACCGATATCAAAAGTAGGATTTGGTTTTGCAGCAGGAGGGAGTGAATTTGTTTTAAGTGATTATCACCCTCAAGGGCCAGGAGAAAAACTAGGAGGATCTGACGAAAAAAAACATCCATTTGGTGGAGGAAGTGGTGGGGGAGTTTCGATTACCCCGATTGCATTTTTAGTTGTATCTAGCTATGGCGTAAAAATGCTTCACTTGGATCAGCAAGCACATTTGTATGAAAAGTTGATGGAATTCACGCCACAAGTTGTAGATAAAATTCAACAGATGCTTCAATCGACAAACAAAAATACAAATGAAAGCACACCACCAACAGAACCTGGTGATCGACCATCAAATTATTAATTATTATTTCAAGCAAAGCAAACAAATTTTAAGTATTGGGAAAATGTGTTACTCTTATTAGGATAGTGATTATTTTTATTCTAAATAGGAGGAGATCGACAAATGGCACAAGTAACATTTAAAGAAAATCCTGTAACACTTAAAGGAACCCAAGTTGCAGTAGGAGACAAAGCACCGGACTTTACTGTTTTAGCAAATGATCTTTCTGAAGTTAAACTATCTGATTCAAAAGGAAAGGTACGTCTTATCAGCGTTGTACCTTCGATCGATACAGGGGTATGCGATGAACAAACTCGTAAATTCAATGAAGAAGCAGCTAATCTAGGCAATGTTGAAGTATTAACGATTAGTGTGGATTTACCTTTTGCGCAAAAGCGTTGGTGTGCAGCGGCAGGAATTGACAATGTCCACGTCCTATCCGATCATCGTAACCTTGATTTTGGTGAAAAATACGGAGTTGCTATTGAAGAACTTCGCTTATTGTCGAGGTCTATTTTTGTGATAGATAGCTCTGATAAGATTACTTATACAGAGTATGTATCAGAAGTAACGAACCATCCAAATTATGAATCTGCAGTTGATGCAGCCAAGAAAGCAAAATAATTAAAACGAATGGAAAAGCATCTTTAACTAGATGCTTTTCTTTTGCTTTTGTAAACGAGCCTGGAATCTTATACAATAGGGAATGGCTAGCTTAGCTAAATGCGATATGTTAAAAAGGAAGTGGATTTTATTATGACAGAAAACACAAATACAGAGGTCCTTTATCTTGTTTTAGATGAAGGGGCAGAAGCGATAAAGAATGAATTAGATCTGCCTTATTTAGACGCACTTGGAGAAATGGGAGAAAATATATTTCAAAAAAAAGTCATCCAAGATTTAGCGGAAGAAAATCAAAAAAAAGTTTCTCAACTGATTACGAAATTATTACAGTTGAGTATTGAACCGGAAGAATATCGAAGAGCGATACAACTAGCTGTATTAAAAGGGATGAGAGAGGCTACTCAACCTCACCACGCGATGACACCAGATGCTGTTAGCTTGTTTCTTGGGTATTTAGTTAATAAACTATTGAGTTACGAGGATTTAGAAAAACCAGTATTATTAGATCCTGCTGTTGGAGCAGGTAATTTAATGACAGCTGTGATGAACCAATTAGAAGGGAAAGGTCATTTCGTCGGAGCAGATCCAGATGAAACATTGTTGAAGTTAGCTTTTACGAATGCAAATCTACAAAAACATTCCGTTGATTTATTTCATCAAGATAGTGTAAGCACCTCCCTATTAAAGAATGTTGACCTTGTTTTATCTGATTTACCTGCCGGTTATTATCCGAATGATACAATAGCAGACGGATTTGGAACAAAAGCAAACGAAGGTCATTCCTACGTTCATCATTTGCTTATTGAACAAGCGATCGAGCACGTGAAACCAGGTGGATTTGCAATCTTTTTAGTGCCGAATAATATCTTTCAAACGGATCAGTCACAGAACTTACATGCATATATTAAAAACCATGCGATGATTTATTCTCTAATGCAATTGCCATCTTCTATGTTTAAAAATCAAGATGCCGCCAAAAGTATTCTTGTACTAAGAAAAAAAGTTCAGGGAATGGTAGAACCAAGGCAAGCTCTTTTAGCAGAACTTCCTTCGTTTACGAGAGAACAGGCTCTTGCCGATATGATGCAAAAAATTTCAATTTGGTTTGACGATCACTTAAAACAAGAAAAATAGAATTTTCACAAAAGTGTCACTTTTGAGCCCTGTTACATGTTTTAATCTTATTTGAAACTGTTTAGGAACAGATAGAAGCTATATGTACTGTATTCCTTATAACTATGGGATTTTATTTACTTCATCTGTTATAGTCCTGTTTTACTTTGGTTCTGAAACAGTGGTTGCAATATGTATTCTAGCATGTTTTAATTATCTATGTTGATCATTGATATTCACTCATAAATAAGCAAAGAATAATAAAGGAGCGATTAAGATTATGTCAAAAATTATGGCAATTAATGCTGGAAGTTCGTCGCTAAAATTTCAGCTTTTAGAAATGCCAAGTGAAGAAGTTGTAACCAAAGGAATTGTTGAAAGAATCGGTTTAAAAGATTCTGTTTTTGCAATCGAAGTAGATGGTGAAAAGAATAAAGAAACAACAGACATTGAAGATCATGCGAAAGCAGTAAAAATCTTATTAGAAAAGCTCACGAAATTTGGAATTATTCAATCATTAGACGAAATTCAAGGTATTGGACATCGAGTCGTTCATGGTGGAGAAAAATTCAATGAATCTGTCGTCATTACTGATGAAGTAATTAATGGAATTGAGGAAGTATCCGAACTTGCCCCTCTTCATAATCCAGCAAATTTAGTAGGAATACGTGCGTTTAAAGAAATTTTACCAGATGTACAAGCTGTTGCAGTATTTGATACAGCATTCCATCAAACGATGCCAGAAGGCTCTTATTTATACAGCCTTCCATATGAATATTATGAGCAGTATGGTATTCGAAAATATGGTTTCCACGGTACTTCTCATAAATATGTGTCAGAAAGAGCAGCGGAAATGCTAGGTCGTCCTTTAGAAAATTTACGATTGATTTCTTGTCACTTAGGAAATGGTGCTAGTATTGCAGCTATTGAAGGTGGAAGATCGATTGATACGTCAATGGGATTCACACCGCTTGCAGGAGTCACAATGGGCACAAGGTCAGGTAATATCGACCCAGCACTGATCCCATATATTATGGAAAAAGCTGATTTAACAGCAGAAGAAGTGATGAATGTTTTAAATAAAAAGAGTGGTATGTTAGCATTATCTGGTTTCTCAAGTGACTTACGTGATATAGAGATCCAAGCGGAAGAAGGAAATGAGAGAGCTCGATTAGCACTAGAAGTTTTCACATCAAGGATCCATAAGTATATTGGTTCTTATGCAGCACGTATGCAAGGTCTTGATGCAGTTATTTTCACGGCTGGTATCGGTGAGAACAGTGATGTCATTCGCGCCAAAGTAATGGAAGGTTTGGAATTTATGGGTATTTATTGGGATCCTACCCTTAATAAAATACGTGGTAAAGAAGCATTTTTAAACTATCCGCACTCACCTGTTAAAGTATTAGTAATTCCAACAAATGAAGAAGTAATGATTGCTAGAGATACAATAAGATTAAGTTAATATATGATTTATTGCTAGAAAGCTGTCCTATATTGTAGGGCAGCTTTTTTATTGAAGTTCTATAGTTTTCGACTTCTCATTTTTAAAGTAAGAGAAACATGTCGGCATAGTGCCCGAAGAGTGAGAGGGGCGCCCGTGAAAGGACCTAAGTGAACAAGATAGTACCTTTCAGTAGTTACTTAAGATGTTTTTATGAAATAGCAGGAATTGGATGTCATAAAAGGGAATGTTTAATGTGAGGGATTTCATAGAGGGGGGAATTATTTATGGAGTTAACTGAACGGGAACGTCAAGTTTCGGAGGAAATATCTAAATGGGAATTGGCCCAGTTTGCAAGTCAAGGAACGGACTTTTCTATGACTTATCAAAAGTGGATGAATCAAGCAATTCAACAATTAGATCCTATTTTGAAAAAACGAATCCTTTCTATTTTGGATCAAACACTATTTCATATTCAAGCTTCTTTGCAACAGTCAACCTTTGAACAAAGATCAATAGAAAACATATTTGTGGAAGCTCGAATTTTTCGTTATGACATTGATGAAATAGCTGATTTGAAGAAACTTTCCATAGATCAGGTCCGTTTTATTGCAAGAAAACATTTAGCGAAGCAGAGAGTTGTTGCTTTAGGTCAAGGAGGGATTGCTGGTGGAGGCGGGATGCTTATGTATTTATCTGACTTACCCCTCATGCTTGCGATTAACTTACGAACAGTACAATTGTTGGCGATGATTTATGGGAATGATATGAGAAGGCCATATGAAATGATGCTTGCGTTAAAAGTTTTTCACGCTTCATCGCTTCCAAAACATCTTCAAGGTGCTGCTTGGCAAGAATTATTGGAAGAGAATCATCATGTGCAGGAAGAAGCTTTTTTTTACGAAGGCGAAGAAAATGTGATTGCTCAATCCTGGATTCAACAACCACTAAAGCAGATATTGAAACTATTAATGTTACGATTTGCGAGAAAAAAACTCATTCAAGGAATCCCCATTGCTGGAATCGCAATTGGTGCTGGAATGAATTATCGTTTTGCTTGCGAAGTCTCAGATGTCTCTCATATGTTTTATCAAAAAAGGTGGTTGCAAGAAAAAATGGAACGAAGGGAATAAACCTTCGTTCCATTAATGTGTTTTCTTATAACCTAAACGTGTGTGACATGAATTTCTTCGCCGGTTCGGTACCAAATCCATAGGTCATTAATGATCGAAGCCAGTTCAGAAATTTCATTGTTAATTTCACAACTAAGCTGAAAGTTACTCTCTTGATATAATTGGTTTTGCAAATAATTGATAGAGTTTTCAAGTTCCTTGATTCGGTCAGGTATTATTCCACGAATATTTTCCCATTTCGCTAATGTTTCAGACTGTTTGTCAATGCTTAGCTGTTCCCACGATCCTTCCAAGTCAGGAATATCTATTCCAAGCCTAGAATCGTAGACAAATGTGACTGTCATATTGAATCCCCCAACTATTAATAACTTCTATTCTGTCCTTACTATTAACACATCACATCTAGCGTGTCTTGTAATATGCTCGGAGACACTTCCAATTAAAAATCGTTCTACTGCATTTAAACCTGTTGCCCCGGTTACAATTAAATCAACTTCATACTTTTTTGCCACGTCTTTGGCAATTTTTACTTTTGGAGAACCATAGTCAAGAATTAAAGTAACATCAGTTAAACCATCTGCGAGAGCTAACTGCTTGTATTCTTCAAGCATTTCTCGTGCATACTTTTCTGCTTCTGAAAAAATAGTTCTGTCATAGTGCTCTACAGAGGCAAATGTTCTAGTATCAACAATATGAGTGAGGAGCAGCTTTGCTTCATGGTCTTTTGCTAAACTAGCGGCTTTTCTAAATGCACGTTTTGCTTCATCAGATCCGTCCACGGCAACTAGGATGGTGTTGTATTTTACTGGCATGATAAATACCCCCTTTAATTAATGTAATGAAATAACTTCTAGTTCTATTATATCAAATTTAAAAGATAATAACGAAGGACGAGGTGAACTATTTTTAACAAATTTACTGAAAATTGTCCAAATTTACTTCGATTATTATCAGAGAACGTTACAACAATTATAGAGTTAGCAATAGCCTTTTTATATGACTTATGCTCTTTATTTAATGTGTATGTTTTTACAACTACCCTCTCATGTCAGTATAATAAACATATAACAAATTATTCATCTTTAAACTGTAATAAATTATGAACGGTACTGTTTTATTTATTAATTATCTTTAGAAAAGAGGGTAAACGCATGCGTCATGCTCTGATCACAGCAGGATCTAAAGGACTTGGAAAAAAAGTTGCCGAAACATTGTTAGCAGAAGGTTATTCTCTGACAATTAATTATCGTAGTGATGAAATAGCTATTGAAAAATTGTGCGATGAGTGGCATGAATATATGGATCGTATTCAATTTGTTAAAGGGGATGTGACAAATAAACATGATTTAGCTCAGCTTGTTGAAGATACTTATGATCGTTTTTCAAGAATTGATGTGTTAGTTTTAAACGCTGGACCTTATATTTTTGAAAGGAAAAAGTTAATTGATTATTCCGATGAAGAATGGGAGCAAATGATTAATGGTAATTTATCTTCTGCCTTTCATTTATTTAAACGAGTCGTTCCGATCATGAGAAGTCAAGGTTATGGAAGAATTATCACATATGGTTTTCAAGAAGCGCAGTATGCTCCTGGTTGGATTTATCGTTCTGCTTTTGCTGCAGCTAAAGTTGGACTTGTCTCATTAACAAAGACAATTTCAATGGAAGAAGCGAAGCATGGGATTACAGCTAATATGGTTTGTCCAGGTAAAATTTTAGGTGACATGAAAGAAGCAACGATTGATTATGCAAGAGAAATTCCAGACGAGGAAACGCCAGTTGGTCGCTCAGGCACAGGAGAAGATATCGCTCGAACGATCCAATTTTTAGCTGACCCGAAAGCAGATATGGTTACTGGAACAGTCATAGAGGTTACAGGTGGAATCGATGTACTCCATAAATATCGTTAATTATTAGTATATAATTGTCACTTTTTTCTCAAAATATGGAAGAGGTGATGAAGTATGAAAACATTGATAAACTTTACATTTATAGGGGTTATATTCGTTGTATTTTCTACCCAGTCAGTTTTGGCCGAATATGATTGGCTAAAAGACTCTATGTTGAAGATATCGATAGAAACAGAAGAAGAGATGTACGAATGGGAGTTTGAAAATCCGGATGAATTTGAATATGAAAAGGGGGATATGATTTGGCGTGGAGAAAAAGCGAAACGTTCTTTTGAAGATATTTTAGCATTGATTGATTTATCAGAACCTGAGCTTTCAGAAACCGTCATCAATGATGTGTCGAAACATTATACAGGTATTAAAAGACTAACGATAAAACGTGAACGCTTTGATCAGCCAATGCAAACTTGGGTATGGAATAATAGAGAAGATGAAAAGGCCCAATTCTAGAAGGGAAATCCTCTAAAATTGGCCTTTTCTATTCCTTGTCCTGACAATCTCTTTGGTTACTTATAAGGAACGATTGTTAACTCTTTTGGAAATTTTGTTAGGGTTTCATATCCATCAGATGTTATAAGGACATCATCTTCTATTCTCACTCCAGCTTGATTTGGTATATATACACCAGGTTCGATCGTAAATGTCATGCCTTTCATTAGTTGGGAGGCATTTTTATCGTTTAATGATGGAAACTCATGAACATCTATCCCTAATCCGTGTCCTATTCTGTGAGGGAAATAAGAACCGAAACCAGCATTAGCTATTTCATTCCTTGCTGTTTTATCTAGTGAGGAGATAGGCTCTCCGGGTTTACAAATAGTTAACGCTTTGTTTTGAGCTTTAAGCACAGTGTCGTAAATCTTCTTATCATCATCTTTTACATGATCAAAAAATACAGTCCGAGTAATATCAGAACAATACCCTTTCCAGACGACACCTAAGTCAAATAAGACAGCATCCCCTTTTTGTAGTTCGCGATCTCCAGGGTTACCGTGAGGATCACCAGCTTTTTCTCCAAAAAGGACCATTGTAGAAAAAGACATCTCTCTAATACCGATTTTCTTTAAGGAATATTCGATGGTAGCAAGGACTTCCATTTCAGTAACACCTTCGTGAAGGGCTTTAATTCCTGCTTTGATCCCTCTATCTGCAAGTTCAGCAGCTTCTTTTAAAATAGTGATTTCCGTTTCATCTTTTATAACTCTTAATTCATTTAAATATGGATCAGCTTCCAGAAAAGATACGTCTTTATTTATTTTTTGCCAAGCTTTCATTCTATCCCAAGAAAGGGTGGATTCTATCGCTAGTTGGTCATGCTTTATTCCTTTCGTTTGCAAATAGTCTTGAAGCTTTTCCCAAGGACTCTCCGTATCACTGTAGCCAATAATTGCTCCAGAATTAAAAATATCTTTCACTTGGTTTACTTCCATATTAGGACATATAAGCAGAGGGTCTTCGTTTTTAAATACAAAGACAGCGACGAGTCGTTCATGAGGATTTGTGTCGAAACCGCTTAAGTAAAATACATTAGCGCGTGTTTGAACCATCAAAGCGTCTGCATTTGTTTTTATTAATTTCTCTTTAATGTACTGTATTCGTTTAGACATCTTAATTCCTCCTAGTCATTATGCTTAATCATAATAATACCATATTCTATAAAATCAGATGCATAATCTAGAATTAGAAAGGGTAAATGAAATGACAGAGAGAAATCTATTTTTCAAAGGAGAGGGTTATACGATGAAACTGTCTTTTCACGGGCACTCAGTTGTTAAAATTGAAACAAATGGCACGAATATTTACATTGATCCATTTATAACGGGTAATGGAACGACAGACTTACAAGCAGATGATACAAAAGCAGATGTTATTTTGCTAACGCATGGTCATAACGATCATGTAGGAGACACAGTAGAGATGGCTAAAAAAAATGATGCTCTTGTTGTGGCGCCCTTTGAACTTGCTACTTATTTAAGTTGGAAAGGTGTCAATACACATCCAATGCACATTGGTGGATCTCATGATTTTGCTTTTGGTAAAGTGAAATTTACCCAAGCATTTCATGGCTCGTCATTCACTGAAGAAGAAAATCAAAAGATTATTTATACAGGAATGCCTGCTGGAATATTATTTTCAGCGGAGGGAAAAACAATTTATCACGCTGGGGATACAGCCTTGTTTTCAGATTTAAAACTGATAGGAGAGTATCATGAAGTTGACGTCGCATTATTACCAATTGGTGATAATTTTACGATGGGTCCAGAAGATGCGCTAATAGCTGCTGATTGGATTCGAGCTAAAAAAGTGGTTCCAATTCATTACAACACGTTCCCTGTAATTGAACAGGATGCGAACAAATTTGCTTCGGAAGTGAGAACCGGTAAAGGTATCGTCATGCATGCTGGAGATGAAATAGACGTTTAATATTGATTATTGAAGTCAATGAACGGACGAAAAAACGATGATAAAGCTGTCGTCATCTCTCGATGATCGGCAGCTTTAATCTATGTTTTTTTCTAAGTATTCCATTACTTCTTCTTCATATAGTCGACCTAAATAGACCCCGTCTTGTCGCTCCTCAGTTCCATATTCCTCTAATAAAATTGGCATTAACTCTGTCCATATAAGAGACCGTTCTACATAATCTCGATCGAACTCCATCATAAATTCTTCCACAGAAAGATCCAATCCACTAGACATTCCGCTTACTGAAGGAGGGAGATTGTTGTCATATAACTCAAGATTATATGCGGCTTGCGAATCTATCATCTCGTCATTTACTTCAACGGAATACTCCTCATAAGCATAATTCTTCCAAGCTTGTTCATACTCATATCTTTCTTCTGACAAAGTGAAAATCTCTTGTTTTGACCAATCCTCATTGTACTCATGTTTTTGAATATAATATCGAATAAACCATCTCTTTCTATCATATCGATTGGGTTCATATAGAGATGTCTCTTCCTCAAATGTTCGAATCGCTTCTTCTGTTAATTCCTCATAGTTCGTAGCACTTAAGCTGATCTGTTGGTCTCCAAAAATCACTTCTACTGTGTCGTTATCTTGAACAATATTTCTGTTAGAATCAATCGTGTTATCGTTACAAGATAATAGTAAGAGAGAAGTGGGAATTACTATTAAAGCAAATGCAAATTTCTTCAACATTCTTTTCCCTCCTAGTACGTGCTGTCTTCCATTATAATACTCAGTCCATTTAATTACATATACCCTTAAATAGATTGTCCTAATTAGGGAATTATCTATTTGTAAAATAAGGAACAATTTTTCATTTTTCAATATTGTTAGATTGTAACTTGAAGTAGGGCGCAAGGAGGCTTATACTTGTAGTAGTACAGATGTGATAGTGAAGTTAAACAGTTTAATAAAAAGGGAGTGACCCCGATAATGACAAAGCATGAACAAATACTACAGCATATTCGATCTTTGGAAGTAGGCAATAAAATATCCGTTCGACATATTGCCAAAGTATTAAATGTTAGTGAAGGGACGGCTTACCGAGCGATTAAAGATGCTGAAAATCAAGGTTTAGTCAGCACGATTGAACGAGTAGGTACGATTCGAATTGAAAAGAAACTAAAAGAAAATATTGAGCGTTTAACATATGCAGAAGTCATTAATATTGTGGAAGGTTCTGTCCTAGGTGGAAGAGATGGGTTGCACAAAACGTTAAATAAATTCGTCATTGGTGCTATGAAAGCCGAAGCGATGATGCGTTATGTAGAGGCTGGAAACTTATTAATAGTTGGAAACCGTGAACAAGTACATAAGTTAGCTCTCGAAGAAGGTTCGGCAGTTTTAATTACCGGTGGTTTTGATACGACAGAAGATGTCAAGCATCTGGCGGATGAATTAAAGCTTCCGATTATCTCAACGAGTTATGATACGTTTACCGTCGCAACGATGATCAATCGGGCGATTTATGACCAGTTAATTAAAAAAGAAATCATTTCTGTGGAAGATATTCTCATCCCCGTCGAAGAAACAAATTTTTTAACGACCTCTCATACGGTTGAAAAGTGGCATGAGTTAAATAACAAAACTGGTCATAGCCGTTATCCTATCGTTGGGAATGATTTGAAATTGCATGGAATTGTGACGGCGAAAGATGTCATGGGAGTTAGTCCTTTTATTGATATTGAAAAAGTTATGACCAAACAACCGATAACTGTCAATAGTCAAACTTCTGTTGCTTCTGCGGCTCATATGATGGTATGGGAAGGCATTGAACTGCTCCCTGTTATTAATAATTCCAAAAAATTATTAGGTGTTATTTCTAGACAAGATGTATTAAAAGCGCTACAAATGGTGCAACGCCAGCCCCAAGTTGGTGATACCATTGAAGACTTGGTTACACGTCACTTTGAAGATGTATCTACTGCTAGAGAGCATTGCTTCCAACTAGAAGTAACCCCGCAAATGACAAACCATTTAGGGACGATTTCTTATGGAGTTATGACTACGATTGTGACGGAAGCTGGAAGTAGAGTTTTACGAAAACACAAAAAAGGCGATTTAGTTGTGGAAAATATTACGTTATTTTTTATTAAGCCGGTGCAAATTGACACGTTAATGCAAGTTCGTCCGAAAGTTTTAGAAGTGGGGCGTAAATTTGGAAAAGTAGATGTGGAGTTATTTCATCAAGATCAAATCGTTGGAAAAGCGATGTTGATGGCTCAATTGATCGATCGATAAAGGAAGACAGAAAAGATAAAACAGCACCTTAAGAGGTGCTGTTCAAGATTGCATATTTGATTATGATTGAGTATTTTCCTCTTTGATATGAGGTGATAATAACCGAACATGTTTATATCCAAAATACACGTTAACTAGACCAAAAATAACGAATAAAAGCGTGATGTATGCAGAAATAGACGTTTGCAAATTAATATAACTATTGATCCCAAATGAAATAAAGAATATCCCAATCGCAATACTTCCTTTAGAAGAGTAAAATCGCTTTTCTGTTGAGCTAATTCCACGGGATTGTTGTACTTTATAATAGACGAATGTAACGAGTGAAGCGAAAATTAGAAAAATTAATATCATCGTGATATTCTCCTTTATGATAGCTGTTATGACGAACGACTCGTCACTATTGTAAAGTAGAAAGGCTGTGCAAGCAAATGGAATGTTTTAAATTTTAAGGAGTGGAAATATTGATAAAAGATATTATTGAAAAAATTAAAAAGTGGGATTCTATTATCATCCATCGACATGTTAGGCCAGATCCTGATGCAATTGGTTCACAGGCTGGATTAAAGAAGTTAATCCATGAGTTTTTCCCAGAAAAGCAAGTTTTATTAGCTGGAGAAGAAGAAGAGTCACTTACGTTCATGGCTCATATGGATAATATACCTGACGATGAGTTTAAACGATCCTTGGTTATCATTTGTGATACAGCTAATACAGATCGTGTGGATGATCAGAGATACAAACAAGGTGCAGATATGATAAAAATTGATCATCACCCGAATGTGGAGCCTTTCGGCACAACAATGTGGGTGGATCCTACAGCAAGCTCAACGAGTGAGATGATATTCGAACTATATTTAGAAATGGAAATAAAAGGATCTAAATTGAATGAAGAAATGGCTAGACTTCTATACGCAGGGATTGTCGCAGATACGGGACGGTTTCGTTTTCCAAATACAACGGGCAAAACATTTTATTATGCGGGTAGACTAGTTGAGGCAAATTTTTCTCGTCCTGAAATTTATGATCACCTATATGAAACTTCTCTTCCTTTGCTTCGTTTAGAGGGATTCGTGTTGAGTGAAGTAAATGTGATGCCGTCAGGTGCAGCTTACGTTTATTTATCAAAAGAAACGCTACAACGATTTAATGTTACATCGAAAGAAGCTGCAGCGATTGTTAATAGTTTCTCTACGTTAAAAGGTTTAAAAGCATGGGTATTTTTTGTGGAAGAAGAGAATGACATTCGTGTAAGGCTTCGTTCGAAAGGTCCGGAAATTCACGAGCTAGCGGCAAGGTTTAACGGTGGAGGACATCCAATGGCATCTGGCGCATCTGCAAAGGATTGGGCGGAAACGGATGAAGTGATTAAACAATTGAATGAATTGTGTATGTAAGTACGATTCGAGTTAATGACTAGAAATCAAAAAAATGAGCGTTATTACGCTCATTTTTTAGGAATAAACCATGATCCAACGTCGCTAGTTTCTTCAATAAATTCGATACCTAAAGTGTGGAGTTCCCGCTTAATGCGATCGGAAACTTCTTTCGTCTCGGCGAAGGCAGTGTAACCAGATTGAATTGTTTTTACTTTTTCACGTGCGATTTTACTTCTACTGATCACTTTCATTTCTGAGCGCCTCCTTTTATAATTTTCATGAGAAAACGTAGATTGTTAGGCGTGACATCATGTTCAATGTTTCACAATTTAATTGAGCATATAAATTATCTCTTATAATTATATAACAACTTGATTTATAAGGGAACGGATTGTAACTATTATTCACAAAAATGTCTTTCTTATTCATCATTCAGCAGAGGTAATAATTACGTGCATTTCCAACGTTGTAAATAACGATAGTTGTTTCACTTCAAGTTGATACCTTTTATCATTAATAATGAAAATTTTATTTTCAACTGTTTTAAAAATGAAGTCGCTTGATTTAGCTACGGTCTCTATATCTTTGTTTCGAACTTCCTCTAGCTCACTTTCAACAGCGCTTCTAAGTTCATGAAAAGTGAGTTCGCTCAATTTTACATCATCTTCATTAATGAAATGAATACGAATGTCTTGAACAGTTAACATTTTTTGATTCTCTTCATTTTGATCATCTTGGTCTTCTCTTAAAATTTCAATTGTTTTTTCATGCTTTTCAATTTCTGTCTGTTGGTCACTAATTTCTATAACGAGCTTTTCATGAACTGTGCCAAAATGGTATAAAAAAAACAGCCAGCCAAACAATAAACCGATGAAAAAGCCAGCGAAAAACCGCTGCCAGCTTTTTTCGCGATAAAGTGGAGGGATTCTCATTTTAGTCCCTCTTGAGTAATCCATTGTATAAGAACGGTTCCACTATGAGCACCGCACAAGGCGGCAAAAATCATAACTAATGTTTTGAAAATATCTGCGTGTGTCCCTTCAAAAATACCTCGCTCTAATGTGGAAATAGCATCAAACGTGCCACCAATTGCAGCTACGAGAGCCCATATCTTTAAACTAGAAGCTAAATCATACATAATAGATAAAGGAGGTTTTCCGATAAGGTATGCTCCTATTCCTCCTACAATTGTACCGCCAATAATCACACCAAAGGCTACGAAAAAATCAATGACGAGTGTGGCTATAAAATCTTTATCCATAAAGAGTTCCTCCTTATTCAACAGGCTCATATTAATGAATATGGATAAACATGGACAGGTATGCCTGTCAATTTTAAACTGTGAATCAAACGTGTGTTTGCGTTATAATATATAGATAAATAAATTTAGAATTTCTCATCCTAAAATGGGATGTATGAATTAAGGTGAAGGACTGTTAAATCAACACCATACGTTAATTGAACAAAAGTTAAAAAGGAGGGGATATAATGGGATTTGTTCATCTTCACGTACATAGTGAATTTAGTCTTTTAAGAAGTGGTGCGAAAATAAACGCTCTCGTTCAAGACGCTGTGAGTAAAAATTATTCAGCTTTAGCATTAACGGATGTTGATGCAATGCATGGTGTGATTCCTTTTTATAAAGAATGCAAAAAAAATAATATTAAACCGATTATTGGTGTTGAATTAGCAGTTACGAGAACGCTGTTACTCGATCGAGAGAAACCAAAATTTCGGTTACTTTTTCTTGCAAAAAACAATCAAGGTTATCGTGATTTATTATCGCTAACTAGCAAAGCAAGAACAAAAGAAAATGATCATGAACCATATGTCACTTATGATGAATTAGAACATTATCTTTCGAACGTTATCGTCATAAGCCCTTTTGAAGAAGGAGAAATCCAACAATTAATTGAGAGCGGAATAGAAGAAAAAGGGAGTGAGTTATTTCATAAACTTGTTTCCTATTCAGGGAATGAAAATGTTTATATAGAAATCCAAAACCATTGGAAGAGAACAGAGCGGGAAAAATTATTATCATTACGAGATTGGATTAATCGTAAGCAAATACCAATAGTGGCTAGTAACCATGTCCATTTTATTTCGAGGGAGCAAGTAGATGCTCATCGAGTTCTTCACGCTATTCGGATGGGAGAGCAGCTCTCTCATTTACCTGACGATATTTCATCAGAAGAATATACGTTAAAAAGTGAATTAGAAATGAAAGAAGTTTTACCATCGTGGTCGGATGCATTGGAAGAATCGGGAAAAATTGCTGAGAGATGCTGTGTGGAAATATCTTTAGGTGAATCTGTACTACCTCACTTTCCCCTTGAGGAAGGAGTTAGTTCTCATACGTTTTTACGAGATAAGTGTTATGAAGGGTTACAAAAAAGATATGGAAAGTTGACCTCAGAGTTAACAGATAGGCTCGATTATGAGTTGAAAGTTATATCTGATATGAATTATGAAGATTACTTTCTCATCGTTGCAGACTTTATGGAGTACGCTCATAACCAGAAAATTTTGACAGGACCAGGTAGAGGATCGGCTGCCGGCTCTCTTGTAGCATACGTATTGGACATTACGAATGTGGACCCTATTAAATATGGTTTGCTGTTTGAGCGCTTTTTGAACCCTGCTAGAGTATCGATGCCAGATATTGATATTGATTTTTCTGATCAGCAGCGTGATCAAGTGATTCAATATGTTGCTCATAAATATGGGAAAAATCATGTAGCACAGATCGTAACGTTTGGAACGCTTGCTGCCAAGGCGGCTATCAGGGATTCCGGGCGAGTGTTAGACATAGAGCAAGGGAAAATTGATCGGGTCGCAAAGCTGATTCCAAGTCGTCCAAATATTAAAATTCGCGATGCTGTAAAAGAGAACGAATCTTTAAAAAATATGATAAAAGAGGACAAAGATTTAACTGAACTGTTTCGCATTGCTGAACACATTGAAGGTCTGCCAAGGCATACCTCTATTCATGCTGCAGGTATTGTGATTAGTAAGGAACCTTTAACGAATGTTGTTCCATTGCAAAAAGGACACGATGGCTTGTACTTAACACAGTACCCGATGGGTGATTTAGAGAACATTGGCTTATTAAAAATGGACTTTTTAGGATTGAGAAATTTAAGTTTCATTGAAAAAGTTATCCAATTGATTCATAAAACGGAAGGAAAAACGATAGATATAAACGATCTACCGACGTCTGATAAACGGACATTTCATATGTTAGGCGAAGGAGATACGAGTGGGATTTTTCAATTAGAATCTTCTGGGATGAAAAGTGTTCTTCGTCGCTTGAAACCTTCTCATTTTGAGGATATTGTAGCAGTCAATGCATTGTATCGACCAGGTCCAATGGAAAATATACCATCGTACATTGCGAGAAAACATGGCACCGAAAACGTTTCTTATCCCCATCCAGATTTAGAGGTTATTTTAAAACCAACATACGGTGTATTAATTTATCAAGAACAGATCATGCAAGTGGCTTCAAGAATGGCGGGGTTCACTTTAGGAGAATCGGACGTTTTAAGAAGAGCAGTAGGAAAAAAGAAGCGAGAAACGCTTGAAAAAACAAGGGTGCAATTTGTCAAAGGTGCACGGAATAAAGGCTACTCATCTGAAGAAGCGGAAACTGTGTATGATTTAATTGTTCGATTCGCAGATTATGGGTTTAATAGAAGTCATGCTGTGGCTTATAGTATGATTTCTTACCAATTAGCCTATTTAAAAGCGAATTATCCCCTTCAATTTTCAAGTGGGTTGATGGACATGTCTATCCACCATCAAGACAAATTAGCAGAGTATATATCTGAAGCAAGAAGAAAAGGAATGATCATTTCTGGTCCTTCTATTCAGAAAAGTGATACGTTATTTACAGTGAAAGAAAATGCTATTTGGATTGGTTTGGCATCGTTAAAAAATGTTGGTTTACAGACGGTAAAAAAATTAGTGGAAATACGAAATCAAGCACCGTTTGAAAATTTGTTTGATTTATGTGAAAGGGTCCCAACTAAGTTTTTACCGAGAAGAGCATTAGAATCGCTTGTTTTTGCTGGTGCGTTAGATGACTTTAACGTTGACCGAGCTACATTGTTAGCGTCGATTGATGATGCTTTGGAATGTGGAGTGAAAGAGCAAGAAAAGCGTGAAAGAGGCCAAGCACCATTGTTTTTTGAAGAAGAAACGAAACCAGCTTATACAGAAGTTGCTCGTTTATCTGATAAAGATCGCCTTCGATTTGAAAAGGATGTTCTAGGATTTTATGCGTCTGGGCATCCTATGGAAGAAGAGATCAACCTATTAAAACTTTATGATCGTAAAACGATCGCAACGGTAAAAGAGCAAATAGATGATCGCACAAAAGTAAGAGTTGCTGGTATGATTGAAGATCTTCGCGTGATTCAAACAAAAAACAAAGAACAAATGGCATTTATGCGATTATCTGATGAAACAGCTGAAATGGAAGTGACGATATTTCCTAAACCGTTTCGTGAATTTCAGACAAAACTACAAAAAGAAGAACTGATATTTGTGGAAGGGAAAGTGCAAGTTCATCAAGGAGATAAAAAAATTATTTTAGATAAATGTACAACAATGGATGCGTTAAATAGAAAACATCAGGAACGAAACCAACCTGTGTTGTATTTATATATTACGACACTACATGAAAGGAATGGGAAATTAAAAGAGTTGAAAAAACTCCTTCAAGACACGCCTGGAGAGGTTCCAGTCGTTTTGAAATATCAATCGAATCAAAAAGCTATTCGTTTATCAGAAATGTGGAATGTTTCTAGCGAGGAGATATTTATTAATAAATTGAAAGGTGTATTAGGCAATAAGAATGTTTATTTTAAAAAACCAAGGGTGTAAGGAACTGTGAAATTTGATATAATGGAAAATGTTCGTGGGGTGGTCAGACCACTCCAATTATTTATTCATAAGGGAGAGTGGGGCAAGTGACGACACTAAGAGAAGAAGCATTACATATGCACCGCGTGAACAAAGGAAAAATTGAAACGACATCTAAAGTACCTGTTCGTAATGCTAATGATTTGTCGCTAGCTTATTCACCAGGAGTTGCTGAACCGTGTAAAGAAATTTTTGAAGATCCTCAAACGGTATATGACTATACTGTGAAAGGCAATATGGTAGCCGTTGTATCGGACGGAACAGCTGTATTAGGTTTAGGTAATATTGGTCCAGAAGCAGCAATGCCTGTAATGGAAGGGAAAGCCGTATTATTTAAATCATTTGCTGGTGTCGATGCCTTTCCGATCTGTTTAAACACAAATGACGTGGACAAAATTGTTGAAACAGTGAAATTAATGGAACCAACGTTTGGTGGGGTTAATTTAGAAGATATTGCGGCTCCAAGATGTTTTGAGATTGAAGAGCGATTAAAAAAAGAAATGAATATTCCCGTTTTTCATGATGATCAGCATGGTACCGCTATTGTTACTGCTGCTGGCCTTCTTAATGCATTAAAGTTATCAGGAAAATCAATGGCTGAAATTAAAGTAGTCGTTAATGGAGCCGGCGCAGCAGGGATAGCTATTATTAAGTTGCTCATGAGCATGGGGTGCAAACATTTTATTTTATGTGATTCAAAAGGTGCTATTTACGAAGACCGACCATACGGAATGAATAATTTAAAGCATGAACTAGCTCTTGTAACGAATTTAACTAAGTTAGAAGGTTCGTTAGAAGAAGTAATAAAAGAAACGGATGTATTTGTTGGCGTATCTGTAGCAGGGGCGTTAACGAAAGAAATGGTTGAAAGTATGAATAATGACCCAATCATTTTTGCGATGGCAAATCCTGTTCCAGAAATCATGCCTGAAGATGCTAAAAGTGCTGGCGCAAGTGTGATAGGAACCGGTCGATCAGACTTTCCTAATCAAGTTAACAATGTCTTAGCTTTCCCAGGTATTTTTAGAGGGGCGTTAGATGTGAGAGCGACGCATATTAACGAGGAAATGAAAGTAGCAGCTGTAAAAGCTATTGCAGATCTAGTTAGTGAAAGTGAACTTCATTCGGATTATGTTATTCCAGCTCCATTCGACCCTAGAGTTGCTCCAGCTGTTGCTAAAAGTGTCGCTATCGCAGCGATGGAAACGGGTGTAGCCAGAAAGAAAGTTGATCCAGAAGGTGTTGCTAGAAAGACGAAAGAATTGACGATTATCGACTAGGCTGAAAAAGCTATTCGGTCAAAAGGAAAGGTTCTCTTTCATTGCATGTTCTGCCACCTTTTTTCAGAACTAAATGAAAAAGAGAACCTTTCATATGTTGAAAGGTTGTCTTACTAAGTTTGGGAGGGATACTTAAGGATAATGAGTGAAAGCGAGAAAATGTATCTGAATATTCTGAAACGAATAGAAGGAATTATTCATCAAGATCAATTGTCTGCAGGTGATAAATTACCATCTGAAAGAGAGTTAGCAGAGCGCCTTCAAGCAGGAAGGTCATCTGTAAGAGAAGCGTTGCGTGCATTGGAATTGCTAGACTTGATCGAAACGAGAAAAGGAGAAGGTACTTTCATTAAGCAAGCTGGAAGCCACCGGTTAGCTGAAATACTAGCTGGCTTTTTTCTTAAAGATCAACAAGCAAGACAAGATGTTACTGAGACTAGGAGAATTATTGAGGTAGAAGCCGTTAGACTTGGTTGTCTTCGGGCTACAGAAGAGCAATTATCTTACTTATGTCATTTGATTGAAGAATCTCAGCAGTCATGGTCTGGAGGAGAATTGCCAGTAGAGCAAGATTATCTTTTTCATAAAACGTTAGTGGAATGTAGTCAAAATAAATTAATGTTGAATATGTGGCGTCCTTTAGTTGAGTATAGCAAAATTGCTTTGAGAGAATCCCTTGCAAGGGAAGGACGAGCCGTCCATTCCATTGAAGAACATAGACAAATTTACGAAGCACTTTCGCAGAGAAATGAAATCACAACAGCTGATCGACTAGAAAGGCATTTGAAGAATAGTCGATTTTGAATAAATCTATGAATCAGTAAAAAGGTATGTCATGGGAATGACGACTATCTCCTAGTAGCAAGCTTGAAGTAGTAGGAAGAAACATGTATGATGAAACAAATTTATGCTTGTAACATGGTTTAAGGTGGATCAACTGTTTTCCCTTAAACATGTTTAAATATAGTAGCTAGATTATTATAAACGAAGATGAATCTTTGCAATAGGAAGGTCTATTATGACAAAGAGGATCGTTTTAAACAATGAGGTGAGATGATGATAAGAGATATATTTACAAAGAAAAAGAAAAAATATGCAACCATTCCATCAGAACAAG
Source organism: Salipaludibacillus daqingensis (assembly GCF_029891575.1). Classification (GTDB taxonomy): domain Bacteria; phylum Bacillota; class Bacilli; order Bacillales; family Salisediminibacteriaceae; genus Salipaludibacillus; species Salipaludibacillus daqingensis. The sequence continues at coordinate 170,907 of NZ_JARZHF010000004.1, read as the reverse complement.
CGAAACAAGAGGTTCCTGAAGGGTTAATGACAAAATGTCCATCTTGTAAATCGATCATGTATATTAAAGAATTAAGGAAAAACAAGATGGTGTGTGATCAATGTCAATATCACCATCGTCTTACTTCTCCAGAGAGAATCGAACAAACCCTAGATGTAGGAAGTTTTCAAGAATTTGATGCAGATATGATTGCAAAAGATCCATTGAATTTTCCAGATTACAAAGAAAAATCAGCAAGCGATCGCAAAAAAACAGGATTAAATGAAGCTGTTATTACCGGTAGAGGTACAATTGGTGGCATGGGTGTCATCATTGGTGTAATGGATCCTAGATTTCGAATGGGCAGCATGGGATCTGTTGTAGGTGAGAAAATGTGTCGAGCTATCCAACACGCTGTGGAAGAAGAGAAACCATTTATTATGTTTGCAGCTTCTGGAGGAGCTAGAATGCAAGAAGGTGTTTTTAGTCTTATGCAAATGGCTAAAACGAGTACAGCATTAAATCGCCTTCATGAGGCAGGCTTATTATTTATTAGTATTATGACCCACCCAACAACAGGGGGAGTCTCTGCTAGTTTTGCTTCTCTTGGAGATATTAATTTAGCTGAACCGAAAGCTCTAATTGGTTTTGCTGGGAGACGTATAATTGAACAAACGATCCGTCAAAAGCTTCCTGACAATTTCCAAACATCTGAGTTTCTACTTGAACATGGCCAATTAGATCAAGTTGTTCATCGAAAAGAATTAAAACAGACGTTGGAAAAGATCTTAGCTATTCATGAGCCAGCTGGAATGAAGGAGGAATAAATTCATGGCAGACCAATTACCATTTGAAAAACCGATTATTGAACTACGTAATAAAATTTCAGAATTAAAAACATTTACTATAGAAAAAGAAATTGATCTTTCAGGAGAAATAGAAAAATTAGAAGGTCGACTAGAACAACTAGAGGTCGATATATATGGAAACATGAGTCCGTGGGATCGTGTGCAGATTGCCCGTCATAGTAAACGCCCAACAACAATGGACTATATTGAACGATTGTTTACAGATTTTATGGAACTACACGGAGATCGTTTATATGGAGATGATGCGGCGATTATCGGTGGTATTGCAAAATTTGAAGGAACACCTGTGACGGTTATAGGCCATCAACGAGGAAAAGATACAAAAGAAAATTTAAAACGAAATTTTGGTATGCCTCATCCTGAAGGATATCGTAAAGCGTTAAGATTGATGAAACAGGCTGAGAAATTTAGTCGTCCAGTGATTTGTTTTATTGACACAAAAGGTGCTTATCCTGGTAAATCAGCGGAGGAAAGAGGGCAAAGTGAAGCGATTGCAAGAAACTTAATTGAGATGGCTGGCCTTCGGACACCGATTATATGTATTGTTATAGGAGAGGGAGGAAGTGGTGGAGCTCTCGCACTAGGAGTAGGAGATCATATTTATATGCTCGAAAACTCGACATACTCTGTTATTTCACCAGAAGGTGCTGCAGCATTATTATGGAAAGATGCAGGAGAAGCGAAACGAGCAGCTGAAACAATGAAAATAACGGCAACTGATTTGAAAGAATTAGCCTTAATTGACGATGTCATCCATGAAATTCGTGGTGGAGCTCATCGAAATGTGGACGTTCAAGCTGGTTATATTCGACAAACTTTGAAATCTTCCCTTACAGAATTAACAAAATTTGAGAAAAATGAACTTGTGAACAAACGTTACGAAAAATTTAATAAAATTGGTGAATTTGACCATGTAAACGGTGTCATGGTTGATGAATAAGACTTGTGCTTTCTCTTATTGGAGAAAGCCTTTTTGCTTGATGTCTGATCTCTATTGTTTTTAATAAATGAAAATGGTATTTTTAACACATAATAAAAAAAGAACAGAAAATTAGAGGTGAAATTGTCGAATGAAACGTATTGGAGTACTTACAAGCGGTGGTGACTCACCAGGTATGAACGCAGCAGTTCGTGCGGTCGTCCGAAAAGCAATCTATCATGATCTTGAAGTTTATGGTATTTATTACGGTTTTGCTGGATTGATCAGTGGAGAAATTGAAAAGTTAGATAGAGGTTCTGTAGGAGATATTATCCACCGCGGAGGAACAAAACTATATACAGCTCGCTGTGAGGAGTTTAAAACTCTCGAAGGGCAGAAAAAAGGAATTGAACAATTGGAGAAATTCGGAATCGAAGCCTTGATTGTTATTGGTGGAGACGGTTCTTTCCAAGGGGCTCAAAAACTTGCTGAACATGGCTATCCAACAATAGGGGTTCCAGGAACAATCGATAACGATATTCCGGGAACAGATTATACGATTGGTTTTGATACAGCTTTAAACACAATCATTGATGCAATCGATAAAATTCGCGATACGGCAACATCTCATGAACGAACTTATGTGATTGAAGTAATGGGACGTAATGCAGGCGACTTAGCTCTTTGGTCAGGGCTTGCTGATGGCGCAGAAACGATCATGGTACCAGAAGTGGAAGATGATATGGAAGATATCATTAGTCGCTTAAAACGTGGTCACAAGCGTGGCAAAAAGCATAGTATTATCGTTGTAGCTGAAGGTGTCGGTTCTGGTGTTGATATCGGAAAAGAAATTCAGCAAAAAACGGAGCTAGAAACCCGTGTTACTGTTCTAGGACATATCCAACGTGGTGGTTCGCCAACAGCACAAGATCGAGTTTTAGCTAGTAGATTAGGTGCGAAAGCGGTTGAACTTCTGTTAGCTGGAGAAGCTGGCAAGATGGTTGGTATAGAGAAAAACGAGCTCGTATCACACGATATTAATGAAATTTTAGCAAGAAAACATATATTAGATAACGAAATGTACGAGCTATCTAAAGTATTGTCTATCTAGAAAGCTATAAGGATTCCATTTATTTTTCTGACATAATAGGTGATTGCTAGGACAATCAGTTTGTCCTGGCTTTCGTGTGGGAAAGATTAAAGAGGAATGACTGATAGCTGTTTCATATAAATGAGGAGGATGAAGAATGAGAAAAACAAAGATTGTATGTACAATAGGACCAGCGAGTGAATCAAAAGAAAAGTTGACGAATATTATTGAGGCAGGAATGAATGTTGCGAGACTAAACTTTTCCCATGGTGACTTTGAAGAGCACGGAGCTCGTATTAAGACTATCCGTGAAGCTTCTAAAGAGGCTGGGAAAAACGTGGCTATTCTCCTTGATACAAAAGGACCTGAAATCCGTACACAAACGTTGGAAGGCGGAGAAGCGAAGTTAGAGCAAGGAAGTACTGTTCGTGTGTCAATGGAAGAGGTAGTAGGAAATAACGAGTTAATTTCCGTTACGTATCCTGGTTTAATTGATGATGTACATGTTGGATCTGTTCTACTTTTAGATGATGGTTTGATTGAGCTAAAAGTAACGGAGATCACTGACGGACAATTAGTTACAAATGTTGTAAATAGTGGAGTTTTGAAAAATAAAAAAGGTGTTAATGTACCTAATGTTAGTGTTAACCTTCCAGGGATTACAGATAAAGATGCGAAAGATATCGAATTCGGTATCGAGCAAGATGTTGATTTTATAGCAGCATCATTTGTGCGTCGTGCTTCTGACGTATTTGAAATTCGCCAACTTCTTGAAAAACATGGAGCAGATCATATTCAAATTATCCCTAAGATTGAAAACCAAGAAGGTGTCGATAATATCGATGAGATTCTTGAAGTATCAGATGGTTTAATGGTTGCTCGTGGAGATTTAGGGGTTGAAATTCCACCGGAAGATGTACCTCTTGTACAAAAAGAGTTAATTAAAAAATGTAATAAATTAGGTAAACCTGTTATTACAGCAACACAAATGCTTGACTCTATGCAACGTAATCCTCGTCCAACTCGTGCAGAAGCAAGTGACGTAGCTAACGCCATTTTCGATGGTACAGATGCTATTATGCTTTCAGGAGAAACGGCAGCCGGAACGTATCCTGTAGAATCTGTTTTAACAATGAACAACATTGCTGTGAAAACAGAAACAGCGTTAAAATATGAAGATATTTTACGAAAACGATCAAAAGAAAGCGAGCATAGTGTAACAAACGCTATTAGTCAATCAGTTACTCATACTGCTCAAAACCTTCAAGCTTCTGCTATTTTGACGTCAACAGAGAGCGGTCATACTGCTCGAATGATTTCTAAATATCGTCCGAAGTCACCTATTCTTGCAGTTACAAGTAGTGATCGCGTATCTAGAGCACTTTCACTTGTATGGGGCGTTTACCCACAAGTAGGACCTAAAGCAGATTCTACTGATGAAATGCTTCAATCAGCAGTGGATGAATCATTAAAAACAGGTTTTGTAAAAAATGGGGATCTAGTTGTTATCACTGCTGGTGTACCAGTTGGTGAAAAAGGAACAACTAACCTTATGAAAGTTCATGTCATTGGTGAAATTGCAGCTAAAGGTCAAGGAATTGGTCGCAAATCGACAACTGGAAATGTAGTGGTGGCTCACAATACGGGCGAAGCACTTTCTAAAACAAAACAAGGTGACATTTTAGTTATTTCAAGCACTGATCGTGACATGATGGAAGCTTTTGAAAAAGCTTCAGCTGTTATTACAGAGCAGGGCGGATTAACTTCTCATGCAGCTGTTGTAGGTTTAAGTTTAGGAATTCCAGTCATAGTAGGTGTGGATGATGTCACATCTAAATTTAATGATGGAGATGAAATTACGGTTGATAGTCAACACGGAAAGATTTACAAAGGACAAGCAAGTGTCTTATAATAAATAGAGAGGAAGAGAAGGGAGAGTTTATTCCCTTCTCTTTTTTACAAGATTAACGTGATCTATTTCTTTTTTGTTCGGAATTATAACAGACCAAGATGAAAAAGAGATGGATTTTAAATGAGAGGAAGAAAAGCTATGGGAAAACTGTTTTTATTATTGCTAATTGTGGTCCCAGCATTAGAAATATGGGTATTGATACTTTCTGGTAATTTGATTGGTGTTCCAGTGACAATCTTATTGATTATCTTAACTGGTATTTTAGGGGCGGCATTAGCTAAAAAAGAAGGTTTAAATGCAATTAGAACAGCTCAAATGCAAGCATCTCAAGGACAAGTACCAGGATCGGTGCTGTTAGATGGTATTTGTATATTAGTTGGAGGAGTGGTTCTTTTAACTCCTGGATTTATAACAGACGCACTCGGTTTCTTTTTGTTAATCCCACAATCCCGCTCAGTATTCAAAGCTTTCCTTCAGAAGGTATTCCAAAAGGCAGTTAAATCTGGAAACTTTGTTTATGTTTCGAATGATCGATGGAATCGAAAACCTTAATAAGCGAAACTAAGAGGTTCTCACAAAAGGAAAAGTCTTTTATTTCATTATTATATTTGACATCACTTTCTGCAGACACTTTTCTTCAGTTAGTTTCCGCTATCGCTCTTTCGAACGAGTAATCATATCGAGATGGTATAGAGAAACGAGTCAGGATGCATATATCTGACTCGTTTTTCAATATAGATTAGTTTTTTAGTTCACCATCTTTATTTTGCGAGAAAGATTTTAATTTCTTCTACGATTCCAGCTCTTGCTAACGATTGACTAAGGATAAGAACTAGTGGGCCAAATAAAATACCGATAAAACCAAAAAACTGATAGCAAGCAAAAATAGTAAACAAAAAAATAAGCGTTGGCGTACCGATATGATGTGCAACGATTCTAGGTTCTGAAACTTGTCGTTGAAGTACGACAAGGCTATATAAGATTGATAACCCAATAGTCATATACCAATTGGATTGAAAAAAGGCATAAATAATCCATGGTAAAAAAACAGCCCCGGTTCCAATGTAAGGAAGAATATCAACCATCGCTATGAGAAGAGCGGTAGTAAAAGCATATTCTACTCTGAGAATGAGAAGTCCTACAAATACGATTATCCCAGTAATGAAAACTAACGTTAATTGTGCTTTAATATAGTTTCCGAATGCTGTTTTCCACTCTGTCATCATTCGACTTGTAAATTGAAATAACCGAATGGGTACATATCGATGAAGCCATGTAATTATTTGTGGCCAATCTTTTGTCATAAAAAACGAGGCAAGTAAAGAAAAAAAGATCATTGTCATAGCATGAGGGATAGCCATAAAAAAATCGCGTAATTGGTTTAAGGTGAGCTGCAACAAATGGACAATTTGAAAACCTGTTTGACTAATAAGTTCTTCCATCGTTTGGTCCATATTCATCGAAGAGTTATCTGTATTTGATGAGAATTGGGCAATATTATTTATAAAAGGAAAAATAGTTTGATCTAAGATGTGTTGAATGTTAAATAAAATATCTTCCATATTCGAAGGCAATACTTTAACTAAATACGATAAACCTTGTACAATTTCAGCTATTAAAAAAGAAAAGAATGTTAATAGTATAATAATGAATGATCCAATAACGATAAGGCTAGCTAGAGATCGGTTCCATCTCCATTGATAATCTAAAAAATTCACAAACGGTAAAAAGATAAGCGAAAAAATAAATGCAAGAAGAAAAGGATAAAAGTAAATAAGAGAGACGAAAGAAAGAATTAATATACCGCTAATAATTAGTAACAAAAACACAACTTGTTTCCATGTAGTTGATGAATGATTTATCATATATTTCATCTCCCAGAAGGTAAGCTACCAATAATCTATGCATGTCCACGTAAAATATGAAACAAACGACAAAATTTGCTTAATATAAAAGTAGTTAAGTTGTAACTTTGATAAAATTTAAGCTTAGAAAATTAGAGGAAGGAAGTAACGATAATGAGTCAAGCAACGATATTTATGCTTATTCTTCTAGCAATTGGACTATTTGCAAAAAATCAATCTTTAATTATTGCCGTAGGTTTTTTGTTGATTGTTAAATGGTCTGGTTTCGGAGATAAAATACTACCTATTGCCCAACAAAAAGGGATTAACATAGGGGTAACGATTATTACCATTGCTGTCCTAGTGCCAATCGTTACAGGAGAGATTGGATTCAAAGACTTACAGCAAGCTTTAAAGTCATACTATGCCTGGATCGCTTTAGGTTCTGGTATTTTTGTTGCAATCATTGCTGCAAATGGAATAGAATTATTGAAAACAGACCCTCATATTACTGTAGCCCTTGTATTTGGTACAATATTAGCAGTGGCGGTTTTTAACGGTGTTGCAGTTGGTCCGTTAATAGGTGCTGGAATTGCCTATATGGCTATGAAGATAGCATCGTTTTTTTCATCATTTGGAGGCTAAAACAAACGATTTTTGCTGTTTTTTTCATGTTTACTTAGTCTTTCACGTTTTATTTGTAAGAAATAAGGTGATATCCACAAAATGAAATAATATTCTGATAAATTAAAATAATACTTAAAGTCTGAATGTTAAATCGTTTTAAAATTTTGCGTTCACAAAAATGTGAAAAATGGTATAATAGAGAGTGTATGATGCCAAATACATAAAATCATTATTTGGTTCTCATTGCCAAGTTTTTTCGTAACCGCTTACTTGTCGCTTTCTTTTAGATTGCTTTGTTAAAAAGATAACATGTTTAAATGAAAGTATTTTAGGAAAGTAAATTTGTATTGGCTTGGATATTGAGTGAACCTTCATTCGGTATTGATGCGGTTTCTTAAATTGGCAAAAATCTTGGTAATAGGGCATAAATATAAGAAAGCCCACATTTTTTATAAAGGAGAGGTAGCATGAGTACAACTAAAGGGTTAGAAGGTGTTGTTGCGACGACGTCAGGTGTTAGTTCTATAATTGATGGTGTATTAACATATCATGGGTATGATATTGATGACTTGACGAACTATGCTAGCTTTGAAGAAGTGGTTTATTTACTCTGGAATCACAAGCTTCCCTCTAAAGAGGAGCTGACCACTTTTACTAAGCAACTTTCATCAGCTGCAAAAGTACCAGACGAAGTACTTCAGCAAATGAAGATGTATCCGATCGATAAAGTTCATCCTATGGCTGCACTTAGAACAGCAGTTTCTGCGCTCGCATTATACGATGAAGGTGCAGATGAGCAAGAAGAAAAAGCAAATTATGAAAAGGCGCTAAAGCTTCAAGCTCAATTACCAACAATTGTTACCTCTTTCTCAAGAATTAGACAGGGGAAAGAACCTATTGCACCAAAAGAAGGATTAAGTTTTGCGGCTAATTTCCTTTATATGTTAAATGGTGAAGAACCAGATGAAATTTCTGAAAAAGCGATGAATAAAGCTTTAGTTTTACATGCTGATCATGAGTTAAATGCCTCAACTTTTACTGCTAGAGTTTGTGTGGCAACTTTATCAGATATGTACTCAGGAATCACCGCTGCGATCGGTGCTTTGAAAGGCCCGCTTCATGGGGGAGCTAATGAACGAGTGATGTCTATGCTCTCAGAAATAGGAGATCTAGATAAGGTAGAACCTTATATCAAAGATGCCTTGGCAAGAAAAGTGAAAATTATGGGCTTTGGACATCGTGTATATAAAGATGGTGATCCACGAGCTAAACATTTAAAAGAAATGTCTCGACAATTAACAGATATCACTGGCGAAACAAAATGGTATGATATGAGTGTGAAAATTGATGAAATTGTCACAAAGGAAAAAGGGTTACTTCCAAATGTCGACTTTTATTCAGCATCGGTTTATCATAGTTTAGGTATCGAGCATGATATTTTCACACCTATTTTTGCAGTGAGTCGAGTATCAGGTTGGATTGCGCATATTCTTGAGCAGTTTGAGAACAACCGTCTTATTCGACCTCGAGCAGAATATACTGGACCAGATCATCAAAAGTGGGTACCATTAGAAGAAAGGTAATATTGATTAATGGGAAGAAGGAAGAAAATTTCTTTCTTCTTCCCCCTGTGACAAGTTAAGCGCAAGACGCTTTTCTTACTACATAGAATATTTTAGGAGGTTTTTTTAATGTCAGCAGAGAAAATTTCAGTAAATAGTGGAGTACTTAGTGTACCGAATGAACCGGTAATTCCTTATATCGAAGGTGATGGAATCGGACCAGACATTTGGAAAGCAGCATCTCGTGTTATTGAAGCAGCAGTAGATAAGGCTTACAATGGGGAGAAAAAAATTCATTGGAAAGAAGTTTATGCTGGAGAGAAAGCTCATACAAAAACAGGTGAGTGGTTACCAGAAGAGACGTTGAATACAATTCGCGAATATATGATTGCAATAAAAGGTCCATTAACAACACCAATTGGCGGAGGTTTCCGTTCGTTAAATGTTGCTCTTCGTCAAGAACTAGATCTTTATACTTGCCTACGTCCAGTTCGTTGGTTCGAAGGAGTTCCTTCCCCAGTTAAACGACCAGAAGACACGGATATTGTAATCTTCCGTGAAAATACTGAAGATATTTATGCAGGTATTGAGTACCAAGAAGGTACACCTGAAGTGAAAAAACTTATCAGCTTTTTGCAAGATGAGATGGGAGTTAAAAACATCCGTTTCCCTGAAACATCAGGTATTGGTATTAAGCCTGTTTCTAAAGAAGGTACAACTCGATTAGTGAGATCTGCTATTCAGTATGCACTTGATGAAGGACGAAAGAGTGTGACCCTTGTCCATAAAGGAAACATCATGAAATTTACTGAAGGGGCATTTAAAAATTGGGGATATGAACTAGCTGAACAAGAATTCGGTGATAAAGTGTTTACATGGGCAGAATATGATCGAATTGTAGAAGATAAAGGACAAGCTGCTGCAAATGATGCACAGTCAAAAGCAGAAGCTGAAGGGAAAATTATCGTTAAAGATTCGATTGCAGACATTTTCTTGCAACAAATTTTAACGCGACCAAAAGAATTTGACGTTGTTGCTACGATGAACTTGAATGGGGATTACTGTTCTGATGCTTTAGCTGCACAAGTTGGCGGAATTGGTATCGCACCTGGTGCGAACATCAACTATGATACTGGTCATGCCATTTTCGAAGCAACTCATGGTACGGCACCAAAGTATGCTGGACAAGACAAAGTTAACCCATCATCTGTTCTTCTTTCAGGAGTATTGATGCTTCGTCACTTAGGTTGGGCAGAAGCAGCAGATATGATTGAAAATTCAATGGATAAAACAATTGGAAGCAAAACAGTGACATATGATTTTGCACGATTAATGGATGGAGCAACAGAAGTTAAATGTTCTGAATTCGGAGATGCACTTATTAACAACTTGTAATCAAGCTTTTTCTATAAAAAAATGTGTATTATATACGTTTTAAAAAGGTTTTGTTAAACGCTTTTGTAAAAAACTACTAGTTATGGGACCGATAACGATGAGTTTGATCGATTACTGGTGTGCCACAAACTGAGTTTGATTGTGTTCGCTGAACTAAAATGTTTCAGTAACCTAAGACACAGGGAGTGGCGTTTTGCCAGTTCATTGATATCATTTATAAACAAAAACGATTAAAGAAGGAACATCGGTTTTTGGTCCTACCAAAACACCATTGCATTTTAACAAAGCCTTATAATAAATAGAGGAGTGCGATAAAAATGGCAATTAAACGAAGAAAAATTAGCGTAATTGGCGGCGGTTTTACTGGAACAACAACGGCACTAATGGCTGCACAGAAAGAGCTCGGAGACGTAGTTTTAGTGGATATTCCCCAAATGGATGGTCCAACAAAAGGGAAAGCATTAGATATGCTAGAAGCTAGCCCAGTTCAAGGATTTGATTCTAAAATTGTTGGTACTTCTGATTATAAAGATACAGAAGGGTCTGATATTGTTGTCATAACTGCAGGAATTCCGAGAAAGCCCGGGATGAGTCGTGATGACCTTGTGAGCACTAACTCTAATATTATGAAAAGCGTTACAAAAGAAATTGTGAAGTACTCTCCCGAATGTTTTATTATTGTATTAACAAACCCAGTTGATGCGATGACATATTCTGTTTTTAAAGAATCTGGGTTTCCAAAAAACCGTGTTATCGGTCAATCAGGTGTTCTAGACACTGCTCGTTTTAATACATTTGTTGCGGAAGAATTAAACGTATCTATTGAAGACGTGACAGGGTTTGTTCTAGGCGGACATGGAGACGATATGGTTCCAATGTTGCGCTATAGCTTTGTTGGCGGCATCCCAGTAGAAAAATTGATTTCAAAAGAGCGTCTTGAAGAAATTGTCAATAGAACTCGTAAAGGTGGGGGAGAAATCGTCAACCTATTAGGTACAGGTAGCGCGTACTATGCTCCGGCAGCTGCGATTGTTCAAATGGTTGAAGCGATTATAAAGGACAAGAAGCGAGTATTACCTTCTATTGCTTACCTTGAAGGAGAATATGGATATAATGACATCTACTTAGGGGTTCCGACAATCCTTGGTGGAAATGGCATTGAAAAAATCATTGAGTTAGAGCTTAATGATAAAGAAAAAGCCGGGCTAGATAAGTCCGTTGCATCCGTTAAGGATGTTATGACATTAGTTAAGTAATCCAAATGAGAGAAACCGTATGTAGAGGTTTCTCTCTTCTTTAAAGGGGATGAAAGCGTTTACTTAATCGGGTGCGATGTGATTATTTCAAAGTTATTATATCTTGGGTAAGTCAATTTTCAAACCAAAGTCGTTCATTTACGTCAGAACGCCTTGATAGGTCTTCATACATCGGGAGAGCGTTAAATACTAGAAACATACACGAGGTGATATGACATGTTTACAAAAAAAAGGAAGCTTGGGCGGACGATAGATCAATTGAAGGTTGGAGATGATTTCGTAGTCGAAAAACAAATAGAGGATAAAGATATTCTGTTATTTTTAGGGTTTACGAATGATGCCAATCCAATTTATCTTCAGCATGACTATGCATCTCGAACTCCGTTTCATAAACCGATCGTCCCAAATATTATGCTGAACGGCTTTGTTTCTTCTGTCATATCCATGAATTTACCTGGTCCAGGAAGTGCAATTCTTGAACAACACCTTTCCTTTCCAAAGCCAATGTATCACTATGGCACGTTGAGACTAGTTGTTACGATCACTGAAGTGGAAGTAAAGGAACATAAAGTGCATGTAGCAATATCAGGTAAAGATGAGTATGACGAAACTGTAATGACAGGCTCATTGATTGTTTCCCCACCTTATTCGTGGAAGCCAATGACACATGATTCAGGTACTTTTGAGAATTTTTAGAATATACGTTCAAAGATACTAGAGCAAAAAAGTCCTTCTTAATTTAGAAGGACTTTTTTTGGTTGGTTAAAAAAACTTCAAGCTAATAGAATTGTATATTTGATGATCATTATAATAATTCGGAATAGTTTCTTTGTGATAAATAAAAAATGTAGTAAGATTAAATAAACAGTCACAAAACTAGAAATGAGAGCTTTGTAAGGTTTTATTCAGGGTGGCAAAGCAGATCAGGAGGAAAGAAGATGTCACAGAATATACTTGTTGTCGATGATGAAGAATCGATTTTAACGTTGTTGAAATTTAATCTAGAAAAAGCAGGATTTGATGTAACAACTGCAATGGATGGAAAAAAGGCAATGGAATTAGGATTAGAAGATAGATATGACCTGATTGTTTTAGATCTGATGTTACCAGAAATGGATGGTTTAGAAGTATGTAAAGAATTAAGACAAAATAAAATACAAACGCCCATTCTAATGTTAACAGCAAAAGATGATGAATTTGATAAAGTACTTGGTTTAGAGTTAGGAGCAGACGATTACTTAACGAAACCATTTAGTCCTAGAGAAGTTGTTGCCCGTGTGAGAGCAATTTTAAGACGTTCCCAAGCTGTTACTCAAACAAAAGGAGTGGAAAAGAAGTCTACTGTCGTTCGTTTCGGTGATGTCGAAATTTTTCCAGATAACTATGAGGTTTATTTAGGAGGAGTACCTTTAGAATTAACGCCTAAAGAGTTTGAACTACTCGTATATTTAACAACATATCGAGGACGAGTGTTGACAAGAGACCAGCTTTTAAATGCGGTTTGGAACTATGAATTTGTCGGAGACACTCGTATCGTAGATGTTCATATAAGTCACCTTAGAGAAAAAATAGAACCAAATACAAAAAAACCAATATATATTAAAACTATCCGAGGATTAGGGTATAAATTGGAGACTCCGAATAAAGATGAATAGTTATCGATTTAGAATGATTTTTCCATTATCACTTATTGTACTCATTGTGTTAGCTAGTTTAGGAGCAATTTTAGGACCGTTTTTTAAAGAGTTCTATTTAGAGCGAATGAGTGACCGCATGGAAAAAGAGTCTGATGTCGTTGCGTATTATCTTCAGGATATTGATTTAGCAGATCGAGATTTGTTGCAAAGTATCACGTTAGATCTTTCTGAAAGATTAGACGTTCGTATAACGATCATTGATCCTGATGGAGTGGTTCTAGCTGAATCTGAAGCGAATCCAGAAGATTTGGAAAATCACTTAAATCGAGCAGAAATTCAGGCAGTTATCCGAGGAGATAATGGGCGAGAAACAAGATATAGCTCTACTGTGAACAAAGAATTGTTATACTTCGCGATGCCTTTAGAAAATGGAGAAGGAGATGAAGGGTTTGTTCGATTAGGTTTGGAAATGGAAGAATTAAATTCTGTTTACCAAAATATTTGGACGTTACTATTTGTTTCTTTTTTTATTGCGTTTCTCGTTATATTAATTTTGGCATCCAAACTAACAAATCAAATGATTAGACCGGTTGAAGACGCAAGAAGGGTTGCGAACGAGTTGGCAAAAGGCAACTTCTCTGCGAGGACATTTGAAGGAGCTAATTTGGAAACTGGGGAATTAAATCGATCTATAAATGTATTGGCAGAAAATTTAGAACAGATCACGCAAACGTATGAAAACCAGCAAGAACGCCTCGAAACATTAATAGAAAATATGGGAAGTGGCCTGATATTAATAAATACAAAAGGGGATATCACGCTATTAAATCGTTCTTGTAAAGCGATTTTTGATGAAGATACAGACCTTTGGAAAAATCAACTATATTACAAAGTCATAAAGCATAAAAAAATTAATAAATTAATTCAAGAAATTTTCTTAACAGAAAAACCAACACGAAAACAGTTGAAATTGCCAATAGGGATTTATTTCAAGCATTTTGATGTTCACGGTGCGCCTATTATTGGGTACGATGAAAATTTAAAAGGAATTGTCATTGTATTTCATAACATTACAGAACTTAAAAAATTGGAACAAGCAAGAAAAGATTTTGTAGCAAATGTATCCCATGAACTGAAAACGCCAGTGACATCATTGAAGGGATTCACGGAAACGCTTTTAGATGGTGCAATGGAAAACGAAGAATTGAGGAAACAATTTTTGACTATTATTGCAAATGAGTCTGAACGGTTAGAGGGGTTAATATATGACCTGTTGGAGTTGTCGAAAATAGAAGGAACACATTTTCAACTTAATTGGCAACCCGTGAACTTAGATGAGTTAATAGACGAAGTATTCCTCATATTGGAAGAAAAGGCTCATTTAAAAAATATGCATTTATCGAAAAAAGTAACGGGGTCCTCACAAATTATTGCAGATTCTCATCGAATAAAACAAATATTAATTAATTTAGTAAACAATGCAATTGTTTATACTCCTGAAGAAGGTAATATTACCGTAAGGGTGAAAGAGCAGAAAGAAACGGTTCTAATGGAAGTAGAAGACTCAGGGATAGGAATGAGCAAAAAAGAAATTCCAAGAGTTTTTGAAAGGTTCTATCGAGTGGACAGAGCACGAAGCAGAAATTCTGGGGGAACAGGGCTCGGTTTGGCGATTGTAAAACACTTGGCAGAAGCCCTCCATGCAAACCTATCTGTTGATAGCGAAGTAGGAAAAGGAACAACATTTCGTTTGTTATTTTACAAAGAAAGACAAGATGAAATACAATCAGATGAATGAATTTACAAAAAATTAACAGTTTCTTTATCCTTTATTAACAATCACTTTGTAGAATAAGGGTGTGGACTGTTTAATGATGGATGTTATTTTTATTTGACGACACCCATCTGAAATCCCCTTTGATAGGAACGAAAGTCTCCCCCTGAGCTTTCGTTCCTTTTTTTAATTTACCTAATTCATGATAAACTAAATATATTATAATTAAATGAGGTGTTAGGATTGAAAAAGCTTGTCCTAGTAGACGGAAACAGTATTGCTTATCGAGCATTTTTTGCTTTACCGTTATTAAATAACGAAAAAGGTGTTTATACGAACGCTATTTATGGATTTACAACAATGGTATTGAAAATATTAGAAGATGAAAAGCCTACTCATATGCTCGTTGCATTTGATGCAGGAAAAACAACATTTCGACATGAAACGTATAAAGAATATAAAGGAAAACGAGAAAAAACACCACCAGAGCTTGCAGAGCAATTGCCGGTAATGAGAGATTTACTCAAAGCATTTAACATTCCGCTGTTTGAAGTGGAAAATTATGAAGCGGATGATATTATTGGAACCCTTTCTCAAAAAGTTGCCAATAAAGATGATTACGAAGTGAAAATATATACAGGTGATAAAGATTTATTGCAACTAGTTACAAAGAATGTACTCGTTTCCCTCACGAGAAAAGGTATTACGAATGTTGATACATATGATTTGTCGTTGGTTGATGAAAAGTATGGGATTACTCCTATGCAAATCATTGATATGAAAGGACTTATGGGAGATAGTTCTGACAATATCCCTGGTGTTCCTGGCGTTGGAGAAAAAACGGCATTAAAGCTCTTGAAACAATATGAATCAGTCGAAGGGGTTTATCATTCGATTGATGAAATAGCTGGAAAGTTGAAAGAAAAGCTACAAGCAAATCATGAGCAAGCTCTAATGAGTAAGAAATTAGCAACGATTATGCTTGATGCACCAGTGGATTTATCTTTAGAAGATCTCATACTAGGTGACCCACATCAAGAAACATTAACAGAATTGTTCAAAGAACTTGAGTTTTCCTCCTTATTAGAGCGAATTGGTTCTAGTGATGCAGTAGAACAAGAAGAAGTAGAAGACTTAGATGTTCGGGTTGTTTCAGAAGTTACTGAGGAGATGCTCGAATCTCCAGCAGCTCTTGTTGTAGAAGCTCTAGATGAAAATTACCATCAGGCAGAGGTTATAGGATTGTCTATTGCAAATAAGAACGGACTTTATTATCTACCAACTACTGTAGCTTTAGAGAGTGATTTATTTAAAACATGGGCAAGCGATGCTTCAAAAGAAAAGTATATCTTTAATGCCAAACGAGCCGTTGTCGCCTTAGGATGGCAAGATGTGATGCTAGATGGTGTAATCTTTGATATCCAAATTGCCTCTTACTTAATAGATCCTTCAGCAAATTCGCATGAAATGGCAGACATCGCTAAACGAAAAAAAAGCTTGAAGGTTCAGTCTGATGAAGTTATTTATGGAAAAGGGAAAAAACAGCACATTCCAGAGCAGTCGAATTTGTCTCAGCACCTAGGGAGAAAAGTAGCAGCTATTTTTGATTTAAAAGAAGAGTTGGAAAATGAATTAATCGATAACAGTCAGCAAGAGCTATTTGAAAATCTTGAGATGCCACTATCAGTCATTCTTGGAAGAATGGAAATGAACGGTGTATCAGTTGATCAAGAAGAATTAAAGAAAATGGGAGAAAGTCTCGTTGAAAGATTAGCAGATATGGAGAAGAAAATTCATCACTTGGCAGGAACAGAATTTAACATAAACTCACCTAAACAATTAGGGGAAGTTTTATTTGAAAAACTTAACTTACCAGTTATTAAAAAAACAAAAACAGGTTATTCCACATCAGCGGATGTATTGGAAAAATTACAAGATGAGCACGAGATGATACCAACCATTTTGCATTATCGACAATTAGGAAAGTTAAATTCAACATATATCGAAGGTTTATTAAAAGTCATTCATAAAAAAACAGGGAAAATCCATACAATATTCAATCAAGCTATTACACAAACAGGCAGGTTGAGTTCAACAGAACCTAACTTACAAAACATACCTATTCGTTTGGAGGAAGGCAGAAAAATTCGACATGCTTTTGTCCCGGAAAAGGAGAAGTCATTCATCTTTGCAGCGGATTATTCTCAAATCGAGTTGAGAGTGTTAGCACATATTTCTCAAGATGAAAACTTAAAACAAGCATTTATCAATGAAATGGATGTACACAAGAAAACTGCGATGGATGTTTTTGGAGTGGAAGAAGATGATGTGACAGATCAAATGAGACGAACAGCAAAAGCTGTAAATTTTGGAATTGTTTATGGCATTAGTGATTATGGACTATCGCAAAACTTAGGAATTACTCGTAAAGAGGCCAAGAAATTCATCGATAGGTATTTCCAAAGTTATCCGGGAGTTAAAGATTATATGGAAAGTGTTGTGGATGAAGCAAGAGAAAAGGGATATGTTACAACGATGTTGAATCGACGTCGATATTTACCTGAATTAACAAGTAAGAATTTTAATCAAAGAAGTTTTGCGGAACGTACTGCGATGAATACTCCAATACAAGGAAGTGCAGCTGATATCATCAAAAAAGCGATGGTTGATATGGCAGAAGCACTGGAAAATGAGAATATGACGTCTAAACTTCTATTGCAAGTTCACGATGAACTGATTTTTGAAGTTCCAGAGGAAGAGTTAACTCAAATGAAAAAATTGGTCCCAGACGTCATGGAACAGGCGATTAAACTTGATGTCCCTCTATTAGCTGATGTTGCTTATGGGGAGACATGGTACGACGCAAAATAAACATAAATACAGAGTGAGCGGACGTTGATCTTCCTCTTAACAATTCTTAACAAGAGAAAGATCATCGTTTATTTTCAGGGAAGAAATAAATAAGAAGGTGAACAAATTGCCAGAATTACCAGAAGTGGAAACGGTGAAACGAACCCTTTCCGAATTAATTATAAATGAAAAGATAAGCCAAGTAGATGTAACTTGGCCGAAAATGATAAAACAACCAGATGATATTTATCAATTTACACACCATTTAGAGGGGCAGACTTTTCGTTCTATATCAAGAAGGGGAAAGTTTCTTGTTTTTAAACTTGATGATTATGCTCTTATTTCTCATTTAAGAATGGAGGGAAGATACGGTGTTTTTCAAAAAGAGGAAGATGAACAGCCTCACACTCACGTTCGTTTTCGGTTCAATAGTGGTAAGGAATTGAGGTATGGAGACGTTCGTAAATTTGGTACGATGCATCTATTTCCAATAGGGGAAGAGATGATGAGGTTACCACTATCTCAGCTTGGACCGGAACCCTTGGCTGATACCTTTACGGTTGACGTGCTTAGAAAACGTTTGGAACGAACCTCAAGAGCTCTTAAAGCAGCGTTATTAGACCAAACAGTTCTCGTTGGATTAGGGAATATTTATGTAGATGAAGCATTATTCGATGCTGGACTACACCCAGAAAGACAAGCAAACTTATTAAAGAACGAAGAATTAGTAAAGCTTCATGATTCCATTGTTAAAACATTAAATGAAGCGGTAGAATTAGGTGGATCGTCAATAAAATCTTATGTAAATGGTCAAGGAGAAATGGGAATGTTCCAACAAAGATTGCATGTATATGGTCGGAAAGGACTTCCTTGTCACACATGTGGATCGGAAATTAAGAGGACGGTTGTTGGAGGCAGAGGGACTCATACTTGTCCGGCATGTCAACCTAATTTAAGATAAATTGGTTATTTCATTAATCTTGATGAAAAAAACGTACATTGGATGGGCTCTTACCATATACTAACTTAGCAAGAAATGGAAGGAGCTCATGTCCATGACGGAATATCTTTCTTTGTTCGTGTTAGCGTTTGCTGTTAGTTTGGATAGTTTTGGTGTAGGCGTGACGTACGGGTTACGAAAGATGAGACTGCCATTATTATCTGTTGTTTTTATTATGAGCTGTTCTGCGATCGCGATCTTATTTGCCATGTGGATTGGCGGTGAGATAAGCTCTTTTATGACGCCTAGTTCAGCTGAAACGTTAGGTGGAATCATATTAATTGGAATTGGTGTGTTTGCTCTATATCAAGTCTACCGCCAGCCTAAAAAAGCGATAAAACATCGTATACAAGAACGAATGTTGATGAATTTAGAAATAAAGCGCCTCGGCATTGTCATTAACGTGTTGAAAAAACCGATGGAAGCGGATTTAGATGATTCTGGGTCTATTACTGGAAATGAAGCATTATTGTTAGGTGTTGCTTTGTCCTTAGACGCCTTTGGAGCAGGGATGGGAGCAGCTTTTCTAGGAGTATCACCTTGGCTATTAGCAGCTAGTGTTGGCTTGATGTGTGGTCTTTTCTTGTCATTGGGAAAGCTGAGTGGGGAACTTTTATTTAAATCAGAAAAAATGAAACACCTTTCTTTTTTACCAGGATTATTACTTATTTTAATTGGTATTTTTAAACTTTAGCCTTTGCTCGTGTAAAATAAAGAATGAAATCATAGGTGTTTACCGTTGGTCAGGAAGTCAAAGGAGGATTTTATTTTGATTATTGGTTTAACTGGAGGAATTGCGACCGGCAAAAGCACTGTTTCTGCTATGCTTAAAAAAGAAGGTATTCCTATCATTGATGCTGATATTGTTGCAAGAGAAGTAGTTGAACTCGGCTCAAATGCCTATCATCAAATTGTCGATCATTTTGGTTTAAGTATTCTTAAACAAGACGGAACGATCAATCGAGAGAAATTAGGAAACATTGTTTTTGAAAAAAAACATGAACGAAATATCTTAAATAATATTGTGCATCCTGCGGTTCGAGAAGAAATGTCCCGACAAGCTCATTTTTATAAAAATGAAGGCCATCAGTTGATTGTCATGGATATACCTCTTCTAGTAGAAAATGATTTGTTCCATATGGTCGATGAAGTTGTGCTTGTTTACGTACCAGAATCGATTCAATTAAAAAGATTACGTGCTAGAAATGATTATACAGAACAAGAAGCAAAACAAAGAATGGACTCACAATTATCAATCGAAAAGAAAAAACAATATGCATCGTATATTATAGATAACTCAGGAACAGTAATAGAAACGAAACAACAAGTAGTTGAGTTAATTAATAAGTTAAAATGATAGTTTAATGAACAAGTGTAAAATAGCTGATTACGTAAACTTTGTTGTTTGTTAAGATCATGTTCTCCATGCTGAGAATGTGGTCTTTTTCGTTTGTCTTTTTCCTATCATTAACTATAATTAATACACATTTCAAACTTTAATGACAATTTTAATCTAAAAAATATCACAATTAGTATAACGTTATTATATAATATGTTATACTAATCAACGGAAATATTTTAATTTATGTTGCTGAATCATAATAATTGTAAGATTATCGCAGAAAGAGTAATGAAGGAACGGGAATAGAATGTCGTCCCTTCTAAAACAACTTTTTCTACTTCGGGAAACCTGCGTTGTTCAGCAGCTACTAATTAGAAAATTACTATAAGAAAAGTCGGAGGGATGAATTGTGATTCGTGTAGCGATCAATGGTTTTGGCAGAATTGGACGAATGGCTTTTAGAAGGTGTATAGACGATGAGAACATCGATATTGTGGCCATTAATGCGAGTTATCCAGGAGAAACGTTAGCTCATTTAATTAAGTATGATACTGTTCATGGTATTTTTAACAAGGAAATAAAAATTGAAAAGAAATCTTTCATTATAGATCATAAACGAATCATGTTATGCGAAGAAAGAGATCCTAAAAACTTACCGTGGAAAGAATTAGATGTGGATGTCGTTATCGAAGCAACTGGAAAGTTTACTTCTAAAACATCAGCCGGTTCTCACATAGAGGCAGGAGCAAAAAAAGTTGTTATTACTGCTCCTGCTAATGATGTGGATAAGACAATTGTATACGGTGTAAACGAAGAAGCTTACAATCATGAACAACACCATGTTATTTCCAATGCTTCTTGCACAACGAACTGTTTAGCTCCTGTTATGAAAGTTCTCCATCAAAAATTTCAAATAGAGTCAGGTATGATGACCACCGTTCATTCTTTTACGAATGATCAAAAAAATATTGATAATCCGCATAAAGATTTAAGAAGAGCACGGGCTTGTAGTCAATCAATTATCCCAACAACAACAGGGGCAGCTAAGGCAATCGGTAGTGTACTTCCAGAATTAGACGGTAAACTTCATGGGATGGCACTTAGGGTTCCGACCCCTAATGTTTCGTTAGTTGATTTTGTTGGGAATATTAATATAAAGACGACAAAAGAAGAAGTAAATGCTGTTTTAAAAGAAGCGGCACAGACCTCAATGAAAGGTGTTCTTTCTTATACAAATGAACCATTAGTATCAACAGATTTTAATGGAAATCAGCATTCAGCAATAATAGATGGCTTAAGCACAATGGTCATAAATGATCATCAAATTAAAATTTTGGCTTGGTATGATAATGAGTGGGGTTATTCATGTCGTGTTGTTGATTTGGTGAAATATGTAGGTAGGAAGTTGTTGTCATCAAATAAAGTTGTCGCATCTTAATTATTGGACGAGACTATATCGTACAAATCTACAGAGAAGAAACTCGAAGGAAAAAAAGCTGGAACTCTCTTAGCTATTAGAGAGGGAGACATTATTATGGTAAATGTATAAATAAACTAGTTAAAAGACACATTAAAAACAGTACTTGCTAATTTTGCAGGTATTGTTTTTCATTTACTTAAGAACAGAATCTTTAAGTAAATCTTGGGGGTGTTTTTGGGATAAAAAAGTCATTGCATTCATTTCCTAAACAAAGTATACTGATTTTCGTAAACGAAGCTTTAAAACAAAAGTAGGTATCTCATTTACTTAAAGGGTTGGGACCTCGTAGGACTAACTTTCCCCCGGTAAAAAGAGATTCCACATGCTAAAAAGCATGAATATTTACAAAGGGGGATATACAACATGGATACAATGGGGCGTCATGTCATTGCTGAGTTATGGGAATGTGACACTGACAAATTAAATAATATGGAGTATATTGAACAGTTGTTTGTCAATGCAGCACTAGAAGCA
Organism: Salipaludibacillus daqingensis; assembly: GCF_029891575.1. GTDB lineage: Bacteria > Bacillota > Bacilli > Bacillales > Salisediminibacteriaceae > Salipaludibacillus > Salipaludibacillus daqingensis. The sequence goes on along the minus strand of NZ_JARZHF010000004.1, from coordinate 148,897 downwards.
GGAGCTGAAGTGAGAGAAGTGGCTTTTCATAAATTTGCTCCTCAAGGAGTAAGTGGTGTCGTTATCATAAGTGAATCTCACTTAACGATCCATAGCTTCCCTGAACATGGTTATGCAAGCATTGATGTTTATACGTGTGGAGATCGCATTGATCCGAATGTAGCTTCAACTTATATTGCAAGAAAGCTTGGTGCTAAAAATTCTGAAGTCATAGAAGTTCCAAGAGGGATGGGACCAATTCACGTAGGTAAAAGTAAAAAAATGAATGTTTATTCAACATAATCATGATTTGCGCTCCATCCCTTTATGATGGAGCGTTTTTTCAATTGAACAATTGGTGATTTCTTGCTATCCTTAATAGAGATGAGGTGGGATGAAAGATGGGTATAAAACAAACATTTAAAAAAATATTTAGTTCAAGTACTGAAACTAGTGAAAACCATCATGACGAACAATTGCAAACTCGGTATTACAAAACGATGAAAGATAAAGCAATGAAAGAAGTAGAGGAAATTATTAGATCCCTTGAAGGGTTTGAAGTAGCTTCTACATCAAAAGATCATGGTGAAATTATTGTTAATGTGAAAAAAGGTAAAAAAGCATTCATGGTCATAACCATCATCATGGTTCGTCCTTATCGGACAGCCGTTGATTTTTCTGTTTCAACAGAAACGGTTTTATTTACCGACTTCGGTTATAGTAGAAAAGTAATTGAGATGTTATATAAAGAGTTAGATTCGAGACTTACGTTTGTCGGAACTGGATTAGGTAATGAATTAGTTTAATGTTTTCCGGCAGAAAGTCTGAGAATGGAGTGAATTCCGAATGATATGTCCCAGTTGTCAACACAATGGAACGAAAGTATTGGATTCAAGACCAAGTGATGAAGGCCGTTCTATAAGACGACGGAGAGAATGCGAAGCTTGTGGATATCGCTATACGACTTTTGAAAGAGTCGAAAAAACACCACTTATTGTTGTGAAAAAAGATGGGAATCGTGAAGAATTTAGTCGAGAAAAGTTACTTAGAGGGCTTATTCGAGCGTGCGAAAAACGACCAGTTCCACTAGAAAAACTGGAAAATATAACAGAAGATGTCGAAAAAGACATTCGTAATCAAGGACTTTCAGAAGTAAGCAGTGATCAAATTGGAGAAAAAGTGATGGAATTTCTTGCTTTAGTAGACGATGTTGCTTACGTTCGCTTTGCTTCTGTCTATCGACAATTCAAGGATTTAAATGTATTCGTTGATGAATTAAAAGAATTAATCGAACGTGAAAATAAAAAATAGTAATAAATTAGGGAATGGGGCCTCGCAGCTCCATTTTTCTCTATTAAAATGTTTAAAAAAGGAAAGACGGTCTCTTCTTGAAATATTGTGAAAGAGGTCGTTTGGAAAGTCAAGGTGAAATGAGATGCATTGGAAAGAAGTGTTGCCATCCAATCGATACGTTGCTTATATGAGTGACCATGCAAACTCTTTGGATCATGATGTGCTTGCAATGCTCTATCAGCCATTGATAGGGTCATTAGCTTATAGTCTCTATATGACATTTTGTGTAGATATACAAAAACAACCGACGAAAAAAATCGAACGTACACATAAAGCTTTAATGACGTTAACAGGCCAACACTTAGATGACATTTTTTCTGAGCGAAAAAAACTAGAAGCAATTGGACTCTTAACTGTCTATAGGAAAAAAGAAGATGAGGAATATATTTATTATTATCATCTGCATTTGCCAATGGATGCAGCAGATTTTTTCAAAGATGACTTATTAAGTGTTTTTCTTTACAATAAATTAGGTAGCAAAGACCATTACCGAGAATTGCGGCAGTCTTTTACGATAGATACATTTGATACAACAGATTTAGATAATGTAACGCAAGGGTTTAATCAAGTATTTACGTCGATTCATCCATCTGAACTAAAAAGCACAAACCCAGATCTACTCGAAATTTTATCCTCTTCTGATCCGTTAGTAGGTCGCTCTAAAGCGAAAATTCCTTACCAAATGGAGGAAGAAGTTGATTTTGATTTTCAACAATTACTGGCGTACTTACCATCCTTTATTCCGAAAGATGAACTTGAGAATTCGAAAAATCAACGACTGATCTATCAATTATCGTTTATATATAAACTTTCAGCGGAGGAAATGGCTAATGTGATCCAAGATGCGATGCTCCATGCTGAAAAACTTGATTTAGAGCAACTTCGAACACAAGCGAAAAGGCGTTATCGAATGAATGAAAAAGATGAACCTCCAAGACTAGGTCTTCGAAAACAACCAGATGAGCTGAAATCACTGAAAAAGGTGCCAGAAACAAACGAAGAAAAAACAATTCATTATTTTGAGACAACAGCTCCAATCGAGTATCTAGAGGAATTAAGTGATGGTGCTAAAGTATATGAAGGAGATATGGACATTATTGAACGTCTAATCTTCGAGTACAAGTTATCTCCTGGCGTCGTTAATGTTTTACTCGATTATATATTTATGGTAAATGACAAAAAATTATCAAAAGCATTGGCATTTAAAATTGCTGGTCATTGGAATCGAAAGAAAATTTCCACAGTTAAGGAAGCAATGGAATTAGCTAAAAAAGAAAATCAAAAAAGCCAAGAGTTTCAAGCGAAAAAAGATCGCCCTTTTACACCTAAAAATAAACCTTTCTCAGGAGCTGTTAAAACAGAACCTTTACCTAAATGGATGACCGATGAAAATTGGCAAAGTGATGAGGGGACAGATGAGGATTTAGAAAAAGCAAAACAAGAAGCTGCAAGATACCGTGAAATGTTAAGAAAAAAGAAGCAAGAGCAGAAGGGGGAATCATAAATGGATTCCATCAATCAGTCGCTGAGTCAGTTTTCTAATGATGGATTTAATCAGCGGTTCAAAAAGATAAAAGAAGATACTCTCGATGATAAAAGAGTGAAGGAATACTTAGCCCATAATGAGTTGTCAGAAAGACAGATCGAAAACGGCATTAATGAATTATATCAGTTTAAACAACAATGGGAAAACTGTGACAATTGTCCCGGACTTGATGCGTGTCCAAACTTGATGAAAGGTTTTCAGCCACAAGTCAACTTGTATCGAAATGAAATACATCTTGAGTACCAGCCATGTCCTTTGAAGAAAAAAGATCACGAACGAAAGAGACAAGCTTCGTTTGTACAAAGTCTGTATATTCCTAAAGAAATGACAGAAGTTAGTTTTGAAGATTTCCATGAAGATCATCCATCAAGAATGAAAGCATACACGAAAGCGATGGCATTTTGTGCAGATGTTAAACCAGGAGAAGTAGGGAAAGGTCTTTATATTCATGGACCTTTTGGAGTTGGGAAAACTTTTTTAGTTGGAGCGATTGCGAATTATTTAGCAGAAGAAGAAACAACAACGATGATTGTTTATGCACCAGATTTTTTCAGAGAATTAAAAAATGGAATTTCAGATGGTTCTTATCAAGGGAAAATGGATATGGTAAAAAAAGCGCCTGTTCTCATATTGGATGATATCGGTGCTGAAACGATGTCTAACTGGATTCGTGACGATATTCTAGGGGCGTTGCTACAGTTCCGAATGATGGAGAAATTGCCAACTATTTTCACGTCAAATTTTGACTTGAATGAATTGGAAATCCATCTTTCATCTACCCAACGTGGCGGAGTGGAAAGAGTGGACCAGTTAAAAGCGAAACGGATATTAGAACGAATCAAATATTTAAACGAAGTGATTGATATGAAAGGTGAAAACAAGAGAGGGAAATTATAGTTTTTCTATCTGTATGATAATATTAACCTTTTTACGAGCGAAAACTTGGTTTTATATGTTACCATAATAGATAGAGAATCCAAGCTTTTTGAGGATGGGGGAGACACAAATGAGTATAGATCATATTCTCGAGCGTGCCCGAAATGGCGAAAGACTTTCGGTGGACGACGCAATTAAGTTATATGAAAGTGATGAAGTAGAAAAGATGGGCGAAGTAGCCAATGAAAAAATGTTAAAATGGCATCCGGAGCCTAAGACATCTTTTGTTATAGGACGAAATGTTAACTACACAAATCTTTGTGACACATATTGTCGTTTTTGTGCATTTTATCGTCCTCCGAATTCAGAGGATGGTTATGTTTTAGAAAACGAAGAAATTTTCGACAAGATTCAAAAGACAAAAGATGTAAACGGTACAGAAATTTTAATGCAAGGTGGTACAAATCCTAATCTACCATTTAGTTACTATACTAATCTGTTAAAAGAAATTAAGAAGCGTTTTGATATTACGATGCATTCTTTTTCACCAGCAGAAATTTATAAAATGGTAGATGTTTCAGGTCTTTCTTTAGAAGAAGTCTTGACGCAACTTCGTGATGCAGGATTAGACTCTGTTCCAGGCGGTGGCGCAGAGATCCTTGATAACCGCACACGTAGACGTATTAGCCGTTTGAAAGGAACATGGGAAGAGTGGATCGAATGCATGAAGGTGGTAAGAAAAGTCGGTATGCACGGAACAGCTACTATGGTAATTGGATTCGGTGAAACTTATGAAGAGCGTGCTTTACATCTTCAACGTGTTCGTGATGCGCAGGATGAAGCTGATTGTTTCCTAGCGTTTATTTCTTGGACATTCCAACCTGAGAACACGAATATGAAAGGTGAAAAAGTAACACCTAGAGATTATTTGAAAAACTTAGCTATTTCACGTATCTTCTTAGATAACGTTGCAAATTTTCAATCGTCTTGGGTAACGATGGGACCTGAGGTAGGAAAGAAATCTCTTTCATACGGTTGTAACGACTTTGGCAGTACGATGATGGAAGAAAATGTTGTATCTGCTGCAGGTGCGACATATAAAGTGGATACGAAATTAATTATTCGTTTGATTCGTGAAGCTGGGAAAATTCCTATTCAACGGGATACGAAATATAACACAGTACGTGAGTTTAAAGAAGGCCAAACGGTAGAAAAAGACTTTGTAATGGAAAATTAATGATAAATGCTTAACCGTGTTCTCCTTGTTATAGGGGAATGCGGTTTTTTTGACGTTTATTTTAAATTGCTTCCAACGCAGTGTCGAGGCGGCTTAAGTGTCTCGAAACGAAGTTAAGTCGGTTATAAGTGAAACGTCATTAAGCGGACAAAGAAACAAAGAAGGAGAAAGTCTAAAGATATTCAATAAATTCTCATTAAGTTTTTCCTTAAAATCTTGTTTGATAATATTTTTATCCCAGTTTTTTTAGGGGGAATCTTTGGATGCTAGTGATGTTTGTCTATAATTTCTAAACTTCCTTGTAAACTTCGAATCATATTTCAAAAGCCTATCCATATATATATATTAGCGCTATGAGTTGAAATTCAGCATGGAAATTACCGCCAAGACCCTCAACTCGAAATGGACGATTGGGAGGGGCTGCTGTTGTTAATGATTGAATTCAAGGATTCATGTATTGGTGAAACCTTTTATGAACAACTTCGACATTCATTATCTATATTATCGGGTCAGTGTTATGAGAGAATCAAAGTAAATGGTGATAAAGGGAATAAGAGCTACTTTTTATCAATTAATGGAATCTATGGAGGAGGCAAGGAAGCAGAACATGTTGTTACAAGTGTGTTAACGAATACGACGATGACGGTTTTTTTTACGAAATGGATGAAAGATTATTTGAAACAAACGTTTCATTATGAGGATGAACAAGAAATTCAAACGATCATGGAAATAGCCAAAACATTGTTTTTTCCTTCCTTATCATATAAAAAAGAAATGGTTACACTTAATTTCTTTCACTGGCAGGAGGAGATTTACAATAAAATTTCTCCATTAATCGAAGATAATATCTCTTTTTCGTTTGATTCCTTTATTTCCTTTCGTCTTCAAACGAATAAAGAACAAATTTTAGACTTAGTAGAAAAAGCAATTGATGAATATCGAATGGAATTGGACTATCAAATCATGTTACAAAAATGTCGAGATTTTTTATATGATCACGAGCCAAAGGTTGAAACTGTTTACGTCTCTATGAAAGATAGTATAGAATTTTATAATGAAGACAAACAAAAAATATCATTTGAGCAAGTTTGTACATGGCTTCAGGCAGTGACACCTTTCGAAAAATATTTACCTATTCATGAAAGAATAATTGGACCTTTAGTCAGCATGGCACCAAAAAAAGTTGTTATAGAATCAAAGGAATGTAATGATGATTTATATCATACGTTAAGAAATATTTTTGAAGAGAGAATTAAGCTTACTGATACGTTATCTTTTGATAAACAGACTTTTGAAAAGCCAGGTCTTTAATTTCAACTTGATTTTCTGGCAAGAGGTGCTTATAATACTATCCATAGATTATTATGATTTGTGTTGTATTAATTCGTAACAATAATGAAGAAATCAATGATGATCAATAACAATGAACAGCGCTGATGAGGACAAGAATCATTTTAGTTGTTATCCAGAGAAGGAAATCAAGGCTGGGAATTTCCTATGACAAACGAATGAATTTACCACCTCTGAGCTTCAACGTGGAACAGACAAAGCTCTAATTATACGTTGACGGATTCCCCGTTATGGAATTTAATGAAGCTGAACGCGAGAGTTTTTGCGTTTGGAAAAAAGGGTGGAACCACGTTCTCACACTCGTCCCTTGTTATAGGGATGGGTGTTTTTATTTTGCGATTTATCCGTTCAGTGAGGGTTATCTTGAATGAAAGAAGGAGTGTATAACACATGGCAGAAGAAGTGAAAAACAAAGTTGAATTAACGTTTCCAGATGGTGCAAAAAAAGAGTTTGATAAAGGGACAACAACAGAAGAGATAGCAGCTTCTATTTCTCCAGGATTGAAGAAAAATGCGTTAGCAGGGAAACTAAATGGAGAGGCAATTGACCTCAGAGCGCCTATTGAAATGGATGGAGAAATCGCTATTGTGACTTATGATTCTGATGATGGTTTGGATATTCTCCGTCACAGCAGTGCTCATTTAATGGCTCAAGCATTAAAGAGACTTTATAAAAACGTAAAGTTAGGTGTAGGGCCGGTTATCGAAGAAGGTTTTTATTATGATATTGATATGCCAGAAACGTTAACACCAGAAGACCTTCCTAAGATTGAAAAAGAAATGAAACGAATCATTGAAGAAAATTTGGAGATTAATCGAGTAGAAGTAACTCGAGAAGAAGCAATACGCCGATATGAAGAAATTGGTGATGAGTTGAAATTGGAACTTCTTGAAGATATTCCTGATGGAGAGAAGATCAGTATTTATGAACAAGGTGAGTTTTTTGATCTTTGCCGAGGAGTGCATGTGCCTTCAACAAGTAAGTTGAAAAAATTCAAGTTGTTAACGATTAATGGCGCTTATTGGCGTGGCGATAGTGATAACAAAATGCTACAACGAATTTATGGAACAGCTTTCCCGAAGCAGTCACAAGTAGATGATTACTTGAAATTACTTGAAGAACGTAAAGAGCGAGATCATCGTAAACTAGGGAAAGAACTAGGTATCTTTACTGTGAATCAAAAAGTTGGACAAGGACTTCCATTGTGGTTACCTAAAGGGGCGACTATTCGTCGTACAGTAGAACGTTATATCGTCGATATTGAAGAGAGACTTGGCTATGACCATGTGTATACACCGGTGTTAGGAAGTGTTGACTTGTATAAAACTTCTGGTCACTGGGATCATTATCAAGAGGATATGTTCCCTGTATTAAAAATGGATAATGAAGATCTAGTTCTTCGACCAATGAACTGTCCTCACCATATGATGATATATAAACATGAAAAGCACAGCTATAGAAACTTACCGCTTCGAATTGCAGAATTAGGAACGATGCATCGCCATGAAATGTCTGGAGCGCTAGCTGGACTTCAACGAGTTCGTGCGATGACGTTAAACGATGCGCATATTTTCTGTCGTCCAGATCAATTGAAAGATGAATTTATTCGAGTAGTTGAGCTGATTCAGGCAGTATACAAAGATTTTGGTATTGAAGATTATTACTTCCGCTTATCTTATCGTGATGCAGAAGATAAAGAGAAATATGTGGATAATGACGAGATGTGGGACAAAGCACAAGCGATGTTAAAAGAAGCTGTTGATGACATGGGTGTAGATTATGTTGAAGCCGAAGGAGAAGCGGCATTCTATGGTCCAAAACTAGATGTTCAAGTGAAAACAGCGTTAGGAAAAGATGAAACACTTTCGACTGTTCAATTGGATTTCCATTTGCCAAATCGTTTTGACCTTACGTATGTTGGGGAAGATGGAAAAGATCATCGTCCTGTCGTGATCCATCGTGGTGTCGTTTCTACAATGGAACGATTTGTCGCTTTCTTAATAGAAGAATACAAAGGGGCATTCCCAACTTGGTTAGCTCCCGTTCAAGTTCAGGCAATTCCTGTAAGTGATGTTCATATGGATTACGTGAGAAAAGTAGAGGATGAATTGAAAAAAGCGGGTGTACGTGTGAATGTTGACGTCCGAAATGAAAAGCTCGGCTACAAAATTCGTGAAGCTCAGATGCAAAAGATTCCTTATCTTCTAGTATTGGGAGATAAAGAAATTGAGTCAAACGGAGTGAACGTTCGCAGATACGGTCAAAAAGACACAGAAGAATTAAGCTTGGATCAATTTATCGAAAACATTAAACAAGATATACAACACTATTCGCGCTAGAAGGAATTTTACAAAGACGTCACTCCATTGAGTGGCGTTTTTGCTTTTCAAAAATCTGAGAGCCGATAAAATGAAGAGGTTAAACAACTTGGATGTCCTGATGAATCCGATGCTGTTTCAATTTAAGGAAAGCCTCGTATATATAATCTTCATGAGACAAAAAGTAATGAACTATGATTAGCAACTTATTTTAAAAGAATGTTTTTAAAATTGTAGAAAAACTGTCAGTTTAAGAAAAGTAGATATAGTATACTTTATGGGAAGACGACTAACCAGAAGAAGTGTCTTACCTATGAAAGGTAGTATGATATCTATGAAACGGTTATTGACTTATTTAAAAAATAAAAGTGTTCGAACGAAGATTTTAATAATGACAATAGGACTTATTTTTTTAATGGGCATGACCTTCTCTTTCGTTATGAGAGAACTAATCACTGCTAAACTAACAGAAGATTTACATTTAAGAGCGGAGACCGTTGCTAATGACTTAGCCTCAAGAAGTTCTGATTATGTCATATTAAATGATATATATAGTCTTTATAAGCTATTCGATGAAACAATATCTAATCATAATGATATTGAGTATATCTTTTTAGTTGACTCGAACCAAGACGTCTATTTAGATTCTTTTGGAGAAGAATATTCTGTTTCTGATGAGTTGTTATTTAAAAATATGATTGACTACGGTCGTGAAAGTGAAAGAGGTCCATCGCTAATTGAATTTGATTCTCCAGACGGAAAGATCCATGATGTTGCGGCACCAGTATCAAACATTAATACAGATTATATTCGAGTAGGATTAAATGAAAGTGAAATAGAAAAAGCAGTGAATGAAATGACAATCATCATTTCCTTTACAACATTATTATTAAGCGCGCTTGGAGCTCTCATTTCAATATTTTTCACAAATTTCATTTATAGAGATATGAAGCGGCTAATGAACGGAATTAGAAAAGTGAAGGACGGAGATTTATCTCAAGATATTATCATTAAATCGAAAGATGAAATCGGAAAATTAGGAGAAGAATTTAATGAAATGACAACTCATTTGTATAAACAGAAGGCCAAAAATGAGAAATACTTAGAAGACTTAAAGCGGAGAAATAGTCAACTTCTGTTATTGCAAGAGTTAGCAGTCTCGTCTTCTGATGAATTTGATTTTCAGAAGGTTTTAGATAGAGTAGTGACAAACATTGGTCTAGAATTCTCTTTAGTAACTTTTAAAATTGCTATATATTTTTCGAACCAAGAGTTTCAAGCTGTATATAACAATAAGGATTTAGCTAAAACACAATTCTTAGAAAAATCGTATATTATTGAGAAGGAAAACATCTATTATGGTGAAATAAATTGTACGTTTAACGAGAGTGTTAGCGAACATTCCGTTAAATATTTTGAGTCACTAGGAAAGCAGCTTGCGATTATTGTTGAAAATGCAAAGTTATGGAAAGAATTAACACACAAAGAAGAAATTCGCGAAAAATTATTAGAAAGGTTGATCTATGCTCAAGAAGAAGAAAGAAAACGAATTGCAAGAGAACTTCATGATGAAACGAGTCAATCATTAACTTCAATCCTTGTTAGCTTGAAACTATTAAAACAAAAAATGATTGATGACAGTCATTCAGAAGAAATTGATCAAATAAAACAAGTGGCACGACACACGTTAGAAGAAATCCACTATATATCATATTCCCTTAGGCCAAGTGTGTTAGACGACTTAGGATTAATTGCTGCGATAGAAAGGTACACAGAAGAATTCATGGGTAAATATTCTATAGATATAGATACTCAAGTCATGGGATTTAAATCGCTTCGATTACCTACGGTCATTGAAGTGACAATATATAGAGTCATTCAAGAAGCACTAACAAATATTGCTAGACATGCAAAGGCAGAAAATGTCAGTATCATCTTAGAAGCGGGAGAAAAAACTTTATCGATAATTATCGAGGACGATGGAATTGGATTTAATGTGAAAGAAATCAACCATCAAGATACATTAAAAAAACATTTAGGATTGAAAGGGATGCAAGAAAGAGTGGAATTAATAGGAGGGAAATTTTATATTGAATCACATGTAGAAATTGGTACAACGATATATATCAAAAATATATCGATCGAGAGGGGAGAATTTTTTGAGACCGAAGATCTTATTAGCGGATGATCATAGAGTACTTTTGTCAGGAATCAAGCTTTTATTAATGCAGGAAGATGTTGATATTGTAGGGGAAGTTTCCACAGCAGAAGATGTTATCCAAGAAGCGAGAAAATGGAAGCCAGATTTAATTTTAATGGATATTTCGATGCCGGTCATGGGAGGAATTGAGGCAACAAAATTAATAAAAAAAGAGTTTCCTTTGACTAAAGTTTTAATATTAACGATGTACTCAGATGAGCAATATTTAAAACGTGCATTGCAAGCAGGGGCAAATGGATATGTTATTAAAAAAGCAGTTGATTCAGAATTAGTTTCTGCTGTTCATTCAGTATTAGACGGAGATACGTATATTTATCCAACACTAACTTCTAAGCTCCTAAAAAATTATATGGAATTGCCCAAAAAAAATAATTATAATAAAACATCAGAACTATCTCCACGAGAGTTAGAAGTATTAAAGTTAATTGCTCTTGGTTTAACCTATCAAGAAATCGCGGATCAATTGTTTGTCAGTATTAAAACAATCGAGACGCATAAAAGGAGATTATCAGAAAAACTTAGTTTAAAAAAACGATCTGAATTAGTTCGGTATGCTGTTGACAACAATCTTATTACTATGTAAAAAAACTCTAGCATTGCTAGAGTTTTTATTTTTTCACAAAATGTATGACATTTTCACTTGAAAGACTCAATTATAAGGTTTTTTCCTGACGAAATGGTGAAAAGGTAAGGATTTATAGAACAAATGAAAGCGTTATTACTGAAGATATTACCTTTTTAACTGATTTTTGATCCTTATTTCTTGTGAGAAAATGTACACATATTCAATTAGGGAAAGGGGAGGTTTAGATGAAACGAATGCAAATTGCAGTTATTTATGTTCTGATCGCATCACTAGCTGTTGGTTTAACTGGTGGATTTATGTCGTCAGGAGTGGTGCAAGATGATCCAGATCGCAACATCGTTATTCCAGACGAAAGAATGACCGAATTAAAAGTAAAAGCTGCCTATAATGGAGAAGATATTTTCTGGCGTTTTGATTGGGAATCAGAAGACGGATTTTATCATGATTACCTCGTCTATGAAAATGGAGAATGGGTTCAGCACGGAGCGTCTCCAGTAGGACCGGACTTAGAAGGTGTTTATGAGGATCGACTAACATTTTTAATTGATGATGGTTCTGTAGAACACTTTAACTCAGCTGGTGGTTTTTTAACCGTCCAAGAAGGTATGCGTTATATGACAAGCATGGCTGATGCAGAAGAAGCAGCAGAACATGTTGATAGAAATTGGGTAAGAAAGTTCTTACCTGAAACAAGAGAAGATCCGACAGATTGGAGAACAGTAAAAGAAGAAGAAGAACTAGAGAAATTAGTTGACGCTGGTTACTTCTTAGACTTTTGGCATTGGCGAGCGCATCGCTCGAATCCAGTAGGACACGCTGAAGATACTCACCTATTAGAAGACCGTAATGCTGATACAGGGGATATGTTCACAACGAATTGGGATGACGAGTTAGATCAACCGCAATATATGTTTGACCCTGATACTGCTGGTAAACATGCCATGGATTGGAATAGAGTGCTTGCAAGAGATTATACGCAAGATGACTATTATTACTTAGGACCAGACAATATGACAGAATTTGACCCTGATCATGATTGGCAGGAAGGAGATACACTTCCAAGACGTCCACTAGAGGAGCCTACTGGAAGTAGAGCAAACATATTTGCTAACGGTGTTTGGGATGATGGTAGGTGGAATTTAGATTTACAAAGAGCGATGGATACAGGAAATCCTCGTGAAGATAAGATTTTTCATGAGCAAGGAAAATATGATATTGCTTTTGCTATTCATAAAAACGCAACAGGAACAAGATGGCATTATGTTTCCTTTCCATTTACATTCGCTTTTGAACGAGAAGCGGACATTCAAGTTCAAAAATTTGAAGGAGATACACCACCATGGGATGAAATAGAATGGGAAACGTTTGAAATGTTTTATCCAGGTCAAATTACATGGGATCATGCGATTAATCCAGAACAGCATGCAGGTGCGGAAGAGGTAAAAAAGTCGACGCCGATAAGTGAAGCTCATACAGAAGAAGAGTTTTCATTTTATGGTATTGAATCGGAGTTCCGAGATGAAATTTTAGGTCAGTGGATGATGACTATGGGAGCTGTATCGATCTTTGTTGTGTTATTCTCCATTGGTGTTGTTCGATCGGCGCGAATTGAAAGGAGAGATCAATAATGAATTCAGCATTTCATACAATCGTTGTCTCTCTACTCACAGGGGCATTTGCAATTAGTGTGTTAGGTATTGTCCTTAGGGTGTACGTTCAAAATTGGAAGAAAGAATGGATTCCTACAATTGGTAAATATGCAGATTTTATGGCTTGGGTTTCAGCGTTAACAGGGTTTGTTTTAATATTCGCTGCTTTAATAACAGGATTTGCCGTTTGGCCGATACACGCCGTTCTTAACAGTTCGATTTTGAAAAATAAAATTTTTACAGCGGTACTATTACTCATTTTTTGGGCGGTATTCTTAGTAATTCGTTATAAATTCAGAGAGCGTATTTGGCAAAGTGCAACGTTAAGTGTGTATTACTTTCTTTTAGGAGTAGGTGCATTTTTCTGGGGAGTTGTGACGAATTCTATAGGTGGCGATGTGGCAGGAAATTCCAGCGGATTTGAATATATTGTTCATCTTATCGGAGTGGATACTCGTTGGTCTTTTTACCTACCAACTTGGATGTTATTTATCCTTGTAGGACTTGGAGTTGTGGCAGCATTTGTTCCAAGTTTCTTTAGACAAGATCAAAAACAAGCACCTAAAGACTTTAAAGCAAAAGAAATGTAAATAGGATAGATGAAAGCTAGGAAGGTCTGTTAAGGCCTTCCTCTTCATCATCATTGTCAGGGGTTTTAACGATGTATATTGCGATTCGGGAAATTAAAAAACATCCTTTTCGGTCATTTTTAATTTTATGTTTAATTTCATTAATTGCAGCATTGGTACTTTTATTGTCAGGTTTATCCGAAGGACTTTCCAAAGGCATGAATGGGGCAATAATAAATGTCCGAGGAAATTTAATTGTGATGGACGAAGAAGCAGAAGGAAACATTTCTCGAAGTTTGTTACCTTTTGAGATAGCGGAAGGGTTGCACTACATGCCTGCAACAGACGAAGCAGCACCATTAGGTCACCGACCGACAGTAGTTTATACTAGTGATCATCAAGCGAATGTCGCTTTGTTTGGTTATACGCCTGATACGATTGGTGCACCCTCGGATTTAAATAGAGGTAGGCTTCTAAAAGAGGGGGATCAAAATAAGGCAGTTGTTGATAGGTCCTTTTTAGAAACCTTCGATTTAGATCTAGGAGACTCTTTTCGAATCCAAGAACAGTCTTCACTTATAGAAATTGTTGGCGTCACCGGTGATAATCGATTTTCTATGCAACCTACGATGTTTATGTCTCTTGATGAATGGCAGTCATTCCAACCGGATGATATCAAGGATCTCGTGACGATGATTGTGGTGCAAGGACCGCGAGAACTTACCGATGAGCAGGCAAAAGAAGGAATGGAGCATATTTTGTTAGATGGTCTTCATGTAGACACACGTATGGGAGTGGCGATGGGCATTCCGGGTGTTTCTGAGATGTATCTCGTTCCAGAGCTTTTAAAATGGATGTCTTATGGGGTTGTAGGTGTAATTTGTTTTGTGTTTTTCTATATCCAGCTTATACATCGCAGGTCTCAATTTATTGTTCTAAAGGCACTTGGTGCTGATCAATATGACTTGTTTAAAATCGTCTTAAGTCAAATATTGCTTCTAGTATTAGGAGGAATGATTGTAGGGTTTAGTATTTCTTACGTTGGTCATTTGATGATGCCACCATCTCTCTCTGTTCAGATGCCAATGGAAACAGTTTTAGCGAGTGGTCTACTTTTTGTACTTGCATCATTTAGTACACTGCCATTATTTTTAATATATTTAAAAAATCTACCGAGCGATCCTGATCGTACGTTATAAAGGGAGAGAAATCTCATGTCTGCTATCACATTATCAAATGTATCAAAGGAGTATACTGATGGTTTAGTCAATCGCACGGTCATCAAAAATCTTTCTATAGAAGTGAGTTCTAATCAGTTTATAACTATTCATGGACCTAGCGGAAATGGTAAAAGTACATTATTAAAAATGATTAGCGGGCTTATTCAACCTACGAGCGGAACGTGCGTAATTCTCGGAGCTAACCCATATAAAGGACAAAAAGGAGTAAAGTGGCGAGCTAAAAATATAGGTTATATTTTTCAAAACCATTATTTACTTCCTGAATTAACTGCTTTGGAAAACGTTCTATATATGGGAGCTTTGGCAGGGTGGAAAAAAAAGATTATTTTACCAAGAGCAAAACAAATATTTGATTATTTATCCATTAGTAAGCAACATAATTCTTTACCAGAAACACTTAGTGGTGGAGAAAGGCAACGTGTAGCGATTGCAAGAGCAATTATTAATGATCCACCAATTCTTCTTGCGGATGAACCGACTGCTTCATTAGACCGTGACAGGGCAGATGAGCTTTTCGATTTGTTACTGGAAATGAGTAAAAAACAGGGGAAGACCGTCGTAATGGTTACTCATGATGAAAGATATAGAAATAAAGGGGATGCCTCTTATCTGTTAAGTGGACAAATTCTGGAGAAATATTAATAAGTGTATTTGCGAGATCTTTTTTTCAGCTTATTACGATAAAAATAGTGAAATTGTAAAAATATCGTGATAATTTATGGATTAAAAAGCAATTATTAATAATATAATGGAGGGAAGAACACAGGGGGAGGATTTGATGATGTGGAATAAAGTCACTTACTTTATTATTGGAATGTTGACTATATCCATCGTTATTTCAGGTTGTAGTTTATCAGAAAAATCCTTTGCAGAATTAAAAATTAGTAATGATGTACAACAAAAAGAAGTTTTTATTGATGGGTATTCAGACAGTAATGAAGAAGCATTGAAATTTGCAGTTGTCTCCATCTTATCACTCAGTGAAACTCAACGAACTTATCAGCCTTTTATCGAATATTTAGAACATGAATTAGATAGACCAGTGAAAATTATTCAAAAACAAACGTATGGAGAAGTTCGGGCTCTTTTTGAAGAGGGGAAAGTAGATGCGGGGATAGTATGCGCTTACCTAGCGGTCATTGGTGAAAATAAAGAAATTATGAAGGGGATTACAACTCCAATTAAAGAAGATTCATCAACATTTACATCATATATCATAGTAAACGAATCTTCAGAAGCGGAATCACTGTCGGATTTGCAAGGAAAAAGTATGGCTTTTTCCGATCCTCTTTCTTATTCTGGATATCTTTACGCTGAGTATGAGACATTTTCTGCTGGTTATGAGTTAGATGAATTCTTTGGAAGCACGCATTTTACTTATAGCCATGATAATACGATTAAGTCAGTGTCAAAAGGTTTGGTGGAAGCAGGGGCAACTCACAGCGGTGTATTTGATGAACTGAAGAATCAAAATAACCCAATAGTTGATAATATAAAAATCATTGAAAAAGGTCCTTATGTAGGAAATAGTCCTGTTATCATCAATCCCGATATTGATGAAACTTTAAAAAAAGATTTAGAAAAAACAATTTTAACGATGCATGAAGATCCATCTGGGGAAGAAGCTTTGAAACTTTTAGGTATTATGGGTTTTGAACCTTTTAATAGAGATCTTTTTAATCCTATTCAAGAGATGAAAGATGACTTAGAACAATAAGAATAAAATAATTAGTATTATAAACTGTTTGACATGTCTATCTGAATATGATAAATTAATTCAAGTGAACAATAACTGGAAACAAAGCAAGAAGAAGCGCCCGCTTCTCACCTGATTGACAATGAAGTTGACAGGTTACGATTTTTTACTAACACGTATTAGAAGTGTGGGCGGTTTAACAACGCCACGCTTTTTTTTGTGTCTTCATCAACCCTTATATTAAGAGTTTTGGTGATTGATGTAGAGGAATATCTTGCTTTGATCCGCAATTATCATGGAGGTGGCTCAATATTAGTAAGGATATGTTCGTAAACGAAAACATTCGCGCTCGCGAGGTACGTTTAATCGGCGCAAATGGAGATCAAATTGGTGTGAAGTCAAAACAAGAAGCTCTTGAGATGGCAAGAAACGCTGAACTAGATTTAGTTATGGTCGCGCCGAATGCCAAACCACCCGTTTGTCGTGTCATGGATTACGGGAAATATCGTTTCGAGCAACAAAAGAAAGAGAAAGAAGCTCGTAAAAAGCAAAAAATTATTAACTTAAAAGAAGTTCGCTTAAGTCCAAATATTGATGAGCACGACTTTAATACAAAGCTTCGTAATGCTCGAAAGTTTTTGACTAAAGGTGATAAAGTAAAAGCAGCTATTCGCTTCCGCGGACGTGCGATTACTCACTCAGAACTTGGTAGAGATGTTCTCATGAAGCTAGCAAAAGAATGTGAAGATATCTCAACTGTTGAATCGAAACCTAAAATGGAAGGTCGTAGCATGTTTCTTATTCTTGCACCGACTGCTGAAAAATAGATCGATTCTATGTCGACCGATTTAATCAAAGATACACGATTGAAGATTCACCCAACCGACAACAACAACAACGAATACTCGGACAGGAGGAATTTAAAATGCCTAAAATGAAGACTCATAGTGGTGCTGCAAAACGTTTCAAAAAGACTGGTACTGGTAAACTTAAACGCGGACATGCGTATACAAGTCACTTAGCAGCAAATAAATCACAAAAGCAAAAGCGTAAGTTGCGTAAATCTGGTCTTGTAAGCAAAGGTGACCAAAAGCGCATTGGAGAAATGATCTAAAACTGATCGAAATAAATGGAACGTCTTTCGTAAAACAACTACGAATAATTTGACTTAAAAGGAGGGATTACGATGGCTAGAGTAAAAGGCGGGTATGTTGCACGTCGTCGTCGTAAAAAAGTTTTAAAACTTTCAAAAGGGTATGTAGGTTCTAAACATAGATTATTTAAAACAGCACAAGGACAGGTAATGAAATCTTTCCTTTATGCTTACCGTGACCGTCGCCAAAAGAAGCGTGACTTCCGTAAGCTTTGGATCGCTCGTATTAACGCTGCGGCTCGCATTAACGGTCTTTCTTATAACCGTTTCATGCATGGTCTTAAGCAATCTGGAATTGACATGAACCGTAAAATGCTTGCAGATTTAGCAATTCATGATGAAAAAGCATTTGCTGATCTTGCTGAAAAAGCTAAAACAGGTTTGAAGTAATTTATAAATCACGTTGAAAGGGTGGCACAAAAGATTGTTAATCTTTTGCGGTCGCCCTTTTCTTTTGAATGACGCACATATAGTGTTTAGCGTGGATTTAATTTTGAAGGAGCTTCATACGATGGATTATGTATATATTGGATTAATAAGTTATTTTATTATTATTAATCTAACGGGTATCATTTTGATGATCGTAGATAAACGCAGATCAAAACAACGGGCTTGGCGTATTTCAGAAAGTAAATTAATCATGATTGCGGTATTTGGTGGTGCAGCAGGAATGCTCGTAACTTCAAGAATGATTCGACACAAAACAAAAAAAATGAAGTTTTTAATCGTTTTTCCGTTGTTCATAGCGATCCATTTAATCGTCGTGTTATATTGGTTTTAAGTAGTGGAGGTGCTTGTATTATTTAAAAGCATGACCCGCTTTATTTATTCATAGACTTTAATGAGAGGAGGATGACTGCATCATGGAATCATTCAACGAAGCTATTCCTCGAATCATAGAAGAAGCAGGCTGGCTTGCACCGGTTTTGTTTATATTGTTACATTTGATTAGGCCATTATTATTTATTCCTGTTATTGTTGTTTGTATTGCAGGAGGCTACTTATTTGGTTTCGTTTATGGAACTCTATATTCAATCATTGGTCTATCACTCATGAGTTTATTTTTCTTTAAACTTGTAGATATTTTCCCAGCATTGAGAGGTAGGGTTCTCAGACTTAAGAAAAAAGTATTTAAAGACCGAGTCATGTCTATTGGACAAGTAATGATTTTAAGAATGATGCCGTTTATTCATTTTCATTTATTGTCATTATATTTAATGGAAATGACCTCATCATTCAGAGAGTACATGCGTTATTCGGTTGTAGGCGTGATCTTACCTTCGATGTTATATACAGCATTTGGTCAAGTAATTACGGAGATGCCTTGGTACTTGTCAATTGTCTTTTTTGGAAGCCTTGCTCTTTTATTTTCATATTTAGGAAAACGAGGGACTGCGGTGTATAAATGGGACCGTTTTTTTCCCCGAAAAGCGATAGAAAGAGGATAAAATAACGAACCTGTACTCCTCAAAGAGTACAGGTTTATTTGAGTGGAATAAAAAAACTCGCAGCTAGAAAAACCTACGAGTTCTTGATTATTTTCTATTCCGTTCTAATCTTTTTAACAATTCGTGGATCGGACTACGCCATTCGATTTCTGCTTTTGGATAGCGAAGGAGTAGTTCTTTCTCGATAAACTGGAAATCACGTCTGCTTAATCCTTGTAAGTGATCTGTATCTTCA
Source organism: Salipaludibacillus daqingensis (assembly GCF_029891575.1). Lineage (GTDB taxonomy): Bacteria > Bacillota > Bacilli > Bacillales > Salisediminibacteriaceae > Salipaludibacillus > Salipaludibacillus daqingensis. The sequence continues at coordinate 129,439 of NZ_JARZHF010000004.1, read as the reverse complement.
GTCCATACAATAATTGTTGTTACTTCAAAAGAATCATCGGCAGCTCCAAGAAACTTCTCTCCTTCAAACATCACATTACCAAATGTAAATGAAACGTTTTTTCGAACGTTATCCGCATCGTCTAATAGATAGAACTGACCTTGACGATGAGCAACTTCCAGCTTGCGCCGTGGATCAAGTAAGTATTTGACTATACTAAATATAATGATTCCCACAGCAATTAGAAGGAATATGCGAAACAAGATCACGGTTATCATGATCATCTCTCCTTCATCAGGAATTCTATTAAGAATTCCAGTTTATTTGACTTAATCATGTCTCTAATTGTTAAAATGAAAGGTGTCTTGATATATGCTACGATTGATCATGATATAAAGTTTCAAAAATATTTATTCTCTTATATTAAGAGTACGGGACATTTCATTTCAAATCAATGTTATCTTAATTCTTAAGAACTTTATAATTTGATAGAACAAAAATGGAGAAGTCATCTAAAGTATAATGAAACGGGTAACAATAAATCAAGAGGAAGGTGTTTATGATGAATTTATTTAAATTATTCCACATGCAAAAGGAATTGGATAACTATATTGAAACGAAACGTCAGTTAAAAGATGAATCGTTATTAGAAAGGAAGCTATTAGCCTTCCAAGTGGAGTTAGCTGAATTAGCGAATGAAACAAGATCGTTCAAATTTTGGAGCGATAAAGATCCTTCCCCAAGAGAAGTAATCCTTGAGGAATATGTTGATGGTATCCACTTTCTATTATCTGTAGGTATTGAATATGGTTATGACGAGGAGTTAAATATTGACTTTCTCAATCCGATGAGCGCAACGAATAGTGATATAGTAGACACTTTCTTTCAAATTATGGAAGATATTCTTCTCGTGCGAAAGGACGAAAAAAAAATAAACTACGAAAAGCTATTTCAAAACTATCTCATGCTAGGAGCGAAGTTAGGTTTTAGTTCTGAAGCAATTGAAAAAGCTTATATGCAAAAAAATGAAGTGAATCATCAACGTCAAGATAACGGATATTAATATATTTATTTCGATTGCCGAAAAAAATTGAGAAAAAAGGTTGAAATCGTTATACTATAAAGAGTACATAAATTTTAGAAAAACAAAGGAGGATGTTAGATTCATGGAAGATATGTTAAAAATGCTTAAAGAACTAACGGATGCAAACGGCATTCCAGGGAATGAAAGAGAACCCCGAGAGGTGATGACGAAATATATTGCCCCGTTTGCCGAAACAGTGGAAACAGATCATTTAGGGAGTTTGATTGCGAAAAAAACAGGTTCAGTCCAAGATGGACCCAAAATTATGGTTGCAGGACACCTTGATGAAATTGGATTTATGATTACAAATATCGATGATCGTGGTTTTTTGAAATTCCAGTGTGTTGGCGGTTGGTGGGAACAAGTCATGCTTGCTCAGCGTGTGACAGTAATGACGAGAAATGGAAACGTTCCAGGTGTGATTGGATCAAAACCACCACATATTTTACCTCCGGAAGCACGAAAAAAGTCTGTAGATAAAAAAGAGATGTTTATTGATATTGGAGCTTCAAGTAAAGAAGAGGCAATGGAATTTGGCGTACGTCCTGGGGATTCTGTTGTTCCGGTTTGTGACTTTACAGTCATGAAAAATGAGAAAATGTTAATGGCAAAAGCGTGGGATAACCGCATTGGTTGTGCGATTGCGATTGAAGTATTACGTCGTTTAAAAGATGAGGAACATCCAAATACCGTTTATGGTGTAGGAACGGTTCAAGAAGAAGTCGGGTTACGTGGAGCAAGAACATCAGCCCATCATATTCAACCAGACATTGGTTTTGGTGTCGATGTAGGAATTGCGGGAGATACTCCTGGCGTTACGGAAAAGGACGCTTTAGCTAAAATGGGGAAAGGACCGCAAGTAATTATGTTTGACGCGTCTATGGTCTCTCATAAAGGTCTTCGTGATTTTGTAACAGATACGGCAGACGAAAAAGAAATTCCATACCAGTTTGACGCTGTTCCTGGCGGTGGAACAGACTCAGGTGCGATTCACTTGACTGCAAATGGTGTTCCTGCTTTATCTATAACAATTGCGACCCGCTATATTCATACACATGCGGCTATTCTCCACCGTGATGATTTTGATAATGCAGTGCAATTAATTGTAGAAGTGATTAAGAAAATGGATCGCAAAACGGTAAATCAAATTACTTTTAACTAAGTAATAAAAAGCTGACCATCATGGTCAGCTTTTTTTGTTATTTAAGAAATTATAGAATTTTAAGTTGTAGATAAGTTTAAGTTTTGAGCATCGTGATGATATTTATGAGACTTATATAGCAATCGAATTGGAGCGATTGATCTGAGGGAGGAGCACTAAATCGATCTAACCGGGGGATTTATTTACATAATGTTATTTCAAGTTACTCCTTTTTGTTCATGTTTATTCTTCCTTGACTAGAAGGAATACAGTCACTATAATTCATGCAGTGTTTTTAATTATACTTGCTTAGAACGGAGTGACTGTATGCAACAAATCTATCGTATAATGATTATATTTATTTCATCGGTTATATTAGGATTTGCCTTTAACTTGTTTTTGTTGCCACACGAAGTATTAACAGGTGGTGTAACAGGTTTAGCCATGGTTTTTGGTTTATTAACACCTATTAATGCAGGTTATTGGATTGCCATTCTGAATATTCCTATTCTTTTATTAGGCTGGATGAAACTAGGGAAGCAGTTTATTGCCAACAGTATCTTTTCTGTATTAATCACATCGATCTCAATGATTTACATTCCGATTGTACAAGTGACCGATGATGCGCTACTTTCTTCTGTTTTTGGTGGTGTTATTGCAGGTGCTGCGATTGGTATCGTGATTCGTTTTTATAGTTCCACTGGTGGTTTTGATGTAGTTGGGTTAGTGTTAATTAAAAAATGGGATTTCCCACTTGGTGGTCTCATTTTTACATTAAACAGTATTGTAGTTGTGATCTCTGGTTTCTTCTTCGCTTGGGATTTGGCATTATACACAATGCTTTCCATTTATATTACAGGTATTGTGATTGATCGTATTCATACGCGACATATTAAACTGAATTTAATGGTTGTGACAAGTAAGGGTGATGACCTTAAGAGAGAACTTCTCGCTAACTTAGTACGAGGAATTACAGTTATAGAAGGACAAGGAGCCTATTCTGGAGAAAGTAAAAAAGTATTGTATACGGTAATAACAAGGTATGAATTGGCAATCATTAAACCAATTATAAAAAAAGTGGATCCTACAGCTTTTGTTAGTGTAAGCGAAAGCATGGAAGTGATGGGGAATTTCAGAAGAGACTAAATTTGAAATAGGTTTCTCCCTCGAGAAACGGAACGAAATATTAAAATATTCGCTTCTCATTATCAAAGTATAAGCATCGATTATTAAGGCGAAGATTAGGGTAATGGATAACTTAAATAAAAGGGAAATTTAAAGGAGTCATTGGTGGTCTATTCCCCTTATTATCATAATCAAAAAAGGAGCTTGAATGAAACTCAAGCTCCGATATATTTATTGGAGAGCACTGGAAATACGTTCGGTCATTTCCTTTTTTTCAGCTTCACTTGCCTCTTTCCAATAAATCTCCATTAATACGCCTAATCCAGGGAGCATTTTCTCTTCTCCACTTTGAAGAGCGTCGACAATGGTTGCTTCTACATCATCTTGGCTGCTTCCTGAAACGTTTTCTAAAATAGCACCGCGTAAATTAAAACCGCTCATGTCATTCATCCACCTTTCTTGTATATATTTAATTATGGTGTTAGAGAAAAGGTATATATGGAATCGTTTATTTTGTAAATCTGTTATAGTATGGATGAAACTATACAGAAATATGTAAAGTGATAGAGAATATTGTTTATCAGATGTATAATTAATTGTAACGAATAGATGTTTTGAGAACGGAAGGGAGTTAGGATGGAACCAATTGAATCAATACAAAATGCCAAAATTAAAGCATGGAAAAAACTACAACTAAAAAGAGAGCGTGATAAATCAGGTCTTTTCTTTATAGAGGGAATGCATTTAATCGAAGAAGCTTTGAAGTCCGACTTAACTATAAAAGACTTGATTCTTGAAGAAGGACGAGAAATTCCAAATGAGTGGAATGTAAAAGAACTGACGATCGTATACGTCACCGAACGCGTTATGAAGGAATTATCAGAAACAGAAACACCTCAAGGAATGGCAGCTATATGCGAAAAGCCAGAGAACATCAATTTACCTTTGGAGGCAGGAAGATATTTATTTGTTGACGGTGTCCAAGACCCAGGAAACTTAGGTTCAATGATTCGAACGGCAGATGCGGCAGGAATGGCCGGTGTTGTATTAGGCGATGGAACGGCAGATCCTTATAATGGAAAAGTCATTCGCTCTACACAAGGTTCGCTTTTTCACTTACCAATCCAAAAAATGAATTTAGATGAAGCTATTGAATTATGTAAAGAAAATAATGTGCCTGTATTTGGTACGTCACTCCAAGGAAGCTCGTATACTGCTATCGAACCACAAGATCACTTTGCTCTCATTGTTGGAAACGAAGGGAACGGAGTGAGTGAGGCCTTGTTAAAAATGACAGATCAAAACTTGTACATTCCAATTTTTGGGGAGGCAGAATCTTTGAACGTAGGCATTGCTACAGGGATACTTCTTTACCATCTTAGGGGATGTTAATAATAAATACGGATTAATATAAGAAATGACCTTCTTAAAAATCAAAGATGTTATGACTTAGGAAAGATAATTTAAAAAACGATTTGCGAAATTGCAGTAAAACTTATATAATATTCAACAGAAATAAACAATTAGGATTTACAAAGACGAAGAAGGAAAGTAGTAAGCTGACAAGTTTCCATTTAGGGAGGAAATGCCTTGACTGAAAGCATTTCTATGAGGGACCCAGCTGAATTCACTCTGGAGTTGACATCGTATAAACAGGGGAAGTCCTGTAAAGATGATCCGGCTAGAAGACCGTTATCTTCTTCATTGAGTGAATATGGCAAATTTGTCGTATTAACAAGGGTGGTACCGCGAGTCTTCGTCCCTTTCTAGGGAGAAGGCTCTTTTTGTGTTATTTTATCTGCTCTTCAGGTAATGCTGTATTATATTTTATTCATGATACGAAAGCTTAGTAGAATGGATTGGTTGGACAAATTGTTCGTGTAAGATTAAGCACCCAGAAAGCCAGGAAAGTCAATAAAAAGGAGGAACATCCATGTTAGATCGTTTACAAGAACTTCATGACGAAGCGATGAAAAAAGTGGCAGACGCATCAAATTTACAAGATTTAAAAGACGTAAGAATCGCATATTTAGGTAAGAAAGGCCCGATCACAGAAGTGATGAAAGGGATGGGGAAATTATCTGCCGAAGAAAGACCAAAGGTAGGACAAAAAGCGAATGAAGTGCGCGAATCGGTTACGAGTTATATTGAAGAAAAGGAACAAACATTTGAAGAAGCAGCTTTACGTGAGAAATTGAAGAAAGAAAGCATCGATGTGACTTTACCAGGACGTCCGATTACCAAAGGTGGACGCCATCCTTTGACTTCTGTAGTGGAAACGATTGAAGACGTTTTTATTGGGATGGGCTTCAACGTAGCTGAAGGACCAGAGGTGGAAACGGACTACTACAACTTTGAATCACTAAACTTACCTAAGCATCACCCTGCTCGTGATATGCAAGATACATTTTTTGTCACAACAGACTTATTGTTACGTACTCAAACTTCACCGGTACAAACAAGAACAATGGAGAAACACAAAGGCCAAGGTCCGGTTAAAATTATATGTCCAGGGAAAGTGTATCGCCGCGATGAGGACGATGCGACGCACTCTCACCAATTTATGCAAATTGAAGGGTTAGTCGTAGATGAAGGAATACGAATGAGTGATTTGAAAGGCATTTTTGCAACCTTTGTAAAAAAATACTTTGGTGAAGAAAGAGAGATTCGGCTTCGACCGAGCTTTTTCCCGTTTACCGAACCTTCTGCTGAGTTGGATATTTCTTGTGCAATGTGTAATGGAAAAGGCTGTCGAACGTGTAAACAGTCTGGGTGGATCGAAGTATTAGGAGCAGGGATGGTTCACCCTAATGTTTTACGTATGGGCGGATTTGATCCTGAAAAATATTCTGGTTTTGCATTTGGAATGGGTGTAGAAAGATTCGCGATGCTAAAGTATGGTATTGATGATATTCGTCATTTTTACACAAATGACACACGCTTTTTATCTCAATTTACAAGGGTGTAAATGTAAATTCGAACTTAGGATTCAAGGGAATATAAGGAGGAGAAGATATGTTAATTTCATATAAATGGCTAAAAGAATATATTGATATTGATGATTTAGCAGCAGAACAAATTGCAGAGAAACTTACTCGTAGCGGTGTGGAAGTAGATGCTGTTACAGCTCTTAATGAAGGGATAACGAAACTCGTTGTTGGAAAAGTTTTGACTTGTGTGAAACATCCAGAAGCAGATAAATTAAACATTTGCCAAGTTGATGTTGGTGATGAGGAACCGGTTCAAATTGTATGTGGAGCAAAAAATGTTGGCGAAGGCCAGTTTGTACCAGTTGCAAAAGTGGGAGCACGACTTCCAAGTGGAATGAAAATTAAACGAGCAAAACTTCGTGGAGAAAAATCTGAAGGTATGATTTGTTCGTTACAAGAATTAGGTTTAGAAGGAAAAACTGTACCTAAAAAGTACAGTGAAGGAATTTTTGTATTTCCACAAGAAATGACAGTTGGTGAAGATGCTCTGGCACCTTTAGGATTAGACGATACGGTGTTGGAGTTGGATTTAACTCCAAATAGAGCAGACTGTTTAAGCATGTTAGGGGTTGCCTACGAAGTAGCGGCGATCCTTGATCGTGATGTGAAAGTTCCTGAACCAGCAGTCGTTCCAAAGGATGAGAATGCAGGGGTGTCTGTGAAAGTGGAGGCATCAGGAGACAACCCATATTATGGAGCAACGATTATTAAGGGAGTGAAAATAGCGGAGTCTCCATTATGGTTACAAACGTATTTAATGGCTTCCGGTGTGAGACCAATTAATAATGTTGTTGATGTTACAAATTATGTATTACTAGAATATGGTCAACCTCTTCATGCATTTGACCTTGATCGTTTCGGATCAAACGAAGTTTTAGTCCGTCGTGCCACAGAAGGAGAAACGATTGTTACATTAGATGAATCTGAACGAACTCTTTCTGGTGAACATTTAGTCATCACTAACGGAGAAGTACCTGTTGCCCTTGCCGGTGTGATGGGAGGCGCTACATCTGAAGTGGAAGAAGACACTGTTAATCTTTTGTTAGAAGCGGCTTACTTTAGTCCTGCACCAGTGAGAAAAGCATCACGTGATTTAGGACTTCGAAGTGATTCAAGTATTCGATTCGAAAAAGGTGTAGATCCAAATCGTGTTGCGGAAGCGGGTGCAAGGGCTGCATCATTGATTCAGCAACTTGCTGGAGGAGAAATTTTGGCAGGGCCAATTGAATTCGATGAATTAAATCGTGAACCACGGCAGGTTTCCATTAGCTTAGGTCGAATAAATCAAACGTTAGGTACAAATTTAGAAGTAGAACAAGTGGAAAAGATTTTTGGACAACTTCAATTCCCATTTGAAAATAAAAATGAGATGTTTACGATTTCGGTTCCAACTAGACGACAAGATATTTCTATTGAGGCTGATATCGTCGAAGAGGTGGCGAGGTTATACGGTTATGATAACATTCCAACAACTTTACCAAATACGCCAACAACACCAGGTGGGTTGACATCTTCTCAATGGAGAAAACGAAAAATTCGTCGTTTCTTAGAAGGTGCTGGTCTTCATGAAGCAGTTAGCTATTCATTAACAACAGCCGAAAAAGAAGCTTTTTTCAGAGAAGAGTTTGCTAACAGAGTGAAAGTAGCTTTACCAATGAGTGAGGAAAGAAGTACGTTACGAACGACTTTGATTCCACACTTACTTGATGCACTAAGCTACAATAAAAACCGAAATTCATACAGTGTTCAGTTGTATGAGATGGGCTCAGTATTCCATACAGACGAAGAACAAGTTACAGTTCAGCCAGACGAAAAAACGTATCTCTCAGGTGCTCTCATGGGTCTATGGCATGAACATAGCTGGCAGGGCGAAAAGAAACCGGTTGATTTTTATGTAGTGAAGGGCATCGTCTCAGGAATATTAGAAGAGCTAGATGTGACAGGAGATGTTCGTTACGTTTCAACAGAAGCTCCAGGGTTACACCCTGGGAGAACGGCCTCTCTAGAAATTGACGGGAAACATGTAGGTTTTCTAGGACAACTTCATCCAACAGTTGCAAAGGAATGGTCGTTGTCTGCAACATATGTATTTGAACTAAACTTACAGGAGTTAATGGCTTTATCTACAAAAAATCTCCGTTACCAAGCTATTCCTAAATACCCAGCAATGGATAGAGATATCGCTCTCGTTGTGGATCAACATGTGGAAGCGGAAGAGCTATCATCCATTATTAGTGAGTATGGTGGAACATTGTTAACAAAAGTAGCTGTATTTGATTTATATGAAGGGGAAAATCTTGCCCCAGGTAAGAAATCACTCGCTTTCTCTTTACGTTACCTTGATCCAGAAAAGACGTTAACAGAAGAAGAAGTGACATTAGTTCATGAAAAAGTTCTTAAAGGTCTAGAAGAAAAAGCAGGAGCGGTTCTTCGTTCCTAATTTAAAGCTCTGTGTACTTCTTTTAAAGGAGACACAGAGCTTTTTCTTTCGTACAAATCATTGAATTTCTTTTTCCATTAGATGATAATAGAAAAAGGAGTAAAGTTGGAAAGGAAGTGTAGTCTAGTCATGCATGAAGTAACTTCAATTATTAAATTGAAAGAAGAAAGACCATTTGCTTGGAATGTTATTTTTACTGCGGATCAACATGAGATGCATTTCGCTACAGATATCGTTTATGCTGCTAGAAGGAACATGTGGATAGCAAATTCATTTATTACCCATGACTTATCCTCACTATTAAGCATGTCAGTCTGCCCTTATTGTGTGGAAGAAAAAATTGCTTGTAGCGTTCTTTGTCATCATCATGAAGAAGTAATGACTTCGATGATTAAGAACTCGGACTTTCAAAATAGAATTAGAAATGAACTGCCAACTCTTATGAATAAAAACTTCCCATTGACGTTAATTATTGAAACCAAAAAGGATGTTTGGGAGGAAGTCTTATATGAGAATTTCACTTCTAAATTATTAATGAAGAAAAATAACTAAAACGCTGATAGTCATAACTTGATCATCAGCGTTTTTTTTAGTTATATAGTTTTTTGAGATATGTGGTTGTGTTTTGGTAAACGGCGGGCGTCTAGTAACCCTAAAAGGCATCATTCGATTCCCAATGGTCACTAGTTGGTTCGTTTAGTGACCATAAAAGGCATCATTCGGCTCCCAATGGTCACTAGTGGCCCCGTTTAGTGACCCTAAAAGTCTTCATTCGACTTCCAATGGTCACTAGTGTCCTCGTTTAGTGGACCCTAAAAGGCATCATTCGACTCCCAATGGTCACTAGTGGCTCCGTTTATCTTCCGCCATTTACGAACAACTAACAACCATCCTAACTAACTTATTATTTTTCGATCACAACACTCGTGATGTATTAGAAAAATGCCATTTCGTTACGTTGTAAAGGGTGTCTTGCCCCATTTTTCTAACTAATTCTTTGGCTGCTTTATCAACGTTTGGACCGGCGCCTTTAGGTACTGGAACACCTAACGTTGATTCAAGTTTGTCCATCTCTTGTAAGAAGGAATATCTTGCTAAAATAGAAGCTGCTGCCACCGAAGGGTGAATCCCTTCGGCTTTCGTTGCAAAGTAAATTGGCTTCTCTGATTTCCATGCTTTTTTTTGCGATGAAAGGTACTTAAAATATCCAGATGGTGAGACAAACTGGTCGATTAATACACCATCATAATTTAAATTGGCTTCGTCACATTTTTTCATGACGTTGGAAATGGCTTGATGGTGTAAAATTGCTTTCATTTGTCCTTGATTCATACCTTTCTCTTGAAGAGAATTGTATTTTTTATTATTTAAAATAAGCAAACTATATGTACATTCATGTATAAGTTTAGGTGCAAGGGCGCGAATTGTCTCGTCTTTAATCGTTTTTGAATCACGCACGCCCCAGCTGTCGATCGTGTTCATTTGCTCTCGTGTTAAATGAACGCAAGCAACCGTCATTGGACCAAAATAATCTCCAGTACCAGTCTCATCACTACCTAAGATAATTTGTTGTTCTATTTGATTCGGGGGATAATACGTATGATTATCAACGGAAGCTCGAGAAGAAGAAGATTTCTGTTTTGTTTTTGAATGACTGGAAACACCTGTTGATTGTTTCCATTTACTTGCTTCTACTTCGGCTCCTTTGCCTTGGAATAGAACTTTCCCCGATTGATAGGCGGTAATGCTACATTCCTTTGTTTTTGCAGCAAACAAGGCTCCTTGTGGTGGGTTAGGTTTTAAAACCGACTGATAATGTTTTTTTAAGTCAGAGACTTTGTTTTTGGAAACATTTAATACTTCGTAACTCATATTCAACCGCCTTTCTATTCATAATATGAAGCTTCCATTCTACTACATCATGCTTATCAATCATACTTACCTGTTATTTCAAGAAAAATAATCACTCTTTTCAAATTATAGAGAAAAACGACGTCTTTTTCATTGCTTTTCATGTAATTAATAGATAATATTTTCATTGGAGTATTGACATGTTATGATATAGAATAGCATTTCTTTGACGAATGGGGGTTTATTGGTGGAAGAAGAACGTGAAAAACGTCGAACAAACGTAACTATATATAACCAACAATATACCATCATCGGTAAAGAAAGCTCTGATGAAGTAAGAGCCATTGCAAAACTGATAGATGAAAAAATGAAAGAATTAAAAGATTATAATCCGTATCTAGATTCAACAAAGTTAGCGGTGCTGACTGCAGTGAATATTGGAAATGATTATTTAAGGTTGTTAAAAAAAGTAGAAGATGAAAAGAAAGATGAGGACTAAAAACGATGCTGAGTTTGATATTATTTTTAATTTTAATGGTTAGTTTTTTTGTAGGATTTCGTAGAGGACTTATTCTTCAAGTTGTTCATTTGATAGGATTATTTGTCGCATTTGCTGTAGCGTATCTTTATTATCAAGAAGTGGCACAGTACATAAGATTGTGGATTCCGTTTCCACAGCTATCAACCGAATCTGGATTAAGTTTACTTGTAGATTCCTTTAATTTAGAAGCAGTTTATTATAACGGAATTGCATTTGCCGCTTTATTCTTTTTAACTAAAATTATTATGCAAATTATTGGTTCATTATTTGATTTTTTGGCGCACTTACCGATCCTACACTTTTTAAACGGATGGTTAGGTGGAATTTTAGGTTTCTTAGAAGGCTTAGTTATGTTAACGGTACTTTTGCATTTAGCAGCGCTCATCCAATTAGATGTTGTTCAGGCGACGTTACAAGCTTCCTCATTTGCTCAAATGATCTTTGAATATACGCCAATTATTTCAAATGAGTTAAAAGAACTTTGGAGTGAAGGGTGGAATGATTAGCTTCTCGTCATAGCGAGAAGCTTTCTTTCGTTAGTTAACTATCTTCTTACTTGCAGATAAACATAGGGATTGGCTATGATGGATGAAGTGAATAAATATATGATGACATATAAAACGAGGTGCAAAAAAATGGCTAGTATGAATAAAAAAGATGTTTTACAAGCATTGGAACGTATTGCCGTATACTTAGAAATCAAAGGGGAAAATGCATTTAGGGTATCGGCTTACCGAAAAGCTGCGCAGTCTCTTGAACGAGATGAACGGACGTTAGCTGAAATAGATGATCCATCAAAATTATCAGGAATTGGTAAGGGTACGGCTGGAATTATCAATGACCTCATCAAACATGGAGAGACGCCTCTGTTGAAAGAATTGGAAGATGAATTACCAGAAGGATTACTCCCATTATTAAAACTTCCTGGGCTTGGAGGGAAGAAGATAGGTAAACTTTATCAAGAGTTAGATGTGACAGATGCTACTTCCTTGAGAACTGCTTGTAATGAAAACAAAGTGCAAGCACTAGCTGGATTTGGAAAAAAGACAGAAGAAAAAATTCTGCATGCCTTAGATGAAATGGGAAAACGACCGGATCGGTTAACGATTGCACAAGTTCTGCCTGCTGTGGAAGATGTGAAAGATAGGTTACGTAAAATGGATGAAATTGAACGATTTGAGCTTGCAGGAAGTTTTCGAAGAGGCAGAGAAACGGTTAAAGACTTAGATTTTATTATTTCAACAAATAATCCTCAATCTGTTGGAGAAGCGCTCGTTTCAATAGAAAATGTGACTGAAACCATAGGGCATGGTGAAACAAAAGTTAGTGTGGAGTTACAGTATGGAGATTTAATTGTTCCTGTTGACTTTAGGATGATCAAAGATGAGTCATTTGCTACCACATTGCATCACTTTACTGGATCAAAAGATCATAACGTGATGATGCGTCAATTGGCGAAAGATCGAGGAGAAAAAATCAGTGAATATGGAGTAGAAGATGAGTCATCAGGCAAAGTACACCATTTTGAAACGGAACAAGAGTTTTTTGCCCATTTCGATCTTCCTTTTATTCCACCTGAAATTCGTGAAGGTACGAATGAATTGAAAGAGTTTAACAAAGGTTACGATTTAATTGACTCATCACATATTCGATCAGATCTTCATATGCACACGACTTGGAGTGATGGCGCTCAATCCATAGAAGAAATGGTTCAAGCATGCAAAGACAAGGGATATGACCATATCGTAATTACCGATCACTCGAAGTTTCTAAGAGTGGCAAATGGTTTAACAGTGGATCGCTTGAAACGTCAACATAAGGAAGTACGTAACCTTAATGAAATAATGGATGATTTCACCGTTTTTACAGGAATTGAAATGGATATCTTACCAGATGGGAGTCTGGATTATGAAGACGATGTGCTGAAAGATGTAGATTTCGTTATCGCTTCTATTCATTCCTCTTTTCAGCAAGATGAAGTAACAATTATGAAACGTTTAGAAAATGCGTGTCGCAACCCTCATGTAGCCATGATCGCTCATCCAACGGGTCGTTTGATTGGTCGTCGTGACGGATACCCTGTAGATATGACAAAATTGTTTGAATTAGCCTTTGAAACAGGAACCATTCTAGAATTAAATGCGAATCCAAATCGATTAGATTTATCCGCTGAATGGGTAAGAAAAGCTCAGAATTCTGGAGTGAAACTTGCCATTAACACAGATGCTCATCGGTTTGATATGCTCGAGCATATGCCAATTGGTGTGAAAACAGCTAGAAGAGGATGGCTTAAAAAAGAGAATGTTGTTAATACATGGACAACAAAACAATTCAAAGACTATATTTGGAAAAATAGATAGGAAAACTTGGAGGTGCCCCTGTGATTGAAAGGGTTTGTCGCATATTAGAGTACAATAAAATGAAGGATCAATTAATTCAATTTGCTAGTTCTTCGTTAGGGAAACAGCGAGTGAAAGACTTAATGCCTTCTTTTGATCTTGATGATATTAAAGAGGCGCAAGAACGGACATTTGAAGGTGCGAAAGTTATTAGATTAAAAGGACAAGCGCCCCTTGGTGGACTTCGAGATATTCGTCAAGCTATAAAAAGGGCTGAAATAGGCGGCTTGTTAAATGAAATGGAGCTATTAGATATTTCATCAACCTTATATGGAAGTCGTCGCTTCAAATCATTTGTAGAAAGAATGGTCGAGGATGAAGTGGAATTAACGATTCTTCCGCAGATGGCGGAAGAAGTGATTATTTTAACTGATTTAGAAGAAGACATCAACCAAGCGATTGATGAAAACGGAGGAGTGTTAGATTCAGCGAGCGCTGCATTACGATCAATTCGTCAACAAATTCGTTCACATGAGTCAGGTATTCGATCAAAACTTGAAAGCATTACCCGGTCAACAAGTGGACGGAAAATGCTTTCGGACGCCATTATTACAATTAGAAATGATCGTTACGTTATCCCTGTTAAGGCAGAATATCGTGGTCATTTTGGTGGCATGGTTCACGACCAGTCTGCTTCAGGTGCAACGTTGTTCGTAGAACCAGAATCTGTTGTACAAATTAATAACCAACTCCGTGAAGCGAGAGTGAAAGAAAAGCAGGAAATTCAACGTATTCTTCAGGATTTATCAGCACTTGTAAGTGGTTATGTGGAAGAACTTTCAACGATTGTCGAAATCATGACCGAAGTAGACTTTATTTTTGCGAAAGCTCTTTATAGTCAATCCATTAAAGGCTCGCAGCCAAGCCTTAATGATGAAGGCTTTATTAATATGAAAAAAGCAAGACATCCATTAATTCCAAAAGAAGAAATTGTCCCAATTGATGTGGAACTTGGAGGAGATTTTTCATCGCTTGTTATTACTGGACCCAATACTGGGGGGAAAACTGTTACGTTGAAAACAGTTGGATTATTAACGCTGATGACACAATCAGGTTTGCAAATTCCTTGTGAGGAAGGTTCAACAGCGGCAGTTTTCCAGAAGATTTTCGCGGATATTGGTGATGAACAGTCGATTGAACAAAGTTTAAGTACCTTTTCTTCTCATATGACAAACATTGTAGAAATCATGAATGAAGTGGATTTCCAATCACTTGTTTTGTTTGATGAGTTAGGAGCAGGCACAGATCCCACAGAAGGTGCGGCACTTGCCATTTCCATTCTGGACCACGTTTATCAAGTAGGGGCGAGAGTCATTGCCACGACTCACTATAGCGAGCTTAAAGGCTATGCTTATAATCGTGATGGAGTGATAAATGCTAGTGTAGAATTTGATGTGGAGACGTTACGACCAACATACCGTCTGTTAATGGGGATTCCAGGGAGAAGTAATGCATTTGCCATCAGTCGACGGTTAGGTCTAAAAGATCAAATCATTGAAGAAGCAAAAGGGCACATTACAGCAGATTCGAATAAAATGGAAAAGATGATTTCTTCTCTTGAAGATAGCAGGAAAAAAGCCGAAGAAGATATGAACGATGCAGAATTGTTACGAAAAGAAGCGGAGAAAATTCATCAAGAATTAGTAGTTGAGATGGAGAACCTTGAAGAAGAAAAGCAAAAAGTCTTGCAATCTGCTGAAGACAAAGCAGCAATATCTGTTAAAAAAGCGACAGCAGAAGCGGAAGCAATCATTGCAGAACTTCGAGAAATGCAGAAAAATAATCCAACCATTAAAGATCATGAATTGATTGATGCAAAAAAACGACTGGAGCAAGCAGAACCAACATTAGTGACAGGAAAGAAAAAGCCGTCTCCAAAACTGAAAAAACCATCGGTTGATAAACTGATTCCAGGGGATGAAGTGAAGGTCATCAGCTTTGATCAAAAAGGTCACATTGTTGAAAAAGTTAGTGATAAAGAATACTTTGTTCAGCTTGGTATGATGAAGATGAAAGTAAACAAAGACGATCTTCTTTATATTAATCGACCTAAAGCTATTTCTACAAAACCACTAACGACGGTTCGTGGAAGAGATGCCCATGTGAAAACAGAATTAGATTTAAGAGGAGAAAGATACGAAAGTGCGATGATGGACGTTGAAAAATATTTAGATGATGCCGTATTAGCTGGTTACCATCAAGTATCGATTATTCACGGGAAAGGCACAGGAGCCTTAAGAAAAGGTGTCCAAGAGTTGTTGAAAAAGCATGGCAATGTTCAAGAGACTCGGATGGGAACACAAGGAGAGGGAGGTTCAGGTGTTACCATTGTGTTGCTGAAATAAGTCAGGGGGATTTTCAACATGGAAGAATTTTTCAGTCACGAATATGTATACACTGCTGGGATATATAGCATTGTCGTCATAAGTCTTATTATTGCTTTGGCGATATTTGAGTGGGTGACGAAATACAAGACTTGGCATGAAATTCAGAAAGGAAACATATCTGTTGCGATGGCAACAGGAGGGAAAATTTTTGGTGTTTCCAATGTTTTTCACTATTCTATTATGGAAAATGACTCAGTGTTATCGATGCTTGGGTGGGGAGCTTACGGTTTTGTACTCCTTATATTTGTATACTTTATTTTCGAGTTTCTTACGCCGCGATTTAAAGTAGATGAAGAGTTAGCAAAGAATAACAAGGCAGTTGGACTGCTTTCACTTATATTATCAGTCGCTTTATCGTATATTATAGGTGCAAGCATTGGCTAGTTTTGCGATGAGTGATAAAGGAGAAATAGAAGCATGGAGACACTATGGAAAGTATTAATTGTATTATGTGTTGGATTTATGATTTCGGGCGTTGTGTACTTAGTTTTCTTCACATGACTTTATACAGAGAAGAGCTGTCCTTTAATAAGGACGGCTTTTTTGTTCTTTTTTATCCAATTAAAGGAAATTAGATTTGACAGAACGGTTGAAACCACTACTTTTATTTAATATCAACCGTTTTAAAATGCAATAAATTCAAAAAATTTGAACAAATGTGTTTTCTTTTGAAGGCGTTTTCATTACAATGATAGTAAGAGAGGAGAATGCCTGTTGATGAAAAGGTAACGAAACTGAGCAACTGTTCATTTACAACTCATTCGTTCACTTTCCATCGGCCACATTTTTTAGAAAGAAAGGATATGATAATGGGAGGTTATGCAATGACAACGCTAACGGAAAAACCGTGGTTTCAGCATTATCCAGAACAAATTCCTAAATCAATTGACTACGAGGTGGCTACACTTCAAAGTTACTTGAAAAGAGCATCGGAGCGATACCCGGAAAAGGTAGCTTTTCATTTCATGGGGAAAGAGATGACGTATAAGGAAGTTTATCAATCATCTTTAAAGCTCGCGAACCAGTTAAAGTCTCTAGGTGTAGAAAAAGGAGATCGTGTCGCTGTCATGTTAGCGAATACACCGCAAGCTGTTATTTCATATTATGGTGCTTTAATGGCAGGTGCCATTGTTGTTCAAACGAACCCTCTTTATGTAGAGCGGGAAATTGAACACCAGATGAATGATTCTGGCACAAAAGTGATGATTTGTTTGGATCTTGTATATCCACGGGTAGCTAATGTTAAGGCAAATACTCAGCTGGAGCATATTATTGTAACAGCAATTAAAGATTACCTGCCTTTTCCAAAAAATTTAATTTATCCTTTCATTCAAAAAAAGAACACAGGCATCAAAGTTGATTTAAATTATAATGATCGATTGCATTCATTCGTTGATATGGTGAACAGCGGTTCTACTGAAGAAATTCCATTAGACATTGATCCAAAAAATGACCTAGCTCTTTTGCAATATACAGGTGGGACAACAGGGCCTGCAAAAGGGGTTATGTTGACACACCATAATTTAGTAGTTAATACACAACAATGTGAAGAGTGGATGTACAAAATGGTCCCTGGGGAAGAGGTGATCATTGCAGCACTTCCATTTTTCCATGTGTATGGAATGACGACAGTGATGAACTTAGCCATTCGAGTGGGGTTCAAAATGATCATTATTCCAAAGTTTGATCCTGCAGCAATCCTTAAAGCGATTGAGAAACAAAAAGCAACGTTATATCCTGGTGCACCAACGATGTACATTGGACTTTTAAATCATCCAGATATTAAAAAACGTGATTTATCTTCCATTAAAGCTTGTCTAAGTGGTTCAGCACCTCTTCCTCTTGAGGTTCAGACTCAGTTTGAGGAAGTGACAAAGGGGAATTTAGTTGAAGGGTACGGTTTAACAGAAACGTCTCCTGTTGCTGTAGCTAATCTCATTTGGGGTAAACGGAAACAAGGATCGATCGGGTTACCTTGGCCTGATACAGATGTCTCTATTCTGTCGGCTGAAACAGGAGAAGAAGCAAAGCCAAACGAAGTAGGAGAAATTATAATAAAAGGTCCTCAAGTCATGAAAGGCTATTGGAACCGTCCGGAGGCAACGCAAGCATCTTTCAGAGGTGAGTGGTTCCTATCAGGCGATATGGGTTATATGGATGAGGAAGGCTTTTTCTATATCGTTGATCGTAAGAAAGACATGATTATTGCTGGCGGGTTTAATATTTACCCTAGAGAAATTGAAGAGATTTTTTACGAGCATGAAGACGTTCAGGAAGTTTGTGTCATCGGTGTTCCTGATCCTTACCGTGGGGAGACGGTAAAGATGTTTGTTGTTCCAAAAGAAGGGCGCACGATTTCTGAAGCGGAATTAGATGATTTCGCTCGTAAACATCTTGCAGCATTTAAAGTGCCGAAATTTTATGAGTTCCGAGATGAATTGCCGAAAACAATGGTAGGTAAAATTTTACGAAGAGTCTTGGTAGATGAAGAAAAGGCAAAGTTAAAAGATAAATAGACAAATCTAGAAGTTGAACCAAAAGTAGCACCTATTTCGGTAGGTGCTACTTATTAAGTATGTGTTTTCAAGTTTTTGTCACGAAACTTTCACAAAACACTTCACAATTGTAACCGATTTCATTAAAATGAAAGAGAGAGGAATGAATGTCTTAATTGAAAGGAGAATTAAAGGAGGACTTAACATGGATGCAGAATTGCAACGACCATGGCTTACTAATTATCCAGAGGACATTCCAAAGAATATTGATTATGAAGAGAAATCATTACAAGAATACTTACGTGAAGGTGCTGAAGAGGAACCAAATAAGACTTTACTTCATTTCATGGGGAAAGAAATGACTTTTCTAGAAGTCTATCAATCTTCTCTTCGTTTTGCGAATGCCCTTCGCTCACTAGGTGTTGAAAAAGGTGACAGAGTGGCTATTATGCTTGCGAATACGCCTCAATCTGTCATTAGTTATTATGGTATTCTCATGGCTGGTGGTGTTGTTGTTCAAACTAACCCACTCTATGTAGAACGAGAACTAGAACACCAAATGGTTGATTCAGGGGTAAAAGTAATTATATGTCTTGATCTCGTTTATCCGAGGGTCATGAATGTCAGAGACAAAACGCAATTAGAACACGTCATTGTTACTCATATTAAAGACTATTTACCATTTCCTAAAAATGTAATCTATCCTTTTATCCAAAAGAAAAATACAGGAATAAAAGTGGATGTAACTTATGGGAACAAAACGCACTCGTTTGTCAAACTGTTAAAAGAGTCTCCAGTAGATAAAATTGATATTGATGTCAACCCAAAAGAAGATTTAGCCCTTCTTCAGTATACAGGTGGTACAACTGGAGTGGCTAAAGGTGTCATGCTAACACATTTCAATTTAGTTGCTAATACAACGCAATGTATGAAATGGATGCATAAAATCGATCATGGAAATGAAGTTATTTTATGTGCACTACCATTCTTCCATGTTTATGGAATGACTGTTGGGATGAATTTTTCGGTAATGGATCGGTCAAAAATGGTCATATTACCTAAATTTGATACGAAACAAACATTACAGGCAATTGAAAAGCAAAAGGTTTCTATCTTTCCTGGTGCACCAACGATGTACATAGGATTAATTAATGATCCAAATGTGACAAAGTACAATCTTTCCTCTGTTGAGGTTTGTATAAGTGGTTCTGCACCGTTACCAGTGGAAGTTCAGCAACGATTTGAAAAGCTAACGGGGGGAAAACTTTCTGAAGGTTTTGGTTTAACAGAAGCTTCTCCAGTGACACATTTTAATTTAATGTGGGGAAAACGACCATCCGGAAGTATTGGTTTACCATGGCCAGACACCGATGTGGCGATTCTATCAGCTGAAACAGGAGAACCAACCGAGCCAGGAGAAGTTGGAGAATTAATGATCCGCGGGCCACAGGTTATGCAAGGATATTGGAACAGACCTGAAGATACTGGTGCAACGTTCTATGATGATTGGCTTCTAACTGGTGATATGGGGTATATGGACAAAGAGGGATTTTTCTATATTGTTGATAGAAAGAAAGATATGATTATTGCAGGAGGATTTAATATCTATCCTCGTGAAATTGAAGAAGTATTGTATGAGCATGATGCCATTCAAGAAGCGGTAGCAGTTGGTGTCCCTGATCCTTATAGGGGTGAGACCGTAAAAGCATTTATTGTATTAAAACAAGGGAAAGAAGTAACGGAAAAAGAGCTAAATGATTTTTGTAGAAAACACCTTTCATCTTATAAAGTTCCTCGACTTTTCGAATTCCGAGATGAACTACCAAAAACGATGGTAGGGAAAGTATTAAGAAGAGCATTATTGGAAGAAGAAAAAGAGAAACAAAAAGAAAAAGAAAAAGTAACAAGCTAATAGACGACGAACTTGACTGAATGGTCAAGTTCTTTTTTTATATCACTGATAACCATCTGGTGATATCGTTTCCTCGGATAAATAAGCAGGATGATATTTTTTTAGTAAGTCAAAAACAGCTTGGAATTGGCTGTTCTTCACTTCAACGGTAACAATCACACTACCTCGCTTCAAATGTTCTTCAATGTTCTCTGCTTCATACCGGTTTATACCTAAATCCACTAATCCTCCACTAATTCCTCCTGACGTCATACTTGCAATACCTCCATAGAGTGGCCCAGCAGCTAGAAGAACACCCATACCAGGAAACAAAAATGTTGACATGCCGAATATAGCTCCTCGAACTCCACCTAATGCGCCTCCTGTAAGTATGCTATTTAATGGGTGATCCAACGATGCTTCTTCTATCTCCTTCCCATCTTGTTGTTTGTGAATAAAAGAAATGTGATCTCTCGGCACAATCGTTAATAATTCATGAAATGCTTCTTCGGCTTGATGTAACCCTTGGAATACAGCGATAAGATGTTTATCCATTATAAATACCTCCTCAATAATAAATACTCAAATTCCTAATAACATCTAGCTAAAGAGTTTCAACATAATCTTTCCCAGCTTTTATTTGTTCTGTATTTAATCCTAAGCATGTAAAGAAGGCATTTCTCCATCACTTCATTTAAGACTATTTAGCAGGTCTTCCTTCTGTTTCTGAAGGTTTCAAACTCATTAATTAGGCTACTAAATCGTATTCACTTAAATAGTCGTACTTGGGCATAAATGATCCAGGTAAAACTTTTTAAGGGATTAATGAGATGTTCTCTACGCCATTCTTCGTTCCAGCGATTACGATTAAATTCCACATAATACCTAAACCATAAGCTATTTTTTGAAAAGACAGTTGATTCTTGCACAGTTTAGGAATAACATAGAATAGAGTACCAATGTTAACCATTCTGAGCCAACCAAATAAAACAATATTTTATGAATAGGGTGAATTCGATCATATTGGAATACGAGTTGAAAAGGACCAAATGCTAGTAGGTTAGGCCAAATTAATTGCAAGGATGGTATGAAGCGATAGGTCATACCGATTGCTAACCAGAATAGAGAAGAGTAGAGAAATATTTTCTAAGGTAAGTAAGGATACTCTGTCGTTTTCGCTTGCATGATAATGCCCCTAAATAGATGGTTTGAGTTGTTTGTAATTGATACTTACTTTGCCCGACCTAATTTCCTTTATTCACCAAAATATAGAAAAACATCTTTGCAATTGACAGAAGGAAAAGAATACTCTAGAATGAAAATATGAATGAACAATCATTCATTTATGTAGCAATCGATTGAGGAAGTGATCCGATGGGAAAAAAAAGAGGCCAAAAATATGAGCAAATTATTGATGCAGCAGTGAAGGTCATTGCAGAAAATGGTTATTATCATTCACAAGTTTCAAAGATCGCAAAAGAAGCTGGTGTTGCAGATGGAACGATCTATTTATACTTCAAAAATAAGGAAGATATCCTTATTTCTTTGTTTGAAGAAAAAATGGGACATTTTGTTGAGAAGATTAAAGAAAAGATGAAAGAT
Organism: Salipaludibacillus daqingensis; assembly: GCF_029891575.1. Taxonomy (GTDB): domain Bacteria; phylum Bacillota; class Bacilli; order Bacillales; family Salisediminibacteriaceae; genus Salipaludibacillus; species Salipaludibacillus daqingensis. The sequence continues at coordinate 107,514 of NZ_JARZHF010000004.1, read as the reverse complement.
GAGCCATCTGTTGAAAAAAAATTATTAATCTTAATTGAAATGCACTTCATGCAGTTAGAAATGGATCATGATTTAGCAATTGTTACCCAGCTGGAGCTTCGTCAATCAAACATCTCTGTTCGACATAAAGTGAATGAAGTATTAAAAGGTTATCTAACTCTTGTTGATTCCGTTTTGAAAGAAGGAACGGAAACAGGAGTTTTTGAAGAAGGGTTAGACCATCGAATTGCTCGCCAGTTAATATTTGGTGCTATAGATGAAGTGGTGACAAATTGGGTTATGAAAGATCATCGTTATGCATTAGCCCCACTTGCAGAAACCATTCATTATATGTTGCTTAAAGGGCTCAGTAAAAATAATTAAAAACATGACGAAGAAAGGGGTGGATAAGTTGTCTGATTTTTCTTTGATTCAGGTTAAAGTAGAAGACCGCATCGGACTGATTACATTAGATAATCCTCCTGCAAACAGCTTGTCGCAAAAGATGATTCATGAAATTGAAAAGGCTTTTGATGAATTATCTGATGAATCAGAAGTAAAGGTGATTCTTATTTATGGAGAAGGGCGCTTTTTTGCGGCAGGTGCTGATATTAAAGAATTTACATCTGTGAAACATGGAACGCAATTTCGTGAAATGTCCCGAGAAGGTCAGCGAGTATTCAAAAAAATTGAATCATCAACAAAACCAGTAATTGCGGCTATTCATGGTGCTGCATTGGGGGGAGGATTAGAATTAGCACTAGCTTGCCATATGAGGCTTGTTACCGAAGATGCTAAGATCGGGATGCCCGAACTTCAATTAGGTCTAATACCTGGTTTTGCCGGAACTCAGCGATTACCTCGACTGACAAACAAAGCAAAAGCAATTGAAATGATGTTAACTTCTGATCCGGTAAAAGGAGAAGAAGCGGTTGCTATTGGGTTAGCTAATAAGATTTTATCAAACGATGATTTTCTAATTGAAGCAAAAGATTTTGTTAAGAAAATCACTCGTAAAAGTTCACCATCTGTTGCTTATATATTGGAACTGGTCCAAGAAGCTGAGAAAGAACCATTAGAAAGAGGACAAGAAAAGGAAGCCGTAAGATTTGGTGATATGTCTGAGAAATTTGATGCATCAGAAGGAATAAAAGCTTTTATGGAAAAAAGATCTGCTAATTTTGAAGATCGATAATTTAGAAGGATACTAGTTTTTAGTCATTTTTGTAAGCGTTTTAATTTATTTTGTTTGTGGTTTGGCTAAAACACTTTATCTTTTATCTCCATGCTCATAAATAATGGAGAATAGCTATAGATATAAACGTTTTGGTTAGCCTTGTAAATTATAAAAAAATTGGGAGGGACATACATGAACATTTATGTGATCATGAAAAGAACATTTGATACGGAGGAAAAAATCCAGATTGAAAATGGTGAAATCGTTGAAGATGGAGCGGAATTCATTATTAATCCGTATGACGAATATGCCATTGAGGAAGCGATTCAATTGCGTGACGCACACGGAGGAGAAGTAACCTTAGTTACAGTAGGTGACGAGGAAGCAGAAAAACAAATCCGCACTGGGCTTGCAATGGGAGCAGACAAAGCAGTTCTTATTGAAGATGAAGATGTGGAGAATGGAGATCCATATTCCATTCAAGCAATGTTAAGTGCATACTTTAAAGATCAAGAAGTAGACATTATTCTTGGTGGAAACATTGCTGTAGATGGTGGTTCTGGTCAAGTAGGTCCTAGATTGGCTGAACAGCTTGGATTCAATCATGTCACATCGGTTGTAAATATAGAAATTGAAGATGGAAAAGCAAAAATTGAGCGAGATGTGGAAGGTGATCAAGAACATATTGAAGTAGCCTTACCTGTGTTAGTCACTGCTCAGCAAGGGTTAAATGAACCTCGTTATCCATCATTACCTGGAATTATGAAAGCAAAGAAAAAACCTTTAGATACATTGGATTTAGATGATCTTGATTTGGAAGAAGAAGATGTGGAAGGAAAAACGAAAACAATTGAACGGTATTTACCGCCAGAGAAAGCAGCAGGAAAAATACTTGAAGGTGAAGTAGATGAGCAAGTGACAGAACTTATTTCATTATTAAAAAATGAGGCGAAAGTGATATAACAGGAGGGGATGACTAATATGTCTAAAAAAATACTTGTGGTAGGCGAAATCCGTGATGGTGAATTCAGAAATGTTTCTTTTGAAGCAATTGCAGCAGCAAAACAAATGTCCAACGGTGGAGAAATTGTTGGTGCATTATTAGGAGAATCTGTTAGTGACAATGCGACAGAAATGATCTATTTTGGAGCAGACCGTGTCGTAACGGTTGAAAGTGATAAGTTAAAGCATTATACACCAGAAGGTTATTCTCAAGCTCTTCATGCTATCGTGGAACAAGAAAACCCTGATGGAATATTAATAGGACACACGTCGATAGGTAGAGATCTTTCTCCTAAAATAGCAAGTCGATTGAAGTCTGGACTTGTTTCTGATGTCGTATCCCTAGAAGTTGCTGAAGATGAAGTGATTTTCACACGACCAATTTATTCAGGTAAAGCATTTGAAAAAGTTGTCGTCAACGAAGGTGTGACGTTTGCTACATTGCGTCCAAATAACATTCCAGCATTGGATAAAGATGACTCTCGTTCTGGAACAGTTGATAGCTTAGACGTAGAGATAAAAGACTTACAAACAATTATTAAAGAAGTAGTGAAAAATACTGCTTCAGGTGTAGATCTTTCGGAAGCATCTGTCATTGTAGCTGGTGGGCGTGGAATGAAAGGCGAAGAAAACTTTAAGATACTTGATGAATTAGCAGAAGTTCTTGGAGGAGCTGTAGGTGCATCTAGAGGAGCCTGTGACGCTGAATATTGTGATTACGCTTTACAAATTGGTCAAACTGGTAAAGTAGTTACCCCAGATTTGTATATTGCAGTAGGTTTAAGTGGAGCGATACAGCACGTGGCTGGTATGTCGAACTCCAAAGTTATTGTGGCAATAAATAAAGATCCAGAAGCAGAAATTTTCCAAATTGCTGATTATGGAATTGTCGGAGATCTATTCGATATTCTTCCTAAATTAACGGAAGAATTTAAAAAAGTATTAGTTTAAATTTTATCTAAATAGGCTAAGAGAAGATAAGTAATACTCTCTTAGCTTTTTTTAGGTTTGGCAAATGTTATTGTTAAATGTGATGGTAGAAAGTATCTCCAAAATAAATTAGTTAACTTTGACGCTATCACAAATAAACTGCCCAGAATGTTGGGAAAACTGTTTAGACAGAGAATGATTCCATATGCTTAAAATGGACGTACACCATCTTGAGAGTAAAACAAAGAGAGAACATGTATATTCTACTAAGCAATTTTTTTGCTTAGTTTTTGTAAATTCGTTATGATGGAATTAGTGGAAAAATTTTTGGTTATTCTATAAAGGTAACTAAGCAAATATATTTCATTTTGTAAGTAAGTTGGTTATAATACCTTATAGGGTAATTTTAAAAATTATACTAATTGATTTTTGAAAGATAATGAGGAGGAATAAAAATGGCAATTGTAAATGTAACGGATCAAAACTTTTCTACGGAGACAACGCAAGGGGTAGTTCTTGCAGACTTTTGGGCACCTTGGTGTGGACCTTGTAAAATGATAGCTCCTGTACTTGAAGAATTAGACGGTGAAATGGGAGATAAAGTGAAAATTGTGAAACTTGATGTAGATGAAAACCAAGAAACTGCTAGTAAATATGGTGTGATGAGTATTCCAACACTTCTTGTCTTTAAAGATGGAGAAGTTGTGGATCAAATTGTTGGTTTCCAACCTAAAGAAGCACTTGCAGGGACGCTAAATAAACATCTATAATAATTTCAAGTGGCTGTCCTAATTTAATTGGGGCAGCCCTTTTAAAAGAAATTTATTGGCCGCTTTTATAGATAATCGTTCAAACTAACGGTGCTTGTCCTTTGATTGTTTAGTGAGAATATACAAAATAACACAAGCTGCTTCAGGTTTCCTAATAACCCTTTCTGTATGGGTTGCTAGGAAACCTGAAGTTTTTCAACGATAAGTAGATGCAAATTTAGAGAGTATTCTTTTGCTCGTCATACTGGAAACGAAGAAAAACACCGTGATATAGTGAGGTTATCAGTTTCATAAAGGAGATTACTAATGGAACAACTAAAAGAAAAAATCCAATTGCTCCCTGCTCAACCTGGGTGCTATTTAATGAAAAATAAACATGGTACAGTCATTTATACTGGAAAAGCAAAAGTTCTTCGAAATCGTGTTCGATCCTATTTTACTGGAGCCCATGATAAAAAAACACAACGCCTTGTTAGTGAAATTACTGATTTCGAATATATTGTTACTTCCTCTAATTTAGAGGCACTCGTGTTAGAACAAAACTTAATTAAAAAATATCAACCTCGTTACAATGTGCTTTTGAAAGATGATAAAACCTACCCTTTTTTAAAAATTACAAAGGAAGAACATCCACGCCTCCTTACAACGAGAAAAGTCAAAAAAGATGGTGCTAAATATTTCGGGCCATACCCAAATGCTCAAGCAGCAAATGAAACGAAAAAACTGTTGGACCGACTTTATCCACTAAGAAAATGTCGAACGTTACCTGATCGCGTTTGTTTGTATTATCACATTGGACAATGTCTAGCTCCATGTGAGTTTCCAGTATCAAAAGAAACGAATAACTCTCTTGTTTCTGACATCACAAAATTTTTAAACGGTGGTCACCAATCAGTGAAAGAGAACCTAACAGAAAAAATGTATAAAGCTTCTGATGCTCTAGATTTCGAACGCGCAAAAGAATTGAGAGATCAAGTAAAACATATTGAAGCGGTGATGGAAAAACAAAAAATGACGATTACCGATCAAGTGAATCGTGATGTGTTTGCTTATTACGTAGATAAAGGTTGGATGTGTGTTCAGGTGTTTTTCGTCCGTCAAGGTAAACTGATAGAAAGAGATGTGTCGCTTTTCCCAATTTATCAAGATCCTGAAGACGATTTCTATGCATTTCTCGGTCAATTTTACTTGGAAGATCACCATAAAAAACCTGCCGAAATATTTCTACCTGAAGGAATTGATCCAGTTATTACATCTGAGTTTTTAGGGATAAGAGCGGTTCAACCTAAAAGAGGACAAAAGAAAGAATTGATAGAATTAGCGACAAAAAATGCAAAACTTGCCTTACAAGAAAAGTTTGATCTAATCGAACGAAAAGAGCAAAAAACAATCGTTGCTGTTGAAAAACTAGGTCAAGCAATGAATATTGATACACCATACAGGATAGAAGCATTTGATAACTCCAACATCCAAGGAGTTGATCCTGTTTCCGCGATGGTATCTTTTGTCGATGGAAAACCAGATAAAAATAATTACAGGAAGTATAAAATTAAAACGGTTACTGGCCCTGACGATTATGAATCAATGCGAGAAGTGGTTAGGCGCCGATATTTAAGACTTTTAAAAGAAGAACAGGCGTTACCTGATTTAATTGTTATTGATGGAGGAAAGGGGCAAATTTCAGCAGCTCAGAGCGTATTAGAAGATGAATTAGCTTTGTCCATCCCTGTATGCGGGTTAGTAAAAGATGATAAACATCGCACTTCCCAGCTCATGATTGGAGATCCTCCTGAAGTTGTAACGTTATCTAAAACAAGTCATGAGTTTTACTTGTTACAACGAATACAAGATGAAGTACATCGATTTGCGATTAGTTTTCACCGGAATATACGTAAAAAGAACATGTTTACATCTATTTTAGATAAAGTTGATGGAATCGGCGATAAGCGCAAACGCTTGCTATTAAAGGAATTTGGTTCGTTAAAACGATTAAAAGAGGCGTCAATAGAAGAAATTAGGAGTGTAGGGGTACCTCAGTCGGTTGCTGAAAGCTTAAGAAGTATCATCGACGATGAAGAGAATAAATGACGATAGATGCGTGTTGCGATGGTTACTATCGTTTGTTAATCTAATGAATGAGTTTTGTAAAGCGATGACCTGACGTTAATAGAAGTGTTAACAGTGCAGTGACAACTAAGGTGAAGACAATGATACATTTCATTGATCTCAGTCTCATATTCTTTTATACCATGAGGTTGTCTTGTTGTTTTAGAGAGCTATCTTACCTAATATGGACTTAAAAAGATTTACGAAGAAGTAAGATAGATCTCCCTGTCGTTTTTTTGTTTTCTAGCTGGTATATTTTCTAACAACATGATTTTGAAAACTTCATCATTATACCTTTATAAAGGTGATATTTGTAACTTACGATGAATGTGAACATCTTAGTTTAACTAGAAATATCCGAACATTCATCAAATTATGAGATTTTTGAAGCTTTAGTATTTTTAGAAATGAAGGTCTTCTCCAAAATGAAATGGATTGAAGAAGGATTGTTAGAACAAAATTAATAGTTAAACTATGAGGAGGCGTTCATATTGACAACGGTTGTTCAGAAATTTGGAGGAACTTCAGTAGGTGATGTCACAAAGATCAAGCGGGTGGCTGAGAAGATTAAAAAAAGAATGGATGAAGGTAAAAAGGTTGTCACTGTTGTATCTGCAATGGGAAAATCAACTGATAAATTGGTCGAATTAGCCAATGATATTACCGATAGTCCAGATCCAAGAGAAATGGATATGCTGTTGACTACTGGTGAGCAAGTTACCATTTCTCTTGTCGTAATGGCGTTGAAAGAATTAGGTGTTGACGCGGTTTCATTAACTGGTTGGCAAGCGGGGATTGAGACAGAAGATGTCCACCAAGATGCACGTATTACGGATATAAATACAGAGAACTTAGAAGCACACTTAAACGATGGGAAAGCTGTCCTTGTTGCTGGTTTCCAAGGAGTAAGTGAAAATGGAGATATTACAACTCTTGGGCGAGGTGGATCAGACACAACAGCAGTAGCATTAGCGGCTGCGTTAAATGCAGAAACGTGCTCGATCTTCACTGATGTTACTGGAGTTTATACTGCTGATCCGCGTTACGTGAAAAACGCAAGGCAATTAGATAGTATTTCATACGATGAAATGCTTGAACTAGCCAACTTAGGAGCTGGGGTATTACATCCAAGAGCCGTTGAATTCGCAAAAAATTATCAAGTATCCCTTGTTGTGCGTTCAAGCATGGAAGAAGTGGAAGGGACGATTGTCGAGGAGGAAGCATCTATGGAACAAAACTTAATAGTAAGAGGTTTAGCGTTTGAAGATGGGTTAACAAAAATAACGATTGAACGTTTACCAAATCAATTTGATACAATGAGTACGTTATTCTCTCTCTTAGCGGAAGAAGGAATTAATGTCGATATGATTATCCAACAGAATACGTCAGATCACGCATTGAACGTGTCTTGTACGATCAACACATCTGAACTTGGCAAAGCAATTGATTTACTTCATGATAATAAAGCTACATTATGCTATAGTTTAATTCGTCATGAAAGTTCTTTAGCAAAAGTATCGATTGTTGGTTCTGGAATGGTTTCTAACCCTGGTGTCGCCGCTGACATGTTTAAAGTGTTAGGTGATGAAGAAATAGAGTTGAAGATGGTAAGTACGTCTGAGATTGCAGTATCTGCTGTTGTACCGGACGAATACATGGTGAAAGCTGCTGAATCGTTACACGCGTACTTTGGTTTAGATGCTAACGAAAAAGCAAAAATTGAAGCAGTAAAAGAAATTGTCTAACTAAAATAGAAAAAGCAGCATGGGATTTTTCCCATGCTGCTTTTTGTGTAATCAATTTGGGACTACCGTGAGGTCTTGTCTTGCTCCGGCTTTTTGAATGGTAACCAATTTTTATCGCCAAATATTGTAACCATCACAGGAACGAATAATGGAAGCATGACGAGGGAATACAACATTAACCCTGTTAAGACTAACGTACCTATTTGAACTAATGATAGTACTCCTGAAGGCATCATGGCACCAAATGTCCCAGCTAAGATGATCGCAGCAGATAAAATAACCGTTCCAATTTGGGCCATTGCTGATACGAGAGCTTCCTTCACAGGCATCAGCTTTATATTCTCACCAAAACGTCCCATAAGGAAAATGGAATAATCTACTCCTAAAGCCATTAACATAACAAAACCAAAAAATGGGACAGCCCAACTGATTCCAGCATAACCAAGTATAGTTACAAAAATCAACTCAGTAAATGCCATAGAAGCAATATAAGTTAAAAGTAGAGAAGCGATAATATAAACGGGCATTATGATAGATTTCAACAGAATGATGAGAACGATGAAAATTCCTGATAGCATAATGAATGCTGTTCGATTAAAATCTTCGTCGGATATCATTTGTAAGTCTCGATTGACGGCTGAGAGACCGCCTAGAGAAAATCGAATATTATCTTCTAAAGTAGAGCCTTTAACGGCATTGGAAACTTGATCTTCAACTAATTCAACGACTTCTATCGCTTCATTACTGTAAGGGTTGATAGAAAGAACGACATCAAGCAAAGCGACGTGTTGGTTAGGAGTCATAAATAAATCAACTAGTTCATCCATACCCCCATCTTCAAATGCCTTTTCAGGGACGAAAAAACCTTCCATAGGATGAGGAGATTGGTTGGAAATATCATCTAATAATTCCTCAACTTCTGACATTCCATCTTGGATTTCCTCTATTCCTTCAGATAGTTCATAAAGACCTTCAGCAAGGTCACTGTAACTAACCTGAATTTCATCGAATGCTTTTTGAATATCGGATTGTCCTTCCTGGATTTCTTCCAAACCTGAAGATACGGTTCTCATTTCATCAGCAATATTATTCTGATTATCTGCTAACGCTCGAAGTCCTTCTTCTATGTCTCTAAAACCACCATTTAATTCTTCTATCCCACTTGTGAAAGGGATTAAGGACTGAGATAGTTCAGGAGGAATGGAACCTCCTCCTATTTGTTGTTCAAGCTGATCATTAAGTTGAGTTAATTCTATTCGAAGCTGATTAATCCCATCAGCAGAGTCTTCGGTTGCTTGCCCTGTTTGATCCACCCCATCAGCTAATTCCTGTTGCCCTTCTTGGATGTCAGAGGTGCCAGCCATTACTTCTTCTACACCTTCACTAGCATCAGATAAATCGTTATCCTGACTAAGTTCATCAGAGATTTCTATAAGGGCTTCGTGAACATCATCTAGACCCTCGTCCATCTCCTTTAATGCTTCAGCTAATTCACCAGCTATAAAAGGTATACGAAAATCTTCGACGACAATACCTTCTGGACGAGTCGCGCTGCGAACTTCTTCTACTTCATCTAATTTCGATATCTCTGTGCTGATTAATTCGATATATGGAACCATGGATGATTGATCCCATGTTTCGTCAGATTCAATAACAATATTTATAGGGAAAGAATATCCTTCACCAAACTTTTCTGATATTAATTGAATAGCATGAACAGATGGATAGTCATCACTAATTTCATCTAATGAATCGTAAGATAGTTTTTGATCGTAAAAAAGAGCAGCAGGAATCAACAATAGCGCAAGGATCATCAACGTCCAGCCAGGTTTATAAACAGAAAATCGACCTAATGTACTCCATAATCTACTTTGGGTTGTTTCAAGTCCTCCTTTAGAAGGCCAAAATAATTTATCGCCGAGTAAAAGCATGGATGCAGGGATCCAAATCCATAAAGCGGCAATTAATATAATGATCCCGACAGCGACTCCAACAGCAGATTGGTATAAATCAAAGTCTGCTAACCCAATGGCTGCAAATCCGATAAATCCAGTTAATGCACTTGAAAATACAGTTGCGCCAACAGCACGATAAGTTTGTTTCATCGCAGTAACACGATCTGCACCGCGTATCAGTTCTTCCTTAAATCTCGTTAATAACAAAATACAATAATCAGTTCCAATTCCAAATAAAATCGCAACGATAAAAATTTGTGTGAAGTTGGATACAGGGAATTGAAAAGAATCTATAAGAAAGGCAACAACAGAAATCGTTACTAAATAAGTAGCACCTACGGTAATAAGTGGGATAAAAGGTGCAGCCAAAGACCGGAATACGATAAATAAAATGGATAAAACAAAAATGACAGTAATGATTTCCGTTGTTGCTAATCCTTCTTCAGAACTTATAATAACGTCATCCTCTATGATGGATGAGCCGCTCATAAAGTGATCTACACCTGTCACTGTGATTGCTTTTTCGATATTGTCTCTAACGAGTGGAATATCATTTAAGTTAATATCCATCGTGACGATTCCCATCATTGTTGTACCATCTTCACTGATGAGAAATTCTTCTTGCTCTTCTGAATCTAATGGACTCGTGATTTCTTCAATAGGATAGCCGTCTATTTCACTGCCAAGAGATGTTAGTTTAGCATGAACATCATCTATTTGAGAGGTTTGAAGGCCACTTTCTTCATAATATACAATAAGAATAGATTGCCCTGAAGCTCCTTCATTTTGTTTTAATATTTCATCAGTAACGGAAGTAGTGTAATGATCTGGTATGCTAAACTGTCCTTTTTCTCGAACAAGTTGATCCATATCAGGACTTGCAAAAAAGAGCCAAGCTCCAACGACAATCCAAACAATTGGTAAGGCATAAATCCATCGGTAAGTAGATTTCATCGTTTATTCTTCCTCCTTATTAAGAAGGTGGTTGATTTTTTTATATACAGATAAAAAAGTTTCTACTTCCTCTGTATCTAGTTGTTGAAAGTAGGTTGCAATAAAATCAACCATAGCTTTTTTAGACTCATTGTAAATTTCAATTCCTTTAGTCGTTATTTCAACTTGGATATGACGTCGATCTTCATGACTTTGAGTCCGTTTCACTAGCCCTTTTGCTTCGAGTCTAGTTGTTTTGGACGTAACAGCGCTTTTATGCACACCTGTATGTTCAGCAAGTTCTTTCGCTGTTGCTGGACCGCTCATTACTAAGACTCTAAGGATGCCATATTGTTCGATAGACATAGAAATGACTTTCTCAGATAACAGTTTCTCAATTTTTTTCGTTGCAAATAAATAGACACTGGCGTATTGTTCAATCAGTTCTTCCATTCTGTGATTATCCATATGTCCATGCCCCCATGTTGATAAGTATAAAAATAGTTTATAGGATAAACTATTTTTTAGCAATGAATTGGACGGTGGAGTTTATGCTAGGATTTGTTATCGTTCCGTATTATAAAAATAAGCACCTGCAAATTTGCAGGTGCTTAAAAGTAGAATGCTAGATTATTTCAAAGCATCGTTTTGAGTCGAATCTTTTTTATCCCATCGAACGATGATAGAAATAGTTAGTGGTTTTTTTCTTTTGATGGAATAGGAAGCTTCGGAAACGACTCCTTTTTCCAACTCTATCATTTGAGCAAGAAACCCAGTTTCTAAAGAAAATGGCCGATCTTTATTTTGGTGAACAGCAACCAATTCATAAACCCGCTCTTGTCGCTTTTCTTTTTCTAATTTTAACGTTCCCCAGTTTGCTTGCATAAAAAAGTCAGTACTATTAAAGGATTCAAGTTGTTCTATTTTCTTTCGGGCGACTGATTTTCCTGCCCAGTATAGAATCATTGCTTCATCTTCCCCTAATAATTCTGGTAACAGTTCATGCCTTAGTAAATCATAGCTATAAGCAGAAACTTGAGAGTCTTGCTGAGAGTTTTCGTTATCTGTCATCCATCTCATCCTTCATTCAATGTTGTCTCAAAGCTTTCGCTCATCTTTCATCATCTTATCATAAACCCGAAAAAAATTGGTTTAATTCCTTGAAAAGATTTCATTCCATCAAACTTTACAAATGAATAGCAAAAAGTTTATTAAGTCATTTTCATGAAATTGTCCACATTTTACCTTCATACTGAATAATCACTTCTTGTCATTGATGCAAGGAAAACGGGATAAATCATAATTCTCATATGGAAACCTTTGGGTGTCCATGGTATACTGAATCTCGAATTTGATAGGAAGACTAGGTAGGTGAAATAGAAAATGACAAAAGTGTTAAGTCCTTTTAAAATTATCGTCATTTCATACATAGTAGCAATGTTTTTATTTAGTGTGTTTCTTTATTTACCGGTTTCTGCTCTAGAAGGGGTAAGTGTTTCATACTCAGAAGCTCTTTTTACATCGGTTAGTGCAGTCAGCGTCACAGGGCTAACAGTAGTCAATGTTTCAGAAACGTATAGCCCTATAGGTGTGTTTTTTTTAGCGATGGCGATTCAACTTGGGGGAATTGGTGTCATGACCTTAGGAACGTTTGTATGGATGGTACTAGGGAGAAAAATTCCACTTTCCCAACGGATGTTGATTATGGTCGATCAAAATCAAATTTCCTTTTCTGGTTTAGTGAAATTGATGAGAGGAATTTTGTTAGTCGCATTTGGGATTGAAATCATTGGTGCGTTTATTTTAGGGACGTATTATTTGAATTATTTTGATACGACATTAGAAGCTTATTACCAAGGGGCGTTTGGTGCTTTATCAGCTTTTACAAATGCAGGGTTTGATGTTACAGGTGAATCATTGATCCCTTTCGCTAATGATTATTTTGTACAACTTGTTAACATTCTCCTTATTTTTGCAGGGGCAATAGGCTTTCCGGTATTAATGGAGTTAAAGGAATATTTCTCTTCTAAGAGTCCGAATTTTCGCTTTAGTTTGTTCACAAAAATTACGACTTCCACTTACTTTATTGTCTTTTTTATCGGTATGTTTGGTCTATGGCTTATAGAAAGAACAGAGTTTTATGATGGGATGTCATGGCACCAACAGCTGTTTTTTTCCATGTTTAATTCAGCGACAGCTAGAAGTGGTGGGTTAGCTACGATGGATGTATCGAATTTGACTTTAGCTAGTCTACTTTTGATTTCAGGGCTGATGATTATTGGTGCAAGCCCATCCAGTGTAGGTGGTGGTATTCGAACGACGACCCTTGCAGTCATGTTTTTAACGATTCGGAGTTTTGCATTAGGGAGAACGGACGTAAAAGTTTTTGGAAGAGAAATTCACCAAGAAGATCGACAAAAGGCATTTATTGTATTATCCGTTTTTGTTGTCGGATTATTTGCTTCGATTATATTAATATCTGCTTTTGAGAGTAGTGGTGAGGTCGAGTTAATGGCAATCATTTTCGAAGCTAGTTCAGCATTTGGAACATGTGGTTTATCAATGGGGATTACTCCAGACTTAACCTTACCTAGTCAAATGACGTTGATGTTATTGATGCTAATAGGACGTGTTGGTTTAGTGGCGTTTCTATTTTCTATTCGGGCAAAACAAAAGAAGACTCATTTCAAATATCCAACAGAAAGAGTCATCATTGGGTAAACATTATAATAGTATTGTAAAAGAATACGATGTTATATGATGAGCAAGTGAAACTAATATGTTAAAAGACGCCTTTATCTTGAGATGAGGCGTCTTTTACAAATAAATTCGCTTTATTTTTTATAAGTTTTTATCAGAAAATTTCAATGATTGTGCCATAATGAACGCTTTTCTGTTAAAATATTAACTGATACCGCTTTCTTGACGAAGGTGGTCGATAGGAGTAAAATGAAACTGTCATAAATTATTCATTTAATGGCTTTTTGGGGTATTGACAAATATTTCACAATCATTTTAAAATCGTCAATTTCAGAAAAAGGAGGTTACTTGTTTAGTCTTATTTTTTGAATCTCCAGAATACAAACATAATAGGGGGAGAGAAAGCAATGTCTACCAATCGCGAATTTTTTTACAGAAAACTTCATTCTTTACTAGGGGTTATACCAGTGGGGGCTTTTTTGATTGTCCACTTAACGGTAAACTACTTTGCAGTAAGAGGACCTGAAGCATACAATCAGGCTTCTCACTTTATGGAAAATCTTCCATTCCGATATTTCTTAGAAATTACATTGATCTTTTTACCGCTGATTTTCCATGCTGTATACGGACTTTATATTGCTTTTCAAGCAAAACATAATACTTCTACATATAGCTATTTTAGAAATTGGATGTTTAGACTCCAACGAATTACCGGAGTTATCGTACTAATATTCGTAGCATGGCACGTTTGGGAAACGAGAATTGCAGCAGCATTAGGAGCAGAAGTGAATTTTGATATGATGGCCGAAATTGTTTCCAACCCATTTGCTTTAATTCTATATATTATTGGTATTACTGCTACGACATTCCATTTTGCTAATGGACTTTGGTCGTTTGCAATCACTTGGGGGATTACCGTTTCACCAAGGTCTCAGCAGATTGCAACATACGCAACAATGGCCATTTTTGTAGCATTAACATTTGTTGGAATTCGTTCCATTTTAGCGTTTGTCGGTTAGTCAAAAAAAAGGGGTGTTCAAGATGAGCAAAGGGAAAATAACCGTTGTCGGTGGAGGCCTTGCAGGTCTTATGGCAACGATAAAAGCAGCAGAAGCAGGAATGTCAGTTGATTTATTTTCTGTCGTGCCTGTAAAACGATCTCACTCCGTTTGTGCTCAAGGCGGGATTAATGGAGCTTTGAATACAAAGGGTGAAGGAGACTCTACATGGGAGCACTTTGATGATTCAGTATACGGAGGAGACTTCTTAGCGAACCAACCTCCAGTTAAAGCTATGTGCGATGCAGCACCTGGCATTATCCACTTATTAGACCGTATGGGAGTGATGTTTAACCGAACAGCAGAAGGTCTTTTAGCTCTTCGTCGATTCGGTGGAACACAGCATCACCGAACAGCTTATGCTGGTGCAACAACAGGCCAACAGTTGCTGTACGCACTTGACGAGCAAGTACGTCGTTTTGAAGTAAGTGGATTGGTAAAGAAATATGAAGGTTGGGAGTTTTTGCACGCCGTAATAGATGACGATGGCATTTGTCGAGGTATGACAGCTCAAGATCTTAACTCTTCAGAAATTCAATCCTTCCGCAGCGATGCAGTGATTCTTGCAACTGGTGGACCTGGAATTATCTTTGGTAAATCAACGAATTCGATGATTAATACAGGATATGCAGCAGGAGCCGTATATGAACAAGGGGCATACTATGCAAACGGGGAATTTATTCAGATCCACCCTACAGCGATTCCTGGTGATGACAAGTTAAGGTTAATGAGTGAGTCAGCACGAGGTGAAGGTGGACGAGTATGGACGTATGACGAGAATGGAAAACCTTGGTATTTCTTGGAAGAGAAGTACCCTGCATATGGAAATTTAGTGCCGCGTGATATTGCTACTCGTGAAATATTCCACGTTTGTGTTGATTTAAAACGAGGAATAAATGGTGAAAACATGGTATACCTTGATCTTTCACATAAAGATCCGAAAGAATTAGATCTTAAATTAGGTGGGATCATGGAAATTTATGAAAAGTTCATGGGAGACGATCCACGTAAAGTTCCGATGAAAATCTTTCCTGCTGTTCACTATTCTATGGGTGGACTATGGGTAGATTATAATCAAATGACGAACATTCCAGGACTTTTTGCTGCAGGGGAAGTTGACTATTCTATTCACGGGGCTAATCGTTTAGGTGCTAATTCGTTACTTTCTTCGATTTATGGTGGAATGGTTGCTGGACCAAAAGCGTCTGAATACATTGATGGTCTTGAAAAAAGGGCCGAAGACATTGATAGCAGTGTGTTTGAAAACCAAGTTAAACAAGATCAGGCTGAATTGGAAGAAATTTTGAGCATGTCTGGAAATGAAAATGCGTTTAAACTGCATCAAGAGCTAGGAAACTTGATGACTGAAAACGTAACGGTAGTTCGTGAAAACGATAAGTTAAAAGCAACAGATGAAAAGATTGCTGAATTACTAGAACGATACAAAAACATTAATATTGGTGATACATCTAAATGGACGAATCAAAGCGCAGCATTTGTTCGTCAGCTTCGAGGAATGATGAACTTAGCTAGAGTCATAACGGTTGGTGCATATAATCGTAATGAAAGTCGTGGAGCACATTATAAACCAGAGTTCCCAGAACGTAACGATGAAGAATTCTTAAAAACGACGAAAGCTAAATATAACCCAGAGACGAAGTCTCCAGAATTTGAATATGAAGACGTGGACGTTTCTCTTATTACTCCTCGTAAGCGAGACTATACTTCCAAGAAAAAGGCTGGTGAGAAGGCATGAGTGAAAAAGTAATAGAACTTGTGATCAAACGTCAAGCCGATCAAAATAGTGAGCCGTTTGAGGAAAAGTTTAAAATACCTTATCGTACGAACATGAATGTCATTTCTGCGTTGATGGAGATTCGTAGGAATCCAGTGAATGCAAATGGAGAAACAACAACAGCTGTAGCTTGGGATGCAAGTTGTCTAGAGGAAGTATGTGGAGCTTGCTCCATGATCATTAATGGTAAACCTCGGCAATCTTGTACGGCACTAATTGATCAGTTAGAACAGCCTATCAAACTTGAACCAATGAATACTTTTCCTGTTCTTAGGGATTTGACCATTGATAGAAGTCGTATGTTTGATTCGCTAAAACGAGTCAAAGCTTGGGTGCCGATTGATGGCACATACGACTTAGGACCAGGACCGAGAATGCCTGAGGCAAAACGACAGTGGGCGTATGAATTATCAAAATGTATGACTTGTGGCGTATGTTTGGAAGCTTGTCCAAATGTAAATAGCAAATCAGAATTTATTGGACCTGCCGCTTTGTCTCAAGTTCGTCTATTTAATGCTCACCCAACTGGTGGAATGCATAAAGCAGAACGTCTTGAAACGTTAATGGATGGAGAAGGTGGCCTATCTAATTGTGGAAATTCACAAAACTGTGTGCAAGCTTGTCCGAAGGGGATTCCACTTACAACATCCATTGCAGCACTTAATCGTGAAACGTCATTACAATCATTTAAGAATTTTTTTGGCACAGATCATACAGCGTAATAGTAGTGAAAAAAGGGCAAAGAGCCCTTTTTTTTGTAAAATAAATGAATGAACATTCATTCGTTAAGGAGGTCGTTATGGGTTTACCTAATTATGTGAAGGATTTAGAAGAATGGACGAAAGAATTTAGTTATTTTTACCCTATTACGGTTAGATTTTCAGAGACAGATGCGTTTGGTCATTTAAATAACACGACATCCTTTGTATATTTTGAACATGCAAGAATTCAGTATTTTAAAGAGATTGGTTTAATGCAACAATGGATGAGTCAAAAAGGTTCAACCATTCCAGTTACAGCTGACTTGCACTGTGACTATATGAATCAAGTATTTTTCGATGAAGCATTAACTATAGGTATTAAAGTTGCAGACATTGGAAGGTCATCTGTTGAAATTCAATATGTTGTGTTAAATGAAAAAGAAGAAGTTTGTATGACTGGAAGAGGTAGAATCGTACAAATAGATAAAAAAACGGGTAAATCGAAAGCGTGGGATGATCGAGCTGCTAAAGCGTTAGTATCTGGGAATTTCGTCTAACATTCCTAGTAATTGTAACGGGCTTGATGCATTGCTCATAAGATATTGATGACTAAATATTCGCCGAAATCTTGGAAAGTACAGCCCGTGCAAGAAAGGGTGAATGTATGAAAGATCATGATTTAATGCCAACGCCACTGCTGACAAAGCGAGAACGAGAAGTGTTTGAATTACTCGTTCAAGACAAAACTACGAAAGAGATTGCTTCATTACTTTTTATAAGTGAGAAGACAGTTCGTAATCATATTTCCAACACAATGCAAAAACTAGGGGTGAAGGGGCGCTCCCAAGCTGTCATTGAGTTGATAAGGTTAGGAGAACTGAAAATCTAATGTGAACCGGCTTCTATTGCTAGGAGCCGGTTTGCGATTTTTATTTAGTTGATTAAATGGTCGTTTGTCGATATGATGAAGCTAATGAAACGCTGACTAATTTGAAGAAGGTGCAAAAAATGAGAGGATCCTTTATCGTTCACAAGCCATTAAATAACAATGTTGTTATTGCTGAATCTGAAAATAAAAAAGAAGTTATTTTTATCGGCAAAGGAATAGGATTCGGAAAAAAAATAGGGGACTCCTTTGAAGCAAAAACTTATGATAAAGTATATTCTTTAGTCGACGAAGAAGAGCAGGAGAAATACATAAGGTTAGTTACGAAAGAAACAGAAGAAACACTGCTCATCATCCATGAAGCCATCGAAAAAATTCATGATGCAATCGGTACGCAGTTAGACGAAAGAATCCATTCTGCCCTAACGCAACATTTAGCTTTAGCTCTACAAAGAACACGAGACGAGACGGCCATTCAAAACCCATTCCTAACAGAAACAAAATGGCTATATAATCAAACGTATCAAATAGCAGATCGTGTCGTAGAGTTTATTTATAAGAAAACGAATTTGAGGTTGCCAGATGCGGAAGTTGGCTTTATTACTTTACACATCCAAAGTGCAATTAGGGATAGTCATTCGTCTTTGAATAAAGACTCCGATTTACTAACAAGGTGTATTCATTATGTGGAAGAGAAAATGGATGTTGAAATGAAGCGAGAGGAGGTAGAATTTCGTCGACTAGTTCATATCTTAAAACTGATGATCCAAGAACCGATATATGAAAAAGTTTCCCCTTTCAAAAAAGAAATGATTTTATTCTTGAAGGAAAAACATCCTTTATGCTATAATATATCACGGAACTTGGTTCGAATGATTGAAAAGTCAACAGGAGTTTCCATAGCAGATTCTGAGGTGATTCATTTAATCATTTCTGTACAAACTGTCTTGGAAAAGCATAATAAGGCATAACTCGTTTACGTGTTACTGATAAGATCAGGCATGAGTAAAGAGATTTGTTTATGATAAAGGAGAATTGTAAAACTTGTGCGGTTTTTCAAAAGGTATTCCTTTTCATATCAACTCTTACTCATGTCTTTATTTTTACTAAAAAAGTCGTTTTATGTCATGAGATGATTCATTTGACAACTTTTAGCGTGAAAATAGGGTAATTTGGGTAACAATAAAAGTAAGCGTGTATGTCACTTTGGTTGGCTACTATGATCATTCAACCTACTATTAAAACTTTTAAAATAAAAAACAAGAGGAGTGTCTTATCATGGCAGAAAAGAAATTTACTATCACAGCAGAAACAGGTATCCACGCTCGACCAGCAACACAGTTAGTTAATAAAGCAGGGCAATATGAATCAGAGGTTACTCTTGAGTATAATGGTAAGTCTGTAAACCTTAAATCAATTATGGGTGTAATGTCTTTAGGTGTAGGACAAGGTTCTGAAGTTACAATTAAAGCAGAAGGACCAGATGCAGAAGCTGCCCTTCAAGGTCTTGATGAAGTAATGAAGCAAGGACTTTCAGACTAATGTCCATTAATCTTACAGGTATTGCTGCATCAGCTGGGATTGCTATTTCGAAAGCGTTTCGTTTAGAGACACCAGATTTAACTGTTGAAAAAACAATAGTAGAAAATGTAGATGCAGAGATTCAATTATTTGATGCAGCAATTGAAAAATCAAAAGCTGAATTGGAAGTAATCAAAGAGAAGACGAAACAAGACCTTGGAGAAGAGCACGCTGAAATTTTCTCTGCTCACCTTCTTGTTCTAAGTGACCCAGAACTTGTTGATACTATTCGACAAAAAGTAAAAGATGAAAAAGTAAATGCTGCTTTTGCATTGAAAGAAATATCTGATCAGTTCGTCATGATGTTTGAGACAATGGACAATGAATACATGAAAGAAAGAGCTGCTGATATTCGTGATGTATCAAAACGTGTTCTTGCTCATGTACTTGGAAAACCAATTGTTTCTTTAACTGAAATAAATGAAGAGGTTATTCTAATTGCTGATGATTTAACTCCTTCAGATACAGCTCAGTTAAACAAAGATTTTGTTAAAGGATTTGTGACGGATATTGGGGGAAGAACTTCTCATTCAGCGATCATGGCTCGGTCAATGGAAATTCCTGCTGTCGTTGGAACAAAAACAGTGACTGAGAATGGTGATCAAGGGGTTCAGGTTATCGTTGATGGACTTGAAGGAAATGTTATCATTGATCCATCAGAGTCAGAACTTGCTGAATATCGTCAGAAATTAGCTGATTATGAAGAGAAAAAGAAGGAATGGGCGAAACTTGTTCATGAACCTACAAAATCAAAAGACGGTCATCTAGTGGAACTTGTCGCTAATATTGGAACACCTAATGATTTAGAAGGTGTGATTAATAATGGTGCGGAAGGTGTAGGTCTTTACCGTACAGAATTTCTTTATATGGGAAGAACTGAGCTTCCAACGGAAGAAGAGCAATTTGAAGCTTACAAAAAAGTGGTTTCAGAACTTGACGGGAAACCAGTTGTCATTCGAACATTGGATATTGGTGGCGACAAGGAACTTCCTTATTTGGACTTACCAAAAGAAATGAATCCATTTTTAGGATTTCGTGCAATTCGTCTTTGTTTGGAAAAGGATGATATTTTCAGAACGCAACTTCGTGCATTATTGAGAGCTAGCGTATTTGGGAATCTTAAAATCATGTTCCCAATGATTGCGACATTAGGAGAATTCAGACAAGCAAAGGTTATGCTTGAAGAAGAAAAGAAAAAACTTATGGATGCTGGTGTGGATATCAGTGACAGCATTGAAGTAGGAATTATGGTTGAAATCCCTTCTACAGCTGTTATGGCTCCGCAATTTGCAAAAGAAGTAGACTTCTTCAGCATCGGTACAAATGATTTGATTCAATATACATTTGCAGCCGATCGTATGAATGAACAAGTGTCTTACTTGTATCAACCATATAATCCGGCAATTCTACGATTAGTCAAAATGGTCATCGATGCTTCACATGCTGAAGGTAAGTGGACAGGTATGTGTGGTGAAATGGCTGGTGACGAAATTGCTATTCCGTTATTATTCGGTCTTGGATTAGATGAGTTTAGTATGAGTGCGACTTCTGTTTTGCCAGCTAGAAGTCAAATAAGTGCTTTGACAAAAGATAAAGCAAAAGAAGTTGCTGAAAAAGCGTTGCAATTAAACACAGATGAAGAAGTAAAACAATTAGTTGAAAAGACGTTTCTTTAATTTACACTAATAGTGAGATGAATACGCTGATTTATGGTATGTTAATACTGTAAATCAGCGTGTTTTTTAGCGTATTTTTCGTTTTAATGACACGAAAGGCTTGAAATTATCTTAAAAAACAAGCAAACTTAACGTATACTTATGGTTCATGATTATGTAAGGTGAAAGGAGTCGACAATGCCTGAGAAGTCAAAAGAACAAACAGCAGACATGACACAAGTAGAACATATTGAAAAATCTATAAGAATGATTGCGGACATTGTCAAACAAAAGGGGAGAGAAATCTTAAACGAATTTCCAATTACTCCTCCACAGTTTGTAGCACTTCAATGGCTACATGAATTCGGAGATATGACAATTGGAGAATTGTCATCTAAAATGTATTTAGCATGTAGCACAACAACAGATTTAGTTGATCGTATGGAAAAAAATGATTTAGTTGAACGAGTGAAAGATACGAATGACCGTCGTGTAGTGAGAATTCACCTATTAGATAAAGGTGCACGAATCATTCGAGAAGTAATTAATCAAAGACAAGGATATTTGCAAAATATATTAGAAGATTTTTCGAAAGAAGACGTAGACTTTTTGGATAAAAGTTTAAATCATCTATTTGATGAAATGAAAAAAGATGCAAAAACATGGAAGTCATTTTAATTATAGAAAGAGGCTCATTTAATGGTGAGAAAGCCAATTGGAGTTATTGATTCAGGAGTTGGTGGTCTAACTGTAGTGTCAGAAATGATTCGTCAGTTGCCAAAAGAAGAAATTATTTATATTGGAGATACAGCACGATGCCCATATGGACCTAGGTCCGAAGAGGAAGTGCGAGAATTTACTTGGGAAATGATTCATTATCTCTTATCTGAAAATATTAAGTTGTTAGTGATCGGTTGCAATACTGCTACAGCCGTCGTTTTAGAGGAAGCGAAGGAGAAGCTTTCTATCCCTGTTATTGGTGTAATCCATCCAGGTGCGATTGCTGCGCTAAAAACGACGAACAATAAAGAAGTCGGTGTTATCGGGACAGAGGGCACGATTTCTAGCGGTGCGTATTATCGTGAGTTGACGACGATAAATGACAAAGTTAAAGTTGTGAGCCTAGCTTGTCCTACGCTTGTTCCTTTAGTTGAAAGTGGCGAATATGAAGGAGTTGAGGCTAAGAGCATTATTCAGGAAGCTTTATCTCCTATTTTGGACTATAACATTGATAGTCTCATTTTAGGCTGTACGCACTATCCACTAATTGCCCCACTTATTCAAGAAGTTGCAGGATCAAAAGTGGCTGTTATTTGTTCAGGTGATGAAACAGCAAGGGAAGTTAGTACATTGTTGTACTACGAAAATTTATTGTATACAGGAGAAAAACCACCAAGTCATGTGTTTTATACTACTGGGTCAAAAGAAATGTTTACAACAGTTGCAGAAAACTGGCTTGGACGTAATGATTTTACTGTGAGAGAAACGGATTTAAAATTATCGGTAGCTCTAAGGAAAAAAATATGAATACTTTTCAAGCACAGTGTCGATAATCGGCGCTGTGTTTTTATTTATATTTTTCATTTAATATAAATTCTCTTGGTATAAATCATTATAAAGCTCGTATATATCATAGTACAAACAGTCAAGGAGGGAATGCGATGCAACGCGGTTGGAGTCAAGCAAGATTGGCCATTTTGCTTTTAGGAGCTGTGGTGATCATCTTTACTGCATGTGGTTCACCAAATACTGATGATGTATTAGAGGAGATTGATCCACCACAAATTAATTATATCGAGGATGAAGAAGACATTGATGTGGATGTTGTAGTAATGGAAGAAGATGCTGGAGAAGCGGATGGTGTTGATGAGGATCAAACGAGTTCAATAACGGAAGAAGACATGGAGGAACTAGAAGAAATAGAGGAGAAAGGTGGCCCAATCATAGAAGATGATGAACTTCAAGAAGTATATCTTCTTGATCAAAATGGCAATGTTGCTCCTCAGCCCATGAAAATCATGAGTGATGAAGACGATAAAACGGCTCTTATCGAACATCTTGTGCAAGAAGGTCCTGTAACAGAACAAATTCCTAGTGGGTTTCAAGCAGTTTTACCTCCAGGGACTGAAGTATTAAGTATAGAAGAAAATAGCGCAGGGGAAATTCTTATTGATTTCAACGAAGACTTTTCCGATTATCATCCTTCACAAGAACTTCAAGTTCTACAGTCACTTACGTGGACATTAACTCAATTGGAAGACGTTGATCGTGTGAAAATAAGTTTGAATGGTGAACTACTTTCAGCAATGCCTCAAAATGATACACCAATAGGTGACGGGTATACGAGAGAACACGGAATTAATTTAGAAGTTAATGATCAGGCAGATCTTGTTTCCACTACGCCAGTAGTCGTCTATTTTCTCTCACAAACAGGCGACCAGACCTATTATGTACCAGTAACAAGGAGAGTAAATGAAGAGGATGATAAATATAAAGCTGTAATAAATGAATTATTAGAAGGACCATCTTATATGTCTCAATTGCTGACTGATTTTAGGCAAGAAGTAGAGTTGCTTGAAGAACCAAGTTTTGAAAATGGAACAGTGACAGTTAATTTCAATGAGGCTTTGTTAAGTCAAATGGAAGGATCGGCAATTTCAGAAGACGTTCTAAATATGATTGTTCTTTCATTAACAGAACAAGAAGGGGTTGAAAGTGTGTCCCTTGAGGTGGAGTCAGACTCGTCAATTATGGTAAATAACGGTGAATCATTAACCGATCCCGTTGTCCGTCCGAGTAGAGTAAACATTGGTCAATTTTAAGAATAAATTTTAGCTATATTTGAAATTACCAAGTGAAAGACTTATGATAAAGAGAAGGAGCGAATGCTTCTTCTTTTTTGCTCATTAAAAAGATCGTATATTCTAATGATTTGGTAGATTAATTAAATTGAATCTAATCTGTTCAGAAGAGAACAATTATAGTTGATGTCTGAATCAAAATAGAAGTGTTTGATGATAATGATAGGGTACATATAATAATAGGAGTGGTAAGTAATGCGTCACGATAAACGAATGGTTAATGAACTAAGAAAAGTAGAAGTAATAACAAATTATATTAAACATCCTGAAGGATCAGTACTGATAACTTTCGGTGATACAAAGGTGATTTGTTCAGCGAGTGTAGAAGATCGCGTACCACCATTTATGAGAGGGAAAGGCAAGGGTTGGGTCACTGCAGAATATGCAATGCTACCACGAGCAACCGAACAAAGAAATATTCGCGAGTCTTCCAAAGGTAAAATAACCGGGAGGACGATGGAAATTCAACGGTTGATTGGTCGTGCCCTTCGTTCGGTTGTTGATTTAGATGCTATAGGCGAAAGAACGGTTTGGATCGATTGTGATGTGATACAAGCGGATGGTGGAACTAGAACGGCATCGATTTCAGGAGCATTTATAGCGATGGGGTTAGCATTTCAACAACTTTTAAAAGATGAAAAGCTGAAAACAAACCCTTTAAAAAGTTATTTAGCAGCAATTTCAGTAGGTGTTAATGACCAACAGGAATCGATTTTGGATTTGGACTATATCGAGGACTCACAAGCGAATGTGGATATGAATGTGATTATGACAAGTGATGGGCAGTTAGTTGAAGTGCAAGGAACTGGGGAAGAGGCAACTTTTTCTAGAACCCAATTAAATGAAATGCTTGATCTTGCTGAAAAAGGAATTAATGAGATTTTTCAAATTCAAAAAGATGCTTTAGGGGATTTTGCTGAAAAAATGCCACAATCTATCTAACGCCCATGACGGGAAGAATGAAACAGGGAGAGTAATAAAAAGATGGAAAATGAAATTTTTATAGCTACGAAAAATAAAGGGAAAATTAGTGAATTTACAGCATTTTTTAAAGAAAAAGGTTTCATTGTCAAGTCATTATTAGATTTAGAAGAAGACATGGATGTAGTGGAAGATGGAAATACATTTGAAGACAATGCCATTAAAAAAGCTGAAACAATCGGAAAAAAGATCGGCAAGGCCGTTCTGTCTGATGATTCAGGTTTAGAAGTTGATGCACTTCATGGGAAGCCAGGCATTTACTCGGCTCGTTTTGCTGGTTTAAATAAAAGTGATGAAGCAAACAATGCAAAATTACTTAATGAATTAGCAGGAGTGGAAGAAAAGAATCGAACAGCAAGATTTGTTTGTTCTTTGGCTATTTATTTTCCTGATGGGGACACAAAAACAGTTCGTGGAACATGTGAAGGCTTCATTGCTATCGAACCTCGAGGAGATTATGGATTTGGATATGATCCTTTATTTTTCTTACCAGAGTTAGATAAAACAATGGCTGAAGTAGAAAAAAATGAAAAAAATCGAATAAGTCATCGTGCAAATGCATTAACAAAATTGTCGAAGCAATGGGATGAATGGGCAACTAGAGAAACAAAATGATTTAAGAAGGTGATCGAATGAAAGCATTAATAATGAGTGATAGCCATGGATGGGAGAAAGAAGTAAAAATGATAGTGGATAGGCATCGAGCTGAAGTTGATGCTATCTTCCATTGCGGTGACTCTGAGTTATCTGGTAACGCAGCAGTATTGAAAGGCGTAGAAACTGTCCGGGGAAACTGTGACTTCGGAAAATCTTTTCCTGAAGAAATTGTTGAAACAGTCAATGGAACAACGATTTTTGTCGCACACGGCCATTTATTGAATGTGAAGATGACAGAAATGAATTTAATTTATAAAGGACAAGAGTCAGGTGCTAAAATAGTTTGTTATGGTCATACTCATGTCCCTGCAGTTGTTGAAGAAGAAGGTATGGTCATATTGAATCCTGGCAGCATTAGGCTCCCAAGACAGTATCCTGAGGGGACATATGTAATTGCTGAAGATAATGACTCGAAGATTCATATAGACTTTTATAACTTAGATGGAGAAAAATTATCAGATCTTAGTAAAAGTTTTTCTAAAAACTATTGACAATTATAGCGGAATTGTATATATTTAATATTGTCGCTAAAACGATTGCGCCGATATCTACTTTGTCCAATACAATTCCGTTTTTGTTTTTTAAAAATAGTATGACGAAGAGTTGCTTCGACGGATTAACTTCAAAGCAAAGCTAGCAGAGGAAGAAGCATGAGAGTCAGTGTTAAGTATTTAGAAGAATAAAACAAAATAAATGCGGGTGTAGTTTAGTGGTAAAACCTCAGCCACGAGCATTTACTTCGTCGATTAAACTACGAGTTGCTTCGACGGATTAACTTCAAAGCAAAGCTAGCAGAGGAAGAAGCATGAGAGTCAGTGTTAAGTATTTAGAAGAATAAAACAAAATAAATGCGGGTGTAGTTTAGTGGTAAAACCTCAGCCTTCCAAGCTGATGATGTGGGTTCGATTCCCATCACCCGCTCCATAATTTAAATAATTCTAAATCGTGTCCCAGTAGCTCAGCTGGATAGAGCAACGCCCTTCTAAGGCGTCGGTCGGGAGTTCGAATCTCTCCTGGGACGCCATATTATAACAACTAACGAACAATCATAAATTTAAGGTACCTACTCTAAAATAGAGGGAGGTATTTTTTTTAGTATTTTACAAAAGCGCTAAAGCTTTACTAATAGTTATTCTTCTAAAATGAAGTCCAATGAGATTAAAGTGGTTGATCGAGCATGAGCAAAGTGAATCAGTCTAACTGTTGTATTTGGGGAGTTTCAGCCTAGAAGTATCGAGCAATGAGCAAAAAAAAAGCACCTGAACCTCTCTATAAATATAAGAGATCAGAAGCTATAATACCTAAATAGATATTAATATTTTGGTGATAATAAAGTTAATGCAAACATCTCGCCACTACTGAACGCGTTTCATTTCACCTGAAGTGTCATGTACGGCTTCAATTTCAGAAACGATGGAAAGTAGTTCAACTTGTGACACTTCTTTAGAGAAAAAGATTGTTTTCCAACCCTTCATGGAGAAGTAAATAGACAGGAACTTATTCATAAACTTTTTGTTTTTACTTTCTAGTAATGCAATTCTGAATGGTTCTAATGCAAGTGGAATCAATTTGCTTTGCTCTTGAATGTTGCAACTTACGTAATAACCATTTGCAGTAAGCCATTCATAAATTGTTCGTTGGTTTTCATCTAAACGATTGTATTTCCACTCCTTTACAGAAGTGATCTTCGGTCTCTTTGATTGAATAGGGATATGACTAGCTAAACCAACGATAACTGTAATACTAACTAATATGACTAAATCCAACACAATAAAACTTCCTTTCAATTTATTTGTTGCTTTATTTACCTCTCATATATTAAATAACCAAATAGCAAAAAAAGAAACCACTTTTATTAAAATTACGACTTTAGTCATTGAATAAATTTGTTTTTCTAATACTAAATTGATAAACTATTGACAAGATTATATAAAAAAGGGGGTAAGCATAATATGGAGAACCAAGCAAACGGTCATAATAATGTCATTCTCTTTCCAGGTCTTGTTGCTAAACTTGTTGAAAAAGGAATGTCCTCATTAAAAGGGAAAAAGTATTATGACGCGTTAACGTATTTTAAACAATCGACAGAACTAGAACCGAAGCATCCACAGGCCCGATATGGATTAGTTATCACTAACATTGAGATAAACCAACTTGAAGAGGCGAAAAAGCACTGTGAATCAATGTTAAATGAAGGTATCGGCGAATATTATGACATATTACAAGTTTACGTATCTTTGTTAGTTCAGTTGGGACTTCATCAAGAAGTGGTTGATCTATTAGAAGTGGTCATAGCAGAAGAGAAATTACCACCTCAAATGGCAGAATCCTTTTTTCATTTGCTGGAATTTTCACGACAAATGACGGATGAATATCAAGAAAAAGGTGCGAATGAGGGGTTAGGAATCAACGGTAATTCCATTAAGATTGTGCCATCCAGAAAGGAATTAATTGAAGCACTCGAAAAAGGAGATCCAGATCAGCAATGGGGAGCGATTCAACAGTTAAGTCAATATGGATCTCAAGTGGTTGAAGACGCCTCTAGAGAATTCTTGAAAGGGAAAGACAACCAACCAGTTCTGAAAAGTTATTTGTTACAGACGCTAAAAGAATTAAACGTGCAAGGTGAATTTGAAGTACATAAATTTGGAGAAAGTTTTTTTATAAAAATTGAAGATTTAGAAAGTGTATTCCATAGAAAATTTGGTACGGTCGTTTTAAGAAGGCTTGAACAAGTTCTTGGACAAGAAAATCCATCCATGTTTGAAATGATGCAACAGGTATGGTGGCATTATTTGTTTGCAATTTTCCCGAAATCTCCAGAGCCAATTAAAGCTGAGGTTTGGGCATGTGCTCTACATCAGTTGGGGCTACATTTATTAGAAGGTAGCAATAATCCAGATAAAATTATACATAAGTACGAAACGGAATTGACCGAAGTAGAAACCGCGTTGTCCAATTTAAAAGAAATAGAATCTGTTTTATATCCAAAGGAATGAAGAAGATCGTTAAACTGCACGTTCAAATGACGCTAATTTAGCTACTTGCGCTTCCCTAATAATGATAAATCATTGAAATGAATGGCACGTATGTTATAATATAAGGGTTGTAAAAGAGGAACAATGAAAAAAATGATTTATTTTATGTTGGAGGGAAAGTATACATGACTGCAAATTGGGAAAAAAAAGAAGGCAACTCCGGAGTTTTAACTGTTGAAGTAAACAGTGAACGAGTTGATGATGCATTAGATCAAGCATTCAAAAAAGTTGTAAAAAAAGTGAATATTCCAGGTTTCCGTAAAGGAAGAGTACCACGTCCGATTTTTGAACAAAGATTTGGTGTGGAATCACTTTATCAAGACGCTTTAGATATTCTTCTTCCAGAAGCTTATACAGAAGCTATTGAAGAAGTATCTATTGAACCGGTAGACAAGCCAGATATCGATATCGATGATATGGAAAAAGGAAAGCCACTCGTTTTCAGGGCGACTGTTACAGTGAAGCCAGAAGTGAAACTTGGTGATTACAAAGGTCTAGAAGTAGAAGTGAAACCTGTTGAAGTAACGGATGAAGACGTAGACCAAGAAATTAAACAACTTCAAGAGAAGAATGCTGACCTTGTTGCTGTTGAAGAAGGTGACGTTCAAAAAGGCGATACAGTTGTAATGGACTTTGAAGGATTTGTTGATGGAGAACCATTCGAAGGTGGAAAAGCAGAAAACTATTCATTGGAAATCGGCTCAGGTCAATTTATTCCAGGTTTTGAAGAGCAATTAGAAGGGGTTAAAACGGGAGAAGATGCAGAAGTTAATGTTGAATTCCCAGAAGACTACCATTCTGAAGACCTTGCAGGAAAGTCTGCTAAGTTCCAAGTGAAGGTTCATGATATTAAACGTAAAGATCTTCCTGAACTTGATGATGAGTTTGCAAAAGATGTTAATGAAGAACTTGAAACTTTCGAAGATTTGAAGAAAGATGTGCGTGAAAAACTAGAAACAGACAAAAAACAAGAATCAGAAGCAGCAATGAAGGATACGTTAGTCGAGAAAGCAAGTGAAAATGCAGAAATTGACATCCCACAATCGATGATTGATACGGAAGTTGATCGTATGCTAGAAGAGTTTGGCCAACGTTTACAAGCACAAGGAATGTCTATGGATATGTATTACCAGTTCGCTCAGACGGATGAAGAAGGTATGAAAGCTCAATTCCAAGGCGATGCAGAAAAGCGTGTACGTATGAACTTAACGCTTGAAGCAATTTCTAATGCTGAAAAATTAGAAGCTTCTGAAGAAGATGTTGATCAAGAAATTGAAAAAATGGCTGAAATGTACCAACGTTCAGCTGATGAAATCAAGCAAATCCTTGCAATGCAAGGTGGAACAGATACATTGAAAGCAGATTTGAAAGTACGAAAAGCAATCGACTTTCTTGTTGAAGAAAGCAAACAATCTTAATAAATAACCTAGAGTTATTGGCAAGGTGCGAATCGTTCGTGCCTTGCTTTATACATAGAATAAACATACTTGAAAGTTGACAAAGGAAAATAATTTCCTTTATCCTTGATCAAACATAATGTTTTGAAATACGTTAAATATAAGCAAGTGTTTTTTTATCATATTGATATGAATTATGGTACAATTCAGAGAGTGGGTAAACCGAATATTTCAATATGGAAAGAACTTTTAGGAAAAGTCTGCATGTCAAAGTGACTAAAAATAAAAATGTGGACGTACAATGTAAACATAGAATAAATCAGATGATTTTATCAAACTGAAATGTTCCAACTTTAACGTAAGGGGTGAAGAGAATGTTTAAATTTAACGAAGAAAAAGGACAGTTAAAATGTTCTTTTTGTGGTAAAACACAAGATCAAGTAAGAAAGTTAGTTGCCGGTCCTGGCGTGTATATATGTGACGAATGTATTGAATTGTGCACAGAGATTGTTGAGGAAGAGTTAGGAACAGACGAAGAAGTGGAAATGGAAGATATTCCAAAACCACAGGAAATTCGAGATATTCTAAATGACTATGTCATTGGTCAAGACCGATCAAAGAAGACTCTTTCTGTTGCGGTTTATAATCATTATAAACGTGTAAATTCTACTTCTAAAAACGATGAAGTGGAATTAGCGAAAAGTAATATTTGTTTAATTGGGCCTACTGGAAGTGGGAAAACCCTTCTTGCACAAACATTAGCACGTATCTTAAATGTTCCTTTTGCGATCGCCGATGCAACATCATTAACGGAAGCAGGTTATGTAGGGGAAGATGTAGAGAATATATTATTAAAGTTAATTCAGTCTGCTGATTATGATGTGGAAAAAGCAGAACGTGGAATTATCTACATTGATGAAATTGATAAAGTAGCTCGTAAATCAGAAAACCCTTCCATTACTCGAGATGTATCTGGTGAAGGGGTTCAACAAGCATTATTGAAAATTCTTGAAGGTACAACAGCAAGTGTCCCTCCTCAAGGTGGACGTAAGCATCCGCATCAAGAATTTATTCAAATTGATACAACAAACGTACTCTTTATAGTCGGGGGAGCCTTTGACGGTATTGATCAAATTATTAAACGTCGTTTAGGTAAGCAAGTTATTGGATTTGGTTCTGAGAAAAACCAAGAAGATCTTAAAGAAGACCAGTACTTGGCTAAAATTCTCCCTGAAGATTTACTACGGTATGGGCTTATTCCTGAATTTATCGGACGTTTACCAGTAATCGCAAGTTTAGAACACTTAGATGAGACGGCTTTAATGGAAATTTTAACGCAACCAAAAAACGCATTAGTGAAGCAATATCAGAAGCTACTTGAATTAGACGAAGTAGAACTTGAATTTACAGATGGAGCACTTCGAGAAATTGCTAAGCAAGCAATTGAACGTAAAACAGGTGCCCGTGGTTTGAGATCTATTATCGAATCCATGATGCTTGATGTGATGTATGAATTGCCTTCTCGTGATGACATTGCTAAATGTATCATTACCGATGAAACAGTGAAGGATTTAAAACACCCTACATTGTTGTCTGAAAGTGGAGAAGAAATAAAGGATCACCAAGAACCAGAAAGTGCATAAAACGTTTAGACCTTCCTTTTTATAAGGGAAGGTCTTTTATTTTACTTTAAGATTAACTCCGTTAAAGAACTAAAGTTTAAAAAAACTAGGCTTTCGCCAGTACTAGGCGATAAGCCAAGTTTTTCTAATGAGCTCATATTTGAATGCTAATTTCTACCTCCTAGAAAAAATAAGATTAACAAAAGATCGTTCGGTAACACTAAATGAACAAACGGTTACAGGAGGATGAAAGATGACATTTACAGGAGTTGCTTTTCTCATCCAGCTATTTTTTGGAATAGTGATAGGAGTCTATTTTTGGACTTTACTAAAAAATCAACGAACACAACAATCATCCGTGAATAAAGAATCAAAAAAAGAAATGGAGCAACTTAAAAAACTGAGGAAAATGAAATTGACAGAACCAATATCTGAAAAAATTCGACCAAAGGTATTTGAAGATATCGTTGGACAAAAACATGGGATTCGGACGTTAAAAGCTGCGATGTGTGGACCTAATCCACAACACGTCATCATTTATGGTCCACCTGGAATCGGAAAAACAGCAGCAGCAAGGCTAGTATTAGAAGAAGCAAAACAAAATGCACATTCCCCTTTTCAAACATATTCTAAGTTCGTTGAATTAGATGGCGCAACTGCAAGATTTGATGAAAGAGGCATTGCGGATCCCCTAATTGGATCTGTTCATGATCCCATATATCAAGGTGCAGGTGCTATGGGACAAGCTGGGATACCGCAACCAAAACAAGGAGCTGTAACTAAAGCCCACGGGGGAGTGTTGTTCATTGATGAGATTGGAGAACTTCACCCAATTCAAATCAATAAATTATTAAAAGTGTTGGAAGAGCGAAAAGTTTATTTAGAAAGTGCTTATTACAACGAAGAAAATAGACAAATTCCAGATCATATTCACGATATATTTAAACGTGGGCTACCAGCTGACTTTCGATTAATTGCAGCGACTACAAAAAAACCAGAAGATATCCCTCCAGCGATTCGTTCGCGATGTGTTGAAGTATATTTCCGATCTTTAACCCCTGAAGAAGTAAAAACAGTTGCTAAAAAGGCATTAAAACAAATTGATATTGAAACAGAAGATGAAGTATTTGAATGGATAGCTAAATATGCAACAAACGGTCGTGAAGCTGTAAATATGATTCAATTATCAGCAGGTATTGCTTTAGATGAAAATCGGAGAATACTGAAATCATCAGACATTGAATGGGTAATTTATTCTGGACAGAAACCTCCGAGGATGGAAAAGAAAGTATCATTAGTGGATAAAATTGGTGTTGTAAATGGTCTGGCTGTTTTTGGACCGGGGATAGGAATTCTATTAGATGTGGAAGTAATAGCAAGAAAAAATGATGGGCACGGTTCATTAGTTGTAACTGGTATTGCTGATGAAGAAAGCACGGGAAACCAAGTAAGAACGATGAAACGAAAAAGTATGGCAAAAAGTTCAGTAGAAAATGTTTTAACAGTTCTTAATCACATGGGTATTGAGACAAACAACTATAATCTTCATGTAAATTTTCCTGGTGGTACACCGATAGATGGTCCATCGGCTGGCGTGGCTATTGCTACGGCTATCTATTCCGCTATTTTTCAAATACCTATCCCACACTCGCTTGCAATGACAGGAGAAATTGGGATTCACGGGGATGTGAAACCTGTAGGTGGGGTTATATCTAAAGTGGAAGCTGCAAAGCAGTCTGGAGTGAAAGAAGTGATTATTCCTAAAGATAATAGTCAATCGATATTATCGGAAATGGAAGGTATAACTATTTATCCAGTGGAGCACTTGAAACAGGTTTTTGATAAAGCGTTAAAGGTAAGAGATATGAATAGAGACGAAAAGCAAGAGGTTATTATGTCTTCTGTTGCTTTGTTAGACAAAGAAGGCACAATAGGATAAAATTGAACAAGAATCAGGTTAGCCCCTAAGACGTGATCCAATGGGATGACGTCGTTTTTGTCTAAAGCGCGGATGCGGAATCTTTTATCTTTAGAAATCTAGGCTGTCATACAAGGCTTCCGCCAAAGAATAGTTGTTGGCGAGAGGCTTTCTAGCTCTATTTAGAGCAAGATATACATGGAGGTGTCATACATATGAGTGAAAAAACGTTACGAAAAATTCCCTTACTACCTTTAAGAGGACTACTCGTTTATCCGACGATGGTTCTTCATTTAGATGTGGGGAGAAAAAAGTCGGTACAAGCCTTGGAAAAAGCAATGGTCGAAGATAATGAAATATTTTTGACAACTCAACGAGAGATTTCAACAGATGAACCGGAAGAAAAAGATATTTATACGATAGGAACATTAGCAAAAGTAAATCAAATGCTTAAACTTCCAAATGGTACGATCAGAGTTTTGGTTGAAGGCATTCAGCGAGGTCACATCGAATCATATATTGACCATGAAGATTTATCTGAAGTAGAAGTGAACTTAATTGAAGAACGTCAAGAAGCAACCGTTGAGGAACAAGCATTAATGCGAAATGTATTGGATCAGTTTGAACAATACATTCAACTTTCAAAGAAAATTTCACAGGAAACATTTGCTTCAGTTGCAGATATTATCGAACCGGGGCGGCTTGCAGATATTATTGCCTCCCATTTACCACTAAAAATGGTACAAAAACAAGAAATTCTTGAAACGATATCCGTTGGTGATCGTTTAGGTCAAATCATGAGTGTATTAAATAATGAAAAAGAAGTCCTGGGACTTGAAAAAAAGATCGGTCAACGTGTGAAAAAATCCATGGAAAAAACTCAAAAAGAATATTATCTACGTGAGCAAATGAAAGCTATTCAAAAGGAACTTGGTGATCGTGAAGGTAAAGAAGGTGAGCTAGAAGAACTCACTGAAAAAATTGAGAAGGCGAACATGCCCGAACCAATAGAAGAAAAAGCATATAAAGAATTGAAACGTTATGAAAAAATGCCATCGAGTTCTGCAGAAAGTTCTGTTATTCGTAACTACATTGAGTGGCTAGTACAAATTCCATGGAAAAATGAAACGACAGATTTATTAGATATTCATCGTTCTGAAATTATTTTAGATGAGGATCATTATGGTCTAGAAAAAGTGAAGGAACGTGTATTAGAGTATTTGGCTGTGCAACAACTTACCGAGCAGCTAAAAGGACCTATCTTATGTTTAGCGGGCCCGCCAGGGGTTGGGAAAACGTCTTTAGCGCGTTCTATTGCACGTTCATTAGACAGGAAATTTGTTCGAATGTCATTAGGTGGTGTCCGTGATGAAGCGGAAATTAGAGGTCACAGACGCACATATGTAGGTTCTATGCCTGGTAGAATTATTCAAGGTATGAAAAAAGCAGGAAGTATTAATCCTGTATTTTTACTTGATGAAGTAGATAAAATGGCTAATGATTTTAGAGGTGACCCATCTTCTGCTTTATTAGAAGTGCTCGATCCGGAACAAAATAACACATTTAGTGATCATTTTATTGAAGAGCCGTATGATTTATCAAAAGTAATGTTTGTGACGACAGCAAATAATATTGGAGCAATTCCTGCTCCATTAAAAGACCGTATGGAAGTAATCCACATTCCTGGTTACACGGAAGTGGAAAAGATGGAAATTGCTAAAGGTTACTTGTTACCGAAACAAGTGAAAGAACATGGTTTGACAAAAGGTAAACTACAAGTAAAAGATGAAGCAATTTTAAGTGTCATTCGGTATTATACTCGAGAAGCAGGTGTAAGAAATTTAGAAAGACAAATGGCAACCATATGTAGAAAAGCTGCGAAAATGATCGTATCAAATGAGCGAAAACGGGTAGTTGTTACGAATAATACGATTGAAAACATGCTCGGAAAAGCAAAGTTTAGATATGGAAAAGCAGAGTCAGAAAATCAAATTGGAGCAGCGACAGGTTTAGCTTATACAACAGCAGGCGGAGACACGTTAACCATCGAAGTTTCTATTGCACCTGGTAAAGGAAAGCTAACATTAACTGGTAAATTAGGGGACGTAATGAAAGAATCAGCTCAGGCTGCTTTTAGTTATATTCGTTCAAAATCTAAAGAGTTATCGATTGATCCAAGCTTTAATGAAAAAAATGATATTCATATTCACGTTCCTGAAGGAGCTGTTCCAAAAGATGGTCCTTCAGCAGGGATCACAATGGCTACAGCTTTGATATCAGCTTTAACGGATAAACCAGTTCGACGTGAAGTAGGAATGACAGGAGAAATTACTCTTCGTGGGCGTGTTCTTCCTATAGGTGGTTTAAAAGAAAAATCAATGAGTGCTCATCGAGCGGGATTAACGCATATTATTATCCCAAAAGATAATGAAAAGGACCTGGAAGATATCCCTGATAGCGTGAGAAATGATCTCACATTTATTCCAGTTTCACATTTAGATGAAGTACTTAAACATGCATTGGTCGTGAAAAAGAAATGAAAATTCATAACGCAGAGTTAGTTATAAGTGCAGCGAAAGAACATCAATTTCCTTTAGGCCCATTCCCTGAAGTGGCTCTTTCAGGCCGTTCGAATGTAGGTAAGTCTTCCTTTATTAACACTTTGTTAACAAGAAAAGGTTTAGCGAGAACGTCTCAACGACCAGGTAAAACTCAAACATTAAATTTTTATATCATAAATGATCGTTTTCACTTTGTAGATGTACCTGGCTACGGATATGCAAAAGTATCCAAAAAAGAACGAGAAGCATGGGGTCGTGTCATGGAAGGCTATATTGAAACGAGAAGGCAGCTAAAAGGTGTCGTACAACTGATTGATTCTCGTCATAACCCGACAGAGGATGACAAAATGATGTATGAGTGGTTAAAATATCATGAGCTTCCGGTTATTATCGTTGCAACAAAGGCAGATAAAATCTCTAAAGGAAAATGGGATAAACATATTAAACAAATCAGAGAAGGCCTTCAAGTGAAACAAGAAGATCCTATCATCCTATTTTCTGCTGAGACAGCTCAAGGAAAAGAACGAGCTTGGAAAGAAATTACACAATTACTATTTTCAAAAGAAGAGCGTTATTTCAAAGAAGATGAAGAGCAAGAAAATGATGAAGAGCTTTAATGATTTTTAGCAATTCTGACAACAAGTAATAAGGAAAAGGATGTGACCCAACGGTCGCATCCTTTTTATAAAGTATTGAAGCTTTCTATTTTGTTCAAATTTTTTCATTCTAAAGGTGAGCAAAATCACATCTACATTGATAGAAATGCTATATCCTGTGTATAACAGAATAATTATTTTTTGCGAAAGAATAATAAATATAATCCAATGAGAATGAGTATGACCGGCCAAAAAGACTCAAAACTTGAGTGGATAGAATTCAACCACTGAGTGATTGATGAGAAAAATAGTGCCGTAACAGAAATGATCAGCAAGATTACACCTGTAGTGATTCCATCTCGTTTATTCACAAAGTATTTCAAGAAAAAAGCAAATGAAATAATTAATGTGAAGTAAGGCCAATGAAACGTCCAATATTCAAACGTATGTACACCATGAAATAATGTTCCTAAGCCAAGCAAGACGACGCCAGAAAACATCTTATTGTCATCACGGTTGGAAAAACCTTGCCAAGATAACACTAAACCGAATAATAGCAACATTGAAGGCCATTTCAAAAGAATATCCGAATAAGGAAGGGAGAAGTCAAATTGTTGAGATAAAAAATAGATACCAATAACGACTAAAATGATACCTGGGAGTGCCTGATTTGATTTCATGAAATTCATCGCTCCTTAGATG
Source organism: Salipaludibacillus daqingensis (assembly GCF_029891575.1). Classification (GTDB taxonomy): domain Bacteria; phylum Bacillota; class Bacilli; order Bacillales; family Salisediminibacteriaceae; genus Salipaludibacillus; species Salipaludibacillus daqingensis. The sequence continues at coordinate 70,208 of NZ_JARZHF010000004.1, read as the reverse complement.
ACTAAAATTGGTATTGATAGGAAAAGATAACTTTAACTTGATAAAATTTTCACATGAAGGAAAAGTGTGTTTTTTGTTCACAGAAAGTTCACAAATTAATCAATTTAAAATTCGTTTCAATTTATGTTACTAGATTAAAGATGTTATAATATAAAACAGGTTATCATAAAGCAATCTATAAAAATTTGTCATATAATGAATTACAGTGTAAAATGGATGTCGGTTCGAAGTCAGGGGGGTGACGGTATGCACATCCTAGTTGTCAGTTTGAATTATAAAACAACTCCAGTAGAAATACGAGAGAAATTTTCTTTTCAAGATGATATGGGACAGGCGGTAACGAAATTACGCCAATCAAAAAGTGTTTTAGAAAGTGTTATTGTGTCGACTTGTAATCGTACTGAAATTTATGTCGTTGCAGATCAATTGCATACAGGTCGCTATTATACTAAAGTGTTTCTTTCTGAATGGTTTGGGATCCCTAAAGATGAATTTAGTCACTATTTACAAATACGTGAAGATGAACACGCGATTGAACACCTTTTTCGTGTAAGTTGTGGTCTTGATTCGATGGTTTTAGGAGAAACGCAAATTCTTGGGCAAGTTCGTACTGGATTTTTAGAGGCTCAAGAACAAAAAACAACGGGGACTATTTTCAACCATTTGTTCAAACAAGCAATTACACTTGCAAAACGTGCGCATTCTGAAACAGCTATTGGCGAAAATGCTGTGTCAGTTAGTTATGCAGCCGTTGAATTGGGCAAGAAGATTTTTGGAGATTTCTCAGATAAAAAAGTGTTAATCATGGGTGCTGGAAAGATGAGTGAGCTTACGGCAAAACATCTTTCGACTAGTGGGGTCAATGATATTACTGTTATAAACCGAACAAAACAAAAAGCCGAGGAACTTGCATCAAAATTTCTAGGCAAAGCAGAAGACATAAAAAATTTAAATGATTCTCTTGAATCAACAGATATATTAATTAGTTCTACTGGTTCAAAAGATTATGTTATAAATAAAAGGGAAGTTCATGAGTTAATTAAAAAGAGAAAAGGTAGACCGTTATTTTTAGTTGATATTGCAGTTCCAAGGGATTTAGATCCTGAATTGGCGGATTTAGATAACGTATATTTGTATGATATTGATGACTTACAAGGTATTGTTGCTGCAAATTTAGAAGAAAGAAAGCAAGAAGCAGAAATTATTGAGTTGATGATAGAACAAGAATTGGTTGACTTTAGTCATTGGCTTGATACGTTAGGCGTTGTGCCTGTTATTACTGCTCTTCGCCAAAAAGCAACATCGATTCAATCGGAAACGATGGAGAGTCTTGAAAGAAAACTTTCTAGCTTATCAGAACGAGAGAAAAAAGTTATTAGAAAACATATGAAGAGCGTGATTAATCAACTACTGCGGGATCCAATTACAGCATTGAAAGAAGTTCCAGAAGAACAAAATTCAGATGAACTTCTTGCGTATATGACTCGAGTATTTGCATTAGAAGAACAGCTAAAAGAACAAGATAATGTATTGGCTTGTAACATTCAAATCAACAAGATTGAGCGAGAGTGGAATATTGAAAAAAGGAAATTAAAAATGGCTGCGCAGACTCAGGCGGTCACCCGCTCTGTCTAGAGAGGGGGAAACAGCATGATTGGTTTAAATCTGCTTTATATCCTCATCATTGTATTTTATTGTCTGAGTGTTCTCGGATATTTCATTGATTTTATTCAAAACAACCAGAAGGTGAATCGTGTAGCCTTCTGGTTGCTTTCTATTGTCTGGATTATGCAATTACTATTTTTAATTATGAGGGCGATGGAGTTTAGTCGATTACCTATTATGACAATTTTTGAAGGGATGTTTTTTTACGCTTGGATTTTAGTTACCTTCTCTCTTGTCATTAACAAATTGTATCGAATGGATTTTCTCGTATTTATTGTTAATTTAATTGGATTTTCTATTTTGACCGTGAGCCTATTTGCACCAGCGGGTGATGTGTCATCTCAATTAGCAGAATTATTAATTTTAGAGTTGCTTATTATTCATGTCGTTATCCTATTGTTATCCTATGCGATGTTTACGCTCTCTTTTTCTTTCTCCATGCTTTATTTTTTTCAACACCAGATGTTGAAGCGAAAACGATGGGGAGAAAAAATGGAGAGAACAGGGAATTTATCCAATTTAGAAAAACGATCTTACATGTTTACATTGATCGGAGTACCACTCATGTTAATTGGTTTAATTCTAGGTATCATTTGGGCGTGGGTTAAATTTGAGATGATTCCATGGTACGACTTAAAAGTACTCAGTTCGTTTGTTTTACTGGGAGTTTATGGCGTATACTTATTTCAGTATCAGGTCAAAAATAGACGGGGATATAGCTTAGCATTATTAAATATTGCAGCATTTTTAGTATTACTTATTAATTATTTTTTATCTAGTTCATTTTCACAATTTCATATTTGGTAGTGATGATTATCAACCTATCTAAATGATAAATAAGTTGATAATGTGTAAGCTGATTTTCTATATAATAATATGAAAGAATAACTATTCGAAAAAAAAATGAAACACTAACATATTCGAATAACGCTATACGGAGGTCATTCATGAGAAAAGTAATCATTGGTTCGAGAAAAAGTAACTTAGCGATGACACAAACGAGATGGGTAATTGATCAATTAAATCAGTTGAACCTCCCATTTGAGTTTGAAATTAAAGAGATTGTTACAAAAGGAGATAAAATTCTCGATGTAACATTATCTAAAGTCGGAGGAAAAGGGCTTTTTGTAAAAGAAATTGAAAAAGCGATGTACGACGGTGAGATTGATATGGCCGTTCATAGTATGAAGGATTTACCTTCTCAGATGGCAGAAGGGTTAACAATTGGTGCAGTACCAGACCGTGTAGATCCTAGAGACGCATTCATTTCCAACAGTGGAAAAACGCTCATGGAGTTGCCAGCAGGTTCGACAGTAGGAACGAGTAGTTTACGTCGTAGTTCCCAAGTGCTCGCACAACGACCTGATTTGAACATTCATTGGATTCGTGGAAACATTGACACCCGATTAAGGAAGTGTAGAGAAGAGGGGACATTTGATGCGATTATTTTAGCAGCCGCAGGTCTTGAACGAGTTGGTTGGACAAAAGATATTGTCACGGAATTTTTAGATCCGACAATTTGTTTACCAGCCGTAGGTCAAGGTGCTCTTGGCATCGAATGTCGTGAAGATGATAAGGAATTGTTGGAACTGTTAGCACATATTAATGACGCAAAAACAGCGAGAACGGTTGCGGCAGAACGTTCTTTTCTTCATACAGTAGAAGGCGGATGTCAAGTGCCGATAGCTGGATATGCCCAGCTAGAAAGTGATGGAGACGTTTCTTTAACAGCGTTAGTAGCATCTCCAGACGGAAAGTTGATATTTAAAGAATCGATTAAGGGTGACGATCCTGTTGCAATTGGAAAACAAGCAGCAGAAAAAATGTTATCTGAAGGGGCAAAGGAAGTTCTTGATAAAGTAAAAGAAGAGTTAGATTAATAATTGGGGAGATTTATGATGAGCTCACTTCGTGGACTGAAATTTTTAAATACAAGAGCGGGTCATCAAGCTAATTCTTTAACATATGAGATTGAAAGACGAGGGGGAATTTCTATTGAAATTCCCCTCATTGCCATTCAACCTCCTGAAAATATCCAACAAAGAAACAAAGAATTAATGAGAATAATGAAAAGTGATTGGCTTATTTTTACTAGTGTGAATAGCTTTCACTATACGTGCGAAGCATTAGAGGAATGTGGGTTTGAAGTATCAAAAGTTATAGGATCTAAGAAGGTCGCCGTCGTAGGGGAGAAAACAAAAGAAATTGTTGGCGAGTACGGATTTTATGTAGATGTTTGTCCGGAAGAGAAATTTGATGCGGAGCATTTAGCTGTTTCCCTTATAAATGCATCACACTCGACCGATAGTTTTTTTTATCCTAGGAGCAGTCAGTCTAGAAAAGTATTAGTAGATACATTGCTTGATTCAGGGCGGTTTGTTTATGAAATGGTGGCTTATGAAACAGTGATGAACGATCAATATCAAACAAAACTAAATCATCTATTAAAAAATAACGAGTTGGATATTGTATTAGTAACGAGTCCATCTATCGTTCACTCTTTTTTTAAACAAGTTGATGAAAATGTTATTTCCTCGATAAAAGAGAAGATAATGTTTGTTGCGATTGGGCGAGTGACAGCAGAAGCCCTTTCACGTTATGATATTCTTAAGGTACTCGTTCCAGATAATTATACGATCGAATCTATGTTAGATATAGTAGAAGAGGAACAAGCTGATATTTAAAGGAGGAAATGTTACATGTCCAGTCTTGAATTCCGTCGGCACCGTCGACTAAGAAGAACACCAGGAATCCGTTCAATGATTAGAGAAACGCATGTAAGAAAAGAAGATTTGATATACCCTCTTTTTGTTTTAGAAGGGGAAAATATAAAAAATGAGGTCCCGTCAATGCCGGGAGTTTTTCAGAGGTCGTTAGATTTAATAAACGAAGAAGTGGATGAAGCAGTGGAAGTTGGAATTGAGTCATTGATTTTGTTTGGTATTCCCACTCATAAAGATGACGTAGGTACTTGTGCGTACGATCATAACGGAATCGTTCAAGAGGCAACGAGACAAATCAAACAACGTCACCCTCAGTTAACTGTTATTGCAGATACTTGTTTGTGCCAGTTTACAGACCACGGTCACTGTGGTGTTGTACAAAATGGAGAAATTATCAACGATGAATCGTTAGCTTTATTAGCCAAAACAGCTGTATCACAAGCAGAAGCGGGGGCGGATATCATTGCTCCATCGAATATGATGGACGGTTTTGTTGCGGCGATCCGCCAAGGGTTAGATGAAGCTGGTTATACAGATATTCCGATCATGAGTTATGCAGTGAAATATGCTTCTGCTTTTTATGGACCATTCAGAGATGCGGCTCATAGTTCACCAAAATCTGGCGATCGTAAAACGTATCAAATGGATCCAGCAAATAGACTTGAAGCGTTTCGAGAAGCGCAGTCAGATGTTGATGAAGGAGCCGATTTCCTTATCGTTAAACCAGCTCTTTCTTATTTAGACATCATTCGCGATGTGCGAACTCGGCATGACCTTCCGATTGTTGCGTACAACGTTAGCGGTGAGTATTCAATGATTAAAGCCGCGGCGCAAAACGGTTGGGTGGATGAAAAAGCAATTGTTATGGAAAAAATGACGAGTATGAAACGAGCAGGTGCTGATTTAATATTGACGTACTTTGCTAAAGATATTGCTACATGGATAAAAGAAGACGAATAAGTGAAAGGTGGCTTTAATGATGAAATGGGAACAATCAAGTCAAGCATTTAACGAAGCAAAACCACTCATGCCAGGAGGAGTGAATAGTCCGGTTCGAGCATTCAAGTCTGTTGATATGGATCCTGTGTATATGGATCACGGCAAAGGTTCACACATTTGGGATGTAGATGGGAATGAATACATTGATTATGTTCTTTCATGGGGACCTTTGGTTCACGGCCATGCAGATGACCAAGTTATTGATGCGTTGAAAGCAACAGCTGAAAAAGGAACAAGTTTTGGCGCTCCTCATAAGCTTGAAACGAAGCTTGCTGAATTAGTTATTGACCGCGTGCCATCTATTGAAGTAGTGCGCATGGTGAATTCAGGTACAGAAGCGACTATGAGTGCATTACGACTTGCGCGAGGATATACGGGTAGAGATAAAATTTTGAAATTTCAAGGCTGTTACCACGGCCATGGTGATTCCTTATTGATCAAAGCAGGATCTGGAGTTGCAACACTTGGACTCCCTGATAGTCCAGGAGTTCCAGCATCAGTTGCTAGCAATACGTTAACCGTCCCTTATAACGATCTTGAAAGTTTGCAAGTAGCTTTTGATAATTTTGGTGATGAGATTGCTGCAGTTATATTAGAGCCCGTAGCTGGAAACATGGGGGTTGTTCGACCTGAAGAAGGTTTTCTTGAAGGTGTTCGATCCATTACCGAAGATCATGGTTCATTAATGATTTTCGATGAAGTGATGACAGGTTTCCGTGTTGGTTATCATTGTGCTCAAGGAGAATTAGGTGTTACGCCAGATTTAACGTGTCTTGGAAAAGTAATAGGTGGAGGATTACCAGTTGGAGCTTTCGGTGGGAAACGAGAAATTATGGAACGTATCGCACCGGCAGGAAATATTTATCAAGCAGGGACACTTTCCGGTAATCCGTTAGCGATGTCTGCAGGGTATGAAACGATTAGCCAACTAACTCCAGAGAGTTACAAGCATTTTGACCGTATCGGTGATCGCCTTGCTGAAGGGTTAGCAGCAGCAGCGAAAAAGCATGATATTCCTCATTATGTGACGAGAGCAGGATCGATGGTTGGCTTTTTCTTAACGAACGAGAAAGTTGTTAACTTTGAAACGGCTTCTAGTTCAGATCTTAATATGTTCAAACAGTATTTCCGACTAATGCTTGAAAACGGTGTGTCTTTACCGCCTTCTCAGTTTGAAGGAATGTTCTTATCAACGAAACATACAGAAGAAGATATTGACCGCACGATTGAAGCAGCAGAGAAAGCATTTGCTACTATTAGAGGTTAAGTCAAAAATGAAACGAGAAAGGCTCCGCATTTATGCGGAGCCTTTTCGTTATTAAGAGCGTCTTTTCAATCATCTCGTTCATGAGAAATTTCTTCTATTCGTTCGATTGCAATTTGATAATCTAAGGGAATTGTCTCATTGTATCCATCAATAATAAGCTGAGAGTCCTCAATTTTTTCACCATCGTTTGCTTCCAAAAGCATTTCATATTTCGTTGTGAAAAACCTTGGATTATCTATCATGTTCATATGATATTCGTGTATAAATTCATGCTCATTCCCATGTTCATCCATGATAACCGTTTCTTGATGGTGAGAAGTCTCAATATTTCGGTACTCAATAAGTGTAGAAAAATGGATTGATTCATGAGTTCTTTCAGGATAGTACTTATCTTCTATAATAACTGTCATACTTTCATCCTCTATCGAAAGTTCTTCAATCGTAAATGATAAATCTAAATAGTCGACCTCGTAAGGATAGCTTTGATCAACATCCAAATCAATTTCCGTTCTTTTGTTCGCGCTTCGAGAAGCAAAATCAAATTGGAAAGAGAGGTCATTAAGATTTTCGAAATATACGGATTCAAATGCGATCCTTTCGAAAGAGTCTTGGAACTGAGCATGGAGGTAACCGTATCTGCTATTTGGATTCGGATAATCAAAACGTTTATCATCGATGTAGAGAGCAGTAGGGGCTAGTCCATGATAGTGCATAGAATCACTTGTTTTAATCATATTTTGTCGAAACGCTAACACCGTTTTCGTTGGACCGACGGATAACTTTCGGAAAGTAAAATCATTTCCTTCTATTTCTTCCGTTTGATCAAATAAATCATATTCTTTAATCGGAGATTTTGCTACAGGAATTTTAAAGGACCAATTCCCTGCGGTTTGTTCAAAACTATATCCTTGAGAGGGATCGACCTCGTTTAACTCATTATCATCAGGAAGTTCTATGAGTGAATCAAACATTAGCTCTAATTCGGCTTGTGAATCTTCGATAGGCATAAATTCAATTCTTCCCTTTTGTATGTATTCTTCATCACTAGGTAAATAATCGTGAGATTGACTAACATATTGTTGTTGATTTCCAGATAGGGAGTCAGGCCATACGTCTTCTCCATTTGTAACATTTATATGATATATATTTTGAAACGTATATAACTGTTCTTTTGATAAATCTTCAATTTCATAATATAAGTGGGTAGCTAACTCATCTGCAATAACCTTTGTAAAAGATATCCGAATATCATTGTCTTCTTCTACGAGGTGAAGTTCCTCACCATAGCCTTCAGCAATCGCTCTTTCTACATGATCATAACTCATAGGGGTAATGTCTACGAACCAATAGTAAAAGCCTGGAGACGTAAACAGAGCGATAATAAACGATGATATGACAGCTAAGCTAGATATTCCAAGCGTGTGCTTGAGACTTAACGTTTGTTTTACTAATTGTTTTTCTTTTGGTATTTGTGTTTCGACTCGAGAAATAATATTATCCGAAACTTCAACGAGCTTTGATTCGCTCCGAAAATCATTGACTGTATTTGATAGTTCATCCAATTCTTCTTGGCAAGTAGTGCACTGATTTAAATGCATTGTCACTTGATGATACTCTTTCTTTATTAACTCTTTATCGAGATAATCAAGCAAGTAGTTTCTACATTGTTCACAATTCATTGTTGTCACCTCACATTAATAACAAGTGTTTATGTATTTCAATCCTTTGTAGATGTTTGATTTAACCTTGAATTCAGAAACGTCTAAAATGTTTGCAATATGTTGGAAAGAATAATTGCCATATTCACGAAGAACGATCATTTTTCTTGTTGTTGAATCAAGAACGGTTAACAACTCTTTCATTTTTAGATTTGAATCACTTTTTCGATCCACTGTTTGATCTTTTTCAGAAATCTCGAGATAAATGTTGATAAGCCAGCGTTCAAAATGTGACGAATCGGCTAGTTGATCGACATTTTCACAAGCATGGAGTGTCGTTTTTAAAAATACTAGTTCTATTTCGTCATCATTATTGAAGTAAGCCCAACCGATTTTATAAAAGGTTGTAGTATTCTTTTTTAACCATTCAAGTAGCGGAAGAACATTGTTACTTCTCAAAGCTCGAATAATATAAGATACGTTGTTTTTTCTTCCAAGTTGAATCACAAAAATCCTCCAATCTATGAAACTAGCGTTTCCAGAAATTATACAATAGTTGATAAGACTTTAACAGATATTCAAGAAATTGAGTAATAAATGAATGAAACACAAAGAATCTTCATTTTTTCAATGTGTATACGGAATGTTTTTTTAGTGAAAAGTAAATTTGTATTTGATTAATGTTTGAAGGAAGAAAATCATATGACTAAAACGACATTCTAGCATCCGCTCATTTGCAAAAAGAAATAATGTTTATTGCTGAGGCAAAAGAATTATTTGTGCAAAAGTAACATAATGCTCAATATTTCACAATAAATACACAGATTATTTGTTGAAAGAAGTCTAAAATGAAAGTATGAAGACATCAATTTGAGGAGGAGTATTTTATGCCAAAAGCCACATTTCAAGCCTCAGCCCACTTACAGGAAGGGACAAAGGTGATTGCAAAATCAAGAAATTTTGAGTTGACAATTGATGAACCAGAAAGTTTAGGTGGAACAGATACAGGAATGAACCCTGTTGAGGTTCTTCTTGCTGCACTAGGTGCATGTCAGTCGATTGTTGCACGAGTATATGCAAAAAAGTTCGATGTACAGCTTGAAGAGTTTTGGGTAGAACTAGAAGGTGATCTTGATACGGATGGGTTTATGAATGTGTCCGATGTTAGACCAGGGTACTCTGATATTCGTTACAATATTCATATTGTTACCGATGCTTCCAGGGAAAAAGTGGACGAATTCATTAAATTTGTTGAAAGCAAATGTCCAGTTGGTGATACGATAGGTGACCACGTAAACGTTAAATTAAACAATGTCATTTTAACCCCACCTGTAAATAAATAAAGTATATTTTTAAAAACCACGAAAGAGATTTCGTGGTTTTTTTCAGTTAATTCCTTAAGATAACCAAAAAGGTATCAAAACATATTAAAATAGAAGAAGAGTAAAAATTTTAGGCGCTGTAAAGGGTTCTTATAGAAATGAATCAGTGCCAAAAGGAGAGTTTAGAAGTGAGTTATTACCAAAAATTAAGAAAAAAGGTAGGAAATGAAACGCTAATTCTTCCTGGGGCAGCGGCGATCATTTATGAAAAGGATAATGTATTATTGCAAAAAAGAAATGACGGAGACTGGGGGTTACCGGGTGGGTTAATGGAAGTTGGTGAAAGTTTTGAAGAAACAGTGATGAGAGAAGTCAAGGAGGAAACAGGCTTAACTCTGGAAACGGATCATTTACATAAATTTGATGTTTTCTCAGGAGAAAAGTATTATGTTGTTGCACCAAACGGTGATCCATATTATGCCGTAACTGTATTGTATTATACAGACCGATTTTCTGGGGAATTAACGATAGATTTAGATGAAACGTTAGATTTAAAATTCTTTCACATGGATTATTTACCAGAAAAAATTCGTTCTTCGCATGCATATTTCATAAAGCTATTTACCGACCGAACTCGTTAGTCTAGCTATGAGCAAGACGGGTATCCATGGGAAATAATCGTATAAAACTAAAAATATTACAGTAAATACTCCATATCCTTCATGTGCAATGACACTTCTCTTTGGATAAAAAATCTAATCATAGGCATAATCAAGCTGTTTTTCTCATAGAACTGTATCGTATGAGTCTATGTATGTAAAACTGTAGGACAGCGAGAAATTGCCCCTGAAAACGGGTTGAATTTAGATCGTCCAGAAGAGGAGGAATAACATTGGCACAAGAAGGATTTTCGTCATTATCTTTTTCTATGAAAGAATCCATCTTACTTGATCGAGGAAAAAGAGTGGATGAGCTAATGTCATTATCATTAGAACCAGATATTACCATTGATGAATCGGATGGGGAAGTTTGTCTTAGGGGAATGCTTCATCTCCATGGTGAGTATCGTCCAACAGAGCAGGAAGAGGAACAAGAGGACGAAAACAGTGGAGAATCATTATCTAGCCGCGCATTTTTCAAGTCCGTTGAAGAAGTATCGTTATCTGAAGAAGGGATCGGTGAAATCAGTCATCAATTTCCGATCGATGTCACTATTCCTAAAGAAAGAATTGATCGGTTAGAAGACATTGATGTGATTGTTCAGGACTTTGATTACAACTTTCCAGATAAGAATTGTTTGGAGATCATTGCTGAACTTGCCATCCATGGTGTACGTTCCGAAGAATCGAGTGTTAATCAGGAACAAGCAGACGGCTATGAATTTGAGGGGGAGAGGTCTTTCTCATTTGAACAGCGTAGGAATGACATATCGGAGCTGGATTCAGAAACATTTGATACCCAGACAGAAACACCACCGTTTGACCCAAATCAAGAGTTCTCGGAAGACCAGTTTGACGATGAGCAAGAAGAATCATTTATACCTGAAGTGGAAGAGGAAACGTATAAAGAAGATGTGAAACGTCAACCTCAGGTCGTTTTTAAAGCGAGTAAATCAGAAGATGGCCCGAAGTGGGAGAATGAAGATCTTTCTAATGTTTCTAATGATGATAGCGGAGGTTCATATAGTGATCGATACGTTGAAAATAGTCAAGAAGTATATGGGGAAATAGAAGAAGAGGGAAGTACTACAGATGATTCAAATACGGAAACAAACGTTGTGCATCAAGGAGAGAGTACGGAAACTAGCTTACGAGAAAGCGTTGACTCCATACCTTCTGAAGCTGCAGAACCGCTTAAAAGAGTTGGTCTAGATATAGAAAGCGAAAATTTAGAGGAGCTTGAATCCGAACGTGAGAAACAGAATGATGTACCTGTTACTTCTGACTCTGAAGCGAGCTATAGACTAGATCAAAAGGAAGAAACAAAAACAGAGGAAGCTAAATCTAACGAAACTTTGAAAAAGTTAGCTAATCGAGTTCCTGAAGAAGAGCAGGAGGCAGAGAGAGCCGAAGTAGTCGAAGAAGAGCTTGATACAGACTTAGATGATAAACAAGTAGAAGAGAAAACGGAATCTGAAAGTGAAAATGCCCTTTATTTAACGAAAATGCTTGCAAATAATGAAGAAGAAGAAGCCTATTCTAAGCTTCGGATGTGTATTGTGCAAGATGGAGAGTCCCTCGATGTGATAGCTAATCGTTACAAACTGGAAGTGACTCAAATAAAAAGGATGAATAGGTTGAAGGATGAGCAAGTCTCTGAAGGACAGATCCTATATATTCCTGTGCGGAAATCGTCCTCATCCGATTAAGGGGAGGGGTATGGCATGATCCAGCTCTATCACATTGAAAATAATTACCCATTTCAGGAAATATCATGGCACGAAAAAAACAAAGTTATACAAACCGATAAAGGGAAAAAAGCAGTCGCATTATGGAAGGATGAGAATGATCTAAACTGGCACATCCACTGGAGGGAAAAGCTTTCAAAAGAGGCAGGAGTGCTTACTGATCGGGTTATTCGAACAAACAATGGGGAGCAAGCTTTAGCTACCGATATTGGCTGGATCACAGTCCACGATGTGATAGAATCTTTATTTCCGGTTTCAGATCATCCTTTCGAAATGGGACGATTCTTAGGAACTTATGCCAATATTGATATGGAATGTCATCGACCTTCTGAAGACGAGACAGTCGGGAGAATGAATGCTGTTCCTGCTTCCTTACCCTTATCAAGACCAATCGTTCAAAAGATGGAAAAGGAAGCGATCCGTCGTGAAAGAAAAGCGCAGCAAATATTGAAAGGTTGCCCTGTTAATGTTAATAAAGTTGCTAAAGTAGGATCATTAAACCAAGCTAGAAGTGTTCAAGGTCAATTATTTTGGCAAAATAACGAAAGAGAGATAGATAGTTCCGTCGATATGCTCTGTTCTTGTTTAAGGGAGTGGGTTTCAGAATACGGTGAAAGTAAACTAGATACGTTATTAGATGGTTTAAATGAGACGTATTCTTTTGAAAATGATAAAGGAAAGTTGATACTAGCCTATTTTGTTTATCCAAATGAATTTATATCATTTGGTGAATGGTACCATGAAAACAGAAGTGCCGAAGAAGTTGATATAAAATTAGATGAACTCTGTCGACAATGGGATATTTCAAAAAAGATTGTTGAACACATTGCGGATCGTGTAATTGATATAAAGGAGCAGGTTTCATGAACGATATAACGAGACAACAATCGATTGGAGCGATTCTATTTCAATATGATCTTTATCCAAATCATATTGAAACACATGGAAAAGTGTTCAAAGTTGAAACGAATCACGGAACGTTTGCTCTTAAGCGAACGAAGATGACTAGAGGGGAAGCCGATTGGTTTATTTATGTGCTTCGAAAATTGGACCGCGATGGATTTCCGTTTGTCGTTCCAGTTTTACAGACGAAGTACGGAGATTATGTGGTAAGTGATGGGGAGTATACGCATTATCTCATGCCTTGGTATGAAGATCGTCAACAGGTAAATTCCCAACTTCAACCTGAAGAAACAATGGTTGAAGAATTGGCAAAATTACATGGCTTAACAGAAAAAACACAGAACGGAGATAGGGATTCGTTAGATGATTCTTATCAAAATTTGAAAAACAGGTGGGATCGAAGAAAACTAGAAATTGAAAAGTATGTAGATACAATCGAGCAACATACTTATTACTCTCCCTTTGAATTAACATTATTAACTCATTTTGAACGAACGTCGTTTATGGCTCAACAAGCTGAAAGGCATTTACAGAAATGGTTGGAAAAATCAAAAGAAAAAAAGAAAATCCGTCGTGTTTTATGTCACGGAAAACCTATAAGAAATCATACCCGGTTTGATGAAAATGGTACGGCTTATTTTCTTAATTTTGAAAAGGCTGTGCTTGATACGCCTGCCAGAGATTTAGCATTACTATTCCGACATTTTTTCCAAGTTCGGCCTTGGGATGAATTGGAAGGACAGCACTGGCTTACTATTTACGAGAAGAACTTTGCATTTTTTGATGAAGAAAAGCATTTATTTATCAGCTATTTAGCTTTTCCTGAAAATATTTATCAAATGATAGATCATTATACCGACCCTCAACGAACAAAGTCAGAGATTCATATGGTGATGCAGTTAGAGAGAAGAGTTTTAACAATGAATCGTATTCAGCGGTTAATGAATGCTCTATTCCCTAATCATCCATAAGAGTTAGAAAACGGTTCACAAAAGGTGATCCGTTTTTTATTGACTATCTTCTTCATGACTTCCAATAAAGCACGTAAAGTACCACAAAAAAAGTAAGCAAAATGACATCGAATGTCGTTGGAATAAGCAGTGTACGAATTAATTGAAAAATAATTAAAGGAAGCAACAACTGATAGAAAATATCAATCATTTTTCGCATTCGCCAATGAATATTTGCTTTAGGAAATCTATTTCTCATCGAACGGCGAAAAGTATGGCGTGGAAATTTCTTCATTTGTCTACGCCCCTTTCAGAAGAGTTATAGTAATTTATGCGCCTCATTAGTGAAAAGTGTATAAGAATACGACAAAGGTGCACATCTAAACATGAAAATAGAAAAAACAAGCCACGACTCATTAGTAGAAAACTACGCAAATGAAATACCAGTCCTAAGTAAGGGGAAATTAGTGAATCATTGTATGATTTCTGGAAAAGTTGGAGAAACTTCTGAACAAAAGCAGATGAAGCGAGGTAACTGACTATTGATTCTCGTTAAAAGAAAAGGTAAACTATGAAGTAATATGAACGATAGTAGCTATTTTTATCGTGCGATGTTAGGTTTTAACAGAAATTCTAAGTTAAATAAAGTCTTTATGAGGATATAAATGATGTTGAAAGGGAGGAGTACATCTCGAACCCACTAGAGAGGAAAACCAGTGATGATCACTTGCTGAAAGGTTTTCTTGGATGTAAAGATGGAAGGTCGCCCTGGAGTCGTGATCATGAACAAGTGTGGATGGTTCATACATTAGTGATCACCGGATCAGCCCCGTTAACGCTTTGAGTGTGCAGTTCAATAAGATTCTTTTTAGGTGTTTTAAAGATGAGCTGTAAACAAAGGTGGTACCGCGAGGATTCAGCTCCCTTCGTCCTTTGACGAGAGGGAGCTTTTTGTATGCTCAAAATCAGGAAATGGTATGAAGGAGGAGTTTCAAATGTCAGAAGAACAGCAAGTGTCAATGCCCCCGAAGTATGATCCACAAGCTACAGAAGCAAAGTGGTATCCTTATTGGGTCAATGGGAAATTTTTTGAAGCATCAGGAGATCCAAACAAAGAACCTTATACGATTGTGATTCCACCGCCGAACGTGACAGGGAAACTTCATTTAGGTCACGCATGGGATACAACACTTCAAGATATTCTTGTAAGAGTAAAACGTATGCAAGGGTATGATGCATTATGGCTACCCGGTATGGACCATGCTGGAATTGCTACACAGGCAAAAGTGGAAGGAAAACTGAAGGAACAAGGAACGTCTCGATATGATTTAGGTAGAGAAAAGTTTTTAGAAAAGTCATGGGAATGGAAAGAAGAATATGCAGAATTTATCCGTGAGCAGTGGGCAAAAATGGGACTTTCATTGGATTATTCTCGCGAAAGATTTACATTGGATGAAGGGTTATCTGATGCTGTTCGTGAAGTGTTCGTTCGATTGTACGAGGAAGGTTTAATTTACCGCGGAGAATATATTATTAACTGGGATCCTGAAACAAAAACAGCGTTATCTGATATTGAAGTAATCTACAAAGATGTGCAAGGCGGCTTCTATCATATGAAGTACCCATTAGCAGATGGTTCAGGTCATATTGAAGTGGCGACAACGAGACCGGAGACGATGTTAGGGGATACAGCGGTAGCGGTACATCCGGATGATGAGCGCTATAAGCACCTTGTTGGCCAAAAAGTAACGTTACCAATTATCGGCCGTGAATTTGAAATTGTCGCAGATGATTATGTAGATATGGAATTTGGTTCTGGGGCAGTGAAGATTACTCCAGCACATGACCCTAATGACTTTGAAATTGGAAATAGGCATGACCTAGAACGAGTTCTTGTGATGGATGAAGGCGGAAAAATGAATGAGAACGCCGGTAAATATCAGGGAATGGATCGGTTTGAATGTCGTAAACAAATTGTAAAAGATCTCCAAGAAGAAGGCGTACTGTTTAAGATAGAAGAACATCCTCACAGCGTTGGACATTCCGAGCGCAGCGGTGCCGTTGTAGAACCGTATTTATCTACGCAGTGGTTCGTGAAAATGGGACCTCTTGCAGAACAAGCAATTGAACTGCAAAAAGGGGATGGGAAAGTAAACTTTGTACCTGATCGTTTCGAAAAAACTTATATGCATTGGATAGAAAACATTCGTGACTGGTGTATTTCCAGACAACTTTGGTGGGGACATCGTATCCCAGCTTGGTTCCATAAACAAACAGGAGAAATTTACGTTGGTAGAACAGCACCTGAGGATATAGATAACTGGGAACAAGATGAAGATGTATTAGATACGTGGTTTAGTTCCGCATTATGGCCTTTTTCTACGATGGGATGGCCGAACGAAGAAGCAGATGATTTCAAGCGTTATTACTCAACCGATGCTCTAGTAACAGGCTATGACATTATTTATTTCTGGGTTGCTCGGATGATTTTTCAAGGACAACATTTCACGGGTAAACGACCGTTCAAAGATGTATTAATTCACGGCCTTGTTCGAGATGGAGAAGGACGTAAAATGAGTAAATCATTAGGCAACGGTGTCGACCCTATGGATGTGATTGATAAGTATGGTGCTGATGCCCTTCGATTCTTCTTGAGTACAGGTAGTTCACCAGGAAATGATCTTCGTTTCTATTGGGAAAAGGTTGAAGCAAACTGGAACTTCGGAAATAAAATATGGAATGCATCTCGTTTTGCACTAATGAACATGGATGGACTCAAAGTGGAAGAGATAGATGTAACAGGGAAAAAGTCCATTGCTGATGAGTGGATTTTAACTCGTTTGCAAGACACGATTGAACACGTGACGAAATTTATTGATGTCTATGAATTTGGTGAAGTGGGACGATCATTATATAACTTTATATGGGATGATTTCTGCGACTGGTACATTGAAATGGCGAAACTACCATTAAATGGAGAAGATGCAGAGGCAAAACATACGACTCGCTCGATTTTAGCTTATGTATTGGACGAAACGATGCGTTTGTTGCATCCGTTTATGCCTTTCATTACCGAAGAGGTTTGGCAACACCTTCCACATAAAGGTGAATCAATTACGGTTGCATCATGGCCTGTGAAAAAACAAGAATTAACGAATGACCAGTCTGTAAAAGATATGCAACTATTGCAAGAGATCATTCGTTCTGTTCGAAACACACGATCAGAATTAAACGTACCGATGAGCAAACAAATCACTCTTTACGTCAAAGCAAATTCAGTAGAAGTTCTAAATCAGTTAGAGCGTGGAAGAGCTTATTTAGAAAAATTCTGTAATCCAAGTGAATTAACAGTTGGTACCGATTTTGAAGCGCCTGAAAAATCAATGAGTCAAGTATTATCAGGAGTAGAACTCTATATGCCATTAGCTGGTTTATTAGATTTAGATGCTGAAGTGAAACGTCTTGAAGGAGAATTAAAAAGGTTAGATGGGGAAGTGACTCGCGTTCAGAAAAAGCTTTCCAATGAAGGTTTTGTCAAAAAAGCCCCTGAAAAAGTAATCGCAGAAGAACGAGCAAAAGAAAAAGATTATCTCGAGCAACAAGAAAAAGTGAAAGCACGTATTAAAGAATTAAAGCAGTAGAGTTTGGAGCAGAGGAGGGTGCAGAACTCCTCTGTTTTAAGACGAATTCAAGAGGTGAGAATAATGGCTGAAATCGCTTATTATCAAGATACATTTGTTGATTTAGATGCGAAGGTTGTGCCGATTCAAGAGCGAGCTCATCAGTTTGGTGATGGGATCTATGAAGTTATTCGTGTCTATGACGGACGTCCTTTTATGCTTGACGAACATTTACAACGGTTAGAAATGAGTGCAGATGCGATAGAACTTGACCTTCCTTATACGACGGAAGAAATCAAAGATATTTGTTTGGATGGTTTAGAAAAATCTGAACTTCTTGAAGCAGAAATTTATTTACAAATAAGTCGAGGGATTCATGCCCGTCAACATTTTTATCCAGATTCCCCTTGCGCAGTCTTTGCTATGACTGTCAAACAAGCGAAGATTATTCCAGAGGAAAAGAGACAGAATGGCGTGAATGTGATGACGTTGGAAGATGAACGTTGGAAAAACTGCTATATTAAGTCACTTAATTTATTGCCTAACGTCATGGCAAAACAAAAAGCAAAAAGGAATCGCTGTGAAGAGGCTATTTTTGTAGAAGAAGGCAAAGTGAAAGAAGGTTCATCTAGTAATTTATTTGCGGTTAAAAACGGGACCCTTTATACTTATCCAGCTTTAAAAGGCATTCTACATGGCATTACGAGAAGGGTTGTTCTTGACTTGGCTAAAAAGCTACCTATGTCTGTGGAAGAGGCACCATTCACACTAGATTTTTTAAAAAATGCAGATGAAGTGTTTATCACGAGCACGAGCATGGATATCATGCCAGTTCGTCAAGTCGATGACACAGTTTTAGAGTCCGAAAGGCCGTATACAGCGAAATTAATAGAGCAATTTCACAAACTTATGTAATAGTTAATCCCCCTCCGCTGAGGGGGATTTTTAGTTGTGAGATATGTTTGCATCGATGTCTCGTCGGTCAATGGTTTTGTGCGAAAATTGTCAAATCGTGACATAATGCACTTTCTTTTCGTTATAATGCACTTTCTATCATCTATAATGCACTTTCACTTCTTTATAATGCACTTCCCCGAATCTATAATGCACATTCTCAATTCTATAATGCACTTTTCTCTTCGCTACCTTGGAATCTCTAATATACCTATAACGAAATACGCCTCCAGGCTTAGACAAGATAACTCTTAGGATCGTTATGTAACGACAATTTTCCCGATAAACTAAAGATAAGAAATATGAGAGGAGGAAATAACGATGAAAACATTTTTATTGTTTCTACTAGCGATTGTTGCATTGTTTATCTTTTTAGCGAATTTAGGTCCCCTTATTTTATTAGCAGTAGGCGTATTTTTGCTATACGTGATTTTTAAACAGTTTTCAAAAGCGGAATCAACAGGTGCAAAGGTGATGTGGGTGATCCTCGGACTAATCGTTTTGAGTATGACCGTATCGAATGTTTTTGCCATTGTAGGGCTATTAGCACTATACATCCTATATCTCTTGTTTAAAAAAGAGAAAAGCGATGATTCAGGTTATAATACATCACGTTCATCAGCTAATGAGTCTAGTGATCCATTTACAAACTTCGAGCGGCAGTGGGCAGACTTAAATAAATAAAATTATAAAGGAGAGAGTGACATGGCAAACTTATTTACAAGAATGATTGAAAGTATTGAAAGTGATTTACACAATCTCATGGATAAAAAAGACGAAAAGAACCCCATTCAAGCATTAAATCTGTACTTGCGTCAAAGTGAGAAGGAAGCAGAAAAAGTACGGAAGTTAGTAGAGCGTCAGCATAAGCTAAAAGAAGAATTTACTCGAGAGAGATTGCTTGCTGATGAGATGGCAGAGAAAAGGAAACGTCAGGTAGAGATCGCAAAACAAGCAGGGGAAACAGAACTAGCAAACTATGCAGAAAAAGAGTATCAAGAATATATTCAACGAGCGGAACGTCTAACTTATAGCCAAGTAGAAGCAATGAGACAGTTGGAATCGTTAGAGAAAAAATATGAAGAGATGAACCACAAATTGAAAGATATGCGATTGAAGCGAATGGAATTAATGGGACGAGAAAACGTAGCGAGAGCGCGTCATCAAATGAGCCTATTAACAGACGAATCAATTGAAAAGCCAATTTCTCGGTTTGAGGAGATGGAACGCTACATTGAAGAATTAGAGTACAAAGTAAACAGCGACTATTATCATCATACGTTAGATAGCAAAATAGCTATGTTAGAAAAAGATGCAAGAGAAGAAAAGCCATCCGACAACAGCGAAAAAATGATATGATAGATAGGGTGCTTTAGAGCACCCTTACATTTATTAACTCGGAGTAATCGACATATAAAGGAGGCTATCGTGATGTTTAAAAGAATTCCAACACGCACTTTTAATTTGATTTTAATGATCACGATGGTGATCCTTTTGTTTGAATTAATGTTTTCTGGCGGGGGCATTATTTTCACGGCTTTATTTTTAGGTTTTCTAATGTATTTAGGTTGGAAAAACTACGAATCGGTTGTTGGGAAAGTATTGTTTTGGGTCGGTGCGGTTAGCCTTGCATTAAATGTATTGAGCATGGTCGCCGTCCGATTTTTATTTATTGCTCTTATAGTTTTATTTTTTCTTCAATACAGACGCTCACGAAAAGAGCCGGATTACATCAAACCACGATTTACAGAGTCAGGTTTAAATACAAACGAACAAGTAGAAACATTAACGGAGATAAAGCCACTATTTCAACATCGCTTTTTCGGTGACTTAGAAACAGAAGATGTGCCCTATCAATGGCGAGACGTGAACATACACGGGGCTTTCGGTGATCGAGTCATAGATTTAAGTAACACAGTTATTCCAGAAGAAGCGGTTATTTCGATCCGGCATTTTATAGGAAATATTATCATATATGTTCCATATGAAGTGGAAGTATCGGTTCACCACAGCTCCGTGTTTGGACGACTATCGATTTTTCAACAACATGAAATGAAGCTCATGAATCAGTCTGTCGTATACCGTACAGAAAACTTTCAACAAGGAAAACCAAGAGTGAAAATCGTCACCTCTATTTTTTCCGGAGACATAGAGGTGAAAAGAATATGAGTACAATCGTTCGACAAATGGTCCTGGCCGTATTGTTCTTTTTTCTATTTGCCTTTTTTCTTCTTTGGTTGACATTTTCTACTTTTCCACTAGATAATTGGTCTCTTTTACGGCAACAAACGATTTATGACGTATCATATATTTATTTCGTATTTGCTTTAATTGGATCGGCTGGACTATTGTTTGGTATGTTTCACGGTTCCTATTGGCGTAAAAAACTAAAAGTGCTTAGCAAACAACTAGACGATTTGTTGAAAGGTCAAAAGCGATCCGCACATTTAGATGAATCTGTTACAGAGCTAACACAAATTCAACTTCAGCTGAACGACATCGAGGAAAAAATGTCGAAACAGACGGAATTATCACAGAAGCTAGCTACGGAACGAGCAACGGAAAGAGAAACTAGTTTACAAGAAGTTGTTGTTCAAGAGCGTAATCGTCTTGCTCGTGAATTGCATGATTCCGTTAGTCAACAGTTATTTGCAGCATCTATGATGATGGCAACGATTAATGAAATGAATCCACCAGATGATCCAACGATGAAGAAGCAGCTTTTTATGGTTGAAAAGATGATTGACCAGTCACAGTTGGAAATGAGAGCGTTATTACTACACCTTAGACCAGTCGCATTAAAAGGAAAATCTCTTACAGAAGGAATAAATGAACTTCTTGCCGAATTAAAGCAAAAAGTCCCGTTAACGATCGAAACAAAAATGGAAGATTTACAGCTTGATAAAGGAGTTGAAGATCACCTTTTTCGTATTCTACAAGAATCAATTTCGAATACACTTCGTCATGCAAAAGCCACGCAACTTCAAGTGATCTTAATAGAGCGCGATCAGAATGTCATCATGCGGATTTTGGATGATGGAGAAGGATTTGACGTGCAAGAAGTTCAAAGTCACGGTTCATACGGGCTAACGAATATGCATGAACGAGCTGTGGAAGTAGGTGGAACGCTTAAAGTAGTGAGCGTAAAAGGGGAAGGGACTCAACTAGAAGTGAAAGTACCTGATATAAGGAAAGGGGGAGAACAACGTGATTAGTGTGTTATTTGCAGATGATCATGAAATGGTTCGAATTGGTGTTTCTGCCTATTTATCTGCTCAACCAGATATTGATGTGATCGCAGAAGCAGATGACGGAACAGATGCTGTAGACTTAGCTCTTGAACTAAAGCCAGATATCATCTTGATGGATTTGGTTATGAAAAGAATGGATGGCATTGAAGCGACACGCCGAATCGTAGAAAAATGGCCAGAGGCGAAAGTGATCATCGTGACGAGTTTTTTAGATGATGAGAAAGTGTATCCAGCTTTAGAGGCAGGGGCAACAAGCTACATGTTGAAAACATCCAAAGCAAGTGAAATAGCAAAAGCAATTCGAGCTACATATAATGGGCAATCGATTCTAGAGCCAGAAGTAACAGGGAAGATCATGTCGAAGATGCGAAGTGGTAAAACTCCCGCATTACATGAACAATTAACAGAACGAGAAATAGAAGTGCTACGTTTGATGACAGAAGGAAAAACTAACCAAGAAATTGCTTCAGAGCTTTTCATTGCGTTAAAAACGGTGAAAGTACATGTTAGCAATATATTAAGTAAGCTAGAAGTTCATGATCGTACTCAAGCGGTAATTTATGCATTTAATGAAAAGCTATATTAGAGAAGTGAAAAATCTCTCCTGCTTAGTTTGAGCAAGGAGAGATTAATTTTTTCTTTTTGAATTATATTTCTTATAGAGACATCTCTTTACCGATGTAATCAATAAAAAGCTCAGCAATATTAATGGAACTGTTCATGTATAAACTTCGACAACCAACAGCATCTTCCATTTCATTGAATAGAAGAGAACCGTCTTCTGCAATGAGAAAATCAAGTCCTACAAAGTCCATTTGCATTGCGTTTGTTATTTTTTTAATCGTTGTAACTTCTTTTTCCCCGAGTTCGTAGAAGCTAGAATTTCCTCCAGCAGAGAGATTAGCTCTAAAATCAGTTGCTGACTCGCGGAGGACAGCACCGACGATTTTATTACCAATAATATAAATTCGTAAATCTTTGCCTTTTTGACCTCCAACTGGTTGGTGCAAAAGTTCTTCTGGAAGAGTAGCAGCAATATTTTTGATATCTTTGGACGGGTCAATTAATTCAATGCCCGTTCCACCTCGTCCAAGAGGGTCTTTTAAAATAAACGGAGAATGAAAAACCATACTAGATGAAACAAACTGGTTGCGATGAACAGCCGTACTTTGTAACATAGGAATGTCCATATTTGATAAGACGGCATGCGCTAGTCTTTTATCATTGGCAACTCGAGATACATACGCCCGGTTAAAGCAGCGTATCCCTCTTAACTCTGCAACTTCATTCAGCCATGGAGATACAGATCGATTGATGATAAAATCAGGAGCATCACGGAAGGGGAATGCCGGTTCGTGAGAAGATACACCAAAATAGATATGTTCGTATGGGACGACTTCTAATGTGATGTTTTTAGAAATTGCTGATTTTTTTAACATGTCAATAAATGATTGGTTACGAATGATGTCCGTTTTACGGTAAACTAACCATCCGGATAGTGAAGTCATACGCCCCTCCTGTCTGGAATATGGGAAACCTTTTTAATGATAAAATCGATCATAGGTACAGCGACATCAATACCTGTACATTCATAAATACTTCGAATGTGAGGGTTCGAGTTCACTTCACAAACAATCGGACCTTCTTTTCCGACTAATAAGTCAACCCCTGCAAAATCAGCTCCGACGGCTTTTGTAGCCATCATTGCAATTCGCTTTTCTTCAGCGGAAGGGTGGTATATCTCTGTCGTACCACCCGCTGTAACGTTGGCACGAAAATCTGTGGCTGAAGTTCGCTTCATGGCAGCGACGACTTCACCGCCAATGACGTTTAAACGAAGGTCGACGCCAATACTTGTCATGACAGGTCGTTGATATAAGTGGTCGACACCTACTAATTTTTTAGCTGTATCAAGTAATTCTTCTTTTGTATTCACCCAATATACTTGTTGTCCAAACGAACCATAAGCTTCCTTTATAATGAGAGGGAGTCCAAGTTCACTTATGATAGCATTAATGTATTGCTCGTTTTTAAGCGGCATGCCAGAGTATATCATTGGAGCAAGCATCGTTTTAGGCGTTGGGATGTTGTGATCGAAAAGGTGTTCATGCATCAGTGATTTGTTATCACAAATGGCAATCGCATCTGGCGCATTGAATATAGGAACGCCTCGTCTATTTAACTGACGGGCTAAATGTAGATCTTTATCAGCAAAATGAATAAAATCAGGAAGTTGGGCTGGTCCTTTTTCAACCACGTCAAAAATAGGAGTTGTAGGATCATTAGTCACAATGAGCTGATCATTTGTTTTTACTTCCATAGCGATGCCATGTTGCTCTGCAACTTCTCTAAACCATTGTACGTAATCGGTAAATTTCGTTGTCATTAAATGACCATTGTATATAATCCAGCCAGTATGATTAGTCAAGGTTTTACGTCCTTTCAAAGGGAAAATAGCTCTAATAAAGCATAATATTCGCATAGATTCTACTTGAATCATGTCACGTTTCCTGTTGAAAATCAACAGAAATCAGTAAAGGAGAATAGTTATGATTACAAATGAACGACAAGCAAGAAACTTTATTCAGTCCAAGCGTGATGCTGGAATTGTTTATTCGTTAGATAGAATAGAAGCGTTAATGGAAGCTCTTGATCATCCTGAGGAAAAAATAAAGGCAATTCATGTTGCAGGAACAAATGGGAAGGGTTCGACGTGTGCATTTATATCATCTATCTATAGAGAAGCAGGGTATGAGGTTGGTGCATTTAATACGCCCGTTTTTGGAGCAGAAAAAGACCAGATTACAAGGAATGAAAACCCGATAGTAACTGAAGATTTTGTTATGGTTTGCCAAAAGGTAGAACCATTAGTTAAAGGGGTTGAAAAAAGAAGAGATGAAAAGATTAGTGAGTTCGAGTGCATGGTTGCAATTACTTATTATTATTTTGCATATGTTCGTCCTGTTGATGTTGTTTTAATAGAAGCAGGAATGGGTGGGAGATTGGATGCAACAAATATACTTCCTTTTCCGATAGCAACTGCCGTTTCAAATGTTGGATTGGATCACCAACAATTTCTCGGAGAAACATTACGAGAAATAGCAAAAGAAAAAGCGGGAGTCATCAAAAAAGGGGTGCCTCATTTCACCGCTTGTAAAGGGGAAGCATTGGAAATAATGAAGCAAACGGCAAAAGAAAATGAGACTACAGTATTTTCTGTATTCGATGAAATAAAGATTGAGACGATGCAATTTTCCGACAATCAAATTTTTACATATAAAAAAGCGGATGAAGAAGCTACATCTTATACAATGCAGTTAGTAGGTGATCACCAGACTATTAACGCTTCTTTAGCTCTTGCTATTGTTGAAGGGATAATAGATATTTTACCTGTCTCTGAAGGTCACAAAGTTCATGGGTTACGCCAAGCATTTGTTCCAGGTCGGTGGGAACGAATCGCTAATAACCCAACAATCATTCTTGATACGGCACACAACGTAGAGGCGATAGACACAGTGTGCAAACTAATCGAGAACACGTATGTGAATTCTGATGTGACACTATTATTTGCGGCAATGAAAGACAAACCTATTCAAAAAATGGTCGAGAAACTCTCATCTGTAGATGCTTCTCTTTATCTTGCTAGTTTTTCTTCACCGAGAGCGATGACAATTCGTGATTATGAAGAAATGTTACCTAAAAATGAGCTGAACAAAAAATGGGTGAAAGATGTACCAAAATGGATTCAAAGTTGGCGAGAACTAGCAAATCAAAATAATGTATTAATTATTACTGGTTCCCATTATTTCATAGGAGAATGTCGTTCATATTTAATATAATGGTAAAATGGTGATCATTAAGAATGTTGAAATAGATTATAAAGAACTGGTTCATTGGTCATTACACCGTTTCGAAAATAATATGTCAATTGATGCATCAGACTTAACAGAATAATTAAATTATGGTACTATAAATGAGCCATCAGTTGGAAAATTCCGAATAATAGACCAATAGTTGGATGTAGGCTATTCTTTAATCATACATATTTGTTTTCTGACATAGATAGCGACTTTCTCAATGTGAGTCGAATGAACTAAGAATAATTAAAGGATGTGAGGAATTGTCTGATGGACAAAAACAGCTGACCTGGGTTCTGTGGATTGTGACATTTCCACCTATTCTTTATTTTATTTTTGAACGTACATATTTGATTTGGGAAACGTCATGGCCAACGATCATTTCATTTATGATTTTAATTGTTGTTGCGTCGTTATTTCCTATTCAAATCAAACAAACGTCATTGATTCCATTACACGGTATTTCTCTTGCAATTTTTTTGCATTTTGGTTTATTAATAGAAGCTGTATTGAGTCAAGTAGCGATTGCAGCAACACTCTCAAGCTTAAAGCTATCAAAACAGGAGAGTTATCGGTTCCCATTAAACTCACTTATTTTCCTTTTAACTTCGTTTGGCGCTGGAGCAATGTTTTTTGTATTTGGTGGACAAGTTGGGGACGTCACTATTGATCGACTTTTTGACTTATGGCTACCAATATTAATCTATTTCTGTACATTTATCATATTAAATAGTGGTTTGATATATATATTAAGAGCGTTGGTTTTAAAAATAAGA
The DNA here is from genome assembly GCF_029891575.1 of Salipaludibacillus daqingensis. GTDB lineage: Bacteria > Bacillota > Bacilli > Bacillales > Salisediminibacteriaceae > Salipaludibacillus > Salipaludibacillus daqingensis. The sequence continues at coordinate 43,856 of NZ_JARZHF010000004.1, read as the reverse complement.
AATATTAACTATTTTGATGAGGCGTTAATGTGGCAACTTGTGATGGGAATCGTAGTATTACCACTTGGATTATCTCTAGCTGTTTTAGTCGAAGAAGTAGGGTATACATCTATTTTACTTGCCGGGATTCCAATCATTGCCGTTTCTCTCATCTTAAGACTTAATAATGATGCGAAAAAAACAACGGGGTTATTAAAACTAGCCAGTAAATTTGGTTATGAAGTGAACGACCGTTTAAATGTAGATGAGATAATAGAATTATTTGTTCATAAGTGTAAAGATGTTTTTCCAGCCCGTGGGTTTTATCTCTTTGAACGAACAGGAGAAGAGTCACTGAAACCTATCTATACTTTCGATGAATCCGGAGTGACCGATTGGAAGGTTTATCAGGGAGACGGTATTAGTAACTTTGTTCTCAAAAATAAGGAATCTGTAGTTTATCATTCACAAAAACAATGGAGACATCTTGATGTTGATAAAATTTATGATAATGTTCATTCCATTATTTCTGCTCCATACATTCGAAATAACAAAGTTATGGCTGTCGTAACAATCACTTCTGAACGAAAATATGCGTTTGAAAAAAGTCACCAAATATTATTGGAAATCATGACAAACTATTTAACAGTTGCTTTACAAAATGCGAGGTACTTGGAAAAAACAAAAGAAAAAAGTGAGCGGTGTGCCTTAACGAACTTGTATAACTTTAAATATTTTGAGAATATATTATTGGAAGACTTTGATCCACCCACTCGTTATGATAAATTTGCGATCATTTTGCTTGATTTAGACCACTTTAAAAAAATTAATGATACATATGGTCATCAAAGTGGAAATGACGTCCTTATTCAAGTAGCCGCTGTTTTAAATGATAATGTAGGATCTACAGGAGTAACTGCTCGTTACGGTGGAGAGGAATTTGTAGTGTTACTCAGAGAAACCACAATGAGCGAAGCATATGAAATGGCAGAAAAATTAAGATATGCTATTGAAAAACAAGAGTTTGTTGTTAATAATGATTTGAATAATGGAGAAAAGAAAATAGTTCAAATTACGGCGAGTATCGGTGTTGCGATGAAATTAGAAGAAGATGAATCACCTATATCTGTATTGAGAAATGCTGATCGAGCCATGTACACCGGAGCAAAGCAAAAAGGAAGAAACAAGGTAGCACAGTTGATTTAATATTTATTATTCTTATGGACTATTTTTTCGCAAAGCAACACGGAATTCATCCTCCGTGTTGCTTTTTAGGAATGATATTTTATTATGTTTAGATTATTTATTGCTTCCTACTTCTTACAATGGTTTAATGAAAGTAAGAATATTTTTCTAATTAGTGGTAGAAAGGACCTGGTTGCTAATGACACAAATGATAATTGCGCTTATAGGAATGGTCATTCTTATTCCTATTTTATTAGTATTACCGTCCGTTTTTACTAAACTAGGAACGTTCATTCATATTATCATGTCGTCTTTTTACTTTATATTAGGGTTATTTTTATTGGAATTTATCCACTGGAGTATCGTAGGTGTCGTTATTTTCTTTCTTATTATGGTGACGGCTTTTCTCCTTTCTCAACGAGCAGATTCATTGAAATTAGAAACGGATGAACTCGCTTAATTATCCAGCTGAAAGAAGGAATACATATATGTATAAATGGCAATGGTTTGTATCTTCTTTAATAATTATGGTAGGAAGCATCTTTTTCTTAACCTTGTTTACATATTCCGGTGAACTTGTTTATTCAACATGGTTTGAAGAAGAGCGGTTTGAATCAGAAACTGTCATATCTAATATGGATATTAGTGAATTGAATCAAGAAGAAGCGTCTCTACAATTAAAAGAAGAGGTGGATCAATGGAAAGCTAATCATACGTTAGAACTTCGTTGGTTTGATGAAAAGCAAGAATACTCTTTAGATAGTTTTAATTTCCTTGTAGATGAATCAATAGAAGAATTGATGATATCAGAGGAACAGAATGATAGTTTAGTTGTATTAGGTTCGGAACAACAATTATTAAACGTTCTAGAGAATTTTGAATATTATTCAGATGTACCCAATGTTGTTCATCTCGAAGGACTATTAAATGATATCGAAGAGGAATTATCGTCGTTGCCGAATAGTGATGTGGTGATTAATGTCCATGATTATGTTTTTGAAGATCAAGTAGATGTTGAAAAGACGCTAATGACGGCTTCTAGAGCAATAGATTCTTCCTTAGTTGAAGAGTGGATGCAAGATTTACCAACTATCACGCTAGAGGCAGATAGTCAATTTTCGTTCATGGAGTCAATGGAAAGTGCAGCAATCAGTCCATTGGATGATGAGTCTTTGTCTAAACTAGCTTCAGCAATTTATGAAGCTGTTCTTCCGAGTAACTTTCATCTCATAGAAAGAGTTCAAAATGACGCTCTTAGAGAAGAAATAAATGTAGGTTTTGACGTAAAAATGAATCCAGAACAGGATGATTTAGTATTTGAGAATCCTAACCCAATAGATTACAAACTTGAGTTTGAGTGGACAAATAATCAATTGTCTGTTGATTTCATTGGGGAAGAATTTCCTTATTTAATCAACGTTGATGTCGTTAATCAAGAAACGATTAGTCCTAGAACAATTGTTCAATATTCGAATGACCTTCGAGAAGGACAGACACAAACCGTCGATTCTGGAAAAAATGGATTGAGCTATGAGTTAATACGAACGATCGTTTATCCACTTACTGATGAAATGAGAACGGAACAAATAGCGAAAGATTACTATCCACCTGAACATCGAATGGAGAAAAGAAGCAAAGTAGATTTAATCGAAGAAGACGAAGATCCATTTGACCAAAGTGAGGACGAATTTTTCAACGAGTTTGATGATAATAATGAAGAAGGTGACCGTGGAGGTGCTCCCCCTCAAGATGGTGAATCATATAACGATGAGCAGCCTGCTTCGGATAGAGATAACTTTCCTGGAGGAAACTCTGGTTTAGAAGGAGATTTCTTTCAAGGTGGGGGTGATCAAGGAGATGGTAGTGCAGTTCCTGATGCTGATCAAAGAGGATCTCTAGGAAGCCCAGGATCGAATCAAGAGGAGTGGGAAAGTAATAGAGAAGATGACTTCACTCCAGGTGATGAGGAAGGTCGCGTTCCTGTTTTTCCAAAATACGATGAAGACGGACATTTGATTAAAAATTAATTCTAATTTTATTAAGGTGACCATCAGGGTCACCTTTTTTAGTCAAAAAAATATAGGTTTATAATCCCTTAATCATCATCTATATTTGACAGAAAAAGACATTGCTTGTCATGTTAAGATGGTCATTCATGAGCTTTTTGGCATATAAATATGAAGTTTATGGAATGAATATATGTTGAAATTTCCAAATTTCACTGTAAAATAATCATTAATACATTATAATAGATATAGATAACCTAGGACTTGATTCATGATATATGTGCTTAATGACCTATTAATATTCAAAATAGAGAACAATTGTCTTTATTCTAAGCTTGAAAATCATAGGTGGTGAAACGATGAAAAAGTCACGAAAACGTTTAGGAGACCTTCTCGTTGATACAGGTTTAATTACTTCGGATCAGCTGTCTGATGCGCTGAAACATAAAACTGACAAACAAAAATTAGGAGACTCCTTATTACAACAAGGATATATAACGGAACAACAGTTAATCGAAGTGTTGGAATTCCAACTAGGTATTCCTCATGTGAGTTTGTATCGATACCCGATTGACCCTAAAGTCACTAGCATGATCGCAAAAGAAGTGGCAATCAGAAATTTTGTTATGCCGTTAAAACGTGAAGGAGATAAGTTATACATTGCCATGGCTGATCCTATGGACTATTTTACAATTGATGACATACGCTTATCTTCTGGATTTCAAGTGGAAGTAGCCATTGCAACAAAAGATGATATCGTTCGAACGATTCACAAATATTACGATTTAGATGAATCATTGGAAGAAATGATAGATGAGGAAGAATTTCAATCAAATTCAACAGAAATAAACGTTGCTAGTGAAGAAGAATCACCAATGGTTAAACTAGTTAACCAACTTTTATTAAGAGCGGTTCAGGAAAGAGCAAGTGATATACATATTGATCCACAAGAAAATAAAGTCATAATTAGGTACCGAATCGATGGTGTTTTAAGACCCGAGAGAAGCTTACCAAAACATATGCAAAACATGTTGATTGCGCGAGTGAAGATCATGGCTAATCTTGATATAACAGAAGCACGAGTGCCACAAGATGGTCGTATTAAGGTTAATGTAGACTTTCACCCGGTCGATTTGCGTATTTCCACATTGCCGACGGTATATGGGGAAAAAGTTGTGATGAGAATTCTAGATTTAGGAAACTCCTTAAATGATATGGAAAAACTAGGATTTAGTAATCAGCACTTGGAAAAATTCAAAAGTCTTTTAGCCAAGCCGAATGGAATCATTTTGATAACTGGACCAACGGGTTCGGGGAAGTCATCCACATTATATGCTGGACTTAATCGGCTGAATAGTGAAAGAGTCAACATTATTACGGTAGAAGATCCAGTTGAATATCAACTGGAAGGGATTAATCAAATTCAAGTTAATAACAAAGTGGGCATGTCATTTGCCAACGGACTAAGAGCCATTTTGCGACAAGATCCAGACGTCATCATGGTTGGCGAAATCCGTGATTCTGAAACGGCCGAAATCGCTGTTAGAGCTTCCTTAACGGGTCACCTCGTATTAAGCACAATCCATACAAACGATGCGATTAGTACAATTAATCGACTTATGGATATGAAAATTGAGCCATTTTTGTTGGCTTCTTCTTTGTCAGGAATCGTGTCGCAACGTTTAGTCCGACGGATTTGTCGAGACTGCAAAACATCTCGAGACGTATCGATTAGAGAAGACCGCATCTTTTCACGTAGAGGTTTAAATGTTTCGGAAGTTCACTATGGAGAAGGATGTCCGACATGCAATATGACTGGATATCGAGGACGATTAGCTATTCATGAAATGCTCGTGATGGATGATGAAATAAAATCGATGATAATGAATGAAAAATCAAGTCAAGACATACGGGATTACGTACTAGAAAATGGCATGACATTTCTCGTCGATGATGGGTTGCAAAAAGTCATCGATGGATGGACGACAACAGAAGAAGTGCTAAGAGTAGCGACAGAAAAGTAGGTGAAATGAGATGGAAGAAAAAATCACCCATTTATTAAAAAAAGCAGTGACCATTCAAGCATCTGATCTTCACTTAACGATTGGTATGCCGCCGATGTTTCGCATTAACGGAGAGTTAGTCAAAATGGATACCGAAACGATTTCCCCTGATGTGATGACAGCGATGGCAGAGTCTATCTTGCCTGCTAACTATTTACAAATCCTTCGCGAAAAGGGGGAAGTAGATTTTTCTTACGGTATTCCACAAGTATCGCGCTTTCGGATTAACGCTTACCATCAACGGTCACACATTAGCATGGCGATCCGAGTCCTTTCTACAAGCATCCCTTCTCTCGAAGAGTTAAGGATGCCACAAATTCTCTCAAAGATAGCGGAACGAAAACAAGGACTCGTATTAGTTACTGGACCGACAGGAAGTGGGAAGTCTACGACTCTAGCATCTATGTTAAAACATATTAATGAGACGCAAAAAAAGCATATTATTACGTTGGAAGATCCGATTGAATACTTGCATAAACACAGGAATAGCATCATTGACCAACGGGAAGTGGGCAGTGACACAAAATCCTTTGCAAATGGATTGAGAGCGTCCCTTCGTCAAGATCCTGACGTTATTTTAGTAGGAGAAATGAGAGATCTTGAAACGATTGCAACAGCAATAACGGCAGCGGAAACGGGGCATTTAGTATTTGCAACGTTGCATACATCAAACGCACCTGCCACAATTGATCGAATTATTGACGTTTTTCCACCAGGTCAGCAAGCGCAAATTCGAATCCAACTTGCTAGCGTACTGACAGCGATCGTATCGCAGCGGTTGTTTCCTACAGTGAATCGGCAAGGTAGAAGAGCAGCGACAGAAATTCTGATTAATAACCCGGCGATTGCAAATATGATCCGTAACGAAAAGGTTCATCAAATTCATAATGTGATGCAAACGAGTCGAAAAGAAGGCATGAATACATTAGCGATGTCGATTCAAGAACTATTGAATCGTAAAGAAGTAAGTCATGAAGAAGTATATCCTTATTTGCAAGAGAGGAATGCCTAATGCCTCAATATAAATATAAAGGAAAGCTCAAAAATGGCTTGAAAAAAGAAGGCACGATAACCGGACAAACGAAAAAACATGTCATCGAAAAGCTCAGGTCTCAAGGTGTAGCGCTAGCATCAGTGGATCAAATGGAATCGACGTTTTTTAACAAAGAAATTACTTTCGGTAATCCTGTAAGGTTACAAGATTTTGTCTTATTTTTACGACAATTTTCTACGCTGTTAAACTCTGGAGTGTCCCTAAGAGATGCAACGGCTATTTTAGCAAAACAAACGTCTAGTAAAGCACTTGGTCGTGCCCTTGAACAAGTGGAAGAGGAGCTAGTGGAAGGAAGACCTTTTTCAGAAGCGGCTGCTCAACACCGAAAAGTTTTCCCAATGATATTTATCCATATGGTTCGCGCAGGGGAAGCAAGTGGATCATTAGATGAGACGTTGGATCAATTAGCTCTTCAATTTGAGAAACAGCATGAAACAAGACAAAAAGTAAAAGCAGCGATGGCTTATCCGATGATCGTCGGTTTAGTCGCTATTGCAGTTGTTATTTTTTTACTGTCATCTGTCGTCCCAACATTTGCGTCGATGCTCTCTGATGTAGGAGGAGAATTGCCGGCTATTACGCTGTTTGTTCTAGGCGCAAGTAATGTTGTAGCGAACTTATGGTGGCTCATAGTACTTATATTCGTATTGGTAGCTCTGATCATTTGGGGTGTGATGCAAAAGCCTGACACGAAGTACTATGTAGATTATGCCTTACTTAAGATGCCGATCTTTGGACCACTACTACAAAAAGCTGCTTTGGCTAGAATGACACGAACACTAAGTTCCCTTTTTTCTAGTTCTGTTCCGATTTTACAGTCGTTACAAATGGTCGAAAAAATTGTTCAAAATGAAGTTATCGCTCGATCATTAAAAAAATCACGAGAAGCATTGGAAAGTGGGCAACGTCTGACGGAACCGATGAAAAAACATTGGGTATATCCACCGCTTGTCGTGCAGATGATTTCGATTGGTGAAGAAACTGGTTCCCTAGATGAAATGTTGACGAAAGTGGCTCAATTTTATGAAAAAGAAGTAGAATACGCCACAGACAAACTGAAGTCGTTGATTGAACCAATAATGATCGTTTTGCTTGCCGTTATCGTTGGTACGATCGTTATTTCGATAATCGTGCCAATGTTTCAAATTTATTCAGAAATATAAAACAGGTTTCAATGGAGCGATGAATGTTGATCTTTACTTGGGCACTTAGGTCAGCAAGAGCGAGTAGTGCAACCGGCCAACAAATATAGGCTCTCTCGATGTTTATCAAGACGAATCTTTAATGACAGACATCATGGAAATGTTTTGATCTATCGGAGTAGTAGCCAAAAAATAAACCGCGATAAGGAGAGGATTTACATGTTTAAGAAAATGTTAAAGAATCAAAAAGGTCTCACCCTCATTGAGTTATTGGTCGTTGTAGTCATTCTAGGAATTATTGCAGCTATTGCTGTGCCGAGTGTAGGTGGACTGATTGATAATTCACGAAAAGATGCACATATCGGAAATGCACAACAAATGATAAGCTCAGCTAGATTAGCAGCTGCCGGAGAATCAGACTTTGATAGTATTACACTTGATGACTTAGTGGAAGAAAACTACATCGAGCCACTTGAAAGCCCGTGGGGTGGGGATTATGAATCTGGACAAGTTGATAAAGATGGAGATGATTTTAGAGTTAGTTTGTCTACAGGTGATGATGAGTATGAAATTACAAATGCACTTTCCAGTGATTTGAGCAGAGATGCTCTTCCAATTAATTAATAAGTTAATATAACTATTTAAAATACCAAAACAGATATAAATCCCTCCCACTGAGGAGGGATTTAATTACATTAAGAGATAATTACTTACCAATATCTATCAATCTTCCAAATATCCGGAAAGGGCGTCTATTCATGGAACTATTCCTTCATGTATACTTGTTTCTAGTAGGGGCAGTGCTCGGCTCCTTTTATAATGTCGTCGGTCTTCGCGTGGCAAAAGGGATGTCGATTGTGAAACCGCGTTCCCATTGTACGAATTGCGGGCAGACGTTGACGTGGAAAGAATTGTTTCCCGTCCTTTCCTATCTTTTTCTAAAAGGACGCTGCCGACATTGTAGGAAGTCTGTCTCTCCAAAATACCCTTTGTTTGAACTAGCGACGGCATGTCTTTTCACGATATCACCACTGATGGTGGGATGGTCAAAAGAATTGCTCGTAGCGTTAGTGTTTCTCTCTTTATTAGTGATCATTACTGTGTCTGATCTAGAGACAATGTTAATTCCAGATAAAATTTTGTTGTTTTTTCTTGTTCTATTAGTGATCTTAAGGTTTATCGAACCTTTGACCCCTTGGTGGGATAGTTTGGTTGGCGCTGGGTTTGGGTTTATATTATTTCTAGCACTAGCAATCGTTTCCAAAGGTGGCATGGGTGGAGGAGATATTAAACTCATGGGTGTGATCGGTTTCGTGTTAGGTTTTCAAGGGACAATTTTAACGATTTTTCTTTCTTCATTTATCGGAGCTGTTTTTGGAATAGCAGCAGTAGTGATGAAAAAAGCGAAGCGGAAAAACCCGATTCCATTTGGACCATTTTTAGCGATCGGAGCAATACTCAGTTATTTTTACCATGAAGCGATGTTTGACTGGTATATCAACGTATTTATGTTTGGAGGGGTTATATGGGGTCTATCATAAAAGTTGGAAAAAAAGAACACGTTAGTTTTCAAATAAAGGATCATATCTTTCGCTGTGTTGTAACGAAACATGCGTCGATTGATTCGATCATTCACTATTATGAAAGAGTCATACCAGAAGGGATTTTGGAAAAAGGTAAAATCATAGATTCAGAGAGTTTCGAGATGTTTTTATCTGATTGTGTGACAGAGTGGAAGTTAAAAAGAAAAGATATGAAGTTTTTAGTGCCAGACTCTACGATATTCTTTCGCCAACTAGATGTTCCTAAAGATTTATCAAAAGAAGAAATTCGGGGATACATAAACTTTGAAATTGGCTCAACCATTCATGTTCCGTTTGAAGAGGTTTACTTTGATTTTCACTTATTAGACGATGAACTGGAAGATGAAAAGCAACAAATTCTTTTATTTGCTGTTCCAGAAAAAGTGATCCAAGACTATGTTGCTCGTTTTGAAGAAGAAAAAATGACGCCTGTCGTTGCAGATGTGGCCCCACTTTCGCTATATAGATTATATATGCAAGATCATCTGGATGATATGAATGAGCAGGTGATGCAACTAGAGTGGGATCTTAGTTCGATTAATATCAGTATATTTCATGAGCATAAGCCTGTTTTTATGCGAAACATTACGCAATACTTCAGTAGAGAAGATTGGGAGCTCACTCAGCATGATAATCTCGTAGAATGGGTTTGTAAACAAGACGAAAAGGTGGAAGGAGAACTGCAAGATTCTCTCATAGAAGTGGAGAGAGTGATTGATTTTTATAAATATACGATGAACAAGGGAGAAAAAGAAGTAACGAAAATCTTCTTAACAGGAGATCATCCAAAATTAATGCTCATGCAAAAATGGTTAGAAGATTCCCTTGGAGTTTTGGTAGAAACTGAAAAATCACTAGATATTTTATCAAAGGTGAACATGGATGTGCCGCATCGTTTTATCCTCCCACTTAGCCTTTGTCTTAAAGAGGTGTAATCCATGAATGTAGAAATAAATTTACTTCCAAAAAAACCAGAAAAAAAACGTCTGTTTTTTTACATAGTCATTAGTCTTTTGATCATGCTTTTGATTGGATTTACCATGGCCTTTGTATATCAGCAAAATCTAGAACGAGAGGAACGTCAGTTAGACGCGGATATAGAGACAATTCTTCTTTTACAAGAAGCCGAGAGAGGGCAAGAGCAAAGTTCTGCTTCTGAAGAACAGCGATTAGAAAAAACGGTTGATGTATTAGAATCTCAGCGTAGATCAACGACACGTTTATTAGACTTATTGGTAAAAAAACTTCCGGAACGTGGTTTTTTCACACGGTTTGAATTTCAAGAACCAGGAACGGTGAACCTAGACGTGCAGTTTGAAACGCAAAGAGAAGCTGCAAGTTACTTGCATGCTTTAAATGATCACTTCATAGTTGAGGAAGCAATGATTAATGACGTGACGACAGAAGAGTTAATCTTAAACGAAGACGAACAAAATCAATCGGTTTTGCCTAGATACAATGCGTCTTATACAATTTCTATTTATATGCCGATATTCTCGAGTGTGGAACGTTGGGATGACTTGGAACAAGAACGATCAAACTTAGTAGAAGAGGAACTGGATGATCCAGAACAAGAAAGCGACGATGGTGATTTAAGTGATAATGAACAGGAAGAAAATCGTAATCTCTTTTCTGATGACGAAATAGAAGAGGGGGGACAATAATGAATGTCGAATTTAAAAAAATTCAAACGGCAATGATCGTTTTTTTGTCATTGTTATTCATTGGTCTTCTTAGTTATATCTTTTTTGTATTGCAGCCATTGCAGCAGGATGTTTCTAATACAAGAAGTGAGTTAGCTTTGGAAGAAGAAATATTGTCATCAATGCAAAGTACGGACGAAGTGGCGAAAATATATGAAGAGCATGAAATTCAATCATTACTCCGCAAGGTTCCTGTTCAACCTTGGATCGATCATTGGATGTTAGATTTAGAAAAAGCGGAGCTCGTTTCTGATACGGAAATAAACCGCTATACATTTTCTAAAGGATTTCTTCAAAGTACGAGTTTTGCCGAAGAAGATTTAGATGATGAGAGAGAAGAAATTAGCATAGATGAGGAAGAGATTGTCGTTGAAAACGAGGACGAATCTGAAGTTGAGGTAATAAGGGATGAAGGAAATGATGAGGGGGAGTTCGAAGAGCGGTCACTTGTACTAGCTGACGGCGAAGAGGTGAACCAAGTAACGGCAAGTCTAACAGTAAATGCAGATTCATATGATCAATTATTTCAATTTCTTTATGAAATAGAACAGTTAGACAGATTCACAGAAATATATGGATTAACATTTGCAGCACCAGCTGAATCATCAGTGATCATGCAAGAATCAGAGGAAGAAATGGAAGAGTTGACGTTTGACGTGAATGTAAGTACGTACTATATAGAAGACTTACTAGAAACGTTTAGCGACTATGAATTTTCACGACCATTTGTTAGCCCTGAGAAGAAAGACAGCCCTATTTTTCGACAACCATAACGTTTAAATCCGCACTCTTAGTGAGTGCGGATTTTTATTTGTATGGATATGAAAGATTTTTATAGGGAATCAGTTCTATCATTTTCTGTTAGTTAATAGACTTACCATATAGGTACTGTTTATTTTACTCCGCTTATGTTTTGGCGTTTGTTTGTGATTTTCCGTGCCAGATCTTCTATGAACACTCGTATCAGAACATCGTCGTCTACACTACCTTAAACAGAAAAGAAAGGAGCGGCGTATTGTGAAAAAAGAGAATGATGTCCTCGTTCGAATAGATGGAAAATATCAAAAAGTAGAAAGAGGATTGAAAACAGACGAAATTGCAGCAAGCCAGGCGTTTAAAGAGGATGAGGAACCGTTAAATAATGATAAACAAAAAATTGTCGACTTTAACAAGCGTCGACGTGCGATGGAAGAAACTCGAGCACCTTTTTGGGACGATGGGATAAGGGAACACAGTCCCAAATTACCTCCATCAAATCGGAAAAAGAAAAAGCCTTCATTGGATAAGTTTTCGTTACAGTTTTTTAAAAATAAGGTGTTCTTATCTTGTGTAGCAGCGATTCTTGTAGGGGGAGCATTCGGGATGATGTTACTATCTTTATTTACCGGTCAAGAAGCAACGTCAAGTCAAAATCAAGCAGGGTTCTCTGATGGACCTAGTATAGTGGATGTTGCGACAGATATAGATACAGAAGAAAATACTAGATTGACGATACCATCTCTTGAATTACACTTCGTTCAAGTAGGTGCTTTTTCTACGATTGAAAAAGGGAACGAAGTAGCAAGTTTATTAAAAAGTGAGGGGTTACCTGCAACGTTACTAGAAGATGGTGATATTCATTATTTATTTACTGGAATGGCCATGGATCGGAAAGGGGCCGACATCTTAGCGAACTATATTGAAGAGGAAGGACAAGAAACATATGTAAAATCTTTTGCTGTTTCTACAGACAACTTGGAGTTGGAAGAAGACTTTCATACGTTTTTAACAAAAGGCAGGGAATGGATTGAATATACATCTATTATGGCTATTAACGATATTAGAGGTACATCTCCTTCTAATGAACAAGTGAAGAACCTTATTGATATAGGACAAGCTTGGGAAGATTCTTACGAAGAACTGTCCTTTTCAAATGAAGAGGTGGAGGGCTTATCAAAGGAATGGGTAGAAGAGAACAAAGAGATCATTGATGAATATTCATCGGATTCGTCTTCCTCAGGTATAGGGTTAGAAACACAAGAATCGTTAATGAATGGGATGCTCATTTACAAAGATCTCATTCAAGCTTTAAAAAATACTTAACTACTGTGAAACTGGTACTCTAAGCTCTCTTAAACTGTGATAATATATAGTTGATATCAATATCGATTTATGATTCTAGAAAGGGGTTAGGAATGGATACAAAACTATCTACGCAGGTTAGAATCGAACGTGATTTAATGGGAGAAAAAGAAATTCCAGCACAAGCTTATTACGGAATTCAAACGATGCGTGCAAAAGAAAATTTCCCGATTACGGGTTATCCTCCGCACGGGGAATTAATTAAGGCGTTTGGTTATGTGAAAAAGGCGGCAGCAAAGGCGAATGCCAAAGTTGGCGTATTAAACAAAGGGATCGCAGAAGCAATCATGGAAGCATCTGATGATGTGATTGAGGGTAAACTTAATGATGAGTTTATTGTAGACAGCATCCAAGGTGGAGCAGGAACATCTTTTAATATGAATGCTAACGAGGTTATCGCTAATCGTGCAATTGAGATTATGGGAGGCAAAAAAGGAGAGTATATGAAGGTGAGTCCAACGACTCATGTAAATATGGCACAATCTACCAACGATGCTTTTCCAACAGCAATTCATGTCGCTTGCCTTTATTTATCGAACGGATTAATTAAAGCGCTAAATGATTTAGTAGTGACGATGAAAAAGAAGGAAGACGAATTTGACGATGTGATAAAAATGGGGAGAACGCATCTTCAAGATGCAGTACCTATTCGATTAGGACAAGAATTTGGTTCTTATCGTCGATTGTTATCTAGAGATTTAGGCCGCATCAAACAGTCCGTTGATCACCTTTATGAAGTCAATATGGGAGCTACCGCAGTTGGCACAGGGTTAAATGCAATGCCAGAATACATAGATCAAGTAACGAAAAACTTGGCTGAAATGACTGGTATGCCGTTTCATCGTGCCGAAGACTTAGTGGATGCAACACAAAACACAGATGCTTACACGCAGTTATCAAGTGCCATGAAAATATTAGCAATCAATTTATCAAAAATCGCCAATGATTTAAGGCTAATGAGCTCTGGACCTAGAACAGGAATAAATGAAATTAATTTACCACCTAGACAAGCAGGATCTTCGATTATGCCTGGTAAAGTAAACCCAGTAATGTGTGAAGTCATTAACCAAGTTTCTTTCCAAGTCATCGGCAATGATCAAACAATTAGTTTGGCTTCGGAAGCAGGACAATTAGAGTTAAACGTGATGGAACCTGTACTAGTGTTTAATCTTTTACAATCCTTTACAATATTGCAAAACGGAATCAATGTGTTTAGAGATTTTGCGGTAGAAGGAATTGAAGCAAATATTGACCATTGCAAATCGTTAGTTGAAAATAGTGTAGGAATTATTACAGCAATTAATCCTCATGTTGGCTATGAGGTAGCTGCAAGAATTGCAAAGGAAGCGATTACATCAAATCGGCCTGTTCGGGAAATCTGTATCGAACGAGGGATATTGTCTGAAGAAGAGTTAGACCGCATTCTTGACCCGAAAGAAATGACAAACCCTGGTATTGCAGCAAAAGAACTCATTTTTGGAGAAGAATAGTCTGAAAAGAACTTGAATGAAGAGGAAGATTCTAGTAAAATAAGCTTAGTCTCTTCCTCATAATTTACCAATACAATCATAGTCAAAGGATGGGACTTGCATGAAACCTTTTGTATTAGCCTCTCAATCGCCTCGAAGAAAGCAACTGCTTGAACAAGCAGGACTTTCGTTTACAATAATCCCTAGTGATGTTGAAGAAATTGTACCAGAATCATACACTCCAAAAGAAACGGTTGCATCACTAGCCCACCAGAAAGCGACAGATGTTTTTTCACGAAATCCTGATAAACTCATCCTTGCGGCAGACACCATCGTCGTGATCGATGACAAGATTCTCGGAAAACCGGCAGATGCGCATCAAGCCTATGAAATGCTTCAACAACTCTCTGGCAGAGATCATCACGTGTTGACAGGGGTTACGATCCTATCGCAAGAAAAGGAAATGACCTTTGTGGAAAAAACGCACGTTCACTTTTTCCCGCTAACTTCTGAAGAGATCACATCATATATCAACAGTGGTGAACCGTTTGATAAAGCTGGAGGTTATGGAATTCAAGGCCTTGGATCGACGCTGGTAGAAAAAATAAATGGAGATTACTTTACGGTTGTAGGGCTTCCTATTGCTAAGGTTGTTCGTGCTTTAAAACAATTTCATAGCGATTCCCTTTGATTTTAACGAAAGGGATCAAAAAGGAGGTTTTTTAGTATGAGTATGACGATGATGATTAGAGATGTTCCAAAAAGTGAGCGCCCGCGAGAGCGATTAGTAAGAGAAGGACCGGAAGCATTATCAAATCAAGAGTTAATTGCCTTACTGCTTGGTTCAGGAACCAAGTCAGAATCCGTACTCCAACTCGCAGCAAGGGTGATTCAGCATTTTGATGGATTGAAATTACTTAAAGAAGCATCGACTAAAGAGTTAATGGATATTAGAGGAATCGGAGAAGCCAAAGCCGTGCAACTCCAAGCGGCGATTGAATTAGGCAAAAGAATTAAGCAACAACCCGTTGAAGATCGCTACGTGATTCGTTCCCCTGAAGATGTGTCTCAATTTATGATGGATGAGATGCGTCACCTCAATCAAGAACATTTTGTTGTTCTTTACTTAAACACCAAAAACCAAGTGATTCATAAACAAACGATTTTTATAGGAAGCTTGAATGCTTCTATTTGCCATCCTAGAGAAATTTTCAAAGTAGCGTTTCGATACTCGGCCGCCTCGATTGTTTGTCTACATAACCATCCTTCAGGAGACCCTGCGCCAAGTCAAGAAGATATAGATGTGACAAAGCGGTTGACCGAATCTGGAAAAATGTTAGGTGTTGAAATGCTTGATCATGTCATTATCGGTGATCAGCGATTTTGCTCATTGAAAGAAAAAGGGTATGTATAAAAGACGTGACTAATTCATAATCAAAGAAAGAGACTTATGAAAATTCTATTGAATAGGAAAGATACCTTCGCTTCAAACAAAACACATTGAAGGGACGGAATGAAGCGGGTAAGGATGTCGCACTTGTTTGGGTAAAAGCTAAGCCAAGGAAGCGGCATCCTATTTCTTTGTGAAAACATAGTATAATCTTTTCTTATAGCTGAGAGTTATCAGCATCTCATAACGCAAATTGAATTGTTAAACCGAAGTCATGAAATAACCTTTGCTCGTAGTTAATTCCAACAATTCCAATATGTACATGATTTCACGGTTGTGTTAGGATAAAATAAGGATTTTTATGAGTATCTGTGAAAAAGCTACTCATATGTGAAAAGATTGAGTATAATTGTCTTTATGGAGTTTGTCAGGAGAAAGGGTATAGTATCCTAACCAATAAGACAGATGAAAAGTTTGAATGAGCGAAGGGAGATTACATAGATGTTTGCAGGTTTTTCGAAAGATTTAGGAATTGATTTAGGTACAGCTAATACACTCGTTTACGTGAAAGGAAAAGGGGTTATTCTTCGAGAACCTTCCGTCGTTGCAATCCGTTCTGATTTAGGAACGATTGAAGCTGTAGGTAACGACGCTAAAAATATGATTGGTCGTACTCCTGGTAATATCGTTGCGATTCGCCCGATGAAAGACGGTGTTATTGCAGATTTTGATACAACAGCAACAATGATGAAACATTTTATCCAACAAGCATTACGTAACCGGTCTATTTTCACACGAAAGCCAAACGTCATGGTTTGTGTGCCCTCGGGCATTACGGCAGTTGAAAAGAGAGCTGTAGAAGATGCGACAAAGCAAGCAGGTGCAAAAGAGGCCTATACGATTGAAGAGCCATTTGCAGCAGCCATTGGAGCAAACTTACCAGTATGGGAACCAACGGGTAGTATGATCGTAGATATTGGTGGAGGAACGACAGAAGTTGCCATTATTTCTCTAGGAGGAATTGTAACAAGTGAATCCGTTCGCGTTGCTGGGGATGAAATGGATGACGCGATTATTCAATATGTAAAGAAAACGTACAGCCTAATGATTGGTGAAAGAACAGCTGAAGCAATTAAGTTTGAAATTGGAAGTGCTGGAAATCCGGACCCAACAGAAGTGATGGATATTCGAGGTCGAGATCTTGTTTCAGGTTTACCGAAGACGATTGAGATCCATTCAGAGGAAATCACAGGTGCTTTAGCTGATACTGTGACACAAATCGTGCAAGCAGTGAAAGATACATTAGAGCAATCTCCTCCTGAACTTGCAGCTGATATTATGGATCGAGGAATTGTTTTAACTGGTGGTGGAGCACTGCTTCGAAACCTTGATAAAGTGTTAAGTGAAGAAACGAATATGCCTGTACTTGTATCAGAAGACCCATTGGATTGCGTTGCTATTGGAACAGGACGTGCTTTGGAAAACCTTCATTTATTCCGCTCAAAAGCAGGAATTACAGTACGGTCAAATAGAAAAGGGTAAGTAGGTGTCGCATATGTCTCCATTTTTTTCTAACAAGCGACTGATCGTATTGCTCGTTTGTATGATTATACTTGTGGCGTTAATTGGTTATTCCATGAGTGATCGCAGGGCTCTTTCATGGCCTGAGCAGTTTGTTACTGACACAGTTGGTTCGGTTCAGTCAGCCTTTTCAAGACCCGCTCATTTCGTAGCGGGTTTCTTTGACAACATTAGTGATATGAGAAATCTATATGAAGAGAACAAAATATTGAAATCCCATTTAGATGAATATGCTTCCCTTCAAGTGGAATTGAACGATTTACGTCGACGAAATGATGAGTTAGAAGGGGCAGTAGATTTGCAAGACGATTTTGAATTAATGGATTACACTGTAAGATCAGCTCTTGTAATCCATCGTTCTCCAGATCGATGGAATGAACAAGTTGGGATAAATAAAGGGGCCCAAGATGGCATTGAAGAAAACATGGCAGTGATGACTTCAGGTGGATTAATAGGAAAAATTGACCAGGTTTCTCAATTTTCTTCTTCCATTCAATTATTAAGTGATCAAGATGTAACGAATCGAATTTCAGCGATGGTGGACGGAGATGACTCTGTTTACGGATTTATTGAAGGAATCGACCATGAAACTGGCTATTTACAATTTACTAAAATTGATATCGAAGCAGAACTAGAAGATGGTCAAACGGTATCAACATCTGGTCTTGGTGGAGTTTTCCCTAAAAATCTAACGATCGGCGAAATAGTTGATTATGAGTATGATGAATTTGGTTTAACACAAACGGCATATGTCGAACCATCAGCTGATTTTTACCATTTGGATTATGTGATGGTCATTGAACGAAGTGCTCCTACAATCGATGATGACATTAATGATGATTCAGGGGACGATGAATCATGATCATTCGATATTCCACGTTCATTGCCCTGTTTATCTTGTTTATTTTAGAAGGAACAGTTTATCAAGTTTTTGCACCTGATTTTCACGGATTTCCTTATCTGTTGATCCCACGGTGGATGTTTATGCTTCTATTGATAGCAGGAATTTATCGTGGTAGAGGATACGGGCTTTTTTATGGGATTATTTTTGGTGTTTTCTATGATATTATTTACTCACAAGTATTAGGTGTCTATACATTTGGAATGGGTTTACTTGCTTACCTTTTGTGTAACTCTATTCCTATTGTAAAAAAAAATCTATCATTAATAATCCTCTCGGTAACTTTAGGTGTTGTGCTGCTTGAGTATTATGTGTATGGGATGATGACACTTCTTGGAAAAACTGAACTCTCACATGAGATATTCCTTTCTAAAAGATTTTTTCCAACAATGATCATGAACTTTATCATCTTAGCTATACTTGCCTTTCCTTTGCGTCGATGGTTTCAGTATTTTGACCGAAAAATGCAAGATTTCAACTAGTACGAAATTAAATGAAACTCTGTTTACACCATTGCATTATAGTTAGAAGTGATAGTGTCGGTCGTTTAGTAACATGGAAGGTTACCTAAAGTTTAGAAGAAAAGTATTGTGAGGTGTGAAGTTCTATGACGAGTAAACAAAGGAAAGCACAACATGTAATCATAAAGGGTACAAAAGATGGTCTGACATTGTTATTAGATGACCAATGTTCTTTAGATGCATTGATTCATGAGTTACAAGACAAGCTTTCAGAGCATCCTGATACAACCTCTAATGTTCATGGTCCTGTGAAGGTCAAATTGGTCATTGGGAAAAGGTATTTAGATGATATTCAAATCAAAGAACTTGAAAATACTTTCTCGAAGGAAATGAATGTCATCATTGATGAAGTTGATTCTGAAGTGATGACAAAAGCGGATGCAGAAGAAATGAAGCAAAATAATCAAATGACGAGAATCGTCAAATTCATCCGATCAGGTCAAGTGTTGGAAGTTAAAGGTGATATTATACTCATTGGAGATGTTAATCCTGGGGCTACTGTTAAGGCAACAGGGAACATTTACATATTAGGTAGATTAAGAGGCGTGGCCCATGCCGGTTTCACAGGTAATGAAGAGGCAGTTATTTGTGCGTCATCTATGACACCGTCTCAATTAAGGATTGCCTCGATTATTCGACGACCGCCGGAGAATAAAGAAAATGAAACAACTGGACAAGAGATGGAATGTGCTTATTTAAATGAGGAAAACGAAATGCTCATTGATAAATTACAAAAACTTTCATCTATTCGTCCAAACCTTACAATGGACATAGATTTATAATCAGATCTAAAGCACAGAAACTATTTATATGAATCATGTTAAAATAGAATTGATAGAAGGGGGAGAATGATGTGGGAGAAGCGATTGTTGTAACATCTGGGAAAGGTGGCGTCGGCAAAACGACGACGACAGCCAATATCGGAACGGCACTTGCACTAACTGGGAAAAAAGTTTGTTTAGTAGATACGGATATTGGATTACGGAATCTTGATGTCGTAATGGGGTTGGAAAACCGTATTATTTATGATCTTGTAGATGTTGTTGAAGAGAACTGTCGACTTCAACAGGCGCTAATTAAAGATAAACGATTTGATTGTTTATACCTTCTACCTGCTGCCCAAACAAAGGACAAGTCTGCAGTTGAACCTGAACAGGTAAAGAAACTTATTCATGAACTAAAGCAAGACTTTGATTATATTTTAATTGATTGTCCTGCCGGAATAGAGCAAGGATATAAAAATGCTGTTGCAGGTGCTGATCAAGCCATTGTTGTAACGACTCCTGAAATCTCATCTGTTCGTGATGCCGATCGGATTATAGGCTTATTAGAGAAAGAAGAGAATGTCGCTTCACCGAAATTAGTCATTAACCGAATTAGAAATCATATGATGGTAAATGGTGAATCAATGGATGTAGAAGAAATAGTTTCTATTTTAGCGATTGATTTATTAGGAATAGTTGTTGATGATGATGATGTCATTAAATCTTCTAATAATGGTGAGCCAGTAGCACTTGATCCAAAATGTAAAGCTTCTATTGCTTATCGAAATATTGCACGAAGAATAAATGGGGAAACCGTTCCGCTTATGTCTTTAGAAGATCAAACGGGTGTATTTAAAAAAATGAAAAAGTTTCTTGGAATTCGAGGTTAATGGAACAACGACATCATGTCGTTGTTTTTTTTTTGCATAAAAGAACTAAGAAAGTGTTAATTGTTTATTTCAGTCCGGAAGTATATAGCTTTAAATCCTTGCTATAATAGGATTCTATAAAAATCTAAAAAAACTATGAAATTTTCTGAAAAAAGACTTGATATCGATACCATATCGAATTATAATAAAAACATGAAAACGATTACATGCCCTTAGAAAAAGTCTATGCAATGTCATTTTCATTTTATAAAGCTATTTTCTAGACTTTTTTTTAGAACATGTGTGAAATCGTTATCAGAAAAACACCTTAAAGGGGGAAACAAAGAAATGAAGATTTGGAAAAAAGTAATTTCAGGTGCTGTTGCTTTATCAATGGTAGGTATCATCGCAGCTTGTGGAGACAACAACGAAGTGAATAACGAGCCAGAGAATGATGATGCAGGAAATGACACCGAAGAGAATGTGAATAACGACACCGCTAATAATAATGACGAAGAAAACGATGCGGAAGCTTCAGAAGATCAAGAAGAAGTAACGTTGACTTATGCACGAGGTAACGATGCAACAGGAGCTACGAATGTTCTAATTGATGCATTCATGGAAGAAAATCCTCACATCACAGTTGAATTCCGTGAAATGCCTGCTGATACAGGACAATCACATGACCAGTACGTAACAGAATTCAGTGCTGGAGATGCTACAATTGATGTTTTCGATGCTGACGTCATTTGGCCAGCAGAATTTGCACAAGGTGGTTATGTTCTTGAATTAGATCGTTTCATCGAGAGAGATGGAATCGACATGGATGAGTACTTCGAAGGAACTGTAGATTCTGGTAACTTTGATGGTCGTCAATGGGCAATGCCTAAATTTACAGATGCTGGATTACTATACTACCGTTCAGACATCGTTGATGAAGCTCCAGAAACTTGGGATGACCTAATTGAAATGGCTACAGAATACCAAGGTGAAGAAGGAACGGACTTTGGTTACTTGATGCAAGCAAACCAATATGAAGGTTTAGTAGTTAATGCAGTTGAATTTATTGCAGCATACGGCGGAAGTGTTTTAGATGAAGATCAAAATGTAACAGTAAACTCTCCTGAAACGATTGCAGCTATTGAAAAAATGATTGAAATTGTAGAATCTGACTTTGTACCAGGAGATATATTAAACTTTGATGAGCCTGCTACTCATACAGCATTCCTTGAAGGGCAATCAGTATTTGCAAGAAACTGGCCTTACATGCAAGCAATGACGGAAGATGAGGATCAATCTCAAGTTCAAGGAAAAGTAGAATTCGCATTGTTACCAGCTGGTGACGCTGGAAGTGCGTCTGGTCTTGGTGGCTGGATGTCCATGATTAACCGTAACAGTGAGCATCCAGAAGAAGCTTGGGAATTACTGAAGTTTATGACTGGTGCTGAAGGACAAAAGATCACAGCTATCGAAGGTGGATCTGCTCCTACGCTTCGTGCCCTATATGATGATGAAGAAGTTCGTGAAGCTGCACCATTGTTTGCAGATGAAGAGTTTGTAAACACATTGGAAAATGCAGTTCCGAGACCAGTATCACCAATTTACCCACAGATTTCTGACTTAATGCAAATTGAACTTTCACGTGCTCTAGCAGGAGATATTACTGCAGAAGAAGCAGCTGAAAACATGGAAAGTGCAATTGAATCAGCGTTAGCAGAATAATGATTAATTAATTAACAGATGTGAGGAGAGAGGATGCACTGTTCACTCTCCTCTTTTTTTTTCAAAAAATAGACTGAAAAAGTAGACTGACTTGCGCAGGGATGTAGCGATACTGGCATCCTCACAATATATCAGAGGACTTAGCCGAAGGTCCTACATGAATGATTTGGCTTGGAGCCAAAACCAAACGCAGGCGAGGGGATAACGATGGCAACCATTAAAGAAGTCGCAGCAAGAACTGGTTTGTCACCAACAACCGTTTCGAGAGTGATTAACAATCATCCTTATGTGGATGATACGAAAAGAAAGAAAGTATTGAAGGCTATGGAAGAACTAGGGTATGTACCAAACTCTTCTGCTAGAAGGCTTCGAGGTCAAAAAACGAATACGATTGCCGTGATCATTTCTCGTATCGTAAATCCGTTTTTTAGTCACCTCGTTGATGCCATGGAATTGATCGCAGGAGAAAAAGGATATCAACTTATTTTATG
The DNA here is from genome assembly GCF_029891575.1 of Salipaludibacillus daqingensis. Taxonomy (GTDB): domain Bacteria; phylum Bacillota; class Bacilli; order Bacillales; family Salisediminibacteriaceae; genus Salipaludibacillus; species Salipaludibacillus daqingensis. The sequence goes on along the minus strand of NZ_JARZHF010000004.1, from coordinate 21,312 downwards.
TGATTCAAGGTTAAATAAAGAACGTGAATTAGCCCATTTAGAATTACTGAAAACGAAACAAGTGGATGGAATTATTTTAGCTTCGTTACAAAATGAGTGGAAAGATATTGAGCCATTTACAAAATACGGACCGATTATCTGCTGTAATGAGTATGATAAAAATGCTCAAATGCCAGTTATACGCTGTGATCAACAATACGGAGGGTATATCGGAACAAAACATTTGATCGAAAAGGGTCACACAAAAATAGCATACTCAGGTGGAGCGGATCGGATTCAGTTAACACTTGATCGCAGAATGGGTTTCCTTAAAGCGATGAATGAGCATGGACTGTCTGTAAAAGATGAATGGATGTTCCCAAGTTATTACGGTATTGAAGATGGTAAGAATATTTTTCAACGAATGTACGCGATGGAAGATCGTCCGACGGCCATTTTTGCAGGTGGCGATGAAGTAGCCGCAGGGATTATTCAAGAAGCAAAACGGTTTCATTGCCGTGTGCCTGATGACTTAGCTGTAGTAGGCTATGATAATCAGCCGATTGCAGATTTAATTGACCCAGGAATAACTACGATAGAACAACCAATGAAGCTCATGGGGACAAGGGCAATGGAAATGATGGTAGACATGATTAAGCATAAGCGAAAAGTTGTCTATAAAAAAGAAATACTACCGTTGCAACTAGTTATACGCCAATCAACTTAATGTGCCGTTGCATATCACTATCTTTGATTCTGAAATCGATTTCAGATAATTTGAATGACTTATTACATTATTCATTAAACATTGAAATTGGTCTTATTTTTGAAACATAAAAGATGAATAGAATCCTGTAAAGGAGGATGAATATGAGAAAGAAGAAATTTCAATTAAATGAGAAGCAATTGGGATATTTAATGGTCATGCCAGCACTAATCCTTATCGCGGCAATTACACTTTGGCCAGTTGCTCAATCTTTTTGGAACAGTATGTTTGATTATCGATTAAATGACCCTACAAGAAATCAAACAACATTGAGTTATCAAATTGATATGGAAACTTACGCTAATAATTACTTTTATATCGATAGGGATCTAGAGGCACTGGAGAATGATGCAGAGGGAACAGACCTTCAACTCGTTGTAAGTGAACTTCGTGAAGACATTGATTCTTTTCACACCGAAATAATTGAAAATCCAGATTTACAGGAACAATATGAAATTGTTGATGAAATGGTTATGAACTTTGAACCTGTTAATGATCGAGATTTACGTTATGGAGATTTGGATAGTGATTTTGCTCAAGATTATAGTGGAACACTGCAATCTGCTCAAGATACGTTTACAGAAACGCTGGCAGAAGTTGACGATGAGGGGTTGGAATCTTCACTTACACAAGCGTCATCTGCTCTTTCTTCCGTTGATCGAAGCATTATAAAGCCAAACTTTATCGGTCTTAAAAATTACGGGAAATATTTTTCTGATGCTCGGATGTGGTCAGCGATGGGCAATACTGTTTTCTTCACCGTTGTTTCCGTGTTTTTTGAATTGACAATTGGTCTCGCAGTAGCGCTCGTAATAAACCGTGCTTTTATTGGACGTGGAGCGGTTCGAGCGGCAGTGTTAATTCCGTGGGCCATTCCAACAGCTGTAAGTGCTATGATGTGGAGTTATTTATATGACGGTCAATCAGGTGTTATAGCCCATTACTTTAGTCAAATCGGCTTAATTTCCGATGCATCGACTTTGTTAAGTACTGGTTCAGGAGCTATGTTCTCGATTATTTTAGCCGATGTATGGAAAACGATGCCTTATATGGCTTTGTTATTACTCGCAGGCTTACAGACGATTCCAGACGCACTATACGAAGCTGCAGAAGTGGATGGAGCGAATAAGTGGCAGCGATTTATGAATATTACACTACCTATGTTGAAATCTGCTATTCTCGTTGCTCTATTATTTAGAACATTAGATGCTTTCAGGGTATTTGACTTAATCTATGTATTAACAGGTGGAGGACCAGCAAATAGTACAGAGTCCATCTCTGTTTATGCGTACCAAGTTCTATTTGCTCAGTCGAACTTCGGTGAAGGTTCTGTTCTTTCCGTGATTGTATTCTTATCTGTTGCGCTCATTAGTATTCTTTTCATCAAGTTAATAGGATCAGACCTATTTGAGAGTAAAACAGGCAAATAATAAAGGAGGTTTAAAACATGCGAAAACGGGCAGGTGCTCCATTTTATATCTTTTTGAGCTTGTTTATCTTTGTGATCATGTTCCCTTTCCTATGGGTATTTCTTACATCGATCAAGCCGCCTATTGAAATTTTTGCTGGATTTAATTGGTTTACAACGAATCCATCGTTGAATTCCTATGTTAGTGCGATTAATACAAGACCACTATTTTTATATATTTGGAATAGTATTGCGGTCTCCACATTAACAACAGTGATTGCCATTTCAGTTGCTTCTTTAGCTGCTTATTCAGTCACACGATTACCAATTAAATTCAAAGGAACAATATTAGGGATTGTATTAGCTGCTGCGATGTTCCCACAAATCGCCATCATTTCTCCAATCTTTAATCTCATTCAAAACTTAGGACTTCGAAATAGTTATATGGGGCTTGTTATTCCCTACATTACGATCAGTTTACCTTTAGCCATTTGGATTCTAGCGACATTTTTCAAAAAGATTCCTTTTGAGTTAGAAGAGTCTGCGAAACTGGATGGTGCATCACCATTTCAGACTTTCACAAAAATTATTTTCCCATTAGCGGCACCAGGTGTATTTACAACTGGAATTCTCGTCTTTATCGCTGCGTGGAACGAATATCTTTTCGCTTTAACAATCAATTCAGATGATAGCTGGCGAACAGTTCCTGTAGGTTTATCAATGTATCAATCGCAGTATACGCTTCCATGGGGAGATATAACGGCTGCGACAGTTCTTGTAACCATCCCTATTGTAGTTGTTGTTCTAATATTCCAGCGCCGTATTGTCGCAGGATTAACATCTGGAGCAGTAAAAGAATAGAAAATTCTAATTTAACTCAAGAATTAATAAGAAATTGTTAGAAATTCATCACGCCTTGGCGTGGTGTGCATATCATATCAATACCCCCTTATATTGATATATATTTTGCCCCTCTTCTTTTGAGAAGAGGGGACTTTTTTTGATTTTGATTGTCTCCATTTGTTCTAGTGGAATCGGACAAGGCATATAAATTACTATGACGAAACTATGGACAAGGATGGTTGAAATATGGCTGATAAACTATCAAAATTAAAAAAGGAAATGGCTGCAAAGAGACGCACAAGAAACATTCAAAAAAATCCAGTGAAATCAAAAGCAAGGGTTAGAAGTAATGATTATCCGATGTGGACAATGAAACACGATGAAGAACGAGAAGAAACGTTTTATTCCTTTGATCCATCAAAAGACTTTTCAGGATCTAAACAGAAGTCTGAGACTTTTTTTCGAAAAGATGCATTTATGATGCAAGTTCTTGCTAGTATTTGTTTGTTTTTGTCGATTGGTATTCTGTTACAAACAACTACCCCTGTATTAGAGGAACCACGAAATTTAATTCGATCATCTTTTCAAACAGAGTTTGAATTTGATCGTGTCGCGTTATGGTATGAAGATCTTTTTGGTCGTCCGCTCGCATTAATGCCCGTCGATATGGAATCTGTTGCACCAGGAGATATGGATGAAAATATCACTGATGAATATGCACTTCCAGCAACTGGGAAAGTGAGGGAGACGTTTCACGAGAATGGGACAGGAATCTTTGTTGAAACAGAAGCGAATGAATCTGTAGGAGCAGTTAAGAGTGGGATTGTTCGTTTCATTGGAGAAGTGGAACAAAATGACTTAGGTAAAGTAGTAGTCGTTCGACATTATGACGGTGGAGAATCATGGTATGGAATGTTGGATGATATTAAAGTGAATCTATACGATCATGTGGATGAAGGGGAACTGTTAGCTAAAGTATCTTCAAATGATGAGAACTCAACAGTTGGCATTTATTATTTTGCCTTAAAAGAAGGTGACTCTTTTGTTGATCCTATTGAAGTGATTTCCGTTGATTGAACTAATTAAAAAAATAAAAATACATCCTCTTTTTTGGCTGATCTTAAGTATAGGTGGAATTACTGGTCTATTCAAAGAAATAATAATACTATTTATGATTGTGTTCGTTCATGAAATAGGACACGCTCTCATGGCCTACCATTTAGGGTGGAGAATTAAGCGGATTATTCTTCTTCCTTTTGGTGGGATGGCCGAAATGGAAGAGCATGGTAATAAACGTGTGAAAGAGGAAATCCTTGTGACATTATCAGGGCCGCTGCAACATGTTTGGATGATAGCGGGTAGCTACCTCTTAGTAACGACTTCTGTTTGGTCTGAGGCAGATCATCATATGTTTCTCTTTCATAATTTAACGATTTTATTATTTAATTTGCTACCGATTATGCCATTAGATGGTGGGAAGTTTCTTTTCTCCTTGAACACTCTTTTTTTACCATTTCAAAAATCATATCAGCTTAGCTTTAGATTATCCTTTATGATATTATTAGGACTAACTTATGTAAGTTTATTTGTTTTTCCTTTTCATTTAAACTTAGTGGCAGTGTTACTATTTTTATGGACTCATTTGTATTTAGAATGGAAACAACGTCATTATCATTTTTTACGTTTTTTAATGGAACGAAAACGGTTGAACAGCTTCAGAGAAAAAAGGTATACTTCTATTGACCCAATGGTTACTGTAGCTGAAGCAATGAAAAGGATTTATAGAGAGAAAGAAATGGTCTTTTTATTTACTATTGATTCTAAAAAAATTGAAATCAAAGAAGAGAAGCTTCTAAAAGCTTTTTTTGAAAGTGAGAACAAAAATGCACCACTTCACAAGTTGATTTCATGAAAACTAGGATGAGGTTGCTAAACTTGAAAAGTGAAACATTTTTATACGCTGGTTTTAACTTTTTTTAATAGCTAGGGTAAAAATTTGTCTTTAGTAATGAAATAGCACTTAGGAGAGATAATTAAATCATGCGAACAATAATTCTTCATAGATGGATGGATGACATAAGAGGAGCTATTATTGAAAATGATAAAGTGGTGGAATGGTTATTTGATTCTCCTTTTGAAGGTCCAGAACCTGGAACGGTGATAAGAGGAAAAGTAACGGATATTCTCCCAGGGATGGATGCGGCATTTGTTGATATTGGTTCAGATAAAAATGGTTTTTTATATAAGAAAGAACTCGTCGAATATCAGGCAATGATAGAAAATAACGTTACTACCAAAGTACCGTCGATTAGGTCGTTGGTGACAAAAGGGCAGTGGCTCAATGTTCAAGTTAAAAAAGAAGAAGTAGGGACAAAGGGAGCTAAACTGACAGAATTATTATCATTCCCTGGGAAATACATCGTTTACTTACCTGAAGGAAATTACGTGGCAGTTTCTAAAAAAATGAGTTCCGAAGACATTCGTGATAACTGGCGAGAAAGAGTACGTCATTGGCTTCAAGAAAAAGAAGGTATTATTCTCAGAACATTAGCGGAGGATGTAGACCCAGAAAAAGTCCATTTTGAATTTAAACGCCTGAGAGAGCAATATAAGGCGTTAGTATCGAAAGCAACGGATAATAAAGTTTCCACTTTATATAATGAATCCTCTATTTTAGCGAGAGTAACGAGAGATTTTTTAAGTGACGAAGAAAACGTTATTGTAGTAGATGACTTGAAAGACTATCAGTACATAAATCAACAACTGTCAGATGATCACTCAGCAAAAGTACAACTTCATCAAGAGAAAGAAAATGTTTTTTCTTTTTATGATTTAGATAAAGCGTTAGAAAAATCACTTAACCCATTTGTTTGGTTGAAAAATGGAGGATCTCTTCATATTGATCACACTGAAGCAATGACAGTTATTGATGTAAATTCATCGAAGTTTACTGGAAAACAAGGGCTTAGAGAAACAGCACTGACTATTAATTTACAAGCAGCTAAAACTATTGCTGAACAGCTTCGCCTTCGAGATATAGGTGGAATCATTGTGATTGACTTTATTGATATGCATGCAGATAAGGATCGAATGGAAGTGGTTGAACAATTGAAATCCGCCTTGCAAAAAGATCGAACGATGACGAACGTGTTAGGTTTTACGCAATTAGGTTTGCTAGAAATGACAAGGAAAAAAACAAGAAAACCTCTTTTAGAGATGACACATACCTCTTGTCCTCTTTGTAATGGGATGGGAGAAGTGAAACGAGATGAGGAGATCGCCCGAGAAATAGAAGAGATGCTTTTTACCTTAAGGTATCGAGAGGAAGAAGCGTTTCTTGTGGAAGTGGAGCAAAGAGTACATAAATTATTTTCTGGTCATTATAAACAGCGTTTATCCATGTTAGAAAAATCGATAGGGAAAGATATTTACCTTATATCCGTGCAAGAACAGCAGTATGCCATTCGTTTCATGGGTAGTCGAGAAGAAGTGCGGAAGCGTTGGGAAGCAAGATTGGAAGTGAAATGAGAGATTGGTCAACATTCCGTTGACATACGATTTTCATATATGGTATGATGTCCTTTGTTAGTTGTTTGGATGCGCCCAAAGAGCTACAACCGCACGGACTAGGTTTTAAGCAGGATAACCTTAGATTTCTGCACCTAAGATGGCGAGTCTGAGTATTAAAGGAGGTGCGCACATGTACGCAATTATTGAAACTGGTGGAAAACAAGTGAAAGTAACTGAAGGACAAGAAATTTACGTTGAAAAATTAGACGTAACGGAAGGTGACACAGTAACTTTTGACCGTGTTCTTTTTGTTGGAGGAGACGAAACAAAAGTAGGATCTCCATTATTAGAAGGAGCAACTGTAACAGCAAATGTTGAGAAACAAGGCAAAGCTAAAAAGTTGACTGTATTCAAGTATAAAGCAAAAAAGAACTACCGTCGTAAGCAAGGTCACCGTCAACCTTATACAAAAGTGACGATTTCTAAAATCAACGCTTAAAGGTGTGCTGACGATGATTAACATCACGTTTGACCGGAATACGAATGGTTTTATTGATTCATTTACCATGGCTGGCCATGCAGAATCAGGTCCTTATGGACATGACCTTGTCTGCGCTGGAGCTTCAGCTGTTGCTTTTGGAACGGTTAATGCTATTGCAGAAATTTGCCAAACAGAGCTTGAAGTGGAAATGAACGATGATGGAGGCTTTCTCCGCTGTTGTGTTCCTAAGCATTTAGATAAGGTTACTTATGAGAAAGTACAATTATTATTAAACGGCATGCTCGTTTCCATGAAAACGATGGAAGAACAGTATCGCCAATTTATACGGATTGAATCGTAAAATGCAGGGGGTGAAGACCATGTTTTTAAAATTAAACCTTCAGTTTTTCGCCCAGAAAAAGGGTGTAGGTAGTACAAAAAACGGCCGTGACTCAGAATCTAAACGTCTTGGTACAAAGCGTGCGGACGGACAAGAAGTTACTGGTGGATCCATTTTAGTACGTCAACGAGGAACTCGTATTTATCCAGGAGTGAACGTTGGTAAAGGTGGAGACGATACACTTTTTGCTAAAGTTGACGGAGTTGTTAAATTCGAACGTGTTGGACGTAGCCGCAAACAAGTGAGTGTATATCCTGAAGTACAAGAAGCATAAAATAGTTTTATGAGAGATCTTAATGATTAGAAATAATCGTTAAGGTCTTTTTTTGTAAGGATATATAGAATACCAGTATTATTCCATTCATTCGGACAATCTCTACTGTGTTTTTATTTCTTGGGCAGACTTTGTAACATACGAAGAACAAGGAGTGAACTAATCATGAAACTAACGGTTATTGGATTTTGGGGAGCTTACCCAGAAAAAAATGAAGCAACGAGCTGCTTTTTATTAGAAGCAGAAAATACAAAAATCATTCTGGATTGTGGAAGTGGAGCTGTTTCTCAATTGCAAAATTATGTTGAATTGAAGGATATTGACGCGGTTATTTTAAGTCATTATCATCATGATCATGTCGCTGATATGGGGGTTTTTACATATAGTCGTGTCGTGGATATGAATTTAAACAAAACGGAACAAGCGATTGATATTTATGCTCATCGCGAAGATGAACTCGCATTTAGCAAATTAGCAAAACCTCCTTACACAAATGTATTACCTTATGATTCAACGTCGTCAGTACATGTAGGTCCAATTACAATTTCTTTTCAAAAAACAACTCATCCTGTGCCATGTTTTGCTATGAAAGTTACCTCAACTGAAACTGACAAAACATTGGTTTACACCGCAGATACAACATTTAACGAAACACTCATACCTTTTGCAATGAATTCAAATTTATTAATAGCTGAAACAAGTTTTTACGCAGATCAATCTGCCGAAAGTTTTGGTCATATGAATAGTGTAGATGTAGCAAACTTGGCAAAACAGACCAAAGCAACCTCAGTTTTACTTTCTCATCTTCCCCATTTTGGAAATCATCAACAATTAGTTGATGAAGTATCAGCAAGGTTTTCAGGAAATGTAGCGTTAGCAAAAACAGGATATAAAATATATTTATAAAATATGAAAAAACAGTAATACTTATCAACGGGTTCAGTTTTGGAGTGCATAAACTAAAAAAGCGTACGTATATTGAGCAATAAAAATGAGACCAATATTATCACCGTTACACTTTAATTTTAGTCGTGTTACTTCATAAATTTTGTCGTAATTTGTTGTATTTCGCCATCGATCCGCTACTATGAGTACGAACAACACATCTATGAAAAAGGACAGAATTTAGTTTCTGTCCTTTTTTATGTTTCTAGAAATACATAACCTCACTAAATATAAATAGTTTGAAAATATGAATTTTACAAACTATTAATAAATCATTTACGGAAGGTTTATTTTAGCTTAATAATCAAGCGTTATACTTTGAATGTGGTCAAGAGATCACTTATAGAGAAAACATGAGAACTTAGAGGAGGATTTTAGACGTGAAAAAGTATGGATTATCTATGATGATGGTAGGTTTAATGGTATTTACGGTCGCTTGTGGTGACAACAGCGAAAGTGAAGCTGTTGGTAACAATAGTAATGATAGTTCTAATAATAACAGTAACTCAAGTACTGAGGAATTATCAGGATCTGTTCAAATTGATGGATCGGGAACGGTTTATCCTCTTCTCTCTCGTATTGCTGAAGAATATATGGTTAACGAACAATCAAATGTAAGTGTTGAAGTGAGTCGTGCAGGAACTTCTGCAGGTATGAAAAAATTTATTCAAGGGGAAACGGATTTATCAAATGCTTCAAGAGCAATAAAAGAAGAAGAACTTCAAGAGCTTGAAGAGAACGAAATTGAATCAGAAGAGTTTAAAGTAGCGTTAGACGGAATGACAATGGTTATTCATCCAGATAATGATTGGGCTACTGAAATGACAGAAGAAGAAATAACAGATGTTTTTGTAACAGGAAAGTACGCTGATGATGATGTTGTACTTTGGTCAGACGTTCGTGATGAGTGGCCTGACGAAGAAATTAATTTCTATGGACCAAACGAAAACCATGGTACTTATGAGTTCTTTGTTGAAGTTTTAATCGATGAGCAAGATCTTGTAGAAGGAATTAATCTTCAACAAGAATACTCGACTCTAGTGGAATTAGTATCAGAAGATGAAAATGCCCTTGGTTTCTTTGGATTTGGTTACTATACAAATAATGATGACAAATTGGGTGTCGTATCGATTGATTTCGGTGATGGGCCAGTTGCACCTTCTCTAGACACAATTGCAGAAGACGGTGAGTATGCACCATTTACTCGTCCAGTATTTACAAATTTAAGCATTAACTCTGCGAAAGAAAAACCAGAAGTGAAGGATTTTGCAAAATACATTTTTGAAGTAGCTGATGATCTTGCAGGTGAAACAGGATTCGCTCCTTTACCAGAGGAAGAATTGAATAGTTACATTGAATTTATCGAAGCAATAGAATAAAAACGTTGCGCTAAAGTCATCATCAGAGGGATGAAAATCCTTCTGGTGGTCTTATTGTAAGAAAGGAGCTAATATATCATGTCAAATTCCATCAATATTCGAAATATGATTGAAGGAAGTAGAAAAAAAAGTAAACTTGCGATGTTTGAAAAAACAATTCCATATCTTCTATTTTTCGCTGCGTTTTTATCCGTTTTAACTACAATTGGTATTATGGTTACTTTAACGGTTGAAAGCATTTTATTTTTTCGAAATGTTTCGTTTCGTGAATTCTTTTTACAACCTGAGTTGAAACCACTAAATCCATCAGATCCAAAGTTTAGTATATTACCATTATTAGGCGGTACTTTGCTGTCTTCTATTATTGCCATGATGGTTGCTATTCCAATTGGTTTGACAACAGCAGTATATTTGAGTGAGTATGCAACAGAGCGTGTAAGACGGATTTTAAAACCTCTTGTCGAAGTTTTAGCAGGAATCCCAACAATCGTATACGGTTTTTTTGCCTTTACATTTGTGACTCCCGTTCTTCGTGAATTAATTCCAGCGCTTGATCGAACAAATATATTAAGTCCTGGTATTGTTATGGGAATCATGATTATTCCAATTGTTGCTTCATTATCGGAAGATGCGATGAGTTCTGTTCCTAATTCTATTCGAGAAGGAGCAATGGCTCTAGGTGCAACGAAGTTTGAAGTTGCATTTCGTGTTGTGATTCCTGCTGCAATTTCAGGTATTATTGCATCATTTGTGTTAGGAATTTCTCGGGCGATCGGAGAAACGATGATCGTAACTATAGCCAGTGGTAGCAATAAAAACCTTACCTTCGATGTTACCCAAAGTATGCAAACGATGACCGCATATATTGTCGAGGTAACTAGTGGCGATGCTGCTAGTGGAACGACAGCATACTACAGTCTGTACGCTGTGGCTATGACACTATTTGTTTTTACTCTACTTATGAATCTATTTGCTAGGTATATGACGAAAAAGTTTCGGGAGGTGTATTAATCTTGCAATTTATGGATATGAAAGTTGTACAATCAAGAATGTCTAAACGACTCTTATTAAATCAGATGACGAAATGGTTGTTTCTCGCATCTGCCATATTTGGATTACTTGTCTTAGCCGTATTACTTTATCGAGTGATTGTTGACAGTCTCGGCTGGATCAACATCGATTTTCTTACTAGTGTTCTTTCAACAAAACCAGAAATTGCAGGAATTAAAGGCGCGATTCTCGGAACCGTATGGCTAATGATAATCGTAGGGCCAGTTACAATGGCGCTCGGGGTTAGCACCGCCATTTATATTGAGGAATATGCTAGACCGTCAAAATTAACGTCTTTCATTCAAACGAATATTTCTAATCTTGCAGGTGTTCCTTCGATCGTTTTTGGACTTTTAGGCCTTACAGTGTTTGTACGTCTTTTTGGGATAGGTTCTGTCATCCTTGCAGGTGGATTAACGATGTCATTACTTGTTCTTCCTATTGTTGTTGTTGCCTCTCAAGAAGCCATACGTGCTGTACCGAGTTATTTACGTGAAGCCTCGTATGGTATGGGTGCGACAAAATGGCAAACGATTAAAAACGTCGTTTTACCAGTCGCTTTACCAGGTATTCTGACTGGTCTGATATTGGCTATTTCGAGAGCAATAGGGGAAACAGCGCCACTTGTAGTTATTGGAATACCAGCTTTGTTAATTCCAGTCCCAACTAGTATTTTTGATAGATTTACAGCTATGCCTATGCAAATTTATTATTGGACGATCGATTCGGTGCTGGTCGCAGAATATGCTTATTTGGCAGCGGCAACGATTGTCATATTACTCCTTATCTTATTTACGTTAAACTCATTAGCTATAATCATTCGAAATAAATTTGACCGAAGATATTAGATTACTATATTTGAAAGGGGAAAGCACATAATGAATCAAGTGATTTTAAAGCAAAAGGAGCAAAAAGAAATAGAAAACAGAAAGAACGAATCTTCCATTGTATATGATACGAAAAAACTAAATTTATGGTATGGGAATACCCATGCTTTAAAAGATATTGACCTACCTGTTCAAGAGCGGTCTGTAACTGCTATCATTGGACCTTCAGGTTGCGGTAAATCAACGTATATTAAAACATTAAATCGAATGGTGGAAATGAACCCAGAAGTTCGTACTACCGGAAAAGTTCATTACAGAGGGAGAAACATTTTCGATTCTTCCTATCCTGCAGAAGAACTTCGCACAAGAGTGGGAATGGTCTTCCAAAAACCTAATCCATTTCCAAAATCAATATTTGATAACGTTGTTTATGGACCGAAGATTCATGGCATAACAGACAAAAAAATTCTCCAGAAAATTGTTGAAAAAAGTTTGCGTGGAGCTGCTATTTGGGATGAAGTAAAGGATCGTTTAAAAGAAAATGCCTATAGTTTGTCTGGGGGACAACAACAGCGACTTTGTATTGCTCGTTGTTTAGCAGTTGAACCAGACGTGATTCTAATGGATGAGCCAACATCAGCTCTTGACCCGAAATCGACGTTAAAAGTGGAAGAACTGATTCAAGAACTTAAACAAAATTATTCTATAATCATTGTTACGCATAATATGCAACAGGCAGCAAGAATTTCTGATAAAACAGCATTTTTTCTTAACGGTGAAGTGATTGAGTATGATGAAACAGATAAAATATTTTCTAATCCAGTGGATAAACGAACGGAAGACTATATAACGGGTCGATTTGGTTAAAGGAGGTAAACGTATGCCGATGCGTGAAGGTTTTTTAACAAAGTTATCAGAACTTAAAGAGGAAATTATGTTACTTGGTTCAATGGTTGAGAAGTCTTTTGTGAATGTTGTTACGGGTATTGAAAAAAATAATCAATTAATTTTTGATGATGTCATTGAAAACGATCATCATGTTAATTCTTTAGAACTTGATATAAATGAGAAGGCAACATTATTAATTGCAAAACAACAGCCTGTAGCGTCTGACTTAAGGAAAATTATTGTTGCTTTAAAAATATCAAGTGATTTAGAACGAGTAGGAGATTTAGCGGTTGATATGGCAAAAGCGGCAAATAGAATAAATGGTTCTAAGCAATTAGAGACATATCATTCTGATTTAATAATGATGGCAAATAAAACCCAAAAGATGTTGAGAGATGTGCTTAGAGCTTATCAAAGTGAGAACGTGATTGACGCTCAATACATTGCAAACGTCGATGATGAAATAGATGAAGCTTATGGAGCATTTGTTCAATCTATTTTTAAAATAAAAAGTAAAGATGAAGAAACAACGGAATTAATTACTCAGCTTGTATTTATTGCACGATATATTGAGAGAATCGCAGACTACTCTACGAACATTGCAGAATGGATTATATATGAGGTGAATGGGGAACGTTTTGATTTAAATTAATAAACTGTGAAGCTGGAGCGGGTGATTCGGTGACTGCGACAAATTTAACTCAAAGCATATTAATATTAGAAAAAAATATTGATTTGTGTAAGGAAATGGAGAAAATTTTTCAATATCATGGTTTTCAAACATGGATTGCTCATCATAGCGATGATGCACTAAGAATATCGTTATCATTAAAACCAGATGCTATCGTAATAGGATTGGATTTTCGAAACGACACTGGGATTGATTTTTGCAGACAATTAAGGCAAACATATCTTATTTGGATACCGATTATCCTTATTTCGAATCAAGCAGATGAATTAGATGTTGTATTAGGTCTAGAATTAGGCGCAGATGATTACATGATTAAACCATTAAGGTTAAAAGAATTAGTTGCTAGAGTTAAATCGGCGATTAGAAGAGGTCGTTTATGTTGTATAGAATCAACCAAAATGAGTTACTCTGTCGGTATTGATTCAACAAATATGATAAAAAACGGGTTATTAACTCTAGACCCTGCAAACTTTTCGGTATTTAAGCAAAATGAATCAATTGAACTTACTCGAAAAGAATATGAATTGATTCATTACTTAATGAAAAATAAAGGGAAAGCTTTCTCTCGAAGTCACTTGCTTCAAGTCCTTTCTGGTGACGATCCAATTTTAGATAAGAGGATTATAGATGTATTCATCAGTCGTATCCGGCAAAAAATTGAAACGAATAACCGAAATCCACAATATATTAAGACTGTTCGAAATGTTGGATATGTGATGAAAGAGATACCTATTATGACTGAGAATGTAAAGAATTGATAAGTGTTGTTGGAAACCGTCCACTTGTTGACGGTTTTCATTTTGCTTTAGAATGATTTCGATATTTATATCTACAAAACGTTTATTTAGTTATACGAATCAACTCAAAAAAGGTCAACTTTTATAGAAATTAAAAATTAATGTTTACTTCACCTATCTATGTTCGTTATACTTCTAAACAGTATTAACGTTGTAGGAGGGAATTCAATGTGGGAATACGAAACACTTATTCACTCGCACGGACTTTTTTGGTTTATCACGATGATTCTTTTTGGACTGACGATCGTCTTGCTGAAAAGTGGGAAGCTTAAATTAGCAAAGGTGATCCAGATGAGTTTACGAATATTATACATCCTCTTATTTGTTACAGGTGGAGCCTTAGTTTTAATGAATATCTGGTGGGGGGCACTACTAAAAGGCTTGTTATCTTTTTGGCTCATTTATATGATGGAGCTCATATCAAATCGAATGGCCAAAAATTTATTAAGTAAAAAAGATGCGCTATTATTTTGGGTACAGTTGATCATTTCTTTCTCAGCTGTCCTTTATATGGGATATCTTGTTTAATAAAAACGCACCGATCGTCAATATTTTGATGAAAGGTGCGTTTTTAGATTCAAATAAACTAGACTTACATGATAACACACCTAGTAAATAACGTTAGTTTATTTTTATTGAGTAGGCTTAAAGTAGCATATTGTCATCCCTTTATAACATATTTTTTAAAATATAAGTGAATTAATTCCTAATATTTGATAAAATAGAATTTATTAAGCTTTCTTATGAATGAATAATCATTCACAAGAATGGGGGGAGAGTTCAGATGGATCAAAAGGAATTAGTACTAAAGAGTAGAAATAAATTAATTTCTAAGTTACTATGGTTTGCATATTTTCTAGGGCTTGGAAGTAATTTTCTAGCGGGGGTTCCTATGGAAGGAATTTTGGCTTACGGACTGGTTGGTTTATTTGCAGTCGGGTCTATTACATATGTAACTTTTATGAAACCAAAATGGGCATCTTATGTACAATATGTGGTGGCAGTAAATTTTACTGTCCTCATATTTTTTATGGTCTCAACCTCTCCAAAGTTATCAAATTATATGATGATTTATGTTGCAATTGCGTTTATCACGCTATACCATAATAGCAAATCTATCGCTCTATCTGCTTTATTGGGATTAGGATTATCTAATTATTTCTTTGTCACATTTCAAGAAGAAATGTTTTATGGAGCAGGTTTTGATATACTCATTTCCTTAAATGTCATGTTTATTGTGATAACATCGGCGCTTATTACTCAAGCTAGAATTGGTGAAAAAATGCAAGAGAATATGGATACCCACTATGAAGAAATATCTTTAGGTAAAAAAAGAACGGATGAGCTGTTAGAAAAAGTAAATGATTCTATTAGTGTCATTACATCGTTTAGTGAAAGTCTTAAGGGGAATTTATCATCAACGGAACATATATCAAATGAATTAACGACCTCTTATGTGAAAATGGCCAAAGGTGTAGAAGAATCAGCGGCAAGTGTCTCGAATATCCACAATGCAGTCTATAATACAACAAATGAGATTGAAAATGTAGATCGAGCTTTCCAAGAAATGAGTAGAATTTCAGCGGAAACGGTAAAGGCAACAGAAGAAGGAGATAAACGTGTCGTTCAGTTAAATGAGCAAATGTCTCATGTTGCAGGCATTATCGATCACCAGAGTAAGGTAGTAACAGACCTTTATTCGCAAAGTGAAGAGATTAGTAGTATTTTGGCAACGATCACATCTATATCAGAACAGACAAATTTGTTGGCTCTTAATGCTTCTATTGAAGCAGCAAGAGCAGGAGAGCATGGAAAAGGATTTGCAGTTGTCGCGGACGAGGTTCGTAAATTGGCTGAAACTTCTCAGTCTTCTACTCAACAAATTAGTTCAATTTTAAAAGATATTCATGAAAAAGTTGAATTGGTGAAAAATCAAGTTGATGAAAGTAAACGATCAGTAAAAACGAGTATTCATGTTACAACGGATACGAAAGGAGAGTTTTCTAAAATAGAAAAACAAGCAAAAGCATCTGCAAATCAATCAGAGCTTGTTAGTAAACAAGTATTGGAAATGAATTTGTCATCTGAGAAGGTCTTGGAAGAAATCAACCAAGTCGCTTCCTTCACACAGCAATCAAGTGCTTCTGTAGAAGAAATGCAAGCTTCCGTTGAAGAACAAAATGATCGTATCCAGTCAATTGTTGAGAGTTTTTCAGAATTAGAATCTTTAACTAGGACATTAAGGGATTTATCTAAAAAAGCGAAGGAAGATAAGGGAAGTAGTTTGTGATCAAAGAAAGATTTGCATTTCCCTTCTCTATTATAAGTATGAAATGGACCACCACAATGAAGTGGAGGTCCATTTCTATTTATTGGTGGAGTTTAAGGGCTTCTCCCACAGATACATAATCATATCCTAAGTCTTGAGCAACTGCTTTATACGTAATATAACCATTAGCTGTATTTATGCCTTTAACTAAAGCAGGATTTTTCTCCATAGCTTCATTTAAACCGAGATTAGCAATTTGAAGTGCATAAGGAACTGTTACGTTTGTTAATCCAATTGTTGAGGTTCTTGGGACTGCTCCAGGCATGTTGGCTACAGCGTAATGAACAACATCGTGTTTGATATAAGTTGGATCGTCATGAGTCGTAATGTGGTCTATTGTTTCAACAATACCGCCCTGATCAATTGCCACATCTACGATGACTGATCCAGGATTCATGTCTTTAACCATTTCTTCTGTGACTAATTTTGGAGCCTTCGCACCAGGAATCAACACAGCCCCGATTACAAGGTCAGATTCTTTCACAGCAAGGGCAATATTTAAAGGGTTACTCATTAATGTATTAATTTCTGTACCAAAGATATCGTCAAGTTGACGGAGCCTTTCAGGACTTAAGTCCATAATGGTTACGTCGGCGCCTAACCCCATTGCGATTTTAGCAGCGTTTGTTCCAACAACTCCACCACCGATAACGGTGACTTTTCCCCGTTTTACCCCTGGTATACCAGAAAGCAGGACACCACTACCACCATTTTGTTTTTCGAGGAATTGGGCACCAATTTGTGAAGCCATACGACCGGCAACTTCACTCATTGGAGTGAGGAGTGGAAGCGCGTGATTTACTTCGACTGTTTCATATGCAATAGAGGTAACCCCCTTATCAGTTAGTGCTTTCGCAAGTTCAGGAACAGCAGCTAAATGAAGATATGTAAATAAAATGAGATCTTTTCTAAAGTGTTTGTATTCAGATTCCAAAGGTTCTTTAACTTTCATTATCATTTCTGAGTTAGCCCATAACGATTTTGCTTCAGGATAAATTTCAGCACCTGCATTGATATAATCTTCATCAGTGAAACCGCTTCCAATTCCTGCTATTGTTTCAACGATTACGTCATGACCTGCTTGCTTAAGAGTAAGTACTCCAGCGGGAGTTAGTGCAACTCTATTTTCATTATTTTTAATTTCTCTAGGTACGCCAATTCTCATATAAACACCCTCCACTTTAGTAATTGTATTTCCACAGTCTATTGTAACGAACTCCTAAACGATCTACCACCTTTTTTTTCCATGATGGTTTCGAACACCTAGAAGGGTATGATAATAATTTCTTCCGATGTAATAGATGGTATGAAAAAAGTAATAAATGTTAGCTTAATGATGATGTGAATTTATACAATAAAAATGGAGAACAAAGCTCGTTTAGCTTTGTTCTCCATTGAGTAGTTATTCATTCATCTTTCTTGAAGGAAATCTAGGTATAATTTTATCTTCAAAGAAGCTTTTCATCTGTTTACTTGACATTAAACCAAGATAGTCCATTTGAGTTACTTCCGAATATAAATAGTAATTGCCATCTGCAAACCTCACATGAAGATGTCTTAATGTGGAATCATAGCTAATCGATTGAAAAAAACCGTCTTGTAGATCTGTAGTTTCCATAATGTTCCCTCCCATTTACTCTTTTTACCATAATATACCCAGATTATTAGATATTCAAACGAGTCACATGAAGAAGTGGGTTATTTCTTCTTTTGATAAGAGACTTCCACTGGAGACGAGTTCGTTATTAACAAATAAAGCTGGAGTATAGAAAGCTTTTTCAGAGGATGATGGAGAACGATTTATAGTAATGACTTCTGCATCAAGGCCAAGATCGTTTAGGACATCTGAAACTCTTTTTTCAAACATTTTACCTTTAATATTAGAGGTAATATAAATTTTTACCTGCATGGATCTCACCTCATATACATAGTCGAATTAAAAATGAGAAAAGAGTGGATACAACAAAAGTAACAAGCCAAATATACTATAATGAAAGTAAGTGAAATATTGAACTTGTTATTTATATTATAGTACGAAATGAACTAGCGGAAGGAAATGAACTGTGGACATAGAATGGCAAATTTGTTAAACTTTTGCGAATAATTAGAGATCCTAGAATGGAACAAATACTTGCTCAAATACAATATTAAGCATAAAATAGTACTATCAGCTTATCGATAAGTTATTTTTTTACTTTCGTTAATGTTGAATACTATTCTCACCATGTGTATATATATTTGGGACTACAGCGAATGTCATTGGAAAAAAACGATTTTTACTCAGATTGATTAAATTGAATTCATATGATTTCTATACGTAGGAGGGGAAAGATGAGTGAATCATCAAACAACAAAGAAGTTGTTAGATTAACTCCATTATGGTTAAAAAAATTATGGAACGTTGCTATTAATAATAATGATAGGGATGAGACACTATTTTTAGATGAAATGGTTAATGATTTTCTAAAAGTGATTGAAAAAGTTTCATTAGTAATAGTTACTGATTTACAAGGTCGTATTGTTTATGCTAGTAAAGATTATCTTAAAATGAGCGGATATGATGACGACAAAATAGTAGGGACGATGTATGTAAATTTATTAAATCATAAGGCTAATAGTGCAAACGTTTTCGCAAAGGTTGAAAATTCGATAAAGCATTGTACAGGTGTGAATGTGGATTCCGTTCATAATAGAAACAATGACGAGCGAGTAGTTTTTAATACTTTTATTTTTCCACTTATGTATTCAGATAAAAAATTTGCTAACTTGATTTTACATCAAGATGTAACCCCCTTGATGCAAGCAGAAGAAACGATTAAAGAATTAGTAACAGTAGATGTCCAGACAGGATTGAAAAATAGAAAACAGTTTGACATAGATTTGGTTAATAAGATTGAAAGTGATCGACTGAAAAATTGTTTAACAGCGCTATTATTTATCGATCTCGATCGTTTTAAATATTATAATGATACGTTAGGTCATTTCACAGGAGATAAATTAATTGAAGTGATTGCAAAAGAGTTAATGCTTTTTGAAAATGAGTATGTTTCTGTTTATCGATATGGTGGGGACGAGTTTACAATTATCATTAATAGTTCATTGAAAATGGATACGATTGAAAAAACAGCAAATCATATATTGGAGCGATTTCAAAAATCATTTATTGTAAGAGGAAAAGAGTTATTTATTACTGCCACAATAGGTGTTTCGTTGTTCCCTGAAACGGGAGATACGTCATCAACCCTCGTACAACAGTCAGAAATGGCGATGCACTATGCAAAGGAAAGAGGGAAAGGTGAGTATCAACTTTATCATCCATCGCTGCAAACGAAGCGCGATGAAAGACTAATGATTGAGCAAAGGTTACGATTAGCTAAAGACTCTAAATCATTTCAATTATTTTATCAGCCTCAGATTAACTTAAAAGATAGCAAAGTAGTCGGTCTTGAAGCTTTACTTCGTTGGAATGATGAAGAGCTAGGAAACGTGTCTCCTAGCAAATTTATACCAATTGCAGAGGATACTGGTCTTATTTTTCAAATCGGTGATTGGGTGTTAGAACAGGCATGTTTCCAAGCGAAAAGTTGGTCTGACAAAGGATTCAAAATGAGAATGGGGATCAACATCTCGCCAAAGCAGTTTCAACGTCCGGATTTTGTAAGTAAAGTTAAACGTATTCTTCGGAAAACAGGGCTAGATCCGTCATTATTAGATTTAGAAATAACTGAAAATGATTTATTATACAATCGGGAGGAATGTTTTAAAACGTTAGAGCGATTAAAAGATATAGGCATATCAATTTCGATTGATGATTTCGGTACAGGGTACAGTTCACTCAGTTATTTGCGTCAGTTTCCAATCGATACGTTGAAAATCGATCAATCATTTATAAAAGAAGTGATTGAAAATACAAATGACCAGGCGATTGTAACTTCTATCATCCAACTTGCTCATAATATGAACATGCGTGTTATAGCAGAAGGAGTGGAAACAACGGAAATGGTGTTATTTCTGAATGAACGTCAATGTGATGAAATGCAAGGTTTTTTATATAGCAAAGCTCTGCCTGCGGATCATGTCATGAAATTTGTAACTGATATAGAACCAACGACCGTGCTCCATTAAAGTGATAGATTATTTGGTTGAATGAAGGGAAATCGTCTTATTTGTATTCGACCAATTGTATGTCCATTTCATTAGGTGGGAACATAGATGAAATTTAATAATTTCAATTGTGTTTCTTCCGTATTATGGTGTATCTTTAACAAGGAGACTGATTTTATAATGCAGAATCTTCTATTAAGGGTGTTTACGCAAACTTTGTTGTGCACAGCTCGAAGAAGGGAACGACATCCTGAAAAGCAACTGGTTCTCATTTATAAGCAACAATCTCTTAGAAAACAGCCTCTATCATGAAAGCCAAGAGGACTCCTTCCTCAAAAATTCGATAGAAATTTAGGTGGGAGGTGAATTGGCGGTTTTGGTACTAGAATTTTTATACTTTTTTGGGTAATATAAACGTATTAGAACTTATGTTTGGGGTTGAAGATCAAATGGCAAACTACAAAACCATGCAAATTTGTGTCAAAAAAGGACACCGAATGCACGAATATTTTCTAGAGATGTGCCAACGTGCCAAGAACATGCATAACACAACCAACTTTTATATCCGACAAGTTTATACGTCTTTAACACAAGAAAAGGAGTTGCAACCTCTTCAAAGCGAAGTGTTGGATTCCATTCAA
>NZ_JARZHF010000003.1 GCF_029891575.1 Salipaludibacillus daqingensis | reverse complement strand
CGGGGTTGGGTGTTTTTAGCACACCCCTGTGTCAACTCCACTAGCGGTTAATCGTCATCTTGAAAGTCGATACCCTAGAAACCCCCACTTCAAATTTCGTTAGAAATTAAGTGGCGGGAGTATTCATGTCTTATGAAAATCATCACGAAGTTGCACGAGTTCTGGACATTTGAACAATGCCGAACGAGAACCGTCCCCATTCCCCACCCATTCCCCACTACCTCGTCTTTTGTCGAATCTATTGTTTATGTTTAGATGCTGGTATATAGTGGAAAAAGAAGAGGGACTAGCATATACGGGGGTATTTACGTGGAATATAAAAGCTTATTAATGGTTGTCCTGTGCGTTGTGTTTGTTTATGGATGTAATACGGAAGAAGAAGTGTCGAATGGGAATATTGAAACGGGAGAAGCGGGAAATGAAGTAAATGTTAGCAACGATGACGAAGAGAATAAGCATGACTTAGAAAGCAACGGTATATCAAATGACTCTGAGGGTGAAAATGATGAGGATTTTGAAGAAGATCCCCTTGTTTATAATCATCATGAAGATCTGTTTCAGCTCCGTTTTTCAGAAAAATGGGAGGGGCAGTATGAGGCAGTAGAAATGGGTATGCAAGACGTTGATTTCTTTAACGAGCCTTATGAGAAAGTTGCCTTTGAGTTCGTTTATGAAGATGAGCGTATCGAAGGGGAGGAGCTATTTTCCATTAAAATTGTTGATGAGGAAATTTCACAGCAATCGTGGTATGAATCAGAACTTTGGGAAAACTGTTGGGAGTACCTTGGAACGTCCAATGAAAAAACATATACATATGACAAACTTTGTTCTGATCCATCGGAATTCTTTTTAAATAACAGCGATGCAGCTGAAGTCGCTTATGGATTAAGAAATGATATACCGGAAATGTTCGATGAAGGTTTTGAATTGAACGGTGAGTTTGATCGGATCGAATTAACGGATGAATCATTTAATGAGGCAGAGGCTAGGGAATTTTTTTCGAGCTACGTCGGTGTTGATGAGGATAGGGTATCGGAGTTTGTCCATGGTGATTTAACAAGTAGTGGGCAACAGAATAGTGTTCTATTTAATTTTGTCTATCCGACAGATCCTTCAGATTGGAACAGTAATTTGATGATTTTCGATGAAGAAGGTTATCCAATTTTTGTGACGGATATGGAATTAATGAGGCATCATTCAGAAGATATTTTAGATATTAATATTGTGCATCATCCAACATACGGGGATAGTTTAGCTATCTTTACTGGACACCGAACGTATCATGTTAGCGTATTTTCATTCATCGAAACAAAAAATCGCTTTCTGTCTACGGGACAGTTTTTAGATTTGCTCGATTATGAATTTATTGATTCCAATGATGATGGAAGCCACGATCAAGTGTATGTTGAGACGATAGATATCGAAAATGGTGAGGCGATGGCCGAAGCTGAGTCTTATGAATTGATGTACCATTGGGATGAAGAGGTAGAATCGTGGGTGCAAGAGGAAGCATCATAGCACGAGGAACTGACAAGTCTCAAAGTAATGGAAAAAGCTGAATTTATCGACATATGTAAGGTTAAGTAGCACCTATTATCGGCGCTACTTTGTTTTTACTTGTGCAAAAATGTTATCTAATCTAACCCTTTTTAATTTTGATCGGTAAGCGTGGGAGTGGATTGTCGAAGGTGACCTTCTAATCGTCGATTTTTATGATGATACATTCGATTATGAATCGACGTATCCGTTTTTTATATAAATTAGATGATCACGCCAAATTTAGGATATGTGAAAGAGAAGAAAATGATACAATAAACTCAGCCGAAGTCAGATATAGATTCAATTTGACCATCATTTCAACGCCTTTTTTTGAGGGCTGATCATTTTAATATCACGATTACTCTTAAACATTTTTTTGAAAAAATATAGATTTATTGATATGGAATATGAAAGGATAAGAAGCTATGAAAAAGCTATACGCGTATACGGAAAAAGGGACTGGAAAGTTCAATGAAGACGCTGTAGGTCTTGCAGAAAACATCGCATGGGTAATTGATGGCGCAACGTCGATTTTTCCAACTAGTTATCTGTCCCATGAGAAAAATGACATCGTTTGGATTGTTGAGCAAGTGGAAAAATGGTTCCCTACTTTCATCGATCATGCACTCTCGTTAGAAGAGATCTTGAAGAAAACGATGGAGCAAGTAAGAGAAGAGGCTTTAAAAACAAACCCTCACATACGTGAGGCCAAAGGATATGAGTTACCGACGTTCACTGTCGTATTACTACGACAAATCGAAGATAAGTTAGAATATTTTATTTTGGGTGACTCTGGCTTAATGATTGAATCAGAAAATACGATAAAACATCTTACAGATACACGGCTTGAAGAATTCAATGATCGAAATAAGAAAGCATTTGACGAGTTAAAAGGAAATTATAAGCTTGATGATCCAAAAGTTTTGAAAGTGTTACAAAACCAGCGGAAACTTCTCAATACGGAAGAAGGCTACTGGATAGGATCGATTGATGGGCGAGGAATTTCTCACGGAATAAAAGGAGAAATGAAGCTAAATAAAAAGACGAGAGTGTTATGTTTTTCCGATGGATTCTCAAGAATTTTTGATCTCTTCCATGTCATCGATATCGATGATTTTTCATTAGATGTGGATTTTGTTAAAGATACCATTCAGCAAATCCGAACGATTGAAAAGGATGACAGCGAATGTACCACGTATCCGCGACCGAAAAAAAGTGATGATTTATCGGTCATTTTATTGGAAATGACGTAATGATGGAAGTAAGATAAAGCGCTATTTTTAAAAAGGAAGTGGTCTCATTCACACCTCGCTTAAATCTGTCTATCGATTTGACGTTGAAGATGAGTTGAAAATAATTAAAAAGAAGGACACTCGATTCCATCGTCCGTATTCTATTAGGGAGAGAAATCTTATCGTCGATGTTTTGTCGCAAAAAAACGGTGGGAATGTATTTAATGGCCAAGCTGTTCGACTCGATAACATTAAGAGTGGCGATGGGACTACAATACTTGAAATATCAATGATCGATTTTTTTGATTTTCTTTCCACAACGATGGTGTATTTGGAAAGAGATAGTTTAATAATGTTTTGCGATGATCATCATATGAAGAAAGAAAAAGCGCTTATTGACAACTATTGCAGTTCTATTGATGGGGTTGAAGTTGATTCATCCTTTGAGACGATCGTTAACGATAGAAGAGTTTCGAATATTATCGCTGTTAGTATTTTAATAGAAGATAAAAATGGATATGTTGGGATCATTCAACGGTCGAATAAGGTAGCCGTGTTTCCTCGTATGTTTGGGGTGCCGGTGACAGGTGTCCTTGATGATCAAGATTTTCATAAGAAGGATCCTTTTTTATCATGCGTGAAACGAGAGTTGAAAGAAGAGCTTAATCTAACTGTCGAGACCGATTCGATCATTTTTGATGAATTGGTGATGTCAAAACAAAAGTTACAACCGATCGCATTATATAGTCTCACATTAAATCATTCGTGGAAGGAACTCTTCCCTACGATAAAAACGGCAGACGATTTTCATAACGAGATAGAAGAAATGTATGCCGTACCAGTTTCGATGTTACCTGACTTTGTGACAACAGAAACGTTCACGGAAGCGGCAGCTTATCAACTTTATCGTAAGGTTAGCCAGTGTGGATTGGATAATAGTTTAGCAAATCAGCAGAACGATGACTTTAACAAACGATCTTTCCTCTTATAAAGGTGGGGCAGAGGAAGAGCTTTTCGCTTATAAAAATGAGAAGGAGTCGCTCTACTATGATGATTCATTGCGAAGAAATTGTTAGATCAATTAAAGAGTTGATTTAAGTTGGAAAGGGGCATTAGAGGCATCGCCTAGTGCCCTAAGATGAGCGGAAATGAAAAAGAAAGGTCACTAGTGAAGGGAACTAGTGACCCTAAATGGCTGGTTCTGTCTGGAAAGGGGCATTAGTTCACTAGTAATTGTCGTCTTCGGACCAAAATTCGCTTAAATTCGACTAGACCAGATAACAGTTAACCAACCTTCTAATCTAAAAAACGACACAGAAGACCAAAAAAACAGTCACAAGACGGAAAGTCTTGTGACTGTTAAGTAATTAGCGACTTAAGTGAATCATTTAATACTATTAATTAAATTCTGGCTCTAACGTCAAAGCACTGTCGAGAGTAATTTCAACTGTCTCGGAGGTCGACTCGATTCCTTCTCCCCATCCAGCAAACGTGTAACCAGGATTAGGCTTAGCAGTGATCGAAATTGGCACACCTATAAAGTATTCTCCTGACCAATTTTCATCATTTTCAATACCAGGAGTTTGAGAGGAAATGTCTATTGAATTTAGTTGAATCGTTCCTTTTTCACTGTCGGAAAGGATCGATAAAGTTGTAGTACCGTCTAAATCAAAATGCTCGGTCACGTGTTGACGAACAATATCCGGTCGTAATTCAGCAAATTCTCGCATCACTTCCACTTCTTCTTCCCAGTCAGCTTTTGTTTCAGGAATTCCCCATCGGTTTATATGTCTTTCTATTTCCGGCTCAATTACAGATTCAAAGTCATCAATGGTATTTATTACTCGATCAGGAACAAAAGACGTATTTAACTGGTCAGCCATTTCATTAATAAACTTATTCTGGTACTCTTCATTATCGAGTAATGATCGGAATAACACATTTGGCCATTCTTCGTCACGACCTGGATTTTCTTCTGATGTTGTCATTTCAATGGTGTTATGATCATAAGATTCATAGCCCAATGAACGGTCAACATCGTAAAGAAACCATCGCCACCTTCCATCTAACTCGTCACTTACGTTTGGATCATTATTTATGTTTTCATATCTCCAAAAATCAATGTTGTTGTGAGGCCAATCTGAATTGGCATTATATATTTGTGTCGTGTAGTATTTCGTATAATTATCCACATCCATTAAACTCTCTACATAGTCAAAATGTTCTTCCTCAGCCAAACTATGCTCTTGTACATAGCTAATCATCTCCTGATAATCCTGTTGACCAGTTTCAAGTCCATCTGATAATTCATCTTCATCACTTAAAATAGTAAAGTGGTCTCGATCTGCTCCGTAATGTGTCTCAAGGTAATGCTTATCGAGGCGGTCTCGGAGATTATGAATGCCCCAATACTCTCCATTCAAAAATACGATACTAGATTGTGAACTTTGATGATCTAAATCGAGATGCTCAATGAGACTTTGCATCGCAGCATCTCTGAACATTGTCATTCCCCAGTCATTCCCAGAATGTCTTAGAAGCAAGCGATTAAAGTCATCTATCTCTTTGTTTTCAAAAAATTGGTGGCTAAATCTACTTACACCGTAATCACTGCGTGAATATAAACGAAGCGATTTCTGACCAAATCGTCTCGAAAAACCACCGTGAATTCTGACACCTGCATCTTGTGCAAACGTTAAAATACCATCAGATTCGTAATATTCAACGTGAAGAGGCCTTTCCCATTCTCGACCTCGTTGTTCGAAATTTCCTGTTCCGTCGGAATCTTCATAATTCATACCTGGAATATAAATCCCTATTTCATCATCAAAAAAATTATCTGGATTTGTTGATAAAGAAAAGACTGGAAGAGTAGAACTAATGTTTACAAAGTAAGATTGTGTCGTAACATTGCTAGGTGAATCATCTTCATCAACAATCAAAGCACGTACAACCGTTCCTTTATCTTGATCTTCACCAGGTTCATTCCATCCTCGACGATCTTCAATGAAGTTTGTAGGAATGTTTGATAATACACTTTCTTCATCGCTATTATCATCTATTGTAATTGGCTCTGTATACTCTATCGTGTGTTCAGCGTTGTTGACAGGGTCAGGAACTGATCCGTCTAATGTATAATAAATCGCACCCTCTTCTATAGGGCTAGTAATTTCTAAGTCAAATTCGTTGTCATAAAAACCACCAGGTAGAGAAAAGATCGGCTCGAAATCGAAAGTGTCAGCATATTCATCAAGATCAATATCGGTATCAGCAATCTCAGAATAATAATCAGAAATAGGAGTGAAATCTGAGATTGGATTCCCTTCAAGGTAAAGGCGATCTCGCAAGTTTCCCATACCTCGTAATGCTTCCAGGTCTGTAATTTCGTTGTATCGAAGGTTTACATCTCTTAATTGATCAAGGTCTTGAAGAGAAGTAATGTCAGAGATAGTATTCTCACGAAGATTCAAATCTCTTATTGTAATTAAGTTTGCTAGTGCATCAATATTTTTTATTTGATTCCCTCGTAAATTCAATTCTTGAAGGTTTTCTAATTCTTCCAAGTGGGAAATATCACGAATATTGTTATCCCTTAAATCTAGTGAAGTAAGAGAAGTGAAGTGCTGAATGCCTTCAATGTTTTCAATATTTCCGTTACGAATTCGTAGTACCTCGATTTGATTTAGTTGATCAGGTCGAATCTCACCAACCTTGTAATCGATCTCAGCGCGAATGGCTTCTTCAAAGTATTCATCTTCAATAATTGGACCTGAAGCTAGGACATATGATAGACTCCAAGCAATCATTAAGAGAGATAAAAGGAGAATAATGATGTAGATTCGTTTATTATGTATCATGGTTCCCTCCGTAAAAAGCACTAAAATTTATAAATGTATACTTACATTTTTTTGTAGAAACCTTTATAATTTACAGCGTCATTGATTAACTTTCACAATAATAACATAATCTTCATATTATTTATGATAAATGATAGATTTTGTCAAAATTTAAATAACGAGACTGGATCCATTCTTAATGAGAGAAAGCAGGTGAAATGATGGCAGGTGAAATTTTTAGTCGTTTTGAAATAAAATATCTCATTCCATTCCATATGTATGAGTCATTAGCGAAAGAGTTAAATAAAAGGATGACGTTTGATAAATACGGCGATAGTGAGGGACGTTACAATATTATTAGTCTGTATTTTGATTCACCAGATAAAAAGATTTATTACGAGACTAGGAATAAAGCCTGTTTTCGTCAGAAACTTAGGTTAAGAATATACAATACTGCTACGATTGAGGACAACGCATTTTTCGAAGTGAAGAAAAAATATAAAAAAAGAGTGAACAAGCGACGAACAAGTATCAACTTGGGCGGGGCATATCAATACATTTATAATGAGTTGAAAAAAGAAGACAAGGTAGATGTGTCGAATGAGCAGATTTTCAGTGAAATTGATTATTTTCGCAACTTGTACGATTTGAGGCCAGAAAATATCGTCAGCTACGACCGACAGGCGTTTGTCGGTATAGATGACCCTGACTTAAGGGTGACATTTGATTACAACCTTAAATGTAGAAAGAAAGATTTAAGAATTGAAAACGGTCCTTATGGTGACAATTTTGTCGATCCTGATCTCGTCGTGATGGAAGTGAAAGTTGACCATAGTGTTCCATTATGGCTTGCAAGATTATTAAGTGAGTTTGGTTGCGAAAAAAAGAGTGTATCTAAGTTTTGCACGAGTGCAGACTTATTAGATGAAGATTCAGAAGAAGAACGAATTGCACAGTAGCAGTGATCTATTGAAGGGGAGAGAAAATGGACAGTATTTTAGAAGTGATTAGAATGCAAGATATTACTACAAGAGTGACGTTAATTGATAGTTTTCTAGCAGTGTTTCTTAGTTTTACATTAGCATTAATTATTACTCAAGTATACAAGCGAACATATAAAGGTTCCCAATACTCTCAGTCTTATGTACATACCGTAATCATGATGTCGGTTGTTGTTTCGATTATTATGATAGTCATTGGTAATAACATTGCGGTCGCATTTGGTTTAGTTGGTGCTTTCTCGATTATCCGATTTAGAAGTGCGATGAGCGACCCTAAAGATATTGCATTTATTTTCTTCGGGATGGCGTCTGGAATTGCTTGTGGGTTAGGGTTTTATATTTTAGCAATCATATTTACAATATCATTAAGCGTATTAGTTTATATATTGTATGTGTTGGATTATGGCAAAGTCGAAGGTAAAAACCGTTCGATGAGAATCACGGTTCCAGAAAATTTGCAGTTTGAAGGCGTATTTGATGATATTTTTGATAAGTATATGATTCATCGAAGTTTAACAAGAGTGCAAACAACGAATCTTGGGACGATGATTCAACTCGAATATGATGTGGTTATGAAAGAGGAAGTTAACGATAAGGATTTAATGGATGCTATTAGAGAAAGAAACTCGAACTTAAATATTTCTATCAATTATGCAACTGGTGGATACTAAGTAGAAGTAAATAGAGATAACAACGCAGCGCCCATTTAGGCGCTGCGTTCGTTTAGTAAATGATCATCCACCGATTTTTCGTCTTGTCATGGAAGTCTTTTTTGACTGTTGGCTCTTCATTGTTTTCTTGTTCTCACGCTGATTCGTGTTCGATTTATTGTTTGACTGATCATTTTTCTTGTTGGCTAATTTTTGTTTGATCGCATCTTGTAGACTGATTTTTTTCGGTTGAGGTGTTTCATTTGATTCTGTCATAATGGTTCCTCCTGAACTTTGATAATTTAAGTATAATCTATTCTGCGTCGTTCGTGTTATTTATTTTTATAGGAAAAAGTGTTCCCACCACATAATGGTAAATATAAGTGTGTAGCACCTACATAAGAAAGTGAAAATTTATATTACGACAAAGAGCAATTTCTTGGTACAATAGAAGAGATGCAAGTGAGGATTGTAAATAAGATGGTAGGAAATCATCGTGAGGAGTAAGTTACGATGATTACTGAAATAGTCATTGTTTATTAGTAAGTTGTGATTTTTCGTATAATGATTTTTTAAAGGGAAGTGTTTATAAGTGAAAATAACAGTTGTAGGAACAGGATATGTTGGTCTTTCTAATGCGGTTTTATTATCTCAACATCACGAGGTAGCGGCGTTAGATATTGACGAAAATAAGGTGGATATGATTAATAGAGGGGAGTCTCCTATCGTTGATGCGGAGATTGAGGATCTATTAAAAAATAACGGATTGAATTTAACGGCAACATTGGATGCGGAGTCCGCTTATCAAGATGCGCAGTATGTGATTATTGCTACGCCAACAGACTATGATCCAAAACGAAATTTCTTTGATACGTCAACGGTCGAGACGGTCATTCAACAAGTGTTACAGTATAATGAAAATGCAGTTATGGTGATTAAATCGACTGTTCCAGTTGGGTATACAAAGGAAGTTAGAGAGAAATTTCACACAGGTAAAATTATTTTCTCCCCGGAGTTCTTAAGAGAAGGACAAGCCTTGTATGATAATTTATATCCGACAAGAATTGTTGTTGGAGAGAAATCGGAGCGAGCGGAAGTATTTGCAAACCTTTTAGTGGAAGGGGCGATTAAAGAAGATATACCAGTATTATATACAGATTCAACGGAAGCGGAAGCGATTAAATTATTTTCTAATACGTACCTCGCTTTACGTGTCGCTTACTTTAATGAATTGGATACGTATGCCGAAGTCCGCGGGCTTGATACGAAACAGATTATTGAAGGTGTCGGGTTAGATCCACGAATTGGCAATCATTACAATAACCCTTCCTTTGGTTATGGTGGGTATTGTTTACCGAAAGACACGAAGCAGTTGCTTGCTAACTATACAGATGTACCAAATAATATTGTTTCAGCTATCGTCGATGCTAATAGAACGAGGAAAGATCATATCGCTAATCGTATATTGGAGCGCAAACCTAACATTGTTGGGATTTACCGTTTAACGATGAAAACAAACTCAGACAACTTTCGCGCGTCTTCTGTTCAAGGCATCATGAAGCGTTTGAAGGCTAAAGGTGTTGAGGTTGTTGTATTTGAACCTGTTATGGAAGAGGACGACTTCTACGGTTCTAGAGTTATTCGTGACCTAGACGAATTCAAACAAATGTCAGATGTGATCGTTTCGAACCGATTAAATGATGAAATCAAAGATGTTCGGGAAAAAGTTTATACAAGAGATTTGTACAGTAGAGATTAGTTTTGACGGGGGAGTTGTGGATATACACAGCTTCCTTTTTCGTTGTGAGATTTGGTGAAAGGAAGTAAAGCGATGGCATAGCGCCCGAAGCGAAGTACGACCGATCACGAAAGGAAGTAAACCCCTGTCATAGCGACTTAAACTGGTTGGCACCAGTCACGAAGGGAAGGAACCGCCCTCATGCTACAGCCACTCCCCAAAAAAATGTTACCGTTTTCAATAACCTATTGACAAAGACCATTTTCATGGTGTATTCTCTATTTAAACGATTACGTAATCGATTTTCTCAACCGATCAAAACTAACAAAATTAACTCATCCTAAGAAAAAGAGGTTCAGCCTATGAGAAATATTCGAATAAAGGATGTTGCAAAAAAAGCGGATGTTTCAACAGCAACCGTTTCACACGTTTTGAACGAAACGCGCTTTGTGGCTGAAGAAACAAAGAAAAAAGTTTTTGAAGCGATGAAAGAGTTGGATTACCGTCCGAACTCTGTGGCGAGAAGTCTTCGCAGTCGTAAATCAAATATAATTGGTCTGCTTGTTCCTCTAGTAGCTTCGGATACGTCGAACTTTTTCTTCATGTCTATTGCGAATGGGATTGAACAAGTATTAAAAGAAAACGGTTATAATTTGATTTTAAGCAATAGTGGAGAAGATTTGCAAGTGGAACAAGATCAGATTAAAGTGTTTAACACACAATTAATTGACGGTCTAATTATTGCTCCAGTAGATTCCAAACATCATAGTTACGAAGAGAACTTACGCGGTGATTTCCCGACAGTATTTATCGATCGGCAGCCTAAAGACTTGTTAAGTGATACGGTTTTGATTGATAGTGGTGTAGGAACTTATGAAGCTATTGAGTTGTTGATTCGTAAAGGTCACAATAAGATTGGCTTTATCACTGGCCCATTAGGGATTACAACGAGTGACGAGCGATTAGAGGCTTATATAAAAGCCCTGAAAGATTATAACCTTCCATATGATGAATCATTAATAAAAATTGGATCAGCAACATTTGATTCAGGGCACAAATTAACAGCAGAACTAATGAAAGAAGAAGTAACAGCTATTTTCACCGCAAATAATGTCATGACGATGGGCGCAGTGAACTATCTGCAAGATCATCACATTCCTATTCCAGATAAGGTAGCTATTATTGGTTTTGACGATTACGATTGGCTTCGGATTACGTCACCACCATTATCCGTTGTGAAACAGCCATCGTTTGAAATGGGCAAAAAAGCAGTAGAATTGCTTATGGAACGTCTTAATGGAAGTGAAGAGCCGTTCAAAGTATACCGTCTGCCATCAGAGTTAGTTGTAAGAGGATCATGTTAAGTGAGAAATAACCATTGAACATGACCTTTTTTATAAACTTTACGTAATCGATTACGTAAACGATTACAATACTTTCCACTGGAGGTGTAATTAGGTAACATTGACTTTTTTTAAGCAACAAGCAATAAGAAACAAAAGCTATTATACTATTTTTAAGGGGGAAACACTTATGAAAAGAATGTCTAAATGGATCATCCCGGTATCGATGTCAGTGGCTTTATTAGCTGCGTGTGGCGGGGAATCAAATGGTAATGGTGGAAACGACAACCAAAATGGAAATAGTGCAGGAAACAATACTGGAAACAACGATAATTCAGAACAGCCGGATACGGTAGAAACAGGTTCTGCCGATCAAGAAGTAGAAGCATCTGGAGAAGAGTCTGTTGTGTTAGATATGTGGATTCACCAAACGGGTGAAGACGAGACGAATTTTTATGTAGAACGAATTGACGCTTTTAATGAATCGCAAGACGAAATTTTTGTGGAAGCCGAAGTCATTATTGATGATGGTGCAAGTTCATACAGTGACAGCATCAATGCGGCATTAGTTGCGGGGAACCTTCCTGACCTTCTAGCGTTAGATGGTCCATATGTAGCAAGTTTCGCTGAGTCAGACGTCATTACATCGATTGAAGAGTACGTTGATGATGCAGACCGTGAAGATTTCGTAGACTCCATCATTGAACAAGGGTCTTATAATGGAGAGCTTTACTCATTAGGTGCCATGGAAGCGTCTATCCCACTTTATTATAATAAAGATATTTTTGAAGAAGAAGGCATTGAAGCACCAACAACGATTGAGGATGCTTGGACTTGGGATGAGTTCTTAGAAGTGGCTCAAGACTTAACAACAGAAGACCGTTATGGTTTGAACTTGTTTATGAACTATGGTGTCGGTGAATGGCTTACTTTTATGGGTGCACCATTTGTTTGGTCCAATAATGGAGAATTAATTGCAGAAGATGGAAGTACAGCTGATGGCTATTTTAATAGCCCTGAAACAGTGGAGGCATTAGAGTTTGTTAAGGAACTGTTTGAAGAAGGGGTTGTTGATTTAAATCCTGGAGAAATGCAGTTTGAAGAAGGTGGAGCTGCGATGGCGTTAGGTGGTCCATGGATTTCCGTATCTGCGGAAGACGCAGGAATGAATTGGGGCATGATGCCTTACCCTTACAGCGAAACACCAGTATCACCATCTGGAAGCATGGCTTATGGAATCACAACACTTAGTGACCATCCTGAAGAAGCATATGAGTTGATGCACTGGATGACAAATGAAGAGTCAACAATTGGACTTTCTGAAGTCACTGGTATGCCACCGACAAGACATTCCGCATTTGAACAAATGGACCATTATGATGAGTTACCATGGTCTATTATTAGAGATCAAGTAACAGAAACAGCAAAAGCTAGACCACAAACTCCTGCTTACCCTGTCCTAACGGATGCATTTGCACAAGCATTTCATGCGGCAGCATTAGGGGAAGATGTAGAAGAAATGTTGAATCAGCAACTAGACAGAGTGGAACGGGAAATTGGCCGTTTCCAAGACTAAACTTATATGGGCCTGATTGATCAATTTTATCAGGCCCATTATGTTAAATTCAGACAACTTGGAGTGATCTACTGATGGCTCGTAAACCATACTTGAAAACGCAAGAAGGAAAAGAAGCGATAACAGGCTACTTGTTTCTTCTGCCGGCATTAATATTATTAAGTATTTTTCTCTTATATCCAATGGGAACAGCGTTTTATTATAGTTTGACAGATTTTTATATTCTAAGACCAGATGAGAAGAATTTCGTAGGTTTAGAAAACTTCTCGATGATTTTAGGAGATGCGGCATTTAGGCAAGCGTTTGTTAATACGATGTATTTCACCGTTCTAGTTGTACCGATTCAGCTAGGCGTTGCACTAGGACTTGCACTACTCGTTAATAAAAAACTAAAATTTAAAGTTTTTTTCCGAACGGCTTATTTTTCTCCAGTGGTAATGTCCTTAGTTGTTGTATCGATCTTATGGACGTTTATGTATAACCCAAATGAAGGGTTGTTTAATGAGATCCTTGCAAGTTTAGGCATACCTGAACAACCATTTTTAAGCAGTCCTGATCAGGCGATGAATTCGATTATTGTCATGAGTGTATGGCAAGGCGCAGGATTCCAAATGATGATTTTCCTTGCGGGTCTTCAAAACATTCCGGGTCATTTATACGAAGCAGCAGAAATTGATGGAGCAAATTTGTTTCAAAAATTCTTGCATGTGACGCTACCAGGGTTGAAAAACATCTCGTTATTTATCTTTATTACGATTACGATTGCGGCCTTTAAATTATTAGTTCAGCCGATGATTATGACACAAGGTGGACCTTTAGGCTCTACGAAATCACTTGTTTACCACATTTATGAAGTAGGTTTTAACTACCGAGATGTCGGTTATGCGTCTTCGATGGCAGTGGTGTTCACTGTGATGGTATTGATCATTACGATTGTCCAAAGATTCTTAATTAAAGAAGAGGAGGGGTGACAGCATGAAAAAAAGAAGCGTTACACAAAGGGTCATTTTATATGGTGTTTTGAGCGTGTTGGCTGTCATTTTCTTGTTTCCTCTCGTTTGGATGATTATGTCTTCGATGAAAGATGAGTATCAAATCTTTCGAGATATGACGTCACTGAAAGCATTTTTACCACCGATGCCTAACGAAATCGACGGAAGTTATTTTCAGAACTATTTATTGGCTTTCGAACGAGTCAATCTTCTCCGCTACATTATGAATAGTTTAATATACACGATCGGAATTATTATTTTCGGACTCGTCGTAAATTCCATGGCAGGTTATGCCCTTGCTAGATTTAAGTTTCCACTCCGTAATTTCTGGCTTGCTGTCATTATCGCGACGTTGATTATTCCTCCGGAGAGTATTTTCTTACCATTATATGTCCTCGTATTTAACCTAGGCTGGGTAAATACATATACAGGTTTGATTGTTCCGTTTATTGCGAATGCCTTTGCGATCTTTTTGTTCCGACAGTTCTTTTTAGATTTTCCGAAAGAGCTAGAAGAAGCGGCGAAGATCGATGGTTGTTCCCAACTTGGAATCTTCTTTAAAATTGTTGTTCCATTAACGAAACCTGTTTTTGCGACGGTTGCCATCGTGTTATTTATTAATCATTGGAATGATTTCTTATGGCCACTCGTTGTTGCAAATGATGATAGTATGAGAACGATTCAAATCGGGCTTCAATACTTCATGAACCAACCACCGATTCAGTGGGGGCAAGTAATGGCAGCATTAACGATTGCAACGATTCCAATGCTGATCATTTTCATCTTCTTACAACGTTATTTCGTGGAAGGATTAACCCATACTGGTTCAAAAAATTAATTTAAATGAACATACTATATTGATGAATGAACAAGGAGTGCTTCACATATGGAAAAATACTTTAATAGCAGTGAAAAAACGATCACCTATGATGAACCATATAGACCACAGCTGCATTTCACCCCTGAATCACAGTGGATGAATGACCCAAATGGGATGGTTTATTATGAAGGAGAGTATCATCTTTTTTATCAATATCATCCATTCGGAAAACAATGGGGACCGATGCACTGGGGGCATGCGGTCAGTGAAAACATGCTTGAATGGAAGCATCTTCCTATTGCACTTGAACCAGATCATTTAGGGATGATCTTTTCAGGGAGTGCCGTCGTAGATTGGCACGATACGAGTGGTTTTTTTGATGGAGGTCACGGACTTGTTGCCATGTATACGAGTGCCGATGAAGACTTTCAACAGCAAAGCGTCGCATACAGCAAGGACCGAGGACGAACGTGGCATAAGTATGACGGTAATCCGGTCATTGCAAACCCTGGGATAAAAGATTTTCGTGATCCAAAAGTGATATGGCATGAGCCTACTAGTCTTTGGGTGATGGTATTAGCTGCCGGTCAAGAAGTGATGTTTTACACGTCAAAGAATTTAATTGATTGGGAGTTTGCTAGTACATTTGGAGAAGGAGCGGGAGCGCACGGTGGCGTGTGGGAGTGCCCAGACCTTCTTGAACTTCCTGTTAAGAATAGTGATGAAAAAAAGTGGGTTCTTCAAGTCGATATTGGTGATGGTGCGATTGCTGGTGGATCTGGTGGTCAGTATTTTATCGGGCATTTTGATGGAAAGAACTTCACAAATGAATCCACATCGACACAGTGGATCGATTATGGAAAAGATTATTATGCGACGCAATCTTTTTCAGATATGCCAACAGAAGATGGACGAACAGTCTGGTTAGCGTGGATGAGTAACTGGCAGTATGCCAACGATGTTCCGACAGATCCTTGGCGAAGTGCGATGAGTTTACCGAGAGAAGTGTCGTTGAAAAAAGAAGTGTCCACTGGTGAAGTGATTCTATTACAACAACCGGTAAAAGAATTGCAACACTTAGTAGAAGCTGTATTTCTTGATGAAACGTTATCTATAAATAATAATAAACGTCAGGTATGCCGACAACCTAGTGAACCTTTTATATTAGATTTGGAATTACCTATGGAAAAAGAAGCGAAAACAACCATCTCTTTTTTTGAAAACGAAAAAGAAAGTTGCGATATGGAGATAAATATGAGTGAATGTATCGTTTCGATCGATAGAAGAGAGATGGCAAACAGTCAGTTTCAAGCAGAGTTTCCTGCTAAAACGGTGTCTCCTTTCAATGGTCATAAAGACACGGTTAAACTAACTATTATTGTCGACAGAGGATCAATTGAAGTGTTTATTAATGACGGAGAGCAAACGATGACAAACCTTGTTTTACCATTACAAGAGGAAATGACTTCTTTTATCTCAGCTAGTAGCACGAGTGAAACCATTGAGGTTAAATGGAAGGGTCATATCCTAAAGTCCGCATGGACATGAGTAATCATCTTTTGATGATTACTCTTTCTATATAACTGTTACGTAATCGATTACGTAACAGTAGTCAATTTAGGAAGGAGGACTGTGTGATTTAGGACAAGTTTGATAAATGACAATGTTGATTTAAAAAACGTGAGAGGGGAATGTCCGATGAAAGTAACCAAACGAAAAAGTATGTTTCTCGCATTAGTTTTTCTACTTACCTTTCAATCATTAATGATCCCATTATCTGAAAAGGTAGGACATGCAAACGATGGAGACAATTCAGAAGAGGGTTTATATGAAATAGACAACCCTAGTTTTGAAACAGGAGATTTAAGCGGTTGGGAAATCCTTGACGGAACATACGATGATAGCAATGTGACTTCTGAAACGGACTATTGGCATGAGGATCCGATTAACAAAGAGGGAGAGTATCATCTTTGGGGAGAAGATCACAAAACTGCCGAAATTAAATCTTCTCATTTCACACTTGGTGGGACAGGTGAGATTACCTTTTTAATCGGTGGCGGAAATGACATTGAGAACCAATATGTTGCTTTAATACGTGCATCTGATGATGAAGAATTAATGCGACAAACGAATGAGAACTTTGATGATTCGGAGAACTATCATCGGGTAACGTGGAATGCGTCCGATTATCTCGGCGAAGAGTTGTATATCTTAATTGTTGATAACGATGATAGTGGTGGATGGTCACACATCAATGTAGACGATTTCAATGTTTATCATTTAGAAGAAGATGATAACGGAACAGAGGAAAGTGACATTGGAGAAGGCTATTACAATGAAGTTCATCGCCCTCAATATCATTTTACACCGGAAGAAAATTGGATGAATGATCCAAATGGGCTCGTATATTATGACGGGGAATACCACATGTTCTACCAACATAATCCAACGGATAATGTGTGGGGGACGATGTATTGGGGACATGCGATCAGTGAAGATCTTGTAAATTGGGATCACCAACCAATTGCGATGTACCCTGATGAGAACGGGTTTATCTGGTCTGGCAGTGTTGTTGTAGATGAAGAAAATACATCTGGGTTTGCAGGTGATGGAGACGTAGCTCCTTTTGTATCACTGTTTACTTATGAACACGGAGATGATAATCAACATGTCGGTGCAGCGTATAGCATCGATAAGGGGCGTACATGGGAGAAATTAGAGGAACCGATCATTAATATGCCAGAAGAATTGCAGGCAAGCAATGATGGATCTGGAGTGTTCCGAGATCCAAACGTATTTTGGCATGATGAAACAGACCAGTGGGTGTTTACGATTGCTGCTGGAGAACAAATTGATTTTTATACATCAGAGAACTTGATAGATTGGCAAAAATCTAGTTCATTTGTTAATCCATCCTCTCATGACTTTGGATTATGGGAATGTCCTGACTTGATTGAAATGTCGGTAGACACAAATGGAGATGGAGAAAAGGATACAAAGAAGTGGGTATTAACAGTAAGTGTGCACAATGCTCCAGCTGGTGGAACTGGGATGGCCTATTTTATTGGTGAATTTGATGGGGAGCAGTTTGAAGCAGATCATGATGTTGTTCGATGGGTCGATTACGGGGCTGACTTTTATGCGGCGGTAACTTGGAACAATTCACCAGAGGAAGATCCGATTTGGATTGGATGGATGAGTAATCCTACCGAATACGCAAATGATACACCAACGTCACCATGGCGAAGTGCGATGACGGTACCGAGAGAACTTTCTCTTGAAAAAGTTGAAGACGACATTCAACTGCAGCAAAAGCCTATCGAGCAACTTGAAAAATTAAGAGGGGAACATCATTCCTTTGAGAACGAAACAATTGGTGAAGCGAACGAACTTTTAGAAGGGCTTACAGGAGACACTTTAGAAATCGAAGCGGAATTCAAATTAGATGAAACCACGTCAGCTGATGAGTTTGGCTTTCACATTCGCAAAAATGAAGACGAGTTTACTAGTGTTGGTTTCGATGTTTTAAACGAAGAAATGTATGTGGATCGTACACAATCAGGAGACGTTAGTTTTCATGATGGTTTTGGTGCAAAGCATGTTTCTGAAGTGACCACGGATAATGACAGTGTGAAAATGCAGATTCTCGTTGATAGATCTTCTGTGGAAGTATTTTTTAATGAAGGAGAGAATGTGTTTACGAATCAACTTTTTCCTGATCCTCAAAGCCAAGGATTAGACATTTTTGCTATAAATGGTGAGGTAGAACTGTTAAGCTTGGAAATTTATGAAATGAAAAAAGCGAATTTTGAACCGAATGATCAGTGGATCAAAAACGACCTTGATAACCTTCCAAATGATATTGAGAACCCTAGTTTTGAAACGGGTGATCTATCTGGTTGGAATGTGATAGGAAATGGCAATGCCTTTGATGGAGTCATCACCGATCAACCTCATTTTTGGGACGATGAAATCCCATTTAATCATGAAGGGGATTATCACTTATGGGGATTTAAAGGTGCGAAGGAAGACCATCTTTCAGATTTACGCACAGGTGTTTTGACGTCTAGCACGTTTGAACTTGCTGGGGATGGGACAATTAACTTCCTTATTGGCGGAGGCGAAGATAGAGATCGATTGTATGTTTCATTGATGCGCGCTTCTGACGGGGAGGAACTGTTTCGTACTACCGGTAGAAATTCTGAACAGTATCGTAGAGTTACTTGGGATGCATCAGATTATATAGGTGATGCGCTTTATATGAAAGTGGCAGACTATCATTCTGGTGGATTTGGTCACATCAATGTAGACGATTTCAATGTTTACAACGAGAGTGATGGAGACGGAGACGTACCTTCTGATCTTCCTGAATTGGTTTCTTACTGGCCTTTTGATGAAGGGGAAGGGAAACAAACAGTGGACAAAGAAATGGAGCTTATCGACGACATTCATTATGTGTTTAATGATGCCATTGATAAACCATCAACAGACCCCCTTTGGCGAGAAGGAATCATGGATCAAGCTTTATTGTTTGATGGTTACTCCACATGGATCGATAGGGATGCCGACGACTTTGTTGAGCTTGACAATACATTCAGTGTTGAAGCTTGGGTTGCACCAAGAGCATATGAGTGGGGAAATGATGGGAAAAAATCAGCGATTGTTAATCAACAAAACCGAGGCCAGGACGAAGGTTTTATTCTTGGTATGGGACGTCACGGGAGCTGGTCATTTGAGGCAGGATTGAATGGCGACTGGTTCGAAGTGTGGGCTGATGATGATCATCCATTGGAAAAATTTGAATGGTCTCATATTGTTGCCACGTTAGACGGATCTAGAAATGTCATGGAACTGTATTTAAATGGAGACAAAGTTGGAGAAGAAACGATCCCAAATCGTGCTTCATTCAGTCCTTCATCTGAACCGTTGCGTATCGGAAAACATAATGAACCCGCGATTATTAACGGTGTTTTTGCGGCAAACATGTTTAATGGTTTAATGGATGAGGTGAAAGTTCATGGCGTTGCCTTGGACGAAGAGGACGTAAGTACATCCTACAACGCTTATGTGGAAAACTTTGATGATAAAAAACATCCTGAACCTTATTTGGATTATGAACGAAGTCGTTATGACGCAGATCGTCATCGACCTCAATATCACTTGATTTCACCGGAACACTGGATGAATGAACCTCATGCACCGTTTTATTTTGAGGGGAAATATCATATTTTTTATCAGCATAATCCTCAAGGTCCTTACTGGAACCATATTCATTGGGGACATGCCGTGAGTGACGATATGATTCATTGGGAAGATCAGCAGGTTGCGTTAGCGCCAGATGGTGATTCGATCTCTCCTGATGGTGTTTGGTCAGGAGATGCGACGTTTGATGAGGACGGAAATCCAGTGCTGTTGTTTACGGCCGGAGACGACAGTATGACGCCTAATCAAATGGTTGGATTGGCCGAAAGTACCTTTCCAGAAGATGGGGATGTGAATTTACCTAACTGGAACATGCACGATGAGCCAGTTAATGTTCAAGCAGAAGACCTTCATGCAGATGAAGGGGACGTCATGTATGGACAATTCCGTGATCCGTATGTGTGGGAAGAAGACGGAACTTATTACCAGCTAGTCAGCTCAGGAATTGAAAAAGATGGCCAGAAAGTTGGAGGAACAGCCCTCTTATATACGTCAGAAGATTTATATGAGTGGGAATACGAAGGACCGTTTTTTACAGGAGATGTCGAAGCTTATCCAGCAACAGGTCACGTTTGGGAACTCCCTGTGTTTTTACCATTAAAAGATGCTAATGGGGATGAAACAGACAAGTATGCCTTTTTTATTAACCCTTGGTATGACGGGTACAGTGAACATGATGTGAAGTATGTATGGCATTGGATTGGGGAGTGGGACCGGGAAAACAACGAATTTGTTCCAGATCACGAAGAACCTAAGCTATTTGATTACGGAGAACATTTCACTGGACCAAGTGGATTTGAAGATCATGACGGCCGCTCGATCTTGTATAGTATTGCTCAAGATCGCCGTTCTGAGCAAGCACACTATGATGCCGGATGGGCTCACAACGCAGGCTTACCTCTTAGCTTGTCATTGACGGACGAGGGGCAATTGGGAATAGAACCAATTGAAGAAGTGGAGAATTTACGTTCCGAACACCTCTTGTCTGAAAAAAATGTGTCAGTGCCTAAGCTACAAAAAGAGTTGGAACATATCGAAGGCGATATGTTGGAAATTAAGCTAGAAGTTGAAAATATCAATGCCGATTCATTTGGTTTAAACGTCAGACAAAGTGATGATAAACGAGAGCAAACATTGCTCTATTATGATTTTTCAGATGAATTATTCGGTATTGATCGAAATCAGTCTAGCTTGGATCCAGATGTTAGAAAAGGGATTCATGAAGGCGAACTAACGTTAGATGAAGAAACGCTGGCTTTAACCGTATATTTGGATCGTTCGATGGTTGAAGCTTATGCAAATGGTGAAAGAAGCATCACGTCAAGAGTTTATCCGACATTGGATGCGATGGGCATCGATGTATGGAGTGATGGTGGCGAGGTGATGATTACGTCGTTCGATGTATGGGAAATGAACTCTGCATATGGAGAGACAGTGCCGGCGATGGAAGTGGATGAAAAAGAAGCTGTGCCTCACAAATCACTCCCAAACCACGATTTTCAGACGGGTGATTTATCTGGATGGAACGTTGTTGAAGGCGATGCTTTCCAAGATGAACATATTACCGATGCTGATGGTTGGGGCTGGGGTGGTCCATTCCTTCAGGCTCATACAGATGTCGACCCAAATCACTATCATTATTGGGGGCACAATGGTGACCTTGGTGGAGATTCGTTAACAGGTGAAATGCAGTCAGAACCGTTTATTTTAGGTGGGGATGGTGCGATAGACTTCCTTGTTGGTGGTGGTCATTCTCCTGATGGTCTTTATGTCGCCTTAGTTCGTGCCTCTGACGATGAATATTTGATGCAGGAAACAGGTCAAAATTCGGAACAATATCGTCGCATTCGATGGGATGCTTCGGATTATATTGGTGATGAACTATATTTGAAAGTAGTGGATCAAGAAACGGAAGGATTTGGACACATTAACTTAGATAACGTAAATGTTCCAGTAGATTTAGACACCGTTTTCGAAAACGAAGAGTTAGTCACTTACTACGGTGATGAAGGGCACGAGGAACCTGCGAAA
Source organism: Salipaludibacillus daqingensis (assembly GCF_029891575.1). Classification (GTDB taxonomy): domain Bacteria; phylum Bacillota; class Bacilli; order Bacillales; family Salisediminibacteriaceae; genus Salipaludibacillus; species Salipaludibacillus daqingensis. The sequence continues at coordinate 417,428 of NZ_JARZHF010000003.1, read as the reverse complement.
CCAGGAAAACCTGAGAAACCAGGTAAAGGTAATTCGAACGGTTCGCCAGTAAATAAAAAAGAGGAAGACGGGAAAGTGACTCTCGATATATCTAAACACGATAAACAAGTCCTTATTCCTGAACATGCATCTGCTAGAGGGAACAATGGAAAACACGGATTACCATTTGATCCGAGAGAGAAATTCAAAAAGAAAGACCGATAACGTTGTGAAGAATAAAGTGTTTGTTTAAGTTGTTATGGAAAAAAGTCTATGCAAGAGATTTAAATAGTAGAAATTAATCGGAATGGAAGCTGTGATCATCGCAGCTTCCTTTCGTCGTAGATGGACTTTGTGAAAGGAAGCAAAGCCATGGTATAGCGCCCGACGGGAGGTACGACCGATCATGAAAGGAATTAAACCACTGTCATAGTGACCTAAGCGAGTCTATCCCAGTCACCAAAGGAGGTAACGGACTTATATGCGTCTTTATACCAAACTGTCTTGAAGATTCCATCAAATCTATTATTTTCAAAAGATTCTAAACTATTTATCGCTAAAATAGAACAAAAAGGTAAAATGATAGAGTTTAATCGCTAGAATAACCCCCTTGTAGATATTTCCAATGATAGATACAATTTCTTTATAAGCATTTTTGGGGAGGACGTCGATGTGAAAAACAAACAAATGATGTTAGCTTTATTTGGAATGATCGTTGCAGGTTTGGTTTTTTATATGTTTTCTAACTTTACAGACACCACTCTGTCTTCGTCGGTAAATAATAGTAATAACGAGAACGACAGAAATGAACAAGTGGAAATGAATGAAAATGAACCTAACCTGCAAGATGACAACGACGAGAGCAATGCTAATAATGAAAATGATGAACCGGTGAATGAATCAAACGAATCAAACGAAAACGAAAACCAGAATGATAGCGAAGAGCTTGAACGAGTTTTTTTCATGAATGACAATTACTTTTATATTGATCGCAGCGGTCATGAAGACGCTATAAACTATCAACAAGGTAAAGAACAGGAAGCGAAACAATTGATAGACTACCTCCATCAAACGATGAATGATATCGTTGGTTACGGAAACGTCGAGTCTTTGAATTTTGACAATCTACGAGATGGAAAATACCATGACAACAATCGCTTTCATAATAGTATTTTGAAGTTGCAAGAGGAACTACTTGATGATTCTCGGGCATTACATGATATTCGAAATCTAGAAAACTTTTATCAGTTAGGAAGTAGTCTGCATTCGGAAGATCGCATGGCGCTTCGTTATGCTCATCGAGTGATCCATGATTTAGATATTTATGTGAATGGTGCGGGCGATGATGATGATCGAAAAATCTGGGGACTGACAGAAGCTTACGGAAATGATAACGCAATCGAAAGTATGTATGACTATTTAAGAGAATATGGGGAGTCAAATTGACCTCATAACATATAGATTTGAATTGATTAAGTCATTTTTTTCTAAAAATAATGGATGAGGGCTATCTATCGTCGTGGTAAATGACATGACGGTAGGTAGTCTTTTAACTTTGCACTGTTAAATAGAAGAGTTGATTTTAAAAAACTATGGTTCTAAAGAAAAAACGGTCGATAGGTTGCAAAATTAACATCTATTGATAACGAACCTTAATGATAGTAAATGATTATAATTGGTTTTACTTTCAATCATTTAACTAAAAAAGCTCATAAATAAACACCAACGCTGATAGATATTTCAGAATGGCTCAGCGTTGGTGTATAAGGGGGCTAAGAAATAACGATACTTGTGATATAAACTCGTTCCACATCAATATCGGAAAAGGAATCATTTAGTTCATTGCGTATTTCACTTTCAAACCAATTTAATCCATCGCTTCCTTTAAAAGCGTCTCTATCGGTTCCAGACAGAATTTTTGTTACGGTATTTTTTATAAACGGTCTGCCTCTTGATAGTTTTGGGATACCATTGTTGTCAGCAGTGACAAAGGATAAGGAAACTCGAACGAAATCACCGTTGTCTAACATGTAACCATTTTCTTCGAGGTGATAAACGCGGTTTAATTCATCAGCATTTGCAGAAGCTTCATTTCCAAATAAATCTAAATTACTAGGGATGATTAATAGAATAATGACAAGAAAAAACATCGACATGATACCGGACAACATCATGAGCTGCCTTTGTTTTAAAGATTTTGTTGTTTTTTTGGGACTTGTTTCTATCTCATTTTTATTAGCCAAGTTTATCACCTATCTTTGATGAAAAAAATCATCGGTAGTTTTATACATTTAATTATACTTTCGGACTTTAGTCGCGTATATAAAGTTTCATGAATAGTGTAGGATAGTCCTGTTTATTAGATGCAATCAGCCTATATTTGATTAGACAGGATACAAGTCAAGAAGAACTCATTAATTGCCCATTAAGCAAGGACTTATCGAAAATAGTGACCCCGTCTAGTTACCTAAGTCGAGTAATTATCCCAAGAAGAGGGTCACCAGTTACAATACAATTAGTAAAAAACTTAACTAACCCATCCTCTCCTCTTATGCATCGTGTTCCCGAACCAATGGTAACGTGCAACAGCGGAAGGATCCGCCAGATTTGATGATTTCAGTGATGTCGACTTCAATCACATCATATCCTCGGATACGAAGTTGTTGATTTACGTCTCGATTCACAGGTAAACTAAGGATCTTTTTATTTCCGAGAGAAAGGACGTTTGTTCCTAACGTAAATTGTTCTTCATCGTTCACTTCGATTAAGTCGAAATGATTGGCGAGTATTTTCGCTTCTTTTTTATCAAAAGCTTTTGGGTAATAAAGGGCTTCTGTGTTAGAAATGATGTTGAAAACACAGTCCAAGTGTAAGTATTTCTCTGTAAAAGGAACGGTGATCACTTCATACTCGTGCAAGATTTTTTGTAGATGATCAATCGCTTGCTGATTCGTTCGATTACTTAGACCTACGAAAATTTGATGGCCATTAATAATAACATCGCCACCTTCAATCTTATCGCCAATTAAGTTGTAGTAGGAAATCGCCTCCTGCTCTAACCATTCTTTTAAAACATTTTCTTCCCCAATTCTTGCCCCGTGCGCCAGATCAGCTACAAAAATCGTTTGTCCTAACGTGAACCCAATGTCTCGTGTGAAAACCTGTTCCGGATATTGTTCTTTCACAGGGAGAAGAATAACGTCAACGCCATTTTTTTTCAAAGTTTTGACAAGGTTCTTATGTTGTTTAAGCGCATGTTCAATATGGAACTTTTCATTTTTGAAATGTTTTTGCGTTTCATTCATTTGTTCTTTGATAGTCATATATTTTGGTTCACATAAAATGACTCTCGTTAATTTATCATACTCTGTTCTGCATAGAGATTTTACCACCGTTTTTCGAAATAACATGTCTGTTCCTCCAACCTTCGTAACGTTTTGTTCCGTATAGTTTGACCTATTATTGGTTCATTATGAGTAAAAACTACAAGTGGCTGAATTGGTAAAGTGGTATAGACGACTATAATTAAAAATAGTACAATATAACAAAAGAGTTTGGGGTATGAAACCGATGAAGGGGGCAGTATAGATGGGGAAATTAGAAATTATTGTGCAAAATGAAAAAGACGCGCTAGAAGCCGAGAAATTTGGAGCGGATCAACTGGAATTAGTGAGCGCAATCGATGAAGGTGGATTGACGCCAAGTTATGGCACCATCAAACGAGTCGTGAAAAGCGTTGATATTCCAGTGATGGTGATGATACGCCCACACAGTTATTCGTTTCACTATACTGATTTAGAAGCATTAGCGATCATTGAAGACGTGCAGATGATCCGAAACATTGGAGCTGCAGGCATTGTTTTTGGAGCATTAACGAAAGACAATACGATTGATAGAAAACTATTGCGTTCGGTGATCGATGCTGCAGGAGAAATGGATATCACGTTCCATCGTGCGTTTGATCATGTCGACAATGTAAAAGCCGCCTATCGAACGTTATGTGATTATTCAAATCATGTGACAAGGATACTCACCTCTGGCGGGAAAGACGAAGTGCAACGTGGATTATCGACATTGCAATCGTTAATGTCGTTACAAAAACAGTTGAGCGGTCCTGTCATTATGCCTGGAGGAGGATTAAACGAAGGAAATATCGAACGTATTCATAAGGAGTTATTTGCAGAAGAGTATCACATAGGGTCAGCAATGAGGATAAACCGTAAATATTCGGAACGTTTGGATGATAAAAAGATGCACAACCTGCGATTGTTGATAGGGGAGTAAGCTAAATAAAAGGAAGGACGAGGTGACAAGTCCTGGCACGACCGTTTTCCAAAAAAAAGCTTGAAGGGGTGGTTGGATGTTGAAGATTGGTGTGATTGGTTTAGGAGATATTGCTGGGAAGGCGTATTTGCCGGTGCTGAGTGGAATTTCTGATGTGGAGGTTCATTTGTGTACGAGAAATCGGGAGCGGTTGGAGGAGTTAGGGAGCCGTTATCGATTTGAACATTTACACGAGAGTTTGGATTCGCTTATGGAGAGTGGGATTCGTGGGGCGTTTGTTCATTCGTCGACGGCTTCGCATGAGGAGATTGTTCGTGAATTGTTGCTCCATAATATTCATGTGTTTGTGGATAAGCCAATGACTTTTCATGCGGAATCTGCGAGGGGGTTGTATGAATTGGCGAAGAGCCGTCATTTGGTATTGATGGTTGGATTTAATCGGCGATATGCTCCTTCTTATCAGAGGTTGAAGGAGATTGAAGACCCGAATATGGTTGTCATTCAAAAAAATCGGGCGTCGTTACCGGGTGATATTCGGACGTTTGTGTTTGATGATTTCATTCATGTGGCGGATTCGTTGTTGTATTTGTTTCCGTATCCAGTCGATCGTTGGACGGTGACTGGTAGGAAAAAGGGAGATTTGTTGCACCATGTTGTCGTGCAGGGAATGTCTGAATTTGGAACGGCGATTGGGATTATGAATCGGGATAGTGGGACAACGGAGGAAAAGGCTGAGGTCATGAGTCCAAAGGAAAAGGGTGTCGTGTTGAATGTGGCGGATGTTGTGATTCGTCAAGGCAGAGAGGAATGGAAACCGGCGACAAATGATTGGGAACCAACTTTACATAAACGTGGTTTTGAGGAGATGGTTGCTGATTTTCTTCAGGCTGTGGAGTCTGGTTCGGAAACGGAATTATTGTTTTCAAGCGAGGATAGTTTACGGACGCATGAGCTTTGTGAGGAAGTGGTCCAGCAGTTGGAGAAAGAATAACCGTGTCTCATAGAAAAAGCACCCGTTATGGGTGCTATATTTGTGGGATTTTATTCTCGCAACAATGGCAGCGTACAACAGCGAAAGGAACCACCAGATTTGATGATTTCTGAAATGTCTACTTCGATCACTTCGAACCCGCGGTTGCGAAGGTCCTGGTTGATTTGCCGATTTATCGGAAGGCTAAGGATTTTTTTATCACCAAGCGACAAGACGTTGGTTCCTAACGTAAATTGTTCTTCGTCATTAACAGGGATTAGGTCAAATTGTTCTGCTAATATATCAAGCTCAGGTTGTTGAAATGCATCTGGGTAATAAAGAGCTTCGTTTTCAGAGATGATGTTAAATACGCAGTCCAAATGAAGGTATTTTTTTGAAAAAGGGACTGGAATGATTTTATATTTAGGTAATACTTTTTGAATGGGATTGATGGCTTGTTGATTTGTTCGGTGGCTCAGTCCAATGAATAGTTGACCGTCATGAACAATGACGTCGCCGCCTTCAATGTGATTATCGATAAAATGGCAATGAGGTTTTTGTCGCGATTTGAGCCATGACGCAAAGATGCTTTCTTCTCCTACACGACTTTCATGAGCCATATTTGAAACAAATATCGTATGTCCAACAGTGAACCCGATGTCCCTTGTGAAAACTTGTTCTGGAAAGTATTTATGAGCAGGAAGTAGACTTACTTGAACGCCGTGCTTGATCAATGTATCGATTAAATGTTGATGTTGTTTTATCGCTCTATGTTTACGGAACTGATTGTCTTTAAATTGTTTTTGCGTTTCGTTAATGTTTCCGTCAATACTCATATGCTTTGGTTCACAAAGAATGACGTGTTTTAATCGACCATATTCATTTTCACATATCATTTTTACTGTTGATTTTGATATTCCCATGATTCAACCTCCGTTTATCATAGTTTTAAAAAAGGTTCGACAGATGTTGTTAGCATAGCATGTGATCTCATAAAGTTATCGTTCTGATAAACGAAGGTGAGTGGGGGAGTTCGACAAGAATGGATATGCTCATTCTTTTTATTTATATACCTCCGAAAAAAATTAGTAAACGTCAAATGAAACAAGAATCCTTCTTATATTTAACCAATTTTATCATAGCGAGTGTGAAGAGAAGGATAACTTGTAAGGTAATATGCCTAGGTTTTTACAAACAAAAATAGTTGGTTTTAGACAAATAAAAAAAGCACCAAGATAGGTGCTCCCCAATGAATAGTTTCCTAGGAAATAATGTCGTATTAAACGAAAGATCTTACTCGTTGTTCAAATCGATCCCAGTTTGGAAAATGATTTAGTTCGTAAAGGGTGCCAAATTCAGACATGAATCGTTCTGTGTCCGATTGAATGATGCTGAACTGGTTTTGTAATTCCTTTTGGTATGCGGTATCTGTGTAGTATTTGTTAATGACAAAAAACAAATCGTTTTTCACGGATTCACGATCGACTTGGAATGTTTCTGACAAGTAATTTATCGCATCATTTAGTTCGCTTGCAGCTGGAATTAAGCTATCATCACTAATATAGCATTCATACGTATTGTTTTCTGTTCGAACGATATTGGCGTTGTAAACTAAAAGATAAAAACTTCGACACAAATAGTAGATCAGTGAAGATTTTCTATCCTTTTCCAATAGTTGCGTCACAACAGACGTTTCATCAAACGCCTCATCCGCTAATAACTGATTGTTGAATTCTTCCTTACGCATGGCAATCAACTCCCTTAAATTTGGTGTTAGACTTCATTGAAAGTATGCTGGACAGAATTATTGTTCGTTCTCACTGCTTGTTACGTAGAAAAACATGAAATGGAACGGTTACAAAAATAGATAAACTTTAAATTGTGAAATGATGAGCATGATTTTGGTTGCTTCAATATATACGGGTGCTATGAACCCCTTTAACTTCCTTTCAACGGGACCACTCTCGCTCGCAGGGTACTATAAATCGTTGCTATACAACTAAAACAAGGATGTATAAAGTGGATACTTGATGTAAACAGAATGAATAATGATTTTCAAACAGAGTTTATGCTAGAAGTTTATCTTCGGTGTGGTGGGATTGACATGAAGGGAATCATTCTATATTGAATCGTTTTTGTGAGGTCCAGTGTAAAATAACTTACCAATAGAATACCAAAATAAACCTTCGTTGTCACGAACGATATGTGCTACCTTCCCTTCTTCGAGCTGTTCAACAAAAACAAGAAAATTAGCTAAAACAGCCATTCCAATAATGTTATAGCTTATTTCGCGAAAATATCATGTTTTATTTCCGGATTAGAAGGAAAAGTTTACAAATAAACCAATAAAGTTTACAGATATTTGATTATTCTACAAAATTCGACTGTATTTTCACTAGAGATGTATTATAGTACTAATTACGCGGCGTTTCAGGAAGGTTTTTCTAGGACTTTGTTATCTGCAGCTGTAAGACAGATAACGAGGTTAATGCCAATCTTTACTATAGTTTTCACAATTTTGAATGGAGAGTGAGTTAGTTGGGTGTGAACGAATTAAAGAAGCTGATGGAAGACATGAAAGAATTCAGTGCGAAAAATGAGAAAGCAGAAACAAAAGAAGTCATGGAACTGATCGAGCAACGATTAAAAGACACCTATTCATTTAGCTAAATAGATAAGAAGCAAAAACGATGACTAATATGCTGACGATGATCGACAAGTAACAACGATTATCGTCTTCTTTTTGTCTTAATTAAACAAATCATGAAGATAAACCTTGCCTTTATACGCTATTTTATGGAAAGACTGTCGTTTACACGTCATTGTGTTTTAAATGTTGTATATATCTCTAAATCAAAACAATTATACTATTTTTTTAGAGTGAATTTCCCGTTTAATCGAAAAAGTCTAGTATAATGGATAGAGAAGTAATCCCGAATGTTGCTAAATCACCAGTGGAAGGAGATGGACATGTTGAAACAACGAGCTAATAACGAATCAGGACTAACGCTAATTGAACTTCTTGTAACGATCTCTATCTCTACGATGGTTGTTGGATTACTTGGTTCCATTCTTCTTTCCACTTTTAACCATAGCCAACAATCGAAAGCCCATATCAACTTAAGACAAGAAGGAAACTATCTTATTACTCAGTTAAAGCAAGTTCATGGCAGAGAAAATTACACGTTATGTTATGAGGGGGATACGTTGTTTTTTAATGGAAGACCAATGGAAACGTTGGCCCATGAAGGCGTACATATAAGAGGAATCGATGAAGAAGCTAGTTTGTTCGAACACGACGGCTCCACCCTAAAATCAGACGGAACCACCACTTGCGATAACCCACTTGTTGTCGATGGCGAAAAGGAATTACATGTATCATTGACGTTATCGGATGATTACGATCGAGAATTAGACGTGCAAACTGTGATCGATCGATTAGCAGATCTTGAAATGGACAGTGAATCTCCATAAAAATAAAATCAAAGGTAAAAGACAGGAGTGAACCGGATGAATAAATGGGTGTTTATAAAAGGCAGTCAAGGGTTCACTTTAGTGGAAACACTTGCTGGACTAGTGATAATTTCAATTATTCTGCTAGGCTTTTTTAGTTTTTTTGGTCAATCTCTCCTTTTTTCATCAAAAGCAGAAGACAGCTATTCGTCCACAAACTTAGTAGATAAATTAGTCCATGAAGTAAAAGAAAATGATGCGATTGAAAATTATTTACAAGATTATGATGGACCTGCTCTTGGCTGTGATAATGGCCAAGCATTTGTGTCGTTACCGGAAGATGAAGCGATGATTCCTGGATTTGACATGAGTCAGCTAAACCTTTTATCGGACGGGGAATCAGGCGATTACTATTACCGATTAAATAACAAAAAATATGTTGCGGAATTTAACATATGTCAGACGAATGACGAAAAAGATCTTTCTCTATTTCGCGTTTATGCGAAATTAAAAGAATCGGACGGCGGCGGGTCTTCTGATATGATCCACTACTTGAATGTAAAATAAGGAGGGATCGACTTGGGCGTAAAAAATGAAAAAGGTTATGTTTTATTATTAACGCTAGTCGTCATACTGATCATTGGTGTGCTCATTCCACCCCTTCTAGGAAGTGCTTTGAGTAGCGCCAAGCAAGCACAAAGGTCAGAAGAACATAGCCAAGTTGTTAAGATGAGTGATATGGGTGTGATGTATGCACGAAACAACGTCATCAAAAAAATCGAAGGAATCGAAACGCATTTTGAAAATAACATCACAACAGACCCCACGAGAGACAATGTAATCAGTCATTTGAGAAATGAACTAACTGATTTTGCGATCGACGATCTTACATTTGAAAGATACGAAGGACAAGTAAAAGGGACATTTACGGAAATCAGACCAGGTGAGAATGACGAAGAGATAGATATCATTTATGAAGTCGATGCGTCCATACTAAATGATAAAGGCAGAGAGGAAACGGCGGAAGAAATATTCACCATTCGATCTTCTTCGTCATCCGCAGGAAACGATGTGATCTGGTCTGATCGATTCGATGAACCGCCGTATCAGCAGCGTGATGGATCTGAAGGTAGAGAAACTAGAATTAATGGAAAACCTGAAACAGTAGACATTGCTGGCAATGTAACTTTTCCAGACGACCCACTAGATATTAAAGGATCCGAAAGAGATGTATTAGTAACCGGAAATGTTGCTCTTGAAAAAGGGGCAGATTTTAACCCAGACTCTGTCTTAGTAGTTGGGGGAAATATGTTGATGAACGGTTCTGAAATTAAATTAGGGAACAGGTCGCACATTATAGTAAAAAAAGATTTGTATCTAATAGATGCCGTGTTTGATATAAAAGATAATAGTAATCATGATGCTTATATTTGTGTAGAAGGAAATGTTAGGATGTCTTACTCTAGTGAAACGTCTCCAGAACTTAGAACCGATAAAGCTTCTTGTTCAGAAATTGAAGAGAGTGGATTTTATGTTCTTGGGGACATACTAAATTACGACGCTAGTGGGATTGATGGTGGAAGCTCAAATTTGACTTGGATACCAGTTGGAACAACAAGGAATGAATAATATATCGTATTTTAGTTGTGAATTTATTCTGACAATATTTTTCAATTGAAGCAGATGGGCTGGATGATTTCTAAAACCGCAAATTATAAATATTAAAAGGATAAAGATACAAATCCCATATAACACTTAGTTGGTCCATTGCGTGTTATAATTCCACTAGAAACGTTAAAGTTTTTGTAAGGAGGGGAACTTATTGCAACAGTTCTTATCGAACGGTTATTATAAAGAGTTAGAGCAAGCAGCTATTGATGTGCTGAGAAGGCTCAGCCAGTTTATAGATATAAACACTGTTTTTATCGCAAAAAATGATAGAGAGCAAGTGGAAATCATGCATTCATTCAATCGTGACTATATAGTGATTGAAGAAGGACTTGAAACGAATTTCGTTGATTCTTATTGACAATTTATTGTTGATAATGGCCGTGAGCCATTACTCATTGAAGATTTAACTAAACATGAGTTAACGAAAGATATGCCGGTTACGAAAGCTTTAGGGGGCGGAACACTATTAGGAGTCCCAATTTCATACGGCAATGGGGAAAACTTTGGTACGCTTTGTGGAATGGATAAAAATCCGCGTGTTTTTAAAAAAGAAGAAGTCGAGTTATTTCAAACGATGGCAACTTTATTAGGGTTTGTGATTGATTTAGATGAAGCGAAAAGTCGGATTCAATCATATTCCACTCCAATCGTTCCCATTGATGATGGAGTTGTCATTTTGCCTTTAGTAGGGGATATGGATGAAGTTCGCTCCGAAATTATCCTCGAACAAGTACTAGCGAAAAGTTATCAAAAGTCTATCGATTATTTCATTATAGATATCTCTGGTCTCGTTATAGATGATGGCACAGTTAGCGAAAACATTTTCAACCTTACGCAAGCACTGAAACTGCTGGGTGCGATGCCAATTTTAACCGGTGTGCGACCAGATCAAGCAGTAGAATTTCAAAAGAGTGGCTCGGAAATGTTGCAATTAACGCTGAAAAGTAATTTAAAGGAAGCGTTGAAGTGGATTGGATTCCAACTCATTCGATCAAAATAAAACGCGGAAGATCTTCTGGATCTTTCGCGTTTTTGTTTACGACATAAACGTAACAATGAGAGCAGGCTAGCGCAAATCCGACAAACACAGCAACAAACGAAACCCACCAAAAAATACGTCTCATCAATCTGTTTCTTGGGAGAATTTCATTACTTTTATTAACGCGATAACAAAGATGATGCTGCCAGCCATGTTGATGAGAATGTCGATAAAGAGACCATCTCGTGAGATTAAGAAATATTGATGAAACTCATCAATCATCCCAATAAATGTGGAGGAAGCAATGGCGGTCGCTCCTCGTAGCCAGTTGTTTTTCATAGGTGTAATCATGAATAGGACTGCAGAAAGGATGCCATAAATAATAAAATGACTTATTTTCCGTGGGATCAATGAAGGTGCTTCGATAAATGAATAAATAGAATAAAAAGAACTGCTGAAATCAAGAAAGAATAGAATGTTAGGGTCCGAACGATAAACGGAACGAATAGAAGCAGCGTCGAATGCGCCTCCCGTAACAAAAGCAATGGAGAGAATAATATTAATACAGAAAATGAAAATGATTACTAGGATGATATTTCTCATTACCGCTTCTCTCCTTTATATTAAAATATTTATTTTTCTTTAAGTCGTTAACAAGTGTTTTAATGTATTTGTGATACATAGAAATTTGTGATATTAATCATAATCGTATAATAGAAAAGTCTCAAAAGAAAGACAAAGATAGACGTTAACAAGACTACTCTCCAATGGAACACCGACGTTAGGTTCCTGAGTCTCACATGGTAACGCTCATGCTTATGAAAGAACTAAATGTGGAGAGAAAGAATTTCACTGTTGGTTCCGATATTTCAGCTGGCAGGTACGTTATTGAACCAAATCAAGGTTCCGATAATTACTTTGTCAATGAGAAGTTAATATTATCCTAGGAAAAGGGGACTCATTTATTTTAGCCGAATATGTGCTAACGTTGGATGATGGGGACTCGATTGAAGCTACTCTACCCGTGAAATACATGCGCCAATTGATGAGTAATGGAGAGGAAGTATAAATTAAATTAGATAAGTAGAGGAAAGTCTAGGGATTCGTTCTCTAGACTTTTTTGCATATATCTACAAAAATTCATTAGACAATAATAATGTGAGGTTGTGCCACAAGTTTCGGTCTGACAACAGCAAATTCATTTGTGAACACAATAAGTTCGAGTACGATCAAAGCAACTTAGGGAACGTTTTCCCTAACAATGATATATCGAATAGGCTAGGTTTCTAACTATTTATATCCCAGTTATAATCCATTTTCTCACTGTTTAATTCTATTCTTAAAGGGTATAATAGACGCAAATATAATTGGAGGAGACTAGCTATGAACTGTCCTAGATGCGGATTTAGTTTAGATAACCCAGAAGAAAAATGCCCCAATTGTCATGCTCAGCACTCCATTTATTGGAAGAAGCTCGTGCTTGGTTTATTAACATCGGCATTATTAATAATCGTAATTACTAATTATTTTGTTGATACTTCTTCCTCCACAGCCCAGCAATTTACGACTTCAAACGTAGCTGAACGATCAAGTATTCAGAAAGATGTTGGCTCATTTGAGATTCCTAGTTTTATAGAAAAAAGAAAAGAAGAACAGGCAATGCAAATAGAAGAAGCAATAGAACGAGCGCAAGAAACGGTCTATACGATTTCTACTGAACATGAGCAGGGATCAGGTTTTCTCTATAATGAAGACGGCTTAGTTCTCACAAGTTCTCACGTAATTAGCGGCCAAGAATATATCTCAGTGGAAGATAAAGATGGGAATTTATATGAGGGTAAACTAAAAGGTTCTTCTGACTACATGGATGTGGCTGTTCTCGAAGTAGAAGAGTTTAAAGGTTTGGAGCCTTTCCCTAGGGAAGATGAGCGTGTTTTTGATAGTGGGGAAGAAGTAGTTGCCTTGGGTAGTCCGCAAGGTGTAAGTAATACAGCTACATCTGGAAATATCACAAATACTGATCTGAATTTAACGATTGATCAATATGAATATGAAGATTTATACGAAATATCTGCGAATATTGAAGAAGGCAATAGTGGAGGACCACTTCTCGCCAAAAAAGATCAACGCCTTATCGCAATTAATGCGGCGAAAAATATAGATGACCCTTCAATAGGATACAGTGTGCCTTTTTATAAGATTGATGATTTGATCGAACAACTTGCAATGGAAAATGAGTAATTTAAATAATTTAGGTAGTTTAAATGAATGAAGGTCCAAGGAGGATTCCCCCTTGGACCTTTTTCTAGAATTACGCACAAACTCCTCATTTTCACGCACAAAATCTCATTCTCACGCACAAATCCGTTTTTTCACGCACAATCTTGTTTTCTCACGCACAAAATGTAAAACCGCCACACCTTTTTTAAAAAGGTGTGGCGGTTGGAGGAGTTGTCCATTTATCTTATGACATGAAAACTTCCATGTCTTCTTCCACTTCTGTTATGCCACTGATTCCGAACTTATCGACGAGTACTTTTGCTACGTTTGGTGATAAAAACGCAGGGAGAGTTGGTCCGAGTTTGATGTCTTTTACACCTAAATACAAGAGAGCTAACAGAACGATGACAGCTTTCTGCTCATACCAAGCAATGTTGTATTCAATTGGTAATTCGTTGATGTCGTTTAACTCGAAAATCTCTTTTAGTTTCATTGCAACAACTGCTAATGAGTAAGAATCGTTACATTGTCCAGCATCGAGGACGCGTGGAATGCCGCCAATGTCGCCGAGTTGCAATTTGTTATAGCGATACTTTGCACAACCAGCAGTTAAAATAACGGTATCTTGTGGTAGCGTTTGGGCGAAATCCGTATAGTAATCGCGTGATTTCATTCGTCCATCACAGCCTGCCATGACGAAGAATTTTTTGATGGCACCTGTTTTGACAGCGTCGACTACTTGATCTGCTAATTGCGTTACTTGATTATGGGCAAATCCACCAACGATTGTTCCTTCTTCAATACCTGTTGGAGATGGTAACGTCTTTGCATGTTCAATAATTTCAGAGAAATCTTTTTTCAAACCTTCTTCGCGATCTGGAATATGTTTAAAGCCAGGATAAGCTGTTGCACCAGTTGTATAGATACGATCTTTGTAACTTGCTTTTGGTGGGACGATACAGTTAGTTGTAAACAGGACAGGTCCGTTAAAACTTTCGAATTCTTCTTTTTGTTTCCACCAAGCGTTTCCGTAATTTCCGTAGAAGTGCTCATATTTTTTGAATGCTGGGTAGTAGTTCGCTGGAAGCATTTCAGAATGTGTGTAAATATCCACCCCAGTTCCTTCTGTTTGTTCAAGTAGTTCCTCAAAGTCTTTTAAATCATGTCCACTGACTAGAATTGCAGGATTATGACGTACATCAATGTTTACTTCGGTCATTTCTGGGTGACCGTATGAAGAAGTGTTCGCTTCATCTAATAACGCCATAATGTCTACCCCGTATTTCCCTGTTTCCATTACTAAATTGACAAGATCGTCGGCATCCAATGTATCGTCTTCTGTTGCGACTAATGCTTTTTCGATAAAGTCAGCAATCTCTTTGCTTTTATGCCCTAAATTTAATGCATGCTCAGCGTATGCTGCCATCCCTTTAAGACCGAATAAAACGAGGGAACGTAAACTTCGAACATCTTCGTTGTCAGTTGCTAGAATTCCAACTTGTTTTTCTTCTGATTTTCTTTCAAAAGTATATCGATGACCAGTCCATGTTGCATAGTCTGGATATAAACGTTGTTTGAAAACTCCATTAGCTTTTAATGCTTCTTTGATAGACTCTCGTTCTTGAAGAGCTTTTTCGATTCTTGTTGAAATAGAATCAGCATCAAAGTTAGCATTGGTGATCGTTGAGAAAAGACCATCTAAAATGACTCGTTCCGTTTTCGGTTGATTGATGCCAGCTTTACGTGCTTGCTGATTAAATTCAGAGACCCCTTTTAATGTATAAATTAATAAATCTTGAAGATTTGCTACCTCACTTGTTTTTCCACAAACCCCAGCCATTGCATCGCAGCCAGTGTTTCTTAGTGCTTCTTGACATTGGTGACAAAACATACTCATAAAAAACTTCCTCCCTATACCTGTTTGCTTTTTTGTATAAACTAAGGATAAAGGATGCATCTTCATTTGTGAGTGACCTATATCACAAACGTGTTGGGTGTCATAAAAAAGTCATAAATCAAATAAATCTCACGTGGCTTTCCGTTTAAATGGGGCGGAGTGCAACAAGTTTGTGCATGAGCGCGACAATAATGCGGACTAGTGCAACAAAGTGAAGAACGTCCGCCACAAATGAGTGGATAACTACTACAAGATGCGGAAGGCGGGACTAATAAAATAATTAGTAAATTTTTCTTCTCACAAAACATTCACGAATGGTCGTCAGAATACGACATATTTTGTGGCAGAATAGAAGTAAAGATAGATCGTATATTTACTAGAGCATAGAGAGGAAAGGTGATGAGGTATGGAACGGGATATTCACCTCCTCACAATGGGGATAATGGAAGAGTTATCAGATGGTCGAGGATATGGTGGGATTCTTAGACAATTTTGTCGTTTCTTCGAATGTGAAGCGGTTTTAACCGATGATTTGTATCAGACGTTGGCGCATTCTGTTGAAGATGGAAAACTTCTCTCTCCTGAGATGACATATGTTTATGATGATGGAAGTTATCAAGTTCTCAATGATCATACTGGTCAATCGTGGGAGGCAGCGAGTGTTGCCCTTACTGAAGAATCCGTGAAGTTTGCTGCTCTTTATATCCGCAAGTCAACTAGCGATCAACTTTTGAAACACCGTGATTGGAATCAAGGAGTTCAACTGCTTGCTCGGTCAGTGCTTATTGAACGACAAAAGCAGAAGGAGCTTACCGAAGAGGGGCGTCAGTATAGAGAAGCATTCATATTCGATCTCCTATATGGAAACATGAAGTCGAAATCAGACATCCTCTCCAAAGGTAAAATATGGGGGTGGGATTTTTCTGTGCCGCATATTGCCATCGTCTTTGAATTGTTAGATTATGAAATTTATTCTAATGATGATAGGTTTTTGGACAGGCTTTACCGTCAATTCGAAGTGACATTGACGAAGAAAATGATCGTTCCTGTGCTTTTGAATAAAAGAGAGGAAATTATTTTACTTCTTCCATTAAAAGATCGTGGCACAAAAAAGGAAAAGTATGAATCGGTAAAACAGACCATCTCATTATTAAAAAAAGTTTCGGAACCTTTGTTAGAAGGTCGAAAGCTCTCGGTTGGAGCAGGGAGAATGTATACTGAGCCAACCGAGTGGTTTCGTTCCTATCAAGAAGCAAAAATTGCTCGTGGGTTAGAAGAAGGGATTCAGGAGAGTGATGTGATATTTTTCAAAGACATAGGGTTAATGAAATTGATCTATCATCATGATCCACAGGAGTTACATGAATTCTATCAAGACACGTTCGATGAATTGTTAAGTTATGAAAAACAAAGTGACTTCTCCCTTATTGATACATTAGAAGGATATATTTTGAATAACTGCGACTTGAAACAAACAGCAGAAGCGATGTTTTTGCATCGGAATACGGTTCGATATCGATTAGCAAAAGTAGAAGAGTTATTGCAGATAGACTTAGATGACATGTCGACAAAGATCAATATCGCTGTCGCCTTTAAAATTAGAGAATTAAGGAAAATATCATACAACTAACTGGAGGTGATCATGATGGAAGAGGAGGTAACATTATATAAAAATGTTTGTCCGAGAAACTGCTTTTCTACGTGTAGCATGATCACCCATGTAAAAGCTGGTAAAGTGGTAAAAGTTGTTGGTGATCCTTCCCACGGTTTTACGAAAGGAAAGTTATGTGCGAAGGGATATGGTTACTCTCAGTATGTGAATAGCCCTGAGCGTTTGAAGTATCCTTTAATGCAAACGAAACGTGGGTCAGGGAATTGGCAAAGGATAACTTGGGATGAGGCGTACGATATTATTTCTGAAAAGATGGTCGCGTTAAGGAATCGTCACGGGTCGAATCAATCGTTAGCATATAATAAATTTTCCGGAAACCTTGGATTGCTTCATTTTGCGATCGAAGGGTTATTTGAGAGTTTTGGTTCCCATACGAAACCAGTTGGAAATCCTTGTCTAGGAACAGGGAGACAGGCCTTAAAATATAATTTACCTTTTGAATATAGTCCACCTCCCGAGGAAATGGCTTATGCAAAACTGGTTGTTATTTGGGGAAGTAATCCTGCAAGAACAAATATTCAGCAGATGAAGTTTATTCATGCGGCCAGAGATCAAGGAGCAAAATTGATCGTAATTGACCCTATTTTTACCGAAACGGCGAAAGTGGCCGACATGTATATCCAAATTCGACCGGGAACGGACGGGCTGCTTGCGATGGGTTTGACGAAAAGGCTTGTCGACTCCGCGCTCGTTGAGGAATGGGAATTAAGAAAACAGATAAGTGGATGGGATCACTATGCAGACATATTAAGGAACCTTGATATGAAAGAAGTTTGTGAAGAAACTGGTGTTTGCGAAGAAGCAATCGCTGAATTGACGAGTTTATATGGAACGAGGACACCAGTTGCGACGTGGATAGGTTACGGTCTGCAACGACGAAAAATGAGTGTGCAAAATGTCCGTGCAATCGATGCGTTAGTGACTGTTTCAGGAAATCGCTTTATTAAGCGAGGTGGCTTATATTATTTTCATCCTGAAGTGGAAAACATGCCTTTAAAAATATTGAAGGACAACAATCAAAAGAATGAGCAGAATAGAGAAGTGAATATCAATCACTTCGCTTCGGAGTTACTTAAATTAGACGATCCTCCAGTGGAGTTTTTATGGATTCATTCCCGAAATCCACTTAGTCAGGATCAAAATATCAGGGAATGGGATCGTCTCATGTCACAGCTAGAGATGGTTGTTGTTAGTGATGTGACCATGTCACATACAGCGAAAATGGCAGATATTGTTTTGCCAGCGACAACGCAATTCGAGGAAATGGACCTTCATGTGAGCTACTGGAATCACTGGCTTTCTTATAATCAGAAAGCAATCGAACCCGTTTATGAGGCGAAAAGTGACTTACAAGTTGCGAGAGAATTAGCGATGAAATTAAATGAGAAGCAGCCTGGGTTTTCACGATTTCCTGTAGAACTAGAAGCAAAAGACTGGATCGAAAAAGAAGTGACTGATGAGGTGAAAGAAAACTATTCGATTAAATCATGGCAAGACTTAATCGAAAAACCAGCTCATTTTCGATCACAGTTTGAGGAGTTTCAACAGATTTTAAAGGCGAAGCCAAAACCTTTTACGTTTTTTTCAAAAAAAGCAGTGGAAGATGGTCTTTCACCTTTCCCGATTTATCAACGTGATAGAGAGAATGCGAATCACCCGTTTTTACTATTAACCCCGCAGTCGTTATTAAAACTTCATTCTCAGTTTGGTCAAGTGGATTGGTTTGAAGCTTATGAGTCTTCGTTTGATATAAAAATCAATCGAGAAGTAGGAAAACAGATCGGAGTGGAAACTGGGGATGTGCTTGTTGTATATAATGAACAAGGGGATATGGAAGGGTTGGTTGAGCTGGATGCGTCCACGCCGAAAAATGTGGTGATCATGAATCAGGCTGGAAAGGAGCCGGTCAATGCACTCATTAGCACTCGGCTAGAATCGTATCCAGGGAAAGAGTCTCCGGAGCTTAGTTCTCCGTTTTTTGATATTTACGTTTCGTTACGGAAGGGAGGCGTTCGTCGATGATTCTTCAGTATGGCTTTTTATTTCAACCGGATCGCTGTGTATCATGTCATTCTTGTGTGATTGCATGTTTAAATGAACATCGACAAACGACTAAACAAAGCTTCCGTCGTATTGTGGATGTGAACGGAGAGTATAATCTATCATTATCGTGCAATCATTGTGATAGTCCAGAGTGCTTCCGAGTGTGCCCTGAGAACGCCTTTTCGAAAAGACGTGATGGGATAGTTGATTTGGATCAAACTCGTTGTAATGGTTGTGGTTTATGCTTAACTGCTTGTCCTTATGGGGCACTTCAATTTAATGATTTGTTAAAGAAAGTAGACAAGTGCAACTTCTGTTCGGATAGGCAAAAGCTTGGTGAGTTGCCAGCGTGTGTGGATGCATGCACAACGTCTGCGTTGTTATTTAAAAATGATATTCATTCTGATCGACCATACATGCAGAGAACAGTGCTCACAGTGGATGGGTTTTATAGTCCGTTATTAACGAGGCCGTCGATTCGATTTGTACCGATGGAGAAAAAAAGGCGATATTGGTTAAAGGAATAAATGAAATAATAAACGTGGGCTGTTGAGAAAGTTTCAACAGTCTGCGTTTTTGTTTAGCCGAAATGATGGATTTTTGAGTTGTGGATAAGTTTTAGGGTATCTTGATCATCAAGGGAGACCGTATATAGCAATCAAGTTGGAGCGATTCATAGAAGGAAAGCGAGTGGAAGTCTTCCATATCTTTTTATTTTCAGGACAAATATGAAGAGTGAGGGAAATCTATTGTAAGCATCATGAATGTTATCGTGCCCAAATGATAGTCATTGTTATTGTCCATTAGTTAGACATAATTACTTGTTTTAACGTACAAAAAAACAGTCTGTTTTTTTCACCCGAGTCTAAAGACCGTGAAAGGGTGATCACGTAAAGTTATAAGTGAGAAGAGAAATGAAATAGAAAGAGAGAATCATTGATTAAAAGGAGGAACAGATTCCTGCTTTGATCAGAGAGGGGTGATAGTGATGAACACTGTAAATGAGAGCATCAAGGTAGAAGATGTGCTGTTGTTAATGGATATTCGGATTGAAGCGTATGACTTGCTGCGGAAGTTATTTTTAGCAGAGCCGACAAAAGAAATGATGGAGGAATTAGCGACTAGAAAAGTATTTGATGCGTTCCCATTTAAAGATGTAAGTTCAACAATTCACAATGGTGTAAATACGATTTCGTCATTTTTTCAAGATCATTCTCCGACAGATTTGAATGTATTTGAATCTTTACACTGGGATTACACGAGAATGTTTATTGGACCATTTCAGCTCCCAGCACCACCTTGGGGATCTGTTTATCTAGGGGAAGAAAAAACATTGTTCCAAGAAGAAACGTTGCAAGTGAGACGAGCTTATTTAAAGTATGGATTTCAATCGAAACAACATGGTATAGAGGCAGATGACCATATTGGACTTGAATTAGATATGATGTATCAACTTGTAAAGTTGGCAAAGCAAGACGTTTTATCCGACAATCCGCAGTCGTTTTTGGAGATTACTAGAGACCAACTGCTGTTTCTGGAAAATCATCTACTTAGCTGGGTGCCGGCGTTTAGTCGTGACATGAAGAAGACGGCGAACACGGATTTTTACAAGGGGGTGGCGGAATTACTATATGGCTACTTGGAGCTTGATCGAAAAATGATCGATGAGATTACTGATTACTACGCGCTTAATCGTAATTAATACTTGGAGGTGAACGGACATGTTTAATCTGCTTTCAAAGGTAAAAGAATACAAAGTTAGTCGAAGGACATTTTTAGGTGCTGGGGCCGCAGTAACCGCGGGTGCCATGCTTCCGACAGCAAAATATGGTCTGAATAAGTTGGATCAGGTTCAAGCGGAAGAATTACAAAAGGAAGAAGGGGAGTGGATCCCTGCTGCTTGTTGGCATAACTGTGGCGGACGTTGTTTATTGAAAGCGTACGTCGTTGATGGAGTGGTCATGCGTCAGAAAACCGATGATAACCGACCTGACTCTCCTGATAATCCGCAGCAAAGGTCTTGCGTACGAGGGCGTTCGCAACGTCAGCAAGTGTATGGTGTGGATCGATTAAAGTATCCAATGAAACGAAAGAATTGGCAACCGGGTGGCGGCGATAAGGACTTACGGGGAAATGATGAATGGGTAAGACTTTCTTGGGATGAAGCGTTGGATATTGTTTCCGATGAAATCAAGCGTATTAAAGATACACATGGAAATCGTTCTATCTTAGTGACAGGTGGAGATATTTCTAGAGCATTGAACCTTTATGGTGGTCACGTTGGCACGTGGGGCACGACGTCTTGGGGATCGTGGCGTTGGGGACCTGAAAAGTTTGGTCTACAAGAAGGGTACTTCGAGCATAGTATCAATGACCGAATGGACCTTAGAAACTCTCAGCTTATTGTCATGTGGGGATTGAATCCTGCGTGGAGCTCTCCTGGATCACCAACATACAATTTCTTGCAAGCAAAAAAAGCAGGTGCAAGAGTCATAGTCATTGATCCGATGTATTCTGAAACAGCAGAACTTCTTGGAGATGAATGGATTCCAATCCATCCTGGAACAGACCATGCGATGCTTTTAGGAATGGCGTATACGTTACTAGAGAAAGATGACCCTACAAATAACCCGTTGATTGACTGGGATTTCTTGAAAAAATGTAGCGTTGGTTTTGATGAAGAGATGATGCCTGAAGGTGCGAATAAAGAAGAGAATTTCAAAGATTACGTGTTAGGAACATTTGATGGAACACCAAAAACGCCAGAATGGGCTTCAGATATTTGTGGTATTGAGCCAGATAAAATTCGTAAAGTAGCGATTGAGGTAGGTTCAGCCAATCGGGCCGCATTATTAACTGGATGGGCACCTGCTCGAATTAAAAATTCTGACTCATGGCCGCAAATGTTTATGACTTTAGGTGCCATGACAGGACATATGGCGCAACCAGGAAGAATGACAGGAGTTAGCTGTCACTTCGGCACAGGAAATGGTGGCCCGAGATTGGTGATGGGTGGCGGAAACGGTGTTCCTCCAGCAGCGGAGAATCCAATTGATGACAGTCTCGCTCATGCTGAAATGTGGGATGCGATTTTGAAAGGAGAATATACTGCAGGAGATAATGATTTACGAGACATTGATATTCAAATGATCTATCACGGTTTTGGTGCGACATTACAAACGCGTGATGGCCAATCGAAAGGGATAGAGGTTCATAGAAACGTAGAGTTTGTTGTATCGAATGGACATTTTGTCACAACAAACGCAAAATATTCAGATGTAGTATTACCAGCCACAACCCCTTGGGAACGAGAAGGTGGATTTAATGTAGGGAACCGTGACGCATTGTTTTATTATCGAAAAGTAACAGAACCTTTGTTTGAAACGAGAGATGATGCGTGGATTACAACGGAGATAGGTAAACGTCTTGGATTTACCTCTGAAGAAGTCTACGGTGACATTTCAGATAAACAGCAGTTATTTAACCAAATTACTGGTGCTCTTGTAATTAACAAAGATGGGACAGACTATGAGCCACTTGTGACCATTACGAAAGAAGATATTGATAACTGGAAAGTGGATGGCGAACCACAACAAGGTCGTATCACGATTGCAGAATTAGAAGATCAAGGTGTCTATTTAGTGGAACGAGAGCCTGGTGATAACTATGGTTATATCGCTCAAGAAGCTTTTCGAAAAGATCCTGAAACAAACCCACTTGGAACGGAAACAGGCAAACTTGAAATTCATTCGAAAGCCTTGGCTGAATTTATTAAAGGATACGGATTCACAACAATCGATCCGATTCCAACATACAACCCTGCTTCAGAAGGGTATGAAGAAACATACAAAAACTGGGATAACAAAGAGAAAGGGGATTACCCACTTCAAGTTGTGAACCCTCACTATTTAAGAAGAGCCCATACGATTTTTGATAACAACCCTTGGCTTCGCGAAGCATGGCCAAATGAAGTGTATCTCAGTGTGAAAGATGCGGAAGAACGCGGAGTCAAACAAGGGGATACGGTTAAAATTAAGAGTAAGCACGGACAGACTTTACGAATTGCTCATCTTACGGAGCGGCTAATGCCTGGCGTAGTTGGATTAATGCACGGGGCTTGGGTCGAAGTCGATGAAAAGTCAGGTATAGATAAAGCAGGATCAGATAATATTTTGACAGGTGCGATTTGTACAGGCCAAGGAATTTCTGGTTGGAACTCTACCGTCTGTGATTTTGAAAAATGGAGTGGTGAGCCGCTGAAAGAAGATAAATATTGGGAACCGCGGGTTGTACTTTAAATAGAGGAGGGATGCAGGATGGGTCAGCTCGGATTTTATTATGATTTGGAAAACTGTATCGGCTGTAAAGGTTGTCAAATAGCTTGTAAAGATAAAAATGATCTAGGAGAAGGCGTTCTCTTCAGGAAAGTGTATGACTTTGAAGGAGGAAGCTACCCTAATCCTTATATCGATCATGTGACGATTAGTTGTAATCACTGTGATAAGCCGAAGTGTGTAGAGAACTGTCCAACGGGTGCGATGCATAAACGAGAAGAAGATGGCGTCGTTGATTACGATCATGAGAAGTGCGTTGGCTGTAAAATGTGCATTTGGTCATGCCCCTATGGTGGACCAGAATACGACAAGGAAAAGGGAAAAGTTGCTAAATGCGACTTCTGTACCGATTTGATCGATCAAGGCGAAGATCCAGCTTGTGTGGCAGCTTGCACGATGCGTGCGATTGAATATGGTGACATTGATGAGTTGAAAGCAAAGTACGGCAACAATCAATCGATTCGTTATTTCCCAGACTTGTCGCTCACAAAACCAAATATCGTGGTGAAACAAAAAACAAGATAGTTGTATCAAACGTTCTAAGAAGAGGAACTAGATTTGTAGCTTAGTAAGCAAATAGAATAGAGGAGACATTTGAGTTCGTTGATGAACATGGTTTTTGAACGAATCGTTGTTAGATAATCGCCTCAAGTTCTAAGTGCACGTTCCCTTCTAGAACGTATATGAAAACGAAGGAGGTAATCCTATGTTTTATCAAGAATGGCCGTTGATTTTATTTACACTATTAGGTCAGTTGGCTGTTGGGACGTTTCTATTATTAATGATTGCTCGAACAGTTTTATCTAAAAAAGACAATCAAGGACTTTCTCGTCAGTGGACAAAAAATGGATTTTTGGCTGTTGCAGTGACGATGGCGGTAGGAATTGGATTGTCCATGTTTCACCTTGGTGCCATATCAAATGCTATCAATACGTTGAGTAACTTTGGTAGTTCATGGCTCAGTCGTGAAATTGTTTTTTCTGGGATGTTTCTTGCTCTAGTAGGGGCAACATTTCTGATGGATCATTATAAGAAAAATATCACAGCTGTCGGTTGGATCACAGCTGTAGTTGGTATCGTTGCGGTTTATTCGATGGCAAGCGTGTATACTACGACGATTATACCAGCATGGTCTCATGTGAACACGTATGTGGCTTACTTTGGTACGACAATGGTTTATGGAATCGTTGGGGTCATTGCTTGCATGCTTTTATTAAGTAAAGGTCAGAAGCTCCAGCCTTCTTGTCTAACCTTTCTAAGGTATTTGAGTATTGCGGCAATGGTTGTCGTTATCTTGCAACTTGCATTTTTACCTGCTTACTTTACGAGTCTAGCTGGAAGTGGTATTGCTGGACAAGCGTCTTTACAGCTTATGTTCGATAGTTATGCATTTACGATGGTTCTTCGCTGGCTGTTAACGCTAGCAGGAGGTGGATTGTTCCTATTCGTTTTTTACCGTTTTGCAGGCAATCTATCTACAAAAACACCAGCGCTTATCTACCTCGCAATTTCACTCATTGTAATAGGTGAGTTCATGGGAAGATACTTGTTCTACGCAGCAGGTATTCCGATGCAAATTGGCTAAATAATAGATGTTGAAAGCAAAAGCACGAATTGGATTAACCCAATTCGTGCTTTCTTTTTGTTGTGAGGAAATAATTTTTTAGTAGATTGGTAATAAAATGCGGGGGGAGTAGCAAGTGTGAGCATGAGTGCGTCAAGATGACGGACAAACTTCTTCAAACTTAAAATGGTTTAGTAAAGGACGTTTTATGTTGCGAAAAAAGAGGAATCGAGTATTGAAGTATGTAAAATTGTCATAAACAGGCTGAAATATGCGGTATGATAGAAATTCTTCTTGCTTTCCACTTTCATGGATGGATACACTTGAGGTAGATAAACTCTTTCGAAAAAAAGAAGAGGTGTGATGAAGTATTATGGATAGGCAATCATATTTAATTAAACTAGAAAACCATTTGGTTTCAGATAATCATATAACGAGAAAATTTATGTTAGATATACTAGCAACAAGTTTTGTAGGAGACGAAAGTACGTTCATGTTAGGGCTCGAGGCGAATAGAAAAAATAGAGTGATAACAGGTACAAATGAACATTTAGCTTGTCTGAAAAATTTGCCGATGCCTTCTGAAGGTGTAAGGCGATTGTTATCCGATTTGCGAGAGGATAGTTCGGAGCAAGCATCCCATTATGTAACTTTGCTTAATCATGCTGATCCTTGTCTCGTTAAGATGTTTCAAAAAGAGATAGCGGACGTTTTAAAAGATAAAGGAGTTAATGTCGCAAATTTATCATTTTATACCGATCTTTGTTCGGATCCGAAAGATATTATCATGCAGAAATTACAAAGTGTCATTCAGAAAATGAATGCTGCTGAATCGTTCAATCGCAATCATTTTATATTAGGAAAACAAATGATTGAATTAATGGCAAAACGAGAATTAATTGGAGATAACGAAGTTTTATACAGGTTACAAAAGATGAAGAGAAGACTGAAGCTGACGCAGAGAGATTTGTACGATATTGTTCTTGCCGGTGTGATGAGAATGGAAGCGGCGATTCCAAAGTTAGTTGTTTTGCTGACTTTACATAGCGAAGACGATATTTTTTCAGAAGAAGTCGTTAATGCACTCGCTAGAATTGGTACAGATGAAGTGGTGAATGCGGTTCGACCGTTGATAGAGGATAATCAAGTTTGCTTTCACGCGATTGACATTCTAGGTAATATCAAAACAGATTATGCTAAAAAAGTATTGTTAGACACATTTCATCAATCGAACCGATCAGATGTTAAAACAATGATCGCCGCTAGTTTATGTGAACAATTCTCCGCTGAAGCGATTCCTGTTATTGAAGAATTCATTGATGAAGGTTACGAAAGGTGGCTTTTACCACTAGAAAGACATCTATACTGTAACTGTGTTGTAAATGGGGTCGACCATCCTAAATTAAAAGAATGGAAATTAGTGGGAGAGAACCTAGCTCCGGATTTTTCAGATGAACACGAAGCTGATGATGCGGCAACATTAGAAGAAGTAACGGTACAAGAAACAGTAAATGAAGATCAAGAGTTATCATATGAAAAAACTGGGAGTTTAGAAGAACAAGATTCTTTCGAATTGGAAACAGATGAATCGGAAGAAGATCATACGAAAGCAGAAACAATAGAATCAGAAGAACGAGTTCAATATGAAGAGGTAGAATTGGAAGACATATCGAACGAAACGGCTGATCTAAAGGAAGAAAAGGAACCGTTTGAAGAGGATAGGACTGATGAACGGGACGCCATCGATGACGGTGATGTTTCGACGATGGATGAACAAATGATTGATGAATTTTCGAATAGTCAAATGGAGGAAACACAACAAGTTCCTGAAGAAGAACCACAGCCTATCATTAATCAAGAATCTGTAATGGAGGAATCGGTTGACTCTGTATCACAGAGATCAACTCAGAATGAGCTCAAAGATGAAATAGTAGAGGACGAGCATTCAGGAAAAACGGAAGAGGAAAAGAAAAAAACTTCACAAAAACGTTCAGAGAGAAAACAGACGCAACAGAAGGTTTCAAATGAGGAAATTCAAGCAGCTATGGAACGCCTTCTAAAAATAAGAAATCAAAATGAAGCTCAGAAAAAAGTCGTGAAAGTTGGTCGAAATGATCCTTGCCCATGTGGAAGCGGGAAAAAATATAAAAAATGCTGCCTGTAAAACGAAACAAGCACCTGCTTAAAAGTAGGTGCTTGTTTGTCGTACTTTATTTATAGCGTTCTTCTTTGAAAGGATCGGCTGTCATGGAATAACCTAATTCCTCCCAGAAACCTTCCTCGTCTTCTTTCATAAATTGGATTCCTGACACCCACTTTGTTCCTTTCCATAAATAGAAAGAAGCAGGAGGGATAAAGCGGAGTGGATACCCGTGTTTTGGGGAAATTGTTTCCCAGTCACGATGCTCGTCTTTCCACTTGTACACAAATAATGCGTCGTCCCCTAACAATTTTTCTAATGGGAGGTTCGCTGAATAACCAAACCGGTCCCCATTGTAATAGCCAAAAATTTTAACGAAGTTAACGTCTTCTTTTAGCTGAACTTGTTTTAACAACTCTCGAAAAGCGATACCTTCAAAAGCATTGCCAAATTTGGACCATGTTGTCACGCAATGCATATCGATCGACGAGGTTGTTTTTGGAAGAGACATCACATCATCGTATCGTAACGTGACTTCTTCCTTTACTTCGCCAAATAGTTTGAATGTCCACGTATCTTGATTAAATGAATAAACATCTCCTTGGTGCAAGACGGGCCACTTATCTGTTTCAAATTGCCCTGGTGGTAGTTGATTAGTCATGACAGTCACCTCTTTTTAGAAAAATATTTCGACTAGCTAAGCAAATTGTTGTGCTTCTATTATTTTCATTGATAAACTTACGAGTGGAAGGGAAACGTAGCTTGTATCCGTAACCACTTCATTCGTTTTTGTTTGAGATAAAATAGGAAGCTACGTTTGGAATGAAGACTTATGTAAAACGAAAGGGGACGCATTCATGTCTACAAATCATCGTAACAAACAAATAGAAGAAATACCATTGTCTGTGCTTGACCTTGCACCGATTGTGGAAGGGGCGGAAGCAAAGGATGCATTTAGCAATTCATTAAGTTTAGCCCAAAACACGGAGAAGTGGGGATACCACCGCTATTGGTTGGCAGAACACCATAACATGCCAGGGATCGCAAGTGCTGCTACATCGATATTGATTGGACATGTGGCCCAAGGAACGTCAACCATCCGAGTTGGTTCTGGAGGCATTATGTTACCGAATCACGCTCCGCTTGTCATCGCAGAACAGTTTGGAACTCTCGAATCCTTGTTTCCAGGTCGAGTGGACTTAGGATTAGGTCGAGCACCAGGGACAGATCAACGAACGGCTTCCGCGTTAAGACGAGGGCTTGGCAGTGGAGGAGATGACTTTCCTAACCAGCTGGAGGAGTTACGAACATACTTTAATCCAGACTTAGCAAACGGAGTGTTGCCTGTTCATGCAGTCCCAGGGGAAGGGTTGGACATTCCTATTTGGTTGCTCGGTTCAAGTGGTTTTAGCGCTCGTTTAGCTGCAAAAGAAGGATTACCGTTTGCCTTTGCCAGTCATTTTTCACCAGAGAATACGATTCCAGCACTGAATTTGTATAATGATTTGTTTGAGCCATCAGATGTACGAAAAGAACCGTATGCGATGGTTGTAGCGAATGTCGTAGCAGCCGATACACAAGAGGAAGCGGAATTTTTAAGCACGTCGATGGAACAGCAGTTTCTCAACTTGATTCGTAATACGCCTACTAAACTATTGCCACCGGTGAAAAATATGGACGAATTGTCTACTGACTATGAAAAGGTAATTTTGAAAAAGCAATTTGGTTCAGCCATCGTCGGAACAGGTGAGGTAGTGAAAGAGAAACTTCAACAGTTTTTAGAAGAAACAGGAGCGAGTGAAATGATGATTCATTCGCAAATATTTGATCACCAAGCAAGACTCCGTTCGTTTGAGATTGTTGCTGATGTAACAGAAAGAAAGTAATTTTATCGGAAAAATAACGTAAGTGGATCTTCAATGACATCTACTTAGCAACACGATACGAAAAACAGCTGGCGATGGTCAAGCTGTTTTTTTCTTTTAAAAATCACAAATAGTAACATTTGTTAAGTATAATAGAACCATAGTCGAAGTTAAGTACCTTTTTTACATAGATAATAGAAACATAGTTTCTCAAAGGAGGGAAAAAGGTGAGGATAACCGGAAGAACTTTCTCGATTCTGTTAGTTTTCTTCATCCAAACAGCTTATATTTACTATTATTTCCAAAGAGATGGTTTTGTAGGTATTGGTGGTTGGATGGGGTATCCACTCTTACTCCCAATTGGTTATTGGACGGGATATCAATTCGATAAAGCTAAGTTCCTCTCAGAAAAGGATTGGTTGACAGGTTTGTACAACCGTCATTTTATTGAGTCGAAGATGAATAAATTTGTTCATAAAGCAAAACGAAACGATGAGAAACTGTTTATCATCTTATTAGACTGTGACAAGTTTAAGGAAATAAATGATGGATATGGCCATAGAACAGGAGATCTTGTTCTAAAAGAGATAGCATTGAAACTGAAGCAATATGATCGAAAAGTATTTGCATCAGCAAGGTGGGGTGGCGATGAATTTCTCATTGTTGGTTCTTGTTCATCAAACAAAGATGCTAATGACTTTGTTGAAGACTTGCAACAAGAATTAGTCGCTCTTACTGTACCAAACCTCAACAAACCTTTGTCTGTTTCGATAGGTTTAGCCATTGAACATTCTCCAGAATCGAGCATGAGTGTGCAATTTCTTATCCAACAAGCAGATCAACATATGTATAAACGAAAAAAAGAGAAACATGAGCTAATTTATACGTAAATACATACCTAGGAATTGCAAACGTATTTGATAAATATGAATGAATTTAGTCTCTTTTGAACTACCCACCACTTCATTGCTCTTACGAGCTATTTGAAGTGGGGGATTCCTAAGAACACCTTCGTAACCGAAAGTTTTGATTAGGCTATCCCCGTCGCACCGACGGTTAGAAGCCTTATAGCTTCATTTTTAAGATTTAATCCTGCGTTAATATCACGGTCGTGATGCACGCCACAAACACACGTCCACTCACGCAAATTCAGATCTTTCACGTCTTTGTTTTTATAACCACAACTGGAACATCGTTGGGAGCTAGGGAAGGTTTTACTTACTTCCACCACCGTCTTCCCGTACCATTTCGCTTTATATTTCAACATTGTCTTAAATTGAAACCAAGATACATCAGCGATCGATTGCGCTGTTTTCTTATTTTTCATCATGTTCGATACTTGCAGACTCTCTACCCCGATAATATCGTGATTTTTGATAATATCCGTCGAAGTCTTATGCAAGAAATCTTTCCGCTTGTTTTCCATCTTTTCGTGCATTCGAGCGACCTTGATTCGTTGCTTATTCCAGTTGCTAGAACCGATGACTCGCCTTGATAGAACCTGTTGAGCCTTTGCTAATTTTTGTTCTATCGACTTGAAATAACGATTGTTTCTGTATCTTGTTCCATCTGCAAGGATAGCGAAGTCTTTTAGTCCTAAGTCAACGCCTGTACTGGCGTTTGTCTTCGGCATTTCAACAACTTCTGTTTCAGCTAAGATCGACACAAAGTACTTACCGCTTGGGTTGCGTCGTATAGTCGCATTGATGATTCGTCCATCCACGTCACGACTTTTAGCAAACCGAACAAGACCAAGCTTCGGCAACTTGATGTGTTTACTTGAAACAGCGATATTTCCATTGGTTTGCTTTGTGGTATAGGACTGTACCTTGTTCTTTTTACTTTTAAATGTAGGGGCTTTGGTTTGTTTTTTATAATACCGTTGGTAAGAATCAGCGAGGTTTTCAACGGACTTTTGCAGGGAAATACTATCCACTTCTTTTAAGAAAGTGTAATGCTCTTTTAATTGGCGAACCGCCTTAACTGACGCGTATTTGTTGAAAAACTCTCCTTTCCAGTTATTTGAAGGTAGCTGACCGTTTTGCACCATTTCTTCGACGATGTACCAGTATGCGTCTTTTTGTTTCTGCTTACCGAGGAAGAAATTGAAAACAAATCTAGAACAACCGAGCGTTTTATGAATGAGATCGACCTGTTTTTGGTTAGGAAAAATACGAAATTTGAACGCTTTTTTTACTACCATGACAACACCTCAATTACAGGAACGTTTGTTCTAATTATATCATGAGGTGAGTCTGTTGGCTATCGCCAATCGCCATTCATCTCCCCCTTATTTCTGGGCTAAAAGCCCTTCTCGCGATGGAAGAGAGAGTCTTCTGTCGGAAAACGATAAATTCCAATTTAATTGAAAATAATTGAAAAAAAAGTTTAGAGAAAATAGGTCAAAGCTCATCAAATTGATGTATAATTGTTAGAAAATAGATCAAATGGATGAAAAAGAGAGGGAATGCCATGTTCTGTCGAAACTGTGGAGTAGAATTGGTAGGATATAGTGATTCCTGCCCAAACTGTAGATTAAAGCAACCTCCTTCTCGAATGACTTATTTCGTATCTGTCCTCCTTGTCCTCGTGCTAGGGATTGGATTGGGCCTGATATCGATGTTTGCTTACGATTTTTATACGACATCGGAACCGGTCATTTCTACACAAGTATCAGAGTGGAAGGAAATTAATAAGGAGTCTGTTACATTTGCGGTGCCGAAATTCATTGAAGAAAGAGAAGCACCTAGACATCTACCGGAAGTAATAGCCGAGGCGCAACACTGTGTCTACACGGTTAGAACATATCGGGAGCAAGGATCAGGTTTTTTATATAACGAAGATGGGATCATTGTTACGAATGCTCATGTCGTCGCAGGGATGGAAAATGCAACGATTATCACTCAAAATGAGAACGAATATGAAGGCGAAATAATAGGTTTTTCTGAACGTTTTGATGTAGCCATTATTCGTGTAAAAGAATTTGAAGGGAGAGAACCTTTCCCTATAGATGTAGAAGAAGAATACATGACAGGAGAAGAAATTGTTGCTCTTGGAAGTCCTAGTGGCGTTCAAAATACGGCTACGGTTGGACATATTACGAACACAAACCGTAATTTAACGATCAATCGTTATGAATATGAAGACTTGTATGAGATTTCAGCAAAAATAAGTAAAGGAAGTAGTGGAGGTCCATTACTATCTCAAAAAAATGAGAAATTCATTGCTATTAATGCGGCTAAAAGTCTTGCAGACCCCTCCATAGGTTATAGTATTCCTCTATACAAAATTGAATCTCTTATCACTGAAATGATTGAAAACGAAGCATAGGATAGAATTGGGCTAAAAGGCATAGGTAACTGTGCCTTTTTCTTTTGTTGAGAAAGGAAAAAGTAGGATACTCATAGTCAATTAGACAGATGAATTATGAGAAAATTCCGTGTAACATTAGTAGATGAAGAAAGCGTTTGCATAAATGTGGTGTATGACCCGTGCAAACTAAAACATTTTTTTAGCCTTTTGTGCAAACGTTTTCGCAAAACTATTAAACGTTACGTTTTTAAAAGAAGGGGGTTAGCAAGGTTATAGTAACAATAATGCTGTTACGTAAAACCTACGAAAAATGAAAGCGGTTTTAACGTAGCTAATAGTCTATTAAAAGGAGTGGGAGAATCATTGATGAAGCGTAAAACGAAGCGTTATTCTGCAATGTTTATGGTAGTGGTCATGTTAATGAGTATAATGCCAACATTTTTGGGAGTTCAACCCGTTAAGGCGGAAGAAAGTTCAAATGAAGATACAGAAGGAACGCAAGAACGTTCGTCGATCGAAGACAATCATTTACGGATACATTTTGAAAATGGAGATCTTGACGTTTCCGAATTGGGACTTTGGCTTTGGGGAGATGTAGCAACAGCATCTGAGGAAGAAGGTGACTGGCCAGACGGTAAATCATTTACTGAAGACCAGATGACAGATTTTGGTCCTTACTTGGATGTTGAGCTAAACGAGAATCCTAAATTAGTTGAAATGAATGTATTATACGAAAGCGACAACTTACTAGAAGGACTAGAAGTAGACATTATCTCAGAAGATATGAACGAAGTATGGATATCTCAAGAGGGGCATGTTTCGCTTTATGAGCCAGCTGATATAGGTGAAAACCAAGTTCGTGTTCATTACTTAAATGAAGATGGATCGTATGAACCTTGGGGCGTTTGGGCTTGGGGAGATGTATCAGGTTCTTTTAATGAATGGCCGACAGATGCGCAACCGTTTTCCGAAGAACAGGTTGGAAAACATGGCGCTTATATAGATCTTGATCTTATTGAAGACGCTAGTCAAATTGGTTTCCTTTTTGTTAACCGTGAAGAAGGCGATGAACAGACTGATGACATGAGTTTTAATGATTTAGAAAATCACAATCAGATTTTTGTCCGAGAAGGGGACTTAGAAGTCTATACAAACCCTTATTACGTCTCGGAAGAGGAAGAAGAAGTGGATTACAAAGACGGAGAGTATGACATTTCTGTTAGTGGACAAGTCTCCTCTTCCTTTAATTACAATGAAAATGCTGTCTTAACTGTCAATATTGACAACAATGATGGCGTTGGTATTAAAGAAGTTTTTGCAGACTTGAGTGAGCTTGGTGGACCAAGTGAAAAACAAATCGTGACGGATACGAATGATGTATCGATTTCTGTTCGACACGACGTTGAACCTGGCGAGAAAAACATACCGTTAACTGTTATAGACGAAGATAACGGAGTATATACAGGAACGGCAACAGCTGAAGTTGAAGCGCGTGGCGAGAAAAACGGGGACTTTGACTGGGACGAAGCGATGATTTATTTCATGTTAACGGATCGCTTCTATGATGGAGACCCGAGTAACAACGATCCTTATGACATTGGTTATGAAAACTATGATAATGATCGTGGTACCTATCAAGGTGGAGACTTCAAAGGAATTACGCAAAACCTCGATTATTTAGATGATTTAGGGATTAACACCATTTGGATTAATCCAATTGTTGAAAATGTTGGACATGATGTTGAATTTGCTAGTGAGGACGGCTCATACTTTGGATATCACGGGTATTGGGCTAGCAACTTTGAAGAATTGAATCCGCATCTCGGTACGTTGGAAGATTTCCATGAATTAATTGATTCTGCAGCGGACCGTGACATGAAAATCATGGTCGACGTGGTTCTAAACCATCCTGGTTATGGCGTGAAAGAAGAAGACGCTCTTCCAGAAGAAGAACAACCTGACGGTTATCCAACAGCGGAAGATCGAGACCGTTTCGAAGGGATGATCCGTGACGAGCCTGGTTCCGACGATTTAACGATGGAATTAGCCGGTTTACCTGACTTCTTAACAGAAGAAGCGGATGTTCGTGAGACAATCATTGATTGGCAAACGAGCTGGCTTGAACGATCGACAACGGAAAGCGGCAATTCAATTGATTTCTTCCGTGTCGATACAGTAAAACACGTTGATGATACAACTTGGCAGCAATTCAAAAATGATTTAACAATGGAAATGCCTGAATTCAAAATGATTGGTGAATCATGGGGCGCTGGTCCGAATAATGACCACGGCTACCTCAATAGCGGGATGATGGATTCCTTGCTTGATTTTGATTTCAAAAATAGTGCACGAAGGTTTGCACAAGGGAATTTAGAAAGTGTTAACGCAGACCTTGAAGAAAGAAATGCTGGAATCGACAACACGGCGACACTAGGTCAATTCTTAGGTAGTCACGATGAATCTGGATTCCTTTCTCATCAAGTAGATGGAAATGAAGGCATGCTTAAAGTAGCGGCAGCGCTTCAAGTGACAGCTAAAGGACAACCTGTTATTTATTACGGGGAAGAACTTGGTCAATCTGGAGCAGATAACTGGCCGTATTATGATAATCGTTATGATTTAGATTGGGATAATGTCGAAGGCAACGACATTCTTGCGCATTATCAATCTGTCCTTGCTTTCCGTGGCGAGCATTCTGAAGTTTTCGCCCGTGGAGAAAGAAGCCATATTGCTGGATCAGATGAGGAAGAATTCCTCTTATTTGACCGTACGTATGGTGACGAAAGCGTTTATGTTGGTTTGAACGTCTCGGAAGAAGCGCGTGAGGTAACACTAAACGTTGATTCGGTAGACGTGGAAGTAACAAACCATTATAACGGAGAATCGTTTGAAGCGAATGAGGAAAATGAAGTAACGATCACAATGCCAGCCATGGCTGATGGTGGAACGGTTCTATTGACAGCTGCTGGAGGCGACATTATTAGCTCTGACAGTGGAGATGCTGGTGACGGAGATTCATTAAGAGTCCATTATGAAACAGAAAGCAACGACTTTTCTGACCTCGGTTTATGGGTTTGGGGAGATGTCGTAGAACCATCAAATGGTGACGAGTGGCCGATGGATGCGCTGCAATTCGCTGATGGTGGAACAACAGATTACGGTGCCTATGTTGATGTGGACTTAATTGACGGCGCAGAAATGGTTGGGATGTTAGTCGTCAATCATGAGGAAGAAAATCTTACTGGTGATATAGAAATTGAACTAGATGATTTCGATGAAATTTGGTTGTCACAATCTGGTGACGTGTCATATGAAGCACCAAGTTCATCAGAAATTGCAGATAACACGCTACGAGTTCATTATGAAAATGAGGAAAATGACTTTTCCGGACTTGGTCTTTGGGTTTGGGAAGATGTTGTAACGCCGTCAGAAGAAGTTGACGGATGGCCAGATGGTGCGACACC
This sequence comes from Salipaludibacillus daqingensis, assembly GCF_029891575.1. Lineage (GTDB taxonomy): Bacteria > Bacillota > Bacilli > Bacillales > Salisediminibacteriaceae > Salipaludibacillus > Salipaludibacillus daqingensis. The sequence goes on along the minus strand of NZ_JARZHF010000003.1, from coordinate 381,581 downwards.
GTTTTCTGAAGGTGGAACGACAGACTATGGAGCATACGTAGATGTTGATTTATTGGAAGATGCTGAAAGAGTAGGTATGCTTGTCAATAACTCGAATGGAGAAAACATCACAGGAGATGTATTTGTTAACTTACTCTCCGATGATATGAACGAAGTTTGGCTTTCAGAAGAAGGAGACTTGTTCTTATATGAGCCGGTGGATCTTCCAGAAAATACGGTTCGCGTTCACTATGATCGAGAAGATGGAGCTTATGAACCTTGGGGATTATGGACATGGGGCGACGTATTAGAGCCGACAGATGGCTGGCCTGATGGCGCGCATCCATTTTCTAATGATAATGTTGGAAAACATGGAGCTTACTTTGACCTTGATCTTCAAGAAGATGCAGGTCAAATCAATTTCTTGATTCTCAACATGGAGACGGGAGATCAAACAGGTGATATGTCTTTCTCTGATCTAAATAACCATAACCATATTTTCCTTCGTGAAGGAGATGAGACGGTTTATACGAACCCTTACTATGTGTTTGAAGAAGGCTTAGAGCATGGAGAGGTTCTGTCTGATGAATTAATTGAATTACGTTTTTCATCAACAACTGATTTTTCCGAAGAAGAGTTAATGGAAGGGTTAGAAATCACAGATAGAGACGGAAACGAGATTAATGTTGATCGTGTCGAGAAAAACGAAGACGACAGAACGGTTAATGTGTATGGTACGTTTGATTTAGACCGTGCTCCGTTCACTGTATCGTTTATGGATAAATCTATTCAGGCGGCGATTGGATGGCGTTTGAAAGATGAAATGTACGCATACGATGGAGATTTAGGTGCTGATCTTCATGAGGACGGATCGGCGACGTTGAAAGTATGGTCTCCTAGTGCGGACAACGTATCGATTGTCTTATATGACGCTGATGATCAGTATTCCATTGTCACAGATGATGTGGACATGGAGCGAGGCGATCGTGGCGTTTGGGAAGTGACACTGGATGAAGAGAACACAGGAGTCGCGGACCTTAATGGATTTTACTATCACTATGACATTGAACGCGACGGGGAATCTGTGCTTGCGCTAGATCCTTACGCATCGTCAATGGCAACATGGGACAGTGGAAACGTTGATGAAGTGCCAATTGGTAAAGCTGCAATTGTGGATATATCATCCATTGGTCCAGAGCTGGAATTTGCTGAAATCGATGGCTTTGAAAAGCGAGAAGATGCGATCATTTACGAAATTCATGTACGTGATTTCACTTCAGACCCAGACATCGATGATGAATTAGAAGCACAGTTTGGTACCTTTGCATCGTTTGTTGAAAAACTCGATTACATTGAAGATTTGGGCGTCACGCACGTACAACTTCTTCCAGTAATGAGTTACTTCTTCGCTGATGAGTTTAACAATGATGAGAGAATGCTAGATTATTCTTCAACGCAAAACAATTATAACTGGGGCTATGACCCACATAGTTACTTCTCTCTAACGGGTATGTATTCAGAAGATCCGGATGATGCAGAGAAACGAATTGAAGAATTTAAATTGTTAATTGATGAAATTCATGACCGTGGTATGGGTGTGGTTCTTGATGTGGTTTATAACCATACGGCACGAGTTGAAATTTTTGAAAATCTTGAGCCAGAGTACTATCATTTCATGGACGCTGATGGCACGTCCCGAACGAGTTTTGGTGGCGGACGCCTAGGAACAACACATGAGATGTCACGACGAATCCTTGTTGATTCGATCATGCATTGGGTCGAAGAATACAAAGTCGATGGCTTCCGATTTGATATGATGGGCGACCATGATGCAGAAAGCATTCAGATTGCCTATGACAAAGCGAAAGAAGCAAATCCAGATATCGTCATGATTGGCGAAGGTTGGAGAACGTTTGTTGGTGATGAAAATGGTGGCGATGTCATGCCTGCCGATCAAGATTGGATGGAGTTTACAGAATCAGTTGGTTCTTTCTCTGATGAGTTTAGAAATGAACTGAAATCAGGTTTTGGTAGCGAAGGTCAACCTCGATTCCTTACAGGTGGGGCTCGTGACATTAAGCAAATTTTCGATAATGTAACGGCAAATCCACACAATTTCACAGCAACAAATCCAGGTGATGTGGTGCCATATATCGCAGCACACGATAACTTGACGTTGCATGATGTGATTGCCCAATCGATCAAAAAAGATCCTGAGCACAACCAAGAAGAAATTCACCAACGTATTCGCTTAGGAAACTTGATGGTGTTAACATCGCAAGGAACATCGTTCATCCATGCTGGACAAGAATTTGGGCGTACGAAACAGTTCCGCGCAGAAACAGACGAAGCACCATACAAGTCAACATATATGGAAAGTGAAGATGGTACGCCATTTGAATATCCATATTTCATTCACGATTCCTATGATTCAACAGATGCGATCAATATGATCGAGTGGGACAAGGCGACAGACGCAGAAGCTTATCCAATCAATAACCAGACACGTGAATACACGACAGGATTGATTGAATTACGCCGATCTTCTGACGCTTTCCGATTAGGTACGATGGATGAGATTGCGGAAAGAGTGTCCATGATCGAAGCTCCTGAAATCAACGATCAAGATTTGATTATTGGTTATCGAGCAGAATCTACAGATGACACAGGAGAGTACTTTGTGTTTGTGAATACTGATAATCAAGAACGAACGTTAACATTGGAAGATATCGATTTAACTGAAGGAGTCGTTGTGGTTGACGGCAATGAATCAGGAACTGTAGAAGTTGCCGATCCAACTGGATTTGAGCTTTCTGCTGATCATATCTCCCTTGATCCATTAACTGCCGTTGTTGTAAAAGTCGGTGGGGAAGAAGATATTCCAGAAGAGCCTCAAACGGCAGCAGACATGTTAGCTGATTTAGATGAGGTCATGAGCGATTACGTTGAATCTGGTGATATTCGCGGACCACTTGTTAATCAATTAAGCAACACAGTGAGACAAGCGAAGCACCATGAAAACAACGGTCGTCACTTGCAAGCAGTGAAATTTATGGAAAACTTCATGAAACATTTGAATCGGGGCCCTAACGCCCGTCACATTGAGGATGAAGCAAAAGAATCTCTAGAACAGCATGCAGAGATAATTATGGAACAATTGGAAAATGAAAAAGAATAACTAATTAAGCCGCAGTTCGGTCTCCTTCGAGGAGACCTGAGCTGCGTTTTTTATTGAAGGAAGGAGTAGTGAATCGGTCTAACCTGGGAATTTATTTACGTAATGTTTATTTTAAGTTACTCCTTGTTGTTTGTTGATCTGTTTTCAGAAGAATTTGGTAATAAAATGGGGATTAGTGCCACAAGTTTGAGCGTGACCGCCACAAAATTGGGAACGAGTGCAACAAGCGAGTAGTTAAGGGCTAGAAAATGAAGGTGAAAAATAGAATCCCACGATTTCATAAATAACACAAGACCTCCGAATATCGATTCGGAGGTCTTGTTAGCTAGTTTTCTTTCAATGGCAACGTAATAAAAAATGTTGATCCCTGGCCAATATTGGGGTGAACACCTATTGTGCCATTATGACGTTGAACAATTTCTTTTGCTATCGATAAACCTAAACCAGCACCTTCCGTTGTATATTTTGCCTCGTTACTTCGGTAAAAACGTTCAAATAGATGACTAGCTTCTTGTTCATCGATTCCGATACCTGTATCGATAAATTGAACGAGCAATTCATTATGTTTATTAATATCAAGGTGGATAGTAATTTTTCCGCTCCCCCCTTGCAATGCTTTTCTTGCATTGGTGACTAGATTGACAAACACTTGCTCCATTCGATATGGATCAATAAGGATAGTAAGCTGTCTATCTTCAGGAATGTGATCTTCATAGGAAAAGCACACGCTATCTTTCGTGAAATCGTTACGGTAGTTTTTGAAAAGAGAGTACCAGAAATGACGGGCGTCTGACAGTTTCAAATGAAATGCCATATCGTTTGTGTTTATTCTCGATAGCGAATCTAAGTCATTAAAAATCTTTGTTAAATAAATGACTTTTTGGTTGATGATTTGCATGTATTTTTCATTAAGAGGAATAACACCTTCAGTCATACCTTGAATGTAACCTTTCATCGTAGTAAGTGGTGTTCCTAGCTCATGAGACACGTTGCTTAACAATCTTTTTTGCGATTCGTGAGCTTCTTGAAGTTCTGTATTGGTTTCAGATAATTTTAGATTGGATGTTTGTAACTCGGCCGTTCTTTCTTCAACTTGATGTTCTAACGTTTCGTTGAGATCACTTAACCGTTTAGATAATCCTTCAATATGCTCGTAGGAGCGGGCGTGGTTTCGCGAAAGATTATACGATTGGGAAACGAGAAACAATAGCATCCCAACGGAAGTTAGTTCGGCTGTTTGAATGAGATTATTAAAGTATAAAATATCATTAAAGATAGTTAGCCAAAAGAAAATCATCGCAGCTAAACTTAATTTCATTCCGTTAGGTTTTTGAATGAAAGCAAGGATATAAACATAAACGAAATACAGAAAACTAAGAAAGATGATAATTTGAAAAGGCGTCATTGTTAAGGTATAGATATAAGCGGGTGTCACAATGACGAACAAACTGAAAATAGCGAATGATCCAACGATAATGTTGCGAATAAGTTTGTTCATTACTCTTTTAAATTGTGTGTAGGCGAACATTGCAAAAAACATCGTACCTAGCGAAGCACCTAGATATTCGAATTTAACCATGACTTCCCAACTCATTGATGGTAACAAATATTGCGCCAATCCTTCTTCGATTGTAACGGCTCTCGTAGCGATTGCTAAACATGTTGCAGAGAAAAAAAAGGAACGCCAGTCTTTACGTCGAATTGAAAATAAGGAAAAATAATATAAGCCTAGTGCAAATAAACTTGCAACGATGATAGCTCTGTAGATGATCGACGTTTCGTGAAATTTATAAAGGGTGTCTGGGTTTCCTAAAAGGATCGAATCATAAATTCCTGCTTTTCTCTGATGAAAATTGGATATTTGTAAAACAATATCGATCCTTTCTCTATCCGCATAAAAATTAACTACTTGTGGGATGTTATCTGGTTCACTGTTTTCTATGTTTTTTCCTACTGTTCCACTAGTCGCCAATGATTCTCCGTTTATCCAAAGTTCGTAAGAGGAAGCGACACTAGGTATGTAAAGAGAATGAACTTTTCCAATATCTTCTGGAAGGATATTTACTTCTAAGTGAAATGTCCCATATCCTTGTCTGGAAATGGTTTCAGTTGGGAGATCGTAAGAATACCAATCACTAGGAACCGGGACAATTTGAGCGCTACTTGTTGAATCTTTATCGATATCTTCTGGAGTCAATAACTCTTTCCAATGAAATTGCCATTCTCCATCCAGTTCTATTCCTTCATCAATCGGCTCATCTATATTGACAATCCCACTCGTTGCATAAGGTAGTTGGAGTTCGTCAGGGGCGCAAGCAGTTATGAAAGGAATCAATAGAAAAATTAGGTATAAAGTTTTGATGTTAATTTGATATTTATTCCTCATATTGCCCCTCCTTTTTTAGGCTAATTATACCATGCAGAAAATAAAAATCTGATTTTTTTCGACAAAGTTCTTTCTTTTTTAGTGAAAAAGCAGAGTGTTGATGGGTTCCTCCGACCATCCAATAAAAAATTCAGTTTATTTTCAGAATTTTCGCATATAATTTTAGTTAGACGTAGTATAATGAAAAGATAGACAAGCAGGCGGTAAAATTATATGTGATATTTTAAAAGTATTCGTGCATTTCCCCAAAGGATAAAGCTATTCATTAGGCTCACTAATTGATGATAGTCGTGTCGAATCAGCCATTATTTTTGATTATGTCATGTGGGGTGTGAAAAATGGAAGAGACGATGAAAAAGCAAGTTTGGCGGCGCTTTGTAGAGGATGGAGCGTTAGATTCAGCACGGATCAACAGGCGGATCATGGAGTCATGGTATTTTTGCAAAAGTTCTGGGGTGAACCCCTTTGACGGAAAAGGGGTTCAGTTACTGAGTCTCGATGCGTTAAAAGAACGACAGAGAGTGAATGCCCAATTGCTCGAAGTATCGCTTCCGTTTTTAAATAATTTGCACAATCTATTTAAACATACGAAGTCGATTTTGCTTCTGATCGATCCAGAAGGTTATGTCCTTAAAGTCATTGGCGGGTCCGATGCGTTGAAATACGCTCAGGACATTAATTTTGTCGAAGGTGTGAAATGGACGGAAGATTTAGTTGGCACAAATGCAATTGGAACGGCGTTAAGAAATCAAGAGGCTATTACGGTCGTTGGTGCGGAACATTATTCGATTGCTTCACAGAACTGGGTTTGTTCTGCCGCACCTATCAAAGATGCTGATGGAACACTGTTAGGAGTATTAGATCTATCTAGTAGGATCGGCACATGTGATCACGAGCATACGTTAGGAGCTGTGGTGGCTTCGGCTTATGCGATAGAACATGAATGGCAGTATAGAATGAAAGAAGAGGACGAAGAATTGTTAGAAGTGGCACAGCGATCAGAAGGAAGCGTGCCTCCTTTTGTTCTATGCAATCGAAAAGATGCGTTACTGTACGTTCATCCGAGTTTAAAACGTTTAACATCATCCCTTTCGAAAAAATTAATTAAAGCCGAACTAAAAGAGATGGGTTATACGATTACGATGAAGTTGCCAGTGTTTTCCGAAAAATCAGGTCGGTTGATCGGATATCAGCTTTGTCTCACTGAAAAATCGAGGGGAATGCAAGTGAACCTTAGCTTACCAGATAAAGCTCCGTTTGTTTTCCATGGTGTGACGGGAGTCAGTGGTCGCTTTCGTTCCGTGTTAAGGCAGGCGGAACAAGTAGCGGAGACTGATATCCCTGTTCATCTTACTGGGGAGACTGGTACGGGAAAAGAATTATTTGCGAAGGCCATTCATGAAAATAGCTCACGACAAAAGGGTCCTTTTGTAGAGCTAAACTGTGGTGCGGTTCCCGCAAGCTTATTGGAAAGTGAGTTGTTTGGTTATGTACCGGGGGCGTTCACTGGGGCAGGAAAAACAGGCTATAAAGGAAAGTTGGCCCAAGCAGATGGGGGAACGTTATTCTTAGATGAAATAGGTGAAATCTCTCATTCGATGCAAGTGGCCCTATTGAAAGTACTAGAAGATCAGCGCGTGACAGCATTAGGAGGAATGAAAGAAACGCAGCTTAATTTCCGACTCATTACGGCGACAAATCAAGATTTAACGGCGATGATGCAAGCAGGAATGATTCGAGAAGACTTTTATTATCGACTGTATGTATATCCGATTAAACTCCCTTCGTTACGGGAGAGAAAAGAAGACATTGGTCACTTTATTCATTGGTATTGTGATCGTCATCATTGGAACGTCCATTGGTCGAAAGGGATGATTGATGCGTTTATGAGTTTCTCTTGGCCAGGAAACATTCGTCAACTCTTTAACAGCTTGGACAGGATCCGGGTTTCTTATGGTGAGGAATTACCTTCCATAGAGGAGCTACGAAACTGGATTTTTCAGCAACAAGGGTGTGAACTTAAGAGCATTGGTCGTTTGCAAGTGTCGGATACGCTATTGACGTTTCGGGAAGAAATGGAGAAAAAAGAAATTCAAAAGGCGTTAGAAGAAGCAAATGGGAGGGTGCAAGAGGCGATTGAGAAGTTGGCGATGCCGAGAAGTACGTTTTATCGGAAGTTGAAAAAGTACCAGCTATAATTAATGAGACGATTTGAGACAAATTGGGACAGGCTCCCGTTTTGTCTCATTTTTTTATGAAGAGATATCGTTGCACATCAATGGTGTAAGCGCTTACTTAGTTGGCATGGATGTTGCATAGTAGTTAAGTAGTAAAGATATGAAGGAGGTGGCAAGCGCGGGGGAAGTCTCTTCAAAAACTTATAAAGGAGGAATCTAACAATGAAAGTATCTGAAGAAATGGTGCAAGGGATTACAACCGAAAAAGCGAAATGGATGTACCAGAAGATGTGTGAGATTCGGGTGTTCGAGGATCGTGTGCATGATTTGTTTGGACAAGGTCTTTTGCCAGGATTTATTCACTTATATGCCGGGGAAGAAGCGGTAGCTGTTGGTGTGTGTGCTCATTTAGATGATAAGGACAGTATTACGAGTACACATAGGGGACATGGACACTGTATTGCTAAAGGCTGTGAGCTGGACGGTATGATGGCGGAACTCTATGGGAAAGCGACAGGTTTGTGTAACGGCAAAGGTGGTTCGATGCATATTGCGGACGTGGAGAAAGGGATGCTCGGCGCGAACGGTATTGTCGGTGGTGGATTCCCACTTGCAGCAGGGGCAGGGTTAACGGCGAAGTTGAAGAAAACTGGTGCTGTTGCTGTCTGTTTCTTTGGGGACGGAGCGGGAAATCACGGAACGTTCCATGAAGGGATTAACCTCGCAGCAATTTGGGACTTGCCAGTTGTGTTTGTTGCTGAAAACAATGGTTACGCGGAAGCAACGCCGTTTGAATATGCATCAAGCTGTACGAATATTGCAGATCGTGCGAAAGGATATAACATTCCAGGAGAAGTTGTCGACGGGAAAGATGTCACAGCTGTTTACGATGCAGCCCAGAGAGCGGTTGAGAGGGCTCGTAAAGGAGAAGGACCATCGTTAATTGAGTGTAAAACGTATCGTAACTATGGTCACTTTGAAGGGGATGCACAAAAATATAAAACTGCGGAAGATAAAAAGAGTCACGTGGAGGAATTGGATGCCCTCAAAAAATTCCGTGACTATTTGATCGAGCAAGAGTTGGTTTCAGAAGCAGATTTGGATGAAATGGAACGTTCTGTAAAGGAAGCGGTGGAACATTCCGTGAAATTTGCAGAAGAAAGTCCATTGCCAACAGCGGACGATTTGACGAAGGACGTATACGTTTCGTACCAAACTCAGGAAAGAGGTGAACAATAATGGCGAGAATGATTACTTTTTCAGAAGCGATCAATGAAGCGTTGCAATTAGCTATGCGTAAAGATGAGAACGTGATTTTGATGGGGGAAGACGTGGCTGGTGGAGCGGAAGTCGATCACCTTCAAGACGAAGAAGCATGGGGCGGCGTTATGGGTGTCACATCAGGCCTTGTTCAGGAGTTTGGGCGCGATCGAATTCTTGATACGCCGATTGCGGAAGCTGGTTATATAGGAGCAGCGGTTACAACTGCTGCCACAGGCATGCGTCCAGTGGCGGAGTTGATGTTCAACGACTTTATTGGAAGTTGTTTGGACGAAGTAATGAACCAAGGTGCTAAACTTCGTTATATGTTCGGCGGGAAAGCAAAAGTGCCACTAACGATTCGGACGATGCACGGAGCAGGATTTAGAGCAGCGGCGCAGCACTCGCAAAGTCTTTACGGCATGTTCACCGCAATTCCAGGGATTAAAGTTGTTGTTCCTTCTACGCCATATGACGCAAAAGGATTACTTTTAGCAGCGATTGAAGACGATGATCCGGTCATTTTCTTCGAGGACAAAACGCTTTATAACGTGAAAGGGGAAGTTCCTGAAGGGTACTATACGATTCCGTTAGGACAAGGAGAGATCAAACGGCCTGGTAGCGACTTAACGATTGTTGGGATTGGAAAACAAGTGCAAACAGCTTTGACGGCAGCAGAACAACTGATGACAAAGGGCATTGAAGCAGAAGTCATCGATCCACGAAGCTTATCGCCACTTGATGAAAATATTATTTTAGATTCGGTCATGAAGACGAATCGATTGATCATTGTGGATGAAGCCAATCCACGCTGTAATATCGCAACAGACATTTCAGCGATGGTAGCGGATAAAGGATTCGATTATCTCGATGCTCCAATAAAAATGATTACCGCTCCTCACTGCCCAGTACCATTTTCACCAGCATTGGAAGACATTTATCTCCCAACGCCGGATAAAATTCTCAAGGTTGTTGCTGAAATGATCGAGGACGATTCGATCGTGAAACTCTAAAGAAAACATGATAGAGGTGTGGACAGACGCTCTGTTCGCACCTCCTTTACTAGGAGAGAATCAGGGAATGGAGGTCGATGTTGATGGCAGTGGAAATTATTATGCCAAAATTAGGAATGAGTATGACGGAAGGAACGGTCGTTCTTTGGCATAAAAACAAGGGCGATACAATCAAAAAGGGAGAACCAATCGTATCGATTAGCTCAGAAAAAATAGAAAATGAAGTAGAAGCACCTATGGACGGAGAGCTGATAGGAGTGAACGCCGAAGTAGATGATGTCGTTCCAGTTGGAAAGGTAATCGGCTACGTCGGAGAACCAGGGGAAAAAGCCCCCGAACAAAACAATGATGAACAAGCGATTGCTTCTGGCTCAACCGATCAAGAGCAAGAAAGCTCCTCCGTCGCACCTGCAACAGCTACAGCGACAGCAACGGCAGAGAAAACGGAAACAAAGCTGAAGTCAGCCCCTTCAACAGGTGGACGTAAACGCGTATCCCCTGCAGCAAAGAAGTTGGCGAGACAACAAGGCGTTGATATAGAAACTGTCGATGGGACGGGGCCACAAGGTCGAATTACAAAAGAGGATATCATGAGAGCAGCGGAAGAAAAACAAGCCGCACCTGCTCCGACAACACAACCGCCCGAACCACTAGCGGACACGATTGAAACAAAAGAACCAACAAAGAAAAACTTTGGTGGAATTCGCAAAGTTATCGCTCAACGGATGCATGAAAGCATGCAAAATAGCGCACAGTTAACGATGATGCGAAATGCAGACGTGACAGCTTTGATGTCATTCCAGAAAAACATCCGAAAAGACTTAGAATCAACGGAACGAGAACTGAAAGTCACGATAACTGATCTGTTAGCCAAAGCGGTTGCAATGGCGCTCATCAAACATCCAGAAATGAATAGTGCCCAAATCGATAACACGATTTATCAATACCATCACGTTCATTTAGGCATTGCCGCGGCCAATGATAAAGGGTTAGTTGTACCCGTGATTTTCCATGCTCACGAGAAAAATATCCAACAGCTATCAGCTGACATCCGTGCCCTTGGGCAAAAAGCAAAGGATGGCACGTTATCAACAGAAGAAATGTCTGGATCTACCTTTACGATTACGAACTTAGGCAGATCAGGAATTTCCTTTTTCACACCAGTACTAAATCCACCTGAAATAGGCATCCTTGGCGTTGGTGCCATCGAGGAAATGGCTGTATTCCAAGACGGAGAAGTTGTACCGAAAAACAGACTCCCACTAAGCTTGACGTTTGACCACCGCATCATTGACGGAGAGCCAGCAAGTCGCTTCCTTGATACGGTGATTCGCTATTTGGAGCATCCGTATAGTCTGTTAGTCTAACGACGACAGAGGAGGAGGAGAAGGAGCATGGTAGAAAAATGCGAAGTCGTGATCATTGGCACAGGTCCAGGCGGTTACGTTGCGGCAATCCGAGCCGCCCAGCACGGGAAACAAGTGACCGTCATTGAGAAAGCAGCCGTAGGAGGAACGTGTCTGAACGTCGGATGCATCCCCTCCAAAGCACTGATTACCGCCGGTCACCATTTCCAGAACATGAAACACGGTGGGAAAATGGGACTTCACGCTGAAAGTGCGTATGTAAATATGCAGGAAGTTCAGACGTGGAAACAAGGCATTGTTACCCAACTGACGCAAGGAGTTAAATACTTGCTGAAAGGAAACGGAGTCGAAACGATCGAAGGAACAGCTAAGTTCAGTGGACCAAACACGATAGACGTGACACAAACGAACGGTGACGTCAAGTCCCTTACGTTTGAACACTGCATCATTGCTACTGGATCACGTCCTATCGATCTTCCCGGCCTTCCTTGGGGACAGCGAATTCTTTCCTCAACAGAAGCATTAGCGCTCAACGAGATTCCAGAAAAAATCGCCATCGTTGGCGGAGGATACATCGGCATCGAGCTAGGCACCGTCTACGCCCAACTTGGCAGTCACGTGACCATCATCGAAGGCACCGCAAGTTTACTGCCCGGTTTTGAACAATCCATGGTCACACTCGTCGAAAATAAGCTCAACAAACTAGGGAACATTGACATTTATACAAATGCCAAAGTCCAGAAAGCAACAGAGCAAGAAGACACCGTCACCCTCCAGTTTCAAATCGGTGGAAAAACACATGAAACAGAAGCAACCGTCGCCTTTATCACCGTCGGACGTAAACCAAACACCGACCATTTAGGCTTGGGAAAAATCGAGGTTGACGTTGATGATCGTGGTTTTATTCTCATCAACGAAAGGTGCGCCACTTCGCAATCGGGTATCTTTGCAGTTGGGGATGTGTGTGATGGTCCAGCCTTGGCCCATCGTGCTTCTTTTCAAGGAAAGGTGGCAGCCGATAACATTGGAGGGCATGATGTCATCGATGAACAAGTTATTCCATCAGTTGTTTTTTCCGATCCAGAACTAGCAAGCGTTGGTCTAAGTTTCGATCAAGCGAAAAAGCAAGGGTATCAAGCGGCGAAAACCTCCTTTCCATTTGCAGCAAATGGGCGTGCCATGACTTTCAATGATACGGATGGTTTTGTGCAACTCGTTGTTGATGAAAATGATGGCAGCATTCTCGGTGCACAAATTGCTGGACCGTCTGCATCGGAGTTGATCAACGAATTGACGTTAGCTGTGCAATCACAGTTAACGATTGAAGATTTATCACTCGTTGTCCATTTCCATCCGTCCTTAGGTGAATCGATCATGGAAGCGGCGGAACTCGCCATGGGACATCCCATACACATGCTGAAATAAATGGATTTGCGGGGAGGTTCTTTACGTAAACGGGTGAAACTGACTGAAATGAACATAGAGTGAATAGATTTGTTATACCGAGTGAACTATAAACAGAATAAAAGACGGTTTTGAAAAATAAGAAACAAAGAAACAGACGTGTTTTCTACTTGTGGTGTACAAGGGGTACCACTAGATTTTTACAAGGAGGAAGATGAGATGAAAGCAGCTGTATGGTACAAGGCAAAAGATATAAGAGTAGAAGAAGTAGCGGAACCGACTGTTTCTGACCATGACGTAAAGGTGAAAGTGAAGTGGTGTGGCATTTGTGGAAGTGACCTTCACGAATACTTAGCAGGTCCAATCTTCATTCCTGTGGGAGCGCCACACCCAATTAGTAAAGACGAGGCACCGATAGTGATGGGGCATGAATTTGCAGGTGAAATAGTGGAAGTAGGGGACAAGGTGACGAAACTTCAAGTAGGCGACCGAGTAGCGATTGAACCTATTTTAGCACCAAACGAAAACGGGGAATACAAAGACGAAAAGTATAATTTAACCGAGTTACTCGGTTTTCACGGATTATCTGGTGGCGGTGGTGGGTTCTCCGAGTATACCGTAGTCGGCGAGCACATGGCTCATCGTATACCTGATGAATTATCGTTTGAACAAGGGGCATTAGTAGAACCAGCTGCAGTTGCGCTTCATGCGATTCGGCAAAGTTCCCTTAAAGCAGGGGATACGGCAGCCGTGTTCGGAGCGGGACCGATTGGTTTACTCGTCATCGATGCCTTGAAAGCGGCAGGAGCATCAAAGATCTTTGCTGTTGAAATCTCTGACGCTAGAAAAGGACTGGCAGAAAAGCTTGGGGCTCACGTCATTGATCCTAGCCAAATGGATGCCGTTGAGGAAATCCATCGATTGACTGGTGGAGGTGTTGACGTTTCATTTGAAGTAACGGGTCTTCCAAAAGTGTTGAATCAAACGATCCACAGCACTCATACGGGAGGGGAAACGGTGATCGTAAGTATTTGGGAATCAGAAGCATCGATTCAACCGAACGACATCGTTATTAAAGAGCGCACCATAAAAGGGATCATTGCCTATCGACATATCTATCCAGCTGTGATGGAGCTCATGAAACAAGGGTATTTCCAAGCAGAAACGATGATTACGAAAAAAATCAAGGTAGATGACGTCGTCGATGACGGATTTGAACTACTCGTCAACGATAAAAGCCATATCAAAATATTAGTCAGCCCAGAGTGACCAAAAGATTAGCGATAAAAAGCCAAGCCTCTTTTCAGAGAGCTTGGCTTTTTCGTGATTATTTATCAGATAAGTAAATCACTGAACCTATTATTAGCGACCTATTAAGAAGTCGCTGTTTCTTTGGGACTGTATTTGCTTTTATGGAAAGCTAACGCACCAACTAACCCAGCATCATTTTTGAAGAAGCAACTGTCGATGCCAATATGGAAAATCGTATCCACATACGTTAAGTGTCTTTGTAATTCCTCAATAAAAGTTGGACGACTTGTAATACCTCCACCTATCAACACTTTTTCAGGGTTTAAAACAGACGTAATATTATATATCCCGATAGCCAAGGTTTGATAGAAAGACTCGACGATGTGTAACGCTATTGGATCCTTTTCGTCGTATGCCTGAAAAACCATTTCCCCAGTTACTTCACTAAGGGGAAGGGAATTGTATGATGCATACTGCTCACGAATCCAAGGAATAGACGCTTTTGCACTTAAACCATCTGTATCTGCTCGATCAGAGTGAAGACCTTTCGTTATTATATAACCAAATTCTCCACCACGATACGAATAGCCACGGTAAAGTTGATTGTTTAAAAATAGCGCACCACCGATACCAGTACCGACAGTTAAACAAATAAAATCAGAAAAGTTTTGCGCATTTCCTCGCCATTTTTCAGCTAATGCAACACAATTGACATCATTTTCAACAGAGACGGGAATTGATAACTCTTTTTCTAGAACTTCTTGCAAATGAAAGTCATCAAATGCAAGAATAGCTCCGCCTTTTTCGATATAGCCAGTAGACGGCTGGATAAATCCAGGTGCAGAAATAGCAATCCCTTGAATTTGTGAGCTGAAATGAGTAATTTTTTCTCTAAGACCGGCTAAAATCGTCTCACCGTTTGCATTATTGGACGAGAAAGAACCTTTTTGTAAAATCTCAGCCTTATCATCAAGGAGACCCCACTTTACATTCGTTCCTCCAATATCAAAAGATAAATAGTTAGAAGCTTTCATTACTTATTCACCTTCCCTTTTATGAAGAGAGTTTCCATTTGATGAGATGACGTCAGAGTACCAGTAATAACTTTTTTTCTTTAGTCTACGCAATTCCTTTGGACCATCTTCATCTCGATCGATATAAACAAATCCATATCGTTTTTGGTAACCATTTAGCCAACTTAATAAATCTGTGAAAGACCATGTGCAATATCCAATAATCTCAACACCGTCAGAAATAGCTTTTTGAATCTCAACTAAATGATGATTAATATAGTCAATTCGGTAGTCATCGTTAATTTGATCTCCTTCTTCTAACTTATCAAACTCTCCTAAACCGTTTTCGGAAATCAATACAGGAAGTTGATAGCGGTTGTTAATTCGACGCATGCCAACGCGTAAACCAACAGGATCAATCACCCAGTCCCAGTTTGTTGTTTCGAGATTCGGATTGGTAATCGTGCGGAACATGCCTGGAACACCGGAATCAGAAGAAGTTCCTTTTTTTCCTGAAGTGTTCATGACACCTTCGCCAATACCATCAAGTGGATTACTAGCAACGGTGGCTGTTTGATAATAATTCACACCCATGAAATCCGGCTTTCCGGCTTTCAATAATGTCATATCTCCGTCTTCGATAACAGGAGCTATCCCTTGTTTTTCAAGGTACCTCATTGTTGTTTGAGGATATTCGCCCCAAGCATAAACATCCATATACCAATGGTTATTCATTTCTTCTGCATTTTCGTATGCAAGAATATTTTCCGGATGGCTATCGATAGGATAAACGGGACCATAGGCGAAACTAGGACCGATCGAACCATTTTTTACATATTTTCGAAACGACTGAATGGCTTTTGCATTGGCAAGAAAGGCAATGTGATTAGCTTGATGCATTCGTTTCAAATCTTTCACGCCAGGAGGGTGGATACCTGATCGGTAACCGAGACCAATAAAGATGTTTTGTTCATTTAATGTGACCCAATACTTCACTCTGTCGCCATAACGTTTGAAAAGTGTGACGCAGTATTGATTAAAGTCTTCAATGATTTCACGTGATTCCCAACCGCCGTATTCATCCATCAGTGCTTGAGGAAGATCCCAGTGATAGATTGTAATAATTGGCTCAATCTTGTTTTCTATTAATAAATCAATCAATCGATCATAAAAATCTAAACCAGTTTCATTAATTTTTCCTTTGCCAGTAGGAAAAATACGAGACCAAGAAATGGAGAAACGATATGCTTTAAGCCCCATTTCAACCATTAATTTGACGTCTTCTTCCATACGATTGTAATGATCTACGGCAATGTCACCATTCGTATTTTTGTAAGTAGTGCCTTCTTGTTTTGTGTAAATATCCCAGACAGATGGGCCTTTTCCGTCTTGATCCCACGCGCCCTCAATTTGATAAGCTGCTGATGCAGATCCCCATAAAAAGTTTTCCGGAAATGGTTGAACGTTCTTATGAAACATTGTTGATCCTCTCCCCATTTATTTTATAATTTTAAAAACGAGTTCAGACGTTTTTATTAGTTGCTTTATTTAATACTAGACTTAGCTAAAGTCAGTTGTTTACTTTGAAAATCAAACTCGCTTCCAGAAGGATCTCATATATTTTTCAACGACGAACCTATAATGAAAATGTAAGACTTTATAGACCAAATACGAAATCGGTTTCGTGAAAAGTATAATGGATTTAAGGCGCTTTGTCAAAACGAATCATACAAATAATTTGGGCTTTGTAAACACCGATGATCTTCTAAAGAAGAAGATGGTGATTTCATATGAATTTCGTCATATCCATGAATGGTAACGATTTCTATTTTGGTGATCCTATAAGCTCCATTTACATATTACGAAGCTCGTTTTTTAGCTTTTCGTTTCCATTCACGAAAAAATAAACGAATCATATTCTTTTTCTTGTCTTTGTTTTTTTCATCATCCACCCCTGTTTCTTTTTTTGTGATATAAAACCTTCTCATCGCTGTTTGAAGTAATCCGACATTTTCATTTAAATTTGTAGAATGTTGATTCATTTTATTGATCATTTCATTTTGTTGATAAACAGAATGACTGGCTTCATCAATAAAAGAAGTCGTTTTTGTCGAGAGAAGAGACAATTCTTCAATGGAAGAGTTAATTTCGCCACTTTCCGTTGCCATAGCAGATAAACTATTGGAAGAATCATCAATCCTTGCAACGAGTTGATCAATCAAAGTTTCAATTTCTAAAAGAGAATGAATATTATTTTCCATCTGTTTTTGCTCATGGAGCGTATTGTGGCTTGATGTTTTTAATTCATTGGCAAGGGTTACTGCTTCTTTCTCAAAACCTTCGATAATAAGGTTCATTTCATGAATGGACACGTTAACGTCTGAAGATAAATGTCGAATTTCTTCAGCAACTACGGCAAACCCTTTCCCATGATCTCCAGCCCTAGCAGCTTCAATAGAAGCGTTAATAGCTAAGAGATTCGTTTTAGCAGCAATATTATTAATGTTTTCTGTAAAGGTAGTCATTTCTTTCGCATGATGAACAAGTTCATCAACCCTTGAAGTGGAATGATCGACAGTTTGACTAATCATTTGCATTTTTTTGACGGAATCGTTCATTAATGAGATCCCATTACGCGTACTCTCTGAAACAGAAAAAGAAGAATTCTTCATTTCATGACTAGATTGTTCTATGGTATGAATGCGTTCATTAAATCGATTATTTGTATCTGATATTTCTGATAGAGAAGCAGACTGTTCTTCAACAATAGCAATCAATTCATGTAGTCGATCGGAAACTTTTTTACTTTCTACATCTAAAAATGAAGATGTTTGATCAAGTTCATCCGTGCGCTTGTCAATGCTAGAGGAAACAGTTGAAATTTCTTTAAGAATTGTCTCCAACCCTAACTTCATTGTGTTTAAAGAATTTGCAATTTGAGAAAATTCACCATTTCCTTTCAATGATAAATTGTCACCAGATAAATTACCGTTAGATATATCCTTGCTAAATGATAGAATAGAGCGCATATTTTTTTGTACACCTTTATTGACAATAAACAACATGATTATTCCGATGATGATTGATAATACAATAGAATAGAATAAAATGGTTGTTGTTCGATCGAAACTAGTATAGGTTGACTCTACAGCAGCACTTCTTTCACCATGGAGGATATTTCTTAATTCACCAAAAGAAAAAGAGCTAATTTGAAAAGACGATCCTGCTTCATCAAGGGTACGCTGATTTAATCTGTCGGTCTTTTCGTCTTCTGAAAGGTCAGCATAACCAAAGAAAGCATTCGCTATATCTTCGTCGTTTTCTAGAGCGGATTCAAGTAGTATTTGTTCTTGTTCTGATTGCAGATGTGGTTGAATTTCATCAACTAAACCATGGAATTCATCGTGTTTTTCTTGAAATAGTCGAGGCATGATGTCATTGGGATTGACCATAAATTGACTTAACATTAAGAACTTTTGTTGCGTTAATAGTTCCATTTCAGATAAGGTTTGAACATGGTTTGACGTCTCATTCATGTAAGTTACTTCATCTTCCGTATTAGATAGAAGAAAATGAACGAAAAAAGATGACAAAATAAATAAGATAACAGTGATAATAAAAACAGAACCATATTTCCAAGATAAACTTTGCATTTTATTCATCAATATCAATTCCTCCTTTGATCACGAAACCGACTAAGTGATTCTCAGGATCATTGAAAACTAACAATGTCTACACCTTTTAAAAGTTAGCTGTGTTAAAGCAAAGTATTGATTCAAGAAAAATCGAAAGCCACTGTAGGAAATTCACAGATAGTTTTTCAATAAACACTCGGGACTTGTCTTCAGGACGAGAGCTATGATTTTTTCAAAATAACATTGAGCAATAACAGAATCAAATTTTCTGAAAATATTCGGTTGACAATTAGAGAGCTAAGAAGTAGACTTTAAATAAACGAAACCGCTTTCGTTAAATTATATTATTAATCTGATACTTTGTCAAAGCTCTTTTATAGAAGATTCGTGGTGTACAAAATTTTATTGATCTTTCTTATCAAAACATAAACTGAAAGCGCTTAAAAAACTTACTGAATTTTTAAGCGTCTATGAAAAAAATTAAATTTCACAATATTGTTCTTAATGAAGTAAAGTAGTACTATGTTTACGAAACTTATTCGTAAATTCGATTGTTTGAAGTTGTTCTCATTGATATGATAAGGATACCCTCAATGAAATCGACAAGTGGGGAATTAATTATCGTGTAGGTATTAGAACATTTTATAAGAGGAGAGCCCAAATGAAAATGACCATTAAAGAAATTGCTAAATTAGCTGGCGTATCACAAGCAACTGTGTCAAAAATAATTAATAACTATGATGATGTAGGATTGAAAACGAAAAAAAGAGTGTTAGCAATCATGGACGAATATGGTTATCGACCATCTTATTCAGCTCAATCTTTAGCTCGAAAAGTAACAAAAGTAATCGGAGTCATTTACGCAGGGAAAATAAATGCCAACTTTAATCACCCGTTTTTTGTGGAAGTTGTTAGTTCCTTCAAAAAAACGATTGGTTTAGAAGGGTATGACCTATTATTTTTTTCGAATGAGCAATTCAATAAAGCGGACGAAAATTATTTAGCTCGGTGCCAACATTATAATGTAGATGGTTGCATTATTATCGGTGGGGAAGAAGTAGAGCCGTCTATTTATGATTTAGATAAAAGTGATATTCCTTGTATTGGCGTAGATATTGTACTTTCTGGAGAAAAATCAGGTTATATCATGACAGATAATAATCAAGTTTCTGCCCTAGCTGTGGAACATTTTTATTTACTTGGACAAAGGAAAATTGGTTTTATCGGTGGTAAAAAGGATTCGATGATTTCAAAAGAAAGATTTCAAGGATTTAAAGATGTCATGAATACGTATTCCTTACCAGTTAATGAAGATTGGATCGAATTCGGTGACTTCTTCGAGGAAAGTGGATATATCGCTATGAAAGAGATTCTTAATAAACCAGATTTACCTAAAGCACTTTTCGCAGCATCGGATTTAATGGCAATGGGAGCAATCAAAGCAATTAAAGAAAGCCATTTAGATATTTATGAGTTTTCTATCATTGGTTGTGATGATATTACTGCGTCAAGACATATCGATCCGCCATTAACAACGGTAAAGCAAGATAAAGAAAAAATAGGGAAAATGGCGGCCTATATATTGAAAGATATGATTAAAGGGGAAATTAATTCAACAGTTGTTAAAATAGAACCAGAATTAGTCGTAAGAGCTTCATGCGGAACTCAACAAAATCAAAGAGCATAAAGCAATAATTTAAAGGTAGGAAGGGAGGAGAATAACTATGGATCAGGGTTCATTAATAGGGAAATTAGAAGTTTTGACATTGTGGATTTATAGGTTCTCTATCCTCAATATTCTGTGGCTATTTTTCTCAATATTAGGTTTAATTATTTTTGGCGTAGCTCCTGCAACAACAGCAGCATACGGTGTGATTCAGACATGGATGAGACAAGAGCAAACAAAAGGGACGATCGTTTCTCTTTTCTGGCAAGTGTATAAAGAGACATTTATTCGTGCTAATACGTTATGGTTGATTCTTCTTGTTATAGGCTTTATTTTGTACGTTGATTTTTACTTTATTTTCAGGTTAGATAATGTGTTTGCTCCTGTATTGTTAGGAATAGGCGGATTTGTTTTCATGTTATATGTCATGGTGATCGTTTTTAGTTTTCCTTTATTAGTTCAACTTAATTTAAAAACATGGGCAACAATGAAATATTCTTTAATTTATGCTTTTACATCCCCAGTTCTTACGATATCGATTATCGTTAGTTTTGTTGCTTTTCATTATCTTATTTTTCAAGTGCCAGTCTTGTATTTATTTTTTTCAGTTAGTGTCATGGCCTATATCATCATGGCCGTTGTGGAAAGGAACTCCATGAAATTAGGGTTGCAAAAAAATTAAAATAAATGTTAAGAAAAATCAAAAGAAAGCGTTGACATTCTTAAAATTCAAGTATACAATGGCATTACGAAACCGATTTAGTTAATTGTTTTCACTACTTAAAAGTTTTATAGAATTAATCAAGTCTTGTTAACGCAAGTTTTTTATTATGAAGTTTACGAAACCGCTTTAGTTTTAATTAGTTGGCAAGTAGTACCACATAATAAGAAGGCTATTTTATATTAATTTTGGGAGGTGACCATTTAACGATCGTTACAGATAGTTACTATTTAAGTGCTTTTGATTGTTAAATAATTTATTTATAGGGGGATTTACTAATGAAAAGAAAGTTTGGTTTAATTTCATCTCTTTTAGCTTTCACGTTGATCGCAGTTGGTTGTGGCGATAATAACAATGGAAATGATGGAGACAACGAGAACAACGGAAACAACGGAAACAATAATGAAGCAGCAGCAGTAAATGAAGAAGATGAAGACGTAGAGATTACTGAAGTAGGATCAGATGATGCAGATGTAGAATTATCCTTCTGGTTATTTGGTGCCACAGGTTATCCTGAATTGGCAGAAGAATATATCGAAGAAAATCCTAATGTGAGCATTAACTTCCAGGAAATTGAAATGGGTGACCACCATAACAACTTAT
Source organism: Salipaludibacillus daqingensis (assembly GCF_029891575.1). Lineage (GTDB taxonomy): Bacteria > Bacillota > Bacilli > Bacillales > Salisediminibacteriaceae > Salipaludibacillus > Salipaludibacillus daqingensis. Next base: position 359,928 of record NZ_JARZHF010000003.1, on the reverse strand, counting down.
TCACTGCTTTATCAGCAGGAAGTGGTGCACCAGATATGGCTGCAGTCGAAGTTTCAGAGATTGATGGTTATAAAGATGCTCAAGACCGTTTCGTGAATTTGTATGATTTAGGAGCAGAAGAAATCGAAGGTGACTTCTTAGATTGGACATGGGAAAACGGAGAAAGTGTAGATGGTGATTTCTTATTCGGTATACCGACTGATATTGGACCTACTGTAATGTTTTACCGTGCTGATGTGTTTGAAGAAGCAGGACTTCCTTCTGAACCTGAAGAAGTGGAAGAGTTAATTAGTACTTGGGATGATTACAAAGAAGTGGCCCAAACGATCTTAGACGAGACTGGAAAACCAATGGCAGAAAATCCTGAAACTGTTTTCAATGCGAAAAGAGATCAGGCGCCTGAAGCATATTTTAATGAAGAAGATGAATTGATTTTGGAAGATTCTCCATATGTAGAAGAAGCATTCTTTCAAACTTCAGAAATGATTGAGAATGGACACATTGATAATTTCGGTATGTGGACACCTGAATGGGGCGCTGGAATGGCAGACGGAGACTTTGCTACGTTATTAGCTCCAGCGTGGATGCAAGGTGTTATTAAAGGAAATGCACCGGATGCAACTGAGTGGAGAGTAGCGGCAATGCCAGAAGGTGGAGGAAACTGGGGAGGTTCGTATGTAACGATCCCTGCAGAATCTGACTATGCAGAAGAAGCTTATGAGTTTTTGACTTGGCTCCTTGCTCCTGAACAACAGCTTAAAGCCTTCGAAAACATGGGATTATTCCCTTCGGCTCCTTCAGTATATGATATGCCTGAGTTTAATGAATACTCTGATGAATACTTTGGTGGTCAAAACACTGCTCAAGTGTTCGCAGACTCAGCTCTTGAAGGTGAACATGTTCATAAAGGTCCTCAATACGGAGATGTTAACTCTGAAATTCTTGCTGGATTAGATAATGTATATGATGGCATTGATCCTGAAGAAGAATGGGAAGATGTTCTTAGTCGAATTGAACAGCGTATTAACCGTTAAGTAGACATGTTTAAGCGGGTATGGTGAACATACCATACCCGCAATTCATTTTATACTTGAGTAAACGGTTATTCTATATATTGGCGCTGTTAAATAATAATAGATATTTTCTTAATATATAGTTTGATACTTTCCCTTTTGACCATGGAAAGGAAGAGGATATAATCTAACGAAGCCCTTGTAAGATAATACTCTTCATCATCAACAGAACGTTTAACAGAGCCTATATATCAGAATAGAAATTAAATTATTATTTTTCATAATGTCTATGGCAATGACTATTTTAAACTCCGTTTACTATATTGCCATATATGGCTTTCATTTTAAATGATTTCAATAACTCTAAGAAGCCCACTTTAGACGACTGGGGAAGGTGTTTTTGAGAGTGAATAGTGGTCAATTGAAAGCTATATCATAAAGTAGTGTACTAGGGATTGAAAAGGTATGTCCTCTTTAGCGACACTACCATTATTAGGAGGATCGAAATGGCTGGATTACAACGAGATACAGATAAATCAGATGATAATAACACAATGTCAGGTTCGAATAAAGAACCCCAAAAACCGAAAAAGAGGACGTTTTCTCAAAAACAAAGAAACATGGCCTCAGGATATATGTTTATCTCTCCTTTCTATTTACTGTTTGCCGTCTTTGGGATATTCCCAATCTTATATAGCTTTTATTTAGCTTTCTTCAGATGGGACGGACTTGGGGACATGGAGTATGTCGGATTTAATAATTTTAATATTATTTTCAATGACCCTCTCTTTTGGAAGTCTTTATATAATACAATCATTATCGGTTTGATGGGGACAGCTCCTCAGCTAATTGTGGCATTATTACTTGCTTTTGCATTAAACTCCGTATTAATTAAATATAAAAGTGTTTTCAGACTGGCTATATTCTTACCATATGTTACGTCAATCGTAGCTGTTGCAATTGTTTTTAGTGTCATTTTCAGTAACCAGGAATCAGGGCTTGTAAATGCTCTCCTAGGCATGTTCGGTGTTGAACCGATTACTTGGACGAGAGCTGAATGGGGAACGAAAGTAGCCATTTCAACGATGATCTTTTGGCGATGGGTAGGTTATAACACGATTATTTATTTAGCTGGCATGCAAAGTATTCCAAATGATTTGTATGAGGCATCTAAGATCGATGGAGCTAGTCTAAGACAACAAATTTGGCATATTACAATTCCGATGTTGAAACCTTTTATTATCTTTACTGTGTTCACATCTACAATTGGGGCACTTCAGATCTTCGCTGAGCCACATATTTTCCAAGGGCGAGCAGGAAGACCTGAAGGTATGAGTATCGTATTGTATCTATATAGAGATGCATTCGGAAGTAACTTCTTTGGAACGGCGTCGGCAACAGCGATTGTCTTGTTCTTTATCATCATTATTTTCTCTAGTTTAAATTTATATTTTGCGAATCGGATCGGACGTTCGAAAAAGGTAGGTGTTAAATAATGGAAACTAACAAGAATAAAGCACCAATTGCAAAGTATTTAGTCTACTTAGGCTTAGTAATAGTTTCCTTGGGATCACTATTTCCTTTTTACTGGATGTTTGTTATGGCTACGAATCCGAATAGCATGATCAATCAGACTCCTCCGGTTATGATTCCCGGATCTAACATGGCGGCGAACTTCCAACTTGTTCTAGATAGTATTCCGTTCTGGGGTGCTATGCTGAACTCTCTGATCGTTTCAAGTACCATTACGGTAGGTGTGTTAATTTTATGCTCCCTTGCAGGGTTTGCTTTTGCGAAATTGGAATTCAAAGGAAGAACTTTGTTATTTGTTTTCATATTAGGAACGATGATGATCCCTCCGCAGCTAGGTCTTATTCCGACTTACTTTATCATTACCCAGTTGGGATGGCTGAGTGATTTACGGGCGGTTATCGTACCTGGATTAATGAACGCATTCGGGATTTTCTGGATGAGGCAGTATATAGCTAGTGCTGTACCTGATTCGATTATTGAAGCAGCTAGAATTGATGGCTGTAGCAATTTCAGAATATATTGGAATATCATTGTTCCAACCATTCTTCCAGCCTTTGCAACATTAGGGATCATTGTCTTCATGGCAATTTGGGGAGACTATTTATGGCCGTTGGTCGTGTTACAAGATCAATCCATGCATACGATTCAAGTTGCGTTGCGATCTTTAATGGATGACAGAGTAAGAGACTACGGTATGATTTTATCGGGAACATTCTGGGCGACGGTTCCACTGATCGTTATATTCTTACTATTTAACAAGTTATTTATTAAGAGTATCACCGATGGTGCTGTGAAATAAAAAGGTTACGGTTAAATCATTAACTTTTTCTATTATATGGTTATATTCATAAAACAGGTAGTTTACTCAGCTGCCTGTTTTTGTTTTAGACCTTGCTAAACCGTATATTACATTCCCCTTTACTAAACGATATTTATAACAAAAAATGATTACGGAGGCTTCAAAATGTATCAGCTAAAAAAAGACCACTCATTTGAAATTAAAAATTATCAATCTCAAAAACCTTTTTCCAGCTTTCTACCTGGAATTGCTGGACTGACAGGCATTCCTATGTGGGCCTTTTATGTGAATAGAGGCCAAGGAATTGCAAGCTTTGGTATACAAGACAAAAATCATGCGATGATGGAATTCTTTCCGGCAGACAAATCCTATCAAATGGTTCACGTTCAAGGGTTCCGAACATTTGTAAAAGTTGAGGACTCAGAAGGAACAAAAGTGATCGAACCATTTGCTTCTAAGGGGGCGAATGAAGAGGGTATCACTGAAACGATGACAATTTCGGAAAATATGTTGCAACTTCATTACGTCAATCAGCATGTTGGTTTCTCCATGAATGTCAGTTACTTTATTCTGGCTCATTCACCTGTCAGCGGCTTAATTCGTCACGTTGAATTTAAAAATATTTCCAACCAAACGAAAACGTTTGAAATTCTAGATGGTATGCCAGCTATATTACCTAGTGGAGTAGCTAATACCCCATATAAAGAGTTAGGAAATACGTTGAAAAGCTGGTTCGACGTATACAATTTAGACGAGCGGGTTCCGTTTTATACATTGAGAGGAAGTATGGAAGATACAGCTGAAGTGAATGAAATCACAGAGGGGAATTTTTACTTTAGTTTGTTTTCACATAATGGCCAAGAGACAGTTATGACGCCTATTGTGGACCGGGATGTAATTTTTGGTTCAGATACTTCTTTACAGATGCCTGAGAATTTCATTCATTCCTCAGTAAGGGAACTGGCTAATGAGAAACAGTATACAACGAACAAGGTATCTTGCGGATTTACTCCCATTCAGTGTGACCTGAAAGAAGGAGAAGAATCGGTATTGTTCTCCGTCATTGGGCATGGGCGAAATCTGGATGCGGTTCAGTCTTTTGTAAAGTCTCAACTTACATTTGATTTCTTGGTTGAACAAAAGGAAGGGGCTCAATCCATTACAAGAGAACTAACGAAGCCGATTGAATCTGTAACTGGACAGCCGTTATTCGATGCATACAGCAGACAGAGCTTCCTCGATAATGGTTTGCGCGGAGGATTTCCGTTTGTCTTTAAAAATAAAGAAGAAAGTAAAGTCTATTATTTATATTCAAGAAAACATGGTGATTTAGAGAGAGACTATAACTTCTTTTCAATTAGTCCTACGTTCTATTCTCAAGGGAACGGGAACTATCGGGATATTAATCAAAATCGTCGGTGTGATGTCTTTTTCGAACCACACGTTTACGATAGTAATGTGAAGCAATTTATGAATTTGATCCAGTTGGACGGTTATAATCCGTTAGCGGTGAAGGGTGTTCGCTTTCAACTAAAAGATACATCTGCAATCGATTTATCTTCCTATGTTGAACAACAGCAGATTGACGTATTAAAGAACTTTTTCGAAGATTCCTTTACACCAGGAGAGTTAAAGCATTATTTATCTGATAAAGGTATTCAGTTACAAACGTCATTTGATGAGTTTCTCACAACGGTTTTACTAGAGGCCAAGGAGCATTACGAAGCAGAATTCGGTGAAGGATACTGGGTTGATCATTGGACATACAATTTAGACTTGATTGAAAGTTTTCTATCCGTTTATCCTGACGATAAAGAAGAATTCTACTTTAATCGATCTTTCGCATTTTTCCAAAGCCCAGCATCGGTTCAGCCTCGCCAACATAAGTACAAAGGAAAAGGCGATCAGCTACGACAATACAACGCGGTGGAAGAAGAAGAAACGAACGCAAGTGATAGTGGATCCAACTGGTTGAAAGGTAATTACGGTAAGGGAGACGTGTATGAAACGAATTTATATTCCAAGCTGCTTCTTCTCGCATTAGTAAAAACATCGACGCTTGCCCCATATGGTTTAGGAGTTGAAATGGAAGCGGGTAAACCAGGGTGGAACGATTCCTTAAACGGCTTGCCGGGGATGTTTGGAGCAAGTACATCTGAGTTAATGGAGTTATACAGGTTAATAGAACAGCTACAGGACGTAGACGGTCAACAGACAATTTATCTACCTGAAGAAGCGGGAGAATTCCTCGACGGAGTGTTGAGTCAAATACACAAATTGGACCCTGCAGCTGCAAAAGCAGAAACTGCTTATTGGAATGAAGTAACGACCTTAAGAGAAGGTTACCGTGAAAAGATTCGAAACGGCATTTCAGGTAAAGAAACGGTCTTGTCTATGGAAGAAGTGCATGAAGCATTAACGGCACTGAAATCAAGAGTGACGAAAGGGATAGAAAGATTAGCAGACTACGGTTCTTTACCTCCAACTTATTTTTATTTTCATGCCTCAGGAGCTGGAGTAAAAAGTGGTCTTATGAATGAGATCGACTGGAAACCTGTGCCTGTGACACCTTTCTTAGAGGGGATTGTGAAGTCATTAAAGATTTCACCTAATAAATCGGCAGCGAAAAAAATATACGATCAAGTCAAGGAATCTGCTATTTATGATCGGAAGTTGAAAATGTACAAAACATCGATGCCAATTGAAAACGAGCCGTTGGAATTAGGTCGTGCCAAGTCGTTTACACCGGGATGGCTAGAAAACGAGTCAATATTTTTGCATATGGAATACAAATACTTGCTTGAAGTGTTGAAATCTGGTTTGGCAGAAGAATTTTATGAGGACATGCAACACGCGTTGATTCCATTTCTTGATCCTTCTGTCTATGGAAGAAGTACGCTCGAGAACTCCTCGTTCATTGCGAGCTCAGCCAATCCGAATCCGGCGTTGCACGGACGGGGATTTGTTGCCCGCTTAAGTGGATCGACGATTGAATTTATGAACATGTGGATGGTGATGATGGCTGGCCAAAAACCATTTACGGTAGAAAAAGATCAATTAGTGCTCCGATTATCGCCCGTCTTAGCAGATTGGATGTTTACAGAAGCGAATGAAGTAACATTTACGTTGTTTGGAACGTGCAAGGTCACTTATACGAATCCACAGCGAAAACATACCTTTGGTGAAGATGCAGTTGTGCCAACACGTTTCGTCATTACTTACGAAAATGGTGATACTTTCGAGGTGAACGGTGGAGAATTAGTTGGAAGTCATGCAAAAGCTCTTCGAGAAGGTAAGATTCAAAAAATGACTGTTCATTTGCAGTAGTGGGAAGGTTTAAAGTAGATTCTTAAGTTGGATGAAAACGTTAGGGAGATGGAAGAATCAATCTCCCTAACACTGATTCCTTGATGGTACTTTTTCACCTTACATATCTGCAAATATGTAAGGTAATATGATCTGTTGAATAAAATGTCAGGGATCAGCTAAAATGAACGTACCATATTCTTTATGGGAGTATAGCAGGTCAAAGGGGAAGTAAATTATGAAAGAACACCGTTTACTATCCGCGCTACTTGTAATGGCATTGATTGTCGTTGGGTGCAGTAGCAATGATGGCATTGATAGCGGAAATGCTGGAAAAGGTGCCGAAGATGAAGGGAATGACCAAACCAGTATAGGGTCTGAAGAAAGCGAAGTGGAATTGTCCTTTTGGACGTTCGGTGCAAATTACGATTCATTAATTGAGGAATACACAGAAGAAAATCCAAATGTCACCATAACTATTCAACAGCTGGATATGGAAGATCATCATACGAGTCTATTTACAGCATTATCTGCAGGCGCAGGTGCCCCAGATATCGCCGCAATTGAAGTCTCTGAAATTGACTCTTATAAAAGGGCAGAAGATAAATTTATTAATTTATACGATTTGGGCGCGGCTGACCTAGAAGCTGACTATCTTGATTGGGCTTGGGAGATTGGTTCAAGCGTAGACGGAGACTTTTTACTTGGTGTTCCAACAGATATTGAACCTACTGTAATGTATTACCGAGCAGATGTGTTTGAAGAGGCAGGACTACCATCTGAATCAGGAGAAGTGGAAGAATTGCTGCAGACGTGGGAAGATTATCGTCAAGCGGCAGAGACTATTTTAGCTAAGACTGGAAAGAAGATGGTCGATAATTCGGAGCCAGTATTTAAAGCGAAGCGGGACCAAGCTTCTGAACAATATTTTAATGAACAAGGCGAACTTATGATTGAGTCTTCTCCATACATGAAACAAGCTTATGATGATACGTCACAATGGATCGAGGAAGGGTACATCGATAATATTGGAATGTGGTCTAGAGAGTGGAGAAATGGAATTCAAGAAGGCAATTTCGCAACGTTATTAGGTCCAGTATGGATGAGTGAGACGATTAAAGAATATGCACCAGATGATACGAACTGGCGAGTTGCCCACATTCCAGAAGGATCTGGAAATTGGGGAGGATCTTGGCTCACTATTCCGGAAGAGACAGACTACCCAGAAGAGGCTTATGAATTTCTGACGTGGCTGGTAGCTCCAGAGCAACAAATGAAATCTTTTGAAGAAAGAGGCACGTTCCCTTCGACGCCAGAAGCTTATGATGATCCTGATTTCACAAAAAAGATGAATGATCATTACGGCGGGGAAAATGTTGCAGAATTATTTGCAGAAGCGGCCTTGGAAGTAGAGTATGTTCATAAAGGATCACTCTTCGAAGATGTGAATGAAGAAATCCTTATTGGGTTAGATAATGTCTACGATGGAGCAGATCCAGAAGAAGAATGGCAGGAAGTCATTAACCGAGTTGAGCGAAGAGTTTTCAGATAATATCCAGGTAAAGGGAGTAAGAGTCGGAGGTAGTTATATGGTAAGAAAAAGTCTCGTGTTTATTTTGTTATTCTTGTTGTTGATGTCAGTCGGTGTTATTAGCAGCGCTGCAGAGAATAATAATGAGGAAGATACTAATGTAGATAATAATGATTGGAAATTAACTTGGGAAGATAATTTTGAAGGTACGGAATTAGATACAGATAAATGGACAATCGATACAGGGAATGGCTTTTATGACGCAGAAGGTAATTGGGTAGAAGGATGGGGAAATGAAGAACTTCAATCATATCAAGAAGATAACGTGATTGTAGATAATGGCACATTAGTTTTAGAAGGAAGAGAAGAGACCGTTTCTGATGATAAAGGGACATTCGACTTTACGTCAGGAAAAATTCAGTCTCAAGGAAAGTTTAGTCAAAAGTTTGGTAAATTCGAAGCGAAAATGGCTTTGCCTAAAGGACAGGGGTATTGGCCAGCTTTTTGGATGATGCCAGAAGATGATGTGTATGGGAATTGGCCTGCTTCAGGTGAAATTGATATTATGGAAGCAGCTGGAGGAAAACCTAATCATATCGGTGGGGCGATTCATTATGGTGGGGAATGGCCAAATAATACTTATACGGCTAAAGATTATGATTTCCCAGAGGGACAAGATATTACAGATTATAATGTGTACAGTGTTGAATGGGAACCGGGAGAAATTCGTTGGTATGTGAATGACGAATTATTTCAAACAGCCAATGATTGGAGTTCGACAAATGAAGATGGATCTGAAGTGCATGATTTTCCTGCCCCGTTTGATCAAGAATTTCACCTTATCTTAAATTTGGCTATTGGTGGCTGGTACGATGGCGACCCAGACGAGTCTACTGATTTTCCAGGTCAAGTGCAAGTGGAATATGTGAGAGCCTATGAATTAGCAAGTGAAGAAGAAGGTAATACCATTTTAAGTGCATTCAATCCCTTTGCAATTGGGACTTCATTCCTGCTGATTGTAGGAATTGCTGGTGGAATGGTATATTTCAAGAAAAAAAGAGTGTAGTGGACACAAAAAGTCGACTTCTTAGAATGATAAGAAGTCGACTTTTTGTTATGGATAAAAGAGCCGATTCGAAATTAATGGGGGAGAGCACCACAAACTATGGTAAGCACGCAATAAGGTCATGAACGTAATGCAAAATAACCTTTATGCATGTCGAACTTTCATCTTTTCGAAGGAGTAGTTAGATGCTTTCATAATAATCCAACCTAACCCACTTATTCCAAAAAAGATCGCGAAAACTGGAAAGGAGTAGACAATCATTCCAAAGCTGATGGCGCCGAAAATACTTATCAGGGAAGTTCGAAAGTCTGTAAATGGGAGAAGCAAAGCTACTTTCAAGTAATTTGTCCATGATAATTGGAATTGAACGTATACAGGAAACCAAAATAGAAGAGCGACGATGAAAAAGACACTTGTTCCAATCATTGCGGTTAACATGATTGTTAATGGAATCCCCTCAAATAATAGGATAAGGGAAGCATTAAACCAAAGTAGCCAACCTACGCTAATAAAAATCAAACCAAATCGATTGGATGTGAAAAATTCTTTTTTCCACGTTTGGAAGAATTCTTGAAACACGCCATATGAGTTGAAAGTTTCATCCTGACTTTGAACCATACGCCGTAACACAGTAAACATTGCTACTGTAGAAGGGAATAGTCCAAAAACGACGAACCCAAGGAACGTAAAGATTGCCCAGAAAAAGTTTAATAAAGCAAGCTTCATAAACCAGTCACTTATCTTATAAAATGGACTCGACATCCAACGCATTCGCATCATCGCTCACTCCTATTTGTTTATGGCTTCTCTTTATAGATAAAATAATCAAAGTCTGCTGGTTTGCGCATGCCGCTCAAATCCTGTGTGGCCATACCGACGAAAGTACCGGTAAATCGAACTTCAGGCTCTGATTCATCAGAAGTGAGAGTCTTAGAAGCGGAATCATCAGACATGTGCCTCACATCCAGTTCAGGACCGATCGACATCCAGTCCTCGTCGGCATCTTCCTTATAATAAAGCTCCGCTTTCTCATGATTGATCACTCCACGGAAATAGAGGCTTCCTTTTGGTTTAATGGGAATCGGTTCATCAAGCAGTTCATCATATTCTCCACTCTTTGTACGAATGATTTGAAGAGCCTTACCGTGTTTTTCATCATACGTCACATGCAGATACACGTGGTCTTTCGTGTCATAATAGATGACTAAACCGGCCATGTGCTGATAATACTCCGGATCATAGTCCAGTTTAGTTTCAAACTCACACTCAAAAGCTGTCTGTCGGCGGGCAATCAGACTCTGGCTGTGAAGGGAAGACAGCGACTCCATTCCTTTCAGCCGTAGGTAACCTGGCCGTTCTTCCAGCGAGCACCATGAAGGATCAGTGGGAATCCTTAAAGAGTTCCATGCATGGTGAAGGTCGCTCCCGTCAAAGTCATCCTTCTCCGGTTCCGGCTCAAAAGGGTGCTCAGGCAATTCAGGGGCCGTTGCAGTGTCCAATGGACTGTTGCGTCCGTCTTCCATCCGGAGCCAGCCATCCTCCGTCCATACTACTTTCTGAATCGCTGTTTCACGGCCGAGTGTGCAATACTGACCGTTTAAAGGCCTGCTGCACAAGTGGGCGAAGTACCATTCGCCTTTTTGCGTTTCGACGAAGCTACCGTGGCCGGCTTTCTGTAAGCCTAGTTCCGGCTTGCCATCCGATGTGATAAAAGGGTAATCAGGATCTGTTTCATATGGTCCGTCAATCGTTTTTGAACGGGCCAGGGTCGCCGCGTGTTCGTATTGGGTGCCGCCTTCAGCTACGACTAAATAATACCAGTCGTCTTTTTTATACAGGTGAGGTCCTTCGGTCAATTTAATATCCGTTCCTTTATAGATATTTTTGACGACACCCACGAGTTTCTGTTCTTTTGCGGAGTATTCTTGAAGTACGATGCCCGCAAAAGGATGGGTCTTTTTTCGGTGATCCCAGATCATATTGACCAACCATTTGCGCCCGTCGTCGTCATGGAACAGAGATGGGTCGAAACCGCTGCTGTTTAAATAAACGGGTTCGGACCACGGACCTTCGATATTTTCAGCCGTGACAAGATAGTTATGAGCATCTTTATAGGCACCGTGCCACTCTTTCACATCGGTGTAGATAAGGTAGAACATGCTGTCATGGTAGCTGAGGCAAGGAGCCCAGACACCGCCGGAATTCATATTTCCTTTCATGTCAAGCTGGGATTTCCTCGTTAAAGGGCTCGCGGCAAAGCGCCAGTTTTTCAAGTCCCTTGAATGATGGATCCGCACACCAGGGAACCATTCAAACGTGGACGTGGCAATATAGTAATCATTCCCCACCCTTAAAATCGACGGATCTGGATGGAAGCCTGTTAATACAGGGTTTTGAATAATATTCATTAGTAAAGCACCTCATTTTCTAAGATTTAAAGGAAAAATAATAGATCACCCTTTAACGGATCCTGATGTGATTCCTTCCACGATACTGTTGCTTAGAACAACAAATGCAAGTAATATTGGCAAGATACTAATGACAAGTGTAGAACCAATAGCTCCCCAGTCGGCTGAATACTGCCCGATAAAATTCTGAATCCCAACGGTAAGCGTTTTGTATTTGTCGGAACTAATGAATGTGTTAACAAAAACAAACTCATTCCAGTTGTAGATCATGTTGATGATAGCTGTGGTGGCAACAACAGGTGCTGTAACCGGCAGGATAATCCGGAAGAACATCCGGTGCACCGAGCAGCCGTCCATGATGGCTGCCTCTTCAAGCTCTCGCGGAATCGTATAGTAAAAACCAAGCAGAATCATGATTGTTAACGGCAAATTGAACGCTGTGTAGGTTAAAATAATCGACAGCGGGTGATTCATTAAGCCGATATTTAAATAAAAGTTGAATAACGGTATCAGTGTTGAATGCACTGGAATCATTAAACCTACCATAAATAGGCCAAGCACCAGTTTGTTCAGTTTCCAATTCATACGTGTAATAGCGAACGTTACAAAACTAGCCAGGAGCACGGTAAGTAAGACTGCTGATCCTGTGACAATCACACTGTTAAGAAAGTAGACACCGATATTTCCTTCTGTCCAGACTGTAACGTAATTTCCCCACTTTGGATCTTGTGGTAAAGCTAGTGGTGGTAAGTTAAACACTTCTTGGTTGTCCTTCAATGAAAAGAGGAAGAGCCAGACCAGAGGAAGTATTTGAACAGCAGCAATGATGATTAACAAAATATACAGAAAGCCGTGCGTTATTTTTTTTCTAATTCCTTTTTCAGCACCGACTATTGAGTTTTGCTGTGACATATGACTATCCTCCTTTTTTAATACTGGACATTATCGTCTTTTGAAGCTGTTAGTTTTCGGATAAAGTAGGTAACTAGTAGTATCAACACTAATAAGAAGAAACCTATAGCACTACCATAACCAAAATCATTGGTACGGAAAGCCAATTTGTACATGTAGGATGCCATCACTTCACTGGCACCGCTAGGACCGCCGTCTGTCATAACATAAATAAGGTCGAAATACTTTAACGATCCAATGACCGCGAGCACAATTGTTACTTTAATGATGCCTGAAATAAGCGGTAGTTTAATTTTATACGCGATTTGCAGCGGTGTGGCTCCATCAATTTTTGCTGCTTCAACAAGTTCTTTAGGGATATTTTTTAACGCAGCATAGTAAATGATGATATAAAAGCCTGCATATTGCCATAAAATTGGTACAAAGATTGCAAATAGGACGATATTTGTATCAGAAAGCCATAGTGGTGGGTTATCGATGCCAATAGACATTAAAAATCGGTTCATTACCCCATTTGATGGATGATAAATGCGCATCCAAAGTTGTGCAATTGCTACAGAAGAAAGCAACATTGGAATCAAATATACTTTTCGGAAAATATCAGCACCACGAATATTTGCGGATAGTACAACAGATACTGCAAGGTAAATAATGAGACTTAAAACAGAGAAGACAGCAAGAAGTAATGAGTGATAAGCACTTCTCCAAAACATACTATCCGTCATTAATACACGATAGTTTTCCAACCCTATAAACGTCATCTGACCTATGCCATCCCAGTCCATTAAACCGTAATATCCAGTTAAAACGATTGGAACATAAATGAGTACGAGAATAAGCATAAGAGCAGGAAGCGTGTAGAGGGCGATGATCATTTTATCTGACATTATTTTATTCATTATTAGCTCCCCTTTCTGCGATGTGTAAACATACGAAAGGGCATAGCCTCTGCGAAGTTATGCCCTTCCTTACTGGTATTAGTCTTCAGCAGAAAGCGCTTCTTCATGTTCTTTGGCAAAGTCCTCAGGTGATACTTCACCTCCGAACAATGTTTGAATCATATTAAGGTGAGTTTCTGCCACAGCGGGGCTCATCTGCACATCAGCAAATAACGTAATATCAGATGCATTGTTTAATTCGTCGAGAACTTCAATAAATAGGTCAGGAAGATCTACTTGACTCGTATCAACCTGAGTTCCGGGGATTACTCCCGCTTCCTCTACAGAAATCTTGTCCCATTCCTGAACGAAGTATTTAACAAATTCTTTTGCTTCGTCTTTGACATCAGAGTTTTCAGCAACGAAAAGACCGACCCCAGGTCCACCTACCCAGCTGTTAATATCGCCTTCTCCGCCTTCAACAACAGGAAACTTAAAGAAGCCTACGTTATCACGGAATTCCTGAGAAACTTCTTCATTCGTCGTATAGTTTGGAAGATCCCATGAGCCGATTAAGTACATTGCGGCATTACTGTTCATAAACTCTGACTTAGCTTCTTGATCTGAGAGGCCGTTGAGCCCACGGATAAATGCTTCACGGTCGACCATATCTTGAATTTTTTCCGCAGCTTCTATTAAACGTTCATCTTCAAATGAACCACTGCGATCGATGGCAGAATTGAGAGCGTCAGCGCCACCGATTCTATCAGCTAAATACATGTACCAAAGGGAACCGGTCCAACGATCACGGTTACCAAGAGCAATTGGAGCTATATCATTTTCAACAAATGTATCAATGACATGAAGAAAATCATCATATGTTTCAGGAACTTCAAGTCCGTATTCCTCAAACATTGCTTGATTGTAAAAAACAGGTGCAATGTTTAATTCTAATGGAAGAGCATAAGAGTTTCCGTTCATTTCGTAAGCTTCGAGTGTACCAGTGACAAAGTCATCACGAAGCCCATCATCGAGAATGTCATCTAGTGGAGTGAACATTTCCCCATTTACGTAAGGCTCCATAAATCCTGCTGGCCATGTCATGCCGACATCTGGAAGTTGATTTGATGAAGATATGACTTGCAGTTTATTCTTATATTGCTCGTTCTCCAGAAGTTCCAGTTCAACCGTGATGTGAGGATTTATTTCTTCAAACTCATCAATAATCTGATTGACGACTTTGTTATAAATATCTAAACTACCCCATGGCCATAAGTGCATGAAATCAAGAGTGACCTCTTCTTTAGGTTCTTCGTTGACGTTATGTTCCGAGTCTGTTGCACCTGTAGCTTCATTTTCATCATTAGAATTTCCACCGCCACATGCGGCTAACGTGACTAGAGAGGCGATTGATAATGCTAATAATCCTTTAAACGCTTTCTTTTCCATTCGTTGTTTCCCCCTTAACTTAGTTTAGTGAATGAGTATAACTTAATGATAAAGGAAAGAAAGCGTTATCATAAGGTGGTTTTGATTGGTTTAAATACCACTTTGATTAGGTTTCTTTTACTCAATTAAGGAAGATTGTCCGTTTTTTCTATACTCTGATGGGGTCATCTGTACATTTGATTTAAAGATCTTTACAAAATATTTTGCTGTTTGATAGCCTGTTTTTTCAGCAATATGAGCAATGGTTTCATTTGTTGATAATAGAAGATGTTTGGCATATTGAAGTTTTTTACGGGTGACGTAATCACTGAATGTCATTCCGACTTGCTCTTTGAAATGGACACTAAGATAACTTGCATTTAAATGGACGGCATTTGCCGCATCTTTGATGGTGATTTTTTCATGTAAGTGATCGTCTACATAATTCATCACTTGCTGAGCGGCTTCGGAGTAATCGGAAGTATCTGATTCTGCTTTTTGTAGAGTTTGATCAATAGCCCTATTTACTTTTCCGTAACGCGTTTGTTCTTCTATAATATTCAGAGCTTGCTCTACAGCTTGAATTAGTTTTTCTTTTTGTACTGGTTTTAATAAATAATTGATCACCCCTAACTCTAAAGCTTGATGAGCGTAATCAAACTCGGAATAAGCTGAGATGACAATAAAAACAAGGTGAGGATTATTCTGTTTTAATGATTGAATTAGCTCTAATCCGGTTTTCTCTGGCATACGAATATCTGTAATTAATAGATCAATATGAGAAGCAGTGATAACGTGTTGAGCCTCTTTGGCATTCGCTGCTGTCTGTATGTCTATAAAAAGCGAAGGAGTTGACTCTAATGTTCGTTTTACACCCAATCGAGAGCGAGGTTCATCATCAACAATAAGAATGTTCTTTTTTGTCATGACTGTTTTCCTCCTTTCATAATAGGAACCACTAAAGTAACCGTTGTACCTTTCTGGATTTCACTCTCAATCGAAATAGAAGCATCAGGATAGTCTAAATAAGAAAGATCCATCCGTTGTTGAATATTAGACATAGCAATTCCCATCCCCTTTTTGGATGTAAGTGACACGGTTCTAGTTTTCATAGAAGAAACAAGAGCTTCAAGGGCTTCTTCATCCATTCCTATCCCACTATCTTGAATAGAAATAAAGGCATAGTGTGGATTTTTAGGATAAATGCCGGCTTCTATTTTAATTTCACCTCTTTCAGGTTTTTGGCCAATGCCATGTAAAATAGCATTTTCTACGATTGGTTGGATTAGAAGTTTAGGTATAATTATTTCAGCGACATTATCTGGAATCTCAATCGACCAAGTTAACTGCTCACCAAACCTTAATTTCATGATTTGTAAGTAACGTTCAATATGCAACACTTCTTCATTTAAGAGAACCCAATCCTCTCCTTTGACATCACTAATCGTATATCGAAACAACTCAGACATAGCAATGACGATATCGGCACTTTCTTCATTTTTTTCATCTAGTGACCAATAAAGAGCTTCTAATGTATTAAAAAGAAAATGCGGATTTATTTGAGCTTGTAAAGCTTTTAATTCTGCTCGGTTTCGTGTTAATTCTTCTTCATAAACAACTTTAATTAAATGATTTGTCGTTTCAACCATTTTATTATACGTATCGTTTAATTCCGTTAACTCGACAGAGGAGGTTATCTTTGGTGATGGCTTTAATGCACCGAGTTGACCGAATCTCATCGCTTTTGTCAAGCGTTGGATTGGATCAGTAATGAATGTAGATAAACTATAACTTGCTAAAGCAAAAATGATAAAACCTAAGCCACCAGCTATGACAATCGCTGTTCCTATCCCAGTAATACCTTCTAGAAGAGTGTTCACGGGAGAGTAGATAATAAGAGTGAATTGGTTATGAGTAGACGTTCGACTGACCCGGATAAATTCCTGACCCTCAATGGTTACTGTTCGTCCATCATTAGTCAGATCGATGGTATCTAACGTTTCATAGGGGATGTTTGACGTAATATAATGTCCTTCTTGGTCTTGTAATAACACAAAGTCACTCGATGGTTCGGATGTTGAATATTGCCTTCTAAGATCGAAATAGTTTTTATTAATTTTTGTAATTAAATACCCCCCGTGAGAAAAGTTTCGGTCCAACAAGTTGATTTTTTTGATGGTCACAAACGAATCTTCATCGAACGGATCTTCACCAGCCCAAACAAGTCGCCCATTTTCTTCTATTGCAACATTGATCCAATGAGGATCAATCCGAGCAGGGAGAGAAAGTTCATTTAATGGAAAGAGGCGAGTGTAATCTGTGAAATATAATTCAAAGGAAGACATGCCAGTCGTATAAGCTTGATAGCTATTAATGATTTGATTCATTGATTGTCGTTCATTAAAGGTAACAGCTTCTTGATTAATCGTCTTGTAAAGGAGACTTTGAACAAAAGGATCGGTACCAATTTGACTCGTAATCAGTTCTATTTGTTCATACTGAGAATTGACTCTATTAAGCGTTTCTGTTGCTGTTTGCTCTATTTGTACTTCTGCATTTTTATTTAAAATATCTGTGACGAGATTAAAAGTGATAAGACCAACAAAAAAAAGGACAACCGTCATGACTATCGTGAAGATAATTAATATTTGATTTCTTAACGTATTCCATTTACGCCAATTCAAATTCATCTTAAACATAGTAAGTCCCCCAACAGTGTTGATTCTTATTAGCTATAAGTTGTTACACATCTCTGATCTTATGTAGCCAAAAACGATGTTTTTGATCATTTTCCATGTCGGAATTTAAATATAGTAATAAAAAACCTCTATTACGGGTTCATGGTAATGTTGAAGAATATTTTCCCCTATGTCGAATGAAAATGGTGTTCCATATATTCGAGCGAAAGGCAAGAATCTAGAACCCTCATTGTTACGTTTTAATTTCAGACTATTCAGACTAGTGAGAGGGAAAGAAAGCGGTACCTGTAAATCGTTCAGATACCGCTACAAGAATATATTGTGAAGGGGATTCACAAAGAAAAAAGTTAGTTCATTGAATGAACTTATTTTACTAATAGTTTATGTCAGTTTGAAAGCGATGTCAATAGTAGATAAATCGATAGGGGAGCTACTTTGTAGCGCCCCCTTATAAAAATTGTCTATTTAAAAATCCATCGATCGAAAAAGCGGACATACCAAGTGCTGAAGAATAAGGATGTAAACTAGTAAATTGAATGTCTACCGAACTTTCCATAAATGAAATGGTTTGGTTGGACACAACATCAACAATAGAAGGGAGTAATAGATCTTTTGCTTTTGATAACCTATTCCCAATGATCACTTTTTCAGGATTGAAAGTATTGATTATATTATTAATTCCGACCCCTAATTGAGTGCCAACTTCCTCAAATAAATGACGGATAGTGTCATCATGGTTAGCAAGTTGTATCAAATCTTCAAGGGAAGCGGTTTCTGTATTTTTTGAAAGTTCCTTATAGCGATCAAGGAGTGCCATTTCAGACGCGTAAAGTTCCCAACATCCTTTACTTCCACAACGGCATGATGCTCCATGTCGTTCAATGATCATATGACCCATTTCTCCAGTGAAACCGTGTGCTCCTCGATAAAGTTGGTTGTTTAAAATGAGACCTACACCAATACCAATCCCGGCACTAACGTAAATGGCATGATCTACATGTTTTGCAGAGCCAAAGGATTTCTCCCCATAAGCCCCTGCATTTGCTTCGTTTTCAATATTTACTGGGACTTGATAGATGTCTTCGAATATTTTTTTTATCTGTGGTTCATGCCAATCTAAATTAGGAGTAGCTAAAATATCCCCTTTTGAGTTTACTAAACCAGGAATAGCAAAACCGATACCAACGAGACCATACGGTGTTTCATCCCCTTTTCGAACGAGGTAATCAATCATTTCTTGCATTTCATCGATTGTTCCTTCTAAGTTATTTGTGTTAAAGGAATGAAGCACTTCGTTTACGACAGTTCCTTGAAGGTCAGTTAAAATACCTAAAAGATAGTTTACTCCAATATCAATGCTTACTGTGAAACCTGCTTTTTCATTGAATTGAAGCATGAGAGGGCGACGACCGCCACTGGATTGACCTAATCCTGTTTGATAACAGTAGTTTCCATCAATAAGTTCATCCACAAGGGTGGAAACAGTCGCTTTCGTTAATCCTAGTTTTTGTGCTAGCGCAGCTCTAGAAATGGGATGATCTTTTTTTATTGTCTGTAAAAGTAACAGTTTGTTGCTCATTTTTACACTATATTGATAACTAGACATAGTAATCTCCTTTTCAAATGGTTCTGTAATCATTCTGTGGTGACTTTGCTAGAGTTGTAAATAAGTCTCTCTCCTTAGTTTATCCATCTTCTAAACTACTTACAATAAATAAACTTAGTTTATTCAATGGACAAACTAAGTTTAACTTGATACAATACATTTATCAAATACTCCTAGGAGGTTATATCATGGCATATTTCAAAAATATTTCTGCAATACAGTATGAAGGGGCTCAATCGGAAAATCCTTTTGCGTTTAAGTATTACAATCCAAAAGAGAAGATTGGTAATCAAACGATGGAAGAAATTTTACGATATGGGATCGCTTACTGGCACACATTTACTGGAGATGGTGGCGACCCTTTTGGCGCTGGAACGGCAAAACGCCCGTGGGATCACTTGACTGGAATGGACCAAGCGAAAGCACGAGTAGATGCGGCGTTTGAGTTTTTTGAGAAAATGAATGCTCCATTTTTCTGTTTTCACGATATTGATGTAGCACCAGAAGGAAGTACGCTTCGAGAGTCGAATAAGAATCTTGATGAAATTGTCGCAATGATAAAAGATTATATGAAGACAAGCAATACAAAACTTCTTTGGAACACAGCGAATATGTTTACACACCCTCGGTTTACTCACGGAGCGGGAACTTCTAGTCACGCAGATGTATACGCTTACGCAGCAGCGAAGGTGAAGAAGGGGTTAGAAGTTGGGAAAGAATTAGGTGCGGAAAACTACGTTTTTTGGGGCGGTCGCGAAGGGTATGAAACGCTTTTGAATACGGATATGAAACTTGAGTTAGATAATTTGGCGAAATTTTATCATATGGGATTAGATTATGCGAAAGAAATTGGCTTTGATGCACAGTTCTTAATTGAGCCGAAGCCAAAAGAACCAACAACGCATCAATATGACTTTGATGTGGCAACGGCGACATCGTTTCTTTATCAGTATGGGTTGCAAGATCATTTCAAGTTTAACATTGAAGCAAATCATGCCACATTAGCTGGTCATACGTTTGAACATGAGCTTCGAACAGCACGTGAAAGTGGGATGCTTGGTTCGGTTGATGCCAATCAAGGAGACTTATTGCTCGGCTGGGATACAGATGAATTTCCAACAGATTTATATGCAACAACACTTGCGATGTACGAAATTCTTAAAAATGGAGGCCTAGGTCGTGGAGGGTTAAACTTTGATGCGAAAGTGCGTCGCGGTTCTTTTGAAGCAGATGATCTCTTCCATGCACACGTAGCTGGAATGGACGCTTTTGCAGTAGGACTTCGAGTAGCTCAGAAAATGATTGATGACCAATTCTTTGAAAAAATTGCCGCTGATCGTTATAGCACATTTAAGTCTGGGATTGGTGAAAAAATTGTTTCAGGCAAAACAAACTTCAAAGAATTAGAAAGTCATGCGTTGGATCTTGGAGAAATAGATGTGAAATCGGGTCAGTTAGAAAAGATTAAAGCACGGATCAATCAATATTTATTGAATGTATAAACGTTAAATCATGCGAATAGCGCTTGTCGCTATTCGCATCACGTATATTAAGGGAGGTTACTAATCATGAGTAGGTATGTCATAGGAGTCGATTTAGGGACAAGTGCCGTGAAGTTGTTATTAGTGAATCGTAAAGGGGAAGTGGTGGAGGAAGTATCCAAAGATTATCCCCTTTATCACGACGAGCCAGGATACAGCGAACAAGATCCGGAAGATTGGGTGCATGAAACAATAGCAGGATTAAAAGAATTAACCGATCGATTGGAAGATCCTAGTGCCATTGAAGGGATGAGCTTTTCAGGACAAATGCACGGTCTTGTTTTATTAGGAGAAGACTTAAAGCCTTTAAGAAAAGCCATTCTTTGGAATGATACAAGAACAACGGCACAATGTCGACAGATTGAAGCAAATGTAGGTTTAGATAAACTTCATGAAATTACGAAGAATCCCGCATTAGAAGGATTCACGTTACCAAAACTTATGTGGGTGAAAGAACACGAGAAGGCGTTATTTGAAAAGGCTAAAACATTTGTTTTACCAAAAGATTATCTTCGTTATCGTTTAACTAGCGAAATTCATATGGACTATTCAGATGCAGCGGGAACGCTTCTTCTAAATATAGCGAAAAAAAAATGGAGCGAAGAAATGTGTTCGATGAACGGCATCCCATCGATTCTTTGTCCACCGCTCGTTCCATCTCATGAACAAGTAGGGAAGATAACAGAAAGGATAGCGGAGGAAACTGGTCTTCCAATTACGTGCGAAGTGTTTGCTGGCGGAGCGGATAATGCTTGTGGGGCAATCGGTGCGGGTATATTAGAAGAAGGTGTGACGTTAAGTAGCACTGGGACTTCCGGTGTTGTTTTATCTTATGAAGAAACAGGGGATAAAGATTTTGCGGGGAAAGTTCATTACTTTAATCACGGAGAAGAAGCGGCATTTTATACAATGGGTGTCACATTGGCTGCGGGATATAGTTTAAGTTGGTTTAAAGATGTTTTTGCCAAAGAGACGTTGTTTGAAGACTTAATTAGGGAAGCGGAAGAATCTTCTGTTGGTTCAAAAGGATTATTATTTACACCATATATTGTTGGGGAAAGAACTCCTCATGCAGATGCAACGATTCGAGGGAGTTTTATTGGAGCTCATGCAGGACATACAAGAGGAGATTTTACTCGATCTGTCATCGAAGGCATAACATTTTCATTAAATGAAACGGTGGAAACATTTCGGAACAAAGGAAAAACGATCAACAAAGTGGTTGCGATCGGGGGAGGTGCAAAAAGTGCACTTTGGCTACAAATACAGGCAGATATCTACAATGCACAAGTGGTGACGTTAAAAAGTGAACAAGGACCTGGCATGGGAGCTGCAATGCTTGCTGCATTTGGACTGGGTTGGTATGACTCATTAAAAAGTTGTGCGGATGATTTTGTTTCTGAAAGCAGTGTTTATGAACCAATTCGAGAAAATGTAGAAAGGTACGCTAAGCTATTTAAACTATATCAAAAAGTATATGGAGCCACAAAAGAACTAAGTGGAGAGTTAGCAGAGTATAGGTGATTTAATATTGTATTCATAGTTAAATATACACATATAAAAACCCCTGACGAATCTGTCAGGGGTAAAATCGTTATTCCATCACTTTGCACATATCATTCGTAAATTCGACTGGATCTTCTAATGGAAGTCCTTCGATTAACAAAGCTTGGCTGTATAATAACGATGTATATAATTTAAGTTTTTCTTTATCTCCATCATATGCTTGTTTTAATGATTGGAAGACGTTGTGATTTTGATTGATTTCAAGCACTTTATCTGCTTTTACGTTCTGGTTTTCAGGCATAGACTGGAGGATTTTCTCCATTTCAATCGTCACTTCCCCTTCTGTTGTTAAGCAAACAGGGTGAGACTTCAATCGTTTAGAAATACGTACATCTTTGATCTTATCTCCAAGGATGTCTTTCATTTCTTTAAAGAGATCTTTGTTTTCATCGGCTGTTTTTTCATCTTCTTCTGTTTTGTCATCGTCAGAATCGATGCCCAAGTCACCACTTGAAACAGATTTGAACTCTTTTTCTTTATAGTCGCGCATCATTTTAATCGCAAATTCATCTACATCTTCTGTGAAGTAGAGGATTTCATACCCTTTGTCAGAAACCATTTCCGTTTGTGGAAGCTTCTCAATACGAGCGTAAGATTCCCCTGTTGCATAGTATATATATTTTTGGTCTTCAGGCATTCGCGACACATACTCGTCAAGTGTGACCAGTTTCTTCTCTGTAGAAGAGTAGAACATAAGTAAGTCTTGCAAGTCCCCTTTGTTACTTCCGAAGTCCGTGTAAACACCGTACTTTAATTGGCGGCCAAAAGACTCGAAGAATGTCACATATTTATCGCGATCTTCTTTCAATAACGACTGAAGTTGCGATTTGATTTTTGATTTAATATTTTTAGCGATCATCTTCAACTGGCGATCGTGCTGCAGTATTTCCCGAGAGATATTTAACGACAGATCTTCGGAATCAACCATGCCTTTGACAAAGCCGAAGTAATCAGGCAACAAGTCCGAACATTTATCCATGATCAAAACGCCACTAGAGTACAATTCGAGGCCTTTTTCAAATTCTTTCGAATAATAATCAAATGGGACCGTTTCAGGTATAAACAAGATCGCATTATAGCGAATCGTACCGTCGACATTAATATGAATATGTTTTAATGGCTTATCAAAGCCATATCTCTTTTCATTATAAAAGTTTTCATAATCTTCGTCTTTTAATTCAGACTTGTTTTTACGCCAAATCGGCACCATACTATTGACCGTTTGTTCTTCTATCGTTTCTTCTGTTTCATTGTCTTCTGCATCTTCTTTTGGTTTATGAACAGTGACATCCATTTTAATTGGGTAACGAATGAAGTCAGAGTACTTCTTAATGATGGATTTCAACTGCTGTTCTTCTAAAAACTCATCATACGATTCTTCTTCTTGGTTTTCTTTCAGCTTGATGATAATCGTTGTACCAACGGAATCCTTTTCTGTTGGTTCGATGGTGTATCCGTCTGTACCGTTTGATTCCCACTCGAAAGCTTCTTCATTACCGAAAGCTTTACTAAGTACTTTTACCGAGTCAGCAACCATAAATGCTGAGTAAAAACCGACACCAAATTGTCCGATGATGTCATGTCCATCTTTGATTTCATTTTCCTTTTTAAATGCTAGAGAGCCACTTTCTGCAATCGTACCAAGGTTTTTCTCTAACTCTTCTTTCGTCATACCAATACCTGTGTCAACAATGGTTAGCGTTCTGTTTTCTTGATCAGCGCTAACCTTAATGTAGAAGTCGTCTTTGTCGAAATTGACGGAATCATCCGTTAGAGCTTTGTAATACATCTTATCGATGGCATCACTAGCATTTGAGATCAATTCTCTTATAAATATTTCTTTTTGTGAGTAGATCGAATTGACCATCATTTCCAAAAGCCGCTTCGATTCTGCTTTAAATTCTTTTTTCGCCATATTCACTACTCCTTCGTTTGGAAAAATATTGTCTTTTAGCACTCGCTGTATGAGAGTGCTAATTCTAATTATATTTTACTTATAATATTTTGCTTGTCAATGGGGAGTAGGATAAGAAATAGGAAGAATGTCAAAATGAAGGGGTTGTGGTAATAAAAAGGGAGGGAATGCAACAAGTTTGACACGAGTGCCACATGATAAGGTGGGAGCGGAACAAATGAGTCGCCGAACGCCACAAGTCTCAGCTTGAGCGTCACAACATAACCCACTCCCTGTTACTTTCTACCTCGAATGCGAACGAGAGTATCAGTACTGGATCTTTTATCTTGGATATTTTCAATGGAAGAGGTACATTTAGGGCACCGCATAGCTCTTGAAGGAATATCAGAATAGCAGAAGAGACATGTTTTAACTTTTGTTGACTCAATAGATGATTTTCTTAACTTCACCATTTGAATAATAACAAGGTAGGAAGCAAATGCAATGATGACAAAATGGATAATTGTTTCAATAAAAGTACCATAATTTACAGTTACAGCTCCTGCAGCTTCTGCTTCAGAAAGGGTCTGATAGTTGCCTCCTGTTAAGTTTATGTACAAATTAGAGAAATCTACTTTTCCTAACAATAGACCAAGAGGAGGCATCAATATATCAGAAACAAATGATGTAACGATACTTCCGAAAGCGGCTCCTATGATCAAACCAATCCCCATATCAACGACCGTTCCTCTGATAGCAAATTCTTTAAACCCCTGGAAGAAACTCATGGAACGTCCTCCTCTTTCTTAGATAGATTTTTAATCTAAATCAGTATATGAGGTTGTCCGAACAAAATATGCTAAACGAGTTCTGTAACTATAGACTCGTGCATCGTTGTAAAATAAGCAGAATCAAACTTGTCATTTATCTTAATTATTGAAATCACATTTTTTATCCTACTTACCTCCAATTTCAATTCACTATATAGAACAAGAGCGTTTTGATAATAGCTTTGTTGTCGTTCCATGTTAATTTTAAAATCCTCTAATGAAACGCTTCCTTAATGTTCTCTAACTTTAAAGAAGCGTTATTTTTCAAAATCAAAAACAGCATTTGGCGAAGCACTAATAATAAACGGAAAACTGATAATATTGGAGGTATAACGATATAATCAACGGATTTTGTTCGTTATAACAAAATATAGACTGAATTTCAGACTTTCCAATTAATAAGGTGAGACACTATAATTTCATTATATTGCAGAATAAAGTAACTTTTTGTTGCTTTTATATTTATCAGCTTTAAACTACTATAGTAATAGAAGAAAATGGGATATGACCGAATTATCTTACTGCTTTGTGACGTAAGGTGGGGGAGGAAACGCTTATTTTTTCTGGAAATATTCTTTCTACTCTTGATTTATGGTATAAAAAGAATGGATGTAATTATAAATGAACTTTGTGGGAGGTAAGGAATGTGGAAGTAGTTATGATCGTAGCGTTGGCCGTGGCAGCTGTGGGAATATTTGCATTTTCATTTGTTACAAAAGATGAGAACTCTGAGGTAGATAGGAAGATTGAGAACTTTTCTATCACTTTAATGAAAGAATTGTATCAAGTGAATAAAAAAGTAGATATGTTAGAGAATAAAGTATTTCATAACGATAAAGAAAAAGAATTTGTCAATGCATTGACCGCTGAAGATGCGATTAATAAGCAAATCGCTAAAATGACAGAAGATGGTCATTCACCTGAAGAGATTAGCAAAGTACTAGATATAGCAAAAGAAGATATAGAGGCGCATTTAGCCTATTCAGAAGAAAAAAGTGAGGTTGTGTCTGGATGAAGAAATCAGATTTGCGGAGTTTATCCGGAGGAATCTTGGTTGCTACATTAGTCCTTTCCCCGTTTATACTTTTTGGTGATGATGAAGGTCAAGCTGATGAAGAAAAATCAGAAATCGAACAAGTTGATCATATAGAAGATAATGAAACAGAATCAGAAGTAACTGATCAAGATATTCAAGCTTATATTGAAGCTGAAGGGCTGTTCATTGTTTCAGAATCTGAATATGATTCTTTGAAAGAAGGTTCATCTGATATTGAACTAGTGAAAGCAGAATTAGAAGAGACAAAAGAAGAGTTAGAAGAACAAAAAGAAGCTGCTCAACTTGCCGCTGACGAATTAGAAGAATTACAAGAGCAAGAGGATGAGTCTTCTTCTGATGGAGATACGATTCATCAACTCTATTTAGTAATAGGGTCAGGGATGAGCAGTGGTGAAATTGCTATTATACTTGAAGATGCAAATATAATTAATGATGCAGCTGATTTCCGTCAACATATTGAAGATGAAGATTTAATCATGTCGATAAAGACAGGAAATTATATGCTGGATAGCTCCATGTCCATCAGAGAAATTGCTGATATCATATCGTAATGATACCCCCCCATGCAACCCTATACGTTGGGAGAGTGGGGGGGGTTAATATCGTTTTGCTCCAACGTATTTATCTGAAAAGAAATCACCATGATCTAAGTGGCGAGTCGTGACACCAGATGATTCTGTAGCAATGATAAATTGGTCATGTCCAATGTAAATACCCGGAAGGAGATTTCCTCCACTTTCGAAAAAGACGATATCTTCTGGCTCCAAATCCTCACGATTGACTTCGGTACCACTATTCTGAATATCACGAGAATTATCGGGTAATACTTGCCCACGACTTTTTTCGAATACATACGTTACGAATCCTGTTGTATTAAACCCGTCTTCCGGGGTACTTCCACCTGACTTAAATGGCGTGGTTAAATAGCTAGCCGCCTCTTGTACAAGAGGTGCTTCATCGTTCAAGCTCATGTTATCAAATCGCTTCACACCGGTAAATGCATCTTTCCAATAATCGTTTAAAAAAGAAATTTGTGTCATGTCTTCCGTTCGACTGGAGTGAATCATATAGTTGTTGCCAACGTAAATTCCTGCATGAGTGATCTCTCCTTCCTCACGATCACTTGTTTCCACATCAACATCCGAAAAATAAAGCACATCTCCTGGTCTCAAGTCTTCTTCAGGAATATCATCGCCTACTTTATATTGGTCTATCGTCACTCTAGGTAAATAAACATCCATCGTTTCTCTGAAAACTTCTTGAATGAAAAAGGAACAATCAAAAGCTTCTAGTGAATTTCCACCGAATTCGTAAGGTGTTCCTAAATAATTCATGGATTCACTTACGATAGGATGATCATGATTGCTATACGAACTAGGGTGAAGAGCGGTCATTTCTTCTTTTGTTAATCGTTTTGCACCTATGTAGTTATCGCCCCAGAAACTGTCGTTCTCCAAGGGAAGAACCGCAATCCCTTCGCTTTCTGTTGCTGTCATGAATTCATTGTTGCCTATATAAATTCCTGACATAAGTGTACTAGCTTCAAAAAATACAACATCGCCTTCTTGAAGGAAATCATTACCGACCTTTTCTCCTAATTCCTTTTGATGGCCGGCAATTCTCGGCATTCGAATACCTGTCGCTTCTTCATATACATATTGTACAAAACCGGATGAATTGAATCCTTCTTCTGGATCTTTTCCCCCTGATTCATAGAGGGTGCTTTCTAAATTTTCAGCGGTCTTGATAAATTCCTCAATGGAAAAATCAAAGTCTGAGTCGATAATTCCGTCGCTCACTGGTTCCGTATCGATGTCATATCCAAATGGTTGACTATCGTTTGATATTTCTCCTACTGTTTCTGTTGATTCGATATCATTATTTTCATTGTCAGAATCATCGCCTGATCCGAAAGCATTAGTTAAAATAAGGATAGCGAAGATAATCCCAATAATCATAAGGGCTGTCAGAGGATCAAATAGTCTCTTTTTCTGTTTTCCCATTAAATAAATCCCCCTTCATTTGTACTACGTTGACTCACAGTTTATGGTAGATAAAGGGTATTGTAAATAGGTATCGTGAAATTATCATCGTTGTTCACATGAAAAAAATCAGAGTAAAATAAAAAAACAGCAGGGATCCTGCTGTTAAAAAGATTAATCCATTTTTATCGGTTTTGAAAAAGTGCTAAAAGAGCTGTCTACTACGGAAATTTTAGTTTCTTTTACTGGTTTAGTATCTGATGCGCCAACAACTCCTGTTCCTACGGATAGCATCGCAACTAGAGCAACGACTGTAAGTAATTTTTTCATATGAATTCACCTCCCTTTTTAGTTACTTTCTAAAATAGATAAAAAGGTATCAACAACATCTGGGTGGTATTTAATAGCTCGAAGTTGTTTTATTTCAGAAATTGCACTGTCTTTTGTTCGCCCTTTTTGGTAGACTCGGTCGCTTGTGATGGCATCATAGGAATCAACAAGACCCACGATAGCAGCTTCTAGACAAATTTGTTCTTTTTCGAGACCTTTAGGATAACCACTACCATCATACCTTTCATGATGTTGAGCAACTACTTCGGATGCTAATATTAAGTGAGGAATATTTGTTTTTAGTAGAATGTCTGCACCGAATTGCGTATGATTCTTCATCACTTTCCATTCTTCTTCAGTCAGTTTTCCAGGTTTTAATAATATTGATTCAGGGACTTTTATTTTGCCTATATCGTGTAGGATAGCACCAAAATGCAATTTTTGCAGCGATACAGAATTTAACCCCATTGATTCGCCTACAAGCATAGAGAGGTGTTTTATTCTTGTACAGTGTTCTGCAGTATAGCCATCTTTTTTTTCAATATCAATGGCTAATAATTCTAATTCTTTTGTATCACTAAAATAATGATGGAATACAGGTCTTGATGAAGTGTATAAGAATTCGGAATCTTCTACTGCAGTTAATACTAAATGCTCACTGACGGGTTGGCCAGCAATAATATCTCCTGGTACTAGAAGAGTTTCTTCTTTTGTTGTGTGTAATTTCATTTTTCCAGATAAAATATAAACAGATTCTAATAAGTTTATATGATCATCATCTGGACTCATGCCCCACCTTGCACCAGATTTTAATATCTGATGAATAATTTCGGTGCCGTCATGTGAACTCAAAAGGGAAGTAATTGAATTTTTAGTAGAAACAGTTTGCAGTGCTTCGCCTTTTTTTAGAATAAGTAAAGGTGATTTGGCTGGTTTTTGAGAACTCACGAGTAGGCCTCCAAACTGGAAAGTATGTTCCGATATTCTTTTGTCTTCATTATAATCGAACACATTTGGTTATGTCGAACAATAATGATAATATACGCCAATTAAGAGGAAAGGCGCAGGACTATTCTTGTTATTTTAGGGAAAAATAGGGAAATTTTCTACACTATTATACTTATTCCTTTTTAGTGAAATCTTCAAACTCTGTTATAATTGACGTGGAATACATAAAAGTGAGGAGAGATAAAATGAGTTTGCCAAATGTAGATGAAACAATAGATGTGATTAAAAAGCTTGTAGAAATCCCTAGTCCGTCAGGGAATACGAATGAAGTGATCACTTTTGTTGAGAAATTACTTACAGATATGAATGTAGAGACGAAGCGAAATAGAAAAGGTGGACTGATCGCAACGATCCATGGCGAAAATACTAGTAAACATCGCATGTTAACGGCTCATGTTGATACGCTTGGAGCGATGGTGAAAGAAATCAAACCGAGTGGAAGATTGAAATTGGATCTGATCGGCGGTTTTAAATATAACGCGATTGAAGGCGAGTATTGTCAGATTGAAACCTCAACAGGTAATATCTTCAGCGGGACCATTTTGATGCATCAAACATCTGTTCATGTTTACAAAGATGCAGGAAAAGCAGAACGTAATCAATCAAACATGGAAGTTCGAATTGATGAGAAAGTCTCATCAGCCGAAGAAGTTCGAGAGTTAGGGATTGAAGTGGGTGACTTCGTATCGTTGGACCCTCGCGTACAAGTGTTGGACAATGGGTTTATTAAATCTCGGCACCTTGATGATAAGGCAAGTGTAGGTATTTTACTTGAACTGATCAAAAGTGTTAAAAATAACAACATTTCACTGCCAAATACGACACACTTCCTCATTTCAAATAACGAAGAAATTGGCTACGGTGGAAATTCGAATATTACACAGGAGACTGTTGAATACTTAGCAGTTGATATGGGAGCAATGGGCGATGGGCAATCCACTGACGAGTATACAGCTTCTATTTGTGTAAAGGATGCTAGTGGTCCTTACCATTACGCTCTTCGCAAAAATCTTGTTAAACTGGCTGAAGATAATGGTATAGGTTATAAGTTGGATATATATCCTTATTATGGATCTGATGCATCTGCAGCCATTCGTGCTGGGAATGATATTATTCATGGATTAATTGGACCAGGAATTGATTCTTCTCATGCATATGAACGAACGCATAAAGATTCCATTGATGAAACGACGAAACTTCTCTGGCATTATTTGCAAGCGGAAATGGTGGAATAATAAAGTTAACGAATGGTACCTGTTGTTAGGGTCAGTTATTAAATGAAATAACCAAGCCGAAGAATGACCTTCGGCTTGGTTATTTTGCTATTCAAAAAAAGGATATTGTCGTCGCTCTTTTTGAACGGATATCCATTTTTCTGTTGTGAATTTATTTAGAACCCACTCTCCTCCAAAGCGTCCAAGACCGGAATCTTTTTCACCACCGAAAGCCATATGAGCTTCATCATTGACTGGTTGGTCGTTGACGTGGACCATGCCGGACTCAATTTGCTGAGCAAGTTCTACACCTTTGTGAAGATCACTTGTATGAACAGCACCGCTTAAACCATAAGGGAGTTCGTTTGCGATCCGTATCGCTTCTTCCTCTGTTTTAAAAGAAAGGATAGGTGCTACTGGACCGAAAATTTCATTTTTAGCAATTGGCATGTCATTGGTGACATTCGTTAAGATGGTTGGATGAATGAGGTTTCCGTCAACTTCAGGCTTTATTAGTATTTTCGCACCTTGTTTGATCGATTCCTCCACATCTGATTGAATTCGCTCAACTTGAGAGTTGTTAATCAATGGTCCGATGACTGTTTTTTCGTCTGATGGGTCACCAGCAGCAAGAGTTTCTACTTTCTTTTTAAACAATTCAACGAACGAATCATGGACGTTCTGATTAACAAGGATACGGTTGATGCTCATGCAAATTTGACCTTGATGCATAAATTTACCGAAGGCTGCAGATTCCGCTGCCGCTTCAAGGTCAGCATCTTCTGTGACAATGAGAACGTTATTTCCTCCTAGTTCAAGTGCTGTTTCTTTTATATGTTCACCTGCCTGTTTGGCAATATGTCGCCCAACTTCGGTTGAACCAGTGAACGAAATGACTTTTGGGATAGGGTGCTGAACGAACGCATCACCGATTTCTGAACCACGACCAGCGATGACGTTGATTACACCATTTGGTGCCCCTGCTTCTTCAAATATATCGGCGATAAGTGTCCCAGCAGTGACGATCGTGTCTGACGCAGGTTTCAAAACGACAGTGTTTCCTGTTGCAATGGCTGGCGCAACAGATCTCATCGATAAATGAAAAGGGAAGTTCCAAGGACCAATGATTCCGATGACGCCTTTTGCATTTTTGTAAACGAAATTCTCTTTTCCAGGAATATCCGAAGCCATTATTTGTCCTTTCATTCGGTAAGGAAAAGAAGCAGATTCTTTAATAATTCGTTGTGCTACGCTGAGTTCCAGTTCAGCTTTGATGTGCGTACTTCCTGATTCTTTAACGAGCCAGTTGATGATTTCTTCTTTTCTCTCATCGATAATCTGAGAAACACGGTCGAGAAGCTGTTGTTTTTCAGCTGGTAATGTCTTCGCCCATGTTTGTTGTACGTCAGCAGCAGCTTGATATGCAGCGTCTAAATCTTTATCCGATGCTGAATTCATTTCAAAAATTTCATCTTCATTGTATGGGTTGATATTTTTCAACGTTTTTTCACTAGATCCGTCTTTCCATTGTCCGTTTATATATTGTTTCGCGAAATTCTTTACCATAGTTGACTCCTCCTAAGTATTTAAAAGCTTCAATATATTACTTAGAGAGACCAATTCCCTTGTTTGAGGGACTTTCAAACATTGTTCGTCCAGTACTATCATTCGTGGAAAGCCGCGTTGTTCCAATAGGTTCTTTACAGTTGGGTTCGTTTGCTTTATTCTCTTTATAATTAAAAAAAATTATTTTCTCTCATCTTATAACCGAAGCCGCCATCCGAATATACGTATGTCGTTTCCCTCTAACTGTGATCGAATAGGTCATAATATTCTCAGGGATAGCTACACCTGTATAACCTGCGTCACCGATATGGTGAATATCTGCACCAGCCATCTTGTTATTTAAACCAATTTGACGGATGGTTGCTTCATCAGCACCTTCTTGGCTTGTTCCAATAGTAAGCATCGTCAGTGCTCCTTTTTTATGAGCGTAAGAGACCTTTTCTTGCATCGATGCTACGGAAATGCCAGGGACTGTTCCAGGTGCCGGTAATAGAAGAACATCTGCACCAGCTTCAATAAAGGAGGAGATCATATTTTTTGGAATCATGTCTGCCCCTTCTTCTCCTTCTACTCCAGAACTATGCATTTTGCCAGCGATGATCAATACATCACCATCTAGAATATTTTTTGCTCTTTCGATTGCTTTGACGATTTCATCATTACTAACACCAGTTTTTGGATTGCCTGTTAAGCATACGAAGTCAAACCCTAGCTGTTTAACCATTTTTAATGCATCAACAGATGCCGTTCGACCTTCTGAAATGGATTCCCGTTCATCTAACGACTTAGATTTAATATCAACAGGTTCCAAATTCAACCCAATTGGTCTCCCAGTTAGTTTTTTCAAATAAGGGATAAGTTCGCTGGATTCCACCCCAGTTAAGCTAGCAACGTTTGGATCAAAAACATCAAATAAATTCAGTAAAATGAGGTCTGCTCCAAAAGCGGCAACTAGTTCGGCATTTGTAATTTCATGAAAAAGTGGAGGAGCAGGGGAGACAACTTCGGCAAGGATGGTTCTGCCTTCGGATGCTTTAATGGCTTGCTTTAACTCATGGGATTTCATTGTTGAAAAATCAGATGCGCGACAATCTAATAAACGTTTCATTTCTATCACTCCCTCAATAGTTAAAAAGGAAGAAGCTACTAGTCTCAGCAGCTCCTTCTCTTAGATAGTTATTTATAAAATTAAACTAATCTACTTATAGTTTAGGTCTCATCGCATCTGCTACAAACTCTACATCTGTTCCAATAACAACTTGAATATCAGTAGAGTTAAGTTTCATGACACCTTTTGCTCCTGCTTTTTTCAAAGCTTTTTCGTCTACTTTATCCATATTTTTCACTTTCATTCGTAAACGAGTCACGCAGTTGTCGAGACTTTGAATGTTCTCTTTGCCACCTAATCCTTCTAAATAAAGCTGAGCTAAATTCTCATACTTTTCACCAGACTGAACAGGACGATCTTCAAATTCGTCATCCTCATCTTCACGACCTGGAGTTTTCAAGTCTAATGCTTTGATAAGGAAGTAGAAAACAACGAAGTAGATGACTGCATAAACGAGTCCTACTCCTGCGAGCAGTAATGGTCTGGTAGCTATACCAAAGTTTAGGAAATAGTCGATGGCTCCTGCAGAGAAACCAAAACCATGCAAGATCCCAAGAGCATTAGTAACAATCATAGATGTTGCAGTTAATAGTGCATGAACAACATATAATAGAGGGGATAGGAACATAAATGAGAATTCAATAGGTTCCGTGATCCCTGTTAAGAATGATGTAAAGGCGATACCGATCATCATACCTGCAACTGCTTTCCTTCGGTGTTCTTTTGCTGCTGCAATCATTGCTAAACATGCAGCTGGTAAAGCAAACATCATAATAGGGAAGAAACCAACCATAAATCTACCTGCTTCCGGATCTCCAGCAAAGAATCTGTTCAAGTCTCCAGTTGCTCCATTGAATTCACCAAATTCAAACCAAACAAGTGAGTTTAATACGTGGTGAAGACCAATTGGAATAAGTAGTCGATTTAAGAAACCGTAAACCCCTACCCCAACAGCACCAGAACCGATAATCCATTGTCCTAATGCATCAATTCCTTCTTGGACAGGTGGCCAAATAAATCCGAAGATGGCAGCAAAAATGATCATTGCTGCAGCGGTTACAATAGGAACAAAACGTCTTCCTCCAAAGAATCCGAGCCACTGAGGAAGTTGAATGTTGTGATATTTGTTGTAAAGCAAACCAGCGATAACCCCACTGAATATACCTCCAAGAAATGCCATATTAATGTCTGGATTAATCGCTTGTGTACCTTCTGTGAGTACGAAGAACCCAATCGCACCAGCTAAACCGGCAGCACCATTTCCATCTTTCGACATTCCAATAGCAACCCCGATTGCAAATAACAACGGAAGGTTATCAAATAGTGCGCCACCTGCTGCTGCCATAAATGGTATGTCGAGAACATCCTCAGCACCGAGTCTTAATAATAGTGCGGCAGCGGGTAAAGAGGCAATAGGAAGCATGAGTGCTTTACCAATACGTTGTAAAAAACCTAACATAGTGAACAACTCCTTTCATATTCTTAAAGTAGTGTAAATAGATAGAAATAAGGACAACTGAATAAGTACCAAATGATTATTTAACCTTATTGAAAAATCACCACCTTAATATAACTACGGTTATGTCAACGCTTTCTTTTAACTGAAAAAAATTTAAGTTTTATTTGCGTTGTTAAGTATATTTTAGCATCTAGAAGTAAAGATGTCTATACCAGTTTGAAGAGATAATTTACATATTATTAAATTGACATCCATATGAAATAAATATGAACCAAAAGCATATTTAGAAGAATAAAATAAGAGATGGGGGTACTTTTTTATTAAGAGTAAAAAGAAGATAGAAGAAAACGAAAAGGTGATATTCGCACATTTAAGAAAGGAGAGTAATCATTAACAGAGGAATGAATCACAGTAATTTCTGCTATATTGCAACTTGCATCTTATCGACTCAAAGAAAAGCAAGAAAAAACCGAACGGCATGCTCAGTCCTTTCTTAATAATAGTAGTTATCTTTCACAAAATTATTTCTTTGTTTGCCTTGTATTCTTAACTGACAATAATTAATTTTATTAATATTTCTTAATTTAGAAGAGTAATTTTTGATTAACAAATCTAACACAGTAACTTGTTTTTTAGGTGAGAGTTGATCTTTAGTGAAATTCATATAAATGGATCGTGGGGTTTGTTTTAATTCCTCTATTTCTGGTTTAATAAATGCCAAAACGCCAGGTGAAACGAAAGATTTATGTTGTGATAAATGTAGTTGCGTGTTTCGTTTATGTCGTTCTATTTCATAATCAAAAATGACACCATCACCCACCGATAGCAGTTCAGATACCCCTTTTAGACAAATAGGGCCTCGCATGACAAATATAATCGGATATTGAATCAAATGAAGGATGTTCATCTCTTTTTCTTCTGACAAGTTTGTCACAGGATAGGAAGTCAAATATACGTAATGAATGGAAGGGAATTTGACTATTGAACGTAAGTAATGCCTAAACTGACTAGCCATAAAAGTAACCTCCTTAAGTACCATACTACAAACTGTACATACTAAAGAACTATCAAAATTCATATATTTACAGTTATCATTACTATTATAATACCCATTATAGACTAAAAGTAACATAAATTTGAGGGGTAATTACTAGGTATTTTCTATTTATTTGTGAATAGTACATAAATGTATAGTTAATAAGACGCAAAAAAACCTTCAGCCCTAGGGGGAAGGTTTTAAAGTTTTCTATGCAACTCGTTTTTCATTAGTCGGTGTGAATTTGTCTTTAAACATTATGGAACGGATGTAAGGGATAACCCATCGGTCGCCACCGAATCGCCCTGCGTTATTACCTGCGATAATAATGAAGAACGTAAGTAGAATCAACCAAGGGTTTGAAGATACTGTGCCGGCAAACATAAATGCGAAATTCATTGATAGACCAAAGAATGCTGCCGCAGTTGTTAAAATACCTACGATCAATCCAATTCCAACAAGAACCTCTCCCCATGCAAGCCGTTGATCTTCCTCTTAACAAGAGAAAGAAATAAGCAATCAACGTTTTTTTCAGGATAGGAAAGTTAATGATAGTTTTAGAAATTTTTAATTTGCACTAAAAAAGTATATTATGAAAGGTGTTGGTCATGTTTTCTTACAAGGTGAGATGACATAATTATTAGAAAAAATTGATTATTGTCGTTGTTTTTTGGTATGATAGAAAACATTATCGGCTAAACTTATTTTTATATTGTGAGTGGGACAGGTTATGTCAAGGTGGACGCAGGTTGTCCCACTTATAATTTTTTCCTGAGAAAGTATGACTAACTGAGACAAGGCTGATGATAAAAAAAGAAGCCGTTTAGGTTTCAAATCGACTTACATAAAAGCGTAGGAAGAAATCCTAAGCTTTGATTGGAGGATTAAAACATGATTGAAACACAAGATGCGAACGCACAGTTACGAACAGATGTGAAGAAGCTAGGTACTATTTTAGGAGAAGTGCTTGTAGAGCACGGGGGCGAAGACCTCTTTAATAAAGTAGAAGAAATTCGAGAAACGACAAAAGGACTTCGTGTTGATTTTAAAACTGAATCCTATGAGAAACTAAAAGAAATGATTAGTGGTTTGGAGTCTCCTCAGCGGCAAGATGTCATTCGAGCTTTCTCTACGTATTTTCATCTCGTTAATATCGCTGAACAAAACCACCGGATTCGTCGTTCACGTCAATATCGATTAAAAGAAGATGGACAAGTACAACCGATCTCAATCGAAAGTGCTGTTCAATCGGTGAAAAACGATCAACACTCAGATGAAGTGATTCAGACGATCCTTGATGATTTGTCAATTGAGTTGATTATGACTGCTCACCCAACAGAAGCTACGAAACGAACGGTACTTGAAATTCAAAAGCGTATTTCACAAATTCTTCAAGCACTAGATAATCCTCTTATTACCAAAAAAGAGCGTAAAAACTATGAAGAAAGTTTGGCAAATGAAGTAACAGCCCTTTGGCAAACAGATGAACTGCGTTATCGAAAGCCAACCGTCATTGATGAAGTGAAAAATGGACTTTACTATTTTGATCAAACTCTTTTTGATGTATTACCAGCTGTTCACCAAGAACTAGAAGAGCAACTAGATGACTATTATCCTGGTCATCAATGGAAAGTTCCTAACTTTTTGCACTTCGGTTCATGGATTGGCGGAGACCGGGACGGAAATCCATTTGTTACGCCAGATGTGACATGGGAGACATTAAAGTTACAACGAGAACTAGCATTGAAAAAATATGAGGAGTCTATCGTTGATTTAATGCGTCGTTTTAGCCAATCAACGGAAAGAGTGACGATTGACAAAGGACTAATTGCATCTGTCGAAGAAGACGAAAAGGCATATTTGAAAAAAAGTGACATGTGGCCGATTAAATCAGAAGTGTATCGAAGAAAATTTGCCGTCATTTTGAAGCGAATTCGCCAAGTTGGTAAATCAAAAACAGGGTACAATGATTCAGAGGAAATGCTAAACGACCTCCAAATGATTAAAAGCAGTGCAGAACAGCATCAAAAAGAAGGTCAAAAGCTGAAAAAGTTAGCGAAGATGACTCGGCAAGTAGAGTTATTTGGCTTCCATTTAGCGACTCTTGATGTGAGAAACCATAGTGGAGAACATGAAACAGCAATAGCTGAAATTCTTAAAGTAGTAAATATCTCTGAAGACTATAGCCAATTATCTGAAAAGAAGAAACTAGACGTATTGCAAAAAGTCCTTCGCGACCCACGCCCATTGATGTTGTTGAATGAAGATTATTCAAAAGAGACACAGGAGATTTTTGATGTGTTCCGGATGATCAAAAATGCACACGATGAGTTTGGAACTCGCTCGATTGAAGTATATTTAGTGAGCATGACGCAATCCTCTAGTGACTTATTGGAAGTGCTAGTTTTGGCAAAGGAAGCGGGGATTTATCGTCTTCACGCAGATGGCACGGTGGAAAGTGGTCTCCACGTAGCACCGTTATTAGAAACCGTAGACGATTTAATTGCAGGACCAAAAATTATGAAAACATTGTTTGACATGGAAGTTTACCGTCACCATATTAAAGAGCGAGGCGATCATCAAGAAATCATGCTTGGATATTCTGATGGCAGTAAAGATGGTGGAACACTAACAGCAAACTGGAAGTTATTTAAGGCGCAGCAAGAAATTCATGATACTGCGAGAGATTATAACATCGGTCTTAAGTTTTTCCACGGGCGCGGGGGCTCCCTTGGACGTGGAGGTGGACCACTTAATAGAAGTATCGTTTCTCAACCAGCCGAAACGTTGGGGGATGGTGTGAAAATCACTGAGCAAGGAGAAGTATTATCCTCAAGATACTTGCTTGAAGATATTGCTTTCCGTAATTTAGAGCAGGCAGCTTCTGCACTACTTGAATCTTCATCGAAAGTTCACAGTGAATCGGTGAAAGTAACGGGATTAAAGAATAAGTGGGAAGAAGCCATGGAGGAAATTTCAGAGAAATCGCTGAAAAAATATCAGTCTCTTGTATTCGGAGACGAAGATTTCTTGACGTATTTCAAACAAACGACTCCATTAAACGAACTGCGTGAATTGAATATTGGATCACGTCCAATGAGTCGTAAAAACAGTGAAGCATTTGAGGATTTACGGGCGATTCCATGGGTGTTCGCTTGGACCCAGTGTCGTCAAAATTTACCTGCTTGGTATGCTGCAGGCTCAGGGTTAGCTGCTTATGCTTCAAAAAGTGAAGAACATTTAGAAACGCTTCGTGAAATGTATGAAGTTTGGCCGTTCTTTGAATCAACGATCAATAATTTGCAAATGGCTTTAATGAAAGCTGATTTGCAAACAGCAAAAGAATATGTCGATTTAGTTGAGGATAAGAAGATTGGGGAACGTATCTTTGCAGATATTACAGAGGAATATGATCGCACAAAAGATGTTCTATTAAAAATATCTAAAAGTGAAGAACTTCTTGATCATACTCCAAACATTCGTGAGTCTGTTCACCGTCGAAATCCATATGTCGATCCGTTAAATTATTTACAAGTGGATCTCATTCAAAAAATGCGTGAGGCAGAAGGTAAAAAATCGGATGAACTTCTTACGGAAGTGCTGTTGACAATTAGTGGTGTTGCTGCCGGACTTGTTAACACAGGTTGATGGTTGAAAAATAAGGTGTATTTTAATAGGTAGAAACACACATAAAAAGTCCTGAGAGAAATAATCTCTTAGGACTTTTTTTCTTTTATGTCATTATTCCTATACGTATAGTTATTGTGTTAATTCTATTTAAATCGAATAAACCGACTCTCTTCTGCGATATGTCCATTTAACAGAATTTTCACTCTATTTTTAAAAAAGGTATCATGGAATTAATCTAAAAAAGGGGGTTTTATTAATGGTCAAGAGGCTGTCGGTATTCGTTGGGGTTTTGTTGGTGTCTTTGTTCGTATTCAGTTCTGTTGCTCATAGTCAAGGTTTACAACAAAGTGGCACTAGCAACTCTCTTAATCTGTTATCTGGCAGTGGGAGAAACGGTGAGGTTATGACTGTCAAGAATTCGGAATCCTTTCAGTCATCTGGTGCTTTTCAAGCGCCAAAAGAATCATTACACATGACGCCTGTTGAAGACCGTTACGTCGAAGTGATGGAAGTAAATCATCACGTGCCCATTCATCCTCTTCCGTTACGAATAACTTATCTTGAAAAGTACCCAGTATCTGTAGACCCTTATGGACAAGGACAAATGATTCGACAACTCGATCAAACGATATTCGCCCTTCTAAAAGAATTAAATGTCGTTGGGTTAATTGTCCTCTTTTTCATCATTCGAGTTACGTATACTAAGTTGTTCCGAGACTATCGTTCACAGAAACCATTTCGTTTTCCTTTTTAACTATCATCAATTTAACCACTCTTCAATTAAATCAAATTGAAAATATGTGGTAATAAATGGTATATTAATATTGGGGGAACAATAAAAAAAAGCATGAAGGAGACCAAAGCTCTCCTCTCATAATAAGAGAGCTTTGGTTTTGGGAATACAATTGATTACCCTTGATCTGGAACGCTGTGTTGATTTGGTAAGTCTCTAGCTGCGAACTGCTGATCTCCGCTAAAAGAGACAATACCACCTAGAAACATTGCGACAATGCCCATCGCTAAAAGGTACTTTTTCACTTAAACACCCCCTTTAATTAATATCCTTTAAAGCATCATGAACTTCTTTTCAGCATGGCTTATTAAATGATTAGGAGGTAAATTGTGATGAATGATCGGTTAATAGGCGAAAACATTAAGATGTTACGAGAAAAAGCAGGTATGTCGCAAACGGAATTAGCCGAAAGTATCTGCACTCAGGCACAAATTAGCCGAATCGAAAAGGGAGAGGTTATACCACTAAGTACAACACTTTATAATATTTCAAGAAAACTAGAAATCGATATGAACGAATTTTTCAATATGGCTAATTATCGTAGATTTGATTATATTGATACTGTAAAAAGCGAAATTCGAAAAGCAATTCGTGACAAAGAGTATGAAGCGGTTTATGAAATGGTAAAGTCCGAACAAAAAAATGGTGTTTTTGCATCTGTTGAGCATGAACAATTTCTCTTGTGGCACGAAGGAGTTGCAATTTATTATTTGAAACAAGATTTTGACCGATCGATTGAATTATTAATGAAAGCATTGTATCGAACTCGCCAAAAAACAAATTCACTTTATTCTAGTACGGAAATTGAGATTATGAATAGTATTGGAATAATTTTTAATGAAAAAGGTGAACTTGAGCTATCTGTTCAATATTATGAACAAGCGCTGGAAGAAATGCATAAAATTCAAAAGAAAATGGATCTGACAAAAATCAGACTGTATTATGGACTTACTAAATCATTGACCTCATTAGGCAGATACAGAGAGTCGTTTGCTTATTGTAAAAAAGGAATTTCGTTATGTATTTATTTAGAAAGTTTTTATTTGTTAGGAGAATTGCATTTTCAAGCGGGAATTAATTGTTTTCATTTAAGACAGTTCAAACGTTCCATGACGCATCTTAATAAATCATTATTATTATTTGATATTATGGATAAACACGACTATGTAGAAATTATTAAAGAAAATATGAACGAGTACTTTCCAGTATAGGAGTATATCAGATTATGGTGTAGTCTAAAATTAAATTAATATTATCGACTATCTTTCGATAATGAGCTATTATTCAAATACTTCTCAAGGTCGTTTTAGAATACTATAAAAAGGACTTTGCTTTCATGATAATAAGTCATTCTAAATACACTAGAAAAAACCATATTCTTGATTATATTCGGGAAGAAGTATAGACCTAAGAAAGGTTTTTCGTTAAGATACAAGTAGAAAAGCTGTCTTTTGTATAAAAAGATAGCTTTTTAGTTGGTGAAAACAAATTGGATTGTGGTTCTTATAGGTAGAGAAGATCTTACAAAAGGTATGAGATATTTGGATCGATAGTTATCAAGTAGGTATGTTACTGTTTTGTAGCCCAAATGTTTTGTTTATCCAAATAGGAGATGGTGTGATGCAAGCGGTTGAACAACAATCTAAAAAAATATTAATCTTCTCTATATTAGTTGCATTTTTACTTATTTTAACCATGCTGTATCAATCCAGAAGTATTTTACTAGTAGAAGAAGAGGATAAGGAAGAAATAACAAAAGTAGGAATCTTGACAACTGATCAAATTATCGATCAAAGTTGGGGTAGCCTTGCTTATAAGGGCCAATTAAAAATTGAGGAAGAGTTTTCTGTACATACGACGTTAAAAAGTGAGTTAAGAAAAACAGATTCCATGGAACAAGCGACCATAGAAATGATAGATGAAGAAATGGATTTGATTATTGGTCATGGACGTGAGTTTTCAAATACATTTACGAGATTAGCTGAAAACCATCCTCATATCATGTTTGTAACGATTCATGGAACGGCTGTTTTTGAAAATCAAGCAGTATATACGTTTGATCAAGGGGAAATAGAATATTTCGCTGCATTGGCTGCAACATTAAAAACGGAATCACAGAAAATCGGCATCATTGATGCTGATAATGAAAGAGACAAATACCCACAATTTGAAGAAGGTCTTCAATACTATGATTCAGAAATAACATCATATTATGACATTATACCTGACCGGAATGACGGAGATAGAGCTTTGGAAATAATGGAAGAAATGATAGAAAATGACGTTGATGTGGTTTATTCGAAAGGAAATGCTTTTAATCGGCACATTATTGAGCGTGCAAAAATGGAAGATATTTATGTCATAGGTTATATCGATGACCAATCATACATGGCGAGAGATCATGTGTTGACTAGTGTGATTAATGATGTTCCGCGAATTTATTCGGTAATAATGAATGATTACTTTAGCGAAGAAGGAATTTCTAGTGGCGAGAGGATGCTAACAGAAAAAGATGGGATTTATAGACTATCACCATTAGGTCCAATGTTTACAGCGGACGAAAGAGAATACATACATGATGAAATTAATAAATATGATCAAGGTGAGATTTCGTTTTAGCGTCCTACCGGAAGGAGAAGGATAATGAAAGGCTTTTTTACTAACATGACGTTTCGAAGCAAGATATTATCCGTCCTTCTATTGACGACCATTTTGTTTACTAGTTTTTCGTTTGTTTTTATTCATTCGATGGATGAAATGAATCAAGTCAGTGATGATTTAAGCAATCGAAATATTCCAGAACTTATTTGGCTTACTCATTGGCAAGAAAATCTTCAAGTCAAAGAACATCTTGTTGAAACGGCAATAATGACAGATTTTTGTTGTGAGTTTATAGAACAATATGAAGAATATCAAGCTGAGATGGATGAGAAGTTATTACAGGATTTCGGTACCATCCCGACGGAACTTGAGAATACAAAGAGGGACATCGATCGTTTGGACTTTATGATTACAAATGAGATACGAGGATTGATATCGTTTGGGAATGAAGAATATGCATCTTTGATGATCGAAGAAGATTATCTTCCGAACTTAGAGTCTTTGCGAAGTGATATTGATGGAAAAAAGCAAGAGGTGCTTGCGTCGCTTGATGATCATTCAACTAGACTAACGACGATTATTGAAGAGTCATTATGGCTATTATTGTTAGTGACATCAGTGGCAATCTTATTAGCGATTGTGGCATCTTATCGAATTAGTAAAGATTTAACGAAACCCGTTGAAATAATAGAAACAAAAATAGGGAAAATTGCTAAAGGACAATATGGATTAACAATTAAAGAAGCACATCAAGTGGAGTTAAAGTCCTTAACCCGATCGATCAATGAGATGTCTTCACGGTTAAAAGAGTCATTTGAACTGATCATGGATGACAAAGTTTATCGGGAACAAATATTAAATTCTTTACCAATTGGAATTGTCACCTCTGATGAAAAAAGAGGGGATATTGTCTTGAATGATGCAGCAAAAGACCTAATCGGCGAACATGAAAGTCAAATGGAATCTTTCGTAGGAAATCCTTATGAAAGAGATAATAAAGATTTTTGGTATGCTTTTTCATCAAAGGAAATTTTTCAAAATGTTAAAATGCCATTTGAAACAAATGGTGAGATTCGGTATTTACTCGTTTCCCAGTCGCAATTAATTGGGAGAGAAAAAGAAATAATCGGGAAAGTGTTTTATTTTGTTGATATTACAGAAACAGAACAATTAGAGAAAAAGATACAACAGACAGAAAAACTTGCGTTCGTTGGAGAACTTTCGGCAGGGGCAGCTCATGAAATTCGTAATCCTCTAACAGTGATTGATGGATTTCTGACGTTAATGAATCAATCATTAACGAATAATCAAAAAGAGAAGTTTCGTATTCAATTGTTATTAAAGGAATTAGCTCGAATCAATTCCATCATTGAAGAAATGCTTTTGTTAACGAAACCTAGTGCCCCGAAAATGAAACCAACATCTTTAAGGGAGATTATCAATGATATAGTCCCACTAATCCAACATGCCGCCGGTAATGAGCAAGTGAACTTCGATATGCACTTGGACTCCATTTCAATGTTTGTAGATAGTGAACAAATGAAGCAAGTATTACACAATTTAATTCGAAACAGCATTGAAGCAATGGAGGGGAAGGGTACAATTTATATTTCTTCGAAAATAAAAGGAGAAATGTGTCAAATCTTTGTTAGGGATAACGGTCCAGGTATACCAGAGAAAATGAAAGCACAGTTGTTTCATCCATTTTTAACTTCAAAAGAAAGTGGAACTGGACTTGGATTAACGATTGCCCAACGGATACTTGATAACCATGAAGGTAAAATAGAACTATTTTCCTCAAGTAAACAAGGGACATGTTTCTTAATTGAAGTTCCTCTCGCATTAATAGACAAAGAATGACTTTAAATACTAAACAGTGGCGAAATGATCGTCACTGTTTTTGTTTTGTTGATGTTCGTGAAATTGTTCTTTTGTAAGGGTGAATTTATCCAAAAGTAATGATGTATGTGAAAATTAAATGAAGTAAGTTGAAAATAAGATGAATTTTCCATTTTTTTCAGGTGTAGGACTATATAGGTAAT
This sequence comes from Salipaludibacillus daqingensis, assembly GCF_029891575.1. Lineage (GTDB taxonomy): Bacteria > Bacillota > Bacilli > Bacillales > Salisediminibacteriaceae > Salipaludibacillus > Salipaludibacillus daqingensis. The sequence goes on along the minus strand of NZ_JARZHF010000003.1, from coordinate 315,092 downwards.
ATTCAGTATTTGTCGATTTTCTATTAATAGTATGAGACTTTACGCTTACTAAAAATCTATTTATAGAACACTCTACAGTTAATTTTTTAAGTTAGAACTCCTTTTAATCACTTATTATTAATTTGAAGAAATAGAAAAAGATTATCTTAATGAAGTCTCATAGAATTAAGTTTAAAAATCGATAGATTAAAAATATAAAGTTAACACGCATTTATTTTCCTTTTAATCCCATAAAAAGAAGCTATTTTACTTATGTTTTATAAAAAGTACATTTCGTTGTATCTATTATTTCTATAAAAACAAGATAAATTTAATACTATTTCTATTATTAAAACTTAATAATTCAATTTTTGAATAAATTTAAATCGAGTGTTAAAAGTATTTTATAGAAATGTGATGGTAGATAGTACACATATCCTATGAGCATGTACATGAAGTGATCAGACGTCTGATTTGAAAGGGTTTACATGTTTTACTCGCAAAGATTATACTTTATTAGTTGCTACTTCTCTTTTATTCAAGTAGTAGGTAACGATTCATAATTTTACCACTTATTTTAAGGGAGGAAATCGTATTATGAAATATCGTTCGAAAATGAATCGCAAGTTTATTGTTGCAACGATGTCTGTCGCTCTTATCGTCTCATCATTTGCCCCAATGGCCAGTGCAAATCCTGGTAATGGAAATGGCAATGGTAATGGACAAGCTACGAGTGAAGAAAGAGGTAACAATGGAAACAACTCTCAGGGGCCAAAAAGAGCCATTGAAGATGTAGAGATCCTTGATTCTACCAGCTTTAAGATCGATTTTGATAAGACATATCCAAAAGGATTGGATATTAACCGAATGATTGATGTGGAAGTCGAGTTAGAGGATGAAACAGTTGTTCCTGAATTAACGAACTACGAGGTGTCGTCAGATGACCGATCACATGTAATAGTTGAACACGGGAACGATGATCTTGATGGATTAGTAGGAACATTATCGATTAATAATTTTGAAGTCCCATTTGATTACGTTGAAGATGCAGAGGAAACATTTGAGTTATCTGTTCTACACACGAATGATCTTCATGGACGAGTGAACATGTATCCACAATTAATAACAACTGCAAACGAAGCACGTGAAACGCGTCCTGATGCTCTCTTATTAGAAGCGGGGGATATATTTTCTGGAACATTATACTTTAATGAATTCCGAGGTCAAGCAGCTTTAGAGTTCATGAACTTAATGGACTATGATGCCTTTGTTTTTGGAAATCATGAATTTGACCTAGGCGATCCGGAGGAAGGGCATCCAGATTTAGTTAAATTCGTTGAAAATGCAAACTTCCCATTTTTAGGGGCAAATATGGATTTTTCTGGTCATCCAGAGTTTGATGCTCTTACAAGTAATAAAGATGGTATCACCTACGAAGCAGAAGGTGGAATGATTTACGACGGGATCGTTAAAGAAGTTAACGGAGAAGAAGTTGGTATTTTTGGTATTAATACCGAAGATACTGCGGACATTTCCAGCCCGATTAATGTGACTTTCTCTGACTTCGCAGATGCTTCAGCTCAAATGGTTGAGCAGTTTGAAGATGCTGGAGTAAATAAGATTATCGCGTTAACACACCTTGGTTTTGACAGCGATCCAAGTGTTGGGAATGACCTTCGCTTAGCTGCAGAAGTTGAAGGAATTGATATTATCGTAGGTGGACATAGCCACGATGCGCTTCATGATCCTGTCGCTGTAACTGAAAACGAAGCAGGAGAAGAGATGGAGCCAACAGTGATTGTACAAGCAAACGAGTACGGAAATTATATTGGGACGTTGGACGTTACGTTTGATTCAGAAGGCGTATTGATTGATTGGGAAGGAGAACTTCTCGATGCAAGGGATAGAGAAGCAGACCCATATGCCGCAGAGTTATTAGAGCCTTATACAGAAGCAATTGAAAAGGTTCAAAACGAACCGGCAGGCTTTACATTAAATGAAGAGCTTCCTAACCCACGTTTAGGAGATGGCTCTGATGTCAGTGTTCGTGCAAATGAAACAAAGTTAGGGAACCTTATCGCTGATGGTTTTCTAAGAGCTGGTAAACGTGCAAATAGTGACACCGTAATTTCCTTCCAAAATGGTGGTGGAATTCGTGCAGCTCTTCCAGCAGGAGACGTGACTGTTGGTGAATTAATTACGGTTCAACCGTTTGGAAATCGATTGACCCTTCTTGAATTGTCGGGGGCAGAAATTATCGAAGCACTTGAACTGAGTGTGAAAGACGTTCCAGGAGAGAATGGTGGTTTCTTACACGTTTCAGGAATGAAATTTACGTTTGACAGTAGTCAACCTGCTGGAGAACGTGTTCAGACTGTCGAAGTGAAACAAGGAGAAGAGTACGTAGCGCTTGAGATGGATGAGATGTATGTAACGGCAATGAATAACTTCACAGCAACTGGTGGAGATGGTTACAGTGTGTTCGGCGAAGCTTATGATGAAGGCCGAGGTACGATTGTTGGTGACACGGATTGGGAGATTTTACGTAACCATGCGCTAAAATTGGTTGAGGAAGTTGGAGAAGTAAAACCTGAAATTGAAGGGCGAATTATTGACGTTAATAGTAGCGATGAGTAAGAAGTCTGTTTTATAGACTTATAGCTTATTAGTGCAAGTTTAAGGAAAAGTGCGAGACTCCTTCAGGAAAGCAAAATTAAAAGAGGTTTTTCCTGAGGGGGCTCGTGAACTGTTCCAAAAAGGGAGTGAAAGTCTTCCTACAAAACTAGACATCACTTTAATAAAATAAATTTTCAAATTATTCAAAAATATGGTAAGTTTGAAGGAATAAAATACATACAAATGAGTGTAATAGAAATCGTCTTTACACTCATTTGTTTTGTATATGACAACAGAATATCATGTTAATACTGGTTAGTTCTTTGTCGAAAAGGTAGTAATCTAGGTTACTTAAGGGAGGAAATCATTTTATGAAGTATCGATCAAAGATGTATCGCAAGTTTATTGCTGCAACGATGACTGTCGCTCTTATCACCTCATCATTTGCTCCAATGGTCAGTGCAAATCCTGGTAATGGTAATGGTAATGGACAAGCTACGAGTGAAGAAAGAGGTAACAACGGAAACAACTCTCAGGGGCCAAAAAGAGCCATTGAAGATGTAGAGATCCTTGATTCTACCAGCTTTATGATCGATTTTGATAAGACCTATCCAAAGGGATTAGATATTAATCGAATAATTGATGTGGAAGTGGAGTTAGAGGATGAAACAGTTGTTGTTCCTGAACTAACGGACTACATGGTGTCGTCGGATGACCGATCTCATGTGACAGTGGAACACGTGAATGATGATCTCGATGGATTATCAGGCACATTATCGATTAATGATTTTGAAATTGATTTTGATTATGGTACTGACGAAGAGTATGGTTACTACGAAGGTCAATCGATTTTAGATATAAGAGAAACTGATTTTGGAACGACACAAACATTTTATGGAACGGTGACTGCTCACTTTGAAGCAGGTGGTCAAACAAACATGTATGTTCAAGATGATACCGCAGCCATTTTAGTTCGCGGTGCTGGTTTAGGGAGCCAATACAACTTAGGTGATAAAGTTCAATTCACAGGAGAACATAACCATTTTAGAGATATGAAACAAATATTAGTATCTGACTCTGAAATCGTTGAAAAAAACCACGGTCAAATTGAGCCAAAGGTGGTCGATTCAACATTTTTTGAAAAGGATGCTGATGAGATTGAAGCTCAATTAATTGAAATGAAAGATGTGACGGTGAGAGATAATTTTGATTTTGATGATTTTAATGCAGATGATGCTGCAGGTGACTTTTTAGTTTATGGTGCATATGCAGATGTTCAAGAAAATACGGAATATGACTCCATCTTTGGAGTAGTAAACTATCATTTCTATGAAAACAAATTGATGCCAAGAGATAACGATGACCTCGTTGAAGATGCATCTGTTGTTCAGTCACCTAGAGCTAACTACGAATCTGGAGCTATTGCTTCCGGTAGTGAAGTGACGTTATCTTCAGGTACAGAAGGTGCAGATATTTATTATACGATAAATGGAGAAGACCCTACAGCAGAGGACATGCTGTATGATGGTCCAATTACAATTACTGAAGAAACAACACTTAAAGCGATAGCGATGAAAGATGGATTAGAAAATAGTGATATTCGCGAATATCAGTACACACTACTTCCAGAAGCAGGAGAATTAGAAATCTATGATATCCAAGGAGCTTCTCACACTTCTCCTTATGAAGGACAAGTTGTTCGTGGAGTGCCTGGTATTGTGACACATACTGAAAATAACGGATTTTACTTCCAAAGTGCAGAGTCCGATGGCGATGTAAACACATCTGAAGGGATGTATGTTTATAGCAGAAGTCATGAAGCAAGTGTTGGTGATGAAGTTCTTGTTGATGGTAAAGTGGTCGAGTATGAAGAGGCTGGGTTCCATGACTTTAGCTCTGACCCTAACAATGATCTTCGAACAACTCAAATGGAAGCAAGTAATATACAAATTGAATCTTCAGGAAACGATCTACCAGATGCCATTGTTGTAGGTGTTGATCGAGAGATTCCAGAGGTTTTGCTTGCAGATCCTGAAAACTATGATATTAACGATCCAGAAGATTTCGATGCAGAAGCAAATGCACTTGATTTTTACGAAAGTTTAGAAGGAATGCTCATTGAAATTCCAGGTCAAGTAACGGTTACTGGCCCACAAAAATACGATGAACTTACAGTTATATCAGAAGAGTGGGGACTTGAAAATAGAACAGAGTCTGGTTCTGTTTATGTGGAGGAAAATGAGCAAGGAGAAAATTACTCCGAATTTAATACTGAAGTGATGTTTGTTGTCGCACCGAGAGGCACGATTGCAAAAACAGGAGATTATTTTGAGGAATCTATCGTTGGTGTTGTAGGTTATGACTTTAGTAACTTTAAAATTCAGCCGGTAGGTGATGGACTACCAGACTTACAAGATGGTGGTTTAGAGCGTAGAGACGAGACAACCATTGAGTTTGAAGATGATAAGCTTACTGTTGCTACTTATAACGTGGAAAACTTCCATCCTGATGCTAATCCTGAGAGAATTCGTAGATTAGCTAATTCGATGGCGAATGAACTGAATTCTCCTGACATCATTACTCTCGTTGAGGTGATGGATAATTACGGAGAAGATGTTGGTCCAGATACAGATGCAAGTGCAAGTTATCAGACATTAATTGATGCGATTGAAGAAAAATCAGGTGTCGAGTATGCCTTCACAGAAGTTGCGCCAATCCAAGGGAACGATGGTGGGATACCAGGAGGAAACATTCGAAATGGACACCTTTATCGTGTTGATCGAGTAGAACTTGCTGATGATTCTGTAGCACCAAATGATGAAGGTCTGACAATTGATGAACAAGGAAACTTAAGTTATGGAACAGGGTTGATCGATCCAACAAACGATGCGTTTAGGAATTCACGAAAGCCACTGCTGACTGAATTCAATTTCAAAGGTGAGTCCGTTTATGTTATCGGAAATCACTGGAATTCTAAACGTGGAGATGAAGCACCATTTGGAATCGTTCAACCGGCAGAGCAAGGAAGCCGTGAACAACGTTTAGAAATAGCAGAAGTGATTGGTGATTTCGTTGCTGAGCTAAATGAAAAAACGGAAGAAGATGCAAATGTGGTTGTTCTTGGAGACTTCAATGACTATCCTTGGTCTCCTCCTGTAGATCTCCTTCTTGAATCAGGAAATCTTTACAATGCTATTTTTGAATTGGAAAGAAGTGAACAGTACACTTACAGCTATAATGGAAGCGCGCAATCACTAGATTCTATTTTGGTTTCAGAGCATTTACAATCTGAAATAGACGTAGATGCGATGGGTATCAACTCAGAATTTATGTGGGAGCATGGACGAGCAAGTGACCACGATCCGATCATGGTTCAATTAGAAATTCCAGATATTGATCCAGATTATGAGATTGTACCAGGTCCAGAGTTAACGTTCGAAGATGACGAACTAAACTCAAATGCAACAATGGAACTTACTGTTGGGGACGATTTTGATTATCCAGAAGTAACGGCAACGGACAGTGAAGGGAATGACCTTACTGTTGAACGTGGTGGGGATGATGTTGATGCAAACACTGCAGGGACATACATTGTCGTTTACAGAGCTTCAGACGAGGAAGGTCGTTCGTCGACCCTTCGATTGACAGTGGTTGTGAAGGAAGATATTGATAGAGATAATCTTACTGTCGCACAAGCGATTGCTAATAATGACGGGGAAGGAACCGTTCAAGGCTATATTGTTGGAACGATGACCGGAAATTTTGACGGTGATTTCACTGCAACAAACTTGATGTTAGCAGATGATCCAGATGAGCGTAACATGGATAAAATTTTACCTGTTCAATTACCAAATACGTCATTAAGATCAGATATCAACTTACAAGATAATCCTGAAAATCTAGGTAAAGAGGTTCGGTTAACTGGTAATTTAGCTGCATATTTTTCTAGACCTGGATTAAGGGATACGAGTGAGTATGAGTTTGTGGAAGGCGATGACGGTGACAGCGGTAACGGAGACGGCGAAATTGATAGAGATAATTTAACTGTTGCTCAAGCAATCGCAAATAACGACGGGGAAGGAACCGTTCAAGGTTATATTGTTGGAACAATTATTTCAGGTGGTAACGGAAACTTTGACGGTGATGATGAATTCTCGCATACAAACCTGATGTTAGCAGATGATCCAGATGAACGTGAAATGGACAAGGTCTTGTATGTTCAATTGCCAAATACGTCTTTAAGAGCTGACCTAAACCTAAGAGATAATCCTGATAACCTTGGAGAAGAAGTCAGGTTAACGGGAAGTTTGGAGGCGTATTTTGGATATCCTGGATTGAGAAATACGAGTGAGTATGAGTTTGTTGAAGGCGATGGTGATAGCGATAATGGAAATGGCGATGGAGAAACTTCTGTCATGTCAATCAGTGACGCACGGGATGCTGCTGAAGGAACAGAAGTAACAGTAGAAGGTGTTGTAACAACTAACCCAGGGTCTTGGGGCGGACAAGGATTTGCTGTTCAAGATGATTCTGCTGGAATTTACGTTTTTCAAAATAATGGTGACATTTCATTAGGAGATCAAGTCAAACTTACAGGAACAAAAGGGGAATTTAATGGTGAAATCCAAATAACTGACCTAACTTCTCTAGAAGTAAAAGGGGAAGGTGAGTTGCCAGAACCAACCCTTGTTAATCTGGATGAAGTGGCGAAAAATATGGAAGGACAACTTGTTAAAGTTGAAGGCGTAGAAATAAATGAACTTGAAGAAGTAAATAACTTTGGAACATTTGAATTCAACGCAGTTGTTGATGAGGAGTCCGTTCTTATTCGAGTGGATAACCGAACAGGGCTTGATTACAACGGATTCACTTTTGAAAATGGAGATATTGTTGATGTAACAGGTATTGTTGCAGAATACCAAGGTTCGATGCAACTTAAACCTCGAATGGAAGCAGATATTTCTGCAAGTGAAGACGAGTAAAAAACGGATTTAAAAGGAATGGTTAACAATATAGCGAGTGCAGGGATAAACCCTGTACTCCTTTTGTTGTTTGTTGGAAATATATAAGGAGGCGGGGAAACTTGAACTGTGTCCAAAGGAAGAGTGTTCTGGCTAAGACGGTAAGAAGAGAGGACGTCATGTGACCGAAATAAGCATGAATTTAGCAAAGAGGACAGCCTTGTTCAGACTATCCTCACTACTTATAACATTAAATTTTTACCGTATGAAGGCAAAAATGATCAGCCTCAATTTTTTTAACAGTTACTTCGAAGCCTTGAGCTTTAATTAATTGAACAAGTGGTTCCGCTTCATGCGGAACATGTATTTCAGTTACACCTCCCTTAGGTACAGTTTTGAGATGAGCGATAATTTCATTTTTTGGGTGTTGTCCGTTATTCACCATCTCTCTTACATCGATGACGGTTTGATTATTTGATCCTTTTGTTATGTTCATGGTATGTCGTCCTCCTTTAAAGTATCTCTGTTGATATGTCCACTTTATCTGAAGAAAAAGTCGGTAGCGGTGATGAACGTCACAAAAAATGAAGGAAGATGTGAATTTTCACTTTTTCATTTTTCCTGTACAATAGAAGCTAAGTGTAAATATTTGTTCTAGGAAAGGCTAAATACTATGGTAACCGAATTGCTGATTATTTTTGTTATTTTACTTATAGGCAGTTTTATTCAAGGAGTAAGTGGATTTGGTTTTGGTTTGTTTGCCATGAGTTTTTTACCATTTCTTTTTACAATAAAAGAGAGTACACTTCTCGTTGTGGCCCTCGCATTAATTTTATCAGTAAGCATTGCGCTTCAATTGTTTCGCCATATTAAATGGAAATCGCTTATCTATCTTTTAGGCGCAGCATTTGTAGGGCGAATTGGTGCATTTTTCATTCTCGATAACTACGGAGAGTTAGATATATTAAAAGTTTTCCTTGGGATTTTTCTCATTGGTGTTGTTATTTATTTATTTACGAGCAAAGGACCTAGCGACTCGGATGCATTTACAAATCGAACGTGGCTTCCAGTACTTCTTGGTTTTGGTGGTGGTTTTGTAGGCGGGATATTTGCTGTTGGTGGACCGTTTTTTGTGTTTTATTTGATGTTAATTTTCAACAATAATAAATATGCCTACAGTGCTAATTTACAAGTAACTTTTGTATTCACTAATTTTATTACCGTATTTTTGCACGGGATAAATGGAGATTTCAGTGGTGTGTTTTTCCTTTATTTCTTAATCGGAGTGATTAGTGTTTTGGTCGGTTCACGTATAGGTATTTATTTTTTTAACCATATTTCTCAGCAAAATATAAAAAAATTAGCTGGGGTCGTTGTGGCTATTGCAGCGATTAATCTTATTCTGTTTAGTTAATCTGAGACAAAATAGTCATTGAATTCCTTTCAACACCTGTTATAATGAATTTTGATTCGATGATACATGTGGATCTTTACTGCAGAGCGAAACGAAATACGTTTTAGCTCATTAAAAGTATGGAAAGGATGAATACTCCATGTTGGATACTTTACAAACTGCTTTCACTGTTTGTGTTCAACGAAACCCTGATGATACATATACGTTTGCTGGATTAGTAAACGCTGAAGATGTTTCAGAAGGAACAGTGGTTGAATTAAATGTAAAAGAGCCATCAGGATTTTTTAGCAAAATGGTGTCTGCTTGCTTGGATGAATTTCGTTATTTTGAAATGGAGCATATCCAAATCACGAAAGAAAACTTTGCTGATTTATATTTCTTTTTACCAGATCAAAACATTATGGAAAAAGTTGAGTTTACTGAAGAATAATATCAATTATATATGTGATTCCAAACAGAGTTATCCTCTATTGGAATCACTTTTTTTATGTTTAGCCGGAAATTATATATTTTTGAGATGTGGATAAATTTTAGGGTGTCGTGCTCATAAAGGAAGGAACTCAATAGTCTAATTGCTTCTATTTGTTTTTTGTAAGTATTGACCCAATGAATAAAAGAACGTTACTAAAGGTGAAAGCAGAAGAAAAAATGCAAAAGGGAGATAGGTCAGCACAGGAATCCCAATAATCGTGCTACACAGTATCGCTAACAAACTCCATGGAACAAGCCCTGCAAAAACAACGGTTGAATCAGCGAGTGTCCTCGCTAAATCTCGTTTCGATAAATGCTTTTGCCAGTAGGGAAGAAGCGCCCGCCCAGTTAAAATAATTGGAAATGACTGATTAGGTGAAATGAGGGAGACACTTGCGGCCACTGCAATACTTTTTGATGTATTGATAGGTAAAGCTGTATTGGTTGTGAAAATCTTTTCTATGTAAGGCTGGATGAGTTTTGTATCCTCGATCATTTGAGAATAGGCTCCAACGAGTAAAATAAATAGAATAAATGGCAACATTTGCTGTAATCCATTTATCGCATCGACCCCAAATACAATGCCATGAAACCACTCATCTAAGGCTACTCCGCGAATAACTAAAATGATTAGCGCTGTAACAATACTAGCTGAGAAAGTTATTTTCATGTTTTTTCCTGCTAAGATCATCACAAGTAACACTAACGGAGGCAGTAAAGAGATGGAAATGGAAGTGAAATTAATTTCTTGTAAATGATGAGACAGTACTTCCTCCCCGGTTGTTCCCTTATCTATGAAAAGATCAAACAACAAAAATATAACTGTTGTTAGTCCGGTAGTCCATAACATCGTTGGGAATATTGCTTTAAAATGGTTTCGAACCGTCAATTCCAACGAGTGCGATAAAAGAAAAAAGGAACTAGATAAAGGGGAAGTTCTGTCGCCCACAAAGGCACCTGATACAAGTGCTCCCCCAACAATAGCTAATGGAAAACCGAGGATATCAGCGGCACCTATTAATGGAACACCAACGATACTAAGACTTCCGATAGCAGAACCAACAATAAGAGACATGATTGCGGTAACGACGAAAGTGATCGTGAAAAAGTATCCAGGGTGGATGAGAGAAAGAGATAAATCATTTAAATCTCGAATCGTCCCTGCTAAATACCATGTTGGTAGCAAAATACCAATAAATGCTAACAACCAAGCCACGTCTTTGTTTCTTTTCACCCCTGTCCATGAGGATGTACGCAGTTTTTTAATAGAAAATCCTTTTCTCAAGGAGATGACGACAAGTAAAAATAGTCCTGGACAGATCGCCAGGACGAGAGATAAATCATTTAGAATCGCTGTTATTAGAGAGCTGACAGTAACAGATATAATGAATAGTAATTCTACTAGTGTGAATGTTTTTTGTTTCATAATGATCGAACCTCCGCAAAAGGGTATGGGAGCATTTTATCATAATGACTGGAGATTCGTGTCTATATGATTTGTGCTATGATCAAAATGACATTGCATCACAATAAATTTATACATTAATTGTCAAGAAAGGAAGGTTTTCATTGCTTAAGCAAACAAAAGAATTTTTATTATTTTATTTATCACCATTCGTATTTTGGGTCGCACTTATTTATTATTCTTCCTCCCAATCGTTTGAAGATCAAACAGTTGAACCGCTATTAGCTGGTGGAAATCTTACTTGGATCTCGGATTGGTTTTCATGGGTATCTTTTTATTATGGGGATACACTTGTAAGTTTAGAAACGAGAACGACAGCTGAATTTGCAGAATTTTTTATTCGAAAAGGGGCCCATCTTGCCGTATTTGGTATATTAGCAATTTTAGCTTTTAGACTTGTATATGTTGTATATCGTTCCAATAAGACGGCAGTTATATCTTCATTAAGTTTTGTATTGTTGTATGCATCTGTTGATGAGTTCCGACAATCACTGCATCCTGGTAGGTCAGGCATGGTGGAAGATGTAATTTTAAATGTTGTTGGAGGGATAATTGCTTTACCTATCTTTATCTGGGCGAAAAAGAGGTGGAGATGCTAAATATCTGTTACTAGTCTTTTGATATAGGTCATTGTTTTTATAAATTCGTGTAATACTAGTGAAAATACCGTTTTTTTCCTGTATAATATGGTGGAGATTCTCGATGTTAAAGGAGAAAAAGATGAAAAAATACATAGTAATAAGTGTCGTTGCATTATCCATCATAGTGATTATTATTGGAAGATATCAATATGATCAAAAGCTATCAACTATCTCGTCAACTGCGCAAGAGATGCTATCAGAACAAGCAGAAAACGTTGTCGATGAAGAAGAAGTAGGGAGTTCGGAAAATAATACGGAAGATGTGGTGACGTCTAATAATGCAGAAAGTGACGAAGAAACTTCGGAATTTGATGTAGAGGCATTACTAGAAAATGTCCCGCAGCCTATCGCAGAAAAAATCGAAGAAAAGTTAACGAATGAGGAACAAGTAACGATTTTGGCATTTGGATCAAAAGCGCTGACTGATTCACAGGATGAAGGAATTGTCCCGTGGCCTGAGTTGTTTATGGACAATATCAATGAAGCATACGATACGGATTTATTCCAAGTGGAGACGATGGCAGTCGGTGATATGACATCTTTAGAAATGGTTCAACAAGGTGTGGATCAAGAAGTTGCTGATAAAAATGCAGATATATTTTTAATTGAACCGCTACTATGGAACGATAATGGTGAGGTGAGAATAGACCATTCAACCGATCACCTGTTAACATTATGGAACACAATCATGACAGAAAACGAAGAAGCAGTTGCTATTATTCAATCTTCCCAACCAGCATACGATACGGTGAATTATCCAATTCAAATGGAAGGATTACGAAACTTCGTTAATGAAAACGATCTTTTATACATTGATCATTGGAGTGATTGGCCAGACATTAGAGATATTGAATTAGTTGACTATGTTGATGAAGATCATAGAATGCCCACTCAAAGAGGACACGAACAATGGAGTGACAGCGTGATGTCGATATTTGTTAGTAATGACTAAATGATCTATCTTGCGGAAAATGACACGTGTTTTCGATCTTAAAAAAATGGTGAAGATTGATGTAAACGATTAATATTAAAAAAGAACCTAGGTTGAATTGATGATCAACCTAGGTTCTTTTTCTAACTTATGTAGTTTGAGAAGCTTTTAAAGGGGCAGGGTGCACGTGCTGTTCTTCATCCAAAAAATGAACATTATGTGCGGAATAGCCTTTAAAACAGTGTGGACACTGAAAAGGAAAAGAATTTCCTTTATTAATTGCAGCTTTTCTAATATCAGGAGAGTGAGTTCCGTATGTTTCCTGAGCTAGTTTATTCCAATTTGCAGCCCGATCAATCGTTTCACAACTTGGACACTCTACATAAGTTGCTTCTAAAATTCTCTTTTGCTTCGCACTTTTCCAAAACAACAAATCACCACCAAGTTTAAATATCTACTAACAATATAAGCTAAATGTAGACAAAAAAAACAAGTTTCAACAAATTCTGAAATAAAGACTATATAATAAATGTTTAAGTAGGTCTTTTTCATAAAAAAAACTACTAATTTGACATTCTTTTCAAATAATACCTATATGAATGTCATATGATGTGATAGGTTTGGATTAGGCATAAAGGGTAGATCTGTTATGTGGAAGTGAGACAACTATTCGAAAGTTTCAACGGGGGGTTGATCAATATGAATAGAAAGAGCTTTTTTTCTTTTCTGAGTATCACGGTAACAATGCTAGTAATTACTGCTTGTTCCAACGAGGAACCTGCACATCCTGAGGAGCCGCTCGAAGCTTATGTAAACGCTTGGAGTTCTCAGTCATTTGAGGAGATGCTTGATCAGTTAAGCGAGGAGTCGATGAATCAAATTAGCGACTTTGAATGGGATTTTCAAGAGCGGTATGAAAAAGTCTATAGTGACTTAGGTGTGGAAAATATGGAGATCACTTTTGAGTCAAGAGATTATACTGAAGAAGAAATAGATCTAGAAGAGCTAGAAGAAGTGGACTATTCTATCTTCATTGAAATGGAAACGCTTGTAGGGAAGTTAAGCTACGAGACAGATGTAAAAATGAATAAACAAGTTACGGCAGATGAAGAAGAAGAACAGGAGGAATGGGTGATTAATTGGGATCCTTCTCATTTAATGATGAGAATGCAGGAGCCTGATGATCAGATCGCCATTGAAATAGAACAACCAGAGCGGGGAGAGATTTTCGATCGTAATGGAGAACCATTAGCGATCAATGGAGAAATCTATGAAGGTGGTCTCGTCCCAGAAAGCTCCGATGATTTGGATGAAGCAGCAATAGAATTTGCAGAAGTACTTGGATTAGATGAGGAAAGAGTAATTGAACAAGCGAACCAATTTCCAGATAATCCAGATTGGTTTGCACCAATACAGAACTTATCATTAACGGATGATCGAATCGAAGATCTTCTAGAAATTCAAGGTGTTTTGCTAAATCGTGTCGATGGAAGGGAATATCCATATGGTGATATTACGGGGCATCTTGTTGGTCACATTGGTGCGATAACGGCTGATGAAATAGAAGATCGGGAAGGTGAAGGATATAACGCTACTTCAGAAATCGGGAAAAATGGAATCGAACTTCTTCTAGAAGCAGAACTTCGAGGAGAACCTGGTATTTCATTTTCTGTTCTTTCAGAAGAAGGAGAAACAAGAGATGTTATAAAAACAACAGATCCAAATCACGGAGACGACGTTACATTGACATTGGATATAGATATGCAGGAAAAAATGTCGGATGTTTTAGATGAAGACTCTGGGTCCGGTGTTGTGATTGATCCTTTGTCAGGAGAAACGTTGGTATTAGTTAGCGAACCTCAGTTTGATTCGAATTTGCGTTATTTACAATTATCCGATCCACGTGCAGAAGAGATGGATAGCACGGATATATTGTTTGAGCGAAGGTTTCAAAATGTCTATTCACCTGGTTCCATATTCAAACCCTTTACAGCTATTGCAGGAATAGAAGAAGGGACGTTAGATCCAAACGAAGAGAAACAGATAGAAGGCACCCAATGGCAACCAGATGATAGCTGGGGCGGTTATCGAGTGACGAGGGTGAATGATAGTGAATCAGATATTGATTTGGAAACAGCGATGAAACTGTCAGATAACATTTATTTTGCACAGCAAGCATTGGACTTAGGGGAAGATGCAATGGAAGAATGGGCCGATAAGTTTGGTTTTGGAGGAGAGTTTACATTTGATTTTCCTCTTAATAATTCTAGTATTGCCAATGATGGGATAGATCGAGAAATTTTGTTAGCAGACACTGGTTATGGGCAAGGGGAAGTGCAAATTTCACCAGTCCATATGAATGCGCTGTACTCGATTTTCCTTAATGAAGGATCGATGGTTCAACCAACTTTATTTATAGATGAAGAGACGGATTCAACTCTAATTGACATAGTACCTGTTGAAACATCTGATACCGTGTTAGATACTCTAATTCAAGTTGTGGAGGATTCCGATGGAACGGCATACCGAACAGAGCCTGGGCATACTCGTTCTATAGCTGGAAAGACAGGAACAGCCGAATTAAAACAAGAGCAGACGGTTGAAGATGGTGATCAGATTGGATGGTATGTTAGCTTCGATTACGAGGAACGTGATTTGTTAACAACGGTCATGGTTCAAAACGTTGAAGATAAAGGCGGAAGTGGATATGTAGTTGATTTGGCCAATGATTTTTGGGGAAGTGTAGAGTAGAAAGCGTGAATTCTCATGAGGATATATTATATAGAAAAGATTAATACAATGCTAAGCTGGCTGCGGCCAGCTTTTTTTGTTACTTAAGATTTTTTTATGGTCATAAGGGAGGGAGCCGCACATTATGTGCCCGTTGCGAGCTAATTTTGGTAAAAGACGGTCACAAGAGAGCGCGTCTTGAGCCCGTTGCGAGGTGATTTCATTAAAAGACGGTCACAAGAGAGCGCGTCTTGAGCCGGTTGCGAGTCGAGTTTGGTGAAAGACGGTCACAAGAGATCGTGTCTTGAGCCCGTTGCGAGCTGATTTCAGTAAAAGACGGTCACAAGAGAGCGCGTCTTGAGCCCGTTGCGAGGTGATTTCAGTAAAAGACGGTCACAAGAGCAGCCTGCTTGTGCCCAAGACGAGCTGATTTCAGTAAAAGACGGTCGCAAGAGCCACCGCCATGAGCCCATGATAATCTGATTTCTTTCAAAAGAAAGAACGCACGTAAAAAAACAGGTGTGCTTTAAATCTAAGCCACCTGTTTTCCTTCACGAAAGCAAACAAAACTAGTTAAAATATTTTAGGTGTGACGACGCACATAATTGTTGAACACTTATCTTTCAACGGGTTGCGCCAAGTATGCGGCCGCTCAGAAGGGAAGTGAATCGTATCTCCTTCTGAAAGGATATACTCCTCATTATCAATCATATACTCCACTGTTCCCTCAAGAATATAGTGAACTTCTTCTCCAGCATGCTGAAAGATTCGATCCGTTGCACCAGGATCAAGCGTTACAAGTAACGGTTCCATGGAGCGGGTAGAAAAATTACCGCTTAATCGAACATATTTAGCGGGGGACCCTTCAATGCGAAACGACCGCCGCTTATCTTTAGTTGTTTTATAGTTTGTATTTTGTTCTGGAGAAAAAAAGCTCGTGATTGGTACTTCTAATCCATCAGCAATTTTTTTCAATGAACTGATTGCAGGTGACGAGGACCCACGTTCTACTTGAGACAGAAAACTAACGGACAGACCAGTTCTCGAACTGAGTTCCTTTAATGTTAACCCTTGGTGATTACGGGTAAGTCGAATTTGTTTTGCTAATTCTGATTCAGACATAATGTTTAGTCACTTCCTTCTAAATACCAAGCTCTTCAGGAGCGTTGGATTGTTCCTTTGCCACCTTCAAGTGGATAGTGGCATGCAACAAAGTGATCCGGTTTTAGTTCTTCGAATGCAGGTGTATCTTGTTTACATTTTTCATCAGCAAATGGACAACGAGTATGAAAGCTACAACCTGAAGGAGGATTTACTGGGCTCGGAATATCTCCTTTAAGTACAACTCGTTCTCTTGTGTCGCGAACTTCCGGATCTGGGACAGGAACGGCAGTGAGGAGTCCTTCTGTGTATGGGTGCATTGGGTTAGCAAACAACTTTTCCCTCGTGGTAAGTTCCACTACTTTTCCTAAATACATGACAGCAATACGATCACTAATGTGTTTCACTGCAGGTAAACCGTGTGCGATAAATACAAGGGTTAAGTTAAACTGTTCTTGCAGTCTTTTTAACAGGTTAAGAATTTGAGACTGAATCGACACGTCCAACGCTGAAACGGGCTCATCACAAACGAGCAATTTCGGATTTAATGCTAATGCACGTGCAATCCCGATTCGTTGTCGCTGACCGCCACTGAATTCGTGAGGAAAACGTTGAGCGAACTCCGCACTAAGACCGACCACATCCATCAATTCATAAACGCGCTCTGATAATGCCTTTCCTTTATGGGTTTGGTGCGTTCGTAAAGGTTCAGCGATCAATTCAAACACGCGCATCCGTGGATTTAAGGATGAGAAAGGATCTTGGAAGATCATTTGAATGTCTTTCCGCTTTTGTCGAAGTTTTTCCCCATCTAATTCAGTTAGGTTTTCCCCTTCAAATATGATTTCCCCTTCTGTTGCTTCAAGCAAACGTACGATAAGATTTCCTGTCGTGGATTTTCCACAGCCAGATTCTCCAACGATACCTAACGTTTCTCCTGGGTATACTTTAAGATCAATGCCGTCGACAGCTCGTAAATATTCTCGCTTTTTCTTGAACCAGCCTTCGGTGACGTCGAAGTGTTTTTTTAATCCCCTAATTTCAAGGAGAGGTTCTTGCGTATTACTTTTGTGGGGTTCCTTCGTTTCCACTTTTTTGTCGCTCATGTTCCATCACCTCCTCATCAAATAACCAGCAACGAACTTCACGTCCATTTTCCATCGTCTCAAGTTGTGGTTCATGTGAGATGCAGTGGTCCATGGCGTGTGGACAACGGGGATGGAATCGACATCCTTCGGGCATATTGGCTGGCGTTGGTACGGTTCCTTTAATCGATATTAATTCTTCATTTAAATCTTGAATTTTCGGTGTACTGTCTAGTAACCCTTTTGTATAAGGGTGTTTAGGATCTTTAAATAACGTGAATACGTCGGACTGTTCCACGACTTGACCTGCGTACATAACAATGACGCGATCCACCAATTCTGCTACAACACCAAGATCGTGAGTAATTAAAATGATAGCTGTATCCATTTTTTTCACTAAGTCTTTCATTAACTCTAGTATTTGCGCTTGAATTGTTACGTCTAGTGCAGTCGTTGGTTCATCGGCAATGAGAAGCTTAGGGTTACATGATAGTGACATCGCGATCATCACTCGTTGTCTCATCCCACCACTTAGTGAGTGGGGGAAAGAGTTATATACTTTATCCGCACGCGGAATCCCAACTTGAGTGAGCATGTCGATACTCATTTTTTTCGCTGTTGCTTTATCAACGTTTTGATGCTGAAGAATCGCTTCACGCAGCTGATTTCCAATCGTAAATACTGGGTTTAATGACGTAAGCGGTTCTTGGAAAATCATCGCAATGTCATTCCCACGAATTTTACGCATTTGCTTGTTAGTATAGGTAGCTAAATTTTTGTCTTCAAACATAATATCCCCACCGACAATTTTTCCGGGATCTTCTACAAGTCCCATGATGGATAAGGATGTGACACTTTTTCCGGAACCTGACTCACCAACGATAGCGACGAGTTCCCCTTTATTGACTTGAAACGATACGCCGTCCACGGAAGGAACAGTCCCATTTTCCGTGAAAAAATGAGTTTGTAAGTTACTTACATTTAACAATTGATTTTCATCTTTCATGGTACCCCTCCTTTAACGACCTTGTGAACGTGGATCTAAGACATCGCGTAACCAGTCACCAAGGAAAATAATACCCAGTACTGTTATCGTAATGGCCAAACCTGGGAATGTTGCTAGCCACCAGTTTGTTGCTAAATAGTCACGACCGTCTGCGAGCATATATCCCCAAGATACATCAGGCGGTTGTACACCCATTCCGAGGAAACTCAAAGATGCTTCCAAAATAATTGTCGTAGCTACACTCAAAGTAGAAATAACGATAAATGTCGAGAACACGTTCGGTAATATGTGCCTACGAATGATCGTCATGTTTTTCGTTCCGATCGATTTGGCAGCTTTTACATATTCACGCTCCTTAACGGAAAGAACTTCTCCGCGAATCAGTCGAGCGTAGATGACCCAGTTTGTAACCCCAATCGCAAAAATCAAGGTTAGGATCCCTGGATTTAACACAGACAAAATAACAAGAATAAATAGAATGTTAGGAATAGATAAAAATGCATCGACGAGTCTCATCGTAATTGTATCGAGCCATCCACCATAATATCCTGAGAATAACCCTGCGGCCATGCCGAGAACTCCAGCAACAACAACAGAGAAAATACCAACAAGTAGTGAAATGGTTGTGCCATAAATGATGCGACTTAATATATCACGCCCGAGGTTATCGGTACCGAGAAAATGTTCGGATGTGCCGCCCTCTGCCCATGAAGGAGGAGCGAGCATATTGGCATAATTTTGTTCATTTACGCCAAACGGAGCCAATTGATCGGCGAAAATACCGACGATAAAAACGACAAGAACGATAAATAAACCAACTGTTCCTGTTTTACTTTTTAATAACAGTTTTGCCCATCGAGTGATCGGAGACGATTTTTTCAATCTTCTTTTCGATTCTGGAGTTGGTTCTACTGGCGGCTCTGGAATCGGTTCTGGAGTTACTTGTTGACTCACATTCAAGACCTCCTTTCTAGTATTTAATCCGTGGATCTAGGAGTCTATATAATACATCAGCGATAAAATTGATGAAAATGACGAGTAAAGCAATTAAAAATACAGCTGCTTGAACGATCGCCATATCTCTAGCATTGACAGCTTGAACGAGTAACTGTCCGATTCCTGGCCAAGCGAATACTTGCTCTGTAACAATAGCGCCACCAACTAACGTGGACGTCTGCAAAGCCATGATGGTAACAACAGGAATCAGCGCATTTCTAAACGAGTGCTTGTATGTGACAATCCCATTGCTGACACCTTTGGCTTTTGCGGTTCGCACATAATCTTGTTGGAGTATTTCAATCATATTTGACCGTGTTAACCGCGTCATCTCGGCGGCAACAGCAGTACCAAGCGTAATCGCAGGCAAAACAACATGCATGAAAGTCCCTCTTCCAGAAACAGGGAAAATTTGAGTGTTTACCGCTAAAATAAGAATAAACATAATCCCAAGCCAAAAGTTAGGCATTGCTTTTCCTAAAACAGATGAACCAGTAATAAAAAGGTCAATAAACGTATTGCGACGTGTAGCTGACCAGATACCCATTGGAATAGCGATGATTGTTGCAAAAATCATCGATGCAATAGCTAACTCCATCGTAGCAGGGACTCTTTCTAGCACTATCGACATAGCATCTTGGTTATATCGGTATGATTGACCAAAATCCCCTTGAACAGCATTCGTTAAGAATATGCCATACTGAACGTAAAAGGGCTCATTGAGACCTAGTGACTCTTGCACTCTAGCGACGTCTTCAGGAGATGCTTCTTCTGGTAGCATTAATGCGACGGGATCTCCAGCTACATAGACGAGACTAAAAACAATAAAAGTCATAATGATGAGGACAGGAATGAGTTGTAATAAACGTTGTATCAAAAAGCGTTTCATCAGTTTTTCACCTCCAAAGGTGGAATATGTATATCAGTGTGTTTGGCTTTCTTCTATAGGAAACGCGATCCATTTTTGTATGATTTCCTTCTTTACTTGAAAAATAAAGTAATACTGTAACGTGAAGACGCAAGAAAACTCTTTATAAAAGAGGAGCGACGTTTCGTCATAAAAATGATTCGGCCGGTAATGCTTCAACAGTACCTGCGGTTAGACAGGTACTGTTGAAATTCCGGTAGTTCACTAACAATAGTTATCTTCGTGTAATTTCATCTGCATAATACATTTCATCAATACGTGGTTCATAATCAACTAAGTCACTCACACCAAAGTTCATGTTAATCGAGTGCAAGTAAATGTGTGGTCGTTCTTCAGCAAGAATTTCTTGCGCATCTTGATACTGTTGTGAACGCTCTTCAGGATCCATGTTCACGTCAGCAGCGAAGAAAAGCTCATCAAATTCTTCATTAACCCAATCCATACGACCTTCGTTAAGTGGTGATTCTGACGTATAGTGGTCCAAACCTTGAGCTGAGTCAAATAGTGAGCTTGCAAGACCAAGTAGCATTAATTCTTCATTAGTATTACCTTGGTAATGCTCAATAAATTGGCTCCACTCGAGGAATTCAAGGTTTAAGTCGATGCCAACTTCACTAAGCATCCCAGTGATAACCTCTGCAATATCACTGTCCATTAAATAACGTCCTTGTGGTGCTTGCATCGTAATTTCAAGTCCGTCTTCATAACCAGCTTCTGCCAGTAGTTCACGAGCGCGCTCTTGGTCATAGACGAATGTGTCAAACAAGTCTTCGTTAGCCCCTACGTTACCCGGTGTCATACGAGTTCTTGTTGGTGTTCCAGACCCTTGCATAACTTGTTCAGTAATCGCTTCATTATCAATTGCTAAGTCAATCGCCTCAACAACTCTCGGGTCAGATGTTGCAACACCTTCTGTTTGACGAACGATGATTAGCATGGTTCGGTTTGATTCAGCGTTAATATGTCTTGTACCATCGTTCTCATCAACACGATCCCATTCGTTTGGTGGGATGTCAGTAACAACGTGTGCGTTTCCTGTTAGTAGTTCACCTACACGAGTAGAAGTTTCAGGAATAGCTCGGAAAACAACTTCTTCCCATTCAGTGAAATCTTCCCCTAGGAAGTAATCATCAAATTTCTCTAGTTCGACACGATCATCACGTGCCCAGTTAACAAAGCTATATGGACCACTACCTACTGGCTCATCCAAGAAATGATCCATGCCATTTTCTTCAATGTAATCTTTAGGTAAGATACTAGCACCTGTTTGGCCGAGGCGGTTTAACAGGGATGGCTGAGGACCATCTGTTGTCATTCGGACAGTAAATTCGTCTAGAACTTCAATGTCACCTAGCTGAGTAAAACGCGCATGCTCAGAAAGCGTATCGTCTTCCATTACACGGTCAAATGTAAATTTCACATCTTCAGCAGTTAGCTGATCTCCGTTATGGAAATATACATCGTCACGAATCGTGAATTCCCAAACGTCGTCTTCGATTGATTCATAGTCTGAGACAAGATGAGGTTCTACTTCCATCGTATCCTTGTTTCGTTTGAACATATAATCAAATACGTTTACGTGTACGGCTTCAGTAGAAGTGTTCCCGTGGTCATGGATGTCCCAAGATACCATGTCTGTACCCATTGCAATAACAAGCGTGCTGTCTTCTATTAACTCTTCCGCTTCTGCTTGTCCTTCGTCATCATTTTCTGCGTTGTTGTTGTCTGTTTCTTCCGCAGCATTGTTGTCGTTACCCTCATCAGCATTTCCTGTGTTCGCTTCATTATCGTTATTGTCTTCTCCGCCACAGGCGACGAGTAGGGCTAAACTAAGTACTGAGAAACCCCCGATAGTTCTCTTTAATGTCTTTTTCATCCAATTAAACCTCCATTTTACAGTCGCGCTTCACTTTTGTTGAAAAAATGAAGCAGGACTTTAATTTTGATATGATCAAGCGTACCATGATTATTTAGAATTGCAAGATTATTTGTAATATTCCTGTAATATGAAACCGGTTGCTTTAAAGTGATAAAGTAGGTGGAGGTCTTGAGCGAGTAGTATTTACACTATGTAAGACTATTTAACATTTTTTTTGATGAAATAATAGATTGTTGCAAATATTTAAAAAGAACAGTAAACTACAAAAACATTACGAGTGTTTTAATTACAGTATTCATTTAAAAAATAATGAAGTAGAGGGATTTATTAACAAATTGAATTAGGGGGAATAGCGATGACAAAATTGAGCGATTATTTTTACAAGAAACAAGAAGAAATAAAGGAAGACTTATTAACATTAACTCGAGCAGAATCTCCAACGCCAGATAAAAAATTAGTGGATGAGTGCGGACAAGAATTGGCGAAGCTGTTTTACGATTATTTAGGATTGAAGCCTGAAGTGTTTAAACAAGACGTACAAGGTGATCATTTGAAGTTCACTGTCGGAAACGGAGGAAAACGAGTCCTTTTCCTCGTTCATTTTGATACTGTTTGGGATAAAGGTAGAATCCCAATTGTCGAAAAAGAAGGTAAACTATATGGTCCAGGGGTATTTGATATGAAAAGTGGTATTATTCAAGCTCTTTGGGCAGTGAAAGGATTGATTGATATAGAAGGTGGACTTGATAATCTGGAAATCGTCTTTCTCTGCACATCCGATGAAGAGATTGGCAGTATAAGTTCACGCTCACTTATTGAGCAAGAAGCAAAAACTGCGGATGTTGTTCTTGTAACGGAAGCACCTGTTCATGGAAGCGGTGCTCTAAAAACATCGCGAAATGGTGTTGGTATTTATGAGTTAATCGTCAAAGGACACAGTTCCCATGCAGGAAGTCATCATTATGATGGAATAAGCGCCATTAAAGAGATGGCACATCAAATCATAAAATTGGAAGGGATGACGGATTATGACGTGGGCACAACGGTAAATATCGGTATCGTAGAAGGCGGCACCCGACTGAACGTTGTTCCTGATCATGCACGGGCAACGATTGATTTTCGAGTGAAAACAAAAGAAGAAGGTGCACGAATGGTTAAGGTTGTAGAAAATTTACAACCTTTAACGGAAGGCGCAAAAATGGAAGTGCGTGGAGAACTGAATCGTCCACCGATGGAACGAACGGAAGCAACAGCGAAGCTATTTTCTTATGCGAAAGATGCAGCGAAAGAAATTGGCTTTGAGTTAAAAGAAGCACACATCGGTGGAGGAAGTGATGGAAACTTTACAGCAGGCTTAGGGATTCCGACTATTGATGGGTTAGGTGGTTATGGTGACGGGGCTCATGCGGAACATGAACATATCGACTTGGACGAGTTGCCGAAGCGAACGGCATTAATTGCTCATCTTTTGAAAAATATCGCGAAGGAATAATAGTATGATTGAGTAACGAATGGGACGGACACATAAAAGGTCTGTCCTTTTTGTTGCGTTCTCATGCGAGTTGTGACACTTACCCTCATCTATTAATAAAAAATGTAAATTGACGCTTTTGTGAACTGTATTGTAATTGAAGCAATATTATTTTATATTATAACTATCAAGTTAGTGAAATGTATCACAAAACAACACGCAGATATTGTTAAACAAGGAAAGTCATTTCACAAACAAGTAAGAATAGTTTAGAAGTAAGTTGAATGATCATACAATACGTTTTTACAGTTAATTATGTGAATGAAATCACAATTATAATTAGGAGGAATGCAGCATGTTACAAATTACAGAACGAGCAGCTGGTATGTACAGAGATGATATGGAACTTTCAGGTCAAGATGAGGTTCGTTTATTTGTTCGCGGAGCAGAAGGATTTTTTCTAGGTGTTGAAAAAGACGCATCAGAATCAGAAGACTGGAAGACGGTTGTTAATGGCGTTCGTTTCTTTATTAAAGAAGATGATCTTTGGTTGTTTGATGGCATGACACTTGATTTTTGTGAAAAAGGCGATTGCATTAAGCTTCACTAAAAATATAATATTAACCGCTAAAAGAGCTTCCTGGATAGATCTGGGAGGCTTTTTTTTGATAGTTAGAGCGTCGGCATTAGTGAGTGACCGCTTCTCTTACCCGATTATCATTATTTGCACGAACAAAATATATTTCATGGGTTGGGAGAATATTGTCTTACTGCCATTTCATGATAAAATATATATAATATTAGAGATTGATAAACAGTGATGAGGGAGTGTTTTGTGATGATTTTAAGTGGAAAAACAATATCAGAGAAAATCACATCAAAAGAAATGGTCATCAAACCGATGACAGCAGAACAAATTCAACCTGCTTCTGTCGACCTTCGATTGGGGCATCATTTCCTTGTAATAGATGACCATTTAAGTACGAAACTTTCACTGACTGCAGAAGCGGTTTATCGAGAAATTGATGTAGGTGACAGAGGTTCCATTGTTATTCCTCCGCAGTCATTTCTTCTTGCAACAACGAAAGAGTATATTGAAATTCCTCCGACGTTAACAGCGTTCGTTGAGGGAAGAAGTTCGATTGGCCGCCTTGGCTTGTTTATTCAAAATGCAGGGTGGGTTGATCCAGGTTTTCGAGGACATATTACTTTGGAATTATTCAACGCCAATCGCTTACCGATTGAATTAGATGTGAACCGTCGAATTTGCCAACTCGTTCTTGCACAAGTGGACCAAGAAGCGAATCCATATGAAGGAAAATACTTAGATCAAAAACATGCAACCGCAAGTCGAGTGCAGTTGGATTATGAAAATCGAAATAGATTGGAATAGAAAAAAGCCATTGCCCTATATTTTCATTAAGGCAATGGCTTTTTTGCAGGTGAATGAGAGATTGTATTTGTGTCCTTTTTCTAAAAGCTTGTTCTTTCAAAAGGGGAAAAACTTCTTGAATTAAGCACAAAGTGATTTTTTTCAGCTTTTTTCAAAGATAATAATGGAATTAATAAAAAGAAGCCTGTTTTCATGCATCACAGGCTTCAAAAATGTAGTGGATAAACCGAAAATGTTTTTTACCTTACCAGCTGGCTTTTTTCACACCAGGAACTTGCCCTTTATGAGCTAGTTCACGTAATGCAATTCTCGATAACTTAAATTTACGTAGTACTCCGCGTGGTCTGCCTGTTAATTCACAACGGTTCGTTAAACGTGTAGGCGAAGAATCTCGGGGGAGTTTTCTTAACGCCGCGTAGTCTCCTTTTTCTTTTAACTCTCGTCTTAAGTCTGCATATTGAGCGACAAGTTGTTGTCGTTTTCTTTCTTTAGCTATTTTTGATTTTTTTGCCATAAGTTAATTCCTCCTTAAATACTATTAATAAATTAAATCGTAACAATTACGATTTAAACATAATTTCATGCTTTTGGCAAGTTAGAAAGATTTTCTTTACGAACTTTGTCAACTTGATAGGTTTAGGAAGAATGAAAGTAACAATAGGAGGTCGATAAGGAAATATAAGAAGAAGGCAGTAAATGAACGGAACGTAAATAGAAAACTACTAAATAAAAAAAGTGTAAAATGGTGCATTTATCCTTTTTTTATGAAAAATAAAAAGAAAATATCCACCTTTATCTAAGCTTATGTTACGATGAATGAAGAAAATGGAAGAGATTCATCTTTATGAACTCTTCTATCCATCATGATCTAACTAACATTTAGGTAATGTGAAGGGAGGTCTAAAACGAGTAGTACGGTATTTATTTTCAGAATATTAAAATCGGGAGGTAGATGAATGCTTGTTTCAAAATTTATTAAAATAGCGATAGTAAGCGTGCTTTCTTTAGCTCTGTTGATTACTCCATTTCAAGCTAAAGAAGCGGTACAGGCGGCTTTAGCGCAAGATTACATTCAATCATCAGATGGGGAAACCCACGTCATTGCAGATTTTAATGTACTCCGTGGACAGGATCAAATTGTTGTTTATACGCCTGATTACGGTAGTAATACTCCAAATAACCGTTGGGGGACAGAGGTAGTAGTTGAAAATGACGTAATCTTAGAAGTTAGAGATGGCCCTGTAGATGCAACCGAAAGAGCTCCAATTCCTGAGAATGGGTACGTTATTTCTGGACATGGTTCCGCTAGAGAGTGGATCCTGGAACACTTAGGTGAAAATGAAAGCGTTGACATTCTTTATGATGTAATTGATGATCCTGTGAGAACGTCGATGTACAATGTTAGCAAAGTAAATCCGGAACTGCCGCATGAATTTCCTGGCGGACGAGGGACCAATGAACTTATATACTATGATTCAAATTATGAGTATGAAACGACAGGTACGAATCAATATGGAGCAGAAGTCATTATTGAAGATGGAATCATAGTTGAAATGTCAGGAAGTAATTCAACCATTCCGGAAAATGGGTTTGTCTTATCAGGCCACGGAACCGCGCAGCAATGGATTCTACAGAATACTCAAGTCGGGGCAGAGTTATCATTTGATGAAGATCAAATGACTGTTCAATCTACTATAGATGCGAAGGCTTATATTAGGGCGGCGGAATTGAAATTAAATGAAGCGGAAAATAACATTGCTCTAGCTGAGAAAAACTTCAAGGATGTGCCGATAGAAGAAGCTATTGAGTCAGTGTCGAACGCACAAATTTATTTAGAAAAAGCCAACAAAGCTTTTGAAGAAGAGAATTGGATGGAGACAATTGATTATTCGGAGAAAGCAGAAAACAGTGCTAACCAAGCTACTTTCCAAACTGTTGAATCACAGGTAGTCGATGCTAGAGGTGTTTGGCATAGACCAACGGAGAACAATAAGGAGGAGATTATTCGTACGTTAGACAAGCTGGCGGATGCTAACTTTAATATATTATTTGTAGAGACCTTTTTTCACGGATATACAATCTATCCTGGTGATCATGTTGAACAAAACCCAAACTTTGAAGGGTGGGATCCGTTACAAGTTTTCATAGAGGAAGGAAAAAAGAGAGGAATTGAAGTTCACTCTTGGGTACACACCTTTTTTGTAGGACATGAATCGTTAAACCCTCCTGGACCTATTTTATCTGAGAATCCAGAGTGGGCAGCGGTAGACCGTGAAGGGCGAATTCCTTCAGTTAGAGAAGAAGGTTACTATTACTTAAATCCAGCTCTTCCTGATGTGCGCGACTTTTTGTCCACAGTCTTCGAAGAGATGATGACTGAGTACGAAGATCTTGATGGGCTACACTTGGACTATATTCGCTATCCTGTAAGTTTACCAATTGAAGCAGGCTATAGTTATGACGAATATAGCCGGACTCAATTTGAAAAAAAGTATGGTGCTGATCCATTGGAGATCACTCCAGATGATGAAGAACTGTGGACACAATGGAATGAATGGCGCCAAGAACAAATTACGACGTTTGTGGAAAGAATCCACCGAGAAATAAAAGAGGTTGATGAGACAATTGATATCTCTACAGCTGTATTTCCAGAAGTGTCAGATGCAGTAGACCAAAAGTTTCAAAATTGGATCGAATGGGTTAGCGAAGGCTACATGGATTTCATTACACCAATGATCTATTCTGTAGATACAAATTATGTTCAGCGAACGACAGAAGAATTTATGGATAAATTTGAACAGCCTGTGTTAGCTTACATCGGATTAGCCCCATTTATTGGCTTTTCTGATGAACTACTAGTAAGTCAAGTGGATGCGATGAATGATACGCAAGCTTTAGGACAAGTGCAATTTGCTCTGCACTCACTGAATGATGAGCATTTTAAAGCTCTTAAGGAAGGACCTCAACGAAAAGAAGCCGTTCTTCCACATCGCGATCCCGTTTATGCAGCTGAAATAGTTGTAGAAGATGCTCTTCGAAGAATGGACGAAGTTTATAGCGATGGCATAAGGCACTCGCTAACTAACCCTTTAATAAATCATATCCAAAAAATACAAAAAAGCTTAAACAAAGGAGATCTAGTCCAAGCTGAAAAACGGGTCGAAAAAGTCTCGAGATTTCTAGAGAATAGAAGTCATCATATAGATGAAACTGTGAAAAACTACTTGCAAAGAGATATGCAGCAAATCAATCAGTTGATTGAGTTTGCTAAGTTCAAAGAATAGACTCGCTCTCGTCTGTAATGACACAAGGTTGGTCATCCTACTCATTACAGGCGATCTTTTTGGAGGATTTATTCACAAATTAAAATATTTTTGGAGAAAATGTTCACTTTTATATCTTTCTATGCTATAGTCAACTTATAAATAAAAGTTTTCTGAAAATTACCGAAGGGGGATCGTCCACAAAGTAAAAAGGTGATCATTCGTTAATTTGCAATGTTACCAGTTTCATTGATTAGCAGGTAATTTAAGCTATATTTTTTCCGGTAAAAAGAAACCGCTTACTAACGTTGAAAAAAGATTAATTAAAAGGGGTGTATGATTTTGAAGAGTAATTCTATGAAATGGTTTTTCTTTATGTGTATGTCTTTCGTTATCGTTTTAGCGGCTTGTGGTGGAAACAATAATGATGCGGCATCAGGGAACGAAGAAGCTACAGCTGAAGAGTCTAATAATAATAGTGACGATAGTAATAATAATGATGCTAACAGCAATGCAGCTGACTCAGGAGAAGCAGTTGAAATAGAATTTTGGACGATGCAATTATCTCCTGATTTTGATGATTATATCAACGGAGTAATTGAGAAGTTTGAAGATGAGAATGACAATGTTACTGTAAACTGGGTGGATGTACCTTGGGGTGACATGGAGACTCGTATTTTGTCTGCCGTTGCAGGTGGAACCGCTCCTGACGTTGCTAATTTAAATCCTCAATTCGCCGCTCAATTAGCAGAGTTAGACGGTTTGATTAATGTTGACGAATTGATCGATTCGGAAGTGAAAGATCAATACTTTGAGGGAGCATGGATATCAAACTCTTTTGACGGAAAAACATTCGGAGTTCCATGGTACTTATCTAGTCAAGTAACGATGTACAACGCAGATATTTTCGAACAAGCTGGATTAGACTCAGAAGATCCTCCGTCTACATTTGAAGAACTATATGATGCCGCTGAACAAATTAAAGAAGAAACAGGGAAATATGGATATTTTCCACCGTTTGACGGCAGTCATGTGTTAGAAGCACTCGTCATGATGGGCGTTGATTTAACAAACGAAGAAATGACTGAAGCAGCTTTTAATACGCCAGAAGGTCTAGATGCGTTTGAATACTTTTCTAACCTATATCAAAATGAATTAATTCCACGTGAAGTGTTAACAGAAGGACATTCGGCGATGATCGATATGTACCAAGGAGGGCAGTTGGCGATCATGGCATCAGGACCTCAGTTCTTAAGCCAGATCGAAACGAATGCTCCAGATATTTTTGAAGTCACACGTCCCGCACCACAAATTACGGGTGAAACCGGACTGATGAATATAGCCGCTATGAATCTTGTCATTCCTGAAGGAACCGAATACACGGATGAGGCACTTGATTTCGCAGTATTTATGACAAATGCAGAAAACCAGACTGATTTTTCAAAGGAAACAGCGATCTTACCATCTATTGAAACAGCTTTAGATGAGCCATTTTTCCAAGAAATGGAGGAAGATCCTACCCCTGAGGAAGAAGCGAGAGTAGTATCAGCCTCTCAACTTCCTGATAGTGAAGTACTTATCCCACCTATGGAAAATTATGAAGACTTGAGAGTCGCAATGGTAGAAGCATTGGAATCTGCTATGTTTGAACAACAAAGTCCACAAGAAGCGCTCGATCAAGCGGAAGAACAATGGAATCAAATTTTAGCTCAATAATAATGAAAGAGGGGGAGGAGATCTCCCTCTTTCCATCTTTATATTTTGAAAAAGCTGGTGATGACGTCTATGACTAAACATATAATTGAAAAGATTAAAGGCTCTCTAATTGTTTCTTGTCAAGCTTTGGATGATGAACCGTTACATGGGTCTGAAATCATGGCATTAATGGCGAAAGCTGCTAAACAAGGCGGAGCAGTGGCAATTCGTGCCAACGGTAAAGAAGATATTCTTGCTATAAAGAAAGAAGTCGAACTGCCTATTATAGGATTAGTTAAAAGAGATTATCCTGATAGCCCAGTGTATATTACAGCTACAAAAGAAGAAGTAGATGAGTTGATTGAGGCAGGAGTGTCTATGATTGCGGTTGATGCGACAAATAGATCTCGCCCAAATCAAGAAACGCTTCAGTCATTGATTAAGTATATAAAACCTTTAGGTATCCCTATCATGGCTGATGTTTCAACGGTAGAGGAAGGGATGAAGGCTGAAAAGTTAGGTGTGGATTGCATTTCTTCTACGCTTTCAGGTTACACAGAATATTCTCCAACTCATTCTGGACCAGACTTCGAGCTTATTGAAAACTTGGTTAATTGTTGCTCTGTTCCTGTTATAGCTGAGGGAAGAATCAAGACACCAGATCATGCGAAGCAAGCTCTAAGTATAGGTGCTTATGCAGTGGTCGTCGGTTCAGCGATTACGAGGCCGCAAATCATTACGAAAGATTTCGCTGAAGGGATGAAATTAAACCAAAGAGTAAAGGGGGAAGTACATTGATTCATCCTGTAGATAAAAACACACCGGTAGCAATTCGAATTGATAGTCATTTAAAAGCTTTAACCAAGTCAGAGCAAAAAGTTGCAGAGTTTGTACTGAACCATTTGGATGAGGTGATGTATTCATCAGTAACCGATTTGGCTGACAAAGCTGAGGTGGGAGAAACAACGGTTCTTCGTTTCTGTAGAAAAATAGGTTTTAAAGGATATCAGGAATTTAAATTTTCTTTAGCGAAGGATATTTCTGCTCAATCTCAAGAAACAAAAAATGAAACGAAGGAAGAGAGCTTTATAGACAGTATCACCTCTCACATCATCCAAGCTGTTCAGGAAACAAAAGCAATGATTGACGAAAATTCTCTAAATGAAGGACTTTCCATGCTATTAAAAGCGAGATCCATCTACATTTTTGGTGTGGGGACTTCAGGTATAACGGCTTTAGATGCCAAGAGTCGTTTTTTACGCACAGGCCACAGTGTTGAAGCAATAACGGACTCACATTTCCAAGCGATGACAGCTGCAACGGTTCGATCGGAAGATGTGGTCATAGGTCTTTCTGTATCAGGTTCTACGAAAGATACAATCGACTCTCTGCAAATAGCAAAGAAAAATGGTGCTAAAGTGATTGCTATTACACATCATGCTAGGTCACCTATAACCAAGCTAGCTGACATAGTCTTGCTAAGCGGCGGGAAAGAATCACCTCTTGAGGGTGGCTCGATGACAGCAAAAATAGGTCAGCTTGTAGTGATTGATTTATTATGTACGGGTCTTGCTCTAGAAGATTTTGACTCTTCCATAGAAATGAAAGAAAAAACAGCGAAGTCTGTGACAGGAAAATTGTACTAAGCGGGTGTGAATATAATGGAAGTCATTGGTGTAGATATTGGAGGAACAGCTATCAAAGGAGCAATTATTACTAGTAATGGTGATTGGTGCGAGGAAATAAACGTTCCTACAAGAGCAGAAAAAGGGAGAAAAGAGATCTTATCTGGATTATTGAGAGTGATTTCAGAATTACTCAATAAAAAATTCAATATCGTCGGAATTGGAATTGGCTCTGCTGGAAACATTGATTATCTAAATGGAAAAGTAGACTTCGCTTCAGAAAACTTACCTGGTTGGACAGGGGTAAATTTGCAATCCCTTATAGAGGAAACTTATAAACTTCCAGTAGTTGTAGATAACGATGCGAACATGGCCCTAGTCGGAGAAATGTGGCGTGGTAACCATCCACATACCCAATCCGTTGTGATGGTTACGTTAGGAACTGGTGTGGGTGGAGCGAATATGTTTGATGGAAAATTATCTAGAGGCGCTTCTTTTAAAGGCGGAAACTGGGGACATTCCAATTTGGTTCCTGGTGGTAGGCTGTGTAATTGTGGTCGAAAAGGGTGTGTAGAAGCTTATTTATCAGGAACAGCTTTTGTTGAGAGAGCATGTGAACAAACCGGAAGATGCTATCGGCATGGTGCAGATGTTTTTAATGATTATCACCATCATGTGGGGGATGTTGTGCCTGTCGTTCAATCGTATATTCATGAATTAGCTTTATTCATAGATTCCTTAGCTGAAGGATTGAACCCTGAATTGTTTTTAATTGGGGGGGGAGTCATTCATGCGAAAGACATTTGGTGGGAAGATTTCCAAACATGCTTGAAACAAAATCCTCAACCTTCTCCGTTGGTGCGTTCGGCTAGTTTAGGAAATCGTGCTGGTATTTATGGAGCAGCTTTTACAATCATAAAGAAAGTCGAAGGAAAGGAGTTCTAATAAATGAAACAAAGTAAGATTGCCCCGTATCTGTTTCTCCTTCCAGGCTGTATTGTTTTAGGGTTAATTATTTTTTATCCTCTCGTTCAAGCAGTTTGGTTAAGTTTTACAGACTATAATATTATACAAGATCCTAATTTTGTTGGGATGGAGAATTATCAAACGATGATTGAGAGCGATTTGTTTTGGAAAGCCCTCGGGCAAACGTTTTTATATTTAATTGTTGTCGTGCCATCTTTGGTTATATTACCTATTTTTCTAGCAATATTAGTGAATCAGAAAGTGAAAGGTATTGGTTTTTTTAGATCAGCTTATTTCGTACCGGTTGTAACTTCAATGGTTGTTGTTGGGATCACATGGAAATGGGTTTATGCAGAACAAGGAGTACTTAATTACATATTAGATCTGATGGGACTAAGCTCAGTTAACTGGCTCACGTCCACATCTACGGCGATTTTTGCGGTCATGGCTGTAACCATCTGGAAGGGGTTAGGCTATTACATGCTTATCTATTTAGCTGGATTGCAATCAATTCCATCTGACTTATATGAAGCAGCGGAAATTGATGGAGCAAGTAAATTCAAGCAAATCATTCATGTCACGATTCCATTATTGGCTCCTTCTATCCTGATTGTAAGCATAATGTCTTCCATTTCAGCTATGAAAGTGTTTGAGGAGATCTATGTCATGACAGGTGGGGGACCCCTTAATAGTTCGAAGACCATTGTATTTCTTATTTACGAACAAGCGTTTAGTCGTTTGAACATGGGATATGCAAGTGCAATAGGTGTTGTATTATTCGGAATCACCTTGATTATTTCCATTATAAACTTGAAAGTTATGAGTAAAAAAGAAAAAGTAGCTTAATAGATAGGAGGAAGAAACATGGGACTTCGTGTACTTAAAGACGAGGAAGAGGAAATGAAAAAATCATCGATTACTCAACATTCTCAGAAAGAAGAAAAGCCGAAAAGAATAAAAAAGAAAACGCCGTTCACTAAATTTCTTTATAATCTGTTTATATACTCGCTATTAATTTTGATGACCATTGTAACAATAGGACCATTTTTATGGTTATTATCTACGGCTTTGAAATCTGGAGCAGAAAATATCTTTGCTTATCCTCCTAAATTCATTCCTGAACAGCCGACTTTGGCAAATTTCGCTAGAGTCATGGAGGCGTTCCCCTTCTGGCGATATTTATTTAATAGTTCGCTTGTTTCATTCGTAACGGTTTTATTAAATCTTGTATTATGCTCGTTGGCAGCTTATCCATTAGCGCGAATGAAGTTTAAAGGGAAGAATATCATTTTTATTTTAATATTAAGTACGATGATGATTCCATTCCAATTATTGATGATTCCTATTTATTTATTAGCTTTGGACCTAGGGTTGAATAACACGTACGCAGGGGTGATTCTCCCACATGCGACAACAGCTTTCGGTATCTTTTTAATTCGACAGGCGTTCATGACGGTTCCTTATGAATTAGAAGAATCGGCGCGAATAGATGGATGTAACAGTTTCCAAATTTGGTTGAGAATTCTTATGCCACTTGTGAAACCGTCATTAGTCACACTAGCTATTTTCACATTTATGATGTCTTGGGGAGATTTTTTATGGCCGTTAATCATTTTGGATGATACAAGTATGTATACCTTACCTCTTGGTGTAAATGCTTTAGCGGGCAGCTTCTCTTCCGATTGGAGACTAATAGCAGCTGGCTCGATCATCTCCATTTTACCAATTATCATCTTCTTTATCTTTATGCAAAAATACTTTATCGGCGGTGTAATGAAAGGAGCTGTGAAAGGATGACAATGGGACCTGATTTTAGATATGAAACGACTCTTCCTGTCACAGCTCATTATGAAACGGTAGTGATCGGTGGCGGATGGGCTGGCGTAACAGCTGCTTGTGCTGCTGGCAGGAAAGGTGCTAAAACACTGCTTATAGAAAAAAGTAATTGTCTAGGTGGAAATGCCACACAAGCACTGGTTGGGCCATTTATGCCTTTTTCCGTCAAAGACAAGCCATTAGTGAAGGGCATCTTTCAAGATATTCGTGATGATGTGGTTCTGCGGGAAGGTGCCTCTGGAGAAAGCCGTGGATTTGATGTAGAAATTTTAAAACAAGTTCTAAATGAAACGGTGGAAAAGTATGATGTTGAACTCCTTTTTCATACAGTATTAATCGATGTGGTGAAAGAAGGAAGAACGGTTAAAGGAGTAGTGATTCATAATAAGAGTGGGTTACAACTCGTAACTGCCGACTATTTCATCGATACATCAGGTGATGCGGATTTGGTTCATTTAGCCGGGGGGCAATACGTCGTTGGTCGTAAAGAAGACGGGTTGACTCAGGCGATGACAAAGATGTTTAAAATTGCTAATGTCAATATGGGTGAAGTTATTCAATACTGCCAATCAAACAGCGAACATTTCATGTTTATTGAAGACGAGGAACTCGTCTCCATTGCTG
The DNA here is from genome assembly GCF_029891575.1 of Salipaludibacillus daqingensis. GTDB lineage: Bacteria > Bacillota > Bacilli > Bacillales > Salisediminibacteriaceae > Salipaludibacillus > Salipaludibacillus daqingensis. Next base: position 280,016 of record NZ_JARZHF010000003.1, on the reverse strand, counting down.
GATTTAAAGATTTAGTAAAAGAATACAAAAATAAAGGGGAGTTCCCTTTGCCTCAAGATTATATATTCTTTGTGTCGACGAATCGTCGAGATGAAGTCTTGGTAAATACGACGAGAGTGGTCTTAAAGAGCGGTATTTCAGGATCAGATATTACAGCAGCGGAATTAGAAAGTTTAAACCAAGCGCACGCAGTTATGCGTGTACTAAAGAACGAAGTGCCAGGAATGGAAAGAGCGTATATTTCAACGACAGGCTCACACATCGGCATCCGAGAAACTCGGCGAATTGTTGGTGATTATGTGTTAACGAGAGATGATGTTTTATATGCGAGGAAATTTCATGATGCGATCACTCATGGAGCTTACCCTATCGATATTCATAATCCTAAAGGGGAAGGCGGAGAGTTAACAGATATCAAAGAAAATGAGTACTATGATATTCCCTATCGTTCTCTTGTTCCCGTAGATTTTGATAACGTTCTAGTTGCAGGAAGATGTTTGTCTGCCACGCATTCCGCCCATTCCTCTGCGAGAATTCAAGCAACGTGTGCAGCTATGGGTGAAGCAGTAGGAACCGCAGCAGGAATCGCTTCAGAGGAGAAAGTATCTGTGAGAGACATTGATCTAACCAGTTTGCAGAAATACTTACATGAACATGGTCATATTGTTAAACCGGAGTATGTAGAAAGGGTGGAAGTGACGTGAAAACAGGACATATTGTGTTTCATACCCACTGGGATAGAGAGTGGTACTTACCATTTGAAACGTTCCGGCATCGGTTTATGCAAGTGATGGATCGGATTCTAGATGGGATTGATTCAAAGGAGATTGACACCTTCGTTTTAGATGGCCAAGTAGCCGCCCTTGAAGATTATTTAATCGAGAACGATGATGAATTAAATAATAAAGTCATTGATTATATTAAAAATGGGCGCTTAGTTATTGGCCCTTGGTACGTATTAGCGGACGAATTTTTAGTTTCAGGTGAATCATTGATTCGTAATTTAGAGATCGGCATGAAAAAAGCGGAGCAACTGGGTGGCGTTCAGAAAGTTGGTTATTTGCCTGATACGTTCGGTCATATCGGTCAAATGCCGCAATTATTGAACCAATTTCAAATTAATAATTCATTTTTATGGAGGGGAGTTTTACCTGAGAAGTCTGAATTTGTTTGGAAAGCACCAGATGGATCATCGGTATTAGCGATATTCTTGCCTGATGGGTACTATCAACCACTGCTTAATGAGATAAATCCTGAAAAAGCTGTCCAGTCTTTCACGGAGAAAGTGCTACCGTGGACAGATTCGGATCAACTCCTGTTACCGAACGGTGGAGACCATCTTATGCCTTCATTAAAAGGTATGAAGGAAGTCATTGATTCCATTCAAGGCGTTGGCGGTGTTCATTGGAAACAAAGCTCATTGGAAGACTATCTTCGCGATGTCAGAAAAATTTTAGTAGGTACTGACCGTCTGCCAGAACATCAAGGAGAAATGAGGTCTAATAATCATTTTTATATTTTGCCGAATGTCTTGTCTACAAGGACGTATCTAAAAGAACAAAATCAGCGGATGGAAGACAAACTTACAGGGCATGTGGAGCCTTTAATTGCTTATGCTTCGTTTATTAACAACCATCGTTTCAGAAAAACTTACTTAGAAAATTCGTGGAAGCTGCTATTAGAAAATCACCCTCACGACAGCATTTGTGGATGCAGTGTGGATAACGTACATAGAGAAATGGAAACGAGGACAATGAAGTTGGAACAGCGAGTGGACGTTTCCATAGCGGAGGCGCAAGAAACTCTCGGTATGAGAACAGGGCTCGTTAGTGGGCTGGCTTCTAGATACCCATTTGACGATGATAAATATTTTTCAGTTTTTAATCCTCACCCCTGGAATTACACAGGGTTCATTAAAGGGGAGCTATGGTTAAATGAACAAGAAGAAGAATTCGGAAAAGGGTTTTATCTTCATAACAAAAAAGGTGAAAGGATCTCCCCCATTGTTATCAAAGCAGAGAGAAGAGAGCTTTTTGCTTCACCAAGAGATGCGGCCCCTGATTTCAAGTCGATGACAAAATATACTTTTGGGTTTCATTGCGCAGATTTAAAGGGACTGTCTATGACACCCTTTGAAGTCAAATATGGTGAAAGTAATCAGCTTAAACAACTAGAGCGCTGGAACATGGAGAATTCTTCCTTGTTCATTGAACTTGAAAAAGATGGAACGCTAACAATGCTAGATAAAAAATCTGGTAATAAAATATCTGGACTTATGAATATATATTCATCCATGGATGCGGGTGACGAATATAATTATTCACCACCAATCAATGATCCAGTGACATTCGCTGAGCTAGCAGAAGTTCCACAAGTCTTTGAAAATGATGGATACTCGACCATGGAGTACCGCCTTTTATTGAATCTACCGAAACAATTAAATAAAGATCGAACAGGTCCGGTAAATGAGACAGTTCAATCAGAAGTAACGATCTATCTCCAATTAACAGAAGCCACGCATATGAACGTGAGTTTTCATATAAGTAATCATGCTAGTGATCAACGTTTACGAGCGATATTTCCTATTGGAACTAGTATCCATCAATCTAAAAGTGACTCTAGTTTCGAATGGGTCACACGCCCCGCAAAAAAGAAAGAGTTAGTAGATGCAAAAAAGGGGACAGAAGTTCCTGTCGTTGTAGAACCATCGCACTCAGCCATTATGGGTTATAACGATCAACGTTCCCAAGGCATTGCACTCGGTCAGCGCGGTCTGCAAGAATATCAAGTGATCGAGAAAGAGCAAGAGGATGAAATGCATTTAACTTTACTTCGAAGTGTTGGATGGTTATCTCGAGATGACCTCCGTACAAGAGGAGGAGGAGCAGGACCGCGCTTAGAGACTCCGGAAGCTCAGTGTATAGGAGATTATTCATTTGATCTCATTGTTACACCGTTTAATGAGACGAAATCTGAAGCCCAATGGTTGAGAACCGTCAAAGAGTTTCGTGTTCCTCCCCTTGTCCTCTCCGGCCATGCTGAATCACAAGAAGAGAAGGGTTTGTTGACAATTGACGAACAAAATTTGCAATGGAGCGCCGTTTGTCCAGTTGAACAGGGCTTTAAATGCAGGTTGTGGAACCCTACGGACAAAGAGATCGTGTTTCGTGCTGAGTCGACCGTGCGTCACGTAGAAAAGTGGTCTTTAAACGGTGAGAAGTTAAAGGAGATTGACATTCAGAATGGGTTATGGAAAGACACAGTTGCTTCTCATGAAATAGTGACATATATATTGATGAGACAGCATCCTGATTTATAAACTTTACGGGGGAGAGCATGTTGTCTCCCTTTTTTACATAGAACCTTTCATGACTAGAAAGGTTCGTTATATTTATAAGGAGGTATAAAGATGATGTCTGATATTGCATTATTGCCAGTGGATGCACGCCCGGTGACAAGATTACTTCCAGCTCAATTAATGAATGTAGCAGGTAGGTCCGTTCGTATTCCTGATAAAGAGGTACTTGGTTTTTTAAAGGATCCCGGAGATGTCAGCGCTATACATGAGTGGTTGCGCCAGCAAGTAGATCAAGTTAAAGGTTTCGTTCTTTCCATTGATATGTTGATTTATGGAGGGCTTGTTCCTTCGAGAGTTAGCCCTATTGATCTCACAGAAGCAAAAAAAAGATTGAATCTACTTAAAGAATTGAAAGAGGAAAACCCGGATTGTTTAATTTATGCCTATAGCACAACGATGAGATTGTCGAACTCTTATGTGAATGAAGAGGAGAAAGACTACTGGAGCGAATACGGAAAAGAACTTTGGAAACTGTCTTTTCATTCTCATCGACTAGAGCAAACAGGAGAGTCAGATTCGCAGAGAGTGATAGAAGAGGTAACTCGAGTGATCCCTGCACATATTATAAAAGACTATACAGAAACGAGAAAAAGAAATTTCCAATTGAATCAGTATTTGTTGGACGAAGTGGAAAAAGAAGTGATTGATTTACTTATATTTCCTCAAGACGATACGTCAGAGTTTGGTTTCAATATATCAGAACAACAACAGTTGTCTCAGAAGGCGGATGAAAAAAAATTATTCGACCAAGTTCTCATATATCCCGGTGCGGATGAAGTAGCCAGTGTTATGGCGACACGAATGGTATTTGAATTGGCTCATGAGCCACTCCCGTCATTTTATCCGATATACAGTGGAGAGAAAGGTTCTCTAATAAACGCCATGTATGAAGACCGACCGATAGTCGAATCGGTAAAAGGTCAAATTCATGCTTTAGGAGGTTCCTTTGAAGACGAGGGTAAAGACGCGGATATCGTATTAGCTGTTAATGTACCAGGCAAAAAACAAGGAGACCTAGCTTTGCAACTTGATTTGAAGGGGGTTCATACGGCCGATCGTAACTTAGGAGAATGGTTACATAGAATGGAACGTTATATAAATAAAGGAAAAGAAATAGCGGTAGCGGATGTAGCTTATGCAAACGGAGCTGACCCAGCGCTTATTCCTCGCTTATTAAATAAAATGAACTGGAAAGAATTATTATCATATGCTGGCTGGAATACAGCTGGAAATACAATTGGAACGGTAGTCGCTCAAAGTGCATTAGTCTATTTAGCGAAAAAAGAGAATAAGAACTTTCAGAAGAAAAATGAAGAGGTTCTTGCCCTTCGCTTGCTCGAAGATTATTTATATCAGGCGGTAATAAGAAAAATTGTAAGAGAAACTGCTCCAGAAGGAGAAAAGTCCGTTGATCTAGAAAAAAGAGTCTCAGGTGTATTTTTAGAAAGAGCGCAAGAATGGCTGATAACAAATAATATGGATCAATTTCAAATTTCTGATGTGTATTTACCTTGGAAACGAACGTTTGAGATCGGCTTTCTTGTTCATCAAAGAAAGGATGATTGATGAGTGACTATGAAAAAAAACAGAATTGGCATTGATATTGGAGGGACATCGATCAAAGCGGGAGTCATAGCTCCTGATGGTCAGATAGTTGCCCATAGAGAAATGGCTACCCCGTTAAACCCTCATCAAGGAATGGATCAAATCAAAGGGTTAATCGGCGAATGGTTGTCCAATAGTGAAACTACTATTGGGGTAGCAGCCCCCGGTCCGATGGATTTGCAAAATGGGCTATTTTTAGATCCACCTAATTTAAAAGGATGGCACAACTATCCATTTGTAAAACAGTTCGAAAAGAACGTGGGTAAAACGTGCCTATTTGAAAATGACGCAAATGCTGCTGCAGTTGGTGAATACTATGCTGGAGCAGGAAATAAAGCAAAAAGCATGGTCTATATTACGATTAGTACAGGGATCGGTGCTGGAATTGTTTTGAACGGTCAAATACTAACGGGGGCACAGTTTAGCGCAGGAGAAGTTGGGAACATGATTATTACGAATGAAGGTCCAAAACGTGAAGGGTTAAATGTTGGTTCGTGGGAATCATTAGCTTCGGGAACCGCGATAAAAGAAAAAGTAGAAGATGTTTTTCAATCGAAAGATGGAGCGAAAGAGTTATTAAAACGTGTAAAAAATAACGAAAAATTAGCTGTTGAAATGTTCAATGAATGGATGGAACATTTAGCATCAGGGATTGCCAATATCGTCCATGTGATTAACCCAGAAATGATTGTTCTTGGTGGCGGCGTCATGATAGGAAAAGATGTTATTCTACCGTCCCTTATTCCAGCAGTAAAAGAAAAAGTATATGCAAGCTTAAGAGCATCGATTGACATTCAACCTGCAAAATTAGGAACAAAAGCTGGTGTCATTGGAGCCTCTTATTTACCTATAGTCAAAAGATTATAAGTATGTTTTTAAATATACGACCGATAACCACAACCAAGGTTTTAGATGGTTGTGGTTTATTTGTAATAAAACAAGTATAAAAGTCCTTATTATTTTACTTAAAAATGACGTCAATCGTCTTGCTTCTCCTATAATTAGATGGTATTTTTAGAAAGCACGACTAATTGCTTATAAATATAGGGGTGGAGACATGTTAAAGAATATGAAAATATTGACGAAGTTTCAATTAGTGATGGTTGCAACAATTATTGGAATTTCGGCAATCTTATTAACGGTTACTTATAGTCAAGTAAAGAGTGGGATTGAAAGTTTTGCCGCAGAAAAGGCAAGCTCTGATCTGGAATTATCTTATCAGTATGTCAATGAAAAGCATGAAGGGTCATGGCAAATTCTAGATGGAGATTTATACAAAGGGGACCATCGGATCAACGAAGATTATGATCTTGCGGATGAAATAGCTGAGATGACAGGTGGATTAGTGACTGTTTTTCAAGGGCGCCAACCGATAACAACTAACTTAATTATCAACGATGAACGTGCTGTGTCAGTAGAAGCGACAGGAGAAGTGACGGAACTCGTTCTAGAAGATGGTCAAATGTATTACGGGGAGGCAGATATTTTAGGTACAGATATGCAGACAGCTTATCGACCTATTTTGGATGAAAATGGGGCCATTTTAGGTATGTTTTTCATGGCTGCATCTCAAGAAATAATCAATTCGATTATGACTGAGGTCATTACATATGTAGGTATCGTTGTTGCTGTGATATTAATCATTACTACGATACTCCTTTTGTTTTTTTCTCGGAAAATAAAGTCGAGGATTCAAACCATTTTGGATAATCTTCAACTAGCTGGTGATGGGGATTTTCGCAATCATCATCAAGAAGAGAGCAATGATGAACTTGGCCAGATTTCTATTAGTTTTAATAAAATGAAAGAGAACCTTAGTTATTTACTACAAAATGTCACTTCAGCTTCTGATCATCTTGCTTCATCATCAGAAGAACTAACGGCAACCAGTGAACAATCGGCGAAAGCGGCAGAAGATGTAGCTAAAACAATTGAAGATATTTCTAAAGGAGCAACGGACCAAGCGGCAGACACAGAGAAAGGTTCTGCAGAAGTGAATGAGCTTGGAAGTACAATTGACCAAAATCAAAACCATGTTGAGAAGTTAAATGATCTTGCTAGTGAACTTCGTACGTTGAAAGATCAGGGCGTGAAACTAGTTGGTGACTTAATTGAGAAAACAACAGATAATAATCGTGTAACAGAAGAAGTGCATGAGATGATATCCGAGACGAATAGTAACACAGAGAAAATTGAAAGTGCTAGTGGAATGATTAAAAGCATTTCTGAACAAACAAATCTACTTGCATTAAATGCATCGATAGAAGCGGCGAGAGCAGGGGAAGCGGGGAAAGGGTTCTCTGTTGTGGCCGATGAAATTCGGAAACTTGCTGAGCAGTCGAATAAATTCTCTGAAGAGATCTCAACGATCATTCAAATGCTAGCAGAAAAAACAACAGAAGCTGTCTCAAAAATGGATGAGTCAAAACAAATGTCTGTGATTCAATCCAAAAGTGTCCACGAAACAACTGCGACATTTGATGGCGTGGCGAAAGCGATTGAGAGAATGAGATTAACATTGGACGACTTGAACCATTCAGGAGAAAACATGCATCATAAAAAAGAAGAAATTATTCGAGTGATTGAAAATTTATCCGCAATATCTGAAGAGAATGCGGCTAGTACAGAAGAAATGTCAGCGGCTATTGAGGAACAAACGGCTTCTATGGAGGAGATTGCCAGTTCTAGTGAAACACTAGCGAAGCTAGCAGAAAATATGCAAACAAATGTAAGTAAATTCAAATACTAAATGTTTAACGACGGCGGACAGAGAACTTCTGCCCGTCGTTTTACTTTACCGACTCTACATAAGAATTAGAAAGCGATCGAGGAAAGGTTGGTATGAATAACAATGAAAAGGCTCTCCGTGTAGGAAAGCCTAGGTTAAAATTTTTAAGTTTTTTAACTCTCATGCACGCCAAGTGCTAATTTAGCATAACGTGACATCATTTTTTTATCCCACGGTGGACTCCAAACAATTTCTACATCCACTTCGCCTATTTCTTTAAATTCCTGAAGTTCTTTTAACGAATTCTTAATGTCACTGACGATCGTTCCAGCAAGTGGACATCCCATCGAAGTTAACGTCATTTCAATTTGCACGTTATCTTTATCATCAAGATCCACATCATAAATTAGTCCTAGATTGACAATATCAACACCAAGCTCCGGATCAATCACCTTTTCCAATTCGGCATAAACTCGCTCGATCATTTCTTGTTTTTCATCGGTCACGTGTATCGCCTCCTTCCATTCTAGTTTATCCAATTTCGAGGAAAAATGAAAATAGAACGCACACAAGATAGATTTAGAATGAAAAGGTGAGGAGTGCCGCAAGTTGTATAGCGATAGCTATAAACAAACGAGTGAGCGAACGCAATAATTTTGTGGTTTAGCACAACAAGATGTTAGACGAACACTACAAATCCGATCTTGTCCGCAACAAAAAGAAGACGACTGCAAATTTGTCAGGAAGGGGATCCCTTTTTTCGTCAGTCGTCTTCTCGGCTAGTCCATCTATATCATTTACCGTTTACTTGTATTCAGGAAGCCAGTCACCGTGGGCTTCAATCAAGTCATCACACATCGCAACGATGTCATCTAGCGACAATTCAGCACTCGTATGAGGGTCGAGCATCGCTGCTTGATACACGTGTTCTTTCTTTAACGTACTCGCAGCTTCCATCGTTAATAGCTGCGTATTGATGTTCGTTCGATTCAATGCGGCTAATTGTTCTGGTAATCGTCCAATATACGTTGGTAAAATCCCATTACGATCGACGATACACGGAACTTCCACACATGCATTTTCAGGAAGGTTAGAAATAAGTCCACCCGTATTCAATACGTTTCCACCAAATTTAAACGGGACATTCGTTTCCATCGCCTCAATAATTCGCGAACCATATTCATGGGAACGCTCGTGTGTGAGCTGAGCATTTCCGACAATCTCCCCGCGCATCTCTTCCCACTCGTTAATTTGATTGACGCAGCGACGTGGATATTCATCCAATGGAATATTAAATCGCTCAATCAATTCAGGGTAGCCACTCTTAATAAAGTAAGGGTGATATTCCGCATTATGCTCCGAAGATTCGGTAATGTAGTAGCCGAACTTATCCATTAATTCGAAGCGGACCATATCATCGTGTTTTTCAGCTTGCTTTTCACGAGCGCGCTTTTTAATTTCAGGATATAAATCTTTGCCATCTTTTTTCACTTCTAGAAGCCATGCCATATGATTGATCCCAGCAATTCGTTCTTCAATACCTTCATGATCCATATCGAGCGACTCAAATAAATCTTTCGTACATACTTGGACGCTATGGCATAGTCCAATCGTTTTCACATTTGTATAACGAAGCATGAACCCAGTCAACGCCGCCATCGGATTCGTATAATTTAATAACCACGCATCCGGACACACTTCTTCCATGTCTTTCGCAATATCAAGCATGACAGGAATCGTTCGTAGCGAACGGAATAAGCCACCAATGCCGATCGTATCTCCGATTGTTTGTTTTAAGCCGTATTTTTTAGGAATCTCAAAGTCTATCACTGTGCTCGGTTCATATCCACCAACTTGGATCGCATTGACAACATACTTTGCCCCATTAAGCGCCTCTTTTCGATCCAAATATGACACGATCGAAATCGAGTCATTGTACTTTTGCGCCAAATTTTTCAGCATCTGCTCCGACTCTTGTAACCTCTTCTCATCAATATCATGCAACGCAAACTCAAACCCATTGAGGGCAGGGACAAACATACAATCTCCTAGAACATTTTTTGCGAAAATCGTGCTTCCTGCACCGATAAACGTGATTCTTTTCGTCATAATCATTCCACTCCTTCTATTATCTGTTGATATTGTTAATCGTTTATGAAGATAGCGATACTGAAAGCGCTTAAAAAACACTAATTAAAAATCGAATGAAACCTCTACCGAATTACCGCTATGCTCTTTCAAAGGAGCGCATGACTCACGATATTCGATTCGACATGGATGAATGATTTTTGCTGGAACCTCTCTACCCTCAATCCGTTCACTTAATAATTTTACTGCTGATTTTCCCATTTGCTCTGAGTAAACCTTTGCTGTTGTTAACGGAGGATTAACGTATTTAGCAATTTCAATATCGTTAAAGCTAGCAATGGACACGTCGTTAGGAACATTTAGTCCTTCTTCATGCAATGCACGAATCGCTCCAATCGCAATCGGATCACTTGCAATCAGAAAAGCAGAAGGAAGGTTGCCTTTTTTTATCGCTTGTTTCATCAGTTGGTAGCCAGCATCCGTAGACCAATCTCCAATATACACGTGCTGAGGATTATATAGGCCTCGTTTTTCCATCACTCTTTTATATGGAATGAACCTCATTTTTTCAATATTTTCAATGATTCCTAAATCTGACTCGTGGGAGGGAGTATGAGTAATTTCACTTCCGCCTAAATAGCCAATTTTTTTATGCCCCATAGAGAACATATACTCCATTAATTGGGTTGCAGCACCGAAAAAATTTGATGTGACACTATCAAATAAGTCTGTTCTTGGTGATTCGTCTACGAATACGACTCTGTCATGTTGCGCATAGATTTGTTGAACAATACTATCTGAAATATTCCCAACAACGATGAGTCCTTCCAAATCAGTGAAGTTCGTTTCTTCTATTGAATGTTGGCCAAGCCTTATAACGGAAGAAATAGTAAAACCTAATTTCAAACTTGCTGATTCTATTCCCCTACGGATACTCATAAAGTACTCGTCTTCATATTCATGATCTTTTGAACAGAAGATGATTAACCCAATAGATAATTTAGGAGAAGCTTCTGACATCGTTTGTTTTCTTTTAGATGAAGGAAGATAGTTTAATTTTTTTGCTGACTGGAATACTCGTTCTCTCGTTGTATCAGCAACAGACAAATTAGGATCCCGGTTTAAAACTCGAGATACCGTGGCAATCGAAACATTCGCATCTCGAGCGACATCTTTTAAATTTGACATCGTACACCTCCAATCGATTTTCAGTAAAATTTTACTTAATATTTAAGTTACCACAGTTTTATATTTTGTTCAACATTCAAATGAGTCTGATGACTAAAAAAGGAAATAATCACTTGTATATAAGGATTATTGCCTGATATACAGCTAGTAAATAAATTTTTAGAAATTTTAATTTTTCACTTGAAAGCGGTTACCTAATCTGTTATATTCTAATTACAGAAAGATAAAATTTTAGTAAAAAAGAAACGGAGAGGTGAACGAATTTTACTCTTTCTCGATTTTAGGCATGATGAGGTAATTATTCTTTTAGATTTAAAAGGCGTTAAGCCTAATTAAACAAGGGGGTACACAATGAAAAAAGTATTAGCAAAGTTGGCTGTTGGTTTTGGTGCTGTAGCTATGTTGGCAGCGTGTGGAGGAAATAATGATAACGGAAATGAAGTAAATAACGAAAACGACGGAAACAATAACAATGGAGAAGCAGCTTCTGCAGATGGAGACGCAAACGTTGTGTTATATTCTACGATGCAGTCAGATGGTGAAAGAGGTGCATTTGAAGAAATTGTTGCTGATTTCGAAAGTGAAAATCCAGGTATTACTATAGAAGCAAATTTCCCAGGTGGAAGTTATGAAGATCAACTTCGCGTTATGATGGCTGCTGATGATTTACCAGATTTATTTGATACACACGGTTGGTCCCAACTTCGATATGGAGATTATACAGAAGATTTAGCTGACATGGACTGGGTTGAAAATCTTGATCCAGCGATGGACCAAATTATTAAAGATGATGAAGGAAAAGTATATACGTATCCATTAAACCAAGCGCAAGATGGGATTATCTATAATGTAGATATTCTTGATGAACATGGGATTGAACCGCCAACAACGTGGGATGATTTCAAAACAGCACTTGAAACGATTAGAGATGAAGGTGATGGAACGGTTGCGCCACTTTGGATTGGTGGAGGAGATAACTGGACAATCGCGCAAATGGTTGACCAAATGCTGACACCAACGTTCATTACAGATGATGATAATGATTATAGCGAAGAACTATTAGATGGAACGTTTGATTGGAGTAAATACGAGTGGTTAGCGGAAGAAATTCTTTCTTTAAAAGAAAATGACTTGCTTAACCAAGATGTGTTAACAGCCCAGTTTGCTCAAACAGCGGAAATCATGGCTAATAACCAAGCGGCGTTTATGTTTATCGTAGGTTCTGTCGGACCAGATGCAACGGAGATGAACCCAGATACACAAGTTGGATTATTACCAACACCAGCAGTTCATGAAGGCGATGACCCATCATGGATTGGAGGAGAAAGATATACATTCTCTGTTGCTGAAAAATCAGAAGTAAAAGAGGAAGCAAAACAATTTATTGATTTCTTAGCTCAAGAAGAAAACGCGAAGAAAATGGCAGAGGCGACTAACCTATCTTCTGCATTAGTGAATGTTGAGGCGGATACGTACTATTCTGAGTATTATGATATGTATTCTGATTTAGAAATCGAGCCTTACTTCGACCGTGTTTATTTACCGAGTGGCATGTGGGATGTGATGGCGAATACAACTGCTGAATTGTTAGCAGGTGGAACGCCAGAGCAAGCTGCAAATGAAATGGAATCAGAGTACCATCGCTTAAGAGATCAGTAAACAGCAATTGGATTAAAAGGAGCAGGCGTGTTCTGCTCCTTTTCCTTTCAATAGACCTTTAAGGCATAAGAGTAAGGAGATGGAACGACATGAGTGAACTAGCAGGGAAAGTTAGTAACACTGTGAACCCAAAAAAACCTAAAAAATACAAGATTGAGAAACATTCGTCTCTATGGTGGATGTATCTTCCGGCGCTTCTCTTTGTTACCACATTTATCGTATATCCATTCATCAACGGGTTTCGTATTTCATTTACGGACTGGAATGGATTCTCACAGGATAGTAATTTCATTGGTTTAGATCAATATAGAAGAATGTTCACGGACCCGACAACTTGGACGGTAGTGAGAAACACGTTACTTTACGGGATTGGAAGTACCATATTACAAAACGTGATCGGACTTGGTTATGCCCTTCTATTAAATAGCAAAATCAAAATGAGAACGTTGACGAGAACAGTCGTTTATCTTCCGGTTATTATTAGCCCGTTAATTATGGGGTACATTTTCTACCTTATTTTTGCTTTCCAAAACGGAGCATTAAACGATGCGATTACATTCTTTGGATTTAATCCAATCAATGCGTTAGGGAATCCAAGCGTTAATCCTCTTATCATCGTACTCGTTAATACGTATCAATTTGTTGGTATTGCGATGATTATTTATTTGGCTGGACTGCAAAGCATTTCTAAAGATTATTATGAAGCAGCGGATATTGATGGAGCTTCTGCATGGCAGCAGTTTAAATCGATTACTTTGCCACTATTAGCCCCTTCTATAACAATCAATGTTGTGTTGAATATTATCGGTGGTTTGAAGTTGTTCGACGTGATCATTGCTTTAACAGGTGGTGGACCAGGGAATGCTTCGCAATCCAGTTCAACCTTTATGTATTCTTTGTATTTCAGCAGACAAGATGCAGGTTATGCTGCAACTCAAGGGATATTGGTAGCCTTTATTATATTGATTATTAGCCTTCTAGCACTGTGGTATTTCAAAAGGAAGGAGATTGAAGCCTAATGAGTACGAGTAAAAGAATTATTTTAACATTAGTAGCATTTTTCATCACTGTTTTCCATATCATTCCGTTTTATATTTTAATTACGACGTCCTTGAAAGTGAGAGGCGATTTCAGCTCTAGGTGGACATTTCCAGACTACTTCACACTAGAAAATTTCACAACCGCTTGGCAAAATGCCAATTTAGGAAATGCGTTTATGAATTCTTTTATCATCACAACAGGAGCGGCTATTTTATTAATTTTCTTCGGTTCTATGGCTGCTTACCCTCTTGCAAGACGAGCAACAAAACTAAACAAAGCAATACTCGTTCTTTTTGTTGCGATTATGGTAGTGCCACCATTAACGGCACTTGTACCGTTGTATCAAATGGTTGTTCAAATCGGTATGTTAAACACAAGAACGGTGGCGATTTTAAACAACGTAGCCGCATTTATGCCATTAACGATTTTCTTGTATTCAGGTTTCATTCGCTCGACGATTCCAAAAGAATTGGAAGAAGCAGCGAAAATTGATGGATGTAGCACTTTAGGTATTTTCTTTAAAATTGTTTTCCCGCTATTGAAACCTGTCACGGCTTCCGTATTAATTATTGCTTGTGTATTTATTTGGAACGACTATCAATTTGCAATCTTCTTCTTGCAAAGTAGCGACGTACACACGTTGACGGTTGCGATGGATAGCTTCGTTGGAGCAAATCAGAATAACTTAGGACTTGTAGCAGCTGCAGCGTTTATGGCAATGATTCCAATGGCGATCTTGTTCCTATTCTTGCAAAAATATTTTATTGCTGGTCTTTCATCAGGTGCAGTAAAAGGATAATAAAGATGACTTGAAAGACGAAATTGTTGTAATGGAGGAAAAGACATGCCGATATATTTCAATGAAAAAACAAAAGAATTTCACTTACAAAACAAAGGATTAAGCTATATTTTTACGATCATGAAAAACAATCAGTTAGGTCATCTTTACTACGGGAAGCGGATCCGTAATCGAGAGTCTTTCCAACATCTTTACCGAGAGCAACCTCGGGCAGGGATGTCCTGTGTGTTCGAAGGAGATTTATCATTCTCATTAGATATTCTAAGACAAGAATATCCTGCTTATGGCTCAACAGATTACCGAGAACCTGCTTATCAGATCCTTCAAGAAAATGGAAGCCGTACGACAATGTTTGAATACGATTCCCACAGTATATTTTCTGGTAAACCTTTATTAGAAGGATTACCAGCGACTTACACGGAACAAGAAGAAGAAGCGACAACGCTTATTGTTGTGTTGGTAGATTCATTGATTGATGCAAAAATTGAGTTATCCTATACGATCTATGAAAATAGAAATGTCATCACAAGAAGTGCGAAGTTTATTAATAAAGGAGATCAGAAACTCGTCTTAAATCGAGCACTTAGTGCGAGTGTTGATATGTTTGATGCGGACTATGAGATGGTTCAACTGTCGGGTTCTTGGTCTAGAGAACGTCACGTGAAAACAAGGGAACTTCAATCAGGCATCCAAAGTATTTCTAGCACTCGTGGAACGAGCAGTTCGCAGCAAAATCCGTTCCTTGCCTTGAAACGGCCAGACACGAATGAACATCAAGGGGAAGCATACGGATTCAACTTTGTTTATAGTGGGAATTTCCTTGCTCAAGTGGAAGTGGACCATTATGATGTAGCTCGTGTAACGATGGGAATTAACCCGTTTGATTTTCATTGGTTACTAGAACCAGGTGAAATGTTTCAAGCTCCAGAAGTAGTCATGGTTTATTCTGACACAGGGTTGAATGGCATGAGTCAGACATATCATGATCTTTACCGCGAGCGACTCGTTCGTGGACCTTGGAAAAATAAAGAGCGCCCTGTTTTAGTTAACAATTGGGAAGCGACTTACTTTGATTTCAATGAAGAAAAATTATTGTCGATTGCAAAAGAATCAAAAGAGCTCGGTATCGAGCTATTTGTTTTGGATGACGGTTGGTTTGGTAAACGAGATGACGATACAACGTCATTAGGAGATTGGTTCACAGACGAAGCGAAACTTCCAAATGGAATCGAAGGAATTGCTGAGAAAATTACCGATCTTGGTATGGCATTTGGTCTTTGGTTTGAACCAGAAATGGTCAACAAAGAAAGTGAATTATATAAAAAACACCCGGATTGGATTATTCAAGTCGAAGGACGAAGAGCTTCTCACGGTAGGCATCAATTTGTACTAGATTTTTCACGCGAAGAAGTCGTTAGTCATTTATTTGATCAAATGGCTGAAGTATTGCAAAAAGCGCCTATCACGTATGTAAAGTGGGATATGAACCGATACATGACAGAAATTGGTTCTGCGAAACTACCACCTGAACGTCAAAGTGAGATCGCACACCGATATATTTTAGGTGTGTATGAATTATATGAGCGTCTAACAAGAGAATTTCCAGACGTATTGTTTGAATCATGCGCAAGTGGTGGTTGCCGCTTTGATCCGGGGATGCTTTATTATGCTCCGCAGACGTGGACGAGTGATGATACCGATGCGGTTGAACGATTGAAAATTCAATATGGAACAACGATGGCTTATCCGCTCAGCTCACTTGGTGCTCACGTGTCAGACGTACCGAATCATCAAGTACACAGACATACGAGCTTGAAAATGAGAGGAGACGTCTCTTTCTTTGGAATGTTCGGTTACGAATTGGACATCACAAATATGTCCCAAGAAGAAAAAGAGGCTGTCAAAAAGCAGGTTCATTTTTATAAAGAGCATCGACAACTTATTCAAAACGGAACATTCTTCAGGTTAATTAGTCCGTTTGAGGATGGTGGAAATCGAGTAGGTTGGATGGTTGTCTCTAAAGACAAAAAAGAAGCATTAGCAGGATATTACAAAATACTTGCTGAGCCAAACCCAGGATTTAAACGAATGATCCTAAAAGGATTAGACGAGAAAAAAGAGTATAGGATTGAAGGGAAAGCTGGAAGCTTTTATGGTGATGAATTAATGGGACCTGGTTTGATGATCGAAAATGAATATTCAGGATCTGTTCCTCCTCAAGACGACAATATTGGAGATTTCAAGTCTTCTCTATACAAATTGACGGCTGTTAACTAATTGACAAGAGCCTCTATCCGATAAAATAGGGTAGAGGTTTTTTCTTGAAATACGAAAGGTTGTGAGAATAATTGCTATCATCGGACTATTAGCAGCAGTTTTAACAACGGTTTCTTTTTTACCACAAGCGATAAAAACAATCAAAGAAAAAAATACAGAAAGCATTTCCCTAGGGATGTATACTTTGTTCACGACAGGCGTTTTTTTATGGCTTGTGTACGGAATTATGATCAAGGATATTCCTATTATTGCAGCAAATTTAGTTACATTTGCTTTAGCTAGTTTTATTTTGGGAATGAAGTTGAAATATAAATAGGCTAGACACCGATAAGAATGTTTCCCATGACGGATGAAAATGGTATCCAGAGTGGTTTTATATGACAAGAAAAAAGGATGTTTTGCTTTCTCAACATCCTTTTTTGTGAATTTAGAATGGCTTTTGATGTAGCCTCTACTTTAGTTTTGTTGGGCTGTGCTTTCTCGAATCATTAATTCCGTTGGGATAACGACTTTCTTCGGAATTTTCCGCTTTGTCTCTAGCCTTTCGATCATCAAATCAACGGCCGTTTCTCCCATGAATTCGGTATACACTTTCACTGTTGAAAGGGAAGGTTGCAGATAGCTGGATGCTGAAATGTCATTGAATCCGATAATCGACACTTGTTGAGGGACGTGGATGTTATTTTCGTGAAGAGCCCTAAGCGCACCAATGGCCATGGAATCACTAGCGATAAAAAAAGCAGTTGGAAGTTTAGGTTGTTGGAGTGCTTTTTTCATTAACTCATAACCTTCTTCCGTTGAAAAGAGTCCTGTAAAGACAAATTTTTCATCAAAAAGGTTGATCGAAGACAAGTAATCTCTAAAAGCTTTTTCTCGATAATCCATGACCGTTATTTCAGGGCGAATAAGTTGTTTACCACCAATAAAGCCGATGTTGCGATGATTTAATGACAGTAAGTGGTCCAATACATTAATCATCGATTTTTGAAAGTCGATAACGACAGAGTCTTGAGTTGCCTCTAGAGGTGAGAAATCGACAAATGTAATATAGTTGGTTATTTTTTTAACTTCATCGATTTCTTCTGGAGAAAGTCTACCAACGATAATCAATCCATCTACTTGATCAACATGGGAAAGATCTAAGTTATTGTTTTGGCGATATATTTTGATCAAATCAATTTTTTTCGTCGTACATGCTTTTTCAATTCCAAGCCGTATCGCTAAAAAATAGGGATCGTTGATTTCTTCTTGTTCAGAATTAAAAAGCACAATTCCAAGCCGATATTTTGTTTTTTCATTTTTAGCCGATCGTTGTTTTAATGTGCGATAGTTCAGTTCTTCTGATACTTTGAAAATCCGTTCTTTCGTATCGTCTGACACAGACAACGTTTCATCGTAGTTGAGTACTCTTGAAACGGTGGCAATGGAGAACCCGGATTTCTTAGCGATATCACGAATGGTGGCCATGTCTTCCTCCTTCATAACAACATAATAACCATTTTAGAAATGTTTAGTAAAATACTTTGTTACTTTTACTATATCATAAAGGAAATCTCTGAGGGGGTGTTATGTGAGTTTAGCCAACAGTAGATAAAGGCATTTAGCTAAATGGAATGTGACCCGGTTCAATTATTATTAGATGTATTTGAATTTGATGAATGAGACCTTGGCTGTGCTAACAGTTCCGCAGAGAATCGGTATCTATCTGAACGATTAACAGATATAGACCACTCGATAGGTCTGCCGTCATCTAAATAAGTGACTCTTTCAACAATTAAAACCGGTGAAATTTCTTGAATGTCCAAATGTTTTCTTTCGCTTTCCGATGGCATAGAAGCCTCAATAGATGTGCTTGCCTTCCCCATCGTATACCCGCTATTTTTAATACATTCATGAAGGGAGCGTTCCATGTCTTGCTCAGTCAATTCTGGTAATAGATGGACTGGAATAATGTTCGTTTCAACAGCTATAGGATTTTCATCTGCATAACGAATCCGCTTTGTAACCCACATGTCATCTTTTAATTGAATGCCCATTTTTTCAATAGATTCAAACGTCCCTTTTTGTTTCTGGAATGAAAGCACTTTTGAAGATGGTTTCATTCCTCTTTCCATGATGTCCTCTGTAAAGCTTTTTAATGTCGTAAGGCTTTGCTCAAGTTTTCTTTCTTGCACGATCGTTCCGACTCCTTTAAGGCGTTTAAGAAAACCTTCTTCAACAAGTGCGTTTGTTGCCTGCCTTAATGTCATGCGGCTAATATCAAAACGTTTTGTTAATTCCTTTTCTGTAGGTAATTTATCACCTGGTTCGTACGATCCACTTTGAATTTCTTTTTCAAGTATGTCTTTTACTTGTACATAAAGAGGTATGGAAGAAGATTTATTAACCATTGAGCTCACCCGATTCTTTATTAGTCTTACTTATTATTATAAATGGAAAATGATAAAAACTACAAACATTTTTTAATTATTGTCTAGACATACTTACAAAAATGTATTATGATGAGTTTACAAATTAATAATTATCTAAATATTAAAAATAATTATGAAAGGGTTTACAAACAATGGTAATAAACAAAAAACAAGGAGGATTACCATGAAAAATAATTCTTTATATTTTTGAAAAAATCGTACTTTTATAAGAGGAATATCTGAAAAATCAATCTTACTTTTTTAATATGGTAGCTGCTTTTAGGATTTATGAATGCTCGTTAATAGATATTAACAGTATGTTTATATTCCTTTAATACTTCCTTAATCTTTTATCAGTAGTGTGTTAATCGTACTTAATTAAAATCACAAGGAGGAAATTAATCATGAAGAAAATTTCAACGTTATTTATCGGAGTTATCAGTTTTTCTTTACTATTTGCTTGCGGGGAAAATGAAGATAATGAAACTAATGAAGTAGAAGGGGCAACAAATAATGAAGAAAATACTAATTCTGAAAATGAAGGTACAACAGATGATAGAGAAGATTGGCCAGAAGAATTTGTCTACGGCTTAGTACCAGGGGAAGACCCTTCTGTATTAGAGAGCAGATGGGACCCTATGAGAGAATTTTTGGAAGAGAGACTAGGTATTCCGGTAGAATTTTTCCATGGCACAGATTATACAGCAATGATTGAAGCGATGCGTGGAGGACATGTTCATCAAGCACACTTTGGACCATTTGCATACACACTAGCCCATGAACGTGCAGGTGCAGAGGCGTTCGCAATGGGAATTAATGATCTGGAAGATGCGGCTTATAATTCAATCATTATTACGTTGGAAGACTCAGGAATTGATTCATTAGAAGACTTAGAAGGAAAAGATTTCGCATGGGTAGATCCTACGTCAGCGTCAGGTCACCTATTTCCAAAAGCACATTTAATTAATGAATTAGGAATCACGAACGATGAAGTGGATGAAATGTTTGGAAACGTTGTTTTTGCAGGTGGACACGACTCAGCTTTCATTTCCGTATTAAATGGCGATGTTGATGCAGCGGGAGTAGCGGACTTCATTATTGGAAACCTTGAAGATACGCATGGGGATCATCCGGAATATGACAATATTAAAATTGTTTCAACGACTGGCGATATTCCACGAGGACCAGATGCTTATCTTGCAGATTTGCCAGAAAGTTTAAAAGAGGAATTGCAACAGGCATTCGCTGATATGGCTGAGCAAGAAGAATTACAAGAATTTTTGGAGTCAGCGAATTTCCAAGCTGGTTGGATTGAAGTGGATGACAGCGATTTTGACATTATGAGAGAAACAGCAGAGGCGCTAGGTATGTCACCAGAGGAATTGTTAAATTAACAGCTAGATGAAAGGAAGGCTTGATGATGATGGAAACTATTTTAGAAATAAAACATTTAAATAAGACTTATCCTGATGGCACAGAGGCGCTGAAAGATATTAGCCTCTCCGTGAAAAAAGGAGAGTTCATTGTCATAATTGGGCCTAGTGGAGCGGGGAAGAGTACTTTTCTTCGCTCTATCAACCGATTGAGTGAACCTTCTGGTGGTGAAATACTCTTTCACGGAGAAGATATCGTCAAAGCAAACAGAGCGAAATTAAGAAAAATCCGCCGAAACATCGGAATGATATTTCAAGGGTTTAATTTGGTAAAACGTTTACCTACTGTCAGGAATGTTTTGCACGGAAAACTAGGGTACATGTCTACTTGGAAAGGAGCTTTAGGGCTTTTTGGACAAGAAGAAGTGGAAGAAGCGTTGGACATTTTGGAAAGAGTAGGATTGGAAAAGCAAGCATTCAAACGAGCTGATGAATTAAGTGGAGGCCAACAACAAAGAGTGGCGATTGCTCGTGCTATCAATCAATCGCCAAGTATGATTCTTGCTGATGAGCCGATTGCCAGTTTAGATCCAAATGCGTCTCGAGTGGTCATGGATTATTTGCAAAAAGCATGTCGAGATGAGGGGTTTACAACAATCGTAAACCTTCACCAAGTTGATTTTGCAAAAGAATATGCGGATCGTATTGTAGGTATAAAAAATGGAGAAGTTTATTTTGATGGCCCTGTTCATGAACTAACGGAAGATGTGATTAAAGCCATATACGCTACTGACAAAGAGGCGATGCCAGTATGAGACAAGAAGCGCTTAAAGTAAGTCCATCATCTCAACCTTCGATGACAAAAAAACAGTCTAAATACGATGAATATAAACGGCGACGAAAAATATTACTCAAAAGCCAAGCGTATATTGTCGGACTCATTTCATTATTAGCTTTATGGTCCATTTGGGGGACGGGGTTTAATTTATTAAGCTTAGTCTTTGGAACATACGAAATATTGGTGTTTATATTTACGGATATGTTTCCTCCAGATTTATCGGTCATTGGTAGTTTAATAAGTCCTGCACTAGATACGTTATATATGAGTTACGTTGGGATGGTTATTTCCGTTTTGGTTTCTCTCATTCTAGGAGTTTTGGCAGCAAACAATTTATCGCCGCACTGGATTGTTGCTCGAGTTAGTCGAAGTGTCACGGCATTCCTCCGTTCTGTACCAGCTGTTGTTTGGGCAATTATATTAGTTTCTGGAATCGGCCTAGGACCTCTCACTGGTACAATTGCGATCGGTCTATCAGGTATAGGTATTTTAGGAAAAGCTTACGCGGAAGTATTAGAAAGTATTGATGAGAATCAATTAGAGGGTGTTCGTGCGACAGGAGCTAACTGGTTTCAAGTTATTGGGCAAGCTGTATGGCCTCAATTCAAAGCAGGATTTGTCTCATGGTCCTTATATAAATTAGATATGAATATTCGTGAAGCTGCCATTCTAGGGTTAGTCGGAGCAGGTGGATTAGGTTACTATTTACAAGGATCGATCAATCTATTTCAATACAAAGAAGCGGCTACAGCGATACTTATGATATTTGCCCTTATATTACTAGTAGAATATATGACAGCTAAGATAAGGGAGCGGATTATATGATTAAAAATAAGGAAACATTTCGTCAGCAAAAGAAAGTTCAAAACTCCATATTTACTTTTCTAGCATTCGCATTCTTTGTATTCAGCATGCTTCAATTAAATATCGTTCCTGAAAGAATTGTGAGAAGTATTGATAGACTTGGTTATATTTTCTCAAATATGTTTCCACCTGTAACAAATGAACCGTTAAATCTGTTCGGTGCAGCGATAGAATCAATTCAAGTTGCTATATTAGGAACCATTTTAGGCGTATTAATTTCACTATTTTTAGCAGTACTTGCAGCAAAAAATTTAACATTCTCTCCATATTTGAGCTATTTTATTAAAGCTTTTGCAGGATTTGTTCGAGCAGTACCCGCTTTGATTTGGGCACTCCTGTTCATTGTAGCAGTTGGTTTAGGACCAACCCCAGGAATTCTTGCACTGGCAATTAATAGTATAGGGATGCTTGTGAAAGTTTATGGTGAGGCATTAGAAGAGATCGATATGGGGATTGTAGAAGCTCTGGAATCTGCAGGAGCTACGAAACTACAAGTGATTCTCCAAGGAGTCTTCCCGTCAGTGTTAACTGCTTTCACAGCTTGGTCATTATTTAGATTAGATGTAAATATTCGATACTCTGCCATTTTAGGAGTCGTTGGTGCAGGTGGCATTGGATGGGAATTAATGAAAGCAGCACAAATGAGTCGTTATGATGAAGCTCTCATGGTAACCATTGTTATTTTCGGAATGGTGATGAGTGCAGAAGTTATTTCAGAATTTATGAAAAAACGAACGAATGCAGCAACAGCTCAAGCTTTAAATTAGGAAGATGCAAGAAAGGGTGTAAGAAGGTATGGAGACACTGGAAGTTTTGTATATCTATCATATCTCTCCCTATATAGAAATGGTATTTAAAGTGGTGTTTAGCGCATTTTTAGGGTTCATGATTGGCTGGGATCGCTCGTCTAAAAGTAAACCAGCAGGAATTAAAACACATATGTACGTTTGTATATCATGTTGTTTAATTACACTTATTTCTATCTACAGTGTAGAAGCTTTCTCTACAAGTTCTAATAATGTCATGATGGACCCTATGCGACTAGCCGCTCAACTAGTAAGTGGGTTAGGTTTTCTAGGCGCGGGTGTCATATTGAAAGATGGATTAAACGTGAAAGGATTAACTTCTGCAGCGATGATGTTATTTGTAGGTGGAGTTGGAATAGGAGTGGCTGCAGGTTTTTACGTGTTAGTGATTTCTACCGTATTGGTAGCTATTAGTCTAGCAAGACTCGGAAATTTTATAGAAGATAAAAGTTTATTAAAAGACGAGGTTAAGAAATCAAAAGCTAGTTAAAAGGATGATTATATGATTATAGACTATCACACCCATCACGAAAGATGTGGTCATGCAACTGGTTCTATAAGGGACATGATAGAAAAAGCGATTCAACAAGGAATTTCTCACATTGGTATCTCGGACCATAGTCCTTTGTATATTTACGAAGAAGATCACTTTAATCCAGGAATGACGATGGCTAAATCAGAGTTTCCCAATTACTATAAAGAAATTTTTGAACTGAAAGAAGAATATAAAGGAATGATCGATGTACGCCTTGGAGTAGAGTCAGATTATTTTGAAGGCTGGGAAACGTTTTACAAAGAGTTGTACTCCCAATATTCATTTGATTTTATCATTGGTTCCGTTCATTATTTTGGAGGGTATCACGTATTTAACCCTGAGAGGTGGAAAGGGACTAACGTTGACCGTGATGAGATTTATAAAGAGTACTTCTCTCTCGTTCGAAAAGCTGCGAACAGTGGAATGTTTGACATTTTAGGACATATTGATGCAGTGAAAGGATTAGGCTATCAACCTGTTTCAAGTATGCAAAAGGAAATGGAAGAAACAGCTAATGTGATAGCTAAAAGTAATATGGCTGTAGAGCTAAATACTTCTGGAATAAGAAAATGTGGAGAAATATTCCCATCAACTAATTTTTTAAGCTTGCTTCATGATAGAGGAGTTCCATTTACATTTGGATCAGACGCTCATTCTCCAGAGGAGCTCTCACACGGATGGAAGGAAGCTCTTGCAGAATTAAAGCAATTAGGTGTAACAGAGCTTGCTACATTTGAAAATCGAGAACGTAAAATGATGCCATTAAATGAATTATTAGTAGAACATAAAAGGTGAAAACGGATGAGTTAACCATTGCCATGGTTGACTCTGTTTTTTTAATTATATTATCCTATACACAGAATTATTTTTTTGAAATCCTGCTCGAGTTATTCTACGTTAGCACTCATTGTGTCTTTTTAGTACTAAGCATGCCTAAGCCACTTCGGGACTTGTTCTGCAAGCCGGCGTGATGATTTTTTTAATCAAACGAGGAACATAAACAAAGTTAATTAATAAAAGAACAGAAACTTTATAAATTTAATTTACAAAGTGTAAGGAGAACAAGTATAATTGATATAGAAATTAATTTTCTTAGGAAGAGTATGAGAGCGTTATCAAATGAAGTTTTTTTAAAAAATAGTGGAATCTTTGAAAGAGTAATATATCAAAAAAGGAGAAATCGACAATGTATATAGGAGTAGATTATTATCCAGAGCAATGGCCTCGTGAAAGATGGGAAACAGATCTTCAACTCATGAAAGAGTTAGGAATCAACGTTGTAAGAATCGCAGAATTTGGTTGGAGTATCATGGAACCAGAAGAAGGAGAATTCGACTTCCGTTTATATGATGAGGCGATAGAGCTTATTCATCAATACGGTTTCGACATCGTATTAGGAACGCCAACGGCAACGCCACCTGCTTGGCTTATTGAAAAATACCCGGAAGTCCTCCCAGTGGACGATCATGGACACGTGATTGGGTTTGGGGCGCGTCGTCATTATACGGTGAATAGTGACGTTTTCCAAGTGTTATCAAAGCGAATAGTGAAAGAAATGGGAAAGCATTACGGAAACCATCCAGCAGTGATCGGTTGGCAAGTAGACAATGAATATGGCCATGAGAAATCCGATCGCAGTTACGGGGAAGTAGACGAGAAAGCTTTTCAAAATTGGCTAGAGAAAAAATATGGTGATGTACAAGCCCTCAATGAACGGTGGGGGACCGTGTTTTGGAGCCAAACTTATACGAATTGGTCACAAATTCCTGTGCCAAGAAAAGTGTATCAAGAACATAATCCGAGTTTGCTTCTCGATTTCGATCGTTTTTGCGCAGACAGCTATACGAAGTATAATCGCTTGCAAGTGGAAACGCTTCGACAATATGTCGATGAACGACAGTTTATAACGCACAACTTTGTTTATAGCGGCCTTGCTCAAGATCAAAAGGAAATAGCGAAAGATCTCGATTTTATATCGTTTGATAATTATCCCGTTTGGGGTGGATTGGCAGATCCCATTTCACCAGCTGCCATTGCCAGACAACATGATCTTTGCAGAGGAACGAAAAATGGAAAAGGGTTTTGGGTGATGGAAGAACTTTCTGGTGCGCAAGGGTGGAGTCAAATTGGCTACCTTCCTCGTCCTGGTCACTTGAAATTATGGACATACCAAGCGATGTCCCGCGGAGCGGAGGCCATTGTTTACTTCCGTTGGCGAGCGGCTCGGTTTGGAACAGAACAATTTTGTCACGGTATTTTAGATCACGACGGCAAACCACGGCGTAAATACGACGAAGTAAAAGAAGTAATTGACTCGTTACGTGGATTTGCTGATGATTGGATTGCGTCTGATTATTCCGCTGATGTCGCTTTTTATCACGATCCTGAAAATGAGTGGGCGTGGCAAATTCAACCACAGTCCGATCAATTTGATTATGTGAAAGAATTTCTCCGTTTTTACGAGCCTGCTCACGCAATGAACGTACAAGGAAATATTATTCGTGCTGATGAGGACCTGAGTAAGTATAAAGTTGTTGTCGTGCCAATTTATTTTTTAACGAAAACGGGCTTCAATGACAAATTGAAAAAATACGTGGAAGATGGCGGCACGGTTATCTTTAGTTATCGAACAGGTGTGAAAGATGAAGATAACGTTGTAACAGATAAGACATTACCAGGAGAGTTAGCTGACTTATGTGGAATAGAAGTGCACGAGTATGAGTCACTTCGAGAAAACAAATCTAGTCAGGTCAAAGGAATTAGCGGACCGTTAAGTGGAATGGAAGCAACGGTGAACGTATGGTGTGACTATGTTGAAGCGGATACGGCAGAGGTACTAGCCACATATAACGATTCTTGGTTTCAAGACAAAGCAGCGGTCACTCGCAACACGTATGGAAAAGGAACGGTTTATTATGTCGGCTGTGGATTAAGTCCGGAGATGATGAATCAACTCTATACGTCTGTGTTTACAGATACCGAAGTCCCTTTTATGGAATCAGCGGAAAACGTTGAAATAGTTAAAAGAAACTGCGGAGAGTATGACTATCTTTCTGTCCTGAATCATGATGTTGAAAAAGGACATGACGTATCTTTACCTAGTGGAGATTGGACAGATGCCACAACAGGAGACAAGTACTCCAAGAGCCTGGCGATTCCTCGTTTAGGAAGCGTCGTATTGATGAAAAAGAAGTAATGTTTAGGGAAAATAGGAAGTAATGGATTGGTATCTCTTCCTTCATAGATGGAAGAGAACAAATCAGGCTCTGCGTTCCTTGCAAAGGTTGACCGGCAAGCTTATTGGAGAAATTTTCACACTAAATTTATAGAAGTGAATTAAAGGTTTGAATGTGATGACATATCACTTCAAACCTTTTTTGTGTCTATAGGCATGATAAGTTCAACGAGATACAATAATATATGACAAGAAATACATACAAAAGAAAGAGCTTTAAAGAGAGAGCATACACTCTTCTAAAATTTTTATGGAATGTGACTCCTTTTTATTTTTTGTGCGTCTAATAGTGTGAATGGAAAAGAGGTGGTTTTATGGAAGATGAAAAACTCGTCGAACTAGCTTTAGATGGCGATGATGAAGCCCTTCGTACGTTGCATGGCCGTTACGTTCAGCCGTTATTTCATTATGTTTACGTCCAAGCAGGAAATCATCATGATGCAGAAGAGCTGATCCAAGATATCTTCTTTAAAATGGCGAAGAATTTAGCAAGGTTTCAAGGGAAATCTAGTTTTAAAACATGGATCTTTGCGATTAGTAGAAATGTTGTGATCGATTACCATCGAAAACAAAAAAAGCATAAGGCGACAACTTTCATGCCACATTCCACGCTAGAGGCATTTACTGAAAAGGTTCATTCTGCGGAGGAAGAGGTTTTAGACAAAGGCTTGAAAAATTATTTGTTGCAAACGATGAATCAGCTGCCGACAGATTATCAAGCTGTGCTTCATTTACGGTTTGTGGAAGAATTTTCCGTAAAAGAAACAGCAGAAATCATGAAAAAAACAACGTTTTCAGTGAAGGCGCTACAAAATCGAGCGAGGAAAAAAATGATGAGTCTTATTAGAGAAGAGGTGGGAGAAGGATGACGGATAAAAATAATAATCCAAACTCAGAAAAAAGAGACGAAGGTCATCCATTTCCAACCGAAACCGAGCTAGAAGAAGCGATGAAGGAGTGGAAAATGGAGCCTTCAGATAAAACGAAACGAGAATCGTTCCAAAGAGCAATGCAAGGAATAGAAGAAGCTAGAAGAGAATCTAGTAAAAGAAATAAGATGGCTAAAATGAAACGGTGGTCTCAAGGGCTTGTTGCAGCAGCAGTAGCGGCGGGATTACTTTCATTAATTGTTTTGAATACGGATGAATTTCAAAATATGTTTGGCACAGGTTCTGGTTCAGTTGGAAATGACAACGAAAATGAGGAAATTCAAGTGGACAATAATGAAAACGAATCGAACGAAGAGGTAGACGTGACTGATTTAAACGAATCGAATGACACCAACGAGGCAAATGAGTCGGATGATAATAATGATGCACCTGACGAAAGTGCCGAGTTTCCTGAAGTGAATCGTCCAGAGACGAAAGAAATCACAACAACTCCTGAAGGAATGGAAGAAGTTAATACGCACCATTTATTAAATGATCCATCAATGCCGTTTACAACTTATATTCGAGACGGTTATTACTATGAATCATTTGATAAAGAGTTTGGCAAAGGGGTTACAATCTCTCAACAAGACTTCGATATGATCAACGTTGACATCGTCTTTTTTGATGATGGCGTCACGGAAGTTGAGGCGTTGCAGTATGCAGAGGAAGAGTGGAATGTAGCTGGAGGAGAAGCGCTTCCCCTAGATGAAGAAGAGAAGTTAGCAGGATGGATTGTCGAGAAAGTCGTTCATATTGGAGACGTTCATGGAGAAATGATCGTAGGAAGCTATGAAGAGTCCTACTTCTACATTTACAGTCGATACGCTCCAGAAGCTGGAGATGGCTGGTATCCAGTAAAGCAAGTGATTGTAGATGAGTGGGAGTGGAAGGAAACAGGAGAGCAACTTAATGACTAAGTAAACCTAATTGGAGAAAAATGGGCTCGGTTTTAATATCAGATTGATAAAAATTTAAAGCGTAAGGAGATAAACTAAGATGTGTGGAATCAATGGAATCTATTCGTTTAACAAACAACTGGTCGATCGAGCCCGTCTTCAAACAATGGCAAATGTGATGGTTCACCGTGGGCCAGATGATGATGGGGTGGAAATCGATAATTTTGTAGGCATTGGTTTTCGCAGACTGGCAATCATTGATCAATCAGGAGCTAACCAACCATTGTTTAATGAAAATAATCGTCTCATGCTCGTTTGTAACGGTGAAATATATAACTATAAAGACCTTCGAGAAGATTTAATGACAAAAGGACATGAATTTAGGACAAATGGAGATGCGGAAACCATTCTTCATTTATACGAAGAATATGGCGTAGATTGTGTGGACCACGTGCAAGGGATGTTTTCGTTCATATTATGGGATTCGGAACATGAATTATTTTTCGCAGCACGTGATCATTTTGGGATCAAACCTTTTTATTATTGGTATGATGATGAAAAGCTTATATGTTCATCAGAATTGAAAAGCGTCTTAGGCGAATTCACTGGTCCTGCGAAACTTAATGAACAAAGTTTGTTACACTTTCTGAGTTTTCAATATGTGCCTGAACCGGCTACGATGGTTGAGGGAGTGTACAAGTTACCTGCTGGTCATCGGTTAATCGTCAAAGGAAATGATTTTAAGATAGAGCGCTATTGGAAGCCGGTATTTGACCCCATCGAAGAACCTGATGAGCAGGTTCGCAAAAAAATTAGAAAGGCATTAACGAAATCTGTTGAGCTTCATAGCCAAAGTGATGTTCCTATAGGTAGTTTTTTATCTAGTGGAATTGATTCTACGGCAATAGCAGCTATGTTAAGAAAAATGGGTCCATTGAAGACATTTTCTGTCGGTTTTGAAGGTGGATTAAATGAGTGTGAAGTTGCTAGAAAAACGGCAGAGATTCTTGATACGGACCATCATGAGTGGACATTATCAGAAGAAGATTTTTTTCAAGCTGTAGAATCTGCAGTGTGGCATCAGGATGATCCGGTTGCAGATCCTTCCGCGATTCCTCTTTATCTCCTTTCCAAAATGGCTTCTAGACATGTGAAAGTCGTTTTGTCAGGGGAAGGTGCCGATGAGTTTTTCGGAGGTTATCGTATCTATCAGGAACCACAGGCTCTAAAGTATTTTCAGTGGCTTCCACCAAGTATCAAACGAGCATGGAAAAAACATTCGAGACAGTTTCCGGATTTTTTCGGGAAAAATTATTTGAATCGTGCGATGACTTTGTTAGAAAATCGTTTCATCGGAAATGCGAAAATTTATACGGAAGATGTTCTTGATGTAGTCCATGAGAATTTGAAAGAGCGTTACCTTCATAATGAGACAGCCTTTCAGCTTGTCAAACCGTTTTACGAAGGTGCCAAAAACATGGATGATGTAACGAAGATGCAGATCATTGATACGAATTTTTGGTTACCTGGCAACATTTTAGCGAAAGCGGATAAAATGTCGATGGCCCATTCATTAGAACTTCGTGTCCCCTTTGTTGATCAATCTGTTTTTGAAGTAGGAAGGAAAATTTCTTTGCCTGGAAAGGTGAATCGGAAAACAACGAAGCGGATTTTCAGAGAAGCGATGTCAGGGATTGTTCCAGACCACGTTCTCCATAGACGGAAACTAGGGTTTCCTGTCCCACTGCGAAATTGGTTAAAAGGCGAAAGAGGAGAGAAGTGTTTGTACTTCATCCTAGAGAGTGGTTTGAGTCAGTATCTTAACGAACGTTATGTAGATAAATTATTTTGGGAGCACCAAATGGACAAAGCTGATCATTCACGAAAAATCTGGTGTTTATATATCCTTGCTCAGTGGCATGTCCTTTATATTGAAAATGAGAAAAAGTCTTATAGTTACTTAGATGGTGCATCTTAAGGGAAATAATACCGATGAGTAAGAATAGCTTAAATAGAATGAAAAAGGCTGTCCTCATTTTGAGAGACAGCCCTCTTGATTATTGAAGTAAATTTATTTGCATACCACTCATTCCAATACCCATGTTCTGGGCGCTTAACTGCGCTTGTTGCATCGCTAAATATTGGTTAAGTTGGATCGACTCCGCTGCTATATCTGCATCGCGAATGCGCGATTCAGCTTGTTGTAAATTCAAAAGGTGAGTTTGCGCAAGGCTACCGGCGTAATTTAATCGATTGTCCGTGGAACCAAGCGTGCTTCGAGTATGAGAGATTCTTGCTATCGATTCATCGATCACGCCAAGAGCACTTCGAGGATCGGAACTTAAATCAACATCGGCTAAACTTTGACCTGAAACAACGCTACCTAAATAATCAGACGTGCTTCCATCAATCGAAAGCTGGAGGGATTGTCCATTTGCATTTGTTATTGCACGTTTGTTAGTGAATGACCCATCAAGTAGCGGTTGTGTATTAAATTCCGTATCTCGTCCAATCGCATCTAACGTCTCGCGAATTTGTGAGAATTCTTTCTGCAGAACATTTCGATCTGATTCTGTTAATGTTCCGTTATTCGCTTGAACAGCGAGCTGCCGCATCCGTTGAAAAATATCGTGTGACTGACTTAATGCACCCTCCGCCGTCCTAGTTAGCGATTGAAAGTCCTCCATGTTCCGAGTGGCCATCCGGTCTCCGCGGATTTGACCTCGCATGCCTTCTGAAATGGCTAAGCCCGCTGCATCGTCTGCGGCCTTATTAATCCGTTGTGACGAACTGAGGCGAAGCATTTTCATCGCTAGCTGATTGTTCGTTTGTTTTGTTGTTGAAAAAAATGGAACTGATTGAGAGGAAATCATCGTATCACCTCTTTCAATAGTCATTCTATCTTATATCCATTATACCAATTATTCTGAAAACAGAACAAGTTTATTTTCTTTAAGAGATTTAGGAGGGAGTGGGATAGTGACATTCGTTAGTAGGTTGATCGCTTGAAAGGAAGTAAAAGAAAGGTATAGTGACCTTCATGCATTTTCAGATCGCTTGAAGGGAAGCAAGCCGCACATTACCGTATCTTCTTCAAAAATTCCTCGCATACTCTCCAAACTCACAAATGGTTTTAACCAAAATAACTATTCAATCAAGGTTTCCCTAATTGTTATAAGCAGATCATTCGATTTCGTTAGGGAACATTTGTAAAATGAATAATGAAAGCGATTAGAATTCTCGAAAGGGTTGGTTAGTATGTACGATATTATAGTTATTGGTGCAGGACCTGCAGGAGCGAGCGCAGCTTTATTTGCTGCAAAAGCAGGGAAAAAAACGTTGTTGTTAGATAGTAACCAAAGTATTACAAAAAAAGCGTGGGTTGAGAATCATTACGGTGTGAAAGAAACGACAGGACCAGACCTGGTCGACACAGGAATCGAGCAAGCGAAAAAATTTGGAACGGAAGTAGTAGATACGAAAGCTACAGGTGTTACGAATAACGGAGACGGTGTCAAAGTTGAGTCGGAAGCTGGCGAATTTCAAGGGAAACACGTGATTTTTGCAACAGGTCTTATGGCTGATGTCGCAGAAAAATCAGGAATAACCACAAAAGAAGGCACAGAGCCAAAAATCAAGAAAGTCATTGATGTTGGTCGCGACGGTAAAACGAACGTCAAAGGTGTTTGGGCAGCTGGAACATGCGCAGGCGAAAGTGTCCATACGATTATTACCGCTGGACACGGGGCATCTGTTGCTATCAATGTAATTAGTGAACTGAACGGCGAACGTTACGTCGATCACGACATACTTAAATAATTTCTCTAGCCTGGCAGGAGTCAGGCTTTTATTTGTTGCTGTTGTGACTTCCTTAAAATAAACTTTATTCATTTTTTTCATGAATTCCCATATCACTTCCATAAACGGAGTTATTTTCTGTATACTGTCTTTAGGACCATTTCAATTATTGAGAGGAGGGATTAGATGATATTGTGGTTTCAAAGGCTCAGGCGACTTTTTTCGAAAAATGGGGAGTCTCATGAACAATCTGCTTCAGACCCAGTAGAGATGGCGGATGAGTTGTTGCAAGACATGGAAAGAGAACTTAACGATATGCAAGCTTCATTAAATAAGCAAATCGCTAGCGAAAAAAGATTGAATCGAAGGATGGAATTAGCGGAAGAGGAATCTTCTCAGCGTGAAAAAGATGCGATTCAATTTTTAGAGAAAGATGATGATCAATCGGCAAAGCTTGCATTGCTGAAAAAAGAGGAAATAGATCGTGATATTCAGGAAATTACCTCGTTATTTGAGTCGGCTCAAGCACATAAACAAGATATCCTTCGGCATATTGATGAACAGAGAAGGGATTATCAACGTTTGCAAATAAAAAAGAGAGAATTGCAGTCAAAGCGAAACCTTCATCTTCCCTCTGCCGTAGATGAAATGGAGAGAGCAAAGAAGCGTGATCATGAAATGTCTGGTGATGCCTCATTTAGTGAGAAGAATGAGCACGAAGGAGAAAGTAATGTTGGGGAAGAAAACGAGCGATCGTCTTCAGAGAGTGTTGATGCGAAACTTGAGCATCTGAAGAAGTCATTAAAGAACAGAAATTAGGTGAGTAGCATGGAGATATTCGGATATGATATCGAATCAATTTACCTGTTTTTATTGATTGCAGGGGTAATCTTGACGATTCTCTACATATTTGTCGGGGAACTGCTTGAAGGTCTCATGGACATTAGTGGAGACGCTATTTTAAATCCGATTACAATCATTGGATATATCACATTGATTGGTGGACTCGGGTATGTGCTTGAAGCTGTGGCCTTTTTCCTCGGTAGTGGAATGATTTTATTGATTAACCTTGTTGTATCAGCAATTGTTATCGTTTTAGTGAACTATTTCATTATTATTCCTGTAAAGCGGTCCGAGAAAAACACATCTTATTCGATTAACGAATTGAAAGGGACGGTTGGAGAAGTATTCACAACGATCCCTGCAGATGGGTTTGGCGAGGTAATTATATCTCGTACTCACGGCACAATTAGCAAACCGGCGAAAAGTTTTGATCAAGAGTTGCTTCCTGAAGGAACGAAAATCCTCGTTATTGACATTGATGACGAAGGTGTCTTTCTCGTTTCCAAACATTACGACTAATTTTTTCACAAGATGATCCGTTCAACCTCATTATGGTCATTTATGGTCATGGAAGATTTTAGTGCCACACATTCTTTGTTTAAAAAAAGTGGAGACTCCAATACCCCACATTAGTTCTGTTATTTTTTATGGTGCTAGGAAGCTTTTACATAGATTTACGAAGAGACTTCAGCGACCATGTTTTTACAGAACAAAAAATAGAAAGAGGAGTTGAAACAATGGAAACAGTATTTATTGCACCTGTTGTCGTCGCCTTTGTATTTCTTGTTTTATTAGGTGTCTATTTCACACGGTATCAAACATCAGGACCAAACGAAGCATTGATCGTAACAGGTAGTTATTTAGGAAAAGGGAAAAACATTTCTGAAGATGATGATGGCAAAAAGATGAAGATTATTCGCGGTGGCGGTGCCTTTGTTGTTCCGGTTTTCCAACAGTATGCGAAATTTAGTCTATCAAACTACAGCTTAGATGTTCGCACGAGTGGAGCGTATACGGAGCAAGGGGTTCCGGTTTCCGTAGATGGTGTGGCGATTATCAAAGTCGGATCAACGATGGAAGAGATCGCAACAGCGGCGGAACAATATTTAGGAAAACCAACAGAAGAATTTGAAGAAGAAGTGCAAGATGTTCTCAAAGGTCACTTACGTTCGATCTTAGGTTCGATGAGTGTAGAGGATATTAACAACAACCGTGAGCGTTTCAACCAAGAAGTCCAGTCTGTTGCGTCTCGCGATTTTAACAAAATGGGTCTTGAAATCAAGTCCTTTACTTTGCAAGAAGTAACAGATGCACAAGGATACTTAGATTCCTTAGGTAAACCTCGTATCGCTGAAGTAAAGCGTAATGCAGCGGTTGCGGAAGCGGAGCGTAAGAAAGAAGCTCGTATCGAAAATGCTCGTGCAGAGCAAGAAGCGAAAGCACAAGAGTTGGTTCGAGATACGGAGATTGCAAACTCTGAGAAAGAGAAGCAGTTGAAGATTGCTCAATACACACGTGAGCAAGACCAAGCTCGCGCGGAAGCGGATCAGGCGTACGACTTGCAAACGGCGAAATCGAAGCAGCACGTTACGCAAGAAGAAATGCAAATCCAGATCATCGAGCGCGACAAGCAAATTGAACTAGAAGAGCGTGAAATTGTTCGTCGTGAGAAGCAGTACGATGCAGAAGTGCGTAAGAAAGCGGACGCAGATCGCTATGAGCAAGAACAGCGTGCGGAAGCGACAAAAGTTACGCAAATGCGTGCCGCAGAAGCGTCACAATATCAAATTGAAGCAGAAGCGAAAGCAAATGCCGATGCTGAGCGATTCCGTGGGGAAGCAGAAGCAACGGTTACCTTCAAAAAAGGTGAGGCCGAAGCGAGTGTTATCCAGAAGAAAGGGGAAGCAGAAGCTGAAGCGAAGAAGAAGTTGGCCGAGGCTTATGAAGCATACGGTGAAGCTGCGAAACTTAGCATGATCCTAGATATGCTACCTGCATATGCGAAGGAAATTGCTGCACCGCTTAGCGCCATTGATAAAGTGACTGTTGTGGATACAGGTGGTAGTGGCAAAGATGGAAACGGAGCAGGCGGAGCTGGAAAAATGTCAGGATACGTCACTGACTTGATGGCGACCCTTCCTGAAAACTTGAAAGCGGCATCTGGTTTGAATGTGAATGAACTTCTAGAAAACTTCTCTGGTAAAGGCAATGTGAAATCTAGTGTCGACAACCTAACAGAAGAGCTTTCAAACAAGGAAGCAGGACAACAAGAAGCTAGGGAATCGTCAGAGAGCGATGAAACTAGGGCGTAAAACCTTGTATGAGTCATAGACTCTAGTAAAGCTGAATAAATGTAATAGGGAAGAAGCTTTGGTGTTCATTACGCCAAAGCTTCTTCTGTTCTAGTTGCGCTTTTGGGGTGTGGGTGGGAGCGAGCAGAGATAGGAGTTGTTGTTGATGCATCTTGTGACCGTAGCGAGCAGATTTTGGTGAAAGACGGTCACAAGAGAGAGCGTCTTGAGCCCGTAGCGAGCTGATTTCAGGGAAAGACGGTCACAAGAGGATGCCGCTTGAGCCCGTAGCGAGCTGATTTCAGGGAAAGACGGTCACAAGAGAGAGCGTCTTGAGCCCGTAGCGAGTTGATTTCAGGGAAAAACGGTCACAAGAGAGAGCGTCTTGTGCCCGTAGCGAGCAGATTTTGGTGAAAGACGGTCACAAGAGAGGGCGTCTTGTGACCGTAGCGAGTTGATTTTGATAAAAGACGGTCACGAGAGGATGCCGCTTGAGCCCGTAGCGAGCAGATTTTGATGAAAAACGGTCCAAGAGGATACATCGATCGCACAAAATGCATCCATCAACTGCAACGAAATTTTTTAATATGCGTCTAATATTGTACATAGTCCAAAACGAGGGAGGAGTATGGAATGTTACCTTTTAAAATACTTGCTAGCATCGTTATTTTATTAGGATTGGTTTATCTATCACCGGTACATGTCCATGGAGAAGGGAAACAAAAAAGTGATGAATTTACAGAGCAAATCATGAAATGGGAGGAAGAAGGAATTGATCCTAATCATACAGAAGCGACCGAACAGGTTTTAGCGTACATTGAAGATCATTTAGCGGATAGTTACGTGAGCATGTATATTGATCGAAGCGATAGGGAGTTAGGGGTATTAGTATTTGCATTTCAAGAAGAAGTTAGCGAAGAACACAAAGAAAAAATGCACCAGGTAGTAGAAGAACCGGCAGAAATTGATTTTCTGAAAATCACATATACGGAGGAAGAATTGTTAGCGAAACAAAGTGAGATTGATTCGGATGGATTTGAAAGGGGAAATTATACGATTCATCATACTAATCCAGACGTTTTTAAAGGGAAGGTACAAGTAGGAATTGATCCTTTTATTGAAGAAAATGCGCAGCGGATATACGAGCAATATGGACATGAAATGGTTGAAGTAGTAGAAGGGTTCGAAGTAACAATGTTAGAAGTAGAAGCTAGTATAACTGACGACGATCAAGGTGAAGAAGGATTAGCTACCAATGAGGGGCTTTCTAATGAAACAGCAGCAGGTGAAATGGAACAGCATGAACAACTAAATTTTTTCCAAAGAATATTTTTAACCATTCGCAGTTGGTTTCAATCTTAAGTGGAATGGAGGATTCTATGGAAGTGCTCACTCCATTAGTCACACGTCGCTCTATGGCGTGTGGCTTTTTTTGACAGAAACGATGGTGCTTTTGAACGTCTATTGCTTCAAATAGAAAACTAATGATGCAGTTCTTTCATTATTAATGATAGAATTTGAAGATACTTGTTTTCAAAAGACGGATGATCCGTCAGCATGAAATGAAGCGCAAGTTTGCTCAAAATCTAAAGGGTGAGTCCCGAAAAAATAGGAAGCGATAGTCATGACGATTTTCATATCCGTAGTTTTACCTGTGCTACTTGTTTTTCTGACAGGTTATGTCGTACAAAAGTGGCGCAAAGTTGATATTAAGCCAATCTCAACCGTTGCCATTTATATCTTAACGCCTGCTCTTGTGTTTGACACGTTTTACAAGGCAGATATGAACATACAATACGTTTATATGATTGTCTTTGCATTAGCGTTATTATTTGCGATCATCATTATAAACAAACTTTATGCGTGGAAGATGAAGTACCCGACCAGCATAGAAAGTGGATTGATTCTTTCAACAGCATTTATGAACTCAGGGAACTATGGTGCTCCAATTATTTTGTTTGCATACGGCCAAGAAGGATTTGCATATGCCGTATCGTTTATGGTTTTGCAAGCTGTGATCATGAATTTTTTTGGAGTATATTATGCGGCGCGTGGGATTTCAGGTGTGAAAACAGCGTTACAAGTTTTGCTACGAATGCCGGTGACGTATGCGGTGTTATTAGCGATTCTTCTCAAACTAATCAGAGTGGAAATGCCGGATAATCTCATGCAACCTGTGGAATTAATTTCTCAAGCTGCGATACCGACCGTGATGCTCATTTTAGGGATGCAACTGGCGCAAATCGAATGGACGAAGTTTGATTGGAGCAAAGTGTCCTATGGCGTCGTTGTTCGACTGCTTCTTTCACCAATGATAGCCTGGGGTCTGACAATGGTTATGCCGATGGATCCTCTTTTAGCAAAAGTCCTTATCGTAGCAGCGGCAATGCCTTCTGCAGCTACGATTGTGATGTACGCTGTGGAATTCGACGCCAAACCAAAGCTCGTTTCAAGCATCACTTTGATTACAACGTTACTAAGCGTGTTTACCATCACGCTCATTATCATGCTTTTAGGATAATTTCCATTACAGGAAAACAATTGTAAAAAAATAGAGGACATTTAACTTTGTTTCCAGTATAATTATCATAGGACTTTTCGCCAATTGCGTATTTTTTACAAGGAGGAGGGGTGGAATTGAAGCGGGATAGTCATTTTATTCAACAAAGAAACTTGCTCGTTTTGAAATTGTTACTTTTGTTTAATACACTTGGACTCCTTGTGGAATTTATCTTCTCTGCTTCCATTAGCACATATCCCTTCATTGGGTATGTGATGATAGGTATTGTATGGGTTATCTTAAAGAAAAAGGTCGCTACTGTCGAAATGATGTATGGGATCATAACCTTGTATTTTGTACAAATGTTTTATATTATTTCTGCTTATCCAGAACTAACTTCCTATATATTCGTTTGGCTTGGGTTAGTTATCTCTTCTTTATTTAATCAAACTCGAGTGATTGTTTTAGCTGCGTTATATACGATGGCTCTAACACTATACACGTTCAGTCGCTTTTCAAATCAAATCGTTTTCACGAGTAATCCTGATGATATTGCTTATTACCTACTTTTTACATTGTTTGTAGCAATATTTTTAATCGTTCAAAGTTCTTTTTCTGAAAAAATGTGGACGGGACTGCAAGACAGCCAAGGCAAACTTACCTACATATTAGAGAGTGCGAGTATTATTACGTATTCTTACGATCCAATTTCGCAAGTTCACACTGTTTCTTCTGGAATTAATACTTTAAAGAATATGATGAAAAAGGAAGTGTCATCTAGTCCTATTTTGTGGAAAGAGTACATCCATGAAGAGGATAAGCCATTTGTTGATGTGGTTGAAACTCATATTTTAGAAGGGAAAATGGAGTCAGTGGAGTATCGACTTGAAATTCCAACTAATCCAGTAATGTGGGTTTCGGCTCGATTTTTCCCAGTAATCTCAGATCATGGGACGATTAAACGAGTAGAAGGAGCGTTTGTTGATATTACCGAGAGAAAGAAGGCCGAAGAAAAAATTGAGTTCTTAGCATACCATGATGCCTTGACGAAACTACCTAATCGCTCTCAGTTGTATCAATTTGTTCAAAAGGAACAGATCAAAGCCGAATTTGATTATGAACGGTCTTATGTTATTTTCATCGATTTAGATTCATTTAAACAAGTAAACGATACATACGGTCACCATGCAGGGGACAAACTCCTTTCGTTAGCGGCAACTAGATTAGTTAGTTCCTTGAAGCAAATAGATATGGTATCCCGTATCGGAGGGGATGAGTTTGTAGTATTTGTAACGGATTTAACCTCAGAGCAAGTTATTCATGTAGCAGAAAGGTTACAAACAACGTTATGCAAACCATTTTTTATAGATGAAGCTCCAATAAAAATCACACCAAGCATTGGAATTAGTAAATTTTCGTCTAATAATGACAACCTCGATACGTTAATTTCGCAAGCAGATGCTGCGATGTACAATATTAAAAATGAAGGAAAAAATGGCATCAGGCTTTACGATTATGCAACAGTGCCAAAAGACAAATCTATCTAACATAACGTTTTAGAAATGGGGAGGCATTGCCCAGAATAGAGCAATGTCTCAATAAGTCATGAGAAATAGAACGTTGGGAATATTTGCGTTAAAATAATAGAAAATTGTAATGAAAATGTAATATAAAATTTCATAAAAGTTGGCATTTTTTTAAGAAAATCGGGTATATATTGAATAAGCTCTAGTCACTATGGTGAACGCCAGCTTTTCAAGCATCATGAAGCCAACACTCCTATGTTAAAAATTTTTTACCGTGTTACCTTAACTCCTACTAGTAAAGGCAAACTTGTTGAAAGACAAGGACGCAAAGCTAAGGGTCTAAGAGTCCATAATAGGGACTTAAGATAGCCTGGCTGCCTAATAGGCACTTGTGGGAAAGGGGGTCTAAGGAGAGATGGAAAAAATTGTGAACTCAACCTTAGACAAAGAATGGGAAAGATTGATGCGTGAAGCACGGGAAATCGGGATGACAGTAGAAGAAGTCAGTCACTTTTTAAGAGAGAAAACACCAAAAAAGAGTTTTCATGTTTATGGGACATTAGTAGAGCAACCAAATGATTTATTAAGTAACTAAGTTTGGACCTCTTCATTAGAATGAAACTCTCTAAACATATCTTCTGCTGATCCTATAAGGGTCAGTTTTTTTATCTGATTGATGAGAAGAAAAGGGTAATTTTTGCAAAATTACGTATTCCTTCATGAAAGAGAGACAATTCTTTCACAATATTGGTATAATATGAATAAAGGAATGGGGGAAACGATATGATAAAGAAAGTTCTCGTTCTCCTTAGTATGTTTTTCATCTTTGGAACTTGGGTGTGGCCTTTTCTTGTGAAGATGTTTCCGATTTTGGAAAGGGAAAAAGGATGGTCAGCTAGCAGTTTTGAAACGGCGAAAAATCATGCTTTGCTTGAGGATGATAAAAAAGTTCACCAGAATGGTCATTTGATCGACGAGGAAAAGGGTGTTCAAGAAGATAGCAACAACAAAGAAAATGGTGAAACTGAAACACCTACGGAATCATCAGAAAAAGCAGAAGCCAAAGAAAATAGTCATAAAAGTGACAAAGTTGTCCGTGTGAATGAAGCTTCTGTAGAAGAACTTCTAGAAATTTATGGAGTAGGCGAAGATTTGGCGAAAAATATCAAAAAAGAACGAGATGATAATGGTCCTTTCAAACACATAAATGATCTTCTTCGAGTAACAGGAATTGGAGAAAAAAAGTTAAAAACGATGGAATCCTACATCAATTTGGATTGAAATGATTAATGACTTTCGTTAGATCCTGTTGTTGTATTTTAAAATTAGCATGATACAGAGTTTAATTCATTTAATGAAAGATAAAAGCAGTTCATTGTTCGGGGCTAACTTTTTGTGATGAATATCGAGGAAACCATAAAAAACCACCGTCTGGTGGTTTTTTATGGTTTCGTTTATTTTCCAGGAGGGGGTACGTCTTGTTCTAAGTATGCTTGGCCAGTGTTTTCGATGTGAACTTGCCCACTCGTTAAATTCATCATCCATTCTTCAAAGGCAGCTTCTTCCCCGTCCGCGACATATGTTTCTAGCTTGACTTGCTCTAAATAGTCAATTTGCTTTAATAAATAATTGGAGGAGCGAACTTCGTTTTCGATTTTTCCAAGTAAGGTGTAATCAAATGTGGAAGCATAAATGTTCATGAGTTTTCTTTCTACAACTCCGACAGCATTCAGCCCTTCGCTGACCGCAGATCCATAAGCACGGATCAGTCCACCAGCGCCTAATTTGATGCCACCAAAATACCGAGTGACAACAACGACTGTATCTTTTAACTTTCGTTTTTTCAATACTTCAAGCATAGGTACACCGGCAGTGCCTGATGGTTCGCCATCGTCATTGGCTTTTTGGATCAAATCATTTTCACCGATCATGTAACAAGAACAATTATGATTGGCATTCCAGTTTTTCTTTTTAATCGATTCAATGAACGTTTGAGCTTCCTCTTCTGTCGTTGCCCGTTGCACGTAAGCAATAAATCGTGACTTTTGGATGGTGATTTCGTGTTCACCAGCACCTTTAACTGTATAGTAGAAAGGAAGCATGATAATCTCTCCTATCGGTTTAATAACTTAATTTGTGAAGTGATGCATGTTCAACTCTATTTTTTGAAGGGAAACTATGTGTGAATCTAACAAAAGAAGTTTAATCCTTGTTATGTGAGGGTTGAACGGTCATTGGAAATATCCCAGAGCGGAATTTATGAAACAAGCGTATGCAAAAAAATGAACGACAAACCGATAGATATAGGCTATAATAGTAGAATGTACGTTCGGTTTCGAAGTAGGGTGATTTTGCTCTACTAAAATAAACACATGAGATTAGGCTATGTATATATATACATTCTTAACTAGGTTTATTTGTTCATACACGCTTCAGTCGGTGCAAAATTTCTTGAAGTGTAAAAAAATATAGAAAAGTGTTCAAAAGGTGATAAATGTTTATAAATTTAGGGTATGATGAATAAGAGAGCCTGTCAAGTTCAGTGTTCTCTAGTGTTTACCCATTTTTTCTAGAATAGCAGTCGAATAAGTTATCAATGAATATGAGATTTTATGGAAAAATTTCTATAGGTTTAATTTCCCATATGACTTTACTTAGACAAAAATGGCAATATCGAATATGATGAAAATGAATAGGTTTGTTCAAAAATCTAGTCATTTGTTAAAAAAATGAATCAAATGTCGGATGACCCCCATAAATTAAGTAATATGTTCGATTTTTATGGATAGGGTTTTCAGCATCTATGAAGCTATGGTCTGGAAACTTATAAATATTAGCAAAAAAGACTTCAATGTCTCAGACCATTTTTGTATGCAGAAAGAGAGGGGTTGGATGAGCTCCGTTCAATCAATTGAGTCTATTTTAGATAAAATGATGGATATGGTAGGAAAAAGTAAAGAAGAGATTTTTGAAATTGGCGAAGAATCAAGAGATGAATATCAGTCATTGAAAATAGAACTAGAAGATATTCAGCAAAAAGTCATTCAATTAATTGAACAGTCAGAACGTACTGAGCTCCATTCCCGATTTGCAAGAAATCGTTTAGCGGAAGTGAGTAAGCATTTTGGTTATTATAGTGACACGGAAGTTCGTGAAGCATACGAGCAAGCCAATGATTATCAAGTGAAACTTGCGTTATTACATCAAGAAGAAAAGCAGCTAAGAGAACGGCGAGACAATCTTGAACGTAGGTTAATGAAACTAGGCGAAACGATGGAACGTGCTGATCATTTGATTAACCAAATCAACGTAGTAATCAATTATTTGACTGGTGACTTACAGCACGTGTCTGAATTAGTGCAAGATGCTCAAGAAATGCAAAAGTTCGGGTTGAAAATTATTCATGCTCAAGAAGAAGAACGAAAAAAATTATCCAGGGAAATCCACGATGGCCCTGCTCAAACGATGGCCAATGTCATGCTTCGCACTGAACTTGTAGAGAAAGTATTGGACCAGCAAGGAGTAGAAAAAGCACGACTTGAAATTCGTGACTTAAGAAAAATAGTAAAAGATTCGTTAAGTGAAGTACGACGAATTATTTACGATTTAAGGCCGATGACGTTAGATGATATCGGATTAGTGCCGACCTTGGCGAAGTATATAAAGAATGCGGAAGAGCATACTGGTATTTCGATCACATTTAAGAATATTGGAAGAGAACGTCGATTTCCGCAGAATATGGAAGTTGCTATCTTCCGTTTTGTTCAAGAGGCGATCCAAAACGCCTATAAGCATGCGGAACCAACGTCGATCCAAATTAAATTGGAATTAACGGCGGAGCGAGTGACAGCCGTGATTAAAGATGATGGAAAAGGCTTTGATGTTCTAGACAAAAAAGAAGGTAGCTTCGGTTTAGTTGGAATGAAGGAACGGATTAATATGTTGGATGGAAAGTTAAGCATTGATTCCAAACCAGGAAAAGGCACGTTAATTATGGTGCAAATACCAATTACGTCTTTGGAAAATTTGTAATATGTTTCGAACTTCGGAATGAGTAGAAAAGAACTATGAAGTTTCGTTCATTGTCCGATATACAAAAGATTTTTGATGCATGATCCTTAATATTGGGTGTATATGACTAAAAAAAAGTAAATGAAATGAATTATTCATTATAATAGGAGGAGAAGAAAATGGAGAGAGACGATAAATTAAAAATTGTACTCATTGACGACCATCAATTGTTCCGAGAAGGTGTGAAACGGATTTTATCAATGGAAGATAACTTTGAAGTTGTTGCGGAAGGTAGCGATGGAGAAAACGTGCTAGATCTTGTCCGTCAAAACCAACCAGACGTTGTGTTAATGGATATTAACATGCCAAACGTCAACGGAATGGAAGCGACAAAAACACTCGTTGAAACGTTCCCGAATGTGAAAGTATTGATTCTTTCCATCCATGATGACGAAACGTATGTTACACATGTGTTGAAAACAGGAGCTTCCGGTTATTTACTAAAAGAGATGGATACAGAAGCATTGATTGAAGCTGTGAAAGTTGTTGGAGATGGTGGAGCTTATATTCATCCGAAAGTGACACACAATCTAGTCAATGAATACCGTCGTTTAGCAAATGATAACGGACCAGAAACAGAAATTGGTTTCCGTGAAGTGGAGTATCGCCGCCCACTACATCTTCTTACACGTCGCGAATGTGAAGTGTTGCAGTTAATGACAGATGGAAAAAGCAACCGAGCGATTGGTGAAGCGCTTTATATTAGTGAAAAAACGGTGAAAAACCACGTTAGTAACAT
This sequence comes from Salipaludibacillus daqingensis, assembly GCF_029891575.1. GTDB lineage: Bacteria > Bacillota > Bacilli > Bacillales > Salisediminibacteriaceae > Salipaludibacillus > Salipaludibacillus daqingensis. The sequence goes on along the minus strand of NZ_JARZHF010000003.1, from coordinate 235,615 downwards.
TTTGCAAAAAATGAGTATGAATGACCGCACGCAAGCTGTCGTTGATGCGATTAAAAATGGTTGGGTTAAAGTAAATTAATTCGGAGCGATAAATTCCATTTTTTGCATAAAAATGAGAATGGACAAGCTTCCGAAAGGATGTTGCACCTGCTTCTAGTCAGCAGGTGCATATTTGTGTGGACACCTTTGATCAATCATTGGTAGTATAAGGATACTGACAGTTGCACTGGACGAAACGTGTGACTAATTTACAATGGAAGTAGAGGGAAAGCGTCATGGGTAAAATAGCTATTGTAACCGATAGTACGGCTTACATACCGAAAGATTTACGCGAGGAACATCACATAACCATGGTACCTCTCAATGTTATTTTTGGTGAAGAAACGTATAAAGAAGAGCAAGACATCACGAATGAACAATTTTATGAAAAGATGAAGGAAACAGAAGCACTTCCGACAACGTCGCAACCGGCTATTGGTCTGTTTGAAGAAGTGTTCCAAAAGTTAGCTGACGATCACGATCAGATCATTGTTATTACGTTATCGAGCGGGATTAGTGGGACACATCAGACCGCGTTAGCGGCGGGAAATATGACGCCAGATGTGGAAGTTCACGTGTTCGACACGGAAGTTAGCTGCATGGTGCAAGGTTTTTACGTCCTTTCTGCTGCAAAAATGGCGGAACAAGGATACAACGCGAAAAAGATATTGGACCATTTGTATCAAATGAAAGAACATATTCGGGCCTATTTCATCGCTGACGATTTGAATCACCTCCACCGTGGCGGTCGTTTAAACGGTGCGCAATTGTTTGTTGGAAGTTTATTATCCATCAAACCAGTGCTTCATTTCGATAATAAAGTAATCGTCCCTTATGAGAAAGTTCGCACGACGAAAAAAGCCCTGGCAAAGATTTATCATTTATTAGATGAAGACGCGAAAGACGGTGCTCCTCTTGATATAACTGTCATTCATGCGAATCGACCAGAAAAAGCAGCTGAAATTGCGGCGATGTTAGAGAATAAATATCCAAACGCAAACGTCTATATTAGCTATTTCGGCCCTGTGATCGGTGCGCACCTTGGTGAAGGTAGCCTAGGGATCGGTTGGGTAGATTCAAGTTTTAGCTAACATACGAAGTTCGTCAACAATCGGAGGAAAGCAAACGGCCACGGTCGTTTGCTCGATCCCAAAGAAGTTCGTTACCTCATTCGTAAAGGAGGCGCATGCCCAGTGCGTTTTTATCAGGTTTCACTTGATGACCCGTCCTTTCCGTCTTTGTATCCTAAAGGCGAGATCGTTACAAATCTTCTCTATTGGCTCATTCCTGAACGACTGATTCCAAGAGATGCTGACAAAATACCGACATACCCACTCGTAAGACTTTCTGATATACCCTCAAATGAGATTTCATTCCCCCTACTTAATGAAAAATTCCAAGTGAACGATAAGTTAAGAAATGTATTATATGGAAGGCGTTTGTTAGTGGACGAAATCACTGCCCACGTTTCATTGGACGTTATCCATGAGCATGTTTGTCATGGCGTCATTCACTATCAGCCAGCGATCACTCGAAACCCAAAGTTAACATGCAGGCGATGTGGCAACGATGATCCATTTTTATTTGGCGACATTTCTTGTGCCAGGTGCAAAAAAATGTGTGCCTATTGCCGCGCTTGTTTAATGATGGGACGTGTCGCAGAGTGCAGTCCCTTACTTACATGGAACGAAAAGGAAAAGGCGAAAGAAAAAAGGCATACCCTCGGTTGGAAAGGACAGCTTTCCCCTGCACAATCGAAAGCTTCGCAAGCATTAGTTAATCATGTAACGACTCGTTACAAGACGGAGAAGAATTTCCTGATCTGGGCCGTTTGTGGTGCAGGAAAAACAGAGATGCTGTTTGCGGCGATTCAATTAGCGTTAACGAAAGGTGGGCCAGTTTTAGTGGCGACGCCAAGAACGGACGTTGTGTTGGAGTTATTGCCGCGAATGACAGAAGCTTTTCCTCATACGGTAGTAAGAGCGTTTCACGGAGGAGTTCCAAAAGAAGAACGCTTCGAGCAAGGAGAACTAGTCATTGCTACAACTCATCAACTGCTTCGGTTTTATCGCCATTTTCCTCTCGTGATTATTGATGAAGTGGATGCCTTTCCTTATTCGTATGATAAAAAACTTCAGTATGCGGTGAAGAATGCTCGTGCGAAAGAAAGTTTGACCGTTTATGTGACAGCAACTCCTCCAGATAACCTGAAGAGAAAGGCTGCGTCGGGGAAGATTGCTTATGTAAAAGTACTGAGGCGTTACCATGGTCACGACCTTCCTGTTCCAAAACAAACGTGGATCGGAAACTGGAAAAAGAAACTTCTTAAAGGAAATTTACCTAACCCAGTCATTGAGTGGCTTCGAGGTCATATCGCTAATCAAAAACAAGTGTTTTTATTCGTGCCGCAAATTTCGTTGATGGAAAAAATCGAAGAAGCTGTTCGGATAGCATGTGAAACCGTCAACGTGGAAACCGTCCATGCGGCGGATCCGAGTCGACGTGAGAAAGTAATAAGGTTTCGTGAAGGCGAAACGAACGTGTTAGTGACAACGACCATTTTAGAGCGAGGAGTCACGGTGAAAGGTGTGCAAGTCGGAATTTTAGGAGCCGAAGATCGTATTTTTACAGAATCCGCTCTCGTGCAAATCTCAGGTCGTGTGGGAAGGAGTCCAGATCGACCAAGTGGTGACGTTGTGTTTTTTCACTATGGTAAAACAAAGGCGATGGGACAAGCGATCCGCCATATTGAAATGATGAATAAAGATCGATGATGGAGGCGAGGGAAGGTGTCAAAGTGGAGTGATACGCTGTCAGAAACGAGTCGATGTTTATATTGTGATCGGTCATTTATGGAAGAAGTGAACTGGACGTGGGCATTAGGGCTACCTGAAGAAAAAGTATTATGCCCCGACTGCGAAGGGAAACTGGTGAACATAAACGAAGTAGGATGCGAGATGTGTGGACGACAAGTTGAAAAAGCAGATCATGATTTTGTGGATGCGTCGGTGAAACTGCCGGCTACCTTTGTGAAAGAACCTGTAACGTTATGTCGCGATTGTGCGAAGTGGAAGGAAGCAGAAAAAGGCGAAGATCGTTCGGTGCAGCAGCGTTCTTTATATGTTTACAATGACTTCCTTCAAGAAGTGATGGCGCAGTATAAGTACCGCGGAGATGCGACCCTTGCCACGCTTTTTTCCAAGAAATTAAAGCGGTTAACGAGGCCTTTGGGGAAGATTGATGTGGTGACGGTGGTGCCCCTTTCGGAGGAGCGGTTGTGGGAGCGGGGGTTCAATCAAGCGGAATTGTTGGCTGGGGAGTTTGCGTGCTGTGATGTGTTGCAGCGGCGAGGGGAAACGGCGAAGCAAAGTAAGCGGGATAGACGGGAACGAATTGCCGCACTTCAGGGCGCGTTTCGGTTGTCTGTTGAGGGAGAGAAGTGGCATTGGGCGGGGAAGCGTGTGCTAATCATTGATGATATTTATACGACGGGAGCGACGTTACGTTCTGCGTCGACTGTGTTGTATGAGGCTGGTGCGGAGAAAGTGTTTGCGGTGACGGTAGCGAGGGCGACGGGTGCTTTGAAAAACAACGGTTAAAGTTTGTTGAATTATGTCGATATAACTAATATATACTTTGGATTCAAAGGAGTGGGGAAGATGGCAGATTTGGCAAACTGTCCGAATTGTGACAAGTTGTTTGTGAAGGCATTGCGATCTGTTTGTGATCAGTGTGCCCGTGAGGTGGAGGAGAAATATCAAACGGTGTACACGTTTATTCGCAAGCGAGAGAATCGTAAGGCGACCATGGATGAGGTCGTCGAGGCGACGGAAGTGAGTAGAGAGTTGATTACTCAGTTTGTGAAAGAGGGTCGCTTGCACTTGGCGCAATTTCCTAATTTAACGTACCCGTGCGAGAAGTGCGACAGAGAAATTCGCGAGGGGCGGATTTGTGAAAAGTGTCGTGGGGAAATCCAGTCAGGCTTGCATGCTGGTGAGCGGCAACAAGCGTTTGAAGGGCGAAAAAAGGAGCGTGAAACTGCGCGGTACAAGACTTATTCGACGATGGACGAGCGAGTTCGTGAAGGTCGGAATAGAAGGAGATAACGTTTGAGGGGAGGCGTTCAACTTTGGTTTGGTAACCATAGTTGGGCGTTTTTTTGTGTTTGGGAAGTGGGGGGGTGTGGCGTTGGGGCATAGTGCCCGAAGCGTGAGAGCGTCGCCGATGAAGGGAACTAAGCGAGTTAGATAGTTCCTTTCAGTTGCTGCCTTCCGAGTGAAGGGAAGTAAAGGATGCGTATAGTGTCCGAAGCGAGAGAGCGACGCTGGTGAAAGGAAGTAAGTCATCTAGATAGTACCTTTCAGTCGCTGTCAGCCGAGCGAAGGGAAGTAAACGATGAACATAGTGCCCGAATCGAGGGAATGTATACGTTGAAAGGAACTAAGCGAGCTAGATATTGCTTTAAGCTTAATTACATGGTTCTAATATATACGTGAGAAGCGTCGATAACAACGTTTTCTAAACGATGGGAGATTTTTTCTTGGCAAAACTAAAGAATTCCGCGTAGGATCCGATATAATAAACAGAAGTAAGGAATGTAGTCGTTCGTTTATGGAAATGAAGGATACTATTCCAGGAGGTGGAATGACATGAAGATTAATCCGATGCATTCGGTTCAGGCATATCGCAAGCTTCAGGAGACACAGGACCGTCAGCAAAATGAGCAAACAAAACGTTCTGATAAGGTAGAAATTTCTTCAGAAGCGAAGGAGATGGCTAAGTCGAAAGAGATTTCGGCGGAGCGTCAGGAGCGAGTTAATGAAGTGAAGAGTCAAATTGAAAAGGGCACATACAAGGTGAACCATCAAGAAGTGGCCAAGAAATTTTATGAGTTTTGGGATCGATAATCGATAAAAAGAATGAGGTGTGAAGCGTGGAGCAGGAGCTGATTCAAATTTTTCAAGCGATGACTGTCTTGCATGAGCGGTTTAATGAGCAAGCAGTTCGAAAAGAAGAAGTGATAAAAACAGGGGATATGCAAGGTCTTGAGCAAGTGATGAAAGACGAATCCCCGTTGATTCAGCATCTGCGGAAGCTGGAAAACACGCGCCAGCACCTCGTTCAGGAATGGATGAAAGAAAAGGGGCTCGTGAAGGAAAACGTGACGATGGAACAACTAACGCCACTCTTTCCGGAAAAAGATCGGGAAGATTTACTATACTGGCAGCAGCGATTAATGACGGAAATTCAAAAGCTGAAAGAGCAAAACAATCTTAATCAGCAGCTTTTAGAAGATTCGTTGCGGTTTGTCAACTTGTCCCTTGATGCGATGAATCCTCAAAACCAGTTTACTAGTTACTCTGGAGCTGGTGAAAAAGAGGATGATGACGAGATCGATCCAGGTGGACGCTCGTTGTTTGATTCGAAAGTTTAACGGAAGGTTGAATAGGACCATATTGAATAGATGAAAAGCATAGAAATTTATTAGTTTTATAAAGGAGAGAAAACGATGTTATCAACCTTTCACGGACTTGAGACGAGCCGACGTGCGTTAAGTACGCAACAAGCCGCATTACATACAACAGGCCACAATATCGCCAATGCGAATACACCAGGATATTCGAGGCAGCGCGTTAATTTCACACAGACAGAGGCATTCCCAAGCCCGGGTTTTAACAAGCCAGGCATTCCTGGTCAGTTGGGAACTGGGGTCAAAGCAGGCGAAATTCAACGTGTCCGTGAGGCATTCTTGGACATGCAGTTTCGTGCGGAAAATAATAAGAGTGGATATTGGGATGCGCGCCATACGTCTCTTTCTAAAATAGAAGACATTATGAATGAACCAACGGAAGATGGCTTGGCGAATACGATGGACCGCTTTTGGCAGTCGTTGCAAGACTTATCGGCAAATCCAGAAGACTCTGGTGCTCGCTCTGTTGTCAGGCAACGAGGAATTGCCCTTGCGGAGACGTTCAATTATACACATGATTCATTAGAGGCGATTCAGAGAGATCATAAAGCACAAATCGGCGTTCAGGAAAAGCAAATTAATTCCTTGTTAACGCAAATTGATAATGTAAATAAGCAAATTAGCTCCGTTGAACCGCACGGGATGTTACCAAATGATCTTTACGATCAGCGGGATCAGTTAGTAGACGAGCTTTCGCAATATATGAATATCAAGGTCGAAAGAGTAGCTAGTGGAGGCCAAGCAAAAGATATGGCTGAAGGGAAATATACGATTTCTTTACTCGGTCAAAATGGAAAAGAAACCGGAATTACATTAGTAGATGGGGCGTCCTTAACGAAAAATCAGATCGAGGTAAATTTCGATGGGGCAGATGGTTCCGTGAATGGGATGACGTTTAAAAATGATGACTTAGTTGATTTGTCCGTTAGTGACTACAATAACTTTGCAAGTGATGACCAAGTCACAGTTAACATCAATGATTTCATGAAGTCGACGGGGTCATTAACTGCTGTCATTCAAGCATTCGGTTACGATACTGGATCCTTCGCAGGTGATGAGTTTGAGTCGGGGAATGTGGAAGGTTTGCTTCCGGAAATGATGACAAACCTTGATCAGATGGTTGCAACATTTGTCGCTGAATATAACGACGTTCATCGTGCAGGAATTAGTTTATCAGAAATCAGGGGAGACCTTGACGATGGTTTTGAGGGCTTTGATTTCTTCGATTTTGCTGAAGATGGTATTGACTTGGAGAATATTCAAGGAGCGGCGAAACACTTAAAGATCACAGATGATATCAAAGATAGCCTTGATAACATTGCCGCAGCTAAAAATGTTTCGGAAGACGGTGGTCGCCTCGGTTACGCAGGTGATGGTGGCAACGCTCTAAATCTATCAGACGTAAAAGATGAAGACTTGGATTTCGGTGGAAATTCAACGACAAACGTCCAATCCTTTTATCAAGGTGTCATCGGTGAAATGGCCGTTGATACGAATGAAGCGGAGCGTTTATTACGAAACACGTCATCTTTACGAGACTCTGTAGAGGGAAATCGCCAGTCAGTAAGTAGCGTGTCCCTCGACGAGGAAATGAGTAACATGATTCAATTTCAGCACGCCTATAATGCAGCAGCGAGAAATTTGACCGCTGTCGATGAAATGCTTGATCGCATTATTAATAATATGGGACTAGTTGGACGTTAATAATTGAGAGTCTAGGATAATTTTGAAAAACAAAGGATGAAATGTCCGAAATAATGAATGAAGCGAATAGAAAGTAGGTGAATGTTCATGCGCGTTACACAATCCATGATTGCAAATAACTCTATGAAACACTTGAGTCAAAGCTATCAGCAACTGAAAACATACCAAGATCAGCTCTCGACGGGAAAGAAAATTTCACGAGCGTCACAAGATCCGGTCGTAGCGATGAACGGCATGCGCTATCGCACGCAAGTAACGGAAACAGAGCAATTCAAACGAAATTTATCTGAAGTATATAACTGGATGGATACGGCCGATTCCACGCTTGACCAAACGACGAATGCTCTTCATCGCGTGCGTGAATTGACCGTTCAAGCGTCTAATGATACGTATGAAGAAACACAGCGGGCCAACATTGCGAAAGAAGTACAGCAGCTGAAAGAGCATCTGGAATCTTTAGGAAATACAAAAGCAAACAACAAATACATTTTTAACGGAACTGATACAACGAACAAACCGATTGATTTGGAAGCGGGGCAGTTTTCCACAAACGAACAAAATGTGGAAATTGAATTGTTAAAAGGAGTGAAAGTTCCTGTGAACATGACTCCTAATAAGGTCTTTTCTGAGCAATTATTCGCTGATATTCAAGCGCTAGAAGATATGTTGAATGACCCGACTACAACGGCTGAAGACTTATCAGGAATGCTCGATACGTTAGATGTTCATATTAACAATTCAGTTGATGAGCGGGCTGAGCTTGGAGCTCGCATGAACCGCGTAGAAATGATCGATAACCGAGTTCAAGAGCAAGAAGTGATTGCGAAGCGGATCATGTCTGATAATGAAGATGCGGATATTGAAAAAGTCATTATCGCGTTGATGTCGCAAGAGAACGTTCATCGTGCCGCTCTTTCTTCTAGTGGTCGAATCATTCAACCAACGCTAATGGATTTTTTGAGGTAGATTTCCATCATTGATCTGAGCAGAATATGATAAAACGCACAAAGGAGGCCTGTGATGGATGTCGCCCGTTTAGATATTTCAACCGTTCAAGCACAAATCGGACTTCAACAGCAGCGTCCTCCGATGAGTATTCATCAGCCAAGTGGCGATCTTTATATTGACCAAGAGCTAGTCGGGAGTTTTCGGATTAGTACGACGGCATCGAAGTTGTTCATTGATCAAACGGAGGCGTTTGCTGATGCGGATCTGAAAGGACCAATGCGCCGTGTTGATGAGTTTGCGGCACGAGCAAGGCAAAATGTGATGCAGTATGTGGCGAAGACCATTCAACAAGGAGAACAGCTGAAAAAAATTGAACATGGATCGAATGCGATTGCCTCGATTGCGAAGCAAAACAGTGAACTGTTCCCAGAGAGACAGTACAATATCGGGATGGTTCCTGAGCATATGGGCAAAGTGTCCTTTGATTACCGGCCATCTGAAGTAAGTATGCAATTTGACTGGCCAGAACCGACGATTCGGTTTCAAAGAAATGACCCACAAATCAATATCCCACGCTGGGAAACGAACGTTTACCTTCAGCAAAAAAATCAAATTGACTTTTCTGTCATTGGAGGATCTATTAATCGCCAGCTATGACATCCGCTATTGTTGAACATACAGGCGGATGTTTTTTATGTGTGAGGTGAAATGAAACGTCATTTTTCAACAAAATGCAACAAACTGTTAACTGATTTCTCATCTTTCGAGACATGACGTATGATTTTCGTTACAATAAACTAATAAACAGATAATTGGAGTGATCAAGTTGAACATTGAAACAAAGTATTCTGGCAAGATAGATATCAATGAAAATAATATTATCGAGTTTGAGCAAGGGTTACCGAGCTTTGAAGAAGAACGATCGTTTATTCTTCTCCCGTTTAATGAAGAACCAAGCCCATTTTACATACTACAATCGACAAATACAGCAGGACTTGCACTAGTACTTATGACACCGTTTACATTTTTTCCCGATTATGAAGCGAAGTTATCCGACCAAACTTTAGAAGCCTTAGAGATTGAGAACGAGCAAGATGTGGCACTCTTCGTTGTATTGACGTTAAGGGACACATTAGAAGAGTCCACTGCCAATTTACGAGGTCCTATCGTATTAAACACCACTCGAAAAAGAGGAAAACAAATCGTCTTGAACGAATCAAGCTACCACACGAAGCATGAATTAAAGCCATTAACTGCTTCTGCAAAGAAGGAGGGCTAAACGATGCTCGTATTATCGAGAAAACTTAACGAATCGATTAAAATTGGCGACGATATTGAGCTGAGAGTGATAGGAATCGACGGTGATCAAGTTAAACTAGGAATCGATGCACCTCGCAACATCGATATTCACCGTAAAGAAATTTATTTAGCGATCCAAGAGGAAAACACAGAAGCATCCAATACATCATCGATTGACGTACTGAAACAATTGACTCAGTCAATTAAAAAACAAGCAGACTAAAGGCTTATCTAAATTTTTTAACAAGAAGACAACATCGCTTTCATGAATAGCCCTTTACCGAAGGGGGTTTCTTTTTTAAAAAAAAGTTCTTTTGTTCGGTATGACGTACAAATAGACGGAAATAGTCTCTCTAGAAAAAACGATGAATTATGAACGAAATGTTAACAAATAGTTATATTCTTGTTTAACTTACCTTATACAGGAAATTGTTGGCGTATTTCTCACAATTGCACAACAAAAGTCACAGATATGATACGACAATCGAATCTTGTCGGCTATAGTCTCAATCGTTATTCTTAAGAGTAGACATAAGTGAAAGGGGATCCATCTATGCACTCATTGTACTCTGACAAAGATACAGCGATAACCGAAAAGGTCCTCTTTATCGATTTTGATCAGTGCTTGACCGAGCAAGCGAAGGAGAAATTAACGTCAATTTCCGCTAATAACCAGGTCATTATCGAAAAGAGTTGCCCTCCTAATGTGGATCAGGTTCGCTATATCTTTCTTTTTATAGACGAAGCAAAGATCGACAATTATCATATGGTGAAATCTGTATTAGAAGAATTGAAGGAAAAAGATACATATACGTTGATCATGACAGCTGATTGTCCGACGAAGTCATTGTTCAACTTATTCATGTACGATCTAGATGGCATCGTTTCCATTCGATCATTTTTGAATAGTACGAAGCGTATTTTAAAAACGATTGACGAATTCGGTGTCTACTTAGAACAAAACCTTCACAGTGATTTGGTCATCGACCTTCAGCGAAAAAAATTGAAGGACAGACCGATCAAACGCCTCGTGCTACGAACGGAAGATGTGAAATACATACTGACAGATAACGAAAAGAACGTTCTACAAAATATTCTCGACGGACATAACAATCGCAAAATCGCAGAGATTATGTATTTAGCACCATCAACCGTTAGTACGGTGATTAGCCATCTTTTGAAAAAACTAGGTGCAAACGATCGCACAGACGCCATGGTTCATATCATCCGTAAAGGCTGGGTCGATGCAGTAAGGTAATAGAATACAAGTTTCGTAGCACCTCTTTTAGGTGCTAGTTTTGTTTGTGGAAAGTTGAAGTGCCTGCAGAGATGTAGGTGCTTATTTTGTGTTTACAGGGTAAAAAGAACGAAGCTTTAATACGACAGAATAAGATTTAAAAATTTTTAACATTTTTTTTAGAAAAAAGGTTAACATTCACTAAAGTGAACCGATAATACTATTGTACGATGAAAAAGGAAACGGCGGCCGACGTTATCTTGCTTCATCAAAACACGAACTTCCACTCACAAGGACGTGAACCGGAAGTAAATTCAAGGAGGAATATAATATGATTATTAACAACAACATTCCAGCAATGAACACGCACCGTCAAATGGGTATCAATCAAAACTCAATGCAAAACTCAATGGAGAAGCTTTCTTCTGGTATGCGTATCAACCGTGCTGGAGACGATGCAGCAGGTCTTGCAATCTCTGAAAAAATGCGTGCACAAATTAACGGTTTAGATCAAGCTAGCCGTAATGCACAAGATGGTATTTCTATGATCCAAACAGCAGAAGGTGCACTTGATGAAACGCACAGTATTCTTCAGCGTATGCGTGAGCTTGCAGTTCAATCTGCAAACGATACAAACGTCGATGTAGATCGTGAAGAACTTCAAAAAGAAGTGGATCAATTAGCTTCTGAAATTACTCGTATTTCCAACAATACAGAATTCAACACACAAAACCTACTAGGTGGTGCACTTGAATCTAAATTCCATATTGGAGCAAATGAAGGACAGAACCTAGAACTTTCTATTGCAGCAATGGACGCTAGTTCTCTTGGGGTAGATGATGGTACAGGTTCAGCAATGGACGCATCAGATCCTGATGCAATTGTAGATGCAGAAGTAAATGGTGGAATAAATATATCTACTCAAGCTGATGCTGATACAGCTATCACTGCAATTAATTCTGCTATTGAAACAGTTTCAGCTGAGCGTTCTAATTTAGGTGCGACGCAAAACCGTTTAGAGCACACAATCTCTAACTTAGATAACTCTTCTGAGAACCTATCAGCTGCGGAATCTCGCATTCGAGACGTTGATATGGCTGCTGAAATGATGGAAATGACTCGTGCAAACATCCTTTCCCAAGCATCTCAGTCTATGTTAGCTCAAGCAAATCAACAACCACAATCAGTACTACAATTACTTGGTTAATATTTTTCAACAATTTAGAGGCTTTAGCTATTATGCTAGAGTCTCTTTATATTTTTGATTGGGGAAAAGTCAACGAGTAGTAAATATTAAATATTATTATTTTGGTTCTCTACTCTATTTGAGCTTTTTATTAAAGGGGTAAATATGATAATAAATATAGTGAATTGTAAATATGAAAAAATGATAGAATTAAGTGAAACGCTCTCTAGAAATGACTACTATCAAAAACACGAAGATGGACTGATATTTTCTTTTGATAAACTTGATTTTATTGAGCCTACTGGTGCAATTATGTTCTGGGCAATTATTGATAAGTTAAAGTCGAAAGAATATACATTCTCGTTAAAAACTCTTGATAAGGAAAGTAGTGGACCCATCTCTTATGGATTAAATATAGGATTTTTCCAAATGATAGGGTTATCAACAAATACTCAATTTAAAGCAAATGGTCGTACATATATATCACCTACTAAAGTAAATTTAAATGAACTTTATGAAAGGCTTAGAAAAAAACATGAAAATACAGAAACATATTTTGATGATATTGCGAGTTTTTTAGTAGAGACAAACTTAAAATTTACAGATTATAAAGAGAATACATTAGTGAAAAGTTTAATCGAATATTCAATAAGGGAGATGGTTAGAAATATTTTCGATCATTCAGAAACAGATGAATATAATTATTCATCCCAATATTATGAGAAGGATAAGAGAGTAGAAATTGTAATATCTGACAATGGAGTGGGATTAAGAGAGACTGTACCGTTTGATATGGAGTATAAATGGTTTAATGAAATTTCGGATAGAGATGCAATTTTAAGAGCGATAATTCCTGGTATAACAGCAAAATCTAATCATTCATATGCTTCAGAAACTCACAAGAATACAGGCTTTGGTTTGAATATTGTAAAGAGAATAGCTACACATACTGGAGGAGATTTAACCATTGTGAGTGGAACTTTAGCAATGTCATTCCATAATAAAAGACATATAGAGCGAATTTGTGATTTTACAGGAACAATTATTAGGATATCTATGTATTTAGACAAATTAAATGATATTATCTTTGATGAAATTATAAATGATGCGAAAGAAGAAGCTCTTGCATTAGGAATTGAAATTGATCCTTCTTCAGCATCTAGTTCTTTAAATAATAAAAAACGAAATTAAGAAATTACTAGGTTTAAGAATTACCAGTAATTCAAGAAATTTGTTCAAAGTGTTGGGAGAATAACTATTAGCTTTTTATATTTTGTATAGACTAAGTGTGTTAAAATTTAGTGAAGATAAATTATATATTTATAAAAGGTGGCGTTCACCATCAAAACAATAACTTTTTTTAATAACAAAGGCGGAGTTGGTAAAACTACTCTAGCTGTAAATGTAGCTTTGTGGTGCCTGTCACTTCCCGAATAATCTCGACTTTCGAGTGATTATTAAATTTTGATATCTGTTCGATAAAAAAATCACAAGGAATACAAAAATAGATGTGCATTCAATTTTCACACCGTTTATGTTGAGATTTGTAATCGTTCCTGTTCCTTTTTAATTGCTCGAGCTGCTAATTGTGACTCATGGATATTTTGTGATAAATCTCCAACTCCAGAGTCTCTGGCATATAAATTAAAAAGGTCAGATTTTTCATTTAGTAATTCTAAAATACGTCCATCGATACTATCCTCTGTAAACAATCGGTAAACTGTTACGTTTTTTGCTTGTCCCATTCGATAAGCACGACTAATCGCTTGTTCTTCCGTTGAAGGTTTCCATTGAGGTTCACAAAGGATGTTCACGCTGGCTGCTTGAATATTAAGCCCAACACCGCCGGCTTCAATCTGATTAATTAAGACACTACCATCAGGTGCTTTAGTAAAATCGTCTATAATCTCTTGACGTTTGTTATTGGTAATACTTCCGGTAATTGGTTCAAATGCTCGATCTCTTAGATGCGTATGTACTTTCTGTAAAGTTGATTTGTAGAAAGAAAAAACTAACACTTTGTGACCGTTATCTTTCGCTTGATCACATAGCTCGATGAGCATTTTTAATTTTGGTGAATCTTTAGGTGTTTTACCAGACCAACCTGCCCTCCGCATATCGTGAATGGCCTCGACCTTTACGGCTTCGATATAGTTAGTTAATTCACTTTCACCAAATTCAGTCCAGATAGAAATGATATTCAGTTCTGGTAATTCTTTAAGTACATCAGAGCGATTGCGTCTCAAATAGACTGGACCAATCACCTCTTTAAAACGCTGAGGCTCAAGAAGTTGCATATTTTCAAAAATCTCGTTCGTAATTTCAGGTTGTAAAACATCTATGAGTTGACTCATTTCACCTAGTCTATTTTCAAGAGGTGTCCCTGACATAAATAAGTCGTAAGAAGCGATTTCAGCTAAACGATATACATTTTTGGAACGGTAAGCGTTGGGATTTTTTATATAATGGGCTTCATCAACAATAAGAACATCAAGTTTTTGACTGTCCAGCCCCTGCAAGTATTTTGTATGTTCATATGTGGTAATCATGATGCCGCCATTTTTCGACCATAGATTGTAAGAATCCTCACGTTGGTTTCCGTGGAATATAAATGTTTTCAGAATAGAAAATCTTTGGATTTCCCGTTTCCAGTTTGCTAAGACACTTAGTGGGCATACGACTAAGGCATATTTTTTCTCCTCATGATGAAGATGATTTATAATGGCAATTGCTTGGATAGTTTTACCTAGCCCCATTTCATCTCCTAATAAAGTTCTTTTATAAGTTAATCCATACTTTGCCCCGAACTCTTGATAATTTCTTAACGTTATGTTTAATCCATCTGTGTTCAATTCAAAAGAATTCACTTTTTCTACAATTTCAGCCGTTAATCCGTAGACATCCTTTTGATTAATTGGACCATCAATTTTTTCTAATAGAGCATAGTAGGTTGCATTATTAACTAGAAAGTCGCTAATCACTTCTTCATCTGTGGGAGAGTATGAATCTAGATGGTTAATTGTCTCTTTAAAATCATTAAGTTTATCCATATCAAACCTATGATTAATTTGATTAATGGCAGAGTTGATTTTTTCCTTTTTTTCTTTAGATTGAAAGATTGAAAATATGTAAGGAAGTTTCTTTTTTGCAACAAGAATGTCTTCGTTTATTAATTTATGTAATGCAAGAAAATTCTCTTTAGCTTCGTTAACATGATTTAACACATATTGCTTTAAATAAATGCTTTTGAGTAAATGTAGTTCTTGATCAGATAAATTCTCTGGGTTAATTTTAGGGTATGTATTTTTGGAAATTGACTTCTTTATTTGTTCTGCAGAATAATAAATAGCCTGAGCACTTTTTTCACCGATGCCAGGAAAGCGTAATAATTTAGCTATAGATAAATGACTAACATCTGCAAGTGTATTAATATCTTGATTGTATAAACTAGATAAATTTAGTTTTTTAGTAAGAGAAGTTACCGTGTCTATGGGTAGTTTTTTCAGTGTCTCATAAACATACTCACGTTTTAATTTTTTCCAAGATAACTCGATGAGGTTATCATAATAATCTTCTGAGAACTTGTTGAACCTGCCATGTGTATTTTGTATTTCTTGATCGAGATAATTAATGTCTTTTTTGTTTCTGATCACTATACTCCACCTCAGTTAATATATGTAAATTCAATTATCGCAGAGTTACATGTAAGCGTAAACTAGTAAACCATTCCATACATATTATTTCTTTTTACTAGATGTCATCAAAAACTTATCTTAATCAGAAAAGTGATTTGATGAACCTACATGATTATCGAAATCTGTAAGCAGACCGGACCGCTCAATATAAAGCAATTCGGGGTACCTGTCACCACCTGAGTTAATCATTCAGAATATAATTTACCATCATTTTCTTGCTTCCTAGCTAAAAATGATGGTTATATAGTTTATTAGAGCTGACCGTACTAGGTTAAAAGAGCCTAAAATGGTCAGGAGTGAACAAGAGTGAAAGACTTTGAATCTGAATTTCAACTGTTTCAGAAGCACTAGATAGTCAACAGCGTTTTTCAACCATCAAACGAAAAGCTAGAGGTATCGTTTCAAGTCAAATTTGTTTAGCTTTATAGAAATAACTGTTAACTTTCACTTAAACGAACCGACAGCTTTATATTTAACAAACGATTTACATAATAAAATTTAACATGATGGCAGTTCATTGAACATTTAAAAATAAATTTACGTTTCATAACTAATTTTTTTGAAGTTGATTGCACTTTAAACTTTGGAACTATATAATTATTGGTGACTAGGTAAATTTAAAATTTGATGTAGAAAGGAACATATAATGAATACTATTCAAGAGTTGCACTTTGGAAAGGGTCTTTTGCGGAACAAAACGAAAGCGGTTTCGTTAAAAGCAGTGACGATGAAAGAGGATACTTTTTTCAAGATTGAAAACTACAGTCAAATGAATCCGTTCTTTATGACAGTAGTAAGTAATACTGACCAATGGATTTTCATATCAAGTACTGGCGGGCTGACTTGTGGTCGTAAAAATGCAGAGTCAGCATTATTTCCATATGATACAGATGATAAAATCCATGACAGTATTGAGACAACCGGATCACATACAATACTAATCGTCAGTAAAGATGAAAAGAATTTTCTGTGGAAACCTTTCTCATTTCATAATAGCAATGTATATAAGATTACAAGAAACTTATATAAAAACACAGTAGGTAATAAGATTATGTTTGAAGAGATCAACCACGACCTGGAGGTTAGTTATTCCTATACATGGAAGAGCAGTGATTTATTTGGATTTATTAAAGAATCTAGCATGGTTAACCTGGCGGAAAAAGAAGTAGAGATTAGAGTCCTAGACGGTATTCGTAACATCCTACCTTATGGAGTCAATACGCTTTTGCAAGCCACAAAAAGCACGCTTGTTGATGGATATAAACGTTGTGAATTAGTGGAAAATGCAGGGCTTGGTATCTACACACTTAGTTCGATTTTAACAGATAAAGCTGAGCCAAGTGAATCATTGAAAGCAACAACGGTTTGGTCAAAGGGACTAGAGAATCCTAACTACCTTTTATCAGAACAACAAGTTCATGCGTTTTCTCAAAATGAAAACGTTCAAACGGAAGTTGATATTAAAGGTAGAAGAGGTTCTTACTATGTTGAAGATTCTATCCGCCTTAAAGCTCATGAATCAAAAAACTGGTATATAGTAGCTGAACTTAATCAAAGTGCTTCAAAAGTGGAGAAACTGATGAAGGATATTATCGAAAATCAATCGATTCTTGAATCTATTGAAACTGATGTTTCAAAAGGTGAGTACAATCTTAAACAACTTGTATTTAATGCTGACGGATTTCAATGTACTGCTAATGAGAAGGCGGGTTATAGACACTTTTCAAATACTCTTTATAATATTATGCGAGGCGGTATATATGCAGATGGCTATAAGATTGATAGAGAAGATTTCAAAGCATTTGTAGCTAATTGGAATAAAGACGTATATACCAAACAGCTAGATTTTATGAGTCAATTACCCGAAACAATTAACTATAATGAACTGCTTGCTTTGGCGGCAGATCTAGATAGTAAGGATTTTGAACGATTAGTATTTGAGTACTTACCACTTACATTCAGCAGGCGACATGGAGATCCAAGTCGTCCGTGGAATAAATTTAATATAGAGATTACCAAAGAAGATGGTGGCAAGGAGCTGAAGTTTGAAGGGAATTGGCGTGATATTTTTCAAAATTGGGAAGCGTTGTCTATTTCCTACCCTTCATATACAGAGAGTATCATTGCTAAATTCGTAAATGCATCAACAGCAGATGGTTATAACCCTTATCGAATTACGAAAGATGGAATTGACTGGGAGAAGTATGACCCTGAAGATCCGTGGTCAAATATTGGATACTGGGGAGATCATCAAATTATTTATCTTTTAAAGCTAATGGAATTATCAAAGGCTTATAACCCTGAAAAGTTACAAACTCTTCTTCATAAAGACATTTTTGTATATGCAAATGTGCCTTATAGGATCAAGGGATTTGATGCATTAGTCGACGACCCAAGAAACAGTATTGTTTATGATGATGAGAGTGAACAACGTATTGAGAACAAAACGGCAAGTATTGGATCAGATGGGAAGTTAGTTTACTGCGAGGACGAAATCTATAAAGTTAACTTAATGGAAAAACTTTTGGTTACGCTTCTTGCAAAGTTCTCTAACTATGTACCTGAGGGTGGTATTTGGATGAATACTCAACGTCCAGAGTGGAATGATGCTAACAACGCTCTTGTTGGGAATGGATTGTCCATGGTTACCCTGTATTATATGCATCGTTTCCAAGTCTATATGAGTCAAATAGTTAATGAAATGAAAGAAGACTCCATTGAGGTTTCAGTTGAAGTGCTTCAGATGTTTCATGATACAGCGAAGGTACTGAAGGATAGTGAACAATACCTGGGCAATGACATGTCCGATGACACTCGTTTTGACATTGTAAAAACATTAGGTAAGATTGGAGAAACCTATAGAAATTCTATCTATGATAATGGTTTTGCAGGAGATAAAGCGGCACTTTCTATAGAATCTCTTCAAGAATTTATTGAGGTTTCCATGAGTCATTTAAAAGATTCCATCACAAAGAACAAACGTGACGATGGTTTATACCACTCTTACAATCTAATTCGATTTGATAAGGAAAAATGTAGCATATCCTATCTTTATGAGATGTTAGAAGGTCAAGTTTCTGTTATAAGTTCAAAAGCTTTAGATGGAAAAGAAACCATTCATGTCTTAGATGCACTTAAAAATAGTTTTATTTATCGTGAAGATCAAAACAGCTATATGCTCTATCCGAATCGTGAGTTGCCAAAGTTCTTAGAGAAAAATGTGATTCCTGATGCACAAGTGATGTCATCAACTATTTTAAAAACAGAACTGGATCATAATCATACACGGTTTATTGAAAAAGATGTTAATGGTAAGTACCATTTTAACGGTCGATTTAGAAACGGTGAAGAGATTAGAGAAGCACTTAAGGCCACAAAAGAGTATAAGGATGAGGATATTAAAATCGTTGAAGAAATCTTCACAGAGCTTTTTGACCATCATGCTTTTACAGGCCGCTCTGGTACTTTTTATAAATACGAAGGTTTAGGAAGTATTTATTGGCATATGGTATCAAAGCTAGTCTTGGCAACACAAGAAAAATTCGAAGATGTCTATAGTCAAAAAGGTATGAATGAAGAAGCTAAGACGCTTATGAATGATTATGAAGCTATGAAAGATGGAATAGGAGTAGAAAAATCACCAGAGCAATATGGTGCATTTCCAACGGAGGCTTATTCCCATACTCCTGGATTTGCAGGCGTACAGCAACCGGGTATGACCGGACAGGTTAAAGAAGACTTTATCTCACGACTAGGTGAATTAGGAGTGAAGGTAGAGAAGGGACTTGTTCGTTTTAAACCGGAGTTATTAGCAAAGTCTGAGTTTTTAAAAGAGAAGAAAATCTGGTCCCTACCTAGGAATAGTAATGCTGCGGATACAGAAACAATCCAGTTAGATGAGAATTCCTTAGGATTTACATTCTGTGCAGTTCCGGTAATCTATTATCTAGAGGGCAAAAAGAAAATCATCGTTTGTTATAAAGATGGTACAGAAAGTATTTTTGAAGATGGGGATACTTTAGATCTTTTAACAAGTGAATCTATTTTCAGTCGTGATGGTAAGATTGATAGAATTAAAGTGTATATTGACGGTAATAAATGGAAATAATCTTTGAGTTCTGAGTAGATCTTTTGCTCAGAACTTTTTCTTATTTTAGTTATTTTCATTGTTCATTAATGACTTAAGGGGACGTGAGAAAGTCATTGGCTATTTAAAAAAACGGGATAAAAATGAAGCACCTTTGAAGAGCTTATGCTCCTCTGCAGGTGCTTTGTTTTAATTGCTTAACTTCTGTTTAGCTGCTTTGATGTGCTTCTTTTTTCCGTTTAAATTTTTCTGCCTCTTTTTGAGTTCATTGTGAAGGACTTTTTCGTTCATATCTTTTTTCAACCGCTCGATCTCTTTTTCATATTTCTTACATTTACTTTCATAGCTTTTTAGATCGAAGTTTAGTTCGGCCAAATAGTTATACGTGAAAATGAAGCTTTTTTCCGCGTTTAAAAGCTGGTTTTGTGCATCAATCGTTGCTGATGAGTTCTCACTTTTGTCTGAAATGATTTGTTCCAAGTTTGCCGCTGACTTTTGAACGATCATTTCTGCCTCTTTTAGTGCCTGAGTGAGATCTATGGAAGAGAGGGGAGAGGCTAATGTACCTTGTTTAAACTCTTTCCACTCCTTCAAGAAATCGTCATTGAGCAGCTTAGGGATTTTCTCTTCAAATTTTTCATGCTGTTTCTTGATTTTTTTATCAGCGAATTCCTTCATTTGGTGATATATTTCAGCTTGTTCGTTGTATTCCGATTGATTTGTCATTGTTTGAAATACCTCTTTGAGCATCGCTTGAGTCGCCATTTTTCCAAGCCGTTTATTCGCTTTTTGAACGGGCTCTATCAAATCATTGTCAGAAGGCGCGACATAAATATACTCTAAAACAGTTTGCACGTTATCGCCTAGGTCTTTCACTTCGTGCACGTGATTACCCGATAAGGATTGATTACACGCGTTTACATACTCGTTAATGAGCTTGTCAATAGGAGCGATCAAACGCTCATTTCGCTGTTTAATTCCGGAGTCTAGACATGTTTTGCAGAGGTAATTGGTTTCAATCTCTATCAGTTGTTGATCACTACCACAAATTTGGCATACGGCAAGGTCATCGTTTAACACTACGAAGCTATCAGCTTGCTTAAAGCGAATTTCTTTGCTTTCGTCCCATTTTAACTCTTCGCGATATTCAGAGGGAACAACGATCCTTCCAAAGTCATCCAAAGATTTCCCGCCTTTCGCTCCTTGGTTCCCTTTGAATATCTTGATTCCTTTGTTATTTGGGAGCATTTCCATTTCGAGCTTATAATTAGAAAAGTCCAAAGCCTCACGAATCTCTTTTGGAATAACGATGCGTCCTACCCTGTCCACTTTTCTTGTGTGCGTTTCATCCATGTTACCGTCCACCTTATAATTTTGATTTATAATCTACTCTTCCCATTTCCCAGTAAGTTAGAACGTGGATATTCATAGGTGGTGTCTGTCGCAACACGATTTTTGTAAAAAAAATTGTCGAAAGATTGAATGATACCTAGTTTTCATACATACATAGAAAATAGTTCATGAAACAAAGTCTACAGCTGTTAGAGACCTTGTTAGAGGGATCAATAAAAGTTCAAAAGCAGCTTAATGGAACAAAGAGACCTCCCCCTAACTTTTACGAATATTTTGTGGTAAAATTTGTATAAATACCCTAAGTTGATTCGTGTTCAGTTTAATAATCTAATACCAAAGGGGACGGGGATAACGATGGAAGAGGAGAAGCTGATACAAAATAGAAAGAAATTTTGGGTTGGTGTGACATTACTACTAATTACGACAGTTATTGTTCTGCCATTTCCTCATAACAAATCCCTTGGAGAGTCATTATTACTAGCAATTGGTATTCCGCCATTCTCTAATATGGAGAATTACAGTGGATTTCACTTCGTTGGAATAGGCACTTTCATTTTAATCATAATAAGCCTGACATATATAGCTAGGTCTTTAAGTAAATGGAAAGGTCGAATCATTATTCTAACCATCATATTCATGTCTTCATTCCCTCCTGTCATCGTTGATACGATCCAATCCACTGTTGCTTCCGGAATATATGCCATATCCTATGAAAGTGGCCGAAGCCAATGTTTGTTTGAGCTAGAAGGGGGAGAAACGGAGGCTGAAATAGAGTGTTCGATTTTTCTTGAAAATCAACAGAACAAGGCAATAGACTTTGAGCTCGTTTTTCAAAAAACAAGGTACGATGATTTCGAAACCTACGCCCGATTAAATCAGGAAGGTCCATATTATTTCACGTTAAGCCCGAGGGAATCTCGATATTTTCAATTTAATAGGAAGGTTGATATGTCAGGAGAAGAAGTGTACTCTATGTCGGGGCGAACCAACCATGTTGAAATTATATTAAGAGATAATCAAGGAAACGAGCGGAGATTATAATACGCCGCTTATAAAATCTATAATCTAGCAAATGGAATTGTTTATCTTCACTAAAATTTTACATATTTATTGGTCCGTCTTATACTATAATAGGAATGAGATAATCTAGGATTTAAGGTAAATAATCTATGATAAATAAATGAAGGAGTGGTGAATATGTCGAATTATCTACTAACGTGTTGTTCTACTGCGGATATGCCGCATGAGTATTTCCAAAATAGAAAAATACCATATGTCAGTTTTCACTACATTTTAGATGGGAAAGAGTATCCCGATGATCTAGGACAAAGTATATCTTTTGAGCAATATTATCGTAGGATCTCTGAAGGGGCCATGCCTACTACATCGCAGGTTAATGTCAGTCAGTTTATTGAATTCTTTGAACCTTTTTTAGAGGAAGGGAAGGATATCTTACATATTTCTTTTTCTTCAGGACTTTCAGGAGCATATAATTCTGCTAATATTGCAAAAGATGAGCTATTATCTAAATATCCAGATCGGAAAATTCTTATTGTAGACTCATTGGCGGCATCGTCGGGATACGGCATGCTTGTTGATATGGCTGCTGATCTGAGAGATAAGGGTGAAACATTGGAAGATGTGCACAATTGGCTAGAGAATAATAAGCTTCATGTACACCACTGGTTTTTCTCTACAGATCTTACACATTATAAACGAGGTGGCCGAATTTCCCCTACATCTGCCATGGTTGGAGGTTTACTCCACATAAATCCGTTGTTAAATATGAGTGCTGATGGGAAATTGACTCCACGCAAGAAGATTCGAGGGAAAAAGAAGGTTATTAACGAAATTGTCCGTATGATGGACATGCACGCTAACGATGGTCCCGATTACTCAGGTAAGTGTTTTATATCGCATTCGGCATGCTATGATGATGCACGAAAAGTGGCAGATTTAATAGAAGAAAAATTTCCTCACCTTAAAGAACCCGTAAGAATAAACAGTGTTGGTACTGTAATTGGTGCCCATACGGGTCCAGGAACTGTTGCGCTCTACTTTGTGGGTGACAAGCGTGAGAACTAGTTTGTTGGTGACTTATGTGCCTTCTCGATTCATTATCCGAATTTTGTAGATTTACGTTGATAGAATGAGAATTACATATTAACGAAAAAAATTCCACTGGATAGAGTTGATGAAAACACCTCATCCTTTCATATTTAAGAACAACTCAGGGGATTCTAGCTATTATGCTAGTGTCTCTTTCTTCCTTGATAAAGAATTTCATTTTACGTTTATTCTCCTATTAAGTTCGATTATCACACCTCACCAAAAGTACTACATTTCCCCCAAATTACTGAGGACATTCTCTAATTATTCAACTAAAGACGGTATTTAAATAGTAGAAAGGGTAAAATAGAAGTAGATAGTTAGATGAGGAGGGGATTGGCATGGATCAGGTCAATATTGATAACTATGCACATCTGGCTTTGGATCGAAGGCTTGCTAGTGATATTTTATCTGAAAGTGGATCTATTTTACTAAGAGAAGGTATGGTGATTACACCGAGTCATATCAGACTCTTGAGGCAAAATGGGATCAAGACTATTTCCGTAAGCGGTCATACGTCGTTTCTTGAACAGTTGGACCAGAAGTGTAAAGAACAGCATAAGCCATTTATTGCTGCTTACCGAGATCAATTTCATAGATTGGAAGTGTTGTTTAATAGTACAGAGGCGGATGTTGAAGTCGATGTGACGGAGACGTTGGATGCGTTTGACCAACTAGCGACAGAAGCACTCCGCTCCCACAGTTTACTCGAACTCTTGCAACAGTTGGAAGGTCATGAAGGATACTTGTTGCGCCATAGCATCCACGTGGGACTGATGACTTCTCTGATTGCGAAGTTAAATCACTTCCCAGATGAGGATGTGATTGAAATTGGTAAGGCTGGGCTTCTCCATGATATTGGAATGGTAAAGCTTCCTGAAACGATATTTAATAAGCCAGACACGTTATCACCCGAAGAAACGGACGCGATTTTTAAACATACAGAGATTGGTTATGACATGCTCCAAAAACAAGGGGTTTCTCAGTACATCCTAGATGGTGCATTCTATCATCATGAACGGATGGATGGTTCGGGATATCCGAAGGAACGGTCTGGTGATGACATTCCAAAAGTGGCACAAATGATTGCGATTGCTGATGTGTTTGATGCCGTTTCCTCTGACCGTATTTTTCGCAAAAAGCAGTCGCCCTTTAAAGCATTATCAGAACTAAAGAAGGATATTTATGAAAAGAGGCTCTCGGCCGTATATGGCATTCCATTTATTAATCATATGGTCAGCGTATATACGGGGACTGAAGTCTTTTTGTCCGATGGACGAACGGGAAAGATTATTTTATTCAACGCGATGAATATTGAGAATCCGCTGATCAGCGTTGATGGGGACGTGCATCAGTTGAACGACCTTAAAGGTGTGACGATTCAAGATATCGCGGATAATAGATTGAAGGATTTACAAGGAGAAGAAGCGTAAGGTTGCGAGCAACAATATTTATACGAAAAAAGTCGATCTGGACGATGAGCTTTGGCCCATGTTTAGATCGACTTTTCACCTTTCTTTTTATAAACCTAAAGCGACAAAAAAGATATATCCATTGAGAACCATAAAAAGCATAGCGGGAAAGGAGCTCCAGAAATTATCCCCTGCTTTGAATCTAAAAATGAGTCCGAAAAACATTAATAACGCCAATCCCCCTGATGAAATAGCTAAGACAAATCGCATTTCAATTCCCACAAGCAAACCAATCCCACCTAATATCTCTAAAATTCCGATGAGGTTTGGAAACTTTTCAAGCCCAAAACGTTTGAATTCGCTTTTCATTTTCGAGGAAACTAAGCAGACGCCACCATAGATTAAGAATGATAAAGATGAAAAAATAATAAGACCGATACTAACTGAGGTGATCAACTAAGAATACCAGCATGAAATGCCGCGACAAACAGCGACAATCCTAAAAGGACAAGTGAGGGAACGTGTTTCGTCCATGGGTTTTTCACTTTAAAGTGAGCGGCTTGAGCACAAATCATTAAAAAAGCCATAAGAAGGGCAGGGTAGAGGGCAAGGGAAGGAAACCAAATGCCTGCAACGAGTAACGTCGCTAAAGAGATTTTCGCTGCACCTACAATATTTCGTGTTAAATCGGATAATTCGTACTGCTTAAACTCTTTCACAATGTTATCGAACCGAAATACCCAAACGATGATGATCGAAATAGCTATAATGATTTGAAACAGGATAGATAGAAGTTCCATGATAGTTAGCTCCTTCGTTTTCTAGTTTTATCATTCAAATATCATCTGCATATCAAACCATTATATTTACATATTTTTCTTGTGCATTAGTAATAGCTCCCCTTTTTATAATGATTCTAAACTCCTATGCGATTTATCGGTTTGTTTTTTGAAATGATAGTAGATAGTAAAGTTCTCAGTGGTTTAAGAAAGGGTGGATGCTATGGATTCACTAATGATTACCAATCATTCCGCGTGCAATGGTATAATATTGGGAGAATCTTGAATGGAGTGTTCCCGATGTTAAAACATACGAGGCTTAGGCATGCTAACCGCTTCCGCCAAATCATTAACGCATTAATTCGCAACGGCTTCGGGTTATTCGTGCAAAAAATTGGACTAATGGATGAAGTTCCTGGGCCGCGCAAGTGGTGGAAGGTGAAAGATAAAAAAAGGATTAAATCAACGGAAGAACGAATTCGAATCTTGCTGGAGGAACTGGGGCCAACGTTTGTGAAGCTTGGGCAGATTGCCAGTACTCGTAACGATATTTTTCCGCAAGCGCTCATCGAAGAGTTAGAGAAATTGCAAGACCATGTGACCCCTTTTTCTTATGAAGAAGTGGAGAATGTTTTCGAAGTTGAAATGGAAGAACCGATACTATCTTTTTTTGCTGATTTCGACGAAGAACCATTGGCTTCTGCATCGATTGGGCAAGTACATAAAGCAAAAACGAAAGATGGTCGAGATGTAGCGGTGAAAGTTCAGCGACCGGAGATTCAGCGGAAAATCGAAGCGGACCTCGATATTCTTCATGAGCTTGCTTCGCTTGTCGAACGACATATTGATGGTGCTGAGCGGTATCGCCTCAAGAAACTCGTAAAAGAATTTACGAAGATGATTCGGCGAGAACTTGATTATACGATTGAAGGGCGAAACGCCGATCGCGTTCGCAAACAAACAGCGGATAACAAGCATATCTATATCCCAGAAGTGGATTGGACGTGTACGACTAGGAAAGTCATGACGATGGAACTGATTGATGGGAAGAATATTAATCAGGTTGATACGTCTAAAATGAGCAAAGAACGAAGGGAACACATTTCTGAAACAGTCGCTCATTCTATCTGTCGGCAAATTTTCATCGACGGGTTTTATCATGCGGATCCACACCCCGGAAATGTGTATATCATGGAAAATGATGTCATTGCTTTTCTTGACTTTGGTATGGTTGGACGACTTACTACGGAGCTAAGGGGCAACCTTGCATGGTTTGTCATCGGTATTTTACGTCAGAACACCGATGATATTGTGAAGGCCATTCAAAAGATAGGTAACATTCCGATGGATCTAGATTTGCAAGGGTTGAAAAAAGATGTCGATGAGTTTCAAGACTTATACTTCAGCGTGCCGCTTCACGAAATTCAATTTGGTGAAGTCGTCAATGATTTGCTTGCATTGATCGGTGCTTATCGGATTGAAGTGCCGCATGATGTGACGCTTGTCGCTAAATCCCTCGTCACGATTGAATCGGTCATTAGCGATCTCGATCCTGACCTTAGTATTATTGAAGTGGTGGAGCCACTCGGTGATGAACTGATGCGTGAGTTCGTTAGTCCGAAACAAATTCAACGGCGGTTGAAAGCACAGGCGTCGGAATACATGGATATTCTAAGTGACCTTCCCGACACGATCAAAAGAACGATGACACTCATTGATCGTGGCCGAATTCGCCATGACGTTCATATTCCTGAAGCCGAGCTTATGAGCTCACGAGTGTCGAGGATTGGGAATCAGTTGACGCTCAGTATCTTGTTGCTCGCGGTAAGTCTTGTCCTCGGATCCCTTATTCTAGGTATCACACTAGGAGATACAGGTAACACCGGTTGGTTCCGACTACCGGTATTAGAAATAGGGTTTTTCGTTTTCTTTTTCCTCTTCACATGGCTGACGGTTTCGATCCTACGAACGAGGAAGAAATAAGTGGGGAAATTAACTAGTTACAGTTGAGAAATTCTATAAATGAAGCCCTAAAGGAGGAATCCTCTAGGGCTTCATTTTGTTGATCTAGAACTTCGCTAGAACGTTAGTAATACACTGCTCGTTATGAATAAAGGACGTGCTTGTCTTCTACTCTGTGAATCACTTTATCAATTCCAGGATATTTTTTGAGCATTTCTTTTCGTTCGTTTTCAAGCAATGGGTAACGTTTCGTTAGTTGTTTACGTTGTTCTTTTAAATGCTGGATTTTATCAATCATGTCATTTAGTTTTCGTTGATTTTCTATATTTCGATCTTTTAAATCGCTAATAAGTTTACTCTCCACATCAAATAATGGGACGTCCTTTCTAACGATCAGATTAGCCATATCGCTATAGAGTTTTTTTCGCTTCCGTTCTCTTTCTTTTACGACGACTGCATTTTTGCTATTGAGAACACTGGCCTTCATTTTTTCGATGACGCCCTGACCGCCGATAATTTTCTTGGATTTGAAATCGATGTCCCGTTCAATGTCTTGAAGTTGATGGACGATGGTAACTAACATCTCATGTTCAGCTAGTTTTTCAAGACGCATCGTTTGAAGATCGTTAGAAATATTCACATGCTGCTGGGCTATGCTTTTTTTCACGTTTGCAACCTTTTCTTCGAACGTTGATTTGTTTTCAGAGTAACGATCAATCAAGTTTGTTGTTTTTGCTTTTTCGGTTGCGATTTCTTTTATTTCTTGCACCAAATATTGATAATGCGAGTATTTACTCTGCCATTTTTGCTTGATGTCATCAAAGGAAGAAGTCTCTTCTTTCCCATCTTGACTAAAGAACAATTGCATGACAGCAAGAAAGCACATCATTTCAGTCATTTTCGTTCGTTGTTTTGTGAAATATAGTCCAGAAACAGCGATGACGCCTAAGAAAAATAACGGATTTGCTAACACGGCAATGAGTGAAGTCATGCTCGTATAAGCGGCGAACGGCAGCGTTAAACCGAGCAAACTTGCCCCACTTGCAAGAAGTGATGTCGCTCCCATATAAAAGGAGAAGCCCATCGTATTAACGAGTGCCGAGAATAAAACAACCGTTCCGTTAGTAGCTAAGATGCGGTTAATCATTTGTTGGGATAACTCAGATACATTTAACTCTTTTTTCAACTTCTCTTTTTGATGTTCCGGTAAATCCGCGATAAACGATTCGAATGCTTTTTCTAGTTCTTCTTTCTCCTCTTCCGAACCTTCCTTGTACTTTTTGCCAATTTCTTCGAACATTTTTTTGAAAAAATGGTGGACAACGTCTTCAAACGTGGTACCTGTAAATTTCTTGTTCATCGACCGGTACGATTGAACCGCTTTGTTTAAAATAAGATCGCCAAATTCGTGTAAACCTTGTTGTGTATCAATGGAAGAAAGAGATATGTCATATCGTTTAGCAAAAACGGCAATCACTTCAAATGGCAATTCCTCTCTGGTGTAATCGACAAGCTCTACTTCTTTATCAATGAAATGTTGATAATGATCAAATTTCTTTTTTCGTTGGATAAAGTCTGTTGTCTCCAAGAATTTACTTGAAATCATCTTTGTCATCGATGTTTTCGTCATTAACACATACGCTTGTTTTAAGTTCTGTGTGGAAGCTGATTGAATGGAAGTTATAAATGTGGCGCCTTGCATCGGATCACTCCTAATTTATATATTTAACGTTTAATTGAAAGGTAATTATTGCTTCTCTTCACCATACTACTATTAAATTCTCTTTATTTATAGTTTGAGTGACTAAAATGGTGATAAGTTGTTCAATGGATGTAAGTAATTGTTGTAGCCATGTGAATGTATATATAGCCTTTGAAGGGGAGAGTCTAAACATTTTTAGAAGAGATGAGGCATAAGCCTATTTTTTAAATCTTCTAACAAATCATTTGCGATGACACCTTTTTTTGATACAATTTCAAAACATACTAAACAGGTATGTTTTAAATGGATTAAAGGGAGGGTATGAACATGAAAGTTAGAAATTTATTTTTAGGTGTAGTTATAGTGTTTTTATTGACGCTTAGTGCATGTGGCGCTAACTCTAATAACAATGAAACGCCTGCGACAGATAATAATGTCGGAGAGAACGATCATGTAGAAAATAACGTGGAAGAAAATGACTCAGAAGAAAACGACAATGATGTGTCGGATGAAAATGATGGAAATGAAGAAAACGAAGAAGTTAGTGAAGAAATGGCTTCCGAAGCATATGAAGTATGGGTAGCTGATCAAGGAACGAATGAAATACACATCATTGAAGGTGCCACGGACGAAATCATTGAAACGATCGACTTTGCTGATGTGGGTGATAAACCTCATATGTTAGTGTTTGATGACGAACATGAATATGCATATGTAGCCAATATGGGATCTGGCACGGTATCCGTGATTCGTGCGGAAGACCGTGAAGTAATTACCACAGTGGAAACAGGGGAAGGAGCTCACGCAGCTATTCCTAGCCCGGATGGAGAACGTGTCCTAACAGCGAACGTTCCAGCGGAGACGCTTACTGAAATCATTGTTGATAAATCGAATGAAGAGTTTACTGTTGAAAGAGAACTTGACCTTTCAGAAGTTGAAGCACTTCAAGATGAAGATGAATTTCCAAATCAAAGTCCGATTTGCTTAGAGTATACGGCAGACGGTGGCAAAGCCTATGTCACGCTTGGTGGCGGTGGTTTAGTCGTCGTTGATGTGGAAGACTTAGAAGTTATCGCTTCATTCGGTAAATCAGAAGTCGGCGCTCATGGTTGTGGGACTGTTCTTTCACCTGACGGTCAGCATATGTTCGCCAATTCTGGCTCAACGGAGTTAGCTGAATACTATGTTTTTGATACCGAAACAGACGAATTAATTCATACGGAAGAAACAGGAGGAATAGATGCACACGGAGTTGCCTTTACTCCAAATGATGAGCACTTATGGATGGTCAATCGTGTAACTGACGATGCTGCAATCATTGATCCAGAATCGTTTGAAGTTGTTGATTCTGTTGATTTTGTCGGGGAAGCACCTGACTTGCTTGTGTTTAGTCCAGATGGCAAGTACGCATATATTACGTTAAGGGGCCCTGAACCAGCAACGGGAACACACGATATGGCAGGAGATACTCCGGGAGTTGCTATTATTGATGTGGAAAATCAGTCAAAAGTAGATCTCGTCGAACTAGAAGGCGATCCACACGGCATTGATTTGCGTATCCTACATGACTAAATAAACATAGAAATCCCTTCTAACATATATGTTAGAAGGGATTTCGTGTGAGGAATAGAATAAACGAGAAGTCTATCATGATAGATTTTTTACCACTAATAAATTATTTAATTGATATGCAAAATGACTTAAAATTTATTATTTGTTTCCGATATGAACTATACATCGTTTCCTCGCTCATTGAAAGCGTGAAGCGATGTTAGAAAGTATTTCGTATTTACGTCTATTCTAAGGTGGTGATACGATGGAAATTCCTTCACTCTCCATGGCGATGAGCCAAGCTGGGGTGAATCAGCAAGCATCCATTTCGATGATGCAAAAATCGATGGACCAAGCTAGTCAGCAAGGACAAGCGTTGGAAAAGCTGATGGACTCCGCGGAAGTTCAAAGAATGGAGCACGCGATGCAACCCCATCTTGGTGGAAGCATTGACGTGAAATTGTAAGTAGAATGACGGGAGCAGCCTTTAGGGGGTTGCTCTTTTTATGTGTGTGTGTTGTGAAAGAAGCTTTGTTAAGTATTATGTTTCATTTTGCAAAAACAACAGGGATCGATAACAAAACTTCGACTTCGATCTCAAAAAAAAAGAGACCTTCGTCTAAGCAAAGGTCTCACGTCCTATCTGTAGTTAATGAATTGAAAATCAATTGGAAATTTTGCTTCTTTCACTGCAGCCATAATTGCTTGCAAATCATCACGATTTTTGCCAGTGACACGGACTTGATCATCTTGGATTTGGCTCTTCACTTTCAAACCACTGTTTTTAATAATTTTAGTGATTTCTTTTGCGTGGGTTTTATCGATTCCTTGAATGAGTTTCGCTCGTTGACGAACCGTTCCCCCAGATGCACTTTCGATTTTTCCATACTCGAAATTTCTCGTTGGGACATTGCGTTTCACAAACTTGCTATTTAACACATCTTTTAACTGTTCCAATTTGTACTCGTCATCAGACACAAGCACAATCTCTTCATTTTCTAGTGCTACCGTACTTTTACTTCCTTTGAAATCATACCGATTCTTAATTTCTTTTGTCGCAAGCGTAATTGCATTCGTTACTTCAGGTAAATCTACTTCTGAAACAATATCAAATGAACTTTCCTTTGCCATCATATACCTCCACGTTTTCTTTTTATTATACCAAATCATTACAAATCATTGTAGTACCGATTAAGAGTGCCGAATGGGGACGGTTCTCGTGTGGCAAAAATGTGCTTTTTTGTTACGAACCTTAAGACACACCGTCCAATTTTTCTCATAAGAGTACGAAGATTAAAGAAGTGACTGAATAAATTTTATAGTAAAAGAATGACGTCTCAAGAGATATAAGTACAAGAAATAGGAGAAGGAGTTACTGCTCAGTACTTTCCATCTCCTTAACTTGTCTTGTTTAAAGATAAGAATGCAGGATTGTTAAGGAAATAAGGTGGAAATGAATCGAATGATAAAAGATGATAAATAGCTCCTGAAAAAAACTGGTAGGATTTAAAGGTTTTTGTGGTTGTGCGAAGTCTACCATTTTGTTGTAGGAATATACGTTTTTGCCGAGATTATATTAGAAAATAGTCCTAAATAAGGGTCTATTCTACAAATAAAACTGATTCTTCATTATTAGACAAAATATTCAGAATTTTAATGGTATATTAATGCATATGGGAAATTTTTCTTTTTTATGTTCCCTACTATATGGAAAGGAGGAAGAGATACTAGATTTTCTCAATAAAAAGGGAGGCTAATCATTTGAAAAGAACATCATTACTTACAGGACTAAGTTTTGCTTTAATGTTTTCTTTACTATCACCATCGATCTCTGCAGAAGGTACAAGCGATTTACCTTTAAACGGAACTATCCCTGAAACTGGAGGGGATTCTACATCTATTGAGTTAGAGGGTGGGAAAACAGCGCCTATCTATGATACAGATGATGCCATTGTTGAAAACCTATTGGTCGAAACAACGATAGATAGTGACAATTCAGGTGAATTAGATCTTGTCTCGGTAAAAGTCATGAGACCGAATACTGAACCAGGGATAGAAGTTCCAGTTATCTATGAAATGAGTCCTTATCGTGCTGGTTTAAGAGCCCTCAATTTTTTTGATGTAGATGTAGAACTGGAGCCTGTCCCACATCCTGGAAATGGCTATGGTCGAGGAAATGGCGGAGGTAAACCTTTTACGTCTGGACAAGTTAGGGGAGCACTGGCAAACTACTATGTGCCAAGAGGATATGCTGTTGTTTTAGGAGAGGGGATTGGTAGTGGTCGTTCAACGGGTTGTGCCACTTCTGGAGACTTCCAAGAAACTTTAAGTACAGTCGCAGTGATCGATTGGTTAAATGGAGATGCAAGAGCATTTAACTTAGACGGGGAAGAGGTTTTTGCAGATTGGTCAACAGGAAATGTCGGTATGACCGGGGCATCTTATAATGGAACATTAGCTACTGCTGCAGCAACAACAGGTGTCGAAGGATTGAAAACGATTGTACCTGTCGTTGCGATTAGCAACTGGTATGACTACTTCCGTGCAAACGGTGCTGTTGTCGCTCCTGGTGGTTATCAAGGAGAGGATGCTAGTGTCTTAGCTGATGCTGTTACAACACGTGAAAACAGTGCTGTCTGTGATCCTGTTCTTGAAGAAATGGTTGAGGATGAGGACCGTAGTACAGGTGATTATAATGAATTTTGGGATGATCGCAATTACTTAAATGATGTAAAAAATATTGAAGCAAGTGTTTTCATCGTTCATGGTTTAAATGATCGAAATGTAAGAACAAAACAATTCTCACAACTGTGGGATGCAATTGGTGAGCAAGATGTTCCACGAAAAATGTGGCTGCACAATCGAGGGCACAGTGGTGCTGGAAATCAAAACAACTGGACAGAAACGCAACACAAATGGTATGACTATTGGCTTTATGGTTTAGAGAATGACATTATGGAAGAACCAAAGGTCGATGTGCAAAGAGAAGATAACTCGTGGCAGAAACAAGAAGATTGGCCACATGTAGATATGCAATCTACGAAATTCTATTTCCAACCGGAAAGTGAAGGAACAGGATCTCTCCATACGTCACCTGTTCGTAATCAACCAAATAACAAACAGACGTTAACAGATGCACCAACTACGAATCCGAATACACTCGTAACAAATCCGGATACGACTCATGATAATCGTCTCGCATACACGACAGACGTGTTAGCTGAGCCAGTTCATATGAGTGGTTCACCAGAAATTAATATTAGAGCTAGTCTTGATCAGCCTGTGTCTAACTTAACTGCTTTTCTAGTAGAATATGAAAGTGACGGATCGCAAACGATCGTCACACGTGGTTGGATGGATGCACAAAATATCCACGGAGCTGATCGTTCGATAAGTATAGTCCCAGGTAGAGATTATACTTTTGAATGGGACATGCAACCACATGATTATGTGTTTAATGAAGGTTCTCGTATTGGCGTCGTTGTGATGGCGAGTGACCGTGATCACACGATTCGTCCATTAACCAAGACGGAAGTAACGTTGACACCCGCAAGAAGCCACCTAACACTACCAATTGTCTTTGGGAAGGATGCTATTGAGTAAGGTGTTCATATGAAAAGCTCTTTATGAGACATCTCAGGGAAAATAATAGATTGCAAAAGAGACTGGGCTACTATGGTCAGTCTCTTTTAATAGTGCCGAATGGGGACGGTTCTCGTGTTGCAAAAATGTGCTTTTTTGTTAAGATTAACAAAAGAGTTATTAGTCGTATTTCCTATTTTTTAATAGATGGAGGGGAAGAAATGTATATCGTTCATTCCATTGTAACCATTCCTAAAGGAAAAGAAGCTGAGGTTATTGGCTTGTACCAAAATCGGTCCCGACTTGTGGACGAAGCACCAGGATTTATATCATTTAAACTAATACAAAATGAATTGAAGCGAGAAGAACTAACCGTCGTCATGGAGTGGGAGAATAAAGACAGTTATTTGGATTGGGTTAAAAGCGACCAGTTTAAACAAATTCATGATCTAGAGAAGAAATACCCAGATAAAGAATTAGCATCGATCAAACCGATCGTAAGAAGATACGAAGTAGTCGCTACGTGATAAAAGGCAAGTCTCTAGTTTGCATAGTAGTATACTTGCCACGCTATGATAAATAGATCCATCCTTGATCACAAATCTGAATAAGCAGCCGATGGGTTGTTTTTTTTTTTGGTGTTAGAAGCTCAGGAAGTATGAATAGATGATTGGAGCGATTGATCGAAGGAAAGAGAAATGAATCGGTCTAATCGGGGGATTTATGTACGTAATGTTTATGCTAAGTTACTTCTTTTTGTTTTTTGCTAGAAGCACAGGGAATATGAATAAAAAAACGAAGCGATAACTAGTAAAAAAGTAAATCTTGTTTTCGGGTTATTAAAATAGATAGTTGGAGAGTGAATGATTTTTAATGACGACGATAAATGATGCATAAGAACCGTCCCCATTTATCACATTTATCATCCACTTATCACGGTTATTTCCTTCTAAAATGGTTAAAATAACGTAACAGCTTTTTTGAAGGGATTGATGAGTGGATGAAAAAAATATGGCTACAAGGGTTGTCATTTATACTTTTAGCAAGTCTTTTTGCCTGTGAAACGGAAGAGCAAGGAAATGAACAAAGTGAAGGTGCTGCAGAAGGTGAAGAGTGGTATGAAGAATTAAATTTTGAAACGTTAGATTTGAATGCTGAGTATGAAGACGGCGAATACGAAGTGGAGTATGACTATAACGATGGCGAACCAGAGGCGGAAATAGAAGATACTCGTGGAGATAAACAAGAAATAAAAGAAGGCGATGAAGCATTGGACGAGCTTGAAGAGATGTTGCCTGAAATAGAACTTACGAATGAAAGCTCGGATGAGGAAATTACTGCTGAAGTCGTTAATGCATTTGAATTAGATGAAGTTTATGAAGAATTAAAAGTAAGAATTAAGTTTTTTGAAAAAGAATTAGAAGTGGAGGATTAGGGATACAAAAGTTGAAGATGACTAATGATTCCCCCAAAAAACAGTGTTCCAGAGGATTCAATTAAAAATACATAGGTCATTGGTAAAGCACTGATGAAAAGTCAGTGCTTTTGAATTGATTAGAAAAAACGAGACATTCATACTTAATTGTTTGTGTTAGAGCTAGCCCTCACCAAAACGATAACTACGAATGCCGAATGAGAACCGTCCGGGACTGCTGAAAAAGTCAATTTACCAATATTAAAATGCATGACAATCCAATTTGACTTATTACAGAGGTAGTTGATGAGACTGGAGCAAGCGAGACTCCTGCGGAAAAGGAAGTCAGTCAAGACCCTGCAGGGAAAGCCCGAAGCGGCTTGACGACTTCTCCGCGGAAAGCGAGTTTGCGCAGGGCTCATCAACCTCTTTATGCGGCTCACCTTATAATTTTAATAACGTTTCTGAAAATATAACACTTTTTCACTGGTCTCGAACCGTCCCCGTTAACCACCTTAATCACCAATTATCACCTAATTAATGTTAAAATAGTCACATTAGCTTATTCGTATTCATGTGCATTGCTTGTATTACATAGTAATAGATGATTTGGTTAAGTGATTGGTCCTGTGTCATAGGAAAAAATGTACAGTATGCATGTAATAGGTGATGAGGCACAAAGTTTTTCTACATTTTTAGAAATCCGCAATATTTAACAACAAAAAATGGAGGTTGGTAGTTGTGAAAAAGTCGTTTAATGAGCCGAAAGGGTTTGGAGAAATTCTCGATCATACGTTTCATTTAAGTAAAAGTAGATTCAAAGATTTTGCGAAAATATTTTTGATTTTATTAGGACCGATTATTCTTCTTGAAGCACTCGTTCAGTTTGCTTACGGAATGAGTTTCTTTCGGGAGACTGCTGCAGGTGATAATTGGTTTGAACGAATCATGAACAGTTTTGATGAAGGGGAAGGGGCAGTAGCAGCCGAGATGGCAGGTGGTTTATGGCTTTCTCTATTGGCAATCATTAGTCTTTTCATTTATCCGATTGCTTACGCTTCCGTTCTCATTGTCGTAAACCATCTTAAAAAAGGCGAAGAGTACACGGTTGGATCGGTCATTAAACAAGCCTTTTCCCGCTTTTGGCCGATTTTAGGAAGCAACATTTTATTTTTCTTAATCATCATCGGAATGTTTATTGTTCCAATCATCGTCATCGCATCTGGTACGTTTATGGCCGATGGGTTTGTGTCGATCTTCTTTATGATTTTGTTTATTATTTTAGGATTTTTACTATTTTTTGGATTAATTGCAACACG
The DNA here is from genome assembly GCF_029891575.1 of Salipaludibacillus daqingensis. GTDB lineage: Bacteria > Bacillota > Bacilli > Bacillales > Salisediminibacteriaceae > Salipaludibacillus > Salipaludibacillus daqingensis. Next base: position 198,767 of record NZ_JARZHF010000003.1, on the reverse strand, counting down.
ATTAAGCTTTTATTTCGGTTCCGTTGTGATTGATAAAGTTTCTCCAGGGTTCGGAAGAAGTTGGAGATTATCACAAAATCGTACGTGGGCATTATTTGGTTTATATATTGTCTTGTCGCTCATTATCGGTGTGATTTCATTTGCGATGGAAGCAACTTTTGCGGCGTTTTTAGGTAATAGTGTATTAATGTCATTGATTAATAGTCTCGTGTTATTATTTACAACAATCCTCTTTACGGTCGGGTATGCGGTCATGTTCTTTGATTTAAAAACTCGGCACGACGGCGACGATGTCAAAGATATGTTAGATGATTACAATAAAGAACAATAAAACGCGTGGCAATTGAAAAAAACCAAACGTCGAGAGGAAAGCAGGTGAGAATGTGATGGCAAATAATGATGCAAGACAAAAGATTGAAGAAATCATGAACGACCAAGAATACCAAGCGTATCAAGATGATTCCCAAGGTTTCCTCCAAGCACTTATCGACAATGTGTTGGCATGGATGGACGACTTGCTAGGCAGTTTAACGATAGGGGCAGGTGGTGGAGGAATTGGGGCCATCATTGCTACCTTACTTGTTCTCCTTCTCGTCGTTTTGCTCGTATTTATTCTCATCAAAGTTGGTCAAGGGGCTAGAAGGAAAAGAATGTATCGTGACACGAAACCTCTTGAACAGATGAGGGAAATCGATTGGTCGTATCACCATCATTTACAAGCATCGTCTGAACAAGAGCAAGCAGGAGAATACACGATAGCATCTCGCCATTTGTTTTTGGCGCTCCTTCTCTATTTTCATGACATTCGTTGGTTAGAAGCGAAAGTGTGGAAAACGAACTGGGAGTATTATGAAGAACTGCGAAGCATGAATCCAAATGCAGCAGACTTCTTTTATCACTTTGTGCTTTTCTTTGATCAAATCACATACGGCAAACGAACGGTAACGAAACAAGAATTTGATCACTATCGAAAAGAAACCATGACTTGGTTAGACACGCAACACGATACAAACGACACAACGCAGGAGGGGTGAGATCATCTTGGGATCTGCGTTTCTAAAAAAACGGACTTGGCTTTGGGTTCTTGTTTTCCTATTTTTATTTGTCATTAGTTATATGAATGCGTCCGGGCAGCCAGCGGAGTACCCGCCATATTTGTCTGATTCGCCATCGCCAACAGGTGTGAAGGCGATCTATACATATTTGGACGAGGAGTATGGTTCTGTAAGCAGGTGGTCTCATGAACCTTCTTTTCTACCAAAAACAGATGAGGATCAGTTATTAATTATGGTTGCCCCACATTTTATTCCTCCAGAACAAGACATGGTGGAATATCGAGAATTTGCAGAAGCAGGAAATACGATTTTATTATTTATCGAAAATCCAGTTGATATGTTTGGCGTTTCCTCGGAACAAGAACCATTCATTATAAATGAAGAAGGAACAGTGGAATTAGCAGACGGTTCAGAGTACACGGGAGTCGTCACATCTCCGATTCGATTCGAACCAACGGAGGAAGATGTTGTCTTGCTCTCTGATGAGGTAGGGATCAAAGCAGTGAAGCGGACTCTCGGTGAAGGAGAGGTCATCGTTGCCAATTCACCAGACTGGCTGATAAACGGAGCGATCCTCGACAACGATCATACAGAACTTGTTTTATCGCTCATTGAAGAAGGCTGGCAAAACGAAGAGATCGTCTTTGATGATTACATTCATGGCGGTTCTCCAACGATTGCGACCCTTTATCCGATGTGGTTTTTAATCCTGTTATTCCAAGGAGGATTCATCACCCTTCTTTGGCTTTGGTACAAAGGCAAGCGATTTGGCCCGATTTTTTTCCCACGAGAAGAGTCGGTTCGCTTCAGCGATGAAGGGGTTCAAGCCCTTGCTGCCTGGTATTTGCGAGCGAAAGACAGTCGCTTTCATGAATCATTGAAAATCCAAGAAGACTACGTGAAAAGTCTCATGCAAGAACGCTGGGGCATTCCTTTTGATAAAAACTGGCGAGAAATTGCTGTTCAATTGGAACAAAAATCATCCTTATCAAAAACAGAGAGGGATGCTTTTTCGAAAGAGTTCACGAACGTGTTTAGCAAACCGAAAATAAGTAAACAAGAGTATGTCTTGTGGTCGAAAAAGATCGATCGACTGCGGAAAGAGGTGGAAGAAGCATGAACGAGGAACTAACAGCGCTACTAGAAAAATATGATCGACGAATTTTAGGTCAAAGAACGAACGTAAGACTGCTTTTATCCGCAGTGTTATCTGGAGGACATGTGTTATTAGAAGGGGTTCCTGGAACAGGAAAAACACAAATGGTCAGAACGCTCGCTCGCCTTCTTGGTGGAACATTTCAGCGAATTCAATTTACACCAGATTTATTACCAAGTGACATCACAGGAAGCACGATTTTTAACATGAAGGAAAGTTCGTTTCAAACCGTCAAAGGCCCGATTTTCACGAATATTTTACTAGCCGATGAAATCAATCGAACGCCAGCAAAAACACAGGCGGCGCTTCTAGAAGCAATGGAAGAAAAGCAAGTGACGATCCACGGAGAAACGTATCAGTTAGATGATGTGTTCTTCGTCGTCGCGACGCAAAATTCGATCGAGTTTGAAGGGACGTATCCTTTACCAGAAGCACAACAAGACAGGTTTCTATTCAAACTTTACATTGACTTCCCAACCTTTGAGGAAGAACAGCAAGTACTAAAGGAAATGTTGGAAGACACGTTTGAATCAGGAGAGACAGATTCTGTGCTCAATATGGCGTCGTTCTTATCCATCCGTAAAGAAATCGAATCCGTCACGATCAGTGACGATATTTTAAACTACACGATGCAAATCGTTCGAAAAACGCGTGAAGGAGATACGATTCGTTATGGCGCAAGCACAAGAGCCGCCATTTCCATCGGCAAAGCGGCGAAAGCTTGGGCGTATATCGCTGGTCGAAATTACGTGACGCCCGATGATATTAAAATGGTTGCGAGACCAGCACTAAGGCATCGCATTCAACTATCTCCGCATGCGGAATTGGAGGGGGCTACTGTTGACCAAATTATCAATGAACTGGTGGGAGCGGTTACTGTTCCGCGATAGAGGTATCATCCCGACGAAGCGGTTGCTCTTCGTGATGGCAGGTTTGTCTATGTTGCTTTTCCTAGGAACCTTTGCAGGAATCTCATGGCCATTTATTTTCATGATAAATAGCGTGGTTTTTCTTGGGTCATTCGTCGAACTGTTATTTTTGCCGAAAAAAAACGACTTACAGTTCTCACGGGCGATTCCTCAGAAACTAGAACGAGGTCTTTCTTATTCCGTAGATATCGACATGACAAATCACTCGTCACATCCGATTCACTGTCGCTTCATTGACGGACTACCTCAATCGTTCGAGCGACCGTTTCCACTAAAAACAACAGTGGGAGAACGAACAAATGCAGTCATCTCTTACGATACGTTGGCACCAGTAAGGGGGAAGTACTCGATCAAGCAGTTATATGTTCGCTACTCGGGTCGACTCGGTCTTTGGGAAAAACAAAGAAGTGTTCCGTTAGAAGATACTGTCAGTGTGATTCCCGATTTAACGTCCACGAAGGATTATTTAGAAAATGCGCAACGGTATTTGTTATATGAAGGCGTCCACATTCGCAAACAGCAAAGTGCCGTTGGCGAGTTCGCCAAGATCCGTAATTATGTAACAGGAGATGATCCGCGAAAGATCAACTGGCGGCAAACGGCAAAGTTACAAGAAGTGATGACAAACGAATATGAACCAGAACATGGGAAATATATGACCATCTTAATCGACTGCGGTCGAATGATGGGTGCTGAGTTGAAAAAGGGGAACCGATTAGAACGAAGTTTAGAAGCGGCGTTGACGGTAACGGCGGCCGCTTTAGAAAAAGGCGATTACGTTTCTGTCATTGCCTTTTCCAAAAACGTGCACGTCTATGTTCCACCTGCGAAAGGAATGGCTCATTTACAAACGATCATTCATTCCATTTACGATCTGCAGGCAGATGAATCAGAATCGAACTATGCAGAAGTACTGCATTATTTGCAAACGGTACAAAAAAAGCGCAGTTTCATTTTGTTGTTCAGCGATGTCCGCACGTTCCTTCATGAAGAGAGTGCCCTCGTCTACTTGAAACGACTTAGAAAGCGACACTTGTTTTTTATGATTGGAATCGAAGACGAGAGCTTGCTATCAAAAGGAAAGGAAGCACCGGTTGACGTGCAAACAGCAATGGTAAAAAGCATGGCGCAAAACCAGCTGCTCACGACAAAACGAGAGAAAGTAAAGTGGGAGAAACAAGGATTACAAATGATTGAGGCGAAAGAAGAAAAATTAGCAAGCACCGCTGTCTCTTACTATATTCATATGATGAACCGTGGGTTGCTTTAGTGAAGGCATAAAGAAAGCCATTCGCGACGGCTTACGTTTGCAGACGCGACTGGCTTTGATGTTCATTAAGAAACACTTCGTTTTTTCAGTAACGCATTTCCGATCATCACGTAAAGGATGAGTCCAACAACGGTGATAATCGCGACCGCATATTTTGCTTCAAGCGAAATGGCGGCAGGCGTAATGAATCCCTCAATCGCCGCTGCAATGACGAACAACGGAATCGTACCGAGTAAAAGCTGAACGGATCGTTTCGCATGAACTTTCAGTTGATACATTCGTGTAAATTCTCCTGGCACAAACAGCTTGTAGCCCATTAATAGTCCAGCACCACCGGCAATGAAAATCGCTGCGAGCTCAATCATTCCATGGGGAACGATGTACGCCCAAAATTCATACGTCATCTCATAGTGCCAAAACAGGCCCGCGAGACCACCGACAATAATGCCGTTAAAAACTAAAATATACACCGTTAACGTTCCGAAAAGAAGGCCACCGGCGAAAGCCATGATCGCCACTTGAATATTATTCGTCATAATACTAGCCGACATGAGCGAGGCGTCCATCATACCTGCCCCTTCACCAAGTCGCTCAGGATCGGTTGCTTGAGCGATGTCCGCAGGAAGAATAGAATACAAGTGAAGCGGATCGTTGTAAACAGAAATGAAACTACCAACGACGCCAATCGTAAACAGAACCATGGCAGCAACGACGAAGCGCCACTGCTCGGCAAGTAAACCGATAAATGCGGTCGTAAAAAAATGGCCTAATTGTTTCATACTAGATAATTGATCCTTATACAGTAGATTATGAGATTTCGCCACAAGACCGTTTAAGTATGACGTTACTTCTTCGTTTTCAAAATAAGTCTGACTGTAAGAAAGCTGTTGTGCTGTTTTTTGATATAACTTATGAAACTGTTCAATATCTTTTCCAGCAAGCTTTTTTCGTTTCTTGTGCATCGTGGCGACCAGTTGTTCTAACTTTTTCCAATCATCGCGATGTTGTTGAACAAATTGCGTGACTTTCACGTTTTCACCTTCTTTTTTTAGGAAGAGTATGAGCTGAATTTATTTGTTTAGAAATGGTAAGGTTTCTTAACCGTTTAAAAGGAACGTGATGATTCAAGGCTTGTAAAAATAATAGTTCTTCGATGCTGAATCATGATATTTGAGAATAGACAGGACGTGTCTCTCGCTATTCAAGTATTCGGATAAACATAACTAATAACCTACTAACCTCATTCTTTCTTATCGTATCATTAAAGTTAATTTTATCCAATCAAAGGAGGGGAGAAAATGAGTATGACTGGCGAAAAAGTGAGCGTAAAAACGCCCGAATTTGTTTCGTTACAATTTCAACCGGCAGGACTAGGAAGTCGGTCCGTCGCATTTATCATAGATCAACTTATTTTGATGACTGTAAATGTGCTTGTCTTAGTGATTGCATTTTTTAGTATGGGAGGCTTCGACGGATTATTCATGATGTTTGATTCCCCTTTGGCCCCCGTAGCCATTGCTATCGTAGTGATCTTCTTAATTAATTGGGGATACTTTTTTGTTCTTGAATATTTTACAGGTGGCAGAACGATCGGAAAGAAAATGATCGGAGTCAGGGTCATTCAAGAAAATGGTCACAGCATCACGCTTCTCTCTAGCTTCATACGTAATTTACTTCGCATCGTGGACTCTTTGCCAGCTAGTTATTTATTAGGAATGATCATGATTTTTGCTCATCCAACTCATAAACGTCTAGGAGATTTAGCTGCGGGGACAATTGTCGTTCATGAAAAAAGCCGTAAAAAAAGGAAAAAGCTTTCTCCCCTTGAAAAGGAATTATTTGCTCGACACATTACGAAACAAGACCTTCCAGTAGACGAGTGGGCACTGAAGTCGTTAGGAAACAAAGAGTGGCATCTCATCAAGGCATACAGTGAGCGAATTTTCCATTTAACTGAAGCTGAAAGAAACAATTTAACGACTCAAATGGCCGATACGTTGCTAGGTAAACTGGGCGTCGAAATGGATAGGAAAACAAATGACGACTTGGAAAAAATGCTGCTTGCTCTGTATTTAAATATGAAAGAAGAATGGGATTATGAATTGTAGATACATTTAGGTTTTGGCTGGAATATATTAGGTTTAACGCGCGCAAACATCGGAAAAACGCGCACACTAGAACTGAAAGCGCGCGCAAACATCGAAAAAACGCGCGCACTAGAGCTGAAAACGCGCGCAAACATCGGAATAGCGCGCACACTAGAACTGAAAACGCGCGCAAACATCAGAAAATCGCGCGTACTAGAGCTGAAAGCGCGCACAAACATCGGAAAAGCGCGCGCGCTAGAGCTGTAACAGGATTAGTGCCAGTGCACCAATCAAAAATAAGACCTCGCCACCGGGCGAGGTCTTATCAACTATTTAGCTAATTCATAAATATTAAATACGTCTTCTTCATGCAGCGGAACAAAATTACCTTTTGGCCCTTTTTCTGTGCATTTTTTCGCCATTTCGGCAAAGTGTTTATCATCAATATCCACTTCACTCAACGTAACAGGCATACCAATAGAACTGAAGAATTGTTCTGTTTTTTGGATGCCTTTCAACGCTGTTTTTTCCAAGTCATTTAAATCAATCTCCACATCCCAAACGCGATTAGCAAACTGAACAAAACGATTCACGTCATGTTTATATACATATTTCATCCAAGCAGGGAAGATGATCGCTAGTCCAGCGCCATGGGTGATGTCATAAATGCCACTCACCTCGTGTTCAATATCATGACTTCCCCAATCGCCAACTCTACCGGTGCTCAACGAATCGTTATGGGCAATCGTTCCAGCCCACATAATTTCTGCTCGCGCAGCATAATTTGTTGGCTCATCGATTACTGTATGGGCGTTGTTAATAATTGTCTTCAATGTCGCCTCACATAAACGGTCTGTTAACTCAACGTTTTTTTCGTTTGTGAAATATCGTTCCAAAATATGTGAGATCATATCTGTCACACCACAAGCCGTTTGATAAGACGGTAGCGTATAGCTTAAAACTGGATTTAAAATCGCAAATTCTGGTCTCATCTTGTCATGCCCGACGGCTCGCTTATATGCGCCGTCTTCGTTTGTAATGACACTTCCTCCACTCGTTTCGCTCCCAGCAGCAGGAATCGTCAATACAACTCCAATCGGTAAACAGTCTGTTACTTCCGCTTTTCCGTCAAAGAAATCCCAAACATCCCCGTCGTAATGGGCCCCAATTGCTATTGCCTTCGCGGAATCAATCACACTGCCGCCACCAACAGCTAATATCGAGTCAATCTGGTGTTCTTTACAAAGGTTGACGCCATCGCGAACGAGACTCACTCGTGGGTTTGGCAAGACGCCGCCAAGCTCGACAATTTCAACGCCTTCTTCTTTAAGTGATTCCACGACAGTGTCATATAAGCCACTTTTCTTAATACTTCCACCACCATAATGAAGTAACACTTTTTTGCCGAAAAATGCTGCCTCTTGGCCAACAACTTGCTCTTGATCTTTCCCAAAAATAACCTTCGTCCGATTTTGAAACACAAAATTCTCCATCTTATCGCCTCCGCCATATTATCTACTCTCTTCTAGGTTAAACCAAATGTTCAATAAGATAAAGAATGAAGGTCATGCTACTTAGTTTTGTTCACGAAAAGGAGAGAGGGATAGCGACTGAAGTGATCTTTTGGTTGGAATAGGATTACCATATTTGGCGTTTGTTTGGGTGCAGCGCGCGCACTCGAGCTAAACCCGAGCGCGAAACATCGAAATGCGCGCGCACCCGAGCTAAAAAAGCGCGAACAACCTCGGCAGACCACACAAAAAGTAAAAATCTTTTTGCAATCTTATGTCAGCCTGTGGCATTGTTAAGTTAACGAATGCGAAATTTAGTATGAGGAGGTGCAAACAAACATGGAGCAACGTTTTGCGCCGGTGGGTGATCAAGCGATTAGGATCGCTTTTGGAGAGACGATTTCAAAAGAGACAAATCGAGCAATTCGCGCCTTCTGCGAATTGTTAAAAAAGAGCAAATTAGATGAAGTGATCGAGTGGGTGCCGAGTTACTCAGCTGTGACGGTTTATTATAAGCCTACGGAAATACGATATGCTAAGATCGTCCAAAAAATGGAGGAACTATTGACTCAGTTGATAGAAATGGACCTTCCACCGGCAAAACGAGTGATCGTTCCCGTTTGTTATGAAGGAAAATTTGCCCCTGATCTGGAAGAAGTAGCGAAATATCATCAACTTTCAGTAGACGAAGTGATCAAGATTCATACAAATGGAGATTACCTCATCTATATGCTCGGGTTTACTCCTGGCTTCCCATATATGGGCGGGATGTCTAAAGAAATTGCCACTCCACGTCTTGAAAATCCACGTTCCCTTGTGCCGGCAGGTTCTGTTGGAATTGCCGGAGAGCAAACGGGGATTTACTCACTTGATACACCAGGGGGATGGCAAGTCATAGGCCGAACACCGCTTGTGTTATATGATGGAAAAAGAGAAAACCCTTCTCTATTCGAAGCAGGAGATCACGTCCGTTTTCGCTCGATTTCTTTAGATGAATATGAGGAAATAAGACGTCAACTAGTGGCAAAAACGTATGAGATTGATGACGAAATTGTGAAGGAATAGGAGGGGAAAAGATGTATAACATTGATTTAAATAGCGATTTAGGGGAAAGTTTCGGCGCCTATAAAATTGGCATGGACGAAAAGGTGCTTGAGTTAGTCACTTCGGCAAATATTGCCTGTGGGTATCATGCTGGGGATCATAATGTGATGGCAGCAACGGTAAAATTGGCAGCAGAAAAAGGTGTGGGAATCGGTGCTCACCCTGGTTTTCCCGATTTATTAGGGTTTGGACGAAGGAACATTCAAACGACCCCGCTCGATATTTATCATTTTATCGTTTATCAAATGAGTGCGTTGAAAGGATTTTGCGACCTAAATGATGTGAAAATGCAACATGTGAAACCTCATGGCGCGCTTTTTAACATGGCAACGGTGGATAAAGGAATGGCAGAAGCGATTGCTGAAGCTGTCTATGATAGTAATCCTGACCTCTACTTGTTCGGACTGTCTGGAGGAGAGTTAGTGAAAGCTGGGGAAAAAATCGGCTTAAAAGTCGCCAATGAAGTTTTTGCTGATCGGACGTATCAACCGAATGGAACGTTAACACCCCGAACCGATCCGAATGCGATGGTGAAAGAAGTGGATGAAGCCGTTTCTCGAGTGATCGGCATGGTGAAGGAGGGGAAAACAACCGCTGTGGATGGATCGATCATTCCGCTGCAAGCCGATACGATTTGTGTCCATGGGGACGAGCCTAGTGCATTATTATTTGTGCAAAACCTCCGTGATTCTCTTGTGAACGAAGGGATAACTCTTCGCGCTATCGGTGAAAAATCATGAGTACACCTTTATTGAAAGTAGAAAAACCGGGGTTAATGACAACGATTCAAGATCTTGGACGGACAGGGTATCAGCAATATGGCATCGTTGTGTCTGGAGCAATGGATTCTTTTGCCGTTCGAGTAGCGAATATTTTAGTTGGAAATGAAGAGTCAGATGCAGCGTTGGAAGTGACGATGATGGGTCCTCATATCGAATTTTTAGCAGATACAGTATTAGCCATTGGTGGAGCTGATTTATCCGCTTCGTTAGATGATAAACGGATACCTCCGTGGAAGTCGGTGTACGTCAAAAAAGGTCAAGTACTCTCATTCGGCAAGCCAGAACATGGAATGAGGGCGTATGTGGCGGTGAATGGTGGCATAGAAGTTGAACCGTTACTTGGCAGTAAGTCCACGTATGTAAAAGCGAAAATGGGAGGAATAGAAGGCAGGGAGTTGCAAAAAGGGGATGTTCTAAATGGCAGACCATCTTCTAAAGAAGTTTTGCAAAAGGTTGCTGGACTCGTCGTTTCTAGAGAGTTATTGCCAGATTACATTAGTTCTCAGCCAATTCGTGTCATTGGTGGTCCTGATGAAACAGCGTTTACGAAAAGCGGGCTAGAGACATTTTACTCAGGTGAATATGAATGTACGAGAGACGTAGACAGGATGGGGTATCGATTGTTGGGTCCTGTCATCGAACATAAAGAAACAGCAGATATTTTATCGGATGCGGTGACGATGGGAACGATTCAAGTACCGTCAAACGGACAGCCAATTATTTTGCTAGCTGACCGGCAAACGTCTGGTGGGTATGCTCGAATCGGTACGGTAATTTCGGTGGATTTACCACGACTAGCCCAACAAGCCCCTGGCGGAAAAATTCGTTTTCAATCTATTAGTATCGAAAAAGCCGAACAACTGTTACGAAATAGAGAAAAAGCTTTGTTTCAATTGTCACTAGGAGTTGGAAGTTCTACTCAACAGTAGAAAAAATAAGGGAAGGCTTCGACATCATACGTGTCGATGTCTTTTTTTTGTGTGAAAAAACATTGTAATGGAGTCCCATTTTTCATTCTCTCCTCAAGTTCAGAGTTTTGACAAAATATATGTGTTTACATTAGCAAGATATCGCATATAATTATTATATAGAACAGTTGATATATATCATGTGAAATTTTAATAATAGGAGAAGTGTTATGGCACCTAAAAAGAAGTTTTCTAAACAGCAAATCGTTGATGCGGCGTTTGATATTGCGCGAGTGGAAGGTATGGATAGCATAACGATAAGAAAAGTAGCCGAGAAATTAGGCAGTTCGATTGCTCCCATTTACGTTAATTTTCAAGATGTGGATGAATTAATAAATGATGTGATACAAAAGGTATTTACGATTAGTCATGAAATGGTGCGAGAACAAAATTCAGGTAGCCCGTTTCGCGATATTGGTATTGCTAGTTTGAAGTTTGCTAAGGAGTATAGCGTTCTGTTTAGAGAGTTAACTTTCAATAAAAATAAATATTCGTACGACTACGATGAAGAAATAGGCGACGATCTTGTGGAATTAATGAAGGAGGATCCCGATCTTAAAGGATTTACAGAGGAGGAATTAAGAAGTATTTTACTAAAGATGAAAATCTTCCAAACAGGGTTAACTGTTTTAATCGCGAACGATTCACTTCCGGAAGGATTGCGTGAAGAGAACTTGATTGAGATGTTGGACAGCATGTCTGACGATGTGATTCGCTCTACTCGACTTCGTAAAGAAACGATGTAACGATTTTGTGCGGTGAGATGCCCACCCTCGCGCGGTGCGCATGCTTAGTAGTATATGAATATGGAAACATTCGCAAACGAGATGTCCATATATATGGTGGTTATTTGTTGATTGTGCGACACAACTAAACGAGATTTTTGAAAAGAAAGGGGAGGGGAAAGATGGAACAACGAGTGGTTATGATTACGGGTGCTAATTCGGGGATTGGGAAGGATGCGGCGTTGAAGTTTGCAATGGAGGGTTTCACGGTTGTGATGGGGTGTCGGGACTTGGAGTATAGTCGGCAAGTGCAGGAGGAAATCATTGCTAAGTCTCATCATGACCGGGTGACGTTGATGGAAGTGGATTTGTCGTCTTTTGAGTCGATTCGTTGTTTTTGTGAGAAGTTTAAAGGGGCGTTTGATCGGTTGGATATTCTGATTCATAATGCTGCGTATTTCAAACATGGAGCGGAGCATAAGTTGAGTCCTGACAATATTGAAATAACGTTTGCGACGAATGTGTTTGGGCCATTTTTAATGACGTCTTTATTGTTAGATGTGTTGAGGAAGTCGAATGATGCGAGAATTCTTCACGCTGGAAGTAATATTATTAAGGAATTTTTTGATCCGAAAAAAGAAATTGAGTTTGATAAGTTACAAGGGGAAATAGAAGATAAGAAAAGCTATTCTGTGTATAAAATGTATTGCCAATCGAAAATGGCGTTGTTGATGCTGACGTTTAAAATGGCGGAAGAATTTAAAGATGACGGGATTAAGGTGAATGCATTACAAATCAACGGGGCTAAGATGTCCAAACGTACGTTAAAAAATATAAAACACGGGTGGAGGGAAATTGCTTACGTACAAAATCTCTTTTTTCCGGAGCCTTCATATATGGCTAGTAAATACTTCGCTATTTGCACGTCGGATGATTTCAAGGAAACGACGGGAAAGCTTTTCAATGATAAATTAGAAGTGATGCAACCTGCCCCTGCGGAATATCCTGGTTTTGTGAAAAATATGAAACAAGTACTTGGCAGGGACGTTTATTCTTCGTATGCTGAAAATAAACAAGTCATGGAAAAGGTGTGGAACTTAAGCGAAGAGTTAACGGAAAGTTACCGTATTTTGAAAGACAAAGAACCGGTTGGGTGAGTTGCGTGTGACGCCGAAATGTCGATGAGATAGGCTTCGGCGTTGTGTTCGTGTGACTCGTACTCGGACTCGGAATGGTCATGTCGGCTATCATAATAAAAGTGCAAAGTCGTTGCCACAAATGTAAAAATGACGATGAAACTTATGATGCGATACATGAGTTTTACGCCTCCTTCTTCCATTTATTTGGTTTTAGGAGTAGACCAATGACAATGAGAACAATGCCTGACGCTAAGAAAGCAAGATCATAGGCAAGGGGATTATCGGCAGCGGGCCTGACCCGATGGATTGCTAATATGTGATGATTGATAATCCCTTCGATGAGATTAAATGTTCCTCCACCAATCATAAAATATCCGACTAGTTTTCTTACCCCATTTGATAGATCCGTAGGTTTCCCCGCTAACCACAATAATATTCCTCCAAGGACAAGCGTAAGTGTTGTTGCAAGATGGAAGATGCCATCACTGACAATTTGTGATGTTCGATCGGTCTCCATAATAACGCTATGCCATTGTAAGATTTGATGAAAAATAATGCCGTCCAGCGCTCCCAAAAAGCCAAACCCTAATATAAAACTTCCTATTGTTAATAGTTTCGTTCTCGTTTGAATTGTCATTTTTTGCTTCTCTCCTTTATAAATGATGAAGCTAGATAGTTTCATAGTAGCCAGGTAGGAAAGCTTATAAACATATATATGAGTTTTATAGAATTTAATTGAAAGAAAAGTAGAATTTTTGCTAGTTTAAGCAATAACTTATGTGGGAAAACTTCCTAAGCACATAGCTTTAACGCATAGAAAGGAAGGATTCAACATGAAAAAATTTGGTTTATCAACAGCAACAGTATTTTTATCCATGGCGCTCGTAGCTTGTGGATCAGATGAAAACAATGATGCTCCAGAAAATAATAATGGTGCTGGAAATACTGTTGACAACAACTCGATGGACGACGATATGAATGATGACGAGGAAACAAACGATATAGGCAATAACACAGAAACAAACACAAATGAAGCGGAGAATAATCAAGAAAATGAAACGAGTGCTTCATGGTATGAAGATCTAAACTTTAATGAGTTTGAATTAGATGTGGAATATGCGGATGGAGAATATGAAGTAGAATATGAATATAACGATGGTCAACCTGAAGCAGAAATAGAAGATTCAAGAGATGGATCAGATATTCAAATGGAAGGTCAAGAAGCGTTAGACGAGTTAGAAGGTAAGTTGCCGGAACTTGATTTGACGGCTGACAGTAGCGAAGATGAAATCTTCTCTGCCGTTATTGATGTTTTCGAATTAGACGATAACTACGATGAGTTAGAAGTAGAAATCGAGTTTAACGATGATGATGAATTAGAAGCAGAAGACGAATAATATAGGTGTTATAAGAGACATCGCTATATATAAATTTAAAACAAAACACGTAGATGCTTTCTGCGTGTTTTTCTGTTCATGTTAGGTTCATATTTAATTGCTATACTCGTTCTAGTAAAGCCGTAACGGAGCTAAGAAAGGGAGATACTTATGAAAAAAATCAGTTTGTCGCTTCTTTCGTGGGTGATGGCGATTGGAATTGCAACACAAACAACAGAAGAATCAGATGGTTTATTACTAAAGGAGCAGAAAAAGGATGAAGGGGAATATGCATCCTCTTTGCAAAAAATAGAGATAGATGAAGAAACGACCACAACTATTAGTAACGAAAATAGTCAATTATTAATGTCGTTCCTTGACATAGATTCAGTTCAAATGGAAGTGGATGTTTTACATAAAAAAATAAATGGACAAGAAACCAATGAATTGGAAAGTGCAACTTACACGGAAGCGGAACTAAATGAAATCTCGGATCAGTTAGCCATTATTTATGGAAACAATAATATTTTTACAGGAAAAAGCAATGATGATAGTTTATTCACAGTTTTTGATGCCTATGAATTAGCAGAGTTTGCGGAAGAGAGTGACAATGTGACGTAATTATTCGGTTTTGGCGGGGGAAATGGTTATATGGGGGGAGTTCTCGGCTTCTTCCCTGAAGCTGATACTATTAAAAACCCAGCATTCATTCTTAGCTGGGTTTTCATCTTGTTTGCAGTCAAGAAGCATTCGCTCGGCAGAAACTGAGAAGAACGAGGCCTACTTACTGCAATACTAAGAATAAACATATCTCGCACGTGTCCTCTAAAATGTGGACAAATACGAGATAAGTGGAATCGTTAATAAAGAAAGAATCGTGGAAAAGGCGATTGTCATGACAGCTGTTTCTTCGTCATTTGTGTAACGTGAGAATAAGATGGCCGATAATGTGAAGGTTGGCATCGCTGCCAAGATGATGACGATATTTTTGATTAAGTCATCGAGATTCGTTAAAGAAATGGCAAACATGGTGATTAAGGGAATCATAAATAAGCGAACGCCTAATGGGAACCAAATCTGCTTATAGACGGTGAATCCAGTTTTTTTGAACAAGCCATACAGGAGCATTCCGATATAGAGCATCGCTAATGGAGCAGCAAGTCCGGCGAGATGACCTGTTAATTGTTTCGTGAATTCTGGTGGTGTGAATCCAATCATGGCGGAGCTTAATCCGACTATCACAGCAATGAGTGGGATGTTGATGAATGATTTCAACACTTGCCTAAGAGACAGGGCGTTTCCAGACTGAAGCATATAAATGACAACGGTGAACAAGATTAAATCTAACCCTGCATCAAAAATCGCTGCCAACAGTCCACCAACTGGACCGAAGATGGCAGCACAAAGAGGAATCCCGATGAATCCCGTGTTACCGAGTGCAGCTAAGATCGTCATTTTTTTGGCGAAAACAGATTCAAACCGACATACTTTAGCGATCGCCCATGCTAACAATAGGGCGCCTAAATGAAACACGATCGATATGGCAAAAATCGTGATTGCTTGGTTTAACAGTTGGTCCGTGACTTCTGTATTGAAAACACCATTAAGAATGATCGACGGGACAGCAATATTTAAAATGATCAATATGAGTGCTTTTTTTACTTCCACTGTAATCGGTACTTTGGCAGCAAAAAACATCCCCAAAGCAATGATGATCCCCATGACAGCAATGGAAGTGGCAACAATGGTTACATCCATAGGAAAGTCCTTTCAAAGAAAAGTAAGGTTCTTTGTTTAGCCTACTTATTTTCGTTACGGTTGTAAATGAAAAAGTAGGAATCTTCCAAGCAAAATAATAGAAAGAGGAGAACGGTGGGAAGAAATGACGATTTATCCTTCCTTTCAACAAATATCCATGAAATATGGTAATAAATTCATGTAATTCTGTCCATATTTATACTATAATATAGTTATAATGCGAGGTTTTAAGCAATAGTTCACTAGATGGCATCTAGTTTACAACTAGACGCTTTTATTATGTCTTCTAATATTTTTTTAGATCGATTATAAAGGAATATAAAAGATTAACCTATTGTTTTTAAATCGATATGTAATCATCAAGGGGGAAGACAAATGTTAGTAAATACATATCAAATAAGATACGTGGCGATTGGACTGATCGTAGCCGTTTTAATATTTACGGGGTTAACGTTTTTATCTGACGATACAGAAACAGGGTCTAATACTAATACGAATATAGATGGCAATCAAAACTCAGAACAAAACACATTAAATCAAGACCATGAATTGGATCCGTTGATTGTTTCTGGCTTTGAGGACATTATTCCGGTATCTGCTGACATCATTGATTTAGCAGTTAATGGGGAGAAGGTTGCCTTTTTATCAAAGGATGATCAAGGAAGTAACTTCAAACTATCCGTCGGAAACATCGCAAATGAAATGGAAGAAATAACGGTTATTGATGACTTTTCCAATAGTGATGAGGGATCGACTCCTTCGATTACGTGGGATCCTGAGACGAACCAAGTCGTCATGAATGTAAAAGAAAATGGGACATGGCAACTTGTAACATATGACGTCGATTCAGGAGAGAAGGAAGAATTGCATACATTCGACGAAGAGATGATTAGCAATGTGTCGGTAACTGCATTTGAGAACCAGTGGTTTTATGCACAACTCCTTCCAAGTGATCCAACGAAGACGACAGTGAGAATGAATAATTCCTCATTCGACGCACCAATGGATATTTTTCAAGTGGATGGGATGAATGAAAATGAGTTAATGATAGAAGAAGTTGCTGTATCCCCTGACCGAAACCATTATGCATTTACGATGTATGAGGAAGGTGAGGAAGAACAACAATTATGGCTCTATGATTCAACTGAAAATAGTAAACAGCGCATTTCAAGTGAAGGGAAACATGCTGGGGAAGCTAGTTGGTCAAAAGATGGCCAATTATTAGCGTATACAGAATCTGTTCAAGATGAGGGCAAAGCAATTGCTACGTATCACGTCACTAATGATGAACAGTGGATGGTGACAGAAGAAAGTGGACAAAGTTATGCACCTGATTGGACGAATGATAACGAATTAATTTTTGCGAGTGAAACAAATGATGACTTACAACTGTTTAAAATAGACTTCCAAGAAGCGTTCGGATCCGAATTAACGTCTGAAGAGGAAGCGACAGAAGAACATTCTTCGTATGATGTCGTGATTCTGGATGGTATCGTTGTAGATCCTGAAACAGAAACGTTCAAATTCGGCTATAATGTAGGTGTAAATGGTGGCGAAATTGCCGCGATTACAAACGAAGATATTGAAGGGGAAGAGACGATTGATGCGGAAGGAAATATCGTTACCCCAGGGTTCATTGATATTTTATCTTTTAATCCTAATGGCGGTGGCGAACATTTCAAAGTAATGGACGGCGTAACGACTCATTTAGGGATGCACGGAGCAGGAATTGAGTTCCAAAGTATGTTTGATAATTTGGAAAATCGCGGGATGATTAATCATTTCGGTGGCGCGATCCAACACTCTCATATGAGAACGAAATTAAACCTTGGGCCACATGATGAAGTGAATGAAGAGCAAATCGAACAGATGCGAGAAATGACCCATCGTTCTGCTCGTGAAGGAGCGATTGGAATCTCATTTAGTCCAGAATATTATCCTGGAACAACACCTGAAGAAATAACAGCAATCATGGAAGTTGGGAAAGAATATGACTTAGTTTCCTTTTTCCACGTTCGTTATTCAACCATGTTTGCTGAGAAAACGAACATTGACGCATTGGAAGAAGTGATCGGTTATGCCCGAGACTTAGATGCCCCAGTGCAGGTGCAGCATATAAACAGTACTGGTGGAACGTTCTCGATGGAACAATCAATCGGTATGATTGACGATGCGAGAGAAGAAGGCTTAGACATTACGATTGACCTTTACCCATATGACTATTGGGCAACATGGGCAAATACAGCGCGATTCGATTCTGGTTTTCTGGAAAGGTTTCAGCTTGATTACTCCGATCTACAAGTAGCGAATACGGAGGAGAGATTAACCGAAGAGACGTTTAATCAATATAGAAGTGAGCGAACGTTGTTAATTGCATACGGGATTCCTGAAGACGATGTGAAAAATGCGATGTTACCTGATTACGCAATGATCGGTAGTGATACAATCATGGTTCCACCTGATTATAATAATCACCCTCGTGGATCAGGAACGTTTTCACGAACGTATCGAAAATATGTAAAAGAAAATGAAACGATTCATTTTATGAAAGCACTACAAATGATGACGACCCTTTCTGCAGAACGTTTAGAAAATGTCGCACATGCATTGCAAACGAAAGCAAGGTTCCAAGTTGGTATGGATGCAGATATTAATATCCTTGATTACGAAAAACTAACAGATACGGCTAGTCCAGAAAATGTTGCGAGTTTTTCAGAAGGTGTTGATTATGTATTAATTAATGGTCAAATTGTGAAAGAAAAAGAAGGACTTAAGAAAAATGTTTTACCAGGTGAAGTCATTCGCAGTGATTTTGACTGATATATATTACCTTGAAAATAAAAAGTGACACCACCATCATGTTGCTAAATAATCGCAGCGGGATCTATCACAAAAATGAAGCGTTATGGAATAACTCCTTAGCGCTTCATTTTTTTATTTCGTCGTTGAATTATGAAAGGCTTCGTGTATATTTTATATTCTTTCCGTTTCTCTTTGTTTCGTAGGAAAAAGAATCGTTTCTGCTATTTTATGTTTATGTGCTGGCATCTCTTGTTTTTTTCGGGTGATTTGTCGATCCGTTCTTTTCAAACTTTCACTTAACTTGCGAGCCATTTTCATAACAAGATTTAGTCGTGTGTTTTGTAATACAAAAAACTCCATCATACCACCAATATTAACAACGCCGGCAATGTGAATATTTCCGGTAGGCGGAAGGGTTTTATTTAGAGCGGCACCAGGTTTTAACGGACCATTTCCAACGATAATTGTACCAATGGAAGTGGCACGTCCAAGACAAGCATCGAGAGCGATGATAAAAGCATTAGGATGTTTCTCGTCAATTAACGCTAAATAGTCAGCTAAATTTTTTCCGTGTACGGGTTCTTCTAATGTCCCGTAAATAATAAGATTTTCTGGTCTTCTTTCTTTTAACAATGTTCCAGTTAATGGTCCAAGCGAATCGCCTGTAGAGCGGTCGGTGCCTATACAAACGACAACAATTGGCATATGAGGATCGGGTATTAATCTAATCAATTCATTAACGATTTTTCCAGTTACAAAAGGTGACGTGATCGGAAATCTATTCTGTATTTGATTCGTTTCTTCATTAGTATGGTTCATATACATTCCCTCCATTCGTTAAATAGAACATATTTTGTTCATTATAACGCATTATTGAACAGATAGGAAGTAGTTTATATCATATATTTTCAGGTAGCATACATGTATGCTTCTTATGCTATGATTAGCGCTAGTTGAAGTGAAATAAATCTTGCGAAAAAAGGGGAGGATTGTATGTCTAATGATGAGAAAAAGTTCCTTTTGGATCAGCTAGAATGGGTGAAAAAACAAAAGGAAGGATATGATACATTGGAAGAGAAACTCCACGAAATGAAGGCAATTGCTGAGGAAGCTATGCAAGAATCACTGTCACTAGATGATCGGCGCCAATTACAAATACAATTGGATGAACTGAAATTAGAACTAGACCAACTATATAAGAACTTCCGACAAATCATACATTAATCGATCTTTTTTGAAAAAATAAGGTGATAACCTAAACATTCGATTTTTTTATCCGATAGGAAAGATAGATGAGCAATAGAAGGACTGAAAACAGAAAAAAGAGTGAGTAACTTCTCACGATTTTGTTCTGTTTTTTTATTTTTATCGATAATAATCGGGTCGTGTGGGCGTATAAGCCACTTCCTAAAAAAAAGGGTGATTAGATGAGAATGTCGGGATTTGCTTCCGGAATGGATATTAATCAAATGGTCGGTGACTTGATGAAGGCTGAACGTCAGCCGATTCAAAAAATGCAACAAGACCAGCAAGAATTAATTTTAAAGATGGGGGACTATCGCGAGGTAAATCGTGAATTCATGCAATTTCGCGACAATACCTTTGACACAGTCATCCGCCGCTCGAACATGGATGCGAAAGAAGTGACAAGTTCCAACGAAGGTTTAGTAAGCGCCTCAGCTTCAGCAGGAGCTGCGAATGGAGCATATACGATTTCAGATGTGGAACTAGCACAATCTGCGAATAATTTTAGTTCAGAAGCTATTGTTGGAGAAGGTGAAGAATTGGATCCAACTACTAGTTTTATCGAACAGCATGGCTCGTATGGTGAAGGAGATATTATTGAATTTGGAATGACGACATTCGATGAAAATGGCGATGAAGTGGCAGTCGCTTTCACATTTGATGAAACGGATAGCTTAAATGATATTATGGGTGAAATTAACAATTCTGCACTTGGTGTGCAAGCTTTCTATGATAATAATACTCAAAGGGTTTCTATTTCTAGAAAAGAGACTGGAGTATTTAATCCAGATTCAGATACTGATAATTATGCTGGGGAAATTAAATTTGGAGCAACTATAGATGAAGAGGAGACGAGTGGAGATTTTTTACGGGATGTTTTAAACCTTGATGAAGGAAATGAATCCGAAGCTCAAAACGCTTCTTTTACGTTTAATGGCTTAGAAATGGAACGTCAAAGTAATAATTTTGACATCAATGGTGTGAACATTACTTTAAATGATCAATTTACTGATCCAGTTACATTAAATGTTTCTAATAATACAGACGAGATTTTTGATACGGTTATGGGATTTGTTGACGACTACAATGAACTAATCGAGATGGTTGATGGGAAAGTATCTCAAGAGTATCATCGCGACTATGCCCCTTTAACGGACGAGCAGCGAAGGGAAATGTCCGAAAGCGAACAAGAAATGTGGGATGAACGAGCAACAAGTGGGCTTGTTCGTAATGATCGAATGCTTACTGGTGCTTTGAATCAAATGAGACAGGATTTTTATACGCCAGTAAATGCAGATGATCCTAATCAAACATTTACTCAAATCACGGAAATAGGTATCTCAACGACGAGTAATTATCAAGATCGTGGTCGCCTAGAAGTAGATGAAGCACAGCTTCGGTCCGCAATTGAAGAAGATCCTGAGTCAGTGTTCCAAATGTTTGCAGCGGACGGAGAAGAGACAGAAGAACGAGGCGTGGCAAGAAGAATTCGTGACTCATTAGGCGGAAGCATTGAGCAACTATCGAATCGTGCCGGCCGATCTGAAATGGCATCTAATCAACAATTCACAATAGGGCGTGAGATCGACCAGGCGAGCGACCGTATTTCCAATTTCGAACGTCGAATGCAGCAAGTAGAAGAACGCTATTGGTCTCAGTTCACTGCGATGGAGCAAGCGATGGCTAAAGCTAATGCCCAGGCGGAACAATTGATGTCACAAATGGGTGGCATGGGCGGCCAACCAATGTAAGTTAAAAATGAGATATTAGTTGGCGCTAAAAGAGGAAATCACTCTTTTAGCGCTTTTTGTGGTTTGAGTTGGTGGGTTGAATAAGGACTGGAGTGGGCGAGTCGAGGTGCGGCGTCGGCGAAAAATGTCGAAAATTGTTATAATGCACTTTCTCAACCTTATAATGCACATTCGCACCGCTATAATGCACTTCCACGACTTTATAATGCACATTCGCACCGCCATAATGAACTTCCGCAACCTTATAATCCACTTTCCCCCTCTACCACTACATTTCTAAACGATTTCCTCTCTATATGAAACAAATCTATTAACAAACGTCATTACCTAACCGATATATCTATTAGATGAAAACTATCCTTCTTTTTTGAAGAAGATACGACGACAATTGCATAGACAAAAGAATAATAGATGAGGAGTGGTTTAGATGAGACTTTCAGGCTTTGCCACGGGTATGGATATTAATCAAATGGTAACGGATTTAATGCGAGCTGAACGGATGCCGATGGATCGGATGAAACAAGATCAGCAGCAGATGGAATGGAAAATGGATCAGTATCGACAAATCAATGTGAAACTAGATCAGTTTAGAACGAGCATCTTTGATACGATTCTTCGTCGGTCAAACATGATGGCGAAATCAGCCTCAAGCTCCAATGAGCAACTCATTAAAGCAACAGCGACAGCGTCTGCTGGAGAAGGAACATTTCGAATTAGTGAAGTAAAATCACTAGCAACGGCGGCAACGAATGCGAGTACTAATGAGATTTCTAGTGGAGATAAGATTGATCCGACGAAAAAGCTAGCAGACCAAAATTTTCGAGATGAAACATTTTGGAAGACCGGAGTTGTTAATCGACAGGTCGTTACGGTCGATCAAAAACATACAAATATTGATTTGAATACAGAATTAGGAAACCCTGATTCTGTCGTTGTGAGAGTGAACGGTGTATCTTATCAAGTTGTCGAAGCATTTGGCGAAGGAGATATTCGTGCAACGCAAGTGATGGTTAACAAAGGTACTGGGACTGATGGAAAAGACGAACTCGAATTTGCTTCGGCTGTTTCTAAAGGCGCACGCATTGAAGTAACTGACTTTGAAGAGGTTGAAGGCGGAAAAGATACATTTACTACGTCAGAGATCACAACATATAACGCAAATGGGCAAGAGGTGAAAGATACGTTTGTGATTACTGACAATCAAACGATGAACGATGTTATTAAGCAGATGAATAGCTCTTCTACTGGTATCAACGTTTTTTACGATGCTTTTTCTGACAAAGTTTCAGTTAGTAGAACTCAGACTGGAAACTATAATGAAGGTGGAAATGAAATGACTTTTTCCGGTGATTTCTTTTCAAAAGCTCTGAGCTTAAATAATGCGAATGAACAAGGCGGCACTAATGCTGTCTTCACAGTTAATGGTCTAGAAACGCATCGCCAATCGAATACGTTTACGATGAACGGTGTAACGATGACGTTGCAAGGAACATTTGAAGCGGGGACGAATTCCGTTACCATTGGTGCTTCAACGAATGTGGATAAAGTCATGGACACGATCAAAAGTTTTGTTGAGGAATACAACGAACTTGTCGATATGGTTAATGAGAAAACAGGGGAAGAGTATTATCGTGATTATCGGCCCCTAACAGATGATCAAAAAGACGCGATGACCGACAGGGAAATCGAACGCTGGGAAGAAAAAGCGATGAGTGGTTTGCTTCGTAATGACCGAACGCTTCGTAGTGGTTTCAATACGTTCCGGATGGATATGTATTCCCCAGTGCAAGGACTTGATGCAAATACGCTTAATCAAATTGCTCAGATTGGGATTACGACAACGAATAATTTCCGTGATGGTGGTAAGCTAGAAATAAATGAAGATAAACTTCGTAAAGCGATTGAAAGTGACCCAGAAGCTGTTTATCAATTATTTGCCGCTGATGGACCAACACATGCTGATAAAGGGTTGGCCCGTCGTGTTCGTGCCAGTGCCGATGGTTTGATTGA
The DNA here is from genome assembly GCF_029891575.1 of Salipaludibacillus daqingensis. Classification (GTDB taxonomy): domain Bacteria; phylum Bacillota; class Bacilli; order Bacillales; family Salisediminibacteriaceae; genus Salipaludibacillus; species Salipaludibacillus daqingensis. Next base: position 175,099 of record NZ_JARZHF010000003.1, on the reverse strand, counting down.
TCGTCTTTCTAGGACAGCTGGTGGGATGCGTGGACGGAACTTGAATCACCAGTTTACACTAGGTAGAGAAATGAACAATTTGGAAGATCGTATTTCCAACTTTGAGCGTCGTATGCAGCAAGTAGAACAGCGTTATTGGTCGCAGTTCAACGCGATGGAAAAGGCGATCGCCCAGTCGAATGCACAAGCTGAATCATTATTTGCTCAATTATACAGTGGAATGTAATAGGTTTTTCACTGTAGTGTAGAACGTATCAAAAAGCAAAGCGATTGCTTTGCTTTTTACATATAAGCTAGGAGGTACATCGTATTATGTCGGTATTGAGTGACTTACACCAGATCACCAAAGAATTGAGCGACCATTTATCTGAACCTTTACCAAAAGATGAAGGTCGTGAAGAATATATTGAAATGATCGATTCGCATTTAGCGAAACGGCAAAAGTTATTAAATGAGTTGCAAAGACCTGTTGGTGAACAAGAAACGAAACTTGCCAATGAACTGATCGAGATGAACGAAAACGTTAACCGGCGTATGCAAGTCGTACAAGGGGAGATCAGAACGGATATTAATCAATTGAAGAAGCGAAAAACCACTGGTAAAAAGTACGAGAATCCTTATAGTGGAAGAACGGCGGACGGTGTGTTTTTTGATTCGAAAAAATAAATGAGATCGATGAGGAGCGAAAGCGTCTTGATCGAAACAAGATAGACATGATTTTTCCAAAATAGGTGTAAGGTCGGGGGTATTTAGCCGATATAAGAATAGAGTTGAACAAAAGTGGGAGTTGATGCACATGGAAGTGAAATCAATGGGTTCGATGTCTGTAAATGATTTGTTTCAGCAGGTGAAGTCGGAGCGCAGTCCGACGCAAGCCCGGCAGAGTAATGAGGCACAGGGAAGTGTGGATACGTCGTCTAGGCATGCGGAGAATGAGTCTCGTGTGCAGGGGAAAGAGTGGTCTCTTGAGGATTTGGACTCAGCGATGGAGGCGATGAATGACTTGAGTTCGTTTCGAGCGACTTCGTTGCAGTTTGAGCAGCATGAGGTGTTAAATCGGACGATGGTGAAGGTGGTTGATCGTCAGACGGACGAAATCGTGAAGGAAATTCCACCAGAAGAATTTCTTGATATGATTTCGTCGATGTTGGAGTTTGCTGGAATCATCATTGATGAGAAGGTTTAAGTATGTGATTTGGAGGGGGACTCGATTTTTTCGACATTCGAGTTCTTTTTTTATTTTTTTGTTAAAAATAGATGAGGTTTGTCCGATAATATGGATAGGTGACCATGACAATACGACTAGGACGTTGACGTTTTGTTCTATATGGTGAATGTTAGTTTTTGAAAAGGAAGGGGTGTCGTTGTTTTATGGCAGTTAATAATCCTTATGCGACGTATAAGCAGTCTTCGGTGGAAACAAAGTCGGCGGGAGAGCTTACGCTAATGCTTTATGATGGATGTTTGAAATTTATGAAGCGAGCAGAAAAGGCGATTGAGGACAACAATATAGAGGAAAAAAATACAAATTTGATTAAAGCACAAAATATTATTCGTGAGTTGATGGTGACATTAAATACGGATGTCGCTGTCAGTGGAAATATGATGCAGATGTATGATTTCATTATGGCGAAGCTTGTTGAGGCAAACACAGGAAATGATGTGAATTCATTAAAAGAAGCGGAGCGCTTTGTCATTGATTTTCGCGATACGTGGCGAGAGGTGATTAAGTTAGATCGTCAGCAGCGTCATGGGACATCACGATCATCTGCAGGTGAAAATGAAGGAGCTAGTAATCGTTCCAAAGGACAAGCATTAGGACGGATTACTCCGGAGAAGAAAGCTGTTGAAAAACAGCCTGTAGAAGCGAATGCTAGTGTGAAAACGCCAGTAGCGAGTAGTAGTGCTAGTGCTAGTGCGGCTAGACCTTCTGCACCTCATAATCCGTATGCGAAAGCGACAACGAACAATCCTTATGCTCAAGCGAAACGAGCGGCAGCAGCAGCGGGAGTTAGTGGGACTAGTTTTCGTAAGTAAATAAATATGTTCGGAACAGCGTGAGTGACAGTTAACCTGTCGCTTGCGCTTTTTTGGTGACATCCTGCAATGTAACACCTTAGTATGCGATAATCTGTTAAAATAGAAAACATCGAATCTTTTCATGGAGGTGGAGTGTTATTTCAAACAAACTGACAAGTGCTCAGCAAACGTTTTTGGCAAATTATCGCGATTTGCTATTAGAAGTAGAGAATGCGGTTCAATATGTCAGCGAGTGTTATATTAAAGATGATTATGATATTGGTGACCGACTGTTGAAAAGTGTCATGGAAGGATTGATTCCTTATAATGAGGAAAATGTAACGATTCAATCGATCTTTATCCAAGATGATATGGCAATGAAAACGTTGACGCGATTTCAAGAGTCGGTCCGTTCGGCACTTATTGTTGAAGAGGCTTATCATGATGAACAACAACGAATGAGATTTTTGCACGAAACGCTTCTACCGCGAAAACAAAAGTGGAAAAGTGTTGTGGAGAAATATTTGTATTTGATGGACAACTAGGAGGAGCGAGCATGCCAAGAATAGATTTGCCACTAGAGGAACTAAAAAAATACGAGGGGTTGAATCCGAAACCTGCAGATCACCATTCGTATTGGGAGCGAGCACTAGAAGAGATGCACCAAGTTGACTCACATGTAAAGATGGTGCCGAGTGATTTTCAAGTTCCTTACGCGGACTGTTACGATTTATATTTCACTGGTGTCGGAGGAGCGAGGATTCATGTGAAATACGTCAAACCTTCCACTTCAACGATGCAAACTTTAAATCAATCAACTATTCCAGCAATTTTGCAGTTTCACGGATATAGCATGGATGCTGGTGATTGGAGTAGCAAACTTCACTATGCGGCACTTGGTTACGCGGTTTTTGCTATGGACGTTCGTGGACAAGGGGGACAGTCGGAGGATGTTGGTGGCGTTGTTGGTAATACGTTGCAAGGACATGTGACCCGAGGATTGGATGATCATGAAGACCGGCTATTTTTCAGACAAGTGTTTTTAGATACGGCTAAGCTTGCACGAGTTGTGATGGATATGCCTGAGGTGGACGAAGAAAATGTCGTTGCGACGGGATGGTCTCAGGGAGGGGCGTTGTCTCTTGCCTGTGCGGCCCTTGAACCTCGTGTAAAAAAAGTAGCGGCAGTTTATCCATTTTTAAGTGACTATCTACGGGTGTGGGAGATTGATTTAGCAGTCGATGCCTATCAAGATATTCGCCGCTATTTTAGAAGGTTTGATCCACAACATAAACGTCAGCAAGAAGTGTTCGAAAAACTTGGATACATCGATATTCAGCATTTAGTAGAACGGATTGAAGGAGAAGTGTTAATGGGTGTTGGACTAATGGACGAAATTTGTCCTCCTTCGACGCAGTTTGCCGCCTTTAACAAAATTACTGCTAAGAAACGATTGGAAATCTATCCTGACTTCGCTCATGAAAATTTACCAGGATTGCATGATACGATTTTGCAATTTGTTTTGGAAGAGGAAATGTAGTTACGAAATAATGGAACTTTCTTTGCTATGTTTTTGGCAAGCTAATTATGAACAAGCGTCAGCAAATGCTAAAATAAGCATTTGCTGACGCTTTACTTGTTATGTGAAGACAATAAAAACCCCTCGCCTGTACAAAGGGGTTAAAGACAGGCGAAGGGTTTATATATCAAATATAAGGGTTAATAAAGTTGGGTGTAAAAACAGTATGCCCAATCGGAAAAGATCTTATACATGGAAATAAATTAATTTTATTTTAAATATGACAATCATTTTATATCCTTGCAGTTCTAACCATGAGCAACCTATTTACATCCATTTATTGTTACATTTCTTTTAAGATCACAGAACTTAAAGCTTCGACCTCAAGAGAAAGTTTGCGATTTTTCACTTCGTGACGGCCTGTTCCATTAGCTTTACGGAACGTGCCTTGCGAAATGTCTGATAGCTCTATCTTTTGTTTTTTCTCACTTGCATTCATAACAATAATGAACCGGTCAACTTCATCTTTACGTTCGAAAGCGACATACTTGTTATCCTTTTCAGCGGATAGAAAGCGGAATGTACCATCTTGTAACGCTGGATGATCTTTGCGTAACGTAATGAGATGTTTATAGAATTCGAACATTTCGTGATCTTGATGTTCTTTTTCCCAGATCATCGGTTGACGGCAACCAGGGTCTCCGCCACCTGTCATGCCAATTTCATCACCATAATAAATACAAGGTGCTCCCATATATGTCAGTTGGAACAATGCTGCTAACTTCATGCGATCTTTGTTTTCAGCAGCAATATGCAAAAGCCGCGGAGTATCATGGGAATCTAATAAATTAAATGCTACTTCATTTGCTTGCTTTGGATAAGCAATTTGCATCGCATCTAAGCGACCCATAAAAGATTCAGCGTCAATTTCATCTTTTACGAAAAAGTCGAGGATACTGTTTGTTACAGGATAGTTCATCACTGCATCAAACTGATCACCGTCAAGCCAAGCCATTGAGTTATGCCAAATTTCACCTAGAATGTATGCTTCTGGGTTTGCTTGTTTTACCGTGTCACGGAATTCACGCCAGAAACGATGGTCTACTTCGTTAGCTACGTCAAGTCTCCAACCATCAACGCCAATATCTTCTACCCAGTAACGAGCTACTTCAAGTAAATAAGCTTTTACTTCTCGATTTTCCGTATTAAGTTTTGGCATTTCTGGAACAAAACCGAACGTGTCGTAATTTAATGGGTCAGTAGACAAAGGAAATTCCTTTACATGGAACCAATCTTTGAAGCGGGATTTCTCTCCGTTTTTCAAGACATCTTGGAAAGGAGGGAAATAGAAACCAGAATGGTTGAATACAGCATCCAGCATGATGCGAATTCCTTTTTTGTGCGCTTCATCTACGAGTTTTTTAGCTGTTTTGTTATCACCAAACTGCGGATCAACTTTTAAATAATCGATCGTATCGTATTTGTGATTGGAGAATGCTTCGAAAAATGGTGTGAAATAGATACACGTAATCCCAAGCTCTTTTAAATAATCGAGATTATCAATGACACCTTGCAAATCACCACCAAAGAAATTATCTCTTGTTGGTACGGCGTCATGAGTCCACGCTTCCACATTTTTTGGATTTAATGAAGGATCTCCGTTGGCAAATCTTTCAGGGAAGATCTGATAGAATACAGCATTTTTAACCCACTCTGGTGGTGTATGAACGTCAATTGGATTTAAGAAAGGGAATTCAAACATCCCTGATGGTGACCAAAGCATTCCAACTCCTGAAGAACTCATCTCATCTTCCGTAAAACCTACCTCGTTCCAAAAAACAGTGCGTTCACCTTTTTCAAATTTAAACGCATAGGCGAATCGGCGGAATGGTGGTTTAATAGCCACTTGATAATAATCGAACATCGTGTCTTTTGCGAAAACTTCCATTTTTGTTGTCGTAATTTCTTCAGGGACAAAATTGTACTTATCTCCCCAAACAACGGAAACGTGATCCATATCTCCTCGTTTCGTACGTACGCGGATGTGCAATGTTTCCTGATCATAGGCATAGGCGTACTGAGACTTTGGTTGATGATAAATAGCTTCTAATAACATGAATAATCCTCCTTCAGGGATAAGCCCCCGACTTTTTTGCTTGTAAGCTTTGATATTTTATTGAATATCTTTGTAAACACCGCTAAAATAAAGACAAAGTATTATCTATGAACAGAGCTTTGATGAAATGAAAGCTCATGTCCAACGTCAGTAAACGAACGGTGAGAACACTCTCGTTCGAGTAACAACAAACGTCCTTTTGTTAAGACAGACAAAGTGCAAACGTTTGCGCTAATGCTAATAAAAAAAGAACTTTACAATACATTTAGTATAGCATTCTCATGAAAGCGTGTCCATGTTTCCTTGCATGGTACATTCGTTTTCATAATTATGTGATCGTGCTACATACATGGAAACAAGGTAACCAATTATCAGACTTGCTTTTCTTAAAAAACTTGAAATGAGGAATGAATATGACGAAAGATATTTTATTATTAGAACCAGTATTAAAAGAAAAAATTTGGGGTGGTACCAAACTTAAATCGATGTTTGGTTATGATATTCCTAGTGAACAAACGGGAGAGTGTTGGGGCATTTCTGGACATGAAAATGGATCGAATACCGTTGCTAATGGTCCATTTAAAGGAAAAACTGTTCGGCAATTGTGGGAACAACACCGCGACCTTTTTGCTAACGAAAAAGGTGAGGAGTTTCCACTACTCGTCAAAATTATTGATGCACAAGATGATTTATCAGTTCAAGTACACCCTGATGATCAATACGCAAAAGACAAAGAAGGTTATGATTTTGGAAAAACCGAATGTTGGTACATTTTAGATAGTGATCCAGGAGCGGAACTCGTTCTTGGACATACAGCGTCATCAAGAGAAGAATTAGAAAAACTCGTAAATAATCATAAATGGGAAGACTTATTTTTGCGGGTTCCGGTGGAAGTAGGTAACTTCGTTTATGTACCGAGTGGAACGGTTCATGCGATAGGTAGTGGTGTATTGCTTCTAGAAATACAGCAAAGCTCAGACATTACTTATCGCTTTTATGACTATGATCGTCCTGGACAAGACGGAGAAATGCGAGAGTTACATATTGAAGACTCGATTGCATGCTCGATGGTTCCACATCGCGATGCCTTATTAGACCGACCTATATGGGAAGAGGAAGGATTAACAATAGAACGATTAATAAAAGAAAATTACTTTACGGTGCATAGGTGGACGTTAGAAAAACAAGTAGGAACGCTTCGTCGAATGAATCATTCTTATCAGCTTGTGAGTGTGATCGATGGTGCGGGACAAATCCAAACGGAGGAGTCGGTACATTTAGTGAAAAAAGGAGATCATTTTATTGTGCCATCTCATGTAGACCACTATGAAATGAATGGGGATATGACGTTAGTGGTGTCAGAAACGACGAAATAAAGTATATAGTAAGCTTGTGTTTTATCCTATGAGTGGGCGCTCAAGTTTATTTGAATAAGGGCAGAGCAGAGTTATCATTTGAGTCAATGGCAACCCTGCTTTTTTCTGGAGTTATTTATATTGAACCTCTTTGCTTTCAAGGATGGACCGAAGCAACATGTCATCTGAGTTGATATTTTCCATATGCTTAATTTCCATGTTAATTTTCATTTCTTTCAGCCTTTTCTCAATGTTTTTGAGATATTCCTCTTGTTCAAATAAATGGTCTTCAAGATCGTCTTGCTTTATCATCTTTTTTTCGATGGAAACGATCTTATGAATGATAACCTTTAATAAATCAATTTCTTTCATTAACATAACCCTCCTGTTCATACGTTAATTATGAAGTTGATTAAGGTTGAGCTGGATTATCTGATATGTTTTGATCTTGATTTATAATTGGTGGGGCAGGTGTTGGTGGTGAAGGGTGGGTCTCATTGTGAGAATTCATGTGCGAAGGTTGTTCACTAGAAGTAGCTGGTTTTTGTGGAATATGAACACTTTGCTCATGGCTTTCAATCTTCTTTAATAGCAAAAAAGTAACTGTTTCCGCAATCACATCAGGAACCGTTAATCGCTTTTGGTTATCTAACTCAAATGACCTCATTTGAATTCTACCGTTACAAGAGATTAGTGATCCTTTCGTGCAGTAATCAGCAATCGTTTCAGCTAGTTTATTCCAAGCTACTAGTTGAATAAAATCTGTATCATAGTTTCCAGCTTGGTTTTTAAAAGTCCGACGAACGGCTAAAGTGAATCGAATAAAGTTTGTCCCGTCTTTGGTTGTCTGCAATTGTGGACTTTTCGCCATACGTCCTATTAACGTAAATTGATTTAACATTTTAATGTTCACTCCTTCGAATAGTAAGTATTGGTTTACGTCTTTGTAAGCTTCATTGTAAATCGTTAATGTTGTGGTACTAACCTCCTTCTTGAAACACGATAAAATCATGAAAATAAGGCAAAAAGAGATGAACATCATTTATCTATAGCCTTATTCATGACGAGCGTGTGTTCAACACCTTACGTAGATAACTTTCTCCATATAAAACTCAAACTATGTGTAATAGTGAGCAATAGATAGCAGAGGAAGTGGTTTAGTTGAATAATTTTGCTGAACACAAAGGCGTATGTATGAAACAATCGCCGAGAATGAAGTATATGTAAACGAGAAACATGCTGAAGGAAAGAAGTCTAAGGAAGGCTCGTTTAACAATCGAGGAAAATGGAATTAAGTTGGTGAAACAATAGCAACCATTTGATTACTATATTAGTATTTTATTGAATATCCTAGGGCTATTCAATAAGCCTTTAGACCTATTTAATAATTATTATTGCACTTATTGACGATTTTTAATAATGTTTGACGAAAAAAGGTATGCGTTATCATTGCTGTATTCATAGGATTTTGGTGAATTGTCGAAATAATCAGTCTGAAATCGTTTGACGAACACTTTAACCCTTGTTATATTTGAGGTGTAGGTCGCTTTACACTACAGATTTTTAACGAAAGGATTGTGTTAAGAATATGCAAGGAAAAGTGAAATGGTTTAACGCAGAAAAAGGTTTTGGTTTTATTGAAAGAGAGGATGGAGATGACGTTTTTGTTCATTACTCAGCCATAGACCAAGAAGGTTATAAAACATTAGACGAAGGTCAAGAAGTTCAGTTTGAAATTGTAGAGGGCACTAGAGGACCGCAAGCAGCAAATGTCGTTAAAGTATAATGAAGCTTTATTGAAATACTATAAAAAACAAGTTTAGTAAACATTGATTGCTTCAATAGCTTTGAGATAAGTCTAGAAAAATAGGCATATTTATTTTATGTTATGTTAGCAAAGTTCACCATTCATTTGCGTTTGAGTAACATAAGCTTCATAATAGAATATACCACTAAATGAGTATTAAATTCATAACTTACATGAAACCCACATAAGAAAGTAGACTTTTGAAATACAACCCGTTTCCAAATAGTGGGGAACGGGATTTTCTTATTTGAATGTGATGAATCTGTTATGGATAAAATAATCATAAGGCGGTTAAGACCACAATCTCTTTATTTTTGCTAAAAAATAGACGTTTTACGGATGTCTATTATATAAATGACTTTTTTCGATTAAATTTGCAAAGTTTATTTATGTTTTAGCAGGAATATAAACAGGGTATGTGGAATATTACATACATAACCGAAAGGAGGAATTTGCTTATGAATTTTAATATTCGTGGCGAAAACCTAGATATTACTCCATCATTGAAAGATTATGTAGAAAAAAAGGTAGGAAAACTCGAAAAGTATTTTGATACGGTTCCTTCATCTGATGTACACGTAAAGATGAGCGTACTAAACAACGATCAAAAAGTAGAAATTACTATTCCAATGCCTAAATTATTATTACGTGCTGAAGAAAAGCATACAGACATGTATGCGGCAATTGATCTTGTTATTGAAAAGCTAGAAAGACAAATTCGTAAACATAAAACGAAAGTGAATCGTAAGTTCCGTGGTGAAGATAGCTTAAAGTATATGTTTAAAAATGAACTAGAACCATTAGCGGAAGAAGAACCAGCGGATGATGACATTGAAGTTGTTCGTACAAAACGCTTTGATCTGAAACCGATGGATGCCGAAGAAGCTATTTTACAAATGGACATGCTTGGACATAACTTCTTTGTATTCTCCAATGCAGTAAACGGGTTTACAAATGTGGTTTACAAGCGTAAAGATGGACGTTACGGTTTAATCGAACCAGAATAAACCGACTAATAATAAAAGCGTCTCCTACGGGAGGCGCTTTTTTATTGTTATTTATTGGGAGTCTAGCTATCTCTAAATGGTTTGTTAGTGCTCTGAGTAAATAGTGACCCTAAAAGAGTAATTTGGCAAAAGAAAGGGTATTAGAGCAACCGACTAGTGACCCTAAAAGAGTAATTTGGCAAAAGAAAGGGTATTAGAGCAACCGACTAGTGACCCTAAAAGAGTAATTTGGCAAAAGAAAGGGCATTAGAGCAATCGACTAGTGCCCCTAAAAGAGCAATTTGGCAAACCAAAGGGCATTAGAGCAACCGACTAGTGACCCTAAAAGAGTAATTTGGCAAACCAATGGGCATTAGAGCAACCGACTAGTGCCCTCTAAAACCTTTTTCCAACCTACCTTTGTAAAATGACCACAAAAAAATCCCGCCAAAGTTACTTCTGGCGGGATTAATTATATTACTTTTTTACGGAAACAACTTCAACATCAAAATTCACATTTAAATATTCAACGTCGCGTTTCCCAATTTCCTTATTTTTTAACGATACGAATGCGATCCGTTTCGCCAGTATTTGTACGTCCAGCTTTTTCAATCTTGACAGATTGTTCTTCGCTTAAATTAGTGAAGATAACTGGCGTGATAACAGATGGAGCTTTTTCGCGAATAGCATCGAGATCAAATGTTAGAAGAGGTTGACCAATTGTAACTGTGTCCCCTTGTGCAACATGAGCTTCAAAACCTTCGCCTTTTAAGTTTACTGTGTCAATTCCGACGTGAATCAAGATTTCAGTTCCGTCTTCAGCTTCGATACCGATAGCGTGTTTTGTTGCGAATAGGTTAACAATTTTTCCATCAACAGGAGAAACAACCTTACCGTCTGCTGGATCGATTGCAAATCCATCACCCATCATTTTTTCTGCAAACATCTTGTCTGGTACTTCAGAAAGAGGTTTGATGTCCCCTTTTAAAGGCATAGATACTGCGATGTTGCTAACAACAGGAGCTTGAGTTTCATTTGCTCCTTCTTCTTCAGGAATAGGTGTTTTACCTTTAATAATATCTTCCATTTGTCCTTTGATTGTTTCAGAACGTGGTCCAAAGATTGCTTGAATGTTTTTGTCAATTTGCATGACACCTGATGCACCGAGTTTCTTCAAACGATCTTTATCTACTTTAGAAACATCTTCTACACTAATACGTAGACGAGTGATACAAGCGTCAAGGTATGTTAAGTTCTCTTTTCCACCAAAGGCTTTTAGTACTTCGAATGGAAGTTCTGTGTTTCCAGCTTTTTTGTTTCCAGCTTGCTCATCGTCTCCATTCGCTTCTTCACGACCTGGAGTCATTAAGTTGAACTTTGTAATAGCAAAGCGGAAACCGAAGTAGTAAATGACCGCAAAGACGAGACCAACTGGTATGACGAGCCACCATTCTGTTCGGCCAGGTAAGATACCGTATAGGAAGAAGTCAATAACCCCACCTGAGAACGTCATTCCGATTTGAACGTCTAATAAATGCATTGTCATAAATGATAGTCCGGCAAAAATCGTGTGTACTGCGAACAATAGTGGAGCAACAAACAAGAAACTAAATTCAATTGGTTCTGTGATCCCTGTTAAGAAAGAAGTTAATGCAGCAGAACCCATGATACCTGCAACAAGTTTCTTCTGATCAGGGCGAGCACAGTGATAGATAGCTAATGCAGCAGCTGGAAGACCAAACATCATGAATGGGAATTTACCAGTCATGAAAGCACCAGCAGTTAATTCCGCACCATCGCGAATTTGGTTGAAGAAGATTTGTTGATCTCCTCGAATAACATCTCCAGCAGCATTTGTATAAGAACCAAATTCAAACCAGAATGGAGAATAGAAAATATGGTGTAAACCAAACGGAATTAAGGCACGTTCAATAACACCGAAAATAAATGTTGCTAATGTACGGTTTGATTCTGTCATGAAAACAGAGAATGTGTTCAACCCATCTTGAGCGAACGGCCATAAGAAATTCATTGCAACACCAATAAGAATCGCAGAAGCGGCTGTTACAATTGGTACGAAACGTTTTCCAGCAAAGAATCCTAAATAAGATGGTAATTCAATGTTGTAATATTTATTGTACATGTAAGCCCCGAGAAGACCGGCAATAATACCACCGAAAACCCCAGTTTGTAAGGTTGGTATACCTAAAACGTTGGCGAAAGCAGGGTTGTCAGCAACCATTTCAGGCTGGACACCACTGATGACACTCATTGTCATGTTCATGATCAAATACCCAATAATTGCGGCTAGACCTGCTACACCGTCACCACCAGAGAGTCCGATTGCGACACCGACGGCAAATAAGAGAGCTAAGTTTCCAAAGATGACACCACCAGCTTCTTGCATCATTTCTGCCATTAGGGCAACCCAAGCTGTGTCTAAAAAGGCGAATCTTGCAATCATATCCGGGTTTTGCATAGCATCACCGAAAGCTAGCAAAATACCAGCCGCTGGTAAAAGTGCGACGGGAAGCATGAGTGAACGACCGACTTTTTGCAGTGTTCCAAAAGCATTGTTAAACATGTTTCATTCCTCCTAAATAATTTTTTAATAAATAAATAATAGCTATGTGTTAATGAAAATGTGCAAACAACATACAAAAAGGCATGAACGAAAAAAGAATGTAGGTCGCCCAAAATCAGAGAAAAAACTTCTCATCATAGGCTGTCCACTACAATCCTTTTTCACTCATGCCTGCATAACCAGTAACACGGAAAAAGAGTCGTTGTTAAACGAAATTCCGATATATTATTTGTTTGTTGTGTTATCCAGTCGCTGTAAATGCAAAGTCAAATAAACGGCTTCGGCATCTGGGACTGTTTTGTGTAAGCGCTGTTGCATGATTTTCATCAACTTCCAGGACAAAGTGTAACATAAAGGATATTCGACTTGCAACACTTTTTTTAAACTATCTTGATTTTCAACATACGTTTCTGTTTGTATCCGTTCAATAGCATGATGCAAGTGACGAACTAGTCTTAGGTAGTTCATGTCTTGTCGATTAATTTTAGTTTTCAAATAATCTTCTATAATGGTTACTAGTTCACTTACAAGCTGCGTATGACGGTTAATTTCAGCCAAATTCCGATTAGTAAGGGCGCTGTGAATGTGCAAAGTGATAAAACCAATCTCACCTTCCGGGATGAGAATGTTCAGTTCATCATTAAGCCATTCAATTAACTCAGTTGCCGCTGCATACTCTTGAGGATAGGCTAGTTCCGTCTCTTGTAAAAATGGATTAACAATACCATGCCCTTTTCGAATTCGTTTAACAGCAAAATAGAGGTGATCAGTTAAACCAACATGAATATGCTCATTTAATTTTGCGCCAAATCGAGTTTCCAATTTTTCAATAAATTCATTCATGATGCCAATAAAATCTTCATCAACATATTCCAGTAAATTCATAAACTGCTTTTGTTCATGGGCATCTTTAAGGACGAAAAACTTTTCGGCGTGTTCTCCGGCAACTTCTTGTCCAGGTTTTTTTCCGAAACCAAGACCTTTGCCAATAAGAACAACTTCATCGTAGTTAGGGTGCTTCGCGATGATTACATTGTTATTTAATACTTTTATTACTGACAGCATCACATCATCTCCGGAAATACTTAGTCAGATGACTTTTTTACCATGACTGAATGGTTTAAAAGACATCTGCGGCCCAATTTATAGCAGGATCACGACTCCGGTTTCTAGACCGGCAGATAAAAACGTTTACAGTAAAACAATTATAGAGAAGAGTTTCCTTTAGTTCAATAAGAAGTTGTGATAATTGTAAGGTGAATCTCTTTCTATCATTCCTTTGTACTAAGACTTTACCTAAATATTAGGTGAGTGATAGCTACTTCCTAGCAGTGATGTTGTATCTTTTAACTGGTAATACTGGGAGGTGTGGCTTGCCGTGTTTTTGTTTTATTCTCCTCTGCTTGTAAGCGATGATGCAAACTGATAAAATATACTGTAGCGTAAAGTCAGTGATTAACGATGAAAACATAGTTTGTTGATGCCAAAGGGTATTGTGTCAGATCGTCTGACCGCAATTTGGCATGAATTAAGGCATAGACTTGAAGACTTGAAGGAAACGGATCGCGTACGTTATGTCGATGTGAGTCATTCATATGATCATAGAAAAAATGAAAAGGGAGCCATGTCCGATGTTAGGTTTATTAAGAAAGGTCATTGGAGATACAGATGCTAGACACCTAAAGAAATTACAAAAAACGATTGATGAAATTGAAGCACAAGGTGAAGATATGAAGAAGCTCAGTGATGATGGGCTTCGCAAAAAAACAGATGAATTTAAAAAACGTTACCAAGATGGAGAAAAATTAGAGTCACTCCTTCCTGAAGCTTTTGCTGTTGTCCGAGAAGCAGCCACACGCTCTCTTGGGATGACTCATTATCCTGTCCAGTTATTAGGTGGGGTTGTTCTTCACCGTGGGGACATTTCAGAGATGAAAACAGGGGAAGGTAAAACGCTAGTTGCTACCTTGGCAGTTTATTTAAATGGGATTACGGAAAAAGGCGTCCATGTCGTTACAGTGAACGAATATTTAGCTCGACGTGATGCACAAGAAATGGGAAAACTTTATGCCTTTTTAGGTTTAACTGTTGGATTAAACGTAAGTGGGATGACGAAAGAAGAAAAACGAGAAGCATATTTAGCTGATGTGACGTATGGTACAAATAATGAATTTGGTTTTGACTACTTAAGAGATAATATGGTGACATATAAAGATCAAATGGTTCAACGTCCGTTGCATTTCGCCATTGTCGATGAAGTGGACTCGATTTTAGTAGATGAAGCGAGAACGCCACTGATTATTTCTGGCTCAGCAGCGCGAACGACAGAGCTATATACAGCGGCTAATTCCTTTGTTCGTATGTTAACAGAAGAAGTAGACTATACGTACGATGAAAAAGCAAAAAATGTACAGATGACAGATGATGGGGTAAGTAAAGCAGAGCGAGTGTTTAATATCGAAAATTTATTTGACTCTGAACACGTTCAGTTAAACCATCATATCAATCAAGCATTAAAAGCACACAAAGTTATGATTCGCGATGAAGATTACGTTGTTGATGATGGCGAAGTGGCGATTGTTGACCAGTTTACCGGTCGCCTCATGAAAGGACGTCGTTATAGTGACGGACTCCATCAAGCCATTGAAGCAAAAGAAGCTCTGGAAATTAAGCGAGAAAGCATGACGCTTGCTTCAATAACATTTCAAAACTACTTTAGAATGTATGAAAAGCTTGCAGGGATGACGGGAACGGCAAAGACAGAGGAAGAAGAATTCCGTAATATTTATGGGATGAATGTTTATTCTGTTCCAACAAATGAACCGGTCATTCGTGAAGATAAACCAGACTTAGTTTATAAAACGATGGACGGAAAGTTCAATGCCATTATTGAAGAAATTAACGAGCTTTATCAAAAAGGCCAGCCAGTTCTTGTTGGTACTGTTAGTGTCGATACTTCCGAATTAATTTCTAATAAACTTAAAAAGAAAAAAGTTCCGCATAATGTATTGAATGCTAAAAATCACGAAAAAGAAGCAGAAATTATTGAAAATGCCGGTCAACCAAAAGCTGTAACGATTGCGACAAACATGGCTGGTCGAGGAACGGATATCAAACTAGGAAAAGGTGTTGTAGACCTAGGTGGGTTATTTGTATTAGGTACGGAGCGTCATGAAAGTCGCCGAATTGATAATCAGCTACGTGGTCGTTCTGGTCGTCAAGGAGATCCAGGTCGTTCTCGCTTTTTCTTATCTTTAGAAGATACGCTCATGCGTCGTTTTGGATCAGAAAACATGGGTAAAATGATGGAAAGAATGGGCATGGACGAAGATCAGCCTATCGAAAGTAAACTTGTTTCACGTGCTGTAGAACAGGCTCAAAAACGGGTGGAAGGAAATAACTTCGATGCTCGTAAACAGCTCCTTCAATATGATGACGTTATGAGAGAACAACGTGACGTCATTTATGAACAGCGTATGGAAGTGTTGGAAGCAGAAAACCTTCGTCCCGTTGTTGAAAAAATGTTGGAATCGACTGTTGAAAGAAATGTTTCTGCTTATACGCCACAGGATGACGTTCCAGAAGACTGGAATTTACAAGGTATTGTTGACTATATGAATGCAACGGTCTTAAATGAGCAAGAAGTGACGTTAAGTGAAATTAATGGACTTGAACCAGAAGAAATGGTGGAACTGATTACAGAAAAAGTTCAAGCTGATTACAATGATCGAGAAGAAGCGTTCACTTCTGAAACGATGCGAGAGTTTGAGCGAGTTATTCTCCTTCGCACAGTTGACACGAAGTGGACGAGTCACATAGACCAAATGGATCAGCTAAGACAAGGGATTCACTTACGAGCTTACGGCCAAAATGATCCTCTTCGAGAGTACAAGTTTGAAGGTTTCGAAATGTTTGAAGAGATGGTAGCAAGCATTGAAGAAGAGGTATCTCGCTATATTATGAAAGCGCAGATTCAGTCAAACTTAGAGCGAAAACAAGTTGCTGAAGGAAAAGCTGTACACAGTAGTTCAACGGACAATAGTAAAGAAAGTAAAATGAAAACGCCTTTCCGAAAAGGAGAGACAGTTGGTAGAAATGACCCTTGTCCTTGTGGCTCTGGGAAGAAATACAAGCAATGTCACGGTAGATAGTTTCGCCAAGACATGAGAAGGTGCTTTCTTTAAAGTACCTTCTCCTTTTTTCGCATAGATTAAAAATAATTTTAGAGGTGAACGATCATGGAAATGTCTGAAATGAATCATGAATTAACAACAATGGCTAAGAAATTAGCGGACTTTAGGGGGTCTCTTTGACTTAGAAAACAAAGAGGCTCGTATTGCAGAACTAGAAAATGAAATGTCTGATCCCTCATTTTGGGATAGTCAAGAAGAAGCTCAAAAAGTAATCGGAGAAAATAATGCTTTGAAAGCGATGGTTGATACGTATCATCAGTTAGCAGCAGAACATGAAGATTTGGAAGTGTCTTATGAATTAGTAAAAGAAGAAAATGATCAAGAGATGAGAAAAGATTTGATAAAGGGAATTTCTAAGTTATCGAGTAAACTAAACGATTTTGAATTAGAACTGCTATTAAGTGAGCCTTATGATCAAAATAATGCTATCTTAGAGTTGCATCCTGGCGCAGGGGGAACCGAGTCTCAAGACTGGGCATCCATGTTACTAAGAATGTACACGCGATGGGCAGAATCTAAAAACTTTAAAGTAGAAACGATGGACTATTTACCAGGAGACGAAGCAGGGGTGAAAAGTGTGACTTTGTTTATCCGTGGTCACAATGCCTATGGCTATTTAAAGGCTGAAAAAGGGGTTCACCGTCTCGTTCGTATCTCACCTTTTGACTCTTCAGGAAGACGCCATACATCTTTTGCATCATGCGAAGTGATGCCTGAATTAGACGATAACATTGAAATTAATGTGTCACCTGATGATTTAAGAGTTGATACTTTTCGTTCTAGTGGTGCAGGAGGACAACACGTAAATACAACTGATTCCGCTGTTAGATTGACTCATTTACCTACCAATACAGTTGTAAGCTGCCAAGGTGAACGTTCACAAATTAAAAACCGTGAACAAGCAATGAAAATGTTAAAAGCCAAGTTATTTCAACTTGAAATGGACCGCCAGCGTGACGAAGCGTTAGAAATTCGAGGCGAACAATCAGAAATTGGTTGGGGAAGTCAGATTCGTTCCTATGTATTTCACCCGTATAACATGGTTAAGGATCACCGTACTAACATGGAAACAGGGAATACCCAAGCTGTTATGGACGGTGAATTAGCTCCGTTTATTGACGCTTATTTGCGATCTCAAATTAAATAAAGTCCCATTATATTTTCTAAACCTAGAAGCGATCGGTCGTAATGACTTGTTGTTTCTAGGTTTTTTATATTTGGGTACGAAACCCTATGTTTAAAACTGCCTAATCAATTTATCATTTTCATACCGTTCTCCCAGGGGATGCCCTTATTACGCCCTTTACCTTGTTAAAGCGTTAGTCTAATCGCGTTTACACTCATGGGACCCGGTGATATACTACGTAAGGATTTAAAGAAACAACTCCGTTGGATAATTGTTTCTTACATACTTTTTGGAAATTCAGGTGATAATGATGATGAAAAGGCTTCAAAGGAAAAGAGATCTTGAGCCGTTAACTCCGTTGCAACGGATTCTCTTTGATTTTGCTCACGTATTTTTTGGTTCAGCTTTGGTAGCGATATCGTTTAATATCTTTTTACTACCGAATCAAATTGCCTCAGGTGGCGTCGCTGGTGTTTCTACAATTTTGTACAGTGTGTTTCAATTTGAACCAGCTTATACACAGTGGGCACTTAATATTCCACTTTTCGTCGCTGGTGTCCTCCTCCTTGGAGGGAGTATCTCTGGAAGTATTCTGTATGGGTCAAAAACGCTAGCCGGGACACTTTTTCTTCCGTTTGTCGTCTTTTTAACGAGAAATGTGGAACCAGCTACACTTGATCCATTACTTGCTGCGATTTTTGGAGGGGTAGGAGTTGGATTAGGTTTAGGCATCGTGTTTCGTTCTTATTCTTCCACAGGTGGAACAGATTTAGCAGCGCAAATCATCAATAAATATACAGGGATGAGTTTAGGTGTTTGTGTATTTATGATGGATGGACTAGTTGTTGCTTCTTCTGCGGCTGTTTTTGGGTTTGAGTATGCTCTTTATGCTTTAATTGGATTATTTACGACAGGGAAAACGATCGACCTCGTGCAAGTCGGATTTGGCTATTCTAAAATGGTGATGATCATTTCTGCATACGAGGAAGAAATGAAGCAAGGGCTTTTAACTCAAGTGGACCGAGGTGTGACCAAACTTGTAGGTCAAGGTGGTTATACAAACCATGAAAGACCTGTACTTATGTGTGTAGTAGGTAGGAACGAAGTCCCGAAATTAAAGCGTATTGTGAAAACAATAGATCCTTCAGCCTTTGTAATTGTGAGTAATGCAACGGAAGTTTTAGGTGAGGGTTTCAAAAAGAAATAAAAAGGTTATAATTAAGTAGGAAGAGGATAGAAAATCCTACCAATTTATTTTATTTAGGAGGGGAAATATGAAAAAATTTTTAGTTGCAATTGTTGGTTCTGTCCTTGTGCTCGGAGCATGTGGTGGTGACGGTGATGATAACGAACCAGCACCAGCAAACGACGGAAATAACAATGTAGAAGAAACGAATAATGCTGCTGACGAAGGTACATATGACCTTGCAAATGGTGAAGAACTATATGTAGGGAATTGTGCATCCTGTCATGGAGGAGACCTTGAAGGCGCGTCTGGACCTGCTTTACAAGGGGTAGCTCATGACGATATCGTTTCAGCCATTCAAAATGGACCAGGCAGCATGCCGGCAGATCTTGTGTCAGGTGACGACGCTGAAGACGTGGCAGCTTGGATTACAGAACAATAAAAATGAACGTATTTGAGGGGATTAAAGCATAGCTTTAATCCCCTCTTTTTTTATTTTGATAAAAAAAATATACATACATAAATAGTTTTAATTGTGTCTTTTCCCTGCTTTAAGATAAGTAAAACCCTTCTATGTTATTTCTCTGCAATGATTTGAAATCAAACTGTAAAGAAGTTTAACTTTTCTTGTCGATTTTTGATGATATAATAAGTTTGTAGTAAAATAGCAAAAATCGTCGTTTAGATGCAGTTAATTTCAAAACTTTACCAATTTCATAGATTTATAAAGTTTTTGACTACATACGGAAAGCATGTAGTCTACATTCATGTGAAGACAGCAGAGACAGACAACAAACAAGGAAGTGATCGGGTTGATTCAGATGCAGGATGTTTGGAAAACTTACCCTAACGGCGTTATGGCTGTTAACGGAATTTCCATATACATTAAAAAGGGAGAATTTGTTTATGTGGTAGGGTCAAGTGGAGCTGGGAAGTCCACTTTTATTAAAATGATGTACCGTGAAGAAAAACCTACCCGTGGTGAGATTTCAATTGATGGTGATAATTTAGCAACGATGAAAGAAAAGCATATTCCTTTTTTACGTAGGAAAATAGGAGTGGTTTTTCAGGACTTTAAATTATTACCAAGCTTATCTGTCTTTGAAAACGTCGCTTTTGCGATGGAAGTAATTGAAGAAAGCAAAGCTAATATTCGTCGAAGAGTAATGGATGTATTAGATATTGTGCGCTTAAAAAATAAAGCGCGGTTTTTACCGCATGAATTATCTGGCGGGGAGCAACAGCGAGTGGCAATTGCCCGTGCCATTGTAAACAATCCAGCTGTACTTATCGCTGACGAACCTACAGGAAATCTAGATCCGGATACTTCTTGGGAAATTATGCACATATTAGAAGAAATTAACGATCGTGGGACGACGATTGTTATGGCGACGCATAACCGAGATATCGTTGATAGTATGCGAAAACGCCTCATTGCAATTGAAGGTGGGCGTATCTCCCGTGATGAAGTGAGGGGGACGTATAGCTATGAAAGTTAGAACATTTGGGCGCCACATTAGAGAAGGTGGAAAAAACATTGTTCGAAACGGATGGATGACGTTTGCATCCGTTAGTGCAGTGACAGTGACACTGTTAGTTGTTGGGGCGTTTCTGTTATTAATCATGAACTTGAACCATTTTGCTAATTCTTTAGAAGATGATGTTGAAATACGAGTGTTCGTAGATTTAGGAGCAGGCGAAGAAGAGCAAGAGTCACTTAGAGAGGACTTAGATGATTTACCTGAAATTGGGTCCGTTGATTATATACCTAAAGATGAAGGATTAGAAGCTTTTATTGATAGCTTAGGTGAGCAAGGCGATTATTTCGAAGGTCTTCGAGATGAAAATCCATTAAATGATACGTTTGTTATCCGTGCAGAAGATCCTCAGGAAACAGAGAATATTGCTGTTGAGATTGAGGAATTGGATCATGTCGAAGGAGTCGAATACGGAAGAGATATTTTTGAGCAATTATTTTCAGCAACCGACTTTATTCGAGTTGTAGGTGTTGTGCTCGTATTAGGGCTTTTATTTACGGCTGTATTTTTAATTGCAAATACAATTAAGTTAACAATTATTGCTAGAAAAACAGAAATTCAGATTATGAAACTTGTGGGAGCAACAAATTCTTTCATTCGATGGCCATTTTTTATTGAAGGGTTATTGCTTGGAACGTTTGGAGCAATCATTCCCGTAAGTGTCCTTGGTTTTGGGTACCATCGCTTTTATGAAACGATAGGTGAAAATACTGGGTTAGAGTTTTTTGAATTTCTACCAACTTTTCCATTGGTTATACAAACAGCCATATTACTACTAGCAATCGGAGCAATAGTAGGCGTTTGGGGAAGTATTATGAGTGTAAGGAAGTTCTTAAGAGTGTAAGAGCTTCCCCACGCTCCCCTTCATTTCCCAGGGAATAAAACAACTTTTTTTAATATAGGAGGTTTGTCAATGATTCGATCGTTAACTCTTTTCTTTGTTGCTTCTTTTTTAATTTTCACTATAATGAATGGATCTGTTATGATGCAATCCACTCATGCGAATGAAGGAGAAGAACTTGAAGAAGAAATTAATTCCGTTCGTGAAGAACAACAGAAAAAAGAACAAGAAGCGGATAAAACGGAAGAAGAAATAGAAGAAATAGAAGAAGAAATAAATGTTGCTGAAGCAGAGATTCGCGAATTAGACGATGAGATGGCTGATACTAACTTACAAATTGATGAGAAACAAGCGGAACTTGATAAAACAAAAGAACGAGTAGAAGATTTAAGAATCGAAATTGAAGAATTAGAAGAGAGAATTGCTGAGCGAGATGAATTGTTAAAAGAGCGAGTTAAATCGATGTATCAAAGTGGTGGATCAGTGAATTACATAGAAGTTATTCTTGGTGCTCAAAATTTTGGTGACTTAATCGAAAGAGTATCTGCTTTACATTCCATTGCCCAGCAAGATCGTAGTATTTTAGAAAAACATGTGGAAGATATGGAAGCGTTAGAAGTAGCAAAAAATTCGTTAGAAAATGAGCTTGCTAGTTTAGAAGAGCAAATGGCAGAATTAGAAGAATTGCAAGCGACATTAGAAGTGCAACTTAAGAAAAAAGATGAGTTAGTGGAAGAATTACAAAGCCAAGGGTATGAATTAGAAGAAAATTTAATGACTCTTGAAGAAGAAACAGATTTACTAAAAGCACAAGAAGAAGCTGCAGAAGCAGAATTAGCAGCTTGGGAAGAAGAACAAAGAAGATTAGAAGAAGAACGTCGTAAAAAAGAAGAAGAAGAAAGAAAAGCACGTGAAGCAGAAGAACAACGACAAAAAGAAGAAGAGCAACAACAAAAAGAAGCAGAAGAACAACGAAAAAAGGAAGAAGAGGAGCGTAAAGCGCAGGAGCAAGCAGAGCAAGCTGAATCCAGTTCATCAAACTCTTCATCCAGTAGTTCTAGCTCAAGCAGCTCATCCAGTTCATCTAACTCTTCTTCAAATACGAGCTCAAATGAGACAACACAAGCAAGTGGTGGATCGGCAACTTTTCACCGACCAGCGAATGGAAGAGTTACATCAGACTACAATCCGAATCGTGTACACCCTGTTTATGGTACAACTCGTCCACATAACGGAAGAGACTTTGGCCGTGATGGTGGATTAGGTATATATGCTGCGGAAGCAGGAACCGTTGTATCCGCGAGTCGCATGGGTGGATTTGGTAATACGATTTTGATTTCTCATGTTGTAGATGGAAAATCAATCACAACGTTGTATGCTCATTTAGCAGGGTACAATGTCTCAGCAGGTGATCGTGTGAGCCGTGGTCAAAACATCGGAACAATGGGGACTACGGGGGTCTCGACAGGAGTTCATCTTCACTTTGAAGTGCATCCTGGAGGATATGCCGGTTCATCATCTGCAGTGGATCCGGGTCCTTATTTACCATAAATTCATAAGAAATAAAATGGTTTTGTTAAAAAATTGAATGAAGAAGAGTGTCCAATAGTATACTAAATGGACCTCTTCTTTTTTATACTTTAAAAAAGTTTAACTCTGTTAAAGGACTAAAGCATAAAAACTAAGGCTTTCGCCAGGACTTGGCGATAATCCAAGTTTTTCTAATAGAGGAATCAGACACTTGTCCATCGTTTATGGACGGACTGACCTCTACTTAGTATATTGCGGAAATACATAAATATGGTAAATTTCATCTTCACTCATTTTTTCGGAGAAGGATGTTTTATCGTTTGAAACCGAATAATATTGATTGAAAAAGAAGCAAAGTTTTTCTGCACAGTGAGATTTCTTTTAAATCGGTCTTATTCTCTGTTATGATAGGAACAAATGAAAAATACAAAAAATATAGAACGTTCATAAATAGATTAAGGGACGAATGAGGTGGATGTTATGAAAAATAGTAAAGTTTTCATTCCTTTAGTATTTGTATTATCTCTTTTACTAGGGGCTGGAGGAATGTATATAACAATGGCTGCCATGAATGGGAACGATGATGCTGTTGTTTTAGAACAAGCTGAAGTCGAAGAATTAATGGAAAGTAGTCAAAATGAAGCCCAAGAAGCGTCGAGTAATGTAGACGTTGATTTAGAACGAGTAGAAAAAATTGAAAAAGCGTATGAAATTATTGCTGAACGCTATGTGGATGAAGTGGATGAATCGAAACTTATTGAAGGAGCCATTTCAGGAATGCTAGAAACGTTAGATGACCCCTATTCCGTTTACATGGATCAAGACACAGCCCAAGAGTTTGTTGAGTCACTTGATTCATCCTTCGAAGGAATTGGTGCGGAAGTAAGTATGACAAATGGTAAAGTAACCATTGTAGCTCCATTTCGTGATTCCCCTGCAGAAGATGCAGGATTAAGACCTAATGATCAAATTATTGAAATTGATGGTGAGGATATCGATGGTCTCTCATTATATGAAGCAGTATTAAAAATTCGAGGTGAAAAAGGAACATCTGTCACGTTAACGATTGAACGACCGGGTGTAACTGATCAAATAGATTTAGATGTGGTAAGAGATGTTATTCCAATCGTAACCGTTCATAGTGAAATCATTGAACAAAATGATAAAAATATCGGTTATTTAGAAATCCGTTCCTTCTCAATAGATACCGCTGAGGACTTTGAAGAAGAGCTAACTAAGCTTGAAAATGACGGGATCGATGGTTTAGTCATTGATGTAAGAGGAAATCCAGGCGGCTTCTTACAAAGTGTTGAGGACATTGGGAATTTAATTATTCCAGGCGGAGAACCAATTGTACAAATTGAAGATCGCGACGGGGAAACAATCAGACATATTTCTAATTTAGAGGAAGATAAAGAGTATCCAATCGTATCCTTGATCGATGAAGGAAGTGCGTCAGCATCAGAGATTCTTGCTGCTGCATTAAAGGAAGCAGGAGGACATGAGGTTGTCGGTAAACCAACATTCGGGAAAGGTACTGTTCAACAAACGCTTCAAATGGATGATGGAAGTGAAATTAAATTAACATTATTTAGATGGCTAACTTCCGACGGAAATAATATTAATGAAGACGGTGTGCAACCGACGGTAGAAGTAGAACAACCCGAGTTTTTCTACGTTTCACCGCTTGATATTGAAGATCCACTTGTTTATGATGTGTCAAATGACCATGTGAAGAGTGCTCAGGTCATGTTGGAAGGACTCGGGGAAGACCCAGGTCGCACAGACGGCTATTTTGATCGTCAAACAGAAGAAGCGGTTAAATCATTCCAAGAAAAAGAGGACTTAGAAGTAACAGGTGAAATTAACGAAGAAACAGGAGATCGGTTACAAGAAGTATTAATTGAAACGATTCAAGATAGAGAGTCAGACCTTCAATTTCAAAAAGCGATTGAGCTATTAACAGAATAACAATTCACAACGTTAAGTAAGCGATGATGGAGGATCACCCTCTTTCATCGCTTTTTTGTGATTTTATTTCGAATCGTGAGTAGACTACCATGCGAATCTCTTCGCACCATGATGGATGAAAAAATAGAAAAAAGGAGAAACTTGGATAATCTGAAAAAAATCGCTTTTCTTTTCTGATAATTCATTTACAATGAAAGGAAGAGACTATTATTCGTAAGTAGATGAAAAAACATTATTTAATTAAAGAAAATGAAGTTGTGGGATGAGGAGGAATTTGCTTGGATATGATTGGCTTAGAAATACTTAAATCTTTAGGAAGATTCTTTTTGCACCCCCTTACATACGTATTTGTGATAGCAGCTTTCATGCTAGGTTTTCAGAGAGTGAAACGAGAACGAAAAGATTTTCATACTCGTGTTTTTGATGTGATTCAACAAGTTACATCACCTTTGGTAATCGCTTTGATTTTTGGACTAGCTGTGTCAGTCGTTACGCTTTTGCTTGGCATTGAAATTCCAGTTGGCATGCTAGCTTTAATCATGGCAATTTGGCTTATTTTACTGCCCTTTCGAAATGCTCGTTGGTTGAGTATTACGGTAGCAGGATCATTAGCACTGATCATCGCACCATTTCTTCCAGAAGCAGGAACAAATTGGTCCTTCCTTAATCAATGGATTATTGACATTCAGCAGATGGATCTATTAAATTTAGCTTGGCTTTTCACCGTTTTGTTTGTCGCAGAATCACTGCTAATTCTAGCAGATGGATGGAAACAGACGTCTCCAGCTATTGTAAAAAGTAAACGGGGGAAAATGGTGGGCGAGCACATTGCATCTCGCCTATGGTTTCTTCCAATCTTTTTAGTGTTCCCTGTTGGGGAATGGAGTGCCGTTTCTTGGTGGCCATTGTTTCCTTTAACAAGTGGAGAAACATTTGGACTAGCACTTGTCCCTTTTGTCCTCGGTTTCCAAGCAAAGCTTCATGGAGAATATCCAATTGATGGTGTGAAAAAAATAGGAAAACACTTAGTTTTTGTGAATATGATTGTGATCACTTTTGCTATTGCCGCTTATTTTTATTCACTGATGATTTTATTCGTCCCTGCAGCTATATTAATTGGTCGGGAAATAGTTTTTTTATCATATAAACTAGAAGAAAAAAAGCGAACAAGTCTATTTAATCGTCAAGAATCCGGGATGAAAATCCTTGGAGTCCTTCCGCATTCTACCGCGCATAAAATGGGACTTGATATAGGAGAAGTGATCGTAAAAGCAAATGGACGTGAGGTTAGTTCTCAGCGGGAATTTTATGATGCATTACAGCAAAACTCCGCTTACTGTAAGTTAGAAGTGTTAGATCTTGCTGGAGAGCTTCGATTTGCTCAATCATCCATCTTTCAAGGAGATCACTACCAGATAGGGTGTTTATTTGTTCCGGATGATGAAATGGGGAACCTTTCCTATCGAGGATTGCGATCTTCTGTTGTCATTCATCAAGACCGTTCTGAGGTAGAAAAACAGCAGAATGAAACGAAAACTCCGCCGACAGAAGAACCAATGGACGCAGAGATTGAACACCACGATTCAGACTCGGATCGTTTTATAGATGAAGCAGAGCAACAAACGGAAGAAATACCAATTGATAGCAATGATAAACAGACAGAAGAGGAGAAAGAAATTTTCACTAGTGAAAATCATGAGGAATCAGCAGCAACGGAAGATTCTGAAGATAGAAAACAAGAGCTAGAACCTGAGGATGAGGTTGTCTCTGAAGAAAGCGACGATAATAAAAAGGTTAGTCAACTAGAAAAAGGAGCTTATGAAATGGGGCAAGCATATGGACAAGCGAGTGGTCTTGCTAATTTCTACGATGAGTTTCGACAAACGAAAACGAAAAGAAATAAATGGGCACCAACTTTAGATGAAGATGATCAAAGTAGTAAAAAATAATAGCGAAGAAAACTAATAGAAACACCTGCACATCATCATGATGCAGGTGTTTTTTTGTACAATTATTCTATATAGAGCCATAATCAATCGTTTTGTTTAAAAATATTACGAATACACGTTCGTGTTATTGGAAAATTGTGATATAATGATAGACAACTGTCAAGAATGGGTAAGAGAATAAAGACAACGTGCAAGTTGTTTGCTTTTTATATGTAGAACAGATAGGATTTTTCTTAGCATAAACGATCGTCAAAACTTTAGAAAAAGCGATTAAGTCTTTTAATATAAACGATTGAATGATAAATGGCAGCATAGATTACAGGAAAATGATATTTATAGGAGGGAAAAACGTGACATTGCAGGAAACAAATGAATTTGATCTTCACTCGCATTATAAGCCAGCTGGAGATCAACCAAAAGCTATAGAAGAATTAGTCAAAAGGGTAAACAGAGGAGATAAGTTTCAAACGTTACTTGGTGCAACAGGTACTGGGAAAACATTTACGATCTCTAATGTCATTACGAAAGTAAAAAAACCTACGTTAGTTATTGCCCATAATAAGACGTTAGCTGGTCAACTTTATAGTGAGTTCAAAGAATTTTTTCCGAATAATCGTGTGGAGTATTTTGTAAGTTACTATGACTATTATCAGCCTGAAGCCTACATCCCACAATCAGACACATTTATCGAAAAAGACGCTAGCATTAATGATGAGATTGATAAACTTCGCCACTCAGCAACGAGTGCGCTATTCGAACGAGAAGATGTCCTTATTGTAGCAAGCGTTTCATGTATTTACGGTCTCGGTTCTCCAGAAGAGTACCGTGATCTCGTTGTGTCTTTAAGAAAAGGAATGGAACGAGACCGAAATGGTCTTCTTCGACAGCTAGTTGATGTCCAATATGAACGAAACGATATTAATTTTACTCGCGGTACGTTCCGTGTCCGAGGGGATGTCGTTGAAATATTCCCGGCTTCTCGAGATGAACATTGCTTAAGAATCGAATTTTTTGGAGATGAGATTGATCGGATTACTGAAGTAGACGCACTGACTGGAGAAGTATTAGGGGAACGAGACCACGTTGCAATTTTTCCGGCTTCGCACTTCGTAACTAGAGAAGAAAAACTTACAAAAGCCATCGTGAATATTGAGAAAGAACTTGAAGAGACGTTAAAAGACATGCATGATCGAGGAAAACTGTTGGAAGCGCAGCGTTTAGAGCAGCGAACAAGATATGATATCGAAATGATGCAAGAGATGGGCTATTGTTCTGGTATCGAAAACTACTCAAGACACCTAACTTTTCGAGAACCAGGGGCGACTCCATACACGTTATTGGATTTCTTTCCGAAAGATTCATTGATTGTTGTGGATGAATCACACGTCACGTTGCCTCAAGTCCGTGGTATGTATAATGGCGACCAAGCGCGAAAAGGAGTTCTCGTTGAGCATGGATTTCGTCTACCGTCTGCTAAAGATAATCGACCATTGAAATTTGAAGAATTCGAAAAGCATATTAATCAGTCCATTTTCGTTTCTGCAACACCAGGTCCATATGAAATAGAACACTCACCAGATATGATTGAACAAATAATTCGTCCAACAGGACTTCTCGATCCAACAATTGATGTAAGACCGATAAAAGGCCAAATTGATGATATGATCGAAGAAATCCGTTTACGTATTGAACGAAACGAACGAGTACTTGTCACGACGTTGACGAAAAAAATGTCAGAGGATTTGACCGATTATTTAAAAGAAGTAGGGATCAAAGTAAATTACCTCCATTCTGACATCAAAACGTTAGAGAGAATCCAAATCATTCGAGAGCTTCGTCAAGGCAAATTCGACGTTCTCATTGGGATTAACTTATTAAGAGAAGGATTAGATCTTCCGGAAGTATCGTTGATTTGTATTCTCGATGCCGACAAAGAAGGGTTCCTTCGTGCAGAACGACCGTTAATTCAAACGATGGGGCGCGCAGCTCGTAATTCCAATGGTCATGTCATTATGTACGCGGATCGCATGACAAATTCCATGAATGTAGCGATAGAGGAAACAACTCGTCGTCGTGTCATTCAAAAAGCTCATAATGAAAAACACGGCATTACGCCTAAAACGATTCAAAAGGCCATTCCAAATTTAATTCAAGCAACTTATGCAGCGGAAGAAGAAGAAGCGTATGAAGCGTTCACGAAAGCTCCTTCTCAAAAACTAAGTAAGAAGGAACGTGAAAAAGTGATCGAACGAATGGAAAAAGAGATGAAGCACGCAGCAAAAGAACTCGATTTTGAAAGGGCTGCTGAACTCCGAGACGTCATCTTAGAATTAAAAGCGGAAGGGTGAAACATCGAATGGCTTTAGATAATATAGTTGTAAAGGGTGCACGTTCCCATAATTTAAAAGATATTGATGTAACAATCCCAAGAAATAAACTAGTGGTAATGACTGGTTTATCAGGATCTGGGAAGTCTTCTCTTGCATTTGACACCATTTATGCAGAAGGGCAGCGTCGCTATGTGGAATCACTATCTGCATATGCAAGGCAGTTTCTTGGTCAAATGGACAAGCCAGATGTGGATGCCATTGAAGGTCTATCTCCAGCCATTTCAATTGATCAAAAAACGACGAGCAAAAACCCACGTTCGACGGTTGGAACTGTAACGGAAATATACGATTATCTTCGTCTTCTATATGCACGTGTCGGGCGACCGGTGTGCCCAACCCATGGAATTGAAATTAGCTCACAAACAATTCAACAAATGGTAGATCGCATGATGGAGTATCCAGAGCGCACGAAAATGCAAATTCTTGCACCTCTTGTTTCTGGCAGAAAAGGTACCCATGCAAAAGTTCTAGAAGATATTAAAAAACAAGGGTATGTTCGTGTTCGTGTCGATGGTGAAATGCATGAAGCATCAGATGAAATTACCTTAGAGAAAAACAAAAAACACGATATTGAAGTCATTATTGACCGAATCATTATTAAAGATGGCATAGAAACACGGTTAGCCGATTCGATGGAAACGGCCTTGAACTTGGCTGATGGTCGGGTCATGGTTGACGTGATTGATGATGAAGATCTATTGTTCAGTCAAAAACACGCTTGTCCACACTGCGGTTTCTCTATTGGAGAATTAGAGCCACGGATGTTCTCCTTTAATAGTCCGTTTGGTGCTTGTTCATCATGTGATGGGTTAGGTCATAAGCTTGAAGTGGATTTAGAGCTTGTCATTCCAGACTATTCCCTATCGTTACGCGATCATGCGATAGCTCCATGGAAACCGACAAGTTCACAATATTATCCATCACTTCTAGAGAGTGTTTGTGATCACTTTGGTATTGATATAGATGTACCAGTAAAAAAATTGCCACAGCACCAGTTAGACAAGGTGTTATACGGAAGTGGAAATGAGAAAATTTATTTTAAATATGAAAATGAATTTGGCCGTGTTCGTGAAAAAGAGATTTATTTTGAAGGTGTGATGAAAAATATATCTCGTCGTTATCACGAAACAGGTTCCGATTATATTCGAGAACAAATGGAAGGCTACATGGCCCAAAAACCCTGTCCAACTTGCAAAGGAAATCGTTTAACCCATGAGGCATTAGCGGTAAAAGTAGCGAATCGACATATTGGTGAAATCACGGATTTATCGATAAAAGAAGCAAAAGTCTTTTTTGAAAATCTTACACTATCGGATAAAGAAATGACGATTGGAAGAATGATCTTAAGAGAAATTGATGAACGCTTAGGTTTTCTCATCAATGTCGGCTTAGAATATTTAACATTATCTCGATCTGCTGGCACGTTATCGGGTGGAGAAGCACAGCGAATCCGATTAGCTACTCAAATTGGTTCATCGTTAATGGGAGTTTTATATATTTTAGACGAACCGTCCATCGGATTGCACCAGCGTGATAACCATCGCTTAATCAAAACACTAGAACGAATGCGCGATTTAGGCAATACTCTGATTGTTGTTGAACATGATGAAGATACAATGTTAGCTGCAGACCATTTAATTGACGTAGGTCCAGGTGCAGGTGTTCATGGCGGTGAAATATGTGCGACAGGTACACCTGAAGAAGTAATGAATGATAAAGACTCGCTAACTGGACAATATTTGTCAGGAAAGAAATTCATTTCCCTTCCAGCTGAGCGACGGAAACCAGACGGGAGAAAGATAACGATTCGTGGGGCGGAGGAGAATAATTTACAAAAAACAAATGTAGACATTCCTTTAGGCTTACTAGTCGCCGTTACGGGAGTTTCAGGGTCAGGGAAAAGTACGCTTATAAATGATATTTTGTATAAGTCTTTGGCTCAAAAATTAACGGTAGCAAAAGCAAAACCAGGTAAAGTGAAAAAGGTAGACGGCATGGACCAGTTGGAAAAAGTAGTCGACATCGATCAATCTCCAATTGGTCGAACACCACGTTCCAACCCTGCGACTTACACAGGCGTATTTGATAACATCCGTGACGTGTTTGCGATGACGAATGAAGCTAAAGTTCGCGGCTATAAAAAAGGGCGCTTTAGTTTCAACGTAAAAGGTGGTCGCTGTGAAGCTTGTCGCGGAGATGGAATCATTAAAATTGAGATGCACTTCCTTCCCGATGTGTATGTCCCATGTGAAGAATGTGATGGGAAGAGGTACAATCGTGAAACGCTTGAAGTGAAGTATAAAGGAAAAAATATATCAGACGTTCTTGCCATGACAGTAGAAGAATCATTGAGTTTCTTTGAAAATATTCCAAGGATCAAACGAAAAATAGAAACGCTTTATGATGTCGGCCTTGGTTATATGAAGTTAGGTCAACCTGCAACCACCTTATCAGGTGGGGAAGCACAGCGAGTGAAGTTAGCTTCTCAGCTTCACCGACGTTTGACTGGCAAGACGATTTATATTCTAGATGAACCAACAACCGGCCTTCACGTACACGATATAGACCGACTGTTAAAAGTACTACAGAGATTAGTAGAAAATGGCGACACAGTTCTGATTATCGAACACAACCTCGACGTCATCAAAACAATGGACTACGTAATTGATCTCGGTCCAGAAGGCGGCGACAAAGGTGGTCGTCTTGTAGCAAAAGGGACTCCAGAACAAGTAGCGAAAGTAGAAGGCTCATATACAGGACAGTATTTAAAGCCGATATTAGAACGGGAACGGCTTCGTATGAAGGATCGTATGGAAGAAAAAGAAGGCGCCGGAACATCGGTGTAGCATTAGTGGAGAGAACGGCTCATATTTGAGCCGTTCTTTTTAGTTAGCGTTAAGTCTGGACAATGGAGCAGCAATGGTGCAGCGAGAAAGTTCGGGCACGCGGATTTTGTCGAAAATTGTTATAATGCACTTTCTTTCATCTATAATGCACTTTCTGCTTTTTATAATGCACTTCCGCACTTCTATAATGCACTTTGGCAAACTTATAATGCACATAATACTTTCTACCGTTAAATTATGTGCTATTCTTCACAAAATTTTATTTAAATTCAAGAAAAAAAGAGGATTTTATAAAATGAAGTCGAATTATAAATTCAAGAACTAATTTGATTTTTTTTTAATTAAATAAAAGGATGTGACGCTATTCATGATCGTTAAACCTCATGTTCCCCCCACCGAACTCCGAATCTTACAAGCTAAGATAAACCGACTCGTTGAAGGTCATCCTCAGTTGAACGACATCTTAAGTGAATACTATAAAAGAGCGAGTGGATATTATGGTGAAAAATCCATATCTTATTACTTAGACTTCCTAGACGGTTCAACTACTGTAATAATGCATTCATTGAGACTTCCTTACAAAAAATATTTCTTTCAAATGGATACACTGGTTTTGTTTACATCTTTCTCTCTTATAGTCGAAACAAAGCATTGGGCTGGTTCCATCGAAGTACAAGAAACAGGTGAAATTATTCGTACATACAATGATGTTCAATCGAGTTTTTCTTGCCCAGTTCAACAAGTCAAACATCAAGCATGGCAGCTCTCTGAATGGACTAAATACAAAAAACTAACCATCCCGAAACTTCATTACGTTTCGGTGTTTACGAAAAGTAAAATGATTATAAATGAATCAAAGAACCTTTCCCCACTTTTAATAAGGAGTAATTATCTCCTTGACCATATTAGACACCTTGAATCTTCGACTGAAGCCACAAAAACAAAAACCTATACAATAAATGAAATGAAAAAAATAGCAAACTTCCTAAAAAAATCTCATCAAGAACTTGAATTGTCAAAGTCTTCTCTTGATATGCATGAGCTCAAGAAAAGTGATATTATTCGTGGCGTGCAATGTTCTGGATGCAAACGAATATCAATGAATAGAATGAAGAGAACTTGGAAATGTCCAGAATGTGGTGTGACATCACAGAATGCTCATATTCAAGCAATAATCGACTATGTTTTTCTATTTGGGAGATATGCAACAACTGCCGAGTTACTAGAATTCTTGAATATTCAAGAGTGCGGTGTCTTAAGAAGACTATTAATTAAGTTAGATGTGTCAAGAAAGAAGAATTCTAAAAAACAAAAGTTTGACTTATTAAGTTCTAAGGAAATAAGGAAAGGGGTTTATCATTAAAGTTTGTCGAATAATGTTATAATACACTTCCGACCATCTATAATGAACATCGGCACCGCACATACCGAACTTCCACATCCAATCTCGAACTCTGAAACCACGCTGTTACCATATACGTAATACTATTAACTAAAGGAGGCGTTGACAATGCAAGAAGAAAGATTAATGATTTTGAAGATGATTGAGGACGGGAAAATTACGACAGAAGAAGGGTTAGAGTTATTAAATGCGCTGAAAGAGGATCCTAAACAGGCATCGAAAAAAGAAAAAAAAGGTCCGCATAGCGAAGAAGATGCATACCAACATACTTCTCGCCCATCCAAATCAGAAAATGATCAATATGTGTCTCGTGATGTGAATTGGGATGCTGGAGGTTATCGACGGACAGAAGAGAAAGTAAATACGTTTGCTAGAAGATTCACAGAATTCGTTGAAGATGCCGTTCACAAGATCAAAGAGTTTGACTTAGACTTTAATTTTGGTTCATCGGTAGAAGTAGAACATATTTTTCAACACAAACATGCAAAAGTGACAGACGTGGATGTTCATGTGGAAAACGGAAGTATTTCGTTTTTACCATGGGATGAAGAAGACATTCGTATGGAATGCCATGTGAAGGTATATAAAGTTCGAGATGCAGACGAGGCTCGCCGTGTTTTTCTAAACGAAGTTAACTTTCATTTCACAGATGGAAAACTTGCGTTTGAAGCAAAGAAAAAATCAATGAAAGTGAACACAGTCATGTATGTTCCTAGAAACCAATTAGAAAAAATTAAGTTATATGCGTTTAACGGGAAAATAACAGGGGAAAATGTGTCAGTGGACAGCTTTGAAGCAAAAACGGTCAACGGTCGATTAGATTTTGATGAAATACATGCAAATCATGTCAACTTGGAAACAGTTAATGGTACGATTGCCGTCCCACAGTTGCATGCGAATAAAACGGATGCGAAGACAGTTAATGGTACGGTATCTGTCAAAACAAGCAAAGGTGATTTAGATGTGGAGACACTAAATGGAACGATTCATTACACGTTATTGGATGAAGCGAGTGCGCGCGTGTATTTAAAAACGACGACAGGCAGTGTCAATGTCCAAGTTCCTGATAATGTAAAAACAGAAGGTGAGTTAAAAACAACCGTTGGTGGAATCCAATGTGAGTTGCCTGAAATGTCCGTTATTGATGAAAAAAATGAATTTGCTAGTAAAAAGATGTCATTCTTAGCAAATAAAAAGGCAGAGGCGCATTTTTATGTAGAAGCAGAAGCAACAACAGGAACGATATCGATTAAAAATTAAACGAAGTTCAAGCTTATTAATGATTTCGAAAAATGAGAGACTGCTACATTCTTTGCCAGTTTCGCCTAGGTGATAGTTATGTCCACTGATAAAATGCGGCGTCCTGCAGCAAGCCAGCACTTGGACCTCATGTCCTTCGAAGCAATGCGAAGCTTGTTCGTGAAGTAAATGCTCTTTCCCGTGGGAAAGCAAGTTTTTTCCGCGGGACGGAGGGCTATGATTATTCAACAACAAAGAATGATAAGAAATCCCAAAATAAACTAGTATAAGTTGTTTTAGAAGAGGAGTGTGTAAAGGATGAATAGATTATATCGAACAATAGGTGATAGAAAATTAGCAGGTGTTTGCGGTGGGATTGGTAAGTATTTTAATATTGATCCAACAGTAGTGAGAATTGTCATGCTACTGTTGCTCATACCATTTAACTTTGCAATGGTACTTGCATATATTATTGGGATATTTGTTATTCCAAATGAATCGGAAATACAATCATAATGGGTTGGCTCATACAGTTAGTCGTACATGCAGTTGTTCTATTAATTATTGCAAACTTTTTTCAAGGATTTGAAATTGATGGCTTTACATCAGCTTTGTTAGCAAGTTTTATTCTTTCTGTTGTAAATTTGATTGTTAAACCAATTCTTGTCGTTCTAACATTACCAGTCACTGTGATCACACTAGGGTTATTTCTCTTCGTGATTAACGCTATTACGTTATTACTAACAGCGGCGATTATGGGAAGCAGTTTTGTGATTGATGGTTTTGGTGTGGCAATCTTAGCTGCAATTATTTTTGCGATCCTTAGTGCGCTCATTCATTCGTTTATTGTTGATCCGATAACAAAAAGATAACTATAAAAACTGTAAACAGTCCATAGGGGGCGTTTGCAGTTTTTATTTTTCGTCGAAAATAATAGAGTGAATGAAATTTTCAGCGATTCTTGATAGGGTATGCTAAAATGATAATGACTACATAGGCCAAGCAAAAGTGAAAGCTATTTTTGTGTTCTGAAGAGTGACAGTTATGTTGAGTAAAGCGATAAATGAAAGGCTTTAAGATATAAGGAGGTTTGTTTCTATGAGTGAAGTGACAGCGAAAGATTTGATGGAAGAGTTTGGCTTGGATTTAGTGAATGACGAAGAGATGGTGACGTTCCGCCCCATTCCAACAAGTGATATTTCTCGTCCAGGTATGGAAATGGCTGGGTATTTTACGTATTATCCAGCCAAACGTATACAGCTATTAGGAAAAACGGAAATGTCGTTTTATGAAGAATTATCAGATGATGAAAAAAAGGATCGAATGCAACGGCTTTGTACATACGATACACCCGCAATCATTCTTTCTAGAGAAATGACACCGCCAGATTATCTCATTGAAGCAGCGAATGACACAGGGGTTCCATTACTAACTGCTTCAAATACGACGACTAGATTAAGTAGTCAATTAACGACGTATTTAGAAAGTCGTCTAGCACCAATGACTGCGATTCACGGTGTGTTAATTGATATATATGGTATTGGCGTCATGATTACAGGTTCGAGTGGTGTTGGTAAAAGTGAAACGGCTCTTGACCTCGTTCGTCGTGGTCACAGATTGGTTGCGGATGACTCCGTGGAAATTCGCCAAGAGCATGATGGTGTGTTAGTTGGTAAATCACCTGAATTGATAAGGCATCTTCTTGAAATCCGAGGGTTAGGAATTATCAATGTCATGACGCTGTTCGGAGCAGGTGCGGTTCGTAATTTCAAACGAATCGGTTTAACGATTGATTTAGAAATTTGGGACCAAAAAAAGCAGTATGATCGATTGGGATTAGATGAAGACACGATTCGAATTTTTGATACAGATTTACCGAAAATTACATTACCTGTTCGACCTGGACGAAACTTAGCTGTTATTATTGAGGTGGCTGCGATGAACTTTAGATTGAAGCGAATGGGAATCAATGCCGCAGAGCAATTTTCAGAGCGGTTAAATCATGTGATTGAAGATGGAGATCGAGAAGATTTTTAAAATAATCTTTCAAAATGCACATCTATTCATCAAATCTTCATAAATATGGTACATTATTGAGAGGGATGGCGACATGCTATCCCTTCTGTTTTCATTTCATAACAGAGAAAAAGATTAAAAAGAGGTGTACATATGATTATTGGAGCAATAGAACCGTTGAATCCGATTGCATTTGAATTGGGTCCTATAACTGTTTTTTGGTATGGGTTATTGATAGGGTTAGGTGCTTTTATAGGGTATCTAATAGCAAACCACGAAGCAAAAAAGCGCGGAATGCCGGATGATATGCTGGCGGATTTACTCATGTTTGCGCTACCTATTGCGATTATTGGTGCGAGAATGTATTATGTTATCTTTCGGTGGGAAGATTTTGCTGGCGATCCGATCCGTATGTTTTACATATGGGAAGGCGGCTTGGCGATTCACGGAGGTTTAATAGGTGGTGTTTTAACAGCGCTAGTTTTTGCGAAAAAACGAGGATTCTCTCTTTGGAAAATTCTTGATATTACAGCGCCTAGTATTTTGTTAGCCCAAGCAATTGGACGTTGGGGAAACTTTATGAACCAAGAAGTTTTTGGAGGAGAAGTGTCCAGAGCATATTTAGAAAACTTAATGCTCCCTAATTTTATTATTGATCAAATGTTTATTAATGGTGCATATTACCAACCAACGTTTTTATATGAATCGATTTGGAATTTAACCGGTGTCGTTATTCTTTTATTATTGCGTCGTGTAAATCTCCGCAGAGGGGAACTGTTCATTACGTATGCGATTTGGTATTCTGTAGGAAGGTTCTTTATTGAAGAAATTCGAACAGATTATCTACTAATCTTTGGTGTGTTAAAGACGGCTCAAGTGATGTCGATACTTATTGTTATTGGTGGGATCATTTTACTCATTTATCGTCGTAAAACAGGTTTATCTGATAAACGTTACTTAGACGATGATACACCACCAAAAACGGCTGCGAAAAAGAAAACAAATCCGCAGCAGAAGAAGAAAAAGAAGAAAAAGTAATCGTTAGGAATGGAGGCTGGCAATTGAATACACTAAAACAAGGGTTGAAAACCGGTCTCCTTACCACATGGAAATTAGGGAAAATTATTTTTCCGATTACACTGATTGTCACGATGTTAAGTCAAACGGTAGTGATGGATTGGTTGACGAGAGTGTTGTCGCCTTTTATGAGCTACATTGGTTTAAGCGGAGAGTCTGCGATTCCACTCGTTCTTGGTAATTTTTTAAACCTTTATGCAGCCATTGGTGCCATGTTAACAATGGATTTGACAGTGAAAGAAGTGTTTATTTTAGCAGTTATGTTGTCGTTTTCCCATAACCTATTTGTGGAATCGGCAGTCGCAAAGCAAGTTGGTTTGCGTATTTCCGTCGTTCTCGTCGTGAGAATTGGGCTTGCTCTCGTTTCTGCCTGGATGATTCATCTCATTTGGCAAGGTGGGAGCGAAAAAGCTAGTTATGGTTTCGTCCCATCCGGTGGAACAGAAAACATAGAAGGTTACGGAGCGATTGCACTTTACGGCGTAGAAAGTGCAATCATAGGAATTTTACAATTAGCAGCAATCGTCATTCCAATTATGATTTTTATTCAGATTATGAAAGATTTACATTGGTTACCGGTGTTCTCAAGGTGGATGACCCCATTTACGAAATTACTAGGGATCCATCCAAATACATCAACAACACTAGCCGCAGGTCTAACGTTTGGTCTAGCATATGGAGCAGGTGTGATGATACAAGCTGTGAAAGAAGATGGCGTAAAGAAAAAAGACCTTTATTTAGTATTTATTTTTCTCGTCGCTTGTCACGCTGTTGTGGAAGATACGCTTATTTTTGCACCATTAGGGATTCCGTTATGGCCATTGTTACTCGTAAGGGTTGTTACAGCGATATTACTGACAATTGCCGTTGCTATTGTATGGAACCGCATCGAGAGAAAGCAGGAAGCGGATGATTCTAAAGCGAACACATACTCCGAAAGCTCTAAGAAAGTAAGTAGTGGAGATTAACATTAAGGAAAGTTGAGGCAATCATTGATGAAAAAAATAGATACGGTTTTGTTTGATTTAGATGGAACATTAATTAATACGATTGATTTAATTGTAGCGTCGTTTATGCATACGATGGAGACGTATTATCCTGGCGAATACGTCCGTGAAGATGTGGTGTCTTTTATTGGACCGCCTCTATCGGAAACGTTTATGAATCTTGACCCGGATAAAGTGGAAGAGATGACGATGACTTATCGTGAGTTTAATCATAAAAACCATGACGACTTGGTCGGTGAGTATGAGGGTGTGAAAGAAACTCTCGAACAGCTTGTTAAACAAGGGTATAAGTTAGCAATTGTGACGACGAAACGTCATGAAACGGCAGTGAAAGGGCTGCAGTTAATGAATTTGGAATCCTATTTTCCTGCCGTCGTGGCACTCGATGATGTGACCAACTATAAACCAGATCCAGAACCGTTGAATTTGGCTCTTGAAAAGTTAGGTTCATCAGCTGAACGTGCTATCATGGTCGGTGATAGTGAACACGATATTCTTGGTGGGAAAAATACCGGGACAAAAACAGCCGGGGTTGCTTGGAGTATCAAGGGAAAAGAACACTTACAATCATATGAACCTGATGTGATGTTGGAATCAATGACGGACCTATTGGATTATTTACAACAAACGAATGTAGCAACATTCAACTAAGTAAGCAGAGGCAGGTGCCGGAGATGGGCCGAAATACAGAACGTTATCCAGTCGACGAAGCAAATTCTTTATGGGGAGTGTACAAAACGGTTCCCTTCTTCAAAGTGGTGAAGAATTTTATCGTGATTCAGATGGCCAGATATACGCCATTTTTAGCGATGAAAAACTGGTTATATCGAACGTTTTTACGGATGAAAGTAGGAGAGGAAGCAGCGGTAGCATTGATGGTAATGATGGATGTTATGTTCCCTGAGAAAATCTCTATCGGTAAAAACTCAGTCATTGGTTACAATACAACGATATTAGCCCATGAATATTTGATCACGGAATACCGACTTGGTGAGGTAACGATTGGTGAAAATGTGATGATCGGTGCCAATACAACGATTTTACCAGGAGTGACAATCGGTGACGGTGCCATCGTCTCTGCAGCTACGTTGGTTCATAAAGATGTTCCAGCAGGTTATTTTGTTGGTGGGAATCCAATGCAAATTATTCGAACAAAAGAACAGCTTGAAGCAGAACAACGTTAGTAGCTTTTCATATGCTACTAACGTTTTTGTTTAAAGATAAAGATGGAAAGCTCTAGTTTTCATAAGTAACGAAAGAAATAAGAAATTGTCAAATCTTTAAAGAAAGCCCTTAAGAACGGATTTAATTGTTGACTCCCAGATCATTCCCTTGTAGACTACTACTTAAGATCTTTATCGCTCTATCATATTAGCGGACTAAAGTGGAATGATTTTTATACGTAACAACTCATGAAAAATAAAGGATCAGACAGAATAAAAGCGAACCCTTAATAAAGGGAATTTCAAGATACAAGGCTTTTATAACTTCATTTTCACAGGAGAATATCATATTTTGAGAAGGATACATAAGGAAGGAGAGAAAGTCATGACTAAATTATTTATGTTTGAAAAACCAATTGGTATGCGCGATACATTGCCAGAACTTTATCAATTAAAACGACAAGTGAAACAAGCGATATCTTCAGAAGTTTCCCAATGGGGGTATGAACCAATTGAAACGCCGACGTTGGAGTTTCATGAAACGGTTGGAACAGCTTCAGCTATTCTAGATCAACAATTGTTTAAACTTCTTGATCAGCAAGGGAATACTCTCGTACTGCGACCAGACATGACAGCACCTATTGCACGAATTGCTGCTTCTACGTTAAACAAAGAGGATCGTCCCCTTCGCTTAACGTACGATGCTCCAGTTTTCCGAGCTCAGCAACGAGAAGGTGGTCGACCGGCTGAATTTGAGCAGGTGGGAGTAGAATTAATTGGCGATCAGTCTAGTAGCGCTGATGCGGAAGTGATCTCCCTTATGATGGCTTCTCTTGAACGATCTGGTGTGGAAACGTACCAAATCGCCATCGGACATATTGGGTTTGTAAATGCTTTGTTAAAAGAAGTGCTTGGGAACGAAACGAGAGCAAATCATTTCCGTCGCTATTTATACGAAAAAAATTATGTTGGGTTCCGAAAAGAAGTGGATCAACTTCCTCTTTCTTCCATCGACAAAAAAAGACTTCATGATCTACTCCGTTTAAAAGGTGGACCTGAAGTTGTCAATAAAGCTCGTGAACTTGTAGAAAGCAAGGAAGGAAAAGCATCATTGGATCAGTTAGAACAATTAGTTTCTGTTCTGGAGACATACGAATTGGCTGACAACATGATGATTGATTTGAATCTTGTCATGCATATGAGTTATTACACAGGGACGGTTTTTGAAGCTTATAGTGAAGGCTTAGGTTATCCAGTTGGTAGTGGTGGACGTTACGACCAGTTGCTTGATCAATTTGATCATCATGAACCTGCGACAGGGTTTGGTTTACGACTAGACCGATTGACGGAAGCATTAGGGAAAGAAAAGGAAACAACAACGAAAGAAATCTGCTTGATTTTTAGCCATGACCGTCGAAAAGAAGCGATGTTAAAGACAAAAGAACTTCGTGGAGAAGGGAAATCTGTTGTCATGCAGGAACTGACTGGTGTTGACAATGTTGATGCTTATTCAGCTCAATTTCAAGATGTGATTTATTATATTGGCACGAACGGGAATGGAGGGACGTCCAAATGAGTGAAGAATTAATTACTGTTGCCATGCCAAAAGGCAGGATTTTTGAAGAAGCAGTGGAATTACTAAAAAAGGCCAACTATCCGTTGCCTCCAGAATTTGAGGAATCAAGAAAATTAATTCTTGAAGTCCCAGAAGCGGGGATGCGCTTTATTCTAGCTAAACCAATGGATGTGCCAACCTACGTAGAACATGGCGTCGCTGATGTTGGTGTGGCTGGTAAAGACGTGATGATTGAAGAGAAGCGAGATATTTATGAAGTGTTAGATTTGAAAATAAGTGCTTGTTATATGGCGGTTGCTTCCTTACCTTCGTACAATCCGAAGTCTGAAGTCGCTCCAAAAATAGCATCAAAATATCCGAACTTAACGAGTGAGTATTTTCGTGAGCAAGGAGAACAAGTTGAAATTATCAAATTGAATGGATCAATTGAGCTCGCTCCGATTATTGGTCTAGCTGATCGGATTGTCGATATTGTTTCTACCGGACAGACGTTGAGAGAAAATGGTCTTGTTGAATTAGAAACGATGATGCAAATTACGTCTAGGTTTATTGTGAACCCTGTCAGTTACCGAACGAAATCAGCGCAAATTGATGATATGGTCGACCGCTTGGCAGAAGTGGTTGCAAAAGGAGAGGCGAACGAATGAAAATTATTCCGGTTACACGAGACCTTTCATTGAAACGGTCGATTGATCAAGGGACAAAAGATCAGCGACAATCGGTAGAATCAATATTGCAAGCGGTCCGAGCAAATGGGGATGAAGCCCTCCGCCAATATACGAAACAATTTGATGGTGTCGATGTAAGTGATACACTCGTATCAGAAGAGGAAAGAAAAGCTGCTTACGCTTCGGTTACAGAAGATACGTTGGCGATTATTCGAGAAGCGATTGCAAATATACGTGACTTTCACGAACGGCAAGTGCAGCAATCGTGGATGACGACAAAAGCCGATGGCACGATTCTCGGTCAAAAAGTAACGACACTTGATGCAGTTGGCGTATATGTACCTGGTGGAAGGGCAGCTTATCCATCGTCGATCTTAATGAATGTTGTTCCTGCACAAGTAGCTGGGGTGAAACGGATTGTCATGACTTCACCTCCACAAAAAAATGGAAAACTATCAGATATCGTTCTTGTTACCGCTCAGGAATTAGGCGTGGAAGAGATTCATAAAGTAGGCGGAGCGCAAGCAGTTGGCGCGTTAGCTTACGGAACGGAATCAATTCAAGCAGTTGATAAAATCGTCGGTCCTGGTAACATATTTGTGGCCTTGGCAAAACAGCTGGTGTTTGGAACGGTTGATATTGACATGATTGCCGGACCTAGTGAGATAGCCGTTTTAGCAGATCATACTGGAAAGGCAAATTATATTGCAGCAGACCTATTATCTCAGGCAGAGCATGATCCGATGTCATCCTCTTTACTCGTCACAAATGACGCAGCGTTAGCCGATGCGGTATTAGAAGAAGTGGAAAAACAGTTACAAACGTTACCGAAAAAAGAGATCGCGAAAGCATCGATCGATGATTTTGGTGCTATTTATCTAGCCGAGTCATTAGACGATGCGATTGAAGCAGTGAATGAATTAGCTGCGGAACATTTGGAAGTTCACGTCGAACAACCGTGGGAAGTACTGGCACAAATACGCCACGCAGGAGCGATTTTCCTTGGAGAATATAGTTCTGAACCTGTTGGCGACTACTTTGCTGGCCCGAATCACGTGCTACCGACAAACGGGACGGCACGTTTTTCCAGCCCGTTAAATGTGGAAGATTTCACAAAAAAATCAAGCATTATTTCATATAGCAAGCAAGCGATCGAACAAAACGGTGAAAAAATCGCCGCTTTCGCCAGACTAGAAGATTTAGAAGCTCATGCAAGAGCTGTGGAAATTCGATTGGAGGCAGACAATGGAAAATAGACAAGCATCGAAAACAAGAAAAACAAATGAAACGAATATCGAATTAACGTTTGCCATTGATGGACAAGGCAATGCCGATTTAACAACAGATGTGCCGTTTATGACCCACATGTTGGACTTATTTACTCGCCATGGTTTGTTTGATCTCAAGCTTACAGGTAGAGGTGATACAGAAATCGATGATCACCATACAACAGAGGACATGGGGATTGTGTTGGGCGATGCATTGAAGGATGCCCTTGGCGATAAGCGTGGGATTCGCCGTTACGGTAATGCCTTTGTTCCAATGGATGACGCGTTGGCGCAAGTGGTGATTGATTTAAGTAATCGACCACATTTTGAACTCCGAGGCGAGATTCCAGCAGCTAAAGTAGGGACATTTGATACGGAACTGGTGGAAGAATTTCTATGGAAGTTTGCTTTAGAATCTCGAATGAATTTGCACGTTATCGTTCATTACGGAACAAATACACACCATATTATTGAGGCGATTTTTAAAGCATTAGGACGCGCCTTGGATGATGCGACACAACTAGACCCTCGAGTAAAAGGAATTCCATCAACGAAAGGAAGCTTATCATGATCGGTATCATTGACTACGGTATGGGTAATCTTCATAGCGTAACAAAAGCGCTGGAACGGTTAGGGTACACGCCATTTTTATCAGAAGACCACGACGAATTATCGAAAGCTTCCATGCTTATCTTACCAGGGGTTGGCTCGTTCAAAGACGGAATGACTGAATTAAAAAAACGAGGTCTTGATACGTTTATACAACAGTGGGCGAAGGACAATAAACCACTATTAGGGATATGTTTAGGGATGCAGCTATTGTTTGATGAAAGCGAAGAAAACGGTCAAACAGAAGGACTTAAATTGCTCCCAGGGAGAGTGGAAAGATTCAAAAGTGGCAATTACAAAGTGCCGCATATGGGCTGGAATCGGCTTGTGTTTGAAAAAGCTGACCACCCGATTCTTCAAGAAGTTCCCTTAGGTCATGTTTACTTTGTGCATTCCTATTTCGTCAAAGAAAAAACGGCAGATATCCTCGTAGCAACAGCTGAATATGGTGGAGAACGCGTTCCAGCAGTTGTGGCAAAAGGATCGATTTGGGCTACTCAGTTCCACCCAGAAAAAAGTAGTACGCTTGGTATGACAATGTTGAAAAACTTTCTAGACAAAGAAGGAGAGACGAGCGATGAGTGAATTTACAATCTATCCGGCCATTGATATTCGCGGAGG
Source organism: Salipaludibacillus daqingensis (assembly GCF_029891575.1). GTDB lineage: Bacteria > Bacillota > Bacilli > Bacillales > Salisediminibacteriaceae > Salipaludibacillus > Salipaludibacillus daqingensis. Next base: position 130,497 of record NZ_JARZHF010000003.1, on the reverse strand, counting down.
AAAATGCGTTCGTCTATTACAAGGAGACTATAACCAAGAAACAGTTTACGGTGATTCTCCATTTGATATGGCATCAAGCTTTGAGAAAAAAGGTGCGAAATGGATACATATGGTTGATTTAGATGGCGCAAAGCAAGGAAAACCAGTTAATCATCAAGAAGTGTTACGAGCGGCCAAAGAACTTTCTGCGCACGTGCAAATTGGTGGAGGAATCCGCACAGTTAAAGATGTGGAAACGTATTTGGAGGCTGGTGTGTCTCGTGTGATTTTAGGTAGTTCGGCTATTTCTGATCCTGCTTTTGTGAAACAAATGTTGAAACAATACGGTGGGGAGCGTATCGCTATCGGAATCGATGCCCGTGACGGGTATGTTGCGACACATGGATGGCTTCAAACATCAACAGTGAAAGCGGAAGAATTAGGTCAAGAGTTAGCGGATCAAGGAGCGGAAACGTTTATCATGACAGATATCTCCCGTGATGGGATGTTATCAGGACCTAACGTGAAAGAAATAGCTAGCTTAGGTCAAGCGACAGGCAAAGAAGTGATCGCATCTGGTGGAGTGAGCACGATGGATGATTTACGAGAACTTTTGTCACACCGCGATAAAGGGATTTCTGGAGCAATTATTGGTAAAGCACTCTATACAGATCGTCTCTCCCTTGAACAAGCGATTCAGGAGGTACGATAGCATGTTAACGAAACGAATTGTCCCATGTTTGGATGTGAAGGAAGGTCGAGTTGTGAAAGGCGTTCAGTTTGTGAATTTACGTGACGCTGGTGATCCCGTTGAAATGGGTATCTTCTATGATGAACAAGGAGCAGACGAACTCGTTTTCCTAGATATTTCTGCCTCTCATGAAGGTCGTGAAACGATGGTTGATGTAGTGGAGGAAGTAGCCGGGACGTTGGCGATTCCGTTTACCGTTGGTGGAGGAATCAATACTTTAGAAGACATGAAACGTATTCTCCGCGCTGGTGCTGACAAAGTATCGTTAAACACAGCGGCAGTTAATCGACCAGAATTGATCCGTGAAGGAGCAGACTTCTTTGGATCACAATGTATCGTTGTAGCAATTGATGCTAAGTGGGATGATGAGTTGAACTCTTGGCGTGTCTATACCCATGGTGGACGTAATGCTACTGATTGGGAAATCATTGCTTGGACGAAAGAGATTGTTAAACAAGGCGCAGGAGAAATCCTTCTTACAAGCATGGATGAAGATGGGGAAAAGAAAGGGTTTGCTATCTCGTTAACAAAAACGGTCAGTGAAGCTGTATCTATTCCAGTGATTGCATCTGGTGGTGCAGGTAAGAAAGAAGATTTTTACGACGTATTTACGGAAGGTAAAGCCGACGCGGCGTTAGCTGCATCGATCTTTCATTACAAAGAAACTTCCGTTGCCGAAGTGAAATCGTACTTAAAAGAAAAGGGGCTCGAAATTCGATGAATATCAATCAGTTATCATTCGACGAAAGCGGGTTAATCCCAGCGATCGTCCAAGATCAACAGTCAAAACAAGTGCTCACACTTGCCTATATGAATGAAGAGTCATTAACGAAAACAATAGAAACGGGAGAAACGTGGTTTTATAGTCGTTCTCGTCAAGAGTTATGGCATAAAGGGGCTACATCTGGGAACATACAAAAAGTAGAAGAAATTCGCTATGACTGTGATCAAGATGCTCTCGTCGTCATGGTTGATCCACAAGGTCCAGCATGTCATAAAGGAGATTATAGTTGCTTTCCGGATGTATTATGGAGTAAAAGTGAAAAGACTGAAAAGGAATCCACAGATGAATTGCCAGCTAATCGCTTTGCGATCATTGAAGAGTTGGAAGAAGTGATTGCCACGCGTGAAGCGGAACGCCCAGAGGGAGCGTACACGACGTACTTGTTTGAAGAGGGCGTCGATAAGATTTTGAAAAAAGTAGGCGAAGAAGCTTCAGAAGTCATCATTGCCGCAAAAAATCGTGACAAAGAAGAACTCACTTGGGAGAGTGCAGATTTACTTTATCACTGGCTTGTATTGTTACGTGAACAAAAATTACCGTTAGATGATGTCCTAAACCGACTAGCTGATCGTCACGCAGGGAAATAATTACTTGTCGTCCCCCCACTTTTATTGAAAAAAGTGGGGATTTTTATTTTGGGAGTTAGAGTTTGTATACATTCAAAAAACAAACGAAAACGCTAGACCATTTGAGGTCTAGCGTTTTTTTTAATTGGGCTTAGCCATTTTTTTGATTAAGCTCTGCTTCCTCTACGTTCTTTTTAATTAAGTCTGCGGTTAACTGACCGGATAATGTAACCATTGGAACACCGCCGCCTGGGTGTGTGGAACCACCAGTGAAATAAAGGTTCTCATATAAAGAGCTTTTAGCTGGAATTTTAAACCCACCATTGGTTGCTTTGTTTGCCGCAATACCATAAATGGAACCGCCATTAGCTCCATATAAATCTTCTAACGTGTCTGGAGTGAAGGCATATTCAAACTCAATGGATTCTCGAAGACCATCCATTCCCATTCTTTCCAACTTATCTAACACAACTTCACGATAAGCATCCCAATCCCCGTCTTTTTTCATTGCAGTTTTTGGTGGGACGTGGGTTAATACGAATAAGTTTTCTTTGCCATCTGGTGCTTGGCTAGGGTCAGACTTGGAAGAAACACCAATGTAAACAGTCGGATCATCAGCAGGTATTCCTTTGTCATAGATTTGTTTAAATTCTAGTTCAGGATCTTCGGAGAAAAAGAAGTTGTGATGTTTTAGCTCTGTGAATTCTTTATTAACTCCAAGTAAAAGGACTAACCCTGAGACCGTTGGTTCATATGTTTTTGAGAGTTGTTTGATTTCCTTTTTCGTTTTACTATTTTTCGGCAACAAGGATTGATAGGCAGGGATAACTTCTAAGTTTGACACGACGACATCAGCTTCATAAAAGTCGCCACTTTCTGTCATGACCCCTTTCGCATTTCCTTCTTCAATAACTACATGAGAAACAGGAGAACTCGTTTTAATTTCAGCTCTAAGCTCATCTAAAACTGCATTCATTCCTTTAGCGATGTTGTACATGCCGCCTTTGACATAATAAATACCTAATCCTAACTGAACATAAACAAGTTGATTTAATATTGCTGGTGCTTGGTAAGGGTTGGAGCCGACATACATGACAAAGAAGTTAAATAATTGTTCTAAGTGTTTGTTTTTAAAATGTTTTTTCGTTCCATCAGCAACAGTGTGAAAAGGATCCATGGACAATAACTCTTTCAAATTATGCTGCGTTCTTAATTCTTTTAAACCAGAAATGCTCGACTTGTAAAAACTTTTCATACAAACTTCATACATTTCTTGTGAATACGAAAGAAATTTCATGAATGAAGAGTCAGGATTACTTTTTACTTTTTTCATTTCTTCTAACATATTAGGGATATCAGATAGGACGTCTAATGATGTTCCATCCTCAAAAAACGTTCGCCACTGTGGCTCAATTCTTTCTATTTCAATATAATCATCAAGCTTTCGATGAACGCTACTAAAGAGTTGTTCGAGTACCCAAGGCATTGTCAAAATCGAAGGACCCGTATCAAACTGGAATCCTTTACCTGATCTCTGATTCAACTTACCACCAATGGTTTCGTTTTTCTCTAATACAGTTACTTGATACCCATCTCCTGACAAGCGTATAGCAGATGAAAGACCTGCTAAGCCCGCACCAATTACGACTGCTTTCTTTTTACTTTGCATCACTTACGCACCTCCATTTATCTTTTAGCCTCTATATTTTATGTAGGGGAAAGAAATCCCCTAATACAAGGACATACTAGAACAATTATTCTTGTTAATTTTTTAAATAATGCGGAATGATAAAGGAACCTAATAGAGAAAAGGCACGAGTCTTTTTCTTGTTTTGGCCCATTTTTTATAATCCGGTCCAAATGCTTTGGTAAGCATGGCCTCTTCTAGACGAATGCGTTTTAGTAAGAACGGAATAAAGACAATAAAAATCATCAGAAAACCAATGATGCTACCAGTATAAATGCTTATGCCTATCAACGTACTCAATAATCCTGAGTAAAGAGGATGCCTGAGAAAACGAAAAGGTCCAGTTCCAACAATTTGATCATCCGTTGCAACGTTCACATTTCTAGTGAATTGCTTTCCTAGCTTAACCATTCCCCAATATCGAATGAAGACACCGAAACTATAAAAAAGAACTCCAATCCACATGAATGATGTGTTAGTATATGAAAGGAATGAAAATTCCCTAGAAAAAATAGACACAGTAATGACACCAATGGTAGAAAATAATATTGGAGAGAAAGAAGACGTGTCTTCAGATTTATCATCATCGACTCGACGGTTTTTAAAAACAAAAAACTCTCCTATCCAAATAATGGTAATCGTTATAAATAGAATATCAACAATAGCCATCGTTTTCCTCCATCTACCGAAAAGGCGATCTTTTAAAAATTACAATATGTAACACATACCCTTAAATGTATACAAATAACCATATAATAATAGAATGTAAAAAAATTCTAGGAAGTATGTTTTTGCTTCTGAATGAGCATTGTTGCCTATCTATCTGCGTGTTATACTTCACGTAGGTTGTTGAGACAAGCAATCTTTACTATTAACTGTCAGTATACTTGAATGTTGAATCGATTTACTATTAAAAAGACTTGAATCTTAAAATATAGCTTTTTGATAAACAAAAACGATAACAGAAGATAAAAAGAAATTCTTAACTATAATTTGTTAAATGAAATGGAGGCATTTTACATGCCAAATATTGAAACGAAAGAAAAGAACGGTCAAGTCATTACATTTATGCAAGATGGTGGATATTTTTATAAAAAAGGGATTGAAGCATATCAAAACCAATCGGTTGAAAAAGCGATTCAATTTTTTGAGAGAGCGATCCGTATTGAACCGGAGGAACCGGTTTTCGCTTGTCAGTTAGCTATCGTTTTATCGGAAGAAGGTAAGTACGAAGAGTCGAACGCTTGGCTTCATAAAATAAAAGATGAGATTGACGATTCTATGAGTGAATGTTACTTTTTTTTAGCGAACAATCAGGCCCACCTCGGAGAATTTGACCGTGCATCGAAAAACCTTGAAACGTACTTGGAAATTGATGAAGAAGGAGAATTCTCTGAAGATGCAGAATCTTTATTGGCAATGATATCGAGTCAAAATGATGAGGATCACATCGAAGGAGAACTTAGTGAAACAGAAATAAAGGAACAAATAAATAATAAAGCTAATTATGCGACGATGAAATTGTTGAATAGTGGAAAATATGAAGAAGCTGAGGAATTTGCGAGACAAATCATAGCTTCTGACCCAGAACATTGGAACATCTACGTTTACTTGGCAGATGCATTAATGAATCAAGGTCAAGTAGAGGAAGCTTACTCTATATTAAAAAACTTACTTGAGAAAGAATCACCTAACTTTTTGGCTAGTTGTCAAATGACTGTACTGCTATATCAGGTAAATCACCCACAAGCTTCAAAGTGGATCGAAAAATTAGAAAACGTCTATCCTATAGATGATTGGGATAGTTATTTTCTTGCTCGCACTCTTCATCTAGTTAAGCAGTATCGCTTATCATATATTTGGTACAAAAAGCGTCTTGTAAGCAAGTCAACTCCTGAACCAGCTCATATGAAACATCAATGGGCGATCGTATCTTGTCAATGCGGGTTTTTTAATACAGCTAAAGCGATTTGGAGTCAAATGAAAAAAGACGATCCTGAAAATCAATATTTTTTAGAAGAATTGTTGATGCAATTAGATGAAGGTAAAAATCCTGCTGAAGATCCTGAACAGTTTCTCTATCAATGATGAGAAACTGTTTTCAATGTTTCGTAAATATGGAAATATTGTGGAAGATGGAAGTACATTAAATCGTTGCTTAATGTTAAAAATAATGGTTGTATAGAAATTAATTCAGTGTCAAAGTTTTATCAAGTGAAAATGGCTTGACAAGAGCTATGAGCAAGTTTTTGGACTTATGTAGTGTTTTTGAATAGTATATAGTTATGATTAAAATTAAAAAGAATATTTCGCTAGGAGCGTGTAATCAATGAGCGAAGAGAAAATTTATGATGTAGTTATTATTGGGGCCGGCCCGGCTGGTATGACAGCAGCTGTCTATACATCAAGGGCAAATTTATCAACAGTGATGGTTGAACGTGGGATGCCAGGCGGTCAAATGGCAAACACGGAAGAGGTAGAAAATTATCCTGGATATGACCATATACTTGGCCCGGATTTATCGACTAAGATGTTTGAACATGCCAAAAAATTTGGAGCGGAATACGCTTATGGTGATGTGAAAGAAATTATCGATGGGAAAGAGTATAAGCTTATTAAAACAGGTAGTGGGGAAATCAAAACTCGATCTATTATTATCACAACAGGTGCGCAGTATAAAGCATTAGGAGTTCCAGGAGAAAAGGAACTTAGTGGTAAAGGTGTTTCTTATTGTGCCGTTTGTGATGGAGCTTTCTTTAAAAACAAAGAACTAGTTGTCGTTGGTGGTGGAGACTCAGCCGTAGAAGAAGCCGTTTATTTAACCAAATTTGCAAGTAAAGTTACGGTTATCCATCGTCGAGATGAGTTACGTGCTCAAAAAATATTGCAAGATCGTGCGTTTGCAAATGATAAAATTGAGTTCATTTGGAGCCACGTTGTTAAAGAAATCAATGAAGAGAATGGCAAAGTCGGTAGTGTAACACTTGTAAACAAAAAAGATGGATCTGAACGAGAATTTAAAACGGATGGAGCTTTCATTTATATTGGGATGTTACCAATCAACGCACCGTTCTTGAATCTTGGAATTACGAACGCAGACGGCTATGTAGAAACAAATGAAGACATGGAAACAAAAATACCTGGTATTTTTGCAGCAGGTGACATTCGAGAAAAAATGCTTCGTCAAATTGTTACTGCAACGGGTGACGGAAGTATTGCTGCTCAAACAGCAGCCTCATATGTAGAAGAACTATTAGAAGAATTGAAAAGTGCAAAACAAGTGTAATAATGGGGAAATCGTACTCTGAATTTGAGTGCGGTTTTCTTTATTTGTGTTGTGCAATAAGATTTTTAGACAAATAGGGAATATCGCTTAGTAATATCGCTTGTGAAAATGAAGATAATATGAGAAAAAGAACCAGAAGTGCAATCGATTTCCAAGCCTGTACTAGTGTAATCATTTGACTGTTATATAGTCAGGAATTCATTAAAAACTATGACAGGCTTCATTTGAAACCAATTGACACGGGATATTTACAAAACGTAATTGTGACTTAACTCTTCTGTAACAATGTTGAAACAATAAAACGTTATGATGTACTTAGTAATTGACCCCCTTTTTTATATATTACTTTTGGCACGAGCTGAAGCTCGTGCCCTTTTTTTGTTCCGTTAATGGTATGAAAGCATTCGATTCCCCCATTTGCGTTCTTACTTTCAGTTGTTCGTATCAAATTAGATGTAGTATACTTATATCAAGATTTGTTACGAATACACAAATGATAAAGAACATGTACCATGGATATGGCATATCATAGTTATAACTAACCAACGGAACGAATGGTATAGAAATGATGTTCACTTCACAGGAGGGATTACTTTGCAGAGAGTTACAAACTGCATTTTAACCAAAGGAAACGAAGTGCTTTTATTAAAGAAACCAAGTAGAGGATGGTGGGTTGCTCCAGGTGGAAAGATGGAACTTCGTGAATCTATTCTTGAGAGTGTGACAAGAGAATATAAAGAAGAGACAGGGATAACGCTAGATAACCCTCAATTGAAAGGCGTATTTACTGTTGTTATCGAAGATAAAGGTAAAGTAATTAAGGAATGGATGATGTTTACATTTTGGGCAAACGATTTTACTGGGACATTATTAAATCAATCTCCAGAAGGTGATTTAGCATGGATTCCGAAAAATGAAATTGAAGAATTACCGATGGCTCCAGGAGATTATCCAATTTTTAACCACATTTTACATCGTGAACGATTGATTTTTGGATCAATTACCTATAATGAAAAATTAGAACTTCTGTCGTACCGCTTAGATGCAGAAGGAATAAAACTACAACAATATGAAATTTAATTTTAATATGAAGGGGTGAATCCCATGCCAGACACAACGACAACGTCAAATAAAATTGAACTAGTTATCATTACTGGAATGTCAGGAGCAGGTAAAACCGTTGCGGTTCAAAGCTTTGAAGATATGGGATATTTTTGTGTAGATAACTTACCGCCGGCTTTAATACCAAAATTTATAGATTTGGTTGAAGGATCCGGGGATAAAATGCAAAAAGTTGCATTAGTAATTGATTTGCGTGGACGTGAGTTCTTCGATCATTTATTTGATTCGATTGATGCTATTTCAGCCGAAAGTAAAGTTACACCTCAAATTGTCTTTCTTGATGCAAAAGACTCTGCCCTCGTTCGACGTTACAAAGAAACGAGAAGGTCCCACCCTTTATCAGATGGAGGTTCTCCACTTGAAGGAATTCATGCAGAACGTGAAATTCTTAATGATTTAAGAGGGCAAGCTAAAATTATTATAGATACATCTGAATTAAAACCTTTAGAACTAAGAGAACGTATATTACAACGTTTTTCTTCGGAAGCTAAGGAATCCTTTACTGTTCAAGTATTATCATTTGGTTATAAGCATGGAATTCCTATTGATGCAGATCTTGTTTTTGATGTAAGGTTCTTACCGAATCCACATTATATCGAACACATGAGACCAAAAACTGGTCTAGAAAAAGAAGTTTCAGATTATGTATTAAAATGGACGGAAACCCAACAGTTTATTGAAAAATTAGAGGATTTGTTACTCTATTTGCTTCCATATTACAAAAGAGAAGGAAAAAGTCAGCTCGTTTTAGCGATTGGATGTACCGGGGGAAAACATCGTTCAGTAACGTTAGGGGAGTATTTCAAGGAACGATTGGAAGAACTTGATTACTTCACATATGTGACTCACCGTGACGTGGAAAAAGGGAGAAAAGAAGGTTGAAGAAAGCAAATATCGTTGTATTAGGTGGTGGCACAGGGTTGTCTGTTTTGTTGCGGGGGCTTAAGACCTTTCCAGTTGACATTACAGCAATCGTAACTGTTGCAGATGATGGTGGGAGTTCCGGTCGATTAAGAAAAGAGCTAAATATTCCACCCCCGGGAGATATTCGGAACGTGCTTGTTGCTTTATCTGAAGTGGAACCACTTGTGGAAGAGCTGTTTCAACATCGTTTTGAAAATGGGAATGGATTGTCCGGGCATTCGTTAGGAAATCTTTTGTTAGCTGGTATGACATCGATTACGGGAGATTTTGCTCAAGGCGTTCAAGAGATCAGCCGAGTGTTAAATGTAAAAGGAAAAGTGTTACCAGCGTCAAATGATTATGTGACTCTAAATGCAGAATATGTTGATGGTACGTTTGGGGAAGGGGAATCGAACATTCCTCAAATAGGAAAAAGAATTAAAAAGGTGTTTATTAAGCCGGAGAATCCTAAACCAATGCGAGAAGCATTGTATGCGATTGAAGAAGCAGATTTGATTGTACTTGGCCCTGGTAGTCTTTATACAAGCGTTATTCCTAATTTACTTGTGTCAGGTATGGAAGATGCATTAAAAAAATCAACAGCAATGAAAGTATATATATGTAATGTGATGACTCAGCCTGGTGAAACAGATCGGTACACTGTATCTGACCATGTGCAAGCAATTGATGACCATGCTGGAGGTAAGATTGTAGATGCTGTATTGTTTAATACACAACCGATCCCGTTCTCCTATGCACAGCGATATAGAAAGGATGGTGCAGAAGGGGTTATGGTCGATGAACGAGCATTAGCAGAAAAAGATGTTTTATTAATCGGTGATCATTTGTTATATTTTGATGATGAGCTTCTCCGTCACGATCCATTAAAAGTGTCTCGGCAGCTAGTATCTTTGTTATAATTTTACTCTCATACATGATATAATAATCAGATCATCTGTTGAGGTTATCGGTTAAAAAGTTAGGGGTGAGACCATTGTCTTTTGCTTCCATGGTAAAAAAAGAATTAACGCAAATGGAAGTGTCACCATGTTGTTCAAAGGCTGAATTGGCAGCGTTAATTCGTATGAACGGTGTAATATCGATTCGTAACATGAGGATTACATTAGATATTCAAACAGAAAATGCAGCGATCGCAAGAAGAATGTATACATTATTGAAATCTAATTACGACGTACATGTTGAATTGCTCGTTCGAAAAAAAATGAGATTGAAAAAAAATAATGTCTACGTTGCTAGAATAAGTAAAGATGCTCGAAAGATCTTGGAATCGCTTCATATCGTTGATGACACTTTTGCGTTTACAAGAGAAATTTCTAATGAACTAATCAAAAATGAATGTTGTAAACGTGCTTATCTGCGAGGAGCATTTTTAGCAGGTGGTTCCGTCAATCATCCAGAGACGTCTTCTTATCATTTAGAAATATTCTCCTTGTATGAAGAGCATAATCGATCACTTTGTAATCTGATCAATCATTTTCACTTAAGTGCAAAAATGATTGAAAGAAAAAAAGGTTTTATTTTATACTTAAAGGAAAGTGAAAAAATAAGTGAGTTTCTCAATGTCATTGGTGCTCACCAAGCACTTCTTAGGTTCGAAGATGTTCGTATCATGAAAGATATGCGAAATTCAGTTAATCGTTTAGTAAATTGTGAAACAGCAAACTTAAATAAAACTGTTGGTGCAGCAATGCGGCAAGTAGAAAATATACGTTTTATAAAGAGAGAAGTTGGTCTTGAAACATTACCTGACAAGCTCCAAGAAATAGCTCAACTGCGAATTGATCATCAAGATGTGACATTAAAGGAACTAGGGGAAATGGTGGAGAGTGGAAAGGTGAGTAAATCAGGGGTCAATCATCGATTACGCAAAATCGATGAATTCGCCAACAAGCTTCGTGCAGGGGAAAGAGTGTAGTCCCCTGCTTTTCATAAAACGATTATGAAAGCGTTTGTAGATATAGTGAGCCTGTGAGTGTGATTATACTAAGGAGGATGATTGAAATGATTGAAAAAACAGTGAGAGTGAAACGTAAAACAGGGCTACAGGCTAGACCAGCAGCTTTGTTTGTACAAGAAGCAAATCGATTTGCTTCGGATATTTTTATTGAGAAAAATGGTAAAAATGTCAATGCTAAAAGTATTATGGGAATTATGAGCTTAGCAGTTGGAGCTAATAAAGATATTCATTTGAAAATAGAGGGACCTGATGAGCAAGTAGCTATGGATACATTAGTTTCTTTTGTTGAGAAAGAAGATTAATTTGAAAAGATGCAGAGACAGGGCGGTAACGCCTTTTTCTATTTTATTCTCATATTTATTTTAAGTCTATAATTAGTCAAGAACATATGACCGTATTGAGTAGTAAGGAATTTTGGAGTAATTTCTATTGAACAACCATCCTTCATCAATGTATAAACGAATTTGAGTGCATAAAAAAGGGATAGTCATTGGAGACTATCCCTCATTTTGCGTTTTAGGGTGAAAAGTTAAGCGTTCCGAACTACTTAACACAAGATACTTATTTTGATTTAGTGTCTGGATTCTTTTCCATTACTTCATCAATTAACCCGTAATTTTTTGCCTCAATAGCAGACATGAAGTTATCACGGTCTGTATCTTTTCGAACAGTTTCAATATCTTGTCCTGATCTATCGGCAATGATTTGGTTTAATTTTTCTTTCATTTCAATAATACGCTTTGCGTGAATTTCAATATCTGACGCTTGGCCTTGAGTTCCACCTAATGGTTGGTGAATCATTACTTCACTATTAGGAAGAGCGAAACGTTTTCCTGGTTCACCGGCAGTTAATAAGAAAGCTCCCATTGAAGCTGCCATACCGATACAGATCGTTTGAACTTGTGGTTTGATAAACTGCATCGTGTCGTAAATGGCCATTCCAGCCGTGATAGATCCTCCTGGACTATTAATGTAAAGAGAAATATCTTTCTCAGGGTCATCGGCAGCTAGGAATAGCAATTGTGCTACGATAGAATTTGATACGTTGTCATCAATTCCAGACCCGAGCATAATGATACGATCTTTTAATAGACGTGAATAAATGTCATAAGCTCTTTCACCGCGATTTGTTTGTTCTATAACCGTTGGGACTAAATTCATGGTTATGTTCCTCCTTTGCTTTATCTTAAATTGGGTTGCAGAGGATGAGCCCTTTCGCTAGTTTAATCGGCGAATTTAGGGTGCACCTCTTTGTAAATTAAGTATGATTCCATCATAACCTTAAAGGTCAATGAAGGTCAAATAATAATCACTCTATCACCAGAAGAAAATCCTCCATTTTTCATCATAACCGATATTCCTTTTTTTCAAACAAGAAAAGACTAGTTGAAATTATTTATTAGGAGGTTTCTGAGTGGGGAAACTTATGAACAGTTATATGTTAAAAAATAGCATGTGATAACTTTGGATAGCCATAATTGATAATCATCTTACGTAAAGAAAATGAATTTTGTAAAGAATTATTCTGATTCGTCTAACTCAGACAAAATGTTCACATCATCATGTATAATAGGAAAGGAGACAGGGAGCATGGTCTGAAAAGTTCCACACTTTTGGTTAGGAGGCTTTGCTGAATGAATATGGATTTTGGATTGTTTCAAAAACAATCAATGAAACTGATGATGACAAATGAGCTTCGGCAAGCAATTACCATCTTGCAATACTCTGTACTGGATCTCAATGAATATTTACATGAGCAGCAATTAGAAAACCCACTTATTGAGTTAAAAGACCAAGAGACGCAAGAAGAAATTGCTAGACAGAAAATCAGTGACGAAACCCCAATATATGATTATAAATCGAAAGATGAAGGCGATAATGATTATTCTCCGATGGATCATTTAAGTGAACAAGAAGAAGGATTGCAAGATTATTTATTAAATCAAATTAGGCTTTTACATCTTCAGCCAGAAACACGAAGAATTGTTACTTATTTAGCGTTGAGCGTAGACGAAAATGGCTATTTAAAACAAACGGCTGAAGAGTTTGCAGCAGATATAAAAGAGCCACTGGAAGCTGTGAAAGAAGGAATAAAGCTTTTACAATCATTTGAGCCTTTCGGTGTTGGGGCTTTTACACTGAAAGAATGCTTGCTTATACAACTGCATCATTTAGAAACGAAAGACCCGCTAACGGAATCAATCATTACAAACCATTTAGATTTATTAGCAAAAAATCAATTTAAAAAAATTGCGAAAGCTGAAAATGTGACGATAGAAGACGTACAAATGGTTGCTGATTTCATCCAAACGTTGCACCCAAAGCCAGGGTCTTTATTCCATAACGAACCTGCTAGGTACGTCATTCCAGATGTGACGGTTGTAAAAGTGAAAAATGAATTTGTCGTTCGGCTAAATGAACAGCACATGCCTAAAATGTTAATGAATCAACAGTATGAAAAAATGATGCAAAATAAAGATGGAGATACGCAACAATATATTAAGCAAAAATACGATCAATTTCAGTGGCTTAAGCGAAGTATCGCTCAACGGCAGCAAACAATTTTAAGCGTAACCGAAGCGATTGTTCGCTATCAACTTGATTTTTTTGTTCATGGACCTTCCCATCTAAAGCCTCTGACTCTTAAAAAGATTGCAGAAGAAGCAGACGTTCACGAGTCGACGGTATCGAGAGCAACAACAAAAAAATACGTTCAAACACCAAGAGGGTTGTATGAATTAAAATATTTCTTTAACTCAACTGTCGGAAGAGATTCATCTGAATCCAGTTCTTCTGAACGGGTGAAGATTTATATGAAAAGATTGATTGATGAAGAAAATAAACAAAAACCTTTATCAGATCAAAAGATCGCTGAATTATTGAAAAATCAGTTTGAAATAAATGTTTCTAGGCGAACAGTTGCAAAATACAGAGAAGAGATGCATATCCCTTCTTCTTCTCAACGAAAAAGATTTTCTTAAGGAGATAATTATGACCGTTTACTTTTATACTAAAATAGATTGTCCTCTATGCGAAAAAGGACTAGATAAGCTTCAAGCGTTGCAAAAAGAAAGTTTTTTCGATATTGAAATCCGAGATATTTATACGAATGATGAGTGGTTAGAGGAGTTTCAAATTAGAATACCGGTAGTGACGACTACCGAGGGGACAGTCCTTGATGAAGGAATCATTTCGTATGACATATTAAAAAGAAAATTATTGTAAAAGTATAAGCAAGCGTTTACAACATAAAATGTTCACATGATAGTAGTTGATTAGAAGACTTTTCCTTGATACAATGACATTGCAAGTGATAATAAGCTTGTGTATCAAATAATCCAAAGGATTCAGTCTTTTTTTTCGCAAGGTGGGACATAATATGTCTATAAGGGACGTTGGTAGTCCCTGGCGGATATTATGCGACAAAAGGAGAATTTGCATGAACATGCTTTTAGACTTGCAAAAAAAAATTTTGCCCGACTTAGTTGATGTTTTAGGGCAACGATTTCGCATTTTGCGATTTATCCGATTGATGCAACCAATTGGACGTCGGACACTGTCTAGTAACTTAGAAATGTCTGAACGAGTTTTGCGAAGTGAAGTGACGTTTTTAAAAGAACAAGGTTTAGTTGAATTTGCATCATCTGGAATGACATTGACCGATGATGGGCACAATTTACTTGGCCAACTAGAAGTCGTTATGAAAGAAGTTTTTCAAACACGGACGATGGAAGAAGAGTTGCAAAAAAAGCTTGGTATTTCAGAAGTACATATCGTTCCCGGAGATAGCGACGAATATTCTTGGGTTCAAAAGGAAATGGGTCGAGCTTGTGTTAACTTGATCAAACAAAAGATGTCGTTTAAGGATAACATCATTGCTGTAACAGGAGGTACTTCCATTGCTGCTGTTGCCGAAATGTTAGTTCCAGACTCAGATTTGAAGGAAACGTTGTTTGTTCCTGCACGCGGTGGACTTGGAGAACAAGTAGAAAACCAAGCGAATACGATTTGTGCAACAATGGCTCGAAAAGCGATGGGATCTTACCGTTTGCTTCATGTGCCAGACCAGTTGAGTAAAGAGGCGTATGAGTCATTGATTAGTGAACCGTCTGTGCAAGACATTTTGAGGTTAATCCGTTCGGTGACAATGGTCATTCATGGTATTGGGGAAGCATCCACAATGGCAGAACGCAGAAATACATCTCAAGAAGTGATGGAGAAACTGGAACAAAAAAAAGCGGTAGCGGAAGCTTTTGGTTATTATTTTGACCAATCGGGGGACATTATTCATAAAGTGTTAACGATTGGACTTCAGTTAGAAGACTTGCAAAACATCTCAGATATTATTGCAGTTGCTGGAGGGAAATCAAAAGCGGAGGCAATAGAGGCTTATATGAAACAAAGTCCAAGTCAAGTCCTTGTAACAGATGAGGGCGCTGCTAGAGCAATTCTAGAAAAGTAAGTTTAAAAACTCTATATTTCGATAATAGGGTTACATTGATTCGTTTATTCAAGGGGTATTATCCCTTTGAAAAAATAAATAATATGCTTCACAACACTTAAGGAGGAATTTTATCATGGCAACAAAAATTGGTATTAACGGTTTCGGACGAATTGGACGAGTTGTGTTTAGACAAGCTCTTGCAAATCCAAAGGTAGAAGTAGTTGCAGTTAACGACCTTACAGATGCAAATATGTTAGCACACTTACTACAATATGATTCCGTTCACGGAAAGCTTGACGTAAAAGTAGAAGCAAAAGGTGACAACCTAGTAGTAGACGGAAAAGAGATTATCGTTACAGCAGAGCGTGACCCAGCAAACCTTAAGTGGGGAGAATTAGGAGCAGAAGTTGTTGTTGAATCAACAGGTATTTTCACAAAGCGTGAAGCTGCTGCTAAGCATTTAGAAGCAGGCGCTAAAAAAGTTGTTATCTCTGCACCAGCAACGGATGAAGACATCACAATTGTTATGGGTGTAAATGAAGACAAGTATGATCCTGCAAATCACCATGTGATTTCAAACGCTTCTTGTACAACAAACTGTCTTGCTCCATTTGCAAAAGTTCTTAATGATAAATTTGAACTTAAGCGTGGAATGATGACAACAATTCACTCTTACACAAATGACCAAAACATTCTTGACTTACCACATAAAGATTATCGTCGTGCTCGTGCTGCTGCGGAATCAATTATTCCAACAAGCACTGGTGCTGCAAAAGCTGTATCTCTTGTACTTCCTGAACTTAAAGGAAAACTAAATGGTGGAGCTATGCGTGTTCCAACTCCAAACGTTTCTTTAGTAGACCTTACTGCAGAACTAGGCAAAGATGTAACAGCTGAAGAAGTAAATGCTGCATTCAAAGAAGCTTCTGAAGGTGATTTAAAAGGAATTCTTGGTTACAGTGAAGAGCCACTTGTTTCTCGTGACTATAATGGAAATACAGATGCATCAACAATCGATGCGCTTTCCACAATGGTTATGGAAGGTAACATGGTTAAAGTTATTTCTTGGTATGACAACGAAACTGGTTACTCAGCACAAGTTATTAACTTAGTTGATTATATTGTTGAAAAAGGACTGTAAGAACGACGTAACAACCTTATAAGTCTGTAAACGAAGGAGGCGGGCTCGTGTCCAGCCTCCTTTTATAGCATTTACATATGATTGTTAAAACGTATGTAAATGCATACTTAGGAAAAAAATTACCGTGACGGACGGGAAAAAACGTCATCACATGAACCCACGAAATCTCTTACCGAAGAAGTAAGAAGGAGGCATATTTATGAATAAGAAATCCATTCGTGATATAGATGTAAAAGGAAAGCGTGTATTTTGCCGTGTAGACTTTAACGTGCCAATGAGCAAGGGAGAAGTAACGGATGATACGCGTATTCGTGCTGCATTACCGACCATTCAAATGTTGATTGAAAAAGGTGCGAAGATTATTCTCGCTAGTCACCTTGGCCGTCCAAAAGGGGAAGCGGTAGATGAGCTTCGTTTGGATCCAGTGGCAAAACGTTTAAGTGACTTATTAAACCAAGCTGTTTTAAAAACAGATGAAGTTTATGGTGACGAGCCAAAGAAAGCTATTGCTGAATTAAATGAAGGCGATGTTGTTTTACTTGAAAACGTTCGTTTTGAAGCAGGAGAAGAAAAGAATGATCCTGAACTTGCGAAACATATGGCTGAATTAGCTGATGTGTATGTGAATGATGCATTCGGTGCTGCTCACCGTGCTCACGCTTCCACGGAAGGTATTGCAAAACACTTACCAGCAGTTGCAGGTTTGTTAATGGAGAAAGAACTTGAGGTTCTTGGTAAAGCGATGGCTAATCCAGATCGACCATTTACTGCAATTATTGGTGGAGCGAAAGTTAAAGATAAAATCAACGTTATTGATAATCTCCTCGATAAAGTCGACAACTTAATTATCGGTGGTGGACTTGCGTATACGTTTATTAAAGCGCAAGGACATGAGATAGGGCAATCTTTATTAGAAGAAGATAAAATTGACCTAGCGAAGCAATTTATGGAAAAGGCTGAAAAGAATGGTGTCAATTTCTATATGCCTGTTGATGGTGTTGTAGCTGACAAGTTTGGGGAAGATGCAAACACAAAAATCGTTGACATCAAAGACATTCCAGCTGATTGGCAAGCGCTTGATATTGGTCCAAAAACGATGGAAACGTATCGCAATGTCGTGAAAGAATCAAAATTAGTTATTTGGAACGGACCAATGGGAGTTTTTGAAATGGAGAAATTCGCTAAAGGTACAGTAGGTGTAGCGGAAGCATTAGCAGATGCTACTGACACTTACACGGTTATCGGTGGTGGAGATTCTGCTGCAGCAGTTGAGAAATTCGGTTATGCTGAGAAGATGAATCACATTTCCACAGGTGGTGGAGCTTCCCTCGAGTTTATCGAAGGAAAAGAACTTCCTGGCGTTGTAGCACTAAACGATAAATAAATCTTTCAAGGAGGCATTTTTATGCGTAAACCAATTATTGCTGGTAACTGGAAAATGAATAAAACAAAAGCTGAGGCTCTTGCCTTTGTTCAAGAAGTAAAAAGTCTTGTTCCTTCAAGTGACAAGGTGGAAGCTGTTGTATGTTCCCCACATCTATTTTTAGATGCGCTTGTGCAAGAAACAAAAGGAACAGATGTTAAGATTGGTTCTCAAAACATGCACTTTGAAGAAAATGGTGCATTCACTGGAGAAGTTAGTCCTATCGCATTGGCAGATCTCGGAGTAGAATATGCTGTCATTGGGCACTCTGAACGTCGTGAGTTATTCGGTGAAACAGATGAAAGTGTAAATAAAAAAGTTCATGCTGCGTTTAAACACGGTTTAGTACCAATCGTTTGTGTAGGTGAAACGTTAGAACAGCGCGAAGGAAATAAAACAGCTGACGTTGTAACAACACAAGTAAACGGAGCACTAAAAGGTTTAACGGAAGATCAAGTAAAACAAACAGTGATCGCTTATGAACCAATTTGGGCGATTGGTACTGGTAAAACTGCTTCTTCTGAAGATGCTAATGAGACGTGTGCGGTTATTCGTAACGTTGTAAGCAAAACCTTCTCAACAGATGCAGCAGAAGCAGTTCGTATTCAGTATGGTGGAAGTGTGAAGCCAGCTAATATTAAAGAATTATTGAGCCAATCAGATATTGATGGAGCTCTTGTAGGTGGAGCAAGCTTAGAAGCTCAATCTTATTTACAACTAGTGGAGGCAGGAAATGAGTAAGAAACCAAATGCGTTAATTATTCTCGATGGTTTTGCTCTTCGAGATGAAACGATGGGGAATGCAGTCGCTCAGGCGAACACCCCAAATTTTGATCGATATTGGAACCAATATCCTCATGCATCCCTTCAAGCATGCGGCCTAGCTGTCGGTCTTCCTGAAGGACAAATGGGAAACTCGGAAGTTGGACATTTAAATATTGGTGCCGGGCGAGTGGTTTATCAAAGTTTGACTCGAGTGAATTTGTCGATTAAAGAGAAAGAGTTTTTCGAAAATGAAACATTTCTTAATGCGATGAACCACGTGAAAGAAAAAGGAAAGGCTCTTCATCTTTATGGACTATTATCTGATGGCGGTATTCATAGTCATATTGAGCATCTATTTGCACTCCTTGAGATGGCGAAAAAAGTGGATATCGAAAAAGTGTACGTTCATGGTTTCCTTGATGGCCGAGATGTTGGCCCTCAGTCAGCAGATAAATACATTCAGCTGCTTGAACGTAAAATGGAAGAGCTTCAAATCGGAGAATTAGCTTCTATTCAAGGGCGTTACTATGCCATGGATCGTGATAAGCGCTGGGAACGAGTAGAGAAGTCATATCGTGCGATGGTTTATGGCGAAGGAATGAAGTTTCGAACGGCGACGGAAGCATTAGAAGACTCTTATAACAATAAAATTCACGATGAATTCGTACTACCTTCTGTATTGACGAAAGAAGATGGAGAAACGCCAGTTGGAACGATTCAAGATGAGGACGCGGTTATTTTCTTTAATTTCCGACCTGACAGAGCGATTCAAATGTCTCAAGTTTTTACAAATCCAGACTTTGCTGACTTCAATCGTGGAGATCGCTTTCCGAAAAATGTACACTATGTTTGCTTAACGCATTTTAGTGAATCAGTACAAGGCTTTGTTGCTTTTGAACCAACCAATTTAGATAAAGTTTTGGGAGAAGTCGTTTCAGACGCTGGTTTGAATCAACTGCGGATTGCAGAGACCGAGAAATATCCGCACGTGACATTCTTTTTCAGTGGTGGCCGTGAGGAAAAATTCCCAGGTGAGGAACGAGTGCTCATTGACTCACCAAAAGTAGCAACGTATGATTTGCAACCAGAAATGAGTGCTTACGGTGTTACGGATGCTTTGCTTCATGAAATTAACGCTGATAAGCACGATATGATCATTTTAAACTTTGCGAATCCAGATATGGTT
Source organism: Salipaludibacillus daqingensis (assembly GCF_029891575.1). GTDB lineage: Bacteria > Bacillota > Bacilli > Bacillales > Salisediminibacteriaceae > Salipaludibacillus > Salipaludibacillus daqingensis. Next base: position 110,482 of record NZ_JARZHF010000003.1, on the reverse strand, counting down.
GGACACTCTGGTATGCTAGAGCCTACGATTAAAGCGATAGAAGTGGTAGATGAGTGTTTAGGAAAAATCGTCGACTTGATTGAAGAAAAAGGTGGCAAGGCGATTATTACTGCGGACCATGGTAATGCAGACGAGTTAATTACCGAAGAAGGAACTCCAATGACAGCTCATACAACGAATCCAGTTCCGGTTATTTTAACGGACAAAAACGTTGAGCTTCGCCAAGATGGTGTTCTTGGTGATTTGGCACCAACAATGTTAGAGTTATTGAAAGTGGAACAACCTAAAGAAATGACTGGTAAAACATTGATTAAGAAGTAATAATAGAAATGTAGTCACAACAAAGATACGATTTTAAAAATGAGAAGGAGTGTTTCAGATTATGACATTAATTACAGATGTATATGCACGTCAAGTATTAGATTCTCGTGGTAACCCAACAGTTGAGGTTGAAGTTCATGTAGAAAGCGGCGCGTTTGGCCGTGCGATTGTACCAAGTGGTGCATCAACTGGTGAATATGAAGCAGTGGAACTACGTGACGGCGGCGACGCTTGGATGGGTAAAGGTGTTTCTAAAGCAGTTGAGAACGTAAACGAAGTTATTGCTCCAGAACTTGTAGGTTATGACGCATTAGATCAACTTGGTATTGACCAATTAATGATCGAGCTTGACGGTACGCCGAACAAAGCAAAACTAGGTGCAAATGCTATTCTTGGTGTTTCTATGGCAACCGCTCGTGCTGCTGCTGAAGCGTTAGGCCTTCCACTTTATGTTTACCTAGGTGGATTCAGTGCAAAAACTCTTCCAACTCCAATGATGAATATTTTGAACGGTGGAGAGCACGCTGATAACAACGTCGATATTCAAGAATTCATGGTTATGCCAGTTGGAGCAGAAAGCTTCACTCAAGCTTTACAAATGGGAGCAGAAATCTTCCATAACCTTAAAAAGGTTCTTAGCTCAAAAGGTTACAACACAGCTGTTGGTGACGAAGGTGGTTTCGCACCAAACCTTGCATCAAACGAAGAAGCTCTTTCTACAATCATTGAAGCAATTGAAAAAGCTGGTTACAAGCCAGGAGAGCAAGTTCAATTGGCAATGGACGTAGCAGCATCTGAAATTTATGAAGATGGCAAGTACAACCTTAAAGGCGAAGGCGTTGTAAAAACTTCTGAAGAAATGGTTGATTTCTACGAAGAACTTTGCAATAAGTACCCAATCATCTCCATTGAAGATGGTCTTGACGAAAACGACTGGGAAGGTTTCAAACTTCTTACTGAACGACTTGGAGATAAAGTTCAATTAGTTGGAGACGACTTATTTGTTACAAACACAGAAAAATTATCTCGTGGAATCAAAGAAGGCATTGGTAACTCAATCCTTATCAAAGTGAATCAAATTGGTACACTTTCTGAAACATTTGATGCGATTGAAATGGCCAAGCGTGCTGGTTATACAAATGTTATTTCTCACCGTTCTGGTGAAACAGAAGATAGCACAATTGCAGACATCGCAGTAGCGACAAATGCAGGACAAATCAAAACAGGTGCTCCTTCACGTACAGACCGTGTAGCGAAGTACAACCAACTTCTACGTATTGAAGATGAGCTTCAGTATATCGGTCAGTACGCTGGAAAGAATGCATTCTACAACTTGAATAAGTAATAAATTGATGATTAAAGCCTCGGCGCCATTAAAATGGTGCTGTGGCTTTTTTTCGTGGAGTCGGGGAAGGGGGGATCTAGATTTGATGTTGGAGGTTGGTGAGAAAAGGAAAGATGATGATAGATCCTTTCGAGAGAGAGTCGTCGATGAAAGGCAGTAAGTGGGGGAGATAGATCCTTTCAGTGGCTTTATGCGGAGCGAAGGGAAGCATACGGAGGACATAGTGCCTGACGAGCGAGAGCGACGTCGATGAAAGGAAGCATACGGACGTCATAGTGCCTGACGAGCGAGAGCGACGTCGATGAAAGGAAGCATACGGAGGACATAGTGCCCGAAGAGCGAGAGCGACGACGATGAAGGGAAGCATACGGAGGACATAGTGCCCGAAGAGCGAGAGCGACGACGATGAAGGGAAGCATACGGACGTCATAGTGCCTGACGAGCGTGAGCGACGTAGGAGAAGGAAAGCAAACGGAGTTATGCGTCCCTCTCGTAGCATGATCATTACCTGAAGGAAACCTACTTCTCTTATATCGAACACCTAGAACATCTTGATTCTTAGCTCGTTTCATGATACTATCTTAGAAGGTTTATATGTCTGTTTGGAGGTGGAGAGTGTGGAAGCAGTCGCGTCCATTTTACTTGTTATTGTTTCGATTTTATTAATTGGAGCTGTTTTGTTACAATCTGGAAAAAGTGCAGGTTTATCTGGTGCCATATCTGGTGGTGCTGAACAGATGGTTGGTAAGCAAAAGGCAAGAGGTTTAGATGCTGTTCTAGTAAGAGCAACTGTCGTACTAGGAACGTTGTTTTTCTTGCTAACTTTACTTGTAGCGTTTTTCATGTAAATAGAAGCATCCAAGCAGCAGACGCAGCGTCTGCTGCTTTTTAAGTTGAGATTAAATCTTGCTTGAAATGGGAATAAAGTAAAGAGAAGAATGTAGACTGACATCACGAGATCCGTTTTGATTACATATACAATCGGAAAGCTATTTTTCAGGAGTGATTTCTATGATTGGCTGCCTTATCATACATGGTTTTGCCGGAAGGCCTCAAGAAGTTGGCGATATTGAACGTCATTTAAGAAAAAAGAACTGGCTTGTCTATTGTCCAGAACTACCAGGCCATGATGGAACAAGAGCGGGATTAAAATCGGTGACATATAAACATTGGCTTTTTAAAGCGAAAGTTGCTTTAGAAGAGCTATTGGAGCGTTGTGAAAAGGTATTCGTCGTTGGATTTTCTATGGGAGGAATGATTGCCAGCTATTTAGCTTCCCAATATCCAATTGATCGACTTGTCTTAATAAGCTCTGCTGCTTATTATATTAATCCTAAACAAATTGTCCAAGATGTGACTGGTTGGTTTCTTGAAGGGGTTCGCGGAGAATTAGACAGCGATGAGTACTACCAATTTTACCGTGAAAAAATTATGAGGACACCGATGACAGCTACGATTGAATTTGCTCGCATGGTAAAAAAGTTGCGACCTCATTTGAACAAAATCACCGTCCCAACACTGGTGGTACAAGGTGAAAAAGACGGCTTAGTTCCTCATAAAACTGCTGAATATATATATGATCATATTCAATCGGAAGAAAAAAAGCTCTATTTTTTTCCAAAGGCAAAACATTATATTTGGTTTGGTGAGCATAAAGAAGACTTACTTACTGAAATGGATGATTTTTTCTCGAAGTCATCTGATAATCAAGCGAACGCCCAATAATCATTATGAAAATACTAAATATTTGAGATTGTCTCTCTAGCATGAAAGGAAGATTCAAAAATGATGAAAGTTGCACAACCGAAACCATTTACATTTGAAGGTGGAGACCGAGCAGTTCTTCTCCTTCACGGATTTACAGGAAACTCAGCTGACGTAAGAATGTTAGGCCGATACCTCGAGAAAAGAGGCTATACATCCCATGCTCCACATATGAAAGGACACGGCGTACCACCAGAAAAGTTGGTTCATACTGGCCCTGAAGATTGGTGGGAAGACGTACTTCAAGGGTACAATCATTTAAAGGAAATGGGACATGATGAAATAGCTGTAGCAGGATTATCACTAGGTGGTGTATTTTCTTTAAAGCTTGGGTACACATTACCTATAAAGGGGATCGTTCCCATGTGTGCACCTATGCATATAAAAAGTGAAGAAGTGATGTATCAAGGAGTACTAGAATATGCAAAAAAGTATAAGAAATGGGAAGGTAAGGACGCAAATCAAATCGAAGAAGAAATGACCAAATTTGAGGAAACACCAATGACGACGTTGAAAGAATTACAAGAATTGAACAAAGAAGTTCGTGAAAACCTCGATATGATCTATACGCCAACATTTGTTGTACAAGCTCGTCATGATGAGATGATTAATACAAATAGTGCCGACATGATTCATGATGAAGTAGAAAGTGATCATAAGAAATTGAAATGGTACGAGGAATCAGGGCATGTTATTACATTAGATAAAGAACGGGACCAGTTACATGAAGACATTTATGCCTTTTTAGAAGAACTAGATTGGCAAGACGACTAACGATGAATACTATTCTCGTGTAACCTCCCACATTTGAAAGGAGAAAGAAACTATGACAGATCACACAAAGGAAGGAATCCTTCATTATATGAAACATGAAGCGGACAAGCCCCTTTCTATTAAAGAAATGGAAGCGGCGTTTGGCCTTGAGGATTCCAGCCAATTTAAAGCGTTTGTAAAAACGTTGAATGAACTTGAAGAAAATGGAGATATCGTTCAAACACGAACGAATCGTTATGGCCTCCCGGAAAAAATGGACTTATTCCGAGGGGAAGTTATCATGCATCCAAAAGGTTTCGCTTTTGTGAAAACAGAAGTAGAAGGCATGGATGATATTTTTATACCAGGTTCAGAAATGAATGAGGCAATGAATAAAGACAAGGTCCTCGTTCGAATGCAAACAGATGCAGGTGGCTCCAACGGAACTCGTGCGGAAGGAACGGTTATCCGCATTCTTAAACGTGGAGTAACACAAACAGTCGGAACGTATTCCGATGCTAAAAACTATGGTTTTGTTATTTCTGATGACAAGCGAATTCCTACGGATATTTTTATTCCAAAAAATCAAGAGTTAGGTGCGGTAGACGGTCATAAAGTTTTAGTAGAGATCACGAAATATCCTGAAGGGAGAATGAGTGCAGAAGGACATGTCATTAAAATCCTCGGTCATAAGAATGATCCTGGTGTGGACATCCTTTCCATCATTCATAAACATGGATTACCTGGAGAATTTCCGCAAGACGCGATTGATCATGCGAACAACGTGCCAGATGAAATTAGTCCAGAAGAAATCGAAGGGCGTCGTGATTTACGAGAGGAAACGATTGTGACGATTGACGGGGCCGATGCGAAAGATTTAGATGATGCCGTTCAAGTGAAAATACTTGATAATGGTAACTATATGCTTGGGGTTCATATTGCAGACGTCACTCATTATGTGAAAGAAGGTTCTGCGATTGATAAGGAGGGGGCTGACCGAGCGACGAGTTGTTACTTAGTTGATCGGGTTATTCCAATGATCCCGCATCGCTTGTCCAACGGTATTTGTTCCTTGAATCCGCAAGTTGATCGACTGACTCTTTCTTGTAACATGGAAATTTCACCTGATGGAGAAGTCGTCAACCACGATATTTTTGAAAGTGTCATTAGAACAAATGAACGAATGACTTATACCGATGTGCGAAAAATCTTGTTAGAAGAAGATCAAGAAGTGATGGATCGTTATGAAGCGCTGATTCCTTTTTTCAAAAACATGGAAGATTTAGCAGCGATCTTAAGAAAGAAGCGATTCTCAAGAGGTGCGATTGACTTTGATTTCAAAGAAGCAAAAGTCCTTGTTAATGAAGAAGGGACACCAACTGAAATTGCCATTCGAGAAAGAAGTGTGGCAGAAAAATTAATTGAAGAATTTATGTTAGCAGCTAATGAAACAGTGGCTGAGCATTTTCATTGGATGAAAGTGCCTTTCGTTTACCGTATTCACGAAGACCCTGACGAAGAGAAACTAAATCAGTTTCTCGAATTTATAACGAACTTTGGATATGTAGTAAAAGGTACGTCGAACACAGTTCACCCAAGAGCACTTCAAGAATTACTTGAGAAAGTGAAAGGCGAGCCAGAGGAAGCGGTCATTAGCACTGTCATGCTTCGTTCCATGAAGCAAGCGAAGTATGATCCAGAAAATATTGGTCACTTCGGATTGTCCGCTGATTTTTACACACACTTTACGTCTCCCATTCGTCGTTATCCAGATTTAATTGTGCACCGATTAATCCGCACATACTTGATCAATGGAAAAACAGACGATAAAACGATTGATAGTTGGAACGAGAAGTTGCCAGAAATTACTCGCCATTCGTCTGAAATGGAGCGACGTGCTGAAGGAGCTTCAAGAGAAACGGACGAAGTGAAAAAAGTACAGTACATGGAAGATAAAGTGGGACAAGAATACGAAGGTGTGATCAGCGGTGTGACAAACTTTGGCTTGTTTGTTGAATTACCGAACACGATCGAAGGTCTTGTACACGTGAGTTATTTAACCGATGATTACTATCATTACGATGAGAAAAGATATGCGATGATTGGTGAAAGAACAGGAAACGTGTTCCGAATCGGTGATGAAATCGATATAAAAGTAACGAACGTCAACGTCGATGAACGAATCATTGATTTCGAAGTGGTTGGTATGAAGCCACGAAAAGCTAGGAAGAAAGATGCTCCTCATGTTATCGAAGGTGGAAACCGCAAAGATAAAGGCAGAGGACTTAGCTTAGGTGATAAGTCAAAGTCCAGTGGCAAAAAGAAAGATGATAAAAAGAATAAAGGAAAGAAAAAGCCATTTCACGCTGACGCACCAAAGGGTAAGAAGAAAAAAGGTAAAAAGAAGAACAAATAATGAAGTGTTAGAGCTCATCCGACCGGATGAGCTTTTACATTTCGGGCTATTAGAGGTTTGATTGCTATGCGAAAGTTGAGAATTGCTTGGTTATGCTTGGAAATAGGGATTTGTGCGTGAAAAACAGTTCTTTATGCGTAATTCTAGGAATTTGTGCGTGAAAACTTAATATCATTGCTGAATTTTGAATTCATAATGCAAATATCTAGATAATCCACAGCACACAAACAAATTGAAGGAACACACAAATTTTGGTATGATTAGTTCACGGGGAAGACAGAAAGGATGCAGGAATCATGGCAACAGAAGTAAAACTCATCGCACAAAATAAAAAAGCAAGACATGACTTTCATGTGGAAGAAACATATGAAGCAGGCATGGTTCTTACTGGAACAGAAATAAAATCGATTCGCAATCGGAGAGTGAATCTAAAGGACTCTTTCGCAAGAGTATCTCAAGGAGAAGTGTGGATGTCCAATTTACACATTAGTCCATACGAGCAAGGGAACCGGTACAACCACGACCCAGTTCGTACGAGAAAACTATTGTTACACCGAAAGCAGATTAACCAACTGATCGGATTGACACAGCAAAAAGGATACACGATTGTCCCATTAAAGATTTACATTAAAAATGGTGTCGCCAAAGTACTCATTGGTGTTGGTAAAGGTAAAAAGAGACATGATAAACGTGAAGATTTGAAGCGTAAAGATGCAAATAGAGAAATTCAACGAGCATTTAAGGATGCCAATTTAGGTCGCTAGAATGGTGATGCTTTCCATTTGACTAGGGGAGCTTATATGTTATAATTAAGGATGTCGTTATACTCAAGTACCAAAGAAAAACCGATAAGATTTATCCCTTATCGTTCTCATTTGCATGGGGACGTTCTGGATTCGACAGGGGTAGGTCGTGCTTAAGTGGCGAGTCGAGCTGGGTGTCCTCGTATAAAACGCCCATCGCCTATAGTTGGCAAACAAGATAACGATTTCGCTTTAGCAGCGGCGTAAAAACCCTGTTAGCGGTTCCTCCCTACATCACCCACGTGTTAGGATCAGGGACTCACTCTAGTGGGATACGCCTGGAGTTCTCCACCTGAGGACAATAGGAAGAGATTAATCAGGTTAGCCTCACAGAAGCCTGTCCGTTGGCTGAAATGACGGCGAAATTCTAATAAACTGACTACACTCGTAGATGCTTATGTCGCGTTACCTCTGGACGTGGGTTCGATTAGTAACATAGTCGCCTTGTGTGGTGATACACAAGTGAAAACTTGGCTTTATCGGTGAAACCTACGCTGTATTAAATTGAATGGTCAAAATGAGGACAAAAAAGTCCAACGTTTGGACATCATTTAGACAGTATGGCAATGCCGAGCGGTATGGGAAGCAATTCACCAGCCGTGTATCGACTTATAGGCTGCCTTCAAGGTAGTACTAGGATGTGAAATCAGCCAATGAATGTTGGTTAAACTACATTTCACATAATACGCCAAGGGACTTAATCAGCTAGACGACATAGCTATTAAGTTCAAGATATAGTCAGTGCCATGACGAAAGCATGGAAATACACGTCCCACCGTCTCCACCATACATACTGTTATGGTGGTTTTTTTGTGTTTGAAATACTAATAATTTCTCATACATTTTTTTAGACGCGGTTAAGTCTCTGTTGAGCTCCTTTGAAAATCTATAAATTACAGTTATTACATATCGAAAGTTAAATTTGGTTACTTTTTTTTAAAATCGGTAGGAACCAAATCGGCCTAAATTAAGAGAGTTCGACTCATGCTAAATTTAATTTGTAAAAAAATATCAGATATTTTTATAGGATACTTTAATAAGTTAATTAATGCTATATATATTAAAATGAGCGAAAAGTCTATATAAATTAAGGTCTTTAGTGGATGCCAAAACTCTTATATTAAATATACTATATTGAATTTAAAATAAAAAGGAGTGAAAAAATATGTCTTTACCCAATTTGCCTGAGATAACCCCAATTGAAGGTTTAGATGCAGAACAGACAGCATTACTACTATTGGCCTCTATTGCATCAGAAGAAATTTCAATAGCTCATATTTTAAATGCGGAAGGAGAAAAAATTCAAGCCGCATTAGGAACTTTAGAACTTCCCGATGGAAATATTCTAGGACCATTTGTAGAGGACTTACCAGGATTACTAGATATTAATACAAATATTAATAGAACTTTACGTACACTTGTCAAAAAGGAAATGCTTCTACAATTTAAATTAGAGGATACACTTGATTTTATTGGAACATTACCACCAGGTCCAACACCAGAGATTTTATGTGCATGTCAGGTTCAAGCTACTCTTGAAGACACAACAGAAGTAACTATTAATGACACACAGGTTGCTGATGCTGATGTAACGTTAGATGTAAATATTTGTCCAGATTGTACACCAGAAGGTAGCGAAATAACACTAACAGTTGAAGCACTTGCTTTACCTTTGGTCAATTTTACTGCAGAAGAGTTTACAAGCATTGTATGTGAAAATGATAATTTATTAACAGCTGAAGGTACTGGAACAGTAACCGGATTAATTACAGGACTTGTTGATTTTGTTATTACTTTGGATGAAACAGAAGGTACAGCAACAATTGAGCTAACTCAAAATGGAGATATTGTATTTGTTACAACATTAGATGCTGTATTCAATATTGAACCTTGTCCTGAAGGTTAATTTGTAGAGCTTATAAATATAATGACTACAATACAATTGAGAATAAAGAGGTTTTAGACCTCTTTATTCTATTTTTTTATGATTAGGGTGCTGATCTTTCTATAATAGCTATTAAATCATGGTGATCCTGATCCTAAACATTTTTCCTATAATCTACTTACTCCACTATATAAATTTTACAATCAAAATTATACCCAGAACTACCGATTTAATCATCCATAAATAAACATTAACCGAATGGAATAAGTGGAAAGGGATCATATTATCAATAAATAAGTTTTTAGGGATGATATTATGATGTATATTTACAATGATTATGGAGGTACACATACTACTTCTTTGGCTGCGGCATATCATTTGAAACAGTTACCACAATCAGAAAGAAAACTAACTTCGGAAGAAATATTAAATGTTGACTATTTCAATCAATTAACGAAAAAGGATTTTGGCAAACTCATTTTCCATGGAAAAGATGAAGATGGAAACTCGGTCTATACTATTGGACGGAAAAGGGACAAACTAGTTGTTCCAGCATTAAAAGAATGGACGTTAATACTAGAAGATAAATTTCAGTTTGATGAAAAGGTTGTATTATCGAATACATCACCAACGGTACCGATTGTTATGTCTTTAGGCGGATTTTTCTCAAGAGGGTTAAACATGGATGCAATAGGAGTGCCATTGTTAGTCAAAGGTGCCAAACAATGCTGCGATAATATCTTTCGATTAGTTGAAAATACGAAAAAAACAGGCAGAGCTGCGAATACTGGAAAAGTGGTTATTTTAAATAATGATGAATATAAGTAATCGCCTTTAACGAATGATAGTCGAAAATAATCGTAAACAAGTAAAAGTCCTCTGTTCCTTTACACAGAGGACTTTTACAATAAGGAATACGTAACACTCTTCGTTTTGTTTTAGTCTAATAATTAAGCTTCTTCAAATAGTTTTTCACCACGATTTAGCCGCCAAGCAATCGTACCTATATGTGGTAATTCTCGAGCTGTTGGAGCATGTGCTGCTAGGTAGCGAGTCATCGCTATAAGCATCGTTTCTTTCGCATGTTCTGCGAAAGCACTTGATTCCTTTTCCCACCGATCATATTCTGCACAAGCGGCTTCAAACATTTGATAGGAATGAAATTTTGCATCTTCTCTTAAAAGAACAAGTCCTAACGTATGGAACAATTGCTGTTTATCCCCACCATGGTGTAAGTATTGAACGACCCAATCAGCTGATTGGTTCACTTGCTGCTGTTTATTTAATAATTCAAGAAGATCTTGACAGTCGAGAGATGGTGTTTCTTCTTTTGCTACCGGTCGTTTTGTTGAAGGGATATTTAAAAAACGATCTAAATAAATACTTACTGCCCCATGGTAAATGGCTCGTACAATTAAATCCTCATTTGACCTTCTAAGCGATTCGTGGACTGCATGAGCATGCGTAAACGTGTGCAAGACAGTATTCCAGTCACTAAAATCATTTTGAATATGGAATCGTACAATTCTTTCCGCCGCTGCAAGAGTCGTAACTTGCGCAACTTTTATCGGATTTACCCCATCTTTAAGTAATGTAGTGATCTCTTCTATCATAGTTAATGGGTTATCAGATAATAAATGATCGAACAACTGCTTTTCATCAAAGGCTTTGGCGTTATCACTAAAGTCGAGAGAAATACCTTCTATAGTTGAAAAAGCTTCGTGAAGTGGCATCACTAAATCGATAGGAGACTGCCACCGGTGTTGCTCTTCACTTCTAGCTGCATTTGCAAAGAGAGGCGTGAGCGAAGGTAGAATTTGTTTGGCCATGTCATTTCCAGTATGAGTTAATGATTCAAATGCTTTATTATGAAAATCTAACGTGTGCCCTACGTCCATATAAAAATGATCCGTAGCAGCGGTCATCATCATTCCATTAAGATCAGAGATGGACATTTGTTTTTCGATTGCGGTTAAAATAATTCGTTCGGATCCCTGTGTATCTCTGACTTCAATGCAGTTGCGATACCAATCTTTTAATCGTTCAAGATTTCCATCAAAACCAGATAATGGACCAATTAAATGTTGTGGGGGATGACCTGCACAATCGCGTGCGACGTGAGAAAGCCCTTGAAATAACGCTTGGATTCGTCCTTGTGAATCTAATTTTGGAAGGACGTTAGCCATACAAGTTAAGATTGTAAGCCCTGGTCCCCATCCAGATGAGCGGTATTTTGTCCCGAATTCCATTCCTATTTGAACAATTTCTTGTTCACGTACATTGGCATTTAGAAGAGAAACAACAGCTTTCGCAATGACTAGACCGAGGTTTTGTTCTAATCCTTTCCGTAGCTGTTGTTTATATTGTTCAACCTGATTTTCAATCCCTGGTACATGGTTAACCCAAACGTCACCATCTTCTATTTTGATCTCATAAGAAGGGACATCATCAGCCCACGGATCCAACGTTCCGCCGCTACATACGTCGAATCTAGCATGGTGCCAATGACAAGTTAATATACCGTCGCAAAGACTTCCCATATGCAGTGGAAATCCCATGTGTGGGCACCGATTGTCAAGTGCATAGACATTTTCTTCGTGTAAAAAAACGACAATAGCTCCTTTAATAAGTTTCGTCTTTTTCTCTTTCAATTGGTCTAATGATCCAGCATGAATCCAATTATCCATTCTATCGCCTCCATAAATTAGTCGAGAAGAATTGGTTTAGAGTTTTTCTACTTTACCAACATTTTACTTTAATATGTAACCGCTCGCAAATAAGTTTCGGAAATCTATCATGGTACGAAAAAATTCATCTAACTCAGCAAAAAAAAGCGATTCTTAGGAGTTACCTCCAATAAGAATCGCTTTTTTTACTTAACATCAACTAAGTCAACTGGTCCGTGGTCATCACAATGATCGCCGTGGACATGGTGCAAACGACCATTAACTAAATAATCCATGTGGTCACCATGGGGAACCATTTCATGCCCACAGTCTTCTTCATGGTGACATCCGCAGCTGATTTCTTTACATTGATCTGGATTTGTTTCGCTTACAGGAACTTTGCACTCATCCCAATGTCCATTGTGCTCTCGATGTAGGTGCCCATTATGGACATAGTCAATATGATCTTCATGACGTATTTTCGTATGCCCACAAGAAATGCTATGTTCATGGGAATGGTTTTCATGAACATGATGATTGTGTTCGTTTTCTTTCATACTTATTCCTCCTCGTTGACAATACGATTCCCTTTATAAAGGTATTATACCCGTTAAAATGCGTTAGATATGTTGAAACAATCTTTAAAATGGGGAAGGATAAGGGAACATTAGCCTTATTCAATCATCACGTAAGTAAAAAAACTTCATTTTTTTATCTGCTGAAACTCGCCCTTGTAGGATGATTAATTCGGTAAAGTCAACTAATTTTAGTTTATCTAACATTTTTGGAACTTCTTCATCTATCCAACATTCTATTTTTTGAATTCGTTCAAAGACATCAGAAGCATCCATAGAAAATAATGATGCTGCTTCAAAAATAGGTGATCGCTCTTGCAATAGTTGGACAAATTGATCTTCGGTTTGTGCTTGGTCAGCGAGAGCAAGCTCTTTTTTTTCAACAAACTTAAATAATTCATGATCCAGTCCGGACAGTTTATTAATGCATCTATTTCGCGCGTATTCATAACGTTGTGGATTCATTTTTAGTCCTCCTGAAGCCTCTTGTCTTTAAATCGTAATTGTTACGTTTTGTGCTTTAATCTAATTAAACCATAGTATCGATATCGGTGTAAAGAAAATTTTAAGGCTTGATCCTAACAATACGACGTTATTTTATTAACTTAAGATAAATGAAAGTCCTCTCAAGACAATAAGGAAGAGGGGCGTGGAAACAATTGAGGTGGAGACTTATTAGTTGATTTCAAGATAACCAATCATTAGAATACATTTATGTACCTAAATCGTAATAATTCTATTTTATAAAGTGAGGTTTTTAGATGAAAACGAATGATGAACTACCATCAAAAACAGAACGTCATGTATTGTTTGGTTCCGTTCCACCAATAAAGGGGACAAAGGCTACGAATAAAAAAGACATGCCTGACCTTCAAAATACAGCGAATGACTTTTTATTTCCACTTGACCGTGTCGGTATTGCTAATGTCACACATCCGATTGTTGTTAGATCTCATTACGATCCAGCTTTGCAAACGACAGTAGGGACTTTTAAGATGACGACTTCATTAGACCAACATGCAAAAGGAATCAATATGAGTCGTCTTACGGAACTTCTTCATGATTATCATTTAGAAGGTTTTGAAGTGACAGAAGAAAGGTTGATTGCTTTCACAGAAGAATTAGCCTTGCGAATGGAACAACGTTCTTCCGATATAGATATATCCTTTCCGTGGTTTTTTGAGAGGGAGAGCCCATCTTTAAAAAAAATTGGGATGATGCATGCAGATTGTGGTATCCATTTATCTTACAATGATCAAAATGAAATTAAAATAAACGTAAGTTTAACAGCAGCGGTGACAACGCTATGTCCTTGTTCAAAGGAGATAAGCGAATACAGTGCTCACAATCAGCGAGGGTTTGTAACCGTTGAGGCGGAACTTGCTGAAGTATTAAATACGAAATCCGATTGGAAAACGTTATTACTTGAAGCAGCAGAAACCAATGCTAGTTCATTATTATATCCTGTGTTGAAAAGACCGGATGAGAAATTTGTAACAGAAGGAGCTTACGAAAATCCAAGATTTGTCGAAGATTTAACTCGCCTTGTTGCTGCAGATCTATACGAAAATCCGAGCTTTTCTTCTTTCAAGGTAATGTGTCGGAATGAAGAGTCTATTCATCAACACGATGCGTTTGCGGAGGTCTTTGTAGATAAGAGAAAAGGATGATCACTTCATAATGAGTGATCATAATGCTATCGCTTTTACAAGAAGAAGCGATCCGAATGAAAGCTTAACCAAAAGAATATAGTGATAAATATAAACACCTGGCTTAGTAAGCACTCAAGCCAGGTGTCTTTGTGACTTATAAATGGACCCTTTTATCATGAATACGATTAAGAAGGCTTGATGGAACTTTGACAAATAGGTAAAAGCTACGATAGGATAGGGTTAAATCGTAATAATTACGATTTAATTAAATGTGGAAGCGGGTGCTTGAATGAATAGTTCAATGGAACGAATTCCTGTAACTGTCCTAACAGGTTTTTTAGGTGCAGGAAAAACGACACTTTTAAATAGCATTTTAACAGAAAGACAAGATGAGCGTATTGCAGTAATAGTAAATGAGTTTGGTGAAGTAGGGATTGATCAGCAACTTGTTATCGGTGCTGAAGAAGAAATTTTTGAAATGAATAATGGGTGTATATGTTGTAAAGTTAGAAGTGATTTAATTGATACTCTCTATTCACTCATTCAAGCTGTAGAAGAAAACGGGCACAAGCCATTTGATCGAGTAATCATCGAAACAACCGGCTTAGCTGAACCAGCTCCTGTCGCTCAAACGTTTTTTGTAGACCCTGAATTATCCGAGATTTATCACCTAGATTCCATTGTTGCAGTTGTTGATAGTTATCACGTTTTACAACAGTTAACGGTACATGAAGAAGCGAGAAAGCAGATTGCTTTTTCAGATTTAATGTTAATCAACAAAACAGACTTAACGTCAATGGAACAGCAGAAAGTAGTAAAAACACGTTTGCGGGAAATGAATCCTACAGCAAAAATCATAAGTATGAAGCAAGGGGAAACAGATGTTTCAGCCTTATTAAACCAGTTTTCTTTTGACTTAGATGAAAAATTACGAGTGGAACCTGGTTTTATGAAACGTTCCCACCACCATCATCATGATCAAGATATCGTTTCTTTTGTTTTACAATCAGATTTAGATATGGATTTGAAAGCATTTGAGACATTTATGAACCAAGTCATTCAAGAAAAGGGAGAACAGATGTATCGTTACAAAGGGATTCTTTCTGTTTCAGGGCACAACCAAAGAATTATTTTTCAAGGAATTCATATGCTTTTTGCAGGTAGAGCTGGGCGCGAGTGGAAAGAAAATGAAAAGAGAAAAAGCGAGTTTGTCTTGATAGGAAAAGGTCTTGATCAAGCATGGTTTGAAACAAAATTTGAAGAATGCAAAGCTGCAGCTCGGTAAATTTGACATTACATGGGAAGCATAGTCAACGAACTCTTTTGACTATAATAATCGACTAAACTTTGTTGCGGCAACGTTGATGGAATGTCCGTACAGAACGTGAGCAGGCTGAGGTGATAATGGAAATCCTGCTGCATCAATGATCGAATTAGAACGAACCTCAACGTCTGCTTTTTGCAAATGCCATGGTTCATGAGCGATATCTCCTTGATAAATCTTCCCTTTGCCATTGGAACTGAAAAAACGATATCGTTCCGTGCTCCAAGCTGCAAAAAGTTGTTCTGACGACAAAAACGGTTCAGAAACTGGCCGATAGGCAGCAGAGAATTCAGCCTTTGAATGCTTTCGTCTATGTGAAAAATCAACGAATTTGTTCGTATCATTTGGATGATTGACATCAATAGAAGCATGAACATAGTTTAATTTGAAAAAGGAGCGGGCGATCTGATTTGCTAAAATGTTGTTTGCGTCCAAATGGAAAAAATAAATACCCGGTTTGCCATTATAGGTGACATATGTCCGTAAATTTAATTCAGGAAACGCTAATTTTGTTAGTTTAGGTAAGCGACTGAATGCAATATTCGTCATGAGAAAGGGAACAATGCCTAAATAAGCTTGCCCTTGAAATGTATCAACCTTTAATGGCGAAGGTAAACGGTCTTGGATGATATGTTTATTAACGGACCAATGCATAAATAAGAGATATTCCCAAGTCATCGATAATAAAGGTTTTCTTTTCGTTTGATTTAGATTAGACTTCATATTTTCTCCTCCAGAACTAAGTTTATGCTCATAGTATCACAAATGGACTGGTTTTTTTATGAGAAATGCTTTCGAAACGAAAGTGGACTAATGTTGAAATGTCGATCCAGATAGAAACAATTAATGATGAATTAGAGGACTTGAAGCCTTTTTGTTGAATCTATCTATATACCTATTTTTGGAGAGGGGCATTACTTATGCAAACACTTTTTCGATATAACTGGCAAGTGAGAGATGAATGGTTCGATTGGTGTAAACAATTGTCTCATGATGAGTTAGTAAAAAATCGAACGGGTGGCATGAAAAGTATTTTACGGACATTCGTTCATATTATTGATGCAGAACAAAGTTGGATAAATGGATTAAATGGAAAAGAAGAGTATCATTATCGTTTTGAAGACTATGAAACGCTCGAAGATATCATAAAACTATCAGAGGATTGCCGTCCTTCAGTAGAGGAGTTTGTGGAACGATGGAGTCCAGAGATAGATGAAAAACAATTCTATGACTTTACTTACGGAGAAGTTATTAGACATGTCATTGCTCATGAGATTCATCACATTGGACAACTTTCCATTTGGGCGAGAGAGTTGGATAAAAAACCAATATCAGCAAACTTGATTCGGCGAGGGTTAGCACGAAATCAATAAAAATGTATAGGAAAGAATGAAAAAGCTGACTTGGGATTTTTACTCAAGTCAGCTTTTACTATACCTACTTTTCTAAATAAGCGACATCACGATAGTATTTGACGAGCACTTCCATCCCTTTATCGAAATGATCTAATGGGAAGCTTTCATTTGGAGAATGCAAGTTATCTTCAGGCGTACCGAAGCCAAGTAAAACAACAGGAATGCCAAACATCTGATCAATCGACTCCACTACTGGAATGGACCCGCCAAGGCGAACAAATACGGTGTCCTTACCAAATGCGTCAGCTAAGTTATCTGCTGCTTTTTGAAGTAATGGATGGTTTGGATCTACTTTATAGGCCTTCGCTGATAAAGGTTCACGCTTAACGGAGACGCTAACGCCTTTCGGAGCATTATTCTCGATGTAATCAACGAGAAGATCTTGAATTTTTTGTGGATCTTGTCCAGGAACGAGTCGGCAAGTTATTTTTGCAGATGCCGTTGATGGGATGATCGTTTTTGTTCCTTGACCTTGATAACCACTTGTTAGACCATTAATTTCAAGTGTTGGTCGGGCCATCAAGTGTTCATTTACGGTGAATCCCTTTTCTGGCATTGTTTCTGGAATGCCAATGGACTCCGTATAATTTTCCCCAGGTGCTTGATTCATCATTGCTCGCTCTTCATCCGCCAATTTTTCGACATCATCGTAAAAACCAGGGACAGTCACATATTCATCAGGATTTTTTAACGATGCAAGCAAGTGACTCATAGCCATGGCTGGATTTTTCACAGCGCCTCCATATAAACCTGAGTGTAGATCACGATTTGGTCCTTGAACGTGGAATTCTAGTCCAGTAAACCCTTTTAGTCCGTAAAGCATGGTTGGTTGTCCTTTTTCAACCATTCCTGAATCGGAAATAATCGCAAAGTCGGAAGTGAGTTTATCTTTATGATCTTCTAGGAAAGGATAGAGATTCTCACTGCCGATCTCTTCTTCTCCTTCAATGCACACTTTCAAATTCATAGGAAGACGGCCTTCTGTTTTCATATACGCTTCAAACACAGCAAGGTGCATAAATACTTGCCCTTTGTCATCACTAGCACCTCGAGCAAAGATTCTTCCGTTGCGAATTTCTGGCTGGAATGGTTCACTATCCCATAATTCATATGGATCGGCTGGTTGAACGTCATAATGCCCGTAAAATAACGCCGTTTGGGCATCTTTTTCTTCAAGCCATTCTGCATATACGAGCGGGTGGCCAGCTGTTTCTTTGATTTCAACAGAGTGAAAACCAATTTCTTTTAAATAGTTAGCTACAAAATCCGCTGCTTTAAGGACATCTTGTTTGTTTGAACTGTCCGTGCTCACACTTGGGATGGATAAGAAGTTTTCCATTTTTTTAAGTAAAGATTCACGATTGTCTTCTAAGTATTTTAGTACAGCTTCTGACATAAAAACTCCTCCTTCTTTTCTTATATTGTGTCATAAATGAGCGTTAAAAACCATTGGTGAAAATCAGGAACGTGTTGATGCTGCTAAACGTGTCGGTAGGAGGAATATCAACGAAAAAGAACAGAGGATTGTCCTCTGTTCTTGAGTGTTTATGATGTTGCGCGCGGATCTGAGCAATCTACGCGCGGAATGGAGGTACTGGCGCGCGAATCCGAGCAATTTGCGCGCGGAAACATGACATCTGCGCGCGCGCGAACCAAAAAATGGAAAACTCCAATTTAACAGCTTCCACCTATTCCTGGCAAAGCTTTAATTTCTATTCCGTGTGGCGTATTGCCGACTTCTATTCTCGTTTCTTCCTCAAAAGAAGCAACATCAATCACGGAAACTTCGTTTGATTCACTTAATGTCACATATACACGTGATTCTTCACGGTTAAATGCCAAGTGTTTTGCTCCGGATTGATCTTCAATGCGATCTGTTACTTCTCTACTTTCTAAATCGACGCGAGCAACGAAGTTTTCTTCAATAGAAGTAACGATAGCAAAATCACCTTCTTCATCTATCACAACATCTGTTGCTCCTTCTCCAACGTCAATCTCCTCTTTTTCAAGAGAATCTAAATCAAATATCTCTAATGTTCCAGAATCACTAGCAGCAACGTATAGGTAACCATCATGTTCTCTCACTACTCTTGGTGTTCCGCCTGTTGCCAATGTGTCCGTCACTTCTTCTGTTTCTGTATCCACAATATAGACGGCATCATTCTCATGGTCCGTCACATAAAGCTGATCATCCAACAGATAGACGTAGTTACTATGAGCGCCAGAACCTAAGTCTATTTGAGATGTAACGTCTTCTTCCCCAACATCAATCACATCAACAAATTGATCCCCTGCTGTTGCAACGTATAACGTATTGTTATTTTCACTTAACGCTAATCCGTGTGGACGAGGGCCTACTTCAATTTCAGCAGCAGATTCTAATTGTTGTGTATTAATAATTTCAACAGTGCTACTATCTTGGTTAGCAACAAAAGCTTGACGCATCGTACTTGCAAACGTAACAATTGTCGGTGCTGCTGCCGTTTCTATTTCAGCAACTACTTCTCCAGAGACAACATCAATCACTGATATATTATTTTCTTCTTCATTAGGAACGTAAAATTGCACACTCGTTAAATCACTAGCATCTCCACTTGACTCATCGTCGTTAGCATCGTTTCTTCCATTGTTATCTTGTTCTAACGCACAAGCAGTTAATAGAAAAATACTTGCTAAGACAACGACTAAGAACCATTTTTTCTTCACAGTTTATCTTCCTTCCTTATCATTAGTTTATTCACTATTTCCATAGTATAATCATAGTTTATTCTAATTACAACAAAAACAATCGGAATTAATCCCTTTTAAACTCATCGGAATTATGATATTGTTATTAACAACATAAAAAGAAAGAGGGATACAACATGAAAATTGTTAAATATTTGCTATTATTATCAACTATATTTCTTGTAGCTTGTTCAAATGATGATCCATCGGTGGAGGAAGTTGATCAAGCGTCAAATGAACTGTCAGAAGGAGAAGTCGTTGACGCTTCAGAATACGAAAATGGCCATTTGCTCGTTGATGGTGATTGGCTTGAAGAGAATCAAGATGATGTTGTGGTTGTTGATGTTCGAGGAGAAGGGTATGACGGTGGACATATACCAGGAGCTGTTCATATCAATCCGGAAGAACTAAGTGACCCGGATAATCCAATTGGAGGCGTCTTGCCTGATGAAGAAAAGTTTCAAGAAAAAATTCGTGCTCTAGGCATTGATGATGATTCAACCGTTGTTGCTTACGATGATGGAGATAGTCTCTGGGCTGCTCGACTCTTTTATGCTTTAGAATTGTATGGACATGAAGATGTTCGAATTTTAAATGGTGGTTTCACAGCATGGTTGTCTGATGAGAAAGACGTATCAACAGAAGAACCATCGGTTGAAGAAGGATCATTTACTGCAGAGCTGAATCCGGCCCTTCAGTCTTCACAAGAAGACGTGGAAAATAATATTGGGAATGAAAGTGCAGTTATTTTAGATGCTCGTTCTGAAGGGGAGTATGATGGTTCAGACGTTCGAGCGGAACGTGGAGGTCATATACCAGGTGCACCACATTTAGAGTGGACGGAAGCTATTTCTGATGATGGCGTTCCCTATTTCAAAGATGCGGAAGAATTAGAAGAGCAGTTTGCAGCTTCTGGTGTAGACCGAGATAAAACAATTATTCCTTATTGCCAAACAAATGTTAGAGGGGCACATTCATACTTTTCTTTACGTCTTCTAGGGTTTGAGGATATCAAGCCATATGAAGGGTCATGGGCTGAGTATGGTAACGATCCTGACACAGAAATTGAATCATAAGAGGTGAATAATCATGGCATTTGAAAAAGAAAATGTATCGCAACTTTCTTACGATGAAGTAAAAAATATTTTTGAACAAAAAAAAACATCGCCAATTCTAATTGATGTCCGTGAATTAGAAGAATATGAAGAAGGACATATCCCTGGTATTCCACTCATTCCTATGAGTGAAATCGTGGATCTCGTTG
Source organism: Salipaludibacillus daqingensis (assembly GCF_029891575.1). Classification (GTDB taxonomy): domain Bacteria; phylum Bacillota; class Bacilli; order Bacillales; family Salisediminibacteriaceae; genus Salipaludibacillus; species Salipaludibacillus daqingensis. The sequence goes on along the minus strand of NZ_JARZHF010000003.1, from coordinate 89,572 downwards.
ATGAATTTAAAAAAGATGAAGAATATGTTCTAGTCTGTCGAAGTGGTCGACGAAGCCACGAAGTTTCCAAGTTTTTCAAAAGCAATGGAATTGATAACGTTCATAACTATGCAGATGGAATGCTTGGATGGGAAGCAGAAAAAACACCTGGACATGAATGGGTTGTTGAAAAGGTGAATGAAATATACAACAGGAGTGATTCGAAATGAGTTTGTCAGATCAAGAATTAAAAGAATTGAAAATAGACCATGAATTAGATGGAATCGGGGAAGTTTGCCCTCATACGTTAAATATCGCGCTAGATGGGTTGAAAAAAGCGTCTTCTGGAGAGATTGTCGTTGAGGTAACAGATCATTCGATTGCAACGAAAACGATTCCGGCTGCGGTAAAAATGAATAAATTAGCAGAGCATTTAGGAACCGTAAAAGAATCAGGAAACTATACGATTTTTCTGAGAAAACTATAATAAAAAGCTAGAAGGTAGGGCTTTCATCAGCCTTGCCTTTGTTTTATGATATCAATGAAAATGGAAGGAGAAGACGATGTTTACAATTGAAGTGTTTATTTTAGCGGCTGTATTTGGAATTATATATGGTTTTCTATTACAAAAAGCCGATTTTTGTTTTGTAGCATCTGTACGAGACTTTGTTAGTGTGAAAGATTCTCGGATCGGAAAAGGTGTGCTCGTACTAATGGCAACCGCCATGATTGGTTGGGGGCTTGCATTGACGTTTGGCCTCGCCTCTTTAGGGCAAGTATGGGCGGTTCCGATTGGTTTAAATAACCTTATTGGAGGAATATTATTCGGAATTGGTATGGCCATTGCCGGAAGCTGTGCCTCTGGAGCACTTTATCGCAGCGGAATGGGTTACTTACAATTCTGGATTGTCATTGCAGCAATGATTGCCGGAAACTTATTGTTTGCGTTTATTTATGACCCGTGGGGACAAGAAGCAGTCATGGAACCAATCACGTTTACTGAAAATGGATTTAGCCTTTATCAGTTAGGGCTTCCGTTTATGACCCTACCATTAATTATTGTCGGGATCATGATTTTAATCGTCGTGAAAAAATTCGGTGTTAGTGGATTTTTACAAGGGGTTAAAAATAGTTTCACAGACTGGGAGAAAAATCCGTTTAAACAACAACATTGGGATGTTCGTTTTGTAGCGTTTTTGCTCGGCATCACAGCAACGATTCAGTTTATTGCCCTATCATCAATCAGTGTAACTGGACCGGAAACCCGCATAGGTGGTGTCATAGTCTCAGCAATTTTTGGTGATCAAATCGTTTATAATAATTTATATTTAAACAATATGTTCGCCGCTTATCCGGCTGTAGGACTTGGACCAGAAGAAACACTTGTCATCTTTATCGTTGTAGGTGCGTTTATTTCATCCGTATTAAGTAAGAGTTTTAAAATCCGATTTCCAAAGGCGAAGCGATTGCCTTCCGCGATCGGTGGCGGGTTACTTATGGGTGTTGCATCAAGAATGGCACCAGGGTGTAATATTGCCAATGTGGTTGCAGGTGTAGGTGGTCTATCCATCGCAAGTGTCATTGTCATTATCGGTATGATGATTGGTGTGTTTCTCGTAACAAAATATTACTTTAAAATGCCGATCATGCTTTTCTACCGCGAAAAGGATGCAGCATAGTTTTAACGACAGGTGAAAGCGGCCTGTCGTTTTTTTATAGTTTTTTAGAGGAGTGCACTGTTTCTCCTCATCAACTCTAATCGTCTCTCATATTTCAGTCATATTTAGTGAAATATAGAAACATTTCCTCTTCCGTCTGAAAAAATAATGTTTTCAGAAAACTCATTGCGTTGATGTGCTAAAATCGTTATGATAGGACTTATAGCTTTTATCTTTCCGAAGAATAATAGGGGAATGAAATAAGTAAACTTGTGAGGGAAAGGATGAATATAATGGGTGAGAAAAAAGATTTGCGTATTAACAGTAAAGTGATAAGTGAAGGTGTGAACAGGATGCCAAACCGTTCGATGCTTCGAGCAGTTGGGTTTACTGATGAAGATTTCAAGAAGCCGATGATTGGGATTGCTAGCACGTGGAGTGAGGTTACGCCATGTAATGTACATATTGATGAGTTGGCACGTCAAGCTAAAAGTGGCGCGACAGATGGCGGAGGCGCCCCAATGATTTTCAATACGATCATGGTTGCGGATGGTATTGCAATGGGACACGAAGGTATGAACTATTCGTTACCAAGTCGCGAAGTCATTGCGGACTCTATTGAGACAGTAATGGGTGGGGAAGCGCTTGATGGAATGGTTGCAATCGGTGCCTGTGATAAAACAACTCCTGGATGTCTCATTTCTATGGGACGATTGAATGTACCGTCCGTTTACGTGTATGGCGGAACGATTCAACCAGGGAAGTTAGATGGACGAGACATTGATATCGTATCTTCCTTTGAAGCGGTTGGACAGCATCAGCAAGGATCCATTGATGACGAGCAGCTTCATAAAGTAGAATGCTCTGCTTGTCCTGGGCCTGGAGCATGCGGAGGAATGTATACAGCGAATACGATGGCAGCAGCTGTGGAAGCGCTCGGAATGAGTATTCCAGGGTCTTCCTCTACACCTGCCATTGATGATTATAAAAATCAAGAATGTCGTCAAGCAGGTGATTTAGTCGTTCGACTTCTTGAAAAAGATATCCGTCCTCGTGACATCATGACAAAAGAAGCGTTTGAAAATGCGATTACAGTCGTCATGGCACTTGGTGGATCTACGAACGCATTTTTACACTTATTAGCGATGGCACATTCTGCGGAAGTGGATTTAAGCCTTGATGATTTTGAACGAGTTCGTCAAGACGTTCCTCACCTCGCAGATTTGAAGCCAAGCGGTAAGTATGTCATGCAAGATTTATTCGAAGTAGGTGGCGTTCCTGCTGTCATGAAACTTCTTCATGAACAAGGATTGTTGCACGGGGACTGCTTAACGGTGACTGGTAAAACGATTGCGGAAAACTTAGCAGAGGTGCCATCCTTAAAAGAAGGACAAGTGGTCATCAAACCATTTGATGAACCAATCAAGCCAAACGGTCCTCTCGTTGTTTTACGAGGAAATCTTGCTCCAGATGGTGCGGTTGCTAAAATGTCTGGACAGAAAATCAGTCGTTTTGAAGGAATTGCTAAAGTGTACGATAGCGAAGCGGAAGCAACAGTGGCAATCGAGGCGAGAGAAATTGTTGAAGGAGATGTTCTGGTCGTTCGTCATGTTGGTCCAAAAGGTGGACCCGGAATGCCAGAAATGCTGTCGATCACGGCAATGATTGTTGGTCAAGGACTTAACGGAAAAGTAGCTCTCATGACGGACGGACGTTTCTCAGGTGGATCTCACGGATTTGTTATTGGCCACGTGGCTCCTGAAGCATTTGTTGGAGGCCCTATCGGTTTACTGCAAAACGGAGATAAAGTGACGATCGATAGTGGAACACAAGAAATCAATATGCATGTAAGCGATGAAGAACTCGCTCGCAGAAAAGCGGAGTGGAAGCAGCCTGCTTTGAAATATAAGCGAGGTATTCTTGCTAAATATGCGAAGCTTGTTGGTTCATCAGCAAAAGGTGCGGTAACAGACGATAATTTAGAATAACAACGATTGACCGAGCACAGCCGAAATGAGGTTGTGCTTTTTTTAATGCGTTTTTTGAGAGTTTAAAATATGACCAAAACGTGAAAAAACCTGATTCGGTGATACACATCACATCAGGCACTCCTTCCCCATGATATCCTTTCATTGAAAACAATTATCAATTAGTCTATTAGGAAAGATCATCCGAATAAAGAGGTGATGACAACATGAAAGCACTTCATTTAGAAAAATCCGTTTATGAGTTGTGTTCAGAATATCCCGATTTAGTTCATGCGATGCGAGAAATAGGATTCGTTAATATAACGAAACAAGGCATGCTTCAGTCTGTCGGACGGATGATGACGATTCCCAAAGGATGTAGGGCTATGGAGATGTCGCTTGATCAAGTGTGTGAACAACTAAAGCAACATGGATTTAAAACGATCAAATAGAGGAGGAAATATAATGAGTGAAATGATTAATAACCGCGAAATGGATACGGCTGAAAAATCTGAGAGGCAAGCATTATTGAAAGATATTATTAAAGAATTACATGAAGGAAAAAGCGTCGAGGACGTTCGAGCAAGGTTCGAAAATGCGATTGACAAAATTAGTGTCAGTGAAATTTCACAAATGGAGCAATCGTTAATGGAAGAAGAAGGAATATCAGTGGATGAAGTTCAGCGTCTCTGTTCCGTTCATACAGCCGTTTTCAAAGGGTCAATCGAAGAAATTCATGGATCATCCAATGATCCCCAACACCGTCCTGGGCATCCTGTTCACACGTTTTTTCAAGAAAATAAAGCGATTGATCACCATGTGAACTTTAAATTAGCTTTACACCGTGATCAATTTGCAAAAGATGCATCGGGAGAAACTGCCTCAAAAATTCTTGCAGATGTGACAGCATTGCTAGAACTTGATAACCACTACAGTCGAAAAGAGAATTTATTATTTCCCTACTTAGAGAAATACGGAATTTTTGGACCAACGAAAGTAATGTGGGGTGTGGATGACCGAATTCGTGCAACGATAAAAGAGCTAAGGCTTCAGTTGAACGAAGATTCTTGGAAAAAAGAAGATGTCATGGAATCACTCAATGAAATCGTCAATGAAGTATCAGAAATGATTTATAAAGAGGAAAACATTCTTTTTCCAATGGCATTAGAAAAATTAACAGAAGATGAGTGGTTGAAGATTGAAAGAGAAGGAGACGTCATCGGTTACACGTTTATTGAGTCACCTGAACCTTGGCAGCCAGAGCGCGCAGATTTGAAGGATGAGGGAGCTTTTATGAAAGAAGGGATTATACAGTTAGAGACAGGGATCTTAGAAGTGCAACAATTAGAATTGATGATGAATCACCTCCCAGTTGATATTACTTTCATCGATGAAAACGATGTCGTTCGGTATTTTTCACATGGTAAAGAACGAATATTTCACCGCACAAAATCGATTATCGGTCGCACAGTGCAAAACTGTCATCCACCGCAAAGTTCTCATATTGTGAACGCTCTTCTGGACGATTTCAAGTCTGGAAAAAAAGATGTAGAGGATTTTTGGATCCCGTTTAAAGATAAGTACGTGTTGATTAGGTACTTTGCCGTTCGCAACAAACAAGGAGAATACAAAGGGACAGTAGAATTCACGCAAAATATTAAATCTATCCAAGAGATTACTGGCGAAAAGCGATTGATGTCTTAAGCTAATCTGAAAATAAAAAAGTGATATAAGATCTCCACACTTTTTCAGGATCCATTAACAAAAATCTTATTTTCTTAAAGGATTTCAAGGTTCCGTTATAGAAGTTCCTTTTTCAGAGTTATTGTAAGCAACCGGAAAAGAGGGATTTATATGAAATCAATGGCCGTATTTTGTGGATCGAGCGAAGGACATGATCCTATTTATATGGAAAAGGCAAAGGAATTTGGAACAGCTTTAGCTGAAGAAGGCTGGCAACTCGTATACGGTGGAGCGCGGGTTGGATGCATGGGTGCAATGGCAGATGCTGTGCTTGAAGCTGGAGGCGAAGTGATTGGCGTTATGCCTGAAAAGTTAATGGAAAACGAGCGGGCACATGAACATCTAACAACGCTTCATACGGTTCAAACGATACATGAGCGGAAAGCAATGATGATGGAATTGTCAGATGGATTAGTCGCATTTCCTGGGGGAACCGGGACGTTAGAAGAGTGGTTTGAAGCTTTCACATGGGGAATAGTTGGCTTTCACTCAAAACCTTGTGGGGTGCTTAACATTAATGGATATTACGGACCATTGATAAGCTTATTGGATCATATGGTGGCCGAAGGATTTGCTTCTGAAGCAGCAATGAAACAAATCGTTACATCAACAGAACCAAGGGAATTCATTGAAAAAATGAATGGATTTATAAAAAAATAGAGTTGGAATGTTTAACAGATATCTCCAGATTGGAGCGATTCACTGTCAACCTTCGATTATGATGACGAACACAAAGTTATTAGCTAAAGAATGTTTTGACAATCGTTTTAGCTTCATGCTACAATTCTCTCAACTTCATATTTTAATCACTTATCGTGAGCGGTGGAGGGACTGGCCCTGTGAAACCCAGCAACCCGTGAAAAAGAATATTTTCTTTTTTGCAAGGTGCTAATTCCTGCGAAGGATTCTTATTGAATGCTTTGGGAGATGAGGACGACACGTTTTGCAGATCAGAAGCAAATCGGTTCATACTTAACTAATACACTCCCTTACATTTCATGTAGGGGAGTTTTTGTATTTATCGCCCGCCGAAAAAGAACAAAGTTTTGAACAAAATTATGTAATAAATGATTAAAATCAAAAAAGTATTTGACGAATACTTTGAATCGTGATAATATTCATACTAATCAAAACAAAGTAATTCGACTTTTTTACTCGGATTAACCAAAATTGCATATTGCAACAAAAACTCTTATCTAGAGTGGCGGAGGGACTGGCCCTATGAAGCCCGGCAACCAACGTAAGTGATTCAGCTCGCTAAACGAAGTAGTAGCGAACTTTATCAACGACACGTAAGGTGCCAATTCCATCAAAGTGGATACAAACTTTGAAAGATGAGAGAGACTATTCTGCCAATAGGTGTATTTTCGTCTCTCTGTCTTTCTAAGACAGAGAGATTTTTTATTTTTCTAGTAATTTGTATGGATGAATGGCAGAAATTTTCATTTGCGCGTGCTTTTTATTGATTTACGCGCGGATTCAATCATTATACGCGCGAAAATAAACGACTTGCGCGTGGGATCAAGCTATTCACGCGCGCACCGTCCAAAAAATGGAAATTATCAACCGGTATTTCTATTAAACCAAGTTTTCCGATATAAAAACTAAGGAGGAATCATTCATGAGTCAAGAAAAATCATTTCAAACGTACAATCCTGAAACAGTCATCTTACACGGGGGACAGTCACCGGATCCTACAACAGGTTCTAGAGCGGTTCCTATTTATCAAACAACATCGTATGTGTTCCACGATACAGAACACGCAGAAAGCTTATTCTCACTAGATGAACCAGGGAATATTTATAGCCGAATTGGAAATCCGACAGTCGATGTTCTAGAAAAACGACTTGCCCTATTGGAAGAAGGTGTTGCTGCAGTGGCAACATCCTCAGGAATGGCAGCCATTTCCCTTTCGATCTTAAATGTTGCAAGTGCTGGAGACGAAATTGTTGCAGCGACAAACCTCTATGGAGGTACATACAATTTATTCGCCGTGACGTTACCGCGATATGGCATAAACGTTCGATTTGTTGATCCGGCCGACCCGAACAATTTCAAAGAAGCAATCAATGAAAAAACGAAAGCCGTTTTTGCTGAGACGATTGGGAATCCAAGCCTTCACGTGTTGGATATTGAAGCGGTCGCCGATGTGGCCCACGAAGCAGGTATCCCATTAATTGTTGATAATACATTTGCTACACCGTATGTGTGCAAGCCGATTGAGCATGGAGCGGATATTGTTGTCCATTCAGCGACAAAATGGATTGGCGGTCACGGAACATCAGTTGGAGGCATTGTTATTGACGGGGGAAGATTTAATTGGCAGTCCGAAAAATTTCCTGGATTCAATGAACCAGATCCAAGTTATAACGGCATTGTTTATGCCAAGGATTTTGGAACGTTAGCATTCAGCATGAAGTATCGAGTTCAACTACTAAGAGACTTCGGACCATGTTTAAGTCCATATAATGCATTCCAACTCATTCAAGGGTTAGAGACATTACACCTTCGTATCGTTCGTCACAATGAAAATACGTTGAAGTTAGCAAAAGCACTGGAAAACCATCCAGCGGTTGATTGGGTATCTTATCCTGGTTTAGAAAGTCATCCGTCTCACGAACATGCTACTCGATTTTTAAATAATGGTTACGGAGCGGTGTTGAACTTTGGGATTAAAGGCGGAAGAGAAGCCGGGAGGAAATTGATTAATGCTGTATCACTCTGGTCTCACCTTGCTAATGTGGGTGACGCGAAAAGTTTGATCATCCATCCGGCATCTACGACTCATCAACAGCTTTCCAAAGATGAGTTAACAAAAACAGGTGTTTACGAAGATCTTGTGCGTTTATCGGTTGGAATTGAACATGTAGATGATTTGCTGAAAGATTTGGAACAGGCGTTGCAAGTAGCAACAGGTATTGGCGAAGCAGTAGCGGATAACACTGTGATCAATGATGAAGGTGTCATTCGCTGGGCTTTATCGAATGCAAACAATACAGATGAGGAAGTGCCAAGGTTAAAAACGATTGCTGTTGTTGGTCTTAGTGGGAAAGAGTCTCGACCGAGTCACCGATTGGCGAGAAAAATGCAGAGGCTAGGTTACAAAATTATTCCGGTCAATCCTAGAGAAACAGAAATATTAGGTGAAAAAGCGTACCCTGATTTGACATCTGTTGAAGGTCCGATAGACATTGTTCAAGTGTTCCGTAGCCCGGAAGCTGCGATTGAAATCGCAAGAGAAGCAGCAAAAGTACAGCCGAAAATATTCTGGCTTCAAGAAGGCGTCATTTCTGAAAAAGCAGCAGTCATTGCAAAAGAGGCAGGACTTGAAGTCATTCATAATCGCTGCACGTATAAAGAAGCACAACGATTAAGGGGATCAATTTCAACATTCGCTTGTGAGATTTAATAGATTATCTAACCTGAGCGGAGAGAGTTTCACCTTATTAACCTCCCACTCCGCGGAGGAATCAGCAAGCCTTCAATTTAGTCGATGTCTAGAGAACAAACATAAATAACTTACCCCTTGTCAGAGCAGTCATTTTACTCTGACAAGGAGGAAAAAACGAAGTGGAGAGATGACTTATGACAAACAAAAAAATTATTACAGCGATTCTGTTATCGATGAGCATGATTTTGATTTTTTCCGCTTGCTCTTCGCAATCAGATGCCGGGTCATCGTCTGCACCAGATACGATTACCGTGGATTATGCTTACTATTCACCGACAAGCCTTGTTTTGAAAGAATTTGGCTTTCTAGAAGAAATATTTGAAGAAGAAGGAACAGAAATTGAGTACGTGTTAAGCCAGGGGAGTAACCGCGCACTTGAGTTTTTATCAGGAGGAAGTGTCGATTTCGGTTCTACTGCTGGAGCTGCTGCATTGATGGCGAAAGGAAATAACGCACCAATTAAAAATGTGTACGTCTATTCTCAGCCGGAATGGACGGCGCTCGTAACAGATGAAGACAGTGAGATTGAAAATGTAGAAGATTTAGCTGGCAAAAAAGTAGCGGCAACGTTAGGAACAGATCCTTATATATTTTTAGTAAGAGCGTTAAATGAAGCTGGTTTATCTGAAGATGATTTGGAGATTGTTAACTTACAGCATAGTGATGGTGCAAATGCCTTGGCTTCCGGTCAAGTAGATGCATGGGCAGGGTTAGATCCTCATATGGCTCGCCAAGAACTAGAAACAGGTGCAGAGCTTTTTTACAGAAATACATCGTTTAATACGTATGGATTTCTAAATGTTCGCGAGGCGTTTGCTGATGAATATCCTGAAGCGGTAGCAAAGGTCATCGAAGCATATGAAAAAGCGAGAGTATGGGTAGAAGAGAATCCAGAAGAAACGATTGAAATTATGGTACAAGAAGCACAGATTGATTCAGAAGTAGCAGAACTTCAACTAGAAAGAAATAATTTCGATCAACCAATTCCAGGAGAAGAACACCGAAATAGTTTAATTGAAGCAGGCTTGGTGCTTCAAGAGTCAGGAAACATGGAAGAAGACTTGGACATAGAAGAGCTCGTCAATGATTTAATCGATCCATCGTATGCGGAAGACGTCATCAATTAATTTTTTAGAAAAGGGGAGGACTTACGATCATGGCCATTTCTCAAGGACAGCACGTTGAAAAGAAACCAATTTTCGAGACGACAAAAGGAAAGCAAAAGAAGGTAGGGAAAACGATGCCGTCCGTGTTTGGTCACGTCGGTCTTTCCCTTGTTCTTCCGGTATTACTGATTCTTCTTTGGGAAGGGGTCACTCGCTTTCAAATAGTAGAAACACACTTATTACCAGCACCAACGGTCATTGTTGAAACAATTGCAGATTGGGCAGTCGATGGTAGTTTATGGCAACACGGAGGGATCACACTCTATCGAATCTTTTGGGGATTCATTTGGGGTTCTCTCGCTGCTGTTGCATTAGGATCGCTTGTCGGCATGTCCAACAAAGCAGAAACGATGTTTGATCCACTCATTCAAGCGTTTCGCGCAATCCCGTCGTTAGCATGGGTACCATTGTTTATTTTGTGGTTAGGAATTGGCGAACCTTCGAAAGTTACACTCATTTCTGTAGGCGTATTTTTTCCTGTGTACCTCAACGTCGTTGGCGGGATTCAATCGGTTGATCGAAAATTGATTGAAGTAGGAAAAGCTTATGGACTTTCATCGTTTCAGCTTGTGAGACGAATCATCTTGCCTGCATCGATGCCTTCGTTTTTGGTCGGATTAAGAAGTGGACTCGGATTAGGGTGGATGTTTGTCGTTGCGGCAGAATTGATGGGTGCAAGCCAAGGTTTAGGGTACTTACTAATTCTAGGTCAAAACACGCTTCAACCAGAAGTGATTCTTGCAAGTATCGTCCTATTTGCTATTTTAGGAAAAATCACAGATTACGGTTTGAAAAAAATACAAAGTCGTGTTCTTCATTGGCAAGACCGCATCGATAGTTCCAAAGGATGACGAAAGGAGACGAGATAAATGAGTATAGAAGTGAGTAACGTAAGTCGTCGTTTTAAAGGGGAAACAGCTGTAAATAACGTTTCGTTTCAAGCGGAAAAAGGGGAAATCGTCGGTCTCCTTGGAACGAGTGGGTGTGGTAAGAGCACGATTTTACGAGCGATTGCAGGTCTTGATAATGGGTATGAAGGGACAATCTCCGTAAATGGTAATCCAAAACGAGGGACCTCAAAGGAATTGGGCGTGATTTTTCAAGAGCCGCGGTTAATGCCTTGGTTAACGGTCGTCGATAATGTGTGCTTTGGGTTAGCTGGAACGAAGGCTGAAAATCAAATAAAAGCAAAGAAACTACTTAAGGTTGTAGGATTAGAAGGGTTTGAAAACTACTATCCGAAACAATTATCAGGAGGGATGGCACAACGAACGGCTATCGCTAGAGCACTTGTAACAGAACCGGATACGCTGTTGTTAGATGAACCGTTCAGTGCATTAGATGCCTTTACGAAACTACAGTTGCAAGATATGGTCCTGGATTTATGGGATAGTTATCAACCGACAATGATCATCGTTACACACGACATCGATGAAGCGTTGTCCCTATGCGATCGCGTTGTCATTCTAAAAGGACAACCAGGAGAGTTGTATAAAAATGTGCAATTGAACCAACCGAAACCACGGTCAAAAGCTGATCCGGAATTGGCTAAAATCAAGGAAGAGATCCTATATAGTTTAGGGCTAAGTAGAAATACGAACGAGAAAATCGCAAAGGAGGCGTAGAAAATGTCCACACGAAATGATGAAAGCTCAAAGAGAGAAGCGATCTTATTTCCTAATGAAAACGACTCTGCGCTTCACCAACTGAAAGATTATCAAAAAACGAAAGCACATTTTCAATGGGCCGAAGCAGTCAATGGATTAACAGAGGCAAGTCAAGGTCGTTGGAATGCTGCTTATGAATGTATAGACCGTCATGTTGAACAAGGTTATGGAGACAAAAAAGCACTTCTTTTTACCGATGGGGAGACCGAAAGAACATTTACGTTCTCAGAAGTGAAAGCAGTGACAGATCAATATGCACACGTTTTGAAAAACCAAGGAATTCAAATTGGTGATCGCGTGTTTATTTTTTTACCGAAATCACCTGAATGTTACTTTGCTATTTTAGCGACGATCAAAGTGGGAGCGATAGCGGGGCCGCTGTTTGAAGCGTTTATGGAAGATGCTGTTCGCGATCGCATGCAAGACTGCGAGGCACAATACTTAATTACAGATGAAAACTTGGCCAAAAGAGTCCCGTTCGAAGATATCCCTTCCCTCAAATACACGTGGGAGATCAGCGATTTAGAAGCGAGTGGAAAAGAGTATATCGATGACCCCTCTCCTATTGAATGGTTAGAGGAAGAAGATGGGATGCTCATCCATTATACGTCAGGCTCTACTGGGAAACCAAAAGGCGTGTTGCATGCCCAACGATCCATTTCCCATCAATATATTTCGGGGAAATGGGTGCTAGATATTACTGATGAGGACGTCTATTGGTGCACTTCTCACCCTGGGTGGGTGACTGGAAGTGTATATGGTGTTTTCGCTCCTTGGTTAAATCGTGCAACGGTTGTGATTCATGGAGGAAGGTTTAGTCCAAAAACGTGGTATGAATTAATCGAACGATTCGGTGTGACGATTTGGTATAGTGCGCCAACGGCCTATCGTATGTTAATGAGTGAAGGAGAACTGCACCGACACTATAACCTTCAGTCGCTTCGGCATATGCTTAGTGTTGGAGAACCACTCAATCCAGAAGTGATCTATTGGGCGAAAGAGGCATTTAATGTCCGGATTCATGATACGTGGTGGATGACAGAAACAGGTGGTCACTTGATCGTGAACTTGCCTTCACAACCAATTAAACCCGGCTCAATGGGCCGAGCATTTCCAGGAATTGAAGTGGGGATTCTCAATGAAGCGAACGAACTCGTTTCGGCTGGAGATATCGGAAAACTAGCAGTTAAAGCACCATGGCCAGGACTAATGAAAGAAATATGGAAAAATCGAGAAAAGTACGATTCATATTTTACGGACAACGGTTGGTATTTATCTGGAGACATGGCTTATCAAGATGAGGAAGGATATGTTTTTTTCCAAGGTCGTGATGATGATCTCATTCAAACGGCTGGCGAACAAGTAGGTCCATTTGAAGTTGAAAGTAAACTAATTGAACACCCAGCCGTATCAGAAGCCGGAGTGGTAGGTAAAAAGGATGAAATAAGAGGTGAAATTATAAAAGCATTTATTACTTTAAACAAAGGTTTTGTTCATTCTGAATCATTAACGGAAGACATTCGTATTTTTGTGAAAACGAAACTCGCCGCTCACGCAGCACCGAGAGAAATTGAAGTGGTAGAAGAGCTTCCAAAAACAAAAATTAGCGGTAAAATATTACGAAGAGTTCTGAAAAAACAAGAAGAGGAAAATGTGAAAAAGAAAATCAAGGATGTGTCAGCATGAGTGGAAAAAAGAAAAATATTGGTATCATCGGATATGGAACAGTCGGAAGTGGTGTATATGAAACGTTACAGCATAAGCGAGAAAAGATTGAAAAGCTAATTGATGGGGCTTTTAACATCTCAGTCGTACTAGTGAAAAATAGTCATAAAGAGCGAAACATCGGTTTAGACACAGATGTAACAAACTCTTTTGAAACTTTCATACAAAAAGGGTTGGATACTGTTGTGGAAGCTTCTCCAGATGCAGAAACGGCTTATCCGTATGTAAAGCAGTTATTACAAAAAGGAATCACCGTGGTCACGGCAAACAAGGAATTGGTCGCAAAACATGGGGAAGAATTATTGAACTTAGCTGATACGAATGACTGTCGCTTATATTATGAAGCGGCCGTAGCAGGAGGAATTCCCATTTTAACTAGCTTGAGGCATACATTGAAAACAAATGATGTGGAGCAAGTGGAAGGAATCGTGAACGGGACATCAAACTTTATTTTAACAAAAATGCGAGAAGAAGGAACAGCATTTCAAGATGCATTAAAAGAAGCGCAGGAAAATGGCTATGCAGAAGCGGTTCCTGATAAAGATATTGATGGCTGGGACGCATTTTATAAAACAACGATTTTAAGCCACTGGATATACGGAAAAGCCCCTTCATGGTCGCATGATAAACCACAAGGGGTGCGAGGAATCGATACGAGAGACTTACTCATAGCAAGTGAATTTAGTGGACGTATCAAGCACATTGCTTCATTAGAAAAAGTTTCTTCTAAGGTTATTGCTTCGGTTCGACCACGATTTGTCCTAAACACTCACCCTCTCTATGGAGTGGAAGGTGTAAACAATGGGATTCATGTCAAAGGAAACATAGTTGGTTCCTTGTTATTCCAAGGAGCAGGTGCTGGAAAGTTTCCAACTGCTAGTGCTGTTGTGGAAGAGTTGATCAACGATTGGACAAAGACGAGTGAAAAAAATCCATTCCGTTCTTCTAGAGAAACGGAACAAAGGATAGTAAGGGAAGATCAATTACAAGAGTATGAAACGGGTGAAGGTTCATCACTTTGGCTCATAACAGGAAAGGAGTTAGGGTTGCAGTTAGAGAATCAAAATGTTGTTGAAAAAGTGACGCAAATTAAAAAGATAGAAGGAAGAGAAGCGGTAATTGCTAAAGGGGTTGAAAACAAGGTCATCGAAGTGATGTCCGCCCTTAACGATACGGTTTCATTTTACCCAGTATCAGGAAATGAAAACGAGATAAGGCTTCTTTCTTATGCTAAAAATCGTTCTGCTTCATGAATTGTTTGGAATAGGTTCCAACTTAATATACCATTTGTGATTCCATATAAAACAAGCATCTAAGTTATTGAGTAAGTGTTGCCTCAAAAACTAGATGCTTGTTTATTCATATGGGATAGGACCCATTCTTATGTTCTTCGTCGGAGCAATTTTCGGTTGTTATTCTAAATGAAGTGGAAGAGAAATGATAACTTTTGTTCCGGTTCCTTTTTCGGATTCAAATTCAACCGTTCCTTCATGAAGGAGGATGATTTGATTCACTATCGATAACCCAATACCTACGCCACCTTTTGATCGCGCTCGGGATTTATCTGCTCGGAAAAATCGTTCTGTGATGTGTGGTAAATCTTTTTTAGATATGCCCTCGCCATTATCTTCAATTTCAATGACAGCCAATTTATTAACCGTATTTACTCGAATAGAAATCAGTCCACCCTCATGAGTGTAAGATGAGGCATTGTCTAATAAATTAATAAAGACTTGTAATAAACGGTCTTCTTCCCCATTTACAATGACATCATCATTAAGTTCAGCTTGGAGTGTTTGTTGTTTTTTCTCCCGTTTTACTCGAGTATTTGTGGCAGCTTGATTTAATATCTCGGAAAGAACGAGTGGAGAAAGGACCATAGACTCAGATATAGCTTTTTCTAACTTTGTTAAACTGATTAATTGATCGACTAGCCGATTCATTCGATTAGCTTCTTTAAAAATAATCGAAGCATATTCTTGATAAACTTCCGGCTCTTCATTGACATTTGCTTCATGAAGCAGTTCACTATACCCTTTAATATAGCTAAGAGGAGTTCTTAACTCGTGAGATATATTTTGGATAAAAGAGCGCTTTTTCTCATCCTCTTTTGCTAAAGAAGTAGCTAAAAATTGAAATGAGTCTGCTAATCGAGATAATTCATTTTTTACATTAATCGAAATAGTTGTCTCGTATTTACCTTTGGCTAGCTTTTTTGCACCTCGTTCAAGTTCTACAAGAGGCTCAATATACTGGTGCTGGACTCGTCGCATTAAAAAAACGATGATAAGTAGAAATACTAAGCCTATCCCAATCACAAAAGGAGCAATCTGATAAAATGCATCATTCACTTCATCTACAGGGCGATACACTAAAATGATCGTGTCGAGAAATCCATTTGATTTAATAGGAGCAACGACACCAAGAATTCGAGACTGCAAATTTTCGTGATCTCTAATGATTGTAATAATTTCACCATTGATTAACTTTTGTCGTTCCTTTTCGTTAATGATCAGTTGTTCATTTGGATCAGAAAGAGGAAGGGCTGCCCCTAACATCATTGGATCATCCGTTACCACAATTTGCAGTGGTGATGAATCTAATGTCCATGTAAGTCGATCTTGAAACTCCTCTTCAGAAAGTTCCATATAAGCTTCTTGAAGGCTTATCGTCTTTTCGAGAAGCCTCTCTGTTTCGTTTTCTACATATAAATATTGATACAAATAGAACGTAATTGAAACAATTAATCCTACAACGATTAAAATACTAGCGCCAAAAAGAATCCACGCTTTCATTTGAATCGAGAGAAACCGTTTCATTCAGGAACCTCTAATTTATAACCCATTCCCCAGACGGTTTGGATTAGTGGTGCAGCGTGATCAAGTTTTAAACGAAGTGTCTTTAAATGGGTGTCGACCGTTCGAGAGGAAGCATTTAAATATTCAAATCCCCAAATTCGATCTAATAATTGTTCGCGAGAAAAAACTTGCTCCGGGTGTTTAATCAGCAATTCCAACACTTCAAACTCTTTTTTAGTTAAATTAACAGGTTTTCCGCTTACAGAAACTCGTTTTGACTCAGAATTTAATGTAATCGATTCAAACTGCCATTCTGTTTTGGACGGCTTCTCTTCTGTTGAGGTAGAAGATACTCTTCGAAGAATTGCTTCGATTCGGGCAATTAATTCATTTTTCCCAAATGGTTTCACTAAATAATCATCAGCACCCATTCGGAGTGCCTTCACTTTGTCTAATTCTTCTGCTTTAGCTGTGAGCATGAGAATCGGAACAGACGACGTTTGTCGAATGGCTTGGCATGTTTCATACCCATCAAGGCCTGGCATCATGATATCAAGAATAACAAAATCAATGTTGCTCGATTCAATAAGATTCAGGGCTGTTTCTCCATTTGTGGCAGTAAGTGTATTATATCCTTGTTTTGATAAAATGTTCGAAACAAGTTGAAGCATTCTTTCTTCATCATCAACGATCAAAACTTTCTTATGACTGTGTTCACTCATTTTATTCCCTCCAATAGAACAATAGCGTGGGGACCAGGAGCCACGTCTATTTCTTGTGTGATTTCAAATAGGTTCATATCTATAAATGTAATCGTGTGTCCATCTAATGCACTAATTAATAAGTAATCATCGTAAACAAAACTATAATAAGGATTGTATCCAATATCTAACATTTTGGTCACTTCCAATGTATCTGGATCGATTTCAAAAACTTCGTGAGAGCCATGGCTGATCGAGTAAAGCTTATCTTTATTTTTGATGAAATCGATCGGCATTAAGCCTGTTTCGATCTGTTGAATGGTTTCTTGATCTTTTAGAGAGAAAATAAAACTGTTACGATTCAACTCTCCGGTGGACCCGTGACCGCCTGCAATCAAATGCTCATCAAAATATAAAAGCCCATTTGGACGCTCTAAAATGGTAAAAGATTCTATTAGTTCTAATGTATCACCAGTAAATGACTGAATGCTATGATCATAGACATTTGCCACATAAAGTTCATTCTTATTGTAGTCATAGGTCATTGATGCAGGATGTTCGTCTGTAGAAACTCGTTTCACCGATGAATCAGAGTCCAGGTTTATTTTTAGTAACTCGTCTTCCATAGCATTGGTTGCATAGATCATCTCTGTTTCTTCTATATAAAGTAATTCATTGATTCCTTTGCCAACCTCGTACAAAGGTTTCAGTTTATGATTCGTAATATTTAAGCTAAATAGATACTCAGATTGTTGACTAGATAAGATAATTTCCGATTCATTTACCTTTGTCATATCAGATACAATGAAAGGAATATCTAATTCTTTTATGACGGTTGATTCTTCAAGGTCAATTACAGTTAAGAGTGGCTCCTTTAAATGAGAAACAAGCAACAAGTTATGATCAGATGCTGGGATATCCAGCGTTTCTCCTTCGCTCTGACAACCAACGATTAATAAAAGATATAGGATCATAGATACGGACGTAATAATGTTTTTATTGATAGGGATCAAATATATTCACCAACTTTTCGAAAAGTTACTAAGGATAGTTTACACGAAAAATGAAAAATAAATGTGAAATGATGGAGCGGAAATGATTTCATTTCTCAGATTTGATAGAGAACTCTAGAAAAAAGTTCCCAATGGTTATGCGGAATTTTACTATAAAGAGACGAAATTCATCTAATTATGTCAATATGAAAAAATATTCTAACATTTCATGAGAATTATGGTATTCTATAGTGACAGAAGTTTTTCATAGATTTATACATATTTTAGGTAGAGTAGAGGTGCTTTCTATGTTTAGTACGATAAAGAATATTTTCCGCGTTGGTGATTTAAGGAACAAAATTTTGTTTACGCTGTCAATTCTCGTTGTGTTTCGGATTGGTGCTCATATTCCTGCGCCAGGAGTGAACGCAGACGCCTTGAATTTTGATGGACTAGCTGCACTAGGTTTTCTAAATACCTTTGGTGGAGGAGCATTAGAAAACTTCTCGATTTTTGCTACGGGGATTATGCCTTATATTACTGCCTCGATCATTGTGCAACTATTGCGAATGGATGTTGTTCCTAAATTTGCTGAGTGGTCAAGAGAGGGAGAATCTGGTCGGAAAAAGCTAGCACAAGTTACCCGTTATGGCACGGTCGGAATTGCTTTTATACAAGCGTTAGGTATGTCGTTTGGTTTTAATAACATCATGCCAGGTTTAGTGCCGGATCCAAATATTGTCACATACTTAACGATTGCACTCGTCTTAACAGCAGGGACAGCTTTTCTCCTTTGGTTGGGGGAACAGATCACAGCCCACGGAGTTGGGAACGGGATATCCATTATGATTTTTGCAGGTATTGCTGCAGGGATTCCAAGTGGTGTAAACCAACTTTATGGCATGTATCTTGTTGATGCTGGGGAACAATTATTCATTAACATCATCACTGTTGGTTTAATATTATTAGCTATTTTATTAATTGTTGTCTTTGTGATTTTTGTCCAACAAGCTGTTCGAAAAGTACCTGTTCAATATGCTAAAAAAATGGCTGCAGGCGGGAAACCAACGGGAGGACAATCTTCACATCTACCGTTGAAAGTTAATACTGCTGGTGTTATTCCGGTTATCTTCGCCATGTCGTTGTTTATTTTCCCTCCAACTGTAGCGAACTTCTTTGGAGAAGGAAGTGCAACGGCCAGTTGGATTGTTCGAACATTTGATTACACGAATCCGCTCGGTATGACCGTTTATGCGGTATTGATTATCGCTTTCGCTTATTTCTATACGTTCGTGCAAATGAATCCGGAGCAGATGGCCGAGAACCTTAAAAAGCAAAATGGTTTTATTCCAGGCATTCGTCCAGGAAAAACAACAGAAAAATATATTATAAGAACGCTCTATCGTTTAACATTTGTTGGCTCATTGTTTTTAGCAACCGTAGCTATTTTGCCATTGATCGCTGCACAGTTTGCTGGCTTGCCACCTTCTGTTCAAATAGGTGGTACAGGACTACTCATCGTTGTCGGCGTCGCATTAGATACGATGAAACGAATTGAAAGCCAATTGATTGATCGTAAATATACAGGGTTTCTCAAACGAAGCTCTTAACAAAAAGCCGTCTTCCTCATTAATTGGGGAAAACGGCTTTATTGTTTCTTGCTTTCGCGGAGGGGGAAGGCAATTGTCGTGTGCGTGTGTTTGCTGCGTGTGTGCGTGTCGAATTTTGTCATAATGCACTTTCGGGAGGCTATAATGCACTTCCGACGATCTATAATGCACTTTCGGGAGGCTATAATGCACTTCCGACGATCTATAATGCACATCCGTGAAGCTATAATGCACTTCCCATATTTCTAGACAGTATTGTCCCCCAATTTCCCGCTAACATCTTTCAGTTAATAAAAAAACGGTAGAAATCTAAAACGTCGTTTACACCAATACGTATAAATTTCACCATACTTTTTCTCTAAAAAGAGCTCCTCTTGTTTCATCACCGTGTGAAGAGAGCTTCCTAACAGGAGAAAAACGAGTGGGAAAGCTAACCAGTGATTGCTAATAAATAATCCACATCCGAGAGTAATGATAAAGATACTTGTATGAAACGGATGTCGATGATAACGATATGGTCCATGGCTGTATAAAGGTCTTTCAGGAAGTGGAAGAATCGAATGATGATGGGATTGGGCCATGATAATTTGATATGTCCAAAACCGAATAAACAAGCCATGAATGAGAAAGAAAAATCCGATTGTTTTCACTAAATTGGTTGTAGATGATACTTGTTCTTTTAGTAAATAGCAAAGGAAAAGAGATAAAATCAATGTGGCCAATACTGCAATATTTATTGCTTCCTCCTTTCTTTTGAGCTCTCTTTTCTTGTAGTAGAAACCTTCAGCGATGATGCCAAAAATGAGAATGATTATAAAAATAGTGTGGTTATCCATAACTATAGTTTGATCGGAAAAGCTTTAGAATAGTCCCGTTTTATAAAGGAAATAGATGGAGATAACGTGTTCCCATTATTGAAAATGATCTATAATAGGGATTTAATTGGAAAATAATATCAATTTCGTTTATAATGATAGCCACATCAAACTTATTATGTTCAGGGGGATAAAATGGGGCATGTAACGTACTACCCAATAACTAGTGATCGACTTGTTGGAAAACTCCGGAAATATCACATGCAAATAATCATTCTTTTTTATGGAACGATCCTTGCTATAATTGGCCTATCCATTTATGGATTTTTTAATCCGACCGTGTTTCAATTTTCTTTTTATTATCATTTGTTCATCATGAGTTTTATCATATATTTCACCTATAAACCACCATTACCACATAATTATAAACAAGACACGTCAAAACAATTGTCTTACGAATTAGAGGACGATGCATTAGTCATTAGCTTCCAACAAAAAGAAAAAAATCGTATACCTTATACTTCGATCAATGAAGTGGAAAAATTTTCAAAGCGTTTAACCAAAATAAAATCGATTAACCCTGTTGGAAAACATTTTTGGATGACTCAGGGAAACATGGTTGGTTTTTCTGATGAGCACAATGCGTTATTCGTTTATTCTACCTCTATTTCAAGAGGGTTATTATTACACAGAAAATTTGAAAAGATAATCATAACGCCGGAAAAAGAAGATGATTTTATCCGTAATTTAGAAGACAAAATTAACGAAACTAAGCCTTATTCAAACACACGATAAGTACTTATTTTTGCGTCAGACAGGATTGACAAGAAAAACGAACAACAAGCATACATACTTGTTGTTCGTTTTTTTGTATATGAGAATCCGTTAGGCTGAAGTTAATATGGAAATTGATTGGAGTATCCTTGAAACTGTTGATACGATTCAGTTAGTTTTTGGCTATCAGAAGCTTCAAAACTATACCAACCTTTTTCAAACATCAAGTTAAACAAATTTCGTTGACACTGTTGAGATTCATTAAAGATTCCTTGGAGATCTCCATAAAACCCTTGATGACTTGCTTCATTTAAAGCAGTTGAGTATGAGCCTGTCATGTATTTTTCCGTTGCTAAAATGTCGTTAATATAATCACGATCATTCATTTGAGGTGTTTCAGGAATTTGTGTTTTAGGGTTTTGTATTTTTGTACCGCTCTGCTGTTGTTGCTGATTCATCGAATCGCTCCTTTCTTTTCTCGGTTATTGAATTGTACCTTGCTGTCCTTGTGTTTGTAGGTGAGTTAATAATCTTTGATAATGGTCGTAATGCATCTGTCCTGCTTGATCAAGTGCCTGAGAGATTTGTTGATCTGAACACTGTTCAGCGAAGGCATGAGCCTTTTTCATTGCTAATAAATTCCAAGAAAGCATATCATTGATATACAAATGATCTTTACTCGTGACAACTTCTGGTGGTTCGGTCATCATTTGCCCTTGATTAGGTTGTTGCTGCACAAAACATTCCTCCTTTTATTAATTACGTATCACGAATAGTTTTTGCGAAAGGAACGTTTCTATTCATAAAAGACATACATATTGATGGTGCAGAAGATATATTTTTTGCTTAGTAAAAATTAGCGGTTATGTTAAACGTCCGGGAGATTTTGGTTTGGCTGCGGGACGAGATCAGTATTATTCAACATTATAAAGCTAAAATTACAGAGTTACAGTAAAAAAATTCATGATAAAACCTTATACAGTCAAGGATAAAAATAAAAATATAAAATTTTCAGTCATTACTATTGCGTAAAGCTGGAAAATTTACTATGATTATAAATGTAGACAATTCGTGACAAAAACGATGCACTGGGGAGTGCAAAATTTTTTGCTCAAAAAATGAATGAGTATTCATTCAAATAGGGAGAAGGAGGTACTTCATGACTAAAAGAATCGGTAAAGTCGCTGTGTTAGGCTCTGGAATCATGGGTTCAGGTATCGCAGCTCATCTAGCGAATATCGGAATTCCAACACTTTTATTGGATATCGTTCCAAGAGAGCTAACAGAAGCTGAAGAGAAAAAAGGACTTACTCTAGAAGACAAAGTAGTAAGGAATCGCTTGGCTGCGGAATCCATTCAGAAATTGAAGAAACAAAAGCCGGCACCTCTTGCCAAAAAAGAAAATGTAGACTTCATTGAAGCTGGAAATATGGAAGATGATATGAAACGTCTTTCTGAAGTAGACTGGGTTGTGGAAGTTGTTGTTGAAAACCTAGATATTAAAAAGAAAGTATTTGCTCAAGTAGATGAATATAGAAAACCAGGTTCGATCATTAGTTCCAACACATCTGGTATTTCTATTGAAGCGATGGCAGAGGGAAGGACAGAAGATTTCCGAAGTCATTTCCTTGGCACACACTTTTTTAATCCACCAAGATATTTAAAATTATTGGAAATTATCCCAACGAAAGATACATCAAAAGAAGTGTTTGATTTCATGCGTCAGTTCGGTGAGGATACGTTAGGGAAAGGTGTTGTAGAAGCAAAAGACACACCAAACTTTATCGCAAACCGAATTGGAACATATGGTTTACTCGTGACTGTTCGAGAGATGGTTGAACGAGGTTACTCCGTTGGAGAAGTTGATTCTGTCACTGGACCTGCATTAGGTCGACCTAAAAGTGCCACGTTTAGAACACTAGACGTTGTAGGACTTGATACTTTCTTACATGTAGCAAAAAATGTATTTGACCAAGTAGATGGAGAAGAAAAAAATGTTTTTGATCCACCTGCATTTATGAAACAGATGGCAGAAAACAAAATGCTTGGTAGTAAAACTGGAAAAGGTTTTTACCAAAAAGTAAAAGGCGAAAAAGGTAGTGAAATCCTTGAGCTTGATTACAAAACAATGGAATATGTGGAGCGAAAGAAGCTAAAAGCCCCATCCGTTCAACAAAGTAAACAAGCAAAAGGAAAAGCAGCAAAAATGAAAGCGCTTATTTACGCGGACGATCGTGCTGGTGAATTAGTGTGGAACGTATTAAAACCAACGCTTCTATATGCAGCAGAAAAAAGCTCTGAAGTTGCCAACTCGATTTATGATGTTGACCAAGCAATGAAATGGGGATTCGGATGGGAATTAGGCCCATTTGAAACGTGGGATGCGATCGGTGTAGAAAAATCCGTTGCTCGAATGAAAGAAGAAGGCGAGTCGATTCCTGCTTGGGTGGAAGAGATGTTAGAAAAAGGAGTTACAAGTTTTTACGAAGCTCATGACTCTTACTACCACAATGGAGAATATTCCAAAGCGGTAATGAACCCGAAAGTCATTCATTTGAAGTCTTTGAAAGATAATGGCCAAGTGATTATGAAAAATACGGGGGCATCGTTGATCGATTTAGGTGATGACATTGCTTGTTTAGAATTTACATCGCCAAACAATTCTATTGGTCTAGACGTCATGCAAATGATTAATAAATCGATTGAAGAAGTGGAAAAGAACTATAAAGGACTTGTCATTAATAATCAAGGTAAAAACTTCTGTGTTGGTGCAAATCTAATGATGATTTTAATGGAAGCACAAGATATGAATTACCCTGAAATTGATCTTGTCGTTCGTCAGTTCCAGAAATCAATGGCGAATATTCGTTACTCAGGAAGACCTGTTGTGTCAGCGCCATTTGCAATGACACTAGGTGGCGGAACAGAAATTTGTTTACCATCTGCTAGTATTCAAGCGTCATCGGAAACATATATGGGTCTTGTAGAAGCTGGTGTTGGACTCATTCCTGGTGGTGGAGGTAACAAAGAGCTTTACCTCAGACAAATCGAACGATTACCTGAAGGAGTGCAAGTAGATCACCAAGCGATTGCGAACCAAGTGTTTGAAACAATTGCAATGGCAAAAGTGGGAACAAGTGCACAAGAAGCAGCACAACTTGGCTTTATTCGACCGCAAGATAGTATCAGTGTTAATGGTGATCATTTGTTACATGACGCAAAACAAAAAGCGTTGCATTTAGCAAATGATGGCTATCAGCCGCCAAAACGAGACAAAATCCCTGTTGTAGGTGAAACGGGTTATGCCACGATGCTTCTAGGAGCGAAAACAATGAAATTCAGTGGTTATATTTCCGATCACGATTTGAAAATTGCAGACAAACTTGCTTTCACTCTTGCAGGTGGAAGAGTAGCAAAAGGATCAAAAGTAGATGAACAGTATTTACTAGATCTTGAACGAGAAGCATTTTTAAGTCTTGTTGGTGAACCGAAAACGCAACAGCGTATGCAACATATGCTTTCAAAAGGAAAGCCGTTACGTAACTAATTCAACTAAAGGAGGGGAATTTCTTGAGAGAAGCCGTAATTGTAGCAGGTGCTAGAACACCTGTAGGAAAAGCCAAAAAAGGAAGCTTCGCAAGTGTAAGACCGGATGATTTAGGCGCTATTACGATCAAAGAAACGTTGAGAAGAGCGAATAACTTTGATCCTAATCGAATTGAAGATGTCATCATTGGTTGCGCCATGCCAGAAGCGGAGCAAGGGATGAACATGGCTCGAAATATTTCTGCTATTGCAGGATTACCAGAACAAGTGCCAGCTATTACGATCAATCGCTACTGTTCTTCCGGACTTCAAAGTATAGCTTACGGAGCGGAAAGAATTATGCTTGGTCATTCGAAAGCGATCATCGCTGGTGGTGCGGAATCGATGAGTCTTATTCCTATGGGAGGACACGTGATTGCACCAAATCCTAGTTTAGTAGAAAATGCTCCGGAGTATTACATGGGGATGGGTCATACCGCAGAAGAAGTAGCGAAACGCTTTGGCGTTAGTCGGGAAGATCAAGATGCCTTTGCTGTGGAAAGTCATAAACGGGCAGCAAAAGCAATAAAAGAAGGCAAGTTCAAAGATGAGATTGTCCCTGTACCAGTCACGTTCCGTTCCGTTGATCATAATCATAAACTCGTAGAAAAAGAAGTGAGTGTTGATACCGATGAAGGAGTACGTGAAGGAACAACTTCAGAGGCACTAGCAAAACTTAGACCTGCTTTCAGCGTTCAAGGTGGAACAGTCACAGCAGGTAATGCCTCGCAAATGAGTGATGGTGCTGCATCTGTTCTCGTCATGGATCGTGAAGAAGCAGAAAGAGATGGATTGACACCTCTAGTGAAATTCCGCTCCTTTGCTGTAGCAGGGGTTGCGCCTGAAATTATGGGGATTGGACCAGTTGAGGCGATTCCTAAAGCAGTTAAACTAGCAGGACTAGAAATGTCAGACATTGGTCTTTATGAACTTAATGAAGCCTTTGCTTCTCAGTCATTGCAAGTTGTTCGTCAGCTAGGATTAGACCATGACAAAGTAAATGTCAATGGTGGAGCGATTGCTCTTGGGCATCCACTAGGATGTACTGGAACAAAATTAACATTAGGGCTTATTCATGAAATGAAACGCCGCAATGAGCAGTTCGGTGTTGTGACGATGTGTATCGGTGGCGGCATGGGTGCGGCAGGAGTATTCGAACTGTTGTAATAGACTATGTGCTTCATGAACGATCCATCTATGGAATATAAATGAATGATCTAAAGGTGAGGCGAGCTGAGGGACCTCCTCGTTTCACCTTTGAAATAAACCTTGTGAAAAAAGGGTAGTGAAGTGTTTTTTCGTCAAAAGACCCTTTGACTCATGGTAAAAAGTAAAAAATGATTACGATATTATGAGGAGGAACGTAAAAATGGCGACAGCGGATAAAACGATCAAAGGCGGTAGCTTTTTATTAGATGATATTTCCCCAGAACATGTTTTTACACCAGAAGATTTAACTGATGAGCATGTGATGATAGCAAAAACAACGGAAGATTTCGTGAAAGAAAAAGTAATACCAGAAATCGAGTTCATTGAAAATCATGAATTTGACCGTTCGGTAAGGCTTTTAAAAGAAGCTGGTGAATTAGGTCTCTTAGGTGCTGATGTACCTGAAGAGTATGGTGGAATTGGATTAGATAAAATTAGTTCTTCTTTAATCACAGAGAAATTTGCATTAGCAGGATCATTCTCATTATCACACGGAGCTCACGTTGGAATTGGATCGTTACCGATTGTCTTTTTCGGTACAGAAGAACAGAAGAAAAAGTATCTTCCTTCCCTTGCCACTGGTGAAAAAATTGCAGCTTATGCTTTGACAGAACCTAGTTCAGGATCAGATGCATTGAGTGCAAAAGCAACAGCCAAATTAAATGATGCAGGAACGCACTATGTGATCAATGGAGAAAAACAGTGGATTACAAACGCTGGGTTTGCAGATGTGTTTGTTGTTTATGCAAAAATAGACGGAGAACATTTCTCAACGTTCATTGTTGAAAAAGACTTTGAAGGTGTTTCTACTGGACCGGAAGAAAAGAAAATGGGCATAAAAGGATCATCTACACGTACATTAATACTTGAAGATGCTCTCGTACCAAAAGAGAATTTACTTGGCGAAGAAGGAAAAGGTCACGTCATTGCGTTTAACATTCTAAATATTGGACGTTACAAGCTTGGTGTAGGTTGTGTAGGTGGAGCGAAGCGTGCAATTGAACTATCTGCTAAATATGCGAATGAAAGAAAACAATTTAAGCTACCAATTTCTAAATTTACGTTGATCCAGAAAAAACTTGCTGAAATGGCAGCGAAAACATATGCAGTAGAGAGCACGATTTATCGCTCAGGTGGTCTCATTGATAAAGCATTTGACAGCTTAACAGCAGAAGAACAAAAAGATGGCGCTAAAGTAGGTAAAGCCATTGGTGAATATGCGATTGAGTGTTCATTAAACAAATTCTTCGGTTCGGAAGTTCTAGATTTTGTTGTTGACGAAGCGGTTCAAATTCATGGTGGATACGGATTCATGGCAGAGTATGAAGTGGAATCCATGTACCGAAATTCACGAATCAACCGTATTTTTGAAGGAACAAATGAAATCAACCGCATGCTCGTACCAGCTACGATCATGAGAAAAGCAATGAAAGGTGAATTGGCTCTTCTTGAAAAAGCAACTGGATTGCAAGAAGAACTAATGATGATGATGCCTGAAGAAGTGGGCGATGAGCCGTTAGAACAGGAAAAGTACCTTCTAGCAAATGCAAAGAAAATTTTCTTAATGATTGCTGGAACTGCAGCGCAGAAATATGGAGAAAAGCTACAAAAAGAGCAAGAAATGCTTGCAAATATTGCAGACCTTGTTAACGAGATTTTCAATATCGAATCTTGTGTGTTGCGTACAGAAAAAGCGATTAACAGAGATGGTTTAGAAAAGGCAAATCAAAAACTTCTAATGACAGAAGTGTATTCACAAGAAGCTTTCAACAATATTGAAGCGATTGCAAAAGAGTCACTCGTAGCATTAGAAGACGGTGATAGCTTGCGCACGATGCTTTCTATCTTAAAGAAATTAACTCGGCACACGCCAATCAACTTGATTTCGAAAAAACGTGAGTTAGCAGTAAAAGTAATCGAGCAAGAAAAGTACGTATTGTAATTTATTAGAACGGCAAAAAATCTTTATTTACCGATCGTAACTATGACTTTTGTTAGCAACTTTGGGGCACTCCCCTGCCCCAATAAAATATTGAACACCTTCTTTCTAAAAGAAGGCATTCTCCTCTCTTGTAAGGGGGCCTTATGGAATCATAAGGCCTCTTTACTATTTCGTTTTCAGTGATTAGCTGTGATTTTAGCTGCTGCTTTTTGAGCCCCAGATATATTTCTTGCCACTGGACCAACTTCTAGTTCTGCTAATGGTCCTGCTACATACAAACAGTCGTCCCACATGAGTGATTTACTAACAATAGGGTATCCACATTGTGCACACGGCAACGAGTATTGCTGGATCACATGTTGTAACCAAGTGCCACCGGGCATGGAAGAATGAAAACCTGTGCAACAAATAACGTTCCTCGTTTTATGAATCAAATCTCGTTCTTCATCCATCATCGTAATAGTCTTATCTTCATCTATAGAAACAGCTGAAATATCCGCTGTTTGGATAGTCAGTTCCCCAGTTTTTTCTCGTTTTCGTAACTTTAAATACAATTCACGTGTAATAGACCCTCGATGTCTTGCATCAAAAATAGATTTCCTTCGTTGTTGATAATCAGTTAATTTCAAGAATCGGTGCATGTTTTTTGGGCCCAACCAACCAGGATCACTGTCAAAAGAGTGAACTCTAAAAGGATGACGTTTTAATAGTGTGACATGTCCTGGATACTTGTTGCTTAGTGAAATGGCAGTATGTGCCGCTGTAATTCCTCCACCAACAATTGTCATAGGAGGATGCAGTCTATCTAAATTCAACTCTTCTTCAAAAATATGATGAATGGAACCGCCTTTGTTTTTACTAGATATCAATTGGTCAGGGATAGAAGGTTGCTGGCTAAGTCCTAAAGCAAGTACGATATGTTTTGTACGAATGGTTTCTCCAGATTCGAGAGTTACTTGCCAAGAGTTAAAATACTTTGAAAGACCATTAACTGTCCCTTTATACCATGAATTTTCAAGCTTATGTGTATGAATCAGTTCATCACAATGATCGTTGAAAAGAGTTAATTTAGGGCGGTGATAGCGACCAAGAAATAATTTCTGTTGTTCGCCATACTTTTTTCCAAATTGGTCAAGGGAAAAAGGCGAGGAAGAGACATGGTGAACAAAAGATGACCTTAAAAAAGGCATATCGATCCGACTTGTCATTTGTTTCCACTTTGATAATGGTTGATCATGTGGATCAATAATCGTGATCTCCTCTAACGTTGCAATATTTTTTTCCAATAAGTGAATAGCAACGGTGACTCCTTGAATACCTCCACCAACGATGACCCATGTTTGCATATATAAACCTCCTTGAAGGATTAAAGAATTAAAACGTAATAGTTACGATTTAAATTTTAGTGGAATATAAGCAAATAAACAAGTGAAATGTTAGTTGTGAGCAGGAAATGTGATAAAAACATCGAAATTAGTATACGATAGAGATGGTTATTACAATCTGTGTGAAATAAAGGAGGAAATAATATGTCGCTAACGTTTTATCATTACCCTAAATGTGGGACATGCCGTAAAGGAAAAAAATGGCTTGAAGATCATGATGTGAATGTTGAAGCCGTGCATATCGTGGACAATCCACCAAGTAAAGAAGAACTTCGTAACATGTATAAAACGAGTGGACTAGAACTTAAGAAATTTTTTAATACAAGTGGGAAAAAATATCGTGAACTAGGTTTAAAAGACAAAGTAAATACTGCTTCTGAAGATGAATTGTTAGATATTCTGGCTTCAGATGGTATGCTTATTAAACGTCCACTGACAACAGATGGAGAAAATGTTACTGTTGGATTTAAAGAAGATATGTTTGAAGAAGTTTGGAATAAGTAAATATTTCTTTCCATCTTTGTTGCCCCGCTTTCTTCATATGTATTATAGTTAAGAGGGAAGACTTTGAACTGCAACGTACATAGTGTGCTTAGAAAAAGCAGTTCTTTTTGTAACGAGGGAAGGTCTAGTTTAATAAAGACACTTCTCAATATTATTCGAAAGAATATGGAGGGACTAAAATGGACTTACCAAAAGATTTAAAGTATTCAGAAGAACACGAATGGGTAAAAGTAGAAGGTGAAAAAGTTCGAATTGGCATTACAAATTTTGCTCAAGCGGAACTTGGAGACATCGTCTTCGTAGAACTTCCTGAAGTTGGTGACGAGCTAGAAGCTGACGAGCCGTTTGGTAGCGTAGAATCTGTTAAGACAGTTTCTGAATTGTATGCTCCAATAACTGGAAAAGTTGTGGAAGTAAACGAAGAGCTTGAAGATTCACCTGAATTCGTCAATGAATCTCCGTATGAAAAAGCTTGGATGGTAGTAGTAGAGCCATCGGATAAGTCTGAAATCGATAAGTTGATGGATGCTGAAGCTTATGAGGCTATGACGAAAGAAGACTAATTTTTAGAAACGATAAACTCCCTGAGTGCTAATGGCACCCAGGGAGTTTTTTACTTTTGTTTTGAGAATGAATGGAGTATATAAGTAAAGGATACGTATAGAGCCCGATGAGAGCGCATTGACGCTGAAAGGCAGTAAGCGAGTTAGATAGTTCCTTTCAGCAGCTACCTGATGATAGATCGTGAAAGCGCAGGTGGGTATCATGAGAGCGCACGAGAGTAGTTTGAAAGCGCGCCAACCTGAGTTGAAAGCGCATGTGGGTATCATGAGAGCGCGCGAAAGTAGTTTGAAAGCGCGCCAACCTGAGTTGAAAGCGCATGTGGGGCATGTGAGAGCCCACCGAAATCGTGAAAGCGCAGGTGGGTATCTGGAATAATGTAAGCCTCCTTGTTCATACTAAGTTATAAACAAGGAGGTATCTTCGCCGTGGACAGAGTAGATTATTTTAACGAAGTCGGAGAAGAATTCGACCCCGATTTTTCCAAAAAAGATAGGCAACAAACGAAAACTCGTACCGATATTTCTGATCAAATTGAGAAGAAGATAGAGAGTAAAGACGAAACATCTATCTATTACCAATCTGAGAAGATAGGACAAATATTGAAAAAAGGTCCTGGTTATTTATATGAAATGTCAGAAGGGTTCGAATTTGAAAATGAAACGTTTTATAAAGATAATTACCAAGAGCCTCGAAAGTACCCTAAATCCTATGTTGAAGAAACGGATATGGGTTGGAGCTAGCATTTCTTTATAAAAGTCTGCTTACGATCAAATACGTAAGCAGACTTTTATTTTGGATTAATTACCATAAGACCATTCGAGCTTTCTAAAAATCTCCTCTTTTCAAATTCGCTCGGATAGCTTATTATTTAGAGAGTCGAAATAAGTGGAGCAATACAATATAAAGGATCTCATGTTTCGATGAAGTTACTGTAAAGAACAAAAAATGAAGATATCTACAACGACATACATATTTCATAGAAAGTTACCTGATACGGGAAGGAGAGGGAAATGGGAAATATTTTAGGTGATTGGAAAGAACAATTTCGCCATTACAATAAAAATGTTCGTTTATTTTTAATAAGCTCGATATTACTGCATATTGGGATGGGAATTTTCATGATCATTTATAATTATTATATCCGTGAGTTAGGGTATGATGATCAAATGAATGGATCTGTCATTGCCATGCAATCGGCAGCAACTGCACTCCTCCTTCTACCAGCAGGTATCCTGAGTGATAGAATCGGTCGAAAAAAAGTGATACTGTGGGGAGCCGTTTTCACGGCAATAAGTTTGTTACTTAGAGCAACATTGTCGTTTGATGTGCTTTTGCTTTCAGGGGCATTTATGACTGGAATGTTTATGGCTTTTATTCAAGTATCATCTATTCCATTATTAGCAGAAAACTCAACGGAGAAACAACGAGTTCATTTATTTAGTTTTAATTTTGCTATGATTATGGTAGCAAATGTCATCGGAAATACATTAGGTGGTTCTTTAAGTGACTTTTTTCAAGTTTTCATAGGTTTATCTGGCCTTTGGAGCATTCGAGTAACACTGATCATCGGAGCACTCTTCTTTTTCTCTGCATTAATCCCAATGCTTAAGATTCGTGAAGAAAGGAAGTTAGAGAGTAAAACGATGCAAGATCGCTCATTCAAAAAACTATTTAAGACGCACCGAACAGGTATTAAGATCATCCTTTTATTTGCGGTTGCTCAAATCATCATCGGATTTGGTTCTGGACTTGTCATACCATATTTAAATTTATATTTTGTTGATAGATTTGAAGTGTCTCATACGCTCGTTGGACTTATACTATCTTCCGGACAGGCGATGACTGCCGTCGCATTAATGATTGGCCCAGCAGTTGTAAGAAAAGTTGGGGAAGTAAGGGCTGTTGTAATATTACAATTACTATCCATTCCGTTTTTACTCATTACGGCATTTACCGAAACTCTATGGCTTGCTGTGTTTGGATTTTTATTTAGGCAAGCATTGATGAATGCTGGGAACCCGATACAAATGTCACTCATGATGCGAAGTGTAGACGATTCCATTAAAGGATTAGCTAACTCCGTTGGTCAAGCTGTTTTTCAGCTAGGTTGGGCAGTCATGGGACCTGTATCTACAACGATCGTTATGGTTCATGGGGCATATTCAGGTTATGCGATTGTTTTTTCCATTACCGCAGGTTTATATGTGGTCGGAACGATATATTTCTTCTTAGTGTTCAGAAAACCATTGAAGACAAATCAAAAAAATAGTCAAAAATCCCAAATCGGATAGAGGAAAAAGACCTAATTGTGGAGAATCAAGTATATAGATGCCTTTATACGAGGGTAAATTAGATATCGAAACAATTAGGAGAGAAATAGTAATGAGAACATTAATTATTTCGGTCATTGAAGGTATGAAAAAATCAGAACAAATAAAACCTTTGTTAACGAAACATAAACTTCAACTGTCTATTGTTTCGGAAGATAGGACTTGGCATATATTATTTGACGGCAGCAATCCGCGATTTATCTCAGATGTGGAAGACTCGAGCGATGTTGTTATAGAAGGAGATAATGATGCCTTAAAGGAACTATTCTTAGGTACAGATTTTTTACTGGCGATGAATCGTCGTGAAGAAATTCATTGTACTGGTTCTTTAAAATATTTACTCTGGCTTGAATCATTGTTTTATCTAACGGATATTAAACGAAATATAGCGGCGATTGATTTTATTGACAAGCATAATAGTTAGTGATAATATCCATATCAGACTTTAAAAAAATTAAATGAACTATTCTCTTATCAAGAGTGGCGGAGGGACTGGCCCTATGAAACCCGGCAACCACCAATTTCTTAATTGGAAGGTGCCAAATCCAACAAGGTATTTATTTGCCTTGAAAGATGAGAGAAAGGCTATTCAGTAATGAAAACCTTTCTGCTTATCTTTTGTGGGCAGAGAGGTTTTTTGACATTTATACAAGTGAACCTCACGAAAGTTTTCCAATTCTCTTTTTTTAGAAAATTACTTTCGTGCGTTAAATAGACTAATTAGATCGGTTTACTTGAATTATTAGAGAAAAGAAAATAAACTTCTTAATGGAAACATTGAGTATTGTTTTAACGGCAAAGAAAAAGGAGGGGTCGCAATGATCACATTATCAAAACTAGCGAAAACATTCAAAACGCGAGATGGGGATGTTACGGCAGTAGATGCTGTAGATTTAACGATTAATAAAGGTGAAATCTATGGAATTATCGGATACAGCGGAGCAGGGAAAAGTACACTTATCCGTTTGTTAAATATGTTAGAAACCCCGACTTCAGGTCAAGTGACCGTAGCCGGTAAAAATATGAACAAGCTGTCAAAAAAAGAATTAAGATTTGCCCGGCAAGAAATAGGGATGATTTTTCAACATTTTAATCTTCTTTGGTCAAGGACAGTTGCTGAAAATATTGCATTTCCACTAGAAGTAAAAGGGGTACCAAAAGCTGAACAAAAGAAAAGAGTGGACGAGCTAGTCAAACTTGTAGGCCTTGAAGGTAGGGCAGGTTCTTATCCATCTCAGCTAAGTGGAGGGCAAAAGCAACGTGTTGGAATAGCTAGGGCACTTGCGAATGACCCAAAAGTACTTCTTTGTGATGAAGCAACTTCAGCACTAGATCCAAAAACAACAGATTCGATTTTGGATTTGCTAGTGGACATCAATAAAAAATTGAATTTGACGATTGTTTTGATAACGCACGAAATGCATGTGATAAGGAAAATTTGTCATCAAGTGGCTGTGATGGAAAATGGAACGATTGTTGAGCAAGGGCCTGTCCTTCATGTATTCAAATCACCAAAGGAAAAGATGACAAAGGAATTTGTTAAACAAGTGACAGAACCAGAAGAAACAGAAGAAGCGATAAAACATTTATTTGAGAATGATGGGATTGGTCAAGTCTTACAATTAACATTTGTAGGTGGAGAAGCGAAGAAACCTTTAATAACAGATGTCATTAGAAAATTTGATGTGTCAATTAGTATTCTGCAAGGGAAAATTTCGCAGACAAGAAACGGACCTTATGGATCATTGTTTATTAGCGTTACAGGTGAAAATCATGTAATTGGAGATGTGATTAGCTTTATCCGTGAGCAACAAGTGGAAGTGGAGGTGGTTCACGGTGGATAAATTTATTGTGAATACGTTATTATTTCCAAATGTTGATTGGGAAAATATGTGGCAGGCAACGGAAGAAACGATTTACATGTCGCTTATTGCGCTCGCCTTTACATTTATTATGGGGATATTCCTTGGACTTCTTCTTTTCTTGACAGACCGAGGACAACTTTGGCAAAACAAAATCATCCATGCGATCACTGCAACGTATGTAAACGTCTTTCGTTCGATCCCATTTATCATTTTAATTGTCCTTCTTATTCCTTTTACAAGAACGTTACTTGGTACGATGCTCGGCCCATCATCAGCATTACCGGCGTTAATTATAGGTGCCGCTCCGTTTTATGCAAGGATGGTTGAAATTGCCTTAAGGGAAATTGATAAAGGTGTGATTGAAGCGGCAAAATCAATGGGAGCAAATAACCCACAAATTATATTCAAGGTATTATTACCTGAATCCATGCCGGCACTTGTATCAGGCATTACCGTCACTGCTATAGCGTTAGTTAGTTACACAGCAATGGCCGGAGTCATTGGAGCTGGAGGATTAGGTGATTTAGCCTACCGAGACGGTTTCCAAAGAAATAATCCTGATATTACGTTAGTTGCAACGATTGTTGTTTTAATAATTGTCTTTATTTTACAGTTTATTGGCGATTATTTAACAAATAGATTAGATAAGCGATAAAACAAATTTTTTAAAAAAATCAAGGGGGTAACATCATCATGAAGAAATTCTTACAAAGTTTAGGAATCGTTACATTATCATTAGGAGTACTCGCAGCTTGTGGCGAAGGAGAAAATGAAGAAAATCAATCAGGTGGTAATAACAACGAAGAAGCAGCTGAAAATGGAGATAATAACAACAATGCTGAAAGTGGTGAACTTCAAGAATTAGTCGTTGGAGCTTCCAATATTCCACACGCAGAAATCCTTGAATTTGCCCAACCTCTTCTTGAAGAAGAAGGTATTGAATTGGATATAGTTTCTTTTAACGACTACGTATTACCGAATGAAGCACTAGCGGAAGGTGAACTGGATGCTAACTACTTCCAGCATGTCCCTTACTTAGAGTCACAAATTGAAGAGCATGGTTATGATTTCGTTAACGCAGGCGGCATTCATATTGAGCCGATTGGTGTTTATTCTCAAGATTACGATTCATTAAATGAGTTACCAGAAGGTGCAGAAATCATCATGAGTAGTTCCGTAGCCGACCACGGTCGTATTCTAATGATGTTAGAAGAAGAAGGGTTAATTACTTTAGCTGAAGGTGTTGGAATTAACGCAACAATCAGCGACATTGAAGAAAATCCTAATGATCTTCAGTTTCAAGACAATGTAGAGGCAGCTTTGCTTCCAACAGCTTTTGAAAACGGTGAAGGTGATGCCGTATTGATTAACTCAAACTATGCGTTGGATGCAGACTTAAATCCATTGGAAGATGCTATTGCAACGGAATCAGCAGATACTGATAACCCATATGTAAATGTGATTGCAGTTAACAGTGGAGATCAAGAAGATCAGCGTATCTTAACATTAATAGAAATTTTACGATCAGAAGAAGTTCAAAACTATATTCTTGAAGAGTATGACAACGCAGTTGTTCCAGTTTCTGAATAATGATTTGATTGAAGCAGCGCCTTAGATGGTGTTGCTTTTTTTGTTTTTAGCGAGGAAATGATAGATTTTTGAGTTGGGGAAAAGCTTGA
This sequence comes from Salipaludibacillus daqingensis, assembly GCF_029891575.1. Taxonomy (GTDB): domain Bacteria; phylum Bacillota; class Bacilli; order Bacillales; family Salisediminibacteriaceae; genus Salipaludibacillus; species Salipaludibacillus daqingensis. The sequence goes on along the minus strand of NZ_JARZHF010000003.1, from coordinate 53,463 downwards.
GGGTATCTTGGTCATCAAGGGATCTGTATATAGCAATCAGATTGGAGCGATTCATAGAAGGAAAGGGAATTGAATCGGTCTAAACGTGGGATTTATTTACGTAATGTTTATTTCAAGTTATTTTTTTGTTTTTTTTTGGATATAAAACGGTTAGAGCGCAACAAGTTCGATTCACGAATACCACAAAAATGAGTACGACTAGAACAAGGTGAATTTTTAAACCCATACATAGAAATAGAATAAAAAGCCAAAATAGGTTTAAGTAAATGAAAGGAGTGGTTATCGGTGGACCAACAAGAACATGCGTATGAAAATAATTCTTCTATTCAAGAAGCTTTACTTCATTATAAAGAGGGAGTAGGGCGGTTTACAGAACAAATGCCTGACATTGCGCATAAGTATCATTCTTTTACAGAAGCTTGTTTTGAGGAAGGGAAATTATCGAAAAAGGAAAAACAATTAATAGCTTTAGCGCTAAGTCTGAACGCACAGGATGAGTATTGTATGATCTATCATGTGAAAGGATGTTTAGATCAAGGCGCTTCAAGAGAAGAAATATTAGAAGCTGTAGCTGTGACAGGCGCTTTTGGCGGGGGACATGTTTTGAGTCAAGCAGTTACGTTAATTGAGGAAAGTATGATGGAATTATCAGGTGAATATCAGTCATAATTTCATTTTAAAAAATAAAACAGTACATTCTAAGCACCTAAAATAAACTTAGTAGGAGGAACATAGCAACACCAACAAAAGGAAACGCTTACATTATAAAGCCATAGAAATGACTCTTTCAGATCATGAGGTATTAAGCGTAAATAGCGGAGATTGTAGAAAATCTGACGGTGAGTTTTCTTAACAACACCTTAGAAATCAATGTCAGATAATATCACGACATATGGAGATTGGTTCAAAACATTCTGAATGCTACAATTACTTTTGTTAAGAAATGATCGTAAGATACAACGATGGTCAGTACATCAATATAAATGCGATCAAAAACAAATGGAGAAAGGAATGTGATTTATTATCCATCCGATTCAGACGAAACACACGACTGAGATGGAAAAAGCGATGTACCAATCTTATGGTATTGGTTATGAGGAGTACAATCGTAAGTTAGACAATCGCTTAAAAGTGGAGGAAGAAAGAGAAAGAAATTACCAACAGAGTTTATCTATGGTGGGTGAATACCAACGACAACAAATTCACACGTGATGAAAAAATTACGGGAATAATCCCTATCCATATCGTGAAAAAACACGAGCGTGTATGATATCCATACATGCTCGTGTTTATTTAATATATATATGTGAGCAGATATTTAAATTATATTTCCAATGAACGAGTTTAAGGCAACTTATTAAATAATGTAGTTAATATTAATTCTCAATTAGGGTGCCGATTAGAAGATCTATTGAGAATATTTCCCCTCCAGATTACCTTCTGACGGGCAAGGTAACAAATATAACGGACAAATATGAAGTCTAATAATGCTAACCATTGTTTTTTCAAACGTCATTTCATTATGTTTTATCTTATGTATTTACTGAATAAATGAGTAGTATCAACGATTTGTAGACTACTGAGAAACGAATTAAAAGAAATTGTGTATATTCCTTGAACTACATTTGGATTTGATATAAGATTGTAATGAGAATAAATTGAGAATGTGATGAATCGTGCTATTCATTATATTACCATGCTTAAATTAATCTTTCAAAATAAATGGAGGTATGAATCATGACGAAACCAAATTTAACAGTCAAAGATCTTCATGTATCTATTGAAGAAAAAGAAATCCTGAAAGGCTTTGGGATTGAAGTCAATGGTGGAGAAATTCACGCTATTATGGGACCAAACGGTACCGGGAAATCCACATTAGCATCAGCGTTAATGGGACACCCTAAATATGAAGTAACGAAAGGTGCAGCATCTATCGATGGAGAAGACCTCTTTGAGATGGAAGTGGACGAGCGAGCCCTTGCCGGTCTGTTCCTTGCGATGCAATATCCAAGTGAAGTATCTGGTGTGACAAACTCTGATTTTATTCGTTCTGCTATGAATGCAGGTAAAGAAGAAGGGGAAGAAGTTTCTCTTATGAAATTTATTCGCCAAATTGATGAAAAGATGAATACATTAGAAATTGATGAGTCTTTCCAACATCGTTATTTAAATGAAGGTTTCTCAGGTGGAGAAAAGAAGCGTAATGAAATTTTACAACTTCTTATGCTTAAACCTAGAATCGCCATCCTTGATGAAATTGACTCTGGTTTAGATATTGACGCATTGAAAGTAGTTGCTAAAGGAATCAACGAACTTCGTAGTGAAGAGTTTGGTTGTATGATTATTACTCACTATCAGCGTTTATTGAATTATGTAAAACCAGACTTTGTTCACGTTATGATGCAAGGTCGTATTGTAAAGTCCGGTGGACCTGAACTAGCTCAGAAACTGGAAGAGCAAGGTTATGATTGGATTAAAGAGGAACTTGGTATTGAAGACGAAACAGTAGGTCAAGAATAGATTCGGTTGAAAGAGGAGGAATGAAGATGACAACGGAAATTACCTTTCCAGTAAATCAACAACAAGTAACAGACTTCTCTAAGGACCGACAAGAACCTCAGTGGTTCACTGATTTACGTCTTTCGTCTTTAGAGAAAGCATTAAACTTGGAATTACCAAAACCAGATAAAACAAAAATTACGAAATGGAACTTTACTTCATTTGATTTTGATGCAAAAACAGATGAAAAAGGAAGTTTCTCTGAGTTATCTGAAAGTGTTAAAACTCTCATTAGTAAAGAAGAAGATGTTAAAAATTTGATCGTTCAAAATAATGGAGTAACAACATTTCAATCTATGCAAGCTGATTTAATTGATAAAGGCGTTATTTTTACAGACATTAAAACAGCAGTAAATGAACATGAAGATCTCATTAAGAAGTATTTCATGCAAGATGCTGTTTCGTCAGATGAGAATCGTTTGACAGCATTACATGCTGCATTGGTTAACGGAGGAACTTTCCTTTATGTTCCGAAAAATGTAGAAGTTGATGTTCCACTTCAAGCAGTCTACTCTCATGAAGGTAGTTTCGGGTTATTCAATCATGTACTTGTTGTTGCAGAAGAAAATAGTTACGTCACTTATGTAGAGAATCATCTTTCAGAAGGTTCTAATGAAGAAGCAGTGGCTAATATTGTTGCTGAGGTATTTGTTGGAAATGGTGCAACAGTTCGATTTGGAGCGGTTGATAACCTTTCTGAAACAGTGACAACATACGTGAATCGACGAGCGCAAGTAACTGGTAGAGATGCAAATGTATACTGGGCACTTGGCCAGATGAATGATGGTAATACCGTTTCAGAAAATACTACCAATCTCATTGGTGATGGTTCGTATGGAGATACAAAAACAGTATCAATCGGTCGAGGAAACCAAACGCAAAATTTCACAACAAATCTCATCCATTTCGGAAAACATACCGATGGAGAAATTTTAAAACATGGTGTCATGAAAGATTCAGCAACATCGATCTTTAATGGTATTTCTAAAATTGAACATGGTGCAACAAAGTCCAACAGTGAGCAAACAGAACGCGTTCTTATGCTTAGCGAAAAAGCTCGTGGTGACGCAAACCCTGCCTTACTCATTGACGAAGATGATGTAACAGCTGGTCACGCAGCATCCGTTGGTAAAATTGATCCAGTACAAATGTTTTATCTCATGAGCCGCGGACTTTCTGAAAAAGAAGCGCAGCGTTTGATCATTCATGGTTTCCTTGCTCCAGTTGTCAATGCTTTGCCAATTGAGTCAGTGAAAGAACAGTTGTATGATGTAATTGAAAGGAAAGTATACTAATGAATGTGGAAAATGTCCGTCAACAGTTTCCGATTTTACATCAGGAAGTAAATGGACATCCACTTGTTTACCTTGATAGCGCGGCAACGTCTCAAAAGCCTTTACAGGTTATAGAAGCGGTGGAAGACTATTATAAAAGATATAATTCCAATGTTCACCGAGGGGTTCATACCCTCGGTTCATTGGCTACCGATGGTTATGAAGGTGCAAGGGAAAAGGTTCGAAAATTTATCCATGCGAAAAGTATGGAGGAAATTATTTTCACTCGAGGGACAACAACATCGATTAACCTCGTTGCTCAAAGCTATGGTGAAGCGAACCTTGGTCCAAATGATGAAATAGTTATTACTCCAATGGAACATCACAGTAATATTATTCCTTGGCAGCAACTAGCCAAAACAACAGGAGCAACTCTCAAATATATCCCTCTTCAAAAAAATGGCACAATTGATTTAAAGGATGTAGAAGAAACCGTAACAGAGAACACGAAAATTGTTTCTGTTATGCACGTTTCTAACGTACTTGGAACGATTAATCCAATTAAAGAAATTGCTGAAGTGGCACATAAGCATAATGCAGTCATTGTTGTTGATGGTGCTCAGGCTGTTCCCCACATGAAAGTAGATGTTCAAGAATTAAATGCAGATTTTTATGCTTTTTCTGGACACAAAATGTGCGGACCAACTGGTATTGGTGTTTTATATGGCAAAAAGAAGTGGTTGAAAAAAATGGAACCAATTGAATTCGGTGGAGAAATGATCGATTTCGTTGGTCTTTACGAATCAACATGGAAAGAGCTACCTTGGAAATTCGAAGGTGGTACACCGATTATTGCAGGTGCAATTGGATTAGGTGCAGCAATTGATTTTCTAGAAGAGATAGGCTTGGACAATGTGGAAAAACACGAGAAAAAGCTTGTTGCTTATGCGATGTCTCAGCTTAGTGAAATCGATGGTGTAACGATGTATGGTCCTGGACCTGATGAAAGAGCAGGGGTTTTGACGTTTAATTGTGAAGATGTTCATCCACACGATGTTGCCACTGTGCTAGATGCAGAAGGTGTTGCTGTAAGAGCTGGACACCACTGTGCACAACCTTTAATGAAAGAATTAGGGGTAAACTCAACGGCTAGAGCCAGTTTTTACCTCTATAATACAGAAGAAGAAGTCGATGCTTTTGTTAAAGCATTAATAAAAACAAAGGAGTATTTTGGAGATGTCTTTGGGTAATCAACTAGACACGTTATACCGTCAAGTTATTATGGATCATTATAAGAACCCTCGAAATCGCGGAGAGCTTGAGGGTGATACGTTAAAAATAAACATGAATAACCCTACATGTGGCGATCGTATCCAACTCCAAATGATTGTGGAGGACGGAAAAATTGCTAATGCTAAATTTGTAGGGGAAGGTTGCTCTATTAGCCTTTCTTCCGCTTCTATGATGACGCAAGCTGTGAAAGGTCTCGCTGTGGAAGACGCGTTAAGAATGTCTGAGATGTTTTCCGATATGATGCTTGGAAAAGATGTCGATACGGAAGAGTTTGAGCTAGAAGATATTGAAGCACTAAAAGGAGTAGCCAAGTTTCCAGCTAGAATTAAGTGTGCAACATTAGCTTGGAAAGCGATGGAACAAGGTTTAGATAAAGATGAGGACGAAGATTCTGAATGAGAATGACCATTACCCTTGGTTTTTACTACCGATGTGTTGTAAACTAGAGATGTATTCTCTAAGCATTTACGAGTAAATCATTTCAGTTATCACTTATAGATGATAGAACTTAGGAATGCGTTTTATAATATTTTTTTTCACTTGGCGTTGTCAATCGTTCGCAATCGCTTTTTATAGCAAGATGAATAGCTAGATGCTATTTTAGAATTAAAAGGAGGGTTTCACATGGCGAAAAAAATGCCAGAAATCAATGAATATCAATATGGCTTTCATGATAAAGACGTATCGATCTTCCGTTCGAAAAAAGGTCTAACACGTGAGATTGTTGAGGAAATTTCTCGTATGAAAAGTGAACCTCAATGGATGCTTGATTTCCGATTGAAGTCATTGGAGCAGTTCTACAAAATGCCAATGCCTCAGTGGGGCGGCGATATGTCTGAACTGATTTTTGATGATATCACTTACTACGTGAAACCATCTGAAAATACAGAGCGTTCATGGGATGAAGTTCCAGAAGAAATTAAGAATACGTTTGATAAATTAGGTATTCCTGAAGCCGAGCAAAAGTATCTTGCTGGTGTTTCAGCGCAATACGAATCTGAAGTGGTTTACCATAATATGCAGCAAGATCTTACAGACCTAGGTGTCATTTTCAAAGATACTGATACAGCTCTTAGAGAAAATGAAGATCTTTTCAAAAAGCATTTTGCAACAGTTATTCCTCCGTCTGATAACAAATTCTCAGCATTGAACTCAGCTGTATGGTCTGGTGGTTCTTTCATCTACGTTCCTAAAGGTGTTAAGACAGAGCAGCCATTACAAGCCTACTTCAGAATTAACTCTGAAAACATGGGGCAGTTTGAGCGTACGTTAATTATTGCTGATGAAGACAGTTCCGTACACTATGTAGAAGGTTGTACAGCACCTGTTTATACAACAAATTCATTACACAGTGCGGTTGTAGAAATCATTGTTAAGAAAAATGCGTATTGCCGTTACACTACGATTCAAAACTGGGCACCAAACGTATTTAACTTGGTTACGAAACGTGCTGTTGCACAAGAAAATGCAGTAATGGAATGGGTCGATGGAAACATCGGATCTAAACTTACGATGAAATATCCAGCTGTTGTGATGACTGGAAGAGGAGCAAGAGGAAACGTACTTTCCATTGCGATTGCAGGAAAAGGCCAACACCAAGATGCTGGTGCGAAAATGCATCACTTGGCACCTGACTGTTCATCCTCTATTGTTTCTAAATCCATTTCTAAACAAGGTGGTAAAGTGACGTATCGTGGTATTTGTCATTTTGGGCGGAAATCACAAGGTTCAAAAGCAAATATTGAGTGCGATACACTCATTATGGATAATCAATCGACATCAGATACGATTCCTTACAATGAGATTTTAAATAATGACATTACGTTGGAACATGAAGCGACTGTTTCTAAAGTTTCTGAAGAGCAGCTATTCTACTTGATGAGTCGTGGAATTTCTGAACAAGAAGCAACGGAAATGATCGTTATGGGCTTCATTGAACCATTCACAAAAGAACTTCCGATGGAGTATGCGGTAGAAATGAACCGTCTCATCAAGTTCGAAATGGAAGGTTCTATCGGTTAAAAGATATGATACAGCGAATCCGACCACGTCGGGTTCGCTTTTTCTTATGATGTAAGGTATAAAAGAATGAGACACTAGGGAGGTGACGAGTATGAGTCATATTAACATTGGATTAACTGGTTGGGGGGATCATCCGACCCTTTATGAACACATTCATTCAGCAAATGAGAAACTGCTTGCTTATGCTAGTCATTTTCCAATTGTTGAATTAGATACTTCATTTTACGCGATTCCGCCGAAACGAAACATTGATAAGTGGATATACGAGACGCCAGATTCTTTTCAGTTTATTGCTAAAGCTTACCAAGGAATCACTGGGCATCAACGTGGCGATATTCCTTTTGAAACGAAAGAAGAAATGTTTGATGCATTTAAAACAACATTTGAACCTATGAAGAACGCAGGGAAACTTGCTATGGTTCTCTGTCAATTTCCTCCATGGTTTGACTGTCAGAAAAAACATGTTAATTACTTGAATGTTGTACGAGATCAATTACAAGATTATGAAGTAGCTCTAGAGTTTCGTCATCAATCATGGTACAACGAAAAATATAAAGAAAATACGTTAGCATTCATGAAAGAAAATAATTGGATTCATAGTATATGTGATGAACCGCAAGCTGGTCAGCGATCGGTTCCGTTTGTACCTGTCGTGACGAATAATAAAGCGTTTGTACGTTTTCATGGAAGAAATGTAGCGGCTTGGACTAAGCCTGTAAAAGGGCAAGAATGGAGAGACGTTCGTTATTTATATGATTACTCAAAAGAAGAACTAACCGAACTATCAGAAAAGGTTGAACAGATTTCTAATGCAGTGGATCATACTTATGTTGTGTTTAATAATAACTCTGGCGGACACGCCGCAAGTAACGCAAAGACATTTATAGAAAAATTGAATGTATCTTATAACGGATTAGCACCTCGACAACTGAATCTATTTGAGGAATAATATAATGAAGGTCTAAAGTATAACCGATAAGAATGGAATTAATATTCCATGAAGGTTTATTTCGAAATTCATTGAAAAGTCTCGATGAATTCCGTAAGATTCAATATAGACGTAGGTCAATGATCGATAGATAATATTGAGTTGGAAAGCAGGCATAGTAGATGGAGTGGATTGTATTAGCTTTTTTAGGTTTGGTTGCAGCAATATTAGGTAGTATTATGGGATTAGGTGGAGGGATTATCATAGTCCCTGCGTTGATGATTCTGAGTGATTATTCACCAATTTTAAGTGGTATCACACCTCAGATTGCTGTAGGTACGTCTCTTTTAATTATGATATTTACTGGGTTATCTTCTACTCTAGCTTACGTGAAGCAAAAAAAAGTAGACATACAAAGTGGACTTATTTTTTTCATAGGAAGTGGACCAGGTGCTCTATTTGGTGTCTGGTTAAATAGAGATATTGATGTTGATGTTTTCTTGATTGCATTTGGGATATTTATTGTGGTCGTTTCCTTTATTTTGATGATTCGAAATCGTATTCCACCTATGAAACGACGCCCTAAAGGAATTGAAAGAACATACGTAACAGAAACAGGAAAGACGATCCAGTATGGATATCAACCGATCATTGGAGTGAGTATTGCGTTTTTTGTAGGAATGTTTTCCGGATTATTTGGAATTGGTGGCGGGTCGTTAATGGTGCCAGCCATGATATTACTTTTTGCATTCCCAGCCCACTTAGCAGTAGCTACATCGATGTTTCTCGTTTTATTATCTGCTACTGTCAGCTCGATTTCCCATATAAGTTTGGGAAATGTTGACTGGCTATATGCGATGGCGCTTATTCCGGGTGCTTGGATTGGTGGTCAGTTAGGAGCAGCGATTAACAAGCGATTATCGAGTAATAACGTTGTTTTAATGTTACGAGTGTTCTTAGTGATTATTGGGATTAGATTAATTTACCAAGGTGTAACTGGTCTTTAATAAACGAGACGGAAGGGTGTTTTGATCATTGTCTAATGAAAAACTACGCATATTACATACAAATGATTTACATAGTAATTTAGAACAATGGCCTGCAGTAACAGCCTTATTGAAAAAACAGCGTAACGAAGCGCGTCAACTTCAGCAAGAAGTGTTGCTTTTCGACATAGGAGATCATTGTGATCGTGTTCATCCGATGACGGAGGCGTTATTAGGGAAAGGGAATGTTCAACTGCTGAATGAGATGGAATATGATGCCGTCACAATTGGAAATAACGAAGGCATCACTTTTTCACAGGAGAACCTTGATGACTTATATAGCGATGCTGCGTTTCCAGTTATTTTAAGTAATTTAAAATATAATGATGGAAGCAGACCATCATGGACGATTCCTCATAAAATATATCATTTAAAATCTGGTTTGAAGGTGGGCGTTACAGGTGTTACGATTCCATTTAGGCTTTTTTATGAAACATTAGGATGGAACGTCACAGATCCATTTATTGAGCTCGAAAAAACAGTGGATGAACTTCGATCTCAAGTTGATTTCCTTGTTTGTTTGTCTCACTTAGGTTTACATGAAGATGAAAAAATGGCAAAAGTGTTTCCAAGCTTTGATTTGATATTAGGTTCTCATACACATCATGTTTTAAATGAAGGAAAAAAAGTTAACGATACATGGATCAATCAGTCTGGTAGATCTGGCGCTTATATTGGTGATGTGACCGTTCGTTTTGAAAAGAAAGAGAACGGACGCCATGTTGTGGAAATAGAAAAAGTACATTCAATGAAAGTGGATGAAGCAGTTAGAGACAAACAAACGGAAAAAACTCTGGCAAACTTAATCCAAGAGGGAAATAGATTACTTGAACGGGAAGTAACGGTGCTAGACTCTCCACTTACGGTTGATTGGTACAAAACCAGTCCATTTCCCGTACTCCTTTCAGAAGGTGTTCGTGAGTGGTGCAACGCAGATATATCAATGGTCAATTCGGGGGTAATTTTAGACAATTTAGAACAAGGCCCAGTGACGCTAAGTGATTTACATACGATATGTCCGCATCCGATTAATCCTGCAACAGTAATGATTTCAGGCGAACGTCTATTAGAAACTATCCGCCAATCACAACAGAAAGAAATGATCCACTTGGCATTAAAAGGTTTTGGTTTTCGTGGTAAAGTAATAGGACAGATGATTTTTGATAATTTAGAAGTCATAGGAGAACCGCGTTATATTAACGAAACAAATGTGTTAATCAACGGATTCCCATTAATAAGGGATCAAAAGTATAAATTAGCTACGTTGGATATGTTCACGCTTGGACATTTATATCCGACAATAAGCTCCATTCGAGAAATAACGTATTACATGCCTGAATTTTTGAGAGACTTAATCGCGTGGAAGCTAAACCAAATGAGAGAATGAAAAATAAACAGTTGAAGTGATGGAAGGAACGGGGTTATATGAAGTTAAAGTCGATCCATTCAGTGTATAATCAAGATCGCTTAGCGAAACCTATCTACAATGATTTAGGGCAGACCCTTTTAAATAGTGGTGTCATATTAACGGATAAAATGATTGATCGTTTAAAAAATAAAGGTGTTTCCTATGTGTATATTGAGGATGCCTCTACAGAAGATATTTACGTAGAGGACACGATTCACGGTAAAACGCGAATGAAAGCATTAAAAACAATTCAAGGAAACTTTAACACTATTTCAAACCAAATGGCTTTAGGTAAATCTGTGGACATAGACAAGCTGTCCCCGTCGTTTTCCAATTTAGTGAAAGAGATATTATTGGAAATACAATCAAAAAAAGAAGTGATATCAATGCTTTCAGAAGTTGTTTCGTATGATTCCTATGTGTTTCATCATTCGTTAAATGTGACAGTATATGCCGTTGCACTAGGTCAAAAAGTAGGTCTAAACCAATCAGAATTACATGATCTAGGTTTAGGTGCCATGCTCCATGACTTAGGAAAGATGGGTATTCCTCTGGAAATACTAAACAAATCAGAAGAATTAACAGTGGAAGAATTTGACTTAATTAAAAGTCATGCGTCCATTGGATTTGATATGCTTAGAAAATCATATACTCTTTCTTTAATAACGGCCCATTGTGCATATCAACATCATGAACGATTGGATGGAACAGGTTACCCTAGGCAACTAGCTGGCAATGATATTCACTATTTTGCAAAGATCATTGGGATAGCCGATGTATTTGACGCCGTCACATCAAACCGGGTGTATCGTCAAGCGATGTTACCACATGAAGGGTTAGAGCTATTGTATAGCGGGGCAGGAAGTCTATTTGATGAAAAATTAGTCGATAGTTTTGCTAAAACAGTAGCGATTTATCCCGTTGGTTTAGAAGTGAGATTAAGTAATGGCGAAGAAGGTGTTGTTGCAAAAATTAATGCTCAATTACCTTCTAGACCGGTGATTCGTGTGTTAAAAGATAAAGATAAAAATAGATGTGAAAAAGATATAGATTTATCGGTAGAATTAAATGTTACAATAATTGCATGTGAAACGGCAATAGATCAGTATAAAAAAGTTCAATAACAGGATCATTGGACAAAATGAGGTGGAAGTAATGAAAGCTTACTTGGAGCTTTGCGAACATATTTTAAATAATGGAACGAAGAAAGATGATCGAACAGGGACAGGTACAATTAGCACATTTGGTTATCAAATGAGGTTTGATTTAGCAAAGGGATTCCCTGTGTTGACGACGAAAAAATTAGCGCTTCGAGCAATTATTCATGAGTTATTATGGTTTATTAAAGGTGAGACAAATATTGAGTATTTGAAAGAACATAATGTGAAGATTTGGAACGAATGGGCAGATGAAAACGGCGATTTAGGACCTATTTATGGAAAACAATGGCGCTCGTGGCCCACTGCAGATGGAGAGACAATCGATCAGTTAGGTACGATTATCGAACAGATCAAAACGAACCCAAACTCAAGAAGATTAGTTGTGAATGCTTGGAATGTTGCAGATTTAGACAAGATGGCGTTAGCCCCGTGCCACTGTTTATTTCAGTTTTACGTAGCAGATGGGAAGTTGTCATGTCAACTGTATCAACGAAGCGCCGATGTATTTTTAGGTGTGCCGTTTAATATCGCCTCCTACTCATTACTAACAATGATGATTGCACAAGAATGTGGCTTGGAAGTTGGCGATTTTGTTCATACATTTGGAGATGCTCACATTTATCTTAATCATGTTGATCAAGTAAATCTTCAATTATCCAGGGACACTCGCGAATTACCAACAATGAAGTTAAATCCTGATTGTAAAAAAATTGAGGACTTTACGATAGACGATTTTGAATTAATTGGTTATGATCCTCACCCTCATATTAAAGGCAAGGTGTCTGTATGATTTCCATGATTGCAGCCTTTTCTGAAGGGAGAGTCATTGGTAAAGACGGGGACATGCCTTGGCATTTACCTGCAGATCTTCAACACTTCAAAAAAGTAACGAGTGGTCATCCAATTTTGATGGGACGAAAAACATTTGAATCGATCGGGAGACCATTACCTAAGCGAAGAAATATTGTTCTTACAAGAGATGAAAATTTTCAAGCTTCAGGTGTTGAAGTGATTCATGATGTTTCGGAAGTAACGCCTTTAATGAACGAAAAAGAAGAGTTTTTTGTTATTGGTGGAGCAACTCTTTATGAACTTCTTCTACCAAAAGCAGAGAGACTGTATATTACCAAGATTGAACATACCTTTTCAGGAGATACATTCTTTCCGATCATCGACGAAAAAAATTGGCAAGTGGTTTCTGAACAAACAGGAGTAGTTGATGAAAAAAACAAGTACCCTCACACGTTCCTTGTTTATGAACGGAAATAAGACAATAAGCCCCTTCAAATCATCGATTTGCAAAAGGGGATTTCCTTTACATTATGCATTGAATTCTTCAAGAGATAGTCTTGAAGAATTTTTTTGTACAATCTTAGCGTTCCCTTGCATATGATTGTGTGGAAGGGGGAATCGCAATGAAGACTTTTCGCACCTATCGGCCTCGCCGTAAGAAAAAAGGACCTCTTCCTTTCCGTTATGTATTAATGATATCCTTTATCATTTTTGTTATTTTAACGGTCCAAGGTTTGATTATTGTTGAAAAAGGAATTAGACCAACTCTTATGGGGATAGCAACTACAGAGACGCAAAGAATTGGTACATTGGCGATTAATGATGCCATTTCTCGTCATATTCTTGAAGACACAGAGATGGAGAAAATCGTTGAAATTGACAAGGATGAACAAGGTAACGTCATATCCGTTCAGTACAATCAAGTGATTTATAATCGAGTACTACAAGAAACGACAAAAAGAGTCCAAAATTACTTGAACGATATTGAACACGGAAGAGTAAAAGATATTCGAATTCCAAACGAGGTGGATGTAGATCGGGAGGGGGCAACTTTCTCAGAAGATGGAATTATCCATATGATCCCGTTAGGTCAAGCAACGAATAATGCTTTACTGGCACATCTTGGCCCAAAAGTACCTGTTCGATTATCTGCTATTGGGGATGTTCAGCCTCAATTAAAAGAAAATATTGTTCATGTTGGAATTAATAATACGTACATGAGTATATCGATTGAAATTGAAGTCGACGTAAAAGTGGTCATTCCATTTGCAACGGATACAGAAGTTGTTAAAACATCCATTCCGGTGGCCATGGTATATATTCCAGGAGAAGTTCCTGATTTTTATAGTGGACCTGGTGGGGGCGGACAAATGAATCCATCCGTCATTCAAAGACCTGAAGAGTTTGAAGATGAATTTGATAGTCAACCAGACACTGAGGTAAATACAGATATTGAAACAAATATTAACAATTAATTTCACGTAAAAATAGTTGAAAAGAGAACTGGCATTTGTTATGATAAATCTCGGCTTTGAAAATTAAATAGAGATTGAATACCTCATCTTTGGTGAGGTAGAGGCGCAAATCGAATGAGTAAGAAACAGGAGTAAGGACAACGAAGAATGTTTCTGAAAGGGCGGTTTGCCGAAGCGTTGAATCCTGTCCAGGATTCAGTAGCTGGGGTTGCATTGAACAAGTGTAACACTGTCACTGTAGGGAAACCTTGGTGGAGGACTACTAACCCTGATGGGGAATCGATATCTTGACTTCATATGGAAGCGACAAGGGAGATTTTCCTTTGTCGTTTTTTTCTTTTTAAATCCTATCTCAGATTCTGGGTAAGCTTCATTTGTCATTCTCTGAAAAGGTGTTCTGTCTTTACTGAAAGCGAAAGAAATCGAGACAGTAGAGAGGAATACAAGCATTAAGTGTCCCGAACCAATCGATCAAGAAAATATTTTCTATGTGAAAGATCTTATGATTAGGTAACAAGTCAAATTAATAGAAGGAGAATTTATATGGAACACGGCATTTTATCATTACTACCTCCCGTGTTAGCACTGATTATGGTCATGTTAACGAAGCGAGTGTTGTTATCTCTAGGTGTAGGAATTATAGTTGGTGCACTGATGGTGAACCAATCAGAAGAATTATTTGTTAATGAGGCAATAGCTCAAATTTTCTCTATCGTATCTGGTATTTTTATAGTAGATGGAGGAATAAACACATGGGAATTATATATTATTTTGTTTTTACTTATTCTTGGAATGATTGCTTCTTTAATCACGATTACTGGAGGAAGTAGAGCCTTTGGAGAATGGGCATTAACGAAAGTGAAATCGCGCATAGGAGCTCAGTTTGTAGCTGGATTTTTAGGGATTATTATTTTCATAGATGATTACTTCAACAGTTTGACAGTTGGTAATGTTAGTCGTCCTTTCACTGATCGACATAGAATTTCAAGAGCAAAGCTTGCTTATGTGGTTGATTCGACAGCAGCACCTATTTGTGTTGTTTCTCCTGTTTCTAGTTGGGGAGCATATATTATTACGATCATTGGTGGTATTTTAGTCACTCACGGCGTTACACAATATGAAGCACTTCAAGCGTTTTTATTAATCGCACCGATGAACTTTTATGCAGTATTTGCAATACTCCTTGTTTTTGCTGTTGCGTATTTTAAGTTGGATTTTGGTCTTATGCGAACGCATGAAGAACGAGCACAAGAAACAGGAGAGCTTGTTGATGTCAATAAAGGGCCGGTTCCTGGAGAAAGTGAAGATGCTAAACCTGTTGCAGAAGGAGTCGTATCTGATCTAATCTGGCCTATTGCGACGTTGATTGTTGCAACGGTCCTCTTTATGGTTATTACAGGAATGCAAGCGACAGAAGGTCAGCGCTCCCTGTTAGCAACGTTTGAGAATACGGATGTTGCAGCAGCACTTCTTTATGGTGGATTAATCAGTTTAGTTATTACTATTGCGATTGCCTTTTTACGTCGCTTACCAGTGAAACATTTAGGTGTTGGTTTATGGGCTGGTGTGAAGTCAATGTTACCAGCAATTTATATTTTAGTTTTTGCTTGGACGATCATTGAAATTATTGGAGAGTTAGGAACAGGGGAGTACTTGGCTTCCATGGTTGATGAGCATATTCAATTAGGGTTCTTGCCTGCTCTATTATTCCTTGTTGCAGGATTTATGGCATTTAGTACAGGAACATCATGGGGAACATTTGCAATTATGCTTCCAATTGCGGGAGAAATTGCAGCTGTTACCGATATCACTTTGATGTTACCTGTTTTAGCGGCTGTTTTAGCTGGAGCGATATTTGGTGATCATTGTTCACCTATCTCTGATACAACGATTTTATCGTCAACAGGAGCGGGGAGTCATCATATTGACCATGTGCTGACACAACTACCGTATGCGCTTATTGTTGGTGTCATCTCAACGTTATCATTCTTAGCATTAGGTTTTACCGGCAGTGTTTGGATCGGTTTACTCGTTGGTTTTGCGACGTTTGGTATAGCAGTTGTCATATTAAAACTAGTGATAACAAAATGGATTTATAAAGAAGTATAATCATTTAGACCACACCTGAAAAAGAAGGTGTGGTCTTTTTTTGTTGTTCACCATGAAATGATAGATTTTTGAGTTGTGGAAAAGCTTTAAGGACTCGTGGTCATCAAGGGAGTCAAATGAGTACCGAGGTGGTTTAATTAAAAAATCTTATTAGGTCATATCAGTAGTTTTTGCGAATTATATGATCGTCGTTTCCCGGAAAAGTATCTAGATGATCTTTATGAGACTGTATATAGCAATCAAGTTGGAGCGGAGGAGGAAGAAATGAATCGGCCTAAATGGGGAGATTGGAGCGATTCATCAGAGGAAGGAGTAATGAATCGTCTAATTGAGGGATTTTTACAAAAAGAAAAGTAAATAGTAGTGATGTGCTTGGATAACACTTAGAAGAAGAGAAATGAAGCGCGTTTAGTAAAACATGATATGACTCTATAACCACATTTTTTGGGGAGTGGTGCTTAGCTTTGCTTAATTCCACTATCCTATTCAAAGTGAAAGGTTAGTGAAGTACGTTTAATCTTTCACATATGCGGTAATACAAAGGTATGAATGATTGTCGAATTCGGAAGGATTGATTTTTAGATGACAGAGCAGAAGAAATGGTATAGCTTATCAACAGAAGAAACCCTTGATTCTTTTGATGTGACCCGTGAGGAAGGGTTGTCAGATGATCAAGTAAAGGAAGCGTTAGAAAACTATGGTAAGAATGAGTTACCAGAAAAGGAATCGGAATCAGAATGGATAAAATTTCTTAAACACTTTCATGATATCTTAATTTATATTTTGATTGCCGCAGCTGTAACAACAGCTTTATTAGGACACTATATTGATACGATAGTTATTTTATTAGTCGCAGTCATAAATGCAGCGATAGGTTATTTCCAAGAGAATAAAGCAGAAAAGGCATTAGAAGGAATAAAGAATATGCTTTCGCTTGAAGCAAATGTCTTGCGAAATGGCAAAAAAGGTGAAATCAATGCTGCTGAAGTTGTCCCAGGAGATTTAGTATTTTTGGCAGCGGGAGATAAGATACCAGCTGATTTAAGGTTGATTCAAGCGGATAATCTAAAAGCCGAAGAAGCCGCGTTAACAGGAGAATCAACCTCTACGGAGAAATCAACAGCGCCCTTAGATGAAGACACAGTAATAGGTGACAGAGAGAATATTGCCTTTTCAGGGACATCGGTAACCTCAGGCACAGGCCTTGGAATTGTAGTCGCAACAGGTGCTGATACAGAAATCGGAAAGATTAATGAGTCGATTTCCGAGGTTGAAGAACTGAAGACTCCGCTTATGAAACAAACAGATCGATTTGGTAAGCAGGTTGCAGTCTTTATCGTTGCTGCGGCAGCTGTTTTATATGTCTTTGGCTTTTTTGTCAGAGATTATGGTGCAGGTGAACTCCTCCTATCGATCATCGGTTTAGCGGTAGCGGCTATTCCAGAGGGACTTCCTGCTATTATTTCAATCATTTTAGCACTTGGCGTTCAAAATATGTCAAAGCGAAAGGCGATCGTAAGAAACCTTCCGTCTGTGGAGACGTTAGGTGCCGTGTCCGTAATTAGTTCGGACAAAACAGGGACACTGACGAAGAATGAAATGACCGTTACGTCTGTGATGACAAAAGATAAAGACTACGATGTTACAGGTACTGGTTATTCTCCTGAAGGCGAAATACAAACAGATGATGAGCCTGTGAAGCTTAGTGAAAATGATCAATTAGAAACGTTACTTAAGGTTATGAAAACTTGTAATGATTCAGAGCTACAAGAGGAAAATGGGACATGGAAAATTAACGGAGAGCCAACGGAAGGGTGCCTTATAACACTGGCGGAAAAGGCAGATGAAGACATTCCTCGTCATAACGTTATTTCCAAAATTCCTTTTGATTCAGATTATAAATATATGGCAGTTCTTATTGAAGAGAATTCTGAAAACTATATTTATGTGAAAGGTGCACCGGATCGGCTATTCGAAATGGCTGAAAAAGGTGAGGGTTCTTTCGATCGATCTTACTGGGAAGAGAAGATGAAGAAGCGAACAACAAAAGGAGAACGTGTTCTAAGCGCAGGAATTAAAAAAGTTGATGGGAATCAAACAGAAATCAATCACGAAGATCTAGAATCAGGCGTTACATTCCTAGGATTAACGGGAATTATAGATCCACCACGTGAAGAAGCAATACTTGCTGTAGAAGAATGTAAGAAAGCAGGTATCCAAGTCAAAATGATAACCGGTGACCATAAAGACACAGCGATGGCAATTGGTCATCAAATGGGTATTGGTGATGGTGAAAATGGACTTGAAGGTCGTGAAATAGATCGAATGAGTGATGAAGAACTTTCAGAAGCAATTATGACTTATGATGTCTTTGCAAGAACGAGTCCAGAAAATAAATTGCGCTTAGTAAAAGCGTTACAAGAAAATGATCAAGTTTCTGCGATGACAGGTGATGGTGTGAATGACGCGCCGGCATTAAAACGTGCGGATATTGGAGTCGCAATGGGAATTAAAGGAACCGAGGTCGCTAAAGAATCCTCGCAAATGGTCCTTGTCGATGATAACTTTGAAACGATTGTCGGAGCAGTCGAGGAAGGTAGACGGGTATATGCTAATCTAAAGAAAACAATTTTATTTATTCTTCCAACGAATGGTGCACAAGCTTTTCTAATAATGAGTAGTATCCTACTTGGTACGACGATGCCATTATCTCCTATTCAAATATTATGGGTGAACATGGTTATTGCGGTTACTGTCTCGTTAGCGTTAGCGTTTGAACCGTTAGAAGAAGGGGCGATGAATCGACCACCTCGACCGGTTAAAACACCATTATTAACTCCATATTATATTTTTAGAATTGTATTCGTGTCATTATTGATCGGAGGCGGTACACTCCTCTTTAGTCAAAATTTGATGACCAATGGTGTGGAGGAGTCATATTTGAACAGTGTTGTTCTTCAAACAGTTGTCATTATGCAAATGTTCCACCTGTTTAATACCCGAAACGAAATAGGCTTTGCCTTTAACAAAAACTTTTTAAAAAACAAGGTGGCCTTTATTGTGTCAGGTGTCCTCCTAGCATTACAAGCATTTATTCTTTACGTACCTTTCATGAATATTGCGTTTGGAACTGAGCCATTAGGTATTGAATATTGGATTATACCAATGATATTTGGTGCACTTGTGTTCACGTTAATCGAAATTGAAAAAATGATTACTCGTAAAGTGATTTTAAAACGAAATAACTAAACATCCGAAGCGCTGTTAAACACTAACAGCGCTTCATTGTCTTATAAACGATAATGGAAAGGACTCATTAGGTTGTTGATATGTGGTTTAAACATTTCATTTTTGTCATTGCAGTTTTAACGGATGGTTACTTAGATATGTGTGCTTATAGCGATGCGGTTCTTCTTAACGAAGAACCGCATCGCTATTTATACAATAAGTATAGCTACTTTCTTACTACATAAGTATAACTACGCATTGGACGTCGCTGGAAGACGAGCGTTTGATAAACTTTCTTTATGCTATAAATGTATAAATTATGATTAAAAAATATTATTTGTGATACAACTTCGCTTCTGAACTTCAAATTAGTCGACAGCTTTTTATAAATTGTCGATAGTGATTGATTATATCGCGTCATTGTAAGATAAATTCAATGGATTGCATTTTAGAATATCAAAAATGCGCGATAGGACAACAACAGTTCAATTATGATAAATATCGACATACTAATAGACTTAAGCATCAATGATTAAGATTACAAAACATTGTTTATAAACTAAAAGAGCACGTCATTTATTTAAAGTTAATTTATTATGTGAAGTAAAAAGCGCCGGTAATCTGTGAAAGAATGAAAAGAAAAATGATATCATCATTATTTTCAGATTTTTATAGAATATTCCGAAAATACTTTGACAAACAATTGTCAGATAATTATAATAAGATAGTAAAGATTCATTATCTATGAATGAAGGCAGATCTTGAGGGGGTTGTAAATTAAGACGAACATCCTTATTTTAAAAAAGAACTAAGAAAGATTAACTAGGATAACAGACTGAAGGGAGTTATGACTATGAATAATGGACGCGAACAATGGGCCACGAAAATGGGCTTTATATTAGCCGCCGTAGGTTCAGCAGTAGGTTTAGGTAATATTTGGCGTTTTTCTTATGTAACGGGAGATAGTGGTGGAGCGGCCTTTTTATTAATTTATGTATTATGTATTTTTCTTGTAGGGCTTCCTGTCTTACTTGCTGAATTTTCTATTGGTCGAAGAGGTCAATCGGACGTAGTTGGCTCATTTAACAATATCGCTCCTGGGAAACCTTGGGTTATCGGTGGTGTACTAGGTGTTTTAACATCTTTCTTGATTTTATCCTTTTATGGGGTTATAGCAGGTTGGGTCGTTTACTTCCTGTATAGCTACTTAACTGGAGCCGCTGGAGCGGTAGAACAAGGTGGATATGCTGATTTCTTCGTGAACTTCATAGGAGGCGCAACAGGACCAGTTTTCTGGCAGTTCTTCTTTATGGCAGTTGTAATAGCCATTGTATTTTTTGGTGTCAAAAAAGGGATCGAACTTTCAAATCGTATTTTCATGCCATTATTAGCATTAATACTTATTGTGTTAGCTGGATATAGTTTAACACTTGACGGTGCAGGCGAAGGTTTGAGATTCTTATTTACACCGGACTGGAGTGCTTTTGGAGATCCGAGTGTTTATTCGGCCGCTGTTGGTCAGGCATTTTTCACTCTTTCGTTAGGGATGGGTGCAATGATTACGTACGCTAGTTATTTACCTAAAGAAACAAAACTTCCTAACGCAGCAGGTGGAGTTGTTGTACTTGATACGTTATTTGCTATCGTTGCAGGTATTATGATTTTTCCAGCAGTATTTACGTTTGGGCTTGACCCCGCAAGTGGACCGGGATTAATATTTATCACATTACCTGAAGTATTTGCTCAAATGGGCACAGGCGGAACAGTTTTCGCCATTCTTTTCTTCTTCCTTGTAGCCATTGCTGCTTTATCATCAGCAATTTCATTATTAGAAGTTAGTGTATCTTATTTGATGCGCAAAATGAACTGGAAACGCCAGCAAGCAACAATTATCGCAGGTGTTGTCGTTACGTTGTTTGGTATTCCATCAGCGTTAAGTCAAGGTGGTCCTTTAACATTTACGCTATTCGACCTTCCATTCCTTGATCTTGTTGATACGATAACAGATAAATATACACTTCCACTCGGTGGATTGTTCATTGCCTTATTTGTTGGATGGGGTTGGAACCAAGTTGATGCATTAAAAGAAACAGGTTTAACAGATTCAATCATTGGAATGATTTGGTTATGGTTTATCCGAATCATTGCACCAGCGGGTATTTTATGGATCTTGTTCTTGAATATTTTCTAAAAATGATCACAGTTCAAAAGCTCAGTGGCCATAACGGCACTGAGCTTTAATTTATAACTATTTATATAAATTAAGAACTTTTGCGTTTCCGTTCGGCTTTTTCCCAAATTCTTAATGAAGGATGAGGATCGAAGGACCATTCGATAAAACCATTATCGCGATACATTCCATAGTGCAAGTGCGGAGGGAATTTACCTTGTGTTCCTTCCTTACCATATCCTGAACTACCAACGTAACCGATGACATCACCTGGTTTTACAACTGTCCCTCGCTCAATACCTTTTTCAAAGCTACTTAAATGGGCATAATAATGGTAAACATTATTTGTATCACGAACACCTATTCTCCATCCTCCAAATTTATTCCACCCCTTTAATTCGACAATACCAAATGTTGTTGATTTTACTTGAAGACCATGGCCAGCAAAAATATCGGTGCCTTCATGAATTCGTTTACCGCCCCAGCCTCTTGCATTGCCCCATGTGCTTCGATAACTGTAATTAGCGGATAAAGGGACAGGAAAAGCTCGTTCTCTTAAATCAAGGGAATTTATCGTTTTATACGTTCTCGCATGGCCTGTAACAAGTTCTACAGCTTTGTCTCGTTGATAATAATCCCATAAGCCTATTTGAATATCTTTATCATGAACACCATAAGAGGAAAGAAAAGAAGCAAAAGAATAGAGTACATCCTCATCATCGTTGAGATCTGCTATACCGTCTCCGTTTCCATCTTTACCAATCCCTTCAAAAAAAGAAATGGAGCGTGGGTTTTGGTCTTCTTGTAAGGGATTTGCCGGTCCTTGCCATTCCTCTTGAGTAATATGGATAGCAATTAACCCCTTTTCTTCGGGCAAGTCTTTTCTAGCTCGTCTCAATCCTCTTTCATAACTATCTACAGCGGCAAAATAATACCATGGTATAGATGTTGTTGATTCCGTTTTTAAATATAATCCCATTCTTTTGTCATCCAATTCTTCAGGAGTTAAATCTTCGATGTTTTCAGCCATGGAAGGGATGGAAAATGAAATAAGGAAGATGAGTAAAATAATGAAACAAGTAATTACTTTTCTTAGCAAGGTTAGAATCCCCTTTCGTCTGCTTTTGATTTATCTTTTGGAAGTTGGAGCGATTTCATACGCAGATTTTTCGATAATAAGTTCTTTGTGATCTTTACTATATCGTGTTAAAGTTAGTACTAACATGGTATTGGAAATGTGAACAGACCCAACATGTTAGCTAAAAGAAAGAGGGAGCGTGAAGTTTTATGGCTAAAAAAGAAGAACATGTTCGTAAACCTGATTGGTTAAAAATTAAATTAAATACAAATGAATCTTATACAGGGTTAAAGAAATTAATGAGAGAAAAAAATTTACATACTGTTTGTGAAGAAGCGAAATGTCCTAATATTCATGAATGTTGGGCTGAAAGAAAAACGGCAACGTTTATGATTTTAGGAGATATTTGTACTCGCGCTTGTCGTTTTTGTGCGGTGAAAACAGGACTTCCAACAGAATTGGATGAGCAAGAGCCAGAAAGAGTTGCCGAGTCTGTAAAGTTAATGGGGTTAAAACATGTTGTTATTACAGCAGTAGCAAGAGATGATTTAAAAGATGGTGGAGCCCACGTTTTTGCAGAAACGGTTCGCGCGATCCATAGAGCTAGTCCGTTCACATCTGTAGAAGTTCTCCCCTCAGATATGGGAGGGAAAGAAGAGAATTTGCAAACGTTAATTGGAGCAAATCCGCATATTTTTAACTATAACGTAGAGACAGTGCGCAGATTAACACCTACGGTTCGAGCTAGAGCTACGTATGACCGAACATTAGAAGTACTGCGGAGAGCGAAAGAAATGAATGCAAAAATTCCAACTAAATCAAGCATTATGGTGGGACTTGGTGAAACGAAAGAGGAAATCATCGAAACGATGGATGATCTTAGGTCAGTAGATGTGAATATATTGACAATTGGGCAATATTTACAGCCGACGAAGTCTCATTTGAAAATAGTTAAATATTGGACACCAGAAGAATTTGCGGAATTGAAAGAGATAGCTATGGAAAAAGGATTTAAACACTGTGAATCAGGTCCGTTGGTCCGATCTTCCTATCATGCTGATGAACAAGTAAATGCAGTAGAGATGAACGAAGTTTCTAGCTAAAAAAATATATGTTTAAGAGATCAATGAAAAGTCGTCACTTATCTCAATAAGTGACGATTTTTTTCTAATCAATGAAGTTTTATTGTGAATTAGAAATGACTAGTTGTTGTTCATGTTAGTAGACGGTTTGTTTGGATTCCCTTTTTCATCTTCAGACGCACCTTGAGGATACTCTTTCATTTGTTCAATAGTCTGGTGTAATGCACCGATTTGTGATTGTTCTTTTGATGATCGCCCTTTGAAACGTTCAATTTCATCCATGAGTGTAATGTCATCTGCAACATACACATCGTAATAAGCTGGGATAACAGACATAGCCGTCTGTTTCACTTGATCGGCTACTGCTTCTCGATCTGGAGAAGGGCTATCATAGGCAATCAGCACATGCTGATCTGTAACGAGTACCCCAACATCATTCACATCTTGCAATACTGCTGCCATTTCACTTATACTTTCAGCTAACAGAGAACGGTCATAGACGGAGTATCCGGGAATTCCTCCACCTTGAGCAACAGATCTTTTTGTGTGTCGTTGAAAGCCATACTGTGTGAAAGGTCTCGGATCAGCTACTTCTTTTTTGTTTATTGCATGACTTTGATCATCTCGACCATAGCCACGCATAAAGTCAAACCCTTGACCTTGTCCCCCTGTATTGTCTACTTCTCCGCAAGCTGGAATTGTTAGGGATAGAACTAGCAACGTTAGAAGAACCGATATTTTTGATTTGTTTTTCATTTTTTATACACCTCCTCTTTCCTAGGGTGTACAATTGTATCGATTCAATGAAGTGGTAAATGGTGGACAAAATAAATAGAAGTTAGCATTGAAATTTTTTGTAAATTAAGGCAACATAGAAAGTAGCAAAGGTAGGTGTTTGGAATGATTGAAGTTCAAGGTCATACGTATGAACTTGTGGAAGAAGTTAGAGAAGGATGGTCTGAAGAGGCATTCAAAGAAAGATACAGTGATGTGCTGAATAAATATGATTATATTGTTGGGGATTGGGGCTACGAGCAGCTCCGACTAAAAGGTTTTTTTGAAGAGACAAATCGAAAATCAGCAGCTGATGCAAAGATTAATTATTTATCTGAATACTTATATGAATATTGTAATTTTGGCTGTGCTTATTTTGTAATTAAAAAAGTAAAGGAAGAAGCTGTTAAATCGTCATGACTTTTATAAAGAATAAGTAAAAACAGCACTTCTTCCCCACACGAGAACGATGTTGGGGAAGAAGTGCTGTTTTGTTTCGAGAAAAATCTTAAATGACTTCGTATAAGAATTCACGAAGTTCCTGACTATCTTCTTCATCTAGTTGAAAGACAGATTCAAGATAACCTTCTTCTTCAAGGTCATCTGTTCCAATAACGGCATAGCGACTTGACTGCATATTTAACACAAGTTTTTTTCCGAAATAACGGTTTGTTGTAATAATGACTAAATCAAACCGTTGATTCTCACCCATAAAACTAACATATCGTGATTTTGTATCTTCTGCTTCGTCGTAAAGAAAAAAACGTTCGCTCATCCTGAATCGCTCCTTTTGTTAGTTAAGAATTTTCAGGCATGATTAAATGTGGCTTCTGGTTCAATCGGTGATGGGCTTTAATATACCGAACGGTTCCTGTTTTTGCACGCATAACAATCGTGTCCGTTTCCACTAAATCACCACCTAAAAAGCGAACACCTTCTAATAGTTCTCCAGATGTGACACCAGTTGCCGCAAAAATCGCATCATCGCTTTTGACTAGGTCGTTTAAAGTAAGTAGCATAGAAGGATCATCTAATCCCATACTAACACATCGTTCGTGCTCTTCATCGTTTGATGGAAGGAGACGACCTTGCATATCTCCGCCTAGAGATTTGATCGCTGCTGCAGCAATGACGCCTTCTGGTGCACCACCAGTTCCGACAAATAAATCAATACCTGAACGTGGGATAGCAGCCGCAATGGAAGCTCCCACATCATTTTCTCCAAATAGTTTAACACGTGCACCCTTCTTTTGGATACGTTCAACGAGATCATCGTGTCTTTTCCGCTCTTGAATAATGACGGTTACATCTCTGATTCGCTTATTATTCATCTTTGCTACGATATCAATTGTTTTTTCAATAGGGTCCTCTAATCTAATCAAACCTGCAGATTCAGGGCCTACGACTATTTTTTCCATATACATATCAGGAGCGTGTAGCAATGTTCCTTTATCAGCAATGGCGATCACTGCCATCGCATTTGAATGTCCTTTTGCAACGATGTTTGTTCCCTCAAGTGGATCAACGGCAATATCCACATCAGGACCATTACCAGTACCAAGCTTTTCTCCAATATAGAGCATAGGTGCTTCGTCTAGTTCCCCTTCACCAATGACCACAGTGCCATTCATATGTACAGAATCAAACATGTTTCTCATGGCAGTAGTTGCAGCATCGTCTGCCTCATTTTTTAACCCTCTCCCCATCCATTGGGATGATGCTAGTGCTGCCGCTTCTGTCACTCTAACTATTTCCATCGCTAATTCTCGATCCATGATAATTCCTCCAATATTTTTTTGTATCGGTTATAATATAAATAAAGCATAATAAATCCTTCATCATAATAACAAAAAATACACACGAAAGAAATCATAATTTGCAAAATAGTACACATAATTATTTGAAAACCTTTTCAATGTGTCATACTAATTAAACTTTTTAAGGAGAGATGACTATATGTATTTCGTAGACAGTAAATTAATGGAAAGACGATTATCTTATTTCGAGTATTTAGTATCTGAATTTTCAAAGGTGAAAGAATCGAAGACATTTGAGACAGAAAAAGCAATTGAGAGAACGTGTCATATGATGATCGAAGTAATGATGGATATTGGAAACCAAATGATTGATGGGTTTATCATGAGAGATCCTGGTAGCTATGAAGATATTGTTCATATTTTAGTCGACGAAAAAGTTTTGACAAAAGAAGAAGGGAAAGCGATTGAAGCGTTAATCCCTTGGAGAAAGGAATTATTGCAAAACTATATGGAAATGGATGTTTCTCGTCTATATCAGGCATTTCGAAACGAATCGACAACATTACTACAATTTTCAGGTAAAATAAGAATGTACTTAGAAAATGAATTAGGACCAGTTTCTGCATTTCTTCCTCAGAAAGAATAGGAGAAAAAGAAAATTATGTGAAATATTGAACAAAATATGAACGGATTAAGTCAATTTTTTAAACATTCTATATATAAAATTTACTGTTGTGCAATCCTCCGTTAGAATAGAGAGAGAAGGAAGGTGAGGATATGGCTACGAAGACCACCTCAACAAGAGATCAAATTTTAAGCTTATTAAAAATGCAGAAGCAAATGACAGTTTCAAGTATTGCTCGAGAACTATCCATCACAGAGATGGCAGTCAGACGACATTTAAACACTTTAGAAAGAGATCATGTTGTTGAAACAACTCTTTATCGACAGGCAATGGGGCGACCAACAAACGTTTATCAATTGTCAGCAGGCGGGCAAGAATTGTTTCCGAGAAATTACCAAGAATTAACGATCGATTTATTAAGAACGATTCAAGAAGATGAAGGATTAGTAAGGATACAAACGTTGTTTACTAAAAGAAAAGAAAAGCTAAGGTTACGTTATGAGAAAAGAATGTTTTTAAAGGACTTCGAAAGTCGAGTATATGAATTGGAAAAAATCCAAAATGAATTAGGTTATATGGCAGAGGTAACGAGAGATGATGAAGGCAACTTTATTTTCAAGGAGTATAATTGTCCCATCGCAGCTGTAGCGAAGGAGTTTCCTGTCGTTTGTGAGTCAGAAATCAATTTGTTTAAAGATTTACTTGAAACAAATGAAATCAAGTGTCAAATGTGTATGGCGACTGGACAAGAACCTCATTGCTATTATAAGATTGAAAAATCGGCTGAGTAATTCTTCGTCACTCCAAAGGGGTGACGCTTCTTTTTGCTTATGGCTGTTTTCTATAACAACGTTTACGAACAAAATCTTACTTAATAGGTATTGAAACCAATGGACGATAAATGTTGAATATTTTTTTAGATAGAGGATGAAGTGAAATGAAATCTTATCAAGGCTATTTAATTGATTTAGACGGAACGATGTATCGAGGCGAAGAAAAAATTGATGCGGCATCTAGGTTTGTCAAACGATTAGAGCAACAGAAGTTACCATACTTATTTGTTACAAATAATTCATCTCGTACACCGAAAGAAGTTGCAGATAAATTGGTATCAATGGATATCCCAGCAACAGAAAAACACGTTTTCACAACAAGCATGGCAACAGCACAGTATATTGATCAGTCTTACGGAAAAGCGAATGTTTATATGATTGGTGAGCAAGGATTAGAAGAAGCACTGAAAAACCAAGGATTGCAACTTAATGAAAAAGAAATCGATGTCGTTGTCATGGGGATAGACCGAAGTATTAATTATGAAAAGCTTTCTAGGGCTTGTCTTGCAGTAAGAAACGGAGCGGCATTTTTATCGACGAACGGAGATGTAGCTATTCCTACAGAGAGAGGACTTCTTCCTGGGAATGGATCGTTAACATCCGTCGTTCACGTTTCTACAGGAGTCGAGCCAACATTTATCGGTAAACCAGAATCTGTCATTGTTGACCAAGCTCTTGAAGTTTTGGGGACAAAACTTGAGGAAACCGTCATGGTAGGAGACAATTACCAAACTGATATTTTAGCAGGAATTCGTGCTAACATGGATACGATTATTGTCCATACTGGAGTCACATCTGAAGAACAATTAAAGAATGAAGAAATTCAACCAACGTGGTCGATTCAGTCATTAGACGAGTGGAAAATATAGCATGTTTATTAGAAAAAAGACCTTTTGGAAGGTCTTTTTTTCGTTATGTGGGTCATCGTGAAAGGGAAAAACCATATAGATACTTTACTATAACTACCTTTTCCTTCCTCATCTAGTTGGATGTCTTTCTGCTATGTGTCAATCATCATTAATAATCATCTTGAGTGTGTGCCAATCGGCTAGAAGCAGCTGCAGCAATAGCCCCGACAATATCATCTAAAAAAGTGTGGCACCCATAATCTTTGTTATTTAGTTTCTTTAATATTCCTGGTTTGATCTTGTCTATATATCCATAATTTGTAAACCCGATTGATCCATATACATTTACAATAGACAAGGCAATAATTTCGTCAATCCCGTAAAGTCCCTCGTCACGGTCAATCATATCTTGAAGGGGATAATCTAATTTCCTTTCTTCCGCTAATCGATCGATTTGAATACCTGTCAAAATCGCATTGTGAACTTCTCTTTTGGTTAACACTTGATTCACATTCTCTATACATTCATTCAACGTTAATTGTGGGTAATACTCTAGCTGTAGTTCTAATACTAAGTGAGCGATATCTTTGATCTCCACGCCCCGTTTTTGTAACCATTCTTTTGCCGTTTTTTCAACAATTCCTTTATTTCCTTTCATACTATTCACCTACAGTTCTCTGTATTTATTGATTAGTGTATTCAAGGGATATAAAGATATTCTTGTCCATGAACAAATTAGGCTATTTGCTCATAGACTATTTGAAAAGCGGATTATAAAAGGGGGCGTATGATCATTGTTAGAGCGACCATTATATGAACACTATCGTATTGATTTAGAACGTATGATGAATATAGGAGACGATCTAGTTATTGAAGAGAAAGAAAATACGTATTTAATACGACTCTTCTCCTCTATAGATCCGAAAAAAACAATCGAACAAACGAATATGGCAACCTTTTTATCTGCTCAAGGGGAGAAGGATATTGCGTATCCTCTGAAAAATATCTATGGTCAGGAAAGTACAATGATTGATGGCCAAGAAGCGATTGTATATCAATTGAATCAATATCACAATTATAAGCTAAGAAATGATATACCAGTCGAAAAATCTATAGGGAAACGCTTGGCAAAATTTCATGTTCTAGGTGAAGGGTATGAACCAACGACATCCATATGGAATGGTACATGGATGACATGGAAAAATAGATGGATGAAACGGTTAGACCAGTTGGAGAATTGGTATGTAAGAAAGCAACAAGATCCTGCAAAAAATGAGATGGATGAATTATTTTTATTAAGTTTCCCTTACTTTTTAGGTATAACAGAAAATGCAATACAAATGTTAAGTGATCTTCCACTGAATGATCCTTTTTCAATCCGAGAGGGAAGAGGTAATACGGTTTGTCATTATAGATTTCACGAAGGATGTTGGTTAACCTTAGATGAAAAAAAAGTCGCAAGTTTGAAAGTACCGACAGACTTTGTTTATGACCATTTTTCTAGAGATTTAGCGGAGTATGTTCGCCATATTTGTATAGCAGACATTTCGTTCCAAAAAAAAATCAAGCGAGTTGAAACTTTTTTACACCGTTATCAAACAATTCGCCCATTAAGAAATTTAGATATCTATTTATTTTTAATGAGAGCAACGTTCCCAGTACAATATTTTGAACAAATGGAAGCTTACTACCGAACGATAGATAGGCAAAAAAGTACTTTATTGGAAAAGGATTTAACGTCTTTATTTATGCAAACAGAGGAGTATGAATACTTACTAGCCCATCTGTTTCAATTATTTCCGTCGAGTAAGATGTATTTACCAAAATGGCTCTCAAGAAAATAGATTAGCACTAGATTGTTTCATTTGTGGTTGTTAAATATAAAAGGAGGATGATGGATGTTCACGTCTGATGTATACTAGAGTTATCTTGCATGTATCAGTGAAAGGGGTCAACGTACTTATGACAAAACCATTTGTATTCATAACAAGACAAGTGCCAGAAGAAAGTTTAGTCGCATTAAAAGTGGTGGCTGATGTGGAAGTTTGGCCAGAAAAAGAAACGCCAGTACCTAGAGAACTATTATTAGAAAAAGCAGCAAAGGCTGCAGGGCTTTATACGATGCTGTCTGACAAAATTGACGATGAGTTACTAAACAATGCACCTAATTTAAAAGTAGTTGCTAACTTGGCCGTTGGATTCGATAACATTGATGTAAAGACAGCATCAGAAAAAGGGGTCGCCGTTTGTAATACGCCAGACGTGTTATCAGATACAACTGCTGATTTAACATTTGCTTTGTTAATGGCAACAGGACGAAGAATTGTCGAAGCTGCTGAGTATGTTAAAGAAGGAAAGTGGCAAAATTGGGCACCACTTCTTCTTGCAGGAACGGACATCCACCATAAGACGATAGGAATCGTAGGGATGGGAAGAATTGGTTCAGCGGTAGCAAAGAGAGCAACAGGATTTGAAATGGAAATTCTGTATCATAATCGTTCCCGTAACACGAAGGCAGAAACAGAACTAGGCGCAGAATATGTTTCATTCGATGACTTGATTGAACGTTCTGACTACATAGTTTGTTTAGCGCCATTTACGGAAGACACGAAAGATTTATTTACGTATGAGACTTTCAAGCAAATGAAGTCTTCGGCTATCTTTATTAATGCATCCAGAGGTGGGGTTGTGGTCGAGGAAGACTTAATTAAAGCATTGGAGGAAAAGTCAATTGCTGGAGCAGGGCTAGACGTCTTCCGACAAGAGCCTATCTCTAAAGATCATCCTTTACTTACGTTTTCTAATGTTGTCGCCCTTCCTCATATCGGAAGTTCAAGTGTAGAGACTCGTCATGAAATGGCGGCTCTTGTTAGTCGGAATATTGCTAACGTATTAAAAGGGGACAAACCTGAAGCCATTGTGAATGAAGAAGTTTTAGGCTAAATAAGTGTCTGTTGTAAACATGATGTAATAACGTTGCATTAATAGGAATCTTAACATAAAAAGGGAGTTGCAGATCATCTGCAACT
The DNA here is from genome assembly GCF_029891575.1 of Salipaludibacillus daqingensis. Classification (GTDB taxonomy): domain Bacteria; phylum Bacillota; class Bacilli; order Bacillales; family Salisediminibacteriaceae; genus Salipaludibacillus; species Salipaludibacillus daqingensis. The sequence goes on along the minus strand of NZ_JARZHF010000003.1, from coordinate 21,973 downwards.
CCCTTTAAATCATGTTGGTTGAATTAGAATACTTGCTCTAATTCTGTTACTCCTGGTACTTCTTCTAAAAGAGCACGCTCAATACCAGCTTTTAGTGTAATTGTTGAACTTGGGCAAGAGCCACAAGCTCCCATAAGACGAACTTTTACTACACCGTCCTCGATGTCAACTAGTTCAACATCCCCTCCATCGCGGAGTAAGAATGGACGTAATTTATCGAGCACTTCTTGAACTTGTGATTCCATTGTTTCTGTTGTCATATCATACACTCTCCTTTCTTTATACTCATTATAATATCCTTCACAGAAAAAATCCATGATAAGGCGTTATTTTTTATACAAATAAGTTGAACAATGTGTGAATAGTTAAAACGTTTCTTTCTCAATAAATCATGATAAAATTAACATGTCGGGAGGTGACCACCTTGAATAACGTTCATATCACGGTTTATGGAGCAGAAGTAAAATGTGCTAGTTGCATTCATTTACCAAGCGCATTGGAAACAAAAGAGTGGCTAGAAGCAGCTATTCATAGAAAATTTCCTGATTACGATCGTATCAATATAAATTATTGTGATATCGATACTCCAAAGACGGACGAACAGCAACTTTTTTCCAAGAAAATTCTTGAAGATATTTATTTTTACCCTCTAGTAGTCATTAATGGTGACGTAGTGGCAGAAGGAAATCCAAGACTTCCAGTTATTTTTGAAAAAATCACGAATGAAGCAGAAAAGTAGCCATCATGCTACTTTTCTTTTTTCTTGAACAACCTTTCACTTATTAATTTCCCGAATGGTGCTTGTACATCCATAGTACGCCTGATTTCAACACTCGAGGAACTCTTCCTGTTAAGGACTTTTCGCCCATCAAACCGAAACCGTGTTTTTTTCCTAAAGACCCGAGAACACCTTTCAATTTCATTTTAGGCATCTCCTTAGGATAAGGTTCCCCACTCCACTTTTTATTAAGCAACATAGCAACTCTTTCAGACTGCGCCTCAGCTAATTGTGCACTAGGCGCGTGGGTAGATGCTGCACAATCGCCTACTACAAAAACGTTGTCATAATCAGGAAGATGGTGATGTTTTGTCGTATAAAGTCTTCCAATATGGTCTTGTTCAACATCAAGCTCGCGAACAATTTTATTTGCTTGAATTCCAGCAGTCCAAATAATGGCATCCGTTTCTATTGGTTCATCATGATTGTACAATACATTCCATTCTACTTTTGTGATGTTCGCGCGGTTAACAATTGTGATATCATTTTCTAGAAACCACTCCGTTACGTAGTTATAAAGCCTTGCAGGAAACATGGATAAAATGTTTTCCCCACGGTCATACAATAGAATTTCCAAGTCTGGACGGCTTTCTCTTAATTCACTTGCTAGTTCTACACCACTTAAGCCACCACCTACGATAGCAACTTTTCCATTTGGTTTGACACTTTGCAACACTTGGTACGTTTTTCTAGCTCTTCGCATGCTTTGAATACTGAGCGTATTTTCTTTCGCTCCAGGAACGCCATGGTATTTATCCTCACAACCTAGACCGATAATTAAGTCGTCGTAAAACATATCTTCTCCATTAGCTAGCTCTATCCTATTTTCATCCAAGTGAATGTGTTGAACGGATTCAAATTTCAGTTCTAAACGTACATCGTTTGGAAAAGACATTCTTAAATGACGATCTGCAACTGTTCCAGCTGCCAAAGCGTAAAATTCTGTTTTTAGGCTATGATACGCTTCTTTTTCAATTAATGTGATCGATACTTCTTTGACATCTTTTTCATTTAAAAGTTTCTGAATGGCACGAAGCCCTCCGTAACCTCCACCTAAAATAATAAGGTTTTGCACGGGAAAAACCCCCTTTAATCGTTCAAAGGAGAGTAAACGATCCTATCAATAAACGCTTACCTCTTTTTACTACGATGATTTATGACAAATTGGTGACATTTTTAATATATCAGCTTTTCTAAGATTCTACAATGAAGAATGGAAGCGTTTATATATAATAATACAATTTGAGCAGGAGGAAACAGTTGACAGGTTAAAAACAGGCAGGTAGCATAAACGAAGTAAGTTCGTTAAAAACACTGAGGTGAAATACAAATGAAACCAATTATAGAGTTTTGTGTAAGTAATTTAGCAAGTGGGACTCAGAAAGTGAAAGAAGAGTTGGAAAAAGATCCTGATCTTGATGTTATTGAGTATGGATGTTTAAGCTTCTGCGGTCAATGTGCTAGAAGTCGCTTTGCTCTAGTTAATGGGGAAGTAGTCACAGGAGATACAAATGATGATTTGTTAAATAATATTTATAAATTTCTAGACGAAAACCCAATGTTCTAAAAAGCCGAGCATGATAGTTAAAGCCTTGTTCGGCTTTTTTATTTTCTTGAAAATTGGGGTTTAATTAGAAGTTGCAACGAAAATCACAAGCAAAGGTTTTACTTGTCTAAAGCTATGAACTCGATTACCATATGTAATAAACACGCAATTGTAATTAACGGAGGCACATCAATGAAACCTATTCCTTTTGATCACACGTGGCCATATGAAAGACAGATGGGAGACATTTATTTGACATCATGTCCCTATTGTTCCCAAGAAAACATACTAGTGCATCTTTCCGATAGGGCGCTAGAAAATGCTAAGGAAGGATTTAAGGCAAGAGCGAACATGCCTTGCTGTCGAAAAACGATGATCATTCTTGAAGCGGACGAAGACTATTTTTGGACAAATGAAAAACTGCGCTAACGTATTCATTCGATAGTAATGAAAAAACGAAGTCCCCTAGAAAGGGGGCTTCGTTTTTGATTAATATTCTTTAATGACATTGTAGAATGTATCTCGTTCCACTGGGTTTTTATCTGCCCCTTTGATAAGATAAATCAATTCTTCTCGTGTTAGTCCTTGAGAAGTTAAGGCACCAGCTGAGTGAGAAATTCTTTCTTCAATGAGTGTACCGTGAATATCTGAACTTCCAAATGATAGGGCCATTTGTGTCAGTTGAGGACCAATATTAATCCAATATGCTTTGATGTGGTCAAAGTTATCGAGCATGAGTCGACTAATGGCAATGGTCCGTAAGTCGTCATAAGCAGATGTTCGTCGTTTTAGACCAGCTGTGACACTTTTCGGTTGCATGGCTAATGGAATAAAAACCATAAATCCATTTGTTTTATCTTGAAGTTGTCTTAATCTATCCATATGAATTAGACGTTCTTCTTTTGATTCGATGGACCCGTACAACATTGTCGCATGTGTTTTCAACCCAAGTTCATGAGCAAGTTCATGTGCTTCGAGCCACTCATCTGTAGATGCTTTTTCAGGACTCATTTTTGCACGGTAACGTTCCGTTAGTATTTCGGCACCACCACCAGGTAACGTATCTAGTCCAGCATCAATAAGTTGTTGAAGGACTTCTTTCATGGTTAATCCAGAAAGTCTTGCAAAAAATTCAATCTCAGCACCTGTATAGGCTTTAACTGTGCATTGAGGATAATGTTTCTTTAGAATGCGAATAGTATCTAAATAATAGTCGAAAGGAACTTCCGTATTATGTCCACCAACAATATGGAATTCACGAATGTTATCGTTCCAACGCTCTTCTACGTATTTAAGTAAATCTTCTTCGTTCATTGTATAAGCGCCTTCTTCACCAGGCTTACGTTTAAATCCGCAAAATGTGCAGCTTGCTTCACAAACGTTAGTAGGATTGATGTACATATTTTGAATGAAATAAACATTTTTTCCGTTTTTACGCTCGTTTACTTGGTTTGCAAGTTGAGCTACCGTTAAAAGGTCAGTTGTCTCATATAGCTTCAAGCCATCTTCAATGGTTAACCGTTCCCCACTGTTTACTTTTTGTTTAATTGCTTCCAGATCTTGGTCAAGCAAAATCATACTCATTCGAATCCCCTACCTTTTAAATGACTTTATCATAAGTTCAGCTTCGCTGATAAACCTCTATTAATCTTGCATTTCGATGCTCGAAACTCTCTATATCTTATCATTATTTGGACATGTGTGCCAAACAGAATGTTTGTTTATTGTTGTATTTATGTCAATAAACTGGATTTTTAAAATGCGAATTTTTTTGGTTGGTTTACGTTTCTTGAAGGTCGGTGGTTTAATCGTTATAATAAAATTATATCTAAGAGTGATAGGAGGGATGATCTTGCTAACAATTACAGAAGTGGCAGCAAATCAAGTAAAAGAAATGATGGCTGGCGAAGAAGATGCGAAATACCTTCGAATTGGAGTTCAAGGAGGAGGTTGTAGCGGTTTGTCTTACGGAATGGGTTTTGAAACAGAAGCTGGAGAAGATGATAAGACATTGGAAATAGAAGGACTTTCCGTTCTCGTTGATAAAGAAAGTATTTCTATGCTTGAAGGAGTGAAAGTTGACTACAAGCAAAACATGATGGGTGGTGGATTTACACTAGATAATCCGAATGCCATTGCTTCATGCGGATGTGGATCATCATTCAGAACGGCTACGAATGCAGGTACACCAGAAGACTGCTAATAAATGGATGAATCAGTTTCTCTTTTCGAAGAGGAACTGTTTTTTTGTTTAGGAAACTACAGATGTTTGAGTTGTGGATAAGTATTGGTAATGATGATAGTAGGTGTGGGTGTGTGGTTAAGCATGGCGGTTTGATTATGAAAACCTTAAGGGATCATTTTGCTGACTTTTGGGAGATGCACGATAATTGTTTTACTAAGGATAATCGGAACGATATTCATGAAACGGTTGAAGGCAATGATTTGTCGTTCAAGGGATCTCAGGTTTTGCCTATTCATCCGTATTCTACTTTCCAAACTTATGGAAAAATGACTCTTGGAAGGAAAGGAAGCGTATAGTGACCGAAGGGAGAGAGCGTCGACGATGAAAGGCAGTAAGCGAGAAAGATAGCGACTTTTGATAATTCTAATAAGTTTTGTTCTTTTTTTCAAAAAAATGATTTACGCAAACTAATAGCAAGTACAAGTATCTTTTAGATGCTCCAGTTACCAACCTTTTTGGTCTTGAAACGATGACGTATGGGTAGGTTTTTCGGCGTTGAGTGTCTGGCAAGAGAGATAATCGGGACAGTCCGTTCTACCTATCATCCCTAGTGTCCTATATGGCAGGAGGATCACAGCAAATGTTAGCAAATTGGGTGAAAATCAGTTTTTGTTAAGAGGAGATAAAAAACGTCAAAAAAGACGACCTTCTAGTTACAAAAAGGGTCGTCTTTTTAGTGCGAACTAATCTTGTTAATGATAAAGCCTTTAGAAACAACTGTCCGTTTGTTTATTTAAAGGCACAATTCATTTTTAACTATTATCTTCCATGAATCGTAATAGAATAATCGTGTTTCAAGTTTTTAGAAAAGGCTTGAACTATGGCCAGCAGTTGCACTTGCAGTTGGATCAATATATACTTTTGCTTTGTTAATTGCAGTTGGAGCTTCACCAAAACCTGATGCAATCAATTTTGCTTTGCCTTCATAGGTGGCAATGTCTCCACATGCATAAATACCTGGAATATTTGTTTCCATACTTGTATTCACAACGATAGAATTTTTCTCAATTTCCAGTCCCCACTCTTTAATTGGGCCAAGGTTTGAGATGAATCCATAGTTGACGATCAACGTATCGATGTCAACTTTGTGTGTCTCTTCACCGTCTTTTTGTTTAAGCGTCACGGAAGTGATTTTCTCTCCGTCATGGTGGATTTCTTCGACAACATAAGGAGTTCTAACAGTTATTTTATCTGATCCCATTAGTTGCTCTACACTATGCTCATGAGCACGAAATTTATTCCGCCGATGGACGATCGTAATTTCTTCAGCGATATCTTCTAGCATCAAAGTCCAGTCAACAGCTGAGTCTCCTCCACCTGCTAAAACAACGCGATCACCAGCAAACTTATTTAGATCGCTAACGAAATAGTGAAGATTTTTACCTTCGAATTGTGTGGCGCCATCAATTTCAAGACGACGAGGTTTAAAAGCCCCTACTCCAGCAGTGATAATAACTGTTTTCGTATAGTGCTTTCCCTTGTCGGTTGTTAATGTGAAAATGTTGTCATCTCCCTTTTCAACATTTTCCACAGCTTGTTCCAATACAATCGTTGGATCAAATTGTTTTGCTTGTTCCTCTAAATTGTCAACTAACTCTTGTGCGCGTATTTTTGGGAACCCAGCGATATCATATATGTACTTTTCAGGATATAGCGCTGATAATTGCCCACCTAACTGAGGCATTGCTTCAATTAACTTCACTTTCGCCTGTCTCAGTCCACCATAAAAGGCAGTAAACATACCGACAGGTCCTCCCCCAATGATGGTCACGTCATAGATCTCTCTTTCTTCTGACAAACCTCACACCTCCACACTTATATTAGACAGCTGTCTCACCCTATATTATAATCACTTAATTGTATGAAGAAAAGCCCTCTCAATGAATTAACCAAATAAATCAAAAAATTCTTAAAAACTTATGGTTAAACAATGTTTATAAGGTTTGAATAGTGTTAATAAGGGTAAATCAGTTATAGAAGGTAATATTCCTAGGGCATTTAGTCAAAAAGTTCGAAAAATCGTCAAAAAAGAGTTGAAAAAACGTCACAAAAATCATATGATGATAAAGGCAATAAAACATATTCTCCGTGGTTATATTGGAATCATTACATTTTTTTGAAATTAATTATTTTTTTGCGACTCGCTACGTGAAAATTATCACAATCTTATTTTTAAATGGATAAGAATAACAAGCTTGTTTTTTCGGTTTTGCGGGAAAAATGGAGAATAATAATAAAATTGGAGTGAGAAGAATGAATAATAAGCCCAAAATAGTTATTTTAGGTGCTGGTTACGGCGGAATGATGACAGCTTCTCGTTTGCAAAAATCAAACGCTCACCAAGATGCAGACATTACTTTAGTCAACAAGCACAACTACCATTATCAAACAACGTGGTTACATGAACCAGCGGCAGGCACTATGCATCACGACAAAACTAGAATGAAAATTGATAGTGTAATTGACACGAAAAAAATCCACTTTATTAAAGATTCTGTCGTTGAAATTAAAAAAGAAGAAAAGAAAATTATTCTAGAAGATGGAGAACTTGACTACGACTATCTTGTCATTGGGCTCGGTTCTGAACCGGAAACATTTGGTATTCCAGGGGTGACTGAACATGCGTTTTCCATTCGCAGTGTAAACTCAGTCCGTCTCATTCGGGAGCATATTGAATATATGTTCGCTAGTTACAACAAGCAAGATGAGAAGCATGAAGATGTTCTTACTTTTGTTATTGCAGGAGCAGGCTTTACAGGTATTGAATTTGTTGGAGAGTTATCTGAACGAATTCCAGAGCTTTGTGAAGAATACGATATCGCTCGTGAAAAAGTGAAAATTTATTCAGTGGAAGCTGCCCCATCGGCCCTTCCAGGTTTTGATGAAGAATTAGTTGAGTATGCAATGAACCTTCTCGAAAGTCGTGGAGTTGAGTTTAAAATTAATACTCCGATTAAAGAGGTACAAGAAGGCCGTGTACTTTTAGCTGATGGAGAAGAAATTAAATCACAAACAATCGTTTGGACGACTGGTATTCGTGGAAGTTCGATTTTGGAGAAATCCGGTTTTGAAACGATGCGTGGTCGTGTAAAGGTTGAAAAAGATCTTCGTGCACCAGGTTTTGACGACACGTTTATTATTGGTGATTGTGCTTTAATCATTAACGAAGAAATTAATCGTCCTTACCCACCAACAGCGCAAATTGCTATTCAGCAAGCGTATACTTTGTCAAACAATTTGAAAGCTTTGATTGCTGGTAAAACAGAATTGGAAGAATTTAAACCTGATATTAAAGGTACTGTTGCATCTCTTGGCGGAAAAGAAGCAATTGGGCTCGTTGGAGAGAGAAAATTATACGGTAACTCAGCATCTGCTGTAAAAAAATTAATTGATAATCGCTACCTGTTCCTCTTAGGTGGTATGCCATTAGTATTGAAAAAAGGAAAACTGAACTTGTTTTAAAAAACAATTAAAATCAAGCTAGCTTCGTGGAGATTTCCCTCACTTCACAGCTAGCTTTTTTATTTACTTTAGTCATTAAAAGTGATGAATTAAGAAAGTTAGAAAATCTAACAAAATTTAAGTATTACCGAGTAATGATTTGATGTTCGCGCTTACATTAAGGATTGTGAACATATTTCATCCTTTGCATAATAACAATTGTTTGATATATTATCAGAAACTTCAGAAAAATTAATTTAATTAAAGGAGGGGTCATCTTGGCGTTTCAAAAAAAGAAGTTGAAGTTAAGTGACTGTCCGTATTGTACAGGAAAAGGGTATTATCAACTGCTGTTAGGTGGCTCTGAAACATGCTATCATTGTCAAGGATCAGGCAGAAAAAATATGGGTACTTAAATGAAATAGTTGATAACGTGGTCTCTAGTTAGTTACTAGAGGCTTTTATTTTTTTTTACAAGCATTCTTATTGACGTCCTCTTTAAAATTAAGTAAACTAAAGTTTGATCTGATAGGAGTGAAGAAGGCGATGTTAAACTTACCGCAATTAATTATTGCGATACTACTTTATTTTGTATTATTTTTTGGGATCGGGTTTATATTAAATATGCTTCTTCGTTCAACTTGGACGATGGCAGTGATATATCCAATTGTTGTATTCTTCATGGTCGATCAAAAGGGATTTTTCAGTTATTTTACAGATACAACGAATTCATTTTCGCAGCTGTGGAACAGTCTTTCTTCTCTAACGGCAGCAGATGTGATTATTCTTATTGCTGGCATGATTGGAGCCATTTTATCAGGTATAGCGAATAGGATGTTACGAGCAAGAGGATATCAGATGTTTTAAACTCTCCATTTTAAATGTTGGAGAGTTTTTTGTTTAGGTTTTATTAATGAGACGGATGGGATATGCGTGAAATGAAAACTTCATCAACATAATATAAAGAAAATCAGAAAAAAAAAGAAGCGATCCTATTTTTTAGGATCGCTGTTTATTGATAAAGAATAAAAACTTCTCCTAACGGGCATCCTTTGTTGATGAGGGGTGTTGAAAATGATTTTTCTAAAAAAACTAATTCAACAATTCGTTATTTTTGCATTATTCGTTGGTGCGATAGTTGTCACTTTCTTGAATATAACAAACTTATCAGGAGAACAGATAAAGGACTGGTGGATGGAATATGAGTTATTTACAAATGAGACCTCAGCTCAATTGAACACTTCATTAGATGAAAATAATTTGAATGAAAAAGGAAAGTTTAAAAAAGAAGCGTTAATTTCTCTAAACCAACAAAATAAAGCGGAAGAACCTAAACAAGTGGAAGAAACGGTTGATTGGTCAAAGTATCCTACTAAAGAAGTGATAGCTACTGGCTACACTGCCGGTAAAGAATCCACTGGAAAAGAAGTAGGAGACCCATTGTACGGAATTACTTATTCTGGAGTGAAAGTGAAACGAGACCTGTATTCTACCATTGCAGCAGATACTAATATATTTCCAATTGGAACGATTCTGTTTATACCAGGATATGGATATGGGGTGGTTACTGATACTGGCTCGGCAATTAAAGGTAATAAAATTGATTTATATTATGAGACTGTTGAAGATGTTTTTAATTTATGGGGGAAAAAAACGGTTGAAGTATTTGTCGTTGAAGAAGGAAATGGACAAATAACAGATGAAGATTTAATGAAATTAAATGAAGCAGAAGAAGTTCAAAGCTATCGTAATCAATTTACATCGGCTCGTGCATCATAAAAAAAGTTGCTGATTGGAGAAATCCATCAGCAACTTTTTGTGAATTTAGAAAGTTAAAAATTAGCTATTCATTAAAAGATCAACGCGTGTAAAGTGAACGCCAGAATGATTCCTAATAATCCACCGAAAAAAACTTCGATCGGTTGATGGCCGAGTAATTCTTTTAATTCTTTACGTTTTTCTTGTTCCTTTTTTTCTGGCCAATGTTTCATTTCAGCTACAGCTTTGTTGAAATCCGTAACAAGGCGATTTATTACAGTTGCTTGTTCTCCTGCGTGACGTCTCACACCAGTTGCGTCAAACATCACAATAATTCCAAAAATAGCGGAAATGGCAAATAAAGGAGAGTCTACTCCATGCTCTAATGCGATAGCCGTGGAAAGAGCTGTCACAGCACCTGAATGAGAACTAGGCATGCCACCTGTACTTGTAAGCAGAGTCCAGTCGAACTTCCTAGAAGCAACGAACTGCAATGGTACTTTAATAAATTGGGCAAACCCAATGGCAAAAAGTGCGGCCCATAAAGGGAAATTAGTGAATAATTCCATGCGTAATTTGTATCCTTTCTTCAATTTGCTTTGTATTCATATATTATATTTTGTAGTATCCTTCATTATAACATACCATTCCCCAGCTAATCATTTACATAACATCGAATTGGAAGAGATTAATTTAGAAACAGAAAAAATAACGCCTCTACAAATATAAGCATAAAGAATAACACTTATTCTGTGAAAGGGGAGCATAAATAATGATGAAATCATACGATCACGTTTTAAATAGTAATAATAGACAAGGAATTGTTATTGGGCGTTTTTTAGGCGAAAAAATGGATAACGAATTATATACTTGGATAGAAGAAAAGTTAGATGTGCCGATTGCACAATGGCTTCAATCTCACCAGAATTGGGGAAATGGCGGTTCCATACATACTTTGCCAGTATATAAAGAGAAGAGTGGAGTTGAGTGTATATACGTTGTCGGTTTAGGTAGAAGGCATAAGAAGTCAGATCTGTTTACATATATAGGAAAGGTTTTGGCAGAACGGACATCAAAAGACCGTTTAGAGAAGTTGACTTTTTTTTGGATGTCTTTTAATGACGGAAGACAAGAAAAATTAGAAGAATTTAAAAAAATAATTTCTGGTTATTATTCAGTTGAGCAACTAGATGGAACAAAAATTGAACCGTCGTTTATTTTCGACGATGAAGAAGACAATTCAAATTTATATAATAGAATTCTGTCTGTCGAGAAATATCTATCCGAAAAAAACAGTGCATATCAAAGAATTCTCGAATCTCCCAATGTACTAATGAGTGTAGAAGAAATGATGTCTATGTTTAAACGACTTCCAAAACTTGAGAACGTAGAAATGGATTTTTTTAACGAACATGACCTTCAATCATTAGGAATGGGAGGAATTTCTTCTTCTGTTGAAATAGAAGAAAAACCAAGGTTAGTAAAACTAACTTATAACCCAAGTCAAGTGAAGGATAAAGGGACAAATCTTTTTCTAATAGGGGTTGGAGGAATAAATCAAAAAGTTAAACGTATAAGAAATAATAAACAAGATATTCAACTTATTTACCCTGATCGATTAGGAGCACTTCTTGCTTTATTTGTTTTTGAACAGATTTGTATGAGGGATCTTCGAATTCCTATTACTATATTATGTCCAATTACAAGTAGTAGTGACTTTTTAGAAAAGGAACATATTAGGTTGATGAACGGAGAAGTACTATTTAAAGACTCACCTAGGAAAGAACTTCTTGCAATACTAAGTGATACGATTACCTTTGCAAAGCAAGAAAAAGCTTCGGAAATTGTTACATTAGCTTCTTTCACACCTCAAATAACTTCTTTATTAGGAGATAGGTATTCACTGGTTATGTCAAATGATGAAAAGATCCAGCTGAAATTCCAAAGAAGAGATGGTGATGCTTCTAAGCGCTCATGGTTACTTCCATTTGATCTATCAGGGGAACGTGAGCCTAGAGGAGAAATAGAAGAATTGTTTAAATTAGGTAAGTGGGCCTTACCTACACCGTGGTTTCATGTAGAAACACTAGACACTTTTTTGCAAAAGGGGCAGGTAAACGATCATTATTCAATTAAGGAAGAAACTGACTTTCTAGTATCATTACTGCTAGAGTTGTCGAGCGAAACAGTGGGTTGATTGTGTGAAATAGCCGATCAAATCTACAAAAATGTGTTTAACGATTAGTCCTTATGGGAAAAGTAAATCATGGTGGGGTCTGTGAATTTAAGTCTATTTTACAGTTGTAAAGAGGATAAAGCCATTGTCTAAAGCTTATAGCACATCACAGTTGTAAACAAGTCTATATTAGTGTATTTGTTACTCTATCAGTTTTGAGCTTAAAGTAGGATTGCATTATGATATTTAATAGCACCCTAATCGAGAAAAATCGTCAACACACAGGATTTATTCTTTAAAAAAAGTATTATTTTGTTTTCTTTCGTTATTTTATCGTTTAACAATGGATGAATACCTATCTCACAATATTAAAAATATTTGATGTAGGGGGGGGATAACGCCAATAACTCGAGAAAGCAAGGTAAAAAATAACTAGAACCTTTTCATTTAAATGATCGAGAAAGTTAATAACGAATATTTTTACATCTTTCATCTTAATAAAATGCCTACTATAAAAACGGGAAACTCATAGTGAAGAGTTCGTAATCCGAACGAGGAGGAGTATGTACGTTGAGCGTACTTAAAAAAATTATTGGTTTTTTAGATACCTTACTAATTAAGTTTGAAACGTTCATTCTTAGCTGGGCAATCATTATTATATCTGTAATGACATTTGGAAATGTTGTTGTTCGTCAAATAACTGGTCGTAGTTGGGGATTTGCTGCAGAGATTAGTGAGATTGCAATTATTATGGCTACGTTTATGGGTATTAGCTACGCAGCAAGAAAAGGACGACATATTAGCATGTCAGCTTTCTTCGACATGGCACCTAAAAAAATAAAAAAAGCGTTATCTATTATTAACCCCTTGGTTACTGCGATTATGTTATTCGTCTTAAGTTATTACGCATACGAATACACTGTTGGACAAACGAGAGTAACATCTTCACTAGAAATACCGTATTGGATCATGGTTATGTTTATGCCGATTGGATTTTTTCTTGGTGGAATTCAGTTTCTTAGAAACATGTGGGTGAACATAGTTAATGAAGAAGTTTACTTAGCGCAAGATAAAAAGGATTATGATGAACAATAAAAATAAAGGATGAAAGGATATAATCAATGGAATGGACAATATTAATAGTCATGGTAGTGTTATTGGTCATGGGTTTTCCTATGATGGTCCCTTTAACAGCAGGGGCAATGGTTTTAGTCTTTTTTTACCTTGGTAATATCGATCCTTATATCCTAATTCAACAAATGAGAACAGGGATAGTTGCTTATTCATTATTAGCTGTACCGTTATTTATTTTTGCGGCTGATATTATGTCTACAGGAAAAACCTCAAACCGCTTGGTAGATTTTGTAGGTTCCTTCGTAGGTCATATGCGCGGTGGATATGCTATTACAACGGCTGCAGCTTGTACATTGTTTGGTTCTATATCAGGTTCCACACAAGCAACGGTAGTAGCTGTTGGAACGCCGATGCGTAAGAAACTACTTAAACTAGGTTATAAAGATTCTAGTGCAATTGCTCTTATTATTAACTCAAGTGATATTGCGTTATTAATCCCACCTAGTATTGGAATGATTATATACGCATTAGTAGCAGATGCTTCTGTAGGAGATTTATTTATTGCGGGAATTGGACCAGGAATTTTAATATTTCTATTTTTTGCAGCATACGCTGTTATTCATGCAAAAATCTATAACATTCCTAGAGTGGAAAGATCAACTTGGTCTGAAAGGATTTTTCTTACTAGAAAGGCATTATTACCACTTGGTTTTCCATTAATTATCGTTGGTGGTATTTATATGGGATACTTCACTCCTACTGAAGCTGCGGGGATTTCAGTCCTTTATGCAATCATTTTAGAAGTGTTCGTATTTCGATCTATAAAAATCCAGAACTTACCAAAAATAGCATTGTCAACAGGCCTTGTTACATCAGCTGTATTTATTTTAGTAGCAGCAGGTCAAGCATTTTCTGTAGCTATTAATCGTGCGAGAATTCCGCATACATTAACAGATGCAGTGTTAGGTCCAGATCCAACAGCATTAACTGTATTGTTTATTGTTGCTTTATTTTTCTTTATTGGATGTATGTTTGTTGATCCTATTGTCGTTATATTAATTTTAACGCCAATATTTGCACCAGTAGCAACCGCAGCGGGAGTTGATCCAGTGCATTTAGGCGTTGTTGTTGTATTCCAAGCAGCTCTTGGATCAGCAACACCACCATTTGGGGTCGATATATTTACCGCAAGTGCGGTGTTTAATAAATCGTATTTAGATGTTATTAAAGGAACACCGCCGTATATTGTAATGTTAGTCGTCGTCGCCATTTTAGTCATATTGTTTGAGGATATTTCGCTATTCTTAATAAGATAATTCGAATAGTTAGAGATTTCCTTTAAATATAAAAAAATTTTGGGGGTAATATTAGATATGTTAAAGAAAAAAGGATTATTAGTTAGTGGAGCTGTAAGTTTAAGTTTGGTTTTAGCAGCGTGTGGAGGAGACAACAACGGTAACAGTGCTGATGGAGGAGATCCTGAATATCAGTGGGATTTTGTTACTGAAGAAATGCAAGGAGAAGTTCAGTATGAGTATGCAGCAGAATTTGCTGAGCGTTTAGAAGAAAAGTCAGAAGGTAATATTGAGATGACTGTCTACGAGTACGGTGGTCTTGGTGACGGTGTGGACCAAGCAGAACAACTTATGATGGGTTCAACAGAGTTTGGTATTGTATCTCCTGGTTTCACTGGAACAATGGTTGAAGAAGCTCAAATCTTTGCTCTACACTTTTTGTTCCCAGATGATATTGAATTAACACAACAAATTTTAAATGAAAGTGAAGCGTTAAATGTAGAGCTTCGTGAGAAATACGAAGAACATGATATGACGCCACTAGCGTATTGGACAGAAGGTGCGATGCAGTGGACAGGTAACTCTGAGTTACGAACACCTGCTGATTTTGAAAATTTCCAAATTCGTGTTCAAAATTCACCTCTAATTAATACTTCCTATGAGGCTTATGGTGCAGAACCAACTCCAATGGACTGGGGCGAGCTTTACACTGGTCTAGATCAAGGTGTTGTTGACGGTCAAGAAAACCCAATTTTCTTTATTGAAAATGCTGGTTTCCATGAAGTACAAGATCATATGACGATTTCAAATCATAACAACTATGTAGCGATGACAGTTGTTAACACAGAATTTTATAATGGACTTCCTGAAGATGTTCAAGAAATGATTGATGAGACAGTTGAAGAAATGCGTGAAGTAGGCTATCAACTACAAGATGATATGAATGAAGAGTTCTTAACAGTCATTGAAGAAGACGAAGAAAATCCAACAGAGGTTTATGAGCTTTCTGAAGATGAGCGTCAAGAATTCCGTGATTTAGCACTACCAGTTCGTGACTTCTTCCGTGAAAATAATGGAGAAGATGCAGGACGAATTCTAGATATGTTATTAGACGAAATTGATGCAGCACAGTAATAGGTGTTAATGGTTGAGGAAGCTGGGAGATTATCTCCCAGCTTTTTTGATTTAGCGAGGTGAAATTATTTAATATCATTCAAAAAAGCATGGTAACAATGTAGTAAAAATCGTTTAACTTTGTGATAGAATGATTAAGAATTATAAATAGTTATAGGAGATGCTTTACTTGAACACACTGAGATCATTCTTATTTTGGAAAATTTTTTTAATCAACTTATTCATCATCTTTGCAATATTAGGTTTGGTATTTTTTATGTCGCAAACAGCATTACCAAAACTAGCAAAAGAGACATATAAAGATATTACAGATGAAACAGTCATAAGGTTGCACGATCAAATACATAATATAACGCTTGAATTACAAGAACTAGGGACACAAATTCAGAACGAGAGTTTAGATGGAGAGATCGATGAATTAAGTGATCAAATAGAAAAGGTTGTAAACTATTCTTCATTTGTAGATAGTTCAACAATTGTAGAGACGGATGGAGAAATTACAGGCTATTATCCAAGCGATTTAGAAGAAGTGTTAAAAAACCAAAATTTTGCAGATAGGAGCTATGTACAGAATGCGATAGCGACAAAAGAAATTTATATTAGTAATATCATTTCAGCTGTTACTAACCGATTTGTTGTCGTTGTTGCTATTCCAATTTTAAACGATGAGGATGAAGTTCTTCGTGTTGTAAATTTAATCATCCGAATTGGAGAGAACCCAATTTTTAATTCAGTCATTAAAAACCTTCAAATTGGTGATGCACACGCTTATATTGTTGACAGCGAGGGGACACTTATCTCACATCTCTCACCAGAAAGAATTGGAGAGAATAGAAGTTCGAACCCAGTCGTTCAAAAGGTATTAGATGAAAAATCAGGATTTGAAGAAGTGATCGACAGGAGAGACGGTTCAATGTTTGCATCCTATAAATACATTCCAACGCTTGAATGGGGCGTTGTTGCACAAGTTCCTGTTTCAACGACAAAAGTATTTTTTAAGACTTTTCAAGAGACTTTATTTTTTCTATCCTTATTGTTATTCTTCATATTATCTGTTTTAACAGCACTGTATACAAAACAAATCATTAAGCCAATTAAAGAATTAGAATTAGCTGTAGGTCAGGTAGCTAAAGGGAATTTCAATGAACGTATAACTGGTAAACAGATAAATAACAGTGAAATTGGTAAGCTATCCCAAAGATTTAATGAAATGGCTGAATATATAGAAGGTGCAAAAGAAAATATTGAAATAAAAGAAAAACTCTTAATGGAACAGAAGGAATTTCTTCGTAAAGTTCTTGATACTAGTCCTAATTTTATATATGTAAAAGATAGCAAAGGGCAGTATACGTTAGTGAACAAATCCATTGCTACTTTTTATGGTACAAGCGTCGATGAGATGTTAAATAAATCTGAAAAAGATTTTAACTCAGACTTAGTTCAAGTCGAAAGACACCTTCAAGAAGATCAATTAGTGATGGAAACACTTCAGGAAAAACACGTTGATGAGGAAGTATTAGTAGACCAGAACGGGAAAATAAAATGGGTACAGACAACAAAAATTCCACTTCAATTAGTTGAATCTAACGACGTTCATATTTTATGTGTGTCCAACGATATAACGGAACGGAAATTAGTAGAAGAAACTATTAGAAAATCGGATAAACTTACTGTAGTTGGAGAATTAGCTGCTGGAGTTGCTCATGAAATTAGAAATCCCTTAACGAGCATTCAAGGATTTTTACAATTTCTAAAACCTAACTACAAAGATGAACGCTACTTTGACATTATGTTATCGGAGATAGAACGCATTAAATTAATTATTAACGAAATGCTTGTTCTATCAAAACCACAAGCAAAAAATCCTGAAATGAAAGACGTCAGAGAGATTTGTCAAATGATTATTGACTTATTAGAATCACAAGCAAATTTAAACAACATTGAAATCCTCACTGAATTTGATTCGAATATTCCCGACATATGGTGCGAAACGAATCAGTTAAAACAGGTGTTTGTAAATGTTTTAAAGAATGCAATGGAATCTATGATTGACGGTGGTCAAATCGTTGTTCAAATAAAGAAAAATGATGAAGAAACGATTCTTATTCGTTTTATTGACGAAGGGATTGGAATTGAGCAAAAGCGGATAGAGCGTTTAGGGGAACCTTTCTATTCAACGAAAGAAAAAGGGACAGGTTTAGGTCTAATGGTTAGCTATCGAATAATAGAACAGCACAATGGAAAGATAAAATTCTCAAGTAAGAAGAATCAAGGAACAACGGTTGATATCATCTTACCAATTAATAATAAATAAACTTAGTTGAACAAGTTTTCGAACGAAAAACCTAGCTTATCTCAAGCTAGGTTTTTCTGATTATTTATAGGCGGGCTGATAAGACTCACCATTATCGAACGATAATTAGAAGTCCCTAGTCATTCGTTTGAAACTTTTAAAAAACGATATTGACACTACTTTAAGATAATGATAAATTAAATAAGGTTTTCATACGTTATCGATGTACCATAATAAAGTAGTGAAGGAGTTAAAAATATGAATGCTGTTATTGTAGCTGTTCTAATTATGATTATTCTAAGTTTAATGCGGATTCACGTTGTAATTGCTTTAATTGGTGGGGCGATGGTTGGAGGATTGACCGCTGGATTATCTATTACAGAAACGATTGATATTTTTACAGGCGGATTAGAAGCGAATGCTAGTGTTGCATTGAGCTATGCAATGTTAGGTGCATTTGCCGTCGCTATTAGTTATACAGGATTACCAAATCTAATGGTTAAAATAGCAATTAAAATTGTAGGTAAAGAAGGAGAAGGACGCAAAAAAACGATGACTAAAGTGCTTTTATTATTTGTAATTGCTATAGTAGCATCGTTTTCCCAAAACGTTGTTCCTGTTCACATTGCGTTTATCCCAATTTTAATTCCGCCTCTACTAAAAGTTTTTAATGAATTAGCTCTTGATAGAAGAGCAGTTGCTACGGCACTGACATTTGGGTTAAAGGCACCATATATTTTAGTACCTGCAGGTTTTGGCCTTATCTTCCACGAGATCGTTGTAACAAATATGGAGGAGAATGGCATGGGAATAACAATGGATATGGTACCACAAGCGTTGATCCTACCAGTATTAGGGATGCTTATCGGTCTGTTCTTTGCTGTATTTTTTAGTTATCGGAAAAATCGCTCCTATAAACAAAAAGAATTAACGACAAATCAAGAAACGCCATCATACAATTATTCATTTCCTGGAGTGATCGTTGGAATTATCGCAATCATAACCGTTTTAGTTGCTCAACTTCAGACGGACTCAATGGTGTTTGGTGCATTAACTGGTTTAATTATTTTGTATGTGTATTTCGGATATCTTCATATAAAGAAGGAATTCACTCTTAATCAATCAGAAGAATTGATGACCAGTGGAATGAAGATGCTTGCATTTATTGGTTTTGTGATGATTACAGCAGGTGGTTTTGCGGAAGTTATAAGAGAAACTGGGCATGTGGAACTTTTAGTTGATTCAACATCAGGTTGGATGGGGAATAATCAAGCATTAGCTGCAATTGTTATGCTTATTATTGGTTTGTTTATCACAATGGGAATCGGTTCGTCGTTTGCGACGATTCCAATTATTGCGGCTATTTTTGTTCCTTTAGCTGCGGCGATTGGTTTCTCTCCTATGGCAACGATTGCTCTCATTGGAACCGCAGGTGCTTTAGGTGACGCAGGTTCTCCTGCATCAGATAGTACACTTGGACCAACCGCTGGATTAAATGCGGATGGACAACATAACCATATTTGGGACACGTGTGTGCCGACGTTTTTACACTTTAACATTCCATTATTAATTTTCGGTTGGATCGCTGCGATCATTTTATAATTGGTAAATGATTTAGCGGTACATGAAAAAAGCAGACCTTTTGAAGGTCTGCTTTTTTGCATTACTAATTAGGAAGTTTACTGTGTGGATTTTCAATTAATTTAAGATACTTGTTTAAGTTGAGGTGTTCTATTAACAGCTCTCAATATTAAAGGTGCTAAGATTGCAGTAAAGGTAGCTAAGATTATATCTTTTATAAAAAAAGCGGTCATACCTATGGCAATAGCAGAAAATGATACATTATCAAGTCCAAGGATGATTGAACTGTGGAAATATAAATATGGAACACCAATTAGATAATTAATCAGAAGACCAATATAACAAGCTTTATATATCGTAAAAAGATGGTGAGGATTTTTCTCCACTATAGCACCAACAACATAAGCTAAAACTATAAAAGAAATTAAAAATCCAAGTGTTGGAGATGCAATGATATGAAAGCCCCCTGTAAACCCTGCAAGCACAGGAACACCGATGAGACCAATTAAAAGATAACCTAACATTGCAAACGCAGCAAGTTTTTTACCAAGAAGAATACCAGCTAAAATAGCAATAACTGTTTGGAAGGTAAGTGGTACGGTGCCTATCGATATAAAAGCAGCTAAATTTGCTCCTATAGCCATTAAAGCTATAAACAAAGCTCCTTTCGTTAAATCGATAATTTGAAACTGATTTGAATTAGTCATAAAACAATTCCCCTTTGTAATGTTAACTTTAAATTTATTAAGTTAACATTATCATAAAAGTGAACGTTTATATTGTCAACATGATTTTTAAATAGGTTAACGTTAGAATGTGAAATTCATTGGGCGGAAATTAATTAGTAATAATTATTTTAAATTCACACACCGTTCATTTTTCATGGGGTTACAACAAGCTTACACGTGTTAATATATGAATAAGAAATTATGAATAGACATTCATTAATCGTTATTTATGTGAATCTATGAACAATGCGAGGCTGAAAGGAGAATAATGATGATTAGTGTTAAGACAAACAATGACTTAGTTGAAAAAATGCTAAACCATTCATTAACATTTGATATAGAAAATAAACAAAAAACTGATATGTCAACGACTTCCAATTATATAGAAGAAGTGATTCAAATGATTTATCCTACCCATTCCAATATTCTTCCTATTAATCAAGCTGAAGATGTTTTTATATGGGTAAATGAAGAAGAACATATAACTACATTAAAACATAGGATTAGAAAATGGAAAGAAGCAAAAAAGAACGTTCATTTAATTTATAGTGGTAGAGAAGATATAGGGATTAAAGGCATTAACGAATTTCGAATAAATAAAAGTACAGAAGGTTTTTTAGCTCTAGGTTATTTTCATTATGTTTTAAACGTAAAAGAATTAACTCCTTCCTATATATCTGAGAAAGACAAAACGTTTGATGCTTTTAAACAGATGGTTAGAGAATACTCTCTAATTGCGGTTTCCGAAGAGACTGGCCTCTCTGAGAATAATATAAAAATATTATATGAAGAAATGCAATCGTCTCAGCAAAGTTATCAATGGTTGGCTTTAAATGCGGATGATCGAAATGAGCTTGCGATACAAACTGCTCGTGCTATTAGTTTAATTCCAGCGTTGGATGAGAATATTGGTGAATTTACTTTTATTCCTATCTCATATGAACAAAGACCATTTGAGAAATCATTTGCAGTATTATCAGATGATACGAGACACACGCTAATACCTAAGCAAGAAGTTTTATTACCTATTCTTGATAAATTATCTCCTTTATTATTGAAAGATGAGACAAACCGAACGAATGTACGTTTTTATGATTGGGATTTTGCCGATTATTTTGATGTAGATCCTCTTCCTTCCATTAATATATAAATTAAACGATGACATATAGGTTTTGGATTTTCTATGCATGAGATTTTTATTTGTTAAAGCTAAAGGATGCTTCTTCAAAATTAACGGAGGAGATTGAAAAGTGAGTTTTTTAAGGACTACAGTAATAATGATCATTTAATGAAATGTCGCGAATTTATTCGCGACATTTTTTGTTATAAGTTTAGAAATGAAACGTAAATAATTTCATTCGTTGTATTAAATATGATCACCTCTTTTCTCGATAAACAGTTAAATCAAAACTTAGGCTACTAATTAGAAATACTTTTTTTAGAACTTTTAAAAAAAGTATTGACGATAAGGGATTGTCTCTATATACTTAGTCAAGTCGCAGTAAATAGCGAACAAGATATTTGTACATGCAAAACGATTTATTTATAAAAATTTAATAAAAAGTATTGCATTGACATCATTATCTTGATATAATAAATTTTGTCGCTAACGAGACGAAGATTTCATTTACTCTTAATTAGCGAGAAAGAAAAACAAAATGTTGTTGACTTAATCAGTGACATTATGTTATATTAATTAAGTCGCCAAAAACGACATTAGCAACAAATTGACCTTTGAAAACTAAACAAGAAGCCAAGCGAAGTGGGATATTTTAAAATATCCCGTCAATAGAAACAAATCGTTGAATGGAAACATTCGACAAACGCCAGACGAAAGTTTGGTTTTGATGTCATGGACATCAAACTTGATGAAAAGTCATCATACTTTATCGGAGAGTTTGATCCTGGCTCAGGACGAACGCTG
>NZ_JARZHF010000002.1 GCF_029891575.1 Salipaludibacillus daqingensis | reverse complement strand
AGCGTTTGAAGAGACAATTTCAAGTGTTCAAACATTATTGAAACCAACATCATTGGTTTTACAATAAAAAAAGTAATCCCAAAGGCAAGACCAATGGGATAGCGGGGTTGGGTGTTTTTAGCACACCCCTGTGTCAACTCCACTAGCGGTTAATCGTCATCTTGAAAGTCGATACCCTAGAAACCCCCACTTCAAATTTCGTTAGAAATTAAGTGGCGGGAGTATTCATTAAAACAATTAATATACAACCGAAACGAGGGAGAGTATTGCGAACAAATGAACAAAAGATAGAATTTGCATTGTTTGGAGCCTGGGGAGTGGCGTTGGTTGCTACTTTAGGTTCTTTATATTTTTCAGAGATTAGAAATTATATTCCGTGTGAACTTTGCTGGGCACAGCGAGTTTTCATGTATCCGCTTGCGATCACGTTAGCTATCGCTACAGTAAAAAAAGACGCTCGTCAAGCATATTATACGCTGCCACTATCATTAATTGGCATGGGATTCGCTTTGTATCATTACATGCTTCAAAAAATACCATTCTTGTCTTCAGCTGGGGAAGCGTGTGGGATTATTCCTTGTAATTATGAATATATCAATATTTTAGGTTTCATCACTATTCCATTTTTAGCGTTTTTAGCATTTTTGATTATTTCTTTATTGATGGTTTGGGTTATTAAAACATCGAAGGAGAGAACGGAAAAATGAAAAAAATAATTGTTTTTGGCGGTGTAGTGGTTCTGCTTTTTGTATTGCTTGCATTTATTACATCTTATCAAAATCAGCAGCAATCTGAAGGGAATCCATTTGAAAAAGATTCGTTAGCTAGTGAGACGATAGATCAATTAGATGACCCGTTGTATCAAAACATTATTTTACCTGAAGATTTAGCAGATAGAATAAACAATAAGGAAGATGTAACCGTTTATTTTTATAGTGGACAGTGTGAATTTTGTAATATGGCCTCCTCATTACTTGTACCTAAAGCAGAAGAGATGGGTGTCGATTTGCAATTGTACAATATATTAGAATTTCCTCAAGGATGGGATGACTATCAAATCGAAGGAACTCCAGTGGTTGTTCACTTCGAAAACGGAGAAGAGCAGGCGAAAATAGAAGGCCTGCATGATGAGGAAGCGTATGAAATTTTTTATGAACAAGTTGTTCTTAAGGATTAATCATATGATATAAATGAAAGAGAAAAAAATGAAAAATTCTAAGGAAAACAGGGAACAATAAGTCATTAAGGAGGATAATTTTTATGGAACGATTATTAAAATGGATTGGTATTGCAATTTTTCTTGGCTGGACGATAGCGCTTTTAGTAAATTACTCTATTTACCAGCACGTGACACTTCAGCTGACATTGATACACCCAGTCATTGACGGGATTTTATTTATGGTTCTGATGTTTGCAACGTATCTCTTTGTTTGGCGTACATTTAGACGTAATAATTCCACTGCAAGCATTCAATTAGCAGTTTTAGGTGTTTTATCGATCAGTTTAGCCATTGTATTTTTGTAAAAACGATTCTAATTTTTGCACAAATGATAAAGATTCGTGTTGAATATCCATTCTCTATTATAATATTCAACATAGCTTCAGCTACCTCGAGGAGAATCGCCTCGGGGTTTTTATACGTTTCTTTTCCTACAGGTGTTAATAACTTTTTTGATAAAAAGAGGAAGCATTCTTTAACATGATAAAGAGTGGTATTAAAATTAACAAGTTAAAAATTCAGAATATTTAGTGTTTTATTGGTTGTAATGGGTGACTTTTTTCTTCCTACATTTATTGGATATAAAGCCATGCTGTTCCTCTACTTTTAGGGGTTTTAAATAAATTCATGCAGAGATCTCCAATCTAATAGGTACTAAAAAACAATAAAACGTTCTTTTAGACAAGAGATCTAACATGAATTTCAACTTATTAGTAAATATGTTCGTTTATCTTTCAAAGTTATGTTGTTCATGGTATACAACCATTTAATTTTATGGTTCACCCAGTAAATGAGGGTTAAATGATATTTTACTAATCTCTTTCTATTGAAATTTATAAAATATATGGCCCGTTTTGATTGCTATTAAAAGGATTGATGAATCAGTAAATTAATAAAATTCAGATTATTTAAAGGTTGGCATGATACTTGCATTACTTATATAGCAACACACAAAAAAAGGGGAGATGTAAGAGTGGGCATTCACAAAAAGATTTGGTTTATCATGTTATTAGCATTTGTATTATTTTTAGCTGCATGTCAAGGGAACAATGACGTTAATGAAACGGATGACAATGAAACACCTGATGAGACGATTGATACCGAAGAAAATGCAGGAAATAATGAAGATGATATGAATGACGGTAACAATGAAGAAGAAGCTGATCATGGTGGAGAAGTAACCGTCGGAATTGAAGCGGAGCCAACTTCTATGGATCCGCAAAATACAACGGATGGAAACTCAGCAACCGTTCAAAGTACAATGTTTGAAGGATTACTTCGTTTTGATGAGGATATGAGCATTGTGCCAGTTTTGGCTGAAGATTACGACTATAGTGAAGATGCGACGGAAGTAACGTTCACCCTTCGAGAAGGAGTTACTTTCCATGATGGGACAGAATTTGATGCAAACGTCGTTAAAGAAAATTTAGACTATGTTCGAGATTCTGATAATGGTTTAGCAAGATCATCATTCTTTTCTTTTATAGATGAAGTTATTGTAGATGATGATTTCACTGTCACTGTTCGTGCAGAGGAGCCTAATTCAGCGATGGCTTCTTATATGGCTCATTCATCTGCAGCTATGAAATCATTAGAAGAGTATGAAAAGAAAAATGAAGATGAAGATTATAACTTAGATCGAGAAGGTGCTGTTGGAACAGGGCCATTCCAATTTGTCGAATGGAGAGATAGCGAACATGTCATTGTAGAAAAATTTGATGGCTACTGGAATGAAGAAGAATTAGCAAGAGTAGATCAAATTACATTCCGACCAGTTCAAGAGGCGAGTACTCGTGTGAATATGCTTCAAACTGGAGAAGTAGATCTAATCTTCCCGATCCCGACTTTAAATGCGGGTGAGCTTGAACAAGAAGATGATATTGACTTGTATACAGGGCCAACGACAGATGTATTTTATATTGGTATGAACTTTGAAAATGAAAAATATCATGACTTGGATGTTAGGCAAGCGATGAATCACGCTATTGATAAAGATGGACTAATTGCACAAGTACTTGATGGATATGGAACGATTGCAGATTCCGCAATCGCACCAAATGTATACGGTTATTCAGGGCAACCTATTTACGAGTATGATGTCGCCGGAGCGCAAGAGTTGATGGATGGAAGTGGACAGCCAGATGGTTTCGAGGCGACGTTGTGGACGAGAAATAACACGGAATTTATTTCTGTGGCTGAATACGCAGCTATTCAGTTAGAAGAGATAGGAATTGACGTAGAAGTACAAGCGTATGAAGCAGGAACATTGTTTGATATGTTAGATGAGGGTGATGGAACGGACTTATGGATTGGAAGATGGTCTCCTGGAACAGGGGAAGCAGACTATGGACTGCGTCCGAACTTTGCTTCTGATCGTGTGCCACCAAACTTTAATAATTCAGGGTTCTATATTAATGAAGAGTTAGACGAACTGTTTGATGAAGCATTAGCAACTCCTGATGAAGATGAGGCATTGGATATCTATGCAGATATTCAACAAAGAATCTATGAAGATGCACCATGGGTGTTCTTGCATATTCCAGATGCAATTATTGCAAAAAATCAAAATTTAGAAGGAGTTTATGTATTACCTTCTGGTGCAGTAAATCTAAATTTAGCTGAGTTTCGTTAAACATAATAGGGGGAGCTATTAGAATTAGGCTCCCCCTTTTAACATAGTTATTCTATTATTTTGTACATAACCATTAATAATTAAGCACGAGTTGATTATGGAAGGAGAGGTGGTCAAATGCTGAATTTTATTCTTAGAAGGCTTCTCGGAATGATTCCAATTTTACTAATTATTACGATTATTGCATTTTTGTTTGTTCATCTGACTCCTGGGGACCCGATCCGAATCATGTATGGGGCAGAGATAGACCAAGAGACTTATCAACAAATGAGAGAAAGTGAGGGATTTAATGATCCTCTAATCGTTCAATATGGTCGTTATATGTACAATATGACGATTCAAGGTGATTTTGGACAATCTTATCGTACCCGATCGGATGTATCGGACGAAGTGTTAAGAAGATTCAATTATACGTTTGTATTAACGATCCTAAGTATGTTTTGGGCGATTTTAATTGGAGTAACAGTAGGGATTATCTCTGCTACAAAGCGTAACTCACTCGTTGACCGAGTAGGGATGATATCAACGATTACAGCTCTTAGTATTCCAGAGTTCTGGTTTGGATTAATGATGATGCAAGTATTTGCTGTTCAGTTAGGGTGGTTTCCGACAAGTGGGAGTGGAACTTGGATTCATCTAATCTTACCGTCTTTAACACTAGGTTTTGGTGTAGCTGCAACGATAGTAAGGTTCACAAGATCTAGTGTGTTGGAAGTTTTAAGAGAAGATTATGTTCGTACAGCTAGAGCAAAGGGGCAAAAGGAATCAGTCGTTATTTGGAGTCATGTGCTTAGGAATGCATTGATTCCAGTAGTTACAATGGCTGGACTTCAATTTGGTTTTTTAATTGGAGGGGCTGTTGTAGTCGAGCAAGTGTTTGCATGGCCAGGGCTGGGTTCCTATTTAATTGATGGGATTTTGACAAGGGATTATCCGGTCATTCAAGCTCTAATTCTATTATTTTCATTGCAATTTTTGATTATTAATCTACTTGTGGATATCAGTTATGGATTTTTGAATCCACAAATTCGATATGAATAGGAGGGGGAGCACAGATGGATAAGCAAAAGAAAAATTCTCCTTTTCGGATCTTTTTACGGAAGTTTTTAAAACAAAAACTTGCTGTGTTTGCTTTTGGTTTAGTGATCGCTATTGTTCTTGTGGGGATATTTGGTCCATTATTTTCCCCTTATGATCCACATCGACCAGTCACAGCACAATATCCTGATATGGGAATTGATTTGGAACAATTAACGAGTTTGACTCTAGAGATTGAAGGTCTTTTAAGTAATGGCGAAACGATAGAGCAGCAAGAATTAACTCAAATTCAGACGGAAACAGATGATCGAAGAATCGCTGCCGTTAGACGATCTCAATCAGGTATACGAGTGAGTGCTAATTCCTCAGGGTATACTGATGCGATTGTTGAAAGTGGTGATGTTTCTGCAGTATCAAAAGTTCTCGTTCGAGGAGAAATTCCTCTTGACGATGCAGAACCTACGATCTCACAAATTCGAATTAATCAACCAGATGCTTCCTTCTCGGAAGGGGATAGCTACCAAATTGAAGTGTCTGCGTTATTAACAGATGGAACGGAAATTACCTCCTTAGATAATTTAAAAGAGTTAGCAGAAGAATTATATGGAGAGGAAGAGGAAGAAGATACGAGTGGATTTCAATCTAGTACAACAAATGATGATGATGCTGCTAGCTTCCAAATCAACTCATTAACAGAAGATACCGTTTCTGTAGACGAAGATGGAGTCGTATCTTTTGAAAGTGATGGAGAAGGTTTGGTGCAAATACAAGCAGGTGAAGCCAAATCACTTGTTCAATTTCAAGTTGGACCGGATTCAATCGAACCTGTATTGACATCTCTCGTTCTTCAAAGTACGACAATAGAGTTAAATGATGCTTACAAACACCAAAGTCCATCGTCCTTGCATTTGTTCGGGACAGATCATCAAAACCGTGATATTTTAAGTCGTGTTATCCATGGAACAAAAGAAACGTTATTAATCGGATTTGTTTCTGTTGCAATTGGAACTGTCATAGGAACAGTTTTAGGTTTATTAGCAGGTTATTATGGAGGCTGGTTAGATAGTTTAGTAACAAGAATGACAGATGTATTATTGGCCTTTCCTGGGATACTATTAGCCATTGCTGTGATTGCCTTCTTAGGTGCAGGGATAACAAATATTATTTTTGCTGTAGCGGTGTTTACTATTCCAGTGTTTATTAGGATCGTACGTGCATCTACGTTATCCCTGAAAGAAATGACTTATGTTGAAGCTGCCAAATCGATTGGAGTTCCTAATACGGTTATTATTTTCAGACACATATTTCCTGGTACGCTATCGGTTGTCATGGTTTACTTAACAATGCGTATTGGGGTGGCAATTTTGATCGGTGCAGCTCTTAGTTTCCTTGGTTTAGGAGGAGATATTACGGCGCCAGAATGGGGATCGATGCTTAGCGCAGCTAAAGATAATAGTGGAACAATCTTTCATGCGACATTCTTTCCTGGATTGGCTATTGTTATTACCGTGTTGAGCTTTAACATCTTCGGAGATGGCCTTCGTGATGCTCTCGATCCAAAGCTGAAGGAGTAGTGATGACAATGACTAAAAATGTATTAGATATAAAAGATTTGACGATAAATTTTAAAAGTGAAGGAAAAGAACTTTCTGTCGTAGATGGAATCTCTTTTTCGATTAAAGCGGGTGAAACTCTTGGAGTCGTTGGGGAATCTGGTTGTGGGAAAAGTGTAACCTCTTTATCGATTATGGGGTTAATTCCATCTCCGCCTGGAAGAGTAGCTAATGGAACGATTGAGTTTGAAGGGAAAAATCTACTAGATTTCAAAGAAAAAGAGATGCGAAAAGTTCGAGGTAATGAAATTTCAATGATTTTCCAGGAACCGATGACTTCATTAAATCCTGTATTCACGATAGGGAAACAAATTAATGAAGTGTTGCTTTTGCATAATGAAATGAACAAATCGGCAGCACGAAATAGATCGATTGAAATGTTAAAGTTAGTTGGTATTCCAAGACCAGAGCAAATATATCATAACTATCCATATCAGTTGTCAGGTGGAATGAGGCAACGAGTAATGATTGCTATAGGGCTTGCTTGTCAACCGAAATTACTCATTGCAGATGAGCCTACAACGGCATTGGACGTGACTATACAAGCGCAAATTCTTAACTTAATGAGAGATTTAAAAGAAAAAACAGATACATCGATTATGTTTATTACTCATGATTTAGGTGTCGTAGCAGAAATGTGTGATCGAGTAGTCGTGATGTACTCTGGTCAAGTCGTGGAAGAAACAGATGTGGATACATTATTTAATGACCCAAAACACCCTTACACATTAGGTTTACTAGGGTCCATACCTAAAGCGACAGAAAAAATTGATCGTTTGTATTCTATTCGTGGGCAAGTGCCTCAAGCAGGAACAGTCGAACGAGGGTGTCGATTTGCTGACCGATGTGACAAAGTGATGCCTCGATGCTACACAGAAGATCCCCCACTATTAAAAATGAAAGAAGGACATCAATGTCGCTGTTGGCTCTATGCAGAAGAAGAAGGGGGTGCGGAAATTGACAGCTAATCCGTTGTTAGAAGTAAACAATTTGAAAATATATTTCCCAATAAAAAAAGGTGTTATAAAAAAGAAAGTCACGTATGTAAAAGCTGTTGATGATATTTCTTTTTTAATAAAAGAAGGAGAAACACTTGGCCTAGTTGGAGAATCTGGCTGTGGAAAATCAACGACTGGGCGAGGGATAACTCAATTAGTTCCTGTGACAGAAGGAGAAATTACCTTTCAAGGAGAAAATTTAGCTGAATTAGCGAAAGGTGATTTAAGAGAACGAAGAAAAGATATGCAAATGGTTTTTCAAGATCCATACGCTTCATTAAATCCGAGATTAACTGTAGAAGACATTTTGGCTGAACCATTGAAAGCTCATGGGGTAAAAAGTAAGAAAGAGAGAATCGAACGAATCAATAAAATGCTTGATGTTGTAGGGTTAAATCGAAATTTTGCCTACCGATATGCTCATGAATTTTCGGGTGGTCAACGACAACGAATTGGTATTGCTAGGGCGTTGATTCTCAATCCTAAGTTAATTATTGCAGACGAACCAGTAGCGGCACTTGATGTATCTATTCAAGCTCAAGTGCTGAATCTACTGAAAGATTTGCAAAAAGATTTTGATTTAACCTATTTATTTATATCTCATGATTTAAGTGTTGTTCGCCACTTATGTGATCGTGTAGCTGTTATGTATTTAGGGAGAATGGCTGAAACAGGTTCGACAGAGAAAATTTTTGAAAACCCACTTCATCCTTATACTCAAACACTTTTAGAAGCGATTCCAATTTCAAACCCAAGAGATAAAAAAGAAAGAATCATCCTTAAAGGAGATGTTCCATCTCCAGTAGATCCACCTAAAGGTTGTGCATTTGTAGGTCGTTGTCCGAAAGCATTTGACCGCTGTCATCATGATAGACCTCAGTTACTAAAAATGAATGCAGAGCAAGAAGTAGCTTGTCACTTGTATGACGAATAAACGAAGTCAACCGAAACGACTAGTAAAGGCGGGATAAGATGCTGACACTTATAAAAAATGCAGATGTATATACTCCTACCCCTTTAGGGGAGAAAGATGTTCTTATTGGTGGGGGAAAAATCATTACCATTTCCGCGGATATAGATGCCTCTGCCATGGCAGAATATATTGATGTAGTTGATGCGAAAGGAAATTACCTCGTGCCTGGTTTGATTGATGGGCATGTACATATTACTGGTGGTGGAGGGGAAGGTAGTTTTAAAACGAGAACACCTGAATTACCTCTTTCAGACTGTATTCAAGCAGGTATTACATCCGTTGTAGGTGTAATTGGAACAGATGGAACAACGAGAACAATGGCTAATTTAGTTGCGAAAGCGAAGGGGCTAGAAGAGGAAGGGATTACTTGTTATTGTCAAAGTGGGAATTATCACCTGCCGATTAAGACATTAACCGGATCTTTGCAAAATGATATTATGCTCGTCCATGAAATCATCGGAGCAGGAGAAATTGCGATTGCAGACCATCGCTCTTCTCAGCCTACTGCGGGTGAATTAGCTCGATTAGCAAGCGAAGCTCGTATAGGAGGAATTCTATCCGGGAAAGGTGGCATCGTTAATATTCACGTAGGGGACGGTGCGGACCAACTTCAACTCATTGAAGAAGTGGTGAAAACGACAAATATTCCAATTACACAATTTTTGCCAACTCACATTAATCGTCACGAAGAACTTCTTACTACAGGTATTAAATACGCTAAAAAAGGTGGCTACGTAGATTTTACAACGAGTTGTCTTGATGATGAGATAAATGACGATAATTTGAAAAGTAGTAAAGGACTAAAGCGTATGCTTGATGAAGGGGTACCAATTGAGCAAATTACATTTACATCTGACGGTCAAGGTAGTTTACCTAGGTTTGATAAAAATAGCAAATTTATAGGTTTGGGTATTGGGAAAGTTGTCAGTTTATTTAATGAATTAAGGGATGCTATTACAGAAGAAAAACTTCCAATTGAGAAAGTTTGGAAAGTAGCAACAGAAAACCCAGCTCGCATACTTAAATTAGATAACAAAGGTACCATCAAAGAAGGAAATGATGCTGATATCCTCCTCATTACCAAAGATTCATTTTCAATTGACAGTGTGATGGCGAAAGGTCAATGGATGATGAGCAAAAAAGAAATACTTGTAAAAGGTACATTTGAATAAACGGGACCTGCATTCTTTCATTAGGATGCAGGTTATTCGTTATAATGACCGTTATAAAACTTCTTCTAAAAAATAAAATGGTGTATAATTGGTTGAATAGGATAAACCAATAAATTTGAATGGGTGATAAAATGAAAACACCAAATCGAATGATTCTCATAGTAGGTTCTACTGAAACGAAAAGAACGTTAGTGGAGCAATTAGAAGATATCATTGGAGACTTTATTGAAATTGAAAGCTATGCAGTGGAAGATGATATACTACCGTTCATTGATAATGAAGTAGTACTCTTATCTTCTTTATTAATGAAAAAAGAAGTCTCTCCTTACATTTCTTCAAACTGCAAACAATTAATAGCAAATAGAATTGTGAACTTTCATTACATCGATCAACTATTTGAACTTCCGAGTGGGACAGAAGTTCTTTATGTAAATGATTACCCTGAAACTGTAAATGAGGCAATCCAATCTCTAAAAGATTTAGGAGTAGACCACTTGAAATACTTTCCCTATTTCCCGGGTAAAAAAATGGTCAAACGAGTTTCCATTGCAATTACGCCAGGAAAAATGGACTTAGTTCCAAGTTTTGTTGAATCTACGATTAATATCCGCCCTAGGTTAATAGATATGAGTTCCATTATTGCTATCCTTAGTGAACTAGGATTAGGAAAAGAGAAAAATCAAGAAGTGTCTCATAGATATATTCAAAAAATTATCGACCTTAGTAAACGAATTTCTGATAGTACAAAAGAAGCAACAAGAGTAAGCGAGCATTTAAAAAAAGTAGTTGATGGTGTTCATGATGGAATTTTAGCAGTAAATGAGAATGGTATCATCACAGTCTTTAACGGGATATTAGAAGAAATCCTTCATATTCGTGGAAAAAGAGTTATCGGTCGCCATGTAAACGATATTTTAGTAAATGAAGAACTTGTATCGTTTGTGTTGGAAAATAAAGGAGAAACGAACCGCTATTTCACGATTGAACAAGCCGATATCATCGTTCATAAATTTACGATAGAAGCAGATGGAACAAAAGTTGTTACCTTTAAAAATGCTGGTGAAGCGATAGAAATGGAAAATAAAAGAAGACGGGAATTGATCAAAAAAGGACATTTCGCTAAGTATACTTTTCAAGATATTATCGGTAAAAACGAAAAATTAATTGAAACAAAAAGAATTGCTAGTAAATTGGCGAAATCAGACCTTACTGTATTAATTGAAGGAGAAAGTGGAACAGGCAAGGAATTGTTTGCAAGTTCTATTCACAATGAGTCGAAAAGACGAAATGGTCCCTTTCTTGCTGTGAACTTCAGTGCTCTTCCCGAAGACCTAGTTGAAAGTGAGTTATTCGGATATGAAGAGGGAGCTTTTACAGGCGCTAAAAAAGGTGGTAGAAAAGGACTTTTTGAACAGTCACATGGAGGAACTATTTTCCTTGATGAAATTGGAGATATTAGTTTGAAAGTGCAAGCGAGGCTCTTAAGAGTATTGCAAGAAAAAGAACTTCTTCGTATTGGAGGAAGTGAAATTATTCCTGTGGATGTAAGAATTGTTGCTGCCACAAATCGACATTTACTTACTTTAATCGATAAAAATGAATTTCGTGAAGATTTATTTCATCGCCTAAAAGTCTTATTTATTCATTTACCTGAACTGAGGTATCGAAAAGACGATATCGATGAACTCATTCGATATTTTATACAGCAATCTGAATTAAATGATGTGAAAGTCCATCCACTAGTTTTCCAACAATTAAGGAAGTATCATTGGTATGGTAACATTCGAGAATTGAAAAATACCATTGATTATATGCTTACAGTTTGTGAAAATAATGAAGTACTATTAAAAGATATCCCAAGTGAATCATTTTTCCAAGGAGAACCGAAAGAACTTTTTTCTGTTCCCGTAAGTGATTATTCTTCTCAACATTGGCCAAAAGAACCATCCATCGACGAAGAAGAGTTGTCCTTTGTCCTCTCCATTGTCGATGAACTACAGCTAAAAGAAACTAGCATTAGTAGAAAAAAAATTGTTGATGAAACCATTGAAAAAAAACAGTCATTAACGGAACAACAAGTTAGATACCGGCTACATCTACTGAGTAATAAAGGTTATGTAAGTATCCATAGGGGAAGGGTTGGTACAAAAATTACAGAAGCAGGAAAGGAACATTTACGATCGATGACTAAAATACAAATATAAGTAAAAAGATCATGTACTCAAATGAGAGGCATGATTTTTTTATTCGATTATTGATATTTACATTAAACTGAAGCTTATAATAATGTCACCATAGGATTTATCATTGTGAATCGATTAGTATGTTTTTGTAGTATTAAATCGTAGACAATGAAGGCTGTAGATCTTCATAGTAAACGAAAATAATAGTTTAGTTACTTAATAATTTATACTGTATTCCATTTGAATGCTAAATCATTGACAGTAAAAAAAAGAGTGTATATAGTTAAGAAAATTAACTATTTAAATACTTAATAATTTATGGGGTGTTTTATGGATATTCATGAAGTTATTTCTGATATCGAAGAGAGAGTATTTGATATTAGCTTAATATTAAATCGAGAATTTGGTACTGAATATGAAAATTGTCTGTCTTCGAATCAGCAACTAATGTTGATTTTAGTTGCTAAAAAAGGCGTAAAACATGTGAAAGATTTAGCATATCATATGAACGTTTCAGCTAGTGCAATAAGCCAAATGGTTGCGAAATTAGAACAATTGGACATCATCTATAGAGAAATTGATGAATCCAATCGTCGAAGTACGATTTTACGCTTAGGTTCAAAAGGTAAAGATATACTAGCAATGATGGATGAGAATCGCAGTGAAATAATTAATAAGTATTTATCTAAAATGAGTGAAAAAGATTTGATTGAAGTCATGGATGCCTTTAGAAAACTTCATGAGACAATTATTGAAACAGAGAAAGGGGATCCAGAATGAACATTACGAACTTTTCGATCAAACGACCAGTATTTACACTAGTAACCATGGCATTATTTCTTTTATTAGGAGCTATTTCTTTAACGAATATTCCATTGAAATTAATACCAGATATAGAAGCACCTATCGCAGCAGTTGTAACAAGTTACCAAGATGCGAGTCCTGAAGAGGTTGTAGATAAAGTATCAAGGCCGATGGAAAATAGCTTGTCAACAACAGCGGGGCTAAATAATATAAGTACAATCTCAATGGAAGGGTCTTCGTTAACCATTTTGGAGTTTTCATGGACGACGTCCATTGATGATGTAGAAAATGATATTATTACAGCGATGAACCAAACTCCTTTACCAAGTGGCGCTGGAACACCTCAATTTTTAAAGTTTGACCCATCTCAGTTTCCAATCATACAACTATCGTTATCAGCGATCGATGATGATGTAGAATTAGATGCATTAGTTAGAGACATGGAAACGGAATTATTAAAAATTGATGGCATTGCTACGATCGATTTATTAGGTGATGCAATAGATGAAATAGAGGTTTCTCTTGATCAAGATCTATTAGAAGAAAATAACCTTGATCAATCAGATGTCGTTCAAACATTACAATCACATAATATTACGGCTCCTGGTGGTATTGTTGAAAGTGGTGGTTCAGAAATTACGACTCGCGTATTGTTTGAAATGGGTGGGGTTGAAGATATCGAGGATATCGTTCTAACTACCGACGTTGAAACGGAAGAAGATGTGACAGTTTCAGACGTAGCAACTGTTGCTGTCGGACCTGAACCTACAGATACGATCACTCAGACAAATCAAGATGATTCTATTTTATTGAGTGTTCAACAACAAGCAGATGCGAATACTGCCCAAGTTTCGAGAGCGTTTATTGATGAAATAGATGAATTATTGTCACAAGACAAATATGAAGATATTGACTCAGCGGTTTTATTTAATCAGGGGGAATATATTGATGAGGCAATAGCTAACGTTGCTTTAGCTCTTGTAGCAGGTGGTATTATTGCTATGATTGTTCTCTTCCTATTTTTAAGAAGTGTGAAAACACCGTTACTTATAGGAATAGCAATACCATTTTCAGTTATCGTGACATTTGTTCTCTTATTTTTCACGAACTTTTCGTTAAATATTATGACTTTAGGTGGATTAGCATTAGGTATTGGAATGCTGGTTGATAACTCTATCGTCGTTATCGAAAATATTTATCGACATTTATCCATGGGGAAAGATCCTAAGAAAGCAGCATTAGATGGAACAAAAGAAGTGGCAACAGCTATTACTGCTTCAACATTAACAACGATTTCGGTGTTTTTACCTGTTGTGTTTATCTCAGGTATTGTCGGAAATTTATTTAGAGAATTTGCCTTAACCGTATCCTTTAGTTTATTAGCATCGTTAGCTGTTGCATTAACGGTCGTGCCGATGCTTGCAAGTAAATGGTTAAAGGCTCCAAAAGAAAATATTGAAGAAAAACGTAAGAAATCTAAATTTGTTAAGTTTTTCGATCGCTCTACAAGGTGGTCGTTAAAAAACCGAGCAATTGTTTTTATCATCACAGTTGGGTTACTTATAACTGGTGGATTTGGTGTAACAACAGTAGGTACAGAATTTTTACCTGCAACAGATGAAGGTTTCTTCCAAATTGATATTGAAAATGAACCTGGTACGCCGCTAGACGTCACATATGAAGATGTACAAGAAATTGAAGAAATCTTAGATGGGGAATCACTCATTCAAAATTACACAAGTGTAACAGGATCCAGTGGTGACCAAGGCCCGATGGGGGGCACTGGAAATGGTCATGAGGCGGTGATTTATGTAACGATGATCCCGATTAGTGACCGAGATGTGTCCACGATGGACTTCTCTGAAGATATTCGTCAAGATATTGAGCGTGCAGCTTCTGATGCGGATATTTCGATATCGATGGATGCTTCATTTGGTAGTGATCCAAATACGTTTAGTTTTGACCTAAATGACTCCAATCCACAACAATTAGAAGAAGTCGCTGGAGACCTACTAGAAGAGTTTGATGATATGAGTGAATTCAATGAAGTTTCAAACACGCTTGAAGACACCATACCAGAATTACAAATTTTAATAGATGATGAGGCTGCGAGAGAAGAAGGATTCAGCCCAGCGCAAATTGCTGAAGTAGTAGATAACAATACGCGAGGTGTGTTTGCCACACAAATTGTAACTGATGAAAACGATGTGCTAGAAGTCAACGTTCGTTACGATGATGAATATATTGAAAATGTGGAAGCTCTCGAAAACTTGTTATTAAGAAATCCTGAAGGAGAATATGTTCCATTAAGTGATTTAGCAGAGATTGAGGAAGGCGAAGGTCCTGAAACAATTAATAGAATAAACCAAGAAGAATCGGTTCAATTTTCACTTGCTTTTGGATCAGAGTATAATCTTGGCGAGATTAATACGATCGTTCAAGATACCATTGATGATTATGGCTTGCCGACGGAGACGAGTATTTCATTTACGGGAGACCAACAGTTATTAGAGGATGCGATTAGTGATCTAACATTAGCATTAATATTAGCAGTAGTATTCGTCTACTTAGTTTTGGCAGCTCAATTTGAGTCATTACGATATCCATTCGTGATTATGTTTACTGTTCCACTTGTAGTCATTGGTGTAGCAATAGGATTGACGCTGACACAAACGCCTATCAGTGTAACAGGATTTATAGGAATCATCGTGCTCGTAGGTATCGTTGTTAATAATTCGATTGTTTTAGTGGATTATATTAACCAACGTAAGGAATTAGGATATAAGAGCTATGATGCTATTGTCGAAGGTGTTAAAGACCGTGCACGACCTATATTAATGACAGCATCGACAACGATTTTAGCACTAGTTCCATTAGCGTTAGGTTTTGGTGAAGGAACAGAGATTCAACAACCGTTAGCAATCACTGTTATTAGCGGGATGATAAGTGCAACATTCTTAACACTTATATTAATCCCAGTCGTTTATAGTTTCTTCGATCGAGATACAAGACATCTTAACCGAAAGTATATGATGCCTGATGGGGAAATGGTTCCTGCTTATTTGTTGGATGAAAAGTATTCAAAAGAGCAAGGTGAAGGTCGGATGCATTATCCGAAATTAAGCCAAGAATCATCGAATAGTTCACACACTGATTTCTCTGAATTTTACAAGGCAGTTGAAGAAGAACCTGCCAATGAATTAGATGCACACTACGATGAAACAGTGACTGAACATGAAACATATGAAAACGAAGAGGAAATTTCAGATCAAGTGTTTGATGGAGGAAGTGCGGAAAACCTTCCTTCAAGAAAAGATCGTCACAAGTCTTCTGAAATGTCCAGAGATGATCTTCTAAGTCTTTTAGAAAAGATAGTTGAAAGAAATCAAAGAGATAATAAAAAAGATAAGTGAAACTAAGTGTACAAGAGGGGGATCAAATCCTCCTCTTTTTTTTACGTTAAGTTTAACTCCGTTAAAGGACTAAAGTATAAAAAACTAAGACCAAGTTTTTCTAATATTGTTAGGGCAGTTGTCCAACCAAAAAAGGAACTTCTAAATATAATACTTATGAATATGTTTAGGAGGTGAGGTTTTGCATCAAGTTCAGCATTATTATGATATGTGTTGTCGCTATAGAGGAAAACGAGTAAGGATAACAGATGTCTCAGGTAAAGAGTATCGAGGAAGGATTGTTGATGTAGATCAACAATATGTTTATTTAGAGCAAGAGAGCAGTGGGTTCGGAGGATTTGGTTATGGATATAGAGGTTACTATGGCCACTACGGTTACTATCGTCCTGTATTCCCAATCGCATTAGCAGCGATTGGAGGATTTGCTTTAGGAGCAGCTTTTTTTTGGTAGTATGAATTACAGGGAAATAAGAGTTCTGCGCCAGAATGCCAACTTCATGTCGAATGAAGTTGGTTTTCTGGTTTTAAAATCTCTTTTCATTTGATGGGAGTAAGTGATAAACTATAGAAGTTATATGATAAGGGAACCTTGTTTTATAAATGATGTTATAGAAAAAGACCGAATAAAAAGGGGAAAGCAAAATGAATAAAACTCTTTTCTCAACGATGATTGCCTGTTTTCTTTTGATTTCTTGTTCTGATGAAAGCTCAGTGGAACAAGTAAATAATTTAGAAGATACAGACGATGTGGAGACATTGATTTCGACAAATGAAAAATTAGTAGAGCAACTTGAAAAAGAACTTGCTGAAAAGGATCAGTTACAAGAAAGAATCGTTAGCTTAGAAAACGAAAATAAAGACTTAAAAGATGATATTTTAACTTATAAACAACAAGCAATCGAACTTGAAGAAATGCATCATTTTGAATTATCTCTTAGGCATGATTTGGATATCTTAGCCAGACAATTTTTTCAATCAATGCACGAGGAGCAGCATGAAAAAGTGGAAGAAGTTATCTCTACTGATATTGAAGTAGATGCTGAAGATGATACGTTGAAAATTACCGAGCAAGATGGAATAGAACGAAGTTTTCATTATTTACAATTAGATTCGGTAGTTTATATAAGGCAAAAGTCTTTTTCTTATGATCATGATGATGAAATATTTATTTCAAGATACGAATTTTATTCAGCTACAGAAGAGGATGAAAAAATAAACCTTGAAGGTGGAGTAGAAATTATTTTCATTAATGATGTTGACTGGAAAGTATCGTCTATTAGATATGTTCAATAATTCGGTCATTAACGTAAATGGTTCGATTTAATTTAAGAGTAGTTATAAACATAGGAATTTTATAAGGGGAGTAAAATGGGGACTACACATACTTTTACGAAACGTGAAGAAATTGTAAATGCATTAACACATGGCATTGGCGTGATATTAAGTATTGCCGCACTCGTTCTCCTTATTGTTTTTTCTAGCATTCATGGTGCGGCTATTCATGTTATTAGTTTCACGATCTACGGAGTGACGTTACTCTTTATGTATACTTGTTCGACATTGCTACATAGTTTTCCAATTGGAAAAGTAAAAAATATTTTCGAGATTTTAGATCATTCTGCTATTTATTTGTTTATTGCTGGAACATATACGCCATTAATGCTAATCGTGGTTGAAGGTACGAGAGGTTGGGTTTTGTTATCATTAGTGTGGACATTAGCAATTGGAGGTATTGTATTCAAAGCCTTCTTTGTAAAAAAATTTGTTGGTGTCTCCACATTAATATACATTGTAATGGGATGGATGATTGTGTTTGCATTACAACCTATTGCAGCCAAAGTTGAGACAATGGGATTAGTGTTACTGGTTTTAGGTGGGGTGTTATACACTGTCGGGACCATATTTTATATTTGGAGAACGTTTTACTACCACCATGCTGTATGGCATTTGTTCGTTCTAGCAGCTAGTGCAGCGCACTTTTTTACGATCATACTGTATGTATTACCTATTCAATAACCGGGTTTATTCGTTTTGCTACAAAGTTAAATAGTTTAAAAATTTAAAACTATCGATAATGTCACGCATTTGTCAAAGTTTTGCTAAGAAAACGTCACCTCTTTCACAGTTTCTTCATATAACTTAGCTGTATAATGAATATAACAAGTTTATTATATGAGTTATATGTGAATATATGAACAAATGAAGTGGATTGGTGGTGAGAGTTATGATTGAAATGGATACGAATGCAATGACCACAGATGAAATAATATTAGAAACCGCTATTGATTTGATGGAAAAAAAGGGATTTAAAGCAGTGACAACGAAAGAAATTGCCTCAAAATCAGGCTTCAGTGAGATGACATTGTTCAGGCATTTTGGTACGAAAAAAAATATTTTAGAAAAAGCTGTAGAAACGTATTCATATTTAATTGATATGAAATCTATTTTGTATGATAAAGTGGAATATGATTTACGAAAAGACTTAACAAGAGTAAGTAAAACGTACCATCGATATAACCAACAAAACTATAAAATGGTGTTATTATCTTTTCAAGAAAGAAATACTCATCCCTTTATTGGAGAGAGCTTATCTGAGAATCCAAAACAGTTGAAAATGTATTTAGTTGAGTATTTTAAGGAAATGCAAAAGAGGAATAAAATGGTTGCTGTTGATCCTGAAATCCAGGCGATGAATTTTTTATGGATGAATCTCGGGTATTTTTTATCTTATCAACTTGGAGGAAGAAAAGTAGCTGTCGTGCCGTTAGATAAATTCATTGATGATAGTGTCGATTTATTTGTGAAGGGACTAATGCCAAGGGAAGTCAATGGTATCCAAGAAACTGTGAAATAATAAGAAAAATGAATGAGGATTCGCACTGGTGGGGTGAACTTGAGATAGTACACCGCCCGTAAGCATCATCTAACGTTTTATGGTCAACAAAAAAGGTTCCGATTATCAATTACGATATTCGGACCCTTTTTTTAATTTAATAAGGTAGTTTTGTCTCGGCCTCTTTTGATAGATATTTAATCAATTTTAAATTTTGCACTCTTCAAATGGACAATGGCTGCAGCGTAAATGTGTTTTTAGAAACTCAATGTTATGAATAGTAATGTATTTCGTATTTACGGACAGGATGTTTTGCTTCATGAGTCTTTTCAGAATTCTATTGATACTTTCTCTCGTTGCCCCTACATAGTTAGCGAGTTCTTGATTGGTTATTTTGCGGTTAATCAATACTCCTCTAGATACTTCTTTCCCATATTCATTCGATAGTCGAATTAGAATGGAAAATACAGCTCCTTGTTTTCCACAGAAAACAAGGTCACGAAATTGAGCGAGCATTGTGTTATTTTCTGATGATAACCACTGCATATAAGCAACAGATAACTCTCCATATTTCATCATCAGTTGTTCAAGATCGGTCCGATTAAACCTTAACATCTCTGTATCTTGAGTGACTTCCGCATTGAAATGGTAGGATAAGTTGTTAAATAAACTTAGTTCACCTAGGAGGTCGTTTTGATTCTTTTTTTGTAGGAAAAATACTTTACCATCAGCAGATGTTTTCGTTAATCGGATTTGGCCCTTAACAATAAGATAAATATGATTGGAAGGGTCCCCTTCATAAAATAAAATACTTCCAT
The DNA here is from genome assembly GCF_029891575.1 of Salipaludibacillus daqingensis. Lineage (GTDB taxonomy): Bacteria > Bacillota > Bacilli > Bacillales > Salisediminibacteriaceae > Salipaludibacillus > Salipaludibacillus daqingensis. The sequence continues at coordinate 535,463 of NZ_JARZHF010000002.1, read as the reverse complement.
TACTAGCAAAAACCTCGGTTCCATATGATAAGAACAAACTCTTCATTTCATCAGACAATAAATCATAAAATGACTGTGGTTGATAGATTGTTTTTGTATCAATCAATGATCTTTTCCCCCCCTCGTCTTTCGAGTCTCCCCTTTTTTCACTTATATAAAAAATAGCTTTATCATGCGATTAGTTAATTTAACAATATCATACGTAACAAGTCTTTAATGGAAGTAATCTAGAACATTTTATTACAATTTGTTGTTTTATTGCAGGCTCTGTTATTATTCTTATGATAATGTTGAATAATCAGTTATCTCCTTCCCGCAGACAATGTTACTGCTCCTCGGGAAAATCACCCTTAAACCCAGCCAGCCCAAAAAAATAGAGCGTGTTGAGTCTGAGGGTGATTAAAAAAATTAATCAACCAATTTCACTTTTGGGCGTTCTTCAGCTTCAGCACCAATTTTAGAGCTAAGTTGCATCGAGTACTTACTTTGGTTAAGTGGACAAATTGTTTGCAGTTTTAAGACCGACTGATTTAACGTGTCCAATTTTTTTTCGATTCTGTAAAGCAAGTAAAAGGTGATAACTACTGGAAATCCATATTCACTGATAGCAGATAACCATAATTGTTCCACAAATAGGCCCTCCTCTCTTAACTATTTAGATGGTTATGCAATTGCTCTCCAAGGATATTCTAGTCTGTTTAGACATCAACTGGACTTACAATAATAATTCAAGGAATTAATGTAGAAAAGAAACCGGAGAGAAAAGTCTCTCCCCGGTTTTGTTTATCCTTGTTCAATGTCAATGTCTTCTACAGTACGTTCCACAAGACGAGCACCGCGCTTCCCAATAACATCACCATTAGTAGAAGTGAACGTGCTGTTTTGAATAATGGTATCCATAGCTGCTGATACATCAGCACCAACAACAGGTTCGATAGGATCATCGATTCCAATTGTTACATTTCCGCCTGCTTCGTTAAGAAATAATAACTCTAATCTTTTTGACATGTTTTCACCTCCTTTATTTAACATGAGGTTACGATTTAATCACAATAGATTCTTAAAAAATGTGTGTTCCCAATTCACATTAAGGGAAATGTTATTCGAACAATTCATACGTATTGTTCCGTTCGATTTTTTCTAGGTCGTACTGTTGTAAAGAAGCTAGTGCTTGAGCAGTTTGCAATAATGCTTCATTACTAGCACTTGGTTGGACATTACGAAAATGTCTTGTTTGTAATTTTTCATCACCGTCGTCATCGTAGCCTAATAGAAATGTTAAAGATAATCTAGTATCTACTGCTTCATTCATGTTCTCACCCCCTTTCAACAAATAAGTACAGGTAGAATAATAAAAAGGAGGAGAAAAGATATGACTTGAAATTAATTAAATCTAAGTTGAAAATAGATAGTAATATAGTTGGAAGGGGTTTTGAAATTGCGAATTTTAGTTAGTGGCTTTGAGCCATTTGGTGGCTTGTCTACAAATCCTACGTTGGAATTGATTAATAAAGCGAAGAACTTTGAGATCGAAGGTGTTGATATTGATACGATTCAATTACCAGTCGTCTATCGAGAATGTACTCCCCCTTTATTGGAAAAAATAAATGAGTGGCAACCAGACATTGTTATTTGTTTAGGTGTCGCTGTCGGATGTTCGAGTATTAATTTAGAAAGGGTAGGGATAAATGTGGAAGATACAGTAGGAGAAGGAAGAAATGGAGACAATAATGGTGATCGTCCAGTAGATCGTCCAATTGTGAACAATGGTCCAGAGGGCTTATTCAGCACGCTCCCCATTCGGTTGTTGTTAGAGAAACTTCAAGAAAGTAAAATCCCTTCAATGATCTCTAATACAGCAGGGACGTACATTTGTAACACCACACTATACACTGTATTACATAAGATTCAAGAAGAGTCACTAGATATAAAAGCAGGATTTATTCATGTTCCAGCTACTCCTGAGATGATATCAGCCTCACCAGAAGTCCCAAGCATGGGAATGGACACACAAACGAGGGCTTTAAAGATCATTATTGAAAACTTGAGGGGAATATAAGGGGAACTTTACTTACAGAGATTCGCATCATTGGGTAAAATAAAAAAAGCAGACCATTTTTTTAGATGGGCTGCTTTGTGCGTCTTACTCTCCATCGTCTACATTATGATAAACGTGTTGCACATCTTCTATGTCTTCTAAAGCATCAACTAATTTTTCAAATTGAAGTTTATCACCCTCTGGAAGAGTCACGTCATTTTGAGGGAGCATTGTAAGTTCAGCAACTGTGAACTCTGATATATTTTCTGCTTCAAGAGCTTGTTGTACAACATGAAATTGGTCCGGTTCTGCGTAGATAATAACAGACTGTTCCTCATCATAGATGTCCCGTGGGTCGACGTCTGCTTCCATTAAGATTTCTAGAATCTCCTCAGAATCTTTCCCTTCCACTCCAATGACAGCTGTAGCATCGAACATGTAAGATACGGATCCACTTACGCCTAAGTTTCCTCCATTTTTGTTAAATGCTGTTCTTACTTCAGCAGCGGTTCTATTCACATTATTGGTTAATGCGTCAACAATAACCATGCATCCATTGGGACCAAATCCTTCATATCTCAGTTCATCGTAGCTTTCTTCAGAACCACCTTTTGCTTTTTCAATGGCGCGGTCTATAATGTGTTTGGGAACATTGTAAGTCTTTGCTTGCTCAAGAACAAATTTTAGCGCTTGATTAGATTCAGGATCTGGTTCCCCTTGCTTGGCAACCATATAAACCTTTCGACCAAATTTTGCATAGACGCGAGCTGTGCTAGCATCTCTAGCTGCTTTTTTTTCTTTAATATTACTCCATTTTCTTCCCATTTTATTCCTCTCTTTCTCAAAAAATCGAATGAGTAAATACTATAAAAGCTATTTTTTAGTAACTCTTTATATTATACATGAATTAGTAATATAGTTGTCGAGTAACGAAAAAGATTTCCCGAGTGAAATAATTATAGAAATACATTCCTTTACAAAACCTTAACTTTTTTAACATAAAATTATCTTTTTACATCTAAATGATCATGTTATTATATAACTATATCATTATATGGAGGTTACAAAATTGACAAAACCAATGATTTATTTTTTATGTACGGGCAATTCGTGTCGAAGTCAAATGGCTGAGGCATGGGGAAAGCACTATTTAAGTGAAGCGTGGGATGTGTATTCTGCAGGAATTGAAGCGCATGGAGTAAACCCATTAGCAGTGAAAGCAATGAATGAAGTAGAAATAGATATTACAGATCAAACGTCAGATACAATTGATCCTACCTTGTTGGAACAAGCAGATCTAGTCGTGACCCTCTGTGGCCATGCGAATGATGTCTGTCCAGCTACACCTAAAAATAAAGAGAGAGTCCATTGGGGATTTGACGACCCTGCTAAAGCAGAAGGAACAGAGGAAGAAAAGTGGACAGTATTTCAATCTGTCCGCGATCAAATCGGCGATCGGATTAAACAGTTTAAAGAAACTGGTAGATAAATAAAGTCCTTTCCAGCTAAGGCTAGCCTTGACTGGAAAGGACTTTTATTTTTCGAAATGTACATAATTAGATAATATTTCTTCTAATTCTTCGACTCTTTCATTTGCGATAGTCGTTTTGATTTTTTGATTTTTGGCTAATATCATAATAAGTTGTGTTCGATCTTTTCTCTTTTTTCCCCAAGCAATGGAGCGTATTTTTCCCCATCTGGCATGATAACCAGCAAATATAATTGCTTCCCCATGGATTTCAAAAATCCGATCGATGGTAATGAGGACATAGGCTCCTAAAATGAGCACTACAAAAAATAGTATCGTTGCATTAAAGATGTTATTGAAAACTTCGATATATAAAAAGATGGTTAAGAATAATACAAGGTAAGCCGCGATAATAGAAAGCTTATAAGGGCGAGAACCCGTTTGTATTTTCTTCGGATCATCCAATTTATAAATGGTATAATCATTTGATGATTTACGATGTTTATCAGTGAATAAGTGGTAAATAGAAATCGCTCCCATAATAATTCCAGTGAATAGAAAAAGCCATTGCATCAATCATTCCTCCGTTACTTAGACTAATAATGTAATCTTACCATAATTTATGGTGAGCACAAAAAGATCGCGATGCAAGTGCACCGCGATTATTTAAATTCTAATCGTATTTTTGAAATGTTCTATCATAGGCGTGAGCAGATTCAAAATCTTTTTGCGTCAATCCACCTTCGTCTAACGTACTTAATTGAATAGTCACTTGTTTATGATCAATGGTAATGTTGGGATGATGTTGTCGCAATTCTGCAAGGTCAGCTATGTCAGTAACAAACTGAATTGCTTTTGGAAATGTACGTAATATAAATTGTTTTTTAATCCATGTTTCGTCAACAAGTTCCCAACCTTCAGAATCCTCTAGATTTGCTTGAATTTCGTCTTTCATAAGTATCATTCGATTATCCCCTCCAATAAGCGTGAATATTCAAAATTATTCGTACAACTATCATATCAAAATTTATCACGAATGAAAAGAATTTGTATGTACATTTGTTTTTTGTAAGATGTATTTCTTTCACTTCAAACAATAGGTTAGATTTATTTAATAATGTGGAATAGAATAAGGGTAAGAAGCTGAGGAGGATTTGTATGCTAGGAAAAATAAAAGTATGGTATTTTAAAAAAATTGCTGCAAGAATGATAAAAAAACATGGATCTGAAAAAGTAAACAAATTAGCTTTAATAAAAAAACCGATGAAAGAATGGAAAGTTGCGTTTATAACAACTGCAGGTGTACATTTATTGAATGATAAGCCTTTTGATGTAGATGGAGGGGATTGGGGAGTGAGGTTTATCCCTTCGGATACGAAGACATCAGATTTAATGATTACTCATACACATTATGATACGACATCGGCTGACAAAGATGTTAACTGTGTGTTTCCGATTTCATCGCTACAGCAGTTATCGGATAAAAAGATTATTGGAGAATTAGCGCCAACCTTTTATGGCATGATGGGTTATATTCCTAGAGTAGACAAATTATTAAATGAGAGTATCCCCAAAATTTTAGAGAAATTAAAAGAAGAGAAAGTTGATGTTGTTCTTTTATCTCCTGGCTGATATATTTGCCATCAATCGGTCGGATTGATTCAAAAAGAAGTAGAAAAAATAGGAATTGCAACAATTTCTATCACACATTTCCCAGAATTAACTGAAAAGGTATATGCACCGAGAGCACTCCATATTAAATTCCCATTAGGAAGAACATTTGGGGAGGTAGGCCGAGAGGATTTACAAGAGAGAATTGTTGGTGATATGTTAAATAATATTACTGAAATAAACGAAGATAATCAAATTAAGAAATTACCTTATCGTTGGAGACGTGATTGAATGAATCAAAAGTCTGCTTTTGTTTTAAGATAATTAGAGAATATATTAATTAATATGTGATGTATAGTTCTTTTTATTTATAAATTTGTTATAATATATTTATAAATAAGTGTAATATATCCTATTTTTAGTTTTCTTTAATTATGTTTAGGGTAAAGATAGTTAATTAATTAAAAGCAGGTGAATGTATGAAATCATGTCACATTTGTCAATCTAGAATTCCTCTAGTAAACGAAGGGGAAATGGTAATTTCAAATATTGATGATTCGAATGTGCTTCAGCTAATGGATCGTATGAAAGAAATCGGAGTTGATAGTCAATTTACCTATCAAAAATTGCACATCTACTACTTTACATGGAAGCAATTACAGCGATGTACATCCATTATTCAATCCATGTTATCTGATGAGCAACTTGACCGGTTTATGGGAGTTTTACAAGAGACAAGTCATTCAGGGTTTGAACCAACTCAAGAATATACACTTAGTCAATTGTCACTTATTATCGAAAATCCAAACTTTGTTAAAATCATTCAAGAACAATTATTTCAGTCATATATGCAACCGATTATCACAACACAGGATAACGATGTTTTTGGATATGAGTTTCTCCTACGACCAAGTAGTGATAAGTATTCTTTTTCCCCAGGAAATTTATTTTTATTTTCACAGCATACGAACTTACAATCAACATTGGATAGTAAGGCGAGGATGAATGCTATTAAGACAGGAAAACAACATTTGTCAAAAGGCCTAAAACAATTTATTAATTTTTTACCTTCCTCAATTTACGATCCTGCGCATTGTTTGCAAACAACTTTTGAAGTTGTAAAAGAATATGATGTAAATCCTAGTGATTTAATATTTGAAGTCGTTGAGACGGAGAAAATTCATAGTTTAGATCATCTGAAAAATATTTTCAGCTCTTATAAACAGGCAGGCATGAAAGTGGCATTAGATGATATTGGATCAGGATTTTCAACGATTGAGATGCTAAAAGAATTAAGACCAGATTATGCAAAAATAGATCGTGACTTAATTCGAAATTGTCATGAAAGTTCAGCAAAGATGGAGAAAATAAAGCAGCTTCGTCATATTACAAAAGAGATGGGGACGTCACTTTTAGCGGAAGGTATTGAGACGGAAGAGGAATTTAACGCTGTGAGACCACTTGTTGATCTAGCGCAAGGTTATTACTTTGGTAAACCAATGAATAAACCAATTCAACAAAAGAAGAAGGTCACATGATCTTCTTCTTTTGCTCGTTATAGATCAGCAGGAGGAAAAGGTGTATCGGTAGGATCAGCGTATTTTGAGTACTGTTTATCAATATAATCTCGAATTTCTAATAAAGTATATCCGTCAATTTCCATTTGTTGCACATCCAGTGCAATCTCAATGCATATTCCTCAGCCGGCACCGTGAGGATCATAAACGATATCATCTTTTATTGATTGCTGACTGTTGATAAAACAATCTTTAGTATTCTTATGGTAAAAAGGTTCTAACAAGCAATTACAATAACATGGAATATATTCTAAATGCTCTCCATGTGTTGTTGCATATTCATATGCCGCCATGGCGCCAGGGTGAACGGCATCCACAACAAAGTCTGGAAAAGAAGCAGTCTCAAGCTCCTCACTGCACCCCGAAATAACGATAAACGCAGCACTAGTGATTAAAATGAGCAACCAATGTTTAACTCGCATGAAAGATCTCTCCTTTAAATGATGATATACATGATATAAACTCATCATAAAACAGTTGATTACTTTATGTTGTGATCCTTTTCACTTATTTTAAGGATATTATGTGAATATGCTAGTCACTATCAATGTTTCAAATAAAAGGATCCTTATTAAGTTTGCATGTATGTTCATAAAATAGAAAAGATGTATTAATATTTTTTCTCATTTATATACTTGGAGTAATATAAGCCATATTGCCTGTCACAAGTAATAGGCCGAGAACTATGAGAAAAATACCGCTGGCGATAGAAATGATTTTCATATGTTTTTGTAAAAACTTTAAAAAATTCAAACTTGCGCTTCCAGCTAGACCGATCAAAATAAATGGTAGCCCAAGCCCCATTCCATATACAAATAATAATCCACCACCTTGCCAAAAGGTGGTTGAATCAGCGGCAAGTATAAGGATAGAACTTAACATAGGTCCAATACAAGGTGTCCAGCCAAATCCGAAAGCCATGCCCATTACGACCACACTAAAGAGCCCACCTTTTCTTTTGAAAAAACGGTGGAATCGAATCTCTCGTTGAAACATCTGAATATTTAATAAACCGAGAAGGTACAGTCCAAAAATGATTACAATAAAACCGAAAAATTGTGATAAAAAGGTGGAAACTGCAGGCGTAAAGAAAGAACCGACAGTGGTTGCACCCATCCCGATTATGATTAAAGGGAAAACAAGGCCAATGACAAAGGCGATAGACCTTGGTAAAATTTTAAAACGCTGAGCAGGAGCTTCATCTAGCTCTGTCAATGTAACCCCAGTAATGACGGCGATATAACTCGGTATTAATGGAAGGATACAAGCAGAAGCGAAAGAAAGAAATCCTGCAACAAAAGCAAACCAAATATCCATTTAGGAATCCTCTTCTTCGTGGTATGTTTCATAAGCTTCTTCATAACGTGTACCTAGTTCTTCACCAGTTGCAATAATATATGGATGCGTTCCCATTTCATTTCCTTCCTCATCAAAAAATACATAAGTTGGCGAAACAGAGACATCATAGTAGTTTGCTAAATTTCGATCTAAATCCACACCCCAATCATGGGTTGCTTCATATTCATTCTGAAACTTATCAAGTATTTCTTTTTCTCGTCCATAAAAAACAACGGTAATCACTTCGATTTCATCTTGTTTTTTAATAAATTCTTGGATGAAAGGCATCGAGTAACTGCAACATTCGCAAGGTACAGCAACAAATTGTAAAATTGTTTTCTTTTCTCCAATATAGTCAGCTAATAATAAAGGTTCTTCCGCGTGAATGCGAGTAACCGTTGATATATCTCCTGACTCACTATTAAAAATAAAATTATAAGCTGTATACCCCATTCCAGCTAAAATGAAAATTATTAATCCGATCCCTATTTTATTCCCCAAGATGATCCGCCCCCAACTAGATTCTAGTAAATAATGACATAGCTTAATAGATTGATTATAATAAAGCTAGTTTCATCATAACGAAATAGGGGTGTATCAAGATTGAAAAAAATCGTCGATTTTATGACAATTTCTAGTATCTTCATCGTATTAATAGTGGCTTGCCAATCTCCCTCCGCGTTAGAAGAGACAGAGATTAAATTTATGAATGAAAATGAAATTCATAAAACTGGAGTATTTCATACATATGAAGTAGCCTTAATAGACAAAGAAGGAGAGAATATTTCAGCAGATCAAGTATTTCTTTACATGAATATGGAGCGTATGAATCATCCTATGACAGGAACGATGGAAGAAAAGGATAAAGGAAAATTTGCATTAGACCTTCCTCTAGCTATGGAAGGGGAATGGTATGCGGAAGTAACGGTTGAAATAGATGGGCAAGAAAAAACAGAGAGGTTTGTTCTTTTTGCAGAAGGGGAAATGTCCGAAGATTATATAAGAGGGTACGATGCAGATATAGATAGAGTACCTGAGTAAAGGAGAAAAAAATGAACGTTTATATTATTTATATGCATCCGGTAAAAGATAGTTTTAATGGATCGATTTTAAAAGAGTTAATCACCTCATTAACGGAAAAAAAACACCAAGTAGAAGTGAATCATTTGTATGCTGGACCTTTTAAATCGCATTTAACATGGGAAGAATATCGAGAAAGTCTAAATCATCACTATGAGAGTGATTGTGAAGAGGAACAGGAAATGATTCGTTGGGCAGATCAAATAATCTTTATTTTTCCTGTGTGGTGGGGCGGTTTTCCTGCAATCGGGAAAGGATACATTGATCGTGTCCTTTCATATGGGTTCGCTTATGAATTAAATGGAGAATCACCAATTCCTCTTATGAAAAATAAAAAAGTATCAATGATTTTCACGACCGGTGCGCCTGAAGAAGAGTTTATCGAGTCAGGAATGTATCATCATATGGTTGATTTGATTGACAAAAGCATTTTCCAGTTTTGTGGATTTAAACTAGATGGAGTTATTCATCTTGGAGATGTGATTCAAAAATCAGATGAGCAAAGACAGGATATGTTAAAAATAGTGAAAGAGTTTTGTGACAGAAAATATTAAAATTTTGTATGATAAAACAGAATGTTATCAAAGGAATATATATGATTACATGATAAAAGAAAAAACAACGTGTCCAGACTTTGGGAAGGGTTGAATACTATGTCATCAGAAACCCTCTTTCATTCTGAAACCTACAGCGTTTTGAATTCATTAACCGACAATGTATTTTTGGCGGACGGTGAAATGAAACTGGTTTGGATGAATGAAGCAGCAGAAAAAATTATACAGGAATTTTTTGGATTTTTTGATATTAATGATGCGTCAGAACTGATTGGCAAAAAACTATCTGATCTTCATTCTTTTGATTCCTCTTATCACCATGTGATGAAGAAGAAAAATATTTTTCCCCATCAAGCAACAATTAAAATTTTTGATGAATATGTTGCAAATATTGTCGTAAATCAGGTGACAGATGACGAAAATAGTGTAAAGGGTTATATTTTATTTTGGCAAGATATTACGAAACAAGAAGAACTAAGAAATTTCGATCAAAAATTGATCAATGAACTTTCCACACCTGTTTTACCGAGTATGCTATCAAACACGTTATTTGTTCCTTTGATAGGATCGTTTAATGAAAAAAGAATTGACCATTTAACAAGTAAACTACTCCAAGAAGTATTACGCAGTGATGCTGATTATATTGTATTTGATATGTCAGGTGTAACGATAATGGAAAATGAAACAGTTGCTCAACAATTAGATAAAGTTGTTGAATCCGTTTATTTGATGGGGCCTGATGTGTTTTTTGCTGGTTTTACAAAGGAACTTGTCAAAGAATTTGTGAAACTTGACAATAAGTACAAACAAAATACCTTTCCTCATTATCGTCAAGCAATGAACCACATCATGAAAATGGAAGGGTATGAAATTGTAAAAAAACCGATCAAACGCTGATCGGCTTTTTTTACTTTTAATGAAGGGTGAAATAACTTACGATAAAATTAGTTTTGAAGTTCTTTCGCTACATATTGCACCTGTGGAGATCCGTTTTGAGGATCATAAACAACGAATATCAGTCCATCTTGTTTTTTAATAATACCTTTAGATAAATATAACTCAGCATCAAAAGGTGCGGATTCGACCATAACATGTTTGGACATTGCACGTACATCAGATAAATAGTCATTGATTGATGGAAGACTTTGTTTGGCAAATGCTCGCACATCATTGATCTCATCTTTATTTAGACGATTTGTCCACCAAACTTTTCTCGGTTTTTGATTAAAATGAATGAGATAATCAAGTTTCATTAGTGCTTGAACGATCTCTGGCTCTATGATGTTTTCTGATTCAAGGAATTGAGATAGTCGAGTAAATAAATCTTCAAACTGGTGACCAATTTTCCCCCAACCATGGAAATCCCAATAGTCTCCAAACTTCTGAAAAAAATCAAATGGTGTTGTAAATGCATGTTGAATTAGATAATGAACGGTATGATCTAATCGGTGATCATTCCAATATTTTTCTAGAATGTCTTCTACTCTTTTTATTCGAACCACATCGTCAAAGCTCAATACACTGTTAGAAAGAATTTCGTATGGGGCGTGATCCATGTATTCATATCGATAATCATTGGCCATCGCTCTCATTCCAGTACCTCGTAACATCTTCAAAAAGCCTAGTTGAAGCTCTTCAGGGTCGAGTGCAATAACATCGTTAAACGTTCTCTTAAAAGATTCGTAATTTTCTTCAGGGAGTCCAGCAATCAAATCAAGATGTTGGTCTATTTTACCACCTTCTTTAATTAAACGGACAGTTCGTGATAACTTCGAAAAATTTTGTTTTCGTTTCACAAGTAAATTTGTATCATCATTCGTTGACTGAACTCCAATCTCAAATCTAAACACCCCTTTTGGGGCATGTTCATTAAGAAATTCCAACACCTCAGGTCGCATAATATCAGCGGTGATCTCAAATTGAAATTGACACCCTTGGTGATTATCAATTAAAAACTGGAACATTTCTAGAGCGTAGTCCCTCTTAATATTAAAGGTACGATCGATAAACTTAATCATTTTTGCACCGTGGTCGATAAGATAGAGAATATCTTTTTTAACTTTTTCAATATCAAAATAACGAACTCCAACTTCAATGGAAGACAAACAGAATTGGCATTGAAAAGGACACCCACGGCTTGTTTCAAAATAGACAATTCGCTTGTTTAATTCTTCGCGATCTTCCTCAAATCGGTAAGGACTTGATATAGAATGAATATTTAAGTTTGCCTTTTCCGGAGTAAGTATAATTTGATCATTTTTACGAAAGGCAAGGCTGCCAATATCGTTAAATGACTGTTCATTTTCTATACTTTTTAGCACTTGTTTGAAAGTTTCTTCTCCTTCACCACGAACAATCAAATCAATCTCAGGGTGTTTTTCCATCCAATAACGAGAGTCAAAGGAAACTTCAGGTCCTCCAAGAAGAAGTGTCGTTTTTGGTAGGACTTTTTTAAGCATTTTTACGATTTGAAGCGTTTTATCAATATTCCATATATAGCAGCTAAAACCTATGACATCTGGTTTTCTCATATAAAGATCAGAAACAACGTTCATTTCAGGATCTTTAATCGTGAATTCACACATATCGATATTGAATTCAGGCTGGGCATAAGCTTTTAAAAGTCTCAAGGCTAAACAAGTATGGATGTACTTAGCGTTCAAGGTTGTCACAACAATGTTCATGATAAATTCCTCCAAATAAAATGTAACGTAATCATATCATATTTGATGATTGAATAACTGTAGATGTTGTTTTCTAATTTTTGAAACATGTGACGGCGAATGACTTAGGGGAATGTCACATTTTTAACCGGGCTTCATAAGATGAAGAGAATCGTCGCTAACAAATGTATAACTAATGGATAGTGACGTAGTCAGCAAGAATAGAAGAGGAAAGGGGTTCAACATATGAACTGTAATTGTCACAAGAAAGCCAAACAATACCCTGGATACATGCAAACACCTAATGCTATGATGCACCAACCAAGTCAAGTAATGGGGGCTAGCCACCCACCTAGTCAAGCTCATATGATGTACCAGCAGCAACCACAATATGGGGCGATGAGCCATCCTGCATATCACCATCAAGCAACGCAAGGTTATGCTAATATGGGAGGGAGTTATTCGCAGCAACATTCTCAGCCAAATCATATGACAATGAATCCATCTCAACTTGGCCAGATGGGTTTTCCTCAACAACAAGGATCACCTCAGACAGACTTTAGTCTGGCGGAACATCAATACTCCGGCTTTCAAGAAGGCCACCCTTATGGCTCTCCTGGAGCTGGTCAAGGGCAAGAAGCACAACCAATGATGGGGAATCATATCTCTCCACAACCTCAATATGCCATGTCTTATCAGGACGCTTATCATTCGCAACCGAACGGGTATCCTGGAGTAATGCCTGATACGGGATACGTTCCAGAGGAACATGATGATGATTTTGATTAATAATTAAAGGTGTTAAATGGTCTAAGCATAATTAATAAAAAAGAAGCACCGAAATTGGTGCTTCTTTTATAACACGAACGGTTGTTATATGAGTGTTATTCAAGATTGTCTTCGTTCAGGGGTAGGACGAAAGAAAAACGCCATTCTGGCAAATCTACCGTTGTTCGATCGATAGAGAATCGACCTGGCAGAGTGATATCTTGAGCAAATTCTAATTGAACATGAAGATGATTATCGATTTTTTCCATTCTTGAAAACATCGGATAAATATTTTGTCCTTCCTGGAGTCGTGAAAATAAGTAAGCTAAATGGCGGTGGTTTCCATCAGGGTGCTGATCGAGAAGATTAAAGGATACCGTGTTCTCTTTTACTTGAACATCTTCAAGGATTAAATCACCAACTTCTATTTGATCAATGACTTCCTCGTCGATAGGAAAAGGATATCCTTGTTCAAATAACCTTGGAACAATATACAATGGAATTTGGATTAGTTGGTCAACACTTCCTTTAGGTGGAGGAGGTGTGATTTTTAGTTTGATGCCAAGTTGATGGTTTTCTAATGTTTTGTTATCAATCTCACTGTGTGTATATTCAACATCTTTGACTTCATATACGATGTCTCTATCATCCGCTACATATTTCGGCCACTGAAACTGATAGTCATCAGAGGCAATAGGAGACTCATCGGTATGTTCCACAATAAATGATAAATAAACCCCTTTGTCTGTGCGATCATTAGCATGATAAGACATGGCCAAAGGAGTTTGATAAATATCAGTTGTAATAGGTAAAACGGTGTTAGAAGGAGATTTATTTTGAAAAAGAAAATCTTCCGAACAGCCTACCAGTGGAAGAAGAGCTAAAATTATTAATAAAAACAGTTTCATAACATATCCCTCTTCTGTTCATTTCTACATATATTGTACTAAAAAATAGGGGAGAAGGGGGAATTTCTATATATCTTTTAATATTAGTAAAGAAGCCGCCCTAATAAGGAGCGGCTCTTACTAAGTTACAAATATAAATATTCTATTCCTTTTATACTTGTATGACATATTATTACAAATGAATAATATTAAACGATAAAAATTATGTGATCGGTTGTTCTTTAGCTGCAATTTTTTCGTTAGCGCCTTTAAAGTCATCCCATTTCTTCTTAGGAGCATCCCAATGTTGTTCATTTCCAGGAAGATCATCAAACCAGGATGCATCTTCAGGGCAGTCAAGAACCATAAATTTACCGTAGTTATTGTCACGAGACTGGTGGTATTTCAAATAAGCTTTACCGTCTTCGATAGCTAAGATCTCAATTTTACCAGAAGTATGACTCATAGATAAGCGGACGCGCTTTCCTAATCCAGAAGTTAATGCTTTTGCTTCTTCTACTATTTGATAGGCATCTTTTAACGAAAGAACAAAGTCATTATTTCCAGCTACTGGTCGATTGATAAAGAAGTAGTAAGGCGTTACACCTGCCCATGACAGTTGATCTAACAGCTCTGCGAGAACTTTAGGGTCGTCATTGATTCCTTTTAAAACAGGAGTTTGATTAACGACTATCGCTCCAGCATTATGCAAAGCATCGAAGCCTTTTTTCGCTTCAGGGGTAATTTCAACAGGATGATTAATATGAGCCATCACGTAGATTCGTTGCTCAGGCGTTGAGTACTCTTTTATTAACTTAAGCAGCTCTTCATCCTCATAAATACGCATCGGATTAAAAACAGGCATTTTTGAACCTAATCGAATAATTTTTACATGAGGGATTTCTCTAAGTTGTTCGATAATCCCACGTAATTTTTTCGTCGCTAGTATTAGAGAATCTCCACCAGTTAACAAAACGTTTGTTATTTCAGGATGTTCTTTTATATATTCAATTCCTGGTTGAACATCGGACATTGCTTCTTTAATATCATTTCTAAACAAACGCTTTCTAAAGCAGTAACGGCAATAGGCACCACATACTTCAGAAACTATTAATAAAGCTGTTTGGTCATATTTATGTTGGCAACCTGGAACAACATAGTTTGTATCTTCATCAGAAGCATCCCAGCGACCATACTCCTCTAATTCTCCTTCATTCGGAATAACTAATTTTCTAATTGGATCTTTAGGATCGCCCCAATCAATTAATCCTAAATAATATTCATTTACGCGAAAGACAAATTTTTCTGTAATTTGTTTTAACTTTGCTTTTTCCTCGTCAGAAAGGTGAGGGACCTTTTCAATATTCATGATGTACTTTGGTTGAGCCATAGGAAATCATCCTCCTCATAGTGTATTCTATATTCATTTAAACATAAGCTTCAAAATCGGTCAAAAACGGAGGAAATGATCTGAAATGCTGAAAGAATGAAATAAATACTTCATTTTTCTCGTGCTTAGCCCATTTTAATAATTAATTCAAAATTATTTGAAAAAATATGAATTAATCCCTTCACAGACGAGCATAAATAGCATAAAATGAAATAAATATTTCATAAAAATGAAACGGAGAATGAAAGGTGGAGACTTGTTTAAAATGGCCATAGAAAAAATTGACCATCCTATGATTCAGTTTGGATTAGGTACAAAAAAATCAGCTAAACACATGAAAGAGGCGGAAAAATATCTGCCTGGAGGAGTAACAGCAAATATTAAATACTTTGCCCCTTATCCAATTGTAATGGATAAAGGAGATGGGGCTTGGCTAAAAGATCTTGATGGGAATTGGTACGTAGATTATTTAATGGGTTATGGATCACTTGCTCTAGGTCACGGGAGTACCCCTGTCCTTGAAGCGATCAAAGAGCAGTTTATGAACGATGGAACAGCATTGTTCGGAACACCTCATCATCTAGAAATTCAATTCGCCAAAAAAATACAACACTATTTTCCTTCGATGGAGAAAATAAGATATACGAATTCAGGCACGGAAGCTACGCAATTAGCGATTCGTTTAGCGCAAGTTTTTACAGGGAAGAAAAGAGTGGCAAAATTCGAAGGACACTATCACGGTGGCTATAAAGAAATGCTATATAGTATCAACCCACCTCTAAATGAATCTGGGGATGAAGCCGCACCAAACGCTGTACCGGAATCAGCGGGAGTAGAGATAGATGGTCTTGAACCTTATATATTCCCATTTAATCACATAGAGGGAATAGAGAATTTATTGAAAAAACATCATCATGAGTTGGCTGCAGTAGTAATAGAACCTGTCCAAGGTGGATTCATCAAAGCTGATGTTGAGTTCATGCAACGGTTAAGAGAACTAACAGAACATTATCATGTTTTGTTAATATATGATGAAGTGAAAACGGGTTTTCGTTCTGCATTAGGTGGAGCTCAAAGTATATATGGCATCAAACCTGATATCACAACATTAGGAAAAGTGATTGGTGGAGGATTTCCAATAGGATTAGTGGGAGGAAAAAGTGAAATATTGGAAGTGAGTTCTCCTAACAGAGGAAACGATGTATTTGAAGCTGGTTCTCAAGGGAAAGGAACAGCACGCGACGTGCTCTTTCATAGCGGAACGTATAATGGACACCCTACGATTTTAGCGGCTGGTTTAGCAACAATAAAAGATTTAGAGTCGAATTATGATGGAATTATTCATTATACTAATAAATTAAGGGACGGCATTGAAGAAATAGGTCGAAATGCGGGATTGCCTCTTCAGACATTTGGCGTTGGTTCTATTTTTAATGTAATATGGAACCAAGAAACAAATCTACGACACTACCGCGACCTCCAAAACACGAATACAAGTAACAGAAAGAAGTTAGACTTTGAATTGATGCAACAGGGAATCTATACGAAACCACTGAATCGCTATAGTATTTCAGCGGCACATGGGGAAAAAGAGTTGTCATTTACCCTGAATGCTTATGAGAAAGCGTGTCATCGATTAAAAGGAGGAGCTGGCGTGTCCTAAAGGAGGATGCAGCTTGCTTGAAAGTGATGTTTATCAACGAATGATTCAAGGTAGAGAGAAAATGAGTAAATCTCACAAAAAGATTGCGAATTATCTTATTGAGCATCATGAAACAGCACCTTTCTTAACGGCTTCTAAATTAGCTAAATATGTAAAAGTAGGAGAAGCTACCGTTATACGATTTGCCTTTTTCCTCAACTACAAAGGTTATCCTGATTTGCAACGTCATCTGCAGGAGGCATTGCAAAGAAAAATGACATCTGCTGAAGTTTTAGCTAGAACGACAGATGATGATAATTACACTGAAAATGTTGTAACGGAAGTGTTACAAGATGATATTCAAAACTTAAAACAAACGTTAAATCAAGTTGATCCTGCCATATTTGAAAAAGTGGTAAATGAAATGATTGAAGCAAAGCGAATTTATATTGTCGCTTATCGCAGTGCAACAAGTATTGGTGGATTTTTGGAATTTTATTTAGATTTAGTACTTCAAAATACTGAAATGATCCATCAAGCAGATGGTGTGTCCGAACATCTTTTAGATATTTCTAAAGATGATCTTGTTATAGGTCTTGGCTTTTCTCGTTATACTAGAAGAACAGTAGAAGTATTAAAGTACGTAAAACAAAGAGATGCAAAAACTGTCGTGATAACAGATCATCTACTCAGTCCACTTGTCCCTTACGCAGACTATAAATTAGTTGCGACAACGGAAATTAACTCGTTTATTGATTCCTTTTCTGCCCCTATGAGTATTGCCAGTGCGTTGATCACAGCTTTGACGAGGGCTGAACATAAAAAAGTAGAAAAGAGATTAAAAGAATTAGAAGGACTTTGGGAGACGTTTGATGTCTTTTATGATTAGGAGAAAGGATAAAGTTGATTACAGATGTGTCTGTGCGAGGCGATTCCATATAGATAATAGTTCTCCATAATGGTTTCACATAAATTCTAATGTGATCTTTAGAAATTGACATATAAAACGAGCAGAACGGGAAATCCATTCTGCTCGTTTTTGATTAATTCTTTATGCATTACTTTCTGCATTTGTTGGCGTTTCTCTTTTTTTTCGTTTGTGTTGAATATAGCCTATCAATACAAACAATACAAATCCAGACAATTCAATGACCAAATTTTCTGGATAGATAAGCATGATACCTGCAGCGAGAAGAATAAGCCTTTCATACCATTTGAATGAATATACAAAGTAATTCATCATTGTAGCACTTATTGCTGCCATACCTAGAAGGGCCGTAATAACCAATTGAACGACTGTTAACACGTCCGCATCTTGTAATAACAGTGCTGGATTATAAACAAAGACGTAAGGAATAATAAACCCAGCGATTGCTAACTTGAAGGCCATGACACCTGCTTTCATCGGATTTGCTTTGGCAATACCCGAGCCAGCGTATGCGGCTAAACAAACAGGCGGTGTGATATCTGCAACGATTCCAAAATAAAACACAAACATGTGAGCAGCAATATCAGGGACTCCATAAGCCATTAAAGCTGGAGCGGCCATGGATGCCGTAACTACGTAATTTGCCGTTGTTGGTAAGCCCATTCCTAGTAAAATACACGCTATCATTGTAAAGAACAAGAGCAAGAAAAGACTGTCACCGGCAATTTCCAATAATCCACCGGCAATTTTCCCACCTAAACCAGTAAATACAACGACACCAACGATAATACCCGCAGTTGCACAGGCTGCAATAACAGGGAGGGCTACTCTTGCCCCTTGTTCGAAAGCATCGACAATATCTCTTGGCTTCATGCGTGTGTCTTTACGGAAAAAGCTTACAAGAAAGGCAGTCCCAATTCCCGTTAACGCAGCATAAGTTGGTGTAAAACCATTAACGAGCATAGAAACAATTACGATAAGAGGTAAAAGTAAATCTGCTCGTTTAGCGAGACCTTTCATTGAAGGTAATTCACTTTTTGGAAGACCTGTAATACCGTACCGTTTTGCTTCAAAGTGCGTTCCCATGAATACTCCAGTGAAGTATAGCATCGCTGGGATAATACCAATAACAATAATATCACTATAAGATACACTGGATACATACTCTGCCATAATAAACGCAGCAGCACCCATAATGGGTGGCATGATTTGTCCACCAGTTGAAGCAGATGCCTCCGCTGCCGCAGCAAATTCTGGTCTGAACTTGGCTCGTTTCATCATTGGTATCGTAAACGAACCAGAAGCAACGGTGTTTGCAACAGAACTTCCTGTAACCATTCCTTGCAGAGCTGATGCAGCAACAGCGGCTTTGGCCGTACCACCAGTGAAGCGACCTGTTGCACCGAAGGCTAAATCATTAAAGTATTGACCTACTCCAGTTTTGGTTAACATTACACCAAAAAATAGAAAGAGAAAAATATAGGTTGAAGAAATTTGTATTGGTGTTCCGAATATAGCATCAGAAGTGAAAAATAATCTTCTAGCAAGGCCTGGCCAATCAAACCCACCGTGTCCAAAGTAAGGAATATTTGTTCCGTATAAACCATAAATAATCGCTAAAGAAGCGATGACAATGATTGGAATTCCCACGGCTCGACGAGTAGCCTCTAATAAAAGAACAATACCTATTGTAGCGACAGCGATATCAAGGTTGGAAAAACCAAGAATTCGAGCAGGTCCAGTTATCCAATCATATCTGAATAAAATATAATAAACGGACCCCATCGATAGAAAGGCTAAAATGACATCGTACCAAGGGATACCAACTTTTTTTATACCAGTTCTACGAAATGGATAAAGAAGGAAAATAAGTCCCATTGCTGTTCCTAAATGAACAGATCCTTGCATTAAATATACTAACGGTCCACCATTTTGTGGAAAAGCTCGCCATAAGTGAAAAACAGTTAATGAAATAGCGAGAAATGAGATAACCCATTTCCATTTACCGGTGTTTTGCCGGAAAGAAGACTCTTTATCGTATTTCGCTAGCATTTCTTGCTGTTCTTCTTCTGAAAGCATTTCTTTCTCTTTATCTACCATACTTTCACCTCACCTTTATTAACTTTTATTCATTTCTCATTGACCTTATGTAAAAAAGAGATCGACGAAAAGGTAGGAGAATATATATTCCTGCACTTTCGTCGATGTTCTGTCATAACAATTTGCGACAGAGCAATATGAACAAGGTATCTTTTTTTTATCATAGTTTTATAACTAGCACAATGGTTAAATTTGGAATATCGAAAAAAAAAGACCGGACACGTTCTTTCTTGAGGTCCGGCCTCGATCATCGTTAATCTTTACTCTAATACACCAATCTCTTCGAAGTATCTCTCAGCGCCTGGGTGAAGTGGAAGACCATCAGAACCATTCATTGCATTCTCTTCTGTTAGAAATTCACCTTGTGGATGAGAAATATCTCCACTGTTTTCATAAAGTGCTTTCATGATGTCATAACCAAGATCTTCATCAATCAAATCAGTCGATCCAACTAATACTGCATAAGCAGTAATTGCTTGAACATCTTCTTCTAAGAAGTCATAAGAATCAGCAGGAATTGTTAATGCTTCATATCCGCTGTTTTCTTCTACATATTGAAGACCTTCTTCGCTAACAGGAATTAAGTTAATATCTCTAGAAACAGCAAGTTCATCGATACTTCCTGCAGGAAGACCAAGTAGTCCAAATGATGCATCTAAGTTACCATCTTGGATTCGACCAGCAGCGTCACCGAAACCTTCTTCAAAAGCATCGTAATCGCCATCTTCAATACCATAAGCTTCAAGAATTAATTTAGCAGCAGCTTGAGTACCACTTCCTGGAGGTCCAATGGCAATCGAAGCACCTTCAAGGTCACTAATAGATTCGATACCAGAGTCAGCTCCAGTAACAATTTGCATGACTTCTGGGTAAATGTGACCCATGAAACCAAAATTATCAATTGCTACTCCTTCAAAGTCACCGTCACCAGTTAATGCATCTAAAGCTGGAAGGTGAACGGTCATTCCAAGTGCCATTTCTCCTTGAGAAATACTTACAATATTATCAACAGACGCGCCTGAAGAAACGGAGCTTAAGTCAAATCCTTCTACTTCAATATTGTTGTTGATCACTGTTGCCATTTCCTGACCTAGTGGATAATACGTTCCACCCGTGCTTCCTGTACCTAATTGAAGATTTCCAACATTCACGTCGCTAGCTTCATTATTTCCTTCATCTGCAGCGTCATTGTTGTTGTTTTCCTCTGCATTGTTATTGCCACCAACGTTGTTATTTTCATTAACATCGTCGTTGTTGCCATCTCCACAAGCGGCCAATACTAAACTACCTGTCAAGACCAATGCAAACATCGAAGTAAATTTTCTCTTCAACTTAATTCCCCCTTATTTTTTTAAAATAGTAAAAATACCAACATACGTATAGAAGTGTTGATATTCTATTTAATTTAACCAAAATAATTAAAGATTGTCAAAAGGTTCTATTCTAATTGGGCTTTAAATGTCACTAACTAATTTACATGGGCTTTCTGCTCCTCGCCTTCCCCTTTCGAATCGACAAAGGACATTTTCTCCCATTTTCTAGTTTTCCATCTACGAAGCATCAGAAGCCCTCGAAGCCATTCATCTAGAATCAATGCAATCCATATACCTACTAATCCAAGTCCAAGCCAAATTCCAGCAGCATAAGAAACTGTTACGGAAACACCCCACATGGATAGAATGCCAATATAAACGGGATACCTTACATCTCCTGCTGCGCGAAGAGAGTTGATTACTATTAGATTAAATGCGCGTCCCGGTTCTAAAATGACAGTTAAAATTAAAAGAATACTTCCTAATTGGATGATTTCTGGGTTATCCGTAAAGATAGTCAAAATTTGTTGTCGAAATAACGCGAACATAAAAGCCGCAAAAGTTGACACACTCATGCCGATCCATAGAGAACGTAAGCACCTCTTATATGCTTCTTCATGCCTTTTTTCTCCAATTAAATGTCCCACAAGTATTTGTGTTCCTTGCCCAATCGCAATGGAGAAAAGGAATGCAAACATCATAATATTTAATGTGTAAACTCTTGTTGTAAGGGCTGCTGTACCCATTGTTGCAATGAAATACGTAATAACCATTTGTGATGTGTTATAGGATAAATGTTCACCAGCAGACGGGATACCAATTCGTAGTAAATCTTGAACCTCTCTTTTTGGAAACTTTTTAGTTAAATAACTCCAAGGGAGATCTCCTTTCACTCTTTTATACAAAACAATAAACAAAATAACTGTTCCGACTCCTCGACTAAAGGCAGTGCTCATAGCAACTCCAGTTGCACCGAGAGACGGAGCACCGAAAGCACCGAAAATAAAAATATAATTTCCGATTACATTAAGAACATTCATGCCTAATGTGACATACATGGCATCTTTTGTGAAACCGTGACTTTTTACAATGGCAGATAATGTCATGATTAGCGCTTGCACAAATGCAAAACCACCAACAATTCGTAAATAAATAAGAGCGGTGCTCATTAATTCTTCAGGTAAGTTCATCGCAGTTAAAATCTGTTCACCGAAAAAAAACAAAAGAATGCTTAAACCGAACCCAAAAAGGATGTTCGCACAGATGGACACGACGGCAATTTGAGATGCTCGTCTTGGTTTATTTGCGCCTAAGTTTTGGGCGATAAGGATGGTTGTTCCTGTAGCTACGAAACCAAACATGACGATAATAACACTCATAATTTGATTAGATACACCTACGGCAGCAACGGAATTATCATCATACTGACTTAACATTAGTGTGTCAGCATTTCCCATTAACATATGGAGGAGAATTTCAATAAAGATTGGCCAAGTTAATGCAAAAAGAGTGAGCTTGGCAGTATTGTTATTTTGTTTATCACTCAAGTAGAACACCTTCTTTAATAGTTGTTAGAATCATCTGAAGGTAGCGATCATTTATGATATAAATCAACGAACCAAAGATTTCTTTCTTATTATCATAAAGGAGTATATAGTAAGTTAATAGTAAAAAAAACGAATAGTATTGAACAAAAACGACTTGGAGGGACGATATGATACGCGCAATAAATACAGTTATTCCGCCCTTACCCGTTTTTATTAAAGGGTCGAATGCGACATTTCATAAAGGAAAACAACATTTTCTACGACAGTTCGACATTTTTGATATTTTGTTTGTTACGAAAGGTAAGCTATATATGAAGGAAGATGGTATGGGTATTACAGTGGCGGAAGGACAATATTTAATTTTAGTACCTCATTTGGAACACTCTGGGTTTCGCCCTTGCGATGAAAATACAGAATTTTTTTGGGTTCATTTCACTTTCCATTCATCCTTTTCCTTAGTAGAAGAAAAGAAACTAGATTGGTCTAATATAATTAAACGAAATCATACGTTTACAAAATCTGATTTATATGAATTATACTTACCTAGATTTGGAACTTTTCGTAGAAAAGAACAAGCAGTTAACCTATTCACTAAACTTCTGAACATGAACGATTCTACTGAGCCATCTGATAAAATGAAACAGCAAACCTATTTTTTCGACATTATTATTCAAATTCAAAAAGACGCTCTGGAAGTACCATCTAGTGCCCAAAACATAGCGTTACAGTGTGTTGAATACATAGATAACCATTATAAAGAATTAGACTTTCGTGTGAGAGATATGGCTCAAAAATTACTATATCATCCAGACTATGTAACAAGAGCAATGAAAAAAACAATTGGAATGTCGCCCGTTCAATACTTGAATCAATGTCGATTGACAAAAGCAAAAGAGTTGCTTCAACAAGAAAGTTTAGACTTACTAACTGTAGCAAAAGAAGCTGGATTTACAGAAGTGAGCTATTTTTCTAGAGTATTTAAAAAAAATGAAGGGATGACTCCAGGAGAATATAGAAGGGTTAGTTTTACAAACTATATCAAATAAATGAATAAAATGTCATAGATGATTCTAATGATAAATGGTATAATTGCCCTAACTGCAAACGATTGCATATATAAATTGCAGTTATTTTAGCTAGTTCTTTCATTATAAAGGGGGAAAGTAATGTATGGGCAGGAAAAAGAAAAAAGCAAAGAAGAAAATTAGAGAAAGGAAATTGATTCATAAACTTTATGGGCTTACGAGTATTATCTTGTTCGTCTGCATTTTATCAGGTGGGGCTATTTATTATTACAGTCAAGATGTTTCCGAACAAAGTCAACGTTTGGAAGAATCCGCTTCCTTTCAACAAGATTATACGGAATTAGTAAATGGTTTAAAACAAATGAGTTTAATACAATATCAGCTAACTACGTCTGGTTATAATGAAGATCATATTGAAAAATTTGAAGAACTTCTTCAAGATACAAGGGTTTTACATGATAATTTAAAATCAGAAGTAGCAACAAACGAAGAAGCGAACCATTATTTTAGTTTTTTAGACGATGTGATTCTTTCTTATGAAGGTACATATGACCAATATTTTTCTACTATATTTGTCGGTAATGAAGTGGATCAAATAAGAAACAGAGTGACGCCAGTTATTACAAGAAACGAAGAATCGATTAATACAGTAAATGAAAGAATCCAAACATTTTTAGAAGGGGAGAGAGAAGAAGCCTCCGTATCGTTGCAATCGTCTATTAATATAACAGATACAGTCACACTGATCGCATTAACGACCTTAATTATCGTACCATTGATCTCTTTATTACTTTTCGCCAAAAATTTAAACAAAGGTGTTCAAATGGTTATGAATCGAATTGGTGCTTATCATGAAGGTAATTTTGATTATATAAAGGATAGTAATAGATCAGATGAATTTGGGAAAATTGATTCAAGGTTAACAGAAATGGGGATGAGACTATCTTCTTTGTTGGAAAGAAATGATCAAGTAAGTGGCGAAGTGTTAAATGTCGTAAAAGAGACCTCTCATAAATCATCCGAACAGTTAGAAGGGATGAGAATAATTCAAGACACGATGGACGAATTCTCACAGGAGATGGAAAGACAAACTGACTTCACTGGAACCATATCTGCAACAACAGAAGAAGTATCTGCAAGTTCTGAAGAAATACAATCGTCCATTGAATATATGAGTAACCAAATGAAATCGTTAGAAGATGTTTCAAACGAAGGTCTTGTATTAATGAATGATGTTGAAGGAACAATGAATATATTAAATGAAGAAACAGGGAGTACAGCTAATCGAGTGAAAGTGATGCAAGAACAGTTAAATCATATTACATCATTCCTAAAAGGGATAGATGATATTGCTGATCAAACGAATTTGTTAGCGATTAACGCCTCTATTGAGGCTGCAAAAGCTGGTAAAGAAGGCAGAAGCTTCTCCGTAGTTGCCGATGAAATACGGAAACTATCTCAAGGAACAAATACATTTTCAGCACAAACAAAAGATGTTCTTGTAAAATTAAGAAACGAAGCAACAGAAGTGGTTCGTGCGTTTCATGATTTTCAGAATCAGAGTAACGAAGCGAGAGATAAAACCGCTTCGTCTGCAAGACTTTTTCAACAAATTTCAACAGATAATTCAAAAGTTTCCCAAGAGCATCGAGATATTAATGAATCGATTATGCAAATAAATCACGCCATAGAAGATGTCGTAAATTCAGTAACAGAATTAGTCGATGGTGCAAACGTGTTGCAAGAAAAAAGTGGAAATGTCAAAACCATTTTAGAAGAACAAACCGAACGCCAAAAACGATTATCAGAAGAAGTAACATCACTGGAGAATTTAGCTGAAGTTCTTAAAGAGCAACGAATTAACAAGTAACATAATATGACAAAAAGGTGACATTATGAAAAATACCTTTTAATTCATAAAAAAAGGTTGTGTTTTTGATTCACCTAGATGTATAATAAAATTATAAAGTGGTGCAAACGATTTCACAAATAACGGTGGAATCGTTTAAAATCACTTTGCGCAAACGATTGTCTAATGTCAGACTTCTTCTCACCTCTTTGACGAAGTTGGTCCATCTATTGGATGTGAAACCATTAAAACCTTCCGATATAAATTGAAAATGAACTAGATTTTATCGTTTTGAAAGCGATTACGATCTTTGTAAAATATTTTCATATGATTGAGGCATTTGGGAAAAGGTTTAGATAAGGGCACACGAATTGCGCACCAAAAGAAACTTAAAATATTAAGGGGGAAGACAAATGTTAAAAAGTAAATCATTCTTAATGTCGTTGATGCTTGTATCTTCGATCGGATTGGTTGCATGTGGTGGAGGAAACAATGACGACGTGAACGAAGCTCCAGCAAATGATCCAGAAACGAACAATGCAGAAGAAAACAATATGAATAATGAAGGTAATGAGGAAGCAGCAGGAGATGCAGACGCTCCTGAAAAGCCTGAAGAGCTTGCAATGTGGGTAAACGATGAAGATGCACAATTAGACGCTTATGAAGAGATTGCTGATAAGTTTACTGATGAATATGGAATTGAAGTTAATGTCACTCCTTATTCTATGCTTGATCAAACAGAAGGTATGTCTTTAGATGGACCAGCTGGTCAAGGGCCAGACTTGTTCTTCCAGCCGCATGACCGTATGGGTGACATTCACCTTCAAGGTTTAGCTGCAGAATTGGAATTAACAGACGATCAACAAGAGCGTTTGTCTCATTATAATGAGGAAGCTGTAACATCGTTTAGCTATGAAGGAATTCAATATGGTATTCCTGCTGTAGTTGAAACATATGCATTATTCCGCAACACAGACTTAGTTCCAGATGCTCCAGAAACAATGGACGATTTAATGGATGTTGCACATGATTTAACTGACGGAAGCACTTATGGGTTTTTGATGGAAGCAACTAACTTCTACTTCACATATCCGTTCTTAACTGCTACTGGTGGTTATGTATTCGGTCAAGATGAAGATGGCGTTTATGATGCTGACGACATTGGTCTAAATAGTGATGGTGCAGTAGAAGGTGCTGAAATTATTCAATCTTGGTTTGAAGAAGATTTAATGCCTGATGGAATTGACGGCGACGTTATGAACGGTCTATTCACAGATGGTCAAGTTGGTATGGTTGTAACTGGACCGTGGTCTATTCCTGACTATGAAGAAGCTTTAGGCGATAGCCTTGAAATTTCTACACTTCCAACTCAAGATGGAGAAGTATTAAGCTCTTTCTCTGGTAACAAAGGTTGGTTAGTGAACTATTACACAGAAAATGAATATTGGGCAACAGAATTAGCGTTGTTCTTAACTAACGCTGAAAACTCTGAAACATATTTCCAAACAGCTGGTGAGTTACCTGCACACACTGATGTAGAAATTGACGATGAGTTCATGTCTCCAATTTTTGACCAAACACAATATGCTGAACCAATGCCAAACATTCCAGAAATGTCTCAAGTTTGGGAACCGATTGGTGACGCACTTGAATTCGTCTCTCAAGGGGATGACCCACAAGAAGTACTTGACGAGGCAGTAGAACAAATCAAAGAACAAATTTCTATCATGAATTAATATTAGTAGATGATGAGGGATTGAGGAGAAAATCTTCTCAATCCCAAATCTTTCACAGGAGGAAGCTAATATGGCTATGAAAAACAGTCAAGACAGTCAAGACAGTCAAGAAATTTTAGTCAACCCGAAGCATAATCCGACTGTAGCTGCGCTGCTTTCAATTATTCCAGGGCTCGGACAAGTTTACAACAAACGATATATCAAAGGTGCCGCCTTGTTCATTCTCTTTGCTGCTTTTGTGATTGCAATGATTGATTTCATCAGTACCGGTCTGCAAGGGTTGGTGACGCTAGGCGAAGTTCCAAGGGAAGACGATTCCAGAGTCTTTTTAAGTAATGGAATACTTTCATTGATATTCACAGTTTTCTTTTTAGCATTCTACATTTTGAATATTCAAGATGCCCTTAAAGACGCAAAGAGAATACAATTAGGTTGGAAAGTACCAAACATCCGCGAGGGATTTAGAAATGCATGGGATACAGCATTCCCTTACGTATTAATTGGACCAGGGTTATTCTTACTAATGTTTGTTGTTGTGTTCCCATTACTCTTCATGGTATTTCTTGCATTTACAAACTACAACTTATACAATGCGCCACCTAGACATATTCTTGAATGGGTTGGCTTTGAGAACTTCACGAACTTATTTACGATTAATGAGTGGAGAAATACCTTTATTAATGTATTATCTTGGACTTTAATTTGGACATTCGTAGCGACAACACTACAGATTGCTTTAGCAATGTTCTTAGCAATTTTAGTCAATGATCCTAGAGTAAAATTCAAAAGGCTGATCCGAACGGTATTTATTTTACCATGGGCGGTTCCGGGTTTTGTAACAATTATCATTTTTTCAGCAATGTTTAATGACAACTTCGGTGCCATTAACTTGCAACTTATTGAACCATTGTTTAACATGCGAATTCCTTGGCTACAAGATGCTACATGGACAAGGATTGCACTGATTATGATTCAAGTGTGGTTAGGCTTCCCATTTGTTTATGCTCTGTTTACAGGAGTATTGCAAGGGATATCTAGTGACTGGTATGAAGCAGCAGATATAGATGGTGCAAATCGTTGGCAGAAGTTCAGGAATATTACGTTTCCTCACTTAATGTTTGCTACAGCACCACTATTGATTATGCAGTACTCGTTTAACTTCAACAATTTTAATATTATCTATCTTTTCAATCAGGGTGGTCCGGCAGTAAGAGGGCAAACAGCTGGTGGATCAGATATATTAATATCTTGGATTTACGGACTAACATTTGAAAATCAACAATTTAACATGGCAGCAGCTATATCGATTATCTTAGGGTTACTCGTAGCGACTTTTGCATTTTTCCAATTCCGTCGTTCACGTTCCTTTAAAGAGGAGGGGACTTTCTAATGAGCACAAAAACAGTAAAAAAACCAATGAGTAGTAAACGAAAAAATCTATTAGAAATGATTGCGATATATACGATCATTGGAATTATGTTTGTGATCATCCTTTACCCTCTTCTATGGGCATTTGGATTATCGTTAAACCCAGGTAGATCACTGTATGGTGCGACAATGATTCCAGAAAACTGGTCGCTTGTTCACTATGAATGGCTATTCTTTGATCCGCGAAGTAACTATTTAATATGGTATAGAAACACATTAGTTGTAGCACTAACCGTATCATTTTTGGCAACATTTATCGTTGGATTAACGGCATACGCATTTTCAAGATATCGATTCAAAGGTAGAAAAAATGGTTTGTATGCATTTTTACTTTTGCAAATGTTCCCTGTTCTCATGGCGATGGTAGCCTTGTACATTCTATTAAATACGGTTGGGCTACTTGACAGCTTGGTAGGGTTAATTATCATCTACATCGGTGGAGCGATTCCGATGAATGCGTTCTTAGTTAAAGGTTATTTCGATACGCTTCCACGAGAACTTGATGAATCAGCCAAAATCGATGGTGCTGGGCATTTTAGAATCTTTTTCCAGATTTTACTTCCACTAGCTAAACCAATTTTAGCAGTTGTTGCGCTCTTTAATTTCATGGCACCTTTTATGGATTTCATTCTTCCACGAATTGTGTTGAGAAGTCCAGAAAATTATACACTTGCGTTAGGTTTGTTCAACATGGTTAATGACGAGTTTGCAAATACGTTCACACGTTTTGCTGCGGGGTCGATTTTAATCGCCGTACCAATAGCAGCAGTTTACTTATACTTGCAACGTTATTTAATTTCTGGATTAGCATCTGGAGCAACCAAAGGTTAATTAGAAATAAGAACATCGAGATATGGGGGAAGGAGGTCACATTCCTTTTCTCGTATCTTTTTTTAGTTAATGATGAATGAATAATACTTTTTGTTGCTTTCGGAAGTATTTTATATTGTTCTTTTATATCGAACAGGCTAAAATGAGAGTAATCATTCTGAACAGCTATAAAGAATAAATAGTTGAATAATTGGATAAAGTATGGATTAATTTTTATAACGAAGGGATGAAATAACATGGCAGTAACAATAAAAGATGTCGCAAAAATAGCAAATGTTGCCCCTTCTACCGTTTCACGTGTGATTGCAAATAGCCCACGTATCAGTGAGCCTACGAAAGAGAAAGTCCGTGAGGCAATGAAAGAATTAGGGTATCATCCAAACTTTAATGCCCGAAGCCTTGCAAATAAAAGTACAAAAACGATCGGACTGGTTATGCCTAATTCTGCAAACAAAACATTTCAGAACCCTTTCTTCCCTGAGGTTATTAGAGGTATCAGTTCGAAAGCTCACCAGTTAGAGTACGGACTATATTTATCAACAGGACAAACGGAAGAAGAAATTTTTGAAGAAGTGCAGGACATGGTTCAAGGAAAACGAGTGGATGGTATTGTTCTTTTGTACTCAAAAGTGAATGATAAGGTGATGAACTATCTTTATAATGAAAAATTTCCATTTACCGTAATTGGAAGACCTTATGATGATCAGATGAAAGACATTACTTACGTCAATAATGATAATTTAAAAGCAGCAAAAACTGTGACCGAATATTTAATCCTTCTCGGGCATCAGCAAATTGCATTTATTGGCGGTAATTTAGATACCGTCGTCACATTAGACCATATGAAGGGGTACGAAAAAGCATTAACCAATGCGGGAATTGAACCTCGTAAAGATTACGTTGTTTTCCATGAAGAGCTTCAAGAAGGTGGTCAAGAGGCTGTTATCGACTTGATGAGCCTTACAGATCGACCTACAGCTCTTATCGTTGCTGATGATATAA
The DNA here is from genome assembly GCF_029891575.1 of Salipaludibacillus daqingensis. Taxonomy (GTDB): domain Bacteria; phylum Bacillota; class Bacilli; order Bacillales; family Salisediminibacteriaceae; genus Salipaludibacillus; species Salipaludibacillus daqingensis. The sequence continues at coordinate 504,688 of NZ_JARZHF010000002.1, read as the reverse complement.
TGACATTTGGTGTGATGAGAATGTTAAATGAAATGGAAGTGAAAGTTCCAGATGATATATCGATTATTAGCTTTAATAATGTGATGATCTCTGAGTTATCAACACCACCAATGACAACTGTTGATATAAATATTTTTAGTTTAGGATATGAAGCGGCAAATTGTCTCATTGACGAAATTATTCATCCAGAAATGGAGTCTAAACAAGTCATTATTCCTCATAAAATGATTAAACGGCAATCTTGCCAAAGACTCGTTCGAAAGTTGTCGAAACAATAAATCGCATGTTGTATAACTAGTTAATTCATACTAATTATATAAAGGCTACTAAGCTACTTGAAAAGAGATCATTTCCCTTTTTCAAGTAGCGTTTTTTTGTTTCAAATCAATGTGGTATAATTTTTTGTATATCAGGATGGAATGAGGAGATTCATGTGTTTCAATCACGTTTTTTTAAACTATTAGCAGCTATATTAGTAATCTTGTTAATCATCTTAGTAGGTACAGAAGTCTCATTTATTTTTCGCCCTCTCGTTGTTTTTTTTCAAACTTTATTTATCCCTTTTTTAATTGCTGGGGTATTATTTTATCTATTAAGACCAATAGTTCATTTATTACATATGAGGAAAGTACCGAAAGTCATTGCTATTCTCATCATTTATATAGGAATGATAAGTGTTATTACGATGCTAGTATTATTAGTTGGACCGATCCTTCAAGGCCAAGTAATGAGGTTAGTCGATAATGCGCCAATGTTATTTGAAGAACTTAGGAAATTGTTAATTCAAATAGAAGATAATGAGTGGTTTTCTCGCTTCCAAGAGACGGAGAATTTCTCAATTGAAGAAATTACGAATAATTTGACAAACTATCTTACTGAAGCGTTTGATTTTATCTCATCTAACATTGCTGGATTCATTGGAGGAGTCATTAATATTCTTCTCATTTTCATTGTTGTTCCTTTTGTGTTATTTTATTTACTAAAAGATGGGGAGAAGGCACCCAATCAACTTTTACGTTTTTTGCCTGAAAAACAGCAGTCTGAAGGGCACCGAATTCTAGAGGATATGGATGATAAACTTAGTTCTTACATACAAGGTCAAATTATTGTTAGTGTATGTGTGGGTGTCTTAATGTACATTTCGTTTCTCATTATCGGAATTGAGTATTCGCTTATTTTAGCTTTAATTGCTATGTTTACTAATGTTGTCCCCTTTGTTGGACCTTGGATTGGAACGGTTCCAGCAGTCATTGTGGCAATTATTGATTCTCCATTGATGGTGTTATGGGTTATCCTAGCAATTGTTATCGTTCAGCAAATTGAAAGTAATTTAATTTCACCACAAGTGATGGGACGGAAATTAGCCGTTCATCCATTAACGATTATTGTATTAATTTTGGTTGCCGGAAGATTTGCTGGATTATTAGGATTAATTTTAGCTGTCCCAACATACGCAGTAGCAAAAGTAATTATTTCTCATATGTATCGATTGTTTCAATTGCGGAAAAAGATAGATAAAGAATTCAATAAAAGATAGGCTAAAGTAGCGAGAAGTTGTTCTCTTTACTTTAAATACCTTCTGAGGTATTGTGGTGGGTAAGAGAACTAAACATAACTATTGAGGTGATTAGAGTGAGTAATGAATATAATGGAGTCAAACAAGTTGATACAACAGAATTAAAAAAGATTCTAGCAAATAAAAATAAAGAAAAAGTTGTCATTGATGTGAGAGAGCCAGAAGAATACTATAGTGGTCACATTCCTGGTGTACCGCTATTACCAATGCATTCCATCCCCAATTTACTAGAAGGGTTTGATAAAAACAAAGAATATGTCTTTGTATGCCGTAGCGGTAATCGTTCACAAAATGTATCATTATTTATGAAAGAACAAGGGTTTGAGAATGTAATTAATTTCGATGGTGGTATGCTAGATTGGGATGGAGAAGAGAAACAAGGCCCTGAAAAAGAAATTCAAAATGTCGATGAATTAAAGAAATGGTAATAATAGTGAAAATGTCCTAATTTCCTTCTGTGAGTCCACAGAAGGTTTTATTTTTTTGTTTTTCGGTAATAGTCGATTCTAAGACATAAAATAATTAAAATTTAATTGGAGGAAGATAAAATGCTTTGGACAATAGTTGGAATAATCGTTTTAATGTGGTTATTAGGGTTTAGTTTTGAAGTTGGCGGAGGACTTATTCACTTATTATTAGTTGTTGCTTTAGTTGTAGCCGTCATTAATTTAATAAGTGGGCGACGGGTTTAACGCAATTTGAATTGATAAATCAAACGAAAACGGACAGAATAGCAATCAAGAAACTAGTTGAGAATAGATCATTGTGTTTAAAAAGGAGGATTTATCATGGGAAGTAAATGGCTCACGTCAACATTATTTGCAACCGCAGTTGCTGCAGGAAGTTATTATTTAGGTAAACCTGAAAACAGGGAAAAGGTTACCCATAGAGTTAATCAGTTAAAGGCAAAAATAAATAATAAAACGAATAAAGATCATCAATCTCATTTAACCGAAAAAGTAGGACATTCTGATCCTTATGATATTGAAGATAATTCAATGGTAGATGAAGGAGCAACTTTTTCAGTTAATTATTATAATGAAAAATTAAAACAATAATGATGTAGAAGCCACAATTCATATGAATTGTGGCTTCTATTTGTGATAAAGTATTGTTACGCTAGTATAGGTAGATAGGGGGGGATGTTAAATGGCAAATCGATTAATCCAGTTAGAGGATGCTAAAGTATTTACGATCTCCGTTTTAAGTGGGGTCTTATTAGCGATGAGTTTAAATATGTTTTTAATCCCAGCGAATGTTTTTGCTAGCGGATTTACAGGTGTTGCACAAATCATTTCTGCATTTATTCCTTTATCTCCTGGTGTGTTACTTTTATTATTGAATATTCCTGTAGCTATTTTAGGCTGGTTAAAAGTTGGGAAGAAATTCACTTTTTTTAGTTTTGTGAACGTTGCTTCTACAACATTATTTTTAGAAATAATTCCAGTTCAAGGTTTTTCGGAAGATATCATCTTAAATTCTGTTTTTGGAGGAGTGCTTGGAGGTATAGGTGCTGGTGTCCTTCTAAAATGGGGAGCATCGTCAGGTGGTCTGGATATTTTAGCGTTGTTAGCAGCTAAAAAAAGTGATCGAGCGATTGGTGATTACTTTTTTATGATGAATGCAATTATTGTCATGGCATCAGGATTTATGTTCGGAATGGAAAAAGCTCTATATACATTACTACAGATCTATGTGGCATCACGAATTATTGATACGATACATACACGTCACGTTAAATTAACTGCTATGATTGTTACAAACAAAGCTGATGAGCTTCAGGAAGCCTTTCATAAAAAAGTAACGAGAGGTGTCACAAGAATGCCTGCTAAAGGTGGATATTCAAAAGAAGAAAAAGAAGTAATGATGATTGTCATTACACGCTATGAACTATATTTATTGCAACAAGTTGTTGACGAGGTTGATCCAAATGCCTTTACAAACATCGTACAAACAACAGGTATTCATGGCATGTTCCGTAAAGATGATTAATATGTAACATATTCACTGTAATTACGTCTATAGTTGTACAAGGAGAGATTAGAGAAATTGACCATTGATGATGGTTAAGGGAGATGGTGATGATAAAAATGAAGGTAGTATTGATTTTAGCATCAATCATGTTTATTATTTCAGCCTGTGGCCAAGAAAACGTGACGGAAATAGGAAATAACGTAAATAATTCTAATACGAACCAACAAGAATTAGATCAAGAAGAAAATGAACAGGAACAAGGAGAAAAGGAAGGAGAGCCAGTTGTGATGGAGTACGAAGGAATAAAATTTGCAATGAATGTTGAACAAACAAATGCTTCTTTACGTATCCAATTAACGCTTGAAAATGTGAGTGACGAGATGAAACAAATAGACTTTGCTTCAGGGCATCAATACGATATTCTGATATACGATGAGGATAACAAACTGTATGATTTTGCAGAAGGGAAAATGTTTACTCAAGCAATTATTTCTGAAGAATTAGCGCCAGGTGATAAGCTTGAATTTGAAGATGAACCTGACTTACCTGAGGAGTCTTTATCAAAGTCATTGAAAATTGCCACAAAATTGAATGTGTATGAAATAAATGGACAGTCTGTCTCTGGGGATCCATTTACATTAACAACATCATGGACACAGAATTAATAATCACGGTTAAAATACAAATGATGCTTTTGTAATGAAAAATGAGTCGTGACATTTAGTCACGGCTCATTTTAATGTGAAGAGATCTGTTAATTCTTCTCTAGATAATGTCCATATAGGTAAAGGACGACCATCAATGACTGCTTTTTGTAATTTTTTCTTTTCTGTTAATAAATCAGCGATTCTATCTTCAATCGTTCCTTTTGATGTTATTCGATGAACTTGAACGGGTTTGGTTTGACCAATACGATGGATACGATCTGTTGCCTGATCTTCCACAGCAGGATTCCACCATCGATCATAATGAATCATTTCCGAGGCTTCCGTCATATTTATACCAAATCCACCGGCTCTAAGAGAGATAACCATGATTGGAGATGACCGATGAGATTGATAGTTATGAATCATTTCTTCTCGTTGATGAGATGTGAGTCCGCCGTGAAAAAATGGAATTGACAAGTCCCAATTATTTTTTCCCATCTTTTGGATAAGGGAGCCTATAAATCGGTACTGAGTAAAGACTAACCCTCTTTTTCCCGAATGAAGCCAATCTTCCATAATTCTTACCGATAAATCCCATTTTTCTGATCGTCCTTTTTGAAGTGTCCTTTTTCCTTGTTCCTTGTAAAGTTGTGCAGGGTGATTGCAGATTTGTTTCAGTTTCGTCATCGTTTTGAATAAAAGTGCACGTTGAACAACCAATGGTTCATCATCGTATGATTTCAATAATTCTTCTACAACGGCTTCGTAGAGAACTTGTTGTTCTGCTGTTAATGAAACATGGTGATCGATCACCGTTTTTTTAGGCAAAGATAATTCTTTTTCAAAGGATGTTTTCGTTCGCCTTAATAAAAATGGACGAACAATTTCTCGGAGGTGAGATAATCGCTCAGTTTTATCTTCACGACCATTAGAGTGAAGAAAGTTTTCTGAAAACCATGTTTCATTTTTCAATAGTCCTGGATTTAAAAGGTCCATCATCGTCCACATTTCAAATGGATGGTTTTCTATTGGAGTTCCAGTTAATGTAATCATATGGCTAGCATTCAGGCGTTTCATAGCTTTACGTAACTTTGTTCGAATGTTTTTCAATTGTTGTGCTTCGTCTAATATACATCCTGACCAATGAATAGAAGTTAATTTTTCGAGATCTTTCGTAGCCGTTGGATACGAACAAATTACTACATCGGCTTTGGTGATCCATTTGTGCCATTGCTTATGTCTTTTTATTGGCGCCCCATTGTGGACATAGACAGTAAGATTATTTGCAAACTTATTTAATTCATTAGACCAATTGTGGATTAAACTAGATGGACAAAGAATCAGAAAGGGTGTTGATAAAGTTTCATTTGAAATAACCTCATCAATATAGGCAATTGTTTGGATTGTTTTTCCTAATCCCATATCGTCAGCTAAACAACAACCTAACTGGAGATTTCTCATATTTAGTAACCAATTCGTTCCATTTTGTTGATATTCTCTTAACGAATCTATCCACTTTGGCGTTAATGAACGAGATCGAGTTTCTTGTTTTAGTAAAGCAGCTTCCGTATCTGATGTTAATGACCACGTTATTGGTAATGAGCCATCCATTTCATCACGTATTCCTATTTTCATGTTACTTTCTTCGCTATTTAGTGCTGCTCTCAGTCCATCGAAGAATGATAGATGCTCATCATTTTTCGTTTGGTCGACATAATGAACAAACCTCCTAGCCATCTCCAAGTCCCAAAGAACCCATTGATCATTGATGTGAACCATTTCCTTTTGCTGTTCCACTAGATAGCGAAATGTTGCTTCGTCCATTTGTAATTCATTCAGATCTAACTTCCACGAAACGTGACTGTGCACCCATGACCGTGCTTCATCTGCGAAGTCATCTTTTTCGAATAAAGAAAGGTTTGCAGATAATCTTGGAGTGATTTTCCTTTGCAAACTCTCAGGTATGAGGACAGAAATACCATTTTCTTCTAGTTTTTTTACATCATTCATTAAATAATCAGTGAACCTTTCGGAACTTAAATAAAAAACAAATAAATTACTGTAATGAAGGGTTAATGGGATGGTAGCAGCTGATAAACGTTTTTTTTCTTTCTGCAACCAAGAAATTGGATTTATTTGAAACGGATGTGCTCCTTCCATTACTTTTAATAAAGAAACGAGAGAACCCGATTCCCATTCTTTAATAAACCACTCCAGTTTCCAATTATGGTTTTTTGAAATCGGAGCATAAATGATGAGATGTAGCTGAAAAGGTTCTGGGGCTTCTCCACTCCACTTTTGAACTCCAATAGGGTACAGGTGTTGCGATAGTGTAAAGGTCCTGTCGGGCTTCTCCAAGGCGAAGAGCCATTGGGATATTTGAGAGTCATTCGTTGATTCTGAAATTCCGTTTTTAAATGAGGTCCATTCTGTTTTTGACATAAAATAGAACAAGACATTGATTTGCAACCAATCATTTAATAAATAAATTAGCTTTTCATTATTATAAGCGTTTCCCACGCTTGTAAGCTCGTCTGTATTTGTAGCAATAAGCATTTTTTCTTTATGTAATTCAGAGAGGAATGAGGAGTCTAATTGCCATTGTCCGTGTCTAGTAGGAAAAAAACATTTCGATTTATGTAATTTGGCTAAATAAGATAAAAACGAGTGAGTTGAGTCTGATACTTTGGTCTGGAATGTATTAATATCGATTTCTAAAAGGTAGTGCATAAACTGCAAAGGAATCCAAATAGCCTCTATTAAATCGAATGTATCTGAATCCCAAGCTTTTACATAACATGACTTGATTTGAAGCTGCACCCCATAAAAAGAGGAACGGTGAGAATGAAATAATTGATGTTTTAGAGTTAATAGATGAGATTTTTCGGAGAAAGATCTCATGTTTCTGTTACGTTTCGTTTGAAATATGAAAACTCCTTTGTTTGTCGAATCATAACTTATCGCAGAAAATAGCTCGTATCTAGAAGTTTCACCCTCACTCATAATTTCTCAACTCCTCATAAAAAGCAGCATAACGTTTGTATTTTTTTTTCAACAATGTCACAAACAATGGAAAGTCGTTTTCATTGTCAGTTTTCTTTAAAGTGTTTTTTAATTCTATAATAAATAAAGTGGCTTTTTTATAATGTTGCGTCGTTTTCTTTTCAACCAGTCGTTCGATCCACTGACTGTATAACGGAATTGCCAGGTCTGGTCTTTTCTCTGTTAAAGAAGACAGTAATTGTTGTTCTTCTCTCGACAAATAAAGAGGGTCCTGGGGGTAATTTAGCCAACTATTTATGCCTAGCTTAAAATCCTCGTGAAAATCATAAATTTGAAAGAGCGTTCTTTTTGTAGGCGGATGGGTTTGTAATGGAAAAAGGTTTTCAACTACCTCATTTTTCAAATATATTTTTTCGTGTTCGTTTGTAAGCTGATGATAATATCGTTTATATTTAGAAAAGTGTGGACGTGAAAGCCAGTCATTAATCCATTTGTCATGGTCGGCTTCCTGTTTTAAGCTAGGTTCATTTATCGTCTTTAATTCGGTAACATTAGAAAAATCTTGACCCGTTTGTTCAAGTATCTTCTGTAGCGTAACATTTCTATATAGAGAGGAAATGGTATTAGAAGGAAAAGACTGTATCATATCACTTAATAATTGCTCAACACTTCTTCGGTAGAAAGAATAAAACCCGCGCTGAACGAGTTCTTTTCTTAATTCTTTAAAAATTAAAAGCAACATGATTAACTTCCATTGATGGTAATTAGATTTTTCATTAATAACAATCGTTTCTGTTTTTATTAAGACAGATGTCACCCAATCTTGAAATCGGTTTTCAACCGAAGGATCATAAAGCCATTCTTCACTAAAAGAAGTTATTCTCGCAGAATGACTAGCTATTTCTTTGTAAATGATAATTAAATTTTCTTGTATATTTAAGGTTTTACACATGTAACACACCTTCTTTTTTAAAGAGGATCCATTTTTCATTTTACTAGGTTGGACATTTTTGCTCAATGTAAATTAACTTGACCAGATAAAAAGAGTGTCTTTTTTTTAGACGAATTCATAAGATAACTAATAAGAAGTTTTAACTTTTGAATTGTTTGATTAAGTAAGTCTTTCGTTAAAGACCAGTTTATTGAATTAAAAATTCATTGCTGCAATTATCAGATTCTCAATAAAGGTTAACAGAGCGAATAGGAAAAGAAAACGGAAAATAAATGGAAAGGAGCGAGCGAATGGACGAACCGACCTTTCGAGCACAATTTAAAGATATCTGGATTGAATTACATCGCACCATGTTGAAGTCATTTGTTCATAAATTACTTGCTGCAAACTATCGATTAACGTGGCGACATGAAGACAATGGAATAGAACTAATTATCCACTGTGGCGAGGATCGTATGTCACTTCCGATGCACTTAGAAAATGAACGTAAAACCATCGTCAATATAAAAGAATTAGAAGTAATCAAAGAAGAGCTTGCTTTTTGTTTGGAGGATTTGATTACAGAAAGCAAAGGTAGTGCCATCGTAAGAACCATTACCGATGGTGGAAACTATGTCAGCTATTTTGATCACGGAAAGGTTGTTTCCGTTCTTAAAACGAGTGGAGGGAGGGAAAATTTGATGGACGCCTACCATCAACCTGTCCAGATTAAGTCGAACTTACCATTGGAATTGGATGCAACGATAAGAGCATATGTGATCTCTTCAGAAATTGATTACTTTTTGATGGAATTAAAGGAAGCGATGGAGAATAACGATGATATTGCTAAAAATCGACTAAAAGATCGGTTGAGAAAATTAGTTAATGAAAAAGAGAAGTTCTCTCATCAACAATAATGTTAAGATCGGCAAAACTAGCTATCAATATATATGATGAGCTAGTTTTTTGTGATAATTTTTAAAAAAATTGGACACTGGGGAAAGAAAACGCATCTAAGGGTCTCGAATCAGTTACAAAATATCGAGAAGCAAACCTCAATTGATCGTCCGAACTTTATCTTTTAAATAAAAACGTGTTAAACTGTACTTACTTACATAACAAGGAGGAATGCGATATGTCAATTGAAGTAAAAGGTGAACCAACTCCAAATCCAAATGCTATGAAATTTACTGCAAATCAAGTTTTATTTGAAGGGTCTGGCAGTGCTTCTTTTAAAAAAGGTGATGATACAGATCATGCATTGGCGAAAGAATTATTAGGCTTAGAAGGTGTCGATAATATTTTTGGATTCCAAGATTTTGTTACTGTTAACAAAGAAGTGGGAGCCGATTGGGACGCTTTACTCCCTGAAATTCAGAAAGCATTTGAGAAAGTTTACGATTAATAATACATTGAACGAAGAGGAGACTCTTCGTTTTTTTTATTTAGATTCTAAAATAAAATGTATTTGTTTGTGACTTGAATCACGGTAACCTCCTTCTTGTAGATGTATACTAAATTGGACTTCAAGATCGAGGAGGAATAGAAATGGAGCAATTTCAAGGGTGTATGAGTCATGGAATGGAGAAACCTCAATCGTATTGCCAACCACTATTGGAGTTGTTGGAAGAGCACCCTCCATTAAGAGTCCAAATGGAGGATCTTCGGAATAGTGCGATGAAAATAAAGGAGAGCGAGTCTAGTTCCAATATAAAAAAAGAATTAGAATTAATGTACCAACAGATGCGTCGATTTAAAGTAGAAATCGATTTACATTCAACTAAAGAAGAAGATGCCCTATTCGAAATGATGGTGACGCATATTGGAAGACAAAGTGGACCGATCGCTGTAATGGAAGAGGAACACAGCTTAGCGAAACAACATATCGCTAGTTTTTTCAAAAAATATCGTTCGGATCAATTTCAAGCAGATGAATTTACTACAGAGTTGGCGCATCATGTATTAATGGTATATCAAACATTAACGGATCATTTCATGAAAGAGGAGCAAATTTTATTTCCAATGGCAGAAAATATGTTGTCAAATCATGAAAAAGAAACGTTAAGAAACCAATTTTTGAAAATTTCTGGCTAGAATCGATAGATCATATTATTTTAACAGTCTAATAAGCAGCGAAAACATGGAGAGATAACTGCCTTCATGTTTTTTGTGTTTTAGGTAAAGCTGATACAATTTCTTAAAATTTTCTAAAGATGGGATTCAGCTTGACAAGTCAGTAGTCATGTAAAGTAAAATAGATAGATCGTTTGTCATTTGTATCAATGACTAGGAGGACTTGTATGGACGCTTTAGTTGATTCATATCAATCGGATGTAAATTGGTTAAAAAGAGGATTAGCTTCTGGAATTCCGATTGCTTTAGGATATATGCCCGTTGCGTTAACGTTTGGATTGATCTCAGGTGCAACCGGCTTAACTGTTATTGAAGCTGTATTTATGAGCATGATTGTTTTTGCTGGTGCAGCGCAATATATGGCGCTTTCCATGATTGCGTTAGGATCAACTGCAGTGGAAATCATTTTTGCTACGTTTATTGTTAATTTCAGGCACTTATTAATGAGCGCTTCCATTCATGAAGGAGCAGAGACAAGCACTCTAAGAAAACGCGTATTTTACGGTTTTTTTCTTACAGATGAAGTGTTTGCAGTAGCTTCAACAAGTAATCGGCCGATACGAAGTCAATACATTATTGGAGTCGGATTAGTCGCGTACAGTAGCTGGGTGTGTTTCACTGGGGTAGGTTATTTTGCAGGCGCATTTCTACCGGAGATAATACAAGAAAGCATGGCCATTGCACTTTATGCCTTGTTTATTGCACTACTTGTACCGTCTGTGAAAACACAAGGAAAAGTCGTGATCCGTTTGGCTTTATTAGGAGCCATATTTAATGCTATTTTTCAAGTGTGGTTGTCTACCGGGTGGTCTATAATGGCTGCTACAATCACAGCAGTAGTGATGTATGAAGCTCTAGAACAATGGATGAAAAAGGAGGCAACTTCATGAGCATGACGCTGTTTTGGATGATAGTAGGAATGGGTGTCGTGACCTATATTCCAAGGTTGCTGCCACTCATAGCATTGCAAACGGAAAACTGGCCGTCTTGGTCGAAGCGGATGCTATCTCGTGTTCCTTATGCAGTGTTAGGCGCGTTGATATTCCCTGGGATTCTTTATATTCATGATGCCCTTTGGTTTGGGGTTGTAGGTGGAGTTGTCGCACTCGTTCTTTCATCTATTGGAGCTCCATTGATTATTGTTGTTGGAGGTTCCATTACGTTTCTTGCAATCATTCAATTTATTATGTAATGAAGATATGATCAATCAGAAACTTGTATTAAAAAAGGAAGGAACAGGGAAGATCCTTGTCCTTCCTTTTATATTGTCCGATTATGTTAGTGTCCTACCATATCGTTTTGATACAATGTCGTAAAAACCTAATGAATTGTAAAGTTTCTTTGTTGCTTCATTGTGCCTTCCTGTCTCAAGTTCAACCCCTTTAAACTCATTTTTTTCAGCCCAATAGAGAACTTTCAAAAGGAGTTTTTTTCCTATACCTTGTCTTCGAAAACGTTTCGTCACATACAAATCATTTAACCATATGTAATGACCACCTTTATCTAATCCGATCCCTTTATTTAAAAAGGCGCAGCCGATGAGTTGACCTTTATATTGCGCAACGAAAAATTCAGCGTTAGAAGGAGGAGTTAATACTTCTTCAATCGTTTTTAATAATGTCTCTTCCGAAGTCTCTACACTTAAACTATTCATTTGTTCCATCATTAGTTTTGTTAAAGCTACAGTCATATCTGAGTTTGCTGGTTTTTCTACTTTAAATACTTCTATCATGTCGTTCCCCTTTCTTGTTCCCTCACAATTTAAAGAATTTTTCTAAAAAAACAGCGACACCATCTTCTTCATTCGTGGATGTCTCTTCATTTGCAATCGTTTTCAATTGTGGGATGGCATTTCCCATTGCTATCCCACGCCCGGCATATTCAAGCATTTCAAAGTCATTACTCTCGTCTCCAAAGGCAACGATTCGTTCTTGTGGAATATTATAGTAACTTGCGATTTTTTCAAGTCCAAAAGCTTTATTTAAGCCGGCTTTAACAATTTCTATCACATGCCATGGCGCTCCCCATGAGCGTTGATCAATTACTTCAGCATGTGCTTTAGACAGAAGACTTTTTAATTCATGATGTTGGTTATCGTTTGGTTGAATTAACAGGGAAGTCGGGTCTTTTTGAATAATGTTTTGTAAGTCGCCATAATCTAATGGTGGTTGATTAAGTGTAAAAGCCTCAGCAAAACCTCTGTTTAAATAACGTAAATAGTAGTCATCCATCACTTCTACTAAAATATTTTTAACCCGAAAACTTTCACATGTCTCAATTATTGTCTTCGCTGTTGTATGGTCTAAAGGTGTATGGATAGGTTTAAATAAATTCGGTGCTAAAGGATGATGCACAAATGCCCCATTGAAGTTTACCATGGGAGTATCTAGAGCTAGCTGTTGATAATAGGTTGAACTTGCTCGATAAGGTCTCCCGGTTGCAATTATGACATGATGGCCAAGTTTGCGAAGCTGAAATAAGGTAGATCTATTTTTTGATGATATTGTTTTATTATCAGAGAGCAAAGTACCATCTAGATCAACTGCGATTAAATGTGGTTTCATTGATATTCCTCCTGATAGATGACTTATTATATGTTTGTGAAGCTATATATAGTAAAAATAGGATGTTATTGTGAATCAATGTGATTATCATACAAGGGAAAAGTAGTATTTATAAGAAAGTTAATATAAAATCCTGTTTCTTCCATGATCAAAACAATATGATTTCCACTGAAATCATGTTATAAATATACTATAACATGGTTCATTCTTGTTAAAATACGTTTAATATTAAATAAAGGTTTACCAATAGAAATACTATAGGATAGGAGCTAACAAAATGGATCAATTTTTCTCTACTTTTACTGCACGAACGATATGGACACCTGAATTAGTTGTTGTCCTTGCATTGATTAGTTTCATTTATTTTATTGTGATAAAAAAGTTTCGTCATCTTTTTCCTGATTCAAAGCCGGTTCCGGTTCGAAGGATTATTTATTTCCACCTTGGATTGCTAGCCATTTACTTAGGTTTCGGTGGTCCTCTTTATGTGCTTGGACATATTATGTTAAGCATGCACATGTTATCGATGGCAATTGTTTATCTGGTTGCACCACCATTACTTTTAATTGGTATTCCTGCGTGGTTTTTTAAGTATTTCGCTCGTTTTAAAGTCGTAAGAGGACTATTTACTGTCGTTGGATTCCCACTTATTGGATTACTTCTTTTTAATGGTATTTTTTCCGTTTATCATTTGCCTGTTACGTTTGATTATTTAATGACTAATGAATCATGGCATAATACGTATCAACTTGGGATGCTGCTAGCGGCTATGCTTATGTGGTGGCATATTATTCCAAGGTTTAAGACCAAGTATGATTTATCTGAACTAAAGCGGATGGGTTATATGTTTGCTAGTGGAGTCTTGTTTACACCTGCTTGTGTCCTAATCATATTTGCTGGGGAACCGTTATATGCAACCTATACAGATCCTGCAACATGGGCGATTGCCATGTCGTATTGTTTACCACCAGGTGCAGACATTCCATTTGAAGTGTTCTCTGGAGAGCAATCATTAACATTGCTAAGTCCGCAACAAGATCAGCAGTTTGGTGGGGCTATGATGAAAATCATTCAAGAACTTACTTATGGTGTTGCGATAGGATATACGTTTAGAATTTGGATGAAACGTGATAGAGAAGACACACCAAAGCTTAAGTTGAAAGAATATGAAATGTATCAAACGAACGGTTAAAAAGTGAGGGATCGTATGAAGAAAAGTGTATGGATTATGGGGAGTTTCATTTTTATTGTTGTCATTTTTAGTGGGTGTAGTTTTCTGTATGAAGATGCGTCAGAATCGCCGAAAGCTGATGCAGTGATTGATGTTTCACAGGCTGAAGAGCCTTGGGAGGTCATTGATTTTCAAGCAGTGAATCAGTTTAATGAAGAAGTGACAATGGAAACATTTGCAGGTGAATGGTGGATTACGAAAACGATTTTTACCCGTTGTCCGACCGTATGTATGACAATGACACCTAATATGGTCGAATTGCAAAAAGGTCTAGAAGATGAGGAAGTTGATATTCAGATCGTCTCTTTTACGGTAGATCCAGAATTCGATACGCCTGAAAGACTTGAGGAATATGGCGAATCTTATGGAGCAAGTTTTGAAAATTGGAATTTTCTAACAGGTTATAGTCCAGAGGAAATAGGTGAATTTACTTTGGAATCTTTGAAAGCTCCTATACAAGAGGTGCCAGAACAAAATGATATTATTCATCCTACTCGATTTTTCCTTGTGAACCCAGAAGGTATTATCGTAAGGATGTATAGCGGAGAAAACAGCTTTGATTTAGAAAAAACTGTGGATGATATCGTAGACGTACAATCTAATTATTAATGAGAGGAAAGCTGCCGAATAATTAATTGGCAGCTTTTTCAACATGTCAGTCTATATTAACAATGATAACGAACCAATGTTCCATATGCCGCTTAAATAAAAAGAACAAGTCTTCATGAAGAGTTTTGAAAAAAACATGTAAAAAAGTTTTGAAAATGTTCAACACATAATAAATAGGTTATTGGTAAAATGGAGAGAGATTGATTAAGAAAGGATGTGGGTGACACTATGTTTGAACAGCGTGAAGCCATAAAAGTGAATGAAGCTGTAACGCGCGTCATGAAACATGCAATCAAAGGAGATATGGAACATATAGATTTAGCTGAGGCGGAGGGAAGGTACTTAGCCGAAAACATCGTTGCCGATCATCCAATTCCACCATTTGATCGTTCACCTTTGGATGGATTTGCAGTAAGAAGTGAGGATACGAAAACAGCATCACAAGATAAACCAGTTATGTTAGAGGTTATTGAAACTGTTGGAGCGGGTCATGTCTCAAAAAAGTTACTAAAACCTGGTCAGGCGGTAAGAGTGATGACAGGTACAATCATGCCTGAAATGTGTGATACGATTGTAATGTTTGAGCTAGCTACGGAAAAAGTAGAGTCTGGCAAAACATTTATTGAAATAAAACGAGCTTTTCAAGCAGGCGATTACGTATCTAAAGAAGGGGAAGAAACTTCTAAAGGAGAAGTAGTTGTTGAAGCAGGAACAAAAATAACTGCAGGAGTTATTGCTGTGTTGGCTACTTTTGGGTATGGACAAGTTCCCGTTTCCAAAAAACCTAAAATAGGGATTTATGCTACTGGAACAGAATTATTAGATGTCGATCAAGAGCTTCAACCTGGTAAAATCCGAAATAGTAATGCATATATGATGATATCCCAAATTCGCCAAGCGGGTGCAGAACCTGTTTATTTTGGTAAATTAGAAGATGACTTTGAGCTTTGCTTTCAAGCTATTTCTAGTGCATTAACGAAAGTGGATGCTCTAATTACGACAGGTGGGGTTTCCGTAGGAGATTTTGATTTTTTACCTCAAATTTATGCAAAGTTAGGTGCAAACGTTTTATTTAATAAGATTGCAATGCGCCCTGGAAGTGTGACGACAGTTGCTGAAAAGGATGGGCAGCTTTTGTTTGGGCTCTCTGGTAATCCATCCGCCTGCTTTGTGGGTTTTGAACTTTATGCAAGGCCTTGGGTAAAGACTTTTTTAAATTCATCGAAGCCATACTTACAAATCGTAAAAGGAACATTGACGGCAGATTTTCCTAAACCAAATCCGTTTACGAGATTTATTCGAAGTAAGGTTGAATATGAGAAAGGACAAATATTTGCAAGCCCAGTTGGAATGGATAAGTCTCAAGTGGTTACCTCTTTAGCTTATACAGATGCTCTCGTAGCTGTTCCAGGTGGTACTAGGGGTTACAAAGCAGGGGATGAAGTAGATATGTTACTTTTATTCTCAGAAGGCAGTGATGTTCCTTTGAAAGATTTTATTAAAGTAAGGCAACCAAAAAAATGATCATTCATCAGGTTGTAGGCTTTTCAAATTCTGGAAAAACTACCATTGTATCAGCTTTAATTGAATCGTTAACAAAGCGGCAATTAAAAGTTGCTACGATTAAACATCATGGAGATAATAGTCCTCTAGTAAAAGAAGCTGAAAAAAAGGATACCGTCAAACATAGGGATGCTGGTGCGTTAGGGACGTTGGTTGCAAGTGATAACGAGTTGAGTTGGATTGTTCATCATAACCAATCGTTTCGTTTAGATGATTATATCCGCATGTACGAGGTCATTTCGTTAGATGTTCTTCTGATTGAGGGATTTAAAAAAGAATTCTATCCGAAAACAGTTGTGATCCGTTCTCCAAAAGATGAAAAATTACTTCGTCAAACGAACGATGTAAAAGCAATTATTTATTGGGAAAAGGAACTTATGTTAAGCTTGAAAGAAAAATATCCTCTAGCTTCTTTTCATATCGATGAGTTGAAGCAATATTCACATTGGTTTAACGAACAAATTGACAAGGGGGAGTTTTAATGACAGACAAATTTTTCGAAATAATCGAAAGACCAATCGAAATTGATTCGATTATAAAAAAAGTGGAAGACCGAAATGCTGGGGCTATCAATACATTTATTGGAACAGTTCGCGAGATGACAAAAGAGAAAAAAACACTATATTTAAAATATGATGCTTATATACCGATGGCGGAGAAAAAATTGGCTCAAATAGGATCAGAGATTCAAGAGAAGTTCCCAGAAGCTAAAGTAGCAATTACACACAGGGTTGGGGAATTAAAAATATCTGATATAGCAGTTGTTATTGCTGTCTCAACGCCACATCGAGCAGATTCTTTTGAAGGAAGTCGGTACGCAATTGAAAGGATTAAAGAAATTGTTCCTATTTGGAAAAAAGAACATTGGGAAGATGGAGAAGAATGGATAGGAGATCAGTTAGAAACGAATGCCTATCCTGATGGAAAGCCAGATAAGGAGGAATTGGAAAAATGATACGTATTTTACTATTTGCCGAATTAGAAGAAACAGTTGGAAAACGCGAAGTTGAATTAACTGTCGATGAGATCTCAGTCGGAGAGATACGAAAAAAACTTACAGATGATTATCCTAACGTAAAAGGAATCCAATCGGCGATGGCAGCTATTAATGAAGAATATGCTGAAGATAACGTGTTGGTTCATAGAGGCGATTTAGTTGCATTTATTCCACCCGTTAGTGGGGGATAATCGTCATAAATTGTTCACACACACTACGATAAATAAAGAGGAAATGTGATCAAGTTCACAGAAATTTAAGCTAGAAACTTATATACTATACTTGTATTGCTAGATGGCTAATAATAGCTGTAAAGCGATGCATAGCTTTACTTCCTTTATATAAGAACCCAACGTTTATTTGGTGTTAGTCCCCCCAAGACTAACAATGTTGCCAAAGAATGACGTACAAACCGAACACATGTGAATGCATGATGTCGTTCTTATGACCCCCAATCATATGAACGGAAAAGCGACTGCCTATGGCAGTCGCTTTTTTTCTGAGATTAAGATTGTTTGTTATTTAGGAAGGACCTTGATGCTGGCAGACAGTCTGATACTTGAATTCGTGAAATAGGTAGTGAGAAGAGTTCCCAACCTTGCTGGCTTTAGACGAGCAAAACTGGAGTCGGTGTATTTCTCTTTTTTTGAGAATGGAGATAAAAGAACGAAATCTACAAAATAGTTTATGTGTTCAACTCAAATGACTATATGTATTATAACAATGATGATAAAAATAAAAGAGGCGTAACGATGAAATCTTTTTCTTTTACCAGTTGCTTTTTGGTTACGAATCCACCCCGTAATCATCAAAAGAAGTAAAAAGAAAAAACTAATTATTCCCGTCAATAATGAAAAAGACGATAAATTAAAATGTGTTAATGCCATGACTCCATGAATAAATACGAGAAAAAACGCAAGCCAAGCTGCCGGTCTATGGATTTTCATCCAAACTCGTGCAACTTTAGCAGTTTTTTTTCGATAGAGTGGATTTTTTGATTTTCTAATAAAAAGAAATAATCCGTAAATAGAAATATTAAATAGCATGATGAAGAATGTCATATATCCAACGTAGCTGATCAGTTGAATGTTCATTGTTGTACACGCCACCTTTTATATATTCCTTCAGCTTATTTGTTCATGTAACTGCGTAAATCTTCTACATTATGAATGATAAGGTATCCTTGCTTTTTACTAAGGATTTGTTGTTTCTTTAATTGATTCATCATTCTAGTGACACTTTCTCTTGTTGCACCAAAGAAATTACCTAAATCTTCATGGGTAAGTTTAATATCTATATAGACACCATCTTCTTTTTCAATTCCATAATCTTCTGTTAACCTTACTAATGTTGCAGCCAATGCACTGAGTTTTCCGTATAAGGCCACGTCTCTTAATGTTGATTGGGAAATTCTTAATCTTTCTGCCATGATTCTGAAAATAGCCATCCCAAGCTCAGGGTGTTCTGTAAGAAACATTTCTAAATCTTCATTTCGAATAAAAGATATGGTACCGCCTTCCATCACTTTTGCAGTAGCAGGATATGTCGTATCATGAGGGCTAAACAAGGCAACTTCAGCAAAAATTTCCCCTTGTTGACGAATATTCAAGACGATTTCTTTCCCGTCAGAGCTACTTTTGGTTAATTTAACTTTTCCTTCATTGATAAAATAAATGGATTCAGCGGGTTCCGTTTCATGGAATAGGATCTCGCCTTTCGTAGCCGTTTTTGTTAAAATGATTTCTTGCAATTGTTCTTTAATATGGACTGGGAGACTAGAAAAAATTGAAATTGTATTAATGAACGAATGAGAAGGCATAAACGCAACACACTCCTTTTATTATAAGTACTTGAATTAATTTACCAAATTAACCATACATGATGGAAACTAAAATGAAAAGTACTATTTCCAATCTTTTGATTTATTCTGTCCGAACGGTTATTGTGTTTTTTGCCATTGCATTTAGGGAATAACATGAGAGATGACGTGTTTATTGGAGGGGTAATATGAATATGACAGTAACTGATGAAGCATTGAAATGGTTTAAAAATGAATTAGAAGTAAAATCCGGTGATTCTGTGCAATTTTTTGTTCGATACGGTGGATGTGGAGATTTTCAAACAGGTTTTTCATTAGGGGTAGCAGTAAAAACTCCGGATGAAAAAGCAGCTTCCATTGAAAAAGAGGGTATATTATTTTATGTAGAGAAGAAAGACGAATGGTATTTTGATGGTCAAAATTTCGCAGTATCATATGACGAAGATAAACAAGAGATATCGTTTGGACATGATGATTAATTTAATAGTTTTGATAGAAGTGCCAGTGTGAGTTCATTCTCATGCTGGCTTTTTTATGTATTTTGTTAACTAGAGCATTTTTTCTAGGGCTTCGTCACTTAATAATCACTTCTGTCATGACATTTTTGTGAACATGATTTTTCACCTTACATATTCAAAACCCCTTAGTGAAAGCATTTTTAAAATACATGTTAATAAAATTGACATATTCGGCTTGTCGGTGTGACGAAAATCACACATCTGCTGTGACTGATTGCACAGTGAGGAGAATTATGAACTTCTACAATAGAGTTATCCCATTAGCGAGATACGAAACGTTGATGAACGGAAAGAGCTAACGTGATCGAAATCATTAAGATCACAGCAACCATATTAAAAGAGTTATTCGTAACTCTACAAGGTTTATCAGGAAGGGGAGTTAAACATGAGTCAATTAGAAAAGTCTTTTTATTCAAAAGCAAGCATGTATTCCTTTGTCGTTGTAACGGTATTATTTTTCCTTATGTGGGTAGGGACAGGGCAATTTTCCCATATGGATTGGATGCTGTTTGGTTACATGGTTTCATCGTTTATCTTTTTCATAGGAATTACAGTTAGACTGACGTCTTGGTTAATGAGACCAGCGACGAATGAAGTTATTAAAAGGTCGATTCGAAATATGAAAACGAAAAAGAGACAAAAACGAAATTGGAGAGCAATAACAAAAACATTGATTGATAACATTATCTTACAAAAATTTATCTTTAAAAGAGGATTATACCGCGGAGTGCAACATTGGTTAATCGCCTGGGGATGTATCGGTTCTCTCGCTATTACTTTTGGATTAACGTTTGGTTGGATGCATTTTAAATTAATCGATGCAACAACATACCAAATGGTCGTATTCGGCATTCCAACATTGGAAATGGCACCAGATGGTTTCCTTGCTCAGATGTTTTTCGAAGGATTAAACATTACAGCATCGATGTTATTGATCGGCTTAGCAATGGCGATCACTAGAAGAATAAAAAATCATGACCTACAAGTGACGCAAAGAGCAGAATTTGATTTGTTTCCACTTTACATTCTTCTTGCGGTGACGCTGACTGGATTATTTTTAACCGTATCTTACAAGCTTCTAGGAGGGTGGATGCATCCACAGTTAGCTTTAATACATCAAATAACCGTTGTTGTATTTCTTATCTACTTCCCGTTCGGAAAGTTGTTCCACTTACCAATTAGACCAATGGCAATGTCGGTCCCAATGAATTACCAAGAAACCCCTGAAGTGGATACGAAAACATGTCTTGGTTGTGATGAATTGTATTCGAACGATGAACAAATTGCTGACGTGAAAGCTATGTTAGGCGCCCAAGCCTTTGATTTAACAAATGAAGATGGAGATTGGTTAGCGGAGTATTGCCCGGCTTGTCGAAGAAAACTGAGAGTGATGAGTCAACTCAATCTACCTAAAAAAACGAATAGCAAACCAACACCTATTGAAACTAACAATGGCATTCACATGCCAGGATTTGGACGAAAACGGTCAGAAGAGTTTTATCAATCAGCAGAAGCGAAGGAGGAGTTTTAAATGACCCAGTTTGTTGTTAAACCTGGAGTGAAAAATCTACACCACGAAGGTGAAAAATTAATTACGACACACTGTTGTTATTGTGGCATGCAGTGTGGCATGCATATAAGAGTCAATGAAAAATCTGGAAAAGTTGTCGGTGTTGAACCACGATATGATTGGCCAGTGACAATGGGGAAAATGTGTCCGAAAGGCGTAACCGCCTACCAAACTGTTGATCATGAAGAAAGAATTAAAAAGCCTTTAATCAAGAAGAATGGAGAATTCGTTGAAAGTTCTTGGGAAGAAGCACTTGATCTTATTGAAAAGAATTATAAAAGAATTCAATCGGAACATGGGAAGGATGCGTTATCCGTATTTGGTGGTGTTTCCATGACGAATGAAAAGTGTTATTTAGTCGGGAAATATGCCCGAGTGGCTTTAGGAACAAGGTATGTTGATTATAACGGCCGTTTTTGTATGTCATCTGCAGCAGGTGGATTTATGAAGACTCTAGGTATTGATCGAGGCTCAACATTACCATGGCCGGAATTAGAACATACAGACTGTTTCTTTATGGCAGGATCAAATACGGCAGAGTGTCATCCAACAACGATTCAATGGCTTTGGAAAGCACGAGACAAAGGTGCCAAGATGATCGTTGCCGATCCAAGGGAAACACCGACAGCAAGAATTGCAGATGTTCATTTGGATTTGAAGTCAGGAACAGACTCTGCATTAGCAAATGGGATGATGCATTTACTCGTTAAAGAAGGCTATGTTGACGAAAAATATGTCGATGAGCGTTGCAATAATTACGAACAATTAAAAGAATCAGTGAAAATTTTCACACCAGAATATACATCGGAACTCACTGGAGTTTCCGTTGAAAAGCTAGTGAAAGCTGCTCGTATTTTTGGACAGTCTCCTCGATCAGTTGTCATGTTTGCCCGCGGGGTCGAACAGCAAATGAAAGGTGTCGATAATGTAAGTTTATACACATCAATGGCACTTTTAAGAGGACAAATTGGGAAGTTCGCTTCTGGTGTAGCGACATTCACAGGTCAAGGGAACGGTCAAGGGGGAAGAGAACACGGTCAAAAAGCCGACGCATTGCCAGGATACAGAAAAATAGATAATCCAGAACACGTGAAATATGTTTCAAGCGTTTGGGGAATTGAGCCCGAAGAAATGCCGAAAGCTGGTGTTTCTGCTTATGAGATGTTCGATAAAATTCAACGAGGAAACATACGTGCGATGCATGTGATTTGTAGCAACCCAGCGGTCTCAGCACCGAATAATAATTATATTTGGGATAGCTTTAATAAACTAGATTTCATGGTCGTCTCCGATTTCTTTTTATCTGAGACTTGTGAATTTGCTGATGTGGTTTTACCAACAACTACGTGGGCGGAAGATGAAGGAACAACAACAAACCTTGAAGGTCGAGTGATTCGAATTCGTAAAGTAAGAGAACCAGTTGGAGAATCAAAAACGGATTGGGAAATTATGCAGCTAATTGCAGAGCGAATGGGAAAAGGGAAGTATTTTCCTTACAAAAATGTCCCTGAAATATATGAAGAATTTCGATTAGCTTCCAAAGGTGGGAAAGCAGATTATTACGGTATTACGTATGATCGAATCGAAAAAGAAGATGGTGTGTTTTGGCCTTGTCCAAGTGAAGATCATCCAGGTACACCAACAATGTTCCAAGATTCGTTTGGAACGGAAGATGGCAGAGCGAACTTAGCTGCAGTTGGATGGCAACAACCTGGGGAAGTCACATCAGCAGAATATCCCATCACATTAACAACAGGGCGAGTTGTATTTCATTATTTATCTGGAACGCAAACGAGAAGAACGCCATTTTTAATGGAACAATGTCCAGAACCTTTTGCGGAAATGCATCCTGAGATGGCGTCAAGGTATGCATTGAAAGATGGCGATTACGTCTATTTGGAAACAAGACGAGGGAACATGGAAGTCAAAGCAAAGATAACAAAAGCCATTCGAAAAGATCACATTTTTGTTCCTTATCACTGGGGCAAGGAACTGTCAGTGAATAAACTAACGAGCCCAGCCTTAGACCCAACATCAAGAATGCCAGAATTCAAAGTGGCAGCTGTGAAAATCAAAAAGGCTTAATAACAAAACGGTCAACCAAAACAGCAGGAGGTTATGAAAATGAATAAAGTGATGTATTTAGAATTCGAACGCTGTATTGGCTGTCGCGCTTGTCAGGCGGCCTGTAGAGAATGTGGCGGACACGATGCAAAAGAACGGAACTACGTGGAATATGTGAATTTCTTTGAAAATCGTCAAACATATCCAATGATGTGTATGCAATGTAAAGATCCAGCTTGTGCTAAAGTTTGTCCGGCAAATGCGATTCAAATTACCGAAGAGGGTGTTGTCCTTTCAGCAATGGAAGATAAGTGTATTGGTTGTAGAAACTGTACCTTTGGCTGTCCATTCGGTATTCCTAAGTTCGATTTTGAAGAAAATAAAATGTACAAATGTGATATGTGTTATGACCGAACAAAGCATGATATTTCACCAATGTGTGCGTCCGTTTGTCCATCTGATGCGATTCGTTTTATTGATCATGACGAAATGATGGATTTAAGAAGAAGAAGAACACAAATGAACTTAATTGAAGGAAAAAAACCGTCAGAGAACGATAAATGGGAATACGTACCTGAGTTTTTCGGAGTTTATTCAGATTAAGTTAGAGAAAGGAGAATGAACGATGAATACCGAGTGTAAAAAAGGACGCAACGTAAAGAAATCAAAGTCTGATATGGTCAACCTTATCGGAAATGTCGATCAAAAGGATGATTTGAAATATAACCGTCGCGCGTTTTTGAAAACAGCAGCAGGTGCCTCCGTGGCGCTTGGACTTTCTACTGTACCATTTAGTGTTAAGGCAATGATGGGTATGGCGGAAGAGGAAGAGGAGCGAGTAGAGATTACTAAACTCGCTAACTTGCCTAAGGGTGAATCGCTAACTTTTAATTATCCTACGGAAAACGACGCCGCGATTCTTGTCCATTCAGTAAATGGAGAATTAGTTGCTTACAATTCAGCATGTACCCATTTAATGTGTCCAGTTTTTTATGAAAAAGACAGTGACACACTATTATGCCCTTGCCATAAAGGATACTTCGATATCAATAATGGTCATCCTATCTCAGGACCGCCACAAAGAGAACTTCCGTTAATTGAACTAGAAGTGACAAACGGCACAATTTTCGCGACGGGAAGGAAGTATCGTCATGGCTAATAAAAAATATTGGGTGATTATATTTTTGACAATTGCAATTAATGTCATGATGGTTCAATGGACAGTGGAGTCATATCTAGGAAGAGAGTATGAACAAGTTGTTTTATTCTCAGGTATAGCGATTGTATCCGCATGTATTGCTTTTATTGCCCTTGTTTATTGGAAAAGAGTCGAGTATGAAGCGGAGCAACATGAGTAGACCATTAATGAGAATTTTACTGATATAGGAGGAGTTTAACATGGCACAAATACAAAAATGGGAACCCGAAGACGAAGCATTTTGGGAACAAGAAGGGAAACAACATGCAAGACGAAATTTATGGATTTCTATTTCTGCATTATTTTTAGCTTTTGCAGTATGGCAAATTTGGTCTGTTATTGCAGCAAATTTAAATGATATCGGATTTGCTTTTACAGAAGGTGAACTATTCTTACTTGCAGCATTACCAGGGTTAACAGGAGCAACACTTCGGATTTTTTATACGTTTTTAGTTCCTATCTTCGGAGGAAGAAATTGGACGATAATTAGCACAGCATCTTTACTCATACCAGCAATTGGGATAGGATTTGCTGTTCAAAATCCTGAAACATCGTTTGTTACGATGGCTATTCTAGCAGCTCTTTGTGGTTTTGGTGGAGGGAATTTTGCATCTAGTATGTCGAATATTAGTTTCTTCTATCCAAAGAAAGCAAAAGGAACAGCGCTAGGTTTAAATGCAGGAATTGGAAACCTCGGTGTAAGTGCTGTGCAGCTTTTGTCGCCAATTGTTATCACAGTAGCATTGTTTGGTACGTTTGTCGGTGCTCCTCAAGTGTTAGGAGACGGGAAAGAAATATACATGCAAAATGCAGCCTTTATCTGGGTTATCCCAATCATATTAACGGTTGTAGCAGCTTACTTCGGAATGGATAATTTACCGGGTGTAAAGGCATCATTCAAAGAACAAGCTGTTATTTTCAAAAATAAACATACGTGGATTATGACATGGTTATATACGATGTGCTTTGGATCCTTTATTGGTTATGCGGCAGCTTTTCCATTATTAACAAGGACAGAGTTCCCTGAAATAAACGTATTTCAAATTGCCTTTATTGGTCCTTTACTCGGAGCGTTAATCCGGCCAGTAGGTGGTTGGTTGTCTGATAAACTAGGTGGAGCATTTGTCACTTTTTGGGACATCATTTTACTTATCACTGGAACCCTAGGTGTTATGTATTTCTATAACGCAGGTAATTTTGCAGGATTTTTAACAATGTTTATTATCGTGTTTATTGCAACAGGTATTGCAAATGGATCGACGTTCCGCATGATTCCATTTATTTTCGAACAAAAAGAAGCTGCAGCAGTGTTAGGATTTACTTCCGCGATAGCAGCTTACGGAGCATTTCTCATTCCAAGTTTGTTTGGTTGGTCGATCAATCAAACAGGTATGGCAAATGTAGCTTTAATAATCTTTATCGTTTATTATGTTATAAGCTTGGGAATTCACTGGTTCTATTATTCAAGAAAAAATGCCGAAGTAAAATGCTAATATCATCATTTCAAGAGATGGATTAATTTGCTCTTTACAGAAAATTGGCTGAGTATTCATTGGTAAAAAAGGGGCGTTTTTTATGAAAGTAAAAGAGTTATTTCAATTCAAAAATGAAAGAACGAGAACGTTACATTTAACTTGGGGAGCCTTTTTCGTTTCATTTTTTGCTTGGTTTAACATGGCCCCTTTAGCAGGTACAATGGTAGAATCTGTAGGTTGGTTAACTACGGATCATATTGCAGCTTTAGCTATTTTAAATGTTGCCCTAACGATTCCCGCACGAATCGTTATTGGGATGTTATTGGATAAATATGGACCTAGACGAGTATTCTCTATTTTATTAGTAGTGATGGCGATTCCAACATTTATGTTTGCATTTGGGACGACGTGGATGCAATTATTCGTTTCACGATTATTAATTAGTTCCATTGGTGCAAGTTTTGTTGTAGGAATACGTATGGTTTCTGAGTGGTTCCCACCTAAAAGTGTGGGGTTTGCAGAAGGTTTCTATGCTGGTTGGGGAAATTTCGGTTCAGCTGTTGCTGCAATCGTCCTTCCATGGATGGCTTTAACAGCTTTTGGAGGAGATGACGGGTGGCGATATGCGATTGCATTTAGTGGGATTGCTTGTATCATTTACGGAATAATATACTGGTTCTCTGTTAAAGATACACCTGCCGGAAAAACGTATCAAAAACCTAGAAAAGTTGCGGCTATGGAGGTAAGTACTTACGGTGATATGATCCAACTTATCTTATGGACGATTCCATTAGGTGGAGCGCTAGGACTTTTAACATGGCGCTTACAAAACTTAGATTTTGTCTCTGTTCAAGCGATGAATATTATTTTCGTAGTCTTGTTCCTAGTAATAGCTTATCAAATCATACAGATCCTTCGCGTGAATATCCCTATTCTACGTGAAGGTGTTCCAAAAGATGACAAATATAAATTCAAAAATGTTGCGGCATTAAATACGACATACTTTGCGAATTTTGGTGCTGAGTTAGCGATTGTATCGATGTTACCGTTCTTTTTCTTAATGACATTTGAGCTTTCCGCTATGGGAGCAGGATTAATCGCTTCATCTTTCGCATTCGTGAATCTATTCGCTCGTCCATTAGGTGGATGGTTATCGGATAAAATGTCAAAACGTAAAACTGTTATGTTAATTTATATGATTGGTATTAGTTTAGGACTTTTTGGAATGGCCTTTATCAATTCTGAGTGGCCACTTATAATGGCTATTGGGATTACTGTATTAACATCGATATTTATCCAGGGCGCTGAAGGTGCAACATTTGCAGTGATTCCTCTGATTAAAAAGAGGATAACAGGTCAGATTTCAGGAATGGCCGGTGCTTATGGAAACGTCGGTGCTGTTGTGTATTTGACGATCTACACCCTTGTTACGCCCCAAACATTTTTCTTTATTTTAGCAGCAGGAGCATTTGGAAGTTTTCTGTTTTGTTTATTGTTTATGGAAGAGCCGAAAGGATCTCATGACGAAGAGTATGTGTTGTCATCAGTAGATCGTGAATTGAATGAGAATTTAAAAGATGCATCTAAACAAATGAAAGAAAGAAATTCTGTTTCAGCTTAAAAGGAAATTCAAAATAGGATTCAGAAGGTGTTAGCTTACCTTTTGAATCCTATTTATGTATAAATGTCTTAGAAAAAAGAGTCTGTGAACGTTTAGGAGAGTAGACGTAATGACTTGAATCCGTTAAGATTAAATCATTCAAAATATAGACAAAATTTATCAGTTTGTAACTATTGCTATAGTGTTAATATAGAATGAAGAGAGGTAAAAGAACGATAAAAGGAGGAAGGTTTCTCTATGGAAAAACAACAATTACAAATGAAACGGTTTTTTAATGAAATTTCACCAGAGAATCAAAACCTTCTATTGAAAAATGGTTTAGAGATAAATGCAAAGGAAGGAACGTATTTATTTTATGAAGGAGACTTCCCAGAACATGTTTACTTAATTCGTTCCGGAAAAGTAAGGTTAAGCAAGATGACGTCTGAAGGAAAAGAGTTTTCTGTTCATTTAAAACAACGAGATGAGCTTGTTGGCGAAGTAGGGTTATTTAACGAGATGTCTATTAGTGTTACAGCGGAAGTCGTTGATAACGCGACACTAATTCGTTTTGACCGTCATACATTAGAGGCATTATTTCGGCAAAATGGGGAAATAGCGGTTGCTTTTATGAAATGGTTTGCTCGACATACGCAATCAACGCAGGCAAAGTTCCGTGACCTAATTCTTTGTGGGAAAACAGGAGCTTTATATTCGACGCTGATTCGATTCAGCAATTCTTATGGTATTTCGAAAGAAGAGGGCATTCTCATTAATGTACATTTAACGAATCAAGATATCGCAAATTATATAGGAACAACAAGAGAAAGCGTTAATCGTATGTTAAATGATTTGAAAAAATCGGGGATTCTGTCTATGGACCATGGTTATATGACTCTTCACGATATACAATACTTAAAAAACTATTTGCACTGCGGAGATTGCCCAGTGGAAATATGCACCATTTAATGATGAAATCATGAATAAAGATCTTTATTCATGATTTTTTTTATTGACCTAAAGATTATAACGAATGAAGTGTAATAAGAGGTGAGTGTCCCATGTCAAATCCAATCAGCTAACTCAATACGATCTAGTCAGAAACCGGTATAATTTTTAGCTTGTCTCCAAGGAATGTTTCTTCTCCTTCAGAAGAAATAATAGTACAAGAAGGGATTTTTGGATTCTCATTTATATCTTTTGTTGCCATATCAGAAGAGATAAATATTCCTTTACCTAGAAATACTTTTCCGTCAAAACACTCGACCTTATGCCCTTCTAGGGACCGGTGTCCTGCTTGATCAAGAAATTCAGACCAAGATTGGAAACCATGGACTAAATAAGTAGGATTTCCTTCTGCATTATATCCAAGCATGGCATCCGAGTCATCAATCTTAGCATTGAGATTTTCTGCGATGTGAGTAATCATTTCATGCATTTCTTTACAGCCGTCGTAAGAGACTTCATCTTTGCAAGAAAATTCTACGACTTTGGCCGTATTGTTATGAATAGCTTTTACGATAAATGAGTCTGCTTTTAATTCTCTTATATAATGATCTTCGTTAAGTTTAAATCCAAATTTAGATAAAATTGGATATATGCCATTTTCTTTTTTATAATAAAGTAGAACCTTTAACATGATAACTCCTCCTTCAACGATCAGTGAAGCCTATGTTTTCGATTATGGTTGATTATATCCATACTTTATCAGAAAAGATAAATCATTGCTGTGGGAAAAATCACTATTGAAAAAAATATTTATGTGATTACCATCACATACATTTCCACGGCTCTTTAGTAAAGTTAAATTAAGACATAGAGAGGAGGCGAGGAGATGAAATGGTATATTCCAAGAGAACATGGGGCATGGGCTATGGTCATTGTTCCTTATTGGTTAGGGGCTGGAATGACAGGCGTTACTTTTAATCATATCATCTTTTTTATTGGATTATTTAGTTTATACTTTGCACAAGCGCCATTGTTAACTTATCTAAGGCAACCGAAGCATCAAGACGTCTGGCCATCATTTTTTATTTATGTTACATTTGGAAGCTTTTTTTTAGTTCCGAATTTCATAGTAGATCTCTCGCTATTTTATATTGCTTTAATTATCTTTCCGTTTTTCTTTATAAACCTTGTGTTTGCAAAACTGAAGAAAGAACGTTTATTTTTAAATGATTTATCTGCTATCATCGCTCTGTCCGCTTTTTTGTTATTTTCATACCAAATAGGAAATAACACGCTTTTACTAGAAGCTTTTTATTACATGTTTGTTGTTGTAGCGTTTTTTGTAGGGAGTGTCTTCCACGTAAAATCACTACTTAGAGAAAAAGGTAATATTACATTTAGGAGAATATCCGTTTTGTATCATATTGGTATGGTGGTCATTATGTTTGTATTCGTATCAACGGGTGCAGGTGTTGCTTTTCTTATATCATTAGTAAAAACAGTCGCTATGCCTAAAAAATATTTGAAAAAACCAATACAAATTGGTATTGTTGAAATTATAAATAGTTCTTTTTTCATCATTGCCGTTCTTTTTAGTTATTATGGATAGAATCCCATTTAACCGTTCATTATAATTGTGTATGATTAAAAAAGAGGTGAACGTATGGGACAAAGAAATCAATTTAAAGCAGGCGATAAAGCACCAAATAATGGTGTTTATATGGAAATTGGTGAAACGAGAAGCATGGTACAAGATCCAAAGCAAATTCATTTAGAAGCAGGCATGACTTTTCCGGAAACGACAAACAAGGACCGAGTTTGGACATTTAAACAAAAGCCTAATTGATCGAAGGTAAAACCTTCGATTATTTTTTTGGAATAGGTATTATATAAATGAAGTATGGTTGGCGATTATGAGATATGTATGATGAAAAAGTCTAGGAATCTGGTAAATAGCTTAGGAGGAGAAAGATGAGGTTTTTTTTAGGTGTTGTCATTTTTTCTGTCGTATCGATTTTGGTTTTTTTCTTCCTGACGGGAAACACAGAATGGCCAATGGAAGTTATTGTGATTAGTTCTTTGTTTTTAGGCGGACTAACTGAATGGCTTTTCTATAAAATGAAATCTTTTAGTGGTGATGCTTAAATGAAGAATTTCGTGATCTTAAGATGGGTGGTATTGAACATTACCTTTCTCGCCCAACGAGGGTGTGTAGTTTATATATGATGCAAATCTATCTGAACCACGAGGGTTGAATAATTGAAGCGGTGTAGCCTCCGTGGAAAGAGGGGAAGAATCTGGAACCCTCTCTACTATGTTTTATTTTCAGGGTAGTAAATTAAAAAGAGGATTTATAAATGCCATGTCGAATTATTTTACATATAGTGAGAAATAATCGGGCTGTTTTTCAGTCAGTTCCTCTAAAATCAGTAAACATCGTATTAATTATAAAAGAATATACTTTGAGAAATGAATCAAAGGAATGGGTGTTAAAAAGATGAAAAAAATTAAATATTTAATTGTTATCCCATTTTTTCTCCTTTTATTTAGTTGTGATCAAAACGAAGAACAAAACTTAGAAAAAGTAGGGTTACTCCTTCCTTATCCTATTGATGATCAAG
This sequence comes from Salipaludibacillus daqingensis, assembly GCF_029891575.1. Lineage (GTDB taxonomy): Bacteria > Bacillota > Bacilli > Bacillales > Salisediminibacteriaceae > Salipaludibacillus > Salipaludibacillus daqingensis. Next base: position 473,647 of record NZ_JARZHF010000002.1, on the reverse strand, counting down.
CATGGAATGCTAAGGGTTACCAAGGTATGTTAAAGTTGCAGTCTACGTTAGGTGTTGATGTGTTATTGAAAGAAGATATTAGATCAAAGTCTCTTGTAGAAGATGCGATTGCAGAATTTCATAAGGAAGATGTAGGCATTGTATTTGGACACAGTCATATCTATGCTGATTTATTTATGGGATTAAAAGACGATTTTCCTGATATGCACTTTATTAGTTTTAATGGAGAAGTAGAAGGCGACAATATTACGAGTCTTCATTTTGAAGGTTACGCCATGGGTTATTTTGCGGGGATGCTAGCAGCAGAGATGACAGATTCTAATGAAGTGGGTGTCATAGCGGCGTTTCCTTTTCAACCAGAGGTAAAAGGATTTGAAGATGGAGCTAAATTCCATTCGGATTCTGTGACCGTTAATATTGATTATGTGGAAAGCTGGGTAGATAAATCACGAGCTTTTAGGATATTTAACGAGATGAAAAATAAAGATGTTGATATTTTTTATCCTGCAGGGGATGGATACCACGTTGAAATCATTGAAAAAGTTAAAAAGGAAGGTCTTTATGCAATTGGATATGTGGGAGACCAACTTGATTTAGGCGAATCAACAGTTTTAACGAGTACTGTTCAAGAAGTGGAAAAACTCTATGAATTTGTTGCAACAGATTTTAAAGAAGGTAAATTAGAAAGTGGAAATATTTATTTTGATTTTGAAGATGGCGTTATTACTATGGGGAATTTCAGCGAGGAGGTTCCATCAAAAACGAGGGAATGGATAGAAGATCACATTACTAAGTACATTGAATCAGGTATGTTGCCAGATGATGTTAAAAACAATGCGGAGGGTGATGAATAATGATCGAGCACACGTTAGCCCCTGTTTCCTCTAGAGAGTCTACACATCTACTAGGAGGATTAATTTTAACTAGAGAACGTCTTTTAGGTTTGCTAGATGAGTTGGATGAGCAAGATATCCATCATCACGTGCATGATTTTCCAACGATTGCGGCTTATGCGCTGCATTTAGCACAAATTGAATTATGGTGGAATAAAATGGTTTTGCAAGGTGAAGGATTGACGGATGATGAGAGAGCTCGCTTCTTTTTCCAAGAAAAACAAGTAATAACAGCACCAAAGCACTTGGAAAAAAGTTGGTTTTTATCTCGCCTAGGTGAAGTTCGAATGCTGACAAGAGAATATTATTTAGATTTATCAGATATGGAATTCCGACGTGCTAATTTAACTGTGCATGGATTAAACAAAGAGGAGAGATACTCTCCTGAATGGATTTTGTATCATTTAAATCACCATGAGAGTTACCATCTCGGTCAAATGTACATGTTGTTGAAATGGATCAATGGTCAAAGGGAAAAGTGGGATCATTTTAATAGTCCATATCTTTCTATTTAACGGAAGACGCTCGGTAAATTTTTTCACATCTTAAGGGACGAAAAGGGTAATGGAAGTGAAGAAGCTGTAAACTACTCTCATATGTTTTTATTTTAGAGTATAGAGGTTATAATAGGAGATTCTAGTAATGTAGAATATATGTAGATCAGGTTAGGAGTTTGATGTATGCCAGAAGAACAGTCAAAAGCTATAAGAAAAATGGCAGATCGTATTGTAAAAGGGTATGAAGCCGTTCATCAAAAGCAATACCAAGAAGCAAAAGAGTTATTAGAACCACTATTGCCACTTTTCCACCAAGAAGAAAAACCGAATGTTACACTTTTAGCTTACGTATCCATTTCTCAAATAGCAACAAAGGATATCGATTCTTTTTTACAAACATATGAAGAATTAAAGAAATATGATCCGGAATCTGCAAAAGAAGCCGCTCTAGTAAAACGAGTAGATGAAATGTTTGAAGAATTAATGGGGGCCGTCGAAGCAGACGCTCCAAATAAAAAAGACGAATAAAACCATCTGTTGTAAGTCATTTATGAAAGCTGTGTCTCATAAGAGGCACAGCTTTTGTTTCATTAAATAATTCGACATCAGAAAGTTAAAGTAGGATAACATAGACTCTTGCACTTTTATTAGTACTAGGTCATAATAATAACTATAAAATTGATTTTTAAGGAGGAAACGAGATGCGAGCAGGAATATGGGGAATGGGAAAATACGTTCCAGAGCATGTCGTAACAAATATAGATTTAGAAAAAAAAGTTGATACAAATGACGAATGGATTCGCACGAGAACCGGGATTGAGGAGAGACGAATTGCTTCAGATGATATAGATACGTCACATATGAGTTACTTCGCTTCTGTCGATGCCCTTGAAAAAGCGGGGATACATCCTGAAGAATTGGACATGATTATTGTAGCCACGGTGACACCGGATCAAACCTTTCCATCGGTATCTTCGATGCTCCAACAACAACTCGGAGCAAAGAAAGCTGCCGCAATGGATGTTAGTGCCGCCTGTGCAGGGTTTATGTATGGCTTAGTTACCGGAAAACAATTTATTGAGTCTGGCACATATAAACATGTCCTTGTCGTAGGTACAGAGAAGCTTTCAAAAATCGTTGATTGGAATGACCGCAACACTGCTGTATTATTTGGCGATGGTTCAGGTGCAGCCGTATTAGGTCCTGTAGAAGGGGATAATGGTATTTTATCATTTGAACTAGGATCAGATGGAGCAGGAGGCAATCACATTCGCATGGAAGATCATCTCATGATGAATGGACGGGAAGTGTTTAAATTCGCTGTTCGTCAAATGGGAGAATCTGCACTGAATGTCGTTCATAAGGCAGGTTTAGTCAAAGAGGATGTTGATTTTCTCGTACCACACCAAGCAAATATTCGAATTATGGAAGCAGCACGACAAAGACTAGATCTTCCAATTGAACGAATGTCTAAAACAGTAGACCGATATGGAAATACATCTTCTGCTTCTATACCTCTTTCATTAGTACACGAATTGGAAAATGGTAAGATAAAAGATGGAGATGTTGTTGTACTTGTAGGATTTGGTGCAGGACTCGTATGGGGTGCTGTCGCCATGAAATGGGGAAAATAACGTTTGATTAGATAGAGAAAGGAGCAGTTTTAATGACTAAAAATAGAGTTGTAATTACCGGTGTCGGAGCTGTGACGCCTTTAGGAAATGATGTAGAAACAACATGGGGAAAATTAATTAACGGAGAGTCAGGTATAGATGTATTAACAAAGTTTGAAGAAGGAACATTCCCAACTACTGTTGCTGCTGAAGCAAAAGAATTCGATCCTGCTGACTTCATGGATGGGAAAGATGCGCGGAAGATGGACCGTTTCACACAGTTTGCCGTTGCAAGTGCAATGATGGCAGTGAAGAATGCTAATTTAACAATTGATGAGACAAATGCGAATCGTGTTGGTGTTTGGATTGGTTCAGGTATTGGTGGCATGGAAACATATGAGAAACAGTTCCGTTTGTATGAAAAAAGAGGCTATCGTCGTGTATCGCCGTTTTTTGTGCCGATGCTCATTCCAGATATGGCTTCAGGACAAGTGTCAATTAAATTAGGAGCAAAAGGCGTTAACTCTTGTTCAGTTACGGCATGTGCGTCTGGAGCAAACTCTATTGGAGATGCATTTAAAGTGATCGAACGAGGCGATGCAGACGCGATGATTACTGGTGGAGCAGAGGCTCCAATAACAGAAATGTCATTCGCAGGGTTTTCTTCTGCGAAAGCTCTTTCGACTAATTCTGATCCGAAAACTGCAAGTCGACCGTTTGATAAAAACCGAGATGGTTTTGTGATGGGCGAGGGTGCCGGAATTCTCGTACTTGAGTCACTTGATTCTGCTGAAAAAAGAGGAGCAACGATACTTGCTGAGATCGTGGGTTATGGAGCAACGGGAGACGCTTATCATGTCACGGCACCTGCACCTGAGGGCGAAGGCGCCGCCAGAGCAATGCAACAGGCTTTATCCGATGCAGACTTAAAACCATCTGACGTTGTTTATTTAAACGCTCATGGGACAAGTACAGGATACAATGATAAATATGAATCGATGGCAGCAAAAACAGTTTTTGGAGACCATGCGAAAAAATTAGCAATTAGTTCTACTAAGTCAATGACAGGTCATTTACTTGGTGCAGCAGGTGCAATTGAAGCAATCTTCTCTGTGAGAGCAATCCAAGAAGGTATTATACCAGCAACGATAAATTATCAGACTCCGGATCCAGATTGCGATTTAGATTACGTTCCAAATGAATCAAGATATACAGATGTTCCAGTTGTTATGAGTAATTCATTAGGTTTCGGGGGCCATAACGTTTCCCTAATCTTTAAAAAATTTGATAGCTAAAAATCAATTTAGAAAACGGTCGCCATCAATTGGCGATCGATTTTTTGCTTTTAAGCACTTATTAGTTGACTGGTTGGATTAGAAAATTGGTTTAGTAGTGCCCATAGAATTGGCAAAAAGCTAACTTAAGGTCACTAGTGGCCAGCACTAGTGACCAAAGAAACGATAAAAAGCTAATTAAGGGTCACTAGTGGCCAACTCACTAGTTAACATTGATATTGATTCGAGAAATAGCTCAATTAAGATCTTTCTCCGCCTCAAGTCTTAGATTGAAACGGTCTTGCGGTCCTTTTCACTCAAACATAGATAACGTAAACTGATATTAAGATCAACAAAGTTACTTCTATAAAGCGGTTAGACAAAACTATATTATAGAAGCAATAATAAACTTAAGAAAATTACTCGTCAACAACGAAGTTAACAATTGGCGAATCGTAATGGAAAGGATACAATAAAAGAGGGAGATATTTCTGTTGGAGAGGTTTTCCTACTAAAATGAGGTGAAGTAATATGAAAAATTTTATTGGTATTCTTATATTAAGTGTTGGTATCGTTTTTTTATTAACGAATACGGGCCTAATTGATTTGGAAGTAACGAACTATTTCTCCACTTTTTGGCCCGCTATTATTATATTGATTGGTTTAAAGGTTTTATTCGAAGGGTTAGTCTACTTTTTTCATGGATTAAAAAGAGATCGATGGCATATTGGAAAAATCTTGTGGGGAGCATTCATATCCACTGTTGGGATAGTGCTACTAGGGAATAATGCAGAATGGTTTCAATATGGAATAGGTGATTTGTGGAATTGGACATGGCCTCTCATTATCGTTTATATCGGATTCAAAGTCTTATTTGATCGAGATGGTAATGTGGTAATAAATTTGGGTCCGGAAGAAGTAGAAAAAGTGAAACGTAAGAAAAAAGTTAAAAAAAGAGGCAGTGAATCGTCTTATTCATTTCACTCAATAGGATCAGATGAAAGGGCTCATAAGAATGAGAGGAAAAAAAGTCAAAATCATCGGACGTTTATCGGAGATATTTCATTAGGGAAACAGGCTTGGGAACCTGATGGTATGGATATAAGTATGGGGATTGGTAGCATTGAAATAGATTTAACAAAAGCCATTTTAAAGGAAGGCGACAATATTTTAGATGTTTCTAGTTGGATCGGTTCCGTTGAAATTTACGTTCCGAAAGAAATGGCAGTGCAAGCGAATGTGCATGTAAAAGCAGGGGAAGTAACATTATTTAATGATAGCCATGCAGGAACAGGGCGGAGTGCAGCATATACAAGTCCTGGGTTTCATCAAGCAGAAAGGAAGTTACTTCTCGATGTCGATTTAAGCATTGGTGATGTGGAGGTCTTGACCGTTGACTAAGGAACGAAAACCAACGTCTATGGAAACAAAAAAGCGATCAAGTTTACAAGGAATTCTTTGGGAGCTTTTAAGACTTCAATTCAAGGCGGTTGTTACCGCAGGGGCGATTTGTTTTTTAATTGTGCTGATCCTCCAAAGTACGATTTTATCTTGGGAGAATCAGCCTGAATCCCTCTTCTACAACGTGGTTAAAGTTGCGGAGGATCCACTTATCTTCGCAGTGTTGACTCTCTTTTTCATGGTTGTATTTCTCATTACAGGTTGGATGTATGCTTATGCCTATGGATTATCAATAAAAAAAACAATCGCGCAATTTATTTATCAGCTAAAACAATTTCAACGAGGATCTTTAAATAAAAAAATATCGGTGCAAAGGCAAGATGAATTCAAAAAGTTAGCCGAAGAAGTAAACGAATTGACTGATGATTTAGAACAACAAATCGTTTCAATGAGACGTGTTTTAAATGAGAACGCTACTTTAATAGAAGAAGCGGAAAAAGGAGCAAGCCTTGAAGAACGGAGAAAGTTGGCAAGAGACCTTCATGATGCTGTTAGTCAAGAACTGTTTGCTGTTTCCATGTCGTTAGGTGCAGTTCATAAAGTATTTCATCAAAATCCAAAAAAAGCTGAGCAATTATTTAATCAAATTGAGAAAATGGTGCATCATGCACAGCAAGAGTTAAGAGCACTCATTATGCATTTGCGTCCCGTTACGTTAGAAGGAAAAGCTTTTAAACATGCGATGGAAAGTTTTATGGAAGAGTTGAAATTAAAGCATCCGAACCTTCGCTTTGAATGTGATCTCCACGTTGTTCCACCCATCGAAAAAGGAACGGAAGAACAGCTCTTTCGCGTCCTTCAAGAAGGGATTTCTAATGCTCTTCGTCATGCTAATCCTCAAATGATCGGCCTTCATGCTTCTCTAAGAGGAGAGCGATTACTCATCATTTTGGAAGATGATGGAGATGGATTTGACTCGATGCAAATAGAACAAAATAAGACAGGGAATTATGGACTTTCTACGATGAAAGAAAGAATGACAGAGTTAGGGGGACACTTTACGATTGTATCCTTTCCAGGAAAAGGAACCAAGTTAGAATTTCGGATTCCATTAACGAATGATATTTCTAAGGAAAAGAGTGATTTGAATGAATCGACCGATTAAAGTTCTAGTAGTTGATGATCATGACATGGTTCGGATGGGTTTAGTAACATACTTAAGTGTTGAAGAAGATATGGAAGTCGTTGGAGAAGCGTGTGATGGCGCAGAAGCAATTGATAAGGCAGGAAAGACGTTTCCAGATGTCATTTTGATGGATTTATTAATGGAGAAGATGAATGGTATTGAAGCGACAAAAGTATTAGCTAAAACAAATGTGAAAATTATTGTATTAACGAGTTATATCGATGATGAAATGTTATTTCCAGTGTTGGAAGCAGGTGCATTTAGTTATTTATTGAAAACGTCTTCAGCAGATGAGATTGCACAAGCGATCCGCAAAGCAGCAAATGGTGAACCGACTTTCCAAGGTCAAGTGACGCAAAAAATGTTCCGGCATATGCACAATAAACCAAAACACGATGAATTAACTAATAGGGAACATGAAGTTCTCTGCCTTATAGGAAAAGGAAAAACAAATAAAGAAATCTCTGAAGAACTGTTCATCGGCATTAAAACAGTAAAAACGCATGTAAGCCATATATTAGCCAAGTTAGAGATAGAAGATCGAACGCAAGCGGCTATTTATGCCAATAAAAATCATCTCGTATAAACAGGTAAATTAAGAGATGGTACATATTTCTAATGGGCACTTTTCACAGTGAAGGTGCTTTTTAAGTTCCTCAATTTTTTTAATGATGATATAACCGTCAATCAAGTCTGTGACACCATCCTTCTTAAGATCATTAAACATTCGATTAACAGTTTCTCTACTCGTACCAATGAAATTAGCTATTTCTTGGTTTGTCAGTTTCATATCGATCATAATGCCTTCCGAATGTTCAATACCATAGGAATGAGCAAAACGAATAAGAATGGAATAAAATGCTCCCGTTTTTCCGTACAATAATAAATCAGAAAATTTAGCCTGTGTTGATTGCGTATTACGGGCAAATAATTTAATAAAGGCAGTAGCAATTTCCCCGTTTTGTGAAAATAACCCTTCTAAAATTTCGCAGTTAAACCGGATCAAGGTTGCACCTGATAATACTTCAGCAGTCATACTTGCTTTCATATCATTAAATAAACTAAATTCTCCAACAATATCATCTTCACGTTTGATATGAAGCACAAACTTCTTCTCATCCATTGTCTTTTTACTAAGACGAACTTGCCCATGTTTTATCAAATAGATATATTTGACATTTTCTCCTTCATAAAAAAGCATTTTACCGGCTGGGGCAGTAATTTCTTCCCCGTGTAAAAGAAGCTGTGATTGATTTTCTTTTGATAACTGTTTGAAAAATGGATCATAATTTTTGTAATTAAAAAGGCGTTTAGTCAAAGATCATTCCCACCTTTCATGAAGCGAATTTCTACTTTTACACATATCATAACATAGTCAATAAATATGTGAGATAAATCATTTTGAAATATGCATGAAGGTTGGGATAAAGAATGAAAGTTTATGATTCATCTGTATGGGTAATTAAACATCATTATTTTGAACGGTCTGTTTCCAAATTATTTGAACCTTTATTTAATAAAGACTTAACTAAAACAGATGCTCAGTGGTTATCTTTTCTTGTTGATCAAGGAATGATTCCCATTTCTAAACATACAAAAAAAGATTGGATGAGTTGGCGACGTCGGTTGAAATTAGAAGAACTTACTGATTTTCTATTGAAGCTTAAAAGAGTATTTTGTGGACCTGATATCGATCTTTTTTTGTTTCCATTAAATAGTGAGCATCAAAAAATAATGGAGGATCTTGGTGGAAAAAATGGCTGCTCCTTTTCAGCGTATATGTTGTTGTTTTGGATAGAAAATTTGCCGTTAATGGAACAAAAAGCTCTTCTTCTTCATGAATATCATCATATTGCAAGGTTATACCATCAGAAAGTAAATGAACGGACGATTTCATTGCTTGAATCGATGGTTATGGAAGGTTTGGCAGAGTGGGAAGTTGGAAATCGTCTTGGGAAAGACTACCTTGCACCGTGGACGACGGTGTATAGCGAAGATGAAATCAAAGATTGGTGGTTCCGTTTATATCAACACAGGATTCATTTGACTGGTAGAGTATCTCACTATCCTTTTTTGTATGGAAACATCGATGGTATACCACCGATGATGGGATATCAAATTGGTTATCACTTGGTGAATAAGTATTTAAAACAAAGTTTAAATGTAGATTCTGAAATGATTTTAAACATTCCAGCACATCATTTTTTAACGATGGATAGCTAAAAATCTCCATGAAAGTTTATGATTTAATATGAAGGTGTTTACTACAGGAATAGTCAGACATGTTTTTCTAGTAATCATGTCTTAAGCTCTCTTTAAGTTCATACAATAGTATATGGTTTTGTAATAAATGAGAGAGTATTCTGGAGGGAGGGGAAGCGCCCATGAGACTATTTTTGCTTTGTATTGGTTTTATTATGGCCACAGTAGGAGGAATTAGTTTAGTAGCATATTTGAATTTGTTGACAGTTGGCTACTCTCTCCAAGAATATTCTCTATTTATCGTTCAACGTGTGGAAACATATATGTTTATTGTGGGAATGATTTTGATTTGGGTAATTGTTTATCCATCTATGAATCGAAATCAAAGGAAAAAGAATATCAAAAAATAATCTTACGTGGAATAATATGGATGTAATTAGCGCATACTGATGACAAAGATTGAGTCAGGAGGTATGTCCATGCTTCACATGAGAGATATTTGGGTGAATTGGTTTGAAGGGGAAGAAAATAGTTACAATGTTTGTGAATTTTTTGAATGGAAAAAAAGTGATCGAATTGAGCTTCTAGATCAAGTAGTTGTCGTGAAAATGAAAACGAACTTATTAGACTACATTGAAAATACGTTGCTAGAACTTCCTGAAGAATTATTAGCCGATGTTAGTAGACAGAGTTTTGTTAGACAGAAAAATGAGCGTTTAGCTTTGGAATATTGTTTTATTGCTACTGATGGCACACGTGCCTTAGTGGTTGATACAATAGGGTACCATACGCCTATTAGAAAGAGTAGAATGGTTCCTCGTCAAGAAGAAAAACTACGTGAATTAGTTGAAAATCAATCCACATCTGATTATTATATGGATTATTTAGATTGTGAGAAACAGTATCATATGCTCTCACCCAGTCCTCAGTTCATGCAAGGACTCGTCAGACGAGAGAAACAGTTGAAGCAACTACTATTTATGGCTTTAGATCAGCTCTATGAAGATGCGGAACTATCAGAGTTAAGATACTGGTACACGGAATGGGCTCCTCATTTGTATCATGCAATTCAACAAATGTCGTTTGATGAAGCATGGACTGGGTTGTTTAATGATATTAAACATGGTTGGACACAGCGTCATGAAGCATATTGTTTTGAAATGATTAAAGGACAACCTTTCTTCGAAAAGACTTGGGAATTACAACATGAAGAAGAAATGAACAAAACAAATAAATAAAAATGTTTAACAAACAAAAAGGAACAGAGTACCTGTTCCTTTTTGTTTGTTGCTAAATGAATAGTCTTCTATGTTTATTGTTCCCATTAAATACTAAGAAATTAGTTCATTCATGAACGGCCTAGTTTCGTTTTCTGCCAAGTCCCATCGCTTTTTCAGCCTTTTTTAACATTTTGAAAGACGTTGCATTGGCTTTTTCAGCCCCTTCATCAAGGATGTCATCTAACTCCCCAGATTCAAGTAGTTGATCATATCTCTCTTGAATAGGCTTCAATGTTTGAACAACGGCATCAGCTACATCTGCTTTGAATGGACCATAGCCACTATCTTTATATCGTTCCTCTAAATCGGGAATAGAAGTACCTGAGCACAAAGAGTAAATGGTTAAAAGATTGGATACCCCAGGTTTATTTTCAATATCAAACGTTACTTTGTTATCCGAATCAGTGACAGCACTTTTAATCTTCTTTATTATTTGTTTTTCATCGTCTAACATGGATACATAGCTTTTAGGGTTAGGATTAGATTTACTCATTTTTTTCGTAGGCTCTGTCAATGACATGATACGCGCGCCAACTTTTGCGATTTTTACTTCTGGTATTGTGAAAATGTCGTTGTATTTTTTATTAAACCGTTCCGCTAAATTTCTTGTTAATTCTAAATGTTGTTTTTGGTCTTCACCAACTGGAACAATATCTGTTTTGTACAATAAAATATCTGCAGCCATTAATGGTGGATAGGTAAGTAACGCTGATGAGACAGCTTCTTTACCATCTGACTTGTCTTTAAATTGTGTCATACGCTCTAATTCTCCAATATAGCTGACACACTGCATCATCCAACCTAACTGCGCGTGGGCTGGAACTTCTGATTGGATAAATATCGTCGATTTTTTTGGATCAATACCTGAAGCAACATAAAGAGCAGCTAGGCTTTTAATATTTTTTCTTAACTCCAATCGATCTTGTGGTACTGTAATAGCGTGCTGATCGACGACACAAAAATAGCATTCATGATCTTCTTGGACTTCGACAAAATTCTTCATTGCTCCTAAATAGTTTCCAAGGGTTAGAACCCCACTAGGTTGAATTCCTGAAAAAATTGTTTTCACGTTCAAATCATCCTTTCGTTTATAGAGATAGTTTAGCCTAAGTATGAAATTAATCTCTTCGGTGATCGCTTTCTTTGACATATTTCTGAAGTATAAAAAAATCCATTCATCCCCTAAATATAGGGACGAATGGACCGTGGTACCACCCTGATTATTTTCAAAAAAATTGAAAATCACTTGTTCTCCTCGCTTAAATATGATCTTGCAAGGGGTCTCGAGGTAACGTTCGAGAATACGAATATGCCTACTATTCATTCAGCATATTAGCTCAAAAGGCCATTCCTTTTCTCCACATGATCTGCTTACAGCTAACGCAGACTCTCTGAGCATGTTTCTGGAAAAGTACTCTTCTTTATCATTGCTTGTTTTTTTTTACTAAAAGTTATTATACGATGCCTTCATCTAAAAAGCAAACAGCAAATAAATTTAAAATTGCGACTTTTTTCTATCGGCTTGATATATCATCATAAAAAAGGCAATATAAAGTGTACTTGCTTGAAAAAACAAATGTCCATTTGTCGAGGACGGTCTGTGAAGGAGAGAGAAATCATATGAAACTTATTTTAAAATTAGTTACAGGTATTTTGTTAGGTGTGATTTTAGGCTTAGTTGGATTTGAATGGATGATCAGAGCTCTTCTAACATTTAAAGATGTCTTTGGTCAGTTTATTGGATTTATGATTCCGCTCATTATTTTATTCTTTATCGCTTCAGGAGTATCAAAACTAGGAAATGAATCTGGTAAATTAGTTGGGATGACGGTAGGTACTGCTTACCTTTCAACACTATTGGCAGGTATAGTGGCATTTTTTGTTGCAACAATAGTTATGCCAATGATTGCTTCAGATGGAGCAGTTCCAGAAGAAGGGGCAGGATTACAAGGCTACTTTTCATTTGAAATTGAACCGTTAATGGGAGTAATTACAGCTCTCGTTTTTGCATTTTTATTTGGGATTGGGATGGCCAAACTTCAAAGTGAATTTTTAATTCGAGTGTTTGATGAAGGGAAGTCAATTGTAGAATTAGTAATAACCAAAATTATCATTCCATTGCTTCCTTTTTACATTGCAGGGATATTCGCAGAATTAGCAGCAGAAGGGACTGTGTTTGATACATTGCAAGTGTTTGGTATTGTGCTTGTCGTTGCCATTGTAACTCATTGGGTTTGGTTGTCCGTTCAGTATGTGGTTGCTGGAAGCCTTGTTGGAAGGAATCCAATGACATTATTAAAAACAATGTTGCCTGCTTATTTTACAGCTTTAGGGACAATGAGCAGTGCGGCAACAATTCCAGTTACATTAAAACAAGCGAAACAAAATGGAGTAAGAGAAGAAGTGGCAAACTTCAGTGTGCCACTTAGTGCAACTATTCATTTGTCAGGAAGTGTTATCACGATTGTAAGTTGTTCTGTTGCTGTCATGTCCGTTCTTGACGGATATACAGTACCAAATTTCTTTACGATGCTACCAGTGATTGCTATGTTAGGCGTAATCATGATCGCAGCACCTGGAGTTCCTGGAGGAGCGATTATGGCAGCGATCGGTATTTTGACATCTATGCTTGGTTTTAGTGAAGCGGCTGTTGGTTTGATGATTGCTCTTTATATGGCGCAAGATAGCTTTGGTACTGCAGCAAACGTTACTGGGGATGGTGCGATTGCATTAGCTGTTGATAAATTCACATCTAAATTAAAAGGCTAACGTAAAACTTGTACTTTGTCCCTCCTTTGTCACATACGTTGTGATAGAGGGGGGATTTAATTTTATGCAACAAGTGAAATGGTCGGCATTATTACTGATTCTGTGTGTTGCTGGTTTTTTTTATTTGAATTCGAGCCATGAGTGGGTTGTCGTTGAGAGGGCGATGTCTGAGAAAGAAGTTGAGCAATCTTACATTTTAAATGATATCTCTTTAGCAACAGTTGATGGAGAGAGAATAAAGATGGACCGTTTTCAAGGAAAAAAAACGATTTTATTCTTTTTCACATCTTGGTGTCATGTTTGTGAACAACAATGGGGAGAATTACAGTTTGCATCTGAAGAGTTCTCGAATATGGATGTTCAAGTTGTAGCAATAAATTTGACAGAAGAAGAGAGCGCGGTATCTGCTGTGGAAGAGTATATAGAAAAAATTGATTCAACTGACATATTTATTGCATTAGATATCAAAGGAGATGCACAAAAACAATTTCGAGTATTAGGAATACCAACAAGTTTTTATGTAAATGAAAAAGGAGAAATGGTAAAGCGAATGGACGGGTTGGTTCCTGCTGATAAATATATACACCTCATTAAAGAAAATAATTAAATTATCTTTAATGAGGAGAAAGAAGATAAATAAGATCATTAACAACTCTTTAACTTAGTACAAATATAATAAAACTCAGTAGAAGATAAAAGCTGAGAACAATAATTGATGGAACGGAATAAAGTTTGCCATTAAATCGACCCGATTGAGAGAGAATCATACCAACAATAACTAGGATATTTAATAATAATACAGCTACAACTGATAAGGTTGTAATCGGGTGAACAAAGGATAAAATTGGTCCACTTCTAAAAAATAGATCAGATAATACTAGAATTAAAATATTAAACAAATTACTTCCTAAAATATTTCCTACGGCTAAGTGATAATTAGCTAATTGTATGGCAACAATAACGGTGACAGCTTCAGGTAAAGAGGTAGCACCTGCAATCAAAAATGTACCAATAAAACTAGAACTTAATCCAGAAGACACCGCGATGGCATCACCATATATTGTTAATAAAGAACCTGAGATAAAGATAACGAAGGCAGATATTCCAAAACTTATTTTAGCTCTTCTTAATGAAATGGCACCTGTATGGTAGGTGGATTCGCTTGTTGGAGCGACTTCGCTGAACACCTCATCTTTTTGATTCATGATGAGCCATTTCATTCCAATGAAATAAAATAAAACAAGAAAGTACATCTCTAAACCAATATTCATAAAATGATACCCAGTAGGGAATACCATAGCAACAAAGATTATCCCGGTTAATGCAAAGCTCATAAACCCCGTTGATAAATGACTTGTTCCTACTTTTGCAAATAATTTATGTTTTCGATAATAAAGATCTAACCCCGCAAGAATAAATAAATTAAATAAATTACTTCCTAAAACATTACTTACGGCGATATCGGGGTTATTCACAGCAATGGCAGTTAGGCTTGTCGTTACTTCTGGAAGAGAAGTTGCTCCAGCAAGGAGAATCGTACCAACCATCATCCCTCCAAGGGAAGTTCTTTCTGATATAATATCCGCATAAGTAGAAAGTCTTATGGCGGCTATTACGGTAAAAGCAGCGGCTAAAATAAACATAAAATAAATCATATACAGGGCTCCTTTGTATTTTCCACAAAAAAACAGACCTTTTTATGAAAAAGCCTCAGTTACACCTGAGGTTGTTTCATAAAAAGGTCTTGCGTACTTTGGATTCCAAAGTTTTATGAACCGAGCACTTATTTTACTAGTGCTGTCATGACGGCTCATAAACCAAAAGGTCGCTACTCCCCTTTTTATTTACAAATTCTGTTTTTGCTTAATTAAATAAAATGTAGCATGATTAAATAGAAATAGCAACAAAAACTAAGAGAATTAATTCATCGTTGCTTGATTTTTGATTTTTTCTTTATTCAAATGCTCCATTATTTTATCATCTAGTTTTTGAATCATTTTTTTTGCTTTTTCGTCAGAAATTTTTCTGTAGTGGTGTGCACCACCAGGTTCTTCATCTACCGTATCAGCGAGAGCCACTACTTTTTGGAGCGGTTCTAATTGAATCCCTTGTTCAGGCAAATATGAATCAGTGTGAAGCAAGATAGCTAGAGCAATTTCTTTTGCGGCAACAGGGTTTTCGTCCAAGCGGATAAGTAGTTTATGAGCTCTTTCAGCTCCTTTAATGGCGTGGATATCATTTTCTTTGTATAAATTATAATCCCACTGTCCATTCCGATACCATGTATAATGACCTATGTCATGTAAAAACGCTGCTTTTGTAGCTAAATCGGGATTGACCCCATATTCTAGAGAGAATTTATAAGCGTGATAAGCAGCTGAGATAGCATGGGCTAAACCTGCGCGTCTTACATATTTTTGAGCGATATGATGTTCAAATATTTCCATTAATGTTACTCGTTTCATCATGCATCTACTCCTATGCTTAAAAAAATATATTGTTCAATATTATAGCTTTTGATACCTTTAATGTCAAAAGGAAAACTAAGTGGTTTAAAACTATTTCCGACTATTTGAGAATGGAGTAAAAACGTATTTTCATTCTACTCTGAGAGGGTACTCTTTGTTTATCGATCCATTCACACGTAATATAGGTATTTTTCCTCTTTTCAAAAGTTTGAAACAGGTTTCGACCTCTACAATGAAGCGACTTTAGGAATAATTTTTTAAGAATGCTCTAAAATATCCATTGGTAAAGTATGATTTTCAATGTATAATTTATCAAGTAAAGAAATTTAATAGCAAAAAAATTAATAGATGCAGATTAATACTAATTATTTACATAACATGGAACCATATTTTTAGGTTTTGCTATTTTGACATCTTATATAAATTAACTACATTTGGTAAAGGCAGGGAACGTAAATGGGGAAAAAAAGGTATTATTTAATGAGTTCAATGATGTTTGCGACAATGGTATGGTTTGCACCATCTTTTGTTCAGGCTGAGGAAGAGACAAAATCCGTCACTTTACACACAGAGAAACAAACAGTTTTGGAAGAAAGAGGATGGCCAGAGAGAGTAGCTCGCTACACTTTTGATTCAGGTTACACGTTTAACTATCCTGATGCTGTGAGAGGTGTTTTCGTCACAGGTCATTCAGCTGGAGGATCAAGATTTAATGATTTATTAGATTTGTTGGACTCAACAGCTTTGAATGCGATGGTTATCGATATTAAAGATGATGATGGGTACTTAACGTATAGACCTGAAGAAGACGACCCGTATTATGACATTTCTCAACGTATGATTGGTGATCCAGAAGAGATGATGTCTACATTGGAAGAACATGAAATTTATCCAATCGCACGAATCGTTGTTTTTAAAGATACAGTATTAGCTGAAAGTCAGCCAGAGTTGTCTTTTAAAGAAAATGGAGAAGTTTGGAAAAATAGAAGAGGCGAAGCGTTTGTAAACCCATTTATGGAAGAAGTATGGGAATATAATGTTGATATTGCTATCAAAGCTGCGGAGATGGGATTTCAAGAAATACAATTTGATTATGTTCGTTTCCCTGAAGGATTTGAAAATAGAGATGACATTTTAGATTATGATGGTGGAGACTTCACGGATAATCCTGAAGAAAATGTGCAAAGACGAGTGACCGCTGTAACAGAATTTGTTAAATATGCTAGGGAAAAATTGGAACCTTATGACGTGGATGTTTCTGTTGATATTTTTGGATATGCGGCAACGATTTCTGAAGCGCCGGGTATTGGTCAAAATTTCTCTAGTATTTCTGAAAATGTAGATGTCATTTCTTCGATGATTTACCCAAGTCATTGGACGCCTTATTTTGGATTAGATAAGCCAGACCTTTATCCATATGAATTGGTCGATGAATATTCGCAAGTTGAAAATGAAGTGTTAGGAGCATTAGATGACCCACCAGTTTCAAGACCTTGGCTTCAAGATTTCACAGCTTCTTACCTAGGTTCTGGAAATTACTTAAATTATGGTAAAGATGAAGTGGAAGCACAGATCCAAGCATTATATGACAATGATATTCATGAATTTCTATTATGGAATGCCGGAAATAGATACTCTGAAGGCGTAGATTATATGCTTGATCTAGAGTTAGGTGATGAATAGGATATAGGTTAAAAAAACACTGCATGAGGTTATTATGCGGTGTTTTTTTGGAGGAAATGGAGCGTTTATGATGGCGTTGGTTGAGGTGGTGTTTCAAGAAAGCATTTGATGAAGTGTATGATGACCTCTTAGTTGTATTTCCCCCGTAAAAGAGACAGTGAAATGGAGGAATAGTAAGCTTCGTCAATGTTACCTCTAATCTTATTTACTTGTATAAAGTCGAATGATAGAGGAATTGTAGCATTATATACGATATAGTTAGGTTCTTTATAACTAAGGAGGATAGAACTACCTATATTAAGCGACAATCCCCTTTATGAAATCGTTAAAAAAGCATATAATAAGAGTAGAGATACAATAATGGAGGTCAAATAAATGAATTGGTACGAGAAATTAAATCAATATTTTCCGATTGAGGAAATGAAATCAAAAGAGCATATTGAACTTCTTTTAAAAGAAAAGAAGAAAATTTATAAAAAAGATGAAAGTCCTTTACACGTTCTTATGTATGTTGAAATGGATGACTTCACATTTATCGATTATTTATTTGTTTCCAAAGATGCTAGAGGACAAGGGCTAGGTAAGAAATTGCTTAATAAATTAAAAGCAAACGGCAAGCCAATTATTTTAGAAGTGGAACCAATTGACTACGAAGATACAGATAGCGAAAAAAGACAAC
Organism: Salipaludibacillus daqingensis; assembly: GCF_029891575.1. Lineage (GTDB taxonomy): Bacteria > Bacillota > Bacilli > Bacillales > Salisediminibacteriaceae > Salipaludibacillus > Salipaludibacillus daqingensis. The sequence continues at coordinate 455,702 of NZ_JARZHF010000002.1, read as the reverse complement.
GTTTTTATAGTAGAGAAGGATTCAAACATGCGAAGTCTATAGGTTATTCAAGAAAATCGCTGAATACAGGTGAAATCAATGAAATGGAAATCCTTTATTGGTCTCCAATAGATGAATCAGAAGAGAGTATTTATAACAAGATGTGTCAAACGTATGAAACGATTCATACGTATAAAGATAAAGAATTATATGGAGAAGCGTATGAATCTGTAGAAGAAGTGTTAAGCTATGATGAAGAAACTAAAAAAGAACCAACATCTTAATTTTGTCGTTCCGTCTAGCACACTGTTAGGCTGATGATAATCATCTGTATCTTAATCAAAACACTTTAAGGAAGGAGCGTGTTTTGCATGGGGAGCAGGGCTAAAAAGAGGGCAAGAAAGAAAGTTCTTTGGAAAGATTTACTGAAACGGAAATGGGATGAAGAAGTGAATAAGATCCCCAAAAAACAGCCAGTGTCTCAATGTAGATGGAGTGCTTGACGGAATTAAAGGCCAGTTCTTGTTTTCAAGGACTGGTTTTTCATTATTATCTAATCATTTATTCTAAACAAACTTCTTTTATAAAAGGAAAAAAATTTTGATAAATGATAGCAAAAACGGAAGAGAACTACACCTAGTTTTATTCAAAGACAAATAAAGTTGTATGAAGTACAAAAATCTAATTGATAATATATATATTTAATTGAAAATGTGATATGGTTAACTTATAGAAACTAAATAAAAGGAATGCGTTTTCTTATTGCATTACCAATCAAGATAATGTAAGTAATTGAATTGTTTATCTAAACTTTGTAACGGTAGATTTAAATACATAATAGTATCCTTAACATATATTGCAGATAGGTGAAAATGATTTATAATTTAGGTTTAATTATCTTTAAATCGGGAAGTAAACTCTATGTGGGCACCTATACTTATACAGAGTGTCTAATAATTGTACAATGTTTTTGTAATAAAGGCTTTTCATTTTAAATTATTTATAGTATAATAATAATTGTAAATAGAAAATGTCTTTAATGAATGATATATAGATGGAACGACTAACATTTTTAATTGAAGGGAGAAATTTACATGGTAACATTATTTACATCCCCTAGTTGCACATCATGTCGTAAAGCTAAAGCTTGGTTAGAGGAACATAATATTGAATTCGTTGAAAGAAACCTTTTCTCAGATCCATTGTCAGTTGAGGAAGTGAAACAAGTTATTCGAATGACAGAGGACGGTACTGATGAAATTATTTCAACACGATCTAAAGTGTTTCAAGAATTGGATGTTGAATTAGACGCAATGCCTCTTCAACAACTTTTTCAATTAATTAGTGATCATCCTGGTTTGTTGAGAAGACCGATCATTCTTGATGAGAAGCGAATTCAAGTTGGTTACAATGAAGCTGAAATTCGCCGATTCCTTCCAAGGAAAGTTCGTACATTTCAATTACAAGAAGCTACAAAACGTCTAGTTAATGAATAAATCAAAACCTTCCGTATTTCAATGACGGAAGGTTTTATTTCTTTCTATTTGAAGTTTGAAAAAATAACCAGTTAACGCCTTTAATCTTATCGCTAACCCAAAAAAGTAATAAGCTTCCAATGATTAGCAATGGGATGAAAAAATTCAATGGGAAGAAACTCATTTGGATAATGGATATAATCGTTTCTTCATGTAATATCATCTTACCGGCAGTATAAAGTAAAATCGCAGCGCCAAAATATATGATGAGTGGATATTTTGTCATGAAAAATAAGATGATCTTACTTCCCCAAATGATGATTGGAACAGAAATAATCAGTCCTACAAGCACTAATACAGCATTCCCTTCAGCGGCTCCTGCAACAGCAATCACATTATCAAACCCCATAACAATATCTGCAATAACAATCGTTTTAATAGCATCCCTTACTTTTGAGTTTTCTGGAAAAGATGAATGATCTTCATTAGACTTTATTAAACGAAAAGCAATCCATATAAGAAATATTCCACCTATAGGCATTAAAAAGGGGATACTTAATAATTGTACCGCAACGAGAGTTAAACTGGCTCTTGCTACAACCGCTAATATAATACCTAGCACGATTGCTTTATTTCGTAATTCTTTCGGTAAATTTTTACAAGCTAATGCTACAACGATTGCATTATCTCCACCTAATATAATATCTATACCAATAATGGTTAAAAGTGTCCAAATTATTTCACTATCCATATTATGTCACCTCTCTAAACATTGATATCAGGGTTTTAATTCAATAAGAGCAAATTCTTTTTAGGAAAAGATTTATCGTTAAATAAAAGTTTAGCTTTGCTCTTATAGGTGTTTATTGTGATTTTTAGATGCTTTCCGTTTTCTTTTACAAAGGACAAACAGTCTTGTACAATATATACAATTGCATTCCAATTCAGAACATAATAGGGTAATAAATAAATCAGGGATTATTTTCTTAAAGAAATTCAAGCATATATATTTCAATTCACTATGGAATCCCTTAGAATAGGAGTAAGTTTAAAATGATTGGTAATTTATAATTTAGGGAATAGAAATAATAACATTTCCGAATATCGACTAGGTTAATAATTAAGTGAAACTGATTTTATCTCTCGAAAGGGTGAGAGCACATGGAAATAGAAAGAATAAATGAGACAACGATTAAATTTTATATCACTTACCATGATATTGAGCGAAGAGGATTTGATAAAGAAGAAATCTGGTATAATCGTGAACGCGGTGAAGAGTTGTTTTTTGAAATGATGAATGAAGTGAATGATGAAGACACGTTTGAAATGAACGGTCCTTTGTGGGTGCAAGTGCACGCGCTGGATAAAGGGTTAGAAGTGATTGTTACAAGAGGACAAATTAATGATGGAAGCGTAAAGCTGGAGATCCCTGTAGGCGACGACAAAGAAGACACACCTGTGGATCAATCGATTGTCGATATGCTTGATCAACAATTTGTCCAAGACAAAGATAATGAATTGGTGAAAGACCATTCCTTAAGTGTTGTGATAGGGTTCCGTGACTTCGAAGAACTAATTGCTTTAAGTCATAGTTTCCAAGAACCGATTAATAACAGCTTGTATCACTTTCAAGATTCATACTTCTTGTTTGTAACACTTGATGAATCATATACAGATGAGCAGCAAGATAATTTATTAAGCCGTATGCTTGAATTTGGTTATGAATCAGATGTGACCATTCATAGAATGGTTGAATATGGAAAAGTGATTCTAGAAAAAGACGCTTTGTCTGTATTACGAGAACAATTTCGTCTTTAAAGAGTTAACATAGGAAATGTTTATCATGATGTTTTCTTTTTTTAGATGATTGATGTATTTAAAAACCGGTCAAATGATCGGTTTTTCTTTCTGTTATCTATAATATCATCGTACTATTATCATTTATAAGAAATTATTATATTGCATTCATGTTAGGAGAATCTTTCATGTTAAAAAGATTACAGATCATTTTATTTTTAACAGTAGTTAGTGGATTTTTATTCCTCACAAGTGATTATTGGGAGAGTTGGGTTGTAGCCACTTTCAGCATCATCTTTTCTTTGTCTGCATTTTTTGTTGCTATTGTCATTTTCTTGGAAAATAGACATCCAGCAAGAACGTTAACATGGCTTATTGTACTTGGAACTCTTCCTGTTGTTGGTTTTTTCTTTTATTTGTTGTTTGGTCAAAATCATCGAAAACGTAAATCCTTTAGTGAAAAAGCTATTTTAGATGAACAAGCGTTACATCAAATTGAAGGGAATAAAGTAATTGATGAATCAAAATTAAATGAAATGCAACCGGACCGGAAAAAGTTATTCAGACTTGCACATAAATTGGCCAACAATCCAATTTCATTTCAGTCAGAAACAAAAATATTAACTGATGGAAAAGAAACATTCACAAACATAAAAGAAGCGTTAAAGCGAGCGAAGGACCATATACATATGGAATACTATATTGTTCGAGATGACGAAATCGGGCAAGAGATAAAAGAGATTCTCATTGAACGAGCTCAAAATGGAGTGGAAGTGCGATTCCTCTATGATGCTGTTGGTTGTTGGAAGTTGAACAAAACCTATATAAATGATTTACTTGAAGCTGGAATTGAGGCGGTTCCTTTTGCACCTGTTCGATTTCCGATAGTAACACATAAGATGAATTATCGAAATCATCGTAAAATTATCATTGTTGATACACATTATGGGTTTATCGGTGGATTAAATATTGGTGATGAGTATTTAGGGAAAAATAAATATTTTGGTCCTTGGCGTGACACCCACCTTCTCGTAAAAGGAGAAGTTGTTCGCAGTTTACAATTGATTTTTTTAAGGGACTGGTATTACACAACCGGTGAATCTGCATTAAAGCAGGATTATTTATCTCCAGCTTTACCAACAAAACCTCAAGATGGTGGTATCCAGATGATTGCAAGTGGTCCGGATACAAGGTGGGAAGTATTGAAAAAGTTGTTTTTTACGATGATCACAACTGCAAGAAAGTCGATATGGATTGCCTCCCCTTATTTTATTCCTGATGAAGATATATTAAGTGCACTTAGAGTTGCTGCATTAAGTGGAATAGATGTAAGACTTCTAGTTCCAAGTAGGCCGGATAAACGAATTGTTTTCTATGCTTCAAGATCTTATTTCCCAGAGCTTTTAGAAGCAGGGGTAAAAATTTATGAGTATCATCGTGGTTTTATGCATAGTAAATTGATTATTGTGGATCACGAAATTGCCTCGATTGGAACGGCAAATATGGATATGAGAAGCTTTCATTTGAATTTTGAAGTAAATGCTTTTCTTTATCAAACCAGAAGTGTGGAAACTTTAGTTAGTGATTATATTTATGATATGGAACATTCAACGATTATCCGATACGAAATGTTTAAACAAAGGCCATTTATACAAAAAGTTGTGGAATCAACGTCGAGGCTTTTATCACCAATGTTATAGATATTCAATGGTTGAAAGTTATTACAATGAAAATTATTGAACGTACGTTCGGTTATTGGTATAATAATCAAAAAGCAGAGGTGATCTCTATGTACCGAGCTGACCGGTGTGACGGTCAAACGATTATTTTATCCAATTTTACGTGGTGTCGAGAACAATTAGAAAACATGCGAACTAATTTTAAATTTTACTGCCCAGAATGTTCGGAAGAAGTGATTTTGAAACTGGGTGAACGCCAATCTTGGCATTTCGCCCATCATCCTTCTTCAAGATGTTTATCGGTAAAATCAAATGAATCAGTAGATCATTTTCAAGCAAAACATATGATTTACAATTGGTTAAGGTCATATCAATTTAAGCCTTTATTAGAATGTTACTTACCTGAATTAAAACGAAGACCAGATGTATGTGTGAAAATAAACCAGAAACATTTAGTGATTGAGCTTCAACGCTCTCATATTAATTCTGAACAGTTTTACAAGAGACACTTTACATATTTAGAAGCAGGTTATTATCCTATATGGATTGGCCTTCAACCGACAATACCTCCAATCCCCCTTACGTTAACAACATTTACCCAACTAGACTCCTTTTTAATTAGTATGGAACCAGTTCCACATTCTATTTATTTTAATCTTACTTACAAAAAGTGGCTTGTATGTTCTGACTTTTACTATTTACAGCCTAGAAAAACGCTCCACTGGGTTACACAACTACCATTTGATACATCACCAGAAGAATTAATGATTAATCCGTTAAAATACACTATGCAAATTTCAGATAGAAAAAAAAGAAATGAAGTACTATTTAAACAGTGGAAATCGCAAACGTTAAAGAAAAGAATTAAGGTGTTTTTTTCCTTCACTCCATCTGAAAGAAAGATGCTCTTCATTTTTCAAAAACATCAGCTTAACCTCAATTACTTTCCGGCAGTTTGTAATTTTCCTCAAGCAACACAATTTTTTTTGGATACCCCACCACAATTATGGCAATCATGGATTGTAATGGAGGTGATTAATAATACCCCCTTGCATTCACATTTGCACGTAACTTCATTAACTGAACGGTTCAATCATATCCGTCAATCTTTTCAATTTACGTTAAGACCATCGACGATTCATTATAAAAAACTGATAAGGGAATTGTTAGTCGAATATTTAGATTTCCTATGTTTTTTTAAAGTGCTGCAGAAAATTTTTCCTGGAGTATATGAAATCATTCATCATGTTACCGTAAGAAAGTCACTACAGACGTTAATTGATGATGATACTTATGTTATACATGAAATAGAAAAATATTTCGATACTAAAAATAAATAAGTTGTAACATTAACATCGTCTGACTATTTCTGCTAAAATTATATTTAATGGCGATTTTATAAAAGTTCTGTTTCGTAGGATGTTGAAAATTGATTTCAACATTACTGGCATTTAACAGAGTCTTATAAAAAAGCTTTGTTAGCGATTACATTGGATAAATAGTAACTAGAATGAATAGGAGGTGCCATTATATGGCAGCAGAAACAAAATTACCGAAAAGAGATGAAGTACCAAAAGAAAAAACATGGGATCTTGAAGATATTTTTGCGACTGACCAAGAATGGGAAGAACAATTCAAGGAAATTAAAGCGATGCTTCCAAAGATAACAGAATTTCAAGGAACATTAGGGACATCGGGTAAGCAATTATATGAAGCATTACAATACCAAGATGAAGTGTCCAAAAAGCTAGGGAAATTATATGCATACGCTCATATGCGCTATGATCAAGACACAACGAATTCTTTTTATCAAGGACTTAATGATCGAGCAAGCCAACTTTTATCGCAAGTATCTCAAGCTTCGTCATTCATGACACCTGAATTGTTAGCGATTCCTGAAGAAAAGCTAGCGAAATTTTTAGAAGAAACTTCAGAGTTAAAACTATACAAACATGCGTTAGATAAACTAAATAAGAAACGTCCTCACGTTTTAAGTGAAAAAGAAGAGTCTATTCTTGCACAGGCAGGAGAAGTGACCGATGCACCGTCAACGACGTTTGGCATGTTAAATAATGCAGATATGAAATTTCCACCGATTAAAGATGAAAAGGGAAATGAAGTGGAATTGACACACGGTAGACTGATTCGTTTCTTAGAAAGTGATGACCGACGGGTGAGAGAGGATGCTTTCAAGGCAGTTTACGAAACATACGGAAAATACAAAAATACATTTGCTAGTACGTTAAGTGGGAATGTGAAAAAAAATATTTTTAAGGCAAACGTACGTAACTATGATTCAGCTAGACAGGCTGCACTAAGTAACAATAATATTCCTGAAGTTGTATATGATCAACTCGTATCAACAGTAAATGATCATTTACACTTGCTTCACCGTTATGTCGATATTCGAAAGCGCGCGCTAGATGTGGATGAGTTACACATGTATGACTTGTATACACCGATCGTAAAAGATGTCGATATGGAAGTTTCCTATGAAGAAGCAAAAGATATGATGGTTGATGGATTAGATGCTTTAGGAGAAGAATATACGTCGATTGTTAAAGAAGGGTTAGAAAACCGTTGGGTCGATGTGGAAGAAAATGTTGGTAAGAGAAGTGGTGCTTATTCATCTGGAACATATGGGACAAAACCATACGTATTAATGAATTGGCAAAATAATGTTAACAATTTGTTTACACTTGCACATGAGTTTGGCCATTCCGTGCACAGCTATTACACTAGAAAATATCAGCCATTCCCATATGCAAACTATTCGATTTTCGTTGCAGAAGTGGCATCAACAACAAACGAAGCACTACTGAATGATAAACTTTTGAAAAAAGAGACGGACAAACAGCGTCGCTTATATTTGTTAAACAATTTTCTTGAAGGTTTCCGCGGAACAGTATTCCGCCAAACGATGTTTGCGGAATTTGAGAAATTAATCCATGAAATGGCCGCAAACGGAGAACCCTTAACCCCAGATACATTAAGTGATACGTATTATAAACTTAATCAAAAATATTTTGGAGAAAACATTGTTATTGATGATGAAATTGCATTAGAATGGGCGAGAATACCTCATTTTTATATGAATTTCTATGTATATCAATATGCAACAGGTTACTCTGCTGCGACCGCATTATCTCAACAGATATTAAAAGAAGGGGAACCTGCTGTCGAACGATTTGTGAATTTCTTGAAAGCAGGTAACTCAGATTTACCGATAGAAGTATTGAAAAAAGCAGGTGTAGACATGACATCAGCTGATCCAATAAAAGAAGCATTGTCAGTATTTGAAAGCACGTTAGATGAAATCGAGAATTTACTTTTTGAAAAATAACCGAAAGAAAAGCCTCTATCAATGTGAAGAGAGGCTTTTCTTGTTTTATTCAGCTTTTAACAAGGCTTGTGAAGACATAAGAAAACGAAGCGTCAAGCTCCTAAAATCTTGCCTCAACTTCTTAAAATAAAATTATAAAAGAGCTCTCTATTTTAGAAAGCATTCGGTCTAAAAACCTCTAAAACGATGTCGATTAGTATATCCTTGAATAGTAGCGATAATGGATAGCAGTAATAAAGGAAAAGCAATCCACATAGGAAACAAATTCATTAAACTAATTAATGTTAAGTAGAAACTTACTAGAATAAATAAACAACCTAGCCAAATTTTTTTCATGAAATATCCCCCCCTTGCTGATGACCGTGTGAAGAAAGGTTATTTGATCTATGGTATACATGTACAGTTTGTTATTTATCCCTATCTATATATGAGACATAGTTAGGGATAACGTAGCTGTTTTGCATAATGGAAACGCTACAGTCGATAAGACGAAGCACGATAATGAGAATGAAACTATGACTAAAATGTGAAATATTTCACGTAACTATTGCTTTCGCTATATGGATTTGATACATTATATATGTGAAAGGGATCACATAGCCCCCCCTTAGCTTATGTGACACGTCTTAAACCCCTTGACGAAAACAACCTTTCAAAAAAATTGACAATGTTCCGAACGAAAAAAATCAGGTTACCCCACCTGATTTTTTTCGTTCTGTAAAATCTTTAATGAAGAAGGCAAGAAATAATAGTTAGAATATCTTTTCTATTACTCTATGCTCGAGTAGGACAATACTTTCATAAAAATAGTATATAAAAAACACACTGATTCAATCAGTGTGTTAAAATCATGTTCTGATTAACCTAAATAACGCCATAAAGAACCTTGCTTCGTTTTAATTTCTTCCACTTTTTGCTTCAGTTGGAGTTTTATCATTTCTTTATGAACTTCTTTCATACTTTTATCAAAAACAACCGATATTTCTTTTTCAGCTACTAATGAATAAAACGAAATAAATTGCTCAATCGAAATTGGGGGACATTTTTCTGGTTTTTTTCCAATCAATTCACTCATAATATCGACATAAACGTCGTAATTGTAAAGACCTTGAACTTTCAAACCTGGTTCATTAACATCATCGCCGAAAAACACGAGAGTAGGTAAACTTTCTACATCCATTTCAGATGTAGTTTTTGCATCATTTTGCAACGATTTTGTAGCCACTTCTGAATGGAGGTCTTTCGAAAACTCTTCAACATCCATTCCGACGACTTTTCTAGCACATGAAATAAGAACGTCTTCTTCAGCTATATTTTTTTTATGCAGGAATAACGCTTCTCTCACTCTACGTAAATACTTTGAACCAATTGCCTTTCCTTGAAGTTCTGCTGCCTTTATTGCCAAAATTGCAGAATATGGAGTGGTCATAATATTTTCATGCCAAACATCTCCATCACATGGCATACCAGTTCTACAAGAGGTTTCATTGTATGATTGAGCTAACTCTTGAACGATTGAATGATAATTTTTACCGCACGGAGTATTTAAAGAGCGTATTTCATTTCCTAAAAATGTCGTTATCTTAAAGTAGTTTGAGTATTCCATTTGTAACTTTTTTATTATTGGTTCTAGAGACCAACATTCTGGACAAAGAGGATCTATAAATACATAAATTTCAACAGGTTTTTTCCCTTTTCCATTAACATAAAAAGATTCGGGTTCTGCAGGGCAGCAAATACCTAAATCGTCATAGCATACAAAAGTACCTTGGTTCGTAGTCATTGTCGATCCCCCTTTCGAAGATTATCTGAGTTGTACTGTTGATTCTCACTGTTAACCATGTGTTTTGCAGTGTAAGATAACCGTTCGAATATCGCAGTTCTTAATGGCTCTTCGATATTTGTATCGACTAATGCTTGGGCCATACAAGAGAGCCAAGCTTCTCCTCTATGGGGAGTGATTTGAAAAGGCATATGTCTTTTTCGCAACATAGGATGACCATGTTCTTCTGTATAAAAGGATGGTCCTCCAAAAAACTGTGTAAGAAATTGTTTTTGTTTACGAGCAGTTTCCGTTAGATCATTAGGAAAGATAGGTGCTAAATCAGGGTGTTCTGACACAAGTTCATAAAACCTATTTACTAACTTGTTTAACTGTTCCTCTCCAAGAAGATCATAGGCCGTTTGTTTATTTTGTTCTGTCATTTCGTTCTCCTTTATATCGACCGTTAGCAAGTATAGTCATTTACATTAAAAAGTAGCCTTCATTAAACTTTTACCAAATGCACCGTGGCATTGTGTGAAAACATGAATGCACCGTAAGTATGGTAACAGATAAACAAAGGTCTTTTTAATATGATTGTACCGTTATTGTAGCAAGGCATTCTATATGTAGCAACAAATGTGAATTATCAATGGTTAGAAAACAAAAAAAGCCCCTTCACATAAGCAAAGGAACTTAAATCTAACCACATCTTTCATTCGTATAGTTAAGTAATTATTAGGTGTAATGCTTATTCGATAAGGAATTGTATGTGTCTAATACTCTAGGAACATATGCTTGTGTTTCTTTAAATGGAGGAATTCCACCGTGACGGTCAACATTACCAGGACCTGCATTGTAAGCGGCTAATGCAAGAGAAACATTACCATTATATTTATCAAGCATCGCTTTAATATATCGTGTTCCACCATCGATATTATCTGCAGGGTCAAAACTATTTTTAACACCTAACCCTTTAGCGGTGTTAGGCATTAATTGCATCAGTCCTTGAGCACCTGCATGGCTTTGAACATCACTTCTAAAGTTAGATTCATGTTTAATAATCGAATAAATAAGTTGTTCATCTACACCGTGCTTATTAGCTGCATTTTTAATTAATGACAAATAGTTTTCATCGTTACTGGACTGAGTTTTCAATTCAGGTATTGGAGAAGTGGTCGGCAAATGTTTGTTGGAAAAGGATGAATTGAGATTCAAAGAACTCATTTTTTGTTGTGAAAGTTGAATTTGATCTTGAAGAAGGTTATTAAAATCTTTCTGCAATGGTTCAGCAGATCGATCTAGACCGTTTGCTTGACGGTTTCCCCACGACCTTAATATCTGCCATTGGTAGTAATCATTAATAAAGTTCGCATTCATGTTCATTCTCCTCGAAATAAGTGATAAATACACAATTTATTCTTTGGCAATACGCATTTTTTCGTTGTAAAAACGTTCTATTTTGTTAGCAGGTTCTATCCAAGTTAAACCCCATGAATCCATCAAATGCTGAAAGTCATTTTTTCCTTGTTTCGCTTCTTTGCACTCAAATTCTATTTCGTAATCCACTCTGTCAAAATAATAACTTTTGTCAAGAACTAATAGACCTTCTTTTAATTGGACTTCTGTTCGTTCCGTTGTTAAGTGACCTAAATAACAAAGGAGGGGAACAGGTTCACCAATTAAATTTTTAATTTGATGAGAGACGTCTCCTGACTCCATTTTTCCTTGTTCTTTCAATAAATGGAATGACTGATTATCTATTTTTTGATGTGTTTCTAATAATCCAGTTACATGAGGCTGTTTCAACGTTAATACGTAGCCATCTTGTTTGTAACGAACTCTCAGAGCGGACTTTAAGGCTTTTAATGAGAACGATTCTGTGTCAAAATAATGGTTTACTTGTTTGAACATCGGGCTACAAGTTGAAGAGAAAAACGTTAGTAATTTTTCATACTGCTCTTTTGTAATTAAGTTTTTAAATTCAATCTCAATTTCTTGACTCACTATTTTCACCTTCATTTTTTAGGTAGCATAGAACTACCGGATGAATTAATTAATTCTTGTTGACATAAGACAAACAATGTCTATATTATTCCACAACTCTTATTTATTTACAATGAGTCATTTTTATGCAATTAATTGGTCAGAGTAAGTTTTTTCCTACGTTCAAAAGAATGATTATGGTAAAATAGGGGTACTGATTTAAAGGAGGATGAAGGATGCACATATTTAATGTGATTCATATAAATGAAGAAAAGGATTATATTTGTTTTTCTGTTAATAAAGAAATAACGGATGAGAATTGGAAAAATCTCGATGCAGTTGGAAGAATATTAGTTGATTCAGAAGGGAAAGCATTTGTTTATTTATTGGAAAATAAACAAGGGTATCATCATGTGAGGATTTCTCATGAACATTGGGCTGAATTAGCGGATGGATTATCAGTAAATAAAACGCCTCTCTTAATTTTAAATGAACACGACAAGTCAGGTAAAGAACTCATTTATCTATGGGATGAAATGAAATTACTTTTGGATAACATTAAAGGTAATGGGAATTATGGAACTTTGTTTGTGGAAGAAGTTGAAAAAGTATTCAAACAATACATATAAATCAAGTTGAAAAAAAGAGAATGCATAGTGTAACAATTATGAAATTGGTGGTGACGCAACAATGATGGATTGGGATGTCATGCTCACTCCTTACAAGCAGGCGGTAGAAGAATTGAAAATCAAATTAAAAGGAATTCGTGATCAATATCAACTCACATCCAAGCATACTCCGATTGAATTTGTTACCGGAAGAGTGAAACCAGTCTCAAGTATTTTGGAAAAGGCAAAACGAAAAAGTATCCCTTTAAATAAATTAGAGGATGAAATGCAAGACTTGGCTGGGGTTAGAGTCATGTGTCAATTTGTTGTAGATATTGATACAGTTGCTGAACTGATTCAAGCTCGTACTGATTTTGAGATCGTAGAAGAACGGGATTATATTAAACATAAAAAAAGAAGTGGATATAGGTCTTATCATATGATTCTTCGTTATCCAGTTCAAACGATAAATGGTGAGAAACCTATTTTAGTTGAACTTCAAATTCGAACGTTAGCTATGAATTTTTGGGCTACTATTGAGCACTCTCTTCAGTACAAGTACTCAGGTAAAATTCCAGAAGAAATAGAAGAAAGGTTGCAAAGAGCTGCTGAAGCGGCGTTTTTATTAGATGAAGAAATGTCTAAAATTCGTGGTGAGGTGCAAGATGCTCAGCAAATTATTACAAAACAAAGAGAATCACTAAGAAAAGGAAACTGAAGGGTGGGAAATGCAAAATGAAATTCAATATACAATCACGAGGAGATAATGACTCAAATATCTTATCTCAAAAAATCAAATCTTACTTGCAAGAGTTTCATTTAGAGTACGATGAAAAGGAGCCGGAGATCGTCATCTCTGTTGGTGGTGATGGAACATTATTAGAAGCATTTCATCAGTATGCCCACCGTTCGCAAGAAACATCGTTTGTAGGTGTACATACTGGTCATCTCGGCTTTTACGCTGACTGGAAACCTGATGAAGTTGAAAAACTGGTGATTCATATCGCGAAAACACCGTTTAAAATTGTCGAATATCCTTTGCTTGAGGTCATCATTAGACACAATAATGATCAAAAATCAGAACGGTTTTTGGCATTGAATGAATGTTCAGTTAAAAGTATGGAAGGGTCTCTTGTCATGGATATTGAAATTAAAGGCGATCATTTCGAAACTTTCCGAGGAGATGGTCTTTGTCTTTCTACGCCTTCAGGGAGTACAGCATACAATAAAGCATTAGGGGGGGCGATATTACACCCATCACTTGCTTCTATCCAATTAGCAGAAATGGCATCTATTAATAATCGTGTTTATCGAACGATCGGATCTCCTCTTGTACTTCCTCAACATCACACGTGTATGTTAAAACCTAAAAACAATGTGGACTTTCAAGTAACAGTTGATCATCTAAACTTAGTACAAAAGCAAGTGAAATCTATCCAATGTCGGGTAGCGGAGGAACGTATTCGGTTTGCTCGCTTTAGACCATTTCCATTTTGGAAAAGGGTAAAGGAGTCGTTTATTGCCGAATGACATGGAATAAATTAGTCCTAACTTGGTATGTAGATGCAGCGAATGACGGGATAGTATTGAAAACATTTTTAAGAGATATTAAACGCATTTCTCGTAAAACGTTAGCAGAAATTAAATTCAAAGGCGGAACAATTTATATCAATGGGAAACAAGAAACGGTTCGAAAGCGTTTGCACGTAGGGGATAAAGTAACTGTTTCGTTTCCAAGAGAAGAAGTTAGCCAAAAAATTAAGCGTATAGAGTTGCCCTTGGATATTATTTATGAAGATGAACATGTCCTTGTCATAAATAAACCGTCGTCCATTGTTACTATACCAACCAAGGATCATGATGAATCCTCGGTGGCTGGCATGGTTTTGCATTACTTTGAAACAATTGGTTGGCCAGCGACGTTCCATGCTGTTAATCGATTAGATCGAGATACGTCAGGGCTTATGTTAGTTGCTAAACATCGGCATAGCCACGATTTATGTGTCAAAATGCAGCAGCAAGGTTCGATCCAACGTACATACGTAGCTCTAGTTATGGGGGAAATGCCTTGGCATGTTGGTTCCATTCACTTTCCTATAGCTAGAAAATCTTCAAGTATTATTGAAAGGGAAAGGCACTGTAGTGGACAAAAAGCAACAACACACTATCATAGATTGAATAAAAATCACTTATTCTCTGAGGTTAAATTACTATTGGAAACAGGCCGTACGCACCAAATAAGAGTTCATATGGCTTCTCTCGGTTATCCTTTAGTAGGAGATACGTTGTACGGCGGTGAAATGTTACATATGAAAAGGCAAGCATTGCATTCTTATGAACTTGCTTTTTGTCATCCACTAACAGGCCAGAAGCATCATTATCGTGCTAATATACCGGAAGAGTTTTATCGTAGTTGAAATTCCAGTCAATTAAATGACTGGAATTTGTCTTCTACATACGGTTGGTTGGATGGGACGGATAATGTGGTCTTTTCTGGCCATTGAAGAGCCGTTAATTGGCCACCGAAAACGCATCCAGTATCAATGTTAACCGTATCACCAATCCACCGGGGATCAGCAACGGGCGTATGACCATAAACGATAAAGGCCGGGAATGAATGTTTAGAAGCCCAGTCTCGTCTTACCGGTCTCCCGTCACCGTGAGTTTCTCCTGTAATGTCCCCATAAAGAACAAATGACTTAACTCGCTTTCCTTTGGAACCGATCAAATCAGGACGAATTCCAGCGTGTGCAACTACTAATTGATTGTTATCAAGTTGCAAATATAGTTCCGCTTGTTCATATAATTCAATAAAAGAATGAGATATGCGACGGAAATCACTAGAGGATAGGTGGTTTAATTCTTCCACTGTCGTTTCTAACCCATGTTTAATCATCACATTCCTACCTAAAAAATACCGATAAAGCTTATTACAATGATTACCTGGACAATATAAAGCATGGTTGTTTTTAACCCACCGACATACGTCTTCTATTACAGCTAATGAAGATGGCCCACGATCGGTCAAGTCTCCTAAAAAAACAGGTATTCGTCCATTTCGATGAGAGAGGTCAGAACCTATTTTATAACCTAATCTCACCAATAACTCGTTCATCTCATCATAGCAACCGTGAATATCACCGATAATATCAAATTGTTTCATCAATAACGCCTCCACTTCGTTTGATAGCGTATCACATTTATAGAGAAATATATTTCTTCTTTTCCGGTTTATTGACGTTTTAGTGTAGCTAGGGTAAAATTATGACCAAGTACTAATATCTAGAAGTAAATGTCATGAGGAGGAATCAGTCATGAAGATTGATTTAAGTCAACGAACCTATGTTGTCATGGGTGTAGCAAATAAAAGAAGTATCGCTTGGGGAATTGCCCAGTCTTTAGCAAATGCAGGAGCTAACTTAATTTTTACATATGCTGTTGAACGCTTAGAGAAAAATGTTAGTGATTTGGTTGCAACATTGGATTCTGCAGAACGACATTACGTTTTACCATGTGATGTTACAAAGGATGAAGATATTGAAGCGACGTTTGCACAAATTAAAGAAAAATCAGGCGTTATTCATGGTATTGCTCATTGTGTAGCATTTGCAAATCGTGAAGAATTAGACGGAGAATATTTAAATACAACGCGAGAAGGGTTTTTATTAGCACAAAACATCAGTGCTTATTCCCTAACAGCCGTAACGAAAGCTGCTCGTCCACTTATGACTGAAGGAGGAAGTATTGTCACAATGACATACCTCGGTGGTGAGCGTGTAGTTCAGAATTATAATGTCATGGGTGTAGCGAAAGCTAGTCTCGATGCTAGCGTAAAATATTTAGCTAATGACTTAGGAAAAGAACAAATTCGTGTTAATGCTATTTCTGCGGGACCTATTCGTACATTATCAGCAAAAGGAATTGGAAGTTTTAATGAAGTGGCGAATGAAATGGAAGCGAAAGCTCCTCTTAAACGAATGGTAACGATAGAGGAAGTTGGGGATACGGCGATGTTTCTAATGTGTGATTTATCAAAAGGGATTACTGGTGAACTTCTCCATGTAGATGGTGGTTATCATACGATAGGCCTTATGGGAAAATCTCAATCTTAAAGCTATATTAAGTTTAGTATTGATTTTTCTAAATCAATACTGGACGATAGCAGATAACAAAACCTCCCGAATAAATAAGATTCACACCTTGGAAGATGAACGTACTGTCCCTCGAAAGCAAGGTGAAGCTTACAAAAAAAAGCTTGTGTGTTGGAAAAAATCCAATTCACAAGCTTTTTTAACTGGATAGATTCATCAGTTTGTCCTTAAGTTAGTTGTTTACACATACAAAGGCAGAATAAATACATATCTTATCTTAAGCATTGAATAAAAGGAATAGGTATTAGGTAAGAGGTATCAAATAATGATTTATTAAAAACTACGACTATTAATAATAAAAAGTGATTTGATTCATAGAAGGGATACCATTTGTCATTTCCGTCGAAAAACATACCCCTTCCACTTTTATTTGTCCTTCTGAATCTATGTTATTTAAACGAAGGTCAAAATTTGTGAAATTTAAAGTTTCACCTGGTTTAATCACCCGACAATGAGATGGTTTTAACCAATATTCGCCTTTCTCTCTAAGAATATTTTTCCAATCATGGTGCATATGTTGCCACTCTTCATCCGATGTATATATGACCGTTTCCGAGTTCTCTGTTACTGCAATTTTCCCGCTAATCGTGGCTGCTTTCACAGGGGTAACCTTTAAAGCTATGAATGGGTTATTTAGCTCAACCTGCCCGGAATTTACGATATGAAAATGTCCTACAATAAGTGTTTCATTTAATGCTTCTTCTTTTTCTGGAAAAAACACGGAATAATTAAAATATGCTGAAGCTGAAATGAGTGGTTCTGTTTTGTTGTCGGGGTCAACAGTATCGAAGTTTTCTTCTTTAAATGTAATTTGATTATCACCTTCATTTAATGACAACTTTTTCTTGTAAAAATGATTTATGTGTTTGTATTTTGCCAATTCTGATTTGTAATGAAGCAACTGCTGTTTTAATTGAATAAGTTTCTGGTTTTCTTTCGTTTGACCAACTTGGTTATTATTCATAGACTCCTCCTTCAACAAAAACGTACTGATGTATCATATCTATTCGTAAAACGTAAACACATGCATAAAAAAAGAGAGAGAAAAGCCTCCCTCTTGTTCAGTTAATCATGCTAAAAAATGCAAAATTAATGGTGAATATCGGTTACTTCTTGTGTGGTTGCGGAAAAATTTCAGGGCATTGCTCTGGAAATGTAAATTCTGGACATTCCTTGTCAGGTATAGGAAGAATAATCTCAGGCCTCGGTTTACAAATTTTTCCTTCGATATCAATTTTCACTTCTGCCTCTGCTTGAATGGATTGACAAATAAGCAAGACGAGATCAATCGTCCATTCCGTTCCATCACCATTACATATAAATTGACCTTCACAATCAAAGTCATATACGTGGCAAATGACCTCTGTTCCGTCTGGAGCACATAAGATGAATTTCTCTAATTTAAAGAAATTAACCGGTTCTGAAAAAAGTGGTGCAACTCCATTTTTATGATCCGACTCTAAAACAATCTGAAACTGTCCTTGTTTTTGAATTCTCACAAGTTGTAACTCTGTATCAAACTCTTCCACAAAAATATCTTTTCGTTCACCGACTTCTTGACACAACTCCTGCTTTTTTTCTTTTTTCTTCGGTTTTTCCGGTTCTACAAGAACACAACTGACCTTTACTAAATCAGGTAAAAAGTATCCACAAACATCGGAAACAACATTATCCTTTCTTTGATTTTCTGGCTCTTCTTCCGTGAAAAAATCAATGTCGCCAATGGAAAATTGGAACTCCTTTTCAGCTTGATGAGTGATCCAATCATAAACTTTTGGAACCTTTATACAAAGTCTTTCTAGTTTATTCATCTTTTTCATCCTTTCGTCATATAAAAAATGTAATCGAACTACTTCATCGTATGTAGCTAAAATGTATCTGTGTGTGATATATGACTAGTTATGTTAATTTTTATCACGATTATTTACTTGAAATTTGTAGACTACGATTTTTGTTATAAAACTTACATCGAAGAATAACAGAGCTTATCAAATATGGAGGGAAGAGAATGTCATATACTTGGTTTGAATTTATTCTTATTGGACTATCCGTGTTCCGATTAACTCATTTATTTTTATATGATAAAATCACAGAATCGTTAAGAACTAGATTATTGATGGAACAAAATATAGTCGATGAGGATGGAAACGAGGATTGGAATTATATCCCTAAAGGAGAAGGGATAAAGAAATTTATTGGGGAGTTGTTCGTCTGTCATTGGTGTATGTCTGTCTGGATATCAGCAGGGATGTTGGGTGGTTACCTTTTATTTCCTCAAATATTCATTATTATTATTTATTTGTTTGCTATTGC
This sequence comes from Salipaludibacillus daqingensis, assembly GCF_029891575.1. Taxonomy (GTDB): domain Bacteria; phylum Bacillota; class Bacilli; order Bacillales; family Salisediminibacteriaceae; genus Salipaludibacillus; species Salipaludibacillus daqingensis. Next base: position 436,609 of record NZ_JARZHF010000002.1, on the reverse strand, counting down.
AGCGTTTGCAGTAATAATCGAAGAGATTGTATTGAGGTATCTCTAACTAAATTGGTAAAAAAGGTCATTCTACTCAAAATGATGGCAAGTTTTTTTAACTCCTACATATAGATGGAAGAAGAATCTCTATATGCAGGAGGTGTTTAAATGAACACTAAAAAACAATCGCACAAATTAACAGAAGTTCAGCTTCAGCAGAAAGTGCTTCATTACAAGGCGGAAGCAAAGAAATACAAGTTTCAAGTTCAAAAGATGGAGACACAATACGATGTTAAAAAAATGAACGAACTACTTCAAAAATATAACGAATTGAAAGAGAAAAAAATAACAGCAGAAAATAAATACGATGATTTGTTAAAACAAAATGAAAAAATAGAAATTGTTTTAAAAAATCTAGAAGAGCAAAACGATTACCTTGAAAGTAAACTGAAAGATTTAGAGAATGAGAAAGATAAGGAACAAAATGTACGACAAATAGAGAATGATCATTCTCATTTAAAGGAAGAAAATTCAGTTGAAATAGGAAATGAGAATGCAGAATATGTTGATAAAGAGTATAAAAACAATAACTATGAACGGTTTTTCCAAACATTTCAACAGTCATTAGATAAAAAGGATTAATAAAGTCTGGTAGGCTTTGGTGAATGAAAGAGAAGGGATTAAAAATTTACAACAGTCCCTATATAATAAATCGATCATTGCACTTTTTTTTTATGTTTCATATTCTGTTATGGATGAAGAAAAGGAGTGAGATGATGGATAAAAAAATGGTGAACAGTAAAAAAAGCAGGGTTGATAATAGTGGAAGGAAACGAATGTATTCTTCAGGAATGATGACATATAAACCAACTCGAAAAAAAGGTCATTGTTCATGTGGCGGAAATCGAATGAGGTCTCGTTTTAAAACTTATTAAAATTCTTTCTTACAAGATTATAAAAAATGATATGAGGGTATAAGGTAATAAAGAGGTGATCATATGGGATATATTCCGCCAGTAAAAGATGAGCAAATGATGGTTTATGGTCAGCGGCAAACGGAAAAAAAGCCAATGATTCAAGGGCCTTCACCTTCGGAGCGAGTAGAATTTTTTGATGCATTGAAAGAACGCTCAAAGAAAGCGAATTATTTTGAAAGAAATAAGCTAAAGCAAAGGCTTTTAAAAGCAGGAAAAATACATGAAAAAGTAATAACAGGAAAAGGTGAAAGATTCGACCAGTCCATTTAACGGAGATTGGAGAGATTTCTACCAGTTATTTGAATAGGAAGCAGTCTGTAGTTATCAGACTGCTTTTTCCTATTGATTTTGGATCAATGAGCATAAGGATTTTTTCGAAATACGATGGTAAAGATCGTTACAGCAATAATGGCGATAATTGTAAGTCCAATAAATAAGTTGGAGTAAATCGCAAATTCTCCATTTGATGCGAGTGGGTTCATTTGAAATCGAATATGATCCATATCTAATAATGACCCAAATACAGCACTAGAAATGGCTCCAGAAAGAAAATTCATTAAATTAAATAGTCCTATTCCTACACCCGTTCGCTCAGCGGGGACAAGTTCTGTTAATAGATTGGCTGTGGAACTTTGAATAAGTGGGAAAGCCATATATTGAACAATGATACAAAAAGCAATCAGATAAGGGGGGAACCCAATAAAAGTTGAAATAAGTAAACTTCCTAGAATGACCATAAGAAAGGCACTTCTCAATACAGGGTAACTACCATTTCTCTGAACTAAAGTGCCACCGTATTGTCCTATTAATCCAGCAGCCATCGCACCGGGAAAAAGGAGTAATCCGATTTCAATCGTATTTAAATCATAAATTGTTCTTGCCATAATTGGTACAATAAAAATCATTCCGAACATGGCACTCGTACCTAAAAAACTAGTTAATATTGTTGTCGTGTAGTATCTATTTTTTAACATAGATGGTTCGATAAATGGAGAGTGAAACGTTTTAACCCTCCAGATAAAAATTAGGAAAGCGATCGAGCCGCCGACGAGTCCAAAAACGTTAAATGATGTAATAAATATTAATAAGCCAGCTATGGTAGCAGCGATGGAAACGGCACCTAAAACATCAACTGTTCCTTCTTTCCTCTTTTCATCAGGTAACCACTTTCGTAAAAAAGGGATTGCGATGAGTGATAAGATTGACAGGACAAATAAGTATCGCCAGTTAAATGCTCCACCAACAAGGCCTCCTGTTATCGGACCTAAACCTGAAGCAAAGGCAACCGTCGCTGAAACAATGCCAAAAACTCTAGCTCTGTCCTCAGGCATGAACCGTGCAGGAATGATAAATGCTAAAGCTGGAATGGTAGCACCACCCATTGCTTGAAGAACTCTAGCGGTTAATAAGACGGCATAGTTTGGTGAAAACAAACCTAACGTTGCTCCTGACGCAAAAAGGATAATACCAATTGTGAGTAATGTTTTGATTGGGAAAATGTCGGCTAACTTACCGTACATCAAAGAACCGATAGCGAAAACAAGGATATATCCTGTCATGACCCAGCTTACTTGGGAAGGAAGTAAATGAAACTCTTCAGCGATATCAGGTATAGCTACGTTAAACATTGTTCCGTTCATCACTGTAAATGTAAGGATAATACATAAGAGTAGTGTTAAATTATTTTTATCTTTTCGGCTTAGTGGATTACTTTGTTGGTCATTATTCATATTGACCTCTCTTTCGGAGTATAAAATTAGCTGAAGGATGCAAAGGAATAAATTTATTAGAGAGGATGAAGCTCTAATAGAATGATAGTTATATGACAAGAAAAGTTATAAACATGCGAGATTGAAGGAAGAATTGTCTATAATATAACAAATAAACAGAGATTACCATGGAATGAAAGCTTGGTAAAATTATTTCGAGTATAGAAATATCTCTTCACATCATAATGAAAGACTTGATTCATTGTCAATAGCTAAAGTCTGGTATGCGTATTACGAGCAAAATAAATAACAATATGTGATAATACGACTAGAGGAGGAGATATAATGAAAAAACAAATCCTTGGTATTGTTGGAAGTTTACGTAAAAACTCTTACAACAAAAGTATTATGAAATTTATGGAAGCATTGACACATGAAAAATTAGAAGTAACACCTTATTCCATCAAAGATATCCCTCTTTTTAATGCGGATGAGGAAGATGGGGGTGATCCTTCTACAGTTGCTCAATTCAAACGAGCGATAAAAAATGCTGATGGACTTTTGATCGTCTCTCCTGAATATTCTCATGGAACACCTGGTGTATTAAAAAATGCATTGGATTGGGCAGGGAGTATGACAAATGAAAATGTGCTCTCAGAAAAACCTGTATTGCTAATGAGTGCATCACCAAGTGGAATGGGGGGAGGGTTTTCTCAATCGCAATTGCGACAAACTCTCGCGGCATGTAATGCCTATGTTCCACCTCAACCACAAATATTTATTAGTCAAGTTCATAAAAAGTTAGATGAAAATGGAAAATTAATTGACCAAACAACGGTCAGTTTTTTAACGAAGAGCTTCGATGATTTTTCGAAGTTGTTGGAGAGTGAAAATAAAAAAGCATAACATGTAAGAGTATCATCCAAGATAAAATACATGGTAGAGTGAAAAGTCCAAATTTCGTTTGACCAAAAAGAAGTCATGACGCCCCATGTGGATATTCCACATGGGGCGTCATGACAAATGAATAAAGGGGAGAGAGTTAGTTCCTTTTCATGTTAATCATGAAACGATAACGATCCGCACGGTATGCAGACTTTACGACTTCAAGGGGTGTTCCGTCATCTAAATAAGTTTTTCGTTCAATAATTAAAACTGGCGAGCCTTTTTTCACTTCTAAAAGTTCCATCTCTTTTTCTGTGACAATAGATGATTCGATAATTTGTGTTGCTTCACCAATTTTTTTATTTAACTTATTTTCTATAAAATCATATAGAGAGGACTGAACAACTTCCTCCGTTAGTCTAGGATTAAGACTTTCGGATAAATAATTCGTTTCTAAAGCCATTGGGACGCCGTCTGCTAAACGAATGCGTTGGATTTCATACACGGGTGCTCCTTCATCAATATTTAGAGCAGAAGCGGTATAAGAAGTTGCTGGGACAACCCTGAAGTGGATAAGTCTGTTACTTGGTTTCATACCACGTGTTTTCATATCTTCTGTAAAGCTTGTAAGCCCTTGAAGAGGTTGCTCAATCTTTTTTTCGGCAACAAATGTTCCTGTGCCTTTTTTGCGGTACACGTATCCATCATTTACAAGCTTAGATATCGCTTGTCTGACTGTCATTCGACTGATTTCGAAACGATCAGCATACTCTCGTTCTGACGGTAACATATCCCCTGTTTTCAATTCACCTTGCTCAATTTGACCTTTTATTTTTTCCTCTAATTGGTAGTAAATAGGGATGGGGGAGTCTTTGTTAATCATTTTATCATCATCCTAACTTGTAAAGTTACATAGACCACTATTCCACCTTCATTCTATCATACCGTGATTTATTAGACTAGCTAGAATGCCCTTAGAGAACATTAAACTAATTCTTATTAAAATAGGCTCACTAATTGATAAATGAGGTATTCATAAGATGTATCGAAAGAAACGATATCAATACAAAACGATAACAAAGTCAATTAAAAAGTACCTAAGACCAAAATCGGCTTAGGTATTATAAGATGGTATGATCGATTATGTTGTTTGTTTTTGACGATAAGCATCAGGAATGTATACGCAAAATGGTTCACTTTCCAAATAGTCACCTGTCACGGCATAAGAACGTGATCTTGAACCACCACAAACAAAACGGTATTCACAAACCCCACACTTTCCTTTGTATAAATCAGGGTTTCTTAATTCTTGTAGGATCGGTGATTCTCTGTAGATCTTTTTTAAGGCTTGTTCTTTCACATTTCCAACTGGGATTGGTAAGAGACCACTTGGCATGACATCACCAGTATGCGAAACAAAGATGAATCCATTTCCATCGTTGACTCCTTTGGGAGCTCGTTTTAAGCCATCAACTTGAGAAGCAGTATCTGAAATGGCATCTTCATAGTTGATTTCTCCTTTTTCAACCATTTTTTCTTTTGTTTTTTGTTGAATAACGACGCGTCGATGGTGCTGTGCTGCCGTTGTTTTTATATCGAAATTTGATGTTTTGTTTAATTCATAAAGCCAACGGAATACTTTTTCATGTTCAGCGGGGGAGAGACATGCGTCCATTTGACCTCGACCTGTGGGTACGAGTAGAAAGATGTACCACATAACAACATCTAATTCTTCTACTAATGCTGCCATTTGTTCTAACGAATCATAGTTGTATCTAGAAATAACTGTGTTTATTTGAAGTGGCATATTTAACTCTTTTAGATATTTGATCTTTTCCAGTGTTAAATCAAAGGATCCTGAAGTTCCTCGAAAATGGTCATGAATTTCCGGTGTAGGACCGTCAAGGCTAAATCCCCAGCGAGATAACCCTACTTCTTTAGCTTTTAGCATTCGTTCTTTTGTTACGTTATCTGTTGCACTTGGTGTCATAGAGACGCGCATGCCTTTTTTCACGGCATAGTCTGCTAATTCAAATAAATCTTCACGCATCATACAGTCTCCACCTGTAAAAACAAGCATAGGGTTATTCATGTCATATATATCATCAATAAGTTTCAAACCTTCCTCATGAGAAAGTTCGTTAGGGTGAGGTTCTACTTGTGCATCTGCACGACAGTGTACACAACGAAGTTCACAGGCGCGTGTCACTTCCCAAATAACGATGAAAGGATTTTCGCTATAGTCTGTATTCATACCGTGCGGATGACCTACAGTTGAAGAATGATTTTTTCCATGCATAGTATCACCATACTTTTTATAGATTTTGATATAAAATTCTTCTATACCTATTGTAAATGTTCATCAATAGAAATTTGGGCGAAAATGTTACAAAAGAGAGACACTTTCGTTTCGCATATAAGAAAATTCGCTTTATGATTCTTTCTATCATTCACTAATTTGATTCGTTATACTAAAGGTGGAAAGGAGTTAATTTAATCATGGATGATAAAAAAGAGATGGAAGAATACATTATAAAAAATTACCAAAAAGATGAACAAATGATGATCTTAGTGTTTGCACAGTGGTGTGTAAATCATGACTTAGATCCTGAAGACTTATATTTGAAAGCCTACCCTGATCAAGCTGGAAACCAGTCGCTTAAGCAGGCGATTGAACTTACTGTTTCTAAACAGGAGGCGGGAGATGTTCCAAACGATACTCTTCTCGGTGTTCTTTCCTTATTTGGTAATGATGATCTTGCCTTTGTAGTTAGTGAAGAAATGGCAAAACAAAAATAATGAATTAGAAAGAAAACACTCTGAGCTAAAGTTCAGAGTGTTTTTAACGAAATTGAGAGTGGAATGGAACTTTATTTCATTCCAATTTTATAAGAGTTATGTGAAATTTTTCTTATATCAATGCTTTAGAGTAACTGAGCTATATAAATAAATGTTATAATTTATATAATTATATCTTATGATATGGTAGTTATCTTACTTATGTTGTTTAGGAAGGGTTGTTGTAAACGTGAAAAGTCAAATTTTTATAGGATCATTGATGTTGATCAGCGTATTGTTAAGCGCTTGTGGAGAAGGAAATGAAGGATCAATTTCAGAGGTAGAAAGTACGAATAATGATAATGTGTTTGAGGTTGCTGTTATTCCATCGCAATCGATTGGCGAAATGGAAGAAGGATTGTCACGTTTAGAAGAACATTTAAGCAATCATCTTGATATGTCGGTAGAAGTAACTCATTACCCTAGCTATAATGCGGTGGTGGAAGCGATCAACTATAGCCATGTTGATTTAGCTTATTTTGGACCAGTCACATATTTAATCGCATTTGAGCAAAGTGGCGCAGAAGCAATATTAACGCAGTTGATTGATAATGAGCCTTACTATTATTCTTATATCATGACACAGCCAGACGCACCGTGGGATTCTCTCGATGAATTGTTAGCTGAAGTGGATGAGATTGACTTTGCTTTCGGAAGTCAATCATCAACGTCAGGATTTACCATTCCAGGTTACGAGTTAATGCAACGGGAAGTTTACGAAAATGAAGGTTCTTACGCTTTCAACAGTGTAAGGTTTACTGGTTCTCATGATATTACTGCGAATGCTGTAGCAAATGGTGATGTAGATGCGGGAGCAATAGATAGTGCGATATTTCAAGCACTCATAAAAGATGATGTTATTGACGAAGATGACTATAAGATTATTTGGGAATCTGATCAATTGTACCAATATCCGTGGGCAGTTCCGCATGATATGGATGAAACGAGAAAAAATGATATTCAAGAAGCTTTCTTAGCGATTGAAGACGATGAGATTTTATCCATTTTTGGTGGAGCGGATGCGTTTGTTGAAGCGAGTCATAAGGAATATGATGGTATTTTGGAAGCGGCAAGAGCAATGGATTTACTGGATCAAGATGACGATGAATAAGGATGCGTTTTCGTATGATTTGGTTTCGTAAAAGACTTCTTGTCTATTTAATTATTCTTTCAGTAGCCATTTTTTTAAGTGCAAAACAAGCGGAATTTTCTTTGATTAGTCTATTTCAGCTAAATAATACATGGGACTTTATCCAACGGAATTTTTGGCCGATTCGTTGGGAATTACTTCCTTATTTATTGGAGCAATCGCTCGTAACATTAGGGGTTGCCTTTCTTGGGACGTTTGCAGCGTTAGTGATTGCACTACCGGTTAGCTTTTTAGCAGCAGCAAATACGTCAGTTTCCAAATTCGGTTACTTTACGATTCGCTCAAGTTTAAGCCTTGTAAGATCGATACCGGAGATTGTATTTGGTCTCGTTTTTGTTGTTTCTCTGGGGTTAGGGCCTTTTGCGGCGCTGATGGCGATATTTTTGCACAATGTTGGTGTTTTAGGGAAACTAATTTCGGAACTTGTTGAGGCAGCGGATTCAGGACCCCAAGAAGCAATGAAATCTGTAGGATCTTCGAGAAGAATAGGTCAAATTTTTGCGATTATTCCACAGATCTGGCCGAATGTTTTATCACATTATTTTTATCGGTTTGAAGTTGCAATTAGAACATCACTCGTGCTCGGCATGATTGGTGGTGGAGGTTTGGGGCAAAGTTTAATGAATTATTATAATAGCCTTGCTTACGAATCAATGGCAACGGCAATTGTTATCATCATGGGACTGGTGATTCTAGTAGATGTGATGGGTGGAATCGTTCGAAAGAGAGTAATATAGAAGGAAAGTGATCTAGATGATATCATTTGATAATGTCTCCGTTACTTATACTAGCGAAAAAGAAATGGCCTTATCTCAGCTCTCAGTGGAGATTAGCGAAGGTGAGTTTATTTGTGTGCTTGGGAAGAGCGGTGCTGGGAAATCAACGTTTATCCGAACGATAAATTTGTTGCAACCTGTAACGAAAGGAACAGTTCATGTTTCTGGAGAAAATCTCGACCGTCTTTCTGAAAAAGAGACGAGACGACTTCGAACCGAAGTAGGTATGATTTTTCAACATTTTAATTTAATTCCTAGATTATCTGTGAAGCAAAATGTTTTAACGGGACGATTTGGTCAAAAGAAAGCATTCGAAAATTTATTAGGATTGTTTACAAAACAAGAACGAGATTTAGCTGATTACTATCTTGAAGAAGTTGGTTTATTACCTTTTGCGAATAGACGTGTCGAGCACCTGAGCGGAGGGCAAAAACAACGTGTTGGGATTGCTAGGGCGATGATGCAAGAACCGTCCATATTATTAGGTGATGAACCAGTGGCAAGCCTTGACCCTACCACATCTAAAAACATCTTTCAGTTGTTAACTAGGTTGCATGAACAACGGCAATTAACGACAGTAATTAATGTCCATGATGTAGAATTAGCTAAAAACTTTGCAACTCGAATTCTTGGACTTAAAGATGGGAAACTTGTGTTTGATGGAAAACCTAATCAATTAACGACGAAAGTTTATGACGATATTTATGGGCATGATATTAAATCAGAAACATTTGCTAGTCAGATAAAATAATGGAGAAATCCTAGATTTTTTATTTTGAGTTTATAAAATCTAGGATTGATCTAATCAAACAAGGAACCCCACAATAAAAAAATATAAAGAAGCTTTTGTTCTCATCGGTTTCCTTTATTAAATTGGACCAATTAGTAATGAATGACAGGTCCTTTATAGGAGTTATAGAAAAAATAATAGAAAAAATTTAGATATATTGTTTTCTTTTCAGGTATTCTATGCTAAACTAGGGTTAACTTATTGACGTTCGGATATGACTGAAAGAGAAAAGTTTACTTGTAAGTAATTTTCATCTTGAACGAATAAATGAAGAGCTCAAATAGTAATATTACGTGGGTAACCCCCGCACAGGAGGAATTTTTAATGACTCAAGGTACAGTAAAATGGTTTAATGCAGAAAAAGGTTTCGGTTTCATCGAAGTAGAAGGACAAGACGACGTTTTTGTTCACTTCTCAGCGATCCAAGGCGAAGGCTTCAAGACACTTGAAGAAGGCCAAGCAGTAAGCTTCGATATCGAAGAAGGTCAACGTGGACCGCAAGCTGCTAACGTAACTAAGTAATAACAAAAAGATTCCCTTATGGGAATCTTTTTTTATTTGTTTGAATATATTTTGAGAATCCGTCCATACTTTATAGGGAAACATTTAAACAGGAGGAACTTAATATGACAGAAGGAACAGTAAAATGGTTTAATGCAGAAAAAGGATTTGGCTTTATTGAAGTAGAGGGGCAAGATGACGTATTCGTTCACTTCTCTGCTATTCAAGGAGAAGGGTTTAAATCACTTGATGAAGGTCAAAAAGTTACATTTGAGATTGAAGAGGGACAACGAGGTCCACAAGCAACAAATGTACAAAAATAGTTGTACATAAGCTCCGATCTAATCGGAGCTTTTTTTATGATGTATGTAACCTAAGATCACATCAAAGTGAGTTTCAGGTTTATGGATGTTTCAACTAGTATGAGGTATTAACCTATCTTTTCAGGAAGGGTGAGATTAACTTGCCCTCTGTTTAAATAATAAGGAGAACAATTTACAAGAAACGAACACCTTTCGCATGCATGATTTAGCTAGGTACGAGTTATGGTTAGAACAGAACCGTTTGAGACTGCTGAAAAAGTCAATTTACTTAAATTAGAATGCATAATAATCCAATTTAACTTATTGCAGAGGTAGTTGATGAGACTGAAGCAAGCGAGACTCCTGCGGAAAAGGAAGTCAGTCAAGACCCTACAGGGCAAAGTCCGAAGCGGCTTGACGACTTCTCCGCGGAAAGCGAGTTTGCGCAGGGATCATCAAGCCTTTATGCATCTTACCTTATAATTTTAATAACGTTTCTGAAAATATAACACTTTTTCACTGGTCTCGGAACCGTTTCTTTTAGTTCTTATTATGAACAAATTGTTAACAGTTTTATAATTTTATCGAATTATCATTTTTTTAGAAGGCTCTCTCTTTAAGTAAATGGTCATTCAATGGTAAGATGAATAATACTAATTTCATATAGAGAGGGATATAATCATATGATTACAGTTTCAAAAGAACAGTTAGCTGGAATACCAAGTTTACAGGTAGTCGATTTACAGAAAGAAAACAACCCGCTTCCACTCGTTATTTTTTGGCACGGGTTTACTGGTGTGAAGGAACATAGTCTTCATCACGCTTACTTATTAGCAGAAGAAGGATATCGAGTTATTCTTCCAGATGCTTTGCATCATGGAGAACGTGACAAAGGTATCTCCAATGACCAAAGAAACTTATTTTTCTGGGAAATTGTTATTCAAAGCATTCATGAAACAGCAAGTATCGTATCAATTTTTAAAGAAAAGGCACATATATATCATGATGATATTTCGATAGCTGGGGTTTCGATGGGTGCTATTATTTCATTAGGAGCCATGACGCAATTTGATTGGATTAAAACAGCTGGATCTTTTATGGGGACTCCGGCTTATGAAGACTTTGTTCAGCGGCAAGTAGAGCAAATGAAACGCTCATCAGATTATTTTCCATTTACGGAGAAGGAGCTATCGGAGAAAGTAGCATTAATCAATCAGTATGATCTTTCGAAGAAACCAGAAGCTATCATTGGGAGAGAATTATTTTTCTGGCATGGAGAAAAAGATGATGTTGTTCCGATTAAAGGGGCAAAAGACTTTGTAGACCATCAACGAGAAAACGATAATATAAAATTAATTGTAGATAAACATGCGGGACATCATGTAAGTCATCAAGCCATATTAGACTTTGTTTCATGGATGAAAAAACGACAAACGATAAAAATTAATTAACAATAAAATAACAATAAAAATGCTGACGATTTGAAATAGTTAGCATTTTATTGTTGACTCCTCCTCGTTGACTTATTTATGTCAAATGATAAATTTATTTGTGATTTTTTAGATATGACTAGAAATTGTATAAGCCCTTCTTCATATAGTTTAATACAACGATATGAAAGAAGGTATGTATGTGTTTAAAAAAGGATTGTGTAGCGTGTTACTTGTGCTTTTTTTCGGATCGATGATGCCAGTGGGAGAGGTATCTGCATCTAACGAGCAACTTATTATTATTAACAAAGCAAATAATAACCTTATATTTTATGAAAACAATAGGGCAGTAGAATTATTTTATGTGGCTACTGGAAGAGATCAAAGTCTAACTCCTGAGGGTCAATTCAATATTGTTAATAAAATTAAAAATCGTCCATATTATAAAGAAGACATTCCAGGTGGAGATCCAAGTAACCCACTTGGAAACAGATGGCTTGGTTTAGATGCAAATGGGACACATGGCAATACTTATGCCATTCATGGAAACAATAACCCTTCCTCTATTGGAACGTATGCAAGCGCAGGTTGTGTTCGCATGTATGATGAACAAGTAGAATGGCTTTTTGATACAGTAGAAGTGGATACACCAGTGCTCATTGTCACATCTGAACTTTCATTCGACTCGATTGCTGAAGAAAATGGGTTCAACGTTGAAGGTGCTCATATCGAAGCAACCCCTATCGTCTCGAGTGACATTCTTCGTTATGGCAATATTGGAGAATCTGTAGAAAAACTACAAAACAAATTAAAGAAATTAGGCTACCATATGGAAGATGCAATAGGGAGTTATGGTGAAGATACTAAAGAAGTTGTGAAACAATTTCAAACAGATAATAATTTAGAAATAGATGGCATCGCAGGGAAAGAAACAGAAACTCTATTGGAAAAAAGGAACAAAAGAGCGGATGCTCCACTCTATATACCGTCACGAACTGATTATATAAACGGGAAGGAATCTTATCTAGTAACTAGAACGAAGACAGATTATAAGATCAAGAACTACTAACAGTTATGTTAAAAATAATTGAGCCACTATACTTTTTAACTCAAATATTCTGTCGAAGTATGATTTTAAACATCTGTGATACTCAAGCTGAAAAAAGAGGCTGATAACACCTTGTCCACAAGACATGAGCGGTGATTTAAAAATCAATAACCTACGATAAATGGAGCCAAGTTGAGAAGTATAGAGGTTTTTGAATTTAAATTTCTTCTATATTGAAGGAAAAGTATTTTTTTTTTGTAGAATATTACTCTCTAGTGGAATTTTAGGAGGCGTTTATTTGAATTATAAAAACAAGGTTTCCATATTACTTCTAACTGTAGCAGTAATCATTCTCATTTTTACAATGATAAGTGGATTAGTAATTGGCTCAGAAACATTCAGAGGAGCAGGAACTTATTATGCGTGGAGTTTTATTTTACCTTACTGGTTTTCTGGTATTGCCATTGCGGTCGTTTTTGTTGCGTTAGCTGAGATTATTGAACAACTGCAAAAGCTAAACAGTCAAGGAGAAGACAAATTTGCCTTTAGTGAAACGGATAGTCAACAAGTTTTGGATGAGAAACTGAAGGAGGATGGAACTAGTGCTTCACCAACAAAAGATTATACCGTTTCATGGATTGTTGCGATTTGCCTGTTAATTGTATTCATTCTACTTGCGATCACTAGCATGTAAAACTAATGAGTGAAACATACATATAAATTTGCACTTCTGAATAATAAGGATGTTCAAGTACTGTCTTGTCAAAGGACTCAGTGTTTTGCCAGTAGAGAAAGTCCCTAAGAGAGAAAAACTGGCAGAGAAAGAAGCATTCTCGAAATAGTCCTACACTTTTTGTGTCCATTCATTTTCTAACATTCAGTGAACTTAACAAAACATGTATAGATAATGTGAACATTATGTTTAAGTTGGAGATAATGTGATCTTCGTCACATCGAGAAGATACTCCCAACGTTAAACTTATCGTAAGAGATAAGATACAGGGAGGGTTTCACATGTTTCCTCGAGACTATAATGAAAATCCATTTATCGTTATATGGGAATTAACGAGAGCTTGCGAATTAAAATGTTTACACTGTCGAGCGGAAGCTCAGTATCACCGCCATCCATTTGAACTTTCTTTTGATGAGGGGAAGAAACTCATTGATGATATACATTCCATGAATAATCCAATGCTTGTTTTTACAGGCGGAGATCCATTAATGCGAGAAGATGTTTTTGATATAGCGAAATATGCGATTGATAAAGGTGTTCGTGTTTCAATGACTCCTTCTGCTACACCTAATGTGACTAAACAAGCGATGGAAAAAGCAAAAGATGTCGGTTTATCAAGATGGGCATTTAGTTTAGATGGACACAATGCAGAAATTCATGATCATTTTAGAGGTACGACAGGTTCGTTTGACTTAACGATGAATGCGATCAATTATTTGCATGAATTAGAAATGCCTTTGCAAATTAATACGGTTATTTCTAGATATAATTACGATTACTTAGAAGAAATGGCAGAAATGATTGAAAAATTGGACTGTGTGTTATGGAGTGTGTTTTTCCTCGTTCCTACAGGACGAGGACAGGAAAAAGATATGATTTCACCTGTTGAACACGAAAAAGTTTTCCAATGGCTTTATGACCTTTCCAAGAAAGTGCCATTTGATATTAAAACAACAGCAGCACAACATTACCGAAGAGTTGTCATTCAAAATAAAATGCGAGAAAAAATTAGTGCGAGTGAAGGATCTGACATTCATTATGAAGATGCACTGAAAAGCGGCTCTACAGGTCAGATCGACGGACTAGGGAGAGCGCCTAAAGGGGTTAATGATGGCAATGGCTTTGTGTTTATATCCCATACAGGAGATGTGTTCCCAAGCGGATTGTTGCCTATTAAAGCAGGTAACGTACGAGAGACACCTCTTCCAACCATTTATCGAGAGTCAGAAGTGTTTACATCATTAAGAAATCCAGACTTATATAAAGGAAAGTGTGGCGTCTGTGAATTCAAACACGTTTGTGGTGGGTCTCGTTCGAGAGCTTATGCAATGACAGGAGATTACTTGGAGAGCGAGCCATATTGTGTTTATGTACCAAAATCAATGAGAAAAAAAGCTCAATAACACTTTTTTTAGCCTTTCTGTCCTATGCAGAAGGGCTTTTTTATACTTTAAAGTTTAATTCCGTTAATGGACTAAAGTATAAAAACTAAGGCTTTCGCCAGGACTTGGCGATAAGCCAAGTTTTTCTAATAAAAATGAATATTAGGTCGAAGTTCATATACTTTTCCACTTTTAATGACCAATTAACTATTTTTAGTAGATTGTAAAAAATGTTTTAAAAAAACATTGACCACTGTTTATATCTGTTATACAATACAAATATAAAATACAAACTGTATTAATACAGAAAAGGAGAGGGTTTATATGCAACGTCAGGAAAGAGAAAACATGATTAAATTTTTGTCTAGAGTAAAAGAGATGTCATTTGAAAAATTGATGGTTCTGACGGACGCGGATGTAGAGCATTTGTATACGCGGGCATATAACGATCATGAAGTATACGAAGAAGTAATTTAGGTGAGAAATGATAGAAAACCATCTCCGATCTAAAGAACGTGAAAATGAAAACCGTCCTCTACGGAGGGCGGTTTTCATTAGTAAAAAATAATTCTATAGTGACGAAATAAAAGGCTACAGATACAGTGAACCTAGGAGTGAATGAATATGTGGAAAAATATAAGTTTTGTTTTACTACAGCTAATGATATTATGGGCTATTCATCAACTAGGTTTATTTTTAACGGAATGGGCCTCCATTCCGCTACCGGGTAATGTCTTAGGTATGGTTATCTTGTTTATTTTATTAGTCTCCGGTATTATACCGATCACTTGGATAGAACGTGGAGCGAAATTATTAATAAAACATTTGACATTTTTTTTTATACCTATTTGTGTTGGTCTTATGACTCTTGGACATATGGGTATTTCGGAAGGAATTTTTTTAATGTTTGTTATTATGTTGAGCACATGTATTGGTATCATCGTAACTGGTGGAATGTCACAAACGATATCACGAAAAAAGGAAGAGTGAGATGAATACTATACTAATCGTACACATTGTTATGACCATTGCCGTTTACATGATCACTAAAAAAATATATCAGCGTTTTCCGTCACCATTTTTGACTCCGATATTTTTAAGCACGGTATTGATCATGGCTATTCTAATTTTTAGAGATGTCCCATATAGTCAGTATGAACCGGCAAAAAATGTCATAACGTATGCTCTTGGACCTGCTACAGTTGCTTTGGCTGTCCCCATTTATAAAAACAGAAAGTTTATTTTAAAACACGGGTTAGCCGCTGGTGTAAGTCTTATTTTAGGGTCTACAGTTGCGGTAGTGATTAGCTTAATAATGGCACATTTGTTTCAGATAACAAAATCTGTTTCTGTTTCACTTTCTGTGAAATCAGCAACAGTACCAATAGCTTTAGAAATTGCTTCATTAAATCAAGGGGATCTAGCGCTAGCCGCAATATTTGTGATGGTTACAGGGATGATCGGAGCTATGTTTGGACCACGGCTTTTGAATATAACTAATATCTCTGATCCGATGGCTCGGGGACTGGCGATCGGAACGATTGCTCATGGAATTGGAACCGCACAAATAGCAAGAGAGGGTGAAATACAAGGAGCAGTAGCAGGATCGGCAATGGCTTTAACTGGTGTATATTTATCTATTTTTTTGTGGGTTTTTTAACGTCTGGTTTTGTTATCATTAAGTGATGATTTTGCTAAAATCATCACTCTTAAGGAGCCTCACGAATATTTTCACATCAATAATTAGCTTTAACATAGATAAATCCTTGAAGGCGTTGCACTAAATTTTTCCTATCATATTTGGATCTCTTTCGATACCGGGTTTCCCAGGTACCCAATTTGCTGGGACACCAAGACCAGTATCTAAAAAATATTGAATACCTTCTAACATTCTAATGATTTCATACGTGTTTCGTCCAACTTCTCGTGGATATACTAGTTTTGATTTAATAATCCCTTCTGGATCGATTAAGACCGTTGCTCGAAAGGGAGCACCTGATTCTTCATCTAATACACGATATGCTCGACTTATTCGTTGATTTCGGTCACTTACGAGTGGGAACTCAACTTGAGTCATAGACGGAGAGATTTCTTTAAACACTTTATGAGAATAAATGCTGTCGGTACTAATGCCCCAAACTGTGGCATTTAACTTTTGTAAATGATCATAAATAGCAGCAACTGCTGCTAACTCTGTTGGTCATACAAACGTGAAATTGCTCGAGTAAAAAAATAAAATAACCCACTTTCCACGTTCATTACCTAAATTTACCTCACTTAATTGATTATTGATGAGTGCCTGTGCAGTAAATTCGGGTGCCAAATCGTCTCTAGTAGCGGTAAAAGGAATATCACATAAATCCAACTCATCAACGCTTAAACGATCTCGTTCTTCTTGCATAGACATGTAAATTATCCTCCTATTCGTTAATTGTTCCTAAATAAGATATGCATAAGTGACCAAAGTGGGAAAGAAAATCAATAAGTGTAGAAAAAAATGCCGCAAAGAGTTAAACTGATAAGGTCGTATTATTAATCATGAAATTATTAAGGTAGTCACCTTCGGGATGATTACTTTTTTAGGTTTAAAGAACGTAATTTATTATCACTAAATGAAAACTAGAGGAGGGAATGAAGTGCAACAGACTGGAACTTCAGGGTTTATTTACCGAGTGGCAGATTGGATGATGAAACTTGCCTTCGTTAATTTATTATGGATTTTATTTACAATATTAGGATTTGGGGTATTTGGTTTTTATCCCGCATGGATTGCAATGTGTCGATTGATGACATTATGGAGTAAAGGAGAGGAACCACCTCTTTTTAAAACTTTTTGGTCCGTATATCGAACCGTGTTCTTGAAAGCAAATGCGATTGCTTTAGGAATTATCATCATGTTTGCAGTTATTTTTGTTAATTTAAATATTGTTAGCTTGTTTGGAGGATTTTTCTTTTATTTTTATAGTATTAGTACATTTATACTGCTAATTGTACTCATTTTATGGACGTTCGTATTCGGACTCGTATCAGCTGAAAAATATAAAGTAGCTTTTTCTAAAATAGCTTTCGTTGAACCAATCAAGCGTTTAGTTCTGTCTCCAGGAAAATCAATTGTGCTTATTTTAGCTATTGGTGTCATTTATTTACTCAATGGTTTCATCCCTGGCCTTCTTCCTGTATATAGTGTCAGCCTTATCTGTTGGGTAATGATATTTTTATTTGTTGGACAAGATGTGACCGAAGAAGTTACCAAAAAACCACAATAATCATAAGACAATAACTGGTGTTTCTGTAGGAACTCAGATGGGAAACTGATCAAGTAACCCTTTTTACTACACAAACAATACTTAGTTAGTGTAAAATAAACTAGATATTCAGTTATTATTAAACAACCGTGTCGATCGGTGATTTTGAAATAAAGAGTAAGTAAGGAGCTTTTATTCCATGAATGTTTTTGTAACAGGTGGAACGGGATTTTTAGGAATGGATTTAGTTCATAAATTAGTAAAAGAAGACCATAACGTCTATGTCCTTGTTCGTAGTCATAAAAAAGCAGCGTTATTGAAAAATCGTTTGAACAGTCAAGAGCAAAAGCAATTGCACGTTTTGGAAGGAGATCTCTCCGACGAAACGCTAGGTCTTTCGAAGACAAAATTAAAACAATTATCAGGAACGATTGATGCTATCTATCATAGTGCAGCATATTTATCGTTTAATGAAAAAGATCGTGATCAACTTCTAAAAGTTAATTTTGAAGGGACGCAAAATCTTTTAAACTTTGCAAAACAAATGCAAATTTCAAAGTTCATCCATGTGAGTACAGCCTATACATTAGGAGAACGAACGGAAGGGTTTGAAAAACTTTACCCAATTGATTCTACACAGTTTGTCAATGCATATGAGGAAAGTAAATGCTACGCAGAACACGAAGTGATGTCGTACAAAGAACATTTTGATGTGGTCATCATGCGTCCAGCGATCATTATTGGTGATTCCGAAACCGGAGAAGCGGACACGACTTTTGGTATGTATGGTGTTATGCGTATGGTTGAGCTTTTAAAGAAGAGAATGTCGAGGTATCCTGATAAGGTCGATCATCATGATGTGAAGATTTTAGTAGGAATTAATGAGACAACGCATATTGTCCCAGTAGATTATATTACGACACTTCTAGTGGCAGGACTGAAGTTTGCACAGACGACTAAAGTCTATAATCTTGTAAACCCTGCGCCTCCAGCTAATGACTTAATTATGGATACGATCAAAGACGGAATGGACTTCCAAGCTATTGAACTTGTTCCTTATGAAAAGGAAAATACATTATCTTTGGAAGAACAGAAATTAAATGATCCGTTACGAGTGTTTAAACCTTATTTAAACCGTACGATATGTTTTCATGACGATAATACGAAAGAGTTATTAAAAAATATAGGTCAACCTTTATTAAAGATGGATCGAGCTATGTTGTTGAGAATTGTGAAAGGCTTTCGCGATCGAAGAAAGACATATGTGAATGTATAAATTAGATTGTTATTTTTTAGATAACAGAAACTAATTTAAGCTAACGGATAGTAATTGTCCGTTAGCTTTTTTTCTGATAATCAAGGTTTCTGACCTTTTTTGTTTTCCAAAAACTTCTCAATATTTTCCCAATAATTTTCACTAGCTTGCAAATCATTATGGCCAAATCCTTCTAAGTAAACTTCTTTTTTTTCTCCAGCCCACGCATCTATGGTTACTTGTGAATGTTCAGGAGGAATAACTCGATCCTCAGAAGCAACGAAAGCTAATAAAGGAGATTCTATTGAATGTGCTTTATCACTGAGTTCGAATGGATGACGAATGAGTTGTTGAGCTGGGATGAAGGGATGGCGATGTTCTGATAATCGCGTTCTGCTATCATAAGGCGAGACAAGGATAGTACCAGCCAAGTCTCTTTCCTTCGATAAATGTGTGGCAGGTGCTGTACCCATGCTTCTTCCCATAGCAACAACAATACGATCACGTTCAGTCAGTTCATCATACATTGCTCGAGCATCGTGAAATAACGTTTCTTCAGACGGAGAACCATCACTTAATCCATATCCTCGATAATTCATTAACAATACGGACCAACCATCTAGATGATTAAAAGAATCAATTGAGTGGGAAAGTTCTTCCCCATTTCCTCCAAAGTAGATAAGTAAGGGAGCGGGGGAGGTGCGATCTGTTTGGTTTTCCATTATCCAACCATGAATATGTATATTTTCCTCTACTTCGATGATTAGTTCTTCGACATTTTCTCGATTAGTGGATATTTTTTTTGCATCTTCTTCGGAAAGCGATGGTTTAAGGAACAAAGATTGCTCTTGATTGAAGTAAAACATTGCTAGTTGAATACCATAGATAAGTAGAATGAAGAAACCTATGATCGAGATTGTTTTTATTAATACACGCATATATCATCACCTGCTTTCTTTGTTTCCCTTTTTCAGAGGAAATAAAGCTGAAAATATATTTTATCACTAGATTTATTTTTAATTTTCTTTACATAAAGAAGATATAGAGAAGCAGTTATTGATAGATAAGAGATGAACTAAATTAATAATTAAATGGAATAAGCAAAAAGCCATTCTATTGGAATGGCTTTTTGCTTAGGATCTTTTTAAAGGAGTTTACTTAAAAACTCTTGTGTTCGTTTGTGCTGCGGGTTATCAAAGATGTCTTCTGGACGGCCTTCCTCCATAATTTTACCCTCGTCCATAAACAACACGCGATCTCCCATTTCACGAGCAAATCCCATTTCGTGTGTAACAACAACCATTGTCATTCCTTCGTTAGCAAGGTCTTTCATCGCTCCTAGAACATCTCCAACTAGTTCGGGGTCAAGTGCAGAGGTGGGCTCATCGAACAGCATCACTTTAGGACTCATAGCTAATGCTCTTGCGATAGCAACTCGTTGTTTTTGACCTCCGGATAAGCTACCAGGATATACGTACGCTTTATCAGATAAACCAACTTTTTCTAATAAGTCGAGAGAAAGTTTTTCGGCATCTTTTTCTGAAATTCCTTTCACTTTCATTGGACCTAACGTAACATTATTAAGTACCGTCATGTGTGGGAATAAATTAAAGTGTTGAAACACCATTCCTACTTGAGACCGAAGTTCATTAATATCAATTTTAGGGTCCATGAGGCTTTCGCCATCGATAACGATGTCACCTGCTGTAATTTCTTCTAATAGATTGATACAACGTAAAAATGTACTTTTACCAGATCCGGATGGACCAATGACACATAATACTTCTTGTTCTTTTATTTCAGCATCAATTCCTTTTAACACTTCTGTAGCTCCGAAGGATTTGTGTAAATCAGTAACTTTAATCATTAAACATCTAACCTCCGCTCTATACGACGTAAAAATACCATCGATGGGATCGTAATAATAAGATAAGCTAAACAAAGCATGATATACGGCACGAATGTTTCAGCAGTTGTTCCGACATACTGTCTCATCAAATAAGTAACCTCTCCTAATGAGATAACGGCAAAGATAGACGTATCTTTTAAGCTTATAATGAATTGGTTACCGAGGGGTGGAATCATCCGTTTAAAAGCTTGGGGCCATATAATATAGCGCATCGTCTGAGTAGAACTTAGTCCAACAGAACGTCCAGCTTCCGCTTGACCTTTATCAATTCCTTCCACTCCACCTCGAACGATCTCAGCAATATAAGCTCCAGCGTTAATGGCAATAGCAATAATTCCAGCAGTCAAAGCTGTAAAGTTAATACCAAAAAAGTCGGATACAGCAAAATATAGAAATAAAGCTTGTACGAGAATTGGTGTTCCTCTCACAACTTCGATATAAACTGTAGCAATACCATAGATGACTTTACTTTTTGATAATCGAGCCAATCCAAAAATACTACCTAAAATAAATCCGAAAAACACACCAACAAATGTAACGATTAATGTTAATTGTAAGCCTTTCAATATGAAGGGGAGAGTATTAACCCAGTGAGGACTAGTGAAAATTTCAGTAAAATTCTCTATCACCTTAGGTGGCCTCCTTTTTCTATTATGTAGTTTTGGAGCGCAACGAGTGACATCTTTTTGTTGCGCTCCAAATTTATATCATGTTATTAAACGATTATTCATCGTCTGGTCTTTCACCAAACCACTCTTCGTAAATGTCTCCGTAAGTCCCGTCTTCTTTCATCTCAGCTAGAGCTTCGTTAACATCTGCTACTAGTTCAGATCCTTGAGGGAAGGCAATTCCATACTGCTCACCTGTCAACGTGTCACCAACTGTTTTCATTTCACCAATTGCCTCTGTATCAATGTAATAAAGCACGTTTGGTAAATCATAAACAACGGCATCAACACGACCAGCAACGAGGTCTTGGTATGCATTGACGATGTCAGGGAATGTATTAATTTCAGCATCTGTGTTTTCTAACAAATAATCTTCACTTGTAGTTGAAGCTCTTGTTGCAACTGGTTTTCCATCAAGATCATCTTCGGATTGAATTTCTTCTTCATCTTCACGTACCGCTATCATTAAACCAGCGTCATAGTATGGGTCAGAAAAGTCAAAGTTTTCCGCACGTTCTTCCGTAATCGTCATACCAGCAATTCCGATGTCGTAACGACCTGTTCCCATACCAGATACAATCCCGTCAAACTCGACGACTTCTAAGTCAATGGTAAATCCTACTCGATCAGCAATCTCATAAATAAGGTCAATATCAAAGCCTTCCATTTCTCCAGTTTCCGTATTTAAGTATTCAAATGGAACATAGTTGGAGTCCGTTGCTACGGTCAACTCAGGCATGTCCTCATCTGCAACGGCGTTGTTATTTTCAGCATTATCTTCAACATTGTTGTTTTCAGCAGCATTACCATCTCCAGTAACCTCTTCATTAGCATTTCCATCTCCACAAGCAGCGACAAAACTAGCAATCAATACAAGTGCAAAAATCAAAAATAGTTTTTTCACAAATCGTTCCCCCTTATAGTTTTTTATATTTCAAATAGTACTAATATTAGCACTATTTAAAAGAGAAGATGGTCTAAAAGATTAATGTATATCTTAAGTTAATGTATGATAAAAATGATTTTAGCATAGTTATACAAAACTATCTACAATAAAATATTACACAGAATATGCGAATAAAGAAGAAACCCCTTATTTAAAAGGGTTTATAATATTTTTTTATAAAAGTTAAAATTCGTATGATTCGGACAATTTATGATTAGTGCATAATTTAATTCTTTGAATGAATCGGATTTTCCATAAGGTCTTTTGAAATAAATCGAGAGGGTAGATCAGCTATATAAGGAATTCTTTTTCTTGTTTCAAGTATTTTTTGGAAATCTATGTTTCCATATATGATTTCCTCCTTATATTTAGGAGCACAAGTTAGTAGACTTCCATTTGGATCGAGTAATTTACTTTTTCCACAAGAGTTATTTCCATAAGTGTTAATGCCGAAAATATAAAGAGAATTATCTAGCGCTCTAGCAGGTAGTTGAATATCCCAACGTGGTTCTGCTTCAAAACTCCATACAGAAGGTACAAAAATTAGTTGGGCACCTTTTAAAGCAAGCGCTCTTGCTGGTTCTGGAAATTCAATATCATAACAAATTAATACTCCGATGGAACCTAGTGACGTATGATAAACCTCGTAAACTTTTTCCCCTGCAGTAAATATGTTTTTTTCGGTTCCCCAAAGCATAGACTTTCGATAAACGCCAACTATGCTTCCATCACAGTCTATGATTGCTGCTGAAATATAATACGATTGTTTTTTAGTATCTATCATATTTTCACTTTCTAAAAAAGGAATAACTAACACAACTCCTAATTGTTTAGCTAATTTTTTAAACGTGTTAACCGTTTCTCCGTCATGTGTTTCTGCTAAATTAGAGAGGTCCTCTTTTTTTAAGTTGTATCCTGTAACCCATAACTCAGGTAGACAGATCATTTTTGCTCCATTATTAGCCGCTTCTTTAACGAGTTCGATGGCTTTTTGTTTATTTTTTGATACTTGCAAATCATCAGAAAACATTTGTACACCAGCGATTTTTAACATATATCTCATCACCTCCGTAATTATAGTTTATTTATACGGGAGAACGTGATGTTTGGCAACCGTGGAGGTTCCTTTTGTGATTCATCGACACATAGATTGCAAAATGATATGTAATTAAATATAGGGAGCACTTATTGTGAATGTGATCTTAGAAGCCAAGAGACGATTTATGTTAATCTGGTCGGATTGCTCTGTCCTAAGGTTGTGCACGACACGTGTGGTTAATTTATAGCATCAATAGCTTAATGTAAATAACTATTATAAAAAAGGTTAAAGGAATTAATCGATAAAAGAAGAATTTATAAGTTAAGGTATTAAAACTTAGTTAGGCACCAATTCTAATTTTTCGCACCATGATGCATGAAAATGATCTTAATTGACGAGAGAGTGGAAGCTAGAACTCTTTCTAAAGTTTTATTATTTTCAGGGGAGTTTGAAATGTTTATTTTTAGAAAGGATGAAAGGCATGGACGATAGAACGATTTATTTTAAGGATAATTTTTTCTCCAATGGTGTCACACCTATATTCAATGGAGAGAAAGTGCAAATTGGGCAATTAGATTTAAAAAGTGCTTTTTCGTCAAGCGTTGATGTACAAAATGCAGATGGAAAAGTTGTTGTCAAAGGTGCTTTTCCGTTTATGTCAAGAAAATGGGGTGTGGTAGGGGAAGGAGCGAGGGAAATGGGTTCTCTTAAGCAAAAAATCGCTTTTTTTGCAAAAAAATTTGAATATACTACAGATAATCGAGGGACAATTTCCATACATTCAGGAGCATTTTCAAATGAATACACAATGATGAATGAAAAGGAGGAAGTGATTGCTGAATTTAAAAGAATCAGCGGTTTTTTTGAAGCACCTGTTTTTCAGCTTATTAACGACTCGCAATCGGTCGATAATGAAGAAATGATTGCAGTTGTGATGGGGGTAAACATGATTAATAAACGAAATCGTAGAAACCGATCTCATTCATAGGCATTCAATCATCATCTTTATAAGACATAAAAAAAGCTGGTCGTAAACCAGCTTCGTTACCCTTGTTGCTTATAAAATCCGTAAAAGAAACGGAATACGGTAATATTCTCCACTATAAGCTTTTACCGCACCAATAATGGTGAATATGAGAGCGGCAGCACCAACAATCGGGAGCAAAACAAATCCGATAAGGAGGATAACTAAGATTCCACTGACTGTCATATAAATTGTATAAGAAATAAAAAGATTTAAGTACTCTCTACCGTGGTAGTCAATAAAAGCTGACTCATCTTTTTTCAGCAGCCAAATTATTAATGGGCCGATAATTGCTGTTAAAAAACTAACGAGATAGATAAGCAATGCTAACGTTTTTTCCTCTTGTGAAATCATTTGAACATTCCCCCTAAAGATAAAATAAGTACCTAATCCATATTCCCATATTAGGTGGAATGTAACCATCAGATCTAGTGACGATTTCTAATTATTTCCGATAAACCAGCAGGCACTATAAATAGTAATGGAATGAGCCCAAAGGTGCTTATGAATAACGGTAGCATAAGCCCTGAAACGAACATTAGCCAACCTGAGAATGTCGGTTTTCTTTTTACGAGCGCAGCACCAATCATCGCTATCGTACTTAATAACATAGCAACCATCGTTGTCCCCATAAAAAATGATTCCCCAAAGGTCGTTTCGTCTAGGGTACCAAAAAAGACAGCATAAAACGTATATATGAAGCCGATTGCTCCTCCGGTCATGCCGAGAAAAAAAGTTGTTGTCTTATTCATTGTCGTCAACCCTCCACCTGTTTTCTTATATCGTTAGCAGATAGAAGATAGAATATTCCAATGAAGAGTATTCTTATCATGGGGTGAGTTTTTTCATAAACGATGTTTTTGCAAAAGAATAAATAATTAAACCAAGCCATATAAAGAAAAATGATACGGCATGAACAGGTGTAAACGGCTCTCCGTATAAGAGAACACCTAAAAGTAGCATGATAGAAGGTGCAATATATTGAAGAAATCCGATAAAGGAAAGGGGAATCTTCTGCGCACCAATACCAAATAACAATAAAGGAATTGCAGTTGCTATCCCCGTTCCAACAAGGAGAATGCCTGTTGTAGGTTCGTCTGTATAAAATACGGAAGAGAAGTCAGCATGCACCCAAAATAAGAAACCTAAAGCAACAGGTGTTAATAATAATGTTTCAATCGTTAATCCTGTCATGGCTCCAATTTTTGTCTGTTTTTTCACTAATCCGTACATACCAAAACTAAAAGCGAGTATAAGAGCGATATATGGGACTTGCCCGAAAGAAAACGTCATGATACTGACACCAATTAATGCGAGAATAACAGAAATCTTCTGCCAGAAGATAAGTTTTTCTTTGAAAAAAAGCACCCCTAGTAAAACGTTGAAAAGAGGATTAATATAATAACCTAAACTGACTTCTACAATCCTTTCATTTGCTACTGCCCATATAAATAAGACCCAGTTTACACTGATGAAAAATGCAGAAAGAGAAATACCAGCAATGATTTTAGGATGAGTCCATAAATAGCGAATATCATACGAGAGTTGACTGACTTTTCGTAAACTAACAAACATGACGATCATAAATAATAATGACCAAAAAATTCTATGGGCTAAAACTTCCATCGATGGGACATGATCGACAAGTTTCCAATATATAGGGAGGAATCCCCATAGAAGGTATGCTCCGGTTCCAGCTGCAATACCTATACTAATGTCTTTTGGATCTGCATGTTTCATATTTGATAGCCTCTTTTCTATCTTCATTAACATAATGAACGAGTATATAAATAAAGAATTAATATATTTCGTTTCACCAAGTAATTTAGCCTTAAGAACCGGTTAGTGTCAAGGAGATTTTCTTAAACGTCAGATTATAAAAAAAGTCTAGAAAAATAAGAGGTGAAAAACTAGAAGCTACAGGGGGTTTTTCTTTATTTATGCATTCAATTTGTATAAGATGGGAGATGAGACGATTATTCGTCTATATAATATGAATGAAAAAAGGAGGAATTGGTTTGTTATATTCGACACATACCCACATCTTCACATGGGTTGTAGCGCTTATTTTGTTTTTTGTAGCATTATCATTATTTAAAAATGGTATGGCTAAGCAAATGAAAATCGTACATATGGTTTTACGATTATTTTACGTTCTCATTTTAATTACAGGGATCATATTGTTTGTAAATTTCGGTTCGATTGATCACATGATGTATGGATTGAAGTTTGCTACAGGTTTAGCTGTGATAGGGTTCTCTGAGATGGTATTAGTAAAATTGAACAAAGGGAAGAGTGCAAAAGGCGTAACAATTGGGTTAATTATTTCATTTATCATAACACTTTATTTAGGTTTTAGTTTGCCAATAGGATTTAGTTTTTTAGCGTAAAACATGAAAGAGCCTCATTTGAAGGCTCTTTTTTAGTTATCTTCTTGTCGTGTCAGTTTGAAACTTCTTCTGTTAGCTTCAATACAGCTTGTTCTTTTTTCTTCGCTTCAAGCATGATATCTACATTTCTTCCATTAATAATAGCTAGCAATTTTTCGAAATCCTCCTTAAATACGTAATCGTGATGACGCCGATCGGTTAGATATTCTTTCCCGGAACTTATATGTACTTTAGGTGTAGTTCCAGATGGCCAAGAATCAATCACTTTGTCAAATAAATCACGTAACGAAATTGTCTCTTTTCCGTGATTGCAATGATGGTGATGGATGTCAAAACAAATCGGAATGCCACACTTATCGTGGATTTCAAGTACGTCATGTAATTGATACGTCACGTCATCATTCTCTAAAATTAATTTCTTTCTAATACTTGAAGAGAGTGTTAAATAGCGGTCAGCAAAGCGATTTTTAGCTGAGTCCATATCGCCATAGGCCCCACCTCCGTGGATGATCATTTCCGTTCCGCCGATAAGGTTAAGCAAGCGATCATGGTATTCAAGATCTTTCACACTTCGTTTAAATACGTCTTCTCTTGTAGAACTAATTACCGTGTACTGCCCAGGGTGCATCGATAATCTCATTTGGTAATTTTCTTGTAATGTTTTAATTTCAGTTGTCAAATCTAGAACGTCTGAGTCCAACCACCATTCCCAGTCCATATCTTGGTGACTTCCTAGGGGAACTATATCTGAACTGATTCGAAAAAATAATATGTCATTTTTTATATTCCATTTTAAAGCCAAAATGACGCTTTTTAAATTAGATATTGTATGCTGTTTGATAATCTCTTTCCCTTTTTTATGATATGTGGCTAGCCTACATGTTTTTAATTTTGTTGGGATTACAGTATTAATACAAGCGTATCCTAGTAACAATGACATCCACTCCTTTACAGACCAATTTACCCAAGAATAGCAAAAATGAACCGAGTTTATACGCACGTATGGGAAAGTAGTTGTAAGGATTAACCGTTGTAACGATTGTTAATCCTTTGGTATACTATAAAATGGACTTTTTAAGTAAAAAGGTTTAATAACTATTTCAATGAATTAAAGGTGGTAGAAATAATGTTCGATTATAAATATAGAGTATTGCTTTATTATAAATACATTACGATTGATTCTCCTGAAGAGTTAAAACAAGAACACTTAGATTTTTGTAAAAGTCTCGGATTAAAAGGTCGTATTTTGATTTCAGAAGAGGGGATCAACGGGACAGTTTCTGGAACAGTAGAGCAAACTGATTTATATATGGAAGAAATGAAGAAAGATCCTCGATTTGAAGATATGGTGTTTAAAATAGAAGAATCCAAGGAGCATGCATTTAAAAAAATGCACGTTCGTCACCGAGATGAATTGGTTTCTTTTGATTTAGAAGAAGATGTGGATCCAAATGAGATAACTGGAAATTACTTAGAACCTGAGGAATTTTATAAGCAGATGAATGATCCTAATACCGTTATTATAGATGCAAGAAATGACTATGAATATGACGTAGGTCATTTCAAAGGGGCTATCAAACCTGATATCAAAAGTTTTCGCGAATTACCAGATTGGATCAAAGAAAATAAACAGACGTTTGAAAATAAAAAAATTCTCACATATTGCACTGGTGGTGTTCGCTGTGAAAAGTTTTCAGGCTGGCTTTTGAAAGAAGGGTTTGAAGATGTTTCCCAACTTCATGGGGGGATTATTACGTATGGACAAGACCCTAAAGTGAAAGGGGAACTATGGGATGGAAAATGCTACGTTTTTGACGAGAGACTGACTGTTCCTGTCAACCAAATAACGCATCATGTTGTAGGAAGAGATCATTTTACAGGCGAACCTTGCGAGCGATATGTAAATTGTGCCAATCCTGAATGCAATAAGCAAATTTTAATATCAGAAGAAAATGAACATTTTTATTTGAGAGGTTGTACGCATGAATGTCGTGTTCATCCAAGAAACAGATATATCGTAGAATATGAATTAACAGAAGAAGAGGTAGAAGAAAGACTTGAAAAGATTGAAAATACTCTAGGAAAAAGTAGTCAATAATGGATTATGAATAGCTTCAAATGAGGTTCTTGAATCATGTCGAAATTTCAATATGAAGAAAAAGCCTTTGTTGCTTCTTATGAACCTCGAAGTTTTAAAGGTTGTTATATTACAAAGGGGATGAAACGTCGAAGAGAATTGTTCTTAAAGAAGAAAAAGAAATCAGCATAACATTTAAAAATTAGTCGTCAATAAAAAACAACGAGAATATCTTTATCTTGTTGTTTTTTTGTGTTTTATTAATCCTAGGGAACGGGAGAAATGGCGTATTGATCATCACCAGTTGATAGTTGTTGCATAGGCTAATACACCAATGGAAATTTTATTTGAAAAAGGAGTGCATGCATATGGCAGCTAAACAGTTGGATTACTTTGCAGGGGACCATACGGCAAAAGGGTTTTATCATTTCTACTCATCTAATTTACAATCAATTCGCCAAGGTATCGTATGTAATGGAAAAATCCCGTCCATTAAAACAGACTTCATGAAAGAAATGGCTAACAAGTGGACGAAAGAAGGTTTTGATGTTGAAATTATTCATAGCTCCTCCATTAAAAATGGCATAGATTGTGTGATCAATCGAGAACTGAGCATTGCTATATATGACGGGGACCTACTCAAACTAGAGTTTCAAGGTACAATCATAAAAAAACTAGATCTAGATGCTGAATTGAATCAAGAAGCACAAATGATTGAAAAGGAAAGTAAGAAACTTGTTAATGAAAGAATGAACATCGCTTTCCAAAATGCTCATGTATCATTTAAAAAGGGGTTGTATGTACACGATGGTCTAGAAGAGATATATATTAATAATATGGATTTTCATAAGCTTAACAAATTAGCTCAACGTATGACAAAAGACTGGTTAAGTGAGGGAAAGGAATTGACAAAAAAAGCAGTTATAAAGCATCGTTTTTTTGGAGCTGTCACACCTAAAGGCATGGTGGATTTTATACCACAATTAACGACCGATTGTCATAAAAGATGGCTTATAAAAGGGAGAGCAGGAACAGGGAAATCTACGTTGTTGAAAAAAGTGGCAGATGAAGTTAGTAAGAAAGGCTATAATGTTGAACTTTATCATTGCGGTTTTGATCCTGAAAGTATTGATATGGTTGTAGCTAGAGAGATAGGATTTTGCGCATTTGACAGTACTCCTCCTCATGAATATTTTCCCGAAAGAGAAGGTGATATATTAATAGATATTTATGAAGAGGCTGTCGAACCTTATACGGATGAAAAATATGGTAAAGCAATTGAAATTTTAACAGATCGTTACAAATCATTTATGAAAAAAGGAGCAGAATATTTAGTTCAGGCAAACAAATTAAACGAAGAATGGGAACAAAGATTTAATAATAGTATATCGATGCATAAACGAGATAAATTACTTGAAGAGGTTTTTGTACGATCACTGAGAAACAAAAGGTCTTAAAGATTAAGAACCCAAGACTGTCTGATTTAGAAGAGAATTTCATAGTATATAAATAGAAGAGGACGAGCAAAGGCTTGTTCTTTTTTTTGCAGATATCATACAAAAGAATGATAAAAAAAGATAAAAAATCCCGTTTAGAAAATTCTGATAACAGACACAAATTCTCTAAAAATACAAATTGAAATGTTTTTGTAACATGATTATCATATTCCTGTGATTTTATAATGGTACTATTCTACCTAGTGAGTCATATATCTATCATTTTTCACCAAGAATATACATAAAAACATAGAATTATATAGATGTAACTTAAGATAATGGGACATTAGAATGATTAGAGATTAAGGTGGGGTATTTGTGAAGAAAAAATTAGTAGGACTTATGATCGTTTTAGGAATGACAGGGGTATTATTTTTTCCAGCAGGGTTGGCAGGAGCGACAAGTGATTTAGAAAATGAGAAAGTTGAAATTGAATCTGAATTATCAGAAGTACAATCTAATTTGTCAGAAGCTGAACAAGAATTATCGGATATCTTAACTGAAATTGATGAAATTAATGATCAAATTGCACGAGTAGATCAAGGAATTGCTGATAATAAATCAAAAATGGAAGAAACAGAAGAAGATATTTCTACTAGAAATGAAGAAATCGAAAAAATGGAAGTAGAAATTAATGAATTAGAGGAAGATATAGAAAGACGATTTAACTTACTTAAAGATCGTGCAAATGCCTATCAAAAACAAGGCGGTAATGCTAAATACTTAGAAGTTATTTTAGGTTCTGAAAGTTTCAGTGACTTTGTGAGCCGAGTGTTTACAATTTCA
Organism: Salipaludibacillus daqingensis; assembly: GCF_029891575.1. Lineage (GTDB taxonomy): Bacteria > Bacillota > Bacilli > Bacillales > Salisediminibacteriaceae > Salipaludibacillus > Salipaludibacillus daqingensis. The sequence continues at coordinate 405,274 of NZ_JARZHF010000002.1, read as the reverse complement.
AGAATTGCTCAAGCTGATAATGAGTTTATTGAAAAACTAGAAAAAAATCAAATAGAGTTAGAAGAGAAGCAAGAAAAGGTTGAGAATAAATTAGATGAACTAAATGACATCTTAACAGAGATGGAAGGAATGCATAAACATCTTAAAGGTCAACAAGATCAGAATGATGAACTTAAAGCAGAACTAGTTTCGAAAGAAAAGCAAACGGAAGAAATGATGGAAGAACTAGTAAAACAAGATGAAAACTTGCAATCTGATCGAGCAGATATTCAAGCTAGAATAGAAGCGGAACAACAGCGCCAAGCGGAAGAGCAAGAGCGTCAAGAAGAAGAAGAAAGAGTAATTGCGGAACAACAAAGCCAATCGACAAGTGAAAACTCGTCAAGTTCTAATGATAACTCAAGCAGCAGCAATAGTTCTTCAAGTTCAACCTCGAGTTCAAGCTCAAGTTCAAGCTCGAGTTCAAGTTCAAACACAACTTCAAGTTCGAGTAGTGATTCTTCGACAAGTCAATCAACTACAGCATCAACTTCTTCTAGTGGCGGGGCAGTCACGCAAGTAGGAAGAAAGTATTTCGGTAATTCTACTTATGTATTCGGTGGTGGCCGAAGTTCTTATGACGTAGCTAATGGTAGATTTGATTGTTCGGGATTCGTTGCATGGTCCTTCTCTCAAGTTGGTAAAAGCTTACCTTATAGTACAGATGGATTAGTAAACGCTGGTCAACGTATTTCTTATAGCGAAGCGCGACCTGGAGACCTTGTGTTCTTTGACACTTACAAAACAAATGGACATGTAGCCATCTACTTAGGTGGAGGACAGTTCATCGGTTCTCAAAGCTCTACAGGTGTTGCAATTGCTAGCATGAATAGTGGATACTGGGCAGATAATTTCAGAGGTGTAGTAGTAAGAGTTAACTAGTCATAATAAAAACAGTGTGCAGAGAATGCACACTGTTTTTTGACGTTATTATAGAAGTTGATGGTAAAACATCAAAAGAAAATGCTTTCCCTTCCATTAATATAAAATTTCCCCTTTTACTTTTGCTTCTCCTTGTTAAAAAAGTTCACCGATAGTTATTCTAATAATGTTTGTATCGTTACAAAAGTATAACCTTGCCTTTGAAGTTCATCAATGATTTTTGGTAAGGCATCGACAGTTCCTTTTAAATTCTCCGGGTTCCAATCGATATTATGTTGAAGAACAATTCCACCTGGTGAGATCTCATTGATCACCGTTGAATAAATTTCATCACCAGAAAGACCTGACCAATCCATTGTATCAACTGACCACATGATAGACCGGAATCCGATTCGATGAATTAATTCTTCATCAGCTCGTGTCAGTGCACCGAACGGAGGTCTAAATAAGTCCGACTGCCGACCAACTGTATCAGAAATAATATCTTGAGTTTGTCTTAATTCATTTTGGACATCGCTCGATTGAATGTCTGGGAATAAAGAATGAGTAAAGCTGTGATTTCCGAATGCATGACCCTCGTCAACAATCCTCTTCATCATTTCTGGGTGTTTTTCCACTTGCTGACCAACAACAAAAAAAGTAGCAGGAACACCTTTTTCTTTAAGAATCTCTAATATTTGAGTCGTATACAAAATGTCCGGGCCATCATCAAAGGTTAAAGCTACTTGTTTTTGTTCCCCATCACCAGAACCGATGCTTGATACCGTTCGAGGTTCGGGATTTTGAATGAATGTTTTTTTGATGTCTTCATGATAGCTGACATTAAGATCTAAATACTTTGCAATATCATTGAGTGGAACGAAGGTTTGGCCATCGATATGAATAGAAGCAACAGAAAGTTGTTCACGTTCCCAATTATTATTTTTTTTAATATCAATGACGTTTGATCCCGTTGGGTGTGCAAAAGAAATATCACCTAACCGAAATACAATGGAGTCATATTTTTCGTTCCAATCAACGAGTGAGCCAGTCTCTTTGAAAAATATAGCGGGAACTAATAAATGACCGTCTCGTAATGCATAGTTTGTTTGGATTGGGGTCTCATCGACATATACATGAGCTTCCGATACGGAAGATTCTTTTGCTTCAATTACATCTGTTCCAATAGTCATAACGCTAAAGATGAAAAGCAATAACAACATTTTTCCTAAATAATTTTTATGCTTTTTAATAAATATGAACATACTCACCGTGATTTATCCTCCTTAGAATATTGTACTTTAATTAGTCCGATTAGATTCTCATTCTATTTTTTGAATCGACTCTGTTATCACACTTTGTTGTATGGCTTTCATTTCTAAAAGTTAACGGTCCTTTTAAATTGTCTTTATTCTTACTGTGTCCAATATCTAAATAATTAGCAAAACAAATATAGATTATTTATCACTGAGAATATCTAATCTTGAAGATAAGTATGGGTTTTCAATAGGAATCTGTTAGATTATTAAGATTCATAAATATGAAATGGCAGAATATAGTCCTAGAAGAGAACTATGGTCAGAACGAGGGAGGGGATTTTTTGCAAATACACGTTGTTGCTCAAGGTGATAACTTATGGTTGTTGCAGCAAAATTATGGAGTGCCATATCAAGATATCGCTGCGGTTAATCAATTAGCTGAAGACACTCAACTTGTTTTAGGTCAGTCGTTACTTATACCTGTGCAAGGAAGAGTCCATGAATTACAACGAGGGGATGATATTTGGAAGGTAAGTGAAAAAAATAAAGTTTCCGTTGACTCGCTACTTAGAATGAACTATATGAATAATCCTTCATTTATGCCTGTAGGAAGTCGATTGTTTATTCCTGATGTGGTTAGACAAAAACCATCTATTGATGTGGGGGCCTATGTTGATTTACAAATAACAGGTGCTGAGTCTGCCGAAGAAGTAGCTCGAGTAGGAGAGTATTTAACATATGTACAAATTTTCAGCTATGAGTTAAATGAAGATGGTTCGCTCACACCAATAAATGACCAAGAGGTTATTAATACGGCATATGACAATCAAGTTGTTCCTTTGATGGTCATTACTAATATTGAGGATGGGGCGTTCAGTACAGAGTTAGCCAGAACTGTTCTTCAAAGCGAAGAATTACAAAATGTCATGTTAGATGAAGCCTTAGCCATAATGGATGAAAAAGGATATCTAGGTTTGGATTTAGACTTAGAGTATCTTGGAGCTGAGTTAAGAGAAAATTATAATCAGTTGATGCAAAGAGCGAGAACTCGGTTAGATGAAAGAGGGTATCTTCTTTCCAGTGCGTTAGCACCAAAAGTAGAACCGGGAATGACCGGACTTCTTTATGAAGGACATGATTATGCTTTTCATGGTGAAGTGGCAGACTTTGTATTTTTAATGACGTATGAATGGGGATGGACAGGTGGTCCTCCAAGAGCTGTAGCACCAATCAATGAAGTAAGAAGAGTAATCGAATATGCGTCTACTGTTATGCCTACTGAAAAAATTATGATGGGTGTTCCGTTGTATGGTTATGATTGGACGCTTCCCTTTGTAGCAGGGGAAACGAGGGCAAGAGCGATTGACCATCAAGAGGCTTTAGAGTTAGCTCGAAATTACAACGCTGCAATTGAATTTGATGAAGAAAGTCAATCTCCTTTTTTTACGTATTATGATGAAGAAGGACTCCAACATGAAGTCTGGTTTGAAGATGCTCGAAGCATTCAAGCGAAATTTGACCTAGTGATAGAGTTGGGGGTTAAGGGAGTATATTATTGGGTTTTAGGGTGGGATTTCCCACAAAACTGGGCTCTCCTTGAAGATAACTTTAATATTAACAAACGCATATAGGTATTTAAAGATATAAAGATATTCAAACGTATTCGTTTACGTCGCCAACCACTTCTAAAGTGGTTTTTCTTTTTAATGTGTTTAATTATATAAATTCCTATTTATTGAAAATGATCCTATATTCATCTGCTAGAATAAGGTGAGGTCTGATATAATTAAAGTTCCCAACAAATATGTTCGGAAAACTTTTACTATATAGTGAGGAGTATCTACTGAATCATGCAAATACGGTTAACTAAATTACAAAAAATACAAAGTTGGGTGAAAAGAAGAGCGCTTAAAACATCGGCCTATGATTCGAAAGTTAAAATGATGGTCCTCGCACTATGGCTGATGACCCTTTTTGCTGTTTTTAATGCAGGGGTAGCTACACCAACAGGTTTCGGTGTACTTATTGATTTACTTATTTATACATTAGTCAATACGTTACTCTTTTTTAGTGTAACGGGCTTAGTTGGGTTCCTTTTATCATTGATGTATCTTCCCATCCCTAGATTATTTGTGGGAAGCTTATCATATACGATTTATCTTCATTATTATATTTTATCAGAAGCGAATTTAGGAACAACGTTTACGTGGATTATCACAAGTGTTGCTATTCTTCTTGCTATATGTATTGGTATGCTATTTACAATCATGAAATCAAAGCATTGGAGCAGCAGCAAAAAAATTGGATGGTCAGCTTTCCCTCTTTTGATTATATTATTTGTGATTTTTTGGTCTCCTGAAATTGATAATGTTGAAGTAGAAAATTCTTTTAGTGAAGAAGAGTATATCACACCATTATCTGTGGACAACCCTGCTGAAAAGGGTGATTATTTAGTTGAAACATTTACCTATGGAAATGGAACAGATAATCACAGAGATGAATTTAGAAACCATGTGGACGTGTTGTCTGGTTCTGTCGATGCATCTGACGTCATGAATGAATGGGAGTGGTTCAGAAAATTTTTCTGGGGATTTGATGAAACCGAACTACCTTTAAATGGGCGTGTATGGATGCCAGAAGGTAATGAAGTATTTCCACTCGTACTGATGGTTCATGGAAATCATCGAATGGAAAACTTTTCGGATGCGGGATATGATTATTTAGGAGAACTTTTGGCAAGCAGAGGTTATATTGCTATTTCGGTTGATCAGAATTTCTTAAATTATTCTAATTGGACAGGGATTCCCAATGATGATTATAGATTTCGTGCATGGATGATGTTACAGCATCTTTTAAAGATTGATGATTTTAACAATGATCCAACTACCCCTTTTTACTCTAAAGTAGATTTGCAACGTGTTGCAGTAATGGGCCATTCTCGTGGAGGACAGGCAGCTGCAATGGTTGCCGATTATGAGCGATGGTTTGCAGATGATGATTCAGTTAAAGGAATGGAAGCCATAAATGTTCAAGCTGCTATTGGTGTTGCTCCGACAGATCGTCAAGTTGATGATATGAGACCTGAGTTTGATGGTGCTTCTTATTTGACAATCCATGGTGCAAGAGATGGTGACGTTCATAATTATCATGGGGATCGACAATATTCTAGGGTTACCGTTGCTAATGACTCGGACCACTTTAAAGCAGGAGTTTATATAGCTGATGCGAATCATAGTCAATTTAATAAAGACTGGGGCAGGATGGATATGCGTCTCCCTGGTGGAATGTTTCTTAACAGAGACCAAATGATGGATCCTGAGGAGCAAAGAGAAGTAGCAAAAGTGTACATTTCTGCTTTTATTGAAAGTACTCTTGGAGGAAACGATCAATATATTCCACTTTTTCGAGACGTCCGTTATGGTAGTGAGTGGTTACCTAACACTCAGTATGTGACTCGTTTTGAAAACAATCAGTTCCATCCTTTAGTTAACTTTAATAGTGCTAAAAGTAAAACAGAATTATCTCAAGGTATTTTGGCTGAGGGAATTGGTTTTGATGTTTGGGAAATAGAGTCATCGATAAATCGCTCTGGGAATACGAAACGAAAAAAAGGGATGGTTTTTGAGTGGGAAAATTCAGGTACGTATTCGTTATTTATTCCTGATGGATATGGTGAGAGTCAGCTGACAGATGACGTGGAAAGCGTGTTTCTTTCTATAGCGAATATGGAAGGGCAGTTTGACGAAGAAGAAAAAGAAGTGGATGTTCCAACGAACCCATTATTGGATGTGAAACTGGAAACGACTGATGGTGAATCAGCTAGAGTATCTTTGGAAACATTCAAAGAGATTGCCCCGGCAATTCATACACAGTTTACTATTAACCGTTATTTTGAAGATCTCATGAGAGATGGTAAATATAGTGAAGCAACGGAGCCAGTTTTCCAATCACATGAAATTCCATTTGCTTCCTTCCAAGAGGTAAATCCTAACATAGAGCTAGAAAACCTCGAAAGGATTACATTATATTTCTCAAGTGATAAAGGAAAAGTCATGGTTGATGAGATTGGTTTTATGAAAAGTAAAAACGAATGATCATAACTACTACTTTCATGATAAAAAATAAAACATGCTCCTTTTATCGATGAAGATAAAAGGGGCATGTTACGTTATAAGAAGTTAAATTTTAGAGAAGCCTTCTTCATCTAAAAATTGTGCCGCTTCTTTATAAGTGGTAAACGTACCATCTAACGAATCGTCGGCATAGACATTCCACATCTCGCCTTCTTTCACTAAAGTTAGAACTTGTGTATTATCGTTCATCCAAGATTCTTCACCGATCTCTTCCTCTTCATTAGGAGTAAGAGACGTAATCGCATTTTGAAGCACATTGCGAAGGGCTTTTTCAGTGAAATTTCGGATGTTCACCATTCCTTTTTCATTCGTCTCATAACCAGTTAATTCACCAGCATAAACAAAACCATTGCCATTTGGATGGAGATGATATACGACATTTTTTTTATCCACAGAGCTATTGTTATAGTGGAAGTTAACTCTTCCTAAAGATACATCTTTTCTCTCTAGTTCTGGATAGGATTCAATAATGCTGAGCTTTTCTTCAAATGTTAACATGATGCCTCCAATAATTGTTTATTAATGAGCGTCCTTATTATATCACAAGAAAAAAGAAAGTAACAAAGCTCGCAGGTGAAAAAAGATCTGCTTAACAACTCTAATTTACTGAAAGAGACGTTGCTGTTTCATAGTAGACTGGGGATGCTACCTTTCAGTGCTAAACTTTTCGAGGGAGGGAGCGGTCAAGCTCCATCTTCCATTGTATCCTTCATTGTAGAAGCCTATGTTTTCCTTCAGGTAGCATTCTTTTCTGTAACTAAAAACTGGTCATTTATCACACAAAAAATGCAATATCTAGTAAGAAAATAATAATTAAAATGAATTGGATCGTTCCTTTTGCAAAAGTACTTGTAAGAAATCCAAAAAGAGTACCTACTGCAATTTTAACTGCTTTTTCAAACGGTTGTTTTTGAGTTAACTCAGTGAGTAAGACGAGGACAAAAGGAACCACAAAAATACCAATTGGCGGAATGATAAAACTTCCAATAATTAGTCCTATTGTTGCAGCTGTCATTCCCCGCTTTGATGCGCCGTATTTTTTGACGAAATACATGCTTGCTAAATAATCAGCTATAAAGATCATCATGGTTAAAATGAGAAACGATCCCCATGTCCATAAAGTTAAGGGGGTACCATCAATAAAAAAATGATAAAGGAAGATTCCTGCCCACAATAATAATACGGAAGGAATAATCGGATATAATAGCCCTACAAAACTAAGTATAAATAATAAAATAATGATTATCCAAAGGAAGATTTCCAAGTTATTTTCACCTCTCTTTGTAGTTTACTCAATTTCTTAATAATAATAAACTTATAACGGATTATCATTATTTTAAATTACGCAATTAATGATGATTCCCACGCACAAACGTGTGATTTTCACGCACAAGACCACAACGGATGTGGGCGAATGTCATTATAGTTATTAATCCCGAGTATTAAGCAGTAATTAGTAGTATTAGCGTTTGAATAAATAAATTTTGCTCTATTCTTCTATTATTTTCTGATATAAAGATTCATATGTCACTTGCACAGTAATTCGGTCACCTGATGTTAGAATTATTAACTTTTTCATGTTACACTAATCGAAATATTTTTAATTTTAGGTAACTATATATTGGTAGAGATAATCCAATTTAATTAGCCTAATTTATATTAAAAGGAGGAACGTTGTCATGACACAGCTTAGTACACCGCTGCCACAAGGATTATATCATCCAGAGAATGAACATGAAGCATGTGGAATTGGTATGATTGCACATATAGATGGGACAAAATCTCATGATATCGTTCAAAACGCGATTACGATTTTATGTAATTTAGAGCACCGCGGAGGTCAATCCGCTGATGTGAGTACAGGAGACGGCGCTGGAATATTAACACAAATTCCACATCGCTTTTTTGAGAAGCAGTTTCATAAGGAAGATTTAGTCCTCCCTGATGAAGGTCAATATGGATTAGGGATGATTTTTTTTCCGCAAGATCAAAAAGAGCGTAAAAGTAGCCGGAAAATATTTGAGAGAATCATCGAGGAAGAAGGACAGAAAATTCTTGGATGGCGAAGAGTTCCTGTGAATCCATCCTTTGTAGGTAAGGATGCTAGAAAGACGAAGCCTAATATTAGGCAAGTCGTTATTCTCCCTTCTGACAACATAAAAGACCAAGACGATTTTGAGAGAAGATTATATATCATCCGAAAAAGAACGGAAATTGAAGTTTCAAAAACAACAGAAGCAAACGATTTTTATATAAGCAGTCTGTCTACAAGGACGGTCGTTTATAAGGGGATGTTAATCCCTGAACAATTGGACTCTTTTTATATTGATTTGAATCACAGAGATTTCAAGTCGGCACTAGCCTTTGTTCACTCTCGTTTCAGTACAAATACATTTCCAAGCTGGAAGAGGTCTCATCCAAATCGATACACCATTCATAATGGCGAATTCAATACGATTCGTGGGAACGTAAATTGGATGAAGGCTCGTGAGCAACTTTGCCAATCTAGTCATTTTACTGATGAAGACTTACAAAAAATATTACCGGTAATTGATAAGAACGGAAGCGATTCTTCAATGTTTGACAATGCATTTGAATTTTTGCACCTATCGGGTCGTTCATTGGCTCATACAGCGATGATGATGGTGCCAGAACCATGGGCAAATGATGATACGATTCATCCAGATAAACGAGATTTCTATGAGTATCACAGTACACTTATGGAACCTTGGGATGGACCTGCTGCAATTGCATTTACAGATGGAAAACAAATTGGAGCATGCTTAGACCGTAATGGTTTAAGACCTGCTAGATATTATGTGACAAAGGATGGCATGATTGTTCTTGGTTCAGAAGTTGGAGCATTAGACATTTTCTCTGAAGATGTGTTGTATAAAGATCGATTGAAACCAGGTAAGATGCTCCTTGTGGATTTAGAACAAGGGAAAATTATTCCAGATGAGGAAATCAAATTGCAAATTGCAAACGAACAGCCTTATGGAGAATGGTTAGCGGAGAATCTGATCAAATTAGATGAGTTACCAGAGTCAAAAGAGAAACAAGATACGATTATAAAGGACGAAGAACTTTTGGATCATCAATTGGCCTTTGGTTATACTTCTGAAGAATTAACGAAAATAATAAAGCCGTTAGTTTCTGGTGGCAAGGACCCTGTTGGTTCGATGGGATATGACTCACCACTTGCTGTGTTGTCTAAAAAGCCACAGCTTTTATACAATTATTTTAAGCAGCTGTTCGCGCAAGTAACGAATCCTCCAATCGATGCGATTCGAGAAGAGTTAATTACCCAAGTCGGTACAACGATTGGTGCAGAAGGTAGCCTTGTTAATCCAAAACCTGAAAGTTGCAAACATATATGGCTAGATACACCTATTTTAAGAAATGAACAGTTAGAAACATTACGAAATCAGGATATGGATGGTTTCCAAACAGCTAATTTATCGATATTGTTTCATTCGAACGTTTCTGAAGGGATGGAAACAGCGTTAGAAGAACTTTTTGCTGAGGCTGATCGGAAAATGGCAGATGGTGCGACTTTATTGGTACTCTCAGATCGAGGTATCAATGAGAATAAAGCGGCAATTCCTTCTCTTTTAGCTGTTTCAGGGTTACATCACCATCTTATCCGTCAAGGAACGAGGACACAGGTAAGTATATTACTTGAATCAGGTGAAGCGAGAGAAGTCCATCATTTTGCAGCATTGTTAGGATACGGAGTAGAAGCGATTAACCCGTACTTAGCTTTTGATACGATTCGCCATTTAATTTCTATTGATGAAATAGAGAGTGACTCTTTCAATGATTGTGCTGATAGCTATGTTAAATCAGCGACGGATGGTGTAATTAAAATACTTTCTAAGATGGGGATTTCAACGATCCAAAGTTATCGAGGGGCACAAATCTTTGAAGCAGTCGGTATTCATCAAGATGTGATCGATAAATACTTTACAAGAACATCTTCAAAACTTAGTGGGATCAAGTTAGACATGATTGAAAAAGAAGCGTTATTAAGACATGAGATTGCCTTCGGAGATGAGCGAGGTGCTCAGAAAACACTAGAAAGTGGCGATGAATTCCAATACAGACAAAATGGAGAAGATCATCAATATAATCCGGAAACAATCCATCTTCTTCAAGCGGCGTGCCGCACAAATGACTATGAAAAATTCAAGAAATATTCGACATTGCTTACTGATGAGAAAAATAACTTGCAGTCACTCAAGGGATTATTGAAATTCAAAAAGAGGAAGTCCATTCCTATTGAAGAAGTGGAGTCCGTTGAAGAAATCTGTAAAAGGTTTAAAACAGGTGCCATGTCGTATGGAGCGATAAGTCAAGAAGCTCATGAAGCGTTAGCAGTTGCAATGAATCGAATTGGTGCTAGAAGTAATAGTGGCGAGGGTGGAGAAGACATTGACCGCTTTAGTCCTGAAGAAAATGGTGATTCTAGAAGAAGCGCCATTAAACAAGTAGCATCTGGACGTTTCGGCGTAAATAGCCATTATCTCGTCAACGCTGATGAAATTCAGATTAAAATTGCCCAAGGTGCGAAACCAGGAGAAGGTGGACATCTGCCTGGAAAGAAAGTGTATCCATGGATAGCAGAAGTACGCGGATCGACTCCGGGAGTAGAATTAATATCACCACCTCCACATCACGATATTTATTCAATTGAAGATTTAGCAGAATTGATTCACAATTTGAAAAATGCCAATCCAAGAGCGAGAATCAGCGTGAAGTTAGTTTCAGCTGGAGGAGTAGGCACAATTGCTGCTGGTGTGGCTAAAGGTCGCGCAGATCTCGTATTAATCAGTGGTTATGATGGTGGGACAGGAGCTGCACCAAGAACGAGTTTAAAGCATACAGGACTTCCTTGGGAAATCGGTCTAGCTGAAACCCATCAAACGCTTTTATTAAATAAATTACGAGATCGTATCGTAGTAGAGACGGATGGAAAAATGATGACTGGTCGAGATGTGATTGTTGCAACTTTACTAGGTGCTGAAGAATATGGCTTTTCAACGGCTCCATTAGTTGTTTTAGGCTGTGTCATGATGAGGGTTTGTCATTTAGATACGTGTCCAGTTGGCGTAGCCACACAAAACCCTGAACTAAGAAAGAAATTTCCAGGTAAAGCAGACCATGTCGAAAACTTTATGTTATTTATTGCACAAGAAGCAAGAGAACTCATGGCTGAACTTGGCTTCAAAACGTTAAATGAAATGGTAGGTCGAACGGACGTTTTAGAACCTAATGACGCTATTGATCATTGGAAAGGGAAAAATATCGATCTATCGCCATTGCTTCATAAGCCCGAAATGGATGAAAATGTTTCTCTTGTCAAAACGACCGATCAAGATCATGGCTTAGAAAGTTCATTGGATATGGAAGAATTAATTCCATTCTGTGAAGATGCCTTAGAAAACCAAATTCCTGTAAAGGGAACATTCTCGATTCGTAATATAAACCGGGTGGCGGGAACAATTCTCGGTAGTGAAGTAACGAGACGGTATGGGTTGGAAGGTCTTCAAGAAGATACGATTCGTCTTACGTTTAAAGGATCAGCCGGTCAGAGTTTTGGGGCATTTATTCCGAAAGGGATGTCACTAAAACTAGTTGGAGACGCAAATGATTATGTAGGAAAAGGGTTGTCTGGCGGTAAAATCATCGTTCGACCTTCACGACAACGAACGTTTAAACCAGAAGATAATATTGTTGTTGGTAACGTCTGTTTTTATGGTGCATCCGGTGGAGAAGCATTTATTAATGGGATAGCCGGAGAACGATTTTGTGTTCGAAACAGCGGAGCTAATGTACTTGTAGAAGGAGTAGGTGATCACGCTTGTGAATATATGACAGGTGGTAAAGTGATTATCCTTGGTGATACAGGTCGAAACTTTGCAGCTGGGATGTCAGGTGGCGTTGCTTATGTCCTTCATGAATCAAATGACTCCTTTGAAGCAAAATGTAACAAAGAACTCGTTCATATAGAGTCATTAAAAGATCATGAAGAAATCGATGAATTATACCAAACAATTAAAACACACATTGAACATACGTACAGTGATAATGGAAAACGAATTTTGAAGAATTGGGAAGAGTTAGTACCTAAATTTATCAAAGTTATTCCTAAGGATTACCGAACGATTCAAAATCGGATTAAACAGTATAGAGACGAAGGTTTATCCAAATATGATGCTGATATGAAAGCATTTGAAGAAAGTAAACTTAATGTAGAAGCTTTGAAAAAATAGATGAGGAGGGTGTCAACTATGGGGAAATCGACTGGTTTTATAGAATATGAACGTCAGTCCCAGCTAGAACGTGACCCTTCTGAAAGAACGAAGGATTGGGAAGATTATACGAAACCAATGTCTGAAGATGAATTGAAAAAGCAAGGGGCTCGCTGCATGGATTGTGGCGTGCCTACTTGCCACACAGGAATGGAAATTGATGGTGTCACAACAGGTTGTCCTGTTTATCATTTGATTCCTGAGTGGAATGACATGGTTTATCGTGGTCAATGGAAAGAAGCGTTGAAAAAAGAGCATGAAATGAATAATTTTCCAGAATTTACAGGTATGGCTTGTCCAGCTCCATGTGAAGGAGCTTGTGTTCTAGGAATAAATGAACCGCCCGTCGCTATTCGAACGGTAGAGAGATCGATTATCGAAAAAGGTTTTGAAGAAGGATGGGTAGTACCTGAACCGCCTAAAACTAGGACAGGAAAAAAGGTTGCCGTCGTTGGTTCAGGTCCAGCAGGGCTAGCAGCAGCAGCTCAATTGAACAAAGCAGGTCACTCTGTGACAGTTTTTGAACGACATGATCGAATCGGAGGCTTGCTCACTTACGGTATTCCAGAAATGAAACTACCATATTATGTTGTAGAGCGACGTGTTAAGATACTGGAAGAAGAAGGTATTGAGTTTGTAACGAATACAGAAGTAGGGAAAGATATTTCTGCATCTGAACTAGACGAAAATTTTGATGCGACGATTCTTTGTGGTGGTGCAACAGTCCATCGCAACATTCCAGCGGATGGCAGAGAACTAGAAGGTATTCATTACGCAATGGATTTTCTTCATGCGAATACAAAAAGTTTATTAGACTCTGGTCATGAGGATGGAAATTACTTAACAGCTAAAGGTAAAAATGTTGTTGTTATTGGTGGCGGTGATACAGGAACAGATTGTTTATCAACATCAGTACGACATGGATGCAAAAGCTTGACACAGTTTGATATTTATACGAAAAAAGGAACGGACCGAGATGAGAATAACAACCCATGGCCACAGTGGCCGATTATCCACCGTGTGGAATATGGTCACAAAGAAGCTGCGGCAGTATTTGGACAAGATCCGCGAGCTTATGCTGTTATGACAACAAAGTTTGTTGGCGATGATCAAGGTCATGTAAAAGAAGTTCATACGATTGATGTGGAAACAACTCTTGCAGCGGATGGTCAGCGAATCCGCAAAGAAGTTCCAGGTACAGAAAAAGTGTGGCCGGCTGATCTCGTATTATTAGCGATTGGATTCGCTGGTCCAGAACAAAAGTTGATCAAAGATTTAGGAGTGGAAACGGAAGAAAAGTCTACGGTGAAAGCAGAGTTTGAAAAATACAAAACGAATGTTGAAGGTGTATTCGCTGCTGGAGATATGAGACGTGGTCAAAGTTTAATTGTTTGGGCGATTAATGAAGGTAGAGGAGCAGCAAGAGAATGTGACCGCTTCTTGATGGGAACAACGAAATTACCTTGAAGATTGAATTGTTAGGCAACTGCTTATGCAGTTGCCTTTTGGTTTGGAGAAATAGAATCTATCGTGATGATAGATCGAGAAAGCGCAGCTAGGTATCATGAGAGCGCGAGAGAGTAAGTTGAAAGCGCGCCAACCTGAGTTGAAAGCGCACCTAGGGCATGTGAGAGCGCACTGAAATCGAGAAAGCGCACCCCACCACCACTATCCAATTAACAGTTTCAAACCACCAGCGAAAGCAAAAAGTAAAACAATGAAACTGAATTTCCGCTGTGGAATCAACGGTAAGAATTTAATACCAATATAAGTCCCGATTAAAATAGCTGGAGTAAGCCACGCATTGAATGTGAGTGTTTCTAGTGTGATCAAACCCAAACTTCCGTACATAGGCACTTTTAGTAGATTAACAAACAGAAAAAACCATGCACCGGTTCCGATAAAATGTTTTTTTGGCATCGCAATCGCCAATAAAAAAATCGCCATGATGGGACCAGCTGCATTCCCTACCATCGTAGTAAAACCGGCGAGAGTACCCATGACAACTACAAACCATTTGGATTGTGGAATAGCATCGACCCATGAAGAACCCAATTTCTCGCGAACGACTTGAAGAATAATCATCGTGACAATGATTCCACCTAAAATCATTTCAACAGGTCGGCTAGATGTCATGAAAAACAATAGTGTAAATCCGATTGCTAAACCACCGAGAACCCAAGGAACGAGAGAAAATAGTGTTTTCCAATGAACACTTCTTCGATAGTAGACGACAGCAATCAGATCAGCGATGATCAACATTGGTAAAACAAGTCCAATAGACTCTCGTGCCGGAAAAATAGAGGCCATTGTAGCAACAACTAAAATACCAAGCGTTGGTAAGCCTGTTTTCGAAATACCTATGAATAATGCAGATACGATAACAAGGACGATTTGAGTCCAATCTAGTTCCAACAAAATGATTCCTCCCCTAGGAACGATAAATTTCCTTGAATGACATGTGAATATTTTATCATTGGAGAGAAAATAAGAATACAAACAAAAAGAACTGTCTATCAGTGGGCACGAAAGTCCAGCTCTGATAGACAGTATATGATTTGTTTTTTGGAGATTTGTTAGTTTTTCGGTTGTGAAACTTTTTTCGCTTGTTCTTCTAAATGAATAGGCTTGTCCACACGGTCGTCAATTTTAATCGTTGTTACGACTCGCTTTGCTTTGTTCTCAATTTCGTTCATATGAATGACTTGGGCGACATTCATCAATTTGTCTAAATCGCCTTCAATGATCGTTGATGTGGCAGTCACCTGATAATTTAAACCGTTTTGCTCTATTAATGATACTGCTTTTTCCACATCACTGCTGAAACTTTCTGAATCTGTTCCAACAGGCACAACACTTATTTCCAATAATGGCATAAAGTAAAGCCTCCTCATAAACATGTGAGTAACATGTTTGGTTAGTTTTAAAAGGTTACATCCACACTATTACCATATGAAATAAGAATTAAACATTTGGGCTTCTGTGGGGGAGGTTAACTATTTTGTCCTATCACTTGTAATTTTTTCATCAAAAAAGGTGTCTTGCGAAGAACAAACAAACTTATTTTGTTAGGCTGTTTGAAACTTTTATTTAACGTTATTAATTGTTTTTCGATTAAAACGTGCACGGTTGGTGTTAGTGAATCGATGACACAAATATGATCTTTATTTGATAAACGAATCAACTTCCAAAGAACGCGTTTTTCATGTATAGGTAGGTCCTGAATCATAAGATACGTTTTTCGTTCTTTTATTGGTAGATCGTCAACGGTAAGTTTCACTAATTGTCACCTCTGGATTTTTGAAAGATGGCTATCATTTCAAGTATAATAGAAAAAAGAGGAGAAAATCACTTATATTACGTTATAAGTATCAAATTTTTTAAGGAGGTCATTTAATGAAGGCATTTGTACATAAGGGAACAAAAGGTATGGTGGGAACTTTTTATCAGGATATGGATGAACAAAAGCCAAATAAAGGGGAAGTAAGCGTCAAAATGAAAGTCGCAGGTTTGAATCACCGCGACTTATTCGTTTTACAAAAACATGATGAAACGGACTCGGCTCTTATAATTGGGTCAGATGGAGCAGGTATTGTTGAGAGTATTGGAAAAGGTGTAACAAGAGTAGCCGTTGGCGATGAAGTCGTCATTAATCCTAGTTTAGGATGGATCAATCAGAGCGATGCTCCACCAGAAAACTTTCAAATTGTTGGACTTCCTGGACATGGAACATTTGCAGAAAAAGTGATCATTTCTGAAAAAAATCTAGAGAAAAAACCAACTCATCTGACATGGGAAGAATCAGGTGTTTTTTCTCTTGCTGCTTTAACGGCATACCGTGCATTGTTTACAAGAGCTAAGATTTCTTCTGAAGATACGGTTTTACTGCCGGGTGTCGGGAGTGGGGCGGTAACTTTCTTGTTACTGTTTGCTAAAGCTGCGGGAGCGAGAGTAATTGTAACATCAAGATCAGAAAAGAAACGTCAAAAAGCATTGGAATTAGGCGCTGATATAGCAATTGATAGTGAAAGTGATTGGAATGAAGCATTAGACGGTGAAAAAGTTGATGTAGTTGTTGAAACAGTGGGTGCAGCAACGTTTCAAAAATCATTGGATCAACTTCGAAAAGGTGGAACAATGGTTACGTTTGGTGCATCAGCAGGAGACACTGTTAGTTTAGACTTAAGAAGTTTTTTCTATGGCCAATATAATTTGCTCGGAACTACGATGGGAAGCCAAGAAGAATATCAAAAGATGTTGTCATTCATTAGTAAACACGAGATTAAACCAGTTATTGATACTACTTTCCCGTTAAAAGATACAAAACAAGCGTTAGAAAGACTCGCTGATGCAAAACAATTAGGAAAAATTGCATTAGTTGTAGAAGAGTAAAAAAAAGTGGAAGGCTGATCAGATAACTACTGATCAGCCTTTTAAAATTCTAAAAAAAGAATGGGAAGAACAACCGACGAATTCCGAAAAATGGGTATCGTCTTCTTCTAAAACGCCGAAACCTTCTAGGAATTCCGTATCCATACCCATACCCAGGACCTGGTCCAAATCCTGGGTAACCATATCCTGGATACCCGTATCCGAAATGTTGAGGACTGTCTTGCATTTGAGTCCCTTGTTGTGCGTGTAATTCGTGGTGACTCTCATGCCCGTGCTGACCGTAGTAAGGCTGCTGGGCTCCTTCTTCTGCTTCAGGCATTAATAGCGTGACCCCTTCATTATCCACTTCCTCAATTATTCCATCATGAGAACTTCCATCCATTAACTGGATCTGGATAAAGTGTAAATGATACTGAGTACACATGTTGTGCATGTCTTTAGCATGTTGTTCGTTTTGGTGATGTCCTTGTGCTGGCATCCCTTGATAAGGTTGATGCATCATAATTAATCACTCCTCCTTTACAAGATTCACTATATGCAAGTGCCTAGAGATGTGTTCAAAAATACAGTGAAAATATTTTTATAGTGGAAAATATGTTTAAGATGTTCAAAGTATAAAAGGTTTCCTTTTGCCTAATACTATAAAAAAAGAGTTAAAGAGGTGAAGGGAATGAGACTTTTTCAAGCTATTGCTCAATGGCAAGAGGAAAGACAAGAAAAACATTTACAAAATATGAAAGAGCAAGGATTGTGTCCAGACTGTCAGGGGAAAGGTTTTAATATACCAGTAAGTGAATTTTACATCTCTCCGAGTCATTATAATTGTCCTGGATGTAACGGGAGTGGAAGCTATCAGGATTGGTCACAACTGTAACGATACGAAGAGGATCTCTTAGAGTGAATGAGAGCTCCCTTTTTTGTTTAATAGGAAAAAGATAGGATAATGAGCTTTAGAACAGCTTAAATTATCACCGAAAATGTCATAAACTCTTGTCAATTTAATGAGGATCTTACACTTTTGAAACGCCTAAAGCAAAGTTTTCCCATAATATTTTTTCGACCTGTTCAACTATCTCTTGAGGACAATTGATAACTAAAAATACTTCAGATTTTTTACCTTTTAAAGCTCTTTGTTTATTTCGAGTTATTTTATAAAAAGTGTAGTTAATGATAAAACCTAATAAGAATCCAATAATTGCTCCAATTAGTCCCCATATAATAGGTCCCCAAGCTAAGGCAAATCCGAAACAAGTTCCGATAACAGAAAAAGCTGTCCCTAAAGCGGCACCAGTATCAAATAAACTAACCCCATCAGCTCGATGCAAAGTATCGAAGAGCTTTCTTTCTTCGATGCGATTATATAAAGGGACCGCAAGAATGTTTTCTTTCTCGATCCCTATTTGTTCTAAGGCAGTGATGGCTAACTCAATATATGATGAATGTTCAAACGAGGAGAAAATCTGCACCGTGGTTCACCTCAAATTTTTATTATAATTTAACATGGTAATGTTGATAGTTCTTTCGAAGAAACTTTCGTTGTTCACTTTCATATAATTTATTATTTTCAACTGTATTCGTATAAGAATCATAAACGGCAAAACCTATATTCGAAGGTATGAACAGAAACCATTGAGGATCTATCACCTCTTTTGCTTCGTTTAAATCACCTAGAAAAATCCAATGGACTGCTACGAGAGCATTTGAAAAGTAAACAAAAACGATCATGAACCCCATCGTAAAAATAGCTGTGAAAATACGATGGATATAAAGTTGTCCTAGTCCAGGAGTCATTAACGACCATAAAACAGCCATGATTGGTCTTCTCTTATCGAGGTAGTTGATTTCCATTGAGGTAATACTATATGTATTTATTTCAGCATTTTCACGTTCTGCTAAGATAAATTCCTTATTGATATCCATCGTTGTTCGATAACTATCCCATATAGCAAACATATAGACAGGTAGATATAAAAGTAACCATCTTGGATCAAGCACTTCTTTAGCCATTTCAAAATTTCCAATAAAAGAGAACACGATAGCATGATTAAGGTTCGACATACTATTAACAAAAACTTCCCATATGAAGAGAGAAAAGCCTCTAATATATTTGGATAGTAACAGATGACCAAAACCAGGGAATGCAGCGGACCACCATGCGACAACATATGGATTTCGTAAATGTAATTGGGTTGTTCCAAGAGGTCCTAAATAGGCCTTAAATCGTCGTTCTTTATTCGTTGGATGAAAATTGTCCATTTGTCCACACAACCCTTCCTTTCATATGATTTACATTAATTGGTTATCTATACAAAAAAATTAATAACTACAATTGAACAGTTAGGTTGATTAAAAGAAATTTCTGCTAATTATTTTAAAAAATAGGAGGTTAAAGGTCATAAATCTTTAATTTCACGACTATTCGTGTTCGTTATCATGATAAGAGGATATATGATGTAGATTGGAAAAAGAAATTTTTAAAATTAATAGCCTAAAGCCTTAGATTTCACATTGAACAACTTTTTTATTGGATGTTACAAATGGAAAGAACATTATGAATTTTTAAACATGATTGTTTGCAAATTCAGAAATGTGTGGTATCTTTTGTGTATTGACAATTTTATGAACGACCACTAGGGGTGCTTGATTTGCTGAGAGAGACGTTTGTCTTAACCCTATTACCTGAACTAGATAATACTAGCGGAGGGAAGTGGTGTGAGCAAACTCAGTTGTATAAGATTTCTTTCTTATATTTCTCTCATTTTTGATTTGTTCTACATACACAACCACTCTTGCTAGAGTGGTTTTTTGTCGTTCTCTAGTTCATCATGTTTCTAAATGAAATGCTAGAGAAAATCACCTATTAGACAATCAACAGGAAATGTCAAAGGTAAAGGAGAAATGATATGAACGAAGAGCTAAACACTATATTCCAAGAAATCGATGGTAGAAAAGAAGAATTAATCGAACTGGTAAATCAACTTGTGCGATACAAAACACCGAGCCCTCCTGCTCGAAATACCCAAGAGGCCCAAGAATTCGTAGCAGATGAATTAAAGAAGCTAGGAGCAGAAGTAGATCAATGGGATGTGTATCCTGGAGATCCAAACGTTGTTGGTACATTTAAAGGTTCTCAATCTAATCAATTCAAAAGTTTAATCATTAATGGACATATCGATGTAGCCGAAGTTGATGAACATGAAAAAGGATGGGAAACAGATCCATTTACACCATTTGTTAAAAACAACCGACTTTACGGACGGGGAACCGCTGACATGAAAGCGGGTCTTGCTGGAGCGTTATTTGCGATCAAGCTTTTACGAGAGAGAGAGATAGAACTGCCAGGGGACTTGATTTTTCAATCAGTGATTGGCGAGGAGGTTGGAGAAGCGGGAACGTTGGAATGTTGCGACAGAGGATATACAGCGGACGCAGCAGTAGTGGTAGATACGAGCGATTTACACATTCAAGGGCAAGGTGGTGTGATTACTGGTTGGGTGACGGTGAAAAGTCCGAAGACGTATCATGATGCCATGCGTCGAAACATGGTTCACGCTGGTGGCGGTATACACGCAGCAAGTGCAATTGAAAAAATGGTTAAAATCATCGAAGGACTGAAAGATTTAGAGAAACATTGGGCAGTTACAAAATCATATCCAGGATTCTCTCCTGGGATGAATACGATTAACCCTGCTGTTATTGAGGGAGGACGACATGCAGCATTCGTAGCCGATGAATGTAGGCTTTGGATTACTGTTCATTTTTATCCAGATGAAAACCATAAGGATATTGTAAAAGAAGTGGAAGATCATCTCCTCAAAGTAGCGGAAGGGGACCTTTGGTTGAGAGACAATCCGCCAATTTTTACTTGGGGAGGTAAATCCATGATTGAGGATAGAGGAGAAATATTTCCTTCTCTTTCTCTTGATGAAAATGGAGACGAAGTGCAAACATTAAAGATTGCCCATTCAACCGTCTGTCAAAAAAGTCCTGAAATTAGTATGTCGCAAACGGTAACAGATGGAGGTTGGCTTGGTAATGCAGGAATTCCGACGATGATTTATGGTCCTGGAGATTTACAAAATGCTCATGGAATAAATGAATCAGTCTCGATTGCTCAGCTTATTGATTTTACAAAAGTAATAATGACATTTATTTATGAGTGGAGTCATCAAAAAAGAGAGGATGATAGAAATGACGTTTAGTCAACGTTTATATGAAAATGTGAAACCAATTTGGAGAAAAAATCATGATCATCCATTTGTTCAAGGCATTGGTGATGGAACATTAGACGAAGATAAATTCCGATTTTTTATGATCCAAGATTATTTGTATTTAATCGAGTATGCGAAACTTTTTGCTATAGGAGCTGTGAAGGCGAATGATGTTAAAACGATGGGGAAATTCGCCGAGCTATTAGACTCAACAATGAACACAGAAATGGCACTTCACCGACAATACGCGAAAGAATTCAACATATCTGAACATGAGCTTGAAACGGCTTCACCAGCACCAACAACGTTAGCCTACAGTCACTACATGCTCCACGTTGGAAATAATGGCGGCTTAGCAGAATTAGTTGCAAGTTTACTTCCGTGCATGTGGAGTTATGCGGAGATTGGTAAAACGCTTGATGAGGTGCCAGGAGCTCGTAATGGGAAATATGGGGAGTGGATAAAGATGTATTCTAGTAAAGAATTTCATGACTTAACAGAATGGACGATTTCCTTATTAGATAAGTTGGCAGAAGGCAAACCGGAGCATGAACTAAAAGATATAGAAGAAATTTTCTTAAATACGACTCGGTTTGAATACATGTTTTGGGATATGTCCTATAACAAAGAAATGTGGCCAATGGACTAATGAAGAAAAAAGATAAGAGCCATAGTCATTCACATTTAGCTTTTGATCATGTTTCGTTTTCTTATAAGCATAGTGATAAATTTACTTCTGTGTTTGACAACATCAATCTTACTATCCATGAAAAAGAATTCGTAACGATTCTTGGTCCAAGTGGAGCGGGAAAATCAACATTTTTTCGATTAGCATCCGGGCTTGAACAACCAGAGTCTGGTCACATTAGACTTCGAGACAAGGAAGAGCGTCATCGCCTTGGAAAAATTGGTTATATGCCACAACAAGATTTGCTTCTTCCATGGAGAACTGTGTTAGAAAATGGACTGCTTCCGTTAGAGATTAAAGGGATGAATAAAAAAGAAGCAAGAGAAAAAGTGTTGCATCATATGAAGAAATTTGGCCTGCTGGGAACAGAAGATCATTACCCTCACCAACTTTCAGGAGGAATGAGACAGCGGGTATCTTTTTTAAGGGCGATTCTTGGAGGAAATGAAATTTTACTCCTTGATGAACCATTTAGTGCACTAGATTCAATGACTCGATATATGATGCAAGAATGGCTGTTGGAACAATGGCATGAATGGGATAAGACGATCATTTTTATTACTCATGATGTGGAGGAAGCGATTTTTCTTTCTGACCGAGTATTGATGTTAACTCACCCTCCAATTAAAGGGGAAATAGATGAAGTTAACGTACCAATAAGTCGACCGCGAAATGAGGAACATCGAAGTGATGCTGCATTTATGAAATTAAAACAAGATCTCTTGAAAAAAATGAGATCGAAGGAACGTTCTCTATGAAAAAATTAATGACCAACATTTTTTATTATGGAAGTTCGCTCGTGTTAGTATCTCTTTTGCTGATTGTCTGGGAAGTAGGTGCGCGAATCTATGACAAAGCGTATATTTTGCCTTCCCCTTCTGGGATTCTAGTGAAACTTTGGGAATTAAGACAGGTGCTGTTTTATGTTCATTTACCTGCAACTCTTCAAATCGTGGTAATCGGTTTAGGAATCTCTATGATTGTCGGTGGTGGGTTGGCGATTTTTATGAATCGCAGTTCGTTTACTGAAAGGACTTTTTTTCCATTAGTCATCGCCTCTCAAACGATTCCGATTATTGCTTTAGCACCTATTTTTGTGCTTTGGTTTGGATATTCGATTTGGAGCAAAGTTGCTGTGACAGTTTTGATTACTTTCTTTCCCATTACGGTTAGTACGTTTGATGGATTACGATCGACGAGTAAAGAACTGCAAGATTTGCTGCTAACGATGGGAGCAAGCAAAAGACAGCTTTTTTTCAAAGTTCAAGTCCCATCCGCGCTTCCATATTTTTATTCAGGATTGAAAGTAGCGGTGACGCTAAGTGTTATTGGGGCAGCGATTGGAGAATGGCTTGGAGCAAGCAAAGGACTTGGATACTTTAGTAGAAGAATGATGACTCAAATGGATGGTGCAGGTGTATTTGCGCCAATCGTTTTGTTATCGATGATGGGTATTTGTTTGTTTTTACTAGTGAAGGTGTTTGAAAATATTTCAATAAAGTGGAGGAACAAATAATGAAAATAGCATTTATAATCATGCTTATTCTGTTAGTAGGGTGCAATAGTAATAATGAAAAGGTTCAAGGGGAAAACGGAGAGGAATTAAAGGAAGTACAAATTATGCTCGATTGGTACCCAAATGCCGTGCATAGTTATTTATACGTAGCAGAGGAGATGGGTTACTTTGAAGAGGAAGGGTTAGATGTAGAAATTATTTTTCCGACCAACCCGACAGATCCCATAAATCTAGCTGCAACAGGGGAAGTGACATTAGGCATTACTTATCAGCCAGATGTAATCACAGCAAGAAACGAGGATATTCCTGTCGTATCCGTTGCTTCAATTGTACGCTCTCCTTTAAATCATATCGTTTATTTAAATGATGAAGAGA
The DNA here is from genome assembly GCF_029891575.1 of Salipaludibacillus daqingensis. Taxonomy (GTDB): domain Bacteria; phylum Bacillota; class Bacilli; order Bacillales; family Salisediminibacteriaceae; genus Salipaludibacillus; species Salipaludibacillus daqingensis. The sequence goes on along the minus strand of NZ_JARZHF010000002.1, from coordinate 381,486 downwards.
TTCAATCGCCGAAAGATTTGGAAGGAAAAAAAGTTGGATATCCTGGAATTCCTGTTAATGAACCGTTGCTAGAAACAATGGTAACAGAAGATGGTGGTGACTTTGGACAAGTGGAACTCATTGACGTAGGGTTTGAATTAGGTTCTTCTATTGTTAGTGAAAGAGTTGATGCCGTCATTGGTGCATATATTAATCACGAGGTACCAGTACTTGAATACCAAGATCATGATGTTCACTATTTTAATCCTGTTGATTATGGAGTGCCGAGTTTTTACGAGTTAGTGATGGTTACGAATGAAAGTCAGCTTGAAGATAACAAACCGAGGATTGAATCCTTTTGGAATGCTGCAGAAAAGGGATATAAGTACATGAAAGAAAATCCTGATGATAGTTTGGACATCTTGTTCAGGCATGAGGATCAAGAGAATTTTCCACTCATACGTGAAGTAGAAGAGGATAGTCTCGATATTTTACTATCGAAAATGGAAAGGGAAGACGAGCCCTTTGGAAGTCAATTCGAATCTTCTTGGGAAGAGACAATCAATTGGTTGTACGAAGCGGGTTATATTGATGAAAAACCAGATACAAGTGATATATTTATTAATTTCGTTGAAGAATAATATGAAATAGACTACAGAATACTTAGGTGAACAAAGAATTTATAGTAAAAAAACCACGTGAATGTAATTGGTCATGGAAAAGATACTATTGTATTTGCCAATGGTTTTGGATGTGATCAAAAAGTTTTGAAAAATAGGAGCCCTTCTTTTCAAAAAGTCTAAAATTTGATTTTATTTGATTATGTAAGAGCACGAAAATAAGGTAAATCATTTTACGATAAAGGTCGATACAATAGTCTTCAAGGATATGCAGAAGATTTGATGGAAGTGATCGATTCTCAAATTGCTAGCAATGTTAAGGTTGTTGGTCACTTTGTTAGTGGAATGAATTCTTTTCGTAAATCAGACATAAATGTATGTCTCTAAATCAAAAGGTAGATATCGTTTAACTGTTATGATTCAATAGATATATAAAGCAATCGGTCGTTCTTTAAGGTCGGTTGCTTTTTCATTATATTTAATTATAGCTTTTTTTAGTATTTCAATTTGGATCCATCAGATAAAAGTCTAGGGAGGCGGCATAGATGAATATAGTCATTGCACCAGATTCATTTAAAGAAAGCTTAACGTCCATCGAAGTTGCAGAAGCCATTGAAAAGGGATGGAAAGAAGAAGATTCACAGTGTACGTTTGTAAAAGTCCCCTTGGCTGATGGGGGGGAAGGTACTGTCTCATCGTTAGTTCATGCAACAAACGGGAAGATTTATCAAAAAGAAGTAACAGGTCCCCTAGGTGAAAGAGTAAAAGCGACTTACGGAATTCTTGGAGATGGAAAAACAGCTGTAATTGAAATGGCTGAAGCATCAGGGTTGCATCTAGTACCATTAGATAAGCGAAACCCACTTGTGACAACGACTTATGGAACGGGGGAATTAATTTTAGCTGCACTCCAACACAACGTTGACAAGGTCATTCTCGGCATTGGAGGAAGTGCTACAAATGATGGAGGAGCTGGAATGGCTCAAGCTTTAGGAGTTAAACTATTAAATGAAAAGCAGCGACAAATAAAGTGGGGAGGAGGACAACTTCACCTCATTCGATCCATTGATTTCTCTAACCTCCACCCATCTTTACTAAAGGTAGACATGGAAATTGCATGTGATGTGACTAATCCTTTAACTGGACCAACAGGTGCTTCAGCCATTTATGGACCTCAAAAAGGAGCGGATGAAGAGATGGTTTCTTCTCTCGATCGTAATTTAACTCATTTTGGTGATTTGATTGAATCGCATTTGAACATCTCAGTAATGGATGTTGCCGGTGCTGGAGCGGCAGGTGGTTTAGGTGCGGGACTTCTAGCCTTTTGTTCAGCGAAGCTTATACCTGGCATTGAGATGATAATAAAAGCTACAAAGTTAGAGGAGAAGATTATGCTAGCTGACCTTGTGATTACTGGGGAAGGTAAAATTGACGGCCAAACTGCTTTTGGCAAAACGCCAGTTGGCGTAGCTAGATTAGCTAAAAAATATAAAAAACCCGTTATTGCTATAGCAGGAAGTTTGCAAATGGATGGGGATGATTTATATGACGAAGGGATGGATGCTTTATTTTCAATCACTCCTTCTGCCATGAGTTTGGATGAAGCACTTGAAGATGCTTATGAGAATACGTTTGTCCTATCGAAAAATATCGCTCGATTGTGGAAAATAGCAAGGAATTCATGACAGAAAAGGATTATTAATCCCTACGAATAACGTAAAAGAACGAAAAGCTTTGCAAACCAAGCAAGCTGTATCGCTCTTCGTTCACCTTCATTATTTCTCACGGTTTCCTGCAATACCATAAAACAAAATTTTCGTAATATCTTCTGTAAACGGTAAGATTTTTTCATAAATATCTTCTCGTTGCATGGAATCCTTTAAGATTTGAAAATACAGCAAAATGGCCTCGTTTGATAAGTTTGGATCAATATATCCTTCTTCTTTTCCTTCATTAAAGAAATTAATTAGTCTAGGAATGGCATCTTTCTGATAAACTTCTTCAATATAACTCAACCCAGAATTGTATTCCTTCATAAAATAAAAATAAAAATCTTCATGAATATTATCTGCGGCTTCTTTTTTATTAAAAATTAGTTGCTTAATCTTTTCTGGAAAAGGCAAGTTACTTTCAAGAATTTCGACACCCTCGTCCCAAGATTTATCAACATAATATACAATCGTCTCATCAATTAAATTTTGTTTGCTTTGAAAATAATTATAAATCGTTACCTGGGATACATTTGCTTTTGCAGCGATTTCTGAAATAGATACCTTTTGTACCCCATGTACCATGAATAGATCTAATGATGCTTGTAAGATTTCTGCTTTTTTAAGTTCTCGACGTCGTTCGAATCCATCCATTTTTCTTTCACCTCACGTTAAGTGTAATAAAAAATATGAAATAAAACAAATACATTGTTTCAAAACATATTGCAATAGATCGATTTATTGTATAATATGAAATATATAGATATATAAATTTCATATCTTAGTATGTAAACGGAGGAGGAAATAGATATGAGTATGGTGAAAATAACCAATTTAACGAAAAAATTTGGTAAATTCACAGCTTTAGATCGTGTGAACTTAGAAGTTAATAGTGGCGAAATTTTTGGATTTATTGGTCCAAATGGTGCTGGTAAATCAACGACAATACGAGTTTTGCTTGGGATATTGAAGGCGACGGATGGCTCGGTAAAGATTTTCGAAAAAGATGCATGGGATGATGCTGTGGAAATTCATAAACGAGTGGCATATGTGCCTGGAGACGTTAATTTATGGCCAAATTTAACTGGTGGAGAAGTAATAGATCTCTTTGTGAAATTACGAGGAACGAACAATAAAAGTAGAAGAGAAGAGTTAATTAATAGATTTGATTTAGATCCAACGAAAAAATGTCGCACATATTCTAAAGGAAATCGCCAAAAGGTTGCATTAATTGCTGCTTTTTCCTCTGATGCAGATCTCTATATATTAGATGAACCGACATCAGGATTGGATCCATTGATGGAACAAGTATTCCAAGAATGTGTGATGGACATAAAAAAGCAAGGGAAAAGTGTCCTTTTATCGAGCCATATCTTATCAGAAGTAGAGAAATTATGTGATAAAGTGGCGATTATTCGTGAAGGGAGTATCATTGAAACTGGAACGTTGAATGAGCTTCGTCACTTGACTCGTACGCAGATTCTTGTGGAGACGAAACAGAAAATTACTTCATTAGAAAAAGTAAAAGGGGTTCATGAAGTAGAAGGCACTGATCAAGGGCTATTATTCCAAGTAGACACAAATGAATTAGATAATGTGATGAAACATATTAGTTCTTTCGGAATTTTAAAACTAGAAAGCGCCCCTCCAACATTGGAAACGTTATTTATGCGACATTATGAAGGAAAAGCGACATCTGTAGATTCAGGAGTGGGAGGTGCAAACTAATGGCAAAGAATTTAATGGCCAAAACAGGACATCTTTCGCGTTTTATTCTTCGGTTGGATCGTATCCGGATTCCATTATGGTTATTTGGACTAAGCTTTTTCACAATTATTGTTCCTATAGCGTTTAGGGATTTATATGGATCTCAGCAAGAAAGAGATGCGATGGCTGAAACGATGGCAAACCCTGCTATGACAGCGATGGTGGGACCGGGTGACTTGACGAATTATACGGTAGGTGCCATGACAACTCATCAAATGTTACTGATGACAGCAGCGATTGTTGGGTTAATGAGTATTTTACTTGTGACTAGGCATACAAGAGCAGATGAAGAAGATGGCCGCATTGAAATGGTTCGATCCTTACCAGCAGGACGTCTGTCTTACTTAAATGCTTCGTTAATCGTCATAAGTGGCACGAGTATTGCTTTAGCGTTAATCATAGGTTTTGGTTTGTATGCTCTTGGGATTGAAAGTATGGACTTAGGTGGATCATTACTTTATGGCGCTGCTTTAGGAGGAACTGGGCTTGTTTTTGCCGGAGTGACTGCTGTCTTTGCTCAACTTTCGGAAAATGCTCGTGGAACAATTGGAATGTCTATCGCTGTATTACTTATCGCTTATCTGTTTCGTGCGATTACAGATGTTAGTAATGAAACGCTATCTTGGCTTTCTCCTTTAGGTTGGGTGACAAAAACAGAAGCATATACGTCAAACAACTGGGGACCTATTTTATTAATGGTCCTCGTTACTTTCGTCTTATTTATTGCTGCAAACTATTTAAACGCGGTACGTGACTTGGAAAGAGGGTTTTTACCTTCGAAACCAGGTAGAAGTTATGCGTCTCGATATTTACAAAGTCCATTAGGTCTTGCATCAAGGCTTCAGAGAACCGGAATTATTGCATGGGCAATAGGTTTGTTTGTATTAGGAGCTTCTTACGGCTCGATTTTCGGTGATTTAGAATCATTTTTTGATGGAAATGACATGTATGAACAAATGTTAGTGCAAGTGGAAGGTTTTTCAATTGTAGACCAATTCATTCCCATGTTGATCATCGTGATGTCTCTCGCATCAACGATTCCAGCTCTCATGGCAATAAATAAATTACGTGGAGAAGAAAAAAAAGGACGGCTCGAACAATTACTTGGAAGATCTGTATCGCGTACACAACTTATGGGAGCATACTTGATGATAGCGGTCTTTAATGGATTGGTGATGCTGTCCCTTTCAGCAATTGGTCTATGGTCTTCAGGAAACACAGTTATGGAAGAAGGGCTATCTTTCGGAATGGTTTATGGCGCAACGATGGCATATTTTCCAGCAATGTTAGTGATGATTGGGATTTCAGTTGTTCTTATTGGATTTTTACCAAGGATGACTAACTTTAATTGGATATACGTGTTATACTCATTCCTTGTTTTATATTTAGGTGGTTTGTTTCAATTTGATGATTGGGTAGGCAAACTTTCTCCATTCGGTCACATTGCCAATGCTCCGATTGAAACTGTAACGTTTATGCCACTATTCGTTTTAACTATCTTGGCAGTAGGATTAATGATCATTGGTTTTATTGGATTTAATAAACGAGATATTGAAGGATAATGATAATACGTTTCAACCCCTTGTTCTTTCATTGAACAAGGGGATTAATCAATTTTCTCAGGAATGGTTGATATATGATGAAGAACAAAGAAATATTTAACGTACTTTAGATAAGTTATCAAATGATAAAAAACTAGTTAAAGGAAATTAACTGAAAAATAAAGCGCATATCTAGGAATATATTGTATAATTGAATGATATAGGGTTTGAATACTAGGAATAAAAGTAAAGAGGGTCTACCTTTACTTTTATTCCTTTGAGGCTCCATGAAACAAAGATAGAATTTTTTCAGAAAGGAGACTGGTAGCGGTAGGAAAGTAGGACAAAGCATGTCGATAATTTGAATGGAGGCGTTATGATATGTATGAAATCGTAAAAGAGTTTCCACATGAAATTATGTTTGAAAAGGCAGCTCCGTTTATCTCACTTTACCAACCGACTCATAAGTTTTCTCCTGGGAATAAACAAGATCCAATTGTGTTCAAACGATTAACTCGCAAGATTGAATCTTCTTTAAAGGATTCCTATCCAAATAGTAATTTTAAAAGTTTAATGAAACCTTTTAATCAAATAGCAAAAGATAAAGAATTTTGGCGCACGATTTCTGAAGGGTTAGCTATTTATGCTACGGAATCGACCTGTGTTGTTTATAAAATTGAAAGACCTGTTAAAGAACTGGCTATAGTAGCAGACCGACTTCATATTAGCCCTCTTATTAGAGTTTTCCAATCAGCAGATCAGTATCAGTTGTTAGGGATAAACAGAAACACTTTCTCTCTTTTCGAAGGAAATAGATATGGATTTAGGGAAATTCCTCTTCCGAATGATATACCAAGAACAAAAGAGGATGTTTTAGGTGATCAACGAACGGAACCTTACTTAGCAAAAGGGTCTTTTGGAGATCCGGGAGGAAAATACTTCGGTCATGGTGGGAAAAAAGATGAACTGGATAAAGACACCGAGAAATTTTTCCGATTTGTGGATCGCTTTGTGTTAGAAAATTATTCTAAATCATCTCAACTCCCGCTTATTTTAGTTGCATTAAAGGAGTATCATGGACCGTTCAAAAAAGTAAGTAATAATTCCTTTTTAATGAATGAAGGTATAAAAGGTGCATATGATTCAATGGAAAAAGATAAGTTAACTGAAAAAGTTTGGGAGATTATTGAACCGATTTATTTGGATAAGACAAAAAAGTTGATTGATGCTTTTGAAACTGCAAAAGCAAAAGGGTCCGGTTCATACCATTTAGAAGAAGTTGTACAAGCAGCTATCGAAAACCGGTTAGTGTCTATTTTAATCGAGGATGATAGAATCATACCTGGAACAATTGATGACACTTCAGGTGAAATTAAAAATGGAACTAGTAATGACGATGATTATAGTGACGTTCTTGGAGATTTAACAGAGATAGCTTTCAAGAAAAAAGCGAATCTAGTCGTGCTCCCTAAAAACAGAATGCCCAGTGAAACAGGTGTAGCTGCAGTTTTTAGATAAATATTGGAAGAGAACCTAAATATGACATCAGAGACTGGTCACCTGATCACGAAAAAATGGGAAAAGGAATGACGTTAAGCAAGGAAGAAGTATACAAGCAAAAGTCCTTCTTGATGAAATGTGAAAATGTATTAGTAAGCACAATCCATAATTTTGGATTGTGCTTTTTGTAAGACCAAAAAAATGAGATATGATACAGTAGAAAATACGAATAAATAACGTTTAGGAAGTAGGGAAAAAGATGCCGAATTGGTTACCACATATGTATGATACGTTAATGAAACCGTTAGAAAGATTGAAGTTTCGAGCGCTAAGAAAAGGAATCATCCAAAAAGCAACTGGGGAAGTTCTGGAAATTGGTTCTGGGACTGGCTTTAATTTCCCTTTGTATAAAAATGCAGATAAAGTAATCGCAATTGAACCGAAAGCTGTTATGAGGGACCAGTCCATTAGTCGAGCAAAAGAGTCTCATGTCTCTATTGAAGTAAAGGATGCAGATGCACAAGAACTCCCTTTTGCAGATAACAGTTTTGATACAGTTGTTGGTACTCTTGTCCTCTGCACAATACCTGATCCGGATAAAGCGTTATATGAAATAAAAAGAGTATGTAAGCCAAACGGTAACATTCTCTTTTTAGAGCATGTACAAATGCCACATTCAATCTTCGCTAAGTTACAGAATTGGATCACTCCCCTTTGGAAAAGAATGTGTGATGGCTGCCATTTAAACAGAGATTCGCTAAGTACGATCAAAAAAGCGGGATTCACAATTGTTCAAGTGAAAGAGTATAACAGTGGATTTATTATAACTATAGAAGCAAAAAATGAAGATTAGTGATGATGAAAATGAGGTAGATTAGCTTAATTCCTTTGCGAGACTATTTTCGTAATATGATCGATGATTATGGCTTTGCAGAGGCGCCCTTATATTGCGAAGAAAGAGGAAGAGCCCACGAGACTGATTTTTCTCTGTTGGTTTTGCTCTGTTGCGAATTATGTCTAGTTGCAAAACGCTGTGTCCTGCGGAAAACGAGTCATGTTAGATCACACAGGGAGTGAGACCGAGGAAGCTCATAGGTCGTCCGCAGGAAAGCGAGTGGAGGTCTTCCGAAACTTTTTTCCTTAAGGTACGACTTATAAAAAAGAATCCCAAATATCATAAAGGGATTCTCCTCATAAAATATTTTATGAAAATAGAACACCACCGTCAATCATAACTGATTGACCTGTCATATAATCTGAGTCCGACGATGCCAAATACGAGACAAAATTAGCGACATCTTCCGGCTCTTGTGTTCTTCCAAGAGCAATGGCTTTTGAAAATGCAGCAAAGGATTCTCCTTCTGCAGCTCCGCTATATTTCCCCATCTCTTTATCAATCCGAACCCACATTTCCGTTCCAACAATGCCTGGACAATAGGAGTTAACTGTTATCTGGTGCGGTGCAAGTTCTTGAGCTGCTGCTTGCGTCAACGCCCGTACAGAAAATTTGGTTGCAGAATAAACGCTAAGCATATCAAATCCTTTATGACCTGCGATACTACAAGCGTTAATTATTTTTCCAATGCCTTCTTGTTTTTTCATTTGTTCTGTAGCTGCTTGTATTCCGTAAATCACTCCAAAAACATTAATATCAAATATTTTTTTTAATTCCTCTTCCGTTACTTCTTCTAACGGTTTTACTTGTTCTATCCCAGCATTATTGATGAATACGTCGATTTTTCCGTATGCCTCCACTGTCTCTTTTGCTAAGTTAAACACATCACTCTTTTTGCTTACATCACCTTGAATAGCGAGCGCCCCATACCCGTGATTTTGCAGTTCCTTTGCTGTTTCTTCTGCTAGATTCCCATCGATGTCGTTAATCACAACGGTGAAACCGTCTTTTGCAAGCCTAAACGCAATTCCTTTACCTATACCTTGACCGGATCCAGTTATTACTGCAATTTTTTCCGATGTCATATTCCCTCCTTATAGGTTGACGATAAGCTGCTGCTGAACTGCAAAATGAATATTCCTCCCTTCTCATACGAGATAATTTTAGTTTATCACCTCGACACAAAAATGCCACTATTAAATCTGAATATTCTGTTAAATTTTCGTGCTTTAACTTAAACTTTGTCGAAAATTGTCATAATGCACATTGGAACGTTTATAATAAACTTACTCGATTCTATAATGCACATCCGGGGAACTATAATGCACATGCGAGGAACTATAATGCATATCCGAGGAACTATAATGCACTTCCTCGAACAATATGCATTTTCAATGATACCAATGGAGGATAACTAAGAAGTTTATAATTATAAGGGGTGGATTTTATGAAAGGTAGATTAGAAATAACTTATAAAACAAAAAAAGGTACAGAAACAATGTTCAGTTCAGAAGATATGAGTGTTGAAAAAGCGATATTAATTGCTCAAGACTTAGAAAAAACAGGACGCTTAAAAAACATTTTGTTTGTAGATAACAATGAAAGTTCTTGGAGCGTTAAGGACATCAAAAAATACATAAAGGAAATAGACACAGAACCTCACAATGTAGTCGTTTATTTTGACGGTGGATTTGATATCGAGACGAGAGTGTCAGGATTGGGGTGTGTGATTTATTATGAAAAAAATGGGAAGACATTTCGTATTAGAAAAAATGCTCAAGTCAAAGAGTTAGATACTAACAATGAAGCCGAATATGCAGCTCTTCATCTTGCTCTAAAAGAATTAGAAATACTAGGTGTTCATCACCTTCCGGTAGATTTTGTAGGGGATTCGCAAGTAGTTATTAATCAGTTAATTGGCGAATGGCCTTGTGTAGAAGAGGTATTAAATGAATGGGCGAATCGAGTAGAAAGCAGATTAGCAACATTAGGAGTAACTCCCTCTTATCATCTCATTTCAAGGAAAAAGAATCGAGAAGCGGACCAATTAGCATCTCAAGCATTAAAAAATATAGAAATTACTAGTGATGCAGAGCTAAAACAAGAATAAAGATATGAAAGCTTATAATACAAAAAACACCTATGAAGGTGTTTTTTGTTAAATTATTCTAGTTTTTCGTTTTTGTCTAGTTTAGATGGCTGCTTCATTTGTTTTTCATGAAACCGAAGTAAATCTCCATAAATAATGCTATCAGAGTACTCTAATTCTTCTTGCACTCTTTCTATAAATGGATCACATAGAAGTGGTTCTTCTGTTGGTTCACCTGTTGCTTTTACATAACACGTATTGTTTACAAATATTGCTTCTTCAGTAATAAAGCTGCCGTTTCTTAAGATCACGAGCTCTTCACGCTCTTCAGAGAATAAGTTGTTTCCAAAAATAGTTTGATTTTCTACTTCAACTCCCATTAAATGAAGGAGAGTCGGGCGAATATCAATTTGACCTGATACAGTTGAAATTGTTTTACTGTCAACTCCAGGTATATGAATGATTAGTGGAACTTGCTGTAGTTTAATTTCTTCGAACTCGTTAATATCTTTTTCTAAGAATTGAGACATAGCTTGGTTATGGTTAGAAGAAATACCATCATGATCTCCATAAATAATAATAATCGAATCTTCATAAAGTCCATCTTCTTTTAATCGTTCAAATAGTACTTTAATGGATTCATCCATATAGCGAACAGTTGGAAAGTATTTATTCAGCGTATTACTATTGGATTCATAGCGATCGATATACATGTCGTCTTCTTCTAGTTCAAATGGGAAATGATTTGTTAATGTAATAAGTTTGGTATAAAAGGGCTGTGGCATTTCAAGCATATGGTCAACGGATTGTTCCATGAAAGGTATATCTTTCAATCCCCAGCCAATACTATTTTTTTCCGTTATTTGATAATCATCTTTTGTATAAAAACGATCATAGCCAAGCTGATTGTACATGACGTTTCTATTCCAAAAGCTACCGTTGTTACCATGCATGGAACTCGTATAATATCCATTCTCACCCATGATTTCTGGTAAGGCATAATACTCATTACTTACGTGAGAGAAAAACACCGCGCCTCTTGCTGATGGGTAAAGGGAATTGTTAATAAGAAATTCTGAATCAGATGATTTGCCTTGAGCTGTTTGATGATAGAATTCTTCAAAATAAAGACTTTCATTAATCAACTCATTTAAAAAAGGTGTAATTTCTTCACCGTTTATTGTTTCGTTAATGACGAAACTTTGAATCGATTCTGCTGCTACAAAAATCACATTTCTTCCCTCTGCAATGCCGAATAAATCTTCTTCCTTAGATGTTTCTTCATCACCAATGTATTCGTTAACCTCTTCAAGGCCACCTTCATTTGCAAAAACTCGTGGAGCTCTAGACATCGTGTGTAAATATACATCGTAGGCGTGAAAATTATAAATCCCTAGGTTTTTAACTAAAAGTTCTCTGTCAAAAGTTCGTGTTAATAATTGAGGTCTTTCAATGTTCGCCAAACCAATATTAATCATTGTTAGAATAATAATCACCACATAGTAAGGGCGAAGTTCGGAGAAACGGTGTTTTTTCTCTGGAAATTTTCCTGTTTTATGCCACTTGATAATAAGAGTTCCAACCACAAGAATATCAATAAAATATATGATATCATATGGTTTTATTAGTGTATGAATACTGTTGCTTAAATCGGCAATATTATTTCCCATGAAAAGTAAAGGTATTGTTATGAAATCCGTAAATTCTCGATAATAGACAACATTGGCATACATAATGAATGTCGTGACAAGCATGAATAGCAGTAAATATGTTGATTGTCTATTGCTTTTTCGTGTAAGAATGAATGTAATAATGAGCAAGAGAATTGGAATCGGGTTAATGATTAAAATAAAGAATTGATTTATGTTATGAATAGAAATTTGAAATTCAGTCAATCCGACTATTATTGTCTTTATCCATAATAACAATAAGACAAGCCAAAAAGCAGATGGTTTAGTATCTTTCATAGTTGTTTCCTCCATGTTTCTAAATAAATAAATAAAATGAACCAATGTAGTTGTATGATGGCCAATTACCTTATGCTTAAAACTGATCTCATTAAAAAAAGATCAGGTGAAATGAAGAATTCTAACAATCAGTGAAGAGTGTTAATAAAACAGAAGGCTGACAGCGAGTGGGTAAATAAACACACAGGTTTTTAAACGGTCGATGAGCGCGGAAAGCTTATTTAATAGTTTTTATCAGTAAGAAATAAATTAGAATCAGTTGATCTTCATCATCAATTAAAAGTAACTTTTTGTTCATACTGCTATCGGTTAAATAATTATCTCATGCAAATTAAAATATGCAAGCATTCTTTGTAGAAATATTTAACAGTCCCACTTATTTTGAAAAAATAGTGCTATTTCTATCATAGGTTCGACATAGAATATCCTCGGACAAAAGAGCTCGGGGTCTTCAGTATTTGTTTATCCTGAACATGTCGCCGCCTGTTGTTTAATTAGACCGGATCATACTGATATGATATGTTTTCCTCATCTTTAGTTCTTGTGTTATTATTTCCTGAAGAAGAAGGCGTGCATCATGCTTAGAATAGGAACAGTAGTAGGATAAATGAAACAACCCAAGTTTGTTAAAAGGAAAATAGATGAGGGGAGTGATGAATAATGAAAGAAATTAAAACAGATATGGCTTTGGTTGATCCAGATGATGAAGATGAAGAGGATCGGTGGAGACCTCAAGGTGAGAGAATAAGGAATTCTACCGTGAAAAGAAAAATTGTAGTCAGGGATAGGGTTTAAATGTTTATAAATTCATATCTACGAAGTTATTCTTAAGCATTTTTGTTGGGGGTTGCAGATGTGAAAGGATAAACTATAAGCAACCAGATTGGTAAAGGATGATTCTAATGGAATTTCCGTTTGCGTTAAAAAAAGGACGACCTCACCTTGATGAACTGTTTCGAAAACGTCGCTACGATGATATCGATTTGCGAAGAATGTTCCGTGATGAATCTATTTTAAAAGATGGTAATGGGTATTTTATCTATGAAGTAGAATCGAACCCTCATAGTGCACCATCTACTGGAAAGAAAGTTTATATTGAAAAAACATTTAAAGTGCTTGAAAAAAAAATGATGCAAAGATTTGATAGTGCTCATCATATTTGCGAGTCCATGTTGAAACAAGATAAAGGTAAAGATCGTATTCATCTTTATCGCACTCTTATGTGTCTGGACTATGAATTGTCTTTTCTCATGAATATTTATTCTGGAAGAAAAGGATATCCTTTTCTATCGATTAGACAGGTCGATCTACAGTTAGAGGAGAAATTATCCCTTGGGATTGTTTGTGATGTGCTCATGTCCAAGTCTTCTACGCCACTAGGCACTATCGAACAAATGGAGGAATTGCTAGGTAAACGTTATACGGTTAAACAACTGAAAGCTGCGAAAATAAAGGGGTTTCAAAGAAACTATCAAAGAGATGATCATTTTTTGTATACGATGCCTTATGGCATGAATCGTGAAAAACAACAACGAAATGATTAGTAGGAGAGCGTGTTCTTTCAGTTTTCATACTGAAAGAACACTTTTTAAATAATTTGTTCATTTTACTTCCTTACTCAATTTAATCATTAAAAAGGGCTGCCCAGCTAGCGATAAACCATGATAAAATATTTATAGTTAGAATATTTAATATGGATGGTGTATACATATATGAACTCAGTCAACAAGCCACAAGAAGCAGACTTATATAAGCCAATTCAAGCCCATTTCGTGCGAGAAGGTTATGAGGTTTATGGTGAAGTGAAAGACTGTGACATGGCAATAGTGAAAGATGATGAGTTATTGATTGTGGAATTAAAGCTTAATTTAAGTGTTGATCTACTCATTCAAGCTACGAAGAGACAAAGATTGTCGGAGCATGTTTATGTTGCTATACCAAAACCGAAAAATAAAAAGAAGTCTAAACGGTGGACGGACATATGTCAGTTAGTTCGTAGGTTAGAACTAGGATTAATCCTCGTTTCATTTTCTAATAAAAGTAAAAATATGGAGGTCGCCTTTCATCCTACACCGTTTAACCGTCAAAAAAATATCGGTCAAAATAAACGAAAGAGACAACAAGTTCTAAAAGAAATCGACGGACGAAGTGCTGATTTCAATATTGGCGGATCTAATCGAACACAAATTTTAACTGCATATAGGGAAAATTGTATTCAAATTGCTTGTTATCTTGAAAAAATTGGAGAATTATCTCCAAAAACATTAGTGGAGATGGGCACAGGTGAAAAAACATCATCTATATTAACAAAAAATTATTACGGTTGGTTTGAGAGGGTGAGAAGAGGGGTTTATGTTCTTAGTGAGAAAGGTAAGAAAGAAACGAAAAATTATCCTGAGTTATTGATGCATTATAAAGAGAAAATTCCAGAAAATGAAAAAAATAAAGCTTAAATTAGAAGGATATAAGAATCAAAAGGATCGCGTAATTTGCTTCATCTTTTTTGCATGAAATATATAGGAGGAAAATCTATCTTTGGAGAGGATGTATGACCGGGATCATAATGTTCGTGCGGATTATCCAAGCGTTCTATTGTCGAAAACTCGTTGACATTATCGATTTAAGACCGATGGAATATTGGGTGATGATTTCGTTATGTATTTTCAAATTGAAATTAACATTCTAGAATATGAATGCAAAAACTGTTACATTAAGTATAACAAGTAATATAAAATTTTTTATTGGAGGAATTCTTTGAATACGGATAAAAGATTCGTCAGCTTAAAGGTACTGGAGAACTCAGAAAATCTTTATGATAGATTCGAAAGCGCTTTTCGTTCAGTCGCTAGGACATATATTGAATGCACGCCGATAGAAATTTCTAATATCTATTTTCAAAGATCAAATAACCAAATCCTTGTCATTTATGATTATAATAATTTGGAACTGAAATATCTTCTTGAGTTAGAAGACGGTGCGATGGGCGAACATGCAAAACTTCCGAACGGAGAGATTGTCGATTCTTTCATGGAGTTCTGGATTAAATGGGTGGTTGAAGGATTTTTCTCAGAAGAACTGAAAGTAGAAGCTAAACATATTGATATTACGTTTCATGATGGGACGGTTACAAAAAAAATCTAACAAGTTCATTAAATTAGAGGCAATCGCAAAAGACTAACTTTTGACGATGCCTCTTTTTTTCGATTAAGCATTGAATTTCATCAAAAAATCAATTCGCTACTACTTCTTATAAAGAAAATGGAAACGGGTATACTACCAACAATATGAAATGTTGGAGGGAGTAATATTGAGTGATAATGAAAATGGATTATCTATATTCGCTCTAGGTGGTTTAAATGAAATAGGGAAAAATATGTATGTTATCGAATCAGCAAATCAAATCTTGATAATCGATTGTGGAGTGAAATTTCCAGATGAAAGCTTATTAGGTGTGGATTTAATTGTTCCGGATATCACATATTTAGTAGAGAACAAAAATAAAGTCAAAGCGTTAATTCTCACACATGGACATGAAGATCATATTGGAGGAATCCCATTTCTATTGAAAAAATTAAATGTACCTATCTACGCAACGAGGTTCACCCTCGGCCTTATTGAATTAAAATTAAAAGAGCATAAACTTCTTAGGGAGGCAGAACTAAAGGAAATTGATGAAAATTCAAACGTGTCATTTGGGCAGGTGAAATTAGAATTTTTCAAAGTGAACCATAGTATTCCTGATTGTTTAGGAATTGTCCTTCATACACCTGAAGGAAATATCGTGCATACTGGGGACTTTAAATTTGATTTAACTCCTGCTGGTAATGAACATTCGGACATTCATAAAATGGCTGAAATCGGAAAAGGGGGAGTTTTGGTTCTTTTATCAGAAAGTACGAATGCTGAAAAGCAAGGATCTACACCATCAGAGGAAATGGTGGGGGCTCATGTGGAAGAGGCTTTCTTGAAAGCAAAACAAAAAGTGATTCTCTCTACGTTCGCTTCGAATATTAGTCGGGTGCAACAAGTAGTAGATGCAGCAAGGAAAACAAATAGGAAGTTAGCATTACTCGGTCGCAGTATGATGAATGTTGTAGCTGTAGCGATGGAAAGAGGATATATTGATGTCCCAGATGATATGTTAATCGAACCAAATGAAATTAATGAAATGTCGCCAGAAAAGGTTGCTATCGTATGCACTGGTAGTCAAGGAGAACAGATGGCAGCCCTTTCTCGTTTATCAACGGGGAATTTTCGAAATGTTGAAGTATTACCAGAAGATACAGTTATTTTTGCAGCAGGTCCTATTCCAGGAAATGAAAAAAGTGTCACCGCAATCGTAGATAATTTATTTGCACTTGGTGCCAACGTCATTTATGGGACTGGAAGTTCATCAGGAATGCATGTATCAGGACATGGTTATCAAGAAGACTTGAAACTGATGTTAACATTAATGAAACCAAAATACTTTATTCCGATTCATGGGGAATATAGAATGCTTCATCATCACTGTCAATTAGCTGAACGAGTAGGAGTTGAAATGGGAAATTCGTTAATATTAAAAAATGGGGATGTAGTAGATATAAAAAACCAAGTTGCAAGGCAGACACGGAAAATACCAGCTGGAAATTCGTTTGTGGACGGTATTGGTATCGGTGATGTCGGGGATATTGTGTTAAGAGATCGAAAACAATTATCTGAGGATGGTATGCTCGTCATTGTTTTGACGATGAATAAAATGGAAAAAACACTTATTACAGAACCAGACACGATTTCTCGTGGCTTTGTGTATGCAAAAAACTCAGAAGAGTTACTGCACGAGGTGAATAAAATTGTTACAAAATCGGTGAATGAATTAAATGAATCTGACCGAAGAGAATGGAGGATTATTAAACAACAAATAAAAAGGTCATTAGGAAAATACTTACTGACTCATACGAAGAAAAAACCAATGATTGTTCCTGTTATCATTGAAGTATAATAATGTTTTCTGCAGTCAAACGTTATAGGGTTAGTTCACCAGCTTCTCGTTTTTCATGCATTCAAGTTAAAATCAGAATAGTATATAAAAAAGCATAATGAGCACGATAAGGATAAGGCATTTTTTCATAAATAACCACTGGAGGGTTCTGTTTTATGACACAACAAAACGAACAGTTTCAATTACCTGAAGTTGCTCAGTCTATTCAACAAGTTCACAAGGCTTTAGAACAAGTTCAATCAAACACGACGGAACAACAGATGCAACAGTCACTTCAAGATGTTCAACAAGCTCAACAACAATTACAAAGTATCCAAACAGAGACAGACCAAGAGCAACACCAATTGGAACAAGCACAACAGGAAGTTCAAAAGGCATATCAACAGTTGCAATTAGAAAACCAACAATTGTTTCAAGCACAACAACAAGTAGAAACGGAGAATCAACAGTTAAAACAAGCGCAGCAAAAAGTTAGACAAGAGCAACAAGATGTTCAACAAGCGCAAAAAAACCTACAACAAGCCCAAGCTACTGTAGATTCTTACAAAAATACACCCCAACATTTAAATGAAGATTTATATTAAAAAGAAAGCCTTTGAAATTATCAAAGGCTTAGAAAGTTATGTATGGTGGGCTGTACTGGGATCGAACCAGTGACCCCTTGGTTGTCGACCAAGTGCTCTCCCGCTGAGCTAACAGCCCTTATATGATAATGACTTCCAAGCTGTCAAGGTGTTGCATTCTTGTTGGTTAACCAGCTTCAATTCGTTGCGACAAGTATTAATATATAAGAAAAGTGAAATCATGTCAATAGCTATAAAGAAAAAAGGTAGAAAATTAATTTTATTCGTCGTATGTATAACGAACGACGTAACGATCGTTTTTTAGTTTCCGTACTTCTACTAATGGACCAACTTCATACCCGTTCATCCAGTTATCTTCTAATTTAGCTTTAAGACAACTAGCTTGGAATTTAGATGTGAAGACTTGTTTCCAATATATCCATCGTGGTTTATGATAACTCATCCTCTTCACCTCAAATAATTTCTTTCATTGCTAGAAAGAATACCACTGACGTAAGAAAGAATCAAGTTGTGTGACCGACGGTAAAGAGAAAGAAGAAGTTAACATTAAGAAGTTAACCTCTTCATCTTTTTAACCGATTCGTTCTTCTTTATCACGACGATCGATTTCTTCTTCATTTAATGCTTCCTGTCTATCGCGAATACGATGGGCAAGTCGACTTGAGGCATTTGCAGCTACGCTACAAACGAGATCATCTAAAAATGTGTGAACTTTATTGCCTGGTTTTGTATCAAGCTCTTTGATAATGCCAACTTTTTCTTTGTCCAAATATCCGAACGTGGTGACAGCGATACTTCCATAACCAAAAACAGATCCTATGGCAATTGTCTCATCTACTCCAAAGAGCCCTTCGTCCATTTCAACAATGGATTGAAGTGGTTCAGAAAGTTTCTTTTGTTCCGCTAATTTATCTAGCTCGACGCCAACTAGAATGGCGTGCTGAATTTCTCGCTTTTCTAATACAGCATTGACACTCTCAGTGCAATCTTCCATGGAGAGTGAATCATTATATTGGATTTGCATATCGTAGACAATTTGTGCAATAGCCTCGATTTCGACACCTCGTTCTTTTAGTAAGTCACGCACAGCTTTTTCTACTACATGGCTTTTAATTGGCTGTTTGTTAGACATATGACAACACTCCTCTGACTTGTGTTAATACTACTATCCTACTATTCTAGCATATTTGTGGAAAAAATCCGTCTATCTGGTTTGATGACCATGAAAGCGTCTCAAAAAAATAAAGGATTTTTGTATTGCGTGTAGAAATATATTATGATGAAGACATATGTTTTAGAAGAAATAATATTCTTATAAAAAATATAATAAAAAATGAGTTATGAGTATAGAAGGAGGAATTGACATGAGATACGGAGTTGCCGTTTTTCCATCAAAACAGTTACAAGATGTTGCCAATTCATATCGGAAAAGGTATGACACGAAGTATGCAAAAGTTCCACCTCATTTAACATTGAAAGACCCTTTTGAAATGGATGAAGATCGAGTAGATAAATTAGTAAACCATCTTAGAGAAGTAGCTCAAGTTGCTAACCCTTTTACATTAAATGTATACAAATATAGTTCTTTTTATCCTGTAACAAATACGATTTACATGAAAGTTCGCGAAAATGAAGAATTACTTTCATTGCATGATAAATTAAATTCAGGATTGTTGGAAAATAAATCGGAGCATGCGTTTGTTCCACACATAACAATTGGCCAAGAAATGAATTACGATGAATTATCCGATGTTTTTGGCCGGTTAAAACTTGAAACGATGAATCATGAGGAAACAGTTGACAGGTTTTCATTGCTTTACAAGCTTGATAATGGGACATGGACAGTATACGAAACATTCTTGTTAGGTAATGGAAAATGATCGAAGTTAAGGTGGCCGGGACAAATCAAGAAAAAAAAGATGTTTACAGTGTTCGAAGGCAAGTGTTTATTATCGAACAACGAGTTCCGGAAGATATAGAAGTCGATGATAAAGAAGAACAATCTATACATTTTATTGCATATGAAGAAAAAACTCCAGTAGGTGCTGGAAGAATTCGCATCGACGGTTCTTCTGCTAAGGCAGAAAGAGTTTGTGTTTTAGCCGATAAACGTGGGAAAGGCATTGGTGCTAAAATTATGGTAGCGATGGAACATTATTCACGAGAAAATCGGTTACTTTCTTTGAAGCTGAATGCTCAAATCCAAGCAGAGGAGTTTTACAAACGACTAGGTTATGAAACAGTGTCTGACACATTTTATGATGCCAATATTCTTCATGTTACGATGAATAAAAATTTTTAAAAGGAATGTCAAAAATAGTGGAAGCTTTAGAGGGAAAAAGTACTCCTTCTAAAGCTTTTTTAAACTTCTACAGTAAACTGACTGGAAGTATAATCATCGTAGATATAAGATAATATAAGAAGAGACCACCAAGGGTATAGTGTCATTGAAAACAAAACGCCATCTCGGTCCTTTGAACCTGATGGCGTTTGAATCATAAGTTGATTTCATATTTAGCTTCACGCAAACACTTCTGTCCATTCATCTTTTTTATCGAGCATACCTTGCGCAATTTCTTTTGCTCCTTCTAAAGAGTGGGAAGCAGCCCAACCACACTGAAATTCGTTACAAGCAGGAACTTCCGTTGCTTTTAAAACGTCATGTAATGTCTTATCAACTAAATCTACGACATTATCGTAACTTTCATCATTAATAATGGAAAGGTAAAAACCTGTTTGACATCCCATTGGACTGATATCGACAATTTGAGCGTGGTGGTCACGACTGAACTCTGCCATCATATGTTCTAATGAATGAAGACCAGGCATATTCATATGATCTTGATTTGGCTGGCAAAAACGAAGGTCATATTTATATATCGTATCACCTTTCGCTCCTTCTGTTTTACCCGCTAAGCGAATATATGGCGCCTTGACTTTCGTGTGGTCTAAATTAAAGCTCTCTACGTTCATTTTTTTCGTCATGAGTAATTCCTCCTTTAGATTAGTGATTCGATTGGAAGGGTTCATAGTCGTAGTATATCAGGTGACTTCCTTTGATTCTACGATTTCATAAATCCTTTTTGTTGAACGAAGTCTTTCATGTGAATACGACGAGGAGTGCCAAGCATTTGCGTCATCTGGTCGGTCCACCGGTCATTTCGCTCGCCTTTAGTTCGATCGGAATAATAAGAAGAAATGATTTGATTGTAACTTTCGAGTCCTTTTTCAATCGTTTTTTGTTCAGAAGGGTATGTTTCCTTATAATAAATCTGATTCACCGGTAATCTTGGTTTTTGGTCCGTAACCGAATCAGGAACACCAACGGCCATCCCGAAAAGAGGGATAACGTTGTCTGGAAGTTGAAGAAGGGCTGAAACTTCTTCGCTTTCATTTCGTAATCCACCTATGTAGCACATTCCAAGACCCATTGATTCAGCGGCGATCGCTGCATTTTGTGCAGCAAGTGATGCATCAATGACAGCTACCATAAATTTTTCTGTCGTTTCGATTGCAGGTGTGATGTCTGCTTTTTCCATCTTTGCAGCGACAGTGTGACGATGAAGATCGGCACAAAAAACAAAGAAATGTCCGTTTTTTTCCACGTAAGGTTGATTTCCTGCCAACCTAGCAAGTGTTACTTTCGTTTCTTTGTTTTCTACACCGATAATCGAATAAGCTTGAATAAAACTAGAGGTTGAAGCCATTTGAGCGGCTTGGACTATTAGAGTTACTTGCTGTTCTGATAATGCTTGTTCTTTAAACTTTCGAATGGATCGATGATTAAGTAATGTTTCTATCGTTTCGTTCAAAGCCATCAACTCCTTTGTTTTCATTCTATCATAACTGAAGAGGTGATTTTAGTGTATATACTTCTGTCGATTTTCATTCCGATGACAGCTGTTTATGTTGTGAGTTTTGAACATTTCTTTCAAGTTAAAAAAAGTGGCGTGTTTTCTAGACATATGGGATTAGAAAGAATGGTTAACCTAGCTGCTTTTTTGTCCGCAGTATTGTTTACATATCCGTATTATTTTGAGACGAGTGCTCTATTCTTTGCCATTATCGTTATAGCAATCATTTTCCTTTTGTTAGTCTTCTCTTTATTTTCTCGCATTAGGAAACTATCTGTTTACAATACGTCAATATTAGAAGTGGAAGAAGTCGTAGACGAAATAATTGAAAATAGAGAAATCATGGTAGAAAAAAGAGAAGATAGTTATAATAAAAAAATTCGGCTATTAGTTAAAGATACGAACGAAAAAATAGAACTACATTGGGATGTTTCTCCACTAAACGATGATTTTAATCACACGGTCAACTTGTCTATTAAGACAAATCCCCCATCTGAAATGGATGAGCTATGGATTGATTTGAAGGAAAAACTAAGAGAAATTGGCCAACAAAAAAGCCATAAAAAGCGTTTATTCTGGAGTGGCAGTGTGTTTATTGGAGTCCACTTAGCTTTTTTGTATGTTATTTTTGGTTTGTTACTCTGATTTAGTTTTATTCCATAAAGAAGGAAGAGCATTTGCTCTTCCTTCTTTATTTCTTCAAAAAATAACTGCCCATTTGCTTCACGATGGGACTCACTTGGTTAGCGGTTTTCACTACTTGATCCATCGTTGTCATCGTTTTCTGGAAGTCAAATTTCCCATCACTGGTTTGAAAAGCGCTCATAAATTTCGGGCTAGGTTTCTGCTGTGGTGGGTAATGCTGTTGTTGATAGGGTCCATTAGGAGGTTGAGGTGGAGCGTACCCTTGATACGGGACTTGTTGATGATAAAGATGAGCTGGTCTATGAGCTTGCGGTGGATAAGGATAATAGTAAGGGTGATGCTGTTGCCTTGGCGGTTCATTGAAAAACACTTCTAATACCTCCTTTAATCGATCGGAATTCTTTTTCGTTTATTTGGAATCCGAATTTTTAACAAACCTTGAGATAGCGACGCCTTGACGTCCGATTGATTAACGGCAAACGGCAAAGTAATAACTCGATCGGATCGTTGATAACGAAAGGATCGTTCAAATGATTGTTGAAGATCATCTTTTTTTTCTGTCATTGATTCTTCTTGAATGCCGATCTTAATGTAGTTTTGAAAAATATCTAACGTGACTTGGTCTTTCTTTACTCCGGGTAATTCTGCTTCAATAATGTATTCATTTTTTGTTTCAAATTGGTAGACTGGAATGGGTTTTGGGGTTTGAAGGTGTTTCATAGCTTGATTGAAAAAACCATCCATAGATTGTAAAATATCACCAAAGGGTTGCTCGTGTATCGGTTTCATTTCTCGTTTTTTTTGTTCACCCATAATTTCTCACCTCTTTTTACCATTGTTTCTGTATTACCATATGATTCATAAGGAGAACATGAGTGGGCGATTGAACTAAAAATAAAAAAAGTAGGTGACCAATTTGCAAAATTACATAAGCGTGATTATTCCATTATTCATTCTGTACTTCACAGGTGTTATCGATTGGTTTCGGTTGAAAAGAAAAAAAGGTGTTTTTTATAATAATAGTTGGGAAAGATCACTGTTAACGATGATTGGATTTGCTATTATTTTATATGGGATCGTATGATTTTAGAATATATTCTTTCGAGTTTTTGGATTTACTTGTTAGCTCTCGTTCCTATTATGATGTTTGTTGGAAAAAATCGCGAGTATATCATTATATATAATCGGTCAAGAAGAGAAGTAGAAAAAATATTAGAGTATCATTTAAAATATAATGACATACCATTTTTGAAAGAAGATGATGATAATAATACGGATGTCTACAACTATTTATTACTAGATACGAATGAAAAAATTAAGTTGAAGGTAGGTTTATCTTAGTTTTTTAATGAAGCAGGGCTGGTGGATGACACGATTCATTTACACATTAAGAAAAAAGGAGAAGCAAGTTATTTAAATGAAGCATTAACTGCTTCAAAAGAAGAGATTAGGAAGTCCAGAGTAGGTTTAGGTTTCTCAACAAGGGTAAGATTCCAAGGCTGGATATTAATTTCTCCACACCGCTGCTCTATACTTTTCTTTTCTTAATTTAATTGGCATAATTAATCGTATGTATTACTAGAATATTTCATCGCTAACTCTAAGAAATGATATGGAGATGAGGCGAATAGCGAAGGTGTGGTTCTAATGGGGAAATTACAAAAAGCTGTGATTCTGTTTTTGCTTGTGGGTTCTGGTGCTGTTGTGGTAATATACACCGTTCTTACATTACTAGCTATCATATACAGCGGGTCAAATGGTTCATAGATAATTAGTTAACACTCTCCATTCTATTTTCGGTGTAGAGTACACTTTTGAATTTTAAAAAGCCCACATCGAATGATGTGGGCTAAAAGAGTGATTAGTGAACTTGTTCTTCTTTTTCTACTAACTGATGGTTTTCAACAGTGAAATGGCGATCAGCTTTATTAAGAATACATTCATCATTTGTAACAATAATAACTGTTGAATGCTGTTTTCTAGCAAAGGATAGTAGTTTGTCTAAGACAGCAGCACCGTCATCCCCTTCTAATTCTTTCGTTGGTTCATCAGCTAAAATTATTTTAGGGTTCGTCATGAGAATACGGGCAATTGTAGCTAGCATTTGATGTTTATCATCAAGTCCTTCAATAGAATCATCGAGTTTCTCTGCTGAAAATCCTAAATCTTCTAGAATATGAAGTGCTTTTTTCTCAGTCTCTTCATACTGAGGGTCTTCTGCGGTCATACCTAGTAATAGATTTTGTTTTGCGGTTAAATAAGGCATCAAACATCCTTCATCATTAATATAACCGATGTTTTGTAAGCGCCACTCTGTTCGTTTTCGGATACTGATTAAATCTTTTCCAAATACTTCAACGGTTCCTCTATTTGCTGGCGTCATTGCTGCAATCATTCGTAATAAAGTTGATTTGCCAGTTCCTTCTTCTCCAGATATGACAACGAGTTCCCCCTCGCGCACAGTAAAGTTCATATCTTCAAATAACAATGTCATTTCAGAACCGTTAGAAAAACGTTTTAAAACATTGCTTAATTCAATAGCATTCATAAGATTTGCACCCCCAAAGTATGATTAACATCAGTGTTCATCGAAATAATTAATTAACTCTTATATATATTAAACCATGGAAAAACAATAAATGAAACCGCTATCATACATAAAAGTTTGACAATTTTGTAAAATAAAAAAACTTTCTACTGTATTAATAGTAAAAAGTCAAAGGATTAAATATTTTTATAAAGCTTCTTGTTGAAAACGTCTTAAGTCTTGCTTATCTCCAATAATAATAAAAATGTCACCGGCATGTAATTGATCACTTGGATCAGGTGTAACATCGACCTTGCCTTGTTGTTTTATCGCTAAAATAGTGCAGCCGTAGCGAGCTCGGACATCCATGTCAATTAGTGTTTTTCCGTTCACTTTTTTTGTAGCAAGAACCTCAATAATGCTGTACCTTTCCGACAAGTCAATATAATCAATAACTTTTTCTGAAGTGAGAAACTCTGCAATTCGATTACCCATGTCTTTTTCAGGGTGGAAAATGCGATCTGCACCGATTTTTTCAAGTACTTTATGATGATAATCATTTTGTGCTTTTACCCAAACCCTAGGAACATTTAAATCTTTTAAATGAAGGGTAGCTAGAATACTTGCTTGAATATCATCACCAATGGCAACAATCACGTGTTCAAAATTTCGGATACCAATTTTCGTTAAGGACGCCTCATCTGTTGCATCAGCAAGAAGCGTATGTGTCGCAAATTCAGTTACTTCTTCAATCCTTTTTTCACTTTTATCAATGGCAAGTACTTCATGCCCCATGTGAAATAGTTCTTTGCAAATACTTGTCCCAAAACGACCAAGACCGATGATGGCAAATTGTTTTTTCATAAATGGCTACCTTCTTTAATGTAATATGATGACAAAGTATATCATTTACAGTTGTTAGTTTTCAAGTTAATATGAAAAAAGATCCGATATCTATTTAATCAAAAGACGGAATCTAGATATTCTTAAAATTGAAAGTTTTGTTCACTTGGTTACATATTCCTGCTTGATTTATGTGATATGTTAAACTATAGAGCTGTTTTTCAAAATCAACCTGGAAGGATAACAGCATATTTTTAAATAAATAATTAGGTATAGAAGGAGAAAAAAATGAATCGCTGGATTACACTAATAACATGGCAAGAAGCTATGATTGCTACAGGGATATTTTTCCTATTTTTAGTTTTTCGAAAGATCTTCACGACATATGTATTTAAAACAATTTTATATTTTTCTAGAAAAGCGCCAACAGAATTAGTTACCAATATTCTGTTAGCTTTCGAAAAACCTCTGCGTTCGTTTTTTGTCGTTATTGGATTCTATGTCGTATTTTTGTATTTACCTTTTCCAGAACGATTTGATGATACGGCATATCATATTTTCCGTACGTTACTCATTGTTCATATTGGGTGGGGGCTATTTCATTTATCAGCATCTTCTTCGGTCATTTTTACAAAAGTGGGTGAAAGATTAGACATTCAGTTTGATGAGATTGTTGTTCCATTTCTATCTAAATTGATTCGATTTGCATTAGTTGCAATGGTTCTTAGTATTATTGCTAGTGAGTGGGATTATAACGTTAGTGGTTTTGTTGCTGGACTAGGTTTAGGCGGACTAGCCTTTGCGTTAGCGGCACAAGACTCTATTAGTAATTTCTTCGGCGGTGTCATTATCATTACGGAAAAGCCGTTTACACTAGGCGACTGGGTGAGTACACCATCTGTAGAAGGGTTTGTAGAAGACATTTCGTTTCGTAGTACAAAAATACGTACTTTTGCTGATTCGTTAGTGGTGGTACCAAACTCCACATTAGCAAATGAACCGGTAGAAAATTGGACAAAAATGGGGAAGCGACAAATATCATTTAATTTAGGTGTGTTATATTCTACGCCCAGAAATAAAATTCAAACGTGTGTAGAACGTATCGATGAGATGCTTCGGAAACGAGATGATATTGATCAAGAACTTATTATTGTTAGGTTCAGTGAATTTAATGATAGTAGTTTAGATATCTTCTTATATTTTTTCACGAAGTCCACGATCTGGGTGGAATACATGGAAGTGAAGCAAGATGTTAATTTGCAAATAATGAATATACTTGAAGAAGAAGGAGTTTCTATTGCTTATCCTACTAGGAGTATTCATTTGGAAGACAAAAGTAAAGATATAGAGCAGAAAAAAGATCCCGAATGATTGGGATCTTTTTTTAATTTAAAACTTTCAAGAAATGGTGATGAAATAAAGTCATTTGTAGTAAAATGTAATTAGAAACAGTTTATTATTAGGTATTTATACTTATAAAATTTCATCGTAATATTCATTATGTTAACATCACTTTTTCAGTACAATAGAGAGAAGTACTGTAAAGAAGTGTTTATTCGTTAATTAAGTATCTGCACCGTTGTTATATATTAAAGTGGAAAGTGGGAGATGAGTAAAAACTTCCTACTCAACATTCCAGCAGGGGAACACTCGATGAAGTATGTGTGTTGGAATCAAAAAGAAAGATGGGGGATAAAAATGAATTCGAATGTGATTGTGTATACGAGCAAAGGTTGCACTTATTGTGAACAGGTGGTTGATTTTTTTCGAAAAGAAAGAATAAATGTAGATCAACGTAATATTTCAGAAAGTGAGGAAAGTTTCAAAGAATGGAAAGAGATTAATCCAATAGGAACACCGCTCACTTGTTATAAAGATCATATTGTCGTCGGTTTTCATAAAAAAAACCTTCAAGCAATTGTCGATCTGTATCACAGTTCATAAATATATAGAAAAGATTGAGGGATGCCTATGAGGTATGTATCCATAGATAATGTAGATCAAGGTGAACAATTGGGGAAACATATTTTTGCTAGTGATGGTCGCATTTTATTAAATGAGGGTGTGACCTTAACGATTGGACTTCTATCAAAGTTAAGGCAAATGGGCGTTTCCTCTATTTTTGTGAAAGATGATCGATTTAAGGATCTGGAGATAGAAGAAGTTGTTTCCGAAACAACAAAAAGAAAAGCTATATCCACATTAGCAAATTCCATTCAATTTATTCAGCAAGATAAATATGTAGATGGAAAGTCGATTAGTGGCATTGTTGACCAAATGATTGAAGAAGTTTTGTCGAACCCTGATGTTTTGTTTCATCTCACAGATATAAGGACTAAAGATAATGAAATGTTTGTTCATTCAGTCAATGTTTGTATCATGTCCGTTATGGTTGGTGTGCAAGTCGGTTTAGCTAAAACTAAGATTCAAGAGTTGGCAGTAGGGGCTTTGTTACATGATATCGGAAAGCTGGTTGGAGAAGTTCGTCAAAGTGATATTCCTGTAGGTTATGACCGCGATGATGAATTGATGAAAGACCATTCTTGGAAAGGATTTAATCTACTAAGAAAATCACAAGAAGTGAGTACGTTATCAGCGCATATTGCTCTTGCTCACCATGAAAATGTTGATGGAACAGGAAATCCTCGAGGGATGTATGGGGATGATATTCATTATTTAGCTAAGATTGTAGCGGTAGCAAACGATTATGATCATTTAGTTACTGAAGGTGGGAGTGAAAACGTACTATTTCCTCATGAAGCATGTGAACGAATCATGGGTTTGACGAACCTTCGATATGACCACAATGTTGTCTGGAAATTTCTCCGCTGTATTGCTTTTTATCCGTCAGGAGTACAAGTGAAACTTAGTGATGGCTCTATAGGAGTGGTAACGGGTCAGCACAAAGGTTTACCTCAAAGGCCAATCGTAAGAACGTTTCAATCAGATGGGGATAATTTCATTTATAATGAAGTCGATCTGGCGAAAGAGACAACCATTTTTATTACAAAAGTATTTGCTTAAAAACAAATACAACTATGAGTAAGAATATCTTTCAAAGAAATAAATAGTTCGGTCGTTAGTAAAAGTAATATCAAAAAAAAGAGTCAGGATTTTAAGCCTGACTCTTTTTTTGATCTTAACAGGATTTTTAGATAAAAATTTTTCATGAACAAAATGATCTGAATGAGTGCTAAGTAGATCTTTGATCAAATTTTGGTTCTACCTAAAAAAAATGAGGCTATATTAGAAAGAAAAACGAGGTTTAACTGATATTAAGATTGATTTCGTTGTTTTTCGGGAATATGTATGAAGACAAAGGAGGAATTCGCAATGAATATACATAAGCGATTATTCGTTCCGTCTATTGTTGTAATTATGATTTTTATCGGTTTTCTTTTATATATAAATGTCTCTGTAGAGGAAAGGTTAGAAGTGGATAAATTTAGTGGTACAGAATTAGAGGATAAAAGTGAAGTGGCATTAGCTGCGAATGATTTCGAAGATAATTTTTCTGAGGTAACATTAGATAGAACGCTTATTGTTGACTTACTTACGGAGCGGGTGCAGGCGGATATAGGTGATTCGATCACTCAAATCATTGAACAAAGAGGGGATCCTTTCGAAACAGGCTATTATGGAGGTGGCCCATATTATCATTTTGATGACGTGACATTTTTTACAGCACCAGAGTCTGATACCATTGTTGCAATGGCATTTTCAGGAGCGGAATTAACAAGTGATGAAGATAAAGCTTTGGAAGGATTCAATCATGATGAAGCCATTCTCAAAGGGGAAAATGAAATAGACAATTATTGGGTAGAGATCTATGTTGTAAATGACGTAGAAGTGATGATTGAGAGAGAGGAAGAAAATGCTGAACCGAGTTTTGTGTGGCTGACTGAGAAACAGTTGTTTTCCGAATAACTGTATTATATTGATACGAAACTGGATAATTTAAGTCATGGAAGGTGAGTGATGTGAAGCGGAAGTAAAACGGTTAGTGCTAGATGATCAGATAGTCAGATAAAAATAACAGAAACATAAAAGGTTTTGAACAAATGAAAACACAACGATTGCATTTTTTTGTTGAAATGACTATGATAAATAGGAGTTGTGATCTAATTTAAGGAGGAATTTTTCATGAAACAAATGGATGCAAATGAAATTATTAGTTTTATCTCGAATGCAGAAAAATCAACACCAGTAAAAGTACATATTAAAGGTGACGTTGAGGGCATTGATTTCGGTGCTAATACGAAATCGTTTATTCAAGGAAGTACAGGTGTGCTTTTTGGAGAGTGGAAAGATATTCAAGAAGCAATCAAGGTGAATGAATCAAAAATAGAAGACTTTGTTGTCGAAAATGATCGTCGAAATTCAGCAATTCCGTTATTAGATATGAAAAATATTCACGCTCGTATTGAGCCAGGTGCGTTTATTCGTGAACAAGTCAGTATTGGTGATTCTGCCGTGATCATGATGGGAGCTTCTATCAACATTGGCTCTGTTGTCGGTGAAGGGACAATGATTGATATGAACGCAGTTCTTGGAGGACGAGCAACTGTAGGTAAGAACTGTCATATCGGAGCGGGTGCTGTATTGGCTGGTGTGATTGAACCACCATCTGCAAAGCCAGTTATTGTAGAAGACGGAGTTGTTGTTGGGGCAAATGCTGTTGTATTAGAAGGTGTAACAGTTGGGAAAGGATCTGTCGTAGCGGCAGGTGCTATCGTTACCGAAGATGTACCACCAAACACGGTTGTTGCAGGAACGCCTGCGAAAGTCATTAAAGAAATTGATGATCAGACAAGAGGTAAGACGGAAATCAAGCAAGAACTTAGAAAGTTAAATAACTAATGAATAAGAATCAATTACAGGAGCGCTTGGTGGAACGACGCCGAGCGCTTCATCAAATTCCAGAGCTTGGTTTCAAAGAGGAGAAGACTCAGCAGTTTATTCTTGATGTTATTCATAAATGTGCCGAAGATTTTTTAGAGGTAAAGACTTGGAAAACAGGTGTCCTCGTTAAAGTGAATGGAAGTGCTCCCTTGAGAACGATTGGATACCGTGCTGATATGGATGGTCTTCCTGTAGAAGAGGCGACGTCACTCCCTTTTTCTTCTACTCATGAAGGAATGATGCACGCGTGTGGTCATGATTTCCACATGACAATTGGTTTAGCCCTAGTGGAACATTTTGCAGCAAATCGTCCGAAACAAAACATTGTGTTTGTTTTTCAACCAGCAGAAGAAGGACCTGGTGGAGCAGAACCTCTCCTAGCATCGGAGGAATTTAAGTCTTGGAAACCAGATGAAATGTATGCTTTGCACATTGCTCCTGAGCACCCGGTCGGCACAATTGCCACCAAACCGGGTATTCTATTTGCTAATACGAGTGAGCTTTTCATTGATTTTGTAGGGAAAGGCGGTCATGCCGCGTATCCCCATATGACGGAAGATATGGTTGTGGCAGCTAGCCATTATGTGACGCAACTACAGTCGATTGTTGCCCGAAACATCTCGCCGCTTGATTCAGCAGTCGTGACGATTGGGAAAATTGAAGCGGGTACAAAACAAAATATCATTGCTGATCACGCCCGTATAGAGGGGACGATTCGCACATTATCCATTGATTCCATGGAAAAGATCAAAGCAAGAATTGAAGGCATGGTTCGCGGTATAGAAGAAAGTTTTCAATGCCAATGCGGCATTGATTACGGATCAAATTATTGCCAAGTTTATAATAATGAGCAGCTAACAGAGTCGTTTATTCAGTTTGCTGAATCATCCACTCACGTCGATTTCAAACGATGTGATAAGGCTATGACTGGAGAAGACTTTGGTTATTTCCTTGAAGAGATTCCAGGCGTGATGTTTTGGTTAGGGGTTGATAGTGAACATGGACTTCACTCTAATAAACTAAATGCTGATGAAAAAGCTTTATCTGTAGCAGTAAATTACTTGACGGATTTTATTGAAAGTCGATAAAGATAATAAACGAACTGGACCATTGACTTAGCGTTTTTTACCACACGAACAAAAGAGGAATTCATTTTCAAGAAGTATCGGGACAATGTTTCCACTCTCTTCAAATAGGAATATCATTTTCGTCGGTGATAGTGCGACAATTTATTTGGACGGTTGGCACCCTTTCATGTTTTATGAATATTTACTACTTTTGCATAGCTTTTATCAATCTGGTGATACTAGTATGGAATGATAAAAGGAGGCGATCTCAGTGGCAAAAGTCGGTGTTGAATCTACCTTAACTGACGTGGAACAGGCATTATTAGCCCATGGCCA
Organism: Salipaludibacillus daqingensis; assembly: GCF_029891575.1. Classification (GTDB taxonomy): domain Bacteria; phylum Bacillota; class Bacilli; order Bacillales; family Salisediminibacteriaceae; genus Salipaludibacillus; species Salipaludibacillus daqingensis. Next base: position 349,680 of record NZ_JARZHF010000002.1, on the reverse strand, counting down.
TGAAGTAATTCAATTAGAAAATGAGGAAGATGCATCCGGATGTGACTGTTGCGTAGTATCTGGACAACAGGAAAATGTAATGGGGATTGAAGACACAACGACAAATGCTGCCGTCGTTTCAGCTCAAGGGTTAACGGCTGAAGAAGTTTGTCAGAGGGTGGATCAATCCGTAGGGGCACAATAATGTACAAAGCCTGACAGAGTTCTGTCAGGCTTTGTGTATGATTAAGCTTCTTTATTAATGTAAACTTGATGTGGAAATGGAATTTCAATATTATTAGCATCTAGTGCTTCTTTCATTGCTTTACGTAATCTTCTCTCAACAGCCCATTGTTCCATATTCGTTGTTTGAGCGATAACACGAATAACGACGTCACTATCACCAAGGTTCTGCACTCCTACAACGTGAGGACCATCTTTAATCATTTCATCATCTTGAGCAACCTGATCACATGCCAGTTGAAGGACACGCATTGCTTCGTCGATATTGTCACCATAACTGATACTCATATCAACTAACGCTCTCATATTGGAGCGAGAGTGGTTACTGAGACTACCAATTTCTCGGTTTGGTATGAAATGAACCGTACCATCAAACCCTCTGACTTTTGTTGTTCGTAAACCTACCTCTTCTACGATCCCATCTAATCCTGCAACTGTAACGTATTCATCTACTTCAATTTGTTTTTCTAATAAAATGAAAAAGCCAGTAACAATATCACTTACGAGACCTTGTGCCCCAAAACCGACCGCTAGTCCTATAATACCAGCACCTGCTATAAGGGCAGTGACATCATACTCAAAAATACCAACTATAAATGTAATTAAAACGAACAACAAAACATATGAGAATAAGTTATTAACTAACTTTTCCAACGTTCGGGCTCGGCTTTCTGAGAAATTTTTCTGTTGGCTCATTTTAGTAAAACTGCTAGAGATAAATTTTCTGCCGATGGCTCGGATAATGAAAAACACAATTAAAATTGCGATTAATTGAAGAGTGATGGTCAATGCTTTTGTACCAATTTCTGTCCAATTAATAGCTTCGATCCATGTTTGCATATGTATGTCTCCTTCCAAATATGAAATTATGTTTAGTGAAAGTTTAACATAATTCGACAAGTGGTTAAACAAATCGGTTTACGAATGGGATAAATGGATAACATAGGACTAAAAGGTAAGAGTTGATATTATTAGTTGACCGAGTGAAATGAGTATCATATAATAATGACTGTTGTGTAAGAAAAGTAACAATAATTGTGGAGGGATTCGGACATGTCAGATAAGCGTATGGTAGCAAAACAAGCACCAAGATTTGAAATGGATGCTGTATTAGCAGATAAAGAATTTGGAAAAGTAAGCTTAGAGGAGAACATGAAGCAAGAAAAGTGGACCGTTCTTTTCTTTTATCCTATGGATTTCACTTTTGTATGTCCAACGGAAATTACGTCACTAAGTGACCGTTATGATGAATTTGAAGATTTAGATGCTGAAGTTATTGGAGTATCTACAGATACAATTCATACTCACCTTGCATGGATTAATACAGACCGCGATGACAATGGTCTTGGAAAATTAGAGTATCCTCTTGCAGCGGATACAAATCACCAAATATCACGTGATTATGGTGTTTTAATTGAAGAAGAGGGTGTTGCGCTTCGTGGACTATTTATTATTAGCCCAGAAGGTGAACTAATGTACTCTGTAGTGAATCATAACAACATTGGTCGTGATGTTGAGGAAACATTACGTGTCCTTCAAGCTCTTCAAACTGGTGGACTTTGTCCAGCAAACTGGAAGCCAGGACAAGAAACACTTAAAGTGTAATAGTTACAACGGATGAAAAGGAAACGTTTAGCGGTTAGCCCGCTAAACGTTTTTTTCATCGGTAATGTTTGATAATAGTAAGAGAGATAAATTCTTGGAAAAGCACATGAAATTAGCAAATGAGTATTTCGGTATTTTTGTATTTATTCCGTTGCTGGTTAATACTAATTGAATATGTCTGTTTTTGTATGTATGATAGAAGAAAAGGTAAATCGATAAGACCGGGGGATCATGATGAAAAAACAATTTGCAGTCATCGGCTTAGGCAGATTTGGTGGGAGTATATGCAGTGCATTAAGTGAGCAAGGGATGGAAGTACTCGCCATCGATACAGATGAAGATAAAGTTAATAAATTTGCTTCGATTGCTACACATGCTGTTGTCGCAGATACAACAGATGAGAACACACTTAAAAGTTTAGGAATCCGTAATTTTGATCATGTTATTGTGGCGATAGGGGACAATATTCAATCTAGTATTTTAACAACGTTGATGCTTGTAGAGCAAGGAGTGAAGCACATAACGGTTAAAGCACAAAATGATTATCATGAAAAAGTTTTAAATAAAATCGGAGCACATAAAGTCGTTCACCCTGAGAGGGATATGGGAATTCGTATTGCTCATAATATTGTCTCTAAAAACGTATTGGATTATTTGGAGCTCTCAGATGAATACAGTATTGTGGAGCTTGTTGCTGGGAAGTCAGTGCACAAACGAACGCTTATTGATTTAGATGTTCGTGCAAAATATGGATGTAATATTATGGCGATAAAACGAGATGAAAATATTAACGTATCGCCAGCAGCAACGGAAGAGCTTATGAGAGGTGACATTATCATTGTCATAGGTGCAGATAAAGATATTACTCGAATGGAAAATGACTTATTCGACGATGAAGATTAAGGAAAGAGAATGAGAGAAAGTTGTCCTCGATTTTGAGGGCATTTTTTCTTGTCTTTGTTATCGTAGTGTAACTGTTTTTTTCTCAGTCAGTTTTCTTTGTTGCGAGCTGTATCCATTGTCAAAACGTCGCATACTAAGATAAGCCAGTACATGGACATCTTGTCCTTCGAATGTAATTCGAAGGTTACACGTGAAGTAACCCACTCTTTCCTGCGAAAGAACGAGCCAAGTGAGCCCGTGGAAGCTCACGGATCGTCCGCAGAAAAGCGAATGGAGGTCATCGGTAACTTTCTATTTTAAGGATAGCTTAGCTTTAAAAGATAGATAGGAAATATGCAATCGAATGACAGGTCTGCGGTTGCTAGTAGCTTGTCATTACGTTTGTTTAGTATCTGATTTTCTTCGTCGTTTTTGGATTAAATAGATCCCTACTCCGATTATAGCTAGAGGAACGAGCACAGGGGAAAGGCCGATTATTAACACAAGTCCATGAGAAAATACAGAAATGATTACGTTTACAGTATCCATAAATAAACTTTGTGCATGTTGAAAAGTGTTGAGTGCTTCACGATCTTGAAGACTAGATACATTTACTTTTCGTTCTTGAATATCTATTGTTATGGTTGAAAATGCAACATGATTTTCTAAATATGCGATTCTACCTTTTATTCGTTCAATGTCTTCTTGGACATCTGATAAATCATTTGAAATGGATAAAAGGTCTTCTGTACTTTCTGCTTCTTCTAAAAAAGTTAGTAATCTTTCTTCAACGGTTTCTTTAGAGCGAAGAGATGACTCCAAGTCCACATATTCTTCTGTGACGTCATTTCCAGTGGTTGATTTTTCTAATACTTTCGAGCTTGTTGTTTCTAAATCGTTCAAAAACGACTGAAAATACTCTTTCGGCACCCTCACTGTGAGGTTCCCACCTAGTTCTTCATCTTCGCCTCGCTGGTAAACCGTTGATTCAACAACAAAACCATTTATTTTTTCGACTTCATCTTGAATGTGATGTTGGGCATCATTAAAATCATTTACCTCTATAGAAATGTAGCCATTGTAAATGACCATTTGTTCATTCGATTTTGTTTCCATTCGTTCAATATCGCTTGCCTCTTCAGGTTCATCTGAGATAGTTTCTTCCTCTTCAGTTACCACAAACCCATCATCCGAATTATCAGTCGCCATATCATAGTCACTTGCTTCGTCATGATTAGCTTCGTTGTTACTACAAGCAGGTAGAAAAAAGACGAATAGTAATAATACAAAAGGTATTAAAAACGAGGTTCGTTTTCTATTTATCATCATTAAGGTCTCCTTTCTTCTTTGTTTCTTTGACGAGTATTAACCGAATAAGTTACAAAAAAATTACAATAATTAGGTCTTGATAGTAATCCGCGAAGGTGCGATCGTCACTAAATAGAAGATATAGCATATTCTTAACAAAAAAACGAGCAGAAGTAATCTCTGCTCGTTTCGTTTCAATCATATTGTATTATACTTCCATGATAATTGGTAAAATCATTGGTTTACGTTTCGTTTTTTCGTATAAGAAAGGTCCAAGTGTATCAGTAACTTGATTTTTGATTTCTGACCATTGTGTGGTTTCGTTTTCCATTAAGCCTTTTAAGTGAATGGCCAGTTTCTTTTGTGCTTCATGAATCAAATCGCCAGATTCACGCATGTAAACAAAACCTCTAGAAATAATGTCAGGTCCTGATGCTACTTTAAACTCTTTCATATTAAGACTAACAACAACGACGACGAGTCCTTCTTCTGACAAAATACGACGATCGCGTAAGACGATATTACCAATATCACCAATACCATTTCCGTCTACATAGATAGATCCAGAAGGAACTTTGCCAGCTAAGCTAGCTTCGTTTTTATCCAAAGCAAGGACTTCACCAATATCCATGATAAAGCAATTCTCTTCTGGTACGCCACAATCTTGAGCATGTTGAGTATGCATTTTCAGCATGCGATATTCTCCGTGTATAGGTAAGAAATACTTTGGCTTCATAAGACGAAGCATAAGTTTCTGTTCTTCTTGTCCACCATGACCAGAAGTATGAATATCGTTAAGTGACCCATGAATAACTTCGGCACCAGCGCGGAATAACTGATTAATGATTTTACTAACACTTAGTGTGTTACCTGGAATAGGGGAAGATGAGAAAACAACTGTGTCTCCAGGGAAAATTTGAATTTGTCGGTGAGTACCATGAGCAATACGAGATAATGCAGCCATTGGCTCACCTTGACTGCCTGTACAAAGAATTAATAATTGATCAGCAGGAATTTTATTTAACTGTGATGACTCTATAAAAGTGCTATCAGGTGCTTTAATGTAACCAAGCTCTCTACCAATTCGAATAGCAGATTCCATGCTTCGTCCAAATACAGCAACCTTACGATCATATTTGACTGCAGATTCTACTGCTTGTTGCAAACGATAAATATTTGATGCAAACGTTGCAAAAATAATTCTTCCATCCACTTTTCTGAAAATGGAATCGATGCTTTCGCCGACTTTTCTTTCTGACATGGTGAAACCAGGTACTTCGCTGTTCGTGCTGTCGGATAACAGACAAAGGACACCCTCTTCACCGATTTTTGCCATTTTGGATAAATTTGCAGGCTCACCTACAGGTGTGAAATCAAATTTGAAATCTCCTGTTTGAACAATGTTCCCTGATGGTGTTTTCACTACAATACCGAAAGAATCAGGGATACTGTGTGTTGTTCTGAAAAATGATACTGACGTTTTTTGAAATTTGACGATTGTATCTTCGTTTACTTCGTGAAGCTCAGCCGTTCGAAGCAAACCGTGTTCTTCCAATTTGTTTTTAATTAATGCTAAGGCGAGTTTGCCGCCGTAAATTGGAACATTAATTTCTTTTAACAGATATGGCACACCACCAATATGGTCTTCGTGACCATGAGTGATAAATAATCCTTTTATTTTATCAGCGTTTTTAACTAGATAGGTGTAGTCAGGTATAACATAGTCGATTCCGAGGAGTTCATCTTCTGGGAATTTAATACCTGAGTCAATGATGATGATCTCATCTTGAAATTGAACTGCATACATATTTTTCCCGATTTCGCCCAGACCCCCAAGGGCAAATATAGCAACTTGATGATTTTTTGCTTTCATAGTTTAGGCATTCTCCAATCGGAAATCTTCGTTGTTTTCTTCTTCGTAAGCTAATGCCTCTTCAGACAATGGGGTCACGAATTCAATGTTATATCGACGGTCTGATAATTTTTTTCGAACTTCCTCTTCTGTTTTTGCGTCAATATACAAAGACTTTGTACGTTCTCTTACAGGGGTTTCTGTTAATGTTTCTTGATAAAATACTTTAAAAATCATGTGAACCTCTCCTTTTATATAAATTTTAATTTTATATAGGACTCTTTTTGGTATCCGACAGTTGAACCTAAAGACATTGATCCTATGTATTAAGCCTTGAAAGCGGCTAATCACTAATGATAATAATAAGTAATTGTACAAACTGAAATCCTTCTTTCAGCTTCATTTCTAGAAAGAAGGATAAGTGAATTATACATATAAATTTTTAGGAAGTAAAATCTCTTACTTATTAATATTCGTTCTCTCCACCTTTTCAATATTTTAAACCTTCCTTCCTTTTAATTCAAGCCTCTTATTTAGAACGAAAAGAAGTGGATAATAGAAAAATTTCAATATGGAACAATAATAGTATAGTGATTTAAAACTAAAAACAATAAATAACCCTACTCCATAACTAGGAGAAGGGTTCGTTTTGTTCATTGCGTTTAATTACTTCATGAGGAGGAAGTTGTTTTTTAAAGGGATCGTCTTCGTCGATCCGGTCATAAAACATAATTCCATTTAAGTGATCCATTTCGTGTTGGAACACAATTGCTAAAAATCCGCGAAGACGTTTTGTGACTTTCTTTCCATCAAGATCATATGCTTCTATTTTGATTCTGGCATATCGTGGCACAATGCCAGTTACTTCTCGGTCAACAGATAAACAACCTTCGCCCCCTTCTAAATGCGTAGTCTCTGCTGAGTGACTAACAATCTTCGGATTTAAAAGTGCTAATTCTACTAACTCGTCTCGGTGATCAGTCGTTCGAATGACAAGCATTCTTTTACTGACATCGATTTGCGGAGCTGCGAGTCCAACTCCTGGGCGAAGTTCGTATTTCTCTGCCAATTCAGGATCTTGGCTATGTACAAGGAACTCCATCATCTTTTTAAGAAGTTGATGATCCTCTTTCGTTGGAGGGATGTCTACTTCTTTCGCTTTTTTACGTAAGGTTGGGTGACCTTCGCGGATAACATCATTCATTGTAAGCATGATTTATCTCCTCTCATATTGTTAACAATTATACTCATAATTTTTAAACAAAGATAATTGTTTACCTTTATTTATTCTAAACAGTTTTTTGAAGAAAGAAAAGAGGGAGTGAATCACAATGGATTCACTCCCTCTTATTTTTTAGGCGAGGATTAGCAGTGGTATTTTGATGCACCTACAATAATGAGTAGGATGAAAAGTACCACAATTAATGCAAATCCTTTCCCTGCTCCGTGATGAGGAGTTGCAACACCTGCTACTTGAGAAGGGTATCCGTAACCGTAACCGCAGGGGTCGTGGCAATGTCCAGCGTCGTATCCATACATAATAATGCCTCCTTTTTATCATTCGCACGCCTCAACTGTGCGGCGTAATATTATGCTATGCAAGATGTTAAAGATGGAATGGATAAATACCTATTTATTTGAAATTTTCAAGAAGAAAATTTTATTCAAGAACTTATAAATAACTTGTAATAACTTATAAAATAAGGTAATTTGTTAAATGTATGATATTTTTGTGAGTGAATTATTAGGAGGGGCTTTTTTGAAAAAGTTAAATCTGTTTGTTCTATTTGCAACTACGATGATCATTTCTACAGCATGTTTCGGAGAACAGCCAGCTGAAATAATGTATGATCATTTAGAAGAATCCGTTCAAATAGAAAAAGAAGTAGAAGAGAAGCAAGAACCGTTAACAAATGCGGAACAAAAAGAAGTTGATTTATATGAGGAGATGCTCACTCTTTCTTCTGTCGAAGAAATTGAACCTCTAGCTGATGAAGCAATTGACTCAGCTGAGGAAAGAAGAGAAATCATGGAAGAAGAAAAAGAACTAATTGAAGACTCCTACTCCATTTTTCAAGAAGCAGAGCAACAAATAGACGATATTGATGAAGAAGATGTTCAAGAAGCTGCAACGAAAGTGGTAGACACAATGAATGAAAGATATAGTGTTTATCAAGACTTGTACGAGGAATATATGCAGTCCATTGATGAAGATATTCTTCTTTATGAAATGGCGAAAGACGAAGAAATTGAAGTAGAAGTTCTTCAAGAGCAACATGAAAAAGTAAATGAAGGATATAACCGAATCACAGAATTAAATCAACAATTTAATCAATTAACAAATGATTATAATGACGCAAAAATTAATTTCTATGAAACAGCAGAATTAAATGTCGTTTTTGAATAATCTAAAAGTGTAAAGGAAAGGAGACAAAATGTCTTTCTTTCCTTTTTTGTCGATACAGATCATTGATCTAAGGTTCACGTTGCAAACGAATATATACATCTATAAAATATAACAGTGTGAAAAACATCATGTAACAGTTTGCTGTAAGTTTGTGAATTAATTAACAACATAGATGGATGAGAAAACTATTAAAACAAGAGCAAAAGCGTTGACGAACGATAAGTGATTCGTGTAAACTAAGAATCGTAAACAGTGAGGTGTATCACTTTAAATAAAAATAAACTACTACAGTGCGAGACTGAAATGTGATATGATTATTTTTATAACAAAAGGGAATACAATCACTGTGGTATGAAACGAACGTGTCGAATCACATGTATAATGCTCAATTTGGGTACTTTAATTAATAGTGATTTAGACGATGATGAGTAAAAATATTGACTTGGCTGATACGAAAGGATGAGGTGAACAGATTCATGGAAAAGACTAAAGAATTGCAACAAATTGAAGATCAGTTCCAAACGTTCCAAATTCTCGATGAAGAAGGGAAAATCGTCAACGAAGAAGCGATGCCTGAGTTATCTGACGAAGAGATGAAAGAATTAATGACGCGGATGGTTTATACACGCATTTGGGATCAAAGAGCTATCTCATTAAATCGACAAGGTAGACTTGGATTCTATGCTCCTGTAGCAGGTCAAGAGGCCTCAATGATCGGTTCTCAATTTGCGCTTGAAACACAAGACTGGATTCTACCTGGATATCGTGATATCCCTCAAATTCATTATCATGGAGTACCGCTTGATCAAGCTTTCTTATGGTCGCGAGGACACTTCATGGGTGGACAAATGCCAGAAGGTGTTCGTGTTATGATGCCACAAATTATTATCGGTGCACAAATTACACAAACAGCTGGAGTAGCTATGGGACTTAAAAAGAATAAAGAAGACGCTGTAGCAATTACTTATACTGGTGACGGTGGCGCTTCTCAAGGTGATTTCTATGAAGGAATGAACTTTGCTGGAGCATTTAATTCGCCAGCTATTTTTGTTGTGCAAAACAACCGTTTTGCTATCTCTGTTCCTGTAGAAAAGCAATCTGCAGCAAGAACAATTGCTCAGAAAGCTGTAGCCGCTGGTATTCATGGAGTACAAGTAGACGGAATGGATATTTTAGCTGTTTACGCAGCAACAAAAGAAGCTCGAAAGCGCGGTCTTGAAGACAATGGACCTACATTAATAGAAACACTTACTTATCGTTACGGTCCTCATACAATGGCTGGAGATGACCCTACGAGATACCGAACTTCTGATGAAGATGATGCATGGGAGAAGAAAGATCCACTCGTTCGATTCCGAAAGTTCCTAGAAAGCAAAGATCTTTGGACGGAAGAAGAAGAAGAAAAGATTGTAGAACAAGCAAAAGAAGATATTAAAGCCGCTATCAAAAAAGCGGATGGAGCTCCTAAACAAAAAGTAACAGACCTTATTGGAAACATGGGCGAAGACCTACCTGCCAACTTGAAGGAGCAATTGGAATATTATAAAGAAAAGGAGTCGAAGTAAGCTATGGCGCAAATGACAATGATTCAAGCAATAACAGATGCAATGCGAAACGAACTAAAAAATGATGAAAAAGTTCTTGTATTCGGGGAAGATGTTGGCCAAAATGGCGGTGTGTTCCGTGCGACAGAGGGATTACAAAAAGAATTTGGTGAAGATCGAGTATTTGATACGCCATTAGCTGAATCTGGAATTGGAGGTTTAGCTTCCGGATTAAGTGTGACTGGATTTCGCTCTGTAATGGAAATTCAATTCTTTGGTTTCGTTTTTGAAACATTTGATGCGATTGCTGCACAGATGGCTCGTATTCGTTATCGCTCAGGTGGTGTTTACAACGCTCCTGTAACGATTCGTTCTCCTTTTGGTGGAGGGGTTAAAACGCCTGAATTACATGCAGATAGTTTAGAAGGATTAATGGCACAATCACCAGGATTGAAAGTTGTTATCCCATCTTCACCTTATGATGCAAAAGGACTTTTAATTTCTGCTATTCGTGATAATGACCCAGTTGTATTTTTAGAACACATGAAATTGTATCGATCTTTCCGTGAAGAAGTACCGGAAGAAGAGTACACATTGCCGTTAGGTAAAGCAGAAGTGAAGCGCGAAGGTTCGGATATTACAATTGTTACTTATGGTGCGATGGTTCATGCTTCTTTAAAAGCAGCAGAGGCATTGGAGAAAGATGGCATTTCTGCTGAAGTTATTGATTTACGTACTGTAAGTCCTATAGACATTGAAACAATTATTCAGTCGGTAGAAAAAACGAATCGTGCGATCGTAGTTCAAGAAGCTCAAAAGCAAGCAGGGATTGCTGCTAGCGTTGTTGCCGAAATTAATGAGCGTGCGATTCTTAGCTTAGAAGCACCAGTACTTCGAGTAACAGCACCTGATACGGTTTTCCCATTTGCATCTGCTGAAGATGTATGGCTTCCAAATCACAAAGATGTTGTTGCGAAGGCAAAACAAGTAATTGAATTTTAATCATAGACAAATGAGAGATCAAGGAGAATGACATTATCATTACTCCTTGATCCTCTTTTAAACAAGATATATAGAATTGGAGGCATTTAACATGGCATATGAGTTTAAACTTCCTGATATAGGTGAAGGAATTCACGAAGGTGAAATCGTTAAGTGGGAAGTGAAAGAAGGCGACGAAGTAAAAGAAGATGACGTTTTATGTGAAGTTCAAAACGACAAAGCAGTAGTAGAAATTCCTTCTCCTGTTGATGGTAAAGTCGAAAAACTACACGTTGAAGAAGGCGTCGTAACAGAAGTTGGAACAGTAATCATTTCGTTTGAGACGGATGCTGAACAACCTGCTGAAGCTCACGGAAGCGATGAAGAGGAAGAAGAAACAGAAGAAAAAGCAGAAGAATCTTCGACAAAAGAGGAATCTAAATCAGGCGAGCCTGCAGCTGAAGAAGAAGTGGATGAAAGCAGTCGTGTCATAGCAATGCCGTCTGTAAGAAAATATTCACGAGAAAAAGATGTAAACATTCGCAAAGTAAAAGGCACAGGCAAAAACGGTCGAGTATTAAAAGAAGACGTGGATGCTTACCTTTCAGGTGATAGTCAAGCGGGAGATTCTACTCAAACGGATGCTGATTCACCAGAAGAAGCAGCACCAAAACAAGAGAAAAAATCTGTTGCTGCTTATAAACCTGCAAATGAAGAATTAGAAACACGTGAAAAAATGTCAGGTATCCGTAAAGCAATCTCTAAAGCAATGGTTAACTCTAAACATACAGCTCCTCACGTGACGTTAATGGATGAAATTGAAGTGACTGACCTTGTTGCTCACAGAAAACAATTTAAGCCAGTTGCAGAAGAAAAAGGTGTGAAACTTACTTTCTTACCTTACGTTGTTAAAGCTTTAACATCTGCTATTCGTGAATATCCAATTTTAAATACTTCTCTTGATGATTCAACAGAAGAGATTGTTCATAAACACTACTATAACATCGGAATTGCAGCTGATACGGAAAAAGGATTGATGGTTCCTGTTGTTAAAGATACAGACCGTAAATCAATTTTCAGTATTTCTGACGAAATTAATCAGTTGGCAACAAAAGCACGTGAAGGTTCTCTTTCGTCGGACGAGATGAAAGGTGCTTCCACAACAATTACAAATATTGGTTCAGCAGGAGGACAATGGTTTACACCAGTTATAAACCATCCAGAAGTTGCGATTTTAGGTCTTGGTCGTATTGCAGAAAAAGCAGTTGTAAAAGATGGAGAAGTGGTTGTAGCTCCAGTATTAGCCTTGTCATTAAGCTTTGATCATCGTATCATTGATGGTGCAACGGCTCAGCATGCGCTAAATCATATTAAACGTCTATTGAACGATCCGCAATTACTCGTAATGGAGGGATAAATAATGGTAGTAGGAGATTTTCCAGAAGAAGTAGGTACGTTAGTTATTGGTTCAGGTCCAGGAGGGTATGTTGCTGCAATTAGAGCAGCACAACTAGGACAAAAAGTAACAATTGTTGAAAAAGAAAATATGGGAGGCGTTTGTTTAAACGTAGGGTGTATCCCATCAAAAGCGTTAATTGAAGCAGGTCATCGTTATCATAATGCTGGAAATTCCGAAGATATTGGTATTTCTGTCGGAGAAGTTAAACTTGATTTTTCTAAAGTTCAAGAATGGAAAGCATCGGTTGTAGATAAGTTAACGGGTGGTGTGGAAGGACTTCTCAAAGGTAACGAAGTAAATATCGTTAAAGGAGAAGCGTATTTCGTTGATGATTCTACTGTAAAAATCATGGATGAAAAAACGTCACAAACGTATAAATTTGATAACTGTATCGTAGCAACTGGATCTTCCCCAATTGAATTGCCTAAATTCAAATGGAGTGACAAAGTAATGTCATCTACAGGGGCACTTTCTCTTAAAGAAGTACCCGAAAAAATGGTTGTGATCGGTGGAGGTTACATCGGTGTTGAATTAGGTTCGGCTTATGCGAATTTAGGTTCAGAAGTTACGATACTAGAAGGTACGAAAACGATCCTTCCTGGATTTGAAAAACAAATGAGTCAGCTTGTTTCTAAACGCTTGAAAAAAGCGGGTGTAACGATTAAAACAGAAGCTTTTGCACAAGAAATGGAAGAAACAAAAAATGGTGTGAAAGTTAAAGCCGAAGTAAAAGGAAAAGAAGAAGAATTTGAAGGAAATGTTCTTCTCGTCACTGTTGGACGTCGACCAAACACAGATGAGTTAGGTTTAGAACAAGCTGGTATTGAGCTTGATGATAAAGGGCTTGTTAAGATTGATAAACAGTGTCGTACATCAGCAGGTAATATTTATGCTATTGGAGACATCGTAGCAGGTCCTGCCCTTGCTCATAAAGCTTCTTATGAAGCCAAAGTAGCAGCGGAAGCTATTTCAGGAGAAGCATCAGAAATTGACTACACAGCAATTCCTGAAGTAGTATTTTCAGGTCCTGAACTAGCAAGTGTTGGTCTTAACGAGAAGCAAGCGAAAGAGGAAGGTTTGGATTATGTTGCATCCAAGTTCCCATTCCAAGCTAATGGACGTGCATTGTCATTAAATGAGTCTGAAGGATTCTTGAAAATGATTACACGCAAAGAAGATGGACTAGTCTTAGGTGTTCAAATCGCAGGACATAATGCTTCTGATATGATTTCTGAAGCTTGTGTAGCGATTGAAGCTGGTATGACTGCAGAAGATCTTGCTTTAACAATCCATGCTCACCCATCATTAGGTGAAATTACAATGGAAACAGCTGAACTTGCGCTAGGCATGCCAATACATGTTGTAAAATAATGGACTAAACTCGTAACAGCACGCTGTTACGAGTTTTTTATGTAATTTTGGAAAAATATAGATTTTTGAGTTGTAGATAAGATTGGTTATGATGATCGTAGGAGAGGTGTCATAAGTGGGTAAAAATGGTGGTGTGATTAAGAAAATCATATAGGATCATGTTGCTGGCTTTTGGGAGATGCACGTTGATGATAGGAAGTAAGCGAGTTGCAAAGTGCCTTTTAGTTGCATGTAGCCGCGTTTTCGGGAAGTAAAGGGTAGTTATAGTGACCGAAGCGAGAGAGGATCGACGGTGAAAGGCAGTGAGCGAGTTGTATAGGCCTTTTAGTTGCATGTAGCCTCGTTTTCGGGAAGTAAAGGGTAGTTATAGTGACCGAAGCGAGAGAGGATCGACGATGAAAGGAAGTAAGCGAGATAGATAGCGACTTTCAGCAGCTCCCAGTCGCGTTATCGGGAAGTAAAAGGTGCGTATAGTGACCGAAGCGAGAGAGCGTCGACGGTGAAAGGCAGTGAGCGAGATAGATAGTGACTTTCAGTTACTTATGGCAGGGAGTATAGTATATTAGATTGAGGTTGAATAAACGAAAAAAACAAGTATTTCAGTGTAAAAAAGAGGGTTGAAGCTTTGCATATAGAAAATAGGTTACAAACAGCAACTTCGACTCTAAATTATAAAAGACTGTTGAGAAAAATCTCAACAGTCTTTTTAAGTTAGAATAGTATATAAAGTACAAAAAAGGGTTTCTTTTTATAATGAAGAAAGTCTAACTCTGTCAATAAACTAAAGGAAAAAATACGAAGGCTTTCGTCAGGACTTGGCAATAAGCAAGGTTTTCTTAATAAACCTTAGCTATGAAGCAGCGTCAAACTTCTCCTCTAAAGCAATTTCTAACTTACTAGAAATAAAAGAAAGATCTTGAACTCCTTCAATACGGAGTTTGACATCTAAGTCTTCTACCAAAAGTAATGTTGGAAAATCCTCTACTTCATAATAATCTATAAGTTCTGTTTCTGATGCGGATACAATATTTACATTGGAAAGCTTATTTGGATGGGTTTGCTGCGCTTCAATTAAAGCATCGTAATAATTATGTTCTTGTCTATGATTATGCTCGTCCGAAAACAGAATTGTAACGATGGATTTTTCGCTCTCACTTTCCTCTAAAAATGGATAACTACCTATGATTGCTTGTGAGTCACAACTTGTTAAATAGAGGCATGAAGACATAAATATAAGAATACATATACGATTCATTCATGCTCACTCCCTTCTATGACCAAAATCTTCTCTAATTCATATCAATAATCTTATCGTACCATCACTTCATGATTAAAAGAGACTCGTAATCAAACTGTTACCTAATTGATAACTACTGTGAAAGATGGAAAGGTTTATGTAATAATACAAAGTTGAAAAAAATGATAACTTTCGAGGGATAATGATTTAACCTCTCTATTACTATTAGACGAAGGGAAAGACAGAAAAGTTTCACAATTTAACAAATTTATGAAAATATTATCAGAGGTTATCAAAAAAGTTAGATAAGCAAACAGGAACTAGTCTGTAATAAGAGTGGTAATAATAATTGGTTAATTAAAAGGCAAATAAAAACTCCTCCATATAAAATTTATGGAGGAGTTTTTGTTATATTATTTTCTTGGCGGTATTTTTTCTTTTTTAAGAGATATCATTAGACTAATAATCATGAAAATCATAATGATCACAAATGGAAATGCAGCGATGATCGCTGCTGTTTGCAGTGCTTCTAATCCACCTGACCAGAGAAGAACTGCCGCTGTAGCGGATTGTATGATCCCCCAGATAAACTTAACGTTATTTGGAGGGTTAAGACTGCCATTTGTCGTTTGCATTCCTAAAACGAATGTAGCGGAGTCTGCTGATGTGATGAAGAATGATGCAATCAAAAGAATCGCAATGATCGACATGATCCAACCGAAATTAAATTGCTGTAAAACAAAGAATAAGGCTGTTTCCATCCCTTCTGAATCCATGACGCCAATAACATCGACATTCTGAATATATTGTAAATTAATTGCGGTACCACCGAATACGGAAAACCATAAAGCTCCAAATATTGTTGGTACGGCAATGACACCGATGATAAATTCGCGGATTGTTCGTCCCCTTGAAACACGCGCAATAAATGTACCTACAAATGGCGCCCATGCAAGCCACCAAGCCCAATAAAAGATTGTCCAATCTTCAACCCAATTTGACTCTAAATTGAAAGTATCAAGCTGAAAACTCATAGATACTAAGTTTTGAGCGTAACTTCCAAACGTTTGTGTAAATGAGTTCATAATAAAGTTTGTTGGACCGGAAAATAGTAAAAATAACATTAAAATAACTGCTAGGTATATATTCACTTTACTTAAAATTCGAATCCCAACGTTTAGTCCTGTTTGAGAAGAAATCATATACAAAACGGTAACGACTAAAATGATAATGATTTGTAGCGTTGGTGTATTTGCTACACCGAAAACGTCAGATAAGCCGCCTCCGATTTGCGCAGTACCAAAACCAAGGGAAGTCGCTACACCAAAAATGGTTGCGAACACAACGATGACGTTGATTGCTGTTCCGACTCCACCGTTTACTCTATCACCAAGTAATGGTTCAAATGCGGCGCTAACGACACCAGGAGAACCTTTTCTAAATTTAAAATAAGCTAACGTCAGAGCTACAACAGAATAAATAGCCCATGGATGAAGTCCCCAGTGAAAGAAGGAATATCTTAAGGCAGCTCCAGCAGCCTCTATAGACCCACCTTCAACATTTGCTGCAGGAGAAGGATCGAAAAAATGATACATTGGTTCAGCAACACCCCAGAAAACTAAACCAATTCCCATTCCAGCTGTAAATAAGAAAGAAAACCACGTTAAGTAGTTATATTCAGGCTCTTCGTCATCTTCCCCTAATTTAATACGTCCTAATGGACTAAAAATAAGGTATATCGCGAATGACAAAAATCCAGTTGCAGCTAACAGATAGAACCAACCAAACTGATCTGTAATAAGGCCTTGAATGGATCCAGTGACAGATTCTAAATTATTGGGAGCGATCACTCCCCAAATAATAAAAGCTAATGCAATGACTAATGAAATCATAAAAACAGGCGTGAGTTTTTTCACATGATCATCCACCTTTCGAATGGAAATAAATTATAATTTTTATAATTAGGCGTTGGGTATTCTCATCCCAGATTAAGTAGTAGAAAATAAAATGCGTTAAAAATTACAAAATTAGATGGTTAACTACTCGTCAGTAATACGCCGAACAAAAATGAGCAACATTGTTTATTTTACCTAAAAATATCATAAGGTCAAGTATTCTATAGGAGAACATGTATATAATCCCCGAAAAATGTCGTAAATACACGATATTTGTTAAGAAAGATAGGTAACTATCATACTAAATATGGAGACCAATAAAAAATATAAGGTCTTTAGTCTGATTTTTAATCAACAAGTGGGCTAGAAGAATGATATAAATTTTTCCTCATATATGGTAAAGTTTGAAGGTGAATAAATTGATCAGTGAAAGAGGGATAGGCATGAGAATAGCAAAATACTTCAGTGTACCTTTAGCGTTAACCATTTTTTTAAGTGGGTGTGGTAACGACGAGGATAACACTATTGAAAATGGAAATGAACCAGAGATGAACGAAGAATTAACAGATGAGAATGAAGAGAACAATTTAAACTCTAATGAAAATCTAAATGAGGACATAAACGAGACTAATGATAACAATCAAGAAAATCAAAACAACGAATCTATTAATGAGAATAATGAAAATAGCAACATGGAAAATGAGGAGACAGCATTAGAAGATCAAGAACCTCTTTATGAGATCGATAGCAATATTGCAATTAGACCAATTGATGATGCAGATGAAGAGATTGTTCTTCTGACGATTGATGATGCACCTGATAATTATGGCCCAGAAATGGCGCAAATTTTAAAAGACTTAGATGCGGGTGCTATCTTTTTTGTTAATGGTCACTTTATTCAGTCAGAAGAAGGACAAGAGCAGTTGAAAGAAATTCATGAGCTAGGTTTTGAAATTGGGAATCATACGATGACACATCCAAATCTTTCAAACATAAGTGAAGAAGAGCAATATGAAGAAATTGTTCATTTAAACGATCTTATAGAAGAAATTATAGGAGAGAGGCCACGATTTTTTCGAGCCCCGTTTGGTGTCAATACAGACTATTCGAAGGAGCTTATGGAAGATGAAGGCATGCAATGGATGAACTGGAGTTATGGATATGATTGGGAAGCCGGTTATATGGAAAAAGAAGCATTAGAAGAAATCATGGTTGAGGCGCCAGCTTTAGGAAATGGTGCGAATCTTTTAATGCATGATAGAGAATTTACAAAAGATGCACTTGAGGGAATTGTTGAAGGACTGCGGGAAAAAGGCTATGAAATCGTCGATCCTAATTTGATTAAGTAATTTTGTATGTTATAAAGTAATAACAAAAGGTCTTAACCAGTTATTGTAGAAGTAATGCTATATGTCGATCCTTGAGTAAACGCAGAAGTTATTTTTTCTGCGTTTATTTGGTGTATTGCGGCATCTAATAAAGGCAATCATCCTCATTTGATTAGATAGAAAGCAGATTTTGGATATTTTATGAACGAGAGCATTGTCATTTTAACAGATTGATGAAAATTTAATGGATTAGACAAAACACGACATTTTTTTCTTAAAATATATGATAGAATGACTCAAATAAGTAAAAAAGGGCAGAGACATCTTAGATATGGTGGTGTAGAAATGAAAAAATCTGATTTTCTTGATGAGCTTAGATTAGAGGTAGGATTGGCTTACGATTATGCCGAAAATAGGGATGACTTTATCGTTCGAGTGCTAAAAACTATACATGCAATCAGTAAAAAGAAAGTATCGTTAACAATACACTCTTATCTTCATGGGAAATATACTTTGAAGTACGCTTTAGGTATCAGAGGGTTAACCAAAGAACAAGAACAGTTTGGATTAGGATTTCTTTTTGCTAATCGCTTACGCTCCATTAGTTATGTAAGGAAAGAGCAAAATCAAGTGTTATTCTTACCTGTATATGAAAATAAATCGCTTGTTTATATCATTAGTTTACGTCTTATAGATAGTGATTATCAGTTTACGAAACAAGACATGATTTTTGCAGAAGAGCTTGTTCATTTTATTGAGACAAAAAGATCAGCATTCTAGCAAGCTCTAATTAGAGCTTGCTAAATTGACAGAATTTTTGTATAATTAACTAATGATCGAAAGGAGGTTATGCTGATGGAGCTGTATGAGAGACTTTATGATGAGACAGAACGTGTGAATGTGCAGTTTATTGGAATAACAACGGAACATTCAAGGTATGATTTCGGGATCGTTTACACGAACTTGTTTTTTGGGAAGCCGCTTATTACATGTATGCAGTCGGGAAGGTCTCTTTTATTGAGTAGAGAAGATTTGGATGACACAGATTATTTAAGGAAGTTATTCAATGTAAAAATTGACAAAGATGCAGATGCTTTGTCAGAGTTTTTTAAATCAGCATTACCAACAACGATGTTAGAGAACCAATATTAAAATGGATTTCACCTTAGATAAGACATAGAAGATCGACATATTGATTACAGGTACACAAAAAGTCGAAGAATGCTTGCCGTCATGCGAGAAACCTATAAAAAAGCGCTAACCCATGATTTTCTCTATGGAGTAGCGCTTTTTTATTTGTGATAGTGATTGTTGATGGAAGCTACTTTAAAAAAACAAAGTTAAATGATGGCTTTTCTTTCTCGAATAACTCGAATACGAGTTAGAGTATGATCTTCTGGACCTTGAACAGGAAGACCTGCTGCCATGTTTTTAAAAATATAATCTAAGTTTTCTTGCTCAATGATTTCACCAGGAATAAAGATAGGGATTCCTGGAGGATAAATCATAATAAACTCTGCGCTGATTCTTCCAGCTGATTGGTCAAGTTTAATCACTTCCGTCTCAGCATAGAAAGCTTCTCTAGGAGACATTGCTAAAATGGGAATGTTTGGAACTTGTACACGAATCGTTGATAACTGTTCCTCTCGTAAATAATAAAACACTTCAGATAAATCGGATAACCCTTTAATTAGCTTATCCATCGTCTCTCTCGAATCACCCATAGTTACTATGCAGAGAATATTGTATAAATCAGACAGTTCTACCTCAATATTTGCATGGTTTCTTAGCCATTTTTCTACTTCATAACCAGAAATATTCAGTTCTTTTATCGAGATAATTAATTTCGTTGGATCTAAATCAAATATAGCTTTCTCATCTAGTATTTCCTTACCGGGACATGTAATTCCTGGAATGCTGTTTATTTTCTTTCTCGTATCATCAGCAAGCTTTATGACGTCTTCGAGTTGATCATGACCTTCCATGGCTAAATGACGTCTGGCGGTATCAAGAGAAGCTAATAAGATGTATGATGTAGATGTAGTCGTTAACATACTAATGATGCTTTGGACCCTTAAATAAGAAACACGATCACCTTGTAAATTTAGGACAGAACTTTGTGTTAATGATCCACCGAGCTTATGCACGCTTGTAGCAGCCATATCAGCACCAGCTTGCATGGCTGAAGGGGGTAAATTTTCGTTAAAATGTATATGAACACCGTGTGCCTCATCAACGAGCACAGGTATATCATAGGAATGTGAGATGCGCACGATATCTTCCAAGTTAGCTGAAATACCGAAGTAAGTAGGATTGATAACGACTAGACCTTTTGCGTCTGGGTGTGTTCTCAACGCTCTCTCTACAGAATCTGTAGTGATTCCATGTGAAATACCTAATTCTTCATCTAACTCTGGATGGATAAAAATAGGTGTTGCACCTGCAAAAATAATCGCAGACATAATTGATTTATGAACGTTTCTCGGAACAAGAATCTTTTCACCAGGTCCACACACAGACATAATCATTGTCATGATCGCTCCACTAGTTCCTTGAACAGAAAAAAATGTGTGGTCAGCACCAAATGCTTCTGCCGCTAAATCTTGCGCTTCTTTAATCATTCCATGTGGATGATGTAAATCATCGAGAGGAGCAATATTGATTAAGTCAATGGATAAAGCGTTAGGGCCTATGAATTGTTTGAACTCAGGATCCATACCTTCTCCATGTTTATGTCCTGGGATATGAAATTGAACAGGGGATGATTGAGTATGTTTAAGCAGCCCGTTAAATAACGGGGTTCTCATTTGGCGTTCTTTATATGACAATACATTCACCTCAAATAATAAATTAACGATATTTGTTTCATGTTGATTTCACATAATAAACAAAATGTAGTATAACAGAAAGGGGCGACCAAAGAAAGAAATTATAGTGTAAGGGGGTTAACTAAAAATGAAAAATGATGTTACGATTCCAATGTCGATTGACTGGTCGAAAGATGAGATTATTGATGTTGTTCATTTTTATGAAGCAATTGATCAAACTTATGGAAAAGGGGTAGACCGAGATAAATTACTGTCAATCTATCAAAAATTTAAAAAAGTGGTACCTTCCAAATCAGAAGAAAAACAGCATTTTAAAGATTATCAAAGTCAAACAGATCAATCTCCTTATCATGTCGTTAAAAAAGCGAGAGAATCTGATACTGGAATAATTATTAAAATGTAACAAAAGAAGTAGCGCCTTTTTTATAGGTGCTACTTCTTTATTTTAATATTAAAAATACGTTTTCCGTTACACTTTTTGTTCATATATGTTCATGGAAGAACGATACATTGGCATTAACGTATCAAAAGCTTGTTCCACTTTTTTAACAAATATATCTCCATTTTTTACAGCTTCATCTTCTGGTTCTAAACGTATTCCACAAAGTAATTCTGCCTTTTTAATAGAAGATAATCGTTGAAACATTTCTTCTAACTTTTCTTTAGAAATATTATTATGTGGAATTGATTCTGGTTTAGTATGATCGACAGACCAATAAAAAGAAGGTGGTACTTGTTTTTGAATATCGTCGATTTGTTCCAAAAAGACTTGTCCTAAATCTTCTTTCACTGGTGATTCATAAATAACAGCAAACCATACGAAAACATGACTTCCCCAAAGACCGATTTGAAAATGGGGTAATTTTTTATATCCGCGTTTACTGTTTGCAAATGCCACCCAAGTATCATCCGGAGGGTTTACTTTGCGACGAGCGTGTTTTGCGACATGATAATACATCTCTTCCCCTGTTTTTTCTGATAAATAATTAGAGAAATGTTCTCCTAAAGATTCTAACTTAGGACGAACAGTTTTTTTTAAAACCTCCATTCGCTCATCTAATCCATCAACGTCAAATACATCAAAATCCTTTGAAGTGAAACCTGTAAAACTCATACGTGTACGCACTCCCTTCTGTTCTCTTTCCTATTTTATCAAACCATTTATATTAAAAAAAGAAATATGAATTTATTTTCTCAATTAGGTTTGAAAATATGAGAATTGTGGAATTATAAAATTACCAACACAAAATAGTTGCAAAATTCCGATAAATATCATAATGTAGTGTTAACATTAATTTAAACACAAAGAAGTTTGTTGGTCAGCTCAGGAAAATTTGTTTGAAACCAAAGAAGAGGGGTGCGATTAATGGAGAAAGTTATTCAAACACTGAAAAGAAGAGATGGAGAGAAGCGTATCCCAGTCTTAAAACTGGAGATTGACTACGAACTTCAAACCTTATTCGATGCAATTGAAGCCAATGAACAAGAACAAATTATGGACTGCAAAGCAAAACTAGATATATTAAGAAGCGAGTGGCTTCGATTAGAAGCATAAATTATTTTAGTGAACCTTTGCCATAGGGTTCACTTTTTTTGCTTTTAATAGTTTTTAAACGATTTTAAATATATATTTTCTTTAGGATGTAAAAAATAGTAGCTGTATTCGTATAGAATGATATTTCTCGAAGGTGTGAAAGGCGGCGACTTAGGGAAAAGCTACGACTGAAGATTTTTAAGGGATGGTTTCTCGAGACTGAGACCAAGTGGAAAGTGGTCCATTTAACTGATTCATGTTAGGACATTTTTTTTTAGAAACAATTTTCTAGAAAACAGCCAAAATATAATTACTAATTATTCAATTGGTCATATTTGCAGGCGAGTACGTATTTATGGTATATCTTAGATTACGTTTATCGCTGAACTGAGGAGATGACAAAATGCTAAATTCTCAAGAACTTAACTTCGAACAAATAAAAGGTCAGGCAGAAGAATGGACTCGTGAAGCTGGTCAATACATAAAAAAAATGATGGAAAGTTCCTTTTCCATTTCTACAAAGGCGCATCAACACGATTTAGTGACAGATGTGGATAAAAACGTCGAAAAGTTTTTTCTTGATAAAGTTGCTGAAACTTATCCAACGCACAGACTGATGGGAGAAGAGGGATCATTTGAATTAATTAATGATCTTGAAGGGATTGTGTGGATATTGGACCCAATTGATGGAACAGTAAATTTTGTTCATCAAGAAAGTAATTTTGCTATTTCCATCGGTATTTATCTTGAGGGAGAGCCGATTATTGGTATCGTTTTTGATGTGATGGGCGATGAATTATTTTCTTCAATAAAAGGACAGGGAGCAATGGTAAATGGGCAACGATTACCAAAGTTAGCAAGAAATTCTCTTAACGAAGCAATATTAAGTTTTAACGCAGGTTGGATGCTTAAAGATAGACGATTAGAAAAACTCGTGGAATCTTCACGAGGAGTCCGTTCCTACGGCGTAGCAGCATTGGAGATGGCGTATGTCGCTTGCGGTCGATTAGATGCTTATATAAGCTTTAATCTCGCTCCTTGGGACATTGCAGGAGGATTTGCATTGCTCCAAGAGGTTGGAGGGACGGCAACGAATTATAACGGAGACCCTTTAAACTTTCTAGAGAAAGATACATTAATAGCAGCTAACCCAGGTGTTTATGATGAGGTAATTGAGGTTATTCACGGTGAAAAGTAATGAGGATTAAAAAATAATAAAAAGAGATTCCAAGTTAGTGTCTTGGAATCTCTTTGATTTTTAAATAAAATGTCGTTAATCCTTACTCTAGTTAATTAACTTGTTGCTGCTGCTTTTTGCGATTAAATCCTGCAGCGACGGAACCAAGACTTAAGGTAAGAAACCCTAAGAACATGATTAGGCTTGTTTGTGCAAAGGAAATTCCAATACCGATCATACCGATCGTACCAAGAATAGCAAAAATGAAAAGTTGAATATCAAACGATCTCATATATCATAATCCTCCTTGCTGACTAGTGTTTAGGAACGTGTTAATGAAAATAACGTCATCCTTGAGTTCTATTTTAACATAAACCTTATCGTGTGCTATAATCAATGCGAGTATACGATTAAAAAGAAGAAACCATCTTATTTAAGAAACTTTAGGAGTGACAACTATGATTTTATCCGCTACCACTGGAACGCCTTCACCTAATATGGCCCCGATTGCTCAATGGCTAGGAGCGCAAGACCCTAGTAATTTTGTCGTTGCGTTTTGGATTATGTATATCATTATCAATGCTTTGAGTATTTTAGTATTTAATTTAGGGTTTGCTAGAAAACTTCCCATTTTAAAAAACGTCGTCATTTATGGGGTTATGTTTTTCGGAAATATGTTTATCACGTTATTGGCTTTAACATTACCAATTATAGAATCTTTGTTTATTGCTGCACTTGTTTTAGGCGTATATAAATTGCAGTTGCGACGTCACAAACAAGAACAAGCTTCAGAAGATAGTCCCTCTTTAAACGTAAACAATAACGACTAATATAACAAGTGAAAAAACCCGTCCTTATCGCGATAAGGACGGGTTTTTTAGACGCTAACGAAATGATTATGTTTATCTAATGTCGTTCGAAAAATTAAATATATTCATCTGTTTCTTCCTGTGGTTTATTTTCTGTAAATAATCCAGTTTTTTTTCTTTCCATTGTTCTTTCTTCAATTCGTTCATGACATGTTTGACACATATACGTGTGAATTGGCCTGTTTCGAAGTTTTTTTGCGAGAGGTAGATTGTTATCTATAGATTCTACAACGTCGCAGATGACACATTTTACTCTCATAGCGCACCTCTCTAATATGATAGTTAAATTAATCAATCATTACATAGCGGATTCAAATATTAACTTGCATTCATTTTATCGTTACATAACCGAATGCGATTAGAAGTTTTTCTCTTTTTGAAAAGGATTTATCCTTGTTCTAAAAATAGTATAACATGACAACTCAAATTATTTTAAGCTCTAGGGAAAGATTTCAATAATATACGGAAATATCAACCGTAAGAAACGATTTTATCTTAGCCAGGACGAAGTGGTAACTATTTCTATAAAAATTTGTTAGAATGGTTTTAAGATACACGAAATATAGGTATAGTAAGATTGTAAGGAAGTTAAAGGAGGCGAATGTAACCATGGCTAATCGAGTTGAATCAGAATTAACAGAAGAGCTCCTGCCACTATTAAGAGAAGAACGCTATGTATCGATTGCAACTGTCGACCATGAAACAGGTGGAACGAATGTGAATGCTATTTCTTGGGTCTTCGCAACTGATGAGTCTCATGTGAGATTTTCCGTTGATAACCGGTCGCGTATCGTGGAAAATTTAAAAAAGCAACCTCTTGTAACACTAACAGTTATTGGAGCAGGGTCCACTTATGCGATTGTTGGGGAAGCGAAAGTACTTGAAGAAAAAATCGAAGATGTACCTTTGAAATTAGCTTTAGTAGAGATTAATGTTACGGAAGTCCGAGATGTGATGTTTTATGGGGCAAGAATAACAACAGAACCTAAGTATGAAAAAACATATGACAAAGAAGCGGCAGAAAAATTAGATGCCCAAGTAATGAATGCAATGAAAAAATAACGATACGATGCCGCATGTACATTTCATGTTGGCATCGTTTTTTTAAACTAATGTTCTTATATATACGATTTATAGTTAAAAGATCGATTCCTTGTTATCAAGATAGCTATCCAATATTCTTGTCCAAGAATCACAATTATACGAAGTTGAATAAAATATTATCATCCTTTTGTTGTCGTTGGAATATATCTATTAATGGGAGGGAATCACTTGGCTAAAACCTACATTCTCGATACAAATGTATTATTACAAGACCCATTGGCAATTTACTCTTTTGATGATAATAATGTGATTATTCCGGCAGTTGTTTTAGAAGAAATTGATTCAAAAAAACGATATATGGACGAGATAGGGAGAAATGCCCGGGAAGTTGCACGTTTATTGGATGAATTAAGAGGTAAAGGGAGACTCCATGAAGGGGTGGAGTTACCAAACGGTGGGAGTTTAGTTGTTGAGTTGAATCATCGCTCATTTGAACAAATGAAGAAACATTTCATGGAACCAACAAACGACAATCGGATTTTATCCGTTGCATTAAATTTAAGTTTGGAAAAGCCACGCGCCGAAGATGTGGTGTTAGTTAGTAAGGATGCGTTGTTACGAGTAAAAGCTGATGCTTTAGGGTTACGTTCAGAAGATTTTTTGTCTGATCGAATTGTACAGTTTGACCGAATGTATCAAGGGTATGAAGAAACTTGGCTTGACCCTGACAAAATGGATAAACTTTTTTCCGAGAAACATCTTTTGGCCGAAGAAGTGGATCTTAAACACAGCTTTCCAAATCACTTTTACATTTTTAAAGATAGTGCAAACGGAACAAGGTCGGCTTTAGCCTTTATGAATAGTAGAAAAACACATCTCCAAATATTTTTAAACAATTATGATGTTGTTTGGGGGATTAAACCTAGAAACGTGCAACAAAAAATGGCCTTGGAATTATTGACTCGTGAAGATATTCCTCTAGTCACATTAGCAGGCAAAGCTGGGACCGGGAAGACTTTGCTATCTTTAGCAGCAGGCTTATACCAAACAGAAGACTTAAATCGGTACAAAAAACTGCTAGTTGCCCGTCCGGTCGTACCAATGGGGAAAGATATTGGCTATTTACCTGGCGAAAAGGATGAAAAACTTCGCCCATGGATGCAACCGATTTATGATAATTTAGAATTCTTATTTAATACGAATAAATCAGGAGAGTTAGAGCAAATTTTAGCAGGGATGTCGTCGATCCAAGTAGAAGCTTTAACGTATATTAGAGGTCGCAGTATCCCAGATCAGTTTATTATTATTGATGAAGCTCAAAATTTGACGAAGCATGAAGTGAAGACAATTTTAACTAGAGTAGGGGAAGGGAGTAAAATCGTACTTATGGGAGATCCAAAACAAATCGACCACCCATATTTGGACGAATATACAAATGGACTGACTTATGTAACAGAGAGGTTCAAGCATTTGAGTGAGGCGGGACATATTAAATTAGAAAAAGGGGAACGTTCTGGATTAGCTCAATTAGCAGCAGATTTATTGTAATAAGCAATATCAATAAAACCAAGAGAGTTCTAATATTCTCCTCTTCATTTTTAGAAGGAGAGGCATTATAAAATCAACTATGGTAACAGAGCCTTGTGAAAAAACAGCACCTACGTTCAAGTAAAACGTAGGTGCATCTTTGTACATGCTTAGGAAGGTAATCAATAACAAATGAATCGAACACTATTTATTCATACGAATGAGTCATGATCAGCTTACGATAATTGAATGGATGTGAGTGATTGGATGATGTTGATTTGAACCGTCAGCGTAATAAAAATGAATTGGACCAGTATCTTTTAAAGCTTTCCCTTTATAGGAGAATCCAATAATCGCTTTATTCGCCTCTTCTAGAGAACATTCAAAATCTTCTTCCCCACTTCGGATAAATCTTACTGTTTTGGCTTCAGGTAAAGGGGTGGCATTTGTTAAAAAAGGTTCAAATGAAATTCCAAGTGATTTTTCGGTTAAGTCTTTTTTACTCACTTTGATTTCATTATCATTTTTTTGAACTTTAGCTTTTACTTGTCGTTGGTTGTCCCAAGCTCGTCCCATCTGCTCTAATGTAGGATCGTACCCTTTTTCTTTTTCTTCAAGAAAGTATGTATTTAAATCTACAATACGTTCATCAAATAGCCAAGCGCCTGGGTCTAACGTGATCGTGTGTTTAACAAGACCTTTTATGGAAATAATCATAGATGACATCGTTTACATTCACGCTCCTTTCCCTTACAGTATAGAGGGGAAATAAGCGTTTGTCATCTTTCAATTGATCATTTCTTATCGGAGGTTACCTATGAATATTTGTGGAGATTATGAAGCACTAAACTTAATGGTAGAAGAAGCACTTCAATATACAAAACATGGGAAAGTAGCTAATTATATCCCAGCTTTGAGTACAGCTAATAGAGATTTATTATCACTTTCAATCTATGAAGGTGAGTCCACAGTTGCTTCAGCAGGGGATACTTTCAAGACGTTTACACTTCAAAGTATTTCTAAAGTATTAGCATTGGCTTTAGCATTAATGGACAAAGGGGAGGATGGTGTATTTTCTAGAGTTGGAATGGAACCGACTGGCGACCCGTTTAACTCCATTATAAAACTAGAGACACACAGTCCTTCTAAACCTTTAAACCCAATGATAAATGCAGGGGCATTAGCTGTTACTAATATGATTGAAGGCAATTCAGTAGATGAAAAATTAGGAAGATTGTTATCTTTTATTCATGAATTAACTGGAAATTCATCCATTACTTTTAATGAACAAGTTGCCATATCTGAATATAACACCGCTGATTTAAACCGATCTCTTGCATATTTTTTAAAACAGCATGATGTTGTGACAGGAAATATTGAACGACTTCTGGAACTGTATACAAAACAGTGTGCAATCGAAGTTAACTGTGAAGATTTAGCGAAAATAGCATATGTAATAGGAAATGAAGGTAGGCATGTGGAGACAGGTCGATCAATTATCCCACTGCATATTGCTCGTATTATGAAAACATTTATGACGACGTGTGGGATGTACAACGCATCAGGGGAGTTTGCTATTAAAGTAGGGATTCCTTCTAAAAGTGGTGTATCTGGAGCAATTATGGCTTCTGTTCCTCATGGACCAGGAATAGGAATTTATGGTCCTTCTCTAGATGAGAAAGGAAACAGCATAGCGGGAATGAAGTTACTTGAATCATTATCACATAGATATGACCTTAATATCTTTTGATGGGTAAACAAGCTGGAGCTGTTGCATTTTTTCTGCAGAACAGATAATATATAAAGAAGGAATGAATGTTTCAAATTACTGGATGATTTATAGATGAACAGGAGGGATTCGCATGTCAATTGAAACCCTATCCGGACAGAGTGAAAAAGCATATGCCCTTCTTAAAGAAGATGCAGAAAAGATTTTGAAGCTTATCGACGTTCAGATGACGAATCTAACCATGCCTCAATGTCCACTTTATGAAGAGGTTTTAGATACACAAATGTTCGGTTTATCAAGAGAAATTGACTTTGCTATTCGATTAAACCTTGTAAATGAAGAAGACGGAAAGAAATTGTTAGGTCAATTAGAAAAAGAACTTTCTTCTCTCCATGAAGCATCAATGGATAGAAAATAACAAATAAAAACCAAGTGCACAGAAGTCTGTGCACTTGGTTTTTATTTAGTTAGTATGTTATAGCGACAGGTTAAATGACAAGATAATTGAAAAGATGAAGGGCGAGGTCAGTTTGCTAATGGACGTGACTAGTAACCTTTTTTTTCAAAAAATCAACTCTCCAAAGGCGCGAATTAGCATCCTTTTTGTGCATATTTTTTTCGGGAAGTATTTGAAAGTCAGCTGATAAATTAATAATGCATCATTAAATAAAAACTTGTTAAATATTTCACAAATAGACTTAACCTTTGATATATCAGCCTTAAAAACATCTTGTATGACTTTTCTACTCGTTGCATCCTTTTAAAAAAGGTGAAAAGGAAAAGTGGAAGTGATAAGATAATGAATAAGTTCTTTCAATTATCAGAAAAATAAAGGGATCTAGTGCGACTGATGAATATACATTACGAATTAAGATTGCTGAGATCACCTACATAACGACGAGAACAACATTCATTTTTCATCTTCAAATGTAAGTAACATGATGTTATGAGGAGGAAGTATAGTGAACCGTTTAGACAAATTAAGTAAAGTATTAGTTGCAAATCGTGGTGAAATTGCGATTCGGATTTTTCGAGCATGCACAGAGTTAAATATTCGTACGGTAGCCATTTATTCGAAAGAAGATACAGGTGCATTTCACAGATACAAAGCGGATGAAGCTTATTTAGTTGGGGAAGGAAAAAAGCCAATTGATGCTTATTTGGATATTGAAAGCATTATTGAAGTAGCAAAACGAAACGGCGTCGATGCTATTCATCCAGGATACGGATTTTTATCAGAGAACATTGAGTTCGCTCGCAGATGCGATGAAGAAGGGATTATTTTTATCGGTCCATCGATTGAACACTTAAACATGTTTGGCGATAAAGTGAAAGCGAGAACAACGGCAATTGAATCTAATATTCCTGTTATTCCAGGAACGGACGGACCAGTAACTAGTGAAGAGGAAGTCATTGAGTTTTCAGATGAGCATGGGTTTCCAATAATTATAAAAGCTTCCTTAGGTGGTGGAGGTCGTGGAATGCGAATCGTTCGTTCGAGAGAGGATTTGAGCGAAGCATTTGATCGAGCTCGCTCGGAAGCGAAGTCAGCCTTTGGGAATGACGAAGTATATGTGGAAAAATTTGTAGAAAACCCTAAACATATTGAAGTGCAGGTCCTTGGCGACCATCACGGGAATCTCGTTCATTTATATGAGCGTGACTGCTCCGTACAGAGAAGACATCAAAAAGTTGTCGAAGTAGCGCCTAGCGTATCACTATCTGAAAAAGCAAGAGAGGACATATGTAACTCCGCGTTACACTTAATGAATAATATTGGATACATCAACGCAGGAACAGTTGAATTTCTTGTAACAGACGAAGAAGAATTCTTTTTCATTGAGGTGAACCCTCGAATTCAAGTTGAACACACGATTACAGAAATGATTACTGGTATCGATATTGTTCATTCTCAGTTGATGATTGCTGATGGAAAAAATTTACACGGAGACGATATTGCTATTCCGCAGCAGAAAGATATTTTCACTCATGGGTATGCAATTCAATCCCGTGTAACAACGGAAGATCCTCAAAATGACTTCATGCCTGATACAGGGAGAATTATGGCTTATCGAACAGGTGGCGGTTTTGGTGTTCGTTTAGATGCTGGAAATGGATTTCAAGGGGCTGTTATTTCACCGCACTATGATTCTTTGTTAGTTAAAGTATCTACATGGGCATTGTCATTTGATAAAGCAGCACATAAAATGGTCCGAAATTTAAAAGAATTTCGGATTAGAGGGATTAAAACGAATATTGCTTTTTTAGAAAATGTGGTCATGCACGAGCGATTTCTAAATGGAACATACAATACATCATTTATTGATGAATCACCGGAACTTTTTGTTTTTCCGAAACGAAAAGACCGTGGAACAAAAATGTTGTCATTTATTGGACGAACAACTGTTAATGGCTATCCTAGTATTGGAAAAAAGAAAAAACCTGTTTTTGAAAATCGGAGAACCCCGAAACTATCGATGCAGCAACCTTCACCTGAAGGAACAAAGCAACTTCTTGACCGATTAGGTCCAGAAGGTTTAGCTGATTGGGTAAAATCTCAAAAAGAAGTGTTGCTAACAGATACAACGTTCCGCGATGCTCATCAATCTTTACTTGCGACTAGAATGAGAACGAATGATTTGAAACATATTGCAGAGCCTACAGCCCAATTGTTGCCGAATTTATTTTCTTTAGAGATGTGGGGTGGGGCAACCTTTGATGTTTCGATGCGTTTCCTTCATGAAGATCCATGGGAAAGATTGTTGGTTTTACGGAAAAAAGCTCCGAATGTATTATTTCAAATGTTATTAAGGGCTTCTAATGCGGTAGGGTACAAAAACTATCCAGATAACTTAATTGACGAGTTTGTTGAAAAGTCGGCAGAAGCTGGCATTGATGTATTCCGTATTTTTGACAGTTTAAATTGGTTAGAGGGAATGCGTCCAGCCATTGAAGCAGTAAGAAAATCAGGTAAAATCGCTGAAGCTAGCATGTGTTATACAGGAGATATTCTTGATCCAACCCGAACGAAATATGATTTAGCTTATTATGTGAAATTAGCGAAGGAACTGGAGCAGGCCGGGGCACATATTTTAGGAATTAAAGATATGGCTGGATTACTGAAACCGCAAGCAGCGTATGAATTGGTTTCTGCATTAAAAGCAGAAGTGACTATTCCAATTCATCTTCATACGCATGATACGAGTGGTAACGGTCTGTTCACGTATGCTCGAGCAATTGATGCGGGTGTTGATATTATTGATACAGCAATTGGTTCGATGTCAGGTTTAACGAGTCAACCGAGTATGAATTCGTTGTGCCATGCTTTGAGTGGTCATGAGCGACAACCTAACATTAATATTATTAAAGCGGAAGAATTAAACCACTTCTGGGAAGATACGAGGAAATATTATCAAGACTTTGAAAGTGGAATGATGGCACCTCATTCTGAAATCTATCACCATGAAATGCCTGGAGGACAGTATAGTAACTTACAGCAACAGGCGAAAGGTGTAGGATTAGGTGATCGATGGGATGACGTGAAGACGATGTATCGCACGGTAAATGATATGTTCGGGGATATTGTGAAAGTGACTCCATCATCAAAAGTTGTAGGTGATATGGCATTGTTTATGGTGCAAAACGATCTAACACCAGAGCTTGTTTATGAAAAAGGCGATCAGATAGACTTCCCAGATTCTGTTATTGAATTATTCCAAGGGTTACTCGGTCAACCTTACCAAGGGTTTCCAGAGAAGTTACAAAAAATCGTATTGAAGGGCAAAACAGCGATTGATCATCGACCTGGAGAAAATATGGAACCAGTTGATTTGGAAGCATTAAAAGAAGAGTTGTACCATAAGTTAGGTCGACAAATTACTAGTCATGACGTGATCTCGTATGCTCTATATCCACAAGTTTTCTTGGATTACCAAGCTTTTACTGATCAATTTGGAGATGTATCTGTTTTAGACACAGCTACGTTCTTTTATGGATTGAGGCTCGGAGAAGAAGTTGAAATTGAAATTGAACAAGGTAAAACATTAATCATTAAGTTGATTTCTATTGGTGAAGCTCAAAAAGATGCGACTCGTATCATTTATTTTGAATTGAATGGACAACCTAGAGATATCGTTGTTCAGGATGAAAATGTAGAATCTTTAGTAACAGTGAAGAAAAAGGCAGATAAAGCGGATGATAAGCAAATCGGTGCTTCTATGCCAGGAACCGTTGTAAAAGTATTAGTTGAAAAGGGAGATAAAGTGAAGCGAGGAGATCACCTCATTATTACAGAAGCAATGAAGATGGAAACGACCGTCCAAGCCCCTTTTGATGGTGTCATTGAACAAATACACGTGGAGAATGCAGAAGCAATACAAGCAGGGGATCTCATGTTAGAGATGGAATAGAAAGTTAAAAAAGACTCCCGCTACATGCGGGAGTTTTTTTGCGTTTAACATAGCCTAGATTTTAGATCGGTATGCTAGTAATGCAGTATAACTAACAGCTCCAAACAATATACTTACCATAAATGCGTGAAACAAAGTTGCGTTTAGTGTGAAGCCGGTAAAAATAACAATCGCTCCACTAATCACTTGCATTGTAATAAAAATAAAGCTGATGAAAGCTGAATAAAAAAATGGTTTTTCATGGCGATAATGTTTCAAAGCAACAATAAAAGTAATAAGAATAACAATAAATAGTAATCCTGCGGCTACTCGATGTCCAAATTGTATAGCTGTTCTTCCTTCTAAAACTGGGATAATCTCTCCGTTACAAAGGGGCCATCCCGTGCAAGCAGCACCCGAGTCGGTATGTTTCACGTAAGCACCAGTGTAAACAACAATATAAATATAAACTAAAGAAAAGTAAATATATTTCCGCAAGCGATCCGATATTTTCGGAGCTAAATGAAGTCTATCTTTACCTTTTTCAAATGCGAGAATCGTCAGTAATAAAACACTAGTAAATGATATGAGAGAAAAACCAAAATGTAAGGCCATAATGGCATTAGATTGTCCCCAAACGACTGCTCCAGCACCTAGTAAACCTTGAAAAATAATAAAAACTACGGCTAAAATGGCAAAAAGTTTCGTTTCTTTCATGTTACGAAGGGCTTTCCAGCTCCAGATAGAGTGGGTTATGACCATCAATCCTAAGATGGCTGAAACGAGCCTATGTGTGTACTCAATTAAAGTTGCGATTGTAGGGTCTTCTGGAATTAATTGCCCGTAGCATAGGGGCCACTCAGCTCCACAGGCATCCCCTGAACCTGTTTGTGTTACTAAAGCACCTTGGATAATCACAACAAGCATACCAAAGGTAGTAATGATACCGAATATTTGTAAAAACCGATGCATCTTCCCACCGTCTTTCTATTATTTAAATACTTTTAAAAGTAAAAAGTATAAAAATTATTTTAAAAAATCATCTGAATTTTTCTTTCTAAAAATAACAGCTCGTTCTTCATTTTATGAATTCTTTACTGAAAAGTCAACGAAACTTCACTTACAGATCATATATAAACTTCCAAAAATATTTCTTTCCATCATTTCAGTAAATGCTATATAATATAACCATAGTAATAACGTGGTTTATTGTGTAAACTTAGTAAGAAAAAGAGAGGTTAGAACAAGTTGCGAAAAAAATGTGATGAAAATCACTGAATCTTCCTTTATAATGTGAATGGATGGTGAATTTTTAAACCGATAAACGTTTCGCTATATTATTTAAGTTTTTAGAGAATAATAATTTGCTCGCTATTTAATTAGATTTATCAAAGCAAATTGTTAGACTTGAATAAGGAAACATGGTTTGATTATGAGAAGAAGAATAATATGGGGGGGTGAATGAATTGAGTAAAATGACCACGATATCTTCAGCGCAAACAATCAGCCACGTTCAAAATAATGAACAAGTAAAACAGGCTGGTTGGAGAGAATATTTGGCTATCTCAAAAACTGGGATTGTGATGTCTAATCTGATTACAACATTTGCGGGTCTTTACTTAGCAGCTTATTATACAGGTACAACTTTGGGGAATGATCCTTTAAATGCGTTACTAGCATTATTGGGAGCAGCATTAATAATAGCCGGTGGTTGTGCACTTAATAATTATATTGACCGAGATATAGATCATTTAATGGAACGTACGAAAGCTCGTCCAACTGTGAACGGACAGTTAACAGGAAAACAAACATTGACGTATGGTCTCGCTCTTTCAATAGGGGGAACAGCTTTTCTCGCAATGACGACTTTTTCAGCAGCCGTCATAGGTGTGGCTGGTTTAATTACTTATGTTGTTCTTTACTCCATGTGGACGAAAAGAACAACAACATTGAACACTATTGTCGGTAGTTTTGCAGGTGCTGTGCCTCCACTTATTGGATGGGCAGCGATTGATCCGGGATTACATCCTTACGCATGGGCGATGTTTTTAATCATGTTTGTATGGCAACCACCACACTTTTTAGCTCTTGCAATGAAACGATCCGATGAGTATAAAGCAGCTGGGATACCGATGTTACCTGTTGTAGCTGGATTTGCTTTTACGAAGCGGCAGATTATTTGGTATGTAGCGGCATTGATTCCTGTATCACTGTTTATAGCTGACTTCGGGGTAGTTTATACTGTTGCAGCAGTAGTATTAGGGGGAGGTTGGCTAGTTTTAGGATTAGCGGGCTTAAAGATGAAAGATGACTTAAAATGGGCAAATCAAATGTTTATTTACTCGTTGAATTATTTAACAATTATGTTTGTCCTGATGGTTATTGTTCACATGTTTTAAAAAAATATTCACTACAGAAAGAGGGGTTTGAGACGAGATGAAGTATATATGGCGACTACTTCCGATATCTTTCATCTTGCTGATGACTGGTTGCGGAGTTGAAAATTTATCAGCTCTTGATCCGCAAGGACCTGTTGCAGAAATGCAGTATTCCTTAATCCAGCTTAGCTTGTATATTATGATATTTGTCATGGTCATTGTGTTTTCTATTTACATTTTTGTTATTTACCGTTTCCGAGAAAAGCCAGGAGATACTCATATTCCTAAGCAAGTACACGGAAATCGTACGCTAGAAATAATCTGGACAACAATTCCGATTCTATTACTCTTAATGCTAGCTATTCCGAACGTGATGGATACGTTCACGTTAGCAGACGTTGGAGTTACTGATGAAGAAGCGGGAGAAGGAGAAGAAATAGATCATATAACAATTGATGTTACAGCTCACCAATTTTGGTGGGAATTCGACTATCCTGAATATGAAATTACTTCAGGCCAAGAGATGTACATTCCAACAGACACAAGAATCATTATTAATCTTCAGTCTTCGGATGTCATTCATTCATTTTGGGTGCCGGCTTTAGCAGGTAAACAAGATAATGTGCCTGGAATTGAAAATGACATGTGGTTTGAAGCACCAGAAGAGGGTGTTTACATGGGTAAATGTACAGAACTTTGTGGCCCATCTCATTGGCAAATGGATTTCAAAGTCATTGCAGTAGACCCAGATACTTTTGATACTTGGGCGACAAATATGGCAGAACCACCTGAACAAGTAACAGACCCAGAAGGGGAAGTTGCTGTTGATGGTCGCGGAGTATTCGAGCAAAGCTGTATTAGTTGTCACGCAGTTGGTGATGAAGGTGGAAATACTGGGCCTAACTTAACAAACTATGGTGAACGAGAAGCTTTAGCAGGGTATTTGGACCCTACCGATGAAAATTTAGAAGCTTGGCTCAGAGATACACAAGAATACAAGCCAGGAAATGAGATGCCTAATTTCAACCATGATGCAATTAATGACGAAGAAATGGAAGCACTCATTGCATATCTCAATGAATTAAAAATACTAGAAGATTAATAGGTTGTAAAAGGGGGTATAACAACGTGTCTTATGAAAAGGCTCAGTCTAAAAATGTAATTTGGGACTGGCTGACAACGGTCGATCATAAAAAAATTGGTATTATGTATTTGGCCGGGGGCGCATTTTTCTTTGCCTTAGGTGGTTTAGAAGCAATTTTGATGCGTATTCAGCTTATGTTTCCTGAATTTTCATTTGTTCAGGCACAGACATTTAATGAATTATTAACGATGCATGGAACAACCATGATATTTTTGGCGGCCATGCCTCTGTTATTTGGTTTTATGAACTTTATTATTCCACTACAAATAGGCGCTCGTGACGTTGCGTTTCCATTTTTAAACGCTTTAGGTTTTTGGCTGTTTTTATTTGGTGGATTATTATTAAACGTCAGTTGGTTTGTTGGTGGAGCACCTGATGCAGGGTGGACCGCTTATGTGCCATTATCTAGTGAATCACCTGGTCATGGGCTTGACTATTATGTACTAGGTTTACAAGTAGGTGGTTTAGGGACACTAATTGGTGGTATTAACTTCCTTGTAACAATTATTAATATGCGTGCTCCAGGAATGAGCATGATGAGAATGCCATTATTTACTTGGAGTTCATTTGTAGCTTCTATGTTAATTCTGTTTGCATTTCCAGCGTTAACAATTGGTTTATTATTATTAATGCTTGAACGATTATTTGGAGGAACGTTTTTCGCTGTTGACTTCGGTGGTAACGTTATTATTTGGCAACATTTGTTCTGGATTTTTGGTCACCCGGAAGTTTACATTTTAATTTTACCAGCATTTGGTATATTTTCAGAAATTCTTCCAACATTTGCGAAAAAACGATTGTTTGGATATTCTGCAATGGTTTTTGCAACATTAATCATTGGTTTCCTTGGATTCATGGTTTGGGCTCACCACATGTTTACAGTAGGAATGGGACCAGTTGCCAATGCAATATTTGCAGTAGCTACAATGGCCATTGCTGTTCCGACAGGGATCAAGATATTCAACTGGCTACTAACCCTTTGGGGAGGGCGTATTCAGTTCACAACGGCAAATTTATTTGCTTTAGGTTTTATTCCATCCTTTGTTATGGGTGGGGTCACAGGTGTTATGTTAGCAACAAGTGCTGCGAACTATCAGTTTCATGATACGTATTTCGTAGTCGCCCACTTTCACTACGTTATTATCGGTGGGGTTGTCCTAGGCTTGTTCGGTGGAGCATTCTACTGGTGGCCGAAGATGTTCGGATATCGTCTAAATGAAACATTAGGAAAATGGTTCTTCTGGTTATTCTTAACAGGGTTCCACCTTACTTTCTTTGTCCAGCATTTCTTAGGACTAATGGGTATGCAGCGACGTGTTGCTTCTTACTTAGGCGGTCAAGGGCTAGAGAGTATGAACTTTATTAGTACAATGGGTGCATTCTTAATGACGATTGCGTTCATCTTGTTCTTAATTAATATCTTCGTTTCAACAAATAATAAAGAAAATGCAGCAGATCCATGGGATGGGCGTACACTTGAGTGGACGACGCCATCACCAGTACCTGAGTATAACTTTGCGCAGACACCGCTTGTGCGAGATTTAGATGCTTATTGGTATGAAAAATATGAAGGTGACGGTAAAATGAAAGCAGCAGAACCGTTAGGTGACATTCATATGCCAAATGGAACGATCCTTCCAGTATTAATTTCTCTAGGGTTAATTATCGCTAGTTTTGGGTTTATCTACATGGTTATCCCATTGATCATCGCTGGTTTAGGTGTTACATTTGGATCCATGTTTGTTCGGTCAATCAAAGAAGACCATGGATACCATATTCCAGTTGAAGAAATTAAACGTGATAAGGAGGAGGGTTAATCATGGCTGAAAACGAAGCAATGGAACAACAGCAGACCCTTCCTCCTAATCCGGAGAAGGCGACACTGGAAGGTAGAAATAAGTATTTAGGTTTTTGGTTTTTCTTAGGTGGAGAAACGGTTTTATTTGGAAGCTTATTTGGAACATATTTAGGTTTACGAAGTGGGGTCCTTGATGGACCAGGTCCAGCTGATTTATTCCACTTAGACCTTGTATTTATTATGACAATGATTTTATTAACAAGTAGTTTAACGAGTGTGTTTGCTGTTATTAACATGAAGCGTGGTAATTACAAAGGTTTACTTATTTGGATGTGGGCAACGGTCGCTTTAGGCGTTGCGTTTCTAGTATTTGAAATCTATGAGTTTTATGAGTATTACCATCAAGGCTTAGGTTTCTCTACGAGTGCCTTTGCTTCGGCTTTCTACACGTTAGTAGGAACACACGGGGCTCACGTATTATTCGGTGTTCTGTGGATTACTACATTACTAATTCGTTACAGAAAATCTGGTTTGACATTAACCAATGCTCCTAAGTTTTATACAGCGGTATTGTATTGGCACTTTATTGACGTTGTTTGGGTGTTTATCTTCACTGTTGTATATTTATTAGGAATAGGAGGTTGAGCAAATGAGTTCACATGTAGATCCTAGTGCTCCTTTACAAGGAGAACCAACAAAGAACACACAACGAAAACTTAAAAAAGAGATGCGTACGCAGCTTGTTTCTTTTGTATTAATGATTTTCATTACGTCGATGGCCTTTTTATCCATCGCAAGTGATGCCATTCCTAGTGGATTTGCAATCCCGTTTATTCTATTATTAGCTGCTATTCAGGTTACTCTTCAGCTTTACTTTTTCATGCATATGAATGAGAAGGGAACAGCATGGGTCAACATCATGATATGGTCAGGGTTATTTATAGCTGTACTAACTGTTGCTGCCCTCATGTTGTTAATTGGAGTAGTGAAATACTAGACTTATGGAGAGAGTACTTCCTAATTGGAAGTACTCTTTTCCATTTGTCACTATATTGAAGAGGTTTATTTCGTCGATTTTAAAAAAATATGGTAGAATAACTTTGTATTAATAACGATTGAACAGAGAGTGAGGGGGGAAATTATGGCGACTTTTTTGCCATTTATAAGTACGATTTTCATTGCCTTAAGTGCCATTTTTGTAGCTGTCGGGTGGTATTTAATTGCAAATAGGAAAGTGGAAGCTCATAAAAAAGCAATGTTTTGGGCGGCTATATTAGCTAGTGTGTTTTTTGCTACATATTTGTCGAAGACTTTTTTTATTGGTAGTACGGCTTTTGGTGGACCTGAAGGGGTTGAAACATATTACCGTATCTTTTTATTATTTCATATTACAATGGCTACTATTGCTGCAGGTTTAGGTATCGTTCAACTAGTGTCAGGATATAAAAATAATTTAAAACTTCATCGAAAGCTTGGGCCATTTACATCAATCATATGGTTCATCTCAGCAACAACAGGTATTGCTGTCTACTTTTTGCTTTACATTATTTACACGCCTGGAGAAACAACAAACATATTTCGAGCTATTTTAGGTGTCGTATAGAAAAGAATTAACGTCAGTTTTGAACGTTAGCTTATGTATTTGGCTAACGTTTTCTATATTCAAAAACCATTAGCTTAAGAGTATAGTGTGAAACGTAAGGGAATTACCCTATACGAAATGAATTTCTACTAAGGAAATATAGCCCTCAAAAAATATAAAACGGCTGTCAGGATGAATTTTCATTCGCTGACAGCCGTTTTATATTTAAACCCTTGCTTAAAGTGTTGAAGAATCATATAACAGCAACGTCTTCTTCAGGAAATCATAGTTACTCAACAACTACTTTTTAGTTAGATCTTAAAGTTCATTTTAATAATTCCAGCTTCTTTAGCGCTCATAAATAAAATAACGGCAAGTGGCCCTACAATAAAACCAACAGCACCTAATAGCATTAATCCAATATATAAAGAGATCAGGGTTGCTAATGGTGATAAGCCAATGTGGTGTCCCATTACTTTAGGTTCGACTGTTCGACGTATGGTTAATAATATACCTGCAAGGACCAATAATTGAACCGCCACCGCTGTATTCCCAGCTATTAAGTAATAGCCAGCCCATGGTGCTAAAACAGCGATGGAACCGATGATTGGAATAAAATCAATCAACCAAATGATAATGGACATAATCAACGCGACTTCTGGTGCAATAATGAGCAAACCAATGAATGTCACAATGAAAATGATGATACTGACAAGAAATTGTGCCTTGAAAAAACCGAAAATCACATACGATAATCTAGCCGCCATAAAGCTAACTTTTTTAGCTGTTTCTTCAGACATATAAGAAAAAATCTTTGTTTTTAACCTTGGAAGATCTAATAAGAATAAGTATAGCGCAATCAGATATACAAGTAAAGATACAATGTAAGAAGGAACTCTAACTAGAACATTGGTTGCCATCTCGATTATATTGATTTCAGCTAATCTATCTCTAATTTGCAATAGTTGGTTTGTAACAGCGTTATCAATTTCATTAACAACGTCTTGAGAGTAATGATCGAATTGAAGTCTTAAATTCTCCAAAAACGTCATCCATGCGATATTCACTTCATTAATCGTCATCGGAAGGTTTTCTACAAATTGATTTATTTGTGTTAATGCTCTTGTTAATGTGAAGTACCCGATAATGCTTATTACGAGTAAAAACGTAATGAATATAATAAACACAGCTAAATTACGGGAGAGCTTAGCTTTAGTAACAAGTCCGTTTACGGCAGGAGCTAAAAATAAAGCCGTAATTAATGCAAAGATAATAGGAACAGACACAGGTAAAATGAAATAAATGATCAGGGCTGCAATTAAAATCCCAACAGCTATGTAGATATATTTTCTTTTTGTCTGAGATGTCAAAGGAATGCCCCTTTCTCGTTCAATAATGGAATGGATATCAAACTGTAAATAATGTTATTGCTGCTAACCGGTACCGCAAGAAAACACAAAAATTATATACAACCTCTTTCTCATATAATTGTAAAAAGCTTTCGATGCAAATAACATTAGGTAAGAAGAGGCCTAATTTCAATGAATCGAAAGCAAATGATAAACTAGTCAACATAATGATTTAGACTGACCGAAGGGATACCTTATCCAGAACAAAGTCACAACATATATATATCATACGGGACGATATTTTTCTGAATAAGGGACCCATTGGCTTCTTAATAACTCACTAATTAATATGATGAATGTTCATATCAAATTAAAAATCCTCAAGAAATAGTAGCCGTCATTGACACTGGTTCTATTTCTAACGTATTTCTATGTAAGGAAAAGATATTTAGAGAGCTTCTTTTTTTACTTTTTCAAACAAATTTTCAAGTCTTTTCGTGCATTTGTCTACAATGTGTTTTGGGAATTCCTCATCATATTCAACACCGTGTGGATAGTAGTGCTTACCTACATATGGAACCATCATTTTAACAGTGCTATATGGAGATGGTAATTCGCCGTCTTCAACATGAGCTGGTACTCGCAAATAGTAAATATGATCATAAACTTGATCAATCATTTTATAATCAAAAGTTATCCGCTCATAATCAAACTGGTTATCAAATCCTGCAGCTTCCATGATTTCTTCTAAAGCTTGGAATTCAATTATAATGCCTTCAAGTCCTGTTTCCTCAAATTTCATTTTGTTACCTCCCTGAAATCAGTCTTTCTTCACTCTACCTTATAATATTACGAATTCACTTTCGTTGCAACGATACCACGTTAAAACATGGAAAAATATTTTCTTGAAAAGTGGATAGGCTATTAATTGAATCTAAAAATGAGGAGGAATAAAAATGACAACGTTAAAAGAAATTATGACTGGAAGTGTTGATACGTGTACACCAGAAGATAATGTTTTTGAAGCGGCGCTAAAAATGAAAAACGATCATGTAGGTGCAATACCTATTTGTGAAGGATCTAAATTAATAGGTATGATTACAGACAGAGATATAGTCGTAAGAGGTGTTGCCGAAAAACGACCAAATTCTTCATCTTTACAAGAGGTGATGAGTGAACATCTTTATACTGCTCCTCAAGATATGGAAATAGGGGAAGCTGCAAAGTTAATGGC
Source organism: Salipaludibacillus daqingensis (assembly GCF_029891575.1). Lineage (GTDB taxonomy): Bacteria > Bacillota > Bacilli > Bacillales > Salisediminibacteriaceae > Salipaludibacillus > Salipaludibacillus daqingensis. The sequence continues at coordinate 307,008 of NZ_JARZHF010000002.1, read as the reverse complement.
TGAAAATCAAATCCGACGATTACCAATTGTTGAAGGAGAAAATTTAGTAGGGATTGTATCTTTAGGTGACTTAGCTGTTCACACAAGTACAGAACATGAGGCAGCGATCGCTTTATCTGAGATCTCTGAACAACCTCAATATCACCATTAGAAAACGCATTTGATAAATGGATCTGAGAATGAAAGGTGAAGACATCTTTCTTCAAGGTATTAGGATTGAGAGTGATAATCTAGTCTAAAGGGTAAACACACCTCTAAAGAGGACATTTGAGAAGGTGTGGAACATGTATCTGTATATAAAGAGAAAGTATTCAAGTGCAAATCTTGAATACCTTCTCTTTTTTTGTGGTAGGATTTAGATGATAGATGAAGATTGAATATTTATAAAAGAAACGTGTTAATGAGGTGAATGGATTGAAGTCATTATTTGTATTTACCATAGGATTATTACTAATTATAGGGATCGCTTTTATAGGGGTTAACTTATTAGATGATATTACTTCACAGAATTCGATGGATTCAGAAGAAGTGGAAATGGTTCAAATAGATAAAATACTTGGAAATGATGAAGAAACGACAGATGAAGAAAATGAGTCTGGAAATAGGCTTTCTTCAGAAGGAGATGTAGAAAGTGAAAACGACGAAAGACAACCATTGTATGATTGGATTGGTCTAAAAAGAGATGACCTCATAGACGTTTTTGGAGAGCCAGATCGTCGAGATGCCACGCCTTATGGATACGAGTGGTATGTATATTATTCAAAAGAGAACCACAAACAGTTTGGTGTAGACAAAGATAATCAAGTCGTTAGTGCATATACAAATAGTGAAAATGTATTTCTAGGTGAGTTTGAAGTGAGAGATCATTACGACATTGTTTCTTCTATTTACGAATTTAATCAAGAAAATACCATCTCCAAAACACTTGCTTCATACACTTTTGAATTAAAAGAAGAAGAGTTAGTTGAGAGACCTCTAGCTCAAACGGATGAAGGGGTTTGGGCCCAGTTTTATTTTGATAAATTCACTGGTGAATTATCATCTGTTCGCTATCTAGACGAAAATACCCTTCTAGTCCAACGTCCCTATTCACTTTCTTATAATGGGGACCTTCCTGAAAAAGAAAGTTTAGAGGGTGAAAAAATAGAATCTTGGCAATATGGGCAAGCAAAACAAATCTTGGAGCTGACAAATGGAATTCGAAGAAAGCACGATTTGAGTTCGTTAGCATGGCATGATGGCGCTGCTCAAACAGCATTTTTGCACAGTGAAGAAATGTACGAACTTAACTATTTCTCTCATACTTCTGAAAATGAAGGGGAATTGTCGGATCGTTTAATTAAGCAGGACGTATCATATCGAATGGCAGCAGAAAACATAGCAGCAAAATATGTAGACGGTATTGCTGCGGTAGAAGGTTGGCTTAATAGTGAAGGGCATCGTGTTAATCTGTTAAATGATGACTTGACTCATTTAGGAGTTGGTGTATATGAAGATTACTATACGCAAAATTTTATTTCGCCTTGATGAAATTAGGCGCACGTCATCTACACTCTTTCATTATAATGTAGTATATTGATTTGAATATGAGAGAGGTGGAGGAAGTGAATGAATCCTTGCATCCAGATGTAAAAAAATTTAAAATTTTCGTCAAGGGAAATCCTCACGTGTTAAGAGACGTTCATTCTGGTGAAAAGTCGCTGCAAGATTTATTTGAGGAATGGATGTTATTTGGAGAAGATGATGAAATCTGGGATTCTTACTTGTCTCAAGACATCGATCAAGATGCTGAAGAAAGTCGTGAAAACAAGGAAAACGATGAGGATTCGAGTACGGAAATGGAACTATTAAATATGTTGAAGAAAATGAATTTAAATGATGTCCAGCATCACTTGGCGCAATTTAGTACCGTCGTGGGTTCTATCCAAGAGCTTGTTAGTCAATTCAAACAGCAGACACCTTCTCACCAACCAGGACCAGAGCAACAACAAGAACAGCCACCGCCCTTTTCTTTTCGTGAAGACTGATTTGGGTTGAAGGAGGAGGGGAAATGAGAAAAGAAGTGTATGATTGGATTCGATCAAGCCCTGAACTTCACCATTATTTACGGATGAATCCTATTTGGTATCGAAAGTTAGGGAGAGAACCAGAATTGTTAGAAAAAATGATCCAGGAATCTAAAGTTTATTTTGGAAAAACCTTCACGCAAAGAATTGACCAAATTCATAATAATATGAATATGGCGATGATGGTAATTGAAATGATGCGACAAATGAATGAATCTTAGCTCTAATACATTGATGAAAGCTAGTATAAGGTATAGGTTGATGATATGAATTTATCAATCAACGTAAATGGCGTGGACTAAAACTACTATAGAAAACAGCCATTATGAAAGGTTCCAGATTTTCTGCTGACGAACCACCGAGCAACCTCTTCGCTATTTTGAGGCTCGTATGGTTCGTTTTTTCCGTTACTATTTTGGACAAACAGTAATAGTTATATTTTCATAAAAGCAATAAGGAACTTTGATCAAACCAATAAAATGTAAAAAGGTGTTGTGTTGTCAGTGAAATCATATATTGTAGTTGGAGCAGGTATTTTAGGAGCTTCTACGGCGTACCATTTAGCTAAAACAGGAGTCAAAGTAACGATCATTGACCGGGATGACTCTGGTCAAGCAACTGCAGCAGCAGCTGGAATTATTTGTCCATGGTTAACGAGGAGACGAAATAAATCTTGGTATAACCTTGTGAAAAGAGGGGCAACATACTATCCTTCGTTGGTTAATGAACTAAAGTCTTTAGGAGAAAAGGACACGGGTTATGCTCAAGTTGGTGCCATTCGTTTACATGAAAATGAAGAAAAATTAAATCAAGTTTTAGCTATTGCGAATAAAAGAAAAGAAACGGCTCCAGAAATGGGAGAGATAAGTAAACTTTCTCCAATGGAAGCGCGCGAGTTGTTTCCCCCTTTGAGCCTATCATATGGTGCCATTCACATTGGTGGTGCTGCGAGAGTGAACGGTCAATTGTTGTGCCAATCGCTTATTCGAGCTGCAAAAGGATATGGAGCTACGTACATTAGTGGAAACGCGTCACTTATAGAAGAGGGGCAAGTCGTTAAAGGGGTTCAGACGACTGAGGGTAAATTTTACTCTGACAAAGTGATTGTGACGGCTGGAGCTTGGGCCAAAGAAATCCTTGCTCCTCTTCATTTGAACTTTAACCTCAGACCACAAAAGGCTCAAATTGTACATGTTGATTTACGAGGTGCAGTGACAGACAAATGGCCAGTTGTGATCCCACCAGGAAATCATTACTTGCTGTCTTTTAAAGATGGAAGAATCGTGGCTGGTGCGACTCATGAAGATCATGCCGGTTTCGACTATCGAGTTACTGCAGGTGGGGTCCAAGAAGTCATCGAAAAAATGTTAGAAACGGCACCGGGATTAACTGAAAGTACATTTATAGAGACGAGGGTTGGTTTTCGTCCGATTACACCTGACTCGATACCAGTAATGGGAGAGTGGCCACCGTATAGTGGGTTACTTATTGCTAACGGACTAGGTGCTTCTGGCTTAACAGCAGGGCCATATCTTGGTCAGCAGTTGGCCATGCTAGCACTAGGAGAGCAAATGGAACTTGATTTAGCAGATTACAGTTTGTCAAAAGCCATTGACGTAATGGAATGAGCTAGTTAAGGTAGAGCTGGACTTTGTATACATACAGCAGTTTCGCTCATAGTTTATTCATGATATAATCGTAAAACGGAGGTGCTAAAAGATGACGACAACAATGACAGATGTCAATATTCTCCAGGAGTCTCATGATTTTAGTGAAACCATCCTTTCTTCGGATGTTTTCAATGAATATATAGTAGTAAAAAAGAAAGTTCAACGTAGCTCTGAAGCTCAAGACATGCTATTACATTTTCAAGGGTTAAAAGATCAATATGAAGAAGTACAACGGTTTGGTAAGTATCATCCAGACTTTCATAAAATTACTGCTGAAGTTAGAGAGTACAAGCGAAAACTTGATACTCATCCATTAATTGCAGAGTTTAAAGCTAAAGAGAAAGAACTAGAAGATTTGTTGAATGAAGTGTGTCAAATTATTGCTCACGCTGTTTCACCGCAAATTAAAGTTCCTTCAGGTAACCCATTCTTCGATCAATCATCTAGTTGCGCCGGAGGCTGTGGTTCAGGTGGAAGCTGTGGTTGTGGTTAACACTGACAGAAGGTAAAGAAATTTATTTTGAGTCAAAAGAAAAGGAGAAATTTTTATGGTCACCAGTCGTGTTGGTTTAGCTATTTGGGTGCAATCTCTAAAACAAGTTAAACAATTAAAACGGTTCGGAAATATCCACTATGTATCCAAAAAAATGAAATATGTCATTTTGTATTGTGATGAAGAACGAGTGGAAGAAACGATGAATAAAGTACAATCTTTTCATTTTGTCAAAAAGGTTTCTATGTCAATGAGACCTTGGATTAAGACCGAATATCAAAACTCTGTTCCAGATAAAGCGAAAAAGGATGACTATAAAATGGGAATTTAACCTTCAGATAACTGAAGGTTTTTTTATTTTAATTAGTAACGTAGATTTGGTGTCGGTAATATCGCTAATAGCAGCGAAGGAGATAGAGCCTTTAGGCGGGAAAAGTAGATTGTGAAAGGCACTATGTAGAAGAGATAGAGTCTTTCAGTAGAAAACCCTGCGGTGAAAGACGCCATGCCACGCAATACAATAAAAATAGGTAATAATTAGGGAAACGAGGCTTGATAAAAATCACTCAAGCCTCGTTTTTCTAATCAATCTTCTATCTAAAAAAAACCTGTAGCATAATGCTACAGGCTGCCTTATAGCAGAAAGGCGATAGCTAAACGTCTTATCTGCCAAAGCAATGGGAGAGGAGAAACCGGAGGAAGAGCTTATGGGGAAACGTAAGCCTTCTCCGCGGTTGTCCGCAACATGGTCATTCATGCTGCTACTGTTATTATGAACAAATTTTATATGATTATACTTGTATCTTTATAGTTTTTAGATAGAGAGTGCGAAACAGGGCAGCTAGTTTTTTCTTTTATTTTTTTGATTGAATCGATTATGATAGGATAGGTATACATAATTAAAATTTAAATAGGTGAGAATGGATGAGAATAATAAGTGGAGAGAAAAAAGGTTTGCCATTGAAAAGTGTTCCTGGAAATACAACCAGACCAACGGCAGATAAAGTGAAAGAGTCAATTTTTAACATGATTGGCCCTTATTTCCAAGGTGGCATCATGCTCGATTTATATGCTGGAAGCGGTGCAATTGGCATAGAAGCGATCAGTCGTGGGATGGACAAAGTAGTTTTTGTTGATCGTGAAAAAAAAGCGGTGGAAACGATTTATACGAATTTGAATAAAGCAAAGCTTATAGACAAAGCAGAAGTATTTAGAACGGATTCTAATCGAGCACTAAAGGCGATTAAAAAGAAAGAACGCTCGTTTGATTTCATCTTTTTAGATCCACCATATGCGAAAGAGAATCTAATTTTAGAATTATTGTTTATTGGAGAGCATGATATTTTAAAAAATGGTGGGTACATTGTTGCAGAACACTCGTCTAAAGTTTCCATAGAAGATGAACAAATTGTGTTCAAAGTGATTCGTCAAGAAACATATGGTGATACGACAGTGACAATTTTTTCAAACGCCGAAGAGGAGGATTATGAATGACGACTATTGCTGTAATACCAGGGAGTTTTGATCCAGTAACCTTAGGTCATGTGGACATCATTTCTAGAGGTGCAAAAGTGTTTGACCATGTCATCGTATCTGTACTGAACAATCAGAAAAAACAACCATTATTTACGATAGATGAGCGAATGACTTTATTAAGAGAATCGACCAAATCATTACAAAATGTAGAAGTAGACAGCTTTAACGGGCTATTAATTGATTACGTAAGGGAGAAGGGGGCTAATACGATAATCAAAGGACTTCGTGCAGTATCTGACTTTGAGTATGAGCTACAGATGGCTGCTATTAATCGAAAACTTGATGATAATGTAGAAACATTTTTTATGATGACCAATAATAAATATTCATACTTAAGTTCAAGTATTGTGAAAGAAGTGGCGAAATATGGTGCTCCAATCGACGATTTAGTACCTCCGATCGTTGAAAAAGCATTGAAGAAAAAATTTAGCTAGTTTTTTAGATAGACTTGATGAGGGCATTCTTAGATGCTCTCATCTTTTCTGTTTATTGACAGAATGATCCATCCTGATAAGCAAATGATTGTTATATAACTTCCATACATCGTAAACCACTCATACATATGAACGAAAAAAATTTGCATTGTTGGTTCAGCAGTTAGTTGATTGCTTGTTGGCAATGTTTGTTGATCTATTCTATCCTCGTATAACGGTTTGAATAACATAAAAGTCAGAATGGCAGAAAATGTTCCGTGTAAACAACGTGCGATAAAAAAAGGGAAAAATCGTATTTCTGTTTTAGCAAGAATACTGGCAACTTGAGCCTGCACACTAAAACCGTTAAATGCTAAAATAAAACTCGTTATGACAGTTTGTTCTAATAAAGATGCGTTCGTTACATCACTTATTCGTTGACTACCAATTGTAATTTCAAACAAACCAGCGATAATTCCAGGGCTTAATTCTTTGGGCATCTCCGCCCAATTAAGTATAATGGAGATGAAAAAACGAAATATCATGGAAAAATGAATAAGTTCTAATATTTGACTTAGGACAGAGAAAAAAATCATAAAACCGCCAATCATTAATAAGGTTTGAATGGAGGAATGAACCGCATCCCCCATCATTTTTCCAAAAGGTTCATGTTGGTTCATGCGATCTTGATGCATCTTCTGTACAGCTTTATTTATAGATAAAGGTTTGGTGTGTTTGGAATCATATTTTTCTTGTTTAGAACCGTGGAAACGCATGACAAAACCAACAATTAAATTTCCACAATAATGAGAGGTAGCTAATAAAAGGCCAAGGGCGGCATTTTGGAAAAAGCCGACAGCGATAGCACCAAAAATAAATAATGGGTTTGACGCATTGCTAAAGGAAACGAGACGTTCTCCTTCAAATCGGGTTAGGTGACCTTCCTCCCAAAGTCGACTAGTGAATTTTGCACCCGATGGAAAACCTGAGGCAAGTCCCATCGCCCAAACAAACCCGCCTGAACCAGGTACTCTAAACAACGGACGCATAAATGGCTCAAATAATGCACCGATAAAAGAGACAACGCCAAAACGAATGAGAAAGTCTGATAAAATAAAAAAAGGTAATAAAGATGGAAAGACCACTTCCCACCAAACTGTCATCCCTCGAACAGAAGCTTCATAAGCTTCTTTAGGAAAGAGCATAAAACATAAAGCTAACATAGTAGCCGAAACGGCGTAAACGAATGTTTTAATTAGGTCAATTCGGGACATGGGAAGACTCCTTTATATGAAAGATGGGCGATTAGTTGAACCCACATCACTTACTTAACGTTTAAGTCTTGTCCATAAATAACTATACGAAATGGACCGAATTTAGACCTGAAAAATATTTATTTGGAATAAGTGGAGGGGATGAAGTGAGACCAAAAATTGGTTTAGCTTTAGGTTCGGGAGGTTCAAGAGGTTATGCACATATTGGAATATTAAGAGTATTAGCAGATGCAAAAATCCCCATCGATTATATTTCGGGGAGTAGCATGGGGGCTTTAATAGGTGTATTATATGGGAGTGGATATTCCCCAGAACTACTCGAAAAGTTAGCCATTCACTTTCGAAGGAAATATATTTTTGATTTTACTGTTCCAAAAATGGGTTTTATAAAAGGTGAAAAAGCAAAACAATTTGTGAAAATACTCGTGAATGATAAATTGTTAGAAGATCTTTCTCCGCCTGTTCATGTGATTGCAACAGATTTATTAAAAGGGGAACGTTTCGTTTTCACTAAAGGAGACATTGCCCAAGCAGTTAGAGCAAGCATAGCTATCCCAGGGATATTTATGCCTGAAAAAATAGATGGAAAGCTATTTGTCGATGGAGGAGTGATTGACAGAGTTCCAGTTTCCGTTGTAAAACAAATGGGTGCGGATATCGTTATAGCTGCAGATGTGTCGTACTTTAATTCCACTCCAGAGATTACATCTATATATGATGTCATTATGCAGAGTATGGACATTATGGAAAAAGAAATGATGACTCATCGTCAAAAACATTTGGATTACATGATTAGACCAATGTTAAACCAATACAATGCAACCCAATTTACAGAAGCTAGAGAAATTATAGAACGAGGAAAACAAGAGGCTGAAAAAGCCGTGCCGATGATTTTAAAATTAATCGACGACTGGAAGGGGTCAAACAATGAGGGAAGCAGCGAGACGTTCAAATAAATCAATAATTAAATGGGTTGTTTTATTTTCTATACTAATAGCAATTAACTTTATTCAATTGCCTTATTATTTTACTGTTCCAGGAGACGCAAAAGTTTTAAGTGAAGTGATTGAAGTAGAAGATAGACATGACTTTGAAGGGTCACTTATGTTAACAACGATTAGAATGGGGAAAGCCAATTCAGTGAACTATGTGTGGTCTTTATTAAGTGACAGAAGAGAATTAATACCTGAAGAACAAATACGTCCGGAAGGTGAAACAGACGAACAATATAATCACCGACAAATGATGATGATGACAGGTTCTCAAGAATTGGCAGTGCTTGTGGCTTACGAATATGCTGGTAAAGAAGCTTTTTTTGAAAACTATGGTGTCTTAGTTACAACGATAATTCCTGATATGGATGCAGAAGGGAAATTAGAAATAGGTGATCGAATTGTTGAAATTGATGGGACAGAAGTTTTGGAGGTAGAAACGTTGTTTTCTGTATTAGGTGAGTATGAAATTGGAGAAGATGCCCATATCATATTTGAGCGGGACGGAGAAACCGAAGAAACAACCGTTTCTGTTCAACCATTCCCAGAAGAAATCGATCCCGATGGTGAGCGTGGCGGAATTGGAATTGCTAATCCAGTGACAGATAGGGAACTCATATATGATCCAGATGTAGAAATTGATACGGATCAAATTGGAGGTCCATCAGCTGGATTGATGTTCACGTTAGAAATATATAATCAACTATTAGAGGAAGATATTACGAAAGGTTATCATATCGCCGGAACAGGGTCGATTGATGAACAAGGAAATGTTGGCCGTATTGGAGGAGTGAAGCAAAAAATATATGCCGCAGATGAAGTTGGTGCGGATATCTTCTTTGCTCCTGACGAAGAAGGCGCAGCTGGTTCTAATTATCAAGACGCGTTATCAACAGCAGAGGCGATCGGTACAGATATGGATATCGTCCCTATAAATACATTTGAAGATGCGTTAGATTATTTAGATTCTATTGAGCCATAAAAAGCAACAATTTATAATATAGAAAAACGAGTCGGGATGAACGTCCTAACTCGTTTTTTCTAATAGGAGATGTCATTTTTATTAAATTGAAATGATAAGGGGGATGATGATCTTTTAATACCTTCTCGATTTCAAACACTCCTATCAAAAGTATCCTTTTTAATTGTAGTGTGGTTTTTATGAGAGAAACTGCTTCAAATCTTCGTTATACATGATTGGAATCTCTTGAAATTCATCCATAAATGAGCTGTTAGGATGAATAACGCCATGCAATCGACTAGCTACAACATCTTTTTGAAAAATCGGATCGTTCGATTCACTCGCTTTAGAAAAAAGCGGAGTGGATCGTTCTTTTTTAGTTTGAGAGAGATATTTTCTCCCATTTTGGGACATGCCTAATATGCGAATATATGGTGGGTTTTGAGGACGCAGTGAATCCTCCATAAACTCCTTTGATGTATTTAAGTAAAGGTGAACAAGTAGTCTTTGCAATCTCGTTCTTGTATAACGTTTTGTTTTCAATTTTTGAATGAAATCTTCAAAAGAGTTAGCTTTAATGATTTCACGTTTTAGTCTGTGCTCTAACCCTTCTTCACACTCATATATCAATTTAAGATTTTCAGCACTTTCAGAAATTAATTTATAGCGTAAAAAAATGAAATAGTCTTCCCAATTGTGAAAAGATCCTTTGGTTGCTAAATAATTTTCTAATTCTTTAAACGTATATTCTGGCACGAATGGCTGAATAGTTGACAAGGGTGTAGTTCCTGTCAATAGGTTATTCCTAATGGCAGTAGCGCTAGCAATATGATTATCTGTCATTTGTTGATCATGATAATGAGAGCCTGTTCTTGTAATCGTATGTAAACGCATCGATGAATGTCGTTTTATCACAGACTGTACATAATGAAAACCTAAGATATTATTAGGTTGGCTTAAATCGAGTAGTTCATCTGTTTCATTAATTGAGAGGTAAGCATCAGAAAACGCTCTTGGGTAACTTTTCCCCTTTTCTAGCTCAATTTTAATTCGTTCGTTTACTAGTTCTTGATGATCGCTGAGCCATTGAACTGATTTTTTAAACGGTTCAATCTCCCCATTCTCACTTCCGAAGCATAAGTCGGTGACAGATAGGGCTTGTAAGAGTGCCACGGCTCCGTCAGCAAAGATCTCAGCTTTTTGGGTAGCATGAATATAAGGCAATTCAACAACGACATCCACGCCTCCTTGGAGAGCCATTTTGGTTCGTGACCATTTATTTACGAGGGCTGGTTCTCCCCGTTGCAAAAAAGATCCACTCATCACAGCAACAACAACATCTGCTCCGGTTTTTTTTACTGATTGTTGTAAATGATATAAATGACCATGGTGAAACGGATTATACTCCACAATTAACCCGAGTACTTTCATCTTAACCACCTTCCTTCTGATTAGATCATATAGGAAAAAATAACAGAGTTCCAATCGCTTTTCATCTTTCGCTTCCCAAGTGATTTTGTGTTAGTGTATTATAGAGAAGTCACTATCTTCTCAACAGGTCGCTAGATAAATTAAAATGTAAAGAGATTATCTTGACAAACGTTTTTTTGAAAGATATAATAACATTTGTTGTCTTGAGGTGAATTGAAATGAAATGGTCGGTACAACAGTTGCTTGCCTTTAAGAAGAATGGTTTGCACATTGACGAATCGGTCGACATGAGCAAAATTAAAGAAATAGACCGTGAAGTTCGTGAGATTAATCCTGTAAAAGTGAAAGGTGATGCTTTTTTCACGAGAGATGCAGTGACATTTCAACTTGAATTAAGTGGATCAATGACATTACCTTGTGCTAGGACGTTGAACGATGTGGAGTATCCTTTTTCCATCAATGCCACTGAAATTTTTCAGCTGGATGAATGGGCCACCTTCGATAATGACGAAGATGTTCACGAATTAGAGGATGACACGGTTGATTTAATGCCTTATCTTCAAGAACGTGTATTGCTTGAAAAGCCTATGCGAGTGTTCAGTGAATTGAAAGAGGGACCAGCTCCTGAATCCGGTGAAGGTTGGCAATTAACTAACCCGGATGAAGAACAGCAGCAAAAAATTGATCCTCGTTTGAAAGAGCTGGAAAAGTTTTTTGACAAAAAATAGTGACGAATTCGTTACTGATTGAATGATCATCAAGGAGGTGGGACTCATGGCAGTACCATTTAGAAAAACGAGTAAAACAAAGAAGAATCAACGTCGTGCACACATTAAGTTGCGTGTACCAGGAATGGTTGAATGTCCTGAATGTGGTGAAATGAAACTTTCACACCGCGTGTGTAAAGCGTGCGGATCTTATAAAGGGCGAGACGTAGCAAGTAAATAATTGTGAAGCAGGAAGGACAACCTTCCTGTTTTTTTCGTTTATAAATGTCGCTATTTCAATTGCGTTTGAGGAGTGGTTCCATGAAAGTTCGCTTAGAGTATATAGATAAACATATAGCAAAAATTGTGTTGAATCGACCGCAATGCAAAAATGCAGTCGACTTTGATGTGATTAAGCAGTTAGATACAAAACTAGATGAATTAGCAGTAAATAAAGATGTGTCTCTTATCATTATTCAAGGAACGGGTGGGGCTTTTTGTAGTGGAGGAGATCTTGATGAATTTCATGAATTAATAACGTCAGCTCAAGCAAAAGAAATGCTGTTTCCGATGTGTAATGTTTTGAAAAAAATCGTTGGTTTAAAAGCTGTAACGATTTCATATTTAGATGGTCCTGCTATTGGTGGTGGTGCTGAATTAGCAAGCGCAACTGATTATTCATTGGCACGTGACACGGTGAAAGTAGGATTTGTACAAGCGAAACTATCGATCAGCACTGGATGGGGAGGCGCATCTCTTTTACAAAAGAGAGTTGGATACCACGATGCATTAAAAATGCTTACTTCTGCAAAGGTATTCCATCTGGATGAACTAATAGAACTAAAATTTATTCACGGAATTGCACAAAATGATCAAGAAGTGTTGGATTGGGCAAATGAGTGGCTAAAACATCATCAGTTGTTAAAAACATATAAAAGAAATCTTTTTCCTGAAGACGAAAAACAGCGCTTATATGCAAATATGCATCAAGAAGCTGAACGATGTGCGGAACTTTGGGAATCGGATGCTCATCACGAAGCTGTCAAGTTGTTTCAATCGTCGAAAAAACAATAATTGCCTTGGAATCGAAGACGATCTACTTTTTTCTAAGTCTATCTCCTCTATTAGTTGCATACATATAAAATGAGATTTGAAAAAGAGGGCAACTAGCTAAGTGGAAAGGGGGGAGTCTTTGGTTTGATAAGGCAGGATGCATGGAATCAAGATGAGGATTTGCTTTTAGCAGAAACAGTGTTAAGACATATTAGAGAGGGCGGTACGCAATTAGCGGCCTTTGAAGAAGTCGCAGAGAAGTTATCTCGAACTTCTGCTGCGTGTGGTTTTAGGTGGAATTCATCTGTCCGAAAAAAATATCAATCCGCTATTCATTTAGCGAAAAAGGCTCGAAAAGAGGCAAAGAAAATACAGGTGAATAAACAAGACAAGATAGGAAACTTGTCTAATGAAGTTAACTTATTAAAACAAGGTTCCACAGCCGAGTCTGAAGAACATGTTTGGTTCGATCAAATGATTTCATTTTTAAGGAAACAAAAAGAAAAGTCACTTGAAGAAAATCAATTGGTAGATCATTCTCTCATGGAAGTTAAAAAAGAAAATGAAAGGCTGAGAGAAGAACTATCAAGTTTAAATGAAGCATATCAAGATGTAAGAGAAGATTATCAAGTGATGATTCATGCTTTGCAACGTGCGACCAAAAAAGAGAAAATGGGGCAGTAGTCATTAAATAACCAAATATGATTAAAGCATAACGAACCCCCGCGGCAAAATATGCGCAGGGGTTCGTTATGCGTGATCGAGAGACGTTAGCAGGATGATTAGCTATCTTTTTGTTCAGATACACCTTTAGGAAACCATACATAAGGATTTTCCCCTTTATCTCTTTCTGTTTGATACGTTAATGGTTCAAATCCTTGTTTTAACCAAAAGTCATCCGAACGTTGCCTAGCATTTGTTTTCACAGGCAATCCGTGGGTTTTTGCATAGTCTACGAGTTGTTTTCCTATCCCTTTTCCTTGATAACCTGGGAGAACTTCTAATTTCCAAAGTTCTAAATAATCTTGTGGTGGATCGAAATAACGATCAAACTTCTCGTCAATTCTATATAAACTCATTCTTCCGGCAAGTTTTTTACCGAAATAAACCCCATAGAACGGAGAGTTGCTATCATTTTCAACGATATTCTCTTCCAAATCTTCTTTCATAGACAGCTCTTGCTGTCCATACTCCCTGAAGTTCTCAAATTCTTCTAATGTTTTAAAGTTTACTTTTAAACGCACGACTTCATGATTGTTCATGATAATTCCCCTCCTGAGTCATAAAAAATAATCTTTTGTTCATGGATCATTGCTTCACAAGTAAATAATAGAATGTTCTATACATTATTATAATTGAAAAAAATCAAAAATGAAAACGTATTCTTTTGAGAATTTGTTAGAATGAATAGATAGTATGCTAAAATATTGACATTAAACGTCCTGGAAAAGGGGGGGGGGATAAATGAAAATTACGATAGTTGGTGCTGGTGCTATCGGACTGTTAACGTCCACTTATTTACAAGAATGTGGTCACTCAGTGAAAGTAGTAACACGAACAAATGAACAAGCAGCTTTTATCCATTTACATGGGATAACGCGCTTTTATGAAGGAGAGGAAATTAATAAAAGCATTCTTGCAATAAGTTTTGAAGCTTATAGACCGGGTAAAGAAGACGTTATCATTGCGACAATGAAGCAATCGCACCTTAATTCTTTTATAGACTGGGTGAATCATAGAATGGAAGGAAATATTCCAATTTTATTCATGCAAAATGGAATGGGTCATATTGAGAAGGCGAAAGATATATTAAATCATCCGATATTTTCAGCTGTTGTTACTCACGGAGCCATAAAAAAAGGCTGGAATGAAGTGGTTCATACTGGCGTAGGCAATATTCAAGTTGGTGGAGATGGAACGAAAAAGCATATATTTGCATCGTTGTGGTCTACTACCGATCGGTTTCCAATTTATTGGTCTGATAATATCGAAGAAGCGATGAAGAAGAAGTTACTCGTTAACGTCGTTGTGAATCCTATTACGGCCATTCACCAAGTGAAAAATGGAGCATTATTAACGGATGAAATATTACATAAGCAAGCTTATACCATTTTTGATGAGGCAAGAAAGATATTAGAGTTTCCAAAGGAAATGTGGAGTGAAGTGGAGGATGTCATTCGAAGGACTAAAAATAATTATTCATCGATGAGTGTTGACATCAAATTAGGCAGAAACACTGAGATAGATGCAATCACAGGATATTTGTTAAAAATCGCGAGCAAGAATAATCAATCTAGTGTTAACATTCAACAGATTCATAATGAAATAAAACGTTTAGAAAGGAAAGGTCAAGATGTATGAAATAACAGCTATCATCATTGCTACGTTTGTAACCGTTCCGATTCTTGGTTTATATATCATTTATTTGCTATTCGTTAAAACAACGAAAAATAAGCAGCTTTCTTTCAAAGTCGCTGTTGATAGCACGGCATTATTATTCATCATATCTGTCTATTACTTATTTCTAGAAATTTGGAATATACAAGCCGGCTGGTTCTTTGCATTGTTTGTTTTGTTATCTGCAGTTTTTTTCACGTTCTTTCATTGGAAAAAACATGAGGACATTGATATGAGAAAAGTTTTGAAAGGAGTTTGGAGGTTCCAATTCGTTGTATTCTCAACCCTTTATATCGTCCTTCTCATATATGGACTTATTTTTCGTATCTACACGTGATTTTTTGGGAAGTCTTCTTGATTGGTAGGTAAATAAGAATCTGTTATAATAAAGCAGGATTTCATTTCAGAAAGAGCGTTATTTAAAGGAAGGTTGAACTAGTATGCAGGTGATGATTGAAAATACGATAGAGAACGATTCTTTTATACATAAATATACTCAACAAAATTCAGAAATACATTCTTTTTTCGATTACAATTTGTCTGAATCGGATAGTCAATCTCGCTACAATGAACTAATCGAGAAAACATTTCAACGAGAAAATTTAGTCCATGCTTTGAAAAAATATAATGAAAAATACCACCCTAGCCCTCGCGCTCTGCAGCAAGTTGAACGACTGAGAGATCCTAAAAGTGTCGTTGTTGTCGGAGGACAGCAAGCCGGCATGCTAACAGGACCGCTATATACGGTTAATAAGATTATTTCTATTTTACTAGAGGCGAAAAATTTAGAGGAAAAGTTGTCTGCGCCTGTTATCCCCATTTTTTGGATTGCAGGAGAAGATCATGATATTGATGAAGTGAATCATACATATTTTTTTGATGGAGAAAATTCAAGGAAAATTCGTATTGCTGAAAGGAACGATATAAAAAGTTCCATGTCCGATCGTTATATCAATGTTGATGAGGCTAAAAAAGAATTGGAAGAAGCTTTTCTCTTTTTACATGAAACTTCCTATACAAAAAAACTTTACAATGAATTACTTTTAGATTTGTCCGAAGAATTAACGTATACAGATTGGTGTGCAAAAATATTACATCGTTTATTTCGAGATACAGACCTCGTATTAATGGATGCTGCTGATCCCCTCATTAGAAAAATAGAACAACCATATTTTGAGCAAATGGTTGAAAAGAATGATGCTTTAAGAGAAGCTTTTCTTGAACAAGGCCATTTAATAAAAGAGCAAGGATTAGGTGAACCGATTTCTTTAGAAGAGGAAAATGCCCACTTGTTTTTTCATGAAGGGAATCAACGTTTCTTATTAGAACGGACGGATGTTGGTTTTCGAGAAAAACAAGGTGTGAGGGAATGGACAGAAGCTGAATTACTTGAACAAGTAAAAGATGGAACACTACAGTTAAGTAATAACGTTGTTACTCGACCAATTATGCAAGATTTCCTCTTACCTGTACATACGTTTATAGCCGGGCCAGGAGAGTTAAAATACTGGGCTGCTCTGAAACAAGCTTTTCACCAGTTCGACCGTCATATGCCCGTCGTTCGACCGCGACTTCATTTGACCCTTGTGTCAAGAAAGTCAGAGAAAAACTTAATGAAGTATGAAATGAATCCTGTGGATGTGACAATGGGTGGCGTGAAGAAAGTTCAGCAATGTCTCATTAACGAAGACAAAGCAGTAGATGAAGAGCAAGTTTTACACGAGGCAGAACAAGAATTACAAAAATGGTTAAGTAAAGTTCAAGATAACGTTGCCCCCCTAGGTAAAGGGGTTGCCCCACTTAATCATCTTTTTCAATCTAAGATGAAGGCAGAGTTCCACACCTATGAAAAAAAAGTGAAGCAATATTTATTAGTGAAAAATGAAACACATATTAGTAGATTAAATGATCTGGAAATGGAAATCAAACCACATGGAAATTGGCAGGAAAGGTATTTAAATATTTATCCTTATCTCAATCTTTACGGAGATGATTTAGTGAAAAGAACGTTATCGAGCTTAGAAGAATCATCAGTAAGTAATATTGCTGGAAGCCATCTCTATATTTATTTATAAATTTTCCAGAGGTTGTCTCTCGAATTCTGAAATGAATATTAATCTTTAACATAGCTTACCTTTAGAACCGCTGCGATTTCGCAGCGGTTCCTTCTTTGTATAAAAACGCAAATGAATGTCACAGGTTCAGGATAAAAAAAGACATGTAAATTTTAGCTACTTAGTCAAATAGGTGATGATATAAAAATTACATAATTTTAAACGGAAAGAAAAATCATGCTATATAACGCTTATGGCAACATTTAATATAAGTAAAAAATGAAATTTTCGTATTTATTTTGAAAACTAAGTGGTTTAAAGTGGGGGGATGTGGTAAATTAGTGTTAGAAAGTGGAGAGGAGTTGGGACCGCATGTTCATGGGAGAGCATCATCATAATATTGATGACAAAGGCCGTATGATAGTTCCTGCCAAATTCCGTGAAGAACTAGGTTCCACCTTCGTAGTCACTAGGGGGATGGATAAGTGTTTATTTGTTTATCCTGAAGAAGAATGGAAACAATTAGAACAAAAATTAAAGTCTCTTCCGTTCACAAAAAAAGATGCTAGAGCTTTCACAAGATTTTTCTTTTCAGGAGCTGCTGAGTGTGAACTTGATAAGCAAGGGAGAGTAAATATAGCTTCAACATTGCGCAGTTACGCTAAATTAGAAAAAGAATGTGTCATTATCGGTGTTTCAAACCGTGTAGAGATATGGAGTAAAGCTATTTGGGAAGAGTATTTCGCTGAGTCTGAGGAATCATTTGCTGAAATTGCCGAAGGAATCGTCGATTTTGAACTATAACATCATATTTTTGAGGATAATCACCTTGAAATTGCATAGTGTCGCTACAAAACGAAAATACTTATTGCCAAGGAAATAGATGCTTTATAAAAAAAGAAAGTGGGGAAGGAGGACAAATCATTTGTTTGAACATGAAACAGTTTTAAAAGAGGAAACAATTAATGGGTTGCAAGTGGACCCTAATGGAACTTACGTTGATTGTACTCTTGGTGGTGGAGGTCACAGTGAACGGCTTTTACAAGAGCTTTCTCCACAAGGGAAGTTAATTGCTTTTGATCAAGATGATAAAGCATTAGCTTTTGCAAAAGAAAGGCTTGCACCTTTTTCCAGCAATATTCAATTTGTACATAATAATTTTTTAAATTTAAAAGAAGAATTAGAGGCTAGACAAATTATGGAAGTTGATGGTTTTATTTTTGATTTAGGCGTTTCTTCTCCTCAGTTTGATGAACCGGAAAGAGGGTTCAGTTATCGTTATGATGCCCCACTTGATATGCGAATGGATCAAACCCAACAATTAACTGCTTATGAAGTGGTTAATAACTGGACTTTCCATGAGCTAATGGGAATTATATCAAAGTACGGTGAGGAGAAATTTTCTAAACAAATTGCTAGAAAAATCGAAAAATTCCGTGAAACAGCTCCGATTGAAACGACATTTCAACTAGTAGAGATTATTAAGGACGCCATTCCTGCACCGGCAAGAAGAAAAGGTGGACATCCGGCGAAGCGGACTTTTCAAGCCATACGTATTGCAGTTAACGATGAACTGAATGTTTTTGAAAAAGCAATATCTGACGCGATTGATTTCACGAAACCAGGAGGAAGAATTGCTGTTATTACCTTCCATTCATTGGAAGACCGTATATGTAAACAAGTGTTTAAAAAGAAAAGCAGTTATCCAGAATTACCTAAAGGATTACCGGTTATCCCTAAGGGGTTTGAACCGGAATTAACATTGGTTACTCGCAAACCTATCCTTGCAAATGAACAAGAATTAGCGGTGAACAACCGAGCCCATTCGGCGAAATTAAGAATAGCCGAAAAAAACCAATAAGGAGGAATGAATATGAGTCCACTCGTGGAAAAGCGGTTGCAAGAAAGTTCGTTACCACAGCATGATCGTCAGACGAGAACAGTGAAAGAACGTGTGTTTAAGGGCGGAATAACGAAGGGGGAAAAATTGATTTATTCTATGGCGCTTATTGCAGTGATATTTGTGCTCTATCTCATTCTTTCAAACTATGCAACAATGTATTCATTGAATCATCAAATACAACAAACAGAAACTGAAATTACACAACAACAAGAAGTTAATGGCGGATTGACATTGCAAGTAAAAGAACTATCAGATCCTGATAGAATTCTAGATATTGCACAAAATGATTTAGGTATGGAACTAAATGATAAAAGTGTTAAAGTTATTCACGGAAATGATTAGTGACTCCTTTTTAAGTATGATGAAAGGAGGGAGAAGCGATGGAAGAAGTGAGAAATAAGCGGGTGACAACAAGAGCGTTAATTTTTTTGTTTATCTTTTTAGCGATCATTGTTCTCCTTTTTTCCCGTTTTATTTACATACAAGCAGCGAAAGAAGTGCAAGGAACTAATTTAGAAGAGCTTTTAGAAAGACGCTGGTCTGAATCTCGAATAATTGAAGGTCATCGCGGTTCCATTCACGATCGAAATGGAGACGTGTTAGCAGAAGAAATCACATCTTATACGATTATTGCTGTTCTTGATGATCGATTTGAAAATCATATAACTGATCCAAGAGATGCTGCTCAAAAGTTAAGCTCTGTATTGGAAATCGAAGAAGAAATGATTGAAAACCAATTGACAAGAGATGCAGTTCAAGTCGAATTAGGTGCACAAGCTAAAAATATTAGCTTTGAAAAAAAGAAGAAAGTTGAAGAACTTGAAATAGACGGAATTATATTTCGAGAAGATCCACGTCGCTATTACCCTAACCAAACATTTGCGTCCCATATTATTGGGTATACTGAACGGGATATGTCCGTTGCTAGAATGGGACTTGAAAGTAGTTTAGATGAACATTTGAAGCAAACAAACGGAGAAATCACATACAAGAAAGATGGACGAAATAGACGTCTTGTCAACGCAGAAGAGATTATTGAAGAACCTAAAAACGGAGATGATGTTTTTCTAACAATTGATTCTAGAATTCAAATGTCCATTGAACAAACGATGAGTCAAGTGGATGAAGAATATAGTCCTGAAAGAATGATGGCTGTAGTCGCAAATGCTAAAACAGGAGAAATTCTAGGAATGAGTAACCGTCCAAGCTTTAATCCTAATCAATACGAATCGATTGAAAACTATACGAATTTCAATATATCCTCTAGGTTTGAGCCTGGCTCAACGATGAAAATTTTTACTCTTGCTGCTGCAATAGAAGAAGGGGTATTTCAAGGAGATAATACGTTTGAGTCTGGTTCTTATGAAATTATTGATCGTACTGTTAGGGATCATAACCAAGGTAGAGGTTGGGGTGAGATCACTTATGAAGAAGGGTTTCAACGATCATCTAATGTTGCCTTTTCTAAAATTGCGTTAGAATTACTTGGTCCAGAACGTCTATATGAGTATGTGAATGCTTTTGGTTTTCGTGATATGACAGGCATAGATTTACCAAACGAAGCGACAGGGCTTATTGCAGATCAATATCGGATCGATGCGGCAACCACATCTTTTGGACAAGGGTCAGCGATTACGCCAATTCAACAAATTCAAGCTGCAACAGCGATAGCAAATGGCGGTAAAATGATGAAACCGTATGTCATTGACCGGATACAAGATGCTAGTTCAGGAGACATTGAATATCAAGGAGAATCAGAAATTAAAGGAGAACCTATTTCAGAAGAAACGGCTAAAGAAGTTCTAGGTTTGATGGAAACAGTTGTTACATCTGACGTTGGAACAGGACGACCTTTTGCCATTGACGGATTTGACGTCGCTGGAAAAACAGGGACTGCACAAATTGCTGGTGAAACAGGTGGATATTTATCTGGAGAAAATATTTATTCCTTTTTAGGTATGGCACCTTCCTCCGATCCTGAAGTCATTGTCTATGTAGCTGTAGATCGACCTGATTTAGAGCCATCTCAAGTTGGATCTGAGCCTGTTTCGATGATCTTTCGACAAGTAATGGAACAAAGCCTTCAATATTTAAATATTGCGCCATCAGATGAAGACGATGTACATTCTGTTCAAGAGGAAATTATATTGGGAAATTACGAAGGAGAATCAACGGATGATGTGAAAGAACAATTAACCGATTACGGGCTAGAAGTGACGACAATTGGAAACGGAAGTGAGATTGTCCGACAGTCCCATTCAGAAGGCTCTGAACTAATCCATGGTGAAAGAGTTATATTATTAACCAATGATGATAATCCGCTTGTTCCCGACGTTACTAACTGGTCATCACGAAGTGTTTATTTGCTTGGTGAAGTAACCGGAATTGATATGGATGTAAGCGGAGAAGGTTTTGTTCAAGTACAAAAGCCAAGTGCTGGTAGTGAAATGACTGATCTCAGCCGAATGATTATTGAACTGTCGATGGATGAAGTCGAATTACCCGATGAAGATGGTATGGAAGATGGAAACGATAGTGAAGAGAACGATGAAGATTTTTTCATGGATTAGGGGTGGTTATAAGCTCCAATGATTAATATTGATCGTGTTCTTTCTCTTTCCTAATTGGGCAGGTTCTAACCTGTCCTTTTTTTTCATATATGTGAACCAAGCCAAATTGTCTTGTTGGGGAGGTTCATAATGAAAAGAGTTTCATATGTGACGGTTAGAAAAAGACTTGTATTTACATTAATTACTGGTGTTTGTTTATTTTTAATTATGATCGGTCGGTTATGGTACGTCCAAGTCGTTATGGGTGATGATATATCTGAGAAAGCAGAAGAATCATGGGGCAGAAATATTCCATTTGAAGCACAAAGAGGTGAGATACTGGATCGTAATGGTGATATTTTAGCCACGAACGTGACAGCACCGTCAATTTTAGTTGCGCCAAGGCAAATTAAAGATCCAGTTGCTGACTCTGAAAAATTAGCAAGTGTATTATCTATAACAACAGAAAAAGCTTATGAAAAACTGACAAAAAACGAATCGATTGTTCGAATTAATCCTGAGGGCAGAAAAGTAACCAACGAAATAGCAAATGAGGTTCGATCGCTACAGTTAGAAGGTATCTATGTGGCAGAAGATTACAGAAGACACTACCCGAGAGGTAATTACTTATCGCATGTATTAGGTTTTGCTGGAATTGATAATCAAGGGTTAACAGGTTTAGAGTTGTATTATGATGAGCTACTAAAAGGGGAATCTGGACATGTGTCTTTTTATTCTGATGCGAAAGGCAGAAGAATGCCCGATTTAGCCGATCGTTACACTCCTCCAACGGATGGACAACATATGAAACTAACAGTGGATGCTAAAGTACAAACAATATTAGAAAGAGAATTAGATGAAGCGGAAGCAGTATATAACCCCGATGGTGCGATAGCGATAGCGATGGATCCTAATAATGGAGAAATTTTAGGAATGTCTTCAAGACCAGATTATGACCCAGAGAAATTTCAAGACGTTCCAGCAGAAATATATAACCAAAATAAACCGATTTGGAGCACTTATGAACCTGGATCTACATTTAAAATCATTACACTTGCTGCGGCACTTGAAGAACAACTCGTTGATTTAGAAAAAGATAATTTTTATGATCCAGGATATATTGAGGTTTCAGGTCAAAAACTTAAATGTTGGAAGAAAGGTGGCCACGGTTCTCAAACCTTTTTAGAAGTTGTACAAAATTCGTGCAACCCAGGTTTTGTCGTCTTGGGAGAAAGGTTGGGGGAAAAAAAATTATTTGAATATATTACTAATTTCGGATTTGGTCAAGAAACTGGTATCGATTTACAAGGAGAAGGAACGGGTATATTATTTAAACCTGAAGCAATAGGGCCGTTAGAATTAGCAACGACAGCTTTTGGGCAGGGAGTTTCTGTAACGCCAATTCAACAAGTGGCAGCAGTTGCCGCAGCGATTAATGGTGGGAACCTTTATCAACCTTATTTAGCGAAAGAATTTATAGACCCTTTAACAAATGAAATAACCATTAAAAATGATTCTTTGATGAAAAGAAATGTAATCTCTCAAGAGACATCAGATGAGATTCGACATGCCCTTGAGCATGTGGTAGCAAAAGGGACAGGTCGCGGTGCATTTGTGGATGGTTATCGCATTGGTGGAAAAACAGGAACGGCTCAAAAAGCAAAAGATGGGAAATATTTGGAAAACAATCATATCGTTTCATTTATAGGTTTTGCTCCAGCAGACGAACCAGAAATTGTTGTTTACGTCGCGATTGACAACCCGAAAGAAACAGTGCAATTTGGAGGGGTGGTTGCTGCTCCAATTGTTGGGAACATTATAGAGGATGCGCTTATTGCCATGGGCGTTCCGAAGAGATCAGATCAAATTGAAAAAGAAACAACGTGGACAGATACACCGATTGTCGAAGTGCCTGATCTTATAGGAAGAACAGTCCGAGATATTCATGAATCTTATTATGATTTAAAACTAGAAGTGGATGGAGACGGAGATGAGGTTGTTTTACAATCACCTGAACCTGGAGTACGAATTGAAGCAGGTTCGACAATTCGTGTTTATATGGGTGACAAAACAACTGAGGAACAGTAAAATGGAACTGAGAATCATTCGATGATTACTTTTCAAACATAGAAAGAAGCTGATGAAAGAGGGATTTTTGATATGATGCAATTAAAAGAATTGGCAAATTTATTACCAGCTTGTAAATATATAGGAGAAGATAATCCTTCTATTCAAAGCTTAGAAATGGATTCACGTAAAATCGAAGCAGGAAGTTTATTCTTTTGTGTTCCAGGTTTTACTGTGGATGGACACGATTTTGCCGAGCAAGCGATTAAAATGGGGGCTGTCGCCCTCGTTGTTGAAAAAGAAATACAAGTAGATGTACCGATGATCAAAGTAAGAGATGTGAAACGGACGATGGCCATATTATCTGCCCATTTTTATCAGTTGCCGAGTTCTAAAATGCATATGATTGGTGTGACGGGCACGAATGGGAAAACATCGACGACACATCTTATTCATTCCATTTTAACGGATCACGATATGGAAACTGGCATTATTGGAACAATGTATATGAAATATAAAGGTAAAGAAATAGAAGTGAAAAATACAACTCCAGAATCACTTGTCCTTCAAAAAGAATTTGCACAAATGGTTGAAGAAGGAGTAAAAACAGTGACGATGGAGGTCTCTTCTCATGCACTAGAATTAGGAAGAGTTCACGGTACTGAATTTAATGTTGGTGTTTTTACAAATTTGTCGCAAGACCATTTAGACTATCATGAGACAATGGAAAAGTATGGACAAGCGAAAGGGTTGCTTTTTTCTCAACTAGGTAGTCGTTATCAGAAGACTGGACAGAACATCGCTATTCTAAATATGGATGACGACTTTTTTCCTCAATTAGAAAAAATGACCGCAGCACCTATCATTACTTACGGAATGGATGAGCAAGCAGATTTCCGAGCAGTCGATGTGAATATTCATGAATCAGGAGCAAACTTTAAGCTTGTTGTTGGGAGTAAAGAGTATGCTATTACGTTACAACTTCCAGGTAAATTCTCCGTATATAATGCTCTTGCAGCAGCAGCAGCGACTTATGCTTCAGGGGTACAACTAGAATCGATACAACATAGCTTAGCAAAAATTTCTGGTGTTGCAGGTCGTTTTGAAAAGGTAGATGCAGAGGCTCCTTTTCATGTCATTGTTGATTACGCACATACACCTGATAGTCTAAGGAATGTATTGGAGACGATAAAAGAGATTGCTAAAGGAAAAATCTCAGTTATTGTTGGTTGTGGAGGAGATCGTGATCGATCAAAACGCCCGCAAATGGCAGCTATCGCTGAAGAACTTGCTGATTTTGTCTACCTAACTTCTGATAATCCTCGTTCTGAAGATCCGAGACAAATTATCCGTGAAATGGAAAAAGGCATGGTTGAGAAAGATTACTTAGTAGTAGAAAGTCGAAAAGACGCGATTAACCAAGCTGTAGAACGAGCGGAACAAGATGAAATCATTTTAATTGCCGGGAAAGGCCACGAAACATATCAAATTATTGGAGATAAGACATTTGATTTTGATGATAAAGTGGAAGCATTAAAAGCAATAAAGGGGCGGAATTGACATGAATGGACATATCGATAGTCAACTTATCAAGTCCGTATGTAGCGAAATAGAAGGAACGTTTACGATTACATTTATGGCAAAAGGCGTTTGCTTTGATATGAACCGTTTAAAAGAAGGAGAAATCTTTGTGCCAATGAATGACCAACGATACGATGGGCATCAATTCATTGAAACAGCAATTGAGAACGGGGCAGTTGCTACTTTTTGGAAAAAAGATCATGACTTACCACCTACATTACCAAACAATTTCCCTATATTTTTTGTGGATGATCCATTAGAAGCTGTTGAAAAAATGGCAGATAGGTACTTGTTTGAAGTGGATCCCGTTAGAATTGCTATAACCGGTGATTATTCAAGGTTTTCGACAAAAGCAGTGATGAAACGAGTATTAGGAAAATCGTATACCATTCATGACACAACAGAAGGCTCTGGAAATCAATTATATGTGATTGAAACAATCTTATCGATGCCTAATGAGACAGACGCTCTTATTTATGAAGTTCCTTCTTCAAAAGAGAAACTAAGCTATGTAAGTAAACTCTTGCAACCTAGCTTTGCGATTATTACTGAAATGGACGAAATGAACCGAACATCTACTCATATTGAAGATGGTATGAAGCGAAGTGGAACGTTATTCATTGATGGTGATTTCGATGTTGATCAGTATGATTGGACGGCAGATGTGATGAAGTTTGGTTATGCGGAAGATAACATTTTTAAAGTGCATAAGGTGGAGAGAAAGGAAGAAGTTGTTACTTTTCAAATAGCAGGTGTATTATTTATGGATTTTGAGCTTCCTGTTTTATTAAGTCGTCATATTAAACCAGTTGCTGGAGTAATTGGTATGGCGATTCATTTAGGACTAGGGGCAGACAAAATCTACTCGGCACTGAAAAGTTTGACGCTAGAAGACCTTTCTCTTGATCACATTGGTATGGCGGAAAAGTCGGTTGTTTTATTTGATCATGGAAACGTCGAAGAAAGTGACGTGGAATATTCGTTAGGAATGGTAAAACATCTTCATGATTTTGATAGACGAGTTGTTATCGTTGACGAAGGATTTCAAGCAAATCCATTAGATAAAACTCTTCATGAGACATTTGCTATGCACATGTCTCCTCCTATAACAGATGTTATTACGATAGGTGAAAAAGCTTTTTGGGTTACAGAGGCATTAAAAAGAGTCGGAGACGATAAACTTAATAACAAGCACTTTAATAATCACGCGGAAGCAATTGATACATTTAAAGAATTGCTGGAATCATCTAGCTTGATACTATATAGAGGTGCGAATAGAGAGTTGTTAGAACAAATAATTAACGAGTTGAACAGGCGGTAGAAAGGAGTTCCTTTCATGTTGGAACAAGGGTTGTTATTTACATTATTATTATCATTTTTATTAACGGTGTTTTTGTCACCGATTTTTATTCCGTTTTTAAGAAAGCTGAAATTTGGTCAAAGTATTCGAGAAGAAGGGCCAAAATCTCACCAGAAAAAAACGGGTACCCCAACGATGGGGGGGCTTGTCATTATTCTTTCCATCGTTTTATCTTCATTGGTTATGGCAGGACAATTCCAGAACATTGGTGTTGAAGTTTGGCTATTGCTTTTAGTTACTGTTGGATTTGGATTGTTAGGTTTTTTAGACGATTATATTAAAGTAGTGAAAAAAAGAAACTTAGGATTAACATCAAAGCAGAAATTTTTAGGGCAAGTAGCCATTTCAGTCATTGTTTATGTTGTTCTGCAGCAAACAGGTTTATCTACAGAAGTTCACTTGCCTGGAACAAACTTTGCTGTTGACTTTGGGTGGCTTTATCTGCCGCTTATTATTGTTATGCTTGTAGGTGCAAGTAATGCAGTGAATTTAACAGATGGACTTGATGGATTAGTAGCTGGAACTGCTGCGGTTGCCTTCGGTTCGTTTGCTATTATCGCTTATTCTACAGATATGCTGACAGTGTCATTGTTTTCTATAGCCGTTGTGGGATCTGTATTAGGGTTTCTAGTATTCAACGCTCACCCTGCTAAAGTTTTTATGGGAGATACAGGGTCACTAGCTTTAGGTGGCGCGCTGGCGATGATTGCTATTTTAACAAAAATGGAATTATTACTCGTTGTTATCGGTGGGGTTTTTGTTATTGAAACACTATCGGTTATCATCCAAGTCATCTCGTTTAAAACACGAGGAAAGCGGGTATTTAAGATGAGTCCTCTTCATCATCATTATGAACTTTCTGGATGGAGCGAGTGGCGAGTTGTAGTGACGTTTTGGTTGATAGGTATAATTTTTGCAATTACAGGTGTTTATTTAGAGGTGTGGATTTCATGAAAATGATTAATAAATTTCAAAATAAAAATGTCCTTGTATTAGGTTTAGCAAAAAGTGGCACAGAATCTGCAAAACTATTGCATAAGTTAGAGGCAAATGTAACAGTAAATGACCAAAAACCTTATGAAGAAAATATTCAAGCACAAGAAGTAGAAAAAATAGGTGTGACTGTTATTTGCGGTTCACATCCTGATCTACTCGTAGACGATACATTAGATTATTTAATTAAAAATCCAGGGATTCGATATGATCATCCGTTAGTAAAAAAAGCGATAGAAAAAAACATACCTGTTTTAACGGAAGTAGAACTAGCATTTCTTATATCGGAAGCAGAAATGATTGGAATTACAGGATCCAATGGTAAAACGACAACCACGACGTATATTGGTCAGATGTTAGAAGGTGGCGATAAAGCTCCTCTTCTTGCCGGGAATATTGGCGAAGTAGCATGTGGGGTTGCTCAACAAGCTACTGTTGAAAATGAAATGGTCATGGAGTTATCTAGTTTCCAATTAATGGGGGTGGAAACTTTTTCACCAAAGGTTGCTGTGTTATTAAACTTTGTCGAAGCCCACCTTGATTATCATGGGTCTATGGATGCTTATATAGAGGCAAAAAAGAATATATTTAAGAACCAATCAAACGATGATTATCTAATATACAACGCTGATGATCCGATTGTTGCAGAAGTTGTTAAGAGTGGACAAGCTCAAAAGATTCCTTTTTCAACAGAGCAAATGATGCCAGATGGAGCATGTATCATCGACGGTTGGCTGACTGTGTTTAATAAACAGCTTATTCCTGCAAAGGAAATGTCCTTACCAGGAGAACATAATATCGCTAACGGTTTAGCAGCAGCAGCAGCAGCGCTATTAGCAGGAGGAAAGATTGATCAGATTCGCCATGTGTTGAGAACATTTGCAGGGGTTCAGCATCGATTACAATATATTGGAGAACTGAATAACCGGAAGTTTTATAATAACTCCAAAGCAACGAATGTCCCAGCCACTATTACTGCATTGAAAGCATTTAAAGATCCTGTTGTACTAATTGCAGGGGGATTGGACCGTGGCCTGTCGTTTGATGGGTTAATACCACTTTTATCTGAACATGTAACGTCAATGATTACATACGGTGAAACGAAAGATAAATTATCGGATGTGGCGAAGCGAGCAGGTGTATCAGAGGTGATGATGGTTGATTCACTTGAAGATGCTACGAAGAAAGCATACGCTCACTCAAAACCGAACGATGTTATTTTATTATCTCCTGCTTGTGCGTCATGGGATCAATTTAAAACGTTTGAAGAAAGAGGTAACATGTTCACAACAACGTTTCATAACATGAAAAGTGGAAAATAGCAGTCATGTTTGTCCAAGTTAATCATACGAATAGGTAATAGAAACCCTCTATCGGGGTGATGATGAATCGAGGTGGATTCCTATTGCCTAAAGTACGAACGACTCCAGACTTTGTTTTGACTGTTGTGACGTTTGTTCTAGTAATTATTGGAAGTGTTATGGTTTATAGTGCCAGTGCAGCATGGGGTGAGTATCGATTTGAAGACCCTTATTTCTTTTTAAAGCGTCAATTATTTTTTGTTGTAATTGGGTTTATTTCGATGTTTTTTATGATGCAAGTAGACTATTGGCGGTTGAAAAAAGTTTCCAATAGCGTACTAATTATTTGCTTTATCTTACTAATTGTAGTGTTAATTCCTGGTGTAGGTTTGGTTCGAGGTGGTGCACAAAGTTGGCTTGGAGTGGGCGCATTTTCGATTCAACCTTCGGAGTTTATGAAGCTCGCGATGATACTCTTTTTGGCCAAGTATATTGCTAAAAATCAAAAATATATCACAACGTGGCGAAGAGGATTAATTCCAATTTTTTCATTAATTTTCTTAGCGTTTGGTCTGATTATGCTTCAACCAGATTTAGGTACAGGTGCTGTAATGGTTTTAACTTGCGTGATATTAATTTTTGTCGCAGGGGCAAAACTATCCCATTTTTACTTTTTAGGAGCGATTGGTTTAGCAGGACTGGTAGCATTGATTATTTCAGCACCTTATCGATTAGAAAGAATCACATCTTTTTTAAACCCTTGGCAAGACCCGCTGGGGAGTGGCTTTCAAATCATTCAATCGTTATTTGCTATTGGCCCTGGTGGAGTGTTAGGTTTAGGTCTAGGACATAGTAGGCAAAAATATTTCTACTTACCGGAACCACAAACGGATTTCATTTTTGCGATTTTGGCAGAAGAACTAGGTTTTTTAGGTGGAAGTTTTGTACTTGTATGTTTTGCCATTTTATTATGGCGAGGATTGAGAATTGCCATTCATGCCCCTGATTTATATGGAACACTATTTGCGACTGGAATCATCAGTATGATTGCGATTCAAGTGATGATAAATATTGGTGTAGTTATTGGTTTAATGCCAGTAACAGGGATCACATTACCTCTTCTTAGTTACGGTGGTTCATCGTTAACACTTATGTTGACGACGATTGGTATCTTGTTAAATATAAGTCGACATATTCGGTAAAAAATGGAAGTGCCTTTTCTTAACAGGCTGTCAAAAAGTATTTATGTTGAACATGCTTTTATATAACTAGGTTCGAAATCCGTTTCTTTTCTGTGAAAGTGGCCGCCTGTTGCTCTTTTGAGTAGCTGATCACGTATATCGAGATGGTATAAAAAACGAGTCAGGTGGATATATCCTGGCTCGTTTTTCTGAATGCGTAATGGCTAAAAAGCAGTCTCTTTTAAAGCGTATTTTTAATAAATTGTTGAAGTTACGTTAATAAAATGGATTGTTTGGAAATTAAATCAAAAAAACTACAGAATTAGCTTAAATTTCCCTTGGTCTTCGGTTAGAATAAGAATGGTTATACTTTTAATTGTACGGTGTTAAATCTGGCATTATTACCGTGTGATTTTGAAAACGATCATAAATTGTATGAGTGCATAATATATAATAAGTCTTCCAAATCATTACGTAAAGATACGGGCTTCTTTGAAAGTTGTGAGAACCGTATGATTGTTCACCAAATGAAAATAATAACTGAAATGAAATATTAATGGATTATGTAGGAGGATCATATGAAAATACTAGTATCTGGTGGAGGCACAGGTGGCCATATTTATCCAGCCATCGCGCTCATTCGCCATCTAATAAATCAAGATGAATCAGTAGAGTGTTTGTATATTGGAACAGAGAACGGCCTCGAGTCGGATATTGTTCCAAAAGAAGGAATCCCGTTGAAAACGGTCAAAATATCAGGGTTTAAACGAAAGGTATCAATAGAAAACGTAAAAACGGTATTTCGTTTTTTCAATGCCGTCAGTAAATCAAAGAAGTATATTAAAGAGTTTCAACCAGATGTTGTTATTGGAACAGGCGGTTATGTATGTGGACCAGTTGTTTACGCAGCAGCTAAGCAAAATATTCCAACGATTATTCATGAACAAAATAGTGTGCCAGGGCTTACCAATAAATTTTTAGCAAAGTATGTGACAAAGGTTGCTATTTCTTTTCCTGACGCTGCCTCATTTTTCCCGAAAGAGAAGGTTGTAATGACTGGTAATCCGAGGGCAAGTGAAGTAGTGAAAGGTGACTATTCAAAAAATAAAAATAGACTTATTGAACTTGGATTAGACCCAACTAAGAAAACAGTTTTAGTCGTTGGTGGTAGTCGTGGGGCAAAGCCGATCAATGATGCAATCATGAGTACGCATGATCAGTGGAAGGATAAGGATTACCAGTGTCTCTACGTAACTGGAGACGCTCATTATGAAAAAGTGAAAGAGCAGTTCGATCTTCAAGAAAATGACGTTAAAAACCTTGTTTATGTGCCCTATATTCACGATATGCCCGCTGTATTAAATGAAGTTGATTTAATTGTTGCCAGAGCAGGTGCGACAACGTTGGCGGAAATTACGGCATTAGGTTTACCATCCATATTAATTCCGAGTCCTTATGTTACAAATAATCACCAAGAAAAAAACGCGCGCTCATTAGAAAAAGAGTCTGCAGCAAAGGTTATACTAGAAAAAGAATCTTCACCAGAAAAGTTAATGGAAGAAATAGATCTTATATTAAATAACGAGCAAACGTGGCTCTCTATGAAAAAAGGCGCCCTTCGTTTAGGAAAACCAGATGCATCTGAAAATTTGGAAAGACTTATTTATGACGCGATAAAGGGTGGAAAGAAATGAATGAAAGAAAAATAAATGAGCTTAGTAAGAAGTTGGAACAACAGAAATTAGGTTCCATTAAACTAAATGAACCATTAAAACATCATACAACTTGGAAAATAGGTGGGCCAGCAAGAGTTTTTTTTGAACCTGATTCATTAGAAGGACTTCAAGAAGGATTGAAATTAATTTCAGCTTACTCCTTACGTTGGTTTGCTTTAGGAAGAGGCTCAAATATTCTCATTTCAGATAAAGGAATTGATGCGGTTGTTATTAAATTAGGAGATAATCTTGCTAACCTACATCAAGAAGAGTCAATAGTGACAGTAGAAGCAGGGCATTCTTTGATTAAATTGGCGACGATCATGAGTAAAAAAGGTTATTCAGGATTAGAGTTTGCCGGAGGTATTCCAGGCTCTGTAGGTGGTGCTGTGTTTATGAATGCAGGGGCTCATCAAACAGAGATGTCAGATATTCTCACAAAAGCTTTGATATTAATGCCGAATGGTGAATTCAAGTGGATGTCTCGAGATGAATTAGGGTTTGAGTATCGAACGTCTATCCTTCAAGAAAATGGAGGGATTTGTATCGCAGCTCAATTGCAATTGATTAAAGGAGATTTGCAGGAGATTCGCGAAAGGTTACAGAAGAACAAAGCGTATCGCAAAAATACACAACCATGGAAAGATCCGTGTTGTGGAAGTGTATTCAGAAATCCATTACCTATGCATGCTGGTAAAATAATTGAAGAATTAGGGTTGAAAGGGTATTCCATTGGAGGGGCGAAAGTGTCTGAGTTGCATGGGAACTTCATTGTAAACACTGGAGAAGCAACTGCTAAAGATGTAATAAACCTGATTGAAGAAATAAAACAACTAGCATGGAAGCATTATGGTGTTCAAATGGAGACAGAAGTGGAGCAAATTATGTAAACGTAAGTTAAAACTTAGCGGTTCGTTCTTAATAGATAGAACTTGTGAAAAGAATTCCCTTTAGTTATAGGGACAATGTCTGTTTTCTCGTTTGATTGCTTGCTATACAATGGAGGAAAGACTTATGAAAGAAAAAAAAGTAGTTGAAATTGAAGAAAGAATACCTAAGCTTAAAGAACGAAGAAAACAGAGAACAAACAGACGATTGATTTTTTATGTGTCGATTTTTTTCTTCTTAATGTTGATGATTGTCTATTTTCAAAGTTCATTTAGTCAAATTCAGCACCTGAAAATTGAGGGGAACGTTTTTGCTTCTGATGAATGGATTGAGACACAATCACAATTACTTGAAGAAGTAAGTATGTGGAATATAAATGAGAGTGACATCTCGAAGCGAATTTCAGAGCACGATGCAATAAATGAGGTGTCGATTTCTAGAGAGTGGTTAAATACAGTCGTATTAAGGGTAAACGAGTTTGAAAGCATTGCCTACATTCGGGACGATCAATCCTATTTACCAGTGCTAGAATCAGGAGAAATATTTGATAGTAATCAAGAGTCGAAGGTAACACCGCATGATGCACCAATTCTTCATGATTTTGAAAATGAAGAAGCAAGAAAAACAATGGTGAGTCAGTTAACGGAAACATCGACAGGAATGCGGAATCGAATATCTGATATTTTTTTGGCGCCCGTAGAAAATGACCCTTATCGATTGACAATTTTCATGAATGATGGCTTTGTTGTAAGCTCTACAGCTAACAACTTTGCTGAACGAATAGTATCTTATCCATCTGTTGTAGAGCAGTTGGATCCTGACGTAGCAGGAATTGTTCATATGCGTATAAACCCTTATTTTGAACGTTTTGAGACAGAAGAGGAAGAGGAAGAGGAGGAAGAAGGTTTTGAGAGTGAAGGGTAGTTACGCTATTTTCTCTTTTGTTCTTTTCGTTTTAGGATTTTTGATCATATTAAGTTTTCAGTTTGTAAATGAAACAGGAAATAGTGTTCACTTATCTGATTCTCAATGGGCTGCAGAAGAAGAACTGAGAGAAGAAATTCTTGAGGAACAGCAGTTGAATCGTGAACTTACAGAAAATTTAAGAGAAGTACAAGGTCAAATTAAATTGATTGAAGATGAGATTTCTAATCAAGAACGAATATTCTTTAATATCGTGGAAGATATTGACCGTTTAAGAATGGTTACTGGACAAGTGGGGGTTAAAGGAGAAGGGATTAATGTCACGCTAGCAGATGCTGACTACGTCCATGGCGAAGAGAACCCAAATAATTATATAGTCCATGAACAGCATATTCAGCTTGTTGTGGATGAATTGCTAGTTGCTGGTGCAGAAGCTGTAGCAATAAATGGACAGCGAATTAACCATCAATCTTATATTCAATGCATTGGACCTGTCATTGAAATAGATGGAGAAATTTCTTTTGCCCCGTTTGAAATTACTGCTATTGGTGAAAAGGATACATTAGACGAATCGTTAAACCTTATGGGTGGAGTAAAAGACCAACTTGTGAATGAAAATGTTCAAGTGCGGATCCAGAAACAAAATGAAATCGTATTAAGTCCTCGTTTTTCTGAAAGCGGCGAAGAGTCATGAAGATTCGAATGATATTATATACGTTTCTTACGACAATGATTGGGTTATTAATAGCGGTTCTGTTTCAATCGAACAGTGAGCCAGATTCTCGTGATACGAGAAATATTGGAGAACTCCGCCAAGCGTTAATTTCAGAAAGAGAAACCCAACAAACGTTAAATGA
Organism: Salipaludibacillus daqingensis; assembly: GCF_029891575.1. Classification (GTDB taxonomy): domain Bacteria; phylum Bacillota; class Bacilli; order Bacillales; family Salisediminibacteriaceae; genus Salipaludibacillus; species Salipaludibacillus daqingensis. The sequence continues at coordinate 272,642 of NZ_JARZHF010000002.1, read as the reverse complement.
AGAGTTAAATCGTCAGATGGAAATTTTGTATCAATTGGAACAAACAGAGGACGTTGAGTTGGTCATGGGGGATGTGATGGAAGATTTGCAAGAACAAGCAGGGTTGACAGAAGTAACAGGATCTGGATTACTTATTGAAATAGACATTGTTTTTGATGAGAACTACACAGGTGGAGGAATTAAGTCAGTGCCCCCTTATTTACTTCGCTTACTCATAAATGAATTAAATATACAAGGTGCACAACATATTGCAATTGGAAATCAACGAATTGTTTCAACAACAGCTATTCGTGAAGCTAATGGACGTACATTAGTGAATGGTAATTGGTTAAGCCAATTTCCAATTGAGATTAAAGTCATTGCAGATGATCCTGAGTCTATCCATCATGCGATGATGTCTTCTCAAGCTAGTGATCTTTTTAATTATGATAATTTTCGATTTTCGTCTACCCCAATTGATAATTTGACGTTACCTTCATTTGATAAAAATTATCGAGTTCGGTTTATGGAACCTGTTCAGGAGGATTCCTAGTATGTGGTTACCTTTAATAGGACTATTGCTTGGACTTTTACTAGGCTTTTTTACAAATGTAAATATTCCTGAACAGTACTCGATTTACTTGGGAATGGGCTTTTTGGCTGCTTTCTCTACGCTTTTAGGGGGAGCACGAGCACAGTTTGATAATGAATTTGATGAGAAGATATTTATCACTGGTTTTTTCACAAATCTCATCCTTGCGATTACTTTAGCTTTTCTCGGTGTTCATCTTGGTGTAGACTTGTATTTAGCGGCAGTTTTTGCATTTGGAGTTAGAATTTTTCACAATATCGCGCTCATTCGACGAATGTTGTTGAAAAATTGGTCGAATAAGAAAGAAAATGAATGAGTTATGAGCGGGAAATCAAATGATTTCTTCATTTAAAATGAAGAAAAAAGAGGAAATGAACAATATTTGTTGAATACATTTCTTAATGAAGTAAATAAGTAATTATTTTTAACAATTCAATCGTATGTTTTGAAGGAGGTGCCAGCCAATGAACAATCATGATACATATGTAACATTAGATATCGGAACATCTTCCGTAAGAGTCATCATTGGAGAAATGACCAATGGCTCATTAAATATTATTGGGGTAGGCGAATCAAGTTCTGAAGGAATTAAAAAGGGATCAATCGTTGATATTGATGAAACAGTTCAGTCGATCCGCAAAGCTGTAGAAAAAGCGGAAAGAATGATTGGTATGAGTATAAAGCACGTGATTGTTGGTGTGAATGGCAATCATATTCAGCTTCAACGCTGTCACGGTGTAGTAGCTGTTTCAAGTGAAGATAGGGAAATAGGAGATGAAGATATTACGAGAGTAATAGATGCTGCTCAGGTCATTTCCATTCCTCCAGAGCGTGAGATCATTGATGTTATTCCTCGGCAATTTATTGTGGATGGGTTGGATGAAATTAACGATCCAAGAGGGATGATCGGTGTTCGTCTTGAAATGGAAGGTACGATTATTACCGGTTCAAAGACGATGCTACATAATTTACTTCGATGTGTGGAAAAAGCAGGTCTGCAAGTTGCCGACATTGTATTGCAACCATTAGCAGCAGGTTCTGTTGCCTTATCTAAGGATGAGAGAAGTTTAGGAGTCGCGCTAGTCGATTTAGGTGGTGGATCTACTACTATATCGGTTTTTGAAGGTGGAGTCCTACAAGGTACGAGCCAAATAACTGTTGGTGGCGATCACATAACGAATGATATATCTGTTGGTTTTCGCACATCTACAGAGGAAGCAGAAGAAGTTAAAACTTCTTTTGGACATGCTTTTATAAGTGATGCCTCCGATGATGAAACGTTTGAAGTTTCGGAGATAGGTAGTGATCAAAAGCAGGAATTTTCACAATGGCAGCTAGCGAACATTATAGAACCTCGTTTAGATGAAATGTTCCAGCTTGTTTTAAAAGAGATTCATCGTTTAGGATATCAAGATTTATCTGGAGGCTTAGTCTTGACAGGTGGAACGGCAAAAATGCCAGGTGTTCTTGAACTTGCAAGAGATGTTGCTCAGAAAAATGTTCGGGTAGCCATTCCTGATTATATTGGTGTAAGAGAACCTCAATTTACAAATGGGGTTGGTCTGATTACGTTTGCGCATCGAAATGTTCGCATTCAAGGAAAAGAAATTAAAACAGGGTTGGAACCAATCCAAGAAGGTAAGGCAAAAGCCGAACCACGTCGTAAAGAAAAACCAAAACAGCAAAAAGAGTCTAAAAACAGTCCTGGAGTAAAAAAGAAAGTATCGAATATGTTTAAAATGTTTTTTGAGTAAAATCAGCATCATTGAGATGTGGAACGAACTCGGATTGGGGGATCGAAAATGTTAGAATTTGAAATGGATATGGAACAATTAGCTACAATTAAAGTAATCGGTGTAGGTGGTGGCGGTAGCAATGCCGTAAATCGCATGATCGAAAATGGATTACAAGGTGTAGACTTTATAGCAGTTAACACTGATGCTCAAGCTCTTCATCTATCAAAAGCGGATCATAAGCTCCAATTAGGTGGAAAACTTACTCGTGGTTTAGGAGCAGGTGCGAATCCAGACATTGGTAAGAAAGCAGCAGAGGAAAGTCGAGATCAGTTGGAAGAACAGCTAACTGGCGCAGACATGGTATTTATCACAGCAGGAATGGGTGGAGGCACAGGAACAGGTGCTGCACCTGTTATTGCAGAAATTGCAAAAGAAGCAGGAGCACTAACTGTAGGTGTTGTTACTCGGCCGTTTACGTTTGAAGGTAGAAAACGTATGCAACAAGCTGCAAATGGAATTGCTGCTTTAAAAGAAAAAGTAGATACGTTGATTGTTATTCCTAACGATCGATTGTTAGAAATTGTTGATAAAAACACGCCGATGCTTGAAGCTTTTAGGGAAGCGGATAATGTTTTACGCCAAGGTGTTCAAGGTATCTCAGACTTGATTGCAGTGCCTGGTCTAATTAACTTAGACTTTGCAGATGTGAAAACGATTATGAGTGAAAAAGGATCTGCTCTCATGGGGATTGGTGTAGCAACAGGAGAAAGTCGAGCGGCAGAAGCTGCGAAAAAGGCCATATCCTCACCGTTATTAGAAACGAGTGTAGATGGCGCTCAAGGTGTTCTAATGAATATTACGGGAGGAACCAACTTAAGCTTATTTGAAGTTCATGAGGCAGCTGAAATCGTCTCTTCCGCTTCAGATAGTGAAGTAAACATGATTTTTGGTTCCGTTATCAATGAAAATTTAAAAGATGAGATTGTCGTAACGGTAATAGCTACAGGTTTTGAAATGCAGCAACAAGAAAAGCCAGTTGCTTCATCTCGACCTTCTTTATCTCAACAACCGAAGCCGAGTCAGCCAAATTCTCCCTCGAGAAATGAAGCGGCTTCCACTCAAGAGCCACAGAAGTCTTCTGCTAATCACTCTCCTTCCTCAGAAGAAGAAATGGATACGTTAGATATTCCTACGTTCTTGAGAAATAGAAGAAATCGTTAACTATCTATTTGTATCACTTATAAGGTGTATGACCAAGCAACAAGGTCATACACCTTATTTTTTTATGTCTACATTCGAGTTGCTATAGGAAAGTTGTGGTAAGACAGATTTGAATCTAATAGATAAACATTAGTTATAAGTTAATCGTCTATTATTTTCAATGGGGAAAAATGGATATTTTATGCTTTTAGTTGTTAGATTTGAAGAGACTAAAAAGAGTGACAAAAACATCTAAAAAAACAGAAAATAAGTTTGTTTATCATGTCAAAAAGTGACAGACTTAGTTGTTTTTGTGAGCTATACTTATCTGTAAATTCAGAGGTGGACGGTGGCAATGATGACAATTTATTTAGATATCATTTGGTTACTAAATTTTTTAATCGATTTGCTTCTGCTCATGTTAACCTCTTTCGTTTTAAAAAAGAGAACGACGAAAAAAAGGTTGGTCCTAGGTGCTTTGTTTGCCTCAATGTATATTTTCTTTTTATTTTATCCCGGTGGAGAATTCATGACTCATCCGATAATGAAAGGAATATACTCGATTTTTATTATTTTAATTGCGTTTCGTTTTCAACACATTCAATCATTTGTCCAAGCGTTATTGATGTTTTATTTTGTGAATTTTGCTGTTGGAGGAGGCCTTATTGGACTTCATTTTTTTCTTCAAGTTGATCAGTCATTCATTCAAGGAACTTTTGCGACCAGAGGTAATCAATTTGGGAGCCCAATTAGCTGGTTGTTTGTTGTAGTAGGTTTTCCTCTAATGATTTTCTATGCTAAAAATAGATTTGATGCTTTAGAGTCAGTGAAAATTCGCTACGATGAAACAATGGATGTTCATTTAGAAATTGATGAGGAAATCTATGAATTTAAAGGGTTTATTGATAGTGGAAATCAACTAACAGACCCGTTCTCACAAAAACCGATCATGATTCTTGATATGACAAAATTATCGACCCGTTTACCAGAAGATTTCGTTCAACTTTCAAAGCGAAAACCTGAAAATTTAACAGATATTCCGGATCACTATGCTGGTCGAATTTCACTCGTTCCATATCGAACGATCGGAAAAGAGCAACAGTTTTTGTGGACAATCAGACCCGATAAAATAATTGTATATGACAGTGGAGAAGGGTTTGATTGCTCAAAAACTCTCGTTGGATTAAGTACGATTTCTCTTGGTGAAGACGGAGAACATGAATGTCTCCTTCATCCAAAGATGATGCAAAAACGAAAACATGCTTAAGGAGGAGAAGTAATGAAAAAATATACGATTCGTATAAAACTTTGGTGGTACCAAATAAAAATCAAATTGGGTTTAAAACCAAAAGAAGTATTTTACATAGGAGGAAGTGAAGCACTTCCTCCGCCTTTATCAAAAGACGAGGAAGCTTATTTATTAGGTAAATTGCCTGATGGAGATGAATCAGTCCGTGCAGTTTTGATTGAACGCAATTTACGGCTTGTAGTGTATATTGCAAGAAAATTTGAAAACACAGGTATTAATATCGAAGATCTTATTAGTATAGGAACCATAGGACTGATCAAAGCAGTAAACACATTTAATCCTGAGAAAAAAATTAAGCTAGCTACTTACGCATCAAGGTGTATTGAAAATGAAATTTTGATGTATTTAAGGAGGAATAATAAGTTACGTTCAGAAGTTTCTTTTGATGAACCATTGAATATTGATTGGGATGGCAATGAGCTTCTTTTATCAGACGTATTAGGTACAGAAGAAGATATTATTACGAGAGGCATGGAAGAAAAAGTAGACAGAAGATTATTAGTTAAAGCTTTGCTGTCATTAAATGATCGTGAAAAACAAATTATGGAACTCCGATTTGGTCTTGCTGGTGAAGAAGAAAAAACTCAAAAAGATGTCGCTGATATGTTAGGTATATCACAGTCTTATATTTCCAGATTAGAAAAAAGAATTATTAGACGTCTTCAAAAAGAATTTAATAAAATGATTTAGCTTGAGTGAGCCATTCTCCCACATAGCTTAGCACACTTTTTCGACTAAGTTCATCCAAGTGAACCTGCATAAATTTCCCTCCTGAGGAGATACTGAATTTGTAACTTATCTCCTGATGGGAGGGAAACCATTGTCACGAAATAAAGTAGAAATTTGCGGTGTTGACACGTCCAAGCTACCTGTCTTAAAAAACAAAGAAATGCGTATCCTTTTTAAGCAAATGCAAGAAGGTGATCCAGAGGCAAGAGAGGTATTAGTCAATGGAAACTTACGCCTTGTACTAAGTGTGATCCAACGATTTAATAACAGGGGTGAGTATGTTGATGACCTTTTCCAAGTTGGTTGTATTGGGTTAATGAAATCAATTGATAATTTTGATCTTGGACAAAATGTCAAATTTTCAACTTATGCAGTACCGATGATTATTGGTGAAATTAGACGCTACTTAAGGGATAATAATCCGATTCGAGTCTCTAGGTCGTTACGCGACATTGCTTACAAAGCTTTGCAAGTAAGAGATAATTTGATGAGTGAAAAGAAGAGAGAAGGAGAGCCAACGGTACAAGAAATTGCGAAAGTGTTAGGGGTACCAAAAGAAGAAGTAGTGTTTGCTTTAGATGCCATTCAAGACCCAGTATCATTATTTGAACCAATCTATAATGATGGTGGAGATCCTATTTATGTGATGGATCAAATAAGTGATGATAAACTAAAAGATGTAAATTGGATTGAAGAGATTGCTTTAAAAGAAGCAATGGTTCGGCTTAATAGTCGAGAAAAAACGATATTAGATATGCGCTTTTTTCAAGGGAAAACACAGATGGAAGTGGCTGATGAAATTGGTATTTCACAAGCCCAAGTGTCTCGTCTAGAAAAAGCAGCGATTTCACAAATGAATAAATATGCTGGAGAATAACCTGTGATATCACAGGTTATTTTTTTGTATAGATCGTAGGTTTGATGAGAGAGTAGATGATGATCTAGTTAGCTTAGCATACAAATTTGTTAATGGGAGGGTCATAAATCTTGTGAGAGGCCAAGCTGAGGGGGGTTAAAAAAGCGTGCGTCTTGTACTCATAGGAAGATCGTTTTCTTGATGGTAAAAAGAAGGGTCATATTTTAAATGAATTTCACTTGATAGATTGACTAACTTTATGATTATATCTGACCTTTACGAAGCATAAGATGAAGGTAGAACGAACGTGATGAAAGGGGATAAAATAATGTTAAACATGTCAGAACTTCAGTCTAAAGATATTGTAAATTTAGCTGATGGAACGCTATTAGGTCATTTAACAGATATTGATATTAACCTAGAGTATGGGCGAGTAGATGCGATTGTTATAGGTGGGGGACGTATGAAAAGCTTATTCCATAAAGATGAAGAGACAATTGTACCTTGGAAAAATATTGTGAAAATTGGGTCTGATGTTATTCTTGTGCGCTTAGATAAAAAAGGTGTCGTATCAGACCCAAATATTGGCGATTTCCAAAAATAATGGCATAATATAGAGATAGAGTAGGACAAACTCTACAAGATTTCAAACATAATCGAGATCCTTCATGGAAATCATTGCTTGATGGAGAAACTTTCTTTATACTTTAAGAGAGTCTAACGTGCATTCAAACGTGCTCGATAGCTTTAGAATAAAGAATTTACAAAATCAAACAAAAGGATCTCGATCATTTTTTCGAAAGGAGTTTGTCGATTGTCAGTTAAACATAATTTTCAAGAAGTACAAGCATCGATTGAAGCAGCATGTAATCGTGCCAATAGAAGGCCTGAAGATATACATATCGTAGCAGTGACAAAATATGTGACGATTGATAAAGCGAAAGAAGCAGTGCAAGCAGGGATCGTTCACCTTGGAGAAAATCGAACGGAAGAAGGATTGGAAAAGTGGGAAGCGATAGGTGATGATGTTTCCTGGCATTTCATCGGAAATCTTCAATCTAGGAAAGTTAAAAATATGATTCATGCATTTGATTATATACATTCATTAGATCGTCTTTCATTAGCAAAAGAGTTGAATAAACGATTAGATGAAGAGAGAAAAATAAAGTGCTTTGTTCAAGTGAATGTTACTGGCGAAGAATCAAAATCAGGAATTGAACCTCAAGAAGTCGTTTCTTTTATTGAGGAGCTTAAAAAATACCCTGCTGTTGAGGTTGTTGGTTTGATGACAATGGCCCCTTATGTAGAAAATACCGAAAGTCTTCGACCGGCTTTTAGACACTTGCGAGAGTTAAAAGAAACGGTAGAACAAAAACAATGGCTACACGCTCCTTGTCATGAGTTATCGATGGGTATGTCGAATGATTATGAAATAGCAGTAGAAGAAGGAGCAACATTTATTCGAATTGGTTCATTGCTAGTAGGTAAGGACAAATAAAAAGCGGGGTGATGTCATGACCTTGAAAAGAAAATTTAAACGTTTTTTTGAACTGGATGATGAGTATAATGAAGATGAACAAGAAGTAGAGCATGAGTTGCAAGATAGAGAAATCTCTCCTTCAGAGAATTCACAAAGAAAAGATAAAGGAAATATTGTGAGTTTAAGTAGTGTTCAAAGTCAGGCGAAAGTGATCCTGCTAGAACCTCATAGTTATGATGAAGTGCAAGAAATTGCGGATCAGTTAAAAAATCGCAAAGCCGTTGTTATTAATGTTCAAAGAATTTCAAGGGACCAAGCAAAAAGAATTGTGGATTTTCTTAGCGGAACAGTATACGCTATTGGAGGGGATATTCAAAAGCTTGGTAACAATATCTTTCTTTGCACGCCGGATAACGTGGACGTGACAGGATCGATTTCAGAAATGTTTCAAGAATCACAGCAATAAAGGAAGGTGAAAAATAGTGGGAGTAGTTGCAAATGTTATTTTACAAGCTATGCAAATTTATTGGTTTGTATGTATTATATACATCTTTATGTCATGGATTCCAAATGCTAGAGAGTCATCATTCGGACAAACAATTAGTAAAATCGTAGAACCGTTTTTTGCTCCGTTTAGGCAAATCATTCCTCCATTAGGAATGATTGATATTTCACCAATTGTAGCGTTGTTTGCTCTTCGTTTTGCAATGGATGGGGTAAGGTATTTATTTAGTCTTTTCTTATAAATAGGAAGTGTTGTTTATGTCTATCTATGAACATTTTCGTAAAGAGGAACACTCTTTTGTTGATCAAGTGTTGGACTGGAAGTCCATTGTTGAAGAAGAGTATCGTTGGAAGTTAACCGACTTTTTAGATCCTAGGCAGCAAAAAATTGTTCAACAATTAATTGGCAATCATGATGACGTTAACGTTCAGTTTTGGGGTGGTCAGGATGGAGTAGAAAGAAAAAGAGCACTGCTATATCCTGACTATATGAGTCCTGAAAAAGAAGATTTTCAAGTTGCGGCATTTGAATTACGTTACCCTAGCAAGTTTGTATCGATTGATCACCCTCAAATTTTAGGTTCATTAATGAGTATCGGAATGAAGCGTGATAAGTTTGGAGACATCCTATCAAGTGATGACCGATTTCAAATGGTGTTGTCACAAGAAGTGGCTGATTACGTGCTCGTCAATTTTCAATCCGTCGGAAAAGCAAAAGTAGAACTAAAGGCTTTATCTGAAGAAAATGTAATCAAACAAGTAAAAAATTTAGAAGAAACGTTTGTTACAGTGTCATCTATGCGATTGGACACTGTTATTTCAGAAGCTTTTCATTTATCCAGATCTAAAGTTAAACCTGCCATTGTTAATGGAAGTGTGAAAGTGAATTGGAAACTTGTTGATGACCCTTCCTTCTCACTAACACAAGGCGATGTCCTTTCTATGAGAGGTCACGGCAGATGTGAAATCATCGAAATGGAAGGCAAGACGAAAAAAGATAAACAGAGACTTGTATTAGGTTTTCCAAAATAATTTTGTGTCGTATGAAGGGATATTCCCTAAATATGTCGAAACCATGTACATACCATTAAACATTCGGAGGTGTTTTTCCATATGCCATTAACTCCATTAGATATTCATAACAAGGAGTTTACTAGAGGTTTTCGCGGCTATGATGAAGATGAAGTAAATGAATTTTTAGATCAAATTATTAAAGACTATGAAATGGTTATTCGTGAAAAGAAAGAACTTTATGACCGTGTGCAAGAATTAGAAGATAAGCTAACTCACTTCTCTAATATTGAAACGACATTAAACAAATCCATTTTAGTCGCGCAAGAAACGGCTGAGGATGTTAAACGAAATGCAGACAAAGAAGCAAAACTTATTATTAAAGAGTCTGAAAAAAATGCCGATCGAATTATCAATGAAGCTCTTGCTAAATCGAGAAAAGTTTCACTTGAAATTGAAGAGCTGAAAAAACAAGCTTCCGTTTATCGTACGCGTTTCCGCATGCTTCTTGAAGCCCAGTTGGAAATGTTAAATAACGATGATTGGGATGACTTAAGTCAAACAGCTGAAGAGCGAGAAGAAGAGGAATCCTACGAAAATATTTAACAGGTTCTTGACGTAGAAATTGAACTTATCATATACTTAAAAAACAAAATGATAGGACTAATTTCCGATCATATGGACGATAATCTATATAAAGGCGTTGAAAGGGTCAGTAAAAATAGAATGGTGACCAAAGCGAATCGATGATGGTGAGAGATCGATGTCCAACTATTTTGAATATCCCCCTGGAGCTGCATATTGAAAAAAAGAGGTTCTTTTTAGTAAACTATGCCGGTTCATGACCGATAAATCATGCTGAGTGAGTGGTTGTTTTCATTAGAAAACGATACTTATAAGGGTGGTAACGCGGGTATTCCTTCTCGTCCCTATGTGGATGAGGAGGTTTTTTTGTTTTTAACGTGGTTATATGGGTTTTATTATATAGATTTAATTTAACTTTATTTTACAAAAATCAGGAGGAATCAACATGGATTATAAAGAAACATTGTTAATGCCAAAAACAGATTTTCCGATGCGCGGGAATCTTCCCAATCGAGAACCAGACATGCAGTCGCAGTGGAATGATATTGGAATTTATGAAAAAGTACAAGAGCGAACAAAAGGTAGACCGATGTTTGTTTTACACGACGGCCCTCCTTATGCTAATGGTGACATTCATATGGGACACGCGTTAAACAAAGTGTTGAAGGATTTTATTGTTCGATATAAATCAATGAGCGGTTTCCATGCTCCTTACGTTCCAGGTTGGGATACACACGGGCTTCCAATCGAGACAGCTCTTACGAAAAAAGGAAAAGTGGATCGGAAGAAGTTATCGATCGCAGAATTCCGTCAAAAGTGTGAAGAGTATGCATTAGAACAAATCGACAGCCAACGTGAACAGTTTAAACGACTTGGCGTTCGTGGGGACTGGGATAATCCTTATGTGACATTAACTCACGGATATGAAGCGCAGCAAATTAAAGTTTTTGGAGATATGGCTAAAAAGGGTTACATCTACAAAGGGAAAAAACCAGTATATTGGTCACCTTCTTCTGAGTCTGCCTTGGCAGAAGCAGAAATCGAATATCATGATAAACGTTCTGCATCAATTTATGTAGCGTTTGATGTAACAGATGGCAATGGTGTATTAGCAGGCGATGAAAAATATGTCATTTGGACAACAACTCCTTGGACGATTCCAGCTAACCTAGCGATTGCATTGCACCCAGAGTTAACATATGTGGTAGTTAATGTGAATGGCAGTAAACTAATTGTCGCAAAAGATCTCGTTGAAGAGTTAGAGAAAGAATTGGAATGGGAAAGTTATGAAATCGAAAAAACATTTAAAGGGTCAGAGTTAGAAAAAACGAAAGCAAAACATCCTCTGTACGATAGAGAATCGCTAGTTATTCTTGGAGACCATGTGACAACAGAAGCAGGTACAGGTTGTGTTCATACGGCACCAGGACACGGGGAAGACGACTACATCGTCGGTCAAAAGTACGGTTTAGATGTATTATGTCCAGTAAATGATAAAGGTGTTTTCACAGAAGAAGCACCGATGTTTGAAGGTCTTTTCTATGATGCTGCTAATAAGCCAATCACGGAAAAGTTAGAAGAAGTTGGATCATTGTTAAAACTAAACTTCTTCACTCACTCGTACCCACATGATTGGCGCACAAAAAAACCAGTTATTTTCCGAGCAACAGCACAATGGTTTGCGTCGATCAAAGATTTCCGGGAAGATTTATTGAAAGAAGTTCAAGAAGTGGAATGGTTACCAAAGTGGGGCGAAACGAGATTGTTTAATATGGTTCGTGATCGTGGTGACTGGTGTATATCCCGTCAGCGAGCTTGGGGAGTTCCAATTCCAGTTTTTTATGGAGAGGATGAGCAACCGATCATCACCGATGAAACGATCACTCACGTGTCGAACTTGTTCCGTGAACATGGCTCAAACATCTGGTTCGAATGGGATGCGAAAGATTTGCTTCCTGAAGGATTCACTTCTGAGCAAAGTCCAAATGGAACGTTTACAAAAGAAACAGACATCATGGACGTTTGGTTCGATTCTGGTTCGTCTCACCAAGCTGTTCTAGAAGAGCGGGATGATCTCGTTCGACCAGCTGACGTTTATCTAGAAGGTTCTGACCAGTATCGTGGTTGGTTTAACTCATCATTATCTACATCTGTCGCTGTGACAGGAAAAGCTCCTTTCAAATCAGTGATTAGTCACGGGTTTACTCTTGATGGGAAAGGTAAAAAAATGAGTAAGTCGGTAGGAAATGTCGTTATTCCGAATAAAGTGATGAAGCAACTTGGAGCAGATATATTACGCCTTTGGGTTTCTTCTGTGGATTATCAAGCAGATGTGCGTGTTTCCGATGATATTTTAAAACAAGTAGCAGAAGTGTACCGAAAGATTCGTAACACGTTCCGTTTCCTGCTTGGAAATTTGCACGATTTCGATCCGAAAGCGAATGCCGTGTCATTTGATAACCTTTCAGAGGTAGATCAGTATATGATGGTAAAACTAAACGAATTAGTTCGTGATGTGAAAAAAGGGTATGAAGAGTATCAATTTGCAGCCGTTTATAACAAGGTTCATAATTTCTGCACGGTAGAATTAAGTTCCTTTTATATGGATATTGCTAAAGATACGCTTTATATTAAACATGCTGATCATCTTGGCCGTCGCCGCATTCAAACAGTGATGTATGAAACGTTATCGGCACTAGTGAAACTTGTTTCACCAATTCTTTCTCATACAGCTGATGAAGTGTGGAAGCACATTCCAGCAGTGACAGAAGACAGTGTGCAATTAACAGATATGCCTAAAACTCATGTTTATGAGGATGTATCGGAACTTTGTGAGAAGTGGGACCGATTCATGGTGTTGCGTGATGACGTGTTAAAAGGTTTAGAGGATGCACGAAATGATCAGGGTATTAAGAAAACTCTCCATGCAAATGTAACAGTATACGCAGATGGAGAAGATCGAAAGTTGCTTGAGTCCATTGAAGACTTGAATAAGTTATTCATTACTTCTGGTGCAACGATTGCTGGAAGTCTTGCGGAAGCATCTAGTGAAGCAAAGACTTATGATTCCCTAGCTGTGGCGATTAGTCGCGCAGAAGGCGAAACGTGTGAGCGTTGCTGGATAGTTTCTAAAGAACTAGGAACAAACGCAGATCATCCTGGTTTGTGTCCAGACTGCACAGATACAATTGTAAATCATTACTAAAACTAAAATGTAGTTGTTGTCGATGGTCGGTTGTCGGTGCCTTTCCTATTATGGGAAAGGTACCGATTTTACTTTTGTGGTGGAAGGAAGAAAGAGGTATTGATGCTTCCGGAGAGCATTACGTAAGCGGTAGGACGTAGAAGAGGTAGATAGTACCTTTCAGCGGCTATCAGCCGAGCGAGACGAAGTAAAAGGGATTAGGAAGCAGGTATAGTTCCCTTTCGGTAGAGGTCACACCATGTGTCTCGATCAAAGCGAATGGAGACACTCCAAAAGAAAGCGCTCATCGAATCAACTAAGTATCAAAGTCATCTTCTGAACGCAGAATAATTAGTATCACTTTTAAAATAAACCAATTATTTCAGCTAATAAAAAACTTAGTATTTCTCCATTTTAGAATAATATTGCAACCGTATGGAAATGATTAGATCATTTTTCAATTGTTTGATGACCGTGGCTGTGCTAAAATGCATAAGGGTACGTAAACGCAAACAGGTTGAATGGAGGAAGGTTGCTTTGGTATATTATTTGATAGCTCTTGCCGTTATTATTTTGGACCAATGGACAAAATGGTTGGTCGTTCAACATATGGAAATTAGAGAAAGTATTCCACTCATTGAGAACTTTCTATACTTAACATCCCATCGAAATGCTGGTGCGGCTTTTGGAATATTACAAGGACAATTGTGGTTGTTTTTTATTGCTACTGTTGTTGTGATAGGTGTTGTTACGTATTATATTCAGAAGTATACAAAAGATCAGCCTTGGTTTGGTGTTTCATTAGGGTTAGTATTGGGTGGTGCTATCGGAAATTTTATCGATCGACTATTAGAAGGTGCTGTCGTTGACTTTGTTGATGTATATATATTTTCCTATAATTTCCCGATTTTTAACGTGGCAGATTCTGCTCTCGTTGTAGGTGTTGGTATACTAATGATTCATGTATTTAAAGAAGATAAAAAACAAGGGAAGTCATAAAATGAACATACACAAATTTGTATCAGATGAACAAGGAATACGTATTGATAAATGGATTGCTGACCAAGAAAAAGATTGGTCTAGAAGCCATGTTCAACAATGGATTCAAGGAGGCCATGTAACAGTAAATGGCGAAGTAACTAAAAGTAATTATAAAGTCAAAGTAGATGATGAAGTAATCATAGACGAACCAGAAGCTCAAGAGCTCGAAGTGGAAGCAGAAGACTTAAACTTAGATATTGTATATGAAGATGCAGATGTTCTTGTTGTGAATAAACCAAGAGGAATGGTCGTTCACCCGGCACCTGGTCATCCGTCCGGCACACTGGTTAACGGATTAATGTATCATTGTGATGATTTATCAGGTATTAATGGTGTCATCCGTCCAGGAATTGTCCACCGTATCGATAAAGATACGTCTGGATTACTAATGGTTGCTAAAAATGATAAAGCTCATGAGTCGCTTGTTGATCAGTTAAGAAACAAAACGACAAAGCGTCGCTATGAAGCACTTGTATTAGGTGTTATCCCACATGATAAAGGGACGATTGATGCACCGATAGGGCGAGACGCAGACGATCGCCAAAAAATGACGGTGACAGAACATCACTCAAGAGATGCTGTGACACATTTTCAAGTTATTGAACGATTTGATAATCATACCCATGTTGCTTGTGAACTTGAAACAGGTAGAACACATCAAATTCGTGCACATATGAAATATATTGGTTTTCCAATTGTTGGAGACCCTAAGTACGGACCACGAAAAAAACACACTTTTCCAATCGAGGGTCAAGCATTGCATGCAGAGCTTTTGGGGTTTGTTCACCCGAGTACAGAAAAAGAATTGGTATTTAGAGCGCCTTTACCAGAAGATTTAAAAGAATGTTTGAAGACAGCAAAAAAGAAATAGCTATTGACATGGACATGATTGCATGACATACTAACTTGAGATGAATAAAGCACCTTTAAACGCAGTCCCGTGAGGCTGAGAAGGGTTAAAACATTGAGATAGGCGACGTCTATGCGGAGTCTGTTAATGATGATGAAATGAAACCACTTCCCTCACGGAAAACTGCGTGAGGGTTTTCTGTGTTTCACATTAGTATCTGAATGAATAGAAAGCTGGTGAGTGAGATGTCAAAAACAATTTTAGATGAACAAGCGATTCGTCGAGCACTGACGAGAATTGCACACGAGATTATTGAACGGAACAAAGGCATCTCAGATTGTATTCTCGTAGGAATTAAAACGAGGGGTGTATATATTGCTCAACGCCTTGCAGAGAGAATTGAAGAAATTGAAGGGGAAAGAGTGAAGACTGGAGAGGTTGATATTACTCTTTACCGGGATGACCTCACTCACAAAACGGAGGATGAGCAACCTGAGTTAAAAGGGACGAATATTAGTGTGGACATTGCCGATAAGAAAGTGATTTTAGTTGATGATGTTTTATACACAGGAAGAACGGTCCGTGCTGCATTGGATGCAATCATTGATCTTGGAAGACCAGCGCAAATTCAACTTGCCGTGTTGATAGATAGAGGCCACAGAGAGTTACCAATCCGGCCAGATTTTATCGGTAAAAATGTCCCCACTTCCAAATCAGAAGTCGTTGAGGCTAAATTGGCAGAAGTGGACGGAGTAGAAGAAGTTATTATAACACAAAAAACCTCCCTTTAACCCAGTCCCGTGAGGCTGAAAAGGGGTATATTCCTCCTTTATAACACAACGGCAAAAGCCTAGTTATAGAGAGACGAATAACCTCTTTCGCCTGGAAAGAGGTTTTTTGTTTGAGTAAATTACTTTAGGAGGAATATGAAATGAAACAAGAAACAGTAGGCATTCAGGAAATACCTAGATTAGACAAATGGCTTGTGTTAAGTATTCAGCATTTATTCGCTATGTTTGGCGCAACAATTTTAGTCCCTTTACTAACTGGTTTAAGTCCAGCGGTAGCACTCGTATCAAGCGGACTAGGGACACTAGCATACATCGTTGTAACGAAAGGACAAATTCCAGCATACTTAGGTTCTTCTTTCGCTTTTATTATGCCAATCATAGCAGCTATAACAATCGGAGGTCCTGAAGGTGCAATGATAGGGAGCTTTTTTGCCGGGTTACTATACGGAATTGTTGCTATGATTATTAAGTTTACCGGTGTGCAATGGCTCATGAAGTTATTACCACCGATCGTTGTTGGACCGGTTATTATGGTTATTGGTCTCGGTTTAGCTGGAGTAGCCATTGATATGGCGATGAATGACCCAGCTACAGAGGCTTACAGTGGAATCCATCTCTCTGTAGCGATGTTTACACTAATATTAACAATTATTGCATCTATCTTTTTCCGAGGATTCTTCGGTCTGATTCCTATTCTTATCGGAATCGTAGGCGGATATAGTTTTGCGGCATACCAAGGACTTGTTGATTTCACAGCAGTGAGAGAAGCCAATTGGATTCAAGCGCCAGAATTTCTTATTCCTTATGTGACGTATTCACCAAGTTTTTCATGGGAAATATTTTTTATCATCGTACCAATTGCTTTCGTAACGCTTTCTGAGCATATCGGCGATCAGATGGTCCTTAGTAAAGTAGCAGAGAAGAATTTTATTACAAAACCAGGGTTGCATCGTTCTTTGTTTGGAGATGGCTTGGCAACGGTTCTTAGCTCACTGTTAGGTGGTCCACCTAACACAACTTACGGTGAAAACATCGGGGTTGTTGCACTAACTAGGGTCTTCAGCGTGTTTGTTATCGGTGGAGCAGCCACCTTAGCAGTTATGTTTGGATTTATAGGGAAAGTATCAGCTTTGATTACAACAATTCCTACAGCAGTGATGGGTGGTGTATCCATTCTACTCTTCGGTATCATTGCTTCCAATGGATTACGCATGTTAATTGATAACCAAGTTGATATTGGTAAGAAGCGAAACTTGATTATATCCTCAGTCATCCTCGTTGTCGGGATAGGCGGAGCGTTTATCCAAGTAACAGATGTAATTGAAATCGCCGGCATGGCATTAGCGACAATCATCGGTATTTTATTAAACTTGATTTTACCTGGCCGTGACCATGTAAAAACGAGTGAGGAAATGTTTGAAGATATGAGTTCGAAAAAGAATGACGGAAATGCAGCATAGTAACATCCTTTAACGAAGTCCTGTGAGACTTCAAAGGGTGGCTTATGAAAAGAGGGGTTTGATCATTCTCTTTTCTGGCACCCTTGACTATTCAAGGGTGCCATTTTTTGTAAATACAAAAATCACCCTTACTAATTCGTTTGAAGGAGTGGATGTAATGAGACAGCTAAGAACGTTGAATGATTTAAGCATGGAAGAGATTCAGATGTTACTTAACGAGGCAGAATTAGACAGCAAAGAAACATTTGAGAAGTTACCAGGTCAGCCGATCGTAGCGAATTTGTTTTTTGAACCGAGTACTAGAACAAAATGTAGTTTCGAAATGGCTGAAAAGCAGTTGGGGATTGAAACAATATCTTTTGATGTTTCTCATTCGAGTGTTCAAAAAGGAGAAAGCCTCTACGATACAGCAAAAACGTTGGAGGCGATTGGCTGTCAAGCATTGGTAATCCGTCACCCTGATACGAAATATTATGATGAACTTAGTGGATTAACGATTCCTGTCATCAACGCAGGGGATGGAAACGGTGATCATCCAACACAATCATTATTAGATTTACTAACGATTAAACAAGAGTTTCAGCGATTTGAATCTTTACACGTTGTCATTTGTGGGGATATTCGCCACAGTCGTGTCGCACACACAAATGCAAAAATTTTAGAAAAATTAGGAGCAAAGGTGTCGTATTCTGGGCCTTTGGAATGGATGGATCCTGATCTGAAAGAATATGAATACGTCACGATGGATGAAGCAGTGGAACAAGCAGACGTTTTGATGCTTCTTAGAATTCAAACGGAACGACACGATGGTGGTGGAGGATATACGAAAGAAACGTATCACAACCAATATGGATTGACGATAGAACGAGAAAAAAATATGAAACAACATAGCATTATTATGCACCCTGCTCCTGTGAACAGAGACGTAGAACTAGCAGATGCTTTAGTTGAATGCGAACGGTCACGAATTTTTAAGCAAATGACAAATGGTGTGCATGTAAGAAAAGCTGTACTAGCTCACATCTTAAATTTCAAGGGGGAAAAAAAATATGATTACGTTTTATAAAAATGCGAGTATGTATGTGGACGGAGATCAGTTAGAAACGAGAAACCTATTAATCGATTCAGACAAGGGGAAGGTTTTGGACATTTCACCTAGTTATATAAATGAAAAAGGTGCAGATGAAGTGATTGACCTGAACAACCAACTTGTCATTCCAGGAATGGTAGATTTACACATTCACCTTCGAGAACCGGGTGGGGAGAAAAAGGAAACGATTGAAACTGGAACGATGGCTGCTGCAAGAGGCGGCTTTACTACCGTTGCTGCGATGCCGAATACTCGACCCGTACCTGATACAGTAGAAAACTTTACGATGATAAAAGAGAAAATGACTGAAAAAGGACACGTTCGCGTTTTACCTTATGCATCCATTACCATAAGACAGTTAGGCGAAACGATCACAGACATGACAGATTTGGCTAAGCATGGCGCTTTTGCCTTTACGGATGACGGTGTAGGTGTCCAACAAGCTGGGAAAATGTATGAAGCAATGAAACTAGCTTCTGAAGTAGGCCTACCTGTTGTGGCTCACTGTGAAGACAACTCCCTTTTATTTGGTGGAGCTGTACATAAAGGAGTTTTTTCTGAGAAAAGTAATATTCCTGGGATCTTATCAGTAAGTGAATCTGTTCATATTGCAAGAGACGTGCTATTAGCTGAAGCTACCGGAGCTCACTACCATGTGTGTCACGTTAGTACGAAAGAATCCGTTCGAGTGATTCGAGATGCGAAAAAAGCAGGTATCCACGTTACCGCAGAAGTGACACCGCATCATTTAATTTTATCAGAAGACGATATTCCGTCCGATGATAGTAATTATAAAATGAATCCTCCTTTAAGAGGGGAAGATGATCGTCAAGCACTAATCGAAGGATTATTAGATGGAACGTTGGATTTTATTGCGACGGATCATGCCCCACATACAGCAGAAGAAAAGCAGCAGTCCATGATCAATGCACCATACGGTATTGTTGGATTGGAAATTGCTTATCCATTGCTTTATACAAAATTAGTAAAAGAAAATATTATGACAGAAAAACAATTAATCGATTGGCTTACGGTCAAACCTGCACAAGCATTTAACTTACCTTATGGCGAGTTGAAAAAAGGGGGAGCGGCGGAATTTACCATTATCGATCGTTCAAAAACAGCGAAGGTTAATCCAGCTTCGTTTTACTCGAAAGGGAAAAATACACCATTTACAGATGTATCCCTTCAAGCTTGGCCGACAATGACAGTTTATAACGGAAAAGTAGCATGGCAAGAATCAACAGAGGGGGCAGCAAAATGAAACGACAACTGATTCTAGAAAATGGGGATAGACTTATTGGACAAGCGATAGGTAGTGAAGAAGAAAAAGCAGGCGAAGTCGTTTTTAATACAGGAATGACAGGTTATCAAGAAATTCTTTCCGACCCTTCATACTGCGGACAAATTGTTACAATGACATACCCTCTCATCGGGAACTACGGGATCAACCGTGACGATTTTGAAAGTGTTGATCCAAGCATTCATGGTTTAATTGTGAGAGAAGCAGCTGATTATCCATCTCATTTTCGTTCTCAACTTTCGATAAATGAATGGTTAAAAAAAGAAAATATTCCTGGTATACAAGGAATTGATACGCGAAAACTTACAAGGATTATCCGAGAAACAGGAACAATGAAAGGGAAAATTTGTTCGATGGACGTGGATGTGGAAGCGGTTGTGAAAGAATTACAAGCTTCTAATTCTCCAACCGATCAAGTTTCCCGAGTTTCAACGAAAAATCGATATATGAACCCAGGCGTAAAAGAACGAATCGTCCTCGTTGATTATGGAGTAAAGAAAGGTATCGTCAAAGACCTTGTTACAGAAGGTTATGAGGTTGTTGTCGTTCCTTACTCTATGACGGCAGAAGAAATCCTTATGTTGCAACCAGATGGTGTGGTGCTTAGTAACGGACCAGGTGATCCAACGTCTATTCCTCATTCTGTTGAAACAGTAAAAGGTTTGCTCGGAAAAACACCGATTTTTGGAATATGTTTAGGACATCAGTTACTAGCACTCGCTTGCGGAGCAACAACAAGAAAGATGCCGTTTGGTCATCGTGGAAGCAACCATCCAGTAAAAGACTTACAGACAGGACAAATTTCCATTACATCACAAAATCATGGATACACAGTCGACGCTGAGTCGCTTCAAGGTACAAAGCTTAAAATGACCCATATTAATGTAAATGATCAGTCTGTAGAAGGCGTGAAACATTTGGAATATTCGGCTTTTAGTGTTCAGTACCATCCAGAAGCATCGCCAGGACCTGAAGATGCAAAAGGATTATTTAAAGAATTCAAATCAATTGTAGAGAACAACCAACTAGCAACAGGAGGGAAAACACATGCCTAAACGAAATGATATCGAAAAAATTCTTGTCATCGGATCAGGCCCAATTATCATTGGACAAGCGGCAGAATTTGATTACGCGGGAACGCAAGCATGCCAAACTTTAAGAGAAGAAGGGTATGAAGTTATTTTAGTTAACTCCAATCCTGCTACGATCATGACGGATGAAACAACAGCAGATCGCGTATATATTGAACCTCTGACATTAGAGTTTGTTAGTCGAATTATTCGTCAAGAATGTCCGGACGGCATTTTAGCAACCTTAGGTGGCCAAACAGGATTAAATATGGCAGTTGAACTTTCTGAGAGTGGTATTCTCGAAGAATACAATGTGGAGTTGTTAGGAACGAGTCTTGAAGCGATTCAAAAGGCAGAGGATAGAGAAAAGTTCCGTACATTAATGAATCAATTAAATGAACCAGTTCCAGAAAGTGATATCATTCATTCTATCGAAGAAGCGGAAGCTTTTGTAAAAAGGATTGATTACCCTGTCATTGTTCGACCTGCATATACACTTGGTGGGACCGGAGGCGGGATTGTAGAAAATGACAAAGAACTACATGAGATCGTCGCAGGTGGACTTGAGGCAAGTCCTGTTCACCAGTGCCTCATTGAAAAGAGTATAGCTGGATTTAAAGAAGTGGAATATGAAGTCATGCGTGATGGGAACGACCAAGCTATAGTTGTTTGTAACATGGAAAATGTGGACCCAGTAGGTATTCATACGGGGGACTCGATTGTTGTTGCGCCTAGTCAAACGTTATCAGATCGGGAATATCAAATACTAAGAAACTCTTCTTTAAAAATTATTCGAGCGTTGCAAATAGAAGGTGGCTGTAACGTACAGTGTGCATTGGATCCTCATAGTGAGCAGTATTTCATTATCGAAGTTAATCCACGCGTGAGTCGTTCTTCTGCGCTAGCTTCTAAAGCAACAGGATATCCCATTGCAAAACTATCAGCAAAAATTGCCGTTGGATACCACTTAGATGAGTGTATCAATCCCGTGACAAAAACAACGTACGCTAGTTTTGAACCAGCGTTAGATTATATTGTGACAAAGATTCCTCGTTGGCCATTTGATAAATTTGATGCAGCCAATCGAAAATTAGGAACACAAATGAAAGCAACAGGGGAAGTCATGGCAATCGGAAGGACGTTCCCAGAATCATTGTTGAAAGCGATTCGTTCAACAGAAGTAGATTTATCCCATCTTCAGCATCCGAACAAGTCAGGTTTCTCTAAGGAAGAATTACAAAAACATATGGAATATGCTGATGATGAGCGAATCCTTTATGTCGCTGAAGCGTTTCGACTTGGTTTTTCAATCGAAGAACTTCATGCATTAACCCAAATTGATGCGTATTTCTTGTACCATATCGAAAAAGTGATTCAGTTTGAAAGTGTCTTAAAAGAAAGTGGCCTCGATTACGATACAATGTACCAAGCGAAGCGAATGGGGTTCTCCAACGAGACATTAGCCGAACTTTGCAACGTTACTTTGATGGATATAGAGGTATTCTTAAAAGAACAAAAGATCACGCCAGTTTTCAAAATGGTTGATACGTGTGCAGCCGAGTTTGCGTCTGAGACACCCTATTATTATGGAACTTATGAAGAAGAGGAAGAGTCCATTATCACACCGAAGCCGTCGGTTCTCGTTTTAGGATCAGGACCGATTCGAATCGGTCAAGGGATTGAGTTTGATTATGCGACGGTCCATACAGTCAAGGCGATCCAAGAAACAGGGTATGAAGCGATTATTATTAATAACAATCCGGAAACCGTGTCTACCGATTACGAAATATCCGATAAGCTTTATTTCGAACCTTTAACGGTTGAAGACGTGATGCATGTCGTTGATCATGAAAAACCAGAAGGAGTTATCGTGCAATTTGGTGGACAGACAGCATTGAACTTAGCAGGAGATTTAGCAAATCGTGGAGTGAAAATCCTTGGTACAAGTTTAGAAGAAATGGATGCTGCGGAAAATCGCGATAAATTCGAACAAAAAATGATGGCCTTAGATATCCGTCAACCACTAGGAAAAACAGCGACGTCCGTTGACGAAGCATTAGTCATTGCAGAGAGAATAGGTTTTCCAGTACTCGTGAGACCATCGTATGTGTTAGGTGGACGAGCAATGGAAATTACGTATAATAAAGAAGATTTACTAAGATATATGGAACGAGCAGTAAAAGTGAACGAAAAACATCCAGTACTCATCGACCGTTATTTAACTGGAAAAGAGATTGAAGTAGATGCGATCTCTGATGGAGAAACAGTCGTCATTCCAGGGATTATGGAGCATATCGAGCGAGCCGGAGTTCACTCAGGAGATTCGATTGCAGTTTATCCTACGCAAAATATTTCAGCACAATTAAAGCAACAAATCATTGACTTTACGGTCCGTTTGGCGAAAGGATTTCATATTAAAGGCTTAATGAATATTCAGTTTGTCATTCATAAAGACGAAGTATACGTCATTGAAGTCAACCCACGTTCAAGCAGAACTGTACCATTTTTAAGTAAAATTACGGAAGTAAACATGGCCAATATTGCAACGAAAGCAATTTTAGGTACTTCCCTTGAATCACAAGGATTTAAAACCGGTTGTTTGCCAGAACCAGACCTTGTCTCCGTAAAGGTTCCTGTGTTCTCGTTTGCAAAACTAAGAAGTGTCGATATTACGTTAGGACCCGAAATGAAATCAACAGGCGAAGTAATGGGAAGAGATTATTCGTTGGAAAAAGCACTTTACAAAGGTTTGATTGCTTCAGGCATGAAGATTCCAACCCATGGCTCTGTTTTATTTACGCTAGCAGATAAAGATAAAGAAGAAGCGATGGTGCTTGCGAGACGTTTCCATCGAATTGGGTATCATTTATTAGCTACAGAAGGAACGGCAGACAGAATAAGAGAAGAGGGCATCCCTGTCACAGTCATCTCAAAAATTGGTGGCGATTCTCCAGATATGCTGGATGTGATCAAAGAAGGAAAAGCTCAGTTTATTGTGAACACATTAACCAAAGGGAAGCAACCAGCGCGTGATGGATTCCGAATTCGAAGAGAAGCGGTGGAACATGGAATTGTTTGTTTGACATCGATGGATACAGCAGAAGCATTGTTAAAAGTCTTAGAACTATTTACATTTTCATCGGAACCGATGGGACAAGCAGGGAAACCAAAAAAGGAAGTGTTCGTATGATCGTAGAAAATTTGACTGTGACAGCTCAAGAGCAGTTAACTTCTAACGTTTTCAAAATGAAACTAACAGGAGATTCGGTCGCTGAGATGACCGATCCTGGTCAGTTTGTTCATATGAAAGTTTCCAATGGCATTGATCCTCTGTTACGCCGTCCGATTAGTATTTGTGATGTTGATTTAAATGCAAAAGAGTTAACGATTATTTATCGCGTAGAAGGAAAAGGAACAAAAATATTATCAGAACGAAACGACAAAGAAACTATCAATGTTCTAGGGCCTTTAGGAAATGGCTTTCCAACGGATCATTTACATGAAGGTGACGTAGCGCTTTTAGTTGGTGGAGGCGTCGGCGTTCCGCCACTTTATTATTTAGCGAAAAAACTTGTTGAAAAAGGTGTCCGTTTGAAAGTGATACTTGGTTTTCGAACAGCGAATGACGTTTTTTTAGAAGAAGAATTTAATGAAATAGCAGACGTGACAGTCACAACAGAAGACGGTTCAAAAGGCATAAAAGGTTATGTTACCGATGCGATAATGCAAATAGAGGAAGTTTATCAATCGTATTTTACTTGTGGACCGACACCGATGCTTCGTGCGGTGCAACAAACGGCAAAATCAGACGGGTTTGTTTCTTTAGAAGAACGGATGGGATGCGGCGTTGGAGCTTGTTTAGCTTGTGTTTGCGACGTGGCAGAAGAGTATATCGCTGACGGAAGAAAGTACCGAAAAGCATGTAGCGACGGTCCGGTGTTTCGTGCAGGGGAGGTATTGATATGAGTCAATTACGAGTAGAATTACCAGGATTATCTATGAAAAATCCGGTCATGCCTGCCTCAGGTTGTTTTGGATTCGGGCAGGAATACGGTCGGTTTTATGATTTAAATCAACTTGGAGGAATCACCGTCAAAGCGGTAACGACAGAAGAGCGTCCAGGAAACCCCACACCACGAGTGGCAGAAGTAGATGGAGGTATGCTCAATGCAATTGGGCTACAAAATCCAGGATTAGAACATGTCACTCAGCATGAGCTTCCTTGGTTAGAAAAATATGATATACCTGTGATGGTTAACGTTGCAGGTTTCGTAATGGAAGACTATATTCACGTTTCAAAACACCTGTCGAAAGTGAAGAATGTGTCAGCGATTGAATTAAATATTTCTTGCCCTAATGTCAAAGTTGGTGGAATTCAGTTTGGAAGTGATCCAGAAGTAGCGGCAGAACTAACTAGAAGAGTCAAAGAAGTCGCGACTGTCCCGGTCTATGTGAAACTATCTCCAAATGTCACGAACATTGTTGATATGGCAAAAGCCGTTGAATCAGCGGGAGCAGACGGGTTAAGTATGATCAACACGTTAGTTGGCATGAAGATTGATGTTAAAACTGGGAAACCAGTCATTGCTAATAAAACAGGAGGCTTATCAGGACCTGCGATTAAACCAGTGGCAATCCGGATGATTCATGATGTGAGCCAAGCGGTGAAGATTCCAATTATCGGTATGGGTGGCATTCATACAGCAGACGATATTCTCGAATTTTTTATGGCAGGAGCCTCAGCAGTTGCGGTTGGAACAGCAAACTTTGTTGATCCTTTTGCTTGTCCTAATTTGATAAGCGACCTGGAAGTAAGAATGAATGAGTTAGGAATCGAAGACATCAATGACATCGTTGGAAGGAGCTGGGGGAAATGCAACGACGTCCTCTCATCGTCGCGTTAGATTTTGCAACAAAGCAAGAAGTGATCACTTTTCTTTCAGCATTCCGAAACGAAAAGTTATTTGTAAAAGTTGGTATGGAATTATTTTACCGAGAAGGACCTCGTTTTGTTTATGAACTGAAAGAACAAGGTCATGATATCTTTCTAGATTTAAAACTTCACGACATCCCAACGACTGTTAAGCGGGCAATGAAGCAGTTAGCTAACTTAGAAGTCGACTTGGTTAATGTCCATGCATTAGGTGGTGTGGACATGATGAAGGCGGCCAAGGAAGGGCTTGATTTAGGAACGGCAATGGGGAAAAAAGCTCCATCATGCATTGCGGTAACCCAATTAACAAGCACGAGCTCTGAAATGTTAGCAAACGAATTAGCTATTCCAGCTTCGTTGGATGACCATGTGATTCACTTGTGTGACCAAGTTAAAAAAGCTGACTTGGCAGGCGTTGTTTGTTCTGCATTGGAAGTTCCAAAAATTCAGGACTCATTCTCATCTTCATTTTTAACCGTGACGCCAGGTATTCGGCGTCTTGAAGATGCAGCAAATGACCAATCACGAGTGGTCACCCCTGGAAAGGCAAAAGAATTAGGAAGTACAGCAATCGTTGTAGGAAGAGGAATCACAAGAGCAACTGAACCGATATACGCTTATGAACAATACGTAAAAGAGTGGAGGAATACGTGATGCAAAAAGAAGTAGCAGATTTGTTATTATCGATTGAGGCAGTGACATTAAGCCCCGATAAGCCGTTTACATGGAGTTCAGGAATCAAATCACCCATTTATTGTGATAATCGTTTGATCATGTCTTTCCCAGAGCAACGTCGAAAATTTATCAATTATTTTGTACAGTACATAAAAGAACATTTCCCAGATGTTGACGTTTTAGCCGGGACGGCAACAGCTGGAATTCCCCATGCAGCATGGATTGCCGACCATATGGAATTACCGATGATTTATGTTCGATCTTCTTCTAAAGACCATGGCAAGCAAAACAAAATAGAAGGTTTGCTTGAAGAAGGAAAAAAGGTACTTGTTATAGAAGATCTTATTTCTACTGGAGGTTCTTCGATCGAAGCCGGAAAAGCAGTTGAGGCATCTGGAGGAAATGTGATTGGAATTTGTTCGATTTTTACTTATGAATTACCGTTAGCAGACGAAGCAGAGCGTTCGGTAGGTTATCCATTAAAATCTTTAACAACGTATTCTATCTTGTTAGACCGTGCAGTAGAGCAAAAGGTGATTGAACATAGTGACTTGTCTCTTTTACAAAAATGGCGTATGAATCCAGCAGGATGGCTTTCTTAAATATAAGGTGCTGCTAATTAAAGAGAAAAATAGCTCACGTTTAGAATTTATTACGATAGACAAAAGGTTAGAGAAGACGTGGTTACATTGTCTCCTTTAACCTTTTTTGTTGAAAGGGAATCTCGCCTAGTAATCATGGAAGTTTGGTAAATTCCCTTCTGGTATCCGTGAAGTTGGAACGCGAATACGAAGAGAAATTAACGCAAAGCAATATGCTTGTAAAACAAAATGTATCGTTTAGTATGAATGAGCTAGTGATCACACAAAGGAGGTGTTTTCAGAAAAAGGTAATAATTGAAAGTATCTGGGGTTGACAATGCAAAACAACTTAGTATACAATTATCTCGAATTCGAGATATATTTTCTAAAGGAATGATAAAAATGGCTAATGAAGAAAATAGCAAGGAAAATGAAGAACTTTCGTTAAAATTATTTGTTGTTATGTCTCGCGCTTTGCAATCAATAAAAAAACGTGTAGAGGAAGATATAAAAAGGTATGGCCTAAACCCTACAGAATTTGCGGTGCTTGAATTAATTTATAGCAAAGGAGAGCAACCGATACAAAAAATAGGAGATCAAGTGTTGATTGCAAGTAGCAGCATTACGTATGTGGTTGACAAGTTAGAAAAGAAAGAATTATTAAAGAGAAAACCTTGTCCAAAAGATCGTCGGATTACTCATGCTTATATTACAACGAAAGGATCGGAATTAATGGCAGATATTTTCCCTGAACATAAACAAGCAATTAATGAAATTTTTGCAGGATTAGATGCCAGTGAAAAAGATTTTATGATCCATCAATTAAAAAAACTAGGATATTATGCTCAAGAATTGTAAAATTATAATTAATATCTCGAATTAATAATAAACGACTTCAAGATAATAAATAAAATAAACGAGCATGTCGATGCTCATATGGAGGAATAAACAATGAATGAATTAAAAGGGATTCACCACGTAACAGCGATTACAAGTAGTGCAGAAAAAAACTATGAATTTTTCACATACGTTCTAGGTATGCGTTTAGTCAAAAAAACAGTGAACCAAGATGACATTCAAACGTACCACTTATTTTTTGCAGATGACAAAGGAAATGCAGGGACAGACATGACTTTTTTTGACTTTCCTGGTATTCCTAAAGGGAACCATGGAACGAATGAAATTTCCAAAACATCGTTTCGTGTCCCAAATGATGAAGCGTTAGATTATTGGGTAAGAAGGTTTGACCGACTAAATATTAAACATGATGGAATAAACGAACAGTTTGGGAAAAATACACTCCCATTTGTCGATTTTGATGATCAACAATATCAACTTATTTCTGATGAATATAACGAAGGGGTAGAGTCTGGAGTTCCTTGGCAAGATGGGCCTGTCCCTCTAAAATATGCGATTACTGGATTAGGTCCAATATTTATAAGAATTTCTGAATTCAAACATTTCAAAGAAGTGTTAGAAAAAGTGTTATTATTTAATGAAATCGATAACGATGGATCTTATCATTTATTTGAAACTGGTGAAGGTGGGAACGGCGCACAGGTGGTCGTAGAGCATAATGTGGTTCTTCCCCCCTCACAACAAGGTTTTGGTACAGTGCACCATGTGGCCTTCCGTATTAATGATCGTGCTGAATTAGACGCATGGGATGATCGTTTACGAGGGTTTGGTTTCCAAACGTCCGGTTTCGTAGATCGTTTTTTCTTTAAATCGTTGTATGCGAGAGTTGCCCCTCAAATTTTATTTGAATTTGCAACTGATGGTCCAGGTTTTATGGGGGATGAACCTTATGAAACGCTAGGGGAAAAGCTTTCATTGCCTCCATTTTTAGAACCTAAAAGAGAACAGATTGAAGAAATGGTGCGACCAATTGATACCGTTAGAAGTACGATTAATTTTACTAAAGAATAAAAAATCAATTATGTAAATGAAAAACCTTGTTGATTTACTATTGAATGGAGTTAGATTAGAATGTACGTATCGACTTCTCACTCCAGCGACCTACGTGAAATGTGGCTGGAGTTTTTCTTTTCTTCATCCCCTTTTTTGAGAACCGTTTCATTAGGAATCTAATTGTTCTTTCCTCGTTAGTGTTTATACACCTTCCAAAAAATCATTTGAATTTAAATTACTTTATTTTACATATTTCTTGTATTTCGAGGAATCAGACGCAAAATCATGTAATTGTAACTAAACTTCAAGTAAGGTTTCGGAAAACATGAATATTCAGCAAATTTGCACATATTTGACTACGAGAAGAAATAGAAATTTATTTCGGAAACCGATATATTAGATCTATTGCTTTGAAAAATGAGGATGAATTGTCAGAAAGTTTGTTTTTTCATTCACTGCATGAATTAGAGGAGGTGGAAATGTGGACACTTTTAAACGTCTAAAAATGTTTTATTGGCCTTATAAAAGGTATTTCTTTTTGTCCATTATATTTTTATTAGCTGTAACAGGGTTTACAGTAGCTTATCCAGTAATTTTACAAATAACGATTGACCATGTTGTGTTGGGAGAGAATTTCAATCTTGTCCCATACGTAGCGATTGGTTTTTTACTCATTACGTTATTTAAAGCTGTAGCTGTCTATTTCCATCAATATTTAGGGGATTTATTTGGAATCCAATCGGTCTATGAGCTTCGAAATGCATTGTACCAGAAACTGCAATTTTTGCCATTTCGATATTATGATAATGCAAGAACTGGAGATCTTATGTCGAGACTTACAGCTGATGTAGAAGGATTCCGCTTTTTCTTATCGTTCGGTTTCGCGCAATTAATTAACTTGACGATGTTAATTGGATTAAGCATGGGAATTATGTTTTATTACAGTCCTTCTTTAGCCGTTGTTACTCTTGCAGCAATGCCCTTTTTAATTGTTACTGTTTATCAATTTGATAAAAAGGTACACCCAGCTTTTACAAGTATTCGAAAGTCGTTTGCAGGGATGACGACAAAAGTGCAAGAGAATATTAGTGGTATGACAACCGTAAAATCGTTATCAAAAGAAGGCTTTGAAATGGGCCGATTCGATGCTAAAAACACCGATTACAAAGATAAGTTCATTCACACTTCTAACATCTGGTCACGATATTTTCCATTTATGGAATTGATAGGCCATATTTGTGTCGTTGTCCTTTTAGGATACGGTGGTTGGTTAGTGATCAATGACTCCATTCAACCGGGGGTATTAGTAGCTTTTTTCAGTTTGATTTGGTTTATTATTAATCCATTAATGAACCTTGGTTTTATCGTTAATACTTTTTCACAGTCGAAAGCATCAGGGGAAAGAATTTTGCAAGTACTCGATGAACGTGAAGATATTTTTGACGAACCAGGATCTCTAGAGAAAGATCATTTAGAAGGACACGTCGTGTTTGAAAATGTCAGCCATAGTTACGATGAAGAGGAAGATTTAGCACTTAAAAATATTTCGTTTGAAGCAAAACCAGGGAAAACAATAGGATTAATTGGCGCTACTGGATCTGGAAAAACGTCCATTACTCAGTTGATTTCTCGTTTTTATGAACCAGAGCGAGGGAGAATAACCATTGACGGAAAATCTATCACGGATTATACGTTGAAAACAATTCGAAAAAATACGGGCGTCGTTTTGCAAGAATCATTTCTTTTCTCCTCTTCGGTAAAAGATAATATTTCTTACGGTGCTCCTGAAGCAACGATGGAGCAAATCATTGACGCTGCTAAGCGCGCCGATGCACATTCATTTATTATGGATTTACCGAATGGGTACGATACAGTTTTAGGGGAGCGTGGTGGTGGTCTTTCTGGTGGACAAAAACAAAGGATTGCGATTGCGAGAGCGATTTGTATCGACCCGAGTATTCTCATTCTTGATGATGCTACAAGTGCGGTTGATATGGAAACGGAAGCGAAAATACAAGCCGCTTTTAGAGAAGTGATGAAAGGTCGTACGACATTTATTATTGCTCATCGTATTTCGTCGTTAATGCATGCTGATGAGATTATCGTTATGAGTGAAGGAGAAATTGTGGAGCAAGGAACACATGACGAACTTCTTCAAAACAATGAGGGGCAATATCGCAGAATCTATGAACTTCAATTTAAAGATCGAAACCAATTTCTAGAAGAAGCGAAATAGGAGGTGGAACCGATGGAAAAACAAGGAATGAATGAAGAAGAGCAAACAAAATCGAGAACATTAAAACGGTTCCACTATTCTATGGATCAAGCAATTGAGAAGCCATTTAATTGGATGCAGATGACTCGATTATTTAGATATATGAAACCATACGCAAAAAATATTTTGCCGATTGCTATTCTCGGAATGTTATTATCAACGGCAGTAAGGTTACTCGTACCTATTTTAATTGGTAGTTATGCATTAGATCATATTATTGAAACAGGGGAATTCAGTTTTCTAATGATGATGGTTCTTATTATTACAGGACTTTACGTCGTTTCTTGGATAGGAAACACGCTCCGAATAAGGTTTATGAATAAACTAGGTCAGCTCGTTATTTTCGATTTACGGAAAGGGTTGTTTAATCATATCCAACGTCTTTCCCATCGATTTTTTGATCAACGATCAGCTGGTTCGATCCTCGTCAGAATCACTAATGACGTTAATAGTTTACAAGATTTGTTTACAAATGGTGTCATCAATTTATTAATGGACGTCATCATGCTTGTCGGAATCATTGTGCTGTTGTTTTTCATCAGCCCTGAACTGACGTTGGCAATTATGATTGTACTTCCGTTGATGTTTTTTATCTCAACAAAACTTCGAAGAAACATTCGTCGCTCATGGCAAGATGTTCGTATTAAACAATCAATGATAAACTCTCATTTAAACGAAAGCATTCAAGGAATTCGTGTTACGCAGTCTTATACGCAAGAAAAAGAGAATATTGGGTTTTTTAATCAAATGAATGAAATGAATTTTGAATCTTGGAGAAATGCAACGCAGAAAAGCGCAATGTTCCGACCTCTAGTTGAAATGAGTGGTGCTATTGGAACAGCGATTCTTCTTTGGTATGGTGTTTATTTAATTCAAGTAGATGCGCTTTCCATAGGTAATTTCTTCGCATTCTCATTATATATTGGAATGTTTTGGGAACCAATTTCTCGTTTAGGTCAAGTTTATAACCAACTATTAGTAGGGATGGCTTCGTCGGAACGAATTTTTGAATTTCTTGACGAACAACCATCGGTACCTGAAAAACAAGGAGCTAAGAAACTTGACGAGGTATATGGCCATATTCAATTTGAAAATGTCGAATTTGCGTACGATAGTGACAGAAAAGCCTTAAATCAAATTGATTTGGAAATGAAAGCAGGTCAAACTGTAGCCCTCGTTGGGCACACAGGAAGTGGTAAAACGACGATTGTCAATTTGATTAGTCGCTTTTACGATCCAACAAAAGGCAGGGTACTTCTTGATGGGAACGATTTAAGAGACATTCGTTTAGACAGCTTAAGAGAAAAAGTAAGCATTGTTCTTCAAGATACATTTATTTTTTCAGGTACAATCATGGATAATATTCGATTTGGTCGACCAGATGCTAGTGAGGAAGAAATTATTGAAGCAGCGAAAACGGTTGGCGCGGATAAGTTTATTTCACAGCTAAACAATGGGTACGAGACGGAAGTAGAAGAGCGAGGAAATGTTTTATCTGTTGGGGAAAGACAGCTTATTTCCTTTGCTAGAGCTTTATTAGCAGATCCTAAAATATTAATTTTAGATGAAGCTACAGCATCTATTGATACAGAAACAGAACAATTAATCCAACGTGCGCTGAAAAAGCTACTTCATGGTAGAACTGCAATTATGATTGCTCACCGTCTTTCTACGATACGTGAAGCAGATAATATTATTGTATTAGAGCAAGGAAATATTTTAGAACAAGGTGATCATCAAGAATTAATGGATCAAAAAGGAGAATACTTTAATCTCGTCAAATCACAATTCAAAGTTTTGAAAACGAGTTAAAACAAAGGCAGCACCTTTAAACAAGGTGCTGCCTTTTCACTACGTAAGATTATTGTTGAGCATTATTAGCCAATTGGCGAACAAGGTCTTGGTCTGGATTAACAAATAGTGTCGTTTGATTATCATATGTCACATATCCTGGTTTCGCACCATTCGGTTTTTTCACGTGTCGAATCAACGTGTAGTCAACAGGAACTTGACCTGACATCCGACTTTTACTAAAGTAAGCAGCTAAGTTTGCAGCTTCCAATAATGTTTGTTCACTGAAATCTTGATGACGAATAATGACATGAGAGCCAGGGATGTCTTTCGTATGAAGCCACGTATCATCTTGTCTCGCTAAACGAGTAGTTAAATACTCATTTTGTTTGTTGTTTTTTCCGACGTAAAGGTCAATGCCTTCAGAGGATACATAACGTTCCACAGATGGTTTACCTGGTTTCTTTTTCTTTTTTTTCTGGACTTTCTTTTTTAAATAGCCGCCGTTTTCTAACTCTTCACGAATATCATCAAGGTCTCTAGTAGTTGCAATTTCAACTTGTTGGATCAATGTATCGAGATAAAACATTTCGCTTTCTGCAGATGCTAGCTGTTCTTTAACGAAGGCAATAGAATTTTTGAGTTTATGATATTTTTTAAAAAATTGTTGAGCGTTATCCGAAGCTGATTTATGAGGGTTTAAAGGAATCGTCAACTCATTTTGTTCCGGATCATAGTAGTCAACAACAACCAGCTCTTTTTGACCAGTTGAAACGAGATGCATATGCGCAGTAAGTAATTCTCCATACTTTTGCTGTTTTTGTGCCTTGTCTGCATCCTTTAATGTTTTTTCTAATTTTGTGATTTTCTTCTTATTCTTTTGGTATTCATTTCTTAAAAATCGTTCTAAATCATGTGCCCGCTGTTTTACGCGATCTCGTTCTGCTTTGTCGACAAAATAGCGGTCCAACATGTCATGAACATTATCGAAATATGTTCGTTCACCGTCTAAATGGTCAAGTGGAATAACGGAAAAGGCATCCTTTGCAGCATCAGTAATGACAAAAGGTGAGTAATCGTTATTCTGAACTGGTTTTAGAACATTGATAAATGCTGGTGGTAACGTGTCACGGTTCGTGAATTTAGCTCTATGAAGAATTTCTTTAATCACTTGTGGAGAGAGTCCACTAAACGTATCCCTTAGTTGCTGATCCATTTTCCCTTTATTAAAGTCTAATTTTTTTAATAAAGAGTCTTCATCCATATCTAACGGATTTAATTTATCCATATGAGGTGGTTCTTTATACTGTTGTCCAGGTAACACTGTTCGGTATTGAGATAAAGATGGTGAGATGTGTTTGATGCTATCTAAAATGACATCATTTTCTTTATCCATAAAAATAATATTACTGTGCCTTCCCATCAATTCAACAATTAATTTTTTGTAAGATACGTCACCTAATTCATTTCGACCTTTGAATGAGAAAGTGATAACTCTTTCAAGTCCATCTTGTTTAATACTTTCAAGAATACTACCTTCTAAATGTTTTCTTAGTACCATACAAAACATTGGAGGTTCTTGTGGGTTATCGAATTTTATATTTGTTAAATGGAAACGTGAAAAAGAAGGATTAACGGAAAGAAATAATGAATGATTTTTCCCGTTCGCTCGAACTGTTAACATTAAATCCGTCGGAAATGGTTGGTGAATTTTTGCGATTCTGCCGCTAACGATTGTCTTTTTTAAATCATCGGTGACCGCTCGTGTAACAATGCCATCAAAAGACATCGGGACACCTCCTTTTAAATTTCTTAAGCTTGCCCTTGTTATTATAGCAAAAACTATCATAGGAACAAATAAAAACACGTATCTTAGCCTACAAACAAGTGATTTATTGAACAAATAGACGATAAATCAAGCTCACCCCTTGTTGTCTGGACAAAAATTGTTTAGAATATAGATTGTGGATGTGATAGAAATGATAATGAGTATGACAGGATACGGGCGATCCGCTAAGGAAAATGACAATTGTCAGGTGACAGTAGAAATGAAGGCGGTAAATCACCGTTTTTGCGAAATTAATATTCGAATGCCTAGACAATTATTCTTTTTGGAAGACCGTATGAAGAAAGTCATTTCACGTTATGTCAAACGTGGAAAAATCGATGTATTCTTGAATTTACACGGGGAAGGCATTGTAAAAAGGTCACTATCTATCGATTGGGACCTCTTTGATCAATATCAACAAATCTATGAAAAAATGGCAGAATCAACAAACTCTTCGACAACTTTACCAATAGATCAATTGCTTTTGCATGATGAAATCGCAACGATAAAAGAATCAGATGAGATTTCAAAGGATCTAGAAATAATGGTACAAGCTGCTGTGGAAGATGCAACGGTTCAACTAATGGAAATGAGAGACCGTGAAGGGAAAGAACTTCATAACGATATGAAGCAAAAACTTAACAATGTAAGTGAATCGGTAGAAAAACTTCGAGAGATAGCTCCTAATGTACAAGAGGAATATCAAGATCGTTTGTTAAAAAAAGTAGAAGCTTTTACGAAAGAGAATACAGAATTAGATGAATCACGTGTTCTAACCGAAGTAGCTGTATTTGCAGATAAGTCAAATATCGATGAAGAGTTAACTAGGATTGACAGTCATATCAAGCAATTTTTAGAAGTTTTACATGAGGCAAATGTGGTCGGGCGAAAATTAGATTTTCTCGTCCAAGAATTAAATAGAGAAACAAATACGATTGGCTCCAAAGCCAATCATTTAGAGGTCAGCCAAATAGTTGTGAACATCAAAGCGGAGTTAGAAAAAATCCGCGAGCAAATACAAAATGTTGAATAACGATTTTATCCACTAGTTATCTAGAGTGATCATTTCGTTATATCGTACACTATGATGTAAAGAATTTATTTTATTGACCCTGTGAAGCACCATAGCAACAAAAACATATTTTAAACAAAAACTCGTAAAAACAGATAGGAGAATGAAACTTGGATATTAAGCTAATTAACATTGGATTTGGTAACATTGTATCAGCAAATCGTATCATCTCGATCGTAAGTCCAGAGTCTGCTCCTATAAAACGAATTATTTCTGATGCAAGAGAAAGAAACATGTTGGTAGATGCGACATATGGTCGTCGTACACGTGCAGTGATTATAGCTGACAGTGATCATGTAATTTTGTCGGCGGTGCAGCCTGAAACGGTCGCCCAAAGAGTAATTACTAGCAAAGAAGACGCAACGGAAGAATAACACCAACCTCTTGCCATCGGGTTTCCGATGGCTTTCCGCTTGCATTTATATTTGTTTCTAAGTTGTATTTTTTGTTATAAACCATTATGATATGAAGGCACTAACAAAAGCTACTTTTTTTTAAAAAGTATTTTGGTCTACATAATAAAACATTAAAGTGAGTGGACTAGACCTACCATACGAATAAAAAACGTGATAAACTATATTGATCAATGAATGCTGGAGGTTTATATGAGAAGAGAAAAAGGTCTACTAATTGTTCTCTCAGGTCCTTCTGGAGTAGGAAAAGGAACAGTTTGTGGAGCATTAAGAAAACATGATACTCATATTCAGTACTCTGTTTCTGCAACGACACGCAAACCACGTCAAGGGGAAGAAGACGGAGTAAGTTATTTTTTTAAGTCTAAAGAAGAGTTTGAACGAATGATTCGCGAAAATGAACTGTTAGAATATGCAAAATATGTGGATAACTATTATGGAACACCAAGAAATTATGTAGAGGATACCTTGGCAAAAGGCCATGACGTCATATTGGAAATTGAAGTCCAAGGAGCTCTTCAAGTGAAAGAATCCTTCCCGGAAGGCGTATTTATATTTCTCATGCCTCCAAGTATCAAAGAGCTTAGAAATCGAATTGAGGGAAGAGGAACAGAATCTCAAGATTTAATCGATAGCAGAATGACGATTGCTAAAGATGAAATTGATCTCATGGATAAATACGACTACGTCGTAGAGAATGATCAAGTGGAATATGCAGTGGAACGGATAAAATCCATTGTTACTGCCGAGAATTGCAAAAAGGAAAGATTAATTCATCTATACAAAGAACTTGTGGAGGAGTGATAGCATGTTAGATCCATCTATTGATTCGTTAATGACTAAAATTAATTCTAAGTACACATTAGTAACGGTGTCGGCCCACAGAGCACGTCAACTCCGAGAAAACCCTAGTTTATTTGAAAAAACTAGTAAATCTAAATCAGTGAATTACGTCGGTATGGCTCTTGAAGAAATTGAATCTGAAAAATTAACATATGAAATTCGCGACGAAGATGAAACAACCTGATCAAAAGGTTGTTTTTTCTTTTGTTTTTCTGCCGTTTTTTCGGTATCGTATAGATAGAAAAGCATCACCACCTCAAACAAAACGATGAATCATAAAAATTACCAAGTCTCTAGGTGATGATGGGAAACATCTTTAGAGAAACAACAGTGAAATGGAGCGATGCAACATTTAACAGGATAAACATCGGTAATAGACATATTTTTTTTAATTCATTTTAAAATAGGAATTATTGCAATCGGAGGCGGATGAAAATGAACAAAGAAAAACATATTTTATTATGTGTCACAGGTGGAATTGCTGTTTTCAAAGCGGCAGCTTTAACGAGTAAACTTATTCAACAAGGATATAAAGTGAAAGTAGTCATGACTGATTCAGCAAGAGAATTCGTGACACCACTTACTTTTCAAGCGTTATCAAGAGATCATGTGTATATGGATACTTTTATTGAACCAAATCCAGAAAAAATAGCCCATATTGACATTGCCGACTGGGCAGATCTTGTTGTTATCGCGCCTGCCACGGCAAACATTATTGGCAAACTAGCGAATGGCATTGCTGATGACATGGTTACAACGACACTCTTAGCAACGACAGCCCCTGTTATGATCGCACCAGCGATGAACGTTCATATGTATGACCATCCTGCAGTGAAGAGAAATATGGAAACACTGCGTACCTTTGGCTATCATTATATTGAACCAAATGAAGGCTATTTAGCATGTGGATACGAAGGAAAAGGCAGAATGGCAGAACCGGAAGATATATTAGCGATGATTGATCATCACTTTATACGAAAAGAAAACAAACGTTGGCACGGCAAAAATGTATTGGTGACTGCTGGCCCAACCCAAGAAGAGATAGATCCGGTCCGTTTTTTTTCTAATCGTTCTTCTGGAAAAATGGGATATGCGATTGCAGAAATGGCAGCGGCAAGAGGAGCTCATGTGACACTTGTTAGTGGACCAAGTTCCTTATCAGCACCTCATGGAGTCAATCTCGTTTCCGTAAGATCAGCAGAAGAAATGTACAAGACTGTCCATTCTCACTTTGACCAGATGGATGTCATCATCAAGGCAGCAGCCGTAGCTGATTATCGTCCGAAATCGTTTCACACGAATAAGATGAAAAAAACAGAGGGGGATCTTTCTGTAGAAATGGAACGGACAGATGACATTCTTAAAACATTAGGTGAGAAAAAGAAAAACCAAGTTTTAGTCGGGTTTGCCGCTGAATCAGAAAACATTGAGGAGAATGCAAAAAAGAAAATCAAATCAAAAAATTTGGATATGATCGCTGCGAATTCTATCAATAACGAAGGTTCTGGATTTCAAGGTGACACAAATGAGTTAACGTTATTTTTTGCTGATGGAAAAGAAATAGAGATCTCACTTACGACAAAAAAATTAGCGGCAAGCCAACTCCTAGATGCGATAGTCCCATTGTTGGAGGGGAAATAAATGATCGCAAAAGTAATCGTGGATGTGGCTGTTAATCAAACGGACCGCGTATTTGATTACCTTGTTCCACCAGAATATGAAGAAACGATTGTTCCTGGAATTCGCGTGAATGTCTCGTTTGGACCACGTAAAGTACAAGGATTCGTGTTAAATACAGAGGAAAAATCTGACTACGACGTAAAAAAATTAAAACCACTTGATGAATTAATAGACTTATATCC
Organism: Salipaludibacillus daqingensis; assembly: GCF_029891575.1. GTDB lineage: Bacteria > Bacillota > Bacilli > Bacillales > Salisediminibacteriaceae > Salipaludibacillus > Salipaludibacillus daqingensis. The sequence goes on along the minus strand of NZ_JARZHF010000002.1, from coordinate 233,688 downwards.
ACCTTTAACAAAGGAACTGATTGATTTATCAAAGTGGTTAAAAGATGATACATTGTCGTTTCATATTTCGGTGTTGAAATCTATGCTACCTGCGGCAATGCGAGCAAAGTATCAGAAAAAACTCTCGTTAAAAACAGTGGATGAGTTTGATCAGCTCCCAATAACATTGCAGTATCTATTTAAAGATAAAAAGGAAATTGAAAATTGGGATGAATGGCGTAAAACAGCATCAGAGGAAGAAAAGAAACAAATGATGAGAGCTGTGAAGGATAAACTTTTACTCGTCACACCAATCGTGAAAACAAATGATAAACAGAAGACACAAATGGTAATTTCTACTCCATTTACAAAAGAAGAACTGAAAAAATCATTAGAACAACTGGCAAGAGCTGATAAGCAGAAACAACTGATTCTTTATATGATTGAAAACGTAAAGAAAGATGAAAAAATCCCGCTTATCCAACTAATGGAACAAGCGAACGTGTCGAGGGCAACCTTACAAGAATTAGTAAAAAAGAAATGGCTAACGAAAGAGGAAGTAGTCGTTGGACGAGATCCATACGAAGGTCGCAAGTTTCAATCTACGGAACCGTTACCGTTAATGGAGGAGCAGCAACAAGCGTTAGATCCGATTGTTTCTTCTATCCAAGAAGACCGTCATGAAACGTTTTTGTTACGAGGAGTGACCGGCAGTGGAAAAACAGAGGTTTACCTTCAAGCGATCGATAAGGCGTTGCAAAAAGGGAGAGAAGCGATCGTTCTTGTTCCAGAAATATCACTTACTCCGCAAATGGTTACTCGATTTAAAGAACGATTTGGTTCTCGAGTAGCTGTTCTTCATAGTGCCTTATCTAAAGGAGAAAAGTATGACGAGTGGTTGAAAATTCGTGAAAGGAAAGTGGATGTTGCTGTTGGGGCAAGGTCTGCAATTTTTGCCCCATTTGAAAATTTAGGTATTCTTATTATTGATGAAGAACATGAAACAAGCTATAAACAAGAAGAACTGCCGAGATATCATGCAAGACAAGTTGCGATCAAGCGTGGGCAAAATTATCAGTGTCCAGTCATTTTAGGTAGTGCAACTCCTTCGTTAGAAAGTTATGCCAGAGCAAAAAAAGGCGTCTATCATTTGTTAACGATGCAAAGTCGAGTGAACCATGTACAAATGCCGGAAGTGTCTCTCATCGATATGAGAGAAGAGTTAAGAAATGGAAATCGTTCGATGTTCTCCAATGCTCTTCTTGAAGCAATACAAGTTCGAAAAGACAAACAAGAACAAACCGTGTTGTTTTTAAATCGAAGAGGGTATTCAACGTTTATTATGTGTCGAGACTGTGGTTATGTAGCCCAATGTCCGCATTGTGATATTTCTTTAACATATCATCGTTCTAATCAATCACTCCAATGTCATTATTGTGGGCATATCGAAACGATTCCTAGCATTTGCCCAGAATGTAGCAGTGATTCCATTCGTTTTTTTGGAACCGGTACACAAAAAGTCGAAGAAGAATTATTAAAAATATTCCCTGACATCCGTGTAATTAGAATGGATGTGGATACGACTCGACGAAAAGGATCTCATGAAAAACTGCTTAACCAGTTCGGTGAAGGTAAAGGGGATATCTTGCTTGGGACACAGATGATTGCGAAAGGACTAGATTTTCCGAATATTACGCTCGTAGGTGTTTTAGCGGCAGATTCCATGTTGCATCTTCCAGACTTTCGTTCGGCTGAGAGAACATTTCAACTGTTAACACAAGTGAGTGGGAGAGCAGGAAGACACGAGAAAACTGGTGAAGTAATGGTCCAGACGTATACGCCGGATCATTATAGTATTTTAGATGTAAAGTCACATGATTTTCTATCTTTTTTTGAAAAAGAAATGGCAATAAGGAAACATGGTGGTTATCCGCCATATTATTTTTTAGTATTGATCCATGTCAGCGATGAAGAATTGGATCGTGTCGTTTCCGTTACAGAAAAAATCACGTCATTTTTGCGAAGAGAACTTTCAGAAGAAACGATGATATACGGACCTGTTGCCTCTGCTATCCCGCGGATCAAGGATAGATATCGCTACCAATGCATGGTAAAATATAAAGTTGAGCCGAAACTAACGGAGACGTTGCAAGAAATTATAAAAACGTATCAAGGTGAGATGGTTCGAACGGGTTTGGCGATTACAATTGATACAAATCCATATATGATGCTTTAAATAAAGGATCTATATTCGTAGGATGTTGAAGTTGAAAATTACCGCTCGCGGATTTCAACTTCAACACTGGCATTTATCAGAGACTAAAAGATACTAGTGGAGTTAGTAAAGAGGGGGATAAAGTTTTATGAAAATAGTATTTATGGGGACACCAGATTTCGCTGTACCTGTATTACATATGCTTGTGGAGAATGGGTATGACATTGCACTCGTTGTGACGCAACCAGATCGACCAAAAGGAAGAAAGCAATTGTTAAGTCCACCACCAGTGAAAGTTGCTGCTGAAGAGTTGAACATTCCTGTGTTTCAACCAGAAAAGATCAAGCACGAAGAAGAGTGGAAAACGGTAAAAGAAGTAGCACCAGATTTAATCGTTACTGCAGCTTTTGGTCAAATCTTACCAAAAGAACTGTTAGATATTCCACCTAAAGGTTGTATCAATGTCCATGCATCCCTGTTACCAAAATACCGTGGAGGAGCGCCAATTCACCAGTCCGTCATTGATGGAGAGAAAGAGACAGGCATAACGATCATGTATATGGTCGAAAAATTAGATGCAGGAGATATCATATCTCAAAAGGCGATCCCAATATTAGATGAGGATACAACGGGGACAATGCATGATAAATTAAGTCGACTAGGGGCGGACCTTCTTCAAGAAACGATTCCAACGATTCAAGAAGAAAAGGTGCAAGCCGTTCCTCAAGACCAAGATCTCGTTACATTTGCTCCGAATATTAAAAAAGAACAAGAATTGATTCATTGGGATTCCCCAGCAAGGAGTATATTTAATCAAATTCGTGGGTTAAACCCTTGGCCTGTAGGATTCACAACGGTTCATGGTAAACGATTTAAAATTTGGGAATCGGTCGTTGTATCAAAACAGACGGATGCTGAACCAGGTACGGTTGTTGAGATGACTAACGAGTCTATTCGTATTGCTTGTGGAAAAGGGACAGTTCTTGCATTAACAAAAGTACAACCATCAGGAAAGAAGCCGATGGATGTTTCCACGTTTGTAAGAGGCGCTGGAAATACGTGGACCGTTGGAATGAGGTTAGGAGAAGATGCACATGAGTAAACAAAAGCCTCAAGGGAATGTACGCGAAGCGGCGTTAGATGTTTTATTAAAAATTGAAAAAAACCAAGCTTATAGTAATTTACTGTTAAATGATACGATCAAAAAATTAACCGTTTCAACAAAAGACGTTCCATTGCTGACTGAAATCGTATATGGAACCATTCAACAGCAAAAAAAGATAGATTTTTATCTTGAAGCCTATTCAAAGAAGCCGTTAATTAAATTAGAAGTATGGGTTCACCTTTTGCTTCGATTAACTGTTTACCAACTCGTTTTTTTAGATAGAATACCAGATCATGCTGCAATTAACGAAGCTGTAGAAATTGCAAAACGGCGAGGCCATAAAGGTATTTCAGGAATGGTGAACGGTATTTTACGATCGATGCTACGAGGGGAGTTACCTCGTGTAGATGCGATCGAAAATAAAGTAGAGAGACTGGCAGTGGAAACAAGTCATCCTGAATGGCTGCTAACAAGATGGATAAACCAATACGGTTATACAAAAACAGAAGAAATAGCCCACGCGAATCTAACGACACCTATTCATTCCGTACGAGTGAACACAACTGTTGTTTCAAAACAAGAAGTGATTGAATCATTGCAAGAAGATGGGCTTGAAGTAGTAGAAAGTCCAAACTTGGAAGAAAGTTTACGAATTGAACGAGGTTCTATCGTAAATACAGAAGCTTTTAAAAAAGGATGGCTTTCGATTCAAGACGAAGGTTCTATGCTTGTTTCTCACGTACTTGCTCCTGAACCAGGAGAAATTGTTTTAGATGCGTGTGCCGCACCTGGCGGAAAGTCGACTCATATTGCAGAGCTTATGGAGAATCGTGGTGATATTAAAAGTATCGATATACACCCACATAAAGTAAAGTTGATTTTAAATCAACAAGAGCGTTTAGGATTATCGATCATTGATGGTCAAGTATTTGATGCCAGACAGTTGAATGACGAATATAAATCTGAAACGTTTGATCGTATTTTAGTCGATGCTCCTTGTTCTGGTTTAGGTGTTATTCAACGTAAACCTGATTTAAAATGGGCGAAACGTGAATCGGACATTGAGAGGCTATCAACAATACAACAAGAGATTGTAGAATCAGTTTGGCCCCTTTTGAAAAAAGGGGGACGATTAGTATATAGTACGTGTACAATCGATAATGAGGAGAACGATCGGGTGATTACGACCTTTGTTAATGAACATGAAGACGCTAGTTTTGAAGAGGGATTTATTGATCGCTTGCCTAAAGTGATGAGAGAAAAAACGGAAGCAACACCTGGTAAAATTCAGCTATTCCCTGGTGAATTTGATACGGATGGTTTTTTTATCTCATCGGTCATGAAGCAGATGTAATCACTAATTGTAGTATTTAAGCTTGAGGGAGTTAGAGAGGAAAAAGTGAAAGAAATGAGGGGATTAGAGATATGGAAGGTATTTTCCGTACAGATATCGGTAAATTAAGAGCTCATAATGAAGATAATGGTGCTATTTCAGAAGGTGAAGTTGGTCAAATGTTAGCGCTCGTTGCAGATGGTATGGGTGGACACCAAGCTGGGGACGTGGCGAGCGAGATGGCAAAAGAAGCCATGTTGAAACATTGGCAAGAAATTAGCGGTCACTTTACACCGAAAGAAGCAGAAAAGTGGTTATTAGAGACCGTTTCAAAAGTGAATAAAGAATTGTTTAGCTACTCACAAAGTCATCCACAATGCGAAGGCATGGGGACAACCTTAGTCGCAGCCTTGTGTTCAGATGAGTTCGTTACCTATTCCAATGTAGGCGATTCGCGAGTTTATTTATATGAAGAAGAAGTGTTAAGACAATTATCAGACGATCATTCTTTAGTTGGTGAACTGGTTCGCAAAGGCCAACTCTCAGAGGAGGAAGCCGAACACCACCCGAGAAAAAATGTCTTATTACGAGCACTTGGGACAGAGGAAACGATCGAAGTGGATGTAGAAACTGTCGGCTGGAAAAATGGATCCGTGTTACTTCTTTGTTCCGATGGTCTGACTAATAAATTGTCTGATCAAGATATCCAAAGCCAAATAGCTACGAATCAACCACTTGAAACCGTTGCTGAAAAATTAGTGGAACAAGCGAATGATAATGGCGGTGAAGATAATATTACAATTTCATTAGTTCGTCATGAGACCAAGGATGTGAGTCTTTCATGAGTAAAAAGAGAATTAATGACCGTTATGAAATAGACCGTCCTATAGGTGGCGGTGGAATGGCTGACGTATATTTAGCAAAAGATTTAATATTAGATCGTTCCGTTGCTGTGAAAATGCTTAAATCTCAGTTTTCCAAAGATGATGAATTTATTCGTCGCTTCAGACGAGAAGCGCAATCGGCTACGAGTTTATCTCATCCAAATGTGGTCAATATATATGATGTAGGGGAAGAAGAAGATCTTTACTATATTGTGATGGAATATGTGGAAGGGCAAACATTAAAAGACTATATTCAAGAGCAAGGTAAACTGACCGTTCATGAAACTGTTCGGATATTAAAGCAAATGACTGCGGCTGTAGAGCATGCCCATGATAATCATATTGTTCACAGGGATTTAAAACCTCATAATATCTTGCTCAGTGTGGATGGAACTGCAAAGGTCACTGATTTTGGCATAGCAAGAGCGATCAGCGAAGCAACCATTACCCACACAAATTCTGTATTAGGGTCTGTCCATTACCTGTCTCCAGAACAAGCGAGAGGTGGACAAGTTACGTATAAGTCCGATCTATACTCATTAGGAGTTGTGACGTATGAAATGCTCACAGGGGAAGTCCCTTTCAGTGGAGACACTGCGGTATCAGTAGCGATTAAACATCTACAAGAACCACTGCCAGCATTGCGAGAGCAGCTGCCTGATATTCCGCAAAGTGTAGAAAATCTAGTTATGAAAGCAACAGCAAAAGATCCGTCACTACGATATGAATCAGCTGAGGATATGATTAATGATTTACAGACAATTTTAGACCCGAGTAGAGCAAATGAAAAACCATTTATGAACCAATTCCCTGACGAAGAGATGACTAAAGCTGTACCGATTGTTGGAGCAGACTCCACAACGGATCATGATCAGACGATGATGCACCCTAATTCGAAAATGAGAGAAACAGCGACGTTTGAGAATAAAAATGAGAACCCTCCTAAAAAACGAGGGACAAAATTTTGGGTGAAGATCTCTCTTTTAGCGCTAGTATTTTTTGTTGGGTTGATTTTCGTTGTGTTTTTCCTTATTCCAAGCTGGCTTCATGTGGATGATGTAGAGATTCCGGAAGGGTTAGTAGGGATGCACTATGACGAAGCTTTTGAAACATTGACTGAATTAAATTTGGAAGTTGAGCAAGATGTTCGTTTTGATGATGAAATAGAAGAAGATCATGTCATTTCTCATCGACCGAGTGCAGGGCAGTTCGTCAAAGAAGGAACTGTTGTTACGTTAGTTGTAAGTGAAGGAATTGAGCCAGTTGAAATGGCAGATTTTATCGGGGAAACGAAAGACTTTGCTGAACAGAATTTAGCTGACTATCAAGATATTGAGATTGAATATGAAGAAACGTTAGATTATACTGATGACACCGTTCTCGAGCAGAGTCCTGAGGCTGGGGAGATGGTGCAACCACAAGAAACGGTTGTAAGATTGACAGTTAGTGAGCGACCAACATTTATTATGAGTAATCTATCTAATATGACTAGGGATGAAGTACTAGAAACGATTTCCAGTCAACCACTGCTAGACTTAGAGACGGAAGAAGAATATCATCCTAGTATAGAAGAAGGTAGAGTCATCTCTCAATCGCCATCTAGAGGTGATGAAATTCGAGAAAGAACGACTGTCAACGTTGTGTTTTCTAGAGGTCCTGAACCAGTGGAAGAGCCACCTGAGGAAGAAGAAGAAGAACCTATTTCTACTGAAGTGGCGTTTACTGTCGAAGTTCCCGAAAGTGATAACGGAGACAATGAAAATGAAAATGAAGATGCTAGTTATCGAATCCGTATTTCTGTTACAGATATGGAAAATCGAACGCCAAATCAAGTCATTGACGAAGAAATCAGTGAAGATACGACGTTTAATGTTCCTATGACTGTTGCACCTGGCGACTCTGGATTTCTTATCTTATTTGTTGGAGAGGATGAATTTGAGGAATCACCTTATGAATATACGTATGAGCAGTTAAAAGAACAATAACTACAAATGGTCAACGAAATGATTGAAGGAGGTTAGGATGGCAAAAGGACGAATTGTCAAAGCACTCAGTGGTTTTTATTATGTAGAAAATGAAGATGGTATTTTTCAGTGTAGAGCTAGGGGTAACTTCCGGAAACGGAAGCTTACCCCACTAGTTGGAGATTGGGTTGAGTTCGAAGCAGAAAATAGAACAGATGGGTACATCATGGCTTTAGAAGATAGACAAAATAAGTTGGTTCGTCCACCGATTGCGAATGTTGAACAAGCCATCCTTATTTTTTCTGTGGAAAAACCTTCGTTCAATCCCGTTTTACTTGATCGATTCCTTGTTCATGTGGAAGCGAGTAAGATAGAACCGATCATTTGTTTGTCTAAGATTGATTTAGAGAAAGACGAAGAAAAGGCGGCAATGATAAGCTACGTTGAGGATTATAAAAATTTAGGATACGAAGTGTTAAAAACATCGATCTATATAGATGAAACGCTAAGAAGTTTAGAACCATTTATCAACGATAAAGTATCTGTTTTCGCTGGTCAATCTGGTGTTGGTAAGTCATCTCTTCTTAATGCTTTGAAGCCAGGTATTAATATTGAAACGAATGAAATATCGAAAAGTTTAGGGCGTGGCAAACATACGACAAGACATGTGGAATTAATTCCACTAGATGGAGGTGGCTATGTGGCAGACACCCCTGGCTTTAGTTCCCTTGATTTTCAAGATATTTTGCCAGAAAATTTGTCACTAACTTTTCCTGAGATGCGGGAACGAATTAACGAATGCAAGTTCCGTCAATGTACGCATGTCAACGAACCTAATTGCGCCGTTAAAAAAGCGCTGGAAGACGGAGATATCGCTCCTCATCGTTATAAGCACTATGTGCAATTTTTAGAAGAAATTAAAAATCAAAAGCGGAGGTATTAGAGATGATAAAAATAGCACCATCGATTTTGTCAGCAGATTTTTCTAAGTTAGGGGAAGAGATTAAAGAAGTAGATCAAGGCGGTGCGGATTACATCCACGTGGATGTAATGGACGGTCATTTTGTTCCTAACATTACAATTGGACCTCTTGTTGTTGATGCGATTAGACCCTTGACGACGTTACCATTAGATGTTCATTTAATGATTGAAAATCCAGATCAGTATATTCCTGACTTTGTAAAAGCAGGTGCTGATATCATTAGTGTCCATGTAGAAGCATGTCCGCATCTGCATCGAACGATACATATGATTAATAATCTTGGTGTGAAGTCTGGTGTCGTGTTAAATCCTGCAACACCAGTTGATGCAATCAAACATATTATTGCTGACGTTGATTTAGTTTTATTGATGACGGTGAACCCTGGATTTGGTGGTCAGTCATTTATTGAAGACGTGATGACGAAAGTGAGAGAAGTAAAAGAACTTGTTGATGCGACTGGAAAAGACATTGATATAGAAATCGATGGTGGTGTAAACCCTGAAACCGCAAAACTTTGTGTGGATGCTGGCGCGAATGTATTAGTTGCTGGTTCAGCGATATATGGTAAAACGAATCGAAAAGAAGCTATTGAAAGCATTCGACAAGCAAGGTAGAATAGAAGACGCACGAAAATAATATATGAACCACGAGGGGAGTCCGAAGAAGGACTGAGAGGGAGCTTTACCGCTTCGACCCTTTGAACCTGTAAGTTAGCACTTGCGTAGGGATGTGGAGCCGATAAAAACGGCTGTTGCCTACAACAGCCGTTTTTTTGCGTGCTCGTTCCTCCAACTTGTGGTTCGAGAATAACGAAGGAGGAAGTTAGATGAATAATGTAAGACCGACATTGTTGATGGCTGAAATTTCTATCATGGCGTCACTAGCTGTTATTTTAGACTTAATGACTTTATTAAGATTTTGGCCACAAGGGGGTTCTGTCTCTTTAGCAATGGTGCCAATAATCATTATGGCATTTCGAAGAGGTGTGAAAGCGGGTGTATTGACTGGACTGATTTTTGGTTCAATTAACATGATGTACAACTCGTTCATCGTGCACTGGCTACAAGCACTTTTAGATTATCCTATTGCTTTTGCTGTTGTTGGTTTAGCAGGTGTTTTTGCGATAAAAGAAAGTCAAACAAAAGGTCGGAAAGCGATGATGATTGTTTTTGGAGTTATATTGGGAGTAGGGTTACGATTTGTTTCGCACTTTACAGCAGGTGTTATCTGGTTTGGTGAATTTGCTCCTGAAGGAACACCTGTAGCAGCATATGCGTTCACATATAATTTATCTTATTTATTCCCGTCACTCCTCGTGTGTTTAGCGGTTGTGATCATTTTAAGTAATGCTAGCAAAAAAATCGTTCAACCTTCGTTATCCTATTGAATAGGCTACAAGTAAATCGGGAGGTTCATATGAAGGAGCGAGTTTATTGACATATATATTAATGGCAGGTGGGCCAACTCACCATGTCCCTTCCGTAATTACCATTCAAAAGCAGTATCCTAATGCTAAATGGGTTGGTGTAGATCGAGGTGTTTTTTTGCTTTTGAAAGCAGGGATTATCCCCGTAAAAGCTTTTGGTGATTTTGACTCTTTATCAGATGATGAACGTCGTTGGGTTGACGACAAGGAGATGGAACTTAGTGTTTATCCTTGTGAAAAAGATGAAACAGATATGGAAATCGGATTAAATTGGGTACTAAAACAAAAGCCTGATCAAGTCATTCTTTTAGGAGCAACTGGGGGAAGATTAGATCACTTATTTATGAACGCCCACCTGATTTTGTTAGGAGTTAGAAAAGGAATTTCTATTTACATTCAAGACCGTTGGAATAAATTTACGATTTGGGGACCTGGAACTTACAGAGTGAATAGAAGTAGTTATTCTTATGTTTCTCTTATTCCATTAACGAATGAGGTGATAGGTTTAACCTTGAAAGGTTTTAGGTATCCACTTGACAATGCAACGATAAAACAAGGATCTAGTCTTAGTTTAAGTAATGAAATCATAGAAGAGTATGGAATCATCTCGTTTTCTCAAGGCCAAGTATATGCTTTTGAGTCCGTGGATGAGAGAAATCATAAAGAATAAAGAAAAAATTGGTACTATTTCTCCGCTTCTGAATATAATGTGTAATAACGAGGTACTGATAAGTGATTTCTCAATCATAAGATTCATTCGCTTCGAATGTTCTTTCGGGGAGGGGAAAGCATGAAATTTTATACGATTAAATTACCTAGATTTATTGGAGGATTTGTGCGCGCGGTACTTGGGACCTTTCGTAAAGAGTAACCGACAGAAAAAACGTTCTGCCATCTTAATACAGAGCCCAAAAAGTAAAAAAACGGCGCAGGGTGCGCCGTTTTTTATCCTTGTAAAATTATACTCGTTCAACTTTACCAGATTTTAGAGCGCGAGCTGAAACATATACACGCTTCGGCTTGCCATCAACTAAAATGCGTACTTTTTGTACGTTTGCACCCCAACGGCGCTTTGTAGAGTTCAACGCATGAGAACGTTTATTTCCAGTTCTAGGGCCTCTACCCGTTATAACACATTTACGTGCCATAAATATCCCTCCTTCTGTTTCACGATGAAAACAATCATTCGTATGCTATTTAAAATTCAAATGAGACACTTGGTTATATTAGCATAGCAAGTGAAAGAATTCAAGTTATTTAGAAATTTTTATCAAGTAATGAAGCTTGACAGCATCTTTTAAACCAAGTATGGTAAAATTGCTTTTGGCTTCAACTTAAGTTTTCTTTTAAATTTTGTTATTTTATAGTAAAATGACGATAGCCATAAAGGTAAAATACCTTATTAAGGAGGCATATTTCCTATGACCATAGAAATGAAAACAAAGTTTGGAAATATTGATGTATCAAAAGAAGTAGTTGCAGTTATAGCTGGAGGCGCAGCAGTTGATTGCTATGGCATTGTTGGCATGGCATCACGAAAACAGTTAAAAGATGGCATTACAGACCTTTTAGGAAAAGAGAATTTAGGACGCGGTGTGGTCATCCGTGAACAAGAAAACGAAGAAGTTCATATTGATATGTATATTATTGTTAGCTACGGCACTAAAATTTCTGAAGTAGCCCATAATGTACAATCCAAAGTGAAATATCAGTTAGAGCAAATGCTTGGATTGAAAGTTGACTCTGTTAACATTTTCGTTCAAGGCGTTCGCGTAACCAACCTTTAGAAGTTCATAGTTAGGAGGAACATTCGTGACTGTCAATATTATCGAAGGGGAAAAGTTTGCGCAGATGCTTGTTGAAGGCGCAAACAATCTCTCCAGTAATTCAAAAAAAATTGATGCATTAAATGTGTTCCCTGTGCCAGATGGAGATACAGGGACAAACATGAACCTTACGATTACATCCGGGGTGAAAGAAGTACGAGCACAAACAAAGAACCACGTTGGGGCGATTTCTTCGAGCTTTGCTAAAGGGCTGTTGATGGGCGCAAGAGGAAACTCAGGCGTTATTCTTTCTCAGCTGTTTCGTGGTTTTTCGAAATCTGTAGAAGGAAAAGAAACCATTACAGCAAAAGATTTGAGTAAAGCGTTAGACTACGGCGTAGAAATGGCTTATAAAGCGGTCATGAAGCCAGTAGAAGGTACGATTCTTACAGTAGCCAAAGATGCAGCTAAAAAAGGGAATGACTTCAGTAAACATAATGAAGATGTCAATGAACTCATGGCTGTCGTTCTTGAAGAAGCTAAAGCTTCTTTAGAACGAACACCCGATCTACTCCCTGTATTAAAAGAAGTTGGAGTGGTGGATTCAGGTGGGCAAGGATTAGTAACGATTTATGAAGGTTTCCTTGCTATTTTAAGAGGAGAGAAAGTTGCTGATTCTGTTCAACAAGACGAACCACATATGGACGAGCTTGTTAAATTAGAGCACCACCAATCTGCACAAAGCCACCTTGCTACGGAAGATATCGAATTTGGCTATTGTACAGAAGTGATGGTTAAATTTGAAGAAGAAAAAATGGCTGAAAATCCGTTCAGTGAAGATGGGTTTCGTCAGCAGTTAGACCAATACGGTGATTCTCTATTAGTCGTTGCAGATGAAGAACTATTAAAAATCCATATTCATGTTGAATATCCTGGTAATGTCATTTCAGAAGCGCAAAAGTTTGGTTCGCTAGTCAACGTAAAAATTGAAAATATGCGTGAACAACATACGACAATTTTAAACGAAAAAGGTAGCGAACCTACAGCACCTAAACCTTCTAAATCTAATAAGAAAACAGAGTATGCTGTTATAACTGTTGGATTAGGAACGGGTATTGCCGACCTCTTCAAAGGATTAGGTGTGAAAACAGTCATTGAAGGTGGGCAAACAATGAACCCATCAACAGAAGACTTTGTTAAAGCGATTGACGAAAGTAATGCGAATAAAATCATTCTTTTACCTAACAATAGTAATATTGTAATGGCTGCAAATCAGGCTGCCGATGTGTCGGATTTGGATGTCATCGTTGTGCCTTCCAAAACGGTGCCACAAGGTTTAGCTGCGATGCTTGCATTTAATCCAGAACAATCGTTAGATGAAAATGCAGATGGAATGAATGAAATCATGAAAGAAGTGAAAACCGGCGAGGTAACATACGCTGTTCGTGATACAAGTTTAAATGGAGTGGCTATTAAGAAAGGCGATTTCATGGGCATTTATGAGAAAAATATCGTATCAACAGGTTCTTCTGTTCAAGAAGTTGCGAAAGAACTGATTGCTGAAATGGTAGATGATGAGAGTGAAATTTTAACGATCATCAGAGGTGAAGACCGAACAGAGTCAGAATCAGATGAAATAGTCCAATACATTGAAGAACAACACGATGATGTTGAGGTAGAAGTTCATTTAGGGAATCAACCACTATACTCTTATATTTTGTCTGTAGAGTAGAAAATTCTGGGATCCACTCTTTTCTGTCAAAAAGTTCTCGATTCTTTAATGAGAAAGTTTAGCACTTGGGAAAGCAAGTGAGGGGCAGGAAAAATAGATCTACGAAGAATTTTTAGACATCCTCTTTACTGTACTTCTATTATCACTATGAAACTGGGGGTTGTTTTCATGAGTATTGTAAAAATCGTTACAGATTCTACGGCTGATATTCCTTTTGATTTGCAACAAGAGTTAGATATTTCAGTTGTTCCATTAAAAGTGCATTTCGGAGAAGAAACATTTGAAGACGGTGTTAATTTAACGTCTAATGAATTCTATGAAAAATTGGGTGGAGCAGATAGCATTCCAACAACATCTCAACCAACCCCCCATCAATTTGAAACGGAATATCGTCAGTTGTTTGAAGCAAATGATTCTCCTGATATCATATCTATACATTTGTCATCAAAATTAAGCGGTACATTTCAGTCTGCTTATATTGCTTCTCAAACGCTAGGAGATGATATTCCAGTAACCGTTGTCGATTCAAAACGCGCGTCTTATGCAATAGGCATTATCGTAGTTGAAGTTGCAACGATGGCGAAAGCTGGCGCAACGAAAGAAGACTGTTTAAAAAGAGTGGATGAGCTACTAGAAGATACAACTGTTTTTTTCATGGTAGACACGTTAGAGTATCTTGAGAAAAATGGGCGTATTGGAAAAGCTTCTGCTGTGTTAGGTTCGTTACTGAAAATAAAACCAATCTTATCCTTAACAGAGGAAGGTGAGGTTTTTCCTTTCGAGAAAGTACGCGGTCAAAAGAAAGCGATTCATAGAATGATTCAGGAGTTCGAAAACCGCTACGGTAAGGATGATATTCATGTTGGTATTTCTCACGCAAAAGCGGAATCAGAGGCAAAATCTCTGATGACTCAAATGAATGATCATTTTACTGTAAAAAAAGAAGTTCTCACTAATATTGGACCGGTAATTGGCACCCATGTTGGACCAGGAACAATAGCCGTTTCTGTTACGAAAATGAGAAAATAAGACCTCTTGTTCGTGTGAAATAAACTTTTTTAAACTGTCCCGGTTATTTTGGGACAGTTTTTTTGGTTGAAAATGATAGATCCATGAGTTTGAAGAAAGTGGTTGAAATAGTCGGGTTTCGGTTCAGTGCGGGTCCACCTCTTAACTACAGAATAACTACTAACTATATGCCTACTTTTTGCTCTTCTATAAATTCTGATAGCCGATCGAGAGTGAATTTGTTAAGATGATCATGGTGGTAATGATTTTAACCACCGAAGAGTAAGAAAAGACAAATAGAAGGAAGACTTTATAATACGTTATTTGAAAGAAAGCGCTAACACGTCAGTCTAGTCAATGAATCTATTAGAAATTGAGGATCATCAAACGACCTCGACATTAGGAGGACATCAAATGAAGTTTAGAAGTGTTTTCGATATTATTGGTCCGGTTATGATAGGACCATCAAGTTCACATACAGCAGGTGCAGCAAGAATTGGATTAGTAGCTAGACAACTATTTCAAAAAAAACCAACGTGGGTAGCTTTTCATCTTTACGGCTCTTTTGCGAAAACGTATAAAGGACATGGTACAGATGTAGCTCTTGTTGCAGGCGTTCTCGGTTATGATACGCATGATGAAAGAATTACAAACTCATTTGAACATGCTAAAGCAAATGATCTGTCTTTTTCTTTCCATGAAGAAGAGGCTCACCTAGATCATCCGAATACTGTAAAAATTCGTTTAGGTAATGAAGACGATGAAATGGAACTGATAGGTATTTCTATTGGTGGAGGTAAGGTTGAAGTGAAAGAATTAAACGGCTTTGATTTAAGGCTGAGTGGGAACCATCCTGCTATTTTAGTTGTGCACGATGACCGTTATGGGACGATTGCATCGGTAGCAACGAAACTTGCACAAAATGAAATAAATATTGGTCATATGGAAGTATCTCGAAAAGAACAAGGAAAAGAAGCACTTATGGTCATTGAAGTTGATGAAAACATTGATGAATATACGATATCAGACTTAACAAAACTTGAGCACGTAAAAAAAGTGACAAAAATCCACGAGTAGTTAGATCAAGAGCAATAAAAGTTCTGTTCACTTGAGTCAAGTAAACTCATGGTAGAATTTTTTCGAAATTGACTTGGACTTTCTTTTGTCCATTAACTCATTTCGCTTTCAGTTTGTTACGAAAGTATTTAATAAAATACTAACAGAGCCAGCATCAAAGGAGGAAGTCATATGTTTCGAAACGTAGAAGAACTTATTCAACTATGTGAAGATAAAAATTGTTCCATTTCAGAGGTCATGATTAAGCAAGAGATGGAAGTCCATGAAAGAAGTCGCGAAGATATTATCGCTCAAATGGAAAAAAACTTGGACGTGATGGAGCGAGCTGCAAATAGAGGAATTATAGAACAAGTCAGATCCGTTTCAGGATTAACTGGTGGAGATGGAAAAAAACTTCATGAATATATGCAGCTAAACGACACACTGTCAGGTCACGTCATGTTAGATGCCGTTAGTAAGTCGATGGCAACCAACGAAGTGAATGCTGCTATGGGGACTATTTGCGCAACCCCTACAGCAGGTTCAGCTGGTGTCGTGCCTGGAACGCTTTTTGCTATGAAAGAAAAATTAAACCCTTCAAAAGAACAAATGATTCGCTACTTGTTCGTTAGTGGAGCATTTGGATATGTTATTGCAAACAATGCGTCTATTTCAGGTGCTGCTGGGGGATGTCAAGCTGAAGTAGGTTCTGCTACAGGAATGGCAGCAGCTGCAATTGTAGAAATGGCAGGTGGCACACCAAAACAGTCAGGGCAAGCTATGGCGATGGCACTTAAAAATATGCTAGGATTAGTGTGTGACCCTGTTGCTGGTTTGGTTGAAGTGCCATGTGTGAAGCGGAACGCATTTGGTGCATCAAATGCCCTTGTCGCAGCTGATTTGGCTCTTGCTGGAATCGAAAGTCGTATTCCGTGTGATGAAGTTATTGATGCGATGTATCGCATTGGAGAAACAATGCCATCCAGCTTACGTGAGACAGGAGAAGGTGGTTTAGCAGCAACACCAACAGGAAGAAGATATCAGGAGCAAATCTTCGGATCAGGCTCCAAGTAAGGTGTGAATGAGATGATTCAGTCAGTATCATCATTATCTGGTGTAGGACCTAAAGCAATGGAACAACTTCAACAAATGGGAATTTCAACAATTCAAGATTTATTTGAACATTTTCCATTTCGTTATGAAGACCATGCGATCAGGCCAATAAACGAAGTACAACACGACGAACGTGTAACTCTTCAAGGCAAAGTTCATAGTGAACCTGACTTGCGTTTTTTTGGAAAGAAGAAATCTAGATTGACCGTTCGCGTTCTCGTGGACGGTCTCTTAGTGCAAGCGATCTTTTTCAATCAGCCTTATTTGAAAAAACAAATTAATCTCGGCGACCACCTCGTTTTTTCAGGTAAATTAGATCGAAATAGACTAGCAGTTACAGGTGGCACGGTGAAACCTAAGTCGATAGACAGAGAAAGTGGATTAGAACCAGTTTATTCAGTCAAAGGCGATATTAAAGTTCAAATGTTGAAAAAATGGATTGATCTGGCTTTTTCCGAATATGGAGAACAAGTAAAAGAAATTTTACCAGAGCAACTACTAGCAACGTATCGTTTGATGGAACGAAGAAGTGCATTGTATCATTTGCATTTTCCAGCTGATCTTGATACATTTCGTCAAGCAAAACGTCGAATGATTTATGAAGAATTATTGCTTTTTCAAATGAAAATGCAGTTATTTCGAAAACAGCGGAGAGAAGAAGAAAAAGGTAATGGAAAAGTGTTCCAAGAAAAAGAAGTAACAACGTTCATCGAAGGGCTTCCTTTTCCCCTTACTGGCGCGCAAAAACGGGTATTAAATGAGATTATCGATGATCTTTCTTCTCCATATAAAATGAATCGACTTTTACAAGGGGATGTCGGATCAGGTAAAACAATCGTAGCTGCTATTTCTTTGTATGCCAATGTCCTAGCTGGCTATCAGGGAGCGATGATGGTTCCCACCGAAATACTAGCAGAGCAACACCTTGCATCTTTGAAAGATTTGTTTGAGGGAATGGGTGTAAAGATTGCACAACTTTCAGGATCGGCTAGAGCAAAAGAGAAAAGAGAAACTTTACAGCAATTAAGAGATGGACAGATTGATATCATTGTTGGAACTCATGCGCTTATTCAAGAAGGCGTCGACTTTGATCGACTTGGGTTTGTTATCACAGATGAACAACATCGCTTTGGTGTTGAACAACGTCGCGTTCTAAAAAATAAAGGGCTACAACCTGACGTTTTATTTATGACAGCGACACCGATTCCAAGAACGTTAGCAATATCTGCTTTTGGTGATATGGATGTGTCTACTATTGATGAAATGCCGAAAGGGCGGAAGCCGATAAAAACGCATTGGGCAAAACATGACATGCTTCCTAGAGTGATAGATTTCATGAAAAAAGAGTTAGGAAATGGCCACCAAGTGTATGTGATTTGTCCTCTTATTGAAGAGTCTGAAACGTTAGACGTGCAAAATGCCATTGACGTTCACTTTCAATTATCACAAGCTCTACCCGAAATTAATGTTGGTTTAATGCATGGACGGCTACACCATGAGGAAAAAGATACTACGATGCACTCCTTTGCAATAAATGAAACTCAAGTACTCGTGTCAACAACGGTAGTAGAAGTGGGCGTGAATGTACCGAATGCAACAGTGATGGTTATTTATGATGCAGACCGGTTTGGTTTATCCCAGCTTCATCAGCTGAGAGGCAGAGTTGGTAGAGGTTCAGATCAATCCCATTGTATTCTTCTTGCAGATCCAAAAACGGATGTAGGAAAAGAGCGAATGTCGATTATGACAGAAACAAATGATGGCTTTGAATTGTCACAACGAGATTTAGAGTTAAGAGGACCGGGAGATTTTTTCGGGGTGAAACAGAGTGGGCTTCCTCAATTTAAAATAGCAGATATTGTGGAAGATTACCGAGTGTTAGAAATTGCAAGACAAGACGCAACAAAACTCGCAAATTCCAAGGCTTTTTGGTCTTCTGAAGATTACAGATTATTAAGAGAAGCACTCGAAAAACAAGGTGCCTTTCAAGAATCAAAATTTGATTAATTAAATTTTCGGTTGAAAACATGATCTACGAGCTATATACTACTATTAGTACCTAGTCATATGAGTGT
This sequence comes from Salipaludibacillus daqingensis, assembly GCF_029891575.1. GTDB lineage: Bacteria > Bacillota > Bacilli > Bacillales > Salisediminibacteriaceae > Salipaludibacillus > Salipaludibacillus daqingensis. The sequence continues at coordinate 215,050 of NZ_JARZHF010000002.1, read as the reverse complement.
GGATGTGATCAGATGAAATTATCTAAGAAGCAGCGTCAACCTATGCTAAAAGAAAAAATAGAAGAGAACCCTTTTGTCACGGATGATGCTCTTGCTGTAGCGTTTAATGTTAGTGTCCAAACAATTCGACTTGATCGATTAGAATTAAATATACCAGAAGTTAGGGCGCGGATTAAACACGTAGCAAAGCAACAGTATGATACGGTTAAGGCTCTTCCTATTGAAGAAGTAATTGGAGAAGTTATTGATTTAGAGTTAGATCACCATGCCATTTCGTTATTAGATATAAGAGATGAACATGTGTTTTCTCGAACTGGGATCGCCCGCGGTCATCATTTGTTTGCCCAAGCTAATTCATTAGCTGTTGCTATCATTGATGATGAATTAGCGTTAACTGCCCAAGCAGATGTATCTTTTAAAAGCCAAGTAAATGTTGGTGAAAGAGTTGTAGCAAAAGCTAAAGTGACAGAAATTCATGAAAATAGAACGCTTGTTGAAGTATATAGTTATGTGGAACAAAAACTTGTTTTCAGAGGTAAATTCTCTATGTTCCGTGATGGTGTCAGTGAAGAGGAGGAAACAAACGTATGAGGTTGGCAGTAGATGCTATGGGAGGCGACAACGCGCCTGAGAGTATTATCCAAGGCTGCGAAAAAGCTCTTCAAACGTATAAAGATTTACATATAATCCTTGTAGGGGACGAGAAAAAAATGAGTCCCTATATTAAAACAAAAGATCGGACAGAAATTGTCCATACAGAAGTGGTCATTGATGGCGATGATTCTCCAGTAAGAGCGGTCAGAAGAAAAAAGGATTCATCGATGGTGCTCACTGTGCAACAAGTAAAACAAGGGAACGCCGATGCTGCAGTTTCAGCAGGAAATACGGGGGCGTTAATGACTGCAGGTCTTCTCGTTGTTGGTAGAACGAAAGGAATAGAACGACCAGCCCTTTCTCCAATGCTACCAACTCTTGAAGGGGACGGATTTCTACTTTTGGACGTAGGAGCAAATATGGATGCAAAAACATCTCACCTTGTTCAATATGCGTTAATGGGTGAAGTGTATATGAGAAAAGTACGTGGAATTGAAAAACCAAGAATTGGATTGCTAAACGTTGGTTCAGAAGCTGGTAAAGGGACGGATTTAACGAAACATGTGTTTACTCAGTTGCAAGAAAGTTCTATGAACTTTGTCGGTAATGTAGAAGCAAGAGATTTATTAAATGGTGTAGCAGATGTGGTCGTATGTGACGGTTTTTCAGGAAATCTTGTCCTTAAATCGATTGAAGGAACAGCTATTTCCTTGTTTTCTATATTGAAAAAAGAGCTCACATCTTCGTTTAAAAATAAATTAGCAGCAGGTGTATTAAAACCAGCTTTTAAACGAGTGAAACAAAAAATGGATTACTCTGAATATGGTGGTGCTGGGTTGTTTGGGTTACAAGCACCTGTCATAAAAGCTCATGGTTCTTCAGATGCTCATGCATTTTTCAGTGCAATTAAGCAAGCAAAGATGATGCATGAAGAAAATGTTATCGAGACGATTCAAAAAGAGATTGAACAACTACCCTCTCAGAAAGGAGAGCACGAATGACTAAGATTGCCTTATTATTCCCAGGACAAGGTTCCCAACAAGTAGGAATGGGAAAAGAACTTGCTGAAACCTATCCTTCATGTTCTGCTATATTTAAAGAAGCGGATGAAGCACTTGCAGAAAATTTTAGTGATCTTGTTTTTCATGGGGAAGAAGAAGAATTAAAAAAGACAGAAAATACGCAACCGGCGTTATTAACGACAAGTATTGCTATTTTGCAAATTTTAAAAGAAAAGAATATTCATGCAGAGTATGCTGCAGGACATAGTTTAGGCGAATACTCCGCTTTAGTTGCTAGTGAGGCCATGAGTTTTACAGATGCTGTAAAAGCTGTTCGTCTACGCGGTCAATTGATGGAAGCAGCTGTTCCAAAAGGAAAAGGAACGATGGCTGCGATTCTTGGAATGGATCGAGAAACCTTGATGCGAGTAACGAAACAAGCTACGGAAGAAAGAGGAGACGTTCAACCAGCAAATTTTAACTGTCCTGGACAAATTGTTATTTCTGGAACAGTTTCCGGTGTAGAAAGAGCGATTGAATTGGCAAAAGAGGCTGGTGCCAAAAGAGCATTGCCTTTATCTGTTAGTGGTCCATTTCACTCTTCTTTGATGAAACCTGCTTCTACAGACATGATGAAAGCATTAAATAATATCACATTTAGCGACCCGAAACTTAAAGTGATTGCCAATGTAACAGCATCAACGATTCAAACTGCTGAAGAAATTCCATCACTATTGATTGAACAAATCTATTCACCCGTTTTATGGGAGGATACAATCAACAAGTTAGTGGAAGATGGAGTTGATACTTTTATTGAAGTGGGTCCTGGAAAAGTACTAAGTGGACTCGTGAAAAAAGTATCTAGAAGAGCAACGGTTTTACCAGTATTTGACGAAGAAAGTTTAACGAAAGCGATGAATCTTTTAGAAAGTAAGGGAGAGTGATCTCATGAAAGGACAACACGCCCTCGTCACAGGGGGATCACGAGGAATCGGAAAAGCGATCTGCTTGGAGTTAGCTAGGCAAGGAGTTAACGTAGCAGTGAATTATTCTGGTAACAAGGAAAAAGCAGAAGACGTGGCGAAAGAATGTCAAAGCTTTGGTGTGGACGCTTTGGCAATTCAAGGTAATGTTGCCGATTCTGCCAGTGTTCAAGCGATGGTGAAATCCGTTATTGAGACATTTGGTTCGCTTGAGATTCTTGTTAACAATGCGGGAATTACAAGAGATACGTTGATCATGCGCATGAAAGAAGAGGATTTTGATGCCGTAATTGATACGAACTTAAAAGGTGTATTTAATTGCGCTAAAGCTGTCAGTCGCCAAATGATGAAACAGCGTTACGGTCGCATTATCAATATTTCGTCTGTAGTTGGAGTTTTAGGAAATGCAGGACAAGCAAACTATGTAGCAAGTAAAGCCGGTGTGATAGGATTAACTAAATCATTAGCAAGAGAATTGGCTAATCGTAATATTCGAGCAAATGCCATTGCACCTGGATTTATTGAAACAGAGATGACAGATGATCTTCCAGCTGAAACGAAAGAAGAACTGTTAAAACAGATTCCATTAGCTGCTCTTGGTAAACCAGAAGATGTAGCTAAAGTAGTGAGTTTTCTAGCTAGTGACGCTGCTTCTTACATGACGGGGCAGACCTTGCATGTAGATGGCGGAATGGTTATGCCATAAAAGCTAGTATTTTTGTTTCGTTTATCCTATAATAATTGAGAGGAGGTGAAGTAAAAATGGCAACGATTAACGAAAGAATTACAAAAATCGTATCCGAGCGCCTCGGTGTTGATGAAACAGAGGTCAAAAAAGAAGCAACTTTCAAAGAAGATTTGGGAGCTGACTCTTTAGATGTTGTTGAATTAGTAATGGAACTTGAAGATGAGTTCGACTTAGAAATTTCCGACGAGGATGCTGAGAAAATTGCTACGGTCGGTGACGTGATTGAATACATAGAACGTCATCAATAATAGAATAGGACCAAGTCCTCACCAACGGAGGGGAGGGCTTGGATTTTATCATGGACCTTGGGAAACATTAACTAATAAGAGTGAAATTTGAGGGATTGATGCTTAGATTAAAATGAAGCATTAATATTATGAATGAAGCACTTGATTAGTAAATAACAGCGTACACGTCTGGATATCAAATCAGACAAGTGATGGGGGTTCTCATGCAACAATCTAGAAAGATATATAGAAGGGGAATGAAGCGTCAAGCTAAGAAAATGCAAATGACCAACGCTCAAAAAACCAAATATCGCAATTTTTTAAAAAGCATTCATGTCAAATATGAAAATGAAGATTTATTTATTCAAGCTTTTACCCACTCTTCCTATGTAAATGAACACAGAATCCGTCCACATGATGACAATGAAAGGCTTGAATTTTTAGGCGATGCAGTTTTGGAATTGGCCATCTCACAATACCTTTTTAAGCTCTTTGATCATATGAGCGAGGGAGAGATGACCAAACTCAGAGCTGCAATCGTATGCGAGCCATCATTGGCCAAGAATGCAGATGAGTTAAAATTTGGAGACTACGTGTTGCTCGGTAAAGGGGAAGAAATGACAGGTGGTCGAAAACGACCAGCACTATTAGCCGATGTATTTGAAGCCTTTATCGGTGCGTTATATTTAGATCGAGGAATGGATGCTGTTTATCTTTTTTTAGAAGAGTATGTATATCCGAAAATCCATAATGGGGCCTTTTCACATATGATGGATTTCAAAAGTCAGCTTCAAGAATTAATTCAACGAGAAAATCAAGGACAGGTTCAGTATAAAATTATACAAGAAAAAGGACCTGCACACGCCCGTGAATTTGTATCAGAGGTGTCTCTTGACAAGGAACAATTAGGAGTCGGAACCGGCAAATCTAAAAAAGAAGCGGAACAAATGGCTGCTCAAAAAGCGTTAGAAAAATTAAATTCAAACTAATAAGCTAACATTTATAAGCGCCCGCTTTCATTTTTCCCATTACGTCTAGTAAAGGAAATGTGAATGCGGGTGGTTTTTCGTCTATTAGTAATTAGTAAGCTATGCAAAGCAACCTGTATAAAGTCCTTGATAGGGTAGGAATGATTTTTCATATATGTTTATGGCAGTTGCATAATTATAATTAGAAGGATAATATATGAGTAATAATTACTTGCAGTTTCATGATAAGATATTGCCTGGTTCAGAAATGAATGTAATAATATACGATGATTTAATAGTTCACCAACGGAAATATTTTGTACAGGAGTAGTATGGAAGGGGTGGTAACAAAATGGCAACGGTGAAGGAATTGCGCAGTCAAGAGGAAATTGAATCGGCGTTTTCGATCATGCATCAATTGCGGAATCATTTAGATGAAAACACCTATGTTGAATTAGTATTGGAAGCGCAAATCAAGGAGCAATACCGCTTGTGTGCCTTGTATGAAGAGGATAAGATCGTTGCAGTTATAGGCTTTATGCCAATGATTACTTTGAATTATGGTAGGTTCATATGGGTATGTGATCTTGTTACCGATGAAAAGCAGCGCCATTTAGGTTATGGGGAGCAATTACTGAATTATGTTCATCAGTGGGCAGAAGATCACAAATATCGTTCTGTTGCTCTGTCTTCTGGAGTGGATCAGACAGAAACGCACCGTTTTTATGAAGAAAAAATGGATTATGATAAAGTGAGTTATGTTTTTACGAAAACACTCCATAAACAAAAAGAAAGTCCTGAGTGAAAAAATAGACGTTGACTAATCAGAACATGGTAAACATAAGGTGGTAACTAGTATGTATTTAACATTAAAAGAAGCATCAGAGTATCTATCAATGCCAGAAACAACGTTGCTTCACCTCGTTCATACAAAGCGTATCCGAGCGGTGCATGATGGCGAAGGATATTTAGTTAACGGAGACCAGTTCAACACGCATCTAGATCAAATGGATAGAGTGAAAGAACTCATTGAAGAATGGAAAAATGAACCGATTCCAGAAGATATAGATGTGAAAGATGAAGATTAATATAACTAACAAAAAACTTGGCGAATCTGCGCCAAGTTTTTTTACTTTAAAGATTAACCTTTACTTTATTTAAAATAATCTTTTTCTAAGGAGGCAATTGCTTCAAGTGACTTAGTAGCCCAAGCACTCTCATCTTCTTTCAAAGAAAGCTTTTGTTCTTTCAGTGCTTGTTTTAACGATTTCTCATATTCAGGTACTTCCTCATGGAAGGCTTTTAGATGAGAGAGGGGAATGTTTGTCTTCTCAAACTTGCTTAACGCTTTTCTTTCATGAAACAACGGTACGTCCGTATGATTTGGATGATGAAGGTCTCCTTGTAGGGGGTGTTTTAATACTCCGAGGACTTTCAATACACCTAATCCTTTATTAGCATTAATATCAATGAGTTCACCTACATATTTACCCGTTTTATATATTCCTGTAACTTTTTGACCGATGCTTAGTTCGTCTTGCATGATTCTTGCTCATCCTTTCTTTTTAGGTGTCTGTTATCATTTCGTCTTCATTTTAGAAATCATCACTTCTGATATTGATTTTTCTAAAATCAACCAAGTTTTAATAAAGCTTTTTTTCAAGCTTAACATATTGTGCTTGATTTATTGACCAAATTAATTTTATTGATTGAAAAGGTTTCCATCTTAATAAACTTTTATAGGACAAAACAATTATAAAATGTTTAGAGTTGTATCCAAATGATAAAAATATTGTTAAAATAGTCTGTATTGAGTAACTTTAATTAACGATAAATAGGAATAAATTAGGTCTAAAGATGTATTGAGTGTTAGAGAGGAAGCGAATCGATGAGACTAGTATCTACCCATTCTTTACAATCAGGAGAAAAGATTGGTAAACCTATTACAAATGATCAAGGTCAAATTCTAGTTCAGGAGGGAGTAAACTTAACGACGAGAATGATCAATCGCTTAAAAATCTTAAATATTACCTTTATTTACATAGAGGATGAGGAATCAGAAGGAATTGAACCTACGAGTACGTTACATGATCAAACAAAAACCGAAGCGATTCAAGATATTAAACAAGCTTTTGGCTCATTAGGGGAAGAGTCTAGCTTGTCGAAATCATTTATCTTAGATCGACTCGGTCGTAATTTCAAAAAAACAGTAAAAAATATATTGATGGATGTAAGAGAAAGTGATGAAACGATTTCATTATTATCTGATACGATCGGCCATGACAGATATACGTTTTATCACTCATTGAATGTAGCGATTTATTCGATTGCAATGGCTAGAGAATTGAAATTTTCTGAAGAAGAGCAGCTGACAGTTGGTGTTGGGGCGTTATTACATGATATTGGTAAGACAGAAATTTCTTCGAAGATTTTGCAAAAAGCGGATAAATTGACGCCAGAAGAAATGACAGAAGTAAAGAAACACCCTGAGATAGGTTTTGATATCTTACGGAAATGTTTCGAACTATCGACCGTGAGTGCTCACTGTGCTTTTCAACATCACGAACGAATAGATGGAAACGGATACCCGAGAGGCATTAAAGGGAATGATATCCATCCTTATGCAAAAATCATCGCTATTGCAGATGTTTTTGGAGCAGTGACTTCAAATCGTGTGTATTCTAAAGCAATTTTGCCACACGAAGGCATGGAATTAATGTTCGCTGGGGCAGGGACGCAGTTTGATTTAAAAATGATACAAGCTTTTCGGAAAACAGTGGCGATTTATCCTGTTGGATTAACGGTTATATTAAATGACGGGAGAAAAGCTCTCGTTGTTCAGCAGCATAAATTAAATAGTGAACGACCTGTTGTGAGAATTATTGAAGAGAATAACGAAAAAGTTAGTCGTCCTTATTATGTGGATTTAAATAAACAGTTGACGGTGACAATTGTTGATACAGAAACAACGTTATCGGCAAAAGAAAAGAAACTTGTTAATCGGTTTTATTTTTAATGAATGCATGTGTTAAATTTTTCGTATGAGTCTATTATCAGGATAGCCATAAAAAAGGAGCCTTCTTAGAATCTTTAGAAAGGCTCCTTTTTATATTATTCTTCTGGTGTCTTATCTCGCATCGTACCTAATTCAGAGATGAGCGCATCCATTTCACTTACACTAAAATGACTTTTTTTCATTACCATCGTATGAATTTCTTCAATATCATCATATTTTTCATAAGAAAAATCTTCTGCTTTAATAGCAGAACCATTTACGATGTTCAATTGTTTTTTGATATCTTCAATCATTTTAGATAAATTTTCTCTATTTTTTTCATTGGTTGACAATGGAAACACCCTTCCTATAAATAGTGGTTACGTTATTATTTTAACATGCTTCAATAAAAAGACCATACCCCGATAGAAAAGTCGTTTATTCCTCGAGTAAAGGTATGATAAAATAAACAAGTTAAGGTCTGTCTTAAAGACAGTTGAGGATTAATATAAATTGAGGTGAATGACATTGTTCCTAAAGCGTCTTGAACTTGTCGGATTTAAATCGTTTGCAGAACGCTTATCCATTGATTTTGTTCCAGGTGTCACTGCTGTTGTTGGACCAAACGGAAGTGGAAAAAGTAATATATCAGATGCGATTCGCTGGGTGTTAGGTGAGCAGTCTGCTAAAAATCTCCGAGGAGGAAAAATGGAGGATGTCATCTTTTCAGGAAGTGACAGTCGATCACGCTTAAACATGGCGGAAATTTCTCTTGTGTTAGATAACGAAGACCAGCATTTAGCGATTGATTACAGTGAAGTTGCTGTAACAAGGCGAGTGTATAGATCTGGTGATAGTGAATATTTAATAAATAAACAACCTTGTCGATTGAAAGACATTGTTGATTTATTTATGGATTCAGGATTAGGGAAAGAAGCTTTTTCTATTATAGGACAAGGAAGAGTAGAAGAAATTCTTAGTAGTAAGTCTGAAGACCGACGGATGATTTTTGAAGAAGCCGCTGGGGTATTAAAATATAAGCATCGAAAACAAAAGTCGGAAAGAAAATTAGACGACACACAAGATAATTTAAATCGAGTCAAAGATATTCTCTATGAATTGGAAGGCCAAGTAGAGCCTTTAAAAGAGCAAGCATCTATTGCGACAGAATACCTTGAAAAAAAGGATGAATTGAAAAAAGTAGAAGTAGGCGTTTTAGTAAAAGAAATTGAGCAGTTACATGAAGATTGGACCGATGGAAAAACAGAATCGGAACAGTTGCAAGATAAAGAAGGTCAGTTGCACTCAGAAGTTCAAAGTCAAGAAGCGAAAATCCAGCGAGCTAGAGCAGACATGCAAGCAATGGATGAATCGATTGAGGACTTGCAAAATATTCTCCTTTCCACAAGTGAAGACTTAGAAAAACAAGAAGGACAAAAAGAAGTGTGGAAAGAGCGACGAAAAAACTATTCTCAAAACAAAGATCAGTTTCGAGAAGAACTTTTTCAGCTAAAAAAGAAAAAGCAAGAGCTTCAATCTACTTTGGAAGAGCAGTCGATCGAATTGGAAAAAACAAAGAAGAAGTGTTCTCAAACCAAAGTAGTACAGCAAGGTTTAGAAAGGCAGTTAGCAAAAGTTGAAGAAGGCTCAGAAGAACGACTAGAACGTCTTAAAGCGGACTACATAGAGTGGCTTAATGAAAAAGCGTCACAAACAAACGAACAGAACTATTTAAAGGAGCAAGTATCTAAAAATGAAGAAAAAAGATCAAGGTTAGAAAAAGATAATCGCGAATTAGTTGAACGAAGACAAGAAATAGAACAAAACCGTGACAGCGCTCGCCATGCTTGGGAGAAAGCGAAAGAAGCAATTAATGATTTGTACGGGGAATACCAGAAAGTAAAAGCTTATGAAGAGCAAAAAGAAAAAGAGTATGAGAAAAAAGAAAAACTGCTCTATGAAGCAATGCGTCATTTGCAACAGTTAAAATCTCGTAAAGAAGTTTTAGAAGAAATGCAACAAGACTACTCAGGATTTTTTCAAGGAGTAAAAGAAATATTAAAGGAGCGTGATCAACGGTTTATCGGAATTCATGGAGCTGTTGCTGAAGTGATTGAAGTGCAACAAGAAATTCAAACAGCTATTGAAATTGCTTTAGGTGCCGCGCAACAACATGTCATTGTTCAAGATGAATCGACAGGAAGAAAAGCGATCCAATTTTTGAAACAACGTCGTCTTGGAAGGGCGACCTTTCTTCCGATGAATGTTGTGAAACCACGTTCCATCCCCGGATACGATGTGGAAAAGATTCAGTCGTTAAGTGGTTTCGTAGGTGTCGCTAGTGAGTTAATAAAGTTTGATAGTGCTTATACCCCCGTTATTCGGCATGTTCTCGGCAATGTTGTCATTGCGAAAGATATGGAAGCAGCCCAAGAAATTGCACGATTATTAAATTACCGTTTTCGTGTGGTAACACTTGAGGGGGATGTCGTGAATCCTGGTGGTGCCATGACCGGTGGAAGTATCAAACAAAAACAAAGTCAAATTCTCGGGCGCCAGCAAGAGCTAGATCGAGTGATTGCGAAGTATAACCAATTAGATCAACAAATGAACGATTTGCAGCGAGAGGTCTCAACTTTAAAGGAAGAACGAACATCTCTTCAAGAAAATATCAGGCAACTGACGAAAGAAGGAGAAGTGTTACGTTCTGAAGAACAAGATAAAAAGTCAGGTTTACAAGAAATTCAGTTATCAGAAGAAAATATAAATGAACGTTTGAAAGTATACGATTTGGAATATGATGAGTATAAGCAAGATTTAGATAATAAGAAAAATAGGATCGGTGAATTAACCGAGAAAATCAAACATTCCGAATCAGTAGTCATAAAGATCAACGACGAAATAGAGCAACTATCTCGTCAAAAGCAGGAAGATCAATCTGCAAGACAGGAAATCACTGATGAACTGACGGAAGTGAAAATTCGTTTTGCTCAAGAAGCGGAACAGCTTTCTCATGCACAACAAACACATGACCGCTTATCAGCAGAAATGTATTCGATTAGTGAAAGAATCAATGAAAAAGATGCTGAATTTACGCAATTAGAAAAGGACTTGTCAGATCAGGCACTCGATGCATCGGCAATAGAAGAACAAATAGAAAAAAGAAGAGTAGAAAAAGAACGAACAATTGACTTAATCTCGAAACGCCGAGCGGAGCGTTTAACCGTTCAGCAAAATCATGACGACCGAGAACAAGAGCTTAAAGAGCAAAAGAGACAGTTAAAATTTGTTTCACAAACCCTCCATGAAAAAGAAGTGATGGTTAACAGACTTGATGTTGAATTAGATACTCGTCTGCATAAATTACAAGAAGAGTATGAAGTGAGTTTTGAAGGGGCAAAAGGAACTTATGAACTTGAAATAGATTTAGATGATGCAAAAAATCAGGTGAAACTCATTAAAATGGCTCTCGAAGAACTAGGTACCGTCAATGTAGGTGCTATTGAAGAATATGAAAGAGTGAAAGAACGGTTTGATTTCTTGTCGGATCAAAAAGAAGATTTAGAAGAAGCAAAAGCAACGTTACATCAAGTCATTTCTGAAATGGACGATGAAATGACGCGACGATTTAAAGAGACATTTGACGACATTCAAAGTCATTTCCATGAAGTTTTCAAAGAGTTATTTGGTGGTGGAAATGCGTCTCTAGAATTAACGAACCCGGATGACCTACTTTACACAGGGGTTGAAATTGTTGCGCAGCCACCAGGCAAAAACTTACAAAATTTATCTCTCTTATCTGGAGGAGAGCGAGCATTAACAGCGATTGCCCTATTATTTTCTATCTTAAAGGTTCGCCCTGTTCCATTTTGTGTATTAGACGAAGTCGAAGCAGCACTTGATGAAGCAAATGTTGCTCGTTTTGCCCATTATTTAAAAGATTTCAGTCAAGAGACACAATTTATTGTCGTGACTCACCGAAAAGGTACGATGGAAGAAGCAGATGTGTTATATGGTGTGACGATGCAAGAGTCAGGTGTGTCCAATTTAGTTTCCGTTAGATTAGAAGAGACAAAAGAATTAATAGGTGTAAAAGCATAAATCAATGACGTGGAGGAGTTAACATGAGTTTTTTTAAAAAATTGAAAGAAAAAATTACGGATCAAACAGATTCGGTGACTGATAAATTCCGAGACGGTTTGTCGAAAACACGGGATTCTTTTGTAGGTGCGATGAATGATTTAGTGAAAGATTACCGCACCGTAGATGAAGAGTTTTTTGAGGAACTAGAAGAAATTCTTATTTCAGCGGATGTCGGTGTTCATACGGTCATGGAACTGATTGATGAGTTGAAAGATGAAGCTAGAACAAGAAATATTAAAGATGCGAAACAGATTCAACCGGTCATTTCGGAAAAATTAGCAGAACTATTACAGAAATCTGAAGCAGAAACGAAATTAAACATGAAAGAAAATGACTTAACAGTGATTCTTTTTGTGGGAGTAAATGGGGTCGGTAAAACAACTTCCATTGGTAAATTAGCCCATAAATTTAAGCAAGAAGGAAAACACGTTTTATTAGCTGCGGGAGACACATTCCGCGCTGGTGCGATTGAACAATTGGAAGTGTGGGGAGAACGAGTTGGTGTTGATGTGATTAAACAACAAGCTGGATCAGATCCTGCAGCTGTTATGTTTGATGCAATTCAATCGGCAAAGTCTAAAAAAGCGGATGTCCTGTTATGTGATACAGCTGGACGTTTGCAAAATAAAGTAAACTTAATGAATGAGTTAGAGAAAGTAAAAAGAGTTTTAACGCGAGAAGTACCAGACGCCCCTCATGAGGTTCTGCTCGTGTTGGATGCAACAACGGGGCAAAATGCAATGAGCCAAGCCAAAACATTTGGTAAAGCTACGGACGTCTCAGGTATTGTATTAACGAAGCTTGATGGAACAGCCAAAGGTGGAATTGTCCTCGCCATTCGTCACGAGTTAGATATCCCTGTGAAGCTTGTTGGCTTAGGTGAGGGAATGGATGACCTCCAAGAATTCCAAGCGGATCAATATGTCCATGGATTATTTTCCGATGTGTTAGAACAGGCAGAGGAGATAGCGGAAGAAGATTGAAGAATGGTGAACTTATTGGATAGAATATAATTGACAAGATAAAAACTTGACAGACTTTCGTTGCTCTTGTATCATTAGCAATCGTAAAGGAAAATACCTTAACAAGGCGGTGGGCTTCGTGATTGAAAAGACAATCCGCATGAATTACTTGTATGACTTTTATCAATCGTTATTAACGACTAAACAAAATCAGTATATGAGTATGTACTATTTAGATGATTGGTCACTTGGTGAAATAGCCGAGAACTTCGATGTAAGTCGACAAGCAGTTTATGATAATATTAAACGCACAGAAGCCTTATTAGAGGAGTATGAGCAAAAGTTACAGTTACTCACTCGATATGAAGAACGCCGTAAATTATTAACCACATTGAAGTCGATGGCTCAAGAGAATGAAAGTCCCGATAGATTCATCCAGATTGTTAAATCTCTCGAGAAACTGGAATAGGGGGCAGAAGAAATGGCATTTGAAGGATTAGCAGAACGACTGCAAGGCACGCTGAAAAAAATGCGTGGAAAAGGAAAAGTGAATGAACAAGATGTAAAAGAAATGATGCGTGAAGTTCGTCTAGCCCTTTTAGAAGCAGACGTGAACTTTAAAGTTGTAAAAAAATTCGTTTCCGATGTGAAAGAGCGAGCCGTCGGACAAGAAGTGCTTGATAGTTTGACACCAGGACAACAAGTTATCAAAGTTGTTAATGAAGAATTGACAAAATTGATGGGGGGCGAGCAAAGCAAAATAGCGGTGTCGCAAAAACCACCAACGGTTGTTATGATGGTCGGGCTTCAAGGTGCTGGTAAAACAACAACAAGTGGCAAACTCGCCAACCATTTAAGAAAAAAACATAACCGAAACCCACTGTTAGTGGCAGCCGATATTTATCGACCTGCTGCAATTAAACAGCTTGAAACATTAGGTAAACAACTTGATATGCCTGTATTTTCCTTAGGAGATCAAATCAGCCCGGTAGAAATTGCCAAGAAAGCATTAGAAAAAGCAAAAGAAGAGCATCACGATTATGTGATAATCGATACAGCGGGCCGCTTACATGTGGATAACGAGTTGATGGATGAACTGGTACAAATCAAAAAAGCAACCTCTCCAGATGAAATTTTGCTAGTTGTTGATGCGATGACAGGGCAAGATGCGGTTAACGTGGCAGAAAGCTTTAATGAACAACTAGATATCACAGGAGCTGTTTTAACAAAATTAGACGGAGACACCCGCGGTGGTGCAGCAATTTCTGTTAAAGCTGTTACTGGTATGCCAATTAAATTTGCTGGTATGGGAGAAAAAATCGATGCACTAGAAGCCTTTCACCCAGAAAGAATGGCATCAAGAATTTTGGGAATGGGAGATGTTCTCTCTTTAATCGAGAAAGCCCAAACGAATGTAGATGAAGATCGAGCAAAAGAACTTGAACGAAAAATGAGAACAAATGATTTAACTTTCGATGACTTCCTTGAACAACTTCAGCAGGTTCGCAGTATGGGACCTTTAGATGAACTCCTTGATATGATGCCTGGTGCAGGCAAAATGAAAGGACTAAAAAATGTTCAAGTGGATGAGAAACAGATCGGTCATATCGAAGCAATTGTCAAATCAATGACGAAAGCAGAGAGAGATGAACCTTCACTATTAAATGCAAGTCGAAAGAAACGTATTGCAAAAGGAAGCGGAACATCGATTCAAGAAGTCAATCGATTAATTAAACAGTTTGATGAAATGAAGAAGATGATGAAGCAAATGTCTGGTATGCAAAAAGGAAAAGGGAAGAAAAAAGGCGGCTTAGGTGGAATGAATTTTCCATTTTAGTAAAAATATCCGCCAAACAAAGCTGATGTAACAGCTTTTGAAGAAAAATTAAGAGGTGTAAAGTTTTTTTACTTTACTAGGGTTGATCCCTTGTACCTTTTATGATAATATAATTAATTGTGTGAAAGATTTATGGAGGTGAAACACATGGCAGTTAAAATTCGTTTAAAGCGAATGGGAGCAAAGAAATCTCCGTTCTATCGTGTGGTTGTAGCGGATTCCCGTTCCCCACGTGATGGTCGTTTAATTGAAGAACTAGGAACTTACAACCCATTGAAAAATCCAGTAGAATTCAGCGTAAATGAAGAGCAAGCGTTGAAGTGGATGTTAGATGGAGCGAAACCGTCCGATACAGTTCGTAATTTGTTCTCAAACGTTGGCTTAATGGAAAAACTTCACAACGCGAAGAACGCTAAATAGTCCTTCGTGTGGAAATAATCCAAGTAGGTGAGTGACATGAAAGAACTCGTTGAATCGATTGCAAAAGCGCTTGTAGATCACCCCGATGATGTCCGAGTAACTGAAGTGGAAAACGGTCGTTCACTCACACTGAAGCTGGAAGTACACGCGGATGACATGGGGAAAGTGATTGGGAAACAAGGGCGAATTGCTAAAGCTATTCGTTCCGTAGTTAACGCAGCAGGTGCCAATCAAAACAAACGTATTCAGCTAGAAATCGGTTAAAAGGGTGAGGGAGATCCTCTCCCTTTTTCCGTATGTAAACATAAATTTATGATAAACTATCTATAGTATATTCTTGGAGGTGCTTCTATGGAAATTATTAAAAAAGTAGTTGTTAAGCAAATATTAACTGAAGAGAGCCGCACAAAGTTGAAAGAGCAATTTCTTTCACGCCAATATCAAATCACAAAAGAATTAAAGCAATTAGAATTTGTATTACATAAAAAAATGAAAGAAAATAAAAGTACAAGCTATCAAACTTCGTTGAAAGAAAGTTTTAATAAAGAAGTAGCAAAGCGAAAAGATCGTCTTCGACAATTAGAGTTAAAACTTGGTCAATTAGATGAATTGGATTTAGGTGCTGAACTTCGTGAAGGTACAATTCAAATGATTGAACAAGTAGAAGAAGGCGACAATTGGGAAGAAATTATGAAAGGAACAGAAATCGTCATTAAAGATGGATTAGTTTACGAACTTCGCCAAGGAGGCATGGAGGATGACTGAGTGGTTGAATGTAGGTAAGATTGTCAACACTCATGGCATTCGAGGAGAAGTTCGTGTGATATCTAGCACGGATTTCCCAGATGAAAGATATGCAACCGGAAATGAATTAATGATCATGGATGATAAAAAGAACATTACCCCAGTAAAGGTTTCTTCTTGGCGCAGACATAAACAATTTGATTTAATCACTTTTGATGGTTTCGAAAATTTAACAGAGGTTGAGAAATTCAAAGGCAGTGTGCTTAAAGTTGATTCGGCAAAACTAAATGATGACCTTTTAGAGGGTGAATTCTATTATCACGAAATTATTGGCCTAACTGTTTATACCGATGACGGTGAACAGATTGGGAAGGTGAAAGAAATACTTTCGCCTGGAGCCAATGATGTTTGGGTTGTTGAACCAGCTAATAAAGGAAAAGATATATTGATTCCTTACATTGATTCTGTTGTTAAGCATGTTGATACCAATGAAGGGAAAGTTGTTATCACTCCGATGGAGGGACTGTTAGATTAATGAAAATTTCCATCTTAACATTATTCCCTGAAATGTTTCATGGCGTATTTTCTCAATCTATATTAAAACAAGCTCAAGAGAAAAAGGTAGTGGACTATCAAGTTATAAACTTTAGAGAGTTTTCTGAGGACCGTCATCAACGGGTAGATGATTATCCTTATGGTGGGGGGGGAGGAATGGTCTTGACCCCACAACCGATTTTTGACGCCGTTGATTCGGTTAAAAATAATATGAATGATGATTGTAAAAAAACACGGGTAATTCTTCTATGTCCTCAAGGGGAGCCTTACTCTCAGAAAAAAGCAGAAGAACTATCGCAAGAAGATCATCTTATTTTAATTTGTGGTCATTACGAAGGCTATGATGAGAGAATTAGAGAGCATGTTATTACCGATGAAATTTCAATTGGTGACTATGTTTTAACTGGTGGTGAAATCGGCGCCATGGTCATAGCTGATAGTGTAACGAGACTTCTCCCAGGTGCTCTTGGTAATGCACAGTCTTCGATTACAGACTCTCATAGTACGGGCCTTTTAGAATACCCTCATTATACTCGTCCTGCTGAATTTAGGGGATTAAAAGTGCCTGATATTCTTTTGTCTGGTCACCATAAACGTATTGATGAATGGCGACATGAACAAGCGCTCAAACGAACGTATGATAGACGTCCAGATATGCTTGAAAAACAAGAATTGTCTAAAAATGATAAAGACTATCTTCAAAAGATGAAATCGAATGAAGAAAATGGTTGAGAACCTAAGGTATATATGATATGATATCTTTTGTGGCTTTGGCCAGATCAAGGTGTTCCGCTGTCCATTTTTTGAGACAAGAAGACCTGTAGGGAAGGAGGCGAACAGATAATGGAACAAATCATTCGTGATATTACAAAAGAGCAATTGAAAACTGATCTTCCAGAATTCCGTCCAGGGGATACACTTCGTGTACACGCAAAAGTAGTTGAAGGTACTCGTGAGCGTATTCAGCTTTTTGAAGGTGTTGTCATTAAACGCCGAGGAACTGGAATCAGCGAAACTTTCACTGTTCGTAAGATTTCTTACGGCGTTGGTGTTGAACGTACATTCCCAGTACATTCTCCACGTATCGATAAGCTTGAAGTAGTTAGATTTGGTAAAGTACGTCGTGCCAAACTTTATTACTTACGTGCACTTCGCGGTAAAGCGGCTCGTATTAAAGAAAAGGCTTGGAGATAATTTACGTTCATAATTAAAGTGATTTAAAAGGAGCTTGGTTTCAAGCTCCTTTTTTCGTACGTACATAAAAGATCTGATGACCAGCATTGATAATTGTAGTAGTGATAGAACATTTGATCAATAATGTGTGGTAAAATAAAGTTCGATTGACTAGATAAACTAAATTCTTTTCATATATATCTTTAAAGGATGGATGACAAATGGCGAAATCAGAATCATGGGAATGGGTAAAAGCAGTTGTAGTAGCTCTCGTTTTAGCAATTGTTATTCGTTATTTTTTCTTTGCTCCTATTGTTGTAGATGGCCAATCGATGATGCCAACTCTTGGACATAATGACAGAATGATTGTAAATAAAATTGGCTATAATATTTCAGAGCCTGACCGGTTTGATATCATTGTATTTCATGCCCCTCAAAATAAAGATTACATTAAACGAGTGATTGGACTCCCAGGAGACTCGATTCACTATGAGGATGATATGTTATATATCAATGGAGAGGCTTATGAAGAGCCATATTTAGACGATTTCAAAGCAGAAACAGACAATAAACCTTTCACAGGTAATTTTGATTTATCTGAAGTGACGGGCTACGAGACGATCCCTGAAGGACATGTATTTGTTTTAGGCGATAATCGTCAACATAGTAAAGATAGCCGACATATAGGTGTCATCCCTTATGATGAAGTGGTAGGCAAAGCAAACTTCGTCTTCTGGCCTGTTCAGGATGTGCGACTTGTAGATTAGGAGGAAGTGATAAGCATGACAATACAGTGGTATCCCGGCCACATGGCGAAAGCCAAACGGCAAGTGTTAGAAAAAATTAAACTCATCGATGTAGTTATTGAGATCGTTGATGCAAGAATTCCACTTTCATCAAGAAATCCAATGGTAGATGAATTAGCATCGCAAAAACCAAGGTTAGTTTTATTAAATAAATCAGATTTAGCAGACCCTGGAGCTACAGAAAAGTGGGCACAATATTTTGAAAAAAGAGGTTGGGCAAGTCTTGTCATTGATGCTCAAAAAGGAAAAGGAATGAACGATATTCCTCTTAAAGTGAAAGAACTCTGTCAACCGCTATTAGATAAGTTTGAAAAAAAAGGAATCAGACCAAGAGCACTGAGAGCGCTCATTTTAGGTATCCCAAATGTGGGGAAATCAACGGTTATTAATCGTATTGCCAATAAAAGGATTACAAAGATTGGTGACCGACCTGGTGTGACGAAAGCGCAGCAGTGGATAAAAGTCGGTAAAGAAATAGAATTATTGGATACCCCAGGAATTTTATGGCCAAAGTTTGAGGATCAAGACGTAGGTTTTCGACTAGCCCTTACAGGAGCCATTAAAGAAGAAATTTTTGACTTTCAAGAGACAGTCGTATTTTTACTGAATTATTTAAGAGAAGCATATCCAACGATGCTTAAGCATCGTTATAACTTAACGGAATTACCAGAAGACGTGGCAGACTTATTTGACGCGATCGGAACTCGTCGAGGATGTTTAGTCTCGGGTGGAATCGTCGATTACGACAGAGTAGCAGAAATTGTGTTTCGAGATTTCCGTCAAGGGAAATTAGGGAAAATTAGCTTAGAACGTCCAGATGAAAGATAAAAGATACGCAGGGGTGCGTATCTTTTCTTTTTCGTGAATGTTTATATTTTTCTGAAAGAAAAATCGCAATTTATTTATTTTTGTGGAAATGGGGAGATCTATCTCCGATATTAATAGAGAGGAATGGAATATGAAGAAAAAAACGATGAAAGAAATCAAACAATTGCTGACTAATATATCTTCAGATGAGGATCCAATGATGAAAGACCTTCTAGTAGATGAGAGAAAAGGAGTCCAGCAATTGATTAAAAGTTGGCATAACCAACAAAAGAAACAAGATCAGTTGGAACATCAATTTATACGAATGATGCACTATGAAAGAGAGAATCGCCAGAGAGGTTTTATGAAAATTGCTGGATTAGATGAAGTAGGAAGAGGCCCGTTAGCTGGTCCAGTCGTTGCAGCATGTGTCATTTTACCAGAAGACTTTAAGCTTCTTGGTTTAACAGATTCAAAGAAACTATCTGCAAAAAATCGCGATCTCTTTTATGACAAAATCATCGATGGTGCGGTTGCAGTTGGAATTGGTGAAGCTTCTGCAAAAGAGATTGACGAGATTAATATTTTACAAGCTTCTAAAAAAGCCATGATCAGAGCGATTGAACAATTATCAGACGTCACTCCTGATTTCTTATTAGTGGATGCGATGGAATTACCAATGAATATTCCGCAGCAAAGTTTAATTAAAGGGGACGCAAAGTCGATTTCGATAGCAGCGAGTTCTGTTATTGCAAAGGTAACGAGAGATCGATACATGGAGAGATTACATAATGAATACCCAATGTATCATTTTGATAAGCATATGGGCTACGGTACGGAAATTCACTTACGTGCAATGAAAGAGTATGGAGTGTTAGATGAACATCGAAGAAGTTTTGCGCCGGTGAGGGCTCATTTATAAACGTTTTTGCACATATTGGTGGAAGGGGAACGAAACATGTTTGAAACAAGAATGCTAAATAACTTAGTTCGTGGTTTGGACCCTGTTCATTCAAAAACGATCAACTTAAGGCCTGGCCAAGTATTTCAAGGGACGATAACAAACCTCTATCCTGGCCAATTGGCTCAGCTTAAGTTAGGCAATATGAGTTTATCAGCGAGATTAGAGGCACAATTAGAAAAAGGAGAACGTTATTGGTTTCGAGTAATGGCAGGCGAAGGTATTCCTAAATTAAAGGTAATCGAAAACCTCCCACCTTCGCAATCGTCTTCAAACCAAGCGGCAAATGCACAATCAATCTTACAAAGAATGGGCGTTAGTCAAGGAAGTGCGCAAGAAAGACTTTTACAACAGCTAAATCAACTGAATCAACCTTTTACTAGAGATAACATAGAAGATGGTGCAAGGGTTTTGCAACAGTCCTCCTTGCCAAGGCAAACGTCACTTGATTTGATTTCAAATATGATTCAAAGAGGTATGCCACTTACAAAAGACACGTTCCAAGCCCTTGCAGCAATCCAATCGAATCGAAGCTTTTCTGAGACAATGCAACAGTTACAGTCACAATTAAATACTGCTCAATATTCCTCCGGAGCAAATCAACAACTTCAACAGGTGCTTTCACAAATGATGGCCCAATCGGATCCACTGAGACAAGGTGGAACGCTTCAAGGTCTTTTACAACAAATGAATTCATCTGATGGATCGCTGCAACAGCAAGCAGTTCAAATGGCTAGACAATTAGGGGTTATGCCACAGAGTATGAGTGAAACACAGTTTTTTAATGAGTTTAAAGCAGCTATTTTACGACCGGAAAATCAAGAAGCCGTTCGTCAATTATGGCCGCAACTTCAAAGGAACCAAGGTTTTAATTTACAAGAAATTCCATCTAGGGCGTTATTCTCATATTTAATAAATACGGTTCGTTTAGATCAACCTCAATCGACACAACAGCTATTATCTTTAATGAATCCACAAGCTTCAACAAACTATGTTACGGGGCAACTGGATCAATGGTTAACGAATCAACCAACAGATGCCTCAAGAGCTCTTTGGACGATGGTGAGTGAATCAAGAGTGGATTCATTTTCATTGATGAACAGTCAAAAAGGCGAATCCCCATTAAAAATGTTTTTACAACAGCTAGGTCTTCAACATGAAAGTGACCTTAAAGGAGCGTCCGCAGCTCAAGAATCTATCCGTACGCAAAATTTAAAAGCTTCTCTATTACAATTTTTACAGCAACCACAAAATATTCCGCAAGGAGCAAGAGATCAAGCGGAATTTCTTTTGCAACGACTTACCGGTTATCAGTTGATCTCTTCTGAACAGCATGGTCCGATGCAACATACACTGTTTCAAGTCCCGTTGAAAATGACAAGTAAATACGAAGATATGACAATTCAATGGGAAGGGAGACAAACAAAAAACGGATCTATAGATGAATCACACTGTCGTATTTTGTTTTATTTAACGTTAGAAGCGATAGATGAGACTGTCGTCGATGTGCAAATCCAGAATCGTATTACGACTCTTACGATTTATAATGAAAACGAAAAGCCTTCTTCTGTTCAAGCCATCTGGTACCCTTTGTTAAAAGAAAAATTAGCTACGCTTGATTACCAATTATCGGCGATAAAGTGGAAGCAGCCAGCAACCAAAAACGAAGATGGACCTCTTCAACAATTAGGTAAGGGATATCAAAAGGATGAGTATGGCTACAAAGGAGTGGATGTTCGAATATGAATGATAATGATCGACTTGAGAAAGAAGAACATCAACGAAAGCGAGCGGTTGCTTTAGGGTATGATGTGACAAAAGATCATTCGCCGACTGTAAAAGCAAAAGGAAAAGGATACGTTGCAGACGAAATTATCCAACGAGCTAAAGAAAATAATATCCCTATTCAAGAAGACTCTTCTTTAGTAGAAATCCTTTCTCAACTTGAAGTGAATGAGCGTATACCTGAGAACTTATATGAAGTTGTAGCAGAAGTATTTGCGTTTATTTATAAAGTTGATCAAGAGCAATTAAAAAAGAGGAATGATCAGATTCATGAATGAATAAGAATCAGGCAACCTTAACGTTAAGGAGGTTGTTGTTATGAAAAAAAGATCCCCATTAGTTGTTCCTAAAGTAGAAGAATATTTAGAAAAGTATAAGAATGAAATTGCACATGAATTTGGTATTTACTATTCATCAGATCAAGCTTCGAAGAGCGGAAGTGTGCATCATGTAATTAAGAAAATACTCGAACAGAAAAAGAAAAACAAAAAAAGAACAAAAAATGAAGATGATAACTCTGAAAAAGACCTGTGATCGTGTTACAGGTCTTTTTATTAGGTTGTTTTCGAAATGTTTGTAAATAATGATTGTCGGTAATTAGAAATGTAATGAAATGCTGTAGTAAAAAACGCATGAAATTTCAATGGAAACCTAATGAGATGAACAGAGATGCGCAATGCATTGGTGAAGACTCCCACCTCCGCGGAAAGCAAAGTCAGGGAAGCGGTATATCTATCGACAGCCGAAACAATTGCCTTTCTTCAAAAAATGGAGTATCAGTGATACAAGAAAGTTTAGGCATTAAAAGTTAAAAAATTATTCTTTATATTCATAGTTTGGTATAATCAAAAATACTAGAATAGATGTGAAGATTTTGTAAAAATAGGATATTTAATGTTGATACAGAAAGGAAGTTGACCCAGTGTTATACTATCGAGAATACTTAAAAGATCCATCTTTGGAATGGGTCACATTTATACATGGTGCGGGTGGGAACTCGAATACATGGTTTAAACAAATGAAAGAATATAAAAAGCATTTTAATGTGTTACTAATAGATTTGAGAGGCCATGGAAAATCTAGTGAAATTACATGGAATAAAGGCGATACTTTTGTTGATGTGGCTACAGAAGTAATCCATATACTTGATCACTTAAAGCTTCGATCTTCCCACTTTATTGGTATCTCATTAGGTACAATTATTATCCAAACAATCGCTCAAAAATATCCTGAGAGAATGGATTCAATGATATTAGGTGGAGCTATTATTAAATTGAATATTAGAACAAAGTTTTTGATTACTTTGGGTGATATTAGTAAATATTTTATTCCTTATATGTGGTTATATCGTTTTCTAGCATGGATAATTATGCCGAAAAGTAATCATTTAGAATCAAGAGTTGCTTTTGTAAATCAAGCAAAAAAGATGTGCCAAAAAGAATTCATTCGCTGGTTCACTTTAACAAAAGCGTTGAATCCACTTTTAAACAGATTGCAGAATAATTTTAACGAAATTCCGACCCTTTTTGTAATGGGAGAAGAGGACTATTTGTTTTTACCCTCTGTGAAAAAATTAGTGGAAGAAAATCAAACCTTGTCGTTTCGTTGTATTAAAGATTCAGGCCATGTCTGTAATATTGATCAACCAAAACAATTTAATGAAGTGACGATTGGTTATATTTATGAAACGTGCAAAACGAGAGCATAGGTAATCTCCTATGCTATTTTTTATGGATTTCCATTCTATATTTTAACAAGAAGCAAATTAAAAATGATTATCAGCATTTCGAAGAATCAATGATTTTTATAAAAAATAAAAAAAATAAGCGTTTTATTCACAAAATTGTCGGAATGTATAGTAAAATGAACATTGTGTGAAAAGATAAGGGCGAATATCTCTGACTTTTTATGCATCCCTTTTTTAGAAAATTATATTCTAATAAAGGAATTTGTGAAAGTTGTAGCGAAGTAAAACACGCGACAAAACATTATTTTTGACTCAGTAAGGAGGATGGCTATGAATATCCATGAGTATCAAGGTAAAGAGTTGTTAAGAAAGTATGGCGTAGCTGTTCCTGATGGGAAGGT
The DNA here is from genome assembly GCF_029891575.1 of Salipaludibacillus daqingensis. Lineage (GTDB taxonomy): Bacteria > Bacillota > Bacilli > Bacillales > Salisediminibacteriaceae > Salipaludibacillus > Salipaludibacillus daqingensis. Next base: position 191,253 of record NZ_JARZHF010000002.1, on the reverse strand, counting down.
TGCTTATTCAGCTACTGAAGCTGTTGATGCTGCTAAATCTTTAGGAACAGATGTAACCGTTGTCAAGGCCCAAATCCATGCAGGTGGACGTGGTAAAGCGGGTGGAGTGAAAATTGCGAAGAATCTTGATGAGGTTCGTACATATGCAAGCGAGATTCTAGGGAAAACTCTCGTAACTCATCAAACTGGTCCAGAAGGGAAAGTAGTCAACCGTTTGTTAATTGAACAAGGCTGTGATATTAAAAATGAATATTATGTTGGTCTTGTCGTTGACCGCGCAACATCTCGCATCGTTATGATGGCCTCTGAAGAAGGTGGAACAGAGATTGAAGAAGTTGCAGAAAAAACTCCCGAAAAGATTTTCAAAGAAGTGATTGATCCTGTAACAGGGTTAATGCCTTATCAAGCAAGAAGACTAGCTTTTAATATCAACATTCCGAAAGAAATGTTGAAAGAAGCTGTGAAATTTATGATGGGATTATACAAAGTATTTGAAGCGAAAGATTGCTCGATTGCTGAGATTAACCCACTCGTTACTACTGGAGATGGAAAAGTCATGGCATTAGACGCAAAGTTCAACTTTGATTCCAATGCGCTATTCCGTCAAAAAGATATTGTCGAATTTCGTGATTTAGATGAAGAAGACGAAAAAGAAATTGAAGCTTCCAAATATGACTTAAGTTACATTTCACTTGAAGGAAATATTGGTTGTATGGTAAATGGCGCTGGTTTAGCTATGTCTACAATGGATATTATTAAACATTATTCAGGTGATCCGGCTAACTTCCTTGACGTAGGTGGCGGTGCTACGAAAGAGAAAGTAACGGAAGCGTTTAAAATCATTCTTTCAGATAAAAACGTAAAAGGAATTTACGTCAACATTTTTGGTGGAATCATGAAGTGTGACATCATTGCAGACGGTGTTGTTGCTGCAACAAAAGAAGTTGGCTTAACGATTCCACTCGTCGTTCGTCTTGAAGGGACAAATGTTGAGTTAGGTAAGAAAATTCTCAAAGAGTCTGGTTTAGATATTACTGCAGCAGATTCCATGGCTGATGGTGCAGAAAAAATCGTATCGCTAGTTAAAGCGTAAGAAAGGCGGGATATAAATGAGCATCTTGATCAATAAAGATACAAAAGTCATTGTTCAGGGAATTACCGGTTCAACAGGTTTATTCCATACGAAACAAGCCGTTGAATATGGTACAAATATTGTCGGTGGTGTCACGCCAGGCAAGGGAGGTACAGAAATTGAAGGTATCCCTGTATTCGATACGGTTTCAGACGCTGTAGCAAAAACGGGTGCTAATGCTTCTGTAGTCTATGTTCCACCTCCGTTTGCAGCAGATGCCATTATTGAAGCAACTGATGCAGGATTAGACCTTGTCATCACGATCACCGAAGGTATCCCAGTTGTTGATATGATTAAAGTGAAACGTTATATGGAAGGCAAGAAAACTCGTTTAATTGGACCAAACTGTCCTGGTGTTATTACGCCAGACGAGTGCAAAATAGGAATCATGCCTGGGTATATTCATAATAAAGGACACGTCGGTGTTGTTTCGAGATCTGGTACGTTAACGTATGAAGCGGTTCATCAATTATCTACAAATGGTATTGGTCAATCGACAGCTGTAGGTATTGGCGGAGACCCGGTAAATGGAACGGACTTTATCGATGTCTTGCATTTGTTTAACGAAGATCCAGATACCCAAGCTGTTATCATGATTGGTGAAATCGGTGGAACTGCTGAAGAAGAAGCGGCCGAATGGATCAAACAAAACATGACAAAACCAGTTGTTGGATTTATCGGTGGACAAACGGCACCTCCAGGTAAACGTATGGGCCACGCGGGGGCAATTATCTCTGGTGGTAAAGGTACCGCAGACGAAAAGATCAAAACATTAAATGCAGCTGGCGTGAAAGTAGCTGAAACTCCTGCTGTTATGGGCGAAACGCTCATATCTGTTTTAAAAGAAAAAGATTTATATAACAAATGTCTCACTCATAACGTTTAAAACCTACTCAGGGTCTGCTGTTAAAAGTAGACCCTGAAAAAATACGTTTACTGAGAAAGGAACATGCTACGTGTTTATCCCTCGAACATTTGGTGACAGGCTTCTTCATCTCCATTACTCCTCCTACGGTAATTACTCTTTTTTAAAAACGTGCTTTACATACGATAATAACTTAACGTCTTTATATGAAATGGGTGTTGGAGAGTTTCAACAATTATTTCCACGATCAGCAAAAAAAGCGGCAACGATTTATAGTCATATGCAACAAGTGAATGTTGATTATTTAAAGGAAGAATTTTTTCAGCAAAATATTTCCTACTTCCATGTATTTGATGATCAATATCCAACTCTTTTAAAAGAAATTTATGATCCACCATGGATTCTTTATGTAAAAGGTGACTTGACTATTCTTCATCCACCTCAACGGTTAGGTGTAGTAGGAACGAGACACCCTTCTGAGTGGATAAAAAAAGAAATGGAGACTATTCTATCTCCAGTCATAAACAAACCGATCACGATCGTAAGTGGAATGGCGTTAGGAATCGATACATTAGCCCATGAGTTAAGCCTTTATTCTAAAGGGAAAACGATTGCTGTTTTGGCTTATGGTTTAAATCACCTTTATCCAAACAGTCTTAAAGATTTAAAACACTTGTTAGAACAAACACAATTAGTACTCACCGAATATCCTCCCTACGTAAAACCACAAAAATGGAATTTTCCAGAACGTAATCGAATCATTAGTGGGCTAGCTCAAGCGACACTAATCGTGGAAGCAAGAGAAAGAAGTGGATCATTAATTACAAGTGATTGTGCACTTCAACAAAATAGAGATGTTTTTGCTATACCAGGCAGAATTTCACAAGCAGAATCAGCTGGAACGAACCGTTTAATTCAGCAAGGAGCGAAAATAATTTTGACATCAGAAGATATTTTAGACGAGTATGTATAGGACATGTTCGATGTATTCTTCCCTTCTATGTGTTATCCTTTAGAAAGTCTCGTAAATAAAATGAATCAAAAAATTTTGATTGACATGAAATCGCTTCATAATACGTATGAGATTTACTTAAATAACTTGTATTTTCAGATTTTTCAAGCTGAAAAACACAACTTTTTTTAAAAGTATGTTTGACAAAAGGTAAAAGAGTGTTTAATAATAGGGAAGATTTAACTTACCTCTGAAGGGGAGGAAATACTGTATGTCCGATTACTTAGTAATCGTGGAATCTCCCGCTAAAGCAAAAACAATTGGGAAATATTTAGGGAAAAAATATTCAGTGAAAGCATCGATGGGACACGTAATTGATTTACCTAAAAGTCAAATGGGTGTCGATGTAGAACAGGATTATTCACCTAAATATATTACCATTCGCGGGAAAGGCCCGATATTAAAAGAATTGAAACAAGCTGCCAAAAAAGCGAAACGCGTTTATCTGGCGGCTGACCCGGATCGCGAAGGAGAAGCGATAGCATGGCATTTAGCTGACAGTTTAAATATTGATAAAGACTCTGAATGTCGTGTTGTATTTAATGAAATTACAAAACAAGCAATTAAAGACTCTTTTAAAAACCCACGAACAATTAATACTAATTTAGTCGATGCTCAGCAAGCTAGAAGAGTTCTAGATCGATTAGTCGGTTATAACATTAGTCCATTACTATGGAAGAAAGTAAAAAAAGGTTTAAGTGCAGGTCGCGTTCAATCTGTAGCTGTGAAAATGATTATTGATCGTGAAAATGAAATTAAAGCGTTTAATCCTGAAGAGTATTGGTCAATTGTTGCTTCTTTGACAAAAGACGATCAAGAATTTGAAGCAAAGTTTATGTCGTTAGATGGGAAGAAAACAGAATTAAAGTCACAAGAAGACGTGGATAAAGTTCTCGGAAAAATCAAAGGCGATGAGTTTCAGATTGATCAAGTGAAGAAAAGAGAAAGAAAACGAAATCCAGTGGTACCTTTTATTACTTCATCATTGCAACAAGAAGCAGCTAGAAAACTGAATTTTAGAGCGAAAAAAACGATGATGCTAGCTCAGCAATTGTACGAGGGGATTGACCTTGGGAAATCTGGAACGGTAGGTTTGATTACTTACATGAGAACAGATTCAACGAGACTTTCCGATACGGCAAAAGCAGAAGCAAAAGATTATATTGAAACTCATTACGGAAAAGAGTACCACAACACAGTTGAATTAAAGTCTAAACAAGGGGCTAAGACACAGGATGCTCACGAAGCAGTTCGCCCAACTTCTGTGATGATGGATCCTAAATCGATGAAACCGCACTTGAGCCGTGATCAGTATCGATTGTATAAATTGATTTGGGAGCGGATGGTTGCAAGTCAAATGGCTCCAGCAGTGATGGATACGATGTCTGTTGATTTAACTAATAACGGAGTTATGTTTCGGGCAACAGGTTCTAAGTTGAAATTTTCAGGTTTTATGAAAGTTTATATTGAAGGAAATGACGACGGAAAAGAAGAAAAAGACCGGCTTCTTCCTGACTTGAAAGAAGGGGAAGAAGCGACTAGTCTTAAAATAGATCCAAATCAACATTTTACTCAACCACCACCAAGATATACAGAAGCAAGACTAGTAAGGACGATGGAAGAACTTGGTATTGGTCGACCGTCAACATACGCACCAACGTTGGATACAGTTCAACGAAGAGGATACGTCGCATTAGATGAGAAAAGATTCGTTCCAACGGAATTGGGAGAAATTGTCCTAGAGTTGATCGAAGAATTTTTCCCAGAGATTCTTAATGTCGAATTTACGGCAGAAATGGAATCGAATTTAGACTCCATAGAAGATGGAGAAAAGAAGTGGGTTCACATCATTGATCATTTTTACAAAGACTTCGAAATTCGATTGAAGACAGCGGAAGAAGAAATGAAAGAAGTGGAAATTAAAGATGAACCTGCTGGAGAAGACTGTGAGAAATGTGGCCATGAAATGGTCTATAAAATGGGCCGGTATGGTAAATTTATGGCCTGTTCCAACTTTCCAAATTGCAGAAATACAAAAGCAATTATTAAAGAAATTGGTGTGAAGTGCCCTAAGTGTTCGGAAGGAAATGTCGTTGAACGTAAAAGCAAGAAGAAAAGAATTTTTTACGGCTGCGATCGTTATCCAGAGTGTGATTTTATCTCTTGGGATAAACCAATTTCACGACCATGCCCTAAGTGTGAAAGCTTACTAGTGGAAAAGAAATCGAAAAAAGGTGTTCATGTTCAATGCACCGAATGCGATTATAAAGAAGAGGGTAATTAACGAGTCTATAATGGAAACGATGATAACGGGGAGTGAAATTGCTGTTCGTTATCACTTCTATTATCTTTAAGAACTCAGCTATTTTGTTTATAGAATTCTGATTAATTATTTGCTCAGTTAATAGAACAGACTGAAAAAGAGAGCTTGTTTCTATCTAGCGCAACTAGGACAAATGATGGAAGTTGATTCTATTGACCGTAATAAGTTATATTTAAAAGAAAGAATGATTATTCGTTGATCGAGGATTGAATACAATTCAGAATTTTATGAAAAAAATGTAAAGTTTATTGAAAGAGCTACTAAACTGTGATAAGATTTAGTAGCTCTTAACGTGTTGGGAAACTTGATTAAGTCAGTAACTATAATCTTTTTCAAAAAAGGTGACGAGAATGTCAAATGATTGGGTAAAAAAATTTATGGATTATTTACAAATAGAAAAACGAGCGTCTATCCATACGATCAATAATTATCAGAAAGACATTGAAGACTTTGATCGATTTGTAATGCAGCAGTTGAGAAAATCAATCGCTGTTGTTTCGTATGTAGACATTCGAAGCTATTTAACGTCACTACATAATAAAAGTTATGCAAGAAAAACAGTAGCTAGAAAAATCTCTTCTCTCCGTTCTTTTTGGTCTTTTCTAGTTCGAGAAAATCTTGTGGACAAAAACCCATTCCAAGTGGTTACGACACCGAAGTTGGAAAAGAAACTCCCGTCTTTTTTTTATGAAAACGAAATGCAAACGATCTTTGATTCTATAAATGTTAAAACTGATTTAGGAAAACGTAATCTTGCATTAGTGGAAGTTCTTTATGGAACGGGGATTCGTGTGAGCGAATGTGTAGGTTTGAACATAGAGGATTATGACAAAGAGTTAGGAACACTCCTCATTCAAGGGAAGGGACGCAAAGAGAGATATGTACCAGTTGGCAGTTACGCCATTGGCGCATTAGATGTTTATCTATCTGAAACGAGGACTAAACTAATAGCAAAAGGAAACGCACCTACAGATGCTATATTTCTAAGCTATCGCGGATGGAAACTGGAAGCTAGAAGCATTAGAAAAATTTTAAATAAAATAGTTAACGATGCTGCGGTTTCGTCAAAAATGAGTCCTCACTCTTTACGTCATAGTTTCGCAACACATTTATTGAATGAGGGGGCTGACCTCCGAACAGTTCAAGAGTTATTAGGCCATAGTGAACTATCTTCTACGCAAGTGTATACACATGTTACGAAAGATCGTTTAAGAGAAGTTTACCGATCTTCACATCCTAGGGCATAGTAATGGGAAGGGAAAGGAGTTAAAGAATGGAGCCAATTAAAGGAACAACGATACTCGCAGTCCAACACAACGGAGAATCGGCAATTGCTGGTGATGGGCAAGTTACGTTCGGAAATGCGGTAGTCATGAAACATTCTGCGAAAAAAGTTCGTCGTTTGTATAGAGGAAAAGTCATAGCAGGATTTGCTGGTTCAGTAGCTGATGCTTTTACCCTTTATGAAAAATTCGAAGGGAAGCTCGAAGAATTCAATGGAAATCTTCAGCGTGCGGCCGTAGAACTTGCAAAAGAATGGCGAAGTGATCGTGTTTTAAGAAAACTTGAAGCGATGCTTGTAGTGATGGATAAGTCAAACCTTTACTTGATTGCTGGAACAGGGGAAGTAATAGAACCTGATGACGGAATTTTAGCGATTGGTTCAGGAGGAAGTTATGCGTTATCTGCAGGACGGGCTTTGAAAAAACATGCTGATCACTTGTCTGCAGCTGACATTGCAAAAGAAAGTTTAACAGTAGCAGCAGACATTTGCGTGTACACGAATCACCAAATTATCGTTGAAAAATTAGCAAATGACTAATGTAGAAGTGAAATCAAACCTGATTGTATAAGTGAGGGATGCGTAACATGAGTAGTTCTTTAACACCAAAACAAATTGTAGAAAGACTTGACCAATCGATCGTTGGTCAAACGCAAGCAAAAAAGTCTGTAGCAATAGCACTTCGTAATCGATATAGGCGCAACTTACTAGATGATATGTTAAAAGAAGAAATTACGCCGAAAAACATTTTAATGATTGGACCAACAGGTGTAGGTAAAACGGAGATAGCTCGCCGATTAGCAAAACTTATTGGAGCGCCATTCGTTAAAGTGGAGGCTACGAAGTTTACGGAAGTAGGTTACGTGGGTAGAGATGTAGAATCGATGGTACGAGATTTAATCGAAACCTCGATCCGAATTGTAAAAGAAGAGAAGATGGCTAGCGTTATGGAAAGAGCAGAACAAAATGCCAATCATCGACTAGTTGAATACCTTGTTCCTTCACAAAAAAAAGAATCGAATTACCGAAACCCGTTTGAAATGTTGTTCCAAGGGAATCAGGACAACGAGCAAGATGAATCAGAGAACGAACAAGAAGAGACATCGACAAGAGATCGTAGACGACAAATTGCACAAAAACTTGCAGCGGGTGAACTGGAAAATGAGGATGTCAATATAGAAGTAGATGAGCAACAGTCGAACTTTATGGATATGTTCCAAGGCTCAGGAATGGAACAAATGGGCATGAATATGCAAGACATGCTTGGAAGCATGGTGCCAAAGAAAAAGAAAAGGCGCAAATTAAAGGTGAAAGAAGCTAGGAAACTATTGAGAGAAGATGAAGCACAAAAGCTAATTGACATGGATGAGGTTACTCAAGAAGCCATTCAAAAGGCAGAGCAACTTGGAATGATTTTCATTGATGAAATAGATAAAGTGGCTGGAAAAAGCAAACAACAGTCTGCAGACATTTCTCGAGAAGGCGTACAACGCGACATTTTACCTATTGTGGAAGGGTCGACAGTTGTTACAAAATACGGTCCAGTAAAAACAGACCATATGCTTTTTGTGGCAGCAGGAGCGTTTCACTTTTCAAAACCTTCCGATTTAATACCGGAGCTTCAAGGTAGATTTCCAATTCGAGTAGAGTTAAGCAGTTTAAATGTGGATGATTTCGTTCGAATTCTTATAGAACCAAAACATGCATTAGCCAAACAGTATCAAGCATTATTGGCAGTAGAAGGAATAAAATTGAAATTTTCTGACGATGCTATTCGTAGAATTGCAGAAATTGCTGCGGAAGTAAATGAGGAGACAGAAAATATTGGTGCTCGAAGACTTCATACGATTTTAGAAAAATTGCTAGAAGACCTTTCGTATGAAGCATCTGAAATTACGATGGAAGAGATTCTCATTACGCCAGCATATGTAGAAGAAAAATTACAAGACGTCGTGAAAAATCGCGATTTAAGTCAATATATTTTATAAAACAGGAGGAAATACAATGGATTTATTAACAAAAACAAGAAAAATTAATGAAATGCTTCAAAAAAGTGCAGGACAATCTGTCAATTTCAAAGATATGGCGGTGACGCTTCGTGATGTCATTGAATCGAATATTTTTATCGTAAGCCGTCGTGGAAAGTTACTCGGTTATTCAATCAAGCAAGAGATTGAAAATAGTCGGATGAAACAAATGCTAGAAGAAAGACGGTTTCCTGAAGAGTATACAGCAGGCTTATTTAAACTTGACGAAACATCTTCGAATTTAGATATTAATAGTGAATTCACTGCATTTCCAGTAGAAAATAAAGACCTTTTTGCAAACGGACTGACGACGATCGTTCCAATTCAAGGTGGAGGCCAGCGATTAGGGACACTAATCCTTGCTCGTTTGGATGATTCATTTGATGATGATGATTTGATCCTTGCTGAATATGGTTCTACTGTTGTTGGAATGGAGATTCTTCATGAGAAAGCAGAAGAAATTGAACAAGAAGCAAGAAGTAAAGCTGTCGTTCAAATGGCTATTAGTTCATTATCATATAGTGAATTAGAAGCTGTTGATCATATTTTTGAAGAATTAGATGGTAATGAAGGGTTACTCGTAGCAAGTAAAATTGCTGATAGAGTTGGAATTACCCGTTCGGTGATTGTTAATGCACTGAGAAAACTCGAGAGTGCGGGCGTTATTGAGTCTCGCTCTTTAGGAATGAAAGGAACGTATATTAAAGTTTTAAATGATAAGTTTTTAGTAGAGTTGGAAAAGCACAAAAACTAATATACAAATAATGGAATATAACTAGGAGAGGCTAATCAATGATTAGCCTCTTTTTAATGCATTATGAAATAAAGCAACAGAAACATGTAAAAATATGATAAAGTTCTATTAGTTAAAAAGAACTTGTATTTTGTATAATTTTGTCGAAAGGTCTTTTGGGCTACATATCACGACTATATCCTCAATTTTTTATAGGTCTTTTTCATTGAAGTATAGTCAATTTCTGAGACTGTTAGACAAAATTCGCTTTATTATATAAAATACAATCTAGACAGTGGTTAAAGAGGAAAAAATTACTTGTTTATTTATTCATAAAAAGGGGAATAATAATGAATTTGATTAATAACTCCACAACTCAATTATTAGAGACTGCTATGTCTTCAGCTTCTACAAGACAGAACACTATTTCCCAAAATATTGCAAATGTAGACACACCAAACTATAAAGCGCAAAAAACAGTCTTTTCTCACGAATTAAATCGTGCAAAAGAAGGTCAACGCTTAAATGCTAATCGATTAGATGAGCGTCACATAGAATTTGGTGGTCGCCCAGCAGATGACGCAGGTTTTGTAACTAGACGGACAAATACAATGTATAACCATAATGGCAATAATGTTGATATTGATCATGAAATGAGCGAATTGGCGAAAAATCAAATTTACTACAATACGCTTGTAGATCGACTAAACGGAAGATTTAATAGTGTTCGTACTGTATTAGGTCAAGGGAGGTAAATGACATATGTCAATGTTTCATGGAATGAATGTCTCAGCATCAGCACTAACTGCTCAGCGATTACGAATGGATGTTGTCTCAAGCAATATGTCGAATGCTGATTCAACAAGAGGTAGATTAGTGGATGGGGAATGGGAACCTTATCGCCGAAAGATGGTCACGATGGAACCAAACCAATCTGGCGGATTTCGGAACCAATTACAAAGAGCAATGAAATCAAATGACGATATTGGTCAAGGTGTGAAAATAGGTAATATAATTGAAGATCAATCGCCGTTCCGTCAAGTGTATCAGCCGGATCATCCGGATGCTAATGACGAAGGGTATGTAGAAATGCCTAACGTAGATCCTCTTAAAGAAATGGTTGACTTAATGAGTACAACCCGTTCGTATGAGGCGAACGTAACGACATTAGATGCACAAAAGAACATGTTATTGAAAGCACTTGAAATAGGTCGCTAATTAAATTAAAGGGGGAAACAAATGGATATCAATGGAATTCAACAAATGAACTCTATTATGAGACCACAACAACCAATTTCTTCTAATCGATCGACTCCACATGAAGCGCAGCAATCGTTTAAAACTTGGATGAACGAGGCGATTGCAGACGTTAACAAGGCGCAAGTCGATTCAGCTAATATCACAGAACAAATGGCTAGAGGTGAAAAAGTAGATTTACATGACGTTATGATTACAGCTGAAAAAGCAAGTGTGACCTTACAAACTACTATGGAAGTTAGAAATAAAGCAATTGAAGCATATCAAGAGATTATGAGAATGCAAGTTTAATCTTGAAGGATTTTCTAAGCCGGAAGATTTAGTACATACAATAAATTCGAACGTTTTTTTGATTTATGAGGGTTATTATAAATTTTATCGGTAAAAAAAATAAAATGTTAATAGTCCTAGTAAAAAAAAGATAAAAGACTTTTGTAAATGTAATTTTTATAAGTTGGAAAAAGGCACAAAATTAACAGATGAAAGATTAAACACTTGTTTCCGTCATCTTAACTTAATTAGTAACGATATTATTAGAGTTTCCAGCTAAGTTACCTTAGCTAATGAGAATCTCTCAAACGGAAAGCTATTTTAAATGAAGTGGCGATGTGGGAGGAAAAATGAACGATAAACTGATTGAATATAAAAATAAAACAACTGAATTTTGGCAATCAAGAACGAAAAAACAAAAAGGGTTGCTAGTAGGGTCAATCATACTTATCTTAGTTCTACTCCTGTTATTTTCTTTGCTTGGGTCTCGTACAAATCACGTTCCTCTTTACTCGAACTTAACCGTTCAAGAGACGGGGGAAATCAAAGCGACGTTAGATAGTCGTAATGTGTCAAACGAAGTGAGTAGTGATGGAACATCTATTCTTGTTCCAGAAGCGCTTGTTGATGATTTGAAAGTGAGTTTAGCAGCAGAAGGAATTCCTCAAACAGGAAGAATTGACTATGGAACATTCAGAGATAATATGGGATTCGGAACGACAGACAGTGAATTTCAACTATTAGAAAGAGCAGCGATTCAAACATCATTAGAAGACTTAATTCGAAGTGTCGACGGAGTACAGGGATCTCAAGTAATGATTACTCTGCCGGAAGAAAGTATTTGGCTAGGGGATGAGCCAAATGAGGCAACGGCATCCGTATTACTGAATATGCAAGCAGGATACGCATTAGATGAAAATCAAGTGCGTTCACTATATCATCTTATATCTCAAAGTGTACCAAATCTACCTGTTGAAAATATTGTGATCATGGATCAAATGTCTCGGTATTTGGAACTTCATAATCAACCAGGAATGGCAGATTCAACCCTTTCTGTATATGAGCAACATAGAAACATTCAACGAGATATTGAGAGAGAGATACAACGAGATTTACAACAAATGTTAGGTACCATGGTAGGTCCTGATAAAGTGCTTGTATCCATTTCAACGGATTTAGATTTCACTCAAGAGAACAGACAAGAAGAGTTGGTTGAAGCCCCAGATGAAGAAAATATGGAAGGTTTAGCTGTGAGTGTGGAAAGAATCACGGAAACCTTTGAAGGGGAAGACATGGAAGCTGGCGGAATAGCAGGCGCTGGTGAAGATGACATTCCTAACTTCCCTGGAGCAGCTGGTGGAGGACAAGGTGATTATGAACGAATTGAAGAAAGAATTAATAATGATGTAAACCGAATTTCACGGGACATCGTTGAAAGCCCTTATAAAATTCGCGACATTGGGATTCAAGTTATGATTGAACCACCTGATCCTGAAGATCCAACATCATTACCGCAAGATCGATTAAATGATATTCAACAACTGTTAGGCCAAATTGTAAGAACGTCCATTGATGCTGATGTAACAGCAGAATGGGAAGATGAAGAAATAGAAGAAAGAGTTCTTGTTTCTTCTCAAGAGTTTTTCGGAAAAGTAGAGTTTGAAGAACCAGCTACAGGTACTCCTTTCTGGTATTACATTGTTGGGGCGTTAATTCTTGCTGTAATTGTGTTAATTTTCTTGTTAATGAGAAACCGAAGAAAAACAGAAGAATTTGAAGAATTTTCTTTAGATGAACGTTCTCAGTATGATTTACCTCCAATTGATGAAGAGGCTGATACAGAAGAGAGAGCCCGTCGTAAACAACTAGAAAAATTAGCCAAAGATAAACCAGAAGAATTTTCGAAACTCGTTCGAACATGGTTGTCAGAGGACTAGAAGGAGGAGAAGAGAGTGGCGAAACGAAAAAATCTCACTGGCAAACAAAAAGCCGCCATTTTATTAATCTCTTTAGGTCCAGATGTCTCGGCGCAAGTTTACAAACATTTATCTGAAGAAGAGATTGAAAAGCTCACATTAGAAATTGCTGGGGTTAAACGTGTAGAACAAGATACAAAAGAGGAAATCATTGATCAGTTTCACCAATTAGCTATTGCACAAGATTACATTACTCAAGGCGGAATAGGTTATGCGAAAAGTGTTCTAGAGAAAGCGTTAGGTTCTGATGAAGCAATGGAAATTATTAATCGTCTAACATCAACATTGCAAGTAAGACCTTTTGACTTTGCTAGAAAAACAGATGCCGCACAGATCTTTAATTTTATCCAAAATGAACATCCACAAACGATTGCACTCATCTTATCTTATTTAGATAGTGAGCAATCAGGCCAAATACTATCAGCTTTACCACAAGAGGTACAGGCAGATGTGGCAAAAAGGATCGCTATTATGGATAGCACATCACCTGAAATTGTAAATGAAGTAGAAAGTATATTAGAAAGAAAGTTATCGGCTACAGTCACTCAAGACTATACACAAGCGGGCGGTATAGAGTCAGTTGTTGAGGTTTTGAACAGCGTTGATAGAAGCACAGAAAGAACCATATTAGATGCGTTGGAAATTCAAGACCCTGAACTTGCAGAAGAAATCAAAAAGAGAATGTTTGTCTTTGAAGATATCGTTACATTGGACAACCGATCGATTCAACGAGTCATTCGAGACGTTGAAAACGAAGATTTACAATTATCACTGAAAGTAGCTAGTGATGAAGTAAAAGAGATTGTCTTTAATAACATGTCACAAAGAATGTCAGAAACATTTAAAGAAGAAATGGAATTTATGGGACCTGTCCGCTTACGTGATGTGGAAGAAGCACAAACGAGAATTGTTGCCGTTATTCGTCGATTAGAAGAATCGGGAGAAATCGTCATCGCACGCGGTGGAGGAGATGATATTATTGTCTAAGCTTATCAAATCTGCTTATGCCTCTCATTCTAGCGAAAGCGAAAAGACAATTAAACTTCGAACGGTCGAACAACCTATGAGACTAGAAGATTTAGCGGAAGTTGAGACAGAATCGAAAGACTATTCAGGTGTTGGAGTTCAATATAGAGAACGAGAACAAGCCGTCCATCACGAAAAAGAACAGCTAGAAAAGAGTAAGAAAGTTTTTCAAGATGAGATAAACGAATGGAAAATGGAGCAAGATCGTAAGAGAGAAGAGATGGAACAAGAAGCAGAACAGAGATTTAATCAAGCTGCGGAACAAGGATATAACCAAGGGTATCACGATGGATTGGATCAAGGGAAACAAGAATATACCTCGTCAATTAAATTAGCGAAGGACACCATCGCTCATTCAAAAGTTGATTATCATAACAAGTTAGATGAATCGACACCAGTGATGTTGGAGTTAGCGTTGAAGATAGCGAAGAAAATAGTTGGGGACACTCTAAAATCAGAAGAGGACGCTTGGTTAACCTTAGTGAAAGAAGCTGTCACTGAAATTCGCGAACAAGAAGAAGTGAAAATATATATACACCCATCTTGGTATGAGACAACATTGCAGCAGAAAAAGGAACTACAAAGCATTGCTCTACATACAAGAGAGTTACTTATTTTTCCGGATGATTCCTTGGATGACGGAGGATGTATCATTGAAACACCTTATGGACAAATTGACGCATCTGTTGATAGCCAACTAAGAGAAATGAAGCGAGTGTTATTTGAAAAGTTGAAAGAAGGAGAAGTCCATGGGCATTGATGAATTAATCTCTGAAGTTGATGATATTTCTCCTTACAAACACTATGGGAAAGTTTCGCAAGTAGTTGGATTAATGATTGAATCAAAAGGTCCACAAGCTTCTGTTGGTGATCTATGTAAGATTATTGTAGGGAAAAGAAATCGAAGGAAGATATTGGCGGAAGTAGTTGGATTTCGAGAGCAAAATGTATTGCTCATGCCTTTTGAACGAGTGGATGAAATTGCACCAGGTAGTTTAGTTGAAACGATGAACCATCCACTTCAAATCAAAGTCAGTTCTGCTTTAATTGGTACGATTGTTGATAGCTTAGGGAGACCTTTTGATGGAAGTGAAATACCTGGTGGTGCGCAATCGTTTTCTACAGATAATTCGCCACCAAACCCATTACAGAGACCAAGAATTCAAGAACCATTGAGCCTTGGAGTAAAAGCAATTGATGGTCTTTTCTCAGTCGGTAAAGGACAAAGGATGGGGATATTTGCCGGGAGTGGTGTTGGTAAAAGTACATTAATGGCAATGATTGCTAAAAACTCAGGGGCAGACTTGAATGTGATTGCACTAATTGGCGAGCGTGGCAGAGAAGTTAGAGATTTCGTGGAAAGAGATTTAGGATCTGAAGGGTTAAAAAATACGGTTGTTGTTGTAGCAACATCTGACCAACCCGCTTTAATGAGGATTAAAGGAGCAATGACTGCAACAGCCATTTGCGAGTATTTCCGCGACCAAGGTCTCAACGTGACGTTGATGATGGATTCTGTCACAAGAGTTGCCATGGCTCAACGAGAAATTGGACTAGCGGTAGGAGAACCACCTACTACAAAAGGGTACACTCCATCGGTTTTTGCGATGCTCCCCCGATTGCTCGAACGAAGTGGGATGAACGAATCAGGTTCCATTACCGCGTTTTATACAGTATTAGTAGATGGTGATGACATGAATGAGCCAATTGCTGATAGTGTTCGTGGAATATTGGATGGCCATCTTGTGTTAGACAGAAAATTAGCAAATAAAGGGCATTTCCCAGCAATCAATGTCTTAACTAGTATTAGCAGAGTTATGAATGATGTCGTCTCAGAAGATCACCGTGAAACGGCAGATTATATTCGGAACATGCTTGCAACATATCACGACTCGGAAGACTTAATTAACATCGGTGCGTATAAAAAAGGCTCGAATAAAGAAGTTGATGAGGCAATCAAGAAGTATCCAATAATTATGGCGTTTTTAAAGCAAAGTCTTAATGAATCAAATGATTTTTCGGAAAACGTTGAATCAATGATTCAATCGTTTGGTAAAGGAGGGCAATGATGAGCTTTCAATTTACATTGGAAAAGGTTCTCGAAGTGAAAGACTTTGAAAAATCTGATGCTGAACTTGCTTATACGGAAGCAGTAAAAAACTTTGAAGATGTAGCTACAAAACTTTATAACCTCTTGAAAAGAAAAGAAGAATTAATAGCTGCAAATGAAAAAAAGTTAGAAAAAGGATTAACGATTTCCGTGATTCAACTAAACGAAAAGACAATTGCCTATTTGCAAAAAGAGATTGACAGACTTCAATCAAATACACAAGATGCAAGGAAAAAAATGAACGAAAAAGAGCGCTATTTAACGTACAAGTCTATCGATTTGAGAAAATATGAAAAGATGAAAGAGATCAAACAACAACAATACACAGAAAATGAAAAACGAACGGAACAAAAGTTTCTAGATGAAGTTTCTGTTCAGCAATTTGTTCGGCGATGAAATCAGGTGAAGAAATGAGTAAAAACATCCAAAAAGAAAAAGGGCAAAGTAAATTTCAAATCTTTTTTATGGTGATTTTAATACCAGCAATTTTTGCAGTCATCTTAGCAGTCGTATTGCTATATTATCTTGGATTCAATGTTGGAGAGACTTTTCAACAAGCTGCAAGTATGTTGCCTTTCATAGAAGAACAGCAAGAAGAAGGGGACGAAGAAGCAGTCCAATTAACAGATGAAGAAAATATCGCTCAATTAGAACATGAAAATCAATCCTATATTCAACAAATACAGCAACTAGAAAATGAACTAGAAGAGAAAGACAGTGAATTAGAGAGTTTGCAAGAGCAATTGTTTGAGATAGATAGTGATGACATCTCTGGAGAAGAATCAGAAGAAGTGACAGCTGACATTAACGATATTGTGAAAACCTTAGAGGATATGACCGCTTCAAAGGCAGCAGATATTATTAGTGAACTTCCACAAGACGAAGCAGTAACATATTTAAGAATGATGCGAGTCACGAATAGGTCGAATATTTTAAGTCGAGTCGAACCTGAAACGGCAGCAGAACTATTAACTCAAATGTCTAACTAAGTTATTTAATTATTGAAGGGAGGTGAAAAAAATGAACGGAATGATGGCATTAATGCCAATGGTAAGCATGAGCAAAGCTCCTAGCGGAATGTCATTGACATCGGAAAGTGGAGATAAAGAAAGTGGATTTATGGAAGCGTTGATGATGATCATGGGTGGAAGCGATGGTGCTGATATTTCTAAAGATGAGCTGATAGACAAACTCGGATTAGATAGTGAGTGGGTAGCTCTATTACTAAATTCATCATTAGAAGAATTAGCTTCTACACTTGAAGAACCGTTAAAAGAATTAGTAGAAATTTTGGAACAGCTCCCATTAGACGAAAGTTTTCTTTCTGAAGATTTGTTTGAATTTGATGAGGTAAAACAACTATTAGAAGTGTTACCTGACGATTGGTCTCAAAAAATGGAGGAGTTAATTGTAAACAATACATCGCTCGAAGGGTTAATCGAAGAGTTTCAAATGAATGGAGACCCTGTTTATTTACTAGCTCTGATTGCTTCATTTTCTGCTAATGATCGAACGGATACTGATAAAAGTAACCTAGCATTTCAACAAATGATTCAACAGTATTTTCCGAAGTTTACTAATGAAGACAAACATCAACCTGTACGACAAACTCTAAAGCAATTAACAGAATTTATTTCAAAAGGGGAGCGTCATCTAGCAAGTGATGCGAGAGTATTACCACAAGGACAACAGTCATTTAATACAAATCGATTTGCAGAGTTGGCATATATGAATCAACTTGCTGGAGAAAAAGGCCAAACAAAAAATGCAAGTCCGTTACCTAATTCGATGATGCTTGATACGACAAATAGTCAAATGGCTAGATTTCAAACGATGGTTATGCCAACAACAGGAGATGCAGCACCGGAGCGCCCATCTCAAGAGCAATTTGTTCGTCAGTTTCAAAACATTCTTTCTAGAAGTACGTTTCAACAATTAATGAATGGTAATCAACAACTTAGCGTGAAACTTCACCCAGCATCTCTTGGGCGCATGGATATAACGATCCAACAAGTGAACGGCGTGATGATGGCAACGTTGATGACTACAACAAAAGTAGCAAGGGATTTAATCGAAGGACAATTAACGCAACTAAGAAATGCTTTTCAGTCGCAAAACATTCCAATTGATAAAATTGAAGTGACCCAGCAGCAAAATCAACAACAACTGCTAAAAGACTCTAATCATGAAGAAGCAAGGAAACAACACGAGAAAGGAACAAAAGGAGCAAATGTTCAAGAAGATGATGAGGAAGAAGAGCAAGACTTCGCTGACTTCTTAGAGAATACGATTAATACTGAAGCATAAAGGAGGTGCAACTTGTGCCGATAAATACTCAAGTAACGGAAAGCTTGTACCATGCTGAATATATGCAAAAACAGAAAGAAAAAAACGCAGGTAGTCAAGAGTTAGGGAAAGATGCGTTTTTAAAAATCTTGTTGACGCAATTGCAAAACCAAGATCCAATGAATCCAATGGAAGACCAGGAATTCATTGCACAGATGGCCCAATTTTCTAGCTTGGAGCAAATGACGAATATGAACGAAAATCTGCAAAAGTTTATGGACATGCAAAAAAGAAGTGATTTTGTATCCCATAGTGATCTAATTGGCAAGAAAGTTGAATGGGAGAAGGTTCTTTCAAAAGATGATCAAGGAAAACCTAAAGAAACAGAGAAACTTGACGGAATTGTTACATCCGTGGTTTTCAAAGATGGTCAAGCGAAACTTGTCATTGATGGCGATGAGAAAGTATCTGCAAAAGACCTCTTGTCTGTGACAAACCCATAATATAAAAGGTGAGGTGAGATACATGAGTCCTAAAATCATGCCCCATCACCTACAGCAGCCTTTACCAAAACCACCTGTTAAACGACCTGTCACGCAAAACAATGCGGAAAACAGTTTTCAAAACATGCTGGCTTCGAAGATAGATGAACAGCAAAAGTTGAAAATAAGCAAACACGCAGAACAGCGTTTAATGGATCGTGGGATTGAAGTGAGTGGGGATGTGTGGAATGAAATTCATTCCAAAGTGAAAGAAGCAAAACAAAAAGGGGTGCAAGATTCCCTTGTATTAACAAATGACGCCGCTTTTGTCGTTAGTGCAAAAAACGACACAGTGATTACAGCGATGGATCGTGAAGAAGCAGCATCACAGCTTTTCACAAACATCAATGGAGCGATTATTATCAATAAATAACACGGCTGGACCGAAAGGAAGCCACATGCTGCGGACCGAATGAAGCAGCAACTACTCTCAGCAAGAATTGAAAGGGGAACAAATAATATGATTCGTTCGTTATATTCAGGTATAGGTGGAATGAAAAATTTCCAAACAAAGCTAGATGTGATTGGTAACAACATTGCAAATGTCAATACATTTGGATATAAAAAAGGCCGCGCAACGTTTAATGATTTAGTAAGTCAACAAATGGCTGGTGCAAGTACAGCAACTGGGGAAAGAGGTGGAACGAACCCAATGCAAGTAGGACTTGGGGGAGGTACGTCGTCTATTGATACGATCTCAACTCAAGGTTCACTTCAATCTACTGGACGTGATTTAGATATTGCTATTTCGGGTGATGGTTATTTCGTTGTTGCAGATGGTGATGCAAATTACTACACAAGGGCAGGTAATTTCTACTTAGATGAAGCAGGTACCCTTGTTAATGCTGATGGTCTAAGAGTACAAGGTGTAGGAGATAGTTTTACAGGTGATATTGATGGTGGTGATTTAGAAGATTTAACTATTTTAGCTGGATCGATAGACCCGGACAGTGGAGCCACATTAGAGAGTTTTAATATTTCTCAATCAGGTGAAATAAATGGTGTTTACTCTGATGGGGAAACACGTGTTTTAGGCCAAATTGCGATGGCAAACTTTTCTAACCCTGGTGGCTTAAGTAAAGTGGGGAATAACACTTATGAGTTATCAAATAACTCAGGCCCAGCTGAATTAGGCTCTTCAGGTACTGGTGGTCGCGGTGGAATGGTAGGTTCCGCATTAGAAATGTCGAACGTCGACCTTTCAGAGGAATTTGCTGAGATGATTGTTTCCCAGCGTGGTTTCCAAGCTAACACGAGAATGATCACAACGTCAGATGAAATCTTGCAAGAGCTTGTCAACTTGAAACGATAGACTGGCTTGGCTTAGCGTTGAATAACGCTAAGCCAGACCCATTTTAGATACGGAGGAGGAAGAGTCACGCTTATAAAAGTGGTGCTCGCAAAAAATGGTGACATTAACTCGCTTGAATAACCAAACGTTTACATTGAATGCAATATATATAGAGCAAATTCAATCATTTCCTGATACGACGGTCACGTTAACAAATGGCAAGATGATCGTTGTGAAGGAAACGGAACAAGAACTAACTGATAAGATTGAGCATTTTTACAAGCGCATTGGGTTAACTCCTCTTATTTCGAAACAATTTGAACAAGAGGAGGGATAACCGTGTTTCAAAATCGACTAATCAACATTATGCTGATTATTCTCGTTGCTTTAACGCTCATTGGAGTAATAGCTTTGGTGTTATATACACAAGTATTTCAAGAAGCGGAAGCAGAAGGGGAACCAACAATCGATCAAGTTTTAGAACGCTCAGTAGAGACGGAAGAAATTACGACGAATTTATTGTCCAATCATATTATCCGTTCTCAATTTGTATTCCAATTAGAAAATGAAGGTGCGAAACAAGAACTAGAAAAGCGAAATTTCCAAATAGAAAATATAATCATTCAACAACTTTCGGATATGCGAGACGCAGATTTTCAAGGGTCTGAAGGGATAAAAGAGCTTGAAGGTCGTATAAGAAGCGAAGTGAATCAGATTATGCAAGAAGGGCAAGTTGTGCAAGTTTATATGAACCAGAGGGTCATTCAATAATAATGTTACATAGAAAGAGAGGTGAGGTTAGATGGCAGATGTTCTGTCACAAGGTGAAATTGATGCGCTCTTGTCGGCAATTTCTACTGGAGAGATGGACGCAGAAGAGCTAAAAAAAGAAGAGACAGAGAAAAAAGTTCGATCTTATGATTTCAAACGAGCGCTTCGTTTTTCTAAAGATCAAGTTCGAAGTTTAACGAGGATTCATGAGAATTTCGCACGTTTATTAACGACACAACTCTCGGCTCAACTGCGCACGTTTGTTCAAATCAGCGTGGCCTCAGTGGATCAATTACCTTATGATGAATTTATTCGGTCTGTGCCGAAAATGACCATCTTAAATGTATTCGAACCTTATCCTTTAGACGGTAGGTTTGTCATGGAAGTGAATCCTAATATTGCCTATGCCATGCTCGATCGGATGTTAGGTGGTCAAGGTGAAGCGTATAATAAAGTTGAAAATTTAACAGAAATTGAAACAAAAATCATGTCTCAACTATTTCAACGAACATTAGAAACATTTCGAGAAGCTTGGTTATCGGTGGAAGAATTAGATCCTGTCATGGATGACATGGAAGTAAACCCGCAATTTCTTCAACTAGTATCTCCAAATGAAACGGTTGTAGTCATTTCATTTTCAACGATGATTGGTGAAACATCCGGAATGATTAATATTTGTTTACCACATGTGGTGATCGAGTCAATCTTACCTAAGTTATCCGTTCATTTGTGGATGCAAGCAAAAAAGAAAGACCTTCAACCTGGTGAGCTTCATTCACTAGAAAGTAATATTAAAAAAGCCCCACTCGAGTTAACGGTGGAGTTAGGCAAGTCAGTCATTACGATTGAGGAACTTTTGAATTTAGGTAATGACGATATCATTGAATTAGATCAGTTAATTGAAGAGTCGCTCTTGCTTCGGATTGGTGATGAACCAAAATACAAAGTTCAACCAGGTAAAATGAAGAACAATGTAGCAGCTCAAATTACGGATATTATAGAAGAGGAGGGGAAGATGGATGAACGATGATATGCTCTCACAAGATGAAATTAATGCTTTATTAAATGGAATGGATCAAGGGGATGATTCCGAAGAAAATGATACGAGTGAAGGCGGTTTACAAATAGAAAACTATCTTTCCGGTATTGAACAAGATGCACTTGGTGAAATTGGGAATATTTCGTTTGGTAGTTCTGCTACTGCATTATCAACATTGTTAAATCAAAAGGTGGATATTACAACCCCAAAAGTATCTATCGTTAGTAAGGAAGAATTAGATAAAGAATTTCCAAAACCACATGTTGCGATTTCGGTAGAATATACGGCTGGATTTCAAGGGTTAAATCTACTCGTTATTAAAACAAAAGATGCAGCAATTATTGCTGATCTCATGTTAGGCAACGATGGGAAAAATGCGTCAGAAAATTTAGGGGAAATGGAAATAAGTGCTGTTCAAGAAGCAATGAATCAAATGATGGGTTCTGCTTCCACTTCTATGTCAACAATTTTCAATAAAAAAGTGGATATTTCACCGCCAGGAATAGATCTTTTGGATCTACCAGATAATCCAAACCGAGTGAAGCTACCTGAAGAAGACGTTTTAGTAAAAATTTCGTTTGATTTAAAAATTGGCGACTTAATTGATTCAAGAATCATGCAATTAGTTACAGTGTCATTTGCAAAAGACATGGTAGAGCAATTAATGAATCCTGAAAAATCAGAAGAACATGCAGACCAAGATCAATCAGTTCAAAGTCATTCAGAGTCAGCAGCGACGCTAGAGGAAACAATTGAAAAAACACCACCGCCAGCTCAAGCCTATAGTGAACCTGCTCAACCTTATAGGCAAGATACCCAAGGACCGTTTCGTGAAGAAGCTAGGTCAGAACCACAACATTTGTCCTCGGGACCGAGGTATGCAGAGCGTTCTGCAAATGTTCAACCAGCGGCATTTTCTAATTTTGAAGCACCGTCATTGAGCGGTAACGAAGCGAAAAACTTGGACATGTTAATGGATATTCCATTAGAAGTGACGGTGGAATTAGGAAGAACGAAACGATCGATTAAAGAAATTTTAGAATTAGCACCTGGTTCTATTGTAGAACTAGATAAATTGGCCGGAGAGCCAGTAGATATTTTGGTTAACCACCGCCTTATTGCTAAAGGAGAAGTGGTTGTCATCGATGAAAACTTTGGTGTCCGTGTGACAGACATCGTTAGTCAGAAAGAACGACTTCATAATTTACGTTAAACGAATAGTGATGAATTCAAGGGGGATATGAGTAATGACAAAGGTACTTATAGTAGATGATGCAGCATTTATGAGAATGATGATAAAGGATATTTTAGTTAAAAATGATTTTGAAGTGATTGCAGAAGCAGGGGATGGTTCTCAAGCAGTGGACTTATACAAAGAACATTCACCTGATCTCGTAACGATGGATATTACGATGCCAGAGATGGACGGAATAACGTCATTAAAAGAAATTAAGAAACACGATCCAAATGCTAAAGTCATCATGTGTTCTGCTATGGGGCAGCAAGCGATGGTTATCGATGCGATTCAAGCCGGAGCAAAAGACTTTATTGTGAAACCTTTCCAAGCTGAGAGAGTGTTAGAAGCAATTAATAAAACTTTAGGCTAATGGCTCCAGAGGAGTGACAAGATTGATAGATATAAGACGATTATTCATTATTCTCCTTTTTCTGTCGGTATTCGTTTCCAATGAAGCATACGCCAACGATTTTGGAGAGGGAAACCGTAATGTAAATCAAATTCTTGATTCGGTTGAGAATGATTCTGATGAAGATAATGATGTTCCATTACAAGATACAAACGAAGCAGAGGAAGACTACAACCCAACGGAAGATACAGAGGAAAATAAGAATCAAGAAGAAGATGATGATTCGGAATTAGGACCAGCGCAAAATCAAAACTTATTGTTTCTTATTTTTCAAATGTTTTTAGGGTTAGGGGCTGTATTGTTTGTTATTTATTTCTTATTGAAATTTATCAACAAACGAGCTCAGAACTTCAATAGCCATTCAACGGTGCAAAATATCGGTGGGGCAGGTGTTGGTTCAAATAAGTCAGTTCAAGTTATCCGCGTTGGGAAACGTGTATTAGTTGTTGGGGTGGGAGATAGTGTACAACTGTTAAAAGAGATTGAAGATCCAAATGAAATTGAAGAAATGATAGAATCCACTCAACAAGAAGACTTCTTTGATCAACCGATTTCAAAGGTAACCGGATGGTTGCAAAAGAAAAAATCGGATAAAAATAGTAACTCAAATGAGCTTGCGTTTCGAAGTTTACTTGATAATGAAATGAAAGATGTAAAGAAATCTCAGAATAAGATCCATTCTGCATTAGAGGAGAAAGATTAATGATTGCAATGATTGAAATTCCAGCCTTAGATATCTTTAGTGAAAGTCCTGAGAATTTAACAGCAACCATTCAGTTATTAATCTTGTTGACGGTCCTTTCACTAGCACCTGCAATTTTAATACTTATGACGAGTTTTACTAGAATCATCATCGTTTTATCTTTTGTGAGATCAGGACTAGCAACGCAGCAGATGCCGCCGAATCAAGTGTTAATAGGCCTAGCCTTATTTTTAACATTCTTTATTATGGCGCCAGTTTTTTCTGAAGTGAATGAAAATGCACTTCAACCTTTATTTGATGGGGAAATTACACAAGAAGAAGCATTCGATTCAGCTGCTTCACCAATGAAGGAATTTATGGCTGAACATACAAGGGAAAAAGATTTAGCCCTCTTTATGGGGTATGCCGGTCAAGAAAGACCCGAGACGTTAGATGATATACCGTTAACGTCGTTAGTTCCAGCCTTTGCTATAAGTGAACTAAAAACTGCTTTTCAGATAGGATTTATGATTTTTGTTCCGTTTCTAGTTATCGATATGGTTGTAGCCAGTGTATTAATGTCCATGGGGATGATGATGTTGCCTCCTGTGATGATCGCACTGCCTTTTAAAGTGTTGCTTTTTGTCATGGTAGATGGATGGCATCTCGTTGTTCGTTCATTATTATTTAGTTTTTAGAGGAGGATCCTTATGAGTCCTGAAATGGTTATATCGTGGGCGGAGCAAGGGGTATTTACAGTATTATTGGTTGCAGGGCCATTGCTTATTACCGCTTTAGGAATAGGGTTATCGGTAAGTATATTTCAGGCAACGACACAAATTCAAGAACAAACGTTAGCGTTTATTCCAAAGATTGCCGGAGTGTTAGTAGCTCTTGTTATTTTTGGTCCGTGGATGCTAACCCAAGTGATCACGCTTGCCGAAGAAATATTTAGTAATTTACACAACTTTGTAGGTTGATAGTATGCTAGAGATTTTTGAATGGTTTCCTGCTTATTTGCTTATTCTTGTTCGAATCAGTTCCTTTTTGTTAACGATGCCGTTCTTTTCTTATCAAAATATTCCTTCTCAAATGAAAATAGGAATTGCGGTATTTATGTCATGGATCATCTTTTTCACAGAGGACTGGCCTGTATTTGAAATTAATTATGAATTTTTTCTATTGATAATTAAGGAAGCCCTTGTTGGATTATCAGTTGGTCTCATTGCGACGATTCTCTTGTACGCGATTCAAGTAGCGGGTGGTCTGATAGATTTAAAACTAGGGTTTATGATAGCGAACGTCATTGATCCACAAACAGGGGC
The DNA here is from genome assembly GCF_029891575.1 of Salipaludibacillus daqingensis. Taxonomy (GTDB): domain Bacteria; phylum Bacillota; class Bacilli; order Bacillales; family Salisediminibacteriaceae; genus Salipaludibacillus; species Salipaludibacillus daqingensis. The sequence goes on along the minus strand of NZ_JARZHF010000002.1, from coordinate 165,658 downwards.
CCAATCGCCTTTGATAGGGAGTTATTTATATACGTTCTCTCTATTATTTATTTTAGCAACCGATGCTCATCATCTTTTAATTGACGGTGTTTTTTATAGCTATCAGTTTGTACCGATAGATCAGCTTTTTTTACCATTTGGGGACATACTCGTCATTGAGCATGTCATTTCGAGTTTTAATACGATGTTTATCATTGCGTTTCAAATGTCGATGCCGATCGTTGGTTCCATATTTCTAGTAGATGTAGCATTAGGTATGGTTGCTAGAACTGTTCCGCAAGTCAATGTTTTTGTCGTTGGTTTGCCATTAAAGATATTTTTAGGTTTTATTATGTTGTTTTTAACAATGGCACCATTTTTTATTTTAGTCGAGCATCTCGTTGAAACGATGACGTTAACGATGCGGACGTTAATGGAGTTATATGGAAGGGTGTAAAGGATGTATTTATCCCTTGATCTACAATATTTCGCTCAAGAAAAAACGGAAAAAGCAACGCCAAAAAAACGTAAAGAATCAAGAGATAAAGGACAAGTAGCCAAAAGTTCTGACGTAAACACAGCTTTTATCCTTTTGTTTGTATTTTTGTTTTTTATGTTTATTGGTTCTTATATGGTCGAGCAAATGTTCACCATGGCACAATTCACGTTTACGGATTATTTATTATTAAACTTATCCGATGAAAATGTTCATTCCCTACTCGTTGAATTTGTGTATCAATTAGCTATTACAGTTGCACCGATGATGCTTGTGACAATATTAGCTGCTTTTTTCAGTAATTATTTACAAGTTGGTTTTCTATTTGCACCTGAAGCGATAAAAATCAAACTAAGTAAAATCGATCCTATCAAAGGTTTTAAGCGGATATTCTCCATAAGAGCACTGGTTGAGTTTCTTAAATCAATGTTGAAAATACTTTTAGTTGGTTTGGTTACCGGTGGGGTTATGTGGTTTTTCATGGAGGATCTATTAAAACTAGGTTTATTCTCAATAGAAGATGGGATGGGGTTGATAGGTAACTTGATCGTTCTCATGGGATTAGCTGTTGCTTTACTCCTCGTATTTTTATCTATATTAGATTATATGTATCAAAAATACGATCACGAAAAAAACATTAAAATGTCAAAGCAAGATGTTAAAGATGAATACAAAAAAACAGAGGGTGACCCTCTAATTAAATCAAAAATTAAAGAAAAGCAGCGGCAAATGGCAATGAGTCGAATGATGCAAGAAGTACCAAAAGCAGATGTGGTCATCACAAATCCAACACACTATGCTATTGCTTTAAAGTATGATGATTCAAACATGGATGCTCCTGTCATTATCGCCAAAGGGGTAGACTTTATCGCTTTGAAAGTGATTAACGTGGCCAAAAATAACGAAGTAATGACGGTGGAAAATCGTCCTTTGGCTAGAGCCTTATATGCTCAGGCAGAAATTGGAGATCAAGTGCCAGAAGATTTATTTAAGGCTGTAGCGGAAGTTTTAGCTTATGTATATCGGATTCAAAGGAAAATATAATTTGTTTCGAGCTGTCTTACTAGTAAAAGGAGAGAAGCGCAAATGCCATTAAAAGATTTTAGCATATTATTAACAGTCATCTTAATCGTCATTATGTTAATTATCCCGTTACCAACAGGGATGATAGACTTTTTGATTATTATCAATATATCATTTGCGCTGTTAATTATTTTAGTCTCGATGAATACGAGGGAACCTTTACAGTTCTCCATTTTTCCAACATTACTCTTACTCGTTACGTTATTTCGTTTAGGTTTAAACGTTTCGACAACTCGAGCGATTCTAGGTAACCAAGGGGACGCAGGTAACGTTATTGAAACGTTTGGTCAATTTGTTGTTGGAGGAAACGCACTAGTTGGTTTTGTTGTGTTTGTTATTTTAGTTGTTATTCAGTTTGTCGTTATCACAAAAGGTGCCGAACGTGTATCGGAAGTTGGAGCTCGTTTTACGTTAGATGCGATGCCTGGTAAGCAAATGAGTATTGATGCTGATTTAAATGCCGGCATGATTTCTGACATTGAAGCACGTGAAAGAAGAAAGAAAATTGAACAAGAAGCGGACTTTTACGGGTCGATGGATGGTGCCAGTAAGTTCGTTAAAGGGGATGCCATTGCCGGTATTGTTATCGTTATTATTAATATTATTTTTGGTTTAGTTATTGGTATGCTCCAAGAAGGTCTACCTGTAGCTGAAGCTGCTAATAAATACACCCTATTAACAGTAGGGGACGGGCTTGTCAGTCAAATTCCAGCCCTTCTTATTGCAACAGCAACAGGTATTGTTGTTACCCGTGCATCATCAGAGGGGAACTTAGGTCATGACATTACTAAACAATTATTTGCTTACCCTAAAATGCTTTATGTAGCAGGTGGAACGATTGCTGCATTAGGTATTTTCACACCAATTGATCCTTTTGTTACCACGTCTGTTGCAGTCGTCCTAGGTATCGGTGGATTTGTGATCGGTAGAAATGAACAAAAAGTTCTCGACTTGGAAGAACAACAAGAAGAGCAAGCAGCAGGTAGCGAGGAAGAAGATATTAAATCACCTGAAAGTGTCGTAAATCTATTACAAGTTGACCCGATTGAATTTGAGTTTGGTTACGGTCTAATCCCACTAGCTGATGCAAATCAGGGTGGAGACCTTCTCGATAGAGTCGTGATGATAAGAAGACAGTTGGCCATAGAGATGGGGATGGTAGTTCCAGTTATTCGAATTCGTGACAACATTCAACTGCAACCAAATGAGTATTCGATAAAAATCAAAGGTAATGAAGTAGCAAAGGGAGAATTGCTTCTCGATCATTTCATGGCCATGAGTCCGGGTGTAGAAGATGAAAGCATCATTGGAATAGAAACAGTAGAACCGGCATTCGGTTTACCAGCCCTTTGGATTTCAGAGGAACTAAAAGAACAAGCAGAACTTTCAGGTTACACGGTTGTGGATCCACCATCTGTTGTTTCCACACACCTTACGGAAGTAATCAAACGTCATGCTCATGAATTAATAGGTAGACAAGAAACAAAACAGTTGATAGATCACTTAAATGAAACGTACCCAACATTAGTGGAAGATGTGACACCTAATCCATTGTCTACTGGAGACATCCAAAAGGTACTTAGTAATCTATTAAACGAGAAAATTTCGATTAGAAATTTACCTGTTATATTTGAAACGCTTGCTGATTACGGTCAAATGACCAAAGATACAGATTTAATTACTGAATACGTTCGTCAAGCACTCTCACGACAAATTTCAAAACAGTATGCCGTGGACGGGGAACCGTTGTTTGTTATTACCGTCAGTGGATCTGTGGAGAAAATCGTAGCTGATTCTATTCAACAGACGGAGCATGGAGCATTTCTTAATTTAGACCCTAATACAACACAATCGATCATTGAATCCATGATGGGAGAAGTAGAAAAGATGCAAGAGACAGGACAAATGCCAATTTTCCTTTGCTCACCAGCAGTACGAATGTATATTCGTCATTTAATTGACAGATATATTCCTCAAGTTCCAGTTTTATCCTATAATGAACTTGAACCACATATAGAAGTGCAAAGCGTTGGGGTGGTGAATGGTCAATGAAAGTGAAAAAGTATTTAGCAAAAGATATGTCAGAAGCGATGACAAAAATACGAACGGAACTAGGACAAGAGGCGGTTATTCTCAATTCGAAGCGTGTGGAAACTGGTGGATTTCTTGGGATGTTTACGAAGAAAAGTATTGAAGTAATTGCTGCTATTGATCCAGAACTAAGTCTGCAGCGACCAAAAAAGGAAGCCCCAGCATCTGTTATTGCAAAAACACCAAGCAAACCAAAAGCAACAAACAATGAAGATACAGTTAAGTTGTCGAATGATATAAAGGAATTGAAATCGATCGTAAAAGGAATGCAGCAAAGTACTTCATTTGGAGGAGATGATTACCCAAGTTCTTTAGAAGTGTTTAACGGAATCCTATTAGATCAAGAATTATCAGATTCTTACCGAATGAAAGTGATGAAAGAACTATTGAAACGTTGGTATAAAGAAGAAGGGGAAAAACAAGGGGCGCGTCAAATAGAAAAGTGGGTCAAAGACGAAACGAGTCAACTTTTAAACAACTATGATTTCGGACGTTTTAACTATGAGAAGAAATACTTGAATGTTGTAGGTCCTACTGGAGTTGGAAAAACAACGACGATCGCAAAGATTGCTGCGAAAGCCGTTCTAGAAGATCATAAAAAAGTAGCTTTTATTACGACTGACACGTTTCGAATTGCTGCGATTGAACAACTTAAAACGTATGCAAAAATTTTAGATGTACCAGTTAAGGTTGCCTATTCTATCAAAGATTTTAAAGAAGCACTGGATGACTTAAAGGATTACGATTTTGTTTTAGTTGATTCAGCAGGTAGAAACTTTCGAAACCCTCTTTATGTAAAACAGTTAAACGAAGTAATTGATTTTAATGAACAGATGGAAACTCATTTAGTGTTAGCTGTGACATCTAAATATAGAGATATGAAAAAGATCATTGAACAATTCCAGTTAATCGATATAAATAAGCTTATCTTCACTAAGTTAGATGAAACGGATTCTATAGGAGCAATGGTCAATGTCATGTTGGACTTCGATATAGGTGGTAGTTACATTGCTACCGGTCAAAATGTTCCAGATGACATAGAAGAAGCTTCCCCTGAAAAAATAACGGAGCGGTTATTAAGGAGATGAATGTCTTTTGAATGATCAAGCAGATGCTTTGCGAAACAAAATGACTTCAGCAAAGTCGTCATCTGCAAAGCGGGACAAGATGGATACAAAAATCATCTCTGTCGTCAGTGGAAAAGGTGGCGTCGGTAAATCTAACTTTGTTGTAAATTTTTCGTTAGCTCTTCAGAGAAATCATAAAAGAGTATTAATTATTGATTTAGACATCGGCATGGCAAATATTGATATATTATTAGGTCAAAGCTCTTCCTATTCTATTGTGGATATGATTGAAAGAGAAATGTCTATATGGTCTGTCATAGAAAAAGGACCTTTAGGGTTATCGTATATTGCAGGTGGAAGTGGTCTTTCTCAAATATTTGAAATGAATAGGGAAAAGGCTAATTTTTTTTATCGGCAAATAGAATCTTTAGAAAATGAGTTTGATTATATTTTCTTTGACATGGGAGCTGGGGTGACGAATAGTAGTTTTCATTTTTTATTATCGTCTCATGAAGTCTTTTTAATTACGACCCCTGAGCCAACATCTGTGACTGATGCATATGGAATGATAAAATATATCGATTTAAAAGATCGAAACTTACCAATTTCGATGATTGTTAATCGTGCCCATTCAAAAAAAGATGGAGAACATACGTCACAAAATGTCTTAAACGTAGCGAAACGGTTTCTAAATAAACAAATTCACCTATTAGCAACGCTACCAGATGATGAAATCGTTTGGAAAGCGGTTCGCGCCCAACAGCCTTTTATTTTATATTCACCTAAATCAAAACCAGCAAATGCAATCGAAAAAGCAGTTAAAAATTACCTAAATGAAGCGGACACACCTTTGTATAATGAAAAAACGATTCACTCATTTATCTCTAAATTAAAAGGATTTATTCGTCAGTAGGTTGTTACTTAGACATAATATAAAGGAGGTGGATAAGATGGTTAATGTACTAGTAGTAGATGATTCGGCCTTTATGAGAAAAATGCTGTCAGAAATGTTAGAGAAAGATGATAATATTACCGTTGTCGATAAAGCCCGAAACGGAAAAGATGCTATAGAGAAAGTGAAAAAACACGATCCTGATGTGGTTACAATGGATGTTGAAATGCCAATCATGTCAGGTCTAGAAGCGTTAAAACAAATTATGTCGGAACACCCTAAACCTGTAATTATGGTGTCGAGTGTGACAAAAATCGGGACAGAGACAACCATTAAAGCAATGGAATATGGTGCCTTTGATTTTATTTCTAAACCATCTGGTTCCATCTCGTTAGATATACATAAAGTAGAAGCAGATATTATCGAAAAAGTTCTGCATGCCTCAACCGTATCAGTAAAGAATTTACAAAATCATTCGTTGTTAGAAAAGAAAACCTTACCACTAAGAGTAATAAAACAAGAAACGAATGTAACGATGAGAGATAATAAACACGCTTCAAGAAATGGTATTTCAAAAGTTGTATTAATAGGAACCTCGACTGGAGGACCAAAAGCACTTCAACAAGTTTTACCCTATCTTCCAGAAAATTTTCCTCATCCAATCTTAATTGTGCAACACATGCCAAAGGGATTCACTAAATCGTTGAGTGAACGATTGAATTCTCTTTCCCAAATTACAGTGAAAGAAGCAGAAAATGGCGAAGTTCTAAAAAAAGGTGTTGCCTATATCGCTCCAGGAGGATACCATTTAAAAGTAAGGACTATCGGGACTTCAGTCGCGGTTCAATTAGATCAATCACCGTTAGTGAATGGTCATCGACCTGCAGTTGATGTATTATTTAGATCATTTGATTCGGTTCATATTGATCAATTTATTAGTGTTATTTTAACTGGAATGGGATCAGATGGAACAAAAGGACTGGTACATTTGAAGAAGTCCAAACAGGTGATTGCGATAGCGGAATCAAAAACTAGCTCAGTTGTTTTTGGGATGCCTAGAGCAGCAATAGAAACGAGTTTAGTAGATGAAGTTGTGAATTTAAAAGAAGTCGCAGCAACAATTGTGAAGTATTGTTAATTAGGAGGGGTCTATTTGGAAAAAAATCAGTATTTAGAGATGTTTATTGATGAAAGTACGGAACATCTTCAAGCGATGAACGATCATTTACTAAAGTTAGAAACGACACCGGATGATTTTTCGATCATTAATGAAGTGTTCCGTTCAGCGCACACGTTAAAAGGAATGTCAGCAACGATGGGATATGAAGATTTGGCAAGTTTAACACACCAAATGGAAAATGTGTTGGATGCCATTAGAAATGACAAGCTAACGGCGTCGAGCGAATTATTAGACGTGGTATTTGAAGCAGTAGATGATCTGGAAGCAATGGTCAATGATATTGCTGAAGGTGGCGAAGGAAAAAGAGATGTTCAACTCGTCGTAGCAAAATTAGTGAAATTAGAAAAAGGCGAAGGCGTTGATGAGGTTGCTGCAACGAAGGAACTAGAAAAAATCGATGGGAACGAAGCTCACGTTTATGATGATTTTGAGTTAACTGTCTTAACTCAATCAAAAGAGCAAGGTTTTTATGCTTATCAATTGGATATCTCGTTAAGGGAAGATGTTATTTTAAAAGCTGCTCGCGTGTTCATGGTCTTTGAAGTTCTTGAGCAAGTTGGTGAGGTAATTAAATCCACTCCAACGGTCGACCAATTAGAAGAAGAAAATTTCGATCTAACATTTTCCGTCACGATTGTTACAAAAGAGACAGAACAGGACGTTCATGCTCGAGTGATGAAAGTGTCGGAAATAGACCAAATAAACATTACTACAATTAACACGGATGAACAAAAATATGTGCAAGAGAATTCATCAAATAATGAAGAGAAAAACACCGAGAAGGATAAAGAAACATCCTCAACAGAAGTAAATAACGACAAACAAGTACATGAGGAAAAAGTCACTCCATCAGCGAATAAAACGATTCGAGTAAATATTGAACGTCTAGACAGTTTGATGAATTTATTCGAAGAATTAGTCATTGACAGAGGAAGACTTGAACAAATTTCTAAGGATTTAAAAAGTAGCGAGTTGACGGAAACTGTGGAACATATGTCGCGAATTTCTGGTGATTTACAAAACATCATATTAAATATGCGGATGGTACCTGTAGAGCAAGTATTTAATCGTTTTCCGAGAATGGTTCGAGGATTGGCGAAAGATTTAAATAAAAAAGTGAACCTTGACATTATTGGTGCAGAAACAGAGTTGGATCGAACAGTTATTGATGAAATTGGCGACCCTCTTGTTCATTTATTAAGAAATTCAATGGATCACGGAGTAGAGACACCGGAAAATCGTTTGAAAATAGGCAAGCCAGAAGAAAGCAATATCACATTAAAGGCATACCATAGCGGGAATCATGTATTTATAGAAGTTTCCGACGATGGCGCTGGAATTAACCGTGAAAAGGTGTTACAAAAAGCGGTAAGTAGTGGGGTCGTATCAGAAGAGAATGGAACAAGCCTAACTGACAAACAAGTTTATGAGCTACTGTTCTCAAGTGGTTTAAGTACAGCAGACGAAATATCCGATGTTTCCGGTCGTGGCGTTGGACTGGATGTTGTGAAAAATAAGATTGAATCATTGGGTGGGAATGTTTCGGTTAATTCGACTCCGAATGAAGGAACGATATTTTCGATCCAACTACCATTAACCCTTTCTATTATTTCCGTCATGCTTGTTGAAGTTCAAGCTGAAATTTATGCTGTGCCATTATCGTCAATTATTGAAACGGCTATTATAAAAAAAGAAGATATCATGGCTGCTCACAACCAAAAAGTGATTGACTTTAGAGGAAGTGTCGTCCCATTACTCAACTTAACTGACTTCTTTGATGTTCCAACAACAAAAGAAGAGGATGAGTACTTATCGATTGTTATTGTCCGTAAAGGAGAGAAAATGGCAGCTTTGGTTGTTAATTCATTTATTGGACAACAAGAAATTGTTTTAAAATCATTAGGAAAGTACTTAACGAATGCCTTTGCTATTTCGGGTGCTACCATTCTCGGAAATGGACAAGTTGCTTTAATCATCGATTGTAATGCATTAATTAAGTAGTTTCGACAAATGCCATCTTAACGATGACATAAAAGATAAGTTTAGAAAACGTTAATCTAAAATGCACACTTAAAAAGGAGTGATTACGAATGAATGAAACGGTTTTGGACGATATGAAAGTCATTGTTTTTCAATTAAAAGATGAAGAGTACGGAGTGGAAGTAGAGCAAGTTCGCTCAATTGAACGAGTTCAGCATATCACGCGTGTCCCTAGCACGCCTGACTTTGTGGAAGGGGTTATTAACCTCCGTGGAGTTGTCACACCTATTATCGATCTACGCAAGCGTTTTAGTATCGACGGCCTCGAGCATTCAGAGTCAACAAGAGTGATTATTGTAACAGTAGGAGCCATGGATGTTGGATTAGTAGTTGATGCTGCTAATGATGTCATAGATATTCCTAGAGATGCGATTGAACCGCCACCGGTTGTTGTAGGTGGACTTGAGGCTGAGTATATTCGTGGAGTAGCAAAACTGGAGAAGCGTTTACTCATCTTGCTGAATTTGGATAAAGTATTAAATCCAGATGAATTGGATGAAATGCAAGAAATAGAAGGAAAACTGTGATGAAGGATTTAAGTGAAATCAAGTCTCAACATCTAGATATTCTTAAAGAAGTTGGGAATATCGGCGCAGGAAATGCGGCAACGGCATTATCGCAAATGCTTCATAAAGTCATTGATATGAAAGTGCCTGCAGTAAAGGTTGTTCCTTTCACTGAAATAAGCGATGCGGTTGGAGGCGAAGAAGCGGTAGTTGCTGCCGTTTTTCTTCGCATTGAAGGAGAGGCACCTGGAAATATGTTTTTCATGCTACCTGTTAATGAAGCCAATGATCTAATTAGGCAATTAATAGGAGATCCTTCCCTTCATTTACAGCAAGAGCCGATAGATGAGATGGGAGCATCCGCGCTATGTGAAGTGGGCAATATTTTAGCAGGATCTTATTTATCTTCTTTATCTGATTTTACGAAACTGAACTTACAACCAACCCCTCCAGCTGTTGCGGTCGATATGACAATGGCGTTATTATCTGCTGGTCTTGTAGAACTTTCTGAAGCAGGTGATTATGCGATCGTGATAGACACAGAAATTAATGAAAAGGACCAGGATAACACGATTCAATCAAAAGGTCATTTCTTTCTCCTTCCAGATCCTGATTCATTAGAAAAAATCTTTCGATCTTTAGGAGTTAATATGGATGAATAATTTAGTCAAGGTAGGAATGGCTGACCTTAATACGGCAACTCCACCGGAAACAATTCGAACGTCAGGTCTTGGTTCATGTGTAGGCGTAGTTATTTATGACGAAAAAGCGAAAATATCGGGTATGGCTCACATTATGCTTCCAGATTCTTCTTTTGCAAGATCAGGCATTCTAAACCGTGCAAAATATGCGGACACTGCTATCCAAGACCTAATTAAAAAAATGATAGTTTTAGGTGTTTCAAAGTATCGATTAAAAGCAAAAATTGCGGGTGGAGCACAAATGTTTAAGTTTTCTTCAAATTCTGAGGCAATGAGAATAGGTCCAAGAAATGTGGTAGCAGTGAAAGAAACATTACAAGGATTGAATATTTCTATTGTTTATGAGGATGTAGGAGGGAGCAGTGGAAGAACAATTGAATTTAACCCCGCCACTTCAATTTTGGAAATACGAACCGTAAACAAAGGTGTGGTTCAAGTATAATGGATAAAAGTAGACAAAAGTGGATGATGTTCTTTTCAACAACGGCATTTTTGATTGTATTCATCAGTTCATTATCCACAAATCAATGGGAAACGTCGTTATTTCGAGCAGTAGTTGCTTTGGTTATTGGTTTATTCATAGGAGTTTTATTTAATGAATTATGGAAGTGGATCAGGATGGATTTAAAAGTTTTACCATCAGATTCTGAACAATCGAAGGTAAAAGACGGTGAAAAGCTAAGGGATACAGATAGGAACTTAAGCGAAAAAGAAATCAATAAAACGAGCAACCACATCAAAGATTTGATGAACGAATAGGAGGATTCCTATGCCTAGAGTAAATGATACAAAATTACTCCAAGATAATTGGAAAAGATGGATAGAGGAGAGAGACTCATCTGCTGGAGATAGATTAGTAGAAGCATATTTACCTTTAGTAGATTATCACGTACAAAGGATTAGTGTGAATTTACCTCGCAGTGTTCAACAAGATGACTTGAGAAGTCATGGGTTGGTTGGACTATATGATGCACTTGAGAAATTCGATCATTCCCGAGATCTGAAGTTTGATACGTATGCCTCTTTTCGAATTCGAGGAGCGATTATTGACGGTTTAAGGCAAGAGGATTGGCTACCTCGATCTATTCGTGATAAGTCAAAAAAAATAGAACAGATGATCGAATCTTTGGAACAAAGACATGGACGGTTTGTTACGCCAAACGAAGTTGCTGAAGAATTAGGGATGAAAGAAGAAGATGTTGTTTATACGATGAACGAAAGTTTTTTATCAAATCTCTTATCAATTGATGAACCGACAAAAGATTCGCAAAAAAATGATACGTATTCATCAACGATCGTTGATCACAGAACATTGACACCCGATCAAAGCATCGATAAAAAATCACAATATGAAGAATTAGCTGAAGTCATTAAAACGTTAAACAAAAATGAACAATTAGTCATATCTTTGTTTTATTTTGAAGAATTTACATTAACGGAAATCGGAGAAGCTTTAGACTTGTCTACATCGAGGATATCGCAGATTCACTCAAAGACATTGTTCAAACTTCAGCAAAAATTAAAACATATTGATACTGCCTTTTTCAAAGGGTAGAGCGCATGAAATTATTTTTCGGACTATGACGGATGAAAATCGCTATGCAGAGGTGGCGATCTGATATCTGCTAAGTAGAGGAAGGCTCCAAAAGACTCCCGAGGAAGCTAGCGGATCGCCCCGCAGGAAAGCGAGTGGATGGCTACCGTAATTTTTAATTTTCAGGGTAGATAAAAAGGAATGAGCTATTCTTTAGTACTGAATTAAAAAGGTAATTTCATTTATGTGGAGGGGGGATTTTGTGGAAGATTTACATGACATTTTTGAAGTGAGTGTGACAAATGATCAACTTGAAGCAACATTAAAACAATATAAACCATTTTCTGAAGAGATAACATTCGAAGATTTAGTAGCTTTTGTGAAAGAATGTGGGCTTCAATATGGGATTAAGGAAGAAATTATAAAGAAAGTCATAACCAAAAAAACGGAACTTCCTGTCGTTATAGCCGAAGGGAAAAGACCGATTGCAGGGCAAGATGCATATATATGGTCCATTTTAGATCGGACGTTACATGAGGAAGAAATAGATGTTGATGACGGTGGAGAAGTAAATTTACGAAAAGTGATTGAAATTCCTTCCGTAGCAACAGGGACGGTTGTAGGGGAAAAAATTAATGCAACAGAGGAAGAACCTGGAATATCTGTTTATGGAGAACGAATTCCTGCAAAACCAGGTAGGGATATCAAATTAAGACCAGGAAAAAATACGCGTATTAGCAAAAATGGGCAAGAAATCATTTCTACGATTGATGGCCAAGTGTCAGTTGAAGCAAAAGTGATTCATGTATTTCCTGTATTCGAGGTAAATGGTGATCTTGACTTAAAAGTAGGAAATATTGATTTTATTGGAAACGTAAACATTCGTGGAAATGTACCGTCTGGATTTGAAGTAAAAGCAAAAGGTGACATACGAGTTCACGGTTCTGTTGAATCTGCAAGTTTGTATTCCGATGGTTCTATTTTTATACAACAAGGTGTTGTTGCACAAAATAGTGGGATGATTGAAGCAAAAGGACAAGTTAAGGTAGCTTTTCTAAATCAAGCCCGTGTAGCCGCGGGGGGGGATATTATTGTTTCAAAATCAATACTCCATAGCAATGTGGAGTCGGACGGTTATGTGTTTTGTAAGCAAGGAAGAGGGAATATTGTAGGTGGCACGATTTCTTCGGGAAAAGGAATCGAAGTAAATGAAGTAGGGAATCACATGAGCACAGCTACTACTCTCTTTTTAGGGATAAGTAAACGAATTGTACATTCAGAAAAAAAATATAAACAACAGTTGAATGAAGCGCAAGTAGATGTTCAAAAGTTAGCAGTATTATTGAAACGTTTAACAGAAAAGGAGAAACAATCGACTTTAACAGGGAAAGAAAAGATCATGAAATTGAGAATACATAAGTCTTTAGTCGAAACTAATGATAAATTAAACAATGCAAAAGAACAGTTACTAGAATTTCACGATATATTTGAAAATCAACAAACAGCTCAAATTCGTATCTATAAAACTATTTATCCAAATACAGATTTGCATTTCGGCAAATATAGAAGAAAAGTCATTTCTAAACATGAAAATGTTAAGTTTCTAATAGACCACAGTGAAATCAAATTTGAGCCATTATAACTTTAGGGCATTAGCAAACATTGTTAATATTGATGAAAAGCTAGAAGGAATGTATAAAAAGAAGTACTTCTTTTTATACATTCCTAGGAGTGCGGCTCTTTACCATTGCAGAGCGTCCTATTTTATTTAATACACTTTAGGGGTTTGATTCTTCGTTAATAAACGTTGTAAATAGGCGAACCATGTTATAATATGGGTGACTTTTTATTAATTTCCAGGAGGAATCGTGATGAGTGGACTTCGATCAATTGAAATGCAAGTTGCTTTACCACGTTCTCAAACAGCGGGAAAAATTCAAGAACAAATGCAACAACGTTCATTAGTGATGCAAGAACAAATGGCTCAATCTGAGGTAAGGGAGCGAGTGAGACAGAGAAATACGGTAACGGAATCAGATGCTGCTGAAAAAAATAAGTTGGATAAAGATCGTGAATCAAAAAGTCAGCAAGATGCTTCTGTAGAAGAAGGTCAAGAAGCACCGAATATAATATATGATGAAATAGAGTTAGTGAAGCACCCTTATAAAGGGATTCGTTTTGACGCGTCATGGTAAAAGGAGTACAACATGGTATATTTAATTATTATTAGTTTAGTGTTACATTTAGTCAGTTTTTTTGTCATTATCCTTCTTTATCAACGGATGGAAAATCAAAAACCACTTGATCAAGACAAAACGATTAGAGAAATAGAAGATCTACTCGTATCGTATACATCAGAAATGAAAGAAAATAATGAACGACTCGTCCGAAGAATGAAAAAGATGTCTCCTACAAACGTACCGCAACCGTCGAATGATAAAGAGCATGAAGACGTCTCGTTGCATGACCCAAAATCGATAAGTCCGAACAGGAATAGCTACTATTCCGATCTTGATTCAATAGAAAAAAATGAGTTTGGTACAGAGGAAGGTACGGATTACGATGACTATTCGCCGCCGACTCCAGATGAAAATAACAATATAAAGTTTGATTCATCTAACACAGCTAATGTGCTTTCCTTAAGCAAACAAGGTTATTCTCAAAAGGAAATAGCAAAAAGGTTACAAATGGGAGCCGGAGAGGTAGAACTTCTTTTGAAGTTTTATAAATAAATATTCGACATGACTTGTCATCGAGGGTAGATTATGGTATATTATTTCTCGGTGTTACTACACACGCTTGCAGATTTTAACAAAGGTGCTTACTAAAAGTCTTGTTAAAAGGTGACGCAAAGCGGAGGATCAAAAAACCAGAGGAGGTGAGTGGAATGGCAGTGATTTCCATGAAACAACTATTAGAAGCAGGGGTACATTTCGGACATCAAACACGTCGATGGAACCCTAAAATGGATCGCTACATTTTCACAGAAAGAAACGGTATTTACATTATTGACCTACAGAAGACGGTCAAGAAGGTTGATGAAGCATTTAACTTTGTTCGAGATTTAGCAGGGCAAGGTGGTACAATGTTATTTGTTGGTACAAAAAAGCAAGCTCAAGATTCTGTTAAAGAAGAAGCTGAGCGTTGTGGTATGTACTACATCAATCAACGTTGGTTAGGTGGAACATTAACAAACTTCGATACTATTCGTAAGCGTATTGCACGTTTAGTTCAAATCGAAAAAATGGAAGAAGATGGAACATTTGACGTTCTTCCTAAAAAAGAAGTTGGACTTCTTAACAAAGAATTAGACCGTCTTAAAAAATTCCTAGGTGGAATTAAAGACATGGACCGTCTACCAGATGCTTTATTTATTATCGATCCTCGTAAAGAGCGTATCGCAGTAGCTGAAGCACATAAATTGAATATCCCAATCGTTGGTATTGTGGATACGAACTGTGATCCTGATGAGATTGACTATGTCATCCCAGGTAACGATGATGCAATTCGTGCAGTTCGCTTATTGACAGCAAAAATGGCAGATGCCATCATTGAAGCTAATCAAGGCGAAGATGAAACTGCTTAAAATGTTCGTCCAAAAGGGTGATAGAGGGCTTGACCCTTTATCACCCTTTTTTTAAAAAACGTAAAGATTATTTGATCTAACTCAAGGAGGAATTACTTATGGCAATTTCAGCTAAGATGGTTAAAGAATTACGTGAAAAAACAGGTGCAGGTATGATGGACTGCAAAAAAGCATTAACTGAAACAGACGGAGACATGGATAACGCAATTGATTTTCTACGAGAAAAAGGGATTGCTAAAGCAGCTAAAAAAGCTGACCGTGTAGCTGCTGAAGGTCTAGCTCATATTGTAACAGAAGGAAATCAAGCAGCTATTGTTGAAATTAACTCAGAAACAGATTTTGTTTCCAAAAATGAAAATTTCATCAACATGGTTGATCAAATCGCAAAACATATTCTAAACCATAAACCTGCAACAGTAGAAGAAGCTCTTGAACAAACATTTGAAGGTAGTGATGATACGCTTCAAGGTTTCATTAATGCACAAATCGGAAAAATTGGAGAGAAAATCTCCCTTCGTCGCTTTGCTGTTTTAGAAAGCGGAGAAAATGAAGCATTTGGTGCTTATATTCACATGGGTGGTCGTATTGGAGTGTTATCAGTACTCACAGGTACAACAGATGAGCAACTAGCTAAAGATGTAGCAATGCATGCTGCTGCGCTTAATCCGAAGTATGTTCGCCGTGAAGAAGTGAATGAAGAAGAAGTTAATCGTGAGCGTGAAGTACTTAAGCAACAAGCAATGAATGAAGGAAAACCAGAGAAGATTGTTGATAAGATGGTTGAAGGTCGTCTTGGTAAATTCTTCGAAGAGGTTTGCTTAAATGAGCAAGCTTTCGTTAAAGATAGCGATCAAAAAGTTGGGAAATTTGTTGCTTCTAAAGGAGCAGAAATCAAAACTTTTTATCGTTATGAAGTTGGAGAAGGTATGGAAAAGAGAGAAGATAACTTTGCAGAAGAAGTTATGTCTCAAGTAAAAAAATAATGATTATTTTAGGAGGGGCACATAGTGTCCCTTTTTCCGAAAAGTTTTTTTGAAAACGGAGAGTAATCACCATGACGAATAGCAATTTGAAACTGGAGGGTATTATGGAGGAGCCAAAGTACAACCGTATTGTTTTGAAATTAAGTGGTGAAGCATTAGCGGGTGAGCAAGGGTTTGGAATTGATTCAGCCATGCTTCAGTCTATTGCAAATCAGATCAAAGAGATCATCGCTTTGGATGTAGAAGTAGCCATTATTGTTGGTGGCGGTAATATTTGGCGTGGAATTGCAGGTAGCGCGAAAGGGATGGATCGAGCAACAGCAGACTACATGGGAATGCTTGCAACTGTTATGAACTCACTTGCTTTACAAGATAGTTTAGAGAATGCAGGTGTACAAACAAGAGTTCAAACGTCGATCGAAATGAGACAAGTTGCAGAACCATACATACGAAGAAGAGCGATCCGTCATTTAGAAAAAAAGCGAGTCGTTATCTTTGCGGCGGGAACAGGTAACCCTTACTTCTCCACAGATACGACAGCAGCGCTAAGGGCAGCTGAAATCGAAGCTGATGTCATTTTAATGGCTAAAAACAAAGTGGATGGTGTTTATAATGCTGATCCATCTATCGATAAAACGGCAATTAAGTATGAAAGACTAACATATTTAGATTTACTAAAAGATGGACTAGGTGTGATGGATTCCACTGCATCATCTCTTTGTATGGATAATGATATTCCACTGATCGTCTTCTCCATCTCCGAGAATGGCAACATTAAAAAAGCTGTCCTAGGTGATGATATTGGAACAATTATAAGGGGGAAACAATAATGGCTAGTGATGTATTGAAGCAAGCAAAAGATAAGATGACTAAATCGATAGAATCTTACAAAAGAGAACTCGGTACACTAAGAGCAGGTCGAGCGAACCCGTCTATTTTAGACAAAATCCAAGTCGAATATTATGGCATGATGACTCCATTGAACCAACTATCTTCCATCACTGTTCCTGAAGGTAGAATGTTACTCATTCAACCATTTGATAAATCTTCCATTTCTGATATTGAAAAAGCGATTCAAAAGGCGGATCTTGGTCTAACCCCTACAAGTGATGGCAACATTATTCGTATTACGATTCCAGCCTTGACGGAAGAACGAAGAAATGAATTAGCCAAGTTAGTTGGACGATATGCTGAAGAGGCAAAAGTAGCAGTAAGAAATGTTCGCCGAGATGCAAATGATGAATTGAAAAAATCACAAAAAGACGGAGATATTACTGAAGATGAGCTTCGACGTGAGCAAGATGACGTCCAGAAACTTACGGATACGATGATCAAATCTATTGATGATATTGCTAAAACGAAAGAAGAAGAAATTCGCGAGATTTAAAGGAGCGAATGTTCCTGACAGTCATTCAATGCAATGATCATAATTAAAAGGCCTCTCTTTATTGGGGGGGCCTTTTATACTGTATATTTTTCATCATGTCGCTAATGCTTGATGTATCAAGCAATAAGGAGTATATAAATAGAAGTTTTAAAAAGGATTTTATGAAAAAAAGATTTCTATCTTATACCTTTGTTAGGTTCGTGATAGAATAAAGAGTAAACCTTTATACATAAAAACGTATGTAAGTAATAGAATCACTATTCAAAACATATTCAGTCATCTGAACATCCTGGGGGAAAATTATGCTTAATAAACTTATGGGTAGAAAAAAAAGTGAACAAGTTGATAAGGAAAAAAGTCTCGATTTTTCAAGCGAGAACATCCCCAAGCACATTGCAATCATCATGGATGGGAATGGTCGCTGGGCAAAAAAAAGAGGCTTGCCGAGAGTCGCAGGTCACCGTGAAGGGATGAATGTGATTCGAGAAATTGTAAGTACGTCAAATGAAATCGGTGTGGAAGTCCTCACCCTTTATGCATTTTCGACAGAAAACTGGAAACGACCAAAAACAGAAGTAGACTTTTTAATGCGACTACCTGAGCGCTTTTTAAATGTGGAATTGCCAAAACTTATTGAAGAAAATGTCGTCGTTAGAATTACAGGAGAGCGCGAAAATCTTCCTGAGTACACAAAACGAGCAGTAAACAAAGCGGTAGAGGCTACAAAAGAAAACAATGGACTTATTTTAAATTTCGCTTTGAATTATGGAAGTAGATCAGAGATTATAGATGGAATTAAGTCTTTATATAAAGAAATTGAAGCTGGAGAGATGGATATAAATGAAATTTCTGAATCTGTATTATCCGACCATTTAATGACAGCAAATCTAAATGATCCAGATCTACTTATACGAACGAGCGGTGAAATACGTTTAAGTAATTTTATGCTATGGCAACTGGCTTACTCAGAATTTTGGTTTACAGATGTACTTTGGCCAGATTTTTCTAGAGAGCATTTTATTGAAGCCGTTCGAGTTTATCAAAATAGGCAACGAAGGTATGGCGGCGTTTAGAGAGGAGTTAGGACTTTGAAGCAAAGAGTAATAACAGGAATTATTGCAGGAGCGGGGTTTATTACATTAATTGTACTAGGGAATATTCCATTTACCCTCCTTATGATAGCCTTAGCAACCATAGCGATGTGGGAATTGTTAAGAATGAAGCAAATATCAGCCTTCTCATTAAGTGGAGCTATGGGAATGCTTTTCATGTGGCTACTTCTCCTTCCAGAGAATTATATCTCATTTGAATGGATTCATTTAGAGAGGTTAGAGACTTTTCTGTTGTTAATTGTCGTTTTATTAGCATTGACGGTTATTACGAAAAATGCCTTTACATTCGATGATGCAGGATTTGTCATTTTAGCTTCTGTATACGTAGGGTTAGGTTTTCATTACTTTATGTACGCACGATTTTTGGACAATGGATTATCGTTAATTATCTTTATTCTTATTTTAGTATGGGCTACGGACTCTGGGGCTTATTTTGCAGGTAGACGATTTGGAAAACGCAAGTTATGGCCTGAAATAAGTCCTAAAAAAACAATTGAAGGTTCTTTAGGGGGTACGCTATTAGCCCTTATTATTGGAAGTGTGTATACCTTCTTTGTGCCTGTATTTGCATCTTGGGTAATGACAGTCCTATTCATGCTTGCTGTATCACTAACAGGACAGTTAGGCGACTTAGTAGAATCTGCTTTTAAACGACATTATGCAGTGAAAGATTCTGGACAAGTTTTACCGGGGCATGGTGGTATTTTAGATCGATTTGATAGTCTTATATTTGTGATGCCAATTATTTATTTACTCGGATTTTTGTAAGGGCATTTCTCAATAGCCTGTAATAATAAACGAGTTACTAGTAATAGTACCAATGATAGCGAGGAGTTAATAATATGAAAAAAATTAACCTTATTGGTTCCACTGGTTCCATAGGCGTTCAAACATTAGATGTGATTCGTTCTCACCGTGATCAATTTCAATTAGAAGGTTTAAGCTTTGGAAATAATGTCGATATTGGGATGAATCAAGTCGAAGAATTTCGTCCAAAGATCATTAGTTGTTCAACAAAAGAAGCAGCGGAAAAAGTTAAAAGCCAGCTCACATATTCCGCTATTGTATTAAATGGAAAAGAAGGAATTATTGAAGTTGCAACATATGGTGAATCAGAAATTCTTGTAAATGCTGTGATGGGAAGAATTGGACTTGAACCAACGTTAAAAGCGATAGAAGCGGGCAAAGATATTGCTATTGCAAATAAAGAAACGCTTGTCACAGCAGGGCATATCGTAACCGAATTGAGTCGTAAAAAAGGTGTTCGATTAATTCCAGTTGATAGTGAGCATTCTGCTATTTATCAGTGTTTACATGGAAATACTCAGTCAGAAGTCTCTAAATTAATTTTAACCGCCTCTGGTGGTAGTTTTCGTGATTATTCTCGTGAACAGTTAAAAGGTGTTAGTGTAGATGATGCATTGAAGCATCCAAACTGGCAAATGGGAGCTAAAATTACGATTGATTCAGCTACAATGATGAATAAAGGGTTAGAAGTCATTGAAGCAAAATGGTTGTTCCAGATGCCTTATGAAAAAATTGAGGTCATTCTTCATAAAGAAAGTATGATTCACTCTATGGTTGAATACATTGACGGTAGTGTACTTGCTCATTTAGGGACACCAGATATGAGAGTGCCAATTCAATATGCTCTTTCAGAACCGAACAGGCTTGATTTAAAGGGCGGAGACAGGTTAAAATTATGGGAAGTTGGCGCACTTCATTTTGAGAAAATGGATTATGACCGCTTTAAATGCCTTGATATGGCTTTCCAAGCAGGGAAACAAGGTGGGATTACGCCGACAGTATTAAATGCAGCGAATGAAGTAGCTGTAGCTCTTTTCTTAGCTCGGAAAATCTCATTTTTGGAAATTGAAGATGTTGTAGATAGGGCTTTGCAAGCACACTCCCCTATAACAGAACCGTCTTTAGAAGATATCATTTTTATTGATGAAGAGACCCGCCATCGTGTATTATCAAATATAAATTAGGCTTAGTTATGGAATTTTGTTGTGGTACGCCAAATCTTCATCTGATGAAATTTGGATCTCGCCCTGTCGGTTTAATTACTATCAACAACTGTTTTTAACAAAGCCATTAATAAAGGGTGTGGGAAAAGAATGAATACGCTAATAGCGGTTATAGTTATTTTTGGTTTACTTGTTTTTATTCATGAGTGGGGACATTTAGTATTTGCGAAACGCGCAGGCATTTTGTGCCGTGAGTTTGCGATAGGTTTTGGACCTAAAATTTTCTCTTTTAAACGCAATGAAACGGTCTATACAATTCGTTTACTTCCGCTGGGTGGATTTGTACGAATGGCCGGAGAAGATCCGGAAATGGTTCAAATAAAACCAGGATATGAAATTGGTCTCCTTTTCAATGATGCAGGAAAAGTAAGTCGAATGATTATCAATAACAAGTCTAAACATCAAAATATTAAAATTATCCAAGTAGAAAAAATTGATTTAGAACATGACTTGTTTGTTAAAGGGTATGTAGATGATCAAGAAGAACTTGTGCGGTATGAAATAGATGACGAAGCAGAGTACGTGTATGATGAACTAGCAACGCAAATCGCACCCTATAATCGTCAATTTGGGTCAAAAACGGTTGGACAGAGGGCGTTGGCTATTTTCGCTGGTCCATTAATGAACTTTGTTTTAGCTGTTGTCGTATTGATGGCTTATGGAATGATCGCCGGAATGCCAACAGATGAGCCTGTAGTTGGTGATGTCACAGACGATGGCGTTGCTATTGAAGCGGGTCTTGAAAGTGGTGACAGAATCATCTCCATAGACGGAGAACAAGTGGATTCTTGGCTAGAGATGACATCGATCATTCAAAGTCACCCAAGCGAAACTCTAGATTTCGAAGTGGAGCGTGATGGGGAACAATTTGATGTTGCCATGACAACCCAAGAAAGAATGGGCCCTGAAGAAGAAGAACAAGGCGTCATTGGTGTAACAGCACCAATGGAGAAAAGTGTTAGTGGGGCAATTATGTTTGGATTCACGCAAACATATGAATATACGGTGCTCATTATTGAAGCTCTAGGTATGTTGATCACTGGACAGTTTAGTTTAGATCATCTCGCCGGTCCGGTTGGCATTTATAACTACACAGGAGAAGTGGCAGCAATGGGAATTCTAGTGTTATTCCAATGGGCTGCTATCTTAAGTGTAAACCTAGGTATCATTAACCTTCTTCCACTTCCAGCATTAGATGGAGGACGGTTGATATTTATTGGATTAGAAGCCATTCGGGGAAAACCAATTGATCCGCAAAAAGAAGGGATAGTGCACTTTGTAGGATTTGCTTTATTAATGTTATTAATGCTCGTTGTGACATGGAACGATATTAATAAATTTTTCTTATAATTTTAGTTTTATGTAAAAGTAGGGAATGAGACTTCAACGGTGAAAATAGCACGTCCTAGTAATTGAAATAGGACGTGCATTGGCTTGCCGATTCCTTTCCTCCGTGGTAAAGGAGGGCAAATAGCTGGAACTCTCTCTGCTATGTGTGTGTTTATTTTCAAGGTAGAAAATATGGAAAGTAGAGGTGGCTTTAGATTGAGACAAAATACTTATTTAGCACCAACGTTACGAGATATTCCTAGTGATGCAGATGTGAAAAGTCATCAATTAATGTTAAGAGCAGGCTTAATTCGCCAAAGTACGTCTGGCGTTTATTCTTTCCTACCTCTTGGATTGAAAGTGTTGCAAAAAGTCGAGAACATTATCCGTGATGAAATGAATCGATCCGGAGCACAAGAGATGCTCATGCCGTCGATTCAACCAGCAGAACTATGGCAAGAATCAGGACGTTGGGATGCTTACGGACCAGAATTAATGCGTTTTAAAGATCGTCACCAACGAGAGTTTGCTCTTGGACCAACTCATGAAGAAGTGATCACAACGATTGTAAGAGACGATATTAGATCTTATAAAAAACTACCGATGACGCTTTATCAAATTCAAACAAAATTTCGTGACGAAAGAAGACCTCGTTTTGGTGTTCTTCGCGGACGAGAATTTTTGATGAAAGATGCTTATTCGTTTGATCAAGATTTTGAAGGACTTGATGAAAGTTACCAAAAAATGTTTGATGCTTACACGAAAGTTTTCACACGTTGTGACTTGAATTTCAGAGCAGTTGAAGCTGATTCAGGAGCAATGGGAGGAAAAGATACTCATGAATTCATGGTTCTTTCAAATGTTGGAGAAGATACGATAGCATACTCAGATAAGTCAGATTTTGCAGCTAACATTGAAATTGCTCCAGTGAACGTTACATATGAAACATCGGATGAAGAACAAGCAGAGTTAGAAACGATCGATACACCGGGAGCAAAAACAATTGAAGAAGTTTCAACTTTTCTTTCTGTTGCACCTTCTGATTGTATTAAATCTATGCTATTTATTGTAGACGAAAAACCAGTTCTCGCTTTGGTTCGTGGAGATCATGAAGTGAATGACGTTAAAATTAAACATCATTTTGATGCTGAAATTGTTGAATTAGCTAGTGAAGAAGAAACAAAACAAACGCTTCAAAGTGAAGCTGGATTTTTAGGACCAATTGGAGTAAATAAAGAAGTCACTGTTGTCGCCGATCATGCAGTAAAAGTGATGGTCAATGCCGTTTGTGGCGCAAATGAAAAAGATAAACATATGAAAAATGTGAATCCTGATCGAGATTTTACCGTTTCTACTTATGGAGATTTGAGAAATATTCAAATAGGAGATCCATCCCCTGATGGGCAAGGAATGATTCAGTTTAAAGAAGGCATTGAAGTAGGGCATGTATTCAAACTTGGTACCAAATATAGTGAAGCATTAGGTGCTACATTCTTAAATGATCAAGGAAAAGCAAAACCGATGGTTATGGGGTCTTACGGTATTGGTGTATCTAGAACCGTTGCGGCAATTATTGAAGAACATCATGACGATGACGGTATCGTTTGGCCATTAAGTGTGACACCATTCCACGTTCATCTTATTCCAGTGAATATAAAGCAAGACGACCAACGGGAATTGGCTGAAGCATTGTATGACTCCTTAAATGATAAAAGATACGATGTGTTGTTCGATGATCGAGCGGAACGACCAGGCGTGAAATTTAAAGATGCTGATTTATACGGTTTACCTTTACGAGTAACAGTCGGTAAAAAGGCAAGTGAAGGCATTGTAGAAGTAAAAGTAAGGAAAACAGGAGAACTGTTTGAAGTGCATAAAGATGATCTTCAACAAACAATTGAGAAATATGTAGGTTAATATTGGTGGTACCCTTTTCACGTTAGGTGCGGGGGTACCATCTCCTATTTAGTAATCTCTTAGGTTATTCTGAGGAGGAAAGCAATGAGTGAAGACATACAAATTAGGCAAGAACGGTTTCAGTTATTAATGGAGCAAGTAGTCATGCCTGGCGACTTAATTTCAAATCATTTGCAAGGTTCATACATAGAAAAACTTGAGGTTTATACGAAACAAAAAAAGTGGCATTTTCAATTTGTTTTACCTTCTGTTCTTTCTTTTCAAGCATTTGAATTATTCCATAGTAGAATCGTACAAGGGTTAAAGCACATTGCGGAAGTGGATGTAACGATTCGATACGAAAATAACGTAGAGCTAGAAAAGCATTTGTCGAGTTATTGGCCATACTTCGTAGAAAAATTAAGAAGTGCAACAAATGGGTTAATCCACCGTTTACAAGAACAAGTTCCTGCAGTAACAGGGAACAAAGTCGTTATTGCTGTTCTAAATGATACGGAAGCACAGATGATACAAAGGCGTGTGTTTGAACCTCTACAAAAGCTTTTTATTGACGTCGGATTTGGCACCTTACAATTAGAAACAGAGGTAAAAGAATCGAAAGAAGCAATTGAAAAATTTGTTGAGCAGAAAAAAGAAGAAGACCAAACGAAAGTCGTAGAAGCGATGATTGAGAAACAAAAACAGCAAGAGAAAGCAAAAGATATGCCGAACGGTCCAGTATCTATCGGAGTGGCAATCAAAGATCAACCAAAACCGATCGAAACGATTGTAGAAGAAGAGCGTTCTATCACGATTCAAGGGTATGTCTTTCATGCAGAAACTAGAGAATTGAAAAGTGGTCGATCCTTGCTTACTTTTAAGATCACTGACTATACCGATTCCATTTTAGTGAAGCGATTTTCTAACGATAAAGAAGATGTTCCAATGCTAGAAGCAATCAAGGAAGGTATGTGGTTGAAAGTTCGCGGAAGTGTTCAACACGATACGTTTATTCGCGATTTAACAATGATGGCGAAAGATGTTCAACAAATGACACCAACTCTAAAGCAAGATACAGCATCAGAAGACGAAAAACGAGTAGAACTTCATCTACATTCTCCGATGAGTCAAATGGATGCAGTCTCATCAATGAGCTCTTACGTGAAGCAAGCAAAAGACTGGGGCCATAAAGCTATCGGAATTACGGACCACTCTGTCTTACAGTCCTTTCCAGAAGCGTATGGAGCAGGATCAAAACACGGTGTAAAAATTCTTTACGGAGTCGAAGCAAATCTCGTAAACGATGGTGTACCGATTGCCTATAATCCAGCAGATCGACAACTTATGGACGACACGTATGTTGTTTTTGATGTGGAAACAACGGGTCTTTCCGCAGTATATAACACGATCATTGAACTTGCTGCCGTAAAAATAAAAGACGGCGAAGTAATTGATAAATTTGAATCGTTTGCTAACCCGCACGAAAAGTTAAGTCCCCTAATTATCGATTTAACAGGGATTACAGATGATATGGTCGAAACTGCACCTGAAGTGGACAAAGTATTATGTGATTTCCATGAATGGATGGGAGACGATATTCTCGTCGCGCATAACGCCAGCTTTGACATGGCCTTTTTAAATGCTGGATATCAGAGAATTGGGTATGAGAAAGTTCCCAATCCGGTCATTGATACGTTGGAGTTAGGACGGTTGTTGTATCCACACTTTAAAAACCATCGTTTAAATACACTATGTAAAAAGTTTAATATTGAACTGGTCGCACACCACAGAGCGATTTACGATGCGGAAGCAACAGGGCATCTCCTTTGGAAAATGGTCAAAGATGCGAATGAAAAAGAGATTTATACACATTTAGCGTTAAATGAACAATCGACCTCGGATGATTATAAAAAACAGAGACCGAATCACTGTATTATATATGCAAAAACAAAAGTCGGTTTAAAAAACTTATATAAATTAGTGTCCATGTCTCATATTGATTATTTTTATCGAGTGCCGAGAATCCCAAGGTCTGTTTTAACGAAACATAGAGAAGGGCTGTTCATTGGTTCTGCGTGTGACAAAGGGGAAGTGTTTGATGCACTTATGCAGAAGTCACCGGAAGAAGTGGAACAAATCGCAGAGTTTTACGACTACTTAGAAGTTCAACCTCCTGCGAACTATGCCCATTTAATTGAAAAAGAGATTGTAAGAGATGAGCTTGCATTAAAAGATATGATCAAAAATGTTATCAAAATCGGTGATAATTTAGGCAAAACGGTAGTAGCGACAGGAAATGTTCATTATTTACATCCAGAGGATCATATTTATCGAAAAATCTTAATTGCTTCTCAAGGTGGAGCTAATCCACTTAATAAACAGACGCTTCCTCAAGTTCATTTCAGAACAACGAATGAAATGCTTGAATGCTTTTCGTTTTTGCCGGAAGAGAAAGCAAAAGAAATTGTTGTAACTAATTCACAAGCGATTGCTGATGAAATCGATGACATCAAACCAATTCCTGATGATTTGTTTACTCCTCACATTGAAGGAGCAGACGAAGAAATGCGAGAGATGTGTTATAACCGAGCCAGAAGTATTTACGGAGACGACCTTCCTAAACTAGTGACAGACCGATTGGAAAAAGAGTTAACTAGTATTATTAATAACGGATTTTCTGTTATCTATTTAATCTCGCAAAAACTAGTTAAAAAATCATTAGAAGATGGCTATTTAGTTGGTTCCCGTGGTTCCGTAGGTTCAAGTTTTGTTGCAACGATGACGGAAATAACCGAAGTTAACCCTTTACCGCCTCACTACGTATGTCCAAGTTGCCATCACTCCTATTTTTTCAATGATGGATCTGTTGGTTCGGGTTTTGACTTACCGGATAAAAACTGTGAGAAATGTGGAACGGAATACAATAAAGATGGTCATGACATTCCGTTCGAAACGTTTTTAGGGTTTAAAGGTGATAAAGTTCCTGATATTGATTTGAACTTTTCTGGTGATTATCAAGCGATTGCCCATAATTACACGAAAGAGCTTTTCGGTGAAGATTATGTGTATAAAGCAGGAACAATCGGTACTGTTGCTGAAAAGACAGCTTACGGTTATGTAAAAGGTCATGAAGGAGACGAAAACGCTCAATTTAGAGGGGCTGAAATTGACAGACTTGTTTCAGGTTGTACAGGTGTGAAACGTACAACCGGTCAACACCCAGGTGGAATCATTGTTGTGCCGGATCATTTAGATATTTACGATTTCTCACCGATTCAATATCCAGCAGATGACCGGGAGTCAAAATGGAAAACGACGCATTTCGATTTCCACTCGATTCATGATAATTTACTAAAATTAGATATTCTCGGACATGATGATCCAACGGTGATTCGAATGCTACAAGATTTAAGTGGCATCGATCCTAAAGATATCCCGGTGGATGATGCGGAAGTATTTAAGCTATTCGGAGGGACAGAAGCATTAGGGGTAACAGAAGAACAGATTATGTGTAAAACAGGCACATATGGAATTCCTGAATTCGGTACGAGATTTGTACGGCAGATGCTTGAAGAAACGAAACCAAACACGTTTAGTGAATTAGTTCAGATTTCCGGACTTTCTCACGGGTCAGATGTATGGCTTAACAATGCGGCAGATTTAATTGCTAACGGGACGTGTGTATTAAAAGACGTGATTGGTTGTCGTGATGACATTATGGTTTACCTTATTTATAAAGGCGTTGAGCACTCATTAGCTTTTAAAATTATGGAATTTGTTCGTAAAGGAAAAGGATTGCAAGAAGAATGGGTTGAAGAAATGAAAAAACACGGCGTTCCAGATTGGTATATCGGATCGTGTTTGAAAATTAAGTATATGTTCCCGAAAGCCCACGCGGCTGCTTATGTTTTAATGGCTATTCGCATTGCTTACTTCAAAGTTCATCACCCAATTTTGTTCTATGCAGCTTACTTCACAGTGCGAGCAGATGATTTCGAACTAGAAACGATGACAAGAGGAGCCGCAACGATTAGAAAGCGTATCGAAGAAATTTATAGCAAAGGCCTTGAAGCGACACCGAAAGAAAAAAGTTTAGTGACTGTACTTGAACTTTCTCTTGAGATGTGTGAAAGAGGTTTTTCATTCCAAAAGGTTGACTTGTATCGTTCCAAAGCGTCAGAATTTCTTGTTGACGGAGATTCATTAATTCCCCCATTTAATGCATTAACAGGAGTAGGAACGAATGCTGCCATCAATGTGGAAAATGCAAGAGAGGGTGGAGAATTCTTGTCAAAACAAGATTTACGAGAACGAAGCAAAATCACGAAAACTGTGTTAGAGAATCTAGACGACCACGGATGTTTAGAAGGTATGCCAGATACAAATCAACTGTCACTGTTTTAATCCATTCCAAACATGACAAGCCTGTTTGCAAGGCACTTGTGTATGTGGTATATTAGGGAAGGACTAAGATTATATCGGTTGCAAAAAGAGTGGGGAAACCCACTCTTTTCTTTGCACTTAATGGTTTTCCATAACAAGGAAATATGACAACAATAATGCAATGAAACGAAGTATTTCTAGGTGAAAAGGAGGTTCAGTATGTCAGACAATGTGCAAGAAAGAGTGGAACGGCTTGCGATTCCAATAGTAGAAGATTTATCATTGGAGCTAGTCGATGTTGAATTTAAAAAAGAAGGACATAATTGGTATTTACGTGTTTATATAGATCGAGATCAAGATGATCAAGGTGTAGATTTAGATGATTGTGCTTCTGTAAGTGAAAAGTTAAGTGAAGCATTAGACAATCATGATCCGATTGAACAAGCCTATTATTTAGAGGTATCTTCACCAGGCGCAGAACGCCCTTTGAAGAAAGAAAAGGACGTTTACAGTGCGGTAGGAAAAAATGTTCACGTAACCACGTATGCTCCAATCGATGGAGAAAAAGCTTTTGAAGGAAAACTTACTGATTTTGATGGAACGACGTTAACAATTGAAACCAAAGTGAAAACGAGAGTAGTCACAAAGTCAATTCCTTATGACAAAGTGGCAAAAGCAAGATTAGCAATTGTTTTTTAAATACGAAAGGGGGAACGAAACTCCATGAATAGCGAATTTATGGATGCGTTAGCAACCATTGAGAAAGATAAAGGTATTGACAAAGAAATAATTTTAGAGGCGATTGAACAAGCGTTAATTACGGGGTACAAACGTAATTTTAACTCAGCTCAAAATGTAAGGGTGGATATTGACCGTGAATCAGGAATGATTCGGGTTTTTGCAAGAAAAGAAGTTGTAGAAGAGGTGTTTGATGCTCGTCTAGAAATTTCTCTGGAAGAATCGAAGTCGATCAATCCACTTTATGAGGTAGATGATATCGTTGAAATTGAAGTCACACCTAGAGACTTTGGCCGAATTGCTGCTCAAACGGCAAAACAAGTCGTAACCCAGCGTGTGAGAGAAGCGGAGCGAGGAATTATTTATTCTGATTTTATAGACCGTGAGGAAGATATCATGACTGGGATTGTCCAGCGACAAGATCACCGTTTTATCTATGTTGATCTTGGAAGAGTCGAAGCCCTTATGCCAATTGGAGAGCAAATGCCAAATGAAAGCTATAAACATAATGATCGAATTAAGGCATTTATTACAAAAGTGGAAAAGACTACAAAAGGTCCACAAATTATGATTTCTCGTTCACATCCTGGCCTCCTTAAACGTTTATTTGAACTCGAAGTTCCTGAAATCTATGATGGAACGGTTGAAATAAAATCCGTTTCTCGTGAAGCGGGCGAGCGATCAAAGATTTCCGTTCATGCAGAAGATCCAGAAGTGGATCCAGTAGGTTCGTGTGTAGGTCAAAGAGGACAACGGGTTCAAACAATAGTTAATGAACTAAAAGGTGAAAAAATTGATATTGTTCGCTGGTCAGAAGATCCTAAAGTTTATGTAGCCAATGCGTTAAGTCCTTCAAAAGTATTGCAAGTAAAAGTGAATGCTGAAGATAAGATGACACAAGTTGTTGTGCCAGACTATCAACTTTCCCTTGCTATCGGTAAGAGAGGTCAAAATGCACGGTTAGCTGCAAAGCTTACAGGGTGGAAAATTGATATTAAAAGTCAAACAGATGCAGAAGAACTTGGCCTTTATGACCCGAATGCTCCTGAAGAAGAACAGGTATTTGTAGAAGATGACCTTGATTTAGACGTTTCAATGGATGAAGAAGACGTTTATGCTGATGTAGAAGATACAGAAGAGAAATAAGGAGGGGGGCGACATGGCAGTGAAAAAGAAAATACCCCTGCGGAAATGCGTGATAACTCAAGATATGAAACCTAAAAAAGAGTTAATCAGAATCGTCCGTTCGCCTGAAGGAGAAGTATTTGTTGACCCTTCTTCTAAAAAATCAGGACGTGGCGCATACATTTCTAACGACGCTTCTGTTATCAAAGATGCACAAAAAAAAGACAGTTTATCGCGTCACTTAAAAACGAAAGTACCCGATACGATATACGAAGAATTACTACATTTTCATAGTAAAGGGTCTTTATCATGAGCAAACAAGCTTGGAGTTCTCTATTAGGACTAATGCAAAGAGCGAGACAACTCATTACAGGGGAAGAATTAGTCATCAAAGCAATTCAAAGTAAAAAAGCTCACCTTGTTATCATTGCAGCAGATGCCTCAGAAAACACAATGAAAAAAATGACAGATAAGTGCCTTTTTTACAACATCCCATATGTTGTTTTAGATAATCGGTTTGAGATTGGACAGGCGATTGGAAAAGCAGAACGAGTCACTGTTGCCATCCTAGATAAAGGGTTTGCAGATAAATTCCTCTCACTAATGGAGTAAGAGATAAATAGATAACAGACGTTGCGGACGGTCATTGTGACGATTATAGGAGGAATGTATATGAAGAAAATGCGTATTTATGAATATGCCAAAGAGAATAATACAACGAGTAAAGAGGTCATCAATCAGTTGGAGAAGTTAGGAATAGAAGTAACGAATCACATGAGTGTGATTACTGATGAAACAATTGAAAAACTTCAAAACAAAACTGGAACTCAAGCGAAAACAAGTTCCGATTCTGCTAAAAAAACGAAAAAACGTCCTTCGGATAAAACGGTAGAAGAGCCATCAACAACTGAAAAATTTAAGAAACGTCCTAAAAAAGAAGAAGAGTCTAAAAAGCGTGCGAACACAGATAAGAGTAAAAACAAAAAAAATAAGCAACAAAATAAACTGCAAAATCAAAAAACCGTCTCTACAGGTGGAAAAAGAAATGAAGTGAATAAAGAAATGCCTGGAAAAATAACATACACTACCCCTATTACAGTTGGTGGATTTGCTGAAAAGTTAAACAAAGAGCCTTCTGAAATTATTAAGAAATTAATGTTTCTTGGCGTGATGGCAACCATTAACCAAGAAATTGATAAAGATACGATTGCAATTCTTGCTGAAGAATTTGATGTAGAAGTGGAAGAAGAAGTGATCATTGATGAAACAGAATTTGAATCAATTATTGAAGAAGACGATCCAGATCTTCTCCAAGAACGATCACCTGTTGTAACGATCATGGGGCACGTAGACCATGGTAAAACTACTTTGTTAGATGGGATTCGTCACACAAAAGTAACTGCCGGAGAAGCGGGTGGTATTACTCAGCATATTGGTGCATATCAAGTAGAAGAGAACAATAAAAAAATCACATTTTTAGATACACCAGGACACGCAGCTTTCACTACGATGCGTGCACGTGGAGCTCAAGTGACAGATATAACGATTCTTGTTGTTGCAGCGGATGATGGTGTCATGCCTCAGACGGTTGAAGCAATTAATCACGCAAAAGCAGCAGGCGTTCCGATCATTGTTGCAGTGAATAAAATTGATAAAGAAGGCGCAAACCCTGATCGTGTTATGCAAGAATTAACAGAGCACGAATTAGTTGCTGAAGCATGGGGTGGAGAGACGATCTTTGTTAATGTATCAGCCCTTAATGGAACAGGAATTGATGAGCTCTTAGAAATGATTTTACTCGTTTCGGAAGTAGAAGAGTTAAAAGCAAACCCTGACAAATCAGCAATGGGGACAGTTGTTGAAGCTGAGCTAGATCGTGGAAGAGGACCTGTAGCGACACTGTTAGTTCAAGCAGGTACTCTTCAAGTAGGAGATCCAATTGTCGTTGGAAGTGCTTTTGGTAAAGTGCGTGCGATGGTTAATGACCTTGGTCGTAAAGTGAAAACAGCAGGACCTTCTATGCCAGTTGAAATTACTGGTTTAAATGCAGTACCGCAAGCTGGAGATCAATTCCGAGTCTTCAAAGATGAGAAGAAAGCCCGTCAAATTGGGGAATCTCGAGCAACAAAACAACGCGAAGCAGATCGAAAAGATAAGTCTACAGTGAGTCTTGATGATCTATTTGATCAGATTCAACAAGGTGAAATTAAAGAACTCAATGTCATTGTTAAAGCGGACGTACAAGGTTCAGCTGAAGCGATGAAAGGTTCATTGGAAAAAATTGAAGTAGAAGGTGTGAAAGTCAATATTATTCACACAGGTGTAGGTGCGATTGCAGAATCAGATGTTATCTTAGCTTCTGCATCAAATGCGATTATTATTGGTTTCAACGTCCGTCCTGATGTGAATGCGAAACGAACAGCAGATGTGGAAAAAGTAGAAGTTCGTTTACACCGGGTTATCTATGATGCAATTGAAGAAGTAGAATCAGCGATGAAAGGAATGCTTGATCCAGAATATGAAGAAAAAGTTATTGGGCAAGCGGAAATCCGTCAAGTATTCAAAGTTTCTAAAATTGGGTCCATTGCCGGTTCTTATGTAACAGATGGCAAAATCACTCGTGATTCGTCTGTTAGATTAATTCGTGATAGTGTTGTCGTATTTGAAGGTGGCATCCGCGATTTGAAGAGATTTAAAGACGATGTGAAAGAAGTAGCGAAAAATTATGAGTGTGGTATTACTCTTGAAAACTACAATGATGTCAAAGAAGGAGATATCGTTGAAGCTTACATTATGGAGGAAATTAAGCGTTGATTTTAGCTCTTATTTTAGTGGAGGCACAGATTTACAATGCTCAATCGTTAAAAGAAAAACGTTCTACAACGAAAAGTGTCGCCATGAGGATAAAACAACGTTTAAATGTCTCGATTGCTGAAACCGATCATCAAGATGTTTGGCAACGAACAGAATGGGCTATTGTATCAGTAGGATCTGATAAAAAGCAGGTTGAAAAAGAACTTCAACGAGCAATATCCGTGTTAGAAACATATCATGAGCTTGAAATAACGCAGGTTTCATGGGAATGGCTATAGTCAAATTTTGGAGTTTGTCGTTGAAGAAATTCCCCATTTTGGTTTAAATCAGTATGGGTAGATTAAGGATAAGACAAGATAAGGTTGATCCATGGCTTCCCATCACAAGTGGAAAAAAGCTAAGTTTCTCTTTTTCTTAGGATAGGAGTGACGTAAAATGAGTAAAGTTCGAGCGAATCGCGTTGGAGAACAGATCAAAAAAGAATTAACAGATATCATTCAACGTGAATTAAAAGATCCTCGTATTGGGTTTGTTACAGTAACTGCCGTAGACGTTACAGGTGATTTACAACAAGCAACAGCATTTATCACGGTTTATGGTGAAGAGGATGAAAGAAAGAAGACATTACAAGCGTTGGAAACAGCAAATGGTTTCATTCGTTCTGAAATTGGTAAAAGAATTCAGCTTCGAAAAACCCCTGAACTTTCATTTACGTTTGATGAAAGTATAGAACGAGGTAATCGTATTGATGAATTACTTCGAAATCTTAACAAAGATGATAAATAGTATTTGAAGGGGATAGAGCGATTTCTATCCCCTTTTCGCTATGTAAAAATGGAGGCATACATAAGATGAAGCAAGAATTGATGGGAGTTTTTCCTTTATGGAAACCAAAAGGAATGACGTCTTTTACAGCGGTTAGAGAAGTAGGCAGAAGGTTTGGAACAAAAAAAGCAGGGCACACGGGAACACTCGATCCTGATGTGGAAGGCGTTTTGCCAATTTGTTTAGGAAGAGCAACTAAAATTGTCGAATATTTGACAGCAAATGATAAAACTTACGTTGGTGAGGTAACGCTAGGTTTTACGACAACGACAGAAGATGCATCAGGTGAGAAGGTTAACGAATCTGCTGTTGATCGTGTCATAACTGAAGACGAAGCCAAGACAGTCTTATCAAACCTTATTGGCCCATTAGAACAAACCCCACCTATGTATTCTGCAGTAAAAGTGAAAGGGAAGAAATTATATGAGTATGCTAGAGAAGGTAAAGAAGTAGAACGACCGAGTAGAATGATTACAATTTTTGAATTAGACCTCTTGTCACCTCCTGTGAAAAATCAAGATGGAACTGTTTCATTCTCCTTTCGCGCCGTTTGTAGCAAAGGTACCTATATTCGAACGCTTTCTGTAACGATTGGAGAAAAACTAGGTTTTCCAGCTCATATGTCTCATTTGATCCGAGAATCGTCAGGGGAGTTTCATCAAAAAGATTGTATAACATTTGAACAGTTGGACGAGGCCGTTGTAAAAGAGGAAGAAGATCACCTTCTTATCCCGATTGAAAAAGCGTTATCCATGTTTCCGGTAATCGAAGTAAACAAAGATATGGAGGAACGAATTTTACAAGGAGCGATTTTATCAATCCCAGATGAACAATCAACTGTAGACGAATCCATATGGGCTTTGTATAATCAACATGGGGAATGTCTCGCATTATATAAAAGAGATGTAAAACGCGAGGGGAAAATGAAACCAGAAAAAATGATACGAACCATTCAGAACAAGCAATGACATAAATGAGGTGGCACCTTTGGAAATTGTTCGATTAAAACATCCTCGTCCTCTGTTAAAACTACCGCCTACCGCAGTAGCATTAGGTTTTTTTGATGGAGTTCATCGAGGACATCAAAAAGTAATTGAAGTGGCTAAAACGGAAGCGAAAGATAGAGGGCTGAAGTCAGCTGTCATGACTTTTTTCCCTCATCCGAAAGAAGTATTAAGAAATGAAGAGGAGATTCAATATTTATCCCCTTTACCTGAAAAGATCAAGTTGATGGAAGGATTAGGGATAGATTATTTATTTATCGTTACATTTGATCGTCATTTTGCAGACCTCTCTCCACAACAATTTGTCGATGAGTATTTAATCGACTTGAATGTAAAACATGTTGTTGCTGGTTTTGATTACTCATATGGTAGATTAGGCAAAGGCACGATGGAGACGTTACCTTTTCATTCTAGAAAACAATTCACACAAACAACGGTGAAAGAAATATCCAACGGAGAAGAAAAAATTAGTTCAACAGAAATTCGTAAAGCGTTATCGAAAGGTAACATAGATAAGGTAAACACGTATTTAGGTAGGATGTTCCAAATCGAAGGCTTAGTTGAACATGGGGAAAAACGAGGAAGAACGATCGGTTTTCCAACTGCTAATATTAGCCCAGTGGAACGTACAGTTTTTCCTGATATTGGTGTTTATACGGTCTTTATACAAGTAGATGGTGAGTGGCTCCCTGGTGTTTGTAACGTTGGTTTTAAACCTACATTTCATAATAATTCACCGGTGAAACCAACAATCGAAGTTCATATACTTGATTTTCAAAGTGATCTATATGGAAAAGAGGTCATTGTTGCTTTTTACAATCGAATACGTGGAGAGAAGAAATTTGCTTCAGTCGAAGAATTAAAGCAACAAATTAGTACAGATGTAACTCAAGCAAGAGGCTCTATTAAAGACGGAGTCAGAAATGAGTGCTATTAACTACTAAAAGTCTTCTTTTACAGGCCATTATCAAAAAAACTTGAAATATACTATAAAAGCTAGTATGATGAATACTGTTAGGAACCAATGCTTGGCAATACGATTCACCAACGTTTGCTCAGCAATTGGGGATATAAGAAGAAGGAGGTGGAACAGGATGGCATTAACTCAAGAAAGAAAGAATGAAATTATTGCACAGTATAGAACGCATGAGAATGATACTGGTTCTCCTGAAGTTCAGGTAGCTGTCCTTACTGAGCAAATCACTACGTTAAATGAACATTTGCGTACACACAAAAAGGATCACCATTCACGTCGTGGACTTTTAAAAATGGTCGGTCAACGCCGTAACCTACTTACGTACTTACGTAATAAAGATGTTACTCGTTACCGTCAAGTTGTCGATAAGCTTGGTCTTCGTCGATAAATTCGAAAGCGGGAGATTCTCCCGCTTTTTCTTATGCTTACATTTAATATCTGAATAGAGAAATAGTTAAAAGAAAGGCATAGAAGCTTCTGCAACCGACCTTTCTTTTACTTGATAGAACTGTTCATGAAATAAATAGGCTATTTCGCAACCTGAATTTTTCTGATATGATAGAAAAGCTAGGGATTTGGTTATGATTACCTTTGTTTAAATAAGGTCATAATAGACAATATTAGAAATATAGGCCATTTATACTTTTGTTTATGCATTTCTGACTATCCATCAGGTTTAGTACATAAAAAAAAGCTAATAATATTTTACATTAAAATGGATTTTTAAAATTGAGAGGAGCAATTGATAACATGAACGAAGAAAAACAAACTTTTTCTATGGAATGGGCTGGACGCACGCTGACTGTTGAAATTGGCAAATATGCCAAGCAAGCAAACGGTGCTGCGATGATTCGCTATGGTGATACTTCAGTTTTATCAACAGCAACAGGTTCTAAAGAACCAAAAGATCTGCCTTTTTTCCCACTAACAGTGAACTACGAGGAGAGAAAGTATGCTGCTGGTAAAATCCCAGGTGGATTTATTAAACGTGAAGGACGACCAAGTGATCATGCGGTTTTAACAAGCCGTTTAATTGATAGACCCGTTCGCCCACTTTTCCCAGATGGGTTCCGTAATGATGTGCAAGTGATTAGCATGGTTATGAGTAATGATCAAAATTGTTCACCAGAGATGACAGCTATGTTAGGTTCATCTATCGCGTTGTCGATTTCTGACATTCCTTTCGATGGTCCTATTGCTGGTGTCACTGTTGGACGAGTTGACGGTGAATTTCTCATTAACCCAAGCACGGATCAAATGGAGAAAAGTGATATTGAATTGATCGTAGCAGGAACAAAAGATGCGATTAACATGGTGGAAGCTGGAGCCAATGAGGTTTCAGAAGAAATCATTCTTGATGCAATTATGTATGGTCATGATGAAATCAAAAAGCTTGTTGCATTCCAAGAAGAGATTATTGAAAAAACTGGAAAAACAAAAATGGAAGTGAAGCTTGTTACGATTGATGCAGAACTTGAGGCAGAAATTCGTGAAAAAGCAGAAGCTAGCATTATTCAAGCAGCAACTATTGTCGAAAAAGTAGCTCGCGAAGAAGCTATTAAAGATGTATTTGATGAAATTTTGGAACAATATGCTGACGAAGAAAATGACCGCACAAAAGATGCAAAAGAAGTTCTTAATAAATTGTTAAAAGAGAGTGTTCGTAAATTAATCACTCAAAAGAACATTCGACCAGATGGCCGTAAAAAAGACGAAATTCGCTCGTTGTCATCTGAAATTGATATTCTTCAACGTACGCACGGTTCTGGACTCTTTACACGTGGTCAAACACAAGCATTAAGTGTTTGTACGTTAGGTGCTCTAGGTGATGTTCAAGTATTGGACGGGCTTGGAATTGAAGAATCGAAGCGTTTTATGCATCATTATAATTTTCCATTATTCAGTGTTGGGGAAACAGGCCCTATCCGTGGACCGGGACGTCGAGAAATTGGACATGGTGCTTTAGGAGAGCGTGCCCTTGAAAAAGTAATGCCTTCCGAAAATGATTTCCCATATACGATTCGTCTTGTATCCGAAGTGTTGGAATCAAACGGTTCTACATCTCAAGCAAGTATTTGTGCAAGCACATTAGCTATGATGGCCGCTGGGGTTCCATTAACAGCTCCTGTTGCAGGTATTGCGATGGGCTTAGTGAAATTTGAAGATGATGTAGCTGTCTTAACTGATATTCAAGGTATGGAAGATGCTCTTGGGGACATGGACTTCAAAGTTGCCGGAACATCTAAAGGTGTAACAGCGATTCAAATGGACATTAAAATTGATGGAATCAATAAAGATGTACTAGTAGAAGCATTATCGCAAGCAAGAGAAGGTCGTTTGGCTATTCTTGAAAACATGCTTTCAGCTATTCCTGAACCTCGTAAAGAACTTAATGCTTATGCTCCAAAAATCTTGACGTTGAAAATTCACCCAGACAAGATTCGCGACGTGATTGGACCAAGTGGTAAAATCATTAACCAAATCATTGAAGATACTGGTGTGAAGATCGATATCGAGCAAGACGGCATCGTGTATATTTCTTCATTAGATCAAGAGATGAACAACAAAGCGAAGAAAACCATAGAAGATATCGTTCGCGAAGTCGAAGTAGGAGCTACTTACTTAGGAAAAGTGAAACGAATTGAGAAATTTGGTGCTTTTGTTGAAATCTTCAAAGGAAAAGATGGACTTGTTCATATTTCTCAACTTGCCAAAGAGCGAGTTGGAAAAGTCGAAGATGTTGTATCATTAGGTGATGAAATACTCGTAAAAGTAACGGAAGTTGATAATCAAGGACGCGTCAACTTATCACGCAAAGTTCTTTTGGAAGATGAAAAAAAATAATAACTCTAAGAAGCATATGATCTCATCATATGCTTCTTTATTTGTATTGGTACCCTAAAGACGATGCAAAGTGATTATAACCTTTTTAGTGTTTGATTCCGTGTTCTACCTTGTCCTTTTTATGCATATTTCTAACACTGAGGGAGGTTTGACATATGCTAAAAAGAGTAACCATTCAACTGGGGACGTTATTTTTGTTAGTAATGATGACGTTATCAACGGGATTAAATCCGATAACGAACAGTTATATAATTGAATTAAAAGGACAGGCAGAAGATGTGATGAAAGAAGAAAATCCTTTATATATGGAAATCCTTCGTCAAAAGCAAAAATATGATGAAGCAGCTATAGACGCTAAAGTAGACCCTGTATGGAAAGCAATTCCAGGATATAATGGTTTACGGGTAGATGTACAACAGTCGTTTGAAAATATGAAAGAAAAGGATGAATTCCAACAAGACCAACTTGTTTTGGAAGAAATTACTCCTGAAGTTACATTACAGGATTTGCCTACAAATCCTATATATCGTGGAAATAAAGAGAAACGAATGGCTGGATTTATGATCAATGTCGCTTGGGGAAACGAATATATTCCGAAAATGCTGAAGGTTTTGGATAAACACCAAGTGAAAGCAACGTTCTTTCTTGATGGCTCATGGGTGAAAAATAACCCGAATCTTGCTATGATGATAAAAGAAGAGGGTCATGAAATCGGAAATCATGCTTATTCTCACCCAGATATGCAAACATTATCGAGAGAGAGAATCCGTGATGAGATCCTTAGAACGAACGAAATAATTGATGGAACCCTTCAAGTGGAACCGAAGTGGTTTGCACCGCCAAGTGGCAGCTATCATGATCAAGTAGTAAAGATAGCTAGAGAATTTAACTTGTATACTGTATTATGGACGGTAGATACGGTAGATTGGAAAAAACCGAATCCGTCTCAAATGGCAGACCAAGTAGTATCAAAAGTTGAACCTGGTTCACTTATTCTAATGCATCCCACTGCCTCTTCGGTAAATGGACTAGAGCAAATGATCAATGGTATTCAACAAAAAGATTTAAAACTAGGCACAGTGTCAGATGTGCTAAGCGAAAATCGAGTGGCACCATAACACTATATGAAAGATTGTAGGAGGATTTATTTTGATCAAACGTTTTGTTAATCATAATGGCTTACGTGTCGTGTTTGAACCAAACCACACCGTTAGATCGGTATCTATCGGAATTTGGATCGGCACTGGATCACGTTTTGAGAAAAAGAATGAAAACGGTATGTCGCATTTTATTGAACATATGTTTTTTAAAGGGACGAAAGATCGCACAGCCCAAGAGATTGCAGAGTCATTCGACTCTATCGGGGGCCACGTTAATGCACTTACCTCAAAAGAGTACACGTGCTACTATGCCAAAGTGCTAGATACACACGCGAAATATGCGGCAGACGTGCTAGCAGATATGTATTTTAATTCGACTTTTGAAAAGAAAGAGTTGGAGAAAGAAAAAGGGGTAGTTTTAGAAGAGATCAAGATGTATGAAGACACTCCCGATGATTTAGTTCATGATTTGTTAAGTAAAGCGAGCTACGGTGAACATCCGTTAGCTTATCCAATATTAGGGACAGAACAAACGCTGGCCTCGTTTTCACCTGAAGATTTATTTGCTTATATGGATCAATATTATCATGCTGAAAATGTTGTCATTTCTATTTGTGGTAATGTGGACGAAAATTATATTGAATATGTTCAAGAGTTATTCTCTTCACTAGAAAGAAATACGTCGAAGAATTCACTTGATAAACCAGCATTTATTCCAGAAAAGATGGTTCGTAAAAAAGATACGGAACAAGCTCATTTATGCTTAGGTTATGACGGATATCCAATTGACGATGATCGTGTTTATTCGCTAATTTTAATGAACAATGCTTTAGGTGGCTCCATGAGTAGCAGATTGTTCCAAGAAATCCGCGAGAATCGAGGGTTAGCCTATTCTGTTTTTTCCTATCATTCATCATTCAAGGATTCTGGAATGTTAACGATCTACACAGGATCTGCTCATGAGCAGTTAGATGAAGTGTTTGACGTGACTATGAATACAATAGCGTCCGTTCGCGATAATGGTTTAACAGAAAAAGAATTGAGAAATGGTAAAGAGCAATTAAAAGGCGGGCTTATGCTTGCGCTCGAGAGTACGAATAGTAGAATGAGCCGAAATGGTAAAAATGAGCTGTTGCTTGGCAAACACAGAACTCTTGATGAAATTACGAATTCAATCGACGCTGTGACAATGAATGATATCAAACAGACAAGTGAAGAAATTTTTAATAAAGACTTTTCCCTTACACTTATTAGCTCGGAAGGACAATTGCCGAAATCGTTACAATAAAGTGAGCATATCACCTAACCACTAAGGCATAGGCTTGTAATAAAGTGGAGGGTGGTGCGAAAGATGCGTTTAAGTGATATTAGTCAAAAAGAAATTATTGATTATCACAAAGGAGAAAGATTAGGTGTATTAGGCCAAACAGATTTAATCATCGATGACAAAACTGGTCAAATTAATGCTTTCGTTATTCCGACGTTGAAGTGGTTCGGTTTAGGTAAACGAGAAAAAGAAGTGACTGTCTATTGGAGCCAAATCAAAAAAATTGGTGCAGATATGATTATTATTGAAGTTAAATAAACAAAATGTTATTGGGCCTTGAACAATCCGTTCAGGGCCTTTTTTAGTTGAAGTTTTGATTTGTATAACGACAAAAAGCAGCGCAATAGGTATAGAAATAAGATAAAAGGTAACTAGAAAGCCCATTCTGCGTTGCCTTGAAATACAATGTAAATAAAAATTTAAATAGTCAATTCACCAAATATTATGGCCTACATAATATATGATGAGCGAAGCGCAGGGCTCTTTAATTCCCTTTCAAATTTTACAGAGAGGGGAGATTGGTTCTTTGTTAACAGGTATGAAAGTGGTCATTATAGGTGGAGATTTACGTCAGTTAGAAGTGATACGAATACTTGGTAAATTAGATGCTACAATTTATCTCATTGGATACGATCAATTGGATGATGGGTTTTTAGGAGTAGAAAAGACTTCGTTTGAAGCATTAAAAGCTGAAAATATTGATGCCATTATTTTGCCTATAAATGGCATGAAAAAAAACAAAGAAGTAGACAGTGTTTTTTCTAGTAGTGAAGTTTATGTTAATGAATCGTGGTTAGCGAAAGTTCGTAAAAACACGAAAATTTACACAGGTATTTGCAATGCTGAATTAAAGGAGTTGGCCGGTAAAGCGGAATTAAACATTATAACGTTAATGGAAAGAGATGATTTAGCAATCTATAATTCGATTCCAA
The DNA here is from genome assembly GCF_029891575.1 of Salipaludibacillus daqingensis. Classification (GTDB taxonomy): domain Bacteria; phylum Bacillota; class Bacilli; order Bacillales; family Salisediminibacteriaceae; genus Salipaludibacillus; species Salipaludibacillus daqingensis. Next base: position 123,698 of record NZ_JARZHF010000002.1, on the reverse strand, counting down.
CAGCTGAAGGAGCACTTCTTCTGGCGATTCAACACACGAATGTGACGATTCACGGATCGAATGTGATTGTATCTGGCTTTGGGCGGGTCGGGCAAACCATTGCAAGGGTTTTTGAGGGATTGGGGGCAAACGTAAAAGTTATTGCAAATGAGGACGCGTTACGAGCGAGGGCATATGAAATGAAATTGAAACCATACCCTTTATCAGAGTTCAAAAATATTGTAGAAGATGCGGATACGATTATCAATACAATTCCCGCTCGAGTCATAACATCGGAAATTATTTCACGAATGGCAAATGACGTATTAATTCTTGATATTGCGTCGAGTCCAGGCGGAACAGACTTTGAATTTGCCGAAAAAAGAGCAGTTCATGCGATCTTAACACCAGGGTTACCGGGGTTAGTTGCGCCTAAAACGGCAGGAGTTCAGCTTGGTAGCCTTTTATCAACACTGTTGCAAAAGCAATGGGAAGAAAGTGAAGGAGGCAACGTGTAATGTCATTAAAAGGAAAACATATTGGATTTGGCATGACAGGGTCACATTGTACGTATGATGAAGTTGTTCCACAAATAGAACAACTTGTTTCTCTAGGAGCGAGAGTAACTCCATTCGTATCGTATACTTTACAGACAACGGATTCGAAATTTGGAGAAGCAGCTTATTGGTTAAATAAAATTCAAGAAGCAACACCTGAACCAATTGTCGATACAATTGTGAAGGCAGAACCGTTTGGCCCGAAAACACCGCTAGATTGTATGATAATTGCTCCCATGACAGGAAATTCAACGAGTAAATTTGCCAATGCGTTAACAGACTCTCCAGTTTTAATGGGGGCAAAAGCAACAATGCGCACAGGGAAACCGGTAGTTGTTGCCATTTCCACAAATGATGCATTAGGACTAAATGGTGTTAATATTATGAAATTGATGACGTCCAAAAATATTTATTTTGTACCTTTAGGGCAAGATCATCCTTTCAAAAAACCAAACTCTCTCGTTGCTGATATGACAAGGATTCCAGACACAGTTGAACATGCTTTGAAGGGGGAACAAATACAGCCAGTTTTAATAGAAAGATATAAAGAGTAATGCAATTCTTCCTAACTGTTGCTAAAATAAAGAGGTAGTTATTGTGCTTGCCGTTAAGGTGACCCCTTAACGGCAACGCCTATTTTGTATATAATAGTAAAAGTAGATGAAATAATTATCTGTTCAAAAAAGGAAGGGAGAACTATTAACATGACACAGCAAGGTTTTCACGTAGCAATTGTAGGAGCAACAGGAGCAGTAGGGGAACAAATGTTGCAAACTCTAGCAAAAATGGAATTCCCGATTGCATCATTAACATTGTTATCTTCTAAAAGATCAGCCGGTAAAAAACTTACGTTCAAAGGGGAAGAGCTTACTGTTCAAGAAGCGACTCCCGATTCTTTTGATGGAATTCAATTGGCTTTATTTAGTGCAGGAGGGTCCGTTTCAAAAGCTCTAGCACCAGAAGCCGTTAAACGTGGTGCGATTGTCGTTGATAATACAAGCGCATTCCGTATGGATAAAGATGTACCACTTATCGTTCCAGAAGTGAATGAAGAAGATTTGAAAAAACATCAAGGAATTATCGCTAATCCAAACTGTTCGACTATTCAAATGGTCGCTGCAGTGGAACCGATCCGCGAAGCTTTTGGTTTAGATCGTTTAATCGTATCTACATATCAAGCAGTTTCGGGAGCAGGTGTAAATGCGATTGATGAAATGTATCAACAGTCTCGTCAAATTTTAGACGAAGAAGAAATCAATCCTGAAGTATTACCTGTTTCAGGAGATAAGAAACATTACCAGATTGCCTTCAATGCCGTTCCTCAAATCGATTTGTTCCAAGAAAACGGCTACACATTTGAAGAAATGAAAATGATCAATGAGACGAAAAAAATCATGAATGATGACTCGATGAAAGTGGCGGCTACTTGTGTAAGGTTACCAGTGGAAACAGGTCACTCTGAATCAGTGTATATTGAGGTTGAAAAAGAGGGGCTTGATGTTGCAAAGATTCGTGAATTGCTTAAGAACGCACCAGGCATCACGTTGCAAGATGATCCTGCGAATCAAGTGTACCCGTTAGCATCTGATTGCAAAGGGAAAGATGATATTTTTGTAGGAAGAATTCGTCAGGATCTAGATCAAGAAAAAGGCTTCCACATGTGGATTGTTGCAGATAATCTATTAAAAGGTGCAGCATTAAACTCTGTACAAATTGCATTTTCGCTAATTAAATTAGGTTTATTAAAATAAAAGATCCTGAAGTAAAGGTAGATGGATATAGAGATGAAAATTGTCGTTCAAAAATTCGGCGGAACGTCCTTAAAGTCAGAAGAAGTGCGTCAGCAGTCTTCTCAGCATGTTCTAGAAGCTGTTAGAGAAGGGTACAAAGTTGTCGTTGTCGTGTCAGCGATGGGAAGAGTAGGGGATCCATATGCCACAGATACATTATTAGGTTTAGTTGGAGGCGTTCCTTCCTCTGTATCTAATCGGGAGCAAGATTTACTCGCTTCGTGTGGAGAGACGATTTCATCTGTTGTGTTTTCGTCACTTTTACAAAAAAGAGGGGTAAAGTCTTTGGCAATGACTGGGGCCCAAGCTGGGTTTCGGACAACGGAAGAATACACAAACGCAAAAATCATTGAAATGAAAGTGGATGGAATTATTTCTGCACTTGAAAACTTCGATGTGATTGTCGTCACAGGATTCCAAGGAGAGACACCTAGAGGTACAACAGCTACATTGGGGCGTGGTGGCTCAGATACTTCGGCGACAGCACTAGGAGCAGCATTAAAAGCAGAAGTAGTAGATATATTCACGGACGTGGACGGTGTGATGACCGCAGATCCACGGATCGTCAAAGGAGCAAAACCTTTAGCTGTTGTGACATACACCGAAATTTGCAATATGGCTTATCAAGGTGCAAAAGTCATCCACCCTCGAGCCGTTGAAGTAGCGATGCAAGCAAAAATTCCTATAAGAATTCGCTCCACTTCAGGTGGAGGTACAGGCACATTAATCACTACGAGCACATCTTCTATATTAGGCAGAGATATTGATGAACGTCCAATTACAGGCATTGCCCATGTAAAAAATGTTTCGCAAATCAAAGTAACGGCAAAAGAAGGAGAGTACGACCTTCAGGCGAAAGTTTTCAAAGCGATGGCAAATGCAAGCATTTCTGTAGACTTCATTAATATTCATCCTTTCGGTGTGGCATATACCGTGTCCAATGAATTGGCAGATAAAGCGATAGATATATTGGAAGAAATGAATTTACAGCCTGACGTTTTAAGAGATTGTGCAAAAGTATCTGCAGTGGGTGCTGGGATGACAGGGGTACCAGGCATTACATCAAAAATTGTCGAAGCACTAACCGATCGTCACATCAAGATATTACAATCTGCAGATTCTCACACAACGATTTGGGTTTTAGTAAAAGAAGAAGATATGATCAATGCGGTGAACGCTCTGCATGACATGTTTCTTATCGGTGATTCCGCTCACGACTGATTGGTTGTAGTTGCTTGCACATGCAATGAATAAGTAGTGATTGTTTGCCTATGGAGGCTCGTCCAATTTTTAATGAGACTATAGAAACAGAGAAAGTAAGGAGTGATTTAGGATGGCACTAGGAAATGTCTTAACAGCGATGGTGACCCCTTTTGATTCAAAAGGAAATATTGATTTTAACAAAATCCCTAAACTAATGAATTTTTTAATGGAAAATGGAACAGATGGTGTTATTGTAGGAGGAACGACGGGAGAATCAGCAACACTTAGCATCGAAGAAAAAGCGGCACTATATGAGCATGCTGTAAAAGCTTCTGCGGGTCGAATTCCTGTTTACGCAGGAACAGGAATGAACGACACGTATGCAACGGCAGAACTAACCGTTCGAGCAGAAAAACTTGGAGTAGATGGAATAATGCTCGTTTCCCCATATTATAATAAACCTTCTCAACGAGGGATGTACGAACATTTTAAAACCATTGCGGCGAAGACATCCCTTCCTGTCATGTTATATAATGTGCCAGGGCGTTGCGTCGTCAATTTACTTCCAGAAACAGTCATTGCTCTTTCAAAAATTCCGAATATTACTTCTGTCAAAGAAGCAAGTGGGAACTTAGATCAAATGACAACGATCATTTCGAATACACCAGATGATTTTGAAGTGTATTGTGGTGATGATAGTTTAACTTTACCAGCATTAGCAGTAGGAGCGGATGGCGTTGTATCCGTTTCTGGTCATATCATTGGAAATGAAATGCAAGAAATGGTGAAAGCATTCAAAAAAGGTGATATTAAAACAGCAGCAACGATTCATCAACGTTTACTACCGACAATGAAAGGCATGTTTGTGGCACCGAGTCCTGCACCAGTAAAGACAGCTCTTCAACTCAAAGGAATGGATGTAGGCGGTGTTCGACTTCCACTTCTTCCGTTAACTGCGGAAGAACGACAAGTTGTAAAAGACTTGTTATAAAACGGATGTTTAGGCTGTATGCATCAAGGCATACAGCCTTTTTTATTACATAAATGTGATCGTGACTCATATGAACAATTAATTCACTATTAATGTAAAAGAAAATGTTGGGTTCGACAAAATGATTGTTCGTTTCATTCATTCTTACTTGTAGTTCAAAACATTAATACGGTATACTGTTTATTAGAGGGTGAACGGGACGGGGAAATTTAATAAAAGTAAAGATAAATAATAGGAGGATTAACATTGTCAAACCAACAAACTGAAAAGATTCGCATTTTTTCCCTAGGAGGATTAGGTGAAGTAGGGAAAAATATGTATGTTATAGAATTAGATGACGAAATGCTTATTATTGATGCGGGATGTATGCACCCTGCAGATGATATGCTAGGGGTCGATATCGTCATTCCTGATATTTCTTATATCACTGAAAATAAAGAGAAAGTCAAGGGGATCATTTTAAGTCACGGTCATGAAGATAATATTGCAGCAGTGCCATACGTACTTAGAGATTTAAAAGTTCCAGTTTACGGATCGAAATTTACCCTTGCACTCGTGAAAGATCAGTGTAACGAAGTGAAAGTTGGTCATAAACCAAACTTTATTGAAATAAATTCTGACTCGAAGTTGAAAATTGGTAAAACACCAGTAAGTTTTTTCGGGACAACTCATAGTATTCCCGACTCATTAGGTGTCATTGTTCATACGTCACAAGGTCCTATCGTATACACTGGGGATTTTAAATTTGATCAAAACCCAGTAGGAGGATTGAGAACAGAAATGGGCAAGCTTTCTGAAATTGGAGATAAAGGTGTTCTTTGCCTATTATCTGATAGCCACAATGCAGAAGTTCCTGGTAATTCTCAGTCAGAGTCGATGGTTGCCGAAGGGTTGAAAGATGCTTTCCATGAAGCGAAAGGAAGTATTATCGTTGCAGTATTTAGCTCTCATATTCATCGCATTCAGCAAGTAATTAATGCCGCTAATAAAAAAGAACGAAAAGTAGCGGTTGTTGGTAAAGAGATTGAAAGAACAGTAACGATTGCAAAAGAGTTGGGATATTTAAATGATGAACAAGAAACGATTATTCCTAAAAAAGATCTAAAAAAATATCAACGAGACCAATTTGTCGTACTAACTACTGGAAGCCAAGGGGAACCGATGAGCTGTCTAGCAAAAATGGCGAAAGGCTCTCATTCTCTTGTGAAAATTGAAAAGGATGACCGTATTGTTATATCAGCTATGCCTGATCCCGGTAACGAAAAACTTGTCACCCAAATGGTTGACTTACTCTCAAGAACGGGTGCTGAAGTCATTTATGGAAAAAATAAAAAAGTCCATGTTTCTGGTCACGCCTATCAAGAAGAGCTTAAGCTCATGCTAAATTTAATAAGGCCTCAGCACTTTATTCCAGTTAGCGGAGAATTCCGTATGCAATATGCTCATCGCCATTTAGCTAGATCCGTTGGCGTAGACGATAGCCAAATATTCTTGTTGGAAAAAGGTGAAGTTGTTGAGTTTACGAAACGAAAAGGAAAAAGAGCGAATAAGATACCGGCAGGACATGTGTTAATCGACGGTCTAGGTGTCGGCGACGTTGGTAATATTGTTTTAAGAGACAGACGATTATTATCTAAAGATGGTATTTTAGTTGTTGTTGTCACTTTGAATAAATCGCACAGTCAAATCTTATCAGGTCCTGACATTATCTCTAGAGGATTCGTTTACGTGAGAGAATCAGAAGAGTTAATTAAAAATGCAGAGAAACTAGTTACGGAAACATTGAAAAAGTCAATTGAACAGAATCAAACAGAATGGGCACAAATGAAAGGGCAAGTTCGCGACCAGCTTAGCCGATTCTTATATGAAAAAACAAAACGTCGTCCAATGATCATGCCGATAATTATGGAAACGTGATAATAGCAAATACGTGTGCATTTTCGAGGGTGTCTGGCCAAAGATTGCCCTCTATTACCTCATAATAAACAACCACTTTATTCTTTGTCGTGAGAATGTTTAATAGTATGGTTGTCTTAATAGCTAGCTCTTTTATTGCCAGAAAAGACAGTGAGCATACTGATTCTTTTCTGGTTTTTTGTCGTTTAGATTGAGCGCATAAAACAGAGCTAACACTTGTAACTGTAGCTAGTCAATCAAACTTTTACCATCTGTTCCAAAGATACTTTTCTTTTTTGCATGAAATACTAAATCTCCTTGCATACTAAATAAAAAGGGAGGAGTTATTATGAGACCATTCGACAATCAATATGAACCAATCGATTATCAACATCAGCAAAATCCTGAAAAACAAGCTCCAGAAAAGGAAAAAACAGAAAAAGACGGTATTGTAGATAAAATTAATCAACTGGGCCAAACAAACATACCGCAAATGGAACAAAGTAACATTCATGTATTAACGATCATTGGTCAAATTGAAGGGCATATGCAATTGCCACCGCAAAATAAAACAACAAAGTATGAGCATGTCATCCCTCAGTTAGTAGCTGCGGAACAAAATCCTAAAATTGAAGGACTTTTATTGATTCTTAACACAGTAGGAGGGGATGTGGAAGCAGGGCTAGCATTAGCAGAAATGATAGCATCGATGTCAAAACCTACGGTAACCCTTGTTTTAGGAGGAGGACACTCGATTGGTGTACCAATAGCCGTGGCTGGTACCCATTCATTTATTGCTGAGAGTGCAACAATGACGATTCACCCCATCAGATTAACAGGGCTTGTTATTGGCGTGCCTCAAAGTTTTGAGTACTTAGATAAAATGCAAGATCGTGTCATTGGATTTGTGACAAAAAATTCTAATATTACTGAAGAAGGTTTCAAAGACCTCATGCTTTCAAAAGGCAACTTAACCAGAGATATCGGAACAAATGTAATCGGTATTGACGCAGTTCATGAAGGGATTATTAACGAAGTAGGAGGTTTAGGACATGCCATCAAAAAGTTAAATGAACTGATTGAAGAAGGTAAGAAGAATCATCAAAAGGATGTGATTCAATGATTTTGTATACGTATCAAAACCTTCATCACGTTTTTCCACCTGATCAAACAGAATTTCAAGAACCACAAGTCGTTGACATTCCAGGAGGTCAGCTAGTGGTCGAGCAAGATGGTAAAGAATTTCGTGTCGTTCGCCTTTTGTCGACTGATCCAAATTTGTTCTTGGATCCGAAATATGCTCCAGGTCAATCATACAATCCGCAAAATTAACATGATTTATTTTTTGCCAATTCTAGTAATGAATCTGTTCTCTATGCTATAATTAGTGAAACAAGCGTTCGTTAATCATGGAAATAGCAGCCGTCCGATCGGCTGCTTCTTCCATTTTAAGAAGTAGTAGAGAAATATTTTTCCAAGAGTAAAACTCTAGTAACGAGCTAGCTTTTTATAGAGAAATTGATTTTGAGGTGATGAAATGGCAAAAAAAAGAAGAAAATCACAAAAGTGGCGAAAACAGTTAACGTTTGAATTGACAGGACTATTCTTATTTATCATATCTATCGTCACCTTTGCTTCATTAGGTATTGTAGGAGAAGGATTAATAGAATTATTTCGATTCATTTTAGGTAGTTGGCATATTTTATTAACTATTTCTCTGTTTATTTTTTCAATCTACTTAATGTTAAAGAGACAAATTCCTGTTATGTGGAATCGACGGTTTATTGGGATTTATTTGTTTGTTTTTTCCCTTGCATTATTAAGTCACGTGCAACTATTTAGAGAATTATCTACTCACGTTGAGTTTATTGATCAATCTGTCATTCGGAACACTTGGGAATTATATTGGCAACAATTACAGGGCGATGCTGTTGTAGATGAACTAGGTGGAGGAATGATTGGTGCTATCGGCTTCTCGGTTAGTCATGTGTTATTTTCTTCCGGTGGAACAGTCGTCTTTGCAATTGGACTTATGATCGCGTCTATTGTTCTAATTACTGGGAAATCGTTCATCGAATTTATAAAGAAAAATACAGGAGGACCTGTACACCTTATTCGTGCAATAAGTGACAAAGTAGTCGGAAGTGTTAAATTACTTATTTATAAAATAAAAGAGCGTATTGATGAGAAAAAAATGCGTAAAAAAGAACAAGCAGACATTCCAATGAGTGAAGAGAAGGTCACAGATGATGAACCAATCATCTATGACTTTACAAAAACAGCTTATAAAGAAGAGCCTCAGGATTCGGTGGATCAGTTTCCTGAGATGGTTGATGTTACTCCAATAACACCAGAGTCAGATGCTCCAAAGGCGACGAATATAGATGAAAGTTCAAGCGTAACGCCTCCTCCTAAAAAGGGTCAGGAATCAACAAATCAACCACAGACAACATCTCTTGTTGTACGTGAGAAGGAAAATGCAGATTATATTTTACCAGAAATAGATTTGCTACATAATCCGGCAAAATCTAGTCAAGCAAAAGAACATTCTATGTTATCGAAGAACGCTAGAAAGCTAGAAAGAACGTTGGAAAGTTTCGGAGTAAGCGCAAAAGTAACAAAAGTTCATTTAGGCCCATCTGTTACAAAATATGAAGTGTACCCTAGTACAGGGGTAAAAGTCAGTAAAATAGTAAACTTAACAGATGACTTGGCGTTAGCTTTAGCAGCTAAGGATATCCGGATGGAAGCGCCGATTCCTGGAAAATCTGCGATTGGTATTGAAGTTCCTAATCAAGAAGTTTCTCTTGTTACGTTACGAGAAGTTCTTGAATCTACTGTAATGAAGGAAAAGCATACACCATTAGCGATTGCTCTTGGGAGAGATATTTCTGGTGAGGCAGTCATTGCAGAGCTAAATAAAATGCCCCATTTACTCGTTGCGGGGGCAACGGGAAGTGGAAAAAGTGTATGTATTAATGGAATAATCATTAGTATCCTTATGAGGTGCAAACCACACGAAGTGAAATTAATGATGATTGATCCTAAAATGGTAGAGTTAAATGTTTATAATGGTATTCCTCATTTACTATCTCCCGTTGTGACGGAACCGAAGAAAGCATCTCAAGCTTTGAAAAAGGTCGTAAATGAAATGGAACGTCGTTACGAGTTGTTTGCAGCGTCAGGAACTAGGAATATTGAAGGCTATAATGCCTATTTGAAAAAAGAAAGCAAAAAGCGCTATGATCAAGAAGCATACTCTCCACTGCCGTTTATTGTCGTTATTGTAGACGAGTTGGCAGATTTGATGATGGTTGCATCTTCTGAAGTAGAAGATGCCATTACAAGGTTAGCGCAAATGGCACGTGCAGCTGGTATTCATTTGATCATTGCTACGCAACGACCATCTGTGGACGTCATTACTGGTGTGATTAAAGCGAATATCCCATCACGAATCGCGTTTGGTGTTTCAAGCTCCACGGATTCCAGAACGATTCTAGATGGAAATGGCGCAGAGAAACTATTAGGTAAAGGCGATATGTTGTTTTTGCCTGTAGGTGCTTCAAAAGCTACGAGAATACAAGGGGCATTTTTATCAGATGATGAAGTGGAAAGAATTGTTATGCACTGTATTGAACAACAAAAAGCACAATACTCCGAAGAAATGATGCCTAAAGAAGGAGAACAGGAAACGGTTAAAGAAGAAGTGCAAGATGAACTTTATTACGATGCCGTTCAGTTGATTACTGAGATGCAAACAGCTTCTGTTTCCATGTTGCAACGTCGATTTAGAGTTGGTTATGCAAGGGCGGCTAGATTAATTGATGAAATGGAATTAAGAGGAGTCGTTGGTCCTTATGAAGGAAGCAAGCCTCGTGAAGTATTAGTAGCAAAAGATGAGGATAAAATAAACGAACAATCACCTAAAAAGGCGTAAAATTGAAAAAAAATTACTGAAAACGGTTAAATTAATATAGTCCAAATTAGAAATCCATGGTACATTTACTATATTGAATGAGAGTGCAACTTGTTTCGCAGGAGGAATTTAGATGATTAAATCCGATCAGCGACCACTTTATTTACAGGTGATCGATAAAATCAAAGAAGATATTGATAATGGTATTTATGAAACAGGAGAGAGGTTGCCTTCAGAGTTTCAACTGTCAAAGCAACTTGGAGTTAGTAGAGCAACGTTACGAGAAGCTCTGCGTATGTTAGAAGATGAGAGTGTCATTATTCGTAGACATGGCGTTGGAACATTTATTAATACGAAACCTCTTTTTTCTTCTGGGATTGAGGAATTATTTAGTGTGACCGATATGATCAAACGAGGAAACAAAGAAGCGGGTACAAATTTTCTTTCCTCATCAATTGATAGACCTTCAGATGATGATTGCAGAAGATTTCAAGATGAGAATTTAAAAGAGATGATTGTGATTGAACGCGTGCGAACTGCTGATGGTGAACCAGTTGTGTATTGTTTGGATAAAATTCCAAAGCACCATTTTCCTGATTATGTGTCTCACCAACAACAGTCAATCTTTGATCAACTTGAAAAATCAGGAACATCGATTTCTTATGCAATGACGCAAATAGAACCAATCGGTTACCATGAAAGAGTATCGGAAATTCTTGAATGCGAACCAGAGACAGCTCTTTTAGTATTAAAGCAAATGCACTATGATGACCGAGAGCAACCAGTGTTGTATTCTATAAATTATTTCCGAGCGGATAAATTTAAGTTCCATGTATTAAGAAAGCGAGTATATTAATATTTTAAGCAGCACTTTCCCTTTTAGGAAAGTGCTGTTCTTATTTTTTGAGAGGTATAAAGCTTGGTAAAGTTTGCTATATGATGCAACCTCTCGTAAAATCAAGGTGTTGAGAAAAAATCATAATCATACGCAAACGAGGTATATTATAACTAATAGAAGGAGGGAATGGAATGGAACAAGAGGAACTAAAACAATTTGATATTGGATCGATTCGAGTTCATGTCATCCCATCTACCACGTTTAAGACGAATACGATGATGATACAAATGAACGGTCCCTTGGAAAAAGACAGCGTGACGAAACGGGCACTATTGCCTAACATTTTACAAAATGGAACAAAGGATTATCCTTCTAGACAGCATATTAGAAGTGCTTTAGAAGAGCTTTATGGGGCCTCCCTAACTGCCGACGTAGCGAAAAAAGGGGAAAGACAGATTCTATCTTTACGAATGGATTTGGCGAATGAGAAATTTTTAAAAGATCATAGCCCATTATTAGAAAAAGGAATCAAACTGCTAGCTTCGGTATTTTTAAATCCAAATGTAACAAATGACCAGTTCGATTCCAAGATTATAGACGAGGAAAAACGATCCCAAAGACAAAAAATTTCTTCTATTTATGACGATAAAATGCGATTTGCAAATAAACGGCTCACAGAAGAAATGTGTCCGGATGAACCATTCGGTATACATGTACTTGGTTATGAAGAAGACTTGGACGCGATCGATGGGAAAAATCTTTATGACTATTATCAAGATGCGTTAAACAGTGATGATATTGATTTTTATGTAATGGGCGATGTGGACTCAGAACACATAAAAACAATGATTAAAAAACATTTCAAAATAGACCAATCTCATCGACGAGAAGAAAAACCGAAGAATACACCAGATAATAATAAGAAAAAAGCAAATGAGGTTGTTGACGAACAGTCAGTACAGCAAGCCAAACTTCATATTGGTTACAGAACGAACATCGTGTATGGGGACGACGATTATTTTGCTTTGCAAATTTTTAATGGAATTTTTGGCGGGTTTTCTCATTCAAAGTTGTTTATTAATGTTCGGGAAAAAGCTAGCTTAGCTTACTATGCTGCGTCAAGAGTAGAAAGTCACAAAGGACTTCTTATTGTCATGTCTGGAATTCAATCATCAAAGTATAATGATGCGACAGAAATCATTTTTAAACAGATGGAAGACATGCAAAACGGAGAATTTACGGAAGTAGATATTCAACAAACAAAGGCAGTCTACAAAAATCAAGTTCTAGAAACGATGGATGTGCCACGAGGCAGAATTGAGATGGAGTATCACAATCAAATTGCAAGCAAAAAAATCCCACTAAATGAGTGGTTGGAACGAATAGACCAAGTGACCCACGATGATATTTTAAATGTGGCGAAAAAAATTCAGCTAGATACGATCTATTTTCTTAAAGGGAAGGAGGAGGAATCAAATGAATAAAATCACATTCGAACAACTTCAAGAAACCCTTTATGTGGATGAATTAGATAATGGGTTAAGAGTGTATGTCCTTCCGAAACAAGGTTTTAACAAAACGTTTGCCACATTCACGACGAAATACGGCTCTATAGATAATCATTTTACACCTTTAGAGGGAACAGAGTCATTAAGAGTTCCTGATGGAATAGCACACTTTTTAGAGCATAAGCTATTTGACGATGAAGATGGGGATGTATTTCAAAACTTCAGTAAATTAGGAGCATCAGCGAACGCTTTTACAAGTTTTACTCGAACAGCTTATTTGTTTTCTAGTACGATGAATGTTGACAAAAACTTGGAAACGTTAGTGAATTTTGTGCAGAACCCTTATTTTACAGAAGAATCTGTTGAAAAAGAAAAAGGAATCATCGAGCAAGAAATTAAAATGTATGAAGATAATCCAGATTGGCAAAACTTTTTCGGTTTGTTGAAAGGGATGTACAAAAATCATCCCGTAGCGATTGATATTGCTGGAACGGTAGAGTCAATTAATAAAACAACAAAAGATTTGCTATATACTTGCTACAATACCTTTTATCATCCAAGTAATATGGTTTTGTTTATCGTTGGAAACGTGGAGCCAGAAAAAATCTTAGATCAAGTTCGCACGAATCAACAAAACAAAACGTTCGCAGAGCCCAAGCCGATCGAAAGGTATGTAGAAGAAGATACAACAGAAGTGAACGAAAAGAAAGTGACCATTCCAATGCCAGTAAATACGGGAAAATGCTTAGTAGGTATAAAAGAACGAAACCCGACTAAACAAGGAATAGAATTATTGAAACATGAGTTGTCTGTTCAATTATTGTTAGAAATGATGTTCGGTCAAAGTTCAGAAAATTATCAAACGCTTTATGAAGAAGGTCTCATTGATGACAGCTTCAGCTTTGATTTTACAGCAGAAAAAGGGTTTGGATTTTCCGTAGTCGGTGGCGATACAAGTCAACCAGAAGCATTGGCGGAACGTATTGAAGGATTAATTGCTGACTTCAAAGAGAAACCTCTTGATGATAAAGTGATCGATCGTATTAGAAAAAAGAAGATTGGTTACTTTTTAAAAGCGATGAACTCTCCTGAATTTATTGCAAACCAGTTTACCCGTTATCAATTTAATGAAATGGATCTTTTCGATGTGATTCCAACGCTAGAGTCATTAAAAAAAGAAGAACTTCTAGAAACAATGAAAGATCATTTCCATTTAGACACACAAATGAGTGTTTGTTTGATTACGAAAGAGGAAGATAAAAGTGAGTAAGGATATTTCTCCAGTGGCATTTATATCCGGGGCGAGCGGAGGTATTGGTCAGGAGATCAGCCTTCGCCTCGCGTCTCTTGGATATGATTTGGTCCTTCACTACTTTAACAACGTTCAAGCTGTCGAACAGTTAAAAAGACGAATCGAAAAAGAATTTAAGCAATCTTGTCAGCTTGTGCAAGCAGACTTCAACGATTCAACATCCACTGTAGATAAAATTAAAATGTTAAACATTGAACCTGAAGTGGTCATTCATAATGCAGGAAAGTCCATGACAGGTTTGTTTCAAGATATCAGTGAAGCAGAGTTATCTTCACAGATGTCCATTGGATTAACAACCCCAACATTACTAACAAAATTATTTCTTCCTGTGATGTTATCTAAGAAAAAAGGAAGAATCATTATGATTACCTCGATCTGGGGGATAACAGGGGCATCATGTGAAGTAACGTATTCCATGATCAAAGGAGCACAGAACTCCTTTGTAAAGGCATTGGCAAAAGAAGTCGCTCAAAGTGGATTACAAGTAAATGGAATTGCACCTGGAGCGATTGAAACAGACATGTTAGCCGAATATACGAAAGAAGAATTGGATGATTTGAGAGAAAACATTCCAGCCGGAAGATTAGGTAAACCTTCTGAAGTTGCAGGATTAGCTGCTTTTTTGCTTTCAGACGATGCAGCATACATAAATGGCCAAGTTTTATCCGTGAATGGCGCATGGTACTGCTGAATGTGATTAATTGCATGCATAATATTCCTCCCTTGTGAAAAAACTACGTATGAATGTTACTACAAGGAGGTTGAAACTATGTCTGTATTAGACAATTGGCAACAGTGGAAGGATTTTTTAGCACAGAGACTTCATCAAGGTGAAGCAGAAGGAATGGATCAACAAACCGTGCAAGACGTAGCTTATCAAGTTGGTGAATACTTATCAAATGAAGTAGAGCCGAAAAACGATCAAGAAAGAGTTTTATCTGACTTATGGCATGTAGCATCAGAAGAAGAACAACATGCGATTGCAAATATGATGGTGAAACTAGTCGATAAGCAGTAAGACTAAAACAGACGGGTAACTTGGAGTCCTATGCACAGAAGTAACTTGGAAAGACATATGTTCAATTAAAAAGCGTAGTTTTGTAAAATTTACAATAAAAAGTATCGTCTTTAAAGGCGATACTTTTTATTGTAAGTGAAATAAATATTAGTAGGTGAAACTAAAATAAAAATTTTCATTATTTTTCATTTTTCGTCTAATATAATAGTAAGTCCTGATAGATAATCGTTTATATCTTGTAAGAAACGGTTTCTAATACCTAACAGAGTATAGATATTATCTAAGTCGTTAGATCGAAAAACGTAGAATATTAACTATTTATGTCATAAATCTCTTTTAATAAGCGAAAAAATCAATTATGATGTTAAAAGAAGTGTAGTATAATAACATGACTTAGAAAAACTGTTTGTTGGAAGGGGTTGTCAAATGGAACAAAAAGAATGGTACATGGAATATCAAATCCATGAGAATCGCCCTGGTTTATTAGGAGAAATTGCATCATTATTAGGTATGCTTAGAATAAATATTGTCACGATAAATGGCGTGGAACATATGCGTCGTGGAATGCTTATGAGAAGTGCAAGCGATGAAGCCATCATGCGTCTTAGACTTATTATGGAGACGATGGATGTTATTACTTTAAGAAAAATTCGTCAACCTAAACTACGTGACCGACTAGCAATTCGTCACGGACGTTATATTGAAAGAGACGAAGACGAAAAAAAGACATTTCGTTTTGTTCGAGACGAATTAGGTGTCCTTGTCGATTTTATGGCAGAACTCTTCATGAAAGATGGTCATCGACTAATTGGAATTCGAGGAATGCCAAGAGTTGGTAAAACAGAGTCCGTTGTAGCCGCAAGTGTATGTGCAAATAAAAGATGGTCTTTCTTATCGTCAACATTATTGAGACAAACGGTTCGAAGTCAATTGGCAGATGATGAAATGTCAGAAAATCACATTTATATTATTGATGGAATTGTTTCCACTATGAGAGCTTCTGAACGTCACCAAATGCTCGTGTCGGAAATGATGCGCCTTCCTGCAACAAAAGTCGTTGAACACCCGGATATTTTCGTGAGAGAGACTGAATATTCCTTAGATGATTTTGATTATATTATTGAGCTTCGCAGTGATGAGAGTGAAGAAATTACATATGAGGCTGTAGAGTCTGGCTTCTCATCATTTGATATTAGTTAGTTGGTAGGTGGATAGAGTGTCAGAATTAGGATTAAGATTGAAATCAGCAAGAGAAGAAAAGGGATATACCCTTGAAGAATTACAACAGATAACTAAGATTCAAAAACGCTACATCCTTGCCATTGAAGACGGCGATTTTTCAAAAATGCCTGGTGATTTTTATGGCAGAGCTTTTGTTAAAAGTTATTCAGAAGCCGTAGGGTTAGACCCTAATATGGTATTCGAAGAACATAAAGATGAGCTCCCACAGCCAAAAAGAGAACCGACAGATTTACCACCACGAGTGAATCGCTCTAAACCTCAGACTGTTAGGAAAAAGTCTAAGTTAGCTTCTTTGCTCCCGACGATTGTTGTCGTATTATTTATATTAGCTATTGCAGCAGTTGCATGGGGGATGGGAATTAATAATGGCGAAGACTCAACTGGAATTTCTAGAGAGGACCAACAAGGTTCTCCAGGTGTTGATTTAACAGAGCCATTAGAAGATGAAAACAACAACGAAGAAAATACCGAAGAATCAAATGAAACAGATGAAGACAATAACGGTGAAAATAATAATGGTAACAACGATAATGATGGAAATGAAGAAGAAAACGAAGCAAATGAGGAAGAAGAAGCATCCTTTGAATTAGAAGAATCAGAGGGTGAAACGTCGAGGTTTACGCTAACTAATACAGATACATTCAACCTTTCGATGGAGTTTTCCGGTGCCACATGGATAAGGATTACGGATAACGATGGTGGAACAATCCATGAACAAGAGCATGCCGATGGGGATGAAATTAATTTTGATTTTTCTGATGAAGATGAAATTCTAATTCGTGTTGGAAGTACGGTAACTTCTGCATTGTTTGTTAATGGTGAAGAGGTAGAGTATCCTCTTGATCAGACGACGCAAAACATCTTGATAGAATTTAACAATTAGTAATCAGTAGAAGAAAGGCAGTCGCATGAAGACTGCCTTTTTCTATTAGAATGGTAAAGTTAATGAATAACTTATATGATGGAAGAGGGATTTAAGATTTTGTTCTCCATTTTTACCTCTTCTATTCGCAATATGTTGCCCTTTTTGATAAAATTGAATAGGTCTCATCATACATAAAGAAAATGAACATTATTAAGTAAGGAGGGTCAATTATGAATATTCCAAATCAAATTACTATTTTAAGAATCCTATTAATCCCTGTATTCATGGTGTTTTTACTTGTTCCATTTACATGGGGAGAAATTGTTATGTTAGGGGCAGAGATTCCTCTTCATCACTTTGTTGCAGCAATTGTGTTTATTATTGCAGCATCTACGGATTGGTTGGATGGCTATTACGCAAGAAAACACAATCTCGTCACAAATATGGGGAAATTTTTGGATCCACTTGCAGATAAATTACTTATTACAGCAGCATTTGTTGGGCTTGTAGGGTTAGATATGTTTCCAGCGTGGGCAGCTGTTGTCATTTTAAGTCGAGAATTTGCCGTTACAGGTCTTAGACTTGTTGCATCTGGTGACGGTGAAGTTATTGCTGCGAGTATTTGGGGTAAATGGAAAACAGTCAGTCAAATAGTTGCAGCGGCAGCGATTTTGTTACATAACATTATTTTTGAACTAATGTCTATTCCATTTGATACGATCATGATTTACGTTGCGGTGATTTTAACGATTTTTTCTGGCGTTGATTATTTCATAAAAAACAAACACGTCCTTAATAAATCACTGTGAAAATCATGAAAGGTGGATATTAGAATATGAATGCTGAAATTATTGCAGTTGGTTCGGAATTGCTACTTGGTCAAATTCAAAACTCGAATGCAACTTATCTGTCTGAACAATTATCATCTGTTGGTATCAATGTGTTTCACCATGTAGTAGTAGGGGATAATCCTGATAGGTTGTCAAATGTGGTGAAGTCAGGACTAGATCGCTCCGAT
This sequence comes from Salipaludibacillus daqingensis, assembly GCF_029891575.1. Lineage (GTDB taxonomy): Bacteria > Bacillota > Bacilli > Bacillales > Salisediminibacteriaceae > Salipaludibacillus > Salipaludibacillus daqingensis. The sequence continues at coordinate 105,565 of NZ_JARZHF010000002.1, read as the reverse complement.
TTAATCATCTTTACAGGTGGTCTGGGTCCAACAAAAGATGACTTAACGAAAGAAACGGTTGCGGATGTTACTGGGAAAGAATTAGTATATGACTCGGAAACTGAAAAGAAAATTGAATCATATTATGTTCAACGAGGCCAAACCATGACAGATAATAATCGTAAGCAAGCCATGGTACTTAAAGGTGCTAAAATACTACCCAATGATCAGGGAATGGCTTGCGGAATGGTTATCTGGCACGAAAAGAAACTAATGATTATGCTTCCGGGTCCACCGAGTGAACTCATCCCAATGTTCAAAAATTACGTTATGCCTTTTTTAAAAGAAGAGTTAACGTTTCATGAAGAAATTCAATCAAAAGTTCTCCGTTTTTTTGATATTGGCGAATCTCAGCTTGTAGAAAAAGTGGATGACTTAATTGAGCAACAAACCAATCCAACGATTGCTCCTTTAGCTTCGGCTGGAGAAATAACGCTTCGGTTAACGGTCAAGGGAGCAGACAAAAAGGATAACAGAAAACATTTAGATCAATTAAAAGAAAAGATCCTTGATCGTGTTGGGGCGTTTTATTACGGAGAAGGAGAAGATCAGTTAGCGGAAATTCTCTTTCAACAATTGCAAGCAAGAAACTTAACGATATCGGCTGCCGAAAGTCTTACTGGAGGCTTATTTTCGACAATATTAACAGAACAATCAGGGGTCTCAAAAGTTTTTACGGGCGCAATAATATGTTATAGTGATGCAGTAAAGCAATCTGAATTAGCGATCCCACAAGATTTGTTGCAGACGGAAGGAGCTATTAGTTCCGCATGCGCGAAACAGATGGCAATCAATGTAAAAGAAAATCTTAACAGTGACGTAGGCATTAGTTTCACTGGTGTTGCAGGTCCTGAATCATTAGAGGGAAAAAATCCAGGAATCGTATATATTGGTATTGCAACAAAAAACAATGTGGTAACCCATCAGCTTCAACTTGCAGGAAGTCGAGAAATGATAAGAGAGCGATCTGTGAAGTACGGGTTGTATTATTTAATTCAATGCTTACGTAAGGAAAAGGAAAAGGTGGATGAAAAGAAATGATGAATTTTGAAGAATTTGGTATTTCAGAGGATACAAAAAGAGCAATTAAAGAAATGGGATTTGAAGCTCCATCTCCGATTCAAGAAAAAATTATTCCGGAAATCTTAAATAAACGAGACGTCATCGGACAGGCCCAAACAGGGACAGGAAAAACAGCAGCTTTTGGTATCCCGCTATTAGAACACATTACAGATGAAAAACATGTACAATCATTAATTTTAACTCCTACGAGGGAATTAGCTATTCAAGTAGCAGGTGAATTGCAAAAGTTATCAAAATTTAAAAATGTTCAAACGTTGCCTGTGTATGGTGGTCAATCGATCGGACATCAAATTAAATCGTTGAAACGTGGGGTGGAAATAGTTGTCGGGACTCCAGGTAGAATTTTAGATCACTTAAACCGAGGCACGCTTAAGTTACAAAACATTCATACCTTAATATTAGATGAAGCGGATGAAATGCTAGATATGGGATTTGTGGAAGACATTGAAAAAATCCTCCAAAGCGTGAACAGTAATCGGCAAACGATGTTATTCTCAGCAACAATGCCACCTCCAATTCGTAAACTCTCAAATAAATATATGAATCAGCCTAAACACGTTACAATTAGCAAAGGAGACGTTACTGCTCCTTCCATTAACCAGGTTTACTATAAAGTGTTAGAGAAAAACAAACTAGATTCACTTTGCAGGGTCATCGATAGTGAAACAATTCACTTAGGGATTATTTTCTGCAGAACGAAAAAAGGTGTTGCTGAATTAACAGAAGCTCTTCAAGCAAGAGGATATAGAGCAGATGGTCTTCATGGAGATTTAACACAATCTCAGCGAGACATGGTCATGAAGAAATTCCGTGAATCATCCGTTGAATTCTTAATTGCTACAGATGTTGCAGCTAGAGGTATTGATGTACAAAATGTTAGTCACGTGATTAACTATGATATTCCACAAGATCCTGAAAGCTACGTTCACCGAATTGGGCGGACTGGTCGAGCAGGGAAAGATGGGATAGCACTAACGTTGGTTACTCCTAGAGAAATGAAGCACCTTCGTTCTATTGAGTCACAAATTAAAATGACAATCCCATCTCGAAACCTTCCATCAGTCGAAGAAGTTGTTGAAAAGCAACAACATGTATGGAAAGGACAAATTATTGACTTGATTGAAAATGATGAAGAAGAAATGAGTCTTTATGATTCGTTAGTCACCGATCTGCTTGCTCAGTATTCTCCTGAAAAAGTCGTGACATCTCTTATGAAGCTCGCATTTTACAGCAGAGACGATATGAATGATGATGGGTATGATTTTGGTGAAACAGGTGCACAAAAAGGAATGACACGATTCTTTATAAATGTTGGAAGAAACGTTGATCTTACTCCGAAAAAACTAGTCGATGAGGTATCACGACTAGTCGGTATCAACGCAAAGTCTGTTGGGAAAATTGATATTTTTGAAAACTTTACGTTTATGGAAGTACCAGAAGAAGTGGCGCCATTTGTCTATGAAGGTTTAAAATATTCTCGCGTAAGCGGAGCGAGAATTAATTTGGAGCCAGCTAAACCACGACCGAAAAGAAAATAAAAAAATAGTTAAAAATAAATCCGCCTTTCCCTTTGACAAGGCGGATTTTTAAGACTATAATAATAAGCGAACGAATGTTTGCAAAGTGTCATTTGATTAACGGTTAATTGTGCAGTGGTTTACGGAATAATAATAGAAATTATGATTCATATATAAAGGAGAGATTGTAGAATGTCAGATCGAAAACAAGCGTTAGATATGGCTTTAAAACAAATTGAAAAGCAATATGGTAAAGGGTCCATTATGAAGTTAGGAGAGCATGCGGGACAACGTGTTTCAACCATTTCAAGTGGAACACTAGCGTTGGATATTGCTCTTGGAGTAGGTGGGTATCCTCGAGGAAGAGTTATCGAAGTATACGGCCCTGAATCCTCAGGTAAAACGACTGTTGCATTACATGCGATTGCAGAAGTACAGCGCAATGGAGGGCAAGCAGCATTTATAGATGCTGAGCACGCTCTTGACCCAGTATACGCACAAAATCTTGGAGTTAATATTGATGAATTACTCCTTTCACAACCTGATACAGGAGAACAAGGATTGGAAATTGCTGAAGCCCTTGTTCGCAGTGGAGCAGTGGATATCGTTATCGTTGACTCCGTGGCAGCCCTTGTTCCGAAAGCAGAAATTGAAGGAGAGATGGGAGATAGCCACGTTGGACTTCAAGCACGTCTTATGTCTCAAGCCCTTCGTAAACTTTCTGGAGCAGTGAGTAAATCGAAAACAATTGTTATGTTTATCAACCAAATTCGAGAAAAAGTTGGTGTCATGTTCGGGAATCCGGAAACAACACCTGGTGGTCGTGCCCTTAAATTCTACTCTTCTGTTCGTTTGGAAGTAAGAAGAGCAGAAGCTTTGAAACAAGGAAACGATATTATGGGTAATAAAACAAAGTTAAAAGTTGTTAAAAACAAAGTCGCCCCTCCATTTAGAACTGCTGAAGTAGATATTATGTACGGACAAGGAATTTCACGAGAAGGGTCTATTCTCGATATTGCATCGGAGTTAGATATTGTCGTTAAAAGTGGTGCATGGTATTCCTATAACGAGGAAAGAATGGGGCAAGGACGAGAAAATGCGAAGCAATTCTTGAAAGAGAATGTCGATATTGCTAACGAGATTGATATAAAGATTCGAGAGTATCATGGTTTATTAGGGGCAAAAGAAGTACCTGCTGAAGAAGTTCCTCAAGACGGTAAAGATAAAAAGGATAAAAAAGGCGCAAAAGTTGAAGATAAATTAGATCTTAAATAAGAACGAAAGTTGTAAAAAACCAACAGATGATCTACTCTTTTGTTGGTTTTTTTATAGTTTTTAATTTTTAACTTTTGTGACCTACTAGCTGTTTTTTTATCTCAGTTATAATCATTGTTCACTTAGACAAATAACGATTTCCTTTTCTTGTGGAAGCCTTTGGCAATGCTTGACATTATCGTCAATGAGACATACAATTAGTGAGAATACTGCATTAAACGACTGTTTATTTGAAAGTCGTGCTGGATGTACAAGGAATGCTTTATTTATGTAATGTTTTTGAAAAATGAAAAGAAAAATGAATGTTGTTCTACCAAAGAAATAGCACGAGGAGGTGAATCAGTCTTGGATCTGATCTTACAAATCCTCATTTTGCTATTCACTGTAGTAATCGGTATCTTGATTGGATACTTCGTTCGCAAATCTATCGCAGAAGCTAAAATCTCCAGTGCAGAGGCTCTGGCTCGACAAACGGTTGAAGATGCTAAACGAGAAGCGGACTCCAGTAAAAAGGAAGCGATCTTAGAAGCGAAAGACGAAGCCCATAAACTTCGTATGGATGCTGAAAAAGAAGTCCGTGATCGTAGAAACGATGTTCAGAAGCAAGAGAACCGGTTGGTTCAAAAAGAAGAAGTTTTGGATCGAAAAAGTGAAACGTTGGACAAAAAAGAAGAGACTCTTGAAAAACGCGAAGAGCGATTGTCAAAACGTCAACATGAAATCGACGAGATGAATAGCAAAGTCGAGGAAATAGTCAATCAACAAAAACAAGAATTAGAAAGAATTTCTGGTTTCACAAAAGATGAAGCAAAAGAAATTATTATGAAAACAATTGAAAATGAACTAACACATGAAAAGGCTGTTCTCGTAAAAGATTCTGTAACGAAAGCAAAAGAAGAAGCTGATAAGAAAGCGAAAGAAATCCTTTCGTTATCTATTCAAAGATGTGCTGCTGATCATGTGGCAGAAACTACTGTTTCCGTAGTAAACTTACCAAATGATGAGATGAAAGGTCGCATCATTGGTCGAGAAGGACGAAACATCCGGGCTTTAGAGACGTTAACGGGCATTGATTTAATTATTGATGATACACCAGAAGCAGTCATATTATCTGGTTTTGATCCGATACGTCGAGAGATTGCGAAAACCACTCTTGAAAAGCTTGTCCAAGATGGTCGTATTCACCCAGCTCGAATTGAAGAAACCGTTGATAAAGCAAGAAGAGAAGTTGACGAATTAATTCGTGAGTACGGGGAACAAACGACATTTGAGATGGGAATTCACAATTTACATCCTGACTTAATAAAGATTTTAGGTCGATTGAAATTCCGCACAAGTTATGGACAAAATGTGTTGAAACACTCTGTGGAAGTAGCTCATCTAAGTGGTATTATGGCAGCAGAATTGGGCGAAGATGTTCAATTAGCCCGTCGAGCAGGCTTATTACATGACTTAGGTAAAGCAATAGACCATGAAGTGGAAGGAAGTCACGTTGAAATTGGTGTCGAACTAGGCACGAAATACAAAGAACATCCAGTTGTCATTAACAGTATTGCCTCCCACCATGGTGACACAGAAGCAACATCTGTGATTGCTACATTGGTTGCTGCTGCAGACGCATTGTCGGCCGCTAGACCGGGAGCAAGACGCGAAACATTAGAAACATATATTAAGCGTTTAGAAAAATTAGAAGAAATTTCCGAATCCTTTGAAGGCGTAGAAAAAACATATGCTATTCAAGCAGGACGAGAAGTTCGCATCATGGTGAAACCTGATTTTATAACCGATGAAGACTCTTATCGGCTTGCAAGAGATATTACGAAAAAAATTGAAGATGAACTTGATTACCCTGGTCACATAAAAGTGACAGTCATTCGTGAAACAAGGGCAGTCGAGTATGCAAAATAAAGTGGTGCTTCTACCACTTTATTTTCATTTCTAGACTTATTAATCCAGTTTAGAACATCTTTTTCTAAACATAATTTGAATTTTTCAGTAAAACATAAAAAATAATTTAAGTTACTAGTTCTAATAACAATTGGTTCTTTCTTTGACGTAATGAATGTAGATGAAAAGTAACTCATCAAAGCGTAAGAGAGTACTTATTTTACGATTATTTAGAGCGAAGAGCCTTAATATAAAGGAGTATGATCCTATGAAAATTATATTTATCGGAGATATTGTTGGATCTCCTGGAAGAAATGCATTAAAAGAATACTTACCTAAAATCAAATCGAAATATCGTCCTGATATTACGATTGTAAATAGTGAAAATGCAGCTGCTGGAAAAGGATTAACCAAAAAAATCTACCAAGAAATCCACCAAGCTGGCGCAGATATTATGACAATGGGTAATCACACATGGGACAAAAAAGACATATTTGAATTCATTGACGATGTTCCTAACTTGATTCGTCCTGCTAACTTCCCAGAAGGAAATCCTGGTAAGGGATATGTTATTAAAAAAGTAGGCAACAAAAAAATTGCTGTGATCAATGCTCAAGGGAGAACATTTATGCCTCCGATTGATTGTCCATTCAAAAAACTAGATGAGATTGTTAAAAAAGTAAAAGAAGAAACACCATTTATTTTTGTGGATTTTCATGCAGAAGCAACTAGTGAGAAACAAGCAATCGGGTGGTATTTAGATGGGCAAGTATCTGCAGTTGTTGGTACCCATACGCATGTGCAAACAGCTGACGAACGAATTTTACCAAACGGAACAGCATATATATCAGATGTAGGAATGACAGGTCCTTATGATAGTATTTTAGGAATGGACCGAGATGTCATTATTCAACGTTTTTTGACGAATTTACCAGCAAGGTTTGAAGTGACTTCAGGAAGGGAACAATGTAACGGAGTCGTGATTCAGTTGGATAACCAAACTGGAAAAGCAACAAAAATTGAACGCATCCATATTAATGATGAACGGCCCTTTTTTGATTAGCATATTATAAATCACGAGTCATATGATATCGTTGATAAACCTCTTCCCCCTCAATGCTATATAACTAAGGGAAAAGGGAATAATAGGTAAATACTTTATCAATGTTCGTTCATTCATTACCGATCTCTATGAACTTTGTGAATGAACACTCCTCAGCTCTCCAAATGCTAATCAAAACAACGAGACCTTTATCAGTGTGGATGATCGAAGTCGTACGATTTTCAAAAAAGTATATATTTTAAGTTTGAGATATATACAAAAAGAGGTAATGTCATATAACCATATGAACATTCACCAAATGTATGAACTTCATTATCTTCATGATCGCGATGTTTGTATGGACATGTGTTTGGACAATCCACTAACTATATTCAATAATCCTTAAGGAGGTACTGAAATGGAAGTATTAAAAGTTTCAGCAAAATCCAATCCAAATTCTGTAGCTGGTGCATTGGCAGGAGTTATTCGTGAAAGAGGATCCGCAGAAATTCAAGCTATCGGTGCAGGTGCTTTAAATCAATCAGTAAAAGCAGTAGCTATTGCCCGTGGGTTTGTTGCCCCTAGTGGAATTGACCTGATTTGTATTCCGGCATTTACCGATATACAAATCGATGGTGAAGAACGAACAGCGATTAAATTAATTATCGAACCTAGATAGTACCTTTTAACTCGGCAGATATTTTCTGTCGAGTTTTTGTATGAAAAGCTTAAATAATGGCGTTTTTGTAAGACTGGTCAACATTCAATTGCTCGAATAAAGGTTTATTTTGGAAATGGAAAGACGATTTACTGAAACTAAATAAAAATATAGAATTTTCATGCTTTAAGTAATTGTGAAAGTTATGTTACAATATAAACGTACGAATGAAAGTGGTTTGAAAACGCTTACTTATTTAGTTTCCACAATTTTTATTAGCTTCTTTATCAACATGTTTTCATGTGATTTTTCTAAATAAGTCCTTAATAAGGCTATTGAAAGTCGAGGTGTTTCATACACGTTCGGTTAGAAAGTTTTACGTTACATCATAGAGTTACATAAATATAAGTTTACTTTTATGAATGTATTCACATTCACATGAAGACAGATCGACTGTTTGAAAAACTTCATTGTCAGATTACGAAGGGGTGTAGTGAAATGATTAATCAACTTTCATGGAAAGTTGGAGGTCAGCAAGGCGAAGGAATAGAAAGTACAGGGGAAATTTTTTCGATGGCGTTAAATCGTCAGGGGTATTATTTATATGGTTACCGTCATTTTTCTTCCAGAATCAAGGGAGGACATACGAATAATAAAATTCGAGTGAGCACATATGCCACGAATTCTATTTCGGATGACTTAGATATACTTGTAGCATTTGACCAAGAAACCATTGATGTGAACTGCCATGAATTAAGTTCCGGTGGTGTCATTATCGGTGATAGCAAGTTTGGGCCTAAATTACCTGAAGGTGTAGATGCCAAGTTGTTTTCTATACCATTTACGGAAATGGCTACAGAATTAGGTACATCTCTAATGAAAAACATGGTTGCAGTTGGTGCTTCTGCGTCACTCATTGGTGTCAGTACAGATATTTTTCAATCGGTCGTAGAACAAATCTTCTTGAAAAAAGGAGAATCTGTTGTTTCTAAAAATATGGAGGCAATTCGAGCTGGGGCAGAATATTTTGACAAGGAAGCAGCAGGAAAAGTTGGCGATTTTAAATTAGATCCAGCAGATGGTCAAAATAGACTATTTATGATTGGTAATGATGCTATAGCACTTGGTGCGCTTTCAGGAGGAGCAAGGTTTATGCCTGCTTATCCAATCACACCAGCATCAGAAATCATGGAATATTTAATTAAAAAACTACCTGAATATGGTGGAACTGTTATTCAGACAGAAGATGAAATTGCAGCATGTACGATGGCGATTGGTGCTAACTATACAGGTGTTCGTTCGTTAACTGCTTCAGCTGGTCCTGGCTTATCTCTTATGATGGAAGCCATTGGCCTTAGTGGTATTACGGAAACACCATTAGTAATCGTAGATACTCAGCGTGGGGGACCTAGTACAGGACTTCCAACAAAACAAGAACAATCCGATATTTTTGCTATGATTTATGGAACTCATGGTGAAATTCCAAAAGTAGTCATGGCACCTTCGACAGTAGAAGAAGCATTCTACGACACAATTGAAGCATTTAATATCGCGGAAGAATACCAAGTGCCAGTCATTATTATGACAGATCTAGCATTATCATTAGGTAAACAGACAGTGAACCCACTAGATTTTGAAAAAGTAAAGATTCGCCGTGGTAAACTGGATACGTCGGAAGAACTTCCTGAATTAGATAAAGGCGTTTATTTTAAGCGATATGAAGTAACGGATGATGGTGTATCTAAACGAGTAATTCCAGGTATGAAACATGGGTTACATCACGTAACTGGTGTGGAACACAATGAACAAGGAAAACCATCTGAAAGTCCAGAAAACAGAGTAGCGCAAATGGATAAACGAATGAGAAAACTGAATCCATTAACGACAAAGTTCCCTGAACCGATTTTTAAAGATGAGAAGCACGATGATGCAGATCTTTTAGTCATCGGCGTGAACTCCACAAGAGGAACCATTCAAGAAATGCTTCCACGTATGGAGCAAGATGGAATCAAAGTCAATCATGGTCAGATTAGACTATTGCATCCTTTCCCAACGGAAGAATTACAAGGAATGATTGATAAAGCCAAAAAAGTAGTTGTTATTGAAAACAATGCAACTGGTCAAGTCGCTCAATTAATTAAGATGAATAATAAAGTAGACTCGGTTGAATCTATTTTGAAATATGATGGAAACCCATTTTTGCCAGCAGAAATTCACAACGAATGTAAGGAGTTGTTTGTACATGGCAACCTTTAAGGATTTTAGAAATAATGTAAAACCAAACTGGTGTCCAGGATGCGGAGATTTTTCTATACAAGCTGCTATTCAGCGAGCTGCAGCAAATGTAGGGACGATCCCAGAGGAATTGGCAGTTGTATCAGGTATTGGTTGTTCCGGACGAATTTCAGGTTACATTAATTCCTATGGCCTTCACGGGATTCATGGCCGCTCGTTACCGATTGCGCAAGGCGTGAAGATGGCTAACCGCGAATTGACCGTTATCGCTTCTGGTGGAGACGGTGATGGATTTGCCATTGGTATGGGTCACACCATTCATGCAATTCGTCGAAACATCGATGTGACTTATATCGTAATGGATAATCAAATTTATGGACTAACAAAAGGTCAAACGTCTCCTCGAAGTGAGATGGGCTTCAAAACAAAGAGTACGCCGGCTGGTTCCATTGAAACATCATTAAGCGTCATGGAAATGGCTCTTACAGCAGGTGGAAGTTTTGTAGCACAAAGCTTTTCTAGTGACCTAAAAGAATTAACATCGTTGATTGAACAAGGAATCAACCATAAAGGGTTCTCACTAATTAACGTCTTCAGTCCTTGTGTTACATTTAATAAAGTGAACACATACGACTGGTTCAAAGAGAACTTAACTTCTTTATCAACGATTGAAAACTATGACCCGAACAATCGCATGCAAGCGATGAACACGTTAATGGAGCACGACGGGTTAGTAACAGGTCTTATTTATCAAAATAAAGAAAAACCGTCATACGAATCACTGGTGAAAGGTTTTAGAGAAGAAGCACTATCCTCTCAAGATATTTCTCTTGAAAAAGACCAATTTGACCAGCTCGTTGGAGAGTTTATGTAAAAGAAAAAAGCACAACTATCTTTCCGTAAAAAAGGCGCCCAACTGGGTGTCTTTTTTATTTTTACCAAAAGTTATGTTTAGAAATATCGCATAAAGAGAATATGGATGAAGATATATGAGACTAACCTGAAAATAGTTTCGTTTGAATTTTTCGTCAGAATATCCGTTGGGTTAATAAAAGGGTGGGGACTGAAATGAATTATAATAAAGAATTGTATAATTATTTAATAAGTAACGTTCAGCGTCTCAGTGATGAGTGGTATGAAAGATTAGATAAAAGTGCATCATCTGGAGTTTATGCTTCTAGTGATCCTGCAGTGATTCAACATTTAAAAAAGCAAAATAAAGAATTTCATTTAAGATTTTTCGAAGTATTTAATAAAGATGAGTCAGAATTTCTTATAGGATTAGAAGCGTGGATTATCGAAGTTGCATTAGATGAGGAACACTTGCAAACTCCTTTACATTTAATTCTTCAAGAATTCAACAGAACACATGATCAATATGTGCAATTAATCGATGAATTCGTTGAAACGGTTCAGGATGAATACGGTTTTAAGGAGATATTAAGCTGGTATCGTCTTGTAGATAAAACATTCAATGAGATTTCAGTTTGGTTTGTTCAAGAACACACGAAAAATGCAGAGCAAAGAATTGAAACGCAACATGATTTAATTATTGAACTGAGCTCTCCTGTTATTTCTCTTAATCGTCATGTAGCGTTACTTCCATTAGTTGGAGATATTGATTCTACGCGTTCAAAAGTAATATTAGAAAAAACGTTAGAACAATGCTCTCGAAATGGAGTGAATTACTTATTGTTAGACATATCTGGAGTAGTGAAGATAGACGAAAATGTTGCCGAAGAATTGATGCAATTAATTGATTCGTTAAAATTAATTGGTGTTACGACAACTTTGTCAGGACTGAGACCGGAAATAGCACAATCGGCTGTTAAATTAGGGCTGACATTTGATAACATTTCGATTAAATCGTCGCTTTCGGATTCCATAAAGTTTAGAGAATTTGCTTTAGAATAAATAAGTAAGTGTCAGCTTTTACTCTTGCGTTTCTTCCATCGGAAGAAACGTTTTTTTTATCATTATTAATAATGAATGTATTGTAAACAAACATTTAACTATTATCCTAAAGTGTCATCCTCCTCAACCATATGTTTAAACAATCCCTTTAAATTTTTTTTGAAGAAATTTTCTCTCACAGTCAATTGTCCTCAAGAGATGGACAGTGTTATTTACGGGGACATTTTTGCGTGCTAAAATAGATTGAGAGAACGAAGATGACGATTTCTATTAAGGCATCAAACTACGCATAAATAAACCGTAAATGAGGCGAAATGTTTGAAGGGGTGATGACATGGACGGTAAAATGAAAGCGATTGTAAAAGATCGGCGAGGTCCTGGAGCAACGATGAAAGAAGTGCCTATTCCACAAATTGGATATCAAGATGTGCTAATTGAAGTAAAAGCAACATCTATTTGTGGAACGGATTTACACATTTATACTTGGGATGAGTGGTCACAAAGCAGAGTGAAACCACCTTATGTATTTGGTCATGAATTTGCAGGAGTTGTTGTAGAAAAAGGGGAATTAGTTAACAATGTTGAAGTAGGAGATCACGTTTCTGCAGAGACACATATTGTTTGTGGTCATTGTCCCCAATGCATGACTGGGCAAGCACATATATGTGCCAATACAGAAATTATTGGTGTCGATCGTGACGGATGTTTTGCCGAATACGTGGCATTGCCAGCTGAAAATATGTGGAAAAATGATCACGACTTATCTTTTGCGGAAGCGAGTGTACAAGAACCATTTGGGAATGCTGTTCATACTGTATTAGCTGGGGATGTGGTTGGTAAAACAGTTGCCGTTATTGGGTGTGGACCGATTGGAATCATGGCTGTAGGCGTCGCCAAAGCGGCTGGAGCAGCGCAAATCATAGCATTTGATTTAAACGATTATCGATTAGATCTTGCAGAAAAAATGGGGGCAACTCGCACCGTTAATTCATTACATGAAGACCCGCTAGATATCGTACGTAGTTTAACGAACGGTCAAGGAGTCGATGTCGTTTGTGAAATGAGTGGTCACCCAGTCGCCATGGATCAAGGGTTTAAAATGGTAACAAATGGTGGAAGAGTATCCATACTGAGTCTTCCAGTAAAACCAGTATCCATTGATATAACGAATGACATTGTTTTCAAAGGAATAACGGTTCAAGGAATTACGGGTAGAAAAATGTACCAAACATGGCAACAAGTTGCTGGTCTTCTAGGTTCAGGTCAGGTAGACTTGAAACCGATGATCACGCATCACTTTCCACTAGAAGATTTCGAAAAAGGATTTCAGTTAATGATAGAAGGAACATGCGGAAAAGTAGTTTTGCACCCTTAGCAATGAACTACTAAACTGAGGAGGAGATGAAGAATGAACGGATTTGAATACTTAGAAGAAGAATTGCAAGAGATGAGAGAAGAAGGCGTATTTCGGACACTCGTGCCTTTAGAATCAGAGCAGTCAGCGAAAGTTGTCATAAATGGGAAAGAAGTCATTCAACTTTCATCTAACAATTACCTAGGTTTTGCTGCACATCCACGTATGAAACTTGCCGCAGTGAAAGCGGTGGAACAGTTTGGAGCAGGGACTGGATCAGTCAGAACGATTGCTGGAACGTTTACGATGCACGAAGAATTCGAACAAAAATTAGCGAGCTTCAAACATACAGAAGCAACACTTGTATTTCAATCAGGTTTTACTGCCAATCAAGCGGTATTAGCTTCGCTTTTAACAAAAGAAGATGTCGTTATTTCCGACGAATTAAATCATGCGTCCATCATTGATGGGATTCGATTAACAAAAGCAGCAAGAAATATTTATAAGCACGTCGATATGGAAAGTTTAGAACAAGCATTAAGAGATACCCAAAACTATCGCAAGCGTCTTGTTGTAACTGATGGTGTATTTTCGATGGATGGGAACATAGCACCTCTTCCAGAAATTGTTGCCCTTTGTGAGAAGTATGATGCGATCATTATGGTTGATGATGCCCATGCAAGCGGTGTGTTAGGTAGAAATGGTCGTGGAACGGTAGATCACTTTGATTTGAACGGTCGAGTGCATATTCAAGTTGGTACGCTTAGTAAAGCAATTGGTGTACTGGGTGGTTATGTTGCAAGTACACAATCTGTGAGAGATTACTTGATCCATAAAGGTCGTCCATTTTTGTTTACGACATCTCAACCACCAGCAGTGACAGCAGCTTGTTCGGAAGCAATTGATATTCTGCTTGAAGAACCAGAACGTATTGAACGTCTTTGGGAAAATACGAAATATTTCAAAGCAGGTTTAAATAAACTTGGTTTTGACACAGGAAAAAGTGACACGCCAATCACACCAGTTGTAGTTGGTGACGGTGCAAAAGCTCATCAGCTCTCTGACAAACTATTAGAATACGGTGTTTTTGCCCAAGGAATTGCTTTCCCAACTGTTCAAAAGGGGAAAGCGAGAGTAAGAACGATTGTCACAGCTGATCATACAAAAGAGTTATTAGACGAAGCATTGGCTGCGTTTGAAAAAGCGGGAAAAGAATTAAGGATCATTTCATAGCATGTTCGAAAAAGGCAGAGGTAGTCTCCTCTGTCTTTTCCATTGGAATCTAGGTTGTGAAACGGTAGAAAACCCTTTATAATAATAGGTTGTGGGAAATATAATAAAGGAGATTGATGAATATATGAATGAAGAACAGCGTAAACAGCAAACGCAAGCAGTGGAGGGACCTTCTTCTGCGGACAAAAAATCCGGCCAGAACAAGGATTACTCCCAATATTTCCAAACAACGTTCACCCGTCCTGACTTGAAACAGGCGAAAAAACGAGGGAAAGAAGACGTTTCTGTCCACTATGACTTCGATATTCCTGAAGACATGAAAGGGATTGGAAAAGGGAAGAAGTTTTTGATTCGCACATACGGGTGTCAAATGAACGAACACGATTCAGAAAACATGGCTGGTATTCTATTAAGCATGGGTTTTGAATCAACGTCTTTAACAGAAGAAGCCGATGTGATTTTATTAAATACGTGTGCCATTCGTGAGAATGCAGAAAACAAAGTGTTTGGTGAAATTGGTCACTTAAAGCCAATGAAACTTGAAAAACCAGGATTGATCGTTGGTGTATGTGGATGCATGTCCCAAGAAGAATCTGTCGTTAATAAAATTTTACAAAAACATCAACACGTGGACTTGATTTTTGGAACACATAACATTCATCGTCTACCTGAACTACTGAAAAACGCCATTTTCGAAAAAGAAATGGTCATTGAAGTATGGTCCAATGAGGGTGATATCATTGAGAATATGCCTCGTGCTCGTAAAGGACAAATCCAAGGTTGGGTTAACATCATGTACGGCTGTGACAAATTCTGTACGTATTGTATCGTTCCTTATACGAGAGGCAAAGAGCGAAGCCGTCTTCCGGAAGATATCATTGAAGAAGTGCGTCATTTAGCTAGGAATGGCTATAAAGAAATTACGTTGCTCGGTCAAAATGTGAACGCTTATGGAAAAGATTTGGTTGATGTCAATTACGGTCTTGGGGAACTGATGGATGATATAAGAAAAATAGATATACCACGTGTCAGATTTACGACAAGTCACCCACGTGATTTTGATGATCATCTCATCGAAGTTTTAGCAAAAGGTGGCAATCTTGTGGAGCATATTCATTTACCTGTGCAAAGTGGAAATAATGAGGTGCTCAAGTTGATGGCTCGAAAATATACACGAGAAGAGTACATCACGCTTGCGAACAAAATTAAAAAAGCGATTCCACACGCATCGTTTACAACGGATATTATTGTTGGATTTCCGAACGAAACGGAAGCGCAATTTGAAGATACCCTTTCGCTTATGAAAGAAATGGAATATGATAGTGCCTATACGTACATTTATTCACCAAGAGAAGGAACTCCTGCAGCTAAGATGGAAGATAATGTATCTGAAGAAGTGAAAAAAGAACGTCTACAGCGATTGAATGCGATTGTTAACGATCTTTCAGCGAAGAAAAACCAAGCTTATACTGGTAAAGTTGTCGAAGTTTTAGTTGAAGGGGAAAGCAAGAAAAATCCAGATGTATTAATGGGTCGAACGAGAACGAATAAATCCGTCAACTTCCGAGCACCAAAATCGGCTATCGGGCAATTAGTGAATGTTAAAATTACCGAAGCTAAAACGTGGTCGCTTAATGGAGAAGTTGTAGAAACGGCAGAGGTGAATGCATAATGGGTCAGGAAGAAAAATATTCAAAACCAGAGATTATTGAAAAAGCAAGAGAGCTCGCTTCCATGGTTGTGGAAACAGAAGAAGTAGATTTCTTTATTCGTGCAGAAGGTCAGATTAACGAGCACTTAAAAGTGCAAGAAATCATCGGGAAAATTAAATTATTACAAAAAGAAGCCGTCAATTTAAAGCATTATCAAAAAACGGAAGCATTAAAAGCAACTGATGCAAAAATTGATGCTTTGCAAGATGAATTAGATGAAATACCACTAGTCGTTGAATTCAAGCAGTCCCAGACCGACGTGAATAATCTTTTACAAATGGTAAGTAACACTATATCCAATACTGTGACAACAAAAATTATTGAATCAACTGGTGGAGACTTATTAAAAGGAACAACGACGAAAAGTCCTTTCGGCGGATGTTAATCAAATAATAACTAACGTACCGTATCTTCTTTATAGAAGGTGCGGTTTTTTCATTTGTTTGGCATGATGTTTAATTGAGCCTTTTAAGTGAAATGAGTGATTGTAGTGATATTTTAAGACGGAAGGTGTAATAGGCAATGAAAAAGTATTTCAGTGAAAGTTATGAAGAATCTCGGTCTAAGTTTCGAGAACAGTTGAATAATGCAAAAAAATATTGGCCTAATGCGACTTTAGAAACTTATCATATAGGCAAGGTAGAAAACGACAACACAACTGACATTCTCCATGCAGATGCGATAGAGGAAAACGAACACTTAATTATTATAACAACGGGTGAACATGGCATAGAAGGTTATACGGGAAGTGCCATGTTACACCTATTTATGGAAACGTATTTACCATATATAAATCCAAACACAACGGGACTGCGCCTTGTGCATGCAGTGAATCCGTGGGGGATGAGAAATGGAAGAAGAGTATCTGAAAATAACGTGGACTTAAATAGAAATTATCTAGATGACTGGGATAGTGTTCATAGTAGTTCGGTTGAATTTGACCCTACGTACGAAAAAATCTTTGTTCCATCGAAAAAAATAACGAATGTTACCGAACATAACAAATTATTAGCTGAGCAATTAAAAGAAACATATTCAGTAGAAGATTTACAAAAGTTTAAAAACGCTCCTGATGCACAGTATTCTTATCCAACGAGCATTTTTTACGGAGGACAGGAGTATGATGAACCGACGATAAAATTTAAAACAAGATATTTAAGCTGGGTTAAAAAGTATAATCACCTTCTACACATCGATATGCATACAGGTGGGGAGAAAAAAGATGAACTGACGATATTTTTTATGGAGGATGATGAAAGAACGGAAGAAGAGTTGCAACGAGATCTATCCTTTTCACTTGTGAAAAAAGTATCGGATGAAGACGTTACTGGTGACTCAAAAGACTATCTTCTTGGAAAAACAAAACAGTTCAATCCTAATATAAACCCGACTATTTGTCTTTTCGAATTTGGAACGATCGGTGATTCTTTAATGAGTTTAATTCATTGTACACAAACGATGATCAATGAAAACCAGTTGTATTTTAAAGGAGCGATTAGAAAAGAAGAGGAAGACCAAATCAAAAGCGACTTTCGTGGACTGTTTTACCCGGATGATGAAAAATGGAAGCAGCAAGTGATAGAGAGAGGAAATGCGGGACTTTATGCCGTCTTAACAAGCGAGAACATTTTAGATGTTGCTTATTAAGACGACAGACAAACTAGTCCTTAAGAAAAATAAAGCTGACTAAGTTAAAATTAGCCGATAATAACTCTTTCCTTTGGATAATGGTAAGGTTCAGCAGAAGTATTCCCACGAATAAGAAACAAGAATGAGAAAATTCCAATCCTACCAATAAACATTAACGAGATAATTACTATCTTGCTAGGGGTACTCAATTCTGGTGTGATCCCCATCGATAATCCTGTTGTTCCAAAAGCAGAACTGACTTCATATATAATCTCCATTAAAGGAAATGGCTCCAGATGTGCTAACAAAATTATCGATGATCCCCAAAGCATCGAAGCTACTATAATAACAATAAATGATTTGGTAATATCATCAGCATCTATTTCACGTTTAAATACTTTTATAGATTGTCGTCCTTTTGCAAATGAATAAATGGCTAAAATTGCAATCGCAAATGTCGTTGTTCTTATGCCCCCACCAACACTACTAGGTGAAGCTCCGATAAACATTAATACGCTTTGTACCATTTGAGTGGATAAGGTAAATTCAGCCACATCCATTGTAGCTAAGCCACCATTTCTCGTAGTAACAGACTGAAATACCGAATAAAATAGCGTTTCGTGCCAAGATTTATCAGAAAAGAAATGATTTTTATCAAAAAAATAAATTAATATGGACCCTATGAATGCTAATGCAAAAAATGTAAAAGAAGTAATTTTAGTAAATAAAGAGAAACGAAATTTTCCTTCCTCTTTTTTGTGTAACAGCATCTCTTTTATTTCAAGTAAGACAGGAAAACCAATGGCACCAAATATCAATAGAAGTATATTTATCGTCTGAACAAAATAATCATTAGCAAATGGGGCAAGAGATTCTCCGGTAATATCAAAACCAGCATTGGTAGCAGCGCTCACAGCACCAAAAAATCCTTGAACGAACGCATCTTGCCACGTTGGGAAATAATTAATAAAATATACTCCAAGAATGACAGTACCAATCGCTTCTACAACTAAAAACATGGATAAAATTTGTAGCATAAGGCGAACTAAACCAGAGAAAGTATGTCTATTTTGATCTGTCATGATTAATTTTCTTTCACGAAAGCCAATTTTCCTTCCTAAAATAACCCAAATAAACGTCCCAAGTGTCATAATACCAATTCCGCCAAACTGAAGGATAAAGGCTAAAATAAATACCCCCGGGACACTGAAAGTTTCTGCAGTAGAGACAACGGTCAACCCTGTGACACTGACAGCACTTACTGCAGTAAATAAAGCATCAATGAATGTCCATGTTACTCCTGGCTTTAAAGCAATAGGTAAACTTATTAATATCGTTGATAAAAATACGGCGCCAAAGTAAAATACTACGACCATTTGTACGGATGATAATTTGATTGAATTTAATTTTTTAAACTCCCACATAGCTAGCCCTTCATTCATTTGTTAGTATAACTCACGGTACTTTATAGAGAAAAGTTAGTGGAGTGAGTTTAGTTTTAAATATTCCATTGTTTTACATGTCCACTTCTTCAAATCGTTTAATATCTTTATTATGTCCGATAACAATAAGAAGTTCACCAGCAGTTATTCGATAGTCAGGGTCGGGAGAAACATTAATATCATCACCATTTTTTATCGCTAAAATGGTAATGCCAAAACGAGCTCTAATGTCTAAATCGATTAATGTTTTCCCTTCCAGTTTAGAAACTGCAATTAATTCAACAATGCTGTAATCTGAGGATAATTCGATAAAATCGATCACATTCTCGTCAGACATTTGTTGCGCAACTCTTCTTCCCATATCACTTTCTGGGTGAATCACTTTATCTGCCCCTATTTTTTCGAGAACTTTCTGGTGGTAATTATTTTTCGCCTTAACCCATACATTTTTGATTTCAAATTCTTTTAACAACAGCGTTGTTAATATGCTAGCTTGAAGGTTGTCACCAATAGCGACTACGGCGAAGTCGAAGTTTCGAACACCTAACGATCGCAGAGTTGCTTCATCTGTGGAGTCAGCGACCACAGCATGAGTGACAATCCTTGAGTAGTCATTGACTTTTTGTTCATCCATATCCATTGCTAGTACTTCATTCCCTTGCTCAATTAGCTCTTTACATACACTGCCACCAAAACGTCCAAGTCCGATCACAACAAACTGTCTTTTTTTGTTCATCTTTTCATCTCCAAATAACAAAATAAAAAAGGCCTCTCTTAAAAAGGCCTTAACAATAGGACCTTTCTCTCTAAACGCTTACGAAGTTAGCTGTCGGATTAGGAGGGTGAGAGTCCCCCTTCTTTAACAAGATTCACCCCTAGACAAGTAGTATACCTATTTGTCAAAGTATTGGTTCCTCCGCTTTGTTATTAACAAACAAATTAAGCGATAAAAGGTAATATATATGTAATTATAAGAGTAATTTACTCCTCTCCTTCACACTTGTCAATAATTATTTTTAAAAGGGTGTATAGCACGTCTCAGACCGAATCTTTTAAAAAAGAATGGTAGTTATTATAATAAAATCATATACTCAATCATATTTTTTATAGAGATATCCTTGTATCCTCGGGACTTAGATGGGGTGTAAATGTAATTCATTTAAATTTACGTTTGTCTTTCATCATGTTTTGGAATAATTGGTCATATACATAATTTGAGCTCTCATGATACGAGTATTTCTTAAGTGGATCACTTTCCTGCAAATCATCGCACACTAGTCATTTGTCTTGCATACGATGAAATGTAAATCTTGTAATCTTTCATAATGTTCAATGTTCATAGCTTATTTTGATCCCACGTCAACGAGAGTATCAGTGAATGAGGGAGAGAATAAGCATAGGTGGAAGATTGACTTTCGGTCATAATCAGATTGAGGTGACACGAGTCAAAGAGGAACAATATCCGATAGGTAGAAGTCCACTTTATGTGTGAGGAGGAAAAGCGATGTCAGAATCAGACAAAGATGTACATTACAGAGAAATCATTACGAAGGCCGTTTGTGGAAAAGGGCGTAAGTTTTCCGAAACGAAGCATACGATTACGCCGCAAGATAAGCCTACGAGTATATTAGGGTGCTGGATCATTAACCACAAGTATGTCTCAAAAAAGAAGGGGGATGCAGTTGAAATTAAAGGGACGTATGACATCAATAGCTGGTTTTCGTATTCAGGTAATACGAAAACAAGTGTAGCGACAGAAACTGTTAGCTATACAGATGTGGTCCCTCTTGTCATGCAAGACAGCGATATTTTATCTGAAGATCTTGAAGTGATTGCTCGCACGATCCAACAACCAAATACACTAGAAGCGCTTATCGCTGAAAATGGAAGAGATTTAACGGTCCAAGTGGAAAGAGAGTTCCTAGTCGAGGTCATTGGTGAAACAAAAATCGCCGTACAAGTAAATCCTGAAGGAACATCTGATCAGTGGAATGAAGAGCTGTGGGATGATCCAATTGAAGATGAACAGTTTGAGGATTTAGACCCTAACTTCTTAACGGGAGAGCTAGATGAATAGAACAAAAAGCACCGAGGGAGAAAGCGAGATTTTCTCTCTCTTTTTTTGTATGGAAAATGTTCTGTTATCATAGGATGTTTGCGGAAAGGCTGGGGAGAAGCAGGACTCTTTTAGCTGTGTGTTTTTATTTTAAGCTTAAGGATATATACGAGATTGTTTTAAAGTGTGCTTTCAAATTTTGATACCGTCGAAATGATAAGCTTCATAAGCTCACTGTCTTTTGAATTTTTGTAAGTTTTCTAGCATGAATGAATTAATCAATAGGAGCTCTTGTGATATAATGAATCCGTATTTAAGAAGAATGATGAACTAAAGGTTGGATGATAATTATGGCAACGGTGACACCTATGATGGAACAATATTTACGAATCAAAGCAGACTATGAGGACGCCTTTTTATTTTTTCGTTTAGGCGATTTTTATGAACTGTTTTATGATGATGCAAAAAAAGCAGCAAAAGAACTTGAAATCACTTTAACAGCAAGAGGAAAAGGTGATGCCGGCATTCCGATGTGTGGCGTTCCTCACCATGCTTCTGAACTATACATATCACAACTAATTGAAAAAGGTTATAAAGTAGCCGTATGTGAGCAAACGGAAGATCCAGCTCAGGCAAAAGGGGTTGTAAGAAGAGAAGTTGTACAAATTATCACCCCAGGTACTGTGATGGAAGGCAGAGCCGTTGGAGAAAAGGAGAATAATTACCTCTTGTCGATTACACCGTTTGTAGGTGGCGAATATGGATTAGCCGCGGCGGATATGACAACAGGGGAAATCCTCGTGACGACGATTGCAGACTTTACGGATTTATTAAGTGAAATGACTGGTTTTCGTCCTCGAGAAGTGATCCTCCCAACATCTTTTTCAGAAAAAGAGAAAGAAGAACTAAGAAACAGACTTCGTGTCACTTTATCTTTTGAAGATCACACGGAACCTGTTCCAGAAGGACTACCTCTCGTGGAAGGATTATCTGATGGAAAAATAAAAGCGACATGTTTTCAGCTCATTAGTTATTTGAAACGAACGACAAAACGATCACTTGATCATCTTCAAGCCGCACAGTTTTACTTGCCACAAGAATTTATGACGATGGATGTCCATTCGAAACGAAATTTGGAATTAGTAGAAACGTTGCGAGAAAAGAAGAAACAAGGGTCGTTACTATGGGTTCTTGATCAAACAGGAACGGCTATGGGTGGTCGTATGCTTAAGCAGTGGATCGAGCGACCGTTATTAAACGCTCAAACGATTGAGCAGCGGCATGAACTGGTTGGGAAACTGTTCGATGATTTTTTTGCAAGAGAAACGTTACAAGAGCAGTTGCAAGGCGTGTATGACTTAGAGCGGCTATCCGGACGAGTGGCTTTTGGAAATGTGAATGGGCGAGACTTAATCCAACTGAAAAAATCGTTGGAGAAAGTTCCGGCAATTTTTGAAACGGTTGCGTCATTAAAGAGTCGTTACGGAAAGGCGTTAATGAAAGACGTAGGGGATTGTGAGGATCTTCGCGAGCTGTTAGAAGCGAGCATTGAAGAGAACTGCCCCATTAGCATAACGGATGGAGGACTTATTAAAGAAGGTTATTCCGAGCAACTAGATGAGTACCGTGATGCGATGAAAAACGGCAAGGCATGGATTGCTGCGTTGGAAAAACAAGAAAAAGAGGCAACGGGCATACGTTCGTTAAAAGTCGGCTTTAATAAAGTGTTCGGTTATTATATTGAAGTGACAAAACCTAACTTACCACAGCTTCCAGAAGGCCGTTATGAACGTAAGCAAACGTTGTCCAATGCGGAGCGGTTTATTACAGAAGAGTTGAAAGAAAAGGAAACCTTGATTTTAGAAGCGGAAGAAAAATCGGAAAAGCTTGAATATGAACTGTTTATGAAAATTCGTGAACAAGTGAAACCGTTCATTAGACCGTTGCAACAGCTAGCGAATGTAATTAGTACATTTGATGTGTTACAAAGTTTTGCTGAAGTGGCGGAGCGAAATCAGTACGTGAAGCCTGATTTACAAACAGCAGGAGACGTGGTTATTCGTGATGCTAGGCATCCTGTTGTGGAAAAAATGATCGATGAAGGGATCTACATTTCAAACGATATTGTGTTAAATGAAGACCGAGAGTTGCTGCTTATAACTGGGCCGAACATGGCGGGGAAAAGCACTTACATGCGGCAGTTGGCGTTAATTTCGATCATGGCTCAAGTGGGATGTTATATTCCAGCGAGCGAAGCAAAACTTCTCGTTTTTGATCAAATCTTTACGCGTATTGGTGCTGCTGACGATTTGGCTCAAGGTCAAAGCACATTTATGGTAGAAATGCTTGAAACAAAACACGCCGTATCAAAAGCGACGAGAAATAGTTTGATATTGTTAGATGAAATTGGTCGAGGCACATCAACGTACGATGGTATGTCGTTAGCGCAAGCAATTATCGAATATATTCACGATGAGATTGGCGCTAAAACGTTGTTTTCGACACACTATCATGAGTTAACGACGTTAGAAGCGGCGCTACCTAGACTGAAAAACGTTCACGTCTCTGCAAAGGAAGAAAACGGGAACGTCGTGTTTCTTCATAAAGTGATCGATGGGGCGGCAGATCGAAGCTACGGAATTTATGTGGCTGAACTTGCTGACCTTCCAAAGAAGCTCATATCGAGAGCGAAAACGATTTTAGCGAAATTTGAACAAGATCAGTCAGACATGGAGGACTACAAGACGAAGCGAGCAGCGTCTGGAGAAGAGGCTGATTTGAAAAAAGCGGAAGCTTCCTTTTTCCCATCAAAAAAGAATGATGAACCTGAACAGCTTACGTTATTTGAAGAAGAAGTGATTGCTGCGAAAAAAGAAGTTTCATCTAAAACGAGAGACTATGAAGAAAAAGTGTTGGCAGAATTATCATCGGCAAATCTTCTTCATATGAGCCCGATCGAAGCGATACAAATGTTGGACAAGTTACAGCGGAAACTTAAGCGTTAAGGAGGTCGAACATGGCAAATATTCTACAACTAGATGAATTCCTTTCCAATAAAATTGCTGCGGGAGAAGTGGTTGAACGACCTGCTTCTGTAGTGAAAGAGCTTGTGGAAAATGCAATCGACGCAAACAGTTCCAACGTCCGGATCGATATTGAAGAAGGCGGGTTGTCTTCGATTCGCATTCTTGATGATGGTGATGGGATCGAAGAGGACGACTTGGAGAGAGCTTTTTTCCGACATGCTACGAGTAAAATTAAATATGATCGTGACTTATTTCGGATTAAAACCCTAGGTTTTCGTGGAGAAGCCTTGCCTAGTATCGCCTCTGTATCAAAACTGACGTTGAAAACGAGTACAGGAGGACA
This sequence comes from Salipaludibacillus daqingensis, assembly GCF_029891575.1. GTDB lineage: Bacteria > Bacillota > Bacilli > Bacillales > Salisediminibacteriaceae > Salipaludibacillus > Salipaludibacillus daqingensis. The sequence continues at coordinate 81,120 of NZ_JARZHF010000002.1, read as the reverse complement.
AGTTGGACACGAAATTCATTTAGAAGGGGGACATATTAAACATCGCAAAACCGTCTCCCCTCGTAAAGGAACAGAAATCCTTGTGACGGAATTGTTTTATAATACCCCGGCACGACTTAAATATTTACGAACAATTCATACAGAGTTAGGCCATATTTCAGATGTGGTTAACCGTATGGCACTTTCCCATCCAGATATTGCGTTTATACTAACGCATAATCGAAAAACCATGCTTCAAACGACTGGGAACGGAGATATTCCTCGTGTGATTGCATCCATTTACGGATCATCTGTTGCAAAGAAAATGGTGAAAATAGAAACGGAATCAATGGACTTTAAGGTGAAAGGTTATTTAGCTAAACCGGAAATAACGAGGTCAAATCGATCGTATATCTCGACGATTTTAAACGGGCGTTATGTAAAAAACTATCCGTTGTTAAAAGCTATCCAAGAAGGCTACCATACACTACTTCCGATTGGGAAATTTCCACTTGTTGTGTTACATATTGAAATGAACCCAATTTTGTTAGATGTGAACGTACACCCTTCGAAATTAGAAGTTCGTATTAGCAAAGAACAAGCATTGCAACAACTTATTACATCATCGATCCGTGATGTTTTTAAGAGGATACAATTAATTCCTGATGGTCCGACAAAACAAAAATCCGTTCGAGAAAAATCGGAACAGATGAGTTTGTCTTTTGAGTCAGCGGAGCCATCGTTTTTTTCTCAGCAAGACTCGTCTCATTCACTAGTAGATAAAAAGGAATCCGCTGAAGGGGAATCATCGAGACGCGAGAACGCTCCAGATGAGGGTACAATAGGAAGTTACGAAGCGAAGCATACAGTAAAGGAAACAACGACGAGTGCGTTTATCGATAAAAACGTGCATGAAGAAGTCGATTGGGAAGCGGAAGACGTAAACACAGAGGAACATGAAGAAGCGGAAGGTTATGAGACAGTCTCGCAACAATCGTATGAAAAAGACGAAGGTGTGGGTTCCAATCATGATGCAGAGGAAGAATCACGAATACCGATTTTGTATCCGATCGGTCAACTTCATGGAACGTATATCTTAGCGCAAAATGATCAAGGATTATATATGATTGATCAACATGCTGCTCAAGAGCGAATCAAATATGAATATTACCGAGATAAATTAGCGTCTACGGAAAATCAGTTACAAGATTTACTCGTTCCATTAACGTTTGAATTTACGTTGGCAGAAGAAGAATTGATTAAAGAATATCAACATACATTGGAGAAAGTTGGTTTGTTCATGGAACCGTTTGGAACGAGAACATTTGTGATCCGTTCTTGCCCGACATGGTTTCCGAAAGGTTTGGAGGAAGAAACGATTTCAGACATGTTGGAACAATTGAAATCAGAACGAACGATTCATATAGGTAAAATTCGTGAAGAAGCAGCGATTTTGATGTCTTGTAAAGCAGCGATTAAAGCTAATCGCCATTTAACGCGAGATGAGATGTTTCAACTCGTTGAAACGTTGCGCACATGTGAAGATCCTTACACTTGTCCACATGGACGTCCGATCGTCATTCATTATTCTACGTACGAAATCGAACGAATGTTTAAACGTGTGATGTCGTAATGAAGAAAGAATCGAACGTTTTGTCGGGTGTCGTTACAACAACAGGTCGTCCATCTGAGCAGATGGTTAAAAGAGCGAACGACATTGCTGTAAAATGGAAGCTACCATTTATTGAGCGAAATAAAAAGTCCATCCAAAAGATGATCGAGCAGTGGAATACGACGATTTTTATTGTTCGTACTTCTGGAATTGAAGCTCATCATCGTTGCGGAGATCAGCCGTTCTTTTTTCATCCTAATGCGGCGATGTTTCGTGCGAAAAGGCTATATCGATACGGAGATGATCCGATCGTCTCCATTTGTAACGTAGAAGAAGGCGACGTTGTTGTTGATGCGACGTTAGGGTTAGGCTCAGACGCTCAGCTTGCTAGTTTGGCTACAGGTGAAAAAGGAAAAGTGATAGGGCTTGAATCTTCACCAATTGTTGCTCACATCGTTAGCGAAGGGTTATCGACGTATGAATCATCTTTTCAACCTCTAAACGAGGCGATGCGGCGAATCGAAGTTTTACATGTTAATCATTTGACCTGGTTTCAGTCTCAGCAAACGAATAGTGTAGACATTGTTTATTTTGATCCTATGTTCGAAACGGAAGTAGAAAAATCACATGGGTTTGATCCAATTAGGCATATTTCCTCAGCACAGTCACTGTCACTTGAAGTCATTAACGAGGCGAAACGAATCGCTAGAAAAAGAGTCATATTAAAAGATCACTTTAAGAGCCTGCGATTTAAAACACTCGGTTTTCACGTCGATGTTCGCCGGTCAGCTACGTATCAATTCGGAATAATAGACTTGGAAAAGAGTGAAAATAATGAAAAATAACCAACCTCTTATCGTTATCGTTGGTCCAACTGCGGTAGGGAAAACAGCGACAAGTATCTCACTTGCGAAACAGTTTAATGGAGAAGTAATTAGTGGAGATTCCATGCAAGTGTATCAGAGCATGGACGTTGCCACGGCGAAAGTTAGTAAGGAGGAAATGGAGGGCATTCCTCATCATTTGATAGATATTAAAAAGCCAGATGAATCCTTTTCTGTTGCTGACTTTCAGTCGTTGGCGAAAAAATCAATTTCATCCATTTCGGAAAAAGGAAAAATGCCGTTTATCGTTGGGGGAACTGGTCTTTATATCAATTCCGTGATTTATGATTATAATTTTTCGAAGGCGACGGAAGATCGTTTATTTAGAGATCGACTAAATAAGTTTGCTGATGAACACGGAAATGATGCTTTACATGAACAATTAAAAAAAACCGATCCTTTAAGTTACAAGAACCTTCACCCAAATAATCGAAGGCGTGTGATTCGAGCTTTAGAAGTTCATCATGTAACTGGAAAGCCATTGTCAGAACAACTAACCAATGAAGAGTCTCCTTTATATGATACGACGATAATTGGACTAACAATGGACAGAAAAATGTTGTATGATCGTATTAACGAGCGTGTCGATCAAATGATTGAACAAGGATTGATTCACGAAGTAGAGAGGTTATTTGAGGAAGGGTATGGAGACTGTCAATCGATGCAAGCGATTGGATACAAAGAAATTCTTGAATATGTTCGAGGAACAGTTTCGTTGGACGCGGCCATTTCCCAGCTAAAACAAAACTCTCGACGGTTTGCAAAACGCCAATTAACGTGGTTTCGAAACAAAATGGACATCGAATGGTTTGATATGACAACAAACCGGGAAAAAAAGCTAAAAGAAATTCATACATTTTTAAAGGAAAGTTATTATTAATAGCGAATATAGTTAATAATGGAACTAGAGGAGGCCTGTAAAAAATGAAACAACAATCTGTGAATATTCAAGATCAATTTCTGAATCAATTGAGAAAAGATAACATTCCTGTAACGGTATTTTTACTTAATGGCTTTCAACTGAGAGGGCATGTGAAAAGTTTCGACAACTTTACTGTCATTTTGGATACAGACGGAAAACAACAGCTTGTATACAAACATGCGATCTCCACTTTCTCACCTCAACGTAACGTGCAGCTTAATCAAGATAATAAGTAATTGGAGGACCCGGCACAAGGTGCTGGGTTTTTTACTTCGTATTTAAAATTGTTTAAATTAGATTCTTAGTTTTAAGAGCGCTTCAAGATAAAATTAACGGTTTTAAGTTGTTTTCATCCATCGAATAGGCTTTTGTCACGTCTTATCTATTTTTGCGTATAGTAGTTGTGACAGAAACCTTTCCACTCTAAAATAGAGGACGGTGACTTCGGTGGAACAATCGGCTAAAATGAAAAAACGGGGACAAATTAATGTTGTGATCAAATCAACGAACAGAGAAGAGAAGGGTGCGTCCAATCCTTCATCTGAAGTTTCTCCTTTTTTAAACCATACAGAATATAATAAAGTGATGAAAGAATTTGATCGGTATGTAGGATTAGATTCGATGAAATCTTTTGTTCACGAGTTGTATGCGTGGCTTTATTTAAACAAACGTCGAGAAGAAAACGGACTAAAAGTTGGCAAACAATCCCTTCACATGGTTTTTAAAGGAAATCCGGGCACAGGCAAAACGACAGTTGCAAGGTTAATTGCTTCGATGTTAAAAGAAATGAATGTATTAGAGAAAGGCCATTTCCTTGAAGTAGATCGAGGAGACCTCGTTGGAGAATATATTGGACATACAGCGCAAAAAACAAAAGATTTAGTTCAGAAGGCAATGGGCGGAGTGCTATTTATTGATGAAGCCTACTCATTAGCTAGAGGTGGAGAAAAAGATTTCGGAAAAGAAGCGATCGATACGTTAGTAAAACTGATGGAAGATCAGCAACATCAATTTGTGCTAATACTTGCAGGTTATCCAGTAGAAATGGATCATTTCCTCAGACTTAATCCTGGATTGCCATCACGATTCCCGATGATTGTGTCCTTCCCTAACTACACGGTAGATCAACTAATACAAATGCTAAAAGAGATGGCTTGGCAACGAGATTATGATATTAATAATCATGCGATACCGTATATTAAAGAAATTTTAGAAGTAGCGAAAGAATATCAAAATGAGCGTTTTAGTAACGGACGTTTTATCCGAAACTTATTAGAGAAAGCCATTCGCTTGCAAGCAGTTCGACTATTGAAAGAAGGTAACTATGATAAAGAGGCACTTCTCACATTAGTGAGAGGCGACTTTACAAAAGCATTTAACAACATTTTATTAGAATGACGATAGGAAGGTGAATATCATCGATACTCAGCCAAAAGTAAATCAAGAAACGGTTGTTCTCGTTGGGGTTAAGAAAAAATCAGCCAATGAAGAAGATTTTATATACAGCATGGAAGAGTTAGAATCTTTGACGAAAACAGCAGGAGGATTAGCTGTTGCGACGGTATCTCAAAGCCTTGAGCATCCGCATTCTGCAACGTATATAGGCAAAGGAAAAGTAGAGGAATTACAGCTGATGGTCGAAGAAAAAGATGCTGATTTAGTCATCTTCAACGATGAACTTTCATCGTCTCAATTACGAAATTTAACGAACCAAATGGACACACCTATCATTGACCGAACGCAATTGATTCTCGATATTTTTGCCGGTCGAGCACAATCGAAAGAAGGGAAATTACAAGTAGAACTTGCGCAATTAAGCTATTCCCTTCCGCGCCTTCGCGGGCAAGGTCATGTGTTGTCCCGTTTAGGTGGGGGAATTGGTACGAGAGGTCCGGGTGAGACGCAGTTAGAAATTGATCAACGACATATTCGTGATCGGATGGATGAAATTAGACGACAGCTATCACAAATTGTGGCACACCGAGACAGGTATCGAGAAAGGCGTAAAAAAAATCAAGCATTTCAAATGTCTTTAGTTGGGTACACAAATGCTGGGAAATCAACGTTATTAAATAGGTTGTCTGATGCTGATGTCTATATTGAAGATAAGCTATTTGCTACCCTTGACCCTACAACAAAGAAGTTAAAATTGCCTTCTGGCATTGAAGTATTGATGACCGATACAGTTGGATTTATTCAGCAATTACCTACAACGTTAATCGCAGCATTTCGCTCCACCCTAGAAGAAGTGAAAGAAGCAGATTTAATTATTCACGTCGTCGATGCATCAAACCCTGATTTTATCAATCACGAATCAACGGTGACAAAGTTATTAGAAGATTTGGAAGCACATCAAATTCCTATGTTGACGGTTTATAATAAACGTGATCAAATAAAAGACGACTTTTTTGCAAACAGTCAAGGGGCATCGGTATTAATTAGTGCTCATGAAGATCAAGATTTGGACAAGCTTAAAATGAAAATAGAATCGGTTATGGAAGAGCAGTTTTTACCTTACATCGTTTATTTAGAATCTGATGAAGGTAAATGGCTTCATCGATTACAGAAAGAAACGATTCAACTAGAAAGATCATTTGAAGAAAGTACGGAAAGATATATGGTTCGTGGCTATGCTCCACCGAAATCAGCGATATATCATGAATTGAAAAAAAGACAAGAAGAATAAAGAGGAGAAATGACGTTGCAACAGACTATGACCAGCACACAAATAGTACAATTAGCAGAAGAAACGATCGAGGCATTACAACCTTCCTTTAGAGAAAGAGGGAAAATTTCAGAGTACAATCAACGAAAAGTGTTAAAAGCATTTAAAGATAACGAAGTATCTGAATTTCATTTTCAACCTTCAACAGGATACGGTTATGATGACATGGGTAGAGAAACGTTAGAGAAAGTGTATGCTCAAGTTTTTGGCACAGAAGCAGCCGTGGTACGTCCACAAATTGTTTCAGGTACACATGCTATCTCAACAGCATTGTTTGGCGTTCTTCGACCAGGAGATGAACTTATGTACATCACAGGAAAGCCATATGACACATTAGAAGAAGTAATTGGTCTAAGAGGCGATGACAATGCCGGCTCGTTAATGGACTTTGGCGTTACCTATAAAGAAATCCCCTTAAACAATGATCAAGTTGACGCTAAGCAAATACGCCAACAAATGACAGATAAAACGAAAGTTATTGGCATTCAACGTTCGAAAGGATATGCCAACAGGCCCTCGTTTACGGTTTCAGAAATTAGTGACATGATAAAAGTGGTAAAAGACATTAACTCAGATGTGATTGTTTTTGTTGATAATTGCTACGGGGAATTTGTAGAAAAAGAAGAACCATCGGATGTTGGTGCAGATCTCGTTGCCGGATCACTTATCAAAAATCCAGGTGGTGGAATTGCAAAAACGGGCGGATATTTAGTTGGCAAGAAAAAACTTATTAGTCTATGTGGTAACCGGATGACAGCTCCAGGCATTGGTCTCGAAGGTGGAGCAAGTTTAAACACGTTGCTTGATATGTTTCAAGGGTTCTTTTTAGCACCACATGTTGTCAATGAAGCACTGAAAGGGGCAATGTTTACAGCGAAACTATTAAGCGAGTTAGGGATGGATACAGCGCCTAGATGGGATGCCCCGAGAACAGACTTGATTCAATCTGTTTCTTTTCCGGATAAAAAAGCGATGATTACCTTTTGCCAATCGATCCAAGCTTCATCGCCAATTGACGCCCATGTGACGCCACACCCGAGCTATATGCCAGGGTATGAAGACGATGTGATCATGGCAGCAGGAACGTTTATTCAAGGATCGAGTATCGAATTAACAGCCGACGGCCCGATTCGCCCACCTTACACAGCTTACGTTCAAGGTGGCTTAACTTTTGAGCACATAAAAATTGCCGTAATGGAAGCAGTGATGACAATTTTTGAAGAAAATCGACTGAAATAATAAAAATTCGGTTAAGCTTGTTAGAAAGAGGGTAGGTTTATTATAGCCTGCTCTCTTTTCCTTTGTCAGAAAATTTCCCTGTCAGATAATCTGACAATATCGAACAAAAATAATTCCATCTTCGTTATCATGTGTTTATCGTTAAAAAAACGAAGAATTTGAATGTTCGGTTATTTCAGAATAACAGGTTCTTCAACAAAGGAGTTAGTCAGGAGAAACGTCCTGTTACTCCAAATGAAAAGTAACAGATATTTTGAAGGAGGAGACTATAAGAATGAGTAAGTATTCTAAACAAGACATTCTAAGTATGGCAAATGAGGAAAATGTAAGATTTATCCGATTACAGTTCACAGATTTACTAGGGATTATTAAAAACGTTGAAATTCCAGTAACGCAGCTAACAAAAGCATTGGATAATTTGATGATGTTTGACGGATCATCAATTGAAGGGTTTGTTCGAATTGAAGAATCGGACATGTACTTGTATCCAGATCTTGACACTTGGGTAATCTTCCCTTGGACTCCTGAAAAAGGTAAAGTAGCAAGATTAATTTGTGACATCTATAATCCAGACGGAACACCATTTGCTGGTGACCCACGAGGAGCTTTGAAAAACGTACTTAAAGAAGCACACGAACTTGGGTTCTCAGACTTTAACATCGGACCTGAGCCAGAATTCTTCTTATTTAAAAATGATGAGCACGGTGAGCCAACACTGGAGTTAAACGACAAAGGTGGATACTTCGACTTGGCACCAACAGACTTAGGTGAAAACTGTCGACGTGATATCGTTCTTGAGCTTGAGGACATGGGCTTTGAAATTGAAGCATCTCACCATGAGGTAGCTCCAGGACAACACGAAATTGACTTTAAATATGCAGATGCTGTAACGACTTGTGACAACATTCAAACATTTAAACTTGTTGTTAAAACAATTGCTCGTAAACACGGTCTTCACGCAACGTTCATGCCTAAACCATTGTTTGGTGTAAACGGAAGTGGAATGCACGCGAACATGTCTTTATTTAAAGAAGGTGGCGTCAATGCTTTCTTTGATCCAAATACTGAGAATCAACTAAGTGAAACTGCTATGCAGTTCTTAGCAGGAACGTTAAAGCACGCTCATGCGTTTACGGCATTAACTAACCCTACAGTAAATTCATATAAGCGTCTTGTGCCTGGTTATGAAGCACCTTGTTATATTGCATGGTCAATGCGTAACCGTTCTCCACTAGTACGTATCCCGTCGTCACGTGGATTAAGTACTCGTATCGAAGTTCGTAGTCCAGACCCTGCAGCTAACCCATATTTAGCAATGGCAGCAATGCTTGCAGCAGGTCTTGATGGTATTCGTCACAAGATGACGCCACCAGCTGAAACAGATCGTAACATTTATGCGATGGATCTAGAAGAGCGCGAAGCAGAAGGTATCGAAGCTTTACCATCGAACCTTAAAGAAGCAATTGATGCGTTAAGAAAGAACGAAACAATTACGAAATCAGTAGGAGCTCACGCATTAGAGCACTTTATTGAATCAAAAGAAATCGAATGGGATATGTTCCGCACACAAGTTCACCCTTGGGAGCGCGAGCAGTACCTACAGACTTATTAATAAACAGACAAACCCTTGGAGCTATCATGGCTCTGAGGGTTTCTTTTTTGTAAATAAAAAGAACAGCCTATCCATGATAAGCTGTTCGATTTCTTTCTGAATGTTGACCTAATTTCTCATCTGGTCAAATGCTTTTTGTACGGGTTCCATCATGTTATTCCCTCTGTTGTTTCGTCCTCTCATAACTCCGTAGGCAGCTGCACCTACACCTAAACCAACTAATGAATACATCACAGCATTACCATTCCCTTTATTATTTCGTCTCATTCCAAACATAACAACACCTCCAACGATATTTTTGTTTGAACGACACGATATTCATTCGACGATATGTTCCAACATTTTCTTGGAAAAACATATGTCTAGTCCAAACATTTCTTAGTTTTTATTATAATTGCTAAATTAAACAAGGTTTTCGTTACCAACTCGCGAAAACATATAATGAGATAGAGAATGTTGAAATAACTAGTAATAATTGTCATTAATGAACGTAAATTATTGAATAACTGTCGAGAAAAATGGTTAATCCTGTTATAATACATTTATATTTATATTTTGCTTAAATTGAAAGGGAGTCATTTTATCACTAACGAATCAGTATTTTTGAATAAAGATATAAGCAAAATTCATGAACTAACAAATAATTCCAGTGGTGATCGCGGTGCTCATATTCTCTATATGTTTAACGAATATGATAAATATATAAAAAATGCTATAGAATATATTTGTGAAGGATTAGATAATAACGATAAAATATTACTTGTAGAAAACGATGAGTTTTTTAAAGAAGTCAATCAAAAAATTAGAGATCTTGGTTATACTGAAAAACATTTAACTCATATCACTTATGTAAATAATGTTGATTTTTATTTACCTAAAGATAATTTTGATGCAGCGAATGGTTTTAAAAACCTTGTTGACCTTATAAAGCCTAATATTGCAAAGGATTTAACAACTAGAATTTGGGGACAAGTGTTAGTGAAGGAATCATTTATCATTGAACTTAGGAAATATGAATGTGATTGTAATTCATTTATGGGAAAAGAAAATGTTATTTCTGTCTGTTCCTATAATGCCCTAAATGTATCGTCATTTACTCAAAATGAAATGTTAAAAGTACATCAATTTTTTATGCAAGATGACAAAATAATGAAATCTCCCCTTTATCACCCTAAATATGTATCAGAAGTGGAACCAGATGAAAAAAATAAATTAAAAAAGATTGAAAAAGAATATCAATTGATGAAAGAGAAGAACAAAAAAATAATAATGGAAAACGCTTTTCGAAAAGAGAGAGAGAAGAATCTCAACATAGAGAAACATAATGCTGAAAAAGCGAATGAAATGAAAAATATATTCCTGTCACAAATGAGTCATGACTTACGAACTCCATTAAATTCTATTTCAGGATTTACACAGCTTTTGCTAGAGGATGATAAATTCGATCCAAAGAATAAGTCAATGTTAAACAAGATAAGTGATTCATCTAATCATTTGTTAGCGTTAATAGATGAAATATTAGACTTTTCAGCAATTGAAGCAGGGAACATTAAATTGGATATGAAACCAATCCCAGTTCACTCCTTTATAAACGAGTGTATTGAGACATTATCGACTAATAAAAATCATCCTATTGATGCAGCCATTGATCAGGTTGACAAGAGATTAATGATTGAAGCGGATGAGTTACGTTTAAAGCAAATTTTAAACAACTTGCTTACAAATGCGATTAAATTTAACCCTTCTAAAGGAAAAATATATGTAAGTATAAAAGAAGATAAAATTACATCATCGATTAAAATAAATGTAACAGACTCAGGAATTGGACTACCTAAAGATGGTGTTGATCGTTTATTTGAACCGTTTTATAGAAGCGAAAGAAACATGAAAAAGTGGAAAGGAACGGGCCTTGGATTAGCTATCGTTGCAAACTTATCGACAAAAATGAACGGAAATTATGGTGCTTATAATAATCAAGAAAATGGTGCAACATTTTGGGTGTCTTTCAAAAAAACAACAATGGTTAGTGATGTTTCCATAGATGAAAAAAAGACCGAAAAAGAATTTTTAGTTAATCATTCAAAGTTGAAAAAGGTTATATATATCGAAGATCAACAAGATAACATCGATATTATGGAAGCAATGTTAGAAAGTATTGATGAGAAAAGGATTAATGTGATTTCAAAAAATACCGGACATGAAGGTATATTTAAAGCAAGAGAATTGAAGCCGGACATCATCTTTTTAGACTTAGGCTTACCAGATATTAATGGTAGAGACGTATTAAAACAATTGAAATCTAGTAAGTTCACGAATAAAATTCCTGTTATCGCAGTCAGTGCGGATGCAAACGATTCAACTATTAAAGAGTTACTGGAAAATGGCTGCGATGATTACATCACGAAACCAATTGACTTAAAAAAATTAAAAGCGATAATTTTTAACAATTTGGGTTAATAGTTGGTCATTTTACGAGAAGACCCATTATAATTAACTTGTAATAATGAATCATCATTTTCACCAAAAATGAATGAAGGTCATAAGAGATTTAATGCTCTTATGGCTTTTTAATATACTCGTTCAACAAAATCAGATTTGAATACTTGCTTATTTTATGGCAGTGGGTCGTGTTGCCATAACTGAACGTTCTTAAAAATGATCCGTCATGATTCAACTATTAGAACCTCTGAACCTCAATATTAGCGAAGGTTGAGAGGTTCTTTCTGTATGTGACAAAAATACAGTTTGTTTTAGGGATATTCATTTTTAAAAGTGTCTAGTGCTGACAATTAAAAGGATGCTTTAAAGGCTTTTGTTTACTGGCTTGTGTCATCTTTCGTATGGAGGAATCTTGGTCGTTTATGTTTAAATGGGATAGGAAAACGAACCAAAATGTCATTAAATTCTTTTGGACTAAATGGAATGAAAGGCCACATATAAGGGGTTTTTAACGTTTTGGTATTCACTAAAATAATTAACCAAAGCGTAATTGCTATGATTAACCCATTTATTCCAAATGACGCAGCTGCGATGAGAAAAACCACTCGGAAAAAACGATTAGCTAAACTAAGTTCATAACTTGGAGTGGCATAACTGCCTATCACGGCGGCAGCAGTATATAATATAACTTCTTCCGTAAATAATCCAACTTGAATAGCAATGTCTCCAATTAAGAGAGCGGCGACTAATCCTAACGCGGTTGCCAACGCATTCGGGGTATGAATAGCAGCCATCCGGAGCATTTCGACACCTAGTTCGGCTATCATAAATTGCCAAAATAAAGGTATTTCACCTGGATCATCAACACCAACATAATGTAAGTTTTCCGGGAGTAATTCCGGTGACGTTGCGAAAATAAACCATAAAGGTAATAAGAATAACGAAATTATAACAGCGGCAAACCTTACCCATCTTAAAGCGGCACCAATGACTGGTTTTTGGCGATACTCTTCTGCATGTTGCAAATGGTGCCAAAAGCTAACCGGACATATCATCACACTTGGTGAACCATCTACAATAATTATCACATGACCTTCCATTAAATGAGTACTTGCCGTGTCACCTCTTTCCGTGTATCGGACTAGAGGATAGGGGTTTAAGTTCTTCCCGAAAAGAAATTCTTCTAATGTTTTTTCACCCATCGTTAACCCGTCGATATTGATTTTACTAATAACCTCTTTCAGTTTTTCAACTAATGTCGGATCAACAATACTGTCAATATAGGAGACAACGATGTCCATTTTCGATCGCTGGCCAACTTGTAAGTAATCCATGGTGAGGGAACGATCTCTTATTCTTCGTCTAATCATTGCCACATTAAAAACCATTGTTTCAACGAATCCATCTCTAGGTCCGCGAACAACACGTTCTAAGTCCGGTTCTTCAGGACTACGTGCAGGGTATTCTCGAATATCAACAAGAATCACTTTAGAACACCCTTCGACAACAAAGGCCGCTTGACCGGATAACACTTGTCCGATAACTTGTTCGAAATCTTCAGAGGTTTCGGTTTCTTGGTGAGGAATGACTCCTTTGAGCAATCTGTCAATTGGATCTTCGTCAAGTGCATCAGGTTCCATGGTTTTGAAATTTCTTAGCACTTGAATAGCAGCGACATCATTTGCAAAACCATCGATAAAAAACATCCCAATTTTACGTCCACCAGCTTCTATTTTGTGGTGGATCACATCGAAATTTTCTTCGACTCTCATCTCTTTTATCATATAATCGATATTTTTCTCAAAATTCTTTGAGATGGGAATCTGATTTTCAGATTTACTCATTATGTAAAAGACCCCTTTCTGGTCATTTATATACTATCTTTATCATGCACAGTGAAGGGGGATTTAAGTATTCGAATTTAATTTTTACATTTTTTGTGTCCAAAGGTAGTGAAAGAGGTAGATTGTTACTTTTAGCTGTTGTTAATCGAGCGAAGGGAAGTAAAGGGCGTTCATAGTGCCCAATGGGCGAGAGGATCGCTGTTGAAAGGAAGTAAAAGAGCAAATTCTTTAGAAAGCGAGCAGAAAGGGAAATTGAATAAAACTAAAAAGCACCAAATTTGAATGAAGTGACTACTATAGTCACAGGTCAGTTCTAAGTTGATGCTTTTTCATCTATAATTGCTTCATTTCAAGGACTAATTGAAGAATCATTAGTTTTTGTCGAATAAGAACCGTCCCCATGTTGCACCTATGTTGCAAGAACTGTCCCCACCAAGTGGATATTGTTACAGTTAGAAACCGCCTGAGCCGCCCCCTCCTCCACCAACACCTGTTCCACCTCCGATTCCCGGACCGCCGCTGCTAGAACCACCTAAGTGGGTTGATGAAGCGGAAGATGATGAGCTAAATCCGGTTGTAGCAAGAGCTCCAGTATACATAAAGGCAGGAACGTTAGAAGTATCGGAAACTAATTGACCTTTGTCTAATTCTACTTTTAAATCTTTGGCCATCTTTTTAATATTTTTATCACGTGAACCTAGTCCGTATACGAATGCTATCATCTGTCTATCTTGCTGCCAGTTTTGCCATTCGCGACTGTCCATGTTCGATAAATGTTGTTTGAATTCACTCCACTCCGTGATGATTTTCCACCCTTTTTCCGTCCTCGGTTGATGAAATAAGGCAAAGGATGATGGAACAAGCATCAGAAAAAATGCTGTGAAGAAAATTAGAATTAGATTATGTGTGATTGCAAAGACAGAAAAGAAACCCGCAATCAATCCTAATAATCCGAGCAACCAGCGAAAAGAGGTTTTATTTAGTGTGAGTTCATGATTTGAGATTTCATGTTTTACTGCTTTTGTCCATTCTGTTTTTGATGAAGTAAAGTGTTCGGCGTTCTTTTTCTTTTTGTAAAACGCCGTCATATCAGAAAACTCAAAAGTCTCCCCGTTACCAATATCGTTAAACAGCCACGATACGAGTTTTCGTTCGTGGTCCAATAAGTTTTTGGTATTGATGATACGGAAAGTATTATCTGAAAGCTGTTCCACGTGTTTTTTTCGAACAAGATCTAGCAATGCAGCTGCTAAAATCTCCGTTGTTACATGGTTGTAATTTGTATAAAGCAACGTGGCGGGCATGCTCACCTCAAGGTCTGGTATATCTCCAGGAAATAATTGTTTCGATCTAGATGCACGCTTTCTCGCTTTGTTCTCGCTCCATGCTTTCATTATAAAAAACAAGTAAATGACGGACAGAATGGGTAAGATGAACAAAGCTAAGTTGGAGATTGTGCTTTGACGTTCGTTATATGCAGCGGCCTGTTCTTCACGATCTTGTTTCTCATTTGCAATCTCTTTCTCTACTGATTCGCTGTTTGTAACGGCCAAAGAAGGAAAAAGTTGATTGTCAAATGCAGCACGAACATCGCCATTTTCCCCTGAACTTACAAATCCCATGTCAAAAACGACGGTGCCGTCTTCGTCAACCGACTCGCTATTTTCCGCTTCATCATATCCAATTGCAATGCTTCGCTTAGTTTCTGCTGGTGGGTGGACGTTTACGACAAGTGATTGATAATCTGAGTCATTGTTAGAATCAAAGAAAGCCCAATAAAATTGTGCCATATCTTCATACATATCGATGCCATCTTCAATCATGTAATGGATATCAATAATGATGGTTTCGTCCTCACCAGGTCGTTGAATGTAATGATTAATTTCTTCTTGAGTGTCGATTTCCAAAGGCTCACCATTTTCAAAAGCCTCGACATTTGTGATCATCGCGACCTCAGGATAGTTGAGTGTTCGAATAATGCCGTTAAATTCTCCAGTAAACGAGTAATGAAAGGTCTCTTCTACATGTACGTTCCCATCATCTTGAAGGTATGCGTCAATCGTTGCATCCGTAATCGTAAATTCTACAGCTAATATCTGAGTTGGAAAGACTATAAAAAAAGTAAATAGACTTAATAGTGCAATGATTTGTTTTTTCATTTTCGCCACCCTTTCTTCATTTATATACGCTTAAAAATGAAAAAGGTTTCACACTATAAATGGATATATATGTTAACATAAAACGGAGAAATGAACAGTGAAAAGGTGAATAGATCAAGTAAAAAACATTGTTTCTTCGAAGAGAAGAGAATAAGTTACAATAATTGATTTTAGACAGTTTTAGCAAGAAAACGTAGTGATAATAACATAGAAGTAAGGAGGGAGTCATGTGATTATTTTTGCACTTGTTGCGATTTTTATTACGATATTTTCGATTGAAGCAAAACTAAGAAAATCCAATTCACAAAATGAAGAAATGATTGATCTATTGAAACGAATCGAGGAGAAATTGTAAACTCAAGTATCTATATGATAGCCAAAAGAGGATATCTATTATGTTACTTCATGGCCTACATACATATTTATAGTTATGAATGTTATTTTTACCCAAGCATTTAAGTTTGTTTCTCTGGCTGCAATTGTTATTATTGGTTTGAAACGTTATATCAAGAAAGGATAATGGACATGCCGAATATAAATATACCAGTATCAGTCTTGAACCTTGCACCTATTCGTCAAGGAGGGGACGCGAAAGAAGCTATCGATGAGTTGGTTGATTTAGCACAAGAAGCGGAAAAAATGGGTTACACTCGTTATTGGATTGCGGAACATCATAATACGCCTACGCTCGTTAGCTCAGCCACTCCCATGCTTATCAAACACACGTTAGAACATACAGAAAAAATACGTGTTGGTTCAGGTGGAATTATGCTTCCAAACCATTCACCATTAGTTGTAGCAGAACAATTTGGAACGATGGCCACCATCTATCCTAACCGACTCGACTTAGGACTTGGTCGCGCGCCAGGGACTGATATGATAACCGCAAGCGCACTTAGACGTTCGCAAAGTGATGATGCCGTTCACACTTTTCCAAATGACGTAAAAGCTCTACAGAAGTACTTTGGTGCAGAGGAACATCAAGGTAAAGTGAAAGCATATCCCGGTGTGGATACAAATATTCCAATTTATATCCTAGGATCATCGACAGATTCTGCTGTTTTAGCAGCAAAATTAGGGTTACCATATGTGTTTGCGTCTCATTTCGCTCCACGATATATGGAAGAAGCGATGACAATCTATCGAGATCGATTCCAGCCGTCAGATTATTTAGCAGAACCATATATGATTGTTTGCTTAAACGTGATTGCCGCTGAAACGGATGAAGAAGCTAAATTCGAGCTGACAACGATGCAACAATTTTTCTTGAACGTGGTACGAGGAACTGGTTTACCGTTAAGTCCTCCAGTTGAAGACATGGATGCTATTTGGAGTCAACCTGAAAAAGAAATGGCTTCATCGATGACGAGTGCAACAATATTAGGAAGCAAAGAGTCCGTTCGCGAACAGCTAACGCGTTTTCAAGAGAAATATAACGTCGATGAAATCATGGCCGTATCTTACATTTATGACCCCGCTAAACAAAAACGATCCTACGAACTACTAAAGCAAGTAGTCGATGGTGAGTGAGGGGTGATGAATGGGGACGGTTCTCACGCTTCATTCGATACTCAAAATATATTTTCGCCCACTTTCTAAACTAGCGTCAATTGAGAATGTGACTTAGGTCAATGAAACGTAAGGTTTTAATTATAGATGATCAAATATAGTAGGCTTTTTGACGGCTAAACCACAATGGTTTAGCCGTTTTTCCATGGTTATGACATCTCATATAAAATCCTACGATGGAAGGTTTTAAATGAAGGGAAATCAATGGAAATGAACAAAAGTATTTGTAATTATATGTTTAAATTAACACTGTGAATGACGTTTATTTTGAAAAAACAGTTTTTTAAGTTGTTCGAAAAATTGATGAAGAAAATACTTCTAATGTATCGTAATCTAAAGAGGGTGAAGGATATTTATGTATGAAATTGGATTTTTAGTTGTTATTGGTCTTGTTGTTTTCATAATTGGTTTCATAGCAATCATAGCTAGGAAAATCTCAGTACTAAAGAGAGATCTTCAACAAAAGGATGATCATTTAGAAGAAATTCGGAGATTAAAAATCGAGATCACTAGTTTTGAACGAAAATTGTGGATAGCATTAATAGAAAAAACAAAATGCTATTCAGCAACTCATAAAAATCACGCCGAGTTTTACATTTAATAAATATCAAATATAAGTTATGTACTACTATATACATAAGCTGACATTATGAAAACATGATCATAGAAGTTATTAAATTGTGGAAGAATATTTTATAGGTAAAAAGCGGTTTGAAAATTCACCTAGAAAAGGAGGGATGGAATGGTAAACCGAAAGAAGAATCAAAAAAATCCTAAATTAGAAGTAACTAATAACGCAAGTGATGCAGAATTTGGAATAGAGTATATTCAAAGTAAAGAGGTTAGAAAAAATTCGCCAAAAGAGAAAAAATAAAAGAATAAAATGGATGACTTTATTTACAATTAGTAAAAGTCATCCGTTTTTCGGTGGAAAAGAATTAAAAGGTCATTGGCCTAACTCTTTTGAAATTTCTAGATTGAATTTATAAGACGATTACCTTATAACCTGATTATCATTTCTGAAGACTTTTCATTAACGAGAGCATTTTAACAAGAGAGAACACTTTTTCATTTGTCTAAATATTAAAGGGAATTAATGTTAAAATTGGCACATATAGAGTATCAAGAATTATTTTGAAAACATTATTAGTAAGTAAAAATTATTAAATTTCATAGAACCATCCAAATAGTGAGGTGAAAAAAATGAATAGTTGGCTTTATAGTTTATATATTTTTATCATAGCGATAGTTTCTATTTTCACTGGAGAATTAGTGACATTTATTATGTTAGGGATTATATTAATCAGTCTTAATAATATTAATTCAACATTAAAGAAGATATTAAAGGATAAACAAGTGAGTTCTAGTGGTGATAAAGGCGATGTATAAAAAGTTACCTAGCAGTTTAAGGGATCTCCCTTCTAGATTCAGGTTAATAAAATTTGATAGGAAATGAGAGAAAAAGAACGAGAAAGGAGAATTTTAATATTGGAAAAAATATCAATTAAAGAACTTAGGTCTCGAACGGAAATTATAGAAGCGTTTCCAGTCATGAAGCAGTTAAGGGCTCATCTAGATGAAAGTACGTACATTGATTTAGTAACAGAAGCACAAGAGATTGATAGTTACAAAATGTTTGCTTTAATGGATGGAAACAAAATTGTCGCAGTCACAGGTTTTAAGCCGATGATAACTCTTTATTATGGTAGATTTGTTTGGGTTTGTGATTTAGTTACAGATAACAATAATCGTTCAAAAGGATACGGAGAAAAATTACTTACACATGTTCATGAATGGGCGAGAGAAAACGACTTTAAAAACGTTGCTCTTTCTTCAGGATTAGAAAAAACAGAAGCTCATAGATTTTATGTAGATAAAATGAGTTATGAAAAAGTAAGTTATGTATTTAAAACCACTTTATAATAGTTGATAAATGAGTTAACAAAAAGGTTTTTTCATAAAGAAGGAGCACTTTTTTACTTTCTCGGCAAATTAAAAGGAATTTCATGTTTAGTAAAGATAAACTTTCAGGTGAAATCCGGTATTAAGTTTAATAGTGTTTGAAGCGTTCATTAACAAGGAACGCTTTTTTTATCCAATTAAAAGGGAATTAGTGGTAAGATTAATGTGAAATACTAGAAGAAGTGATTGGACAGAAAATAGTAATAATGAAATTTTGAAAGGAGGTATTTTGGTGATATTAGTTAGAATTGGTTTAGCAATAATTCTTATCTTTTTATCTAGTTATATTATAATTACTAAAAACTTTGATTTAATGACACCTATGATGCTGCTTTTAGGAATGCTAATGTTGTTTAACGGATTAGTTGAACGTCAAAAGGACAAAAAAAGTTTTTGGGGATATTTATTCATTACAATTTCTTTATTTCTTCTGGTGTTCTCCATACAAGGTTTAATCTTGTGATATGGGGACGGTTCTCATAAGTCATTCGTCACTCGAAATACTTACTAAGACTATTAAATAGAATCATGATTTAAAATTTCTTGATAAATGTGGTACCGGATTTTTTGTTTTAGAAAAGCCATGATATATATACCAAAATGATCAACTATAAAAACAGCCTCTGAAACCTTGACTAAGTCGAGGTTCAGAGACTGTTTTACTTGTATTTTATCCGATTTTTAGTTTGGTCTACAATAACTTTGACAGTCATTTGTGCAATTTACTTTATGAGATGTTTTTGCAAGCTTCTGCACATTTAAAACAAGCATCCGCACATTTTTGACAGTGGTCGTGATCATGATTTTTACATTCATTTCCGCACGCTTCGCACATCGTTGCACAAACGTGTGCCAATTCAGATACGAATGGCGATCCTCTAGTAATAGATTGAGCTAGATAAGCACACATATCCGAACATTCCCTGTCCAATCGAATACATTGCGCCATCATCTTAACGTCTTCCTCTTGTAAACACGCATCATAACAATGGTTGCATGATGCCATGCACTCGTGCAATGTTTGCAGTAGTTCTTCATGTTGTTGATGAGCCATGATAAAACCTCCTAATTATAACTATATAATTTAACATTCCCACTTATCTTTTTCATAAACGAAAATCCTGAAATTGTTAACAAGCTGAAAAGATATGTAATATTCTTTGCAACATGGGGACGGTTCTCATAAGTCATTCGACACTCGAATTACTATTAAGTATCTAAGTTTCCTAAGTTATTTGAATTTATGATACGAGGAGAGAGTTGCATTAGAAAGTTAAAAATATATTTCAGATTAAGGCTTCTTTGAACTTAACTTAGTTTTAGCTTCTATTTTTAATCTTGACTCTTGTTATTAACATTTCACTAAATTTCGTCATCAGGTAGGGGGAGTTAAATGTTTCGGTAACCGAATGATTCACAAGAACCGTCCCCATTCATCACCCATTCATCACCCATTCATCAATTGGAAAATAATAGTTGTATTGTTGTATTACCCGTATTACAATGGATAATACAGATGGTGTGAGTGGAAAGAAGGGAGGTTCAAAGATGTTCAAATTAGATACGAGAAGTCGTGTCGCAATTTATGAGCAGTTAGTGGAACAATTAAAGACGATGATCATTCGAGAAGTTCTTCAAAAAGACGAAAAATTACCTTCTGTAAGGAATCTCGCTCAAGAATTAACAATTAATCCGAACACGATTCAAAAGGCTTATCGAGAATTAGAGATTGAAGGATTTATCTATACGATACCAGGAAAAGGCAGTTTTGTTTCTCATTTGGAAAAAGATGCTAATGAGGAGCAGCTTGCTTCACTTCGACAAGATATTGAAAAGAAAATTAAAGAATATTTATTTTTAGGTGGTTCTAAACAAGAACTGATGGATTGGTTAAAAGATGTGGACGAGAAAGAAAGGGGAAGAGAAAATGATTAAAGCCGATACTGTGAACAAACGATTTGATGATTTACAAGCCATTTGTAATTTGTCTCTTCGTGTAAACAAAGGATCCATTTATGGATTACTTGGCTCAAATGGAGCAGGTAAATCAACGTTTTTAAAGATACTTGCAGGAGTATATAAGCCTGATAATGGTGAAGTGACGATAAATGAACAGCCTGTTTACGAAATACCGAGCACGAAACAAACTGTTTTGTTTATTTCTGATCATCCTTACTTTTTCAATCAAGCATCCCTTTATGATATGGCGAGTTTTTATTCGGGTGTTTACGAAAGATGGAACCAGAAACGTTATGAACAGTTAACAACACATTTTCGAATGGATCCAAAAAAACGATTGAATCGAATGTCAAAGGGGATGCAACGTCAAGCAGCGTTTATTTTAACATTGTCTGTCATGCCAGATGTGATGATTCTAGATGAACCTTTTGATGGACTCGATCCTGTCATTCGCCAGCAAATGAAAAACTTGATCATGCAAGATGTCGCTGACCGTGAGCTTACCCTCATTGTTTCGTCTCATAATCTACGTGAAATGGAAGATTTTTGTGATTTTGTAGGTGTTCTTCATGAAGGAGCATTATTGTTTGAAAGAGATTTAGATGAATTGAAAACAGACATCCATAAATTACAAATTGCTTTTAAAGGTGGACCTAATGAAGAAAAACTTAAGGAGGGTATGGATATTCTCCATTATGAAATCAAAGGAAGTATTGCATTCTTAATTGTAAATGGATTAAAAGAAGATATTCTCGCTAAGGTGAACCGATTAAATCCTGCAGTGGTAGATATCCTACCTTTAACATTAGAAGAAATATTTATTTATGAATTAGGAGGAGTCGGCTATGAAATCGAAAATCTTATTGTGGAATAAAGCATTATTTAATCTACAATTACGAACGGTTAGTTGGTTTAGTATCCTTCTGACACTGTTGCTCTTTGTCATGATACCAATCAGTATTCTCGTCCAAGAGATTCGATTTGGACCAGGTGCACCAATGAATTATCATTTGGGGACCGGTTCTCTAAATGCGTTAAGTGAATTTTCATTTCCAGTTCAATTAATAGTTTTTGCCATATTTCCTGTCATTATAGGTATCATTTTGTTAAATTTTTCAACAAAAAAAGAAGCAACTTATTTCATGCATAGTTTGCCATTTACTAGACAAAGCATTTTAACAAACACATATATAGCAGGGATTGTTGCACTGCTTTCTCCAATTTTTCTGACAGGGATCGCTGTAGGTATTTTGAGATTTTTTCTAGAAGATCCTTTTTATTCCTACTTCGATCTTCTCGCATGGGTCGGGATTTCTACATTTATCATATTGTTTCTATTTCTCGTAACGATGACGATTGGTATATTCGTTGGGAACGGACTCCTTCATGGGGTGTTAACCTATACTGTTATTATTGTTCCTGCTCTATTAATCGTGTTAACACTGACGAATTTACAGTACTTTATCTCAGGATTAGCTCTTACGTCGTATACAGAAACACTGATTACTAAAGGGATATTTTTCTATCGTTTAGTTGATTTAAGAAATGTTCCATTTACCATTTTTGAATATGTGATATATATATTCATTGCAGGATTTCTCGTATTTCTCTCCTATGTCATGTATGCAAAAAGATCATCTGAAGCTTCGGACCAAGCCATTGTGTTTCCTGTTGTCCGATCAATTTTTCTTTATGGATTAACCTTTTTCGCCATGCTAATCGGGGGTCTTTATTTTACGGAAGCTCTTCAAGGTGGTTTTGCATGGACGATGCTAGGTTATTTAGTCGGAGCATTTATTGCTTATACAGTCTTACAAATGATTTTGCAAAAGAGTTTTCGACTCTCTTGGCCGTGGAAAGGATTTGTTGGTTACGTTGCAGCTATCATCCTTCTCATGATTCCGATAAATATTGGCGGAGCAGCTTATGAAAACAACATTCCGAACGTAGAAGATGTCGAGTCAGTTGCTATATATAGTTCTTATTCCTATGGAATTGATGATACAAGTGAAGCACCTCGATTAGTGAATCAAATTTCTATTGAGCAAGTGACTGATGTGCATCAAAAATTGATAACTTACGAAGATAATGATATCAAACGTTGGAACACGGTTACGATTGATTATGCTCTTAAGGATGGTAGTACGTTACGGAGAGAGTATAGTTTAAATGATTCTTTCGGAAGAGAAACAACAGAAGAACTTAGAAATAATGATGAATTTAAAAAAGCGTATGATCCTGTTTTTCAATTGAGAGATTTAGATATTACGTATGCATCAATTTTCCAACGTTATGGTGGAGACGGGGATACGAGAATTACAGACGAAGACCAATTGAATACGCTAATTTCTCTTCTAGAAGAGGATCTCGCTAATATACCTTCTCAAATGCTAGTAGAAGAAAATCGAAGTTACATTGGTGAACTTTATTTTAATACGAGTTCTAATCGACATGATCATTATTTTATGCTAAACGAGGATTATCAACAAACACTCGAATGGCTTAAGAAAAACGACTACAATGATTCCTTATTAACTTCAGAAAATATTACGTCCGTTTATGTTGTTCGCTCAACGGGAGACGATTTCTTTATGGAGATTGACGAGATGATGTATTCAACTCACAACATTTCTGATAACTTTCCTAACGCCTTTGAAACATCTGATAAAAATGAAATAAATGAATTATTAGACATCGGTACGGATTATTATCACAAAGATTATGTGATAATAATTGAAGGGATAAATGACTATCCTATATTTTTAGGTTTTGATAGTGAAGACGCACCTGATTTCATGGGTGGTTAATGGGGACGGTTCTCATTCATCATTCGACATTCGAAATACTTTTGGGAATGAAAGTTAAATGTCTTATGTACCGAAGCATATGATAAATATTGATATAGGGTAGTTCGAAAATAGCTATTGCTAGAACACTCATTCATAAACCTAAAATACTCTTTGCAGATGAACCAACAGCAAGTTTAGATTCTCGAAGATCTAAAGAAGTGATGGGTCTAATCGTGCGATTAACGAAAAGTTTAAATATCACAACGTTAATGGTCACTCATGACGAAGGAATGCTCTCTTATGCTGATGAGGTCATAACAATGAATGATGGTCTCATCATGCAAAAGTAAAGATGAAACGGACAAAATGGAGCCGTGACAAATATTTGTCACGGCTTTTATGAGGAAACTATTAAACAGACAGAACTTTCCAAAAGTCTGTTTCGAGTTTCTAAGGCGCATGAGGATCATCCATATTTTACACATCACCAAATAAATATTAAAATGACAGCATACTTTAAAATTGGGAATGGGGCGACGGGAACTATTTCGAGTCTCGAATGACGCGTGAGAACCGTCCCCATTCATCACCCATTCATCACCCCGAGAGGAGTTTTTATATGAAAGTGTATAAGTCTAGAAATGATGTTCCAGAGGCTGAAAAGTGGAACTTAAACGATATCTACAGTTCCGTTGAGGATTGGGAAAAGGACTACGGGAAAATTGAAGAATTAACAACAGAACTACATACATTTGATGGGAACATCACCGATGGTAAAACTCTTTTTACCTACTTAGACAAAGAAGAACAAGTGACAGCGTTGTTTAAAAATGTCTATGTATTTGCGAAATTAATGGGTGATATAGACACGAGGGAAACATTGGCTCAATCATTATTGGAAAAAGCGAGTCAGCTTGGTGTGAAATTGAGTTCGGCTACGTCATTTTTTACACCGTTCCTTTTAAGTATGGAAAAGAGTAGACTGGAAAGTTTTATCAAAGAAGATTCTAGGTTGGATTACTTCAAAGACGATTTGTATGATGCCTATCGTTATAAAGCGCATGTGTTAAGTAAAGAAAACGAAGAACTGTTATCTCAGTTAGGAGAAAGCCTTTCTTCTCCTAGTAAGACATTCGGAATGATCAACAATGCCGATATTAAGTTTGGTGATGTCACCGATGAAAACGGAATGAAAGTAGAGCTTACTCGCGGGATGTACTCGAAATTAATGGAAGATGAGGATCGAGATAAGAGAGAAGAAGCGTATAAAGCATATTATGTTCCATACGTGCAGTTGAAGAATTCGATTGCCTCAACCCTTTCTTCTGCGATAAAAAATAACGTGACGTTGTCAAAACTAAGACATTATCCTTCCGCGTTGGAAAAATCCTTGTTCGGTAAAAAGGTTCCAAAAGAAGTATACGAGAACCTCATTCAAACGACGAAAGATAACCTTCAATCGATGTACCGATATACGGAATTGCGAAAACAATCTTTAGGAGTAGACGAACTGAGACAATTTGATTTGGCTGTTCCTTTAGTGAATGGCGTAAAAGAAGACATTTCCTATGAGGATGCTTATGAAACAATGCTTAAAGCATTAGCGCCATTAGGAAGTGACTACATTGACGTTTTACAAGAAATGAAAAACGCTCGATATATTGATGTCCGAGAAACCCCGGGAAAAAGTTCTGGTGCTTACAATTTAGGACTTTACGGAACCCATCCGTTTATTTTATTGAACCATCAAGATGATTTAAATAGTTTATTTACCTTGACTCATGAAATGGGTCACGCGATGCATAGTCATTATTCCAATACGCACCAGCCGCAAATCACAGCGGGCTATACAATCTTTGTGGCTGAAGTAGCGTCGACAGTGAACGAAGTATTATTAATTAA
This sequence comes from Salipaludibacillus daqingensis, assembly GCF_029891575.1. Classification (GTDB taxonomy): domain Bacteria; phylum Bacillota; class Bacilli; order Bacillales; family Salisediminibacteriaceae; genus Salipaludibacillus; species Salipaludibacillus daqingensis. The sequence goes on along the minus strand of NZ_JARZHF010000002.1, from coordinate 55,524 downwards.
CTACTTATTGAAGAATGCCAAAAATGAAGAGTATCGTAAATATTTATTGAATCACTTTATGGATCAGTTTAAAGGGACATTTTTCACGCAAGTCATGTTTGCTGAGTTCGAAAAGAAAACACATGAAAAAGCGGAAAATGGAGAGCCTTTAAATGCCGAATCATTTAGTGAACTGTATGAAAAATTATTCCAAGAATATAACGGAGATGCTTTCGTTTTAGAGGAAGAAACAAAATACGGTTGGGCGAGAATTCCTCACTTTTACAGACCATTTTATGTCTTTCAATACGCGACAGGTTTCGCTGCAGCAATCGACATTGCGAATAAAATTTTGAATGGTGATGAAGAAACACTAGCAAATTACCTTGCGTTTCTGAAGAGTGGAAGTTCGGATTACCCGATTGAACTATTGAAGAAAACGGGAGTCGACTTAACAAGTCCAGAACCGATTGAAAATGCCCTCAACCTATTCGCAGAACTAGTCGATGAATACTCGAAACTATAACGATCATTGAGGAATGGGGACGGTTCTTATGCGGCATTCGCTGTTTCTTCTGAACAACAACAAAAATATTAAAACAAACGAGATTACTTTATAAAATTTCCTTATGGAAATGAAAAATCCTATTTAGTCAATAAACTCGTGAAATTCTAGTTCATCTATGTTCAATATGAATATAACACACGAAAAGCATGGAGCAATGAGGCTCCATGCTTTCTTCTAAATATATAATTATTTTATTCTTTCCCATCTCGACGATGATTCCAGCGTTGTTAGATTAATTTGTTGAATATATCTATACGTTTTTGGCCAATTGCAAAATAGTGACTTTTTGCTAAACATCATTTTTGTAAAAAGGGAGTTTGGAATTGCAGCCCAGCCGTCACTCGGGATTAATTCAATTGTTACACTACTATCTTCTCTTCGCACCGAATACTCTCCTGAAACATACCCCATCTTCTCATCTGCGCTGATTTTAAATGTACCTTTAAAATCGGAAGGATTCATTAAACTACGCACATCAGGAAAACCACCAGTGAACTCGACGATAAGATCGTGATTAGAATCCTTCAGTAAAATTTTCTCTAAAGATCGGTCTTCACCAAATTGATATTCTAAAGAATCACTCACGACTTTTCTATTCGCATCAGCAGTATATTCCTTTAGGACTTCATTTGTTGCATTAGCAAATTCAATAATTTGACAATCTTCACTATATCGAGTGTAATAGCGCAGCTGAAAATCTTTTGCTAACGGATACGGAAAGTTATCTATCGTGATAGGATTCCCATCAATGATTACTTTTGCTTTCGTTTTACGTTTGCGAACAAAATCGAAATCATAAAGAAAAAATAACGGAAGATACGAAGGGTTCTCCGTACTAGACCCAACAGGAGCTAAAAGATTTATGCCGTTCGTCTTTTTTGAAGTGTGTTCTGTAATTTCGACACGAATTTGTCTCCCGTACTTATCTGTAAATTGAAAAGAAAGGAAGATCTGGTCATTTTCTTTTTCAAATTTTGTATGTTCCATCCCTACTTTTTTTCGTTCACACAATCCTTTCCCAGTCACATCGAAACTATCATCTTTATCATCCATTAAATTCATATCATCATACACATCCACATACCCATCACGTCGATAAGCGATGACTCGATAGGCATGACCATACGTGAGATCATCAAAATACTGTGGTTCTAGTGCAATGTAGTGAGTATCAGGTTTTTTTTCAAAGTTAATAAGGGCTAGTTTTTTTAGAGGGAGACAGGAAAAACGAAACGGAATGACGACTGTTTGTTTATCCACCTTCATTGATTCTGAGTACTTTAACGTTTCCATTTCCAAGACCTCCTGTTAATTTTCTATTGCCTATAAAGGTTCCACGTTGCTATCAAAAGATCTCAACAAAGCCTTAATTTAAATATAATCGAATTAACTAACATTTGAAAGTGTATCTTTTCACAAACTCTGATTTATCTTATTAAATCTGTGAAAATGGGTTTACTACAGTTGATATATCTGTATAATGAGTGAAATTTTTGAAATAGTGTTAGAATAATTGTCAGAATATATTGTCTAATGTGACGGAGAAATGTAGAATGAAATAATATGCTACTTAAAAAATCAGTTTAGAGAATGGTATATATGAAAAGAATATTCGCTATTTTTTGCCGCAAAAAAACTTGTTTTACCTAGCGAATAAAGCTTATTCATAAAATGCGATTCCGTTTACAAATCATGTTAAATCATTTGTTAAGGAGATAAGATTATGTATAAACAGATCATAGTCAAAAAACCGAGTAATTCGTTTGTAAATGGATTGACGACAGTAAATTTAGGAAAACCAAACATCGAAAAGGTGCTAGAACAACACAACGATTATGTTGAAGCCATGAAAAAGGCTGGGGTCTCCGTCAAAGTGTTAGAAAGAGATGAAAACTATCCAGACTCAACTTTTGTGGAAGATCCCGCAGTTGTGACAGAGCGGTTTGCACTCATTACCCATCCCGGTGCCGAGACAAGAAAAGGGGAAACAATAGCGATTCACCATGCATTGCAGGAATTTCGAGATATATTTTATACTATTGAAGCACCAGGAACAGTCGAAGGAGGGGACGTGCTGCAGATCGATGACCACTTTTATATTGGTTTATCAAATCGAACAAACGAATTAGGGGCGAACCAATTTAAAGCTATTATGGAAGATGAGGGTTACAATGTAACTATTGTTAAACTGAAAGAATTTTTTCACTTGAAGACGGGGATAACATATCTTGGTGATAGAAGAGTTATTGCTGCAGGGGAGTTTATCGACCACCCTGACTTTAAGGAATATGAACAAATAACCGTTCCTTCAGAAGAAGAATATGCAGCAAATTGCCTTCGCGTAAATGATGTGGTGATTATGCCGAAAGGATATCCGATCACGAAAGAAAAAATAGAATCTGTAGGATACAAAACAATCGAAGTAGAGATGAGTGAGTTCCGCAAACAAGATGGAGGACTAAGTTGCTTATCCCTGCGATTTTAAGGGTTGTATAAAAAGGAGTGGACGGCTTATGACGATGCTTTGGTCTTCACCAGAAGCGATGGAAGAACTATTATGTGAATTAGTTGGGTGGGAAAGCCGAACATTTTCTCAAGGAGAGCGAGATTTTCCTGTTAAACTTCAAGAAAAACTGAAGTTACTACCATATTTCAAGGAGCACCCTAATCAGATTAATCTTCATGAAGCGGATGAGGGAAGACGATCACTAACAGCGCTTTATCGACATTCAGATCCAAACGTTACAAAAACGATTGTTATGTTAAGTCATTTTGATACGGTACAAACGGAAGAGTATGGTCATTTAACCCCATTTGCATTTGATCCTCATGCCCTTACGACAATGTTGGCGGAAGTAAAAGAAACATTACCAAAAGTGGCAAGAGATGATTTAGATTCCGGGGAGTATTTGTTTGGCCGCGGTGTCATGGATATGAAAATGGGACTCGTTTTGCATATGCATTTGATCGAACAAGCGATTAGAGAAGAGTGGAAAGTGAATCTACTTTTGCTTACGGTACCTGATGAAGAAGTTAATTCTGTCGGTATGCGAACGATGTTGCCACATTTATTAACGATTCAAGAAGGATTTGATTTGAAGTATTCCTTGTTTTTTAACAGCGAACCATCATTCACGCAACGACCTGGGGATGAAACACATTACATCTACACTGGTACGATGGGAAAAATCATGCCAGGCGCTTTGTTTTTCGGGAAAGAAACACACGTAGGAGAACCTTTGAGTGGAATCACAGCTTCTTACATGTCATCATATTTGTCTCAAGATATGGAATGGAACCCTGCTTTTCGTGAGAACGAGTTAGGAGAATCTACACCACTACCTGTTTCATTACAATTAAAAGATTTGAAGCTTGAATATTCTACCCAAACGCCTTATCGTGCAGCCGCATTATACAATATTTTTACGATGAAAAAAGACGCAGCTTCTGTTATGGACACATTTGAAGCCGTTGTAGAAAAATCCGTTGCACGTTGCCAAGCTGATTACGACAACCTTTGCGAGCGTGAAAATGTTCAAGGTTTCCCGGCAATAAGAGTTGTTCGTTATGATGAATTGTTTCGCTACGTTCAGGACAAATTTGATGATACGTTAGTAGAAGAAGCGACACGTCTCATTTTAGATGAAACGGAATGGGATGACCGGGATAAGTCGATTCGGATGGCTGGGGAGTGGATGTTACTCTGTCCAGAATTAGCGCCAGCAGTTGTTTTATTTTATGCTCCACCATATTACCCTTCCGTTAATTCATCAGACGATCCTCGTTGCCAAGAAGCAGTGGCAGCAATGAAAAAGGTAGGAGAAGAAGAAGGATTGCCTGTGGAACATATCCATTATTTTAATGGTATTTGTGATTTAAGTTATGTCAATTATGAAAAATCAACGAATGAACTAGAAGCGTACCGACAAAATACTCCGGTTTGGGGACATACGTATACCGTTCCATTTGAAGCGATGAGTCGTCTTCAGGCACCAGTATTAAATATTGGACCGTTCGGCAAAGATCCTCACCAGCGCACGGAACGATTACATCGTCACAATGCATTTGTTCATACACCGAAAATGCTTCATGAACTCATGCGAATTTGGAGAACGGAAGGAAAAGTCCGTTCCTAGTGATCGTTTGGGGAATGAGTGGGGAATGGGGACGGTTCTCATGCACCTATTTTCTTAATTTTGAGAAAATAGGTGTCTGATTTTTTGTCAGATTATTTTATTGAGGAAGACTTAGAAGAAAAATAAATTACGACCGGAACATGAACAATGATCACGTTCCGGTCGTTTTTATGTGGCAAAACTTCCGATTGATCCCTCTAAAAACCGTTCTAATTTCAGCGAGATCATAATTGTTTGACTCTCTCTGTTCGTTTTTTGGATTTATGCTTAAAAAAACGATTTTGTGCATGAATTATCAAGCTAATAAGTGAAGACGAGGTTTTTTTAGGATGACAAATCACCGTTCTAAGGAGAAACAGGACTTCTATGGAGAAAAATCGTAGGATTATGGAGAAAAAGAGGACCACTATGGATATAATTTGGACATCTATGGTGAAAAAGGACTGTTCTATGGTGAAATTAGAATCATTAATACTAATTAACGTTCACGATCAGATCAATTAGTCTTAGAGTGCCGAATGAGAACCGTCCCCATTCGGCACCCACCCATTCGCCACCTGGAAAAAGTTGACTTTTCTGAACCTTCTAGTATACTGTGTAGTAATCGAATAGAAATAACTAGGGGAGTCCAATAAGTTGGGCTGAGAAGAAACGCGTTAAAGTTTCTGACCCTTTGGACCTGATCTGGATCATACCAGCGTAGGGAAGTTAGAACGATCATCAATGCAACATAACTTCTGCATGTAGTTTAGCCGGGTCCTTCCATTATATTTATGGATCCGGCTTTTTTTGTGTTCTCTTATAGACTTTCACGTTCGGTATGGTCTGTATCTTGTCCTTCATTTATTAAAAAATAGGGAGAGATGTAGGATGTCAACGTCTTCATTTAACAGTGAAAATATTTCGATTATGTCAAGTTTTTCTAACAGTAAAAAGGTTTATGTATCAGGATCTCGTACTGATGTAAAAGTGCCGATGCGTGAAATTGCTTTAAGCCCAACAACAGGTTCTTTCGGTGAAGAAGAAAATCAACCCCTTCGAGTCTATGATACGAGTGGACCCTATACAGATCCAGAATACTCTGTCGACATTACGAAAGGTCTTCCTAGCATTCGTAGCATGTGGATTAAAGAACGTGGGGATGTGGAAGAGTATCAAAATCGCGAAATCAAACCGGAGGATAACGGATATAAAGATGCAAACGACCCTCGAGCGAACCATATGGTCTTTCCAGGTTTAAAAAGAAATGTTTTACGAGCTAAAAAGGGGAAAAATGTCACTCAACTTCATTACGCTAAACAAGGAATAATCACTCCTGAAATGGAATTTATTGCGATAAGAGAAGGAGTAGAAGCAGAATTTGTTCGCGATGATGTTGCCAAAGGTCGTGCGATTATTCCAGCAAATATTAATCATCCAGAAATAGAACCGATGATTATCGGACGTAACTTTCATGTGAAAATTAATGCAAATATCGGAAACTCAGCGGTTTCCTCTTCCATCGAACAAGAAGTAGAGAAGATGACGTGGGCTACACGATGGGGGGCGGACAATATTATGGACTTATCAACGGGAAAGGACATCCATAAAACCCGCGAATGGATTATTCGAAATTCTGCTGTGCCTGTTGGTACCGTGCCTATTTATCAAGCGTTAGAAAAAGTTGATGGTGTTGCAGAAGATCTAACGTGGGAAATCTACCTTGATACATTGATTGAACAGGCGGAGCAAGGCGTTGATTACTTCACGATTCATGCTGGTGTCCTCTTGAGATATATCCCTCTTACTGTAAATCGATTAACGGGAATCGTTTCCCGTGGAGGATCTATTATGGCACAGTGGTGTTTATATCATCATCAAGAAAGCTTTTTATATACTCATTTTGAAGAGATTTGTGAAATCATGAAAGCTTACGATATATCCTTCTCATTAGGCGATGGCTTACGACCAGGGTCCATTGCGGATGCAAATGATGAAGCGCAATTTGCAGAGTTAGACACACTTGGTGAACTAACAAAAATTGCTTGGAAGCACAATGTACAAGTGATGGTCGAAGGACCAGGGCATGTGCCCATGCACCTCATTAAAGAAAACATGGAAAAACAATTGGAGGTTTGTGATGAAGCGCCCTTTTATACGCTCGGACCACTTACGACGGATATTTCACCAGGTTATGACCACATTACTTCGGCCATAGGAGCGGCAATGATTGGCTGGTACGGAACGGCAATGCTTTGTTATGTCACGCCTAAAGAACATTTAGGACTACCGAATAAAGATGATGTTCGTGAAGGAGTGATTACGTACAAAATTGCTGCGCATGCTGCTGATTTAGCTAAAGGGCATCCAAGTGCACAAAAGAGGGATGATGCCGTTTCAAAAGCTCGTTTTGAGTTCCGGTGGAGAGATCAATTTAATCTTGCGTTGGACCCCGAGAGAGCTGTCGAGTACCATGATGAAACATTACCAGCTGAGGGGGCTAAAACTGCTCATTTTTGTTCTATGTGTGGACCTAAGTTTTGTAGTATGAGAATCTCTCAAGACATTCGTAATTACGCAAAGGACAATGAACTTTTTACAAAAGAGGATATTGAGAAAGGCATGCATAAGAAGTCAGAAGAGTTTAAAAAAGCAGGGAGCAATATTTATCAATAAAAAAATGGGAGGATTATATAATGCAGACAGAGGCGCAAAGGATAAGTGAAGAAATGAAACAATTGAAAATCAATCTAGCGCTTATGGAGAATCACTTACAAGAGATTCAGTTAAATTGTCAGCATGACTATACGGAAGGACCATTATATAAACAGTGCAGTATATGTCTCAAGGTAGAAGCATTCCATTTTTAAACAGGAAAGTGAGTGGAGGTCATTTCGTAACTCATTATTTTCAGGATAGCCCAACGTTTAACACATGAAATAGGAACCTCCTGATCATACTAATGAGGGGAGGTTTGCCTACTTATGACACAAGTTTGCATGATTATTCTAATATTATTGGCGCAAGCCGTTGATCTTCCTGATAGCTTAGAGGTGACGCTACAAGGAGAGACGTTAGCTATCGTGAACCGTGATGACTTTACAAACTCTCTTCTTGATACTTTATTAATTGATAGGGAAAAAACCGATCACTTCATTGAAAAATTAGATCAGCAAATTCATCGCGATCCGGTCAATGCGATGATTAATGACGATGGTGAAACTGTCCAAGGACAGGTGGGATACAAACTTGATCAAGAAGCATTTATGGAAGATTTCTATGCTTATATTTTCGGTAATGGATCTGGGAAGATAGAAGTGTCAGTGTTAGATATATATCCAGAAGTAGATAGTGAGTTACTAGCTCACATCCGTGTCCAACCAATTGGGGAGTATGTTACTTATTATAATTCGAATAATAAAAATCGGTCGCACAATATCTCACTCGCTTCAGAAGCAATGGATAATCACGTTGTTTTTCCTAATGAAACGTTCTCATTTAACAGAGCTGTAGGGGAAAGAACATTAGCAAAGGGATATGTTAGTGCTCCTGTTATAGTTAAAGGTGAATTTTCTGAAGGCGTAGGTGGAGGAATCTGTCAGGTGTCATCGACATTATTTAATGCTGTTGATCATGCTGGTCTGAAAATCGTCCAGCGTTTCTCTCATAGTAGACGCGTTCCTTACGTTCCACCAGGACGTGATGCGACAGTAAGTTGGTACGGACCAGACTTTACCTTTCAAAACAACTATAATCAACCGATATTAATTCGAACAAAAGGATCTAACGGAAGTATGTCGGTGACGCTTTATTCTTCGGATGTGATAAATTATCAACCACGAAAAGTTCCAGAAGCTTCCCCTCGATTACCGAAAGAAATCAACAGCGATTTATGAGATTCTAGTGATGTTAGAAAACGGCACCCTGTGGAAAAAATAGTAAGACTAAATATTCATAAAGGAAATGCCCTACACTTTTGTAGGGCATTTCCTTGCTTCGCTGGGACTTCTTCTAATGATCAAAACAATAGAAGTACGTGAATCTGAAAAAATTGGATATTTATGTTAAAATAAGGTGATAAAAACGTACTTAAACAAACATGGGAATTAACAAGCATTGTCTTTACTGAATCTAATCGATCAGGAGTGGGGAGTATGAAAATAAAGTCAAGTAAACGATGGAAGGCCTTATCAGCTATATGTGTTTTAATTGGAATTTCTGTATGGGTACCTAATATTGTTTTTGAGTATGGATATGGCTATTGGCTTTTAACCTTTATTATTAATCCGTTAGGTATTTTATCTGGATACTTTGGAAGGAGTAGACTACTAATAATATTTAATATGATTATGACTTTTAGTTTCTTTATTTTCATGTTCGTCGGTTACTTAATTAATGCAATGATTGGTGGGCACCCATAGAGTTTTATTAACTAATAGTCAGTTCGTGAAATATATACATATGCGCCTTACAGATGTTTCCTATAGGGGGAAAGAATGATGGACATTATTATTAACCTTTTTTAGGTGTTGGTATCGTAATATTTGTTTTATTTACATTCACAATCTTCACGAGTTATAAAAATAGGAATTAGTCCTTCTTTAATGATTGAAAGCTAGTTTAACTTAAGCTAGAAGAGGAAGGTTTTTAAGATTTAATTGAATTTAATAGAAATAATTGACTTAAAATATTAATAGAAATGGGGGAGCGTTTCTTGAACATATATAAACGTCTCGTAAACTCTTTATATTTAAGCTTCGAGAATGACATAAATTTTCGCTTCTGTTTTAACGATTTACGAGAATACCAGTATTTAAACAGTATATCAAAATAAATATTCAGAATATTTAGTTATTTTATATTTCGGCAGTATGTCGACTTAACTCTAGCGGATGAACTTAACACTATTACCAACTTGTAAATAATTCATAATTATCATATAATAGTAGAAACTTAAATTACTAAATTATTGTAATAGATTATGAGAACGTTATCATTGATATAGAAAAGATATGTGTCCAGGTCGCGCCTCCGTTTGGTGTGATGGTTAAATTTATTTTTAAAATTTCAGATGAAAAGGTTGATAAAATGAGCAGCTTAGAAACTAAAACAGACGTCATTTTAATTGGTGCTGGAATCATGAGTGCGACGTTAGGGACACTCTTAAAAGAATTAGAACCAGATTGGAATGTTACAGTGTTTGAGAAACTCTCAAAACCAGGAGAGGAAAGCTCTAATGAATGGAATAATGCGGGGACGGGCCATGCGGCACTGTGTGAACTAAACTACACAGCAGAAAAGCAAGATGGGTCTGTAGATATAAGTAAAGCGATAAAGATTAATGAACAGTTTCAGGTTTCTATGCAGTTCTGGTCTTATCTTGTGAACAGTAAACTAATACACAATCCACAAGACTTTATTATGCCATTTCCTCATATGAGTATGGTACAAGGGGAAGAAAATGTCACGTTTTTAAAGAAACGTTATGAAGCGATGTCAAACAATCCTCTTTTCCATGGAATGGAATTTTCTGATGATCCAAAAAAACTGATGGATTGGATTCCACTTATTATGAAAGACCGCCCATTGAATGAAGCGATAGCGGCAACAAAGTCTGACGCTGGAACGGATGTTAACTTTGGTGCATTAACACGCATGTTGTTTGACCATTTAAAGACTAACAACGTTGATATAAACTACAAACATAGCGTTGAAAATATTTATCGTGAGAACGATGGATCGTGGAAATTGAAAGTGAAGAATACAGACAACAATAAAGTAGAATCTCATAGTGCAAAATTCGTCTTTATTGGAGGCGGAGGTGGAAGCCTACATTTACTGCAAAAATCAGGTATTCCTGAAGGGAAACATATTGGTGGATTCCCAGTAAGCGGTCAGTTTATGGTGTGTAATAACCCGTTTGTTATTGAGCAGCATCATGCAAAAGTATATGGAAAAGCAAAGGTTGGAGCGCCGCCAATGTCTGTTCCTCATCTTGATACAAGATATATCAATAATAAAAAATCGTTACTATTTGGACCATTTGCCGGATTTTCACCAAAGTTTTTAAAATCTGGCTCATTCTTCGATTTAGTCACTTCCGTAAAGCCGAATAATGTCTTAACGATGTTGGCGTCAGGCGCAAAAGAGATGTCATTGACAAAATACTTGATTCAGCAAGTGATGTTATCGAAAGAACAGCGCATGGAAGAGTTACGTGAGTTTATCCCGAACGCGAAAAGCGAGGATTGGGATTCAGTTGTAGCGGGCCAACGTGTGCAAGTGATTAAAGATACAGAGGCAGGCGGAAAAGGTACGCTTCAATTTGGAACGGAAGTCGTTACTGCCGCTGATGGTTCGATTGCAGCATTACTAGGGGCTTCTCCGGGTGCTTCTACTGCTGTTCACGTTATGCTCGATGTGATGAACAAATGTTTCCCGGAACATGTGGAAGAGTGGGAACCGAAACTGAAAGAAATGATTCCTTCTTATGGCTTATCACTATTGGAAAACCCAGAGCTTTTGAAGGAAATTCAAATTTCAACGGCGAAGACGCTTGCTCTTAGTCCAATAAGCGAAAAAGAGCTAGTCTATGGTTAATTTTTTAGATTAAGCATAAAAAGTCTAAACATCATTACTTATTAAGGGACAAGTGTTTCAAACTAATGTTAAAAGCCAGTCCAAGTTTAGCTGAAATTAGCATACTTGAACTGGCTTTTTATTTACTGGAAAATTTTTTGCACAACTAGTGTCTTGATTCTTTCACTTACGAGAAAGTGGAATCATTATTAGAACAAAATTTTAAATTTTGGATCCTTGAAATTGAATTCACAAACTTCATTAACTAAAAGTGAGATGGATTATAGTTACTTATTTATTTTAGAGAAATTTTGTTAAACAGATCTAGCGGGACAAGAGTTTTCGTCCGCCTTCAGTCACTTCGTAATGCTCGTCATTAGTCATTTTGACGAGACCCATACTTTTCATATCTCTTAAGCTGCTTCTGACTTTAAATAGTGGTACAGATATCAATTGTGATAACTGTTCAGCAGACATTGGCTTATTATCAAGGCTGCTAAGTACAGATTTTGCAGATTGAGTCAATGTACCATCTCCATTTACACAGGCCATTTAAATACCTCCTCAAATCAAAAAATTAATTAATCAATAAACAAATACGTTGCTTATCCCAATGAGGAACGATCATCAATGTTTAAGAAACAACAGTTTACGTTGAATAGTCCATCACATAGTCATTCATACTTAGATATGCTTTTTACAGAAATACCAGTCTTTACATTCAAACTCATCGCTCGCCGCTCTTTCATCAGCTTCTTCCTGAGTTTTTGGAGGGGGCACAATTGCCATTTCCCCAGGCTGCCAGTTTGCAGGTGTCGCAAGACCGTGTTCATCAGTTGTCTGAAGTGCCTTTACAAGTCGGAGAATCTCTGGCATATTGCGCCCTGTAGAGAGTGGGTAATAAATGACTGCGCGCACGATTTGCTTATCATCGATTACAAAAACTGCCCGTGAGGTTTCAGTAGTTGATTCACCAGGCATGATCATGCCATATTTTTTCGCGACATCCTTATTTAAATCTGCGATGATTGGGAAGGTAAGTTCAACGCCCATTTTTTCTTTAACATTTCGAACCCAGGCGATATGGGAATGAACGCTGTCGACGCTTAGTCCAAGTAGTTCAGTGTTTAACTTACGTAGATCATCTGCGATTTCCTGAAAGGCAATGAACTCTGTTGTACATACTGGTGTGAAATCTGCTGGATGTGAAAACAAAATCACCCATGATCCTTTGAAGTCTTCAAGCTGAAGTGTCCCATGTGTTGTTTCTGCTTCAAAAGCTGGTGCAGGATCACCGATGCGGGGTAATGAGATAACTTGTTGCTCCTGTTGATTGTTATTATATTCCATTGATAACAACTCCTTTTTAATAATTATTATTATTTATTTACACTTAATAATATACCCCAATTGGCATATTAGGTAAAGAGTTCTTGACGTGAAATGTTTGTGAAGTTATATTTCACAATGATTTCACAAGGATAGGTGTGGCATTATGAAAAAGGAGGAGACAATATTCTTAAATGATAATTTCAACTATAATTGATAATGGAAGGGGGGTTACTCATCAGACGATGTATTTATATTTGGGTAATAAAGAATTAGACATTCCGGGGCATCAATTTGAATGTATCCATTCTAGAAGATAAACTTAGCTTCAACTTCAGTAAAAAAGTTCATGGAAGATTTTAAACGTAGCGATTTGAATATACGACTTAACAGCTTTACAAGTAGTTTAATATAAGGTGTCTAATGTACTTGCAGATTTATAATCTAACTCATTCATAAATCGTTCATCTATGTTTCGGCAACACAGTCCACAATACTCTGTTTTAGGATTTTAGCTTTAGAAGTGACTTTTCTTCATATAAAAGAACTTAAAAATACACGAAACGTTTTTTAAAATCTAATGACCTATTAAAAGGGAATAAATGTTAAAATATGATAAGTTAGTATATTTAAACAAACGTTAGAGATATCAGGACAATGCTTTCTCATGTTGTAAATTTAATGGCTAGTACGGTTGAAGAAAAGCAAAAGGATATAAAGTTTTAAGGAGAGAGAAAATGTTTTTATTTTGGATTATTGCATTCGCTTTAATGATGTCAACGTTATTTGCAATAGAGCGTAAATTAAGTAAGGTAAATGAACAAAATAGTGAAATGATAGAATTACTTAAAAAACAGCAAGAAAAATAGTCTTAGTTTGTCAATATTTTTCTTATCGGAGAATCATTTTGGCAAAAGTCATCATCGTATTTTTGTATTTGGTAGAGGTTAGTGCGAAGAAGAAATAATACAAGCTAAATTATAATTATCATTTGGAGGAGATTCGATGAAATTAGCTGAGGCATTATTATTGCGTTCTGATTATCAGAAAAGAGTCGAACAGTTAAGAAATCGTTTATTACAAAATGTAAGAGTTCAAGAAGGGGATCATCCTAATGAAGAGCCTAAGGTTATTATGGATGAATTAACGGAACTATTAGAGAAATTAGAACATCTCATTCAAACGATAAATAGGACAAATTTACATACTCATTATGACAAGACACAATCTCTTGCTGACGCTTTAACTAACAGAGATATAATTGGCCAGAAAAGAAAAATTTATAGTGAACTAATTGAACAAGCTACCATGAGACATGATCGTTATTCTATGACTGAAATTAAGTATGTTACGACTATCAATGTAAAAGAAACTCAAAAGTATATAGATGAATTATCACAAAAATATAGGTTACTTGATGTTAAAATTCAGGAGTTAAATTGGAAAACAGATTTAATAGAACAATAATCTAATAGGTAAAGTAAGTTGGTAGCGAATATGAAAAGGCGAATACCACACCTAGCAACAGGTGAAAGTTGCATGATGGTAAGGGTTTCGGGGTGACCTAAAGAGGTTCGAGTCCTCATTTCACAACTTATACCCATTACTGTAACAATAGTACAACTTACTTAAACAGTTAACAACCAGGTATTGATTTTCATTTCGTGAGGGTGGATAGGGGAATGTTATTTTTATTACATATATGGAGGTCAGAAATGAAAAAAATGAATATTAATCATAAAACTGAAATTGGTTTTCATCTTTTTATCTTTTTCTTTATGGTAATTGTATTTGTATCATCAATAGCTAGATTAGATGAAATGGATAGAGGGTTTTTATACCTCACCTTAAGCACATTAATTGGTATTGGCAGCCTTTATCAGATTTATAAAGTCATACGACGTAATAGAAGAAAACAAAATAATACGAAGCTAGTATAATCATCATATTATCGGAATTAATGGAATGGATTTTTAGGAAAGACTCTCAAACTTACCTATTAAGTGCTGTGTCTTGTGCTTTGTTTATAATCGGTTTGTTTGTATATGGGTTATTCTTTCACTAAAATGAGTTTTCTTTTTTCTTAAGCTGTATACTAGTAGGTAGGGGCTTACGCTTGTTAGGATGAATCAATCGAACAGAATATAGAATGAAGACAAGGTGAGGAGAGATCGAACAAGAAATGAGTACATATGAAAACGATCGAACAAACAGGACAACAGACGTTAACGAGCTGCAAAAGATACTTTTTTTAGCAGAAAACCTAAAGAGTTATGATGAAAAAACGTTGACCATTCCTATTGCACCAGGGAAATGGTCAGTTCGTGAAATCGTCGGACATTTATACTACTGGGACAGCTATTTGATGGAATCAATGATTCCTCATATGGCGCAGGATGCTGTCCTGCCTCCGTTCCCGAACCCCGCTGTTTATAACCGCGCAGCAATCGCTTCTTTAGAGGGGCGCCGAGCAACTAGGTTGATAGAGGAATTTATAAATGCCCGTAAATTGTTGATGGAACAACTTGCTACTTTGGATGATCAGATGACGTTCAATATAAGAGGATCAGAGAAATCATTTACAACGAAAGAAATCGTCGACATGTTTACGAAACATGATAATCATCATCAAGAGCAAATCGAAACATTCCTATCGTCCAAATAAGCAATGCAATGATATAAGAAGTTGATCCTCTTTCCAGAGTGGATCAGCTTCTTTTTTTAAGCATAACGAGGAAAAAGTAAGTTTAGTCATTTAGTCTCAAACGTTTAAGCTTGAAGGATTTAATTTCTGAACTGCGCTAATTACGATAGCTCTACCAATGTTAAATAAGAAAACAATCGTATATTATTGCCACGAAATATCTTTGTCTGGGTATAGTTGTTTCACTCTTCTTCTAAACGATGCAACTGTTAAAATAATCGAGATGATCATCAGAACGATACCGAATGATTGCCATAACGTTAGGAGTTCATTTAAGACGTAAACACTGATGATAACGGAAATAATTAGCTCGACGGATGAAAGAATTACTGCCTTGCTTGATTCTACATAGTAAAGACCTAGCGTGAATAAAATATAGGCAAAGATGGTAGATATGATTGATATTCCTAGAAGAGGTACCCAGATAGCCCCGGTAAGCATAGCATCGCGATGTTCCCAAATACCACTCGTTGGAATAGTGAAAAGGCTGCCGAAAACAAGCGCATAGAATGTCATCGTAAATGGATGGTAAATGCCACTAATGAATTTTCCAATTAAGCTGTAAGAAGAATTAAATAGTCCAGCAAGTAGACCTAACAGCAAAGTTCCTATAGTGATCGATATATTGCCTGCTGGAATGAACCCGATCGCAAGGGAGCATCCTAGAATTGTTAAGGTGATAGCGATACTTTTTTGGATGGTAACTTTCTCTTTATATAAAAATCTAGCAATGAACGCAGCGAAAATGGGAGAGGTATAAATAAATACGACGGCGATCGCAACAGTTGCACGTTCCATCACCGCAAAATAAAACCAGTTAAACAGAGCAATACTGACGACTCCTAGTACAAAAAAATAAGGGAGATCTTTTAATTTCACACGTAACGATTCTCTAGAAAATAGGAAAAGAATGAAAAACAGAATGATGCTAGATATAGATAAACGGACGGTGACAACTTGCCAAGGAGTAAAATTGTACCCATAGAGTTGTTGCACAAACATTCCTGTCAATCCCCAACAGGCAGCACCACCAATAACGAGTGCGTAAGCAAGAGCTTGGTTAATGGTTGATTTCATTACCTCACTCCTTTCCTATATCTATCGTCGTATGGTAAAGCTAACGTATATAGGAAGGGATTACAATAGAAATTGATTAAATTGGAGTATACTTTTCTACAATAGTAACCTTGTAAATACCTTTCGGGTATTATATAAATCATAGACTGATACGCGCGAACCGTCCCCACACGGCAAACGTTTGGTATAATATTCTAAACGATAATGCCTTTTATGATGTTATAAACGGATAAACTAATAATTCGGGTTGAGCGCGAGAAGTGAAAGGTGGAAAAATACGTGATTGAGTATATTGCTACATTAGAACCAATGACGCAAGCAATTATTTTTACGTTATTTACATGGGGAATGACGGCACTTGGAGCAGCATTAGTTTTCACAACCAAAACAATCAATTTAAAGTTTTTTGATGGGATGCTAGGCTTCGCTGGAGGAGTTATGATTGCAGCAAGTTTTTGGTCTCTTCTATCCCCAGCTATTGAGATGGGAGAGATGGGACCTTTGCCAAATTGGTTCCCTGCTGCTATAGGTTTTTTACTAGGTGGAGTATTCCTTTGGAGTATTGACAAAGTGATCCCTCATTTACACCCGAATGCTCCATTAAAAGATGCAGAAGGAATGAATCCAGAGAAGAAAAGACGGAGCACGCTACTTGTGCTTGCGATTACATTACACAACATACCAGAGGGACTTGCCATTGGTGTTGCATTTGGTGCAGTTGCTGCAGGATATCCTTCAGCTTCGTTAACGGGAGCGATTGCATTAGCGATAGGGATCGGTATTCAAAATTTACCTGAGGGTACTGCTGTATCGATGCCACTACGAAGAGAAGGGGTATCTCGTCGAAAAAGTTTCTTCTATGGACAATTCTCAGGAATGGTAGAGCCAATTTCTGCTGTCATTGGTGTGTTATTAGTGACATTAATGCAACCATTATTACCTTATGCGTTAAGTTTTGCAGCAGGTGCAATGATTTTTGTGGTTGTAGAAGAGGTTATTCCAAGTTCACACGAAAATGGAAACAAAGACTTAGCATCGATGAGTTTAATGATCGGATTTGTAGTCATGATGATCTTGGATGTGGCTCTAGGATAAAACGGAGAAAAACCAACAAGAAGCTAACCACTTATCGAAATCGACAAGTGGTTAGCTTTTTAATTCATAAGTAACAAATAAAATTTACAAAACCTTTACAAAAAATTAACAGAAATCATCTATTTTCAATGATATTTACATTTTATACTATGAAAGTGCAGTTGAGTGTTATAGGGAAGGGTTGATGGAAGTGGACTTACAGGAATTACTGTTTATGTTTTTTGGTGGATTAGGAATCTTTCTATTCGGAATTAAATATTTAGGAGATGGCCTTCAAAAAGTAGCAGGGGATGGCCTTAGGGATCTTCTTGACCGTTTCACAACAAACCCAATTATGGGTGTTATTTCTGGTATATTTGTAACCATCTTACTACAAACAAGTACTGGTACAACGGTTCTAACTATTGGACTTGTGAATGCTGGATTTATGACATTAAAGCAAGCAATCGGAGTTATTATCGGAGCGAATATAGGGACGACAGTAACTGCGTTTATTATCGGAATTAAGATTTCTGCCTATGCGTTACCGATTGTTGCTGTAGGAACATTTTTAATTTTCTTCTTTAAAAATACAAAGGTCAACAATTACGGACAAGTTATTTTTGGTTTTGGAGCTCTATTTTTAGGTCTTAATTTTATGGGCGATGGTCTAAGTCCACTACGGGATGTTCAAGCTTTTGCTGATTTAACAGTAAGCATGAGTGACAACCCATTATTGGGTGTTCTTATTGGAACTCTCTTCACCGTAGCTGTTCAAAGTTCGTCAGCAGCTATCGGTCTACTTCAAACACTGTTTGGGCAAGGATTAATGGATTTGGATGCAGCATTACCTGTTCTATTTGGTGACAATATTGGAACGACAATCACTGCTGTTATCGCAGCTGTAGGAGCATCTATTGCTGCAAAACGTGCAGCGTTAACTCACGTCATATTTAACCTAATAGGAACAATGATTGTATTATTATTACTAAGACCTTTTACTATCTTAGTGGAGTTCATTCGAGATTCTTTGAATTTAAATCCGGAAATGACGATTGCATTTGCTCACGGAATTTTCAACGTATCGAATGCGCTTATTCAATTACCATTTATTGCTGTTCTAGCCTGGTTAGCCGTAAAAATAATTCCAGGACAAGATTCTGCCATTGCCTATAAAGCCATGCATTTAGACGAACAATTTATTCGACAATCACCAGCATTAGCTATTGGACAAGGGAAAAAAGAAGTTCTACGTATGGCAGAATTATCAGAAAAAGGACTCGAAGAAGTTTACCAATATTATAAAACTCATGGAAAAAAACACAGAGAAATGATCCCACAATATGAAGACGGAATTAATAATTTAGATAAAAAAATTACTAATTATCTCGTTCAAGTATCGTCTCATTCTATGTCTGATCAAGACTCAAAATCACACCATACGTTAATGAACACGATTAGAGACTTAGAACGCATTGGTGATCATATGGAAAATATCATGGAACTGATTGAAAACCAAATTACGAATAAAGTGACGTTTTCTGAATTAGCGAACACGGACTTAGATGACATGTTCGAGTTAACAGTCTCGACGCTTAGACAAGCAATCAGAGCGTTAGACACAGAAGATTTAGAAGAAGCAAAGTCTGTCCTAGAAAAGGAAGAAAAAATTGACAAAATGGAGCGTGACCTGCGCAAAAAGCATATTTTGCGATTAAATGAAAATAAATGTACAGGTTCTGCAGGGATTATTTACGTCGATATTATTAGCAACTTAGAACGTGTAGGAGACCATGCAGTAAATATTGCTGAAGCAGTAATAGGAGAAAATTGATAAAGAAAACGACCAGATGATCTGGTCGTTTTTTGTTAGATTGCTAGGCTAATTCTCGTATTTTATAAATTTACTATAAGTAAACGCACACTTCGAATTTTTGAAGTGTATGGAAATTATTCAGATGAACATTTTTAATTTGGTGGATGATAACTTAGGCATTCGCGAAACTGTTAACAAGAACCATATAGAAAGTCTTTATGATTTAAAGATAAATCTAATTTAATTTATAGAGCTTCTTACTTTTTAATTAGTTTAGGGTATACCTCAAATGAACAAACAAGAAGGCAGTAATACCAGGCTGTTGAATTGTTCATTTAGGGTTGTTCAATAGATAGAATAAAGTAAAATAAAAACTTAGGAGATTTTCAGCAAAAGAATTGTTGAAGAGTAGTTCCTAGGTTTTTGATAATGAATTGGAAAATTTATGTTAATATGATAATAGAAAATATAAGATTTTGTGAAGTATTTCACTTAAACTAAAGGGGAGGTTTGTAAAAGAGTAAACTCGTTTTCATGGTAAAATCCAATAAAAGGAAGATGAGTGAAGTGAACATAGTTATAGGGGCTTTACTAATATTGTGGGGAGTAAAGGTTCTTTTCGCTTCTTTATATAGAATGAAAAAGGAAGACTCCTAGCAAAAGAAACTTCCATAAAGACAAAATGTCAACTCCTTTTTAATCGCTTCCCCTAATTTTCTATCGGATACCTTGAATCTCACTACAAAACAGCACCTCATAAGAAGTGCTTTATCGAATTATTTATCCCTTTAAGTCGGTCACAGAAAGAATATGCCACAAAGCTTGTAGTTATCAGACACAATGCTATTAGTTAGAGGTAATGGATCGGTGGCAACAGGGGATGTCTGGAATATCTTTATCAGACGTAAAAATAATAATAAGAAGAAGGTATATTTTTTTAGGTGCTCATTCCACTATTTATTTTCATTCTTCTCTACCTCCCTCCTCAATTCACCAAGTTTATTGACATGTTTCCGGAATTATTGGTACTTGAGTTTATCACATGATGGGCTGACAATGGGTACGATCCATCAATAGTTGGTAATTATTTTGTTCTGGTATGTGGAGGGCTGATGGACTAGCCTTTAAGTCCGTAAACCATCACTGAAAATATTGTGTTAGCGCTAATTTGCTCTTTTTTTAATTCCATGTGATATTCTATAAATCAGTTGGTGAGATACTCTTCATAGTTATTTTGTGTTGTCAGGATCTTTTTTTGAGGGCTTTTTTTATTGGTAATGACTATCATTGTCTACAAAAAGAAGGCGCTCGAATAATAAAGTAAAGATAATCCCATTTATTCGAATTGCAGACCATGTTTTTTAAGAATTGTTTTTCAAGTTTCGTTATTTTCTTAGTACTATTTATAAAGGTTTTTTCAGAGGGCTTTAGCGTTCCTCCCTACTACTTATATGGATTGTGCTTAACATTATGAAGGTTTAACTCACTTAAGGAGTTATCCATCAAAAACCATCCAATGTACCTGACCATAGTGACAGAGAGTCTTATATGAAGGACTTTTGAATTAAGTTTATTTCCTTATTATAGGAAAATAATCGCAATATGGATAAATATGTTTTAAATTATCATCTAAAGGAAATAGAAGGTTGGAATATAGTTTCATATATTACCAATTTTAAGGAGGGATGTGTGTGAAAAAGCAGGTGTTTAATGTATTGGTATTTCTATTGAGCTTTAGTATTATTTTTTCCACAAGTTTTGCGTATGCTGGAGCGTCTACTGAAGGTGAAATTGAGGAGTACCTTTTTGAATTAGGGTTGCCTACAGAATTAGTGAACGGCTCAAGTATTACAATGAGCAAAAACAATTCTTCAGGTAGAACGTTAGTGTTTGATACTATTGATAATGGAAGCTACAATATTGATTACAGCGTAAGTAATGATTTGATTTTCATTAGTAAACAGGACAGTGATGAATTTCCGATGCTGATTCGTTATGTAGATCCCAATAAGCCTAAAGAGGGGGAAGTCCCAGGTCCGGTGCCACTCCCTTGTGATGATCCTACTGGTAATTTCTGTGAAGGTGCCCTTCTTATTGAATCGGACCCTTTAGAAGACTATGAGGAGTTATACTTATCCAGTGGTGAGCCGTTATCCAATGTCGTTCAAACCGTGGGTTCCAATTCTACTGGATTTATTGGGGCATTTTATGAGTACAGTGGAGATGATTGGCTCATCTGGGATGGTTTTGCGACTACTACTGAGCTGGAATTAAGATATACAGATAACACTGATGTAGAGCTGGTGGAATTTCGTAATGTAGTAGACCGAATATCCGATGATGTAAGTACGCTGACAACCATTACCTCTCAGGAGATTATTTCCTTGGCTGCAGGAATTATTTTAGGAACTGCGGGTTATTTAACCCCTGCTGTTTTAATTGCCGCAGGCATTTACTCTTACAATGTTATTGATACCCTAATAGATATCGGGGACCGGAGACTGGACGCCAATTACTGGTTTCTTGAAGCCAGGTCAAAGGCCTTTAATGATCCACTCCAATAATTAAAAGCAGGGGGGATTAAACGATGTCTGGAATAAGCTACAGTATTATAATGGTTGCCGTTGTCTTCATAACCTATCTCTTTGTCAGACGTAAAAGTGAGAAGAAAAAGCAGGAGAATTTTTTAAAAATGCTCATTCCATTCTCTATTATCATTCTACTTTATCTCCCTACCCAATATAGCGGGTCAGAAGAGCCAACTTATTTGCTTTTCGTTAGTTTACTCTCTCTCCTTTCAATGGGGTTTGTCCATTTTGAGAGAAAAAGACTCTTTATGGGTACTGTTTTACTGGCACTCACAGGTCTGATTGCGTATTATATTTCCCTTATATAAATCCTTCCTTTTAGATTTGGGTAAGGGAATTAAGAAGAAAAACAAAGGATGTATTTGTTCGTTAGTCATAAGCAGAAACAACTCTTTAATACGGCATTTTAAACGAAAAAAGCGCTTGGAGCACTCAAGCGCTTTTTGGTGTGCCCCTTTCATCATTTACAATTATACAAAATGGAAAAAGAATGAAAAGAAAGAATAACCTATTGTGAAGTAATGTACTTAAACAAACGGGTGCAATAGTTTAAGAAGCCTTTGGTACTGATGCGGCGCTAAAGGGGAGATTAGTTCAATTGTCTATAATAAAAAGGGGGTTTTTATTAAATGAAAAAGAAAACATTGATTTTATTAATAATTGGGTTAATTTCTTTAGTTATAGGAGTCGGCTTCGGTACAGTAAAGTCATCAGATGTTAATGACTTTCCAGTTCCATTAAATGCAAAAGTAGAAGAAATTCATTCTGACCAGAGTATTTCTTATAGTTTTATAGGCATAAACAGGCTATACCTTCAGCAAATTAAACTTAAAGGTTGGAAAGAAGTTGACCAAATGGGGGGTCTAAAAACATTTGAGAAAAACGGTAATAAAGTGGATATTATAACTTTCCAGAGTGGCTTTCAAATAATTGGCGACTCCGAAGACTAAGCCTATTGTGAATACTTGTACTTAAAGAAACGGGAGTGCATTTCTTTAATAAGGAATGCTTTTTTCTTATCCAATTAAAAGGAAATAAATGTTAAGATTAATTTTGAGGACGGTTGTTCTTCAAGTATTGGGGGAGAAGAGTTCAATAAGAGAACTTCTTATATGTTCAAATAAAGAGGAGGAATTCCATGTATTATGCATTATTTATTTTGGGTTTAGTAGTTTTAATATTTATTGTATTTGCTCTTGGAGAAGATGGAATGAGAAAGATTATTGTCGCTGTATATACTTCAATACTTGCAGTTCTAATTCTAAATATAGTTGTGCCTGTTCCATCTGTGGATGGAGGTTGGGTAATAGGAATTTTAGCATATTCGACTCATGTTGTACCTGTTATTTTCTTTTACGGAATTATTTTATCTGTAATTTCGGATATGATTAGTTTCAAAGTGAAAAAATACTCGAATGTTTTTTCTCTCGTGGTTCATATTTTATTCGGAATTGCATTTATCCTGCCGTATGGAGTTATTATTCAATCAACGCCTTTCACACAACTTACATTCATTGAAATATTTTTCAATTATTCTACATTACTTTTTTCAATCTTTGCTGTTATATTCTTTTCTATAGATTATATCTTAAAGCAAAGATTAATTAGGAGTGTAATTTCATAATTATGTTATTTTTTTTCTTCAACTAACGGAGTAGCAATACTTTAAGAAGTTTTTGGTGCTATTGCAGTGCTAAAGGGGAGAATAGTGTAAGAACTAGTATATGACGGAGGATTTTTATGGATGAAATATTTAAAAAGCTAAAAAGTGTAGGCGTACATAACATAAAAAATGACAACGAAATTATATTAGAAATTTTAGAGGATAAAGTTACTAATACGAATGATGTTGATACAATAATAAAGGAGCTTATCACTAATTCAAATAATAGAAAAGAGAAAAAAATAATGTTTGAATGTCCGAAAACTCTTCTAGATAAATTAAGTTTTACAAAAGAGAAGATGAAAATTGTTGGCGAAAGAGTTATCTTTACAAAGGAGTTCACAAAACTTAATACAAACTCAGTCCCAAACTATGAAATATGGTCGATTTATAATACTTACTCAATATCTTTTTTATCTGAGGTAATGGGGAGGAGTTTTAACGAGACACAGAGTTTCTTAACGAGTATGAAAACAGAATTACCCTCACAAATAAATGATATGTTTACAGTATTAGTTACAAATGAACCTGTTGGAGTAGTTTTTCCTCATATAGAACCCGATATGGATAAAGAAGGGCGTATATTTTGGATAGGTATGCACCCAAAATATTTGCGAAAAGGGTTAGGGCAACAGCTTCATTTAGTAGGGCTATATAGACTAAAAAACGAATTTAATGCAAAATCTTATCTTGGAGCAACTAAAGTTGATAACACTCCAATGAGAAAAATTATGATAGCAAATGGGTGCATTCAAAACAAAAATTCGGTTATCTCATTGGAATATTGTATATAGTATGTTGTTCCTTTCACTTAAACTATAGTAAGCGTTTTATTAATTAGGATTGCTCTTTACCTACCTAATTAATAGGAAATAAATGTTAAGATTAAATTAGAGTTGTTCTCATTATCAAGTTTAGGGGGAATGAGAGATTAATAAAAATATCCACTTTTTTTAAAAAGTAAACTGGGGGAGTTATGTATAAACACGTAATTTTTATTTTATTTGTTAGTGCCATTTTTGGTTGGATTAGTTTTGATACTCATGTAATGAAGAGTGAACCTACTTTAATTGGTGCAATTTCCTCAATACTGTTTGTTATTATTATGTTCTTTTACAGTGCATATATGGGAAAGCAAAATTACGTTAATTTTGCCTTATTCATCACGAAATATTGGGGTATAGGCTTACTTATATATATAGTAGGTTACTATATGCTTTTGGGTCCTCTTTTCTACCCTGCAAATTTTCTCTTGACTATACCAATATATGGAGCAATTAGATATTTCTTTGAGCTGTCTCCATCCGTAAGTATAGGTATTTTTAGTATATTGTTCCTTTACTTCACATGCATAGTTGGATATTTTTTGGGACGTTTAATAAAAAGATATTAAACTAAAGGGAGCGTTAGTCGATGAAGAAAAGATCAAAAAAGCTGATTTCTGCTTTTTTGATTCATTCATTTTCTGAGGTAATGGGATACTCATTTTTATTAATATGTGACTATGAGCCATTACTAAAGAGGAACGTGAGCAGTTAGAAGGTAATGATGAATATAATTCAGGGATGATGGGAAGCGTGGATTCAGACTGCAAGTTATTTACCATAAGTCCGCAGGTGAATTTGACGAATCGGCATATTATAATGATAGACTAGCGTTAATTCAAAATTTCGGGGGGATAGGAATGAAAATATTCATAACACTGCTTTTAGTTGCTTCAATTATTTCGCTCGCCATTGGAGTAAAAAAGAAACATCGTAACATGACAATATTTTCTGGGGCAGCAAGTGTTGGCTTTCTTGTATTGTATATGGTTTTATTTCAGCTTTAACATAGACCGTGCTGGACAATAATATTGACCTAAACCTGGAAAACGTGTGAAGACATCATTGCAGTTTG
Source organism: Salipaludibacillus daqingensis (assembly GCF_029891575.1). Classification (GTDB taxonomy): domain Bacteria; phylum Bacillota; class Bacilli; order Bacillales; family Salisediminibacteriaceae; genus Salipaludibacillus; species Salipaludibacillus daqingensis. The sequence goes on along the minus strand of NZ_JARZHF010000002.1, from coordinate 30,133 downwards.
TGTAATGGTGTTTTTTTAATTTAGAAAAGATCCTGAAAATTGATAAGGGGCTTAAAGTAATGAGGAAAATGAACTGGTATAGACGGAATCAAATTTCTTCAACTAAAGGGTGAGCGTTAGTGCAAGAAGCTAGTTGCCTTTTAGTACATAATTCCTATCGATTATATCTGCAACAAACAGGTGCGATTGTAGAAGGATGAACTTGTTAAAATAAGTCTATAGTAAAAATTTATAAGGGATAATGCTCATGTTTTGCTCATGTTCATATGTGTATTCAGCAAATCCTATTCGTTTCACTTGAGTGAAAATGCTGATATAACAATGTTTTTGAAACGTATTTCACTGTATTGAACGGGTTAATAGATGGGCGGCATGATGTAATTTTTCCGTAACACTCTTGATATTTAAGATGATTTACAGTAATAATGCTTATGGTTTTATTTTTCTAATGTTTTTGTCTGTTTGTGGAAAAATAGATCTTGAAGGGATACACGACAAAACGCTTCCGACTATCGTTTTTGATAATCGGAAGCGTTTTTTTGCTTTTCAGAGGCCATCTCATCTGATTTACTTCTTTCTTTTGCTTTCTTAAAGGGTCTATCTCTATTTAATTGAAGAGGTAATAGCTATTAAATCTGATTCTTGCTCTTAAGAATGGCCCGTGTAACTGTTTTTTCGATTTCAATAATGCTAAAAATAAGCATTCCTAAAAACGCGGGAATAATCCAGTACTCTATACCAAGTGGTACTGTGCCAAACACAGTATTCATAAATGGCACATAAAGAATTAAAACTTGAAGGAGAAGTAGCACTATAGAAACAAGGAATGCGATTTTATTTTTGAAGAAATTTTGATTAAACGCAAAGCCTGTTTCATTTCGAACATTATACAAATGAAACAACTGCAAAATTACAATTGTGTGAAGCACTACAGAATTAAGAAATGCCTGATCGGTATTTTCGTTGAGCAGTATACCATAAAATCCAAACGAAGTTCCTCCTATTAAAAGAGAAACAAAAATGATTCGGAATACATAGTACGGTGTTAGTAGTGGCGTCTTCATTGGCCGGGGAGGTCTTTCCATTGCTCCTTGTTCCAGCGGCTCAAATGCTAATGCAAGAGAGATAGTGATAGCAATAACCATGTTAATCCAAAGGATCTGAATAGGGGTTACTGGCATCACTGCAGCGCCAATCAAAATAGCGATGATTATAAGAAGAGCTTGGGCACCATTTGTAGGGAGAATAAATAATATTGTCTTTTTCAGGTTTCCGTAAACCCTGCGCCCCTCCTCAACAGCACCAACAATCGTTTCGAAGTTATCGTCAACCAAAATCATCTGTGCTGACTCCTTCGCTACTTCTGTTCCTTTTATCCCCATAGCTACGCCAATATCTGCTCTTTTTAAAGCAGGGGCATCATTTACTCCGTCTCCTGTCATTGCACAGACATTTCCATTTTTCTGGAGTGCCTTAACGAGACGCAATTTATTGTCAGGGCTCGTTCTGGCAAAAACGTCGTTGGATAACACGGCTTCATCGAGTTCTTCGTCTGTCATTTTATCAACTTCTCTGCCCTCGATTCCATTCTGACCATCACCGATTCCAATCTGGCTGCTGATTGCCAACGCAGTATCTAAATGGTCTCCTGTAATCATTTTGACCCCTATTCCAGCACGATGACACTCAGATACCGCTACAACCGCTTCTTCACGAGGAGGATCAATGATGCCTGTTAAGCCAACGATTTCAAGTCCTTCCTTCAAATCTTCATGATCTATTTTGTTTTTCGTTTTTTCTACATCAATGATACCAGCTGCTAAAACTCTTTCTCCTTTGGAAGTTCTGCTTTTCATTAATTCTTCCCACGCAGATCGATCAAAATTGTCTGACGCCTCAGCCATATCGAACAATCGATCGGGTGCCCCTTTTACAATAATTTTTGTTTTACCTTCCATATTCACAAGAACAGCCATATACTTATAATCGGAGTCAAAAGGAATTTTAAATAAGACGTCGTGTCGAGGTATTTCAACAGATGCTTTTTCAGACACTGTTAACAGACAGCCTTCCGTTGGTTCTCCACTCATAGTCCAATTCCCATCATCTTCCTGTTGCAGTGCTGCATCGTTACACGTCTTTACCGCTGTGAGTAGGAGAAAAATTTGACGATCGTTTTCTGCATCCACTTCCTCGCCTTCATGTTGAATGACTCCTTCAGGCTCATATCCTGTACCTGTTACTTCGTAGGTTTTGTCGGTAGTCAATAGCGTTGTAACCGTCATCTCATTTTTTGTCAGAGTACCAGTTTTGTCAGAGCATATCACTGAAACTGCTCCAAGAGTCTCAACGGATGGGAGATTACGAACAATGGCCTTCCGACGGACCATATTCTGAACGCCTAAAGCTAAAATAATAGAAATGATAGCCGGTAAACCTTCTGGAATAGCAGCTACTGCTAGACCAATAATTGAAAGCAATAATTCTGCCGGAGCATAGTCTCGGAAGAAAAAACCGAAAGCATAAATAAAGAAAGAGGCTGCTACGATTAATAAAGCAATTGTTTTTCCAAAACGATCGGTTTGTTTCATTAGTGGCGTTTTTAACTCGTCTACTTCATTGATTGATTCATTTATCTTTCCAATCTCCGTGTTTTCTCCAGTAGCAACAACGACTCCTTTTCCACTTCCAGATGTGATAGACGTTCCAGAAAAAAGCATATTAGTCTGATCACCTAATACAGTATCATCCGAAAGTGCTTCAACTTGTTTTCGAGCAGAAACAGATTCTCCAGTAAGTGCAGCTTCTTCCACTCCTAGATTTGCAACTGAAAGCAACCGAATATCAGCAGGAACTTTATCTCCTGAATTCAAAAGTACAATATCCCCCGGTACTAAGTCTGTTGCTTGCAACTCTTGACGTTTCCCACCTCTTATGACAACTGCTTCGAGTGAGAGCATGTTCTTTATTCCTTCCAATGCTTTCTCTGCCTTGTTCTCCTGCAAAAATCCGATTGTTGCATTAATCACCGCAACGAGCAGAATAACTACTGTGTCAATGTAATAGCCAAGGAGGAACTTTATCACTCCAGCTGCTAATAAAATGTAGATTAGTATATCGTTAAAGTGTTTAAAAAATTTAATAAATGTACTTTCAATTTCTTTTTCAGGCAATTCATTTTTCCCGTATTCTTTGAGACGATCCGTTATTTCCGAAACAGGTAACCCTTGATCGTGATCCGAATTTAACTCCTTTAAGACTTCTTTAGTTGATAAAGCGAACCATTTTTTGTTCATAATCCCTCCTCTAAGTTATGATGTGACATTAAATCTATTAAACAATTATTTAATGTATACCCTTATATTTATAAAACTATATACATTATTTCTAAAAAAAATAAACTTATTTTTAGTGTAATTACTTACATGGCAACATTTAGTATTTAGAGGTAATTTATTAATCGATTAAAATAAACAAAAAATGTATAATAATAAATAAGTGCACATTATTATCTATTAAAGTTCACAATTAGGAGGTTAGTATGATGTCTATCATTCCATTTCTTGTTGGTATCGTGTTTATTGCTATTCATTTTCTCGCTAACGTTCTTATTCCTTCCGGAAAAATGAATCGCATAAAATGGTTTTCTTTTTCCGGAGGCTTGGCAGTATCCTATGTTTTTGTTTATTTACTTCCTACTCTTCATAAAGAACAAACAAACATAGACGAGCCATATCGACATTTAACGATGGAATCCGAAATTTACTTTGTGGGCCTTCTTGGCGTTGTCGTGTTTTTTGGAATTCAGATCATCATTAGGCAAAATTATATCTCTCACGTTTCTTCATTTTGGTCAGTAATCATGTTTTATGCTCTTTATAATGCACTTGTTTCTTACGTAGTATTATCTTTTGAAGTATCTGGAATTCAGGCGATATTCTACTGTTTTGCGATTGGACTTCACTTTATCGCGGTAGCTCATGACATGTGGAGAGAGTTTCCCCAAGAATATAATAAATACGGAAGATATATTCTAGCCGTGGGGATTGTTCTAGGATGGTTATTTGCTTTGACTACAGATTTAACACCACTTTTCAAATCAATCATTTTTGCATTTGTTTCTGGTGCTATGCTTTTCACTGTTTTCAAGCATGAACTTCCAAGTGAAAAAGAAGCTCATTTTCCGACGTTTGCTGCGGCGGTAGTGATTTATTCTTTCATTACAATGTCGTTGAAATTCTTTTTTGAATGGTAAATGATGTTTTAGTCCTGCTGGAATTCAGAAAGATGACTCGCCCACGGTGATTATTTTAGTGAAATGATAAAGGACATTTTTTTAAACAAGAAAGGTAGTATATATTGTAGGCTCTTCTAGGTGAATGTATAGCATTGAAAAAAGAATCACATATTGTTTCGACGATTAGAGTTATTGGTAATTCGACAAAATGATATAATGAAATTTGCTGCTAGATATATAAAAGTATTTATGAAGAATTATTTAGGCTTCTGAGAGAAGAAGGCCTTGAGGATGGTGACGAATATGAAGAAAATAACAGTTGAAAACTTAGTTGAGAAATTTGGATTGAAAGTATTGGCTGGGGAAAAGCATTTAAAGAATGCCATTACGCAATCAAATGTACATCGACCAGGACTTGAATTTGTTGGCTATTTTGATTTTTTTCCGACAGAAAGAGTTCAAATTTTAGGAACAAAAGAAGTTACTTATTTACACAAGTTAAGTAAAGAGGAACGTAAAACTCGAATAGGGAATATTGTCCATTATCATCCTCCGTGTTTTATCGTAACAGCTGAAGAAGAAGGACTTACATATTTAACTCATCATTGTATAGAAGAAGAAATACCGTTATTAATTACATATAAAAAAGGATCAACATCAGAATTCATTGCCAAACTTAGTTTATATTTATCAAAGGAGTTAGCTCCACAAATATCGATTCATGGTGTTTGCATGAATGTTTCTGGCATTGGTATCTTACTTCGAGGAAATTCAGGGGTAGGAAAAAGTGAAACGGCCCATACGTTAATTGGTCGCGGACACCGTCTAGTCGCTGATGATATTGTCGTCCTCAAGAAGATCGGTCTAAACTCTCTTTTAGGGACGCATGATGAAAAAACGAAGGAATTTTTGGCTCTTCGTAGTATCGGTTTGTTGAATGTGGTTCGCTTATATGGAAGTAAGGCTTTCCAAGATGAAACGAGAATTGCTCTTGATATTCATTTGACGAAATGGGAAAAAGATGACTTAAATAATGAGTTAGATCATGACGTTGAATACAAAGAATATATGGGAGTTAAGATCCCCTCAATTGAAATCCAAGTTCAGCCTGGACGTGATGTGGCAGGACTAATTGAAGCAGCTGTACATAACTGGATTTTAAGGAAGCAAGGATACAGCGCCGCAGAAGAATTCATGAGCAGGATTGAAAATGATAATGAGGACTGCAATTAATTTGGGGTGTGAAAGTGTCAAAAATTGATCTGCCCTCTAGAACTCTCACATGATAGAACTAGTGGCAGTCATATTCTTTATGTGATCAATCATTTTTCTTTGTTGGATTTTCTTCTAGTTCTTGTTGTTTTAATTTATATATCTTATATATCTTATATGCAATTAAAGCAACTAAACTTAGGCCTAACACAGTGCTTTGAATATAAAGTGGCATATAAACCCCGCTAAAATTCAAAACTCCTAACACAATTACTGCAAAGATTCCAAGCCATTGTAAAGGATGGAGTTTATCCATTTGGATACCCCCGTTATGAAATTAAAAGTATAGATTGCTTTTATCAATTTTAACAAACTAACGTAAGACTATACAAACCTAATAACGATAATTCAGTATGACTTTTGCACAGAATGAAACATTTAACTCCTTAATTGTTCCTAAACTTTTCATATTGTTTTATCTTGAAAAAAATGCTAGATTTACTGTGATTTAGGGTGTAAAATTAATCAACCCTTCTTGTTGAATAACAGGAGGAAACGATGGAATAATAGGTATAGCTATTATTCCATCGTTTGTTTAGAAGTGATTGCTAAAGAACTTCAGGTGATTTTGTGTTGACTAAAAGATTAATTTTATTTTTCGGAAAATTTAAACAATTAAAGGGGTTGGGGTAAGTTGACAATCGATGGTAAAGATTTAACTCTAAAGGAACCTACTATATTTAATCATATTGGAAATAAAATTATAACAGATGATCGGGAAGTCTCTATCATTACTAGATTAGAAGAACCACTAATTGCCGTATTAGGAAATGTGTTAAGCCATGAAGAATGTGATGAACTAATCAGTTTGTCTAAAGATAGGATAAAACGTTCCAAAATTGGGAATGAACGAGAGGTGAATGCACTCAGAACGAGCAGTAGTACCTTTTTACAGAACGATGAAAATGACGTTGTTTCTAGAGTTGAAAAGAGAATTTCACAGATTATGACTATACCAGTAGAGCACGGTGAGGGTCTGCAAATTCTTAAGTATGATATCGGTCAAGAGTATAAGGCGCATCTAGATTATTTTTCATCGAAAAATCACGTCGTGGATAATCCTAGAATTAGCACGCTGGTGATGTATTTAAATGATGTAGAGCAAGGAGGAGAAACGTATTTTCCTAAGCTAAATTTTTCGGTATCTCCACAAAAGGGAATGGCTGTTTATTTTGAGTACTTTTATAATGATCGTGCTTTAAACGAGTTAACGTTACATGGTGGTGCGCCAGTTATCGTTGGTGATAAGTGGGCTGCTTCACAATGGATGAGAAGAAAAAGAGTGGACTAGAGGAAAAACCCGTTCGAGTCAGCCAATTTTGCTAACTCGAATGGTTTTTTTATCGAGATCGTTGTTATTTATCATTAGGATGATTTGGATCTTCTTCTTCAGCAAATTCAAAAGCAAACTTTCGATCAAATGTACGTTGTTTTTCTAATACGAAGGATTTTATATTTTTTACAATATAAGAATGAACAAACATTTCTGAACCTGCAAACAGTGTGGCTGAGATAATGCTTCCCCAACCAATCATTAAATAGCTGTGAAAGAGAACTCCCCCAAAAACCCAGACAATAAAATAGGCTAAGAAAAAATCTACAACAACTGTGTTATTTTTTCCGATTCGTGGAAGTACGATTTGATCACCAATAAAATAAGAAGAGATGGTTAGTAAAATGCTAAATGAAATAATTAACGTAAAGGATGCATTAAATAACAACCCTAAGCTGACCCAAAAAATAAAAATACTAGTCACAAACTTGATCAATAATACGTTTAAATGCTTCACTTTTCGATTACTCCTTTTTTGCTTAGTTTTCCCCAACACTATTGACGTCTATACTTTCTTTGATGAGGAACATCAACCTTTAATAAACTAAAACACGACTAGAATTTGATCTAGTCGTGTTTTAGTTTCATTACATTTATTGTGTGTAGCAAAGTAAAAACAATTGTATGGTACAAACATAGTTTTATTCATTGGATAAAATACATTTGGGAAATTTATGAATATTTCCTCCTGAACGAAGCAATCTAACATTTAGAAAGCTACGGAATGGAGATGGGAATGATGGATTCAGTATTACTATCGCGAATGTTATTTGGCACTTCAATGGCCTTTCATATTATATTTGCTACGTTAGGTGTAGGACTCTCATTAATGATTTTATTTGCAGAAATTTTGCATTGGGTTCGAAAAGATAGTGATTACGGAGTCATGGCCAAAAGGTGGACGAAAGGATTTGCTATTTTATTAGGTGTAGGAATCCCTTCAGGAACCATTGTTGGTGTGATGCTTTCTTTATTATGGCCTGGTTTCATGGAGATTGTAGGGAAAGTAATCGCCGTACCGTTTCAAATTGAGATCTTTGCCTTTTTCTTAGAAGCTGTGTTTATGTCAATTTACGTTTATGCGGCAGACCGATTATCAAATTTGATGAGATTAATTAGTGTTACAACTGTAGCATTAGGCGCAGCGGCATCAGCATATCTTATAAACATTGCTCATTCTTGGATGAACACACCTAGAGGATTCTCCATCACTGACGGTGTTGTCACGGATGTAGATCCTTGGGCGGCGGTATTAAACCCTAGTATGCCTTATACCTCCAAACATGTTTTAGCAACTGCTTTTATGACAGGAGCTTTCGTACTCGTTTCGATCGCAGCTTATCGCTTACTACGCGAAACCGGATCTGATCATGAACGCGCTTATCATAAAAAAGGGTTAATGCTAGCGCTAGTTGTGGCACTTCTTGCAAGCCTTTATACGGCGACCAACGGACATAGTACAGCAGGGATGTTACATGAGGAAATGCCGTTGAAACTTGCTGCCGCGGAAGGACTTTTTGAAACGCAAGCTAACGCACCTCTCGCTATTATGGGGGTTCCTGATATAGAAACAGAAACGGTTGTCGGTGGGATTGAAATCCCTGGGATGCTAAGTTGGCTAGCTACTGGATCGACAGAAGGTGTTGTACAGGGATTGAATGATTTTCCACAAGATGAATGGCCACCGCTGTTTGTTCATACTCTTTTCAACGTGATGGTTGGCATTGGGTTTTCCCTTATCGGTATTGCTGGTCTTGCATTAGCATGGATCGTTCTATTTAGGAAGCGTAACGCACTTCCGACATGGTTATTGCTCGTTTTAGTCACAACAGGACCAATGTCCATGTTAGCAATAGAAATGGGCTGGATTTTTAGTTGTGTCGGCAGGCAACCTTGGACCATTTACGGCGTTCAATTAACAAGTGCAGCAGCAACACAATCAGGAAATGTCGGGATTTTGTTTTTCCTGTTTATTAGTCTATATGTGATGCTACTTGTGTTAACAGGTTTAGTATTAAGGTTTTACTTCTTAAGAAACCCTGTTCAGAAAGATTTAGGGGTTATAAATGGGGAGGCTTTTTAATAGATGATGACAGAACCTTACGTTGCCATATTCATTATCTGGATATTCTTGTTTGTATACGCTATCGCTGGGTCCATCGACTTTGGAGCTGGTTTTTGGGCGATGTTTTATTCAAATAAACAGACACAAGCATCTATTCTTGCCAATCGTTACTTATCTCCTTCTTGGGAAGTGACAAATGTCTTCCTTGTTCTGTTAGTCATTGCCATCGTCGGTTTTTTTCCAGGGGCAGCTTATTATATGGGGACGTTAATGATTCTACCATTTAGCTTCGTATTAATCTTGATTACGATTCGAAGTGCTTTTATGGTTTTCTCTTTTACTGTAAAAAGTTATACGAAACCACTCGTCATCATTTCCGGTATATCCGGTCTATTAATTCCGGCGTTGATGATTGCTATTTTGCCGATGGCTATCGGTGGATTTATCGGCAGTGGTGGTGATCAACAGTATATTTTATTCAATAAATTGTTGGCAAGTCCAACTTTATATACCCACATTGGTTTTGGACTAACAACGGAGCTATATTTATCGTCTCTTCTTTTAAGCGACTATGCCAGAGAGTCAGGTTCTGAAAAAGTTTATGCTGTTTATAGGAAAAATGCGATTATTTTAGGACCTGTGACATTGTTTTTTGCAGTGATGGCGCTATTGACGTTGATTCCACAAGCCCCTTGGATGGTGGAGACGATGATAGATATGTGGTACTTATTTGCCTTATCATTGGTCGCGGCTTTTATCGGTTACAGCGCTCTTTGGTGGCCATCAAAACATAAGAAACGAGGAAGGGCACGACTTGCTGTTATATTCACGATTTTGCAGTTTGGAATGGCAAGTTTCGGATACGGCTATTCACACATGCCTTATATTCTTTATCCTGAATTAACGATAACTGACGCGTTTACTGATCCGACTATGTTTCGATGGTTGCTTTATGGTTACGCAGGTGGTTTAGCCATACTTGTTCCTGCGTTTATTTTATTCTGGTGGTTATTCATGAAGGATAAGCGGTATTTACAAGCAGATGCGGAAAAAAATAAGTATTAATCTATAAAGTTTAAATGTAGCACTCGTTTTTCCTTAATTCCTTCTTGTGAAGGCACAAATGACTTTCATATCCTGCTAGTCAACTCGCAAATATTTTTATATCTTACATCTTATGAGTACACGATAACCGGAGCCTTTTTTCGTTGTAAAAATGCGTCGTAAGTTGTATGATTATTCATGAGTAGTAAACAGTGAAAACATGATATATTACCATAAATAGTAAAAATATGACAGTGTTTAAAGAATGGAAATAAGTTTTAATGCATTGATATTCAATTAGCACTTTAAGAATGATATCTGTGACGACACTATTCGACATCGACATAGGATTTTTTCAAAGCTGTTCTAAGGTTTTTCCGGAAGAATATTTGGTGAAAAAATGGAATGAAATATAGTTACTTAATGGAGGATATAAATGATAAAAATTATGGCTGATTCTACATGTGATTTATCGACTGAAATGCTTGAATTATATGATATAAGTATGGCTCCACTAACAATCAATATGGATGGGAAATCCTATAAGGATAGAGTAGATATTGAACCTGATGAGTTCTATGGAATGATGGAGACATTAGCGGAGTATCCAACAACTGGGATGCCAAGTCCTGCGGAATATATAGAGATAATGAAAGAGGCTATTCAGGCTGGATATAAGGAAATATTATGTATATGTATGTCTAGCGGGACGAGTGGAGCCTATCAATCGGCTGTATTAGCCAAAGATTATTTCTATGAGGAAGACCCAAATTCACCGATTAAAATTCATATTGTTGATTCAAAGTGTATGAGTCATGGAAGTGGTTGGTTGCTCATAAAAAGTGCTTTGCTTAGAGAACGAGGGGCATCATTTGAAGAGATAATCGAATTTAACGAAAAATATAAAGTAAACGTCAAACATTTTCTCTCTGTTGATGATTTAGATCATTTAATAAAAAGTGGTAGACTGACAAATGCAAGTGCATTTATAGGTAAGATTTTAATGCTTAAACCAATCATGACGATGAAAGACGGAAAAGGAGCCATCGTTGCAAAAGAAAGAGGTCGTAAAAAAGTACTTAAGCATTATGTTGAAGAGTTTATGAAAAGAAATGATAAAGATATGACAGAGTTCGTGATCATAGGTTATACGTCAGATATAAAAGTTGCCGAAAACTTAAAAATTAAAATCCAGCAAGAAACAGATTTTTCAGGAGACATTTATATTATGCAGATGGGGGTTTCTGTTGGCACGCATGTAGGTTTAGGTGCCGTTTCTATGTTTTTTGCGGAAAAGAGATAAGTAGAACGGATAAACCGAAAGCGTTTACAATGCTCTTAATAGACGTTGAATAAAAAAGAAAGATTCATCATATCTTATCTATATTAAGCACAAAGGGAACGGAACCCTTTGTGCTTGATTTCTTCGTTTTTTCATCCGTTATGTCACTTTCAAAATATGTCTTTCATATATTACTTAGAAGTATTGAATTAATTAAGAATATAATTTGAATTAAAATAATATGGAACGTGAACTACATTTTAGAAGGGAAGATGAAGGTGTCATTATGATGATGAATTTCACCGAATCGGTCTACTCATTCGAAAATTCACAAGAAAAGAACATGGCTTTTGAACAAGTTTTTGAAAGAATCTCAAAATTTATGAAGCGAAATCCCAATGGTAATTTCCGGTTAATGCTGGGGACAGATTCACAAGTTCACCCTAAGTATACTCGTTTCATTACTGGAATAGTAATAAAGCAAGAAGGAAAAGGAGCTTGGGCCTGCATTCGAAGATACGTTGTTTCAAGACAAATGACGAATTTACATGAAAGAATTTCATTTGAGACGTCACTAACGGAAGATATAGCTGCGCTTTTTACAGAAGAACGAAAAAATGAGCTCATTACTATTGTTTTACCAAACATTTATCAAGGATCTTCCTTTACGATAGAAGGTCATATCGATATCGGTGCTGGTCAAAGAAACAAAACAAGAGTATATGTCAGAGAGATGATTTCAAGAATCGAATCAATAGGGATCGATCCAAAAATTAAGCCAGACTCTCTTGTGGCAAGTAGTTATGCAAACCGATACACTAAATAATGATCGTTGGAAAAAAGTATGAAAACGACGAAGTATTGCATCATCGTTTTTCCACATTAGAAAAGATTCATTTGTCCTTTATTCGTCGTTTTCAGTTAAGAGTTTATTGGCGATTCTTTATATCTGTTATTTTTTTAGCAATAGTTTGCGAGATGACTTCATAATCTTTTTCCCCTTCAAAGCTAATCGGCTTTCCAAAAGTCACCGTTGCTTTACTAAACCATTTCTTGTTTGAAGTCCCGTCTATGAATGTAGGGACAACCGGCGCACCACTTTTTGATACGATGAAACCAACTCCTTTTTTAGGCTGTTGCATATCGTTAGTCAGACTCCTACTTCCTTCAATAAATAAAGAAAAGATATGCCCTTCCTTTAACAACTTCAACGAATGTCTTAATGATTTGACGTCTGCTTTTTCTCGATTAACAGGAAAGGCACCCATTTCAGTAATGATCCACCCCAACCACTTATTTGCAAATAAACTTTCTTTAGCCATAATGTGGAGTTTTCTAGGGGTATGTGTGCCAACAAGTAGTGGATCCCAGGCAGCCTGATGATTCATAGCAATAATCACTGAGCCTTCCGGAATATTTTCTACCCCTCTAACTTTCAAACGATATCGAACATGAGAAAGGCAGTGAATGATAAAAAAAATAATTTTATAGACCATATTGTTCACCTTGTTTTCATGAGATTTGTAAATCGCTCGCGGTTAATTCGTGTTTGTCCATCAACAAATTTAAAGAATTCTTTGAGTTAAAAAAAAGTTACAAATAAATAAAGCACGTAAATATCTTAACAAGGGGAAAGAATAAAATCTATCTATTTTTGTAAAGTTTCATAGCGGTATTCCTAAAATTACAGGAGAACCTTTTTTACATAATGAAGTGACCAGAGCATTTATTTAAATTGTAAGGAGAAAATATGTTAACCATCTTGCATTTTATCGTTTTCCGACAGAAGACTCCCTCTTCCATCGCGAGAAGGGCTTTTAGCCCAGTGATAAGGCGGAGATGAATGGCGGTTGGCGATAGCCAAAACACTCACCTCATGATATAATTAGAACAAATGTTCTTGTGAAATGAGGTGATGTCATGTTAGTAAAAAAAGCGTTCAAATTTCGTATTTTTCCTAACCAAAAACAGGTCGATCTCATTCATAAAACGCTCGGTTGTTCTAGATTTGTGTTCAATTTCTTCCTCGGTAAGCAGAAGCAAAAAGACGCATACTGGTACATCGTCGAAGAAATGGTGCAAAACGGTCAGCTACCTTCAAATAACTGGAAAGGAGAGTTTTTCAACAAATACGACTCTGTGAAGGCGGTTCGCCAGTTAAAAAAGCAGTATCCTTTCTTAAAAGAAGTGGATAGTATTTCCCTGCAAAAGTCGATTGAAAACCTCGCTGATTCTTACCAACGGTATTATAAAAAACAAACCAAAGCCCCTACATTTAAAAGTAAAAAGAACAAGGTACAGTCCTATGTTACGAAGCAAACCAATGGAAATATCGCTGTTTTTGATCAACACATCAATTTGCCGAAGCTTGGTCTTGTTCGGTTTGCTAAAAGTCGTGACGTGGTTGGGCGAATCATCAATGCGACCATACGACGCAATCCAAGTGGTAAGTACTTTGTGTCGATCTTAGCTGAAACAGATGTTGTTGAAATGCCGAAGACAAATGCGAGTACAGGCGTTGATCTTGGACTAAAAGACTTCGCTATCCTTGCAGATGGAACAAGATACAAAAACAATCGTTATTTCAAGTCGTTAGAACAAAAGTTAGTAAAGGCTCAACAGGTTCTATCAAGGCGAGTCATCGGTTCTAGCAACTGGAATAAGCAACGAATCAAGGTCGCTCGAATGCACGAAAAGATGGAAAACAAGCGGACAGATTTCTTGCATAAGACCTCTACGGATATCATCAAAAATCACGATATTATCGGAGTGGAGAGTCTGCAAGTATCGAACATGATGAAAAATAAGAAAACAGCTAAATCCATCGCTGACGTATCTTGGTTCCAATTCAAGACCATGTTGAAATATAAAGCTGAATGGTACGGGAAGACGGTGGTGGAAGTGAGCAAAACCTTCCCTAGCTCCCAACGTTGTTCCAGTTGCGGCTATAAAAACAAAGACGTGAAAGATCTGAATTTGCGTGAGTGGACGTGTGTTTGTGGCGTGCATCACGACCGCGATAGGAACGCAGGATTAAATCTTAAAAATGAAGCTATCAGGCTTCTAACCGTCGGTGCGACGGGGATAGCCTAATCAAAACTTTCGGTTACGAAGGTGTTCTTAGGAATCCCCCACTTCAAATAGCTCGTAAGAGCAATGAAGTGGCGGGTAGTTCAATGTAGGAAACTATCTCTTAATGAAAGAAATATGTAATAGATGCGAGGTGTAATGATGAAATGGTATAATAATTGAGTTGCTAACGTTGATAGATAACTATATAGATAGATAGAAGGGAAATGTGGTTGACGAAAATGGACTTTATTAACAACTTAAGAATGTACATGAAACAGATAGTCGAACATAAAAATTTCCAAGCGATTGTTATAGCTATTATTATGTTAAATGGATTAGTTATCGTCACCGAAACCTATTATAGAGGAAACAATTTACTTTTAATTTTTGATCAAATCATTGTCTGGATCTTTGTAATAGAAGCAATCATAAAAATAGGTGGACTCGGTACGAGAAAATATTTCTCTGATAGGTGGAATCTTTTTGATTTTACGATTGTATTAGCTAGCTTGATATTTTATGCCACTCCTTTTGTGAGTGTCTTGAGACTGATTAGAGTATTACGTTTAATACGAATGATTCCTGCCATTCCAGCATTGCGAAAGATAATCGACGCATTGATGAAATCTGTGCCAGCTTTAACAGGGATTTTAGGGCTAACGATCTTAATTTTCTCTATTTATGCGATTATTGGGACGACATTTTTTAGTGATGTACTAGATTATGAGTTTTTTGGTAGTTTTCATACATCGCTTTTTACATTAATGCAAGTTGTCACATTTGAATCGTGGGCTAGTCAAGTTGCTAGACCTATTATTCATGAAGTACCTTGGGCTTGGTTTTATTTTGTAACATTCATCATTATTGGTGCTTTAGTTATTTTAAACCTCGTTGTAGCAGTCATTTTGAGCTATTTGGGCCAAGAAGATGATGCGGTTCGAGCAGAACAAATGGAGCGATTATACGAAGAAAACAGAGAGCTAAAGAAAGATGTTCAGGAAATTAAACAGATTCTTCTTGATAAGAAAGATGTCTAAAGGTTTATAAGGATATAAATTCATTTCGCTTGTTTTGTATTTGATTGTGGTAATGAAAAGAATATAATACTGCTAGAATTTACGTAAACAGTATTCATTTATATTGTTAACAAATCCCCCCAGTTAGTATCGAACTGGGGGGATTTGTTAAATGATGACTTCCATTAATAGAAATAAAATTAGGTGAAATAGTTATGAGTTCACCGCAATAATTAGAGGTCTAATCGTGATCTTTGTGACAGAACATGCTTCTGTCACAAGAAAAGGAAGTTAGATAGACCCTGCAGGACTTGTCACAGTTAATGACATAGTAAAGCTATATAATAAGCGGCTTTAATAATGAGAAATGCTTTTTTGATTATGGTTACCCTCAAAAAAAAATTGTTTTTTCGAATGATATGATACATCTACGGTATTTTGAAAATGTCTTTTTTTAAATAGTGACATATTTAATGTTTTGGTTAAATATTTGATATTTACGAAGAGTAAAAAGACAAATAATAGTGATTGTACACTGATTATGTTTAAGCTGAAATAGATCTCACAACTATTTTATTAATAAAGGCTCTCTCTTATAAGCAAATCTTATTAAGTTCTTGATTTTATGAAAGAAAAAATCATAGTAGGATAGATTTGTGTCGCAGGATATCTGCGATTTCTTTTTGCATTATATAATTAAATAGACTTGGGAGTGTAATTTATCAAAAATAATAATTTAATAAAAGAAGCTTATTGGCTTAGAGCAATTTCTTGTTTGGCTGTTGTATTAGTACATACAGCTAATACAACATTAGCAACATATGAAACGGACATTGGACAATTTGAAGAGTTTGCCTTAATATCAATTCGTTTTTTAGCTTATTTTGGAACACCTACGTTTATTTTTATTTCAGAATTACTCTTAGCAAATGCTTATCCTAAAGAGGTACCTAAGGGATTTTTTATGAAAAGAATTCGGTTTTTACTATTGCCGTTTGTTTTCATGGCGTTTATTTTCGCAGTAATAATTAGTAGTTCTATTTTTGAGACGATGGAAAATTTCTTCCTTCATTTGATAGGTGGGTATACGGGATATTTTATTTTAGTCATTTTTCAATTTTATATTTTACATTATCTTTTTAATCAATTATTAGATAAGTGGTCTCCTAAAGTTGTTATCCTTTTTTCATTTATAATCAATGCAGCATATTTGGCTTTTTTTAATTTTACAGAGGCACCTCAAACATTGATAGGGGAATACATATGGCTAAGAGGATACTGGATCCCGTTTTTAGGATGGATCTTTTATTTCACGGTAGGATATTACGTTGGGAAAAATTACCAAATAGTTAAATCAGCACTTTATCAGTATAGAAAGCTCATTTATCCGTTACCAATCCTTTTTTTATCGGTCATTTTAATTTTGACAAGAGTTGAAATTTTAGAAGTCGTGTCTTCTAAAAGAATAGACTATTTATTTTATACAGTTAGTATGGTGTTCCTGATTATTTTAATAACATCGCAAGTGAAAAAAGTCCCAAACATCATTTATGTAATAAGTAAATATTCATTTAATATCTACCTATTACATAAAGTTATTCTTCATTATTTACCGTCTGCGACCATATTACATCCACTGATTTACTCCATCATTGCTTTTTTAATTGCGGTCAGTGGAACGATAATCATCGCGAATATTCTATCTAGATTCCATATTAGTCAATTTTTAATCGGAAAAACAATTCCTATTCCAAAACAAGGAAAATAAGAATGGTGCTTGTTCTTAATAAATAAGACAGGCACTTTTTTGAGTGCAAAAATAGGCTGTTTGTATCGATTTGCAAAGATATATTTAATACCGATCTTTTTATGGAAGGAGTGAAGTAATTTTTCGCTGTGTTAAAATAATTGTATAAAAAATAGGTGATTTTGTTTTTCTAATTTTCTAGAACCTCACAATGCTGTTTTGATTTTATTATTATTAGTGTGTGTTTTAGGATTTTATAAACGTATGCTACTATTTTCTTGGCCTCTATGCATGATTTTTCCTATGCTTGATCTGAAAAATAAACATGCTTTGCTTTTTTATTTCATTCTTTATCATTAAAATACCATATGAATAGTTAGACTGCCTTCTTTTATCTGTTGCTGAACCAGGGTTAAACAGAAGGATATCATTTGATAACTTTTGCACAGGAATATGAGAATGACCGAAAATAATACAATCAACATGATCATCTTTAAAAGCTTCTTGTGCTCGTCTTTCCGTTGTTAATTTCCTTCCATGACCATGAACTACTCCTATTTTGTGACCATTTAATTCCAATATTAATTTTTTAGGGAAGTGTGCTTTTATCTCATCATTATCAACATTTCCATATACTCCTTTAACTTCTCCGTATTGAGATAAATCCTTATAAACCTCTAACGTTTGCCAGTCACCAGCATGAATAATAAGATCTGCTTTCTTTAAATCAGATATGATCCGATCTGGAAGTTTTTTTGCCCTTTTTGGAATATGAGTATCAGAAATCACCATAACCTTCATGATTTACCTCCATTCAAAAATAACACTACCTTGTTTTACATTTATTATACTTCCTTTAAAATCATATGATCATAAAAATAACTAGAAAATAAAGCTAAGGAACATTTACGTTGATATTTTCCTAATCAAAAAGTTAGATATTTTCTAAACTTATTCCAAGTAAAATTATCAAGATAGTATTAAATATGTATATTATATGAAATAATTCGCTAATATCTATATTCCTATTGGATTAGATGATATTATAATCTTGTAATACAAAACAGTGCTCTTTTATTAAAATATGAGGGGACAAGAAAGAGGGGGAAAACTATAATGAACAAGAAAATAATTGCGTTTACTGGGCTTGTTTCCGTTGCTTTGGTTACGTTTTTGTTTTTAGGTAACGACGAAAGCAATGAACCAGTAGAAAGTGAATCACAAAATATAGTTGAATTGGTTAATGATTATAGTGTAGGTAACATCACCGACCAGACCGCTTCCATTACATCACACGAATTAATTGTGACCAATAGTGATGAAAGTGAGTTAACTTATGACTTACCTGAAGACAAATTTTTTGTTTCTATCGCACCATACGTTGACCAAACCCATCCATGAAGCATTCATAACCTGACAGGTTGTCAGGGAGAGATGGTAGAAGAAGAGTTTGACGTGTACATTGAAGACGAAGAAGGCAATGTTGTTATGGACGAAACAGTGAAATCTCTTGAGAATGGTTTTATTGATTTGTGGTTACCTCGAGACAAAACATATCAAACAACGATTACGCATGATGGAAAGACAGTAGAGTCAGAGCTATCTACGTTTGAAAATGATGACACTTGTATTACAACGATGCAATTTATGTAGAGGAAAAGCACCTATATGGGTGCTTTTTTGTTTTTACGTACTTATAACTGTCGTTGAACATAAGTGCCATATGGCGTATAGTACATAGATTTGGCAATCTTAAGATGATTTTATTAAATGAGTTTTGATTTTATCAATAATGATGTTTAACGTTTTAATACGCGCATGCCATTTGTCGTTTCCTTCTATAATATCCCATGGAGCATAGGGGGTATCTGTTTTTTGTAACATGTCTTCTACCGCTACTTCGTATTCTTCCCATTTATTGCGATTCCGCCAATCTTCATCAGTAATTTTCCATCGTTTAAGATAATGTTGTTGACGTTCTAAGAAACGTTTATGTTGCTCATCTTTACTAATATGGAACCAAAATTTATGAATGAGATGACCATCGTCATGTAACAGTTTTTCAAATTGGTTCATTTCCTCATAAGCTCTCATCCATTCTTTATTGGAAGCAAAACCTTCAACCCTTTCAACTAGAACTCTTCCAAACCATGAACGATCAAATAACGCAATTTGTCCTTCGGAGGGTAGACGGTTCCAAAACCGGTGTAAGTAATGATAGTTATGTTCTTCTTCTGTTGGAGCGGCGATTGGATGTACTTGAAACCCACGAGGATCAATTTTTTGTGTGATTCGTTTAATGGCACCGCCTTTACCAGCAGCATCCCACCCCTCAAACACGAATACACAAGGGATATTCTTCTCAAATACACTTTGTTGCAAGAGTAATAATTCTTTCTGCGCTTTTTTCAACTGCTTTTTATAGTCACTTTTTTTCTCAATATGCTTAGTTAAGTCAACGTCATTTAATTTCTTGCTCATTGTTATCACCTTTTCTAATAATTTGATAAAACAAAAGTGACTTGAGAATACTTATTTCAAAAGGGGAACATCAACTTTTTATTAAGCTTCTTTTTTATTTAATTATTATACTATCAATTTTACATTATTTATTGTTTTAACTATAGTTACACATTAATACAATATTAACTAGGTTGATAAATAATAACCGTTAACCTATGTGATGAATAGATATTCAATGATTAAACGGGACTAAAGTGCCATTTTATAAGTACTTATGTTGTAATGTTGAATAAATTGATAATTGAAGATCGTTTTATAGTAAAATAGGTATAGATATAAAGACTTCGTAACAACATTTGAAAATAGCCTGAAAAGAGGTGTTTGTACTGAGAGAACTATTTGATCGAATATCAAAAACAATGTCTGAATTTAAAGAGAATGGTGTTTCTGTCAAAATTTCTAAACAGATGATTTATCAAATTTTACAGGATAACATACAAGACGAGAATATAACCATTACATCAGTTGACTTTAAAGATGATCTTGTAGTAGTTTATGGAATTGTGAAAAAAGTCCGGATGTCTATAAATGTGTCGATAACTTTAATTCCAGAGGGCGGCCAAAATAAGAAAATGTTCTTTAGAATTAATAAAGTAGATCCTATCCATAGTAAACGGATTAATAAAAAGTTATTTAAGGATAAATCACCTTATGTTTCTTACAGAGACGAAGTGATTAGTATTGATTTAAATCAAATTGAGAAAGTCAAAAATATACCTGTTGGAAACATTAAAAGTATGGAAATAACTGATGGAATGTTGGTTGTGAAAATAGGGTTATAGTATATGTTTCATATAGTAAAAGTGCCACAAAACAAAAACGTTTTATGGCACTTTTACTGCTTTTACGTCGTCGCACTAGATGTAGTTATTGTCATAAGTTCTCCGCATGAAGAGAGAGGTTTAAACCTTGCGTTAAAGAACCTTAATGTTGGTGGTTCATACGTCATTTTTAGTCCTGCGATTTGATCTCTTTTTTCGTATAATGCCATGATTGAATCTGCTACGACGTTCATGTGATCGTTCGTGTAGACGCGTCTTGGTATCGTTAACCTTACCAGTTCCAGTTTCGGTTTGTTATTTTTCCCAGTGATTTTATTTCTACCACCTGACACAAAACCTCGCTCCATAGATCGTACGCCGGAATCTAAGTATATCGCTGCTGCAAGGGACTGAGAAGGGAGTTCCTCTTGTTTCAAGTGTGGCAAAAATTTCTTAGCATCGAGATAAACGGCATGACCGCCAATTGGTCGCACGACCGGAATGCCAGCTTCGATTAATTGATTCCCTAAATATCGTACTTGGTTAATGCGATGAGAAATGTATTTATCATCAATAGATTCATATATACCTAATGCCATTGCTTCCATGTCACGACCAGACATACCACCGTAAGAAGGCATCCCTTCATAAAGAACGACTAATTCTCGTGCTCGCGTGTAAAGGTCTTCATCGTTCATTGCTAGAAATCCGCCTATATTGACTAAACAGTCTTTTTTCCCACTCATCGTACACCCGTCAGAATAGGATAGCATTTCTTTTAAAATATCTTTTATAGCAATATCGCCATAGCCTTCTTCTCTTTCCTTAATGAAGAAGGCATTTTCTACGCACCTGGTAGCATCATACATGACATCGATATCGTGTCGATGACAAAGGTTATACACGTCCCGTAAATTATTCATACTCACGGGTTGTCCGCCAGCGAGATTAACTGTCACAGCTACACAAACATATGGAATTTTTTCTGGACCAACGTCGTTAATGAGGTTCTGAAGTTTTGCTAAATCTACATTTCCTTTAAATGGATGGTCCAATAAAGAATCGTGTCCTTCGTCGATGATCACGTCTACGAATGTACCACCGTTTAACTCTTGGTGAGCTCTTGTCGTTGTGAAATACATGTTTCCGGGTACGTAATCTCCGTCTTTAATTTTCATTTGCGATAAAAGGTTTTCAGCCCCGCGTCCTTGGTGCGTTGGGATTACGTATTGATAACCGTAGATATCTTTCACGGCTTTTTCGAGGTGTTGCCAGCTTTCGCTTCCGGCATAGGCTTCATCTCCAACCATTATCGCGCCCCACTGTTGATCACTCATAGCTGTTGTTCCACTATCCGTTAATAGATCAATATACACTTCTCTAGAATTAATTAGAAATGTATTATAGCCCGCTTTCTTTAATGAATCTTTCCTCTCGTCATAACTTAACATTTTCAATGGTTCTACTGATTTGATCTTGTAAGGTTCCGCCGTCCTTCTCTTCAATCGAAAAACCTCCCCATAAAATGTGTGTATTAGAATGACAATTACTGGTTAAAGATTATCATGTTGTTGAAAAGGCTTGCAAGAACGTGTATTAACCTATAAAAGCTTTAAAGTTCTGTGTGGATAAAGGATAATGAGTGATGAGTACTCATGTATTAATGTCGAACGTCTGAAAACTTAATTGCAATCAAGATAATTTACTTAATAATGAGTGATCAATTTTGGTGCCTGTCCCACTTACGTTGAAGTAAAGAATGCTGGCACTTTTTTTCATGCTGCAATGCAAAAGAAACGTAAATGAGAAGAGGGATAAATGTCAAAAATAATCTGAAAATTCAATATACTAAAGCTTTCTTTTCTTGTATAATTATTTTAGTTTGATATACGAGGAGGAAGGTTATGAAAATCTTATTTCGATCATTTATTTTACTTTTAGCACTTACGTTTTTATTTTCACCAGGGGTATTAGCTAAAAACGATCAAGCAAAAGATTCTCTTTTGTCTCTAGGTGACTCCATCCCATATGGGTACAATCTTGGCAATAACAATGCATCGCCATCAAAAGATGCCTTTCCTTATCTCATTGGAGAAGAGACAGATATGAGGGTCCGAAACTTAGCTGTTCCTGGCTGGAAAACCGATGATATGCTAGATGCTCTTGAAAATGAGCAGAAGTATCGGCAGGCTGTAAGACAAGCGGATTATATTACCCTTAATATCGGCAATAACGACTTGCTTCAGGCCTTGTTTACGGCTTTTGAGTTAAGTGGAGGTGATGAAGGTTTATTCGAATTCTATTTAAATCAACAACTGGCAAACAGCGATATTTATGGTAACCTCTCTAAAATAGTAGAAGAAATACGTTCTTTAACAGATGCTCCAATTGTGATTTATAACATTTATAATCCATTTCAATTGAACGAGCCGCTACATTATGTAGCATTAAACTTGTTGCCTGGAATTAATTTTGGTTTTCAACAAACGATAAATGGTCTTAATGCTTTATTTGGAGATATAACGATTGCAGATGCTAATGGGGTTATTGGTTCGCAGCAGGCTGAATATATTATTATTGATGATATTCACCCAACAAAAGCGGGACAGAGAAAGCTTGCAGATGCTGGTATTTCAGCTTTACAGCCTTATATTCAATAAAGTTTTATATTTAACGTAGTATTGTACATTCTGAGAGCATGACATTGACTGTCTTGCTCTTTTTCTCGATTGAAAACAAAGAGAGTTATTTAATTATATAAATGTAAGAATTCCGGTGTGTTTTTATGAATCAATGGTTTGACGTTGATTAGGTTTGATTTGTTTTCATTGTAGATGTTGTATAATCATTTAACAAAGAGAGTTCTGAGTAAAAGTAAGAACTAAAGGTGGTTGATATGTGATGACTACGCAGATGGGGCGGTGCGAATTATGTGAGCGCGAAAGTGTGATATTAACTGAGCATCACTTGATTCCGAAAGAAGAAGGAGGGGCACATTTAAAGACGGCCTTTCTCTGTAAACCATGCCATAAGCAAATTCATCATTTGTATACGAATAAGGAATTAGCTCTCCGCTTAGGAACGGTAGAACGGCTCCAAAACGATGAAAAAATAATTAGATTTCTTAGATTTATTCGAAAACAACCTTCATCAGCTTCCATTAAGTTAAAAAAATCAAACGATAGAAAGCAAAGAAAAAGATAGTAAAAAAACTACAGGTTGAATGACGACTATATATTGTATGAGAAATCTCAATGAAAAGGTGAGAAAATGATGTCGAAAAACATGAGCCCGATTGATTCTATTTTACAAGACTATCCTGTTATGATTCTGGACGGTGCACTTGCAACAGAACTTGAGTCTCATGGTTGTGATTTGGATGATCCACTATGGTCTGCACGTGTATTGATAGAAAATCCGGAATTGATTTACCAAGTGCATGTTGATTATTTCCAAGCTGGAGCGGATTGTGCGATAACTGCAAGTTATCAAGCGACGATTGACGGGTTTTCCAAACGTGGAATAAAAAAAGACGAAGCGTTAGAACTTATTAAAAAAACGGTGACACTTGCAAAAAGAGCTAGAGATGATTTTTGGAAGAGCGAAGACGAAAAACATCTCAGACCAAAACCAATCGTTGCAGCATCAGTTGGACCATATGGCGCTTTTCTTGCAGATGGTTCTGAGTATGTTGGCAACTATAAGGTGACAGATGCAACATTAGCATCGTTTCACCGTCCTAGATTAGAAGCATTAGTGGAAGCAGGAGCTGATGTATTGGCAATGGAAACAATTCCATCTCTACAAGAAGCAAGAGTTCTGGATTCGTTATTGAAAAAATTTAAAGATACATATGCATGGGTGTCTTTTTCTTTAAAGAATGGACAAGCAATTAGTGACGGTTCTTCTTTGGAGGAATGTGTGAGAATTTTTGAAAAGAATGAGCAAATTGCAGCAATCGGAATAAATTGTACACCAATCGAAGTTGCTCTAGATGCAATAAAAGTATTACA
Source organism: Salipaludibacillus daqingensis (assembly GCF_029891575.1). GTDB lineage: Bacteria > Bacillota > Bacilli > Bacillales > Salisediminibacteriaceae > Salipaludibacillus > Salipaludibacillus daqingensis. The sequence goes on along the minus strand of NZ_JARZHF010000002.1, from coordinate 5,768 downwards.
TTCAACAACGAAAAAACCAATTATCGTTTATCCTAACTCTGGAGAAACGTATCACCCATTAACGAATACATGGCACGGTAAAGAATCTCTTGGCAGTTTTGGTAGTCAATCTGAACAATGGCTAAAAGCAGGAGCACAAATCATCGGTGGGTGCTGCAGAACTGGGCCACATCACATTAAAGAACTAAAGGAAAAGTGGCGTTCTTAATGTGAATCCCAGGAATTATTATTGATCTTCCTTTCTCGGTACGTATCATTTTTTTGAAAAGCACTATTTTGTTATAATAAATAGACAGAAGAAGTAGAAACTATAAGCGTCTGCGATGTGTTCGTTATCACAACATGAATCTATACATTTTCCTTTTTAAAAATACTTGTGAAAAGCCTAATAAAGAAAAGGGGATACAATGTCAAATATTAAAGATTTTAAAGAAGTAGGATGGAACTTAGATAATAGTTATGCTCGTCTACCGAAAACATTTTTTTCTCTCCTTCAACCAACCCCTGTTCGTTCACCGAACTTGGTTATTCTTAATCATTCGTTGGCAAAATCGCTTGGATTGAACTCCGATGCTCTTGAATCGGAAGACGGATTAGCTATACTAGCTGGAAACGAAGTTCCTGAAGGGGCAGAACCACTTGCTCAAGCTTATGCAGGGCACCAATTCGAGAACTTCACAATGCTTGGGGATGGACGAGCGCTATTACTTGGAGAGCAAATTACTCCTGATGGGAAACGATTGGATATTCAGTGGAAAGGATCCGGCAGAACGCCTTATTCTCGAGGTGGAGATGGTCGAGCATCTCTTGGACCAATGTTACGGGAATATATTATAAGTGAAGCGATGCATGCGCTCGGCATTCCAACAAACCGAAGTTTGGCAGTGGTAACAACGGGAGAGCACGTCATCCGTGAGACGAATCAACCTGGTGCTATTCTTACTAGGGTAGCTGATAGTCATTTGCGTGTCGGCACGTTTCAATACGCATCAAGAGGATGCCCTGTTGAAGATCTCCGGGATTTAGCAGATTATGCACTCGATCGGCATTTTCCAGATGGAATGAATGGGGAGAACCGATATCTTTTCCTTCTCCAAGAAGTGATCAAGCGTCAAGCTGAACTCATAGCCAAATGGCAACTAGTTGGCTTTATCCACGGCGTTATGAACACGGACAATATGGCGATAAGTGGACAATCGATTGATTTTGGTCCTTGCGCTTTTATGAATACGTACGATCCGGCAACGGTCTTCAGTTCTATTGATGTTCAAGGTCGCTATGCTTATGGAAATCAGCCGTATATTGCCGGATGGAATCTTGCGCGATTTGCGGAAAGTTTATTACCATTGCTAGATGAAGACAAGGACAAGGCTGTCAAACTAGCACAAGATGAGATTTCTCGGTTCACCGAGTTATTTCACAGTCATTGGCTCAAAGGAATGAGAGCTAAATTGGGACTATTTAACGAAGAAGTGGAAGATGAAGGACTTATTGAAGACCTTCTTAGTATGATGCAAAAGTATCGTGCTGACTATACGAATACTTTCAAAGCTTTAACTTTCGATACGGTGAAGAAAACGGAGTTGTTTGGAACAGAAGAATTTACTCAGTGGAACGAGCGGTGGCAGGAGAGACTCAGTAGGCAGGAACAATCGAATGACTCTTCACAGGATTTGATGAGACGGAATAATCCTGCTATCATCCCGAGGAATCATCGGGTAGAAGAGGCATTAGAAGCGGCAGTGTCGCGAGAGGATTACAGCGTGATGGAACGTCTACTTGATGCTCTTTCTAACCCTTTCGAGCACTCTGATAAACAAACAGAATACACCGAACCACCTGAACCATCGAGTCGCCCTTACCGAACGTTTTGCGGGACATGATAGCCTAATACTATAACAATAAAAGCTACCTTTAAAGGTAGCTTTTATTGTTGCATATACGGTCATTAAAAAACGATAGAAGAGACTTCTTGGTTTTTCTATTAATAGTAATGAAGAAAGCGGTTTCTTTATTTGTGAAAATAATTTAATGAGACAGAAATTTTAACATTTATAGTATTTATTTATAAGTGAATCTAATTCCTCACTACATTTTAACGCTTCTTTTGATAAGAACCCGTTTTTATTCACACAATTATGAAGTTCTTTTCGCTTATTTTCAATTATCCATATTAGTTTGTTTTTAACCATGATGTATGCTCCTGCTATGTATTATATTTGCTAAAATAATCCGAGATATATCTTATATGAATAGTTTAATAAATAATGCCTACTATTTCCACAAAAAAATCCATTTAACTTAAAATATTATCAAAAGACTAACACACTATGTTAGTCTTTGTCGTCGTCTTTCGTCTAGTGTTTATCTGTGTTTTCTTCCATTTTGTTTGTTAATAGAAGAATACGGGAAGTATAGTTACATTGTTTGAGAACAGTTAAGTGGTTTCGTAATTTAAGGTTTCTTTAAAAGTGATTTGGAATAAATTACAGGTTTCATTACAATGCCTTTTGCGTTACTGTGTGTAGTATTGATTTAAGAAAAGCTGTATTAGTAAATAATAGAAAGGTATGATTGTTTTTGAAGAAAATTGTAAGTATATTCATAGTAGCAATTTTAATATTTATAATAGCTAATCCGACTCAGGCAAGTTACCAGTACTATGAGGAACCTCCATTTGAAACATACAAAATGAGTGAAGGGGATACATTGAGCCATATAGCAGAGCGTTATGGTGTTGATTTGGATGACTTATATCGTTTTAACTTCGACATTGGTTCAGACTTTCTCGAAGGATCTTCTATTACTCTAGTTGATAATACAGAATCATCGAAACGAGTGACATTGAGCTCGAGTGAACGTGATTTACTCGAACGTCTCGTGCATGCTGAGGCACGAGGACAAGAGTACGAAGGTAAGGTTGCAGTAGCAGAAGTTGTGTTTAACCGTGTTGACAGTAGTGACTTTCCAGATAGTGTGTATGAAGTGATCACGCAAAAAAGACAGTTCGAACCATACACAACAGGTACAATTGAAAATAATCCAGATGATGAAACGGTTAAAGCCGTGGAGGAAGCATTAAAAGGAACGGACCTTGTAGATGGTGCGTTATTCTTCTGGAATCCATCTATTGCTACTTCTCGATGGTTGGAAAAAAAGACAGTCGTAACTAAAATAGATAATCATGAATTTTTAGAATAAAACAGCAGCCATCCCTGACATTTAATGGGGATGGCGCTTTTTTTTCGTTTTTGTTATCGTTCATGATAAGTCGATGATCGCCTGATTTCTTCTTGAAATTATTATGGAAGAAATAAGAAGAGTATTATCAGCAACATTGGAATGAAAGAAAGATTGCGAGATAAATGTATAAATACTCAATGAATCAAACTAAAGGAAGGATGTTCGGATTCTAAAGGGTACATGGATCGACTAAATATAGAATGCTCCTCTTTACTAACCAGATGCTATCTGACTACTTAAAGAGGAGCATATTGAATTTCTAATATTTCCTTACACAAAGAGAATGAGTTAAGATTGTTTACGCTATGACTTCATCTTTGCGAACTTCATCTACACCTTCGTTAAGGCGCGCATTAATTTGTTTGTAATCAGGCATGTCCGTCCAAATTTCGTCTTTCAACGGATTTTTGCGATTCTTTACAATACGGGTTACTTGCCAAATAGCGAGAACGACGTTAAGAGTTAGGCTGAGTAAAGCAAGTGTCCAGTTAGCAGCAGGGTTGTAGCTTACACTCACGTTAAAAGTACTTCCGATTGCAAAGAAATAAGGGAACGTCATGACCCACATCATCCAGAATGACAATGTTTGAGCACGATTTTGCATCCAGGTTCCTTTCGCCCATAAAAGAGCAGGGACCGTTGCTGCGATATTTAATGCTACACCCGAATAGAATGCATTTCCTGGAGCGCAAGCGTATACGTAGGCAATATTCCAGACCCCATAAGCAATGATCCACAGGCGTGTCTGGTCAGGCCATACCATATCTTTTCGCTTACCTTTTGTTGCGAAGATACCAACCCATCCGCAAATTAAGAGGAGGTTAAGGATTCCTGCAACTCCGTTGACGTAGTTCCAACCTCCGGAGATATACATCATACCGTCAACCATTCCTTCAAAACCTAAGAAACCGACCTGAAATTCACGAACGACCGCTTCTGCAATATTAATCGCTAAGATCGCTGGGACAAGAGCAAGGTACCATTTATGTTTCTTGTGATAATCGGTAAATCGAATGACCATATAGATAATGCTTCCTGCAAGTGCAGAGTAGACTTTAACCCAAGTAAACCAAGATGTCACTCCCGTATCCCCTTGCATCAGCCATATGGGTGTAAGAATGACCGGTACAGCCATAAATAGAGCGACACTTGCCCATTTACTTGCACGGGCCAACTCATTTAATCCAATCAAAATACCAAAAACAACAAACCACATAACGACGTTATACCAAGGAATTGCTTCGAAAAAGAACATATAAGAACACTCCTATCCATTGCACGTTTATTTTTATAAGTAAGCGATTTCAAAAAGCGGTGTTTTTGTTTATTCTGTGGTGTCGTTAAAGCTTATTTTTTACAGCATTAAAACAGCTGATTATCGTTAACAATCACCTCTCTCTTTTCGGGATTTTTCCTCAATGAAAATTTAGCGCTATTTTCAACTAGATGAAGTAACCAATGAATCATCGATTTTTTTCATCACCGCCTTTCAATTAGACATTACAGTGGGTCGCCCTAATGACATAGAAGATATACATTGAAACAGACTACTTCTTAAAAGGGAGTTTGTCTACGCTAGTTCTTTCCAAAACTGATTTTAGTGTCGTTAATATCTCAGTTGCTTCACTCGCAGGAATACCTGTCTCCGCTAAAATCTTTTCAGGTATATGTTTTACTTTATCTTTTAGCTCAAATCCTTTTGGTGCAACGTTTACTAAAACAACTCTTTCATCATTACGATCTCGGTACCTTTCAATTAGCCCTTTTCCTTCAAGCTTTTTCAATAAAGGGGTTAGTGTACCAGAATCTAAGTAAAGTCTTTTACTTAAGTCGTTAACAGAAATTTTATCGCCATTCCATAAAACAAGCATGGCTAAATATTGTGTATAAGTTAAATCTAATGGGTCAAGATATTCTTTGTACCTTTTAATTGTTTCTTTTGAACATAGGTACATAATAAAACTTAGCTGTTCTTCCAAAATTAGGTTTTCATCGCTGATCAAAAGATCATCTCCCATATTTATATAATTAAATTGTGTACAATTAAATTGTATACTATCTAAATAAGCTAATCAATATCAACGTGATTTAATTCACAAATTTGTCTTTTTTATGAATAGGAATCCTTAGAAATGAATGAGATGGAAACGGGGGCGATTCTAATTAACTAGATCATAAAGTTTAATGAAAGATATGAGGGTCAACGAGGGATGAGATAATAAACTTAACAGTGAGAATTATTTTATCGTTTTCCGACAGAAGACTCCCTCTTCTATCGCGAGAAGGGCTTTTAGCCCAGCGATAAGGGGGAGATGAATGGCGGTTGGCGATAGCCAAAACACTCATCTCATGATATGATTAGAACAAACGTTCCTGTAAATGAGGTGATGTCATGGTAGTAAAAAAAGCGTTCAAATTTCGTCTTTTTCCTAACCAAAAACAGGTCGATCTCATTCATAAAACGCTCGGTTGTTCTAGATTTGTGTTCAATTTCTTCCTCGGTAAGCAGAAGCAAAAAGACGCTT
>NZ_JARZHF010000001.1 GCF_029891575.1 Salipaludibacillus daqingensis | reverse complement strand
GACCTGTCAATTTCATATGTCCAGTGACGATCGCGGAGAGGTCACACCCGTTCCCATGCCGAACACGGAAGTTAAGCTCTCCAGCGCCGATGATAGTTGGGGGATCTCCCCCTGTGAAAGTAGGACGTCGCTGGGCAATTATTATTCCACAGTAGCTCAGTGGTAGAGCTATCGGCTGTTAACCGATCGGTCGTAGGTTCGAATCCTACCTGTGGAGCCATTTTTATGGAGAGCTGTCCGAGAGGTCGAAGGAGCACGATTGGAAATCGTGTAGGCGGTTTAAACCCGTCTCGAGGGTTCGAATCCCTCGCTCTCCGCCAGAATAACATGGCCCGTTGGTCAAGTGGTTAAGACACCGCCCTTTCACGGCGGTAACACGGGTTCGAATCCCGTACGGGTCACCAACACATATATATATTATATTTTGTTTTTATGGAGGATTAGCTCAGTTGGGAGAGCATCTGCCTTACAAGCAGGGGGTCGGCGGTTCGAGCCCGTCATCCTCCACCATAAAAGTTTTTTGAAGCTTAATACTATTAACGCGGGGTGGAGCAGTCTGGTAGCTCGTTGGGCTCATAACCCAAAGGTCGGTGGTTCAAATCCGCCCCCCGCAACCAATTTTAATTATTAATACTTCATTGTGGTTTCTTTATAGAAAGATAATGGTAGTGCTGAAGAAGTACAGCCATTTTTATTCTTTCACAAATTTTTAAGTATTTGGTGTTAATTTGACTTACCATCATTTTTAATATAGGGTCCCGTGGTGTAGCGGTTAACATGCCTGCCTGTCACGCAGGAGATCGCGGGTTCGATTCCCGTCGGGACCGCCATTTTTTCATTTATCATTAACCAGTAAAATTATAAAATACGTAAAAACATAGCATATTGTATTGGCTCAGTAGCTCAGTCGGTAGAGCAACGGACTGAAAATCCGTGTGTCGGCAGTTCGATTCTGTCCTGAGCCACCATTTTTTTAAGTGCTGGCCTAGCTCAATTGGTAGAGCAACTGACTTGTAATCAGTAGGTTGGGGGTTCAAGTCCTCTGGCCAGCACCATAAAAAATCTCTTGACTAATTTAATATTCTTTTGTAATATATTAATTGTCTCTTTTGTGGAGGGGTAGCGAAGTGGCTAAACGCGGCGGACTGTAAATCCGCTCCTTCGGGTTCGGCAGTTCGAATCTGCCCCCCTCCACCATTTTTATGTATTAAACTATACTTAGGGGCATAGTTTAATGGTAAAACGAAGGTCTCCAAAACCTTTGATGCGGGTTCGATTCCTGCTGCCCCTGCCAACTGAAAATATGGCGGTTGTGGCGAAGTGGTTAACGCACCGGATTGTGATTCCGGCACTCGTGGGTTCAATTCCCATCAGCCGCCCCATTTATATTTATTTGAAGGGCTATAGCCAAGCGGTAAGGCATCGGATTTTGATTCCGTGACTCGCAGGTTCGAATCCTGCTAGCCCTGCCATTTTTATAACGGTGTGTAAGCAATCGCCATTTAGGACTTTGTAATTATCCTTTTAAATTGTATGCGGAAATAGCTCAGTGGTAGAGCACCACCTTGCCAAGGTGGGGGTCGCGGGTTCGAATCCCGTTTTCCGCTCCAGATGGCGGCATAGCCAAGTGGTAAGGCAGAGGTCTGCAAAACCTCTATCACCGGTTCAAATCCGGTTGCCGCCTCCAAATTTTATATAATGATGTTCTTGTAATGCCGGAGTGGCGGAATTGGCAGACGCACAGGACTTAAAATCCTGCGGTAAGTAATTACCGTGCCGGTTCAAGTCCGGCCTTCGGCACCAAATCTCATTAAATAATATCCATTACGTACCATTTTGCCGGTGTGGTGGAATTGGTAGACACGCAGCACTCAAAATGCTGTGGGTTCGTCCCGTGCCGGTTCGACTCCGGCCACCGGTACCATTTTAATACTTACATAAATTTAATTAGTGTAAACAGGATAATTATCCTGTTTTTTTGTTTTGTTTATCCAATAACACAACAAGATGACTTCCCTGCTTTTATTCTTCCGTTCTGCGGAGGAATCAGCAAGAAATGATCAAATATTATCAAAAAAGACGCCTTCTCTCTTTGAGAAAGGCGTCTTTTAAATATACGTGATCCTGTCACTTTTGAAGATTATATCATCTTAAGATATTTTTTATGGATATTAGAAGATGTCATGAGAGAAAGCATTGCACCATAATTTACAGAAAATGTAACCTCGTCTCCAACTTGTATATTTACATTTTTCGCATCAAGGACAGTGTGATCACTGCTTGAACCTAAAATCTCTAAATCTAATATTGGAGTCAATCCAGATACTAGAACATCCTGAAAACCAATTCCTAATATTAATCTTCTGATATTACCTCGTTCTTGAAATTGTGGGGTGACTCCTAGAGAATTTTGAGCGATTTCTCCATATGGAACCGATGGTTTTATTTTTGATTCAATCACTTCACATACAAGCGTAAATGCATCGGTGTATAAATCAGGGATGGGGAGTCGTGAAAGAGTTTCTCTTCCTAGTAGCAATGATTCTCCGATCCTTAAATTATTCACTTGCATGGTATTGTTACTTTCCATGAACCAGTTGTAATTGGCAGAATTTCCACCAGAAACATATGTTAGAGATAAATGATGTTTCTTCTCTACTTCTTGGGATAATTCAGCCAGTAATCTCATTTTGTTATTAGTAGGTTTTACACCACCAAAACAAGCAAAGTTCACACCAATCCCAATGATATCAATATTCGGGAGAGTCATTACCTTTTCTATAAAAGAGTGAAGGTCTTTAGGCATGATACCTTCTCTTAGGTCTCCCATTTCAACCATTAAAATAACTTTATGACGCTTATTATACTTATTAGCGTATTTAGAAAGGCTTTGTATTACGGAAAGCTCAGAATTTAAACTAATATCAGCATACTTTACGACAGATTTAATTTCACTTAAACCAGGTATTCTTAGTAACATAAATTCCGCATTAATGTTAGCTTTTCGCATTTTTATGATATTCGTTATTTTCGAATCACCGATTGTTTTAATCCCCATGTTAACAAAAACCTCTGCGATTTCTAATCCGCCACATATTCCTTTTGTAACTCCAGTGATTTCTATTCCTTTAGAACGATATAACTTCATTAAAATTTCTGTATTGTGAGCAATTTTTGCTAAGTTAATTTCAATTCTTGGTGCAGAGGATTCGTTCACTGGACGCCAATTTTTGTTTTTAAGGATGGGAATGTTTCGTATATACTAGAAATTAATTTGTCGCATCCGAGCACTAGAACGTCGGTTGCTGGGATCTTTAAATCATTTTCATAGATATGAATATAATCATTTATTTCATCAGAAGACATATTTTCATGATTGATAGTAATTGCAATGACTTTAGATTTTGAAAAATTCTCAATTAAATCAATTTCACTTTTTACAGTAGGCATTTCCATATAGCTGAAATCACCTAAATTTTTACGCTTAGGAGGGTGCTGTACGATAACGGCATTGGGTCTTGATCCTCTAATAATTCCACAGGAACTAATATAAGCAGGGTGACTCAATGCTCCTTGTCCTTCTATGATGATAATATCAGGATTTTCTTCATCATAAGCTCTCATTACTTGGTGTTCTATTTCTCCTGTTAAGAACTGTGTGGGAATAGCGTCAATAGCAACACCATATTTTGCACCTTGAATAAGTCCAGTTTGTCCTGTAGCAACAAAAGCGACATTAAGACCTTGCTTTATTAAAGCTTCTTCTAAGATGACAGATGTCGTTCGTTTGCCGACTGCACTATCCGTGCCTAATATAGCGACAATTGGTGTTTTGATATCTAAGATTCTCCCTGAAAAGAGATGCAGATCTCTTTTTATGGATGGTTTTCTGACATCGTTAATTTCCACGTTATTCTTTATGGAAGACTTTACAAATTCTTCGTCGTCTGTAAAAAATTCATGAAGAGGGTTAACGATGTTCATACCTTTTTCCATCGCTGATAAAACGATATTTCTTTCATCAAGTTTGAGAAATGCTTCCGAGGGAGCCATTCCATAAATAAATTGATTTGGTATTTCTGATAAGCTATCTAACGCTTGTTCGAAATTTGAAAATATCGGAATACCATTTTTTTTATTTTCAAGAATCTCACCGGTATCCATCCCTGCTTTTTTGCTATCTATAACTCCAACGATTTTATATTTCCTTGAACTTCTAATTAGTCCATTTGCAGTTTTACCGTCCATTGTTCCAAAGTGACCTTCGCAATAAATAAGTGCTGTTTTGTTCATAATACACATTCCTTTCTATTTTTAAAGCTGCGTAAATATTGTGAAAGAGTGAGCGAAGTTTTCATCGATAAACTAACATAGAAACGAGGATGATTCTTTTGTAAAAGTGGTGGCGAATGGTTGTGGTTTCTGAGTGAAAGGAACTCTAAGGAAGGATTAACAACTTAGATTATAATTTAGAGACATCACAAAAATACTTGTACAATTATTCATAGAACTCAATGCGCTAAAGAATGCAGAAGTTGAAAAATTGTATAAATAGGTAAGTAATTCTAATTATCCCCACCTATAAGTATAACATACTATTTAATTTCCTGCTTTTATACTACTCTTTTTATTAAATAGTATGACTTAATATAATAAACCTAAATAATTAATGGAGAGTCACGAATAATAAAAATCCATCTACCCTCGTCTATATGAAAAGGTTTGTAGTAAACTAACAATTAGAAGCAAGTTAAATAAGAAATGAATTGGAGGTAACATAAGGGATGGTTTTATATGATTTATTATTAGTTATCATAGGAATATTTATTGGTGTGATAGCTAGTGATCCATTAAAAAAACTTTTTACTGGAGGATTTAAAGAGGATATTCGTCAAAAGAAACGAGTCAAATTACTCCTGTATTTGCGAGAAGATACCAAATATCAAAAGCCATCAACTTCTGAGTTGGCTGAGAAAGTTTTTAATGGAAAAGAGAGTGAAGAAACTGTTCACGAGTTGTTAAAAGAAATAGAGGGATTTGGTTTAATCAAGAGTATCTCAAGAAAAAATGATCAAACGAAACGATGGGTTTATACTAAATCATCAAATAATTAAAAGGAGCTAGTCGATTATAGTTATCGACAGCTCCTTGTTATTCAGTAAAGCTTTATCTACTTATGAACATTTGTGTCCAATGGTTCCCATTCGAATCATACCCGACACCGATATGCGTAAATCCCCCATTAAGGATATTCTCACGATGTCCTTGGCTATCCATCCATCCTTGAACAGCTTGTTCAGCACTTTGCTGACCTTGAGCAATATTTTCTCCGGCAGAATTATATTGAACACCATGATCACGAATCATATCAAATGGTGATCCGTAAGTGGGGCTTGTGTGTGAAAAATAGTTATTCTCATGCATATCAACAGATTTTTTTCGAGCGACTGTACTTAATTCCGTATCTACTTGTAATTCAGATAAACCAGCATCTCTTCGGTGTTGATTTGTAAGTTCGACGACGCGCTGCTCTTCTTGACTAATTCCTTGTACCTCTTGATCTGTATCTGGCTCCGGTTCTTCTTGTTCCTGTTCTGACTCTGGCTCAGGAGCTTGAGGTTGTTCCGGCTCAGGTTGAGGTTCTTGAGCTTGACGTTGCTCAAGTTCCGGTCGTTGAAGTTCAGGAGTAGGTTCAGGATTTATCTGTAATTGATCTTGTAATTGTTGTTGGATGTTCTCGATATTTTCATCTAAATTCAATTCGTAGAGTTCTTCTAAATGTATTTGCTCTGCATCAATTTCAAAATCATATTTTGCTTCTTGGATTTGGATAGGTTTCGTGTGTGGGAAATCAAAACTAGGTATCGTTGTTTGTGCACTTGAAAGAAATTCTGTATTATTTGCTCTCCCTTTAGCGATTGGTTGAGCTTGATCTTGACGATCTAAAGCATTTTCTTGATTATTACATGCCGTAGTAGCCATGACAAATATAAATAGTATTAAAAGAAACTTTCTCTTCATAATGATCTCTCCTTCATTTTATAGTCAATATTTCTTAGGGTTTCTTTAATACTTAAAAATATTAATGAGAATTAAAGTATAAATTGGATAAAAGAAGAAGAGTATTTTATATTGACATAAAAAAACAAGAGGAGATGCTTCCTCTTGTTTAAATACTTAACTTAGACTGTCAGTTGAAGTGTGGTTCTTAATGTAATAGATAAACATCGTTATCCATTTACAATTGTTCCCCCATTTATATGAATAACTTGTCCAGACACATAAGAAGAATCATCTGAAGCAAGATACACATAGGCTGGTGCTAATTCAGCAGGTTGTCCTGGCCGCCCCATTGGACTTGAAGTACCGAAGTTGCCTACATTATTAGCAGGAAAAGAAGCGGGAATAAGCGGGGTCCAAATAGGACCAGGTGCAACGGCATTAACACGGATTCCTTTTGATACAAGGTTTTCTGATAAAGAACGTGTCAAAGCGACAAGGGCTCCTTTGGTTGCTGAATAATCCATCAATACTGGCATACCTTGGTAAGCCACAATGGAGGCGGTATTAATAATTGTACTTCCTGGCTTGAGATGTGTTTTACTTGCTTTAATAAAGTGAAAAGCGGAGTAAACATTTGTTTTAAAAGTTCTTTCGAGTTGCTCAATTGAAATCATTTCGATATCTTCTTGAAAGTGTTGTTCAGCTGCATTGTTGATTAAACAATCCAATTTACCGAAAGTATCTACTGTTTTTTTAACCGCCTCAAAACAGAAATCTTCCTCACCAACATCTCCAGGTATGAGTAAACAATCACTACCATAACTTTCAACAGCGACTTTTGTTTTTTCAGCATCATCATGTTCATTTAAGTAGACAATAGCTAACTTAGCACCTTCCTTGGCAAAAGCAACAGCGATAGCACGTCCAATCCCACTATCACCGCCTGTTAACAATACAACTCTATTTTTTAGCTTACCTGACCCTTTATAATTTGGATCATCATAAAGAGGTTCAGGATTCATTTCATTTTCGAACCCGGGCTGACGATGTTGCATTTGTTCAGGTTGACCATTTGATTGTAATTTATTAATGTCTGAAAAATTCAATGTTGTTCACCTCTAGCAGTAATTATGGTCTTAACATTATTTTGCTTTTTCGAAGCAAGTAATCATTCTTTTTTCCACTTTGTTCGCCGCAGCTTGGACTTTTTCATCGTCAATAAAACCCATTAATGTGGACGGTTGTGGCATACCAGCGAAGGTCTTCCCGTTATCTTCATAAACAACTACTTTGCATGGTAAGAAATAACCAGCAAGTTTGGATAAACTGAGAATTTCTTTTGCATCATGAGGATTACAAACTTCAAGGATATGAAAGTTATCACTAAAGTCTAACCCTTTTTCCTCTAACTTATCCTTCACATTAAATGACCATAATACGCCAAAACCTTCTTCTTTCAATTCAACTTCTAGTGCTTCGATAAGTTCAGCTGGTTTTTTATTACTTTCAATAGTGTAATCAAAACTCATATGAAATCCCTCCATTATAAAATATAGGCTATACCGTATATCTATTACCTAATAATGGAGAAAAATAACCTCTTTTTTTAAAACGTAGCTTTTCCAAGATCTAAGCTAATAAAAAACGGTATAATTTTTAATGAAATAACCGTATGCCTCTTATTAATGTTGTTAATTTTAGTGATATTGACATTCATAAAATGAAGTAGTAAAATACGAAACAGGTTAAAGAAAAGATAACTAATAGTTATGTCCGATGATTCAGAGTACTAGAACATAATAAATGCGGGTGTAGTTTAGTGGTAAAACCTCAGCCACGAGCAATTCCATCGTCGAGTATGCTGCGAGTTGCTTCGACGGATAATCATCAAAGCAAAGCTATCAGAGGAAGAAGCATGGAAGTTTGTCCGATGATTCAGAGGACTAGAACATAATAAATGCGGGTGTAGTTTAGTGGTAAAACCTCAGCCACGAGCAATTCCATCGTCGAGAATGCTGCGAGTTGCTTCGACGGATAATCATCAAAGCAAAGCTATCAGAGGAAGAAGCATGGAAGATTGTCCAATGATTCAGAGGACTAGAACATAATAAATGCGGGTGTAGTTTAGTGGTAAAACCTCAGCCTTCCAAGCTGATGATGTGGGTTCGATTCCCATCACCCGCTCCAATTTTTTATGAAGATACAATTAAACTAAAATAAAAAGTAGTGTTTCTGTCACTAGGAGCGCTACTTTTTCGTATGTTTAACGACTAACTAAATAAGCATAATAACTGATGTATTTAAGAAAAATTATGAAAGAAGGTGAAACCGTGGCAAATACCCAGTTAAAAGAAGAGTTAATTGCATATAGTAAGCGTATAGGCATAGATAAAATTGGATTTGCTTCGGCAGATCCTTTCGTAACGATGAAGGCAAGGTTAAAATATCAACAGGAACTTAGTTATCAATCTGGGTTCGAGAAAGGTACAATAGATGAAAGAACGAAACCAGGTCTTCTTTTACCAGAAGCGAAAACGATCATTTCCATCGCCCTTGCCTATCCATCAAAAATGAAAGCAGCTCCTCAGTCAAAAAAAGGGGACCGGCGAGGTATCTTTTGTCGAGCGTCGTGGGGAGAAGATTATCATCATATTTTGCGACGGAAATTAAAATTGTTGGAAGAGTTTCTAGTTGAAAAAGTTCCAGATGTTATCTCTAAATCAATGGTTGATACAGGAGAATTATCAGATCGTGCTGTGGCAGAACGTGCTGGTATTGGGTGGAGTGGAAAAAACTGTGCTATCATCACTCCGGAATTCGGTTCCTACGTGTATTTAGGAGAGATGATTACAACTGTTAATTTGCAAGAAGATACGCCGATGTTTGATCAGTGTGGATCTTGTAACAAATGTGTGGATGCTTGTCCAACAGGCGCTCTTATTCAAGGTGGACAATTAGATTCAAATAAATGTATAGCCTTTTTAACCCAAACAAAAGACATGTTACCTGAGAGATATCGTAAGAAGATAGGAAATCGTTTATACGGCTGTGATACATGCCAAGTCGTATGTCCAGAAAACAAAGGGAAAAATGCCAATCATCATCCAGAGATGGAACCTGATCCAGAAATAGTCAAACCAACATTGTTACCTTTGTTAACGATTAGTAATCGTCAATTCAAAGAAAGGTTTGGAAAAATATCTGGTTCATGGAGAGGTAAAAAACCAATCCAACGAAATGCAATCATTGCTCTTGCCCATTATAAAGAAAAAGAGGCTTTACCTTCATTATATGAACTATTACACAAAGACCCTCGCCCCGTCATACGAGGAACTTCTGCTTGGGCATTGGCTGAAATCTCACAGAATGAAGAAGTAAAGGCGGAGCTTTTAGAGGCTAAAAATAAAGAAAATGTGATTGAAGTTATGGAAGAAATTAAAAAAGCAATAGAAAAAATCGAAATCTCAGTTGAGATGAAAATGGAAACAATGAAAGAAGTTCAGTAATTATTATCTGAACTGAAGGAGGGCTATGATGTCTAAACGTCCGTATATTTATTTTACTGAAATGGAAAGTCCTATAGGAGCTATCACTTTGGCAACATCTAATCAAGGGATTTGTTTTATCGAATTCGGTTCAGTGAAGAGCTCATATTCGTCTATGGAAAGGAAACTGAATAAGTTACAATTGAATGGCGAGTTGAAAAATGATGAGGTTCCATTGCTAGAGGCAAAGCGTCAACTATCTGAGTATTTTTCAGCGGAGAGAGAAAATTTCGACTTACCGTTAGATCTTATTGGAACGAAATTTCAAAAGTTAGTTTGGGATAAAGTAGCAAATATTCCTTATGGTGTAACGAAATCGTATAAACAAATTGCTGCGGAAATTGGAGCTCCTAAAGCTGTCAGAGCGATAGGTGGGGCGAATAATCAAAATCCCGTGCCAATTATTGTACCTTGTCATAGAGTAATCGGATCAAATGGATCGATGGTTGGTTACGGTGGTGGTTTAGATAAAAAAGAAGTCTTATTAAAACTAGAAGGTTCCTATAAAAAAATGTCCTCTTAAGTTTATTTATGTTCGTTAAAATTCATCCTCATTGCTATTTATTATAGCAATGAGGATTTTTGTAGGACAAGTTATCATTAAGCAAGCAATTCAAATAGAAAGAACTTATTGGCATGAATCCCTCTCACTCATGAATAACATGATATAGAATGGAGGGGATCATATGAATGAAGCTATTAATTTATTGAAAAATTATTGGGAAAAATGTTGCTCCGCTTATTTCGATGAAGAAATGGAAGGGCATTTAGATGAATGGTTTATTCGAGAGAGTGACTTTCATGCAACGGATAGAAAAATAAAAACAATAAAAGAGAGAAAGGCAGAAGTTTTAAAGAACATTGTTCAAGGGGAAATAATAAAAACGCAAAACCTTTCTTCAAGAATGAAAGTAGACTATTTGTTAACCATTGAGCAATTAATGAACCAAAAAGGAAAAATCTATCTTGAAACACAACAACAATATCGAAGAGCTGTAATAGAAGATAAGACACAATTGATTGACGACTATCTCGTTTTTCCAGATGGTCTTGAAAATAAACTAGAAAAAAAAGTTCAAGAAATGGCAAGAAAATACTACAAACGAGATTCTTTTAGGCAAGTTAGGTATGAATTCGATCGTTTAGCAGCAGTAAGGTATGCTGAAAGATGGTGGGATGATTATAATCCGGATTATCGTCAATTTGAGAATGATTGTACTAATTATATTTCACAATGTTTAAAAGAAGCAGGAGCACCGATGCGTGGTGAACCAGATAGAAGCAGCGGGTGGTGGTTCACCGGCAACCAATGGAGTTTCAGTTGGGCAGTGGCTCATTCGCTTCGATGGTTTTTAAGCGGATCGCAAAAAGGACTTAGGGCAAAAGAAGTATCTTCACCTAAAGAACTTATGAAAGGTGATGTGATTTGTTATGACTTCAACGGAGATGGTAATTGGCAACATACAACCATCGTTGTTGATAAAGATGCGGATCATATGCCTTTAGTGAATGCACATACGACAAATAGTCGTATGCGATATTGGTCTTATGAAGATTCGTCAGCATGGACACCAAGTATTCAATATAAATATTTCCATATCGTAGATGGGACTATGAATGGATAAACGGACTTCATTCTTTTGACACTCAAAAATAGAAACATGAGTATGATATAATTATTTGAGATTTCTTCATAATTTTTGATATTTTTTAAAATAATTGGAGTAAACGACTTAATAAAAATCTATGTTAAAGCTTAGTGTTGATGTTTCATAATCAATACTGAACGATATCTAATAAATAATAGTTGAAAGTTACGGGTGTTGATAATGAGTTCATTCCATTTAAAAAAAATAGGAGTTCTAACTATTAGTGTTATGTTTGTTGTTATTGCTTGTACCCAAGCAGATGCAACGTTATCTCAGGCGAAACGAGAGTTACCTTTTCCTGTTTTATTTCCAGAAACGATGTTAGAAAACTGGACGATAGAAGAAACGATCTTTGAGGATAACCTTCTTGTTACTAGTTTTATAAATAATCAAGATGGGCGAATAGAGCTTATACAAGACCAAAATATACAAGGCTTAGATATTGAAGAACTTCGTAAACATGTGATTTCTAGTGAACCAACAAATGACCGTATTGAGCAAAGGCAAGAAGTTATTGAAGTGTACGATTTTGTGGGAGAATTAGCATATTTTAAAGAGCCGACTCCAACAGTACAATATACGTTTGTTTCAAAAAAAGATTTGTTTGTTGATATTAATGGCAATGTTCCAAATTATCAGTTGATAGGAAAGGAAATATCAACGGAAGAGCTAAGAAAATTCATTTATACACTTGAAGTCTCAACTTAAGGGTAGAGGCTTCTTTCTTTTACAGAAAAGACATGGTAAGATAACGTTTGGAGATTGGAAGCGAAGATAAAATGAGGTGAAAAAAGCTTTGGGATTGCATGTTGTTTTGCACGAACCAGAAATACCAGCCAACACCGGTAATATTGCAAGAACTTGCGCAGGAACGAATACAGGATTGCATTTAATCCATCCACTTGGTTTTTCGACAGATGATCGAATGCTTAAAAGAGCAGGGTGTGATTATTGGCCAAACGTAAATGTGAATCATTATGATACAATTGATGAGCTATTCAAACGATTTCCTAATGGGGAATTTTTCTTTATTGAAACAATAGGAAAAAAGCATTATCATGAATTTGATTATAGTCAAATGGATAAAGACTATTTCTTTGTTTTTGGTAAAGAAACGAAAGGATTACCGGAAGAATTAACGGAGCAATATCAAGATCGCTGCTTCCGTATCCCACAAACAGATAAAATTCGTTCGTTAAATCTTTCAAATACAGCTGCAATTGTCGTATATGAAGCACTAAGACAGCAAGTATTTAGCGCACTAAAATAATATAAATAAGCCATGAATCATTGATTCATGGCTTATTTTTCTATTTAATTTTTATGTGGATTCGAATCATATCCAGCGGTGAAAATGGCTACTAGGAATGCTAAACAAACTCCTAAAATCAAAAGTAGTCCCATTACAATGCCCCCTTCGATGTTATCTACATTCAAATATACCATTTTTTAATAATGAAAGAAAGGATTCCACCATATTAACTGTGGAAAGGTAAATCTTTGAAATCACAGGTCATTATCGTATAATAGATGTAGGAAAAGGAGGTTTTCACTAATGTATGTTGTTATGAATGAACTTCACGTACCTGTGGATGGACGAGAAAACGTAGCAAATCGTTTTGCCGAAAGTAATAAGAAAATGGAACAAGTACCCGGATGTCTAGATTTCATGTTCTTAAGTCCTGAAGAAGATGAGAACTTCCAAATTGTCTTGACTAAATGGAAGACGAAAGAAGATTATGAAAACTGGATTAACAGTGATGCATTTAAACATGCTCACAAAAAACGAAGAGATAATTTAGATAAAAGCCCAACTTCTGGGAATAAGATTTACGCTTACGAAGCTATTCATCACTTATAAGGTAAGGTAAGTAATCATGACAACCGAGTGATTTCACTCGGTTGTTCGTTCGATAATCGTTACATAAATTACAGCAACAGCCAGGAGTTATGAAATGAAAAATATGTATTTAACAAGTCATTTCCCTTTGATATCAATTATTTTATTTAGTTTGGCCTTTTCTATTTATACGGAAAGATTGTCAATATCTTATTTAAAAAACATCGGCTTATATAGTGGTATGATCGAATTTTTCTCTGAAAGAGGCATTCATCTTGCACTCCTGTTTGTGCTTTGGTTATTTTTCTTTATGTTGTTTGCAGCACTTAAATTAATTGCGAATACAGTAAATGAACTGTCACTTTTGTTTTTTTCGAAAGACGAAGAAGGGACGGATTTAAAAAATGTAAGAAGAGGGGCATGGATATTTTTAATCGGAGGAATTTTCTCGATTATTGCCTCCATCGATATTCTTTTGCTGTTGAGTGTTTTTGCTATAGCTTGTTTTAGTTACTTTATTTTTTTTATCTACAAAGTAAGTGATTCATTATCTGCTCCAGCATTAATTGCCCTCATATTCTTTCACCTCTTTTTTTGGTTTGCCTTTGGTATCGCAATTGTTTACGCAGTTGTGAAACTTTACAACAGCTTAATTGCAAGTTTGCCTATATAAAAAAAGGAAATGTAAAACCAGTAGAGAATATCTCTACTGGTTTAGTTCTTTCATTATGTCACTCCAAAGCCTAGTATGGAGGTTATTTTGACTTTGTACATAAATGGAAGAAGGATCATCTTTCCCCACCCATAAACCTGTCGTATATCGATCACTCGAACCAACAAACCATAAATCATGGAAATCAT
Source organism: Salipaludibacillus daqingensis (assembly GCF_029891575.1). GTDB lineage: Bacteria > Bacillota > Bacilli > Bacillales > Salisediminibacteriaceae > Salipaludibacillus > Salipaludibacillus daqingensis. The sequence continues at coordinate 779,189 of NZ_JARZHF010000001.1, read as the reverse complement.
TAGTTGTTCCAGTTTTACCACCTACGTAATTAGACCCGGTGAAATGAGCAGCAGTTCCTGTACCACTTGAAACCACAGAACGTAACATCGTCTTCATTTCTTCCACCGTAGATTGCTCCCACACTTCTTTGTCTTCACTTTCCCAGGTGTACAAGATATTCCCATCTAAGTCTGTCACTTGACGAATTGCTTTAGGGGAGCGATATACCCCTTGAGTAGCAAAAACAGAGTAAGCTTGTGTTAGCTCATTAACGGTTACACCATTTGTTAACCCACCTAAAGCAGAAGGAAGACGATAATCATTTGAGCTAATTTGATTAAAGTCGAATTGATTAAAGTAATCAAATCCTGTTTCAACCCCTATCATATCGAACATTCTGACAGCGGCAGTGTTATAGGAATTCTTAAATGCTTCTTCCAACGTCACTTTTCCGTAAATTGCGCCACCAAAATTCTTAGGTTCATAATTCCCTCTATTAATTGGACTTGCGTCAATGATCGAACTTCTATTTAATTTTGTTTCTTCAAGAAGAGGTGCGAAAACGAGCAAAGGTTTAATTGCAGATCCAGGTTGTCTATAAGCTTGAAATCCCCTATGGAAATCAAATTTATTATAAGAAACGCCTCCGGTGATGGCTACTATTTCTCCCTTCTCGTGATCAATAATAGAAGTGGCTCCTTGTATACCAGTGTCTCCTAAATAGTGATTGATAGTAGATACAGCATGAGATTGAGCTTTAGGGTCTAATGCTGTATCGATAGTAATGCCGCTTGCTAGAAGCTGATCGACACGATTTTGTATAGTTTCGCGAATCGCTGAGCGTTCTTCTGCTGATGAAGCAGCACGTAAACGTTTTTTATATCCTTCTTCTTTTGAAATAAGTTGTTGTAGTTCATAAAAAACATATGTTGTGTAATCAGGAAATTGATCTTGTTTCTCAAATGAATAAATCGTAATTTCTTCCGATTTGGCGTCATGATAAGTTTCTTCATCAATGAATTCTTGATTGAGCATCTGTAATAGAATCCACTTCTTACGCTCATGTGTCAGTTCAGAATTTTTCAACGGGTCATAATGTGTTGGGTTATTAGGTATGGCACTAAGAAATGCAATTTCAGCGATAGAAAGTTCTTCAATTGTTTGGTCAAAATAATATTGACTAGCTGCTTCCATACCATATACACCGTTTGCAAAGTAGACGGTGTTAATGTACATTTCTAAGATTTCCTGTTTTGTAAAAACTCTTTCTAAATGATAGGAATAAAGTAATTCTGTTAGCTTACGTTCATATGTTTGCGAGTGAGACAAATATAGATTACGAGCTAACTGCTGAGTCACTGTACTTCCACCTTGTTCCACACTTTGTGATTGTAAGTTAACAAGAAAAGCTCTTGCAATCCCTGACATATCAAAACCGTGGTGCTCGTAAAACGAGTGATCCTCTGCAGCGATAAATGCCTCTAATACAGATGATGGAATATCCTCATAGGATAAATGAATCCGATTTTCACTAGAGTAAATATCTGAAATGGTGTTGCCATTTTTGTCTAGAACGAGACTGTTACTAGAAAGTGTGATTTTCTCTAATTCAATAGATTCATCTAATACTTGGTGTAAAGATTGGGCAGAAGAAAGTTCTTTTGTCGTTTCTATAAATAGCAATGTAAAGAAGCTGATAAAAAATAATATAAATACGTTTCCGATCAATATCCGCATGAATGTCACAACACCCTCTTGAAGTTATATTTTTATTTTACTCTTGTTTTCAAATAGTTGAAAGGGAATCATCATAACTTATCTTTTAACATCGTTTTCTAGGTAAGTGCATAAGATGTACCATGACATCCTTTAAAAGAACCAAGGTTGTTGTGGGAAGGGGGATAAGATGGATATCATTAACAAAATTCAAGGCTATCGTGAAGAACAAGAAGAATTAAGGTGGGAAGGTACGTTTGCTGATTATTTAGAGATACTGCGAGAAAGGCCAGAGGTGGCACAAACGGCTCACTCTCGGATATATAACATGATTAAAGATGCGGGAGTGGTGGAAGAAGGAGACAGGAAGCGTTATTTATTTTTTGAAGACCAGATATTTGGTTTAGAAGAATCTGTTGAGCGATTAGTGGAAGAATACTTTCATTCAGCTGCAAAACGATTAGATGTAAAAAAGAGAATTTTATTATTAATGGGACCGGTTAGTGGAGGAAAGTCAACAATAGTAACAATGTTAAAAAGAGGATTAGAAAAATATAGTCGAACGGACCAAGGAGCGGTTTATGCAATTAAAGGGTGCCCTATGCATGAAGATCCATTGCATCTCATCCCTCAACACATGCGAAAAGACTTCTATAATGAGTTTGGAATACGAGTAGAGGGAAATTTATCACCGTTAAATCTGATGCGTTTAGAAAAAGAGTATGGAGGACGTATTGAAGATGTCATGGTGGAGCGGATTTTCTTATCTGAAGATCGGCGAGTTGGGGTAGGTACATTTAGTCCATCTGACCCTAAATCTCAAGACATAGCTGATTTAACAGGGAGTATTGATTTCTCTACAATTGCTGAGTATGGATCGGAATCAGATCCAAGAGCTTATCGGTTTGATGGTGAGTTAAACAAAGCTAATCGAGGATTAATGGAATTTCAAGAAATGTTGAAGTGTGATGAAAAGTTTTTGTGGCATTTGCTCTCATTGACGCAAGAAGGCAATTTCAAAGCAGGTCGATTTGCCTTGATTTCCGCAGATGAAATGATTGTTGCACATACGAATGAAGCGGAGTATAAGTCGTTCATCTCAAATAAAAAAAATGAAGCTCTTCATTCAAGAATTATCGTTATGCCTATCCCTTATAATTTGAAAATTAGTGAAGAAGAACGTATTTATAAAAAAATGATTGAAGAGTCTGATATTTCTCATGTTCACATCGCACCCCATGCTCTGAAAATTGCTGCAACGTTTACAGTTTTAACAAGAATTAAAGAGTCTCAGAAGAATGATGTAGATGTGTTAAAGAAGTTAAAATTGTATGATGGTCAAAATGTAGAAGGATTTAATAATCAAGATGTTGTAGAGTTAAAAAATGAATTTGCCGATGAAGGTATGGGTGGAATTGATCCACGTTATGTCATTAATCGAATTTCATCGGCTATTATAAGGAAAGAACTTACGTCAATAAATGCATTAGATGTATTAAGGTCCATCAAAGATGGTTTAGATCAACATGCTTCTATTTCAAATGAAGATCGTGAAAGATATTTAAACTATATCTCAATCTCTCGGAAAGAATACGATGAGATGGCTAAAAAAGAAGTTCAAAAAGCATTTGTATATTCATATGAGGAGTCTGCTAAAACACTGATGGATAATTATTTGGATAACGTTGAAGCTTATTGTAATAAAAATAAGCTGCGCGACCCGTTAACAGGGGAAGAAATGAATCCTGATGAGAAACTTATGCGTTCAATTGAAGAACAAATTGGGATCTCAGAAAATGCCAAAAAAGCATTTAGAGAAGAAATTTTAATTCGAATTTCAGCATATGCTCGAAAAGGAAAAAAATTCGACTATCAGTCTCATGACCGTTTAAGAGAAGCAATTCAGAAAAAACTATTTGCTGATTTGAAAGATGTAGTAAAAATAACAACGTCCACAAAAACACCAGATGAAGGTCAGTTAAAGAAAATTAATGAAGTCATTGCAAGGTTGATTGATGAACATGGTTATAATAGCACATCAGCAAACGACCTTTTGAGATATGTTGGTAGTTTACTAAATAGATAAAAAACAAGACTGGGAATAGCCCCAGTCTTGTTTTTTAGTGTTTAAGAAATTAGATTTTTGAGTTGTAGATTAGACTTTCTAGAAAAGGTCTCAATCATTAACATGAATGACATATGGTAGTTGATATACAACACAAAAAATGTAACGATTATTACAGATTCATAACAATTAAGATTATTTGATAATAATTGTTTGAAATAAGCCACATATGGCTATATTTTAAGTAATAAGTATCTTTTACAGACTCAATTATTGTATGTGTATTTGATTTAATACATATCTATCATATCAACTTGATAAAGAGTCTTCTGATAAGGAAAAATGGAGGAGAAAAATGAATAAGGAAGAAACTGTTACAAATAACGGTTCAAAAAAGAAATCGTTTTGGAAAAGGAACATTTGGGCTTTATCAAAGTTAATTATTATTGTGTTAGTTTTTTCGTTTTTAGTTAGAGGATTTTTGTTCGCAAATTATATTGTATATGGCCAGTCTATGATGCCAACCATTCATGATGGAGAGAGAATTATTGTCAATAAAATCGGTTATGAAATCAATGAACCAAACCGATTTGATCTCATTATTTTTCACGCAACAGAAGACTCGGATTATATAAAGCGAGTGATTGGATTACCGGGTGATGAAATTTACTATGATGATGATAATCTATATATTAACGATGTGCCTCATGATGAGAATTTCTTAGATGTTTATAAAGAAAACCACGACAATGGGGTATTTACAGAAAACTTTGAGTTGGAAGAGAAAACAGGAAATACAAAAGTACCTGAAGGTCATGTTTTTGTATTAGGTGACAATCGGCAAAACAGTGTAGATAGCCGACATATTGGTTTTGTTCCTATTGAAGAAATTGTTGGACGAGCGAATATGGCGTTTTGGCCACCGAAAAATATAAGATTTTTTTGATAGAAAACTAAGATAAAGCTTCTCCGAGAAATCTCTGGACTTGCCTGCTGGACATAAGAGTGACAGATGATTTTTAGACGTCAACTCTGAATGATAGCAGTGAGCCTATAAGAAAAACCTTTGCTTGTGTTATTAAAGCAAAGGTTTTTTATTTATTCTCATTTTCTTAGTCCAAACGTTAAACATTGAAGGGATAAACTTGAGACTTCCATTTGAATATTTTCGCACCAAGCGTCTACTTCTTTGGGAGAGAAGGATTGGTCTTCAATTCCTCAGAAACTATATTTTTTTGTCCTGTCCAATATTCAGAATTTTTGTCAACTAAGTGTCCAGATTGCATAGGATAGACTAAGTCTGATTTTAAATGAATTCAAGTCACTATTTTCAAAAAATCAGAAGGAGGGAAGCGCATGATAAACCGGTCGGGAAAAAATTATGTTGTGTCTCAGGAAAATTGGACCCTCCATCGGAAAGGCTACCAAGATCAGCAGCGGCACCAAGAAAAAGTTCAAGATGCTATTCATAAGAACTTACCTGATCTAGTTAGTGAAGAGAACATTGTTATGTCAAATGGTCGTGATGTCATTAAAGTCCCGATACGTTCCCTAGATGAATATAAGATTCGTTACAACTATGACAAAAGTAAACATGTCGGTCAAGGAGATGGAGACAGTAAAATTGGAGATGTTGTAGCAAGAGATGGAAGACAAAAAGCACCTGGAAAAGGTGGAAAGGCTGGAGACCAAGCCGGAGAAGATTATTTTGAAGCGGAAGTTTCTATTTCAGAATTGGAAACGATGTTATTTCGTGAATTGGAGTTACCAAATCTACAGCAAAAAGAACAAGACAATGTCGTTGTTGAGAATATTGAATTCAACGATATTCGTAAAAAAGGGCTGATGGGAAATGTGGATAAGCGAAGGACTATTCTAGAAGCATTAAAACGAAATGCTATTGAAGGAAAAGCAAGTGTCGCGCCTATCTACAATGATGATTTAAGGTTCAAAACGTGGGAAGAAAAAGTAAAGCCTGACTCAAATGCGGTTGTGTTAGCCATGATGGACACTTCAGGAAGCATGGGGAGATTTGAAAAGTATATGGCGAGAAGTTTTTTCTTTTGGATGACGAGGTTTTTACGTACGAAGTATGAAACAGTTGATATCGTCTTTATAGCCCATCATACCGAAGCGAAGGAAGTATCAGAAGATGACTTTTTTATGAAAGGGGAAAGTGGAGGAACGATTTGTTCATCCGCATATCGAAAAGCGCTGGAGATCGTTGATCGTAGATATCCACCATCTAAATATAATATCTATCCTTTTCACTTTTCAGACGGAGATAATCTAACTTCTGATAACAAACGATGCATTCAATATATTAATGAATTAATAAAGAAGTCTAGTTACTTTGGATATGGTGAAGTAAACCAGTATAATCGACCATCAACTCTTATGAATGTCTATAAAAATATTCAAGATCAAAAGTTTCGTTATTATGTACTGAGAGAAAAAGCTGACGTTTATCAATCATTGAAGTGGTTTTTTCAAAAAAATCAACATGGATTGATTCAGTAATCATATAAAAAAGAGTGACCTAAACAGGTCGCTCTTTTTTATTAACTAAATCTTTAGATCTATATGAGTAGTGGGTGATTAAACTAAGAGAAGGTGAAGAAGTAGGGATACGTCAATGTAATTCAATGTAGAGAATATGAAATGGATAAATATTCTAATTTATTAAGAAATAATTACTATTTACAAGAGAAATGAAACATATTATGATTTACCTACAATATTCGCAATAAAGAACAGAAAAGAGTCCTTTTAGGCTTTATTCTTAAAATTTATTGCGAAAAATTATTTAAACAGGCGAATTTTGTTCTTTATAGTGAACAAATGTGTTAATTATGTAATATTCATTAAGAAATAGCCTACCTATTAAAAAATAGGGACGCAAAACTATGAATCTAAGGGAAGAGTATTAAACCCTATGATTGCATAGTTGCCTCTAATGAAAAAAGGCATAAGGGGGACAATTTCATGCTACCATCTAAAAGGGAAGAAAGGTTAGATCAAGAATGGGTTTCACTAATTAAATCTGCTTTAGAACAAGGGATGACACCTGAAGAAATTCGATATTTTTTACATGAAAGTAAAAGAAAATGAGTGCAGAAATGTAACTGAATATTTTACGTTTATTGGCGTGAAGCTACAATCGTAAATTTATATTCATCACTTTTAAAGTAAATTTCTGTATACTCAAAAGGAGTGTCGTCCATTAGTTTAGAGAAAAGTTGAACTTTAATAATTGGAATTGCTTCTTTTAACTTAAGTAAATCCAAAATTTCTTTATTTGGAAGAAGAGGTAATACTTCTTGGAAACTTTCTTTGATTTTCATCAATTTCGTTTTTTCAATGTATTCATATTTTGACCCACGCATTATTTCATAAGATAAGTCTGGAAATAGCTTAACAGGTAAATAAGTATCTTCAACAACTAATGGTGTCTTCTCTACCCACCTCTGTCTTCTTACAAAGAAAACATCTTCCCCTTCCGCTAATCCTAATATTTGTCTAATACGTTCTTCAGGTTGTATTAACGAAAATGTTAATACTTTATTTTTTGTTTCTTTTTCTAGAGCATGCATTTCTTCGGTAAAACCTTTGAGCGAATAAATATTGTGCTCAAATTTATTTTCACTAACGTATGTTCCACTTCCTTGAATTTTGTATAACAACCCTTCTTGTACGAGTAATTTAATAGCTTGTCTAATCGTAACACGGCTTCCTCCATATATTTCAGCTAACCTCGCCTCAGTCGGAATCGCTTCACCTTTCATCCAGGTTTCTTTTGTGATTTCATTTTTCATTTGATTAGCAATTTGTTTGTACAAAGGAGATACACTTTTCATTTTTTCACCTCATTTTACGTCTAAGTTACTTCTTATCCTTAGCATATAGTACAATTTTTCCCCATGCAATTAATAATAGTATTGACGAACTTATTTATTTGTATTATATTTGTATTGAATTAAATAATACAAATATAATACAAATTAAATTATTGGAGGAATGAATAGTGAAACGTCAAAATTTAGTTGTTGTCGGTGGCGGAAGTACGTACACTCTTGGAATGATTATGAGTTTAATTGAAGAAAAAGAAAAATTCCCCTTAAAATCCATTACTTTTTATGATATCGATGCAGAGCGACAAGAAAAGATTGCGAAAGCAACAGAGGTGATTTTAAAAGAAAAATACCCTGAGCTAGAATCATTTCGCTACACAACGGACAAAAAAGAGGCATATACAAATGCTGATTTTGCTTTTGTGCAGATTCGGACGGGTGGTCTTCAAATGCGTGAAAAAGACGAACAAATTCCATTGAAATACGATGCAGTAGGGCAAGAAACTTGTGGTCCTGGTGGTATGGCTTATGGATTACGCTCTATAGGAGACATGATTGGCGTAGTCAACGATATAAGAGAATATGCTCCAGATGCTTGGATATTAAACTACACAAATCCCGCGGCTATTGTGGCTGAAGCTCTTCGTAGAGAATTTCCAAATGATGAAAAAATATTAAATATCTGTGATATGCCTGCAGCAATCATGGTTAGTTATGCAAAAATATTAGGGAAAGAAATCTGGGATTTGGTTCCCGAGTACTTTGGTTTAAATCACTTTGGTTGGTTTACGAACATTTATGACAAAGAAGGAAATCAATTAACAGATGATATAAAGCGTGCAATTACAGAAAGAGGATTTATTCCTGAAGATTCAGAGATAGTAAACGATCCATCTTGGATAAAAACATTCAAGCAAGTTGAAACAATGCTGAATGATTTTCCAGATTACTTACCTAATACGTATCTTCAATATTATTTATATCCAACAGACATGGTCGAGAAAGAAGAAATAGACAATACGAGAGCTCGTCAAGTGATCAACGGTCGCGAAAAACGTGTTCACACGATGAGTGATCAAATCATGACTGACCAAACAACTAAAAATGTGGAGTTAGAAGTGGACATTCATGGATGTTACATGATTAGAGTAGCAGCTTCGTTAGCTTATAACACCGGAGATACATTCATTGTAATTGTAGAAAATAACGGAATTATCTCAAACTTACAAAGTGATGCAATGGTAGAAGTGCCTGCAGCTTTAACGAGCAGAGGTCCAAAACCTTTTGCTGTGGGCGATATCCCAACATTCCAAAAGGGGCTTATTGAAGGGCAGCTTGCTTTTGAAAAACTAGTTGTAGATGCTTGGTATGAAAAAGACTATAACAAATTGCTGCAAGCATTAACGTTGAACCGGGCTGTTGTAGATGCACCAAAAGCAAGAAAAATATTAGATGACCTCATTGCTGAAAACAAAGAGTATTGGCCAGAACTGAAGAAACTTCAAACTACAGAAGTGTAAAGCATTTATAAAATGAAAGGGAGTTCAAAGGAGAAAGAAAAACTCCCTTTTCATTTTAAACAAATGATAACGCTTTTATGATAAAACCCATTCATTTTAAATTTGGAAGGAGATTCATATGTTTAACTTTGGAAGTTTACAAAAGTTTGGTAAATCATTAATGGTTCCGGTTGCATTACTACCTGCAGCAGGGATACTTCTTGGGATTGGTGCAGCGCTAACAGGACCTTTAGCAGATTTTATAACTATTTTACAAAATGATTCTGTAGAAGCAATCGGTTCAGGTATGACAACAATTGGTCTCAGTATTTTTCAAAATTTACCCGTTATCTTTGCCCTAGGTGTAGCGATTGGTTTAACTGGTGGTTCAGGAATTGCTGCATTAGGAGCACTGCTAGGATATATCATCATGAACACAACAATTTCTCTTGCACTCGGGATTACGCCTGAGATGGCAGAAGGAGCAGGGGAATATGGAATGGCTCTTGGAATTCCGACGCTTGAAACAGGAGTATTAGGTGGTATTGTCGTTGGACTTTTGGCGGTGTGGGTTTATAACCGGTTTAAAAGATTTCAACCTCCAGAAGTACTCGGATTCTTTGCGGGAGATCGTTCAGTAGGGATTGTTATGGTTTTCACTTCTATGATTTTAGCGTTTGTGGTTATGCTCATTTGGCCTCCAGTTCAAACAGGTATTGATGCTGTAGCTAATGTTATTGCTTCTGATGCAACGAATCCTTTGTATATAGGTTTATATGGATTTCTTGAACGAGTTCTAATCCCCACTGGTTTACACCATATTTGGTATGCACCATTTTTATGGACATCACTTGGGGGAACAGTTGATGTTGGTGGACAAATGGTTTCTGGTGATCAATATATATTCTTAGCTCAAATAGCTGAAGGAGTAGATGTTACAGCAGGAAGATTTATGGCTGGTAAGTTTCCAGTTATCATGTTTGGTCTTGTTGGTGCAGCATTAGCTATGTATCGTCAAGCTGATAAGCAAAATCGTCCTGTTGTTAAAGGGATGTTAATTGCAGCAGCAGGAACAGCTTTTTTAACAGGGATCACGGAACCGATTGAGTTTACGTTTTTATTTGTTGCACCCGTTTTGTTTGTCATCCACGCGCTTTTAGCGGGGATAAGTTTCGCCGTAGCATTTATGTTGGATGTTCAATTAGGTTGGGCAGGTGGTTCCGGTCTGATAGACTTTATTCTTGTTAATGCCCTCCCTGGGACAAATAATTGGTGGATGAATCTAGTCATGGGAGCCATATTCTTCTTCGTATATTATTATATATTCTCATTTGCCATCAAAAAGTGGGACTTAGCTACGCCAGGACGCGGTGGTCAAGAAGCAAAATTATATACAAGAAAGGATTATAACAAGAAAAAAGAAAATGAATCATCGGAAGAAGTTGCAACTTCAGCCTCTAAAAAGAAAAAATCAAAAGATGCCTATCGAGAAACCGCCAAAGATATATTAGTTGCGCTAGGCGGTAAAGAAAATGTGGAATACGTGGATGCTTGTTTCACTAGACTTAGAGTGACAGTGAAAGATCCGAAGCAAATTGATGAACCGTATCTAAAGGCACTCGGAGCGGCAGGAGTTATGAAGTATGATAAAAATATCCAGGCAGTGTTCGGTGGGAAATCAGATCTTTATAAAAATGAGATCAATGATATTATCAATAAGTCCGCATAATACAAAAAAAGGTTAACGATTAAGAATAGTGATGTTTAAAGTAAACAAAAAAGAACTCTTAGGAGTCCTTTCGTTAAAATAGTTCCTCTATTCGTTTTTCTTCTCGATAAAGAAAGCAACGGATCGATAAATGGAAAATAATACAATAACTGCGAGCAATGATCCAGCCATATAACCAGCAGTGAAATTTCGAGGGTTGAACCATGCTTCATTTGAACCAACATAAATACCAGCTAAAATGGACACAGTAATAATGCTTGAAATAATTAATAAATGTAGTCTATTTTCTTTACTCATTTCTTTGAATGTAATCAAATGGAACCCTCCTTATAATATCATTACTAACTATTATAATCGCAATGGTGAATCTCTGCAATTCGTAAAAAAGAGAGATGCATATATAAATAACTCCCCTTGTCTATTTCAGCAAGGGGAGATTTATTATGGTCAACTTATTTATGAATATTATAGGTTTTTAAATGTCTTCAAGGCCTCACCGATAGCCGTATCTCCAGTAAGAAGTTCAATGGTACTATGATACGTTTCTTCTATAGTTAATGAATTTACAGCCGCATTAGCTACATCTTCCCGAGGTATTTGTGCATCAAGCTTATCAAGAGAAAGCTTTGCAGTGATTGTCCCGATTCCAGGATCATTTGAAAGGCTTCCAGGCCTTAAAATAGTGTAGTTGAGAGAGCTATTTTGCAATGTTTCATCAGCAGCACCTTTCGCCTCGAAGTAATGCTTCATAGATTCAGGACCTTCTTCTGGTTTATCAGCACGAATGGTACTAATCATAATAAACCTAGAAACTCCAGCTTTTTCAGCTTCTTCAATCGATTTGATAGCACCTATTTTATCGACAAGTTCCGTTTTATCTTTTCCAGTATGACCTCCAGATCCAGCTGTGAAAATCACGGCATCCGTATTATTAAAGGCATGAGAAAAGTCTTCTTCGAGGTTTCCAATAACTACTTCATCGGCACCTAAATCTTCCATTGTTTCTCGTTGCTTTTCATTGCGGACCATCGCTCTAGCTTCATGGTCGCTACTTAAACCAATCATCTTAACCATATTCTTACCAATTTGTCCATTAGCACCGATAATTAAAACTTTCATTTAAACAGCTCCTTTCATTAGCCACTTGTTCCCAATTAATATAGTCATTAAACATAAACATCTAAAAGAAGCGTTGACGGAATTAATTTCAGAAGATTATGATAGAAATAGAAAAAAGGGGTGGGTGTAATGATGGATAATTGGCCAAAAGTAGCAACCTTTTCCATTATTGGGTTTGATCCAGAAACACAAGAATGGGGAATCGCAGTTCAATCAAAGTTTCTTGGAGTAGGTTCGGTCGTTCCTTGGGCAAAAGCTGGAGTTGGTGCGATAGCAACGCAGTCTTTTGCTAATACTTCCTTCGGTCCGAGAGGTCTAAACTATTTGGAAAAAGGTTTCACTGTGGAAGAAGTTGTTGAGAAGCTCATTGAGAAAGATGAAGATAGAGATTTACGACAGTTTTCTGTCATGGATGCCAAAGGTGAAGTTGCAACATTTACAGGGAAAAAGTGTTACCACTGGGCAGGGCACAAGACAGGGAAATACTGTTCAGCACAAGGGAATATTTTAATTAGTGAAGAAACAATAAACCAATTTATTGATGTTTTTGAATCAACAAACGGTTCGTTAGCCGATCGTTTACTTGAAGCTTTGGAAAAAGCTCAAAATGCTGGAGGTGATTCAAGAGGAAAGCAATCAGCTGCTTTGTTTATCGTCCAAGATGAGGGAGGTTATGGTGGATATAATGATCGGAAATATGATTTAAGGGTCGACGATCACCATGAACCAATAAAAGAGTTGAAGCGTTTATATGAATTGCATAAACTATACTTCCATAAACCTGATGAAAATACGTTATTACCGATGGAAGGCCAGACGTTAGAGTTGGTTCAAAAATTACTTATAAAAAAAGGACTTCTTGAATCAGTGGAGGATCATTATTCAGAACTAACGAAAAAACAGTTAAAAAGATATTATATGCAAGAAAATTTTGAAGAACGCTGGCGAGATGACCTGTTTATCGATTTACATGTTATTGAATATATGAAAACAACGTAAACAAAAGAATCGAATAATGGAAGGAAGATAAAAGATGATCATTGTGAATACAGAACAAATTGCAGGGGTAGAAATCGTTCAATCATTAGGAGTTGTTTCTGGAAATACAGTGCAGGCTAAACATATCGGGAAAGATATTGTAGGAGGATTAAGAGGGTTAGTCGGAGGTAAAATGAAAGAATACGAAGAGATGTTTAATGAGGCAAGAGAAATTGCAGAAAAGGAAATGATTGATCAGGCAAATAAATTAGGGGCTGATGCCATAGTCAACGTGCGTTATACAACTTCTTCAATTATGTCTGGATCATCAGAAGTAATGATTTACGGAACTGCGGTTAAATTAAGGGGTTAAAGGTGTAGTAATATCATTGTGTCGTCCAATGTGAATGGTTTGCGGAACTTAGTAATACAATGAAAGTTTACTGTTATCCTAATCCTAGTTCAGCAAATGAAGGGAGGTTGTGATGGATCTAAAACCTTTGATACTCTTAATCATATTACTTACAGCATGCAGCAACGATACCCCTGACGAAACAACAAATGAAATAAATCAGTCTACAAGGCTTTCAGATACATTAGTTTCAGAAACAGATGTAGGAGATTTTGTCCTGAGACTCATTTCAGAAAAAATAAGTTACTCTCCTGATGAAGAAGTAATGATGAAAGGGAAACTTAAATACATTGGTGATGAAGAAGAAATGGAAATAGGTTACTTAGAGAGCCCGTTCTTTTTTGACATTGTTGAAATCAATAGAGGGTTAGAAATTCCTTATATGATGGATGGTACGGAACAAACAACGATTTTACAGAAAAACAAATGGTATGAAGAATCATTCGAGAAGAAAATAGGTTTTAGGGACTCGGACGAACATGCTGAATTTTATCACTTGTTTATGGATGAAAAAGGCTTCCCTATAGGAGAATACGAAATTGAATTACGAACGAATTTTGAAACATTTATAGAGGAAGAACCGGAGAGACATAATTATATCTCATCTATTGTAATTGAGGTAAAAGAATAATACCTTAAGGAGTTTTGTATGACAAAAGTTAAAATAAACTATTCATCGTTAATGGTTCCATCTTATTTTGTAGAAAGAATAAACCGTTTTATGATTAAATGTAAACTAAAAGAAAGCGGGGAGAAAGTGGAGGCGCACTTGCCTGATTCAGGTAGGTTAAAAGAACTTCTTATCGAAGGACAAGAAGTCTATTTATTACCAAATGATAATCCGAAAAGAAAGACTCGATTCTCAGCTGTTTGTGTGCAATCAGCTGATTCCAGAGGTTGGGTATCTATTAATTCTCAAGTACCTAACAGAATTGCACAGCTCGCTTTTTCATCGAACATACTTCTTTCATATAAAGGATGGGAGTATGTTCGAGCGGAGTATACAAAAGGTCACTCCAGATGGGATCATTTGTTAAAAAGAGACGAAGAGCAAATGGTTGTGGAAGTTAAAGGGGTGACGTTAGTAAATGATAAGAAAATTGGTTTTTTCCCTGATGCAGTGACGTCGCGTGGCACGAAACATGTGTTAGAACTGATTGAAATAAATAAAGAAAAAAATTGGAAGGCCAGTTTGCTTTTTGTTGCTCAACGAGAAGATATAGAAGAGATAAGACCAGCAACAGATATTGATCCAGTGTTTTCTGAGGCTCTGAAAAGTGCAGCTAAATCAGGCGTGAAGATTGTTGGCTGTCGTTGCAAAGTGTCGTTAGATGGCATTCAACTTTTAGATGAAATCCCTATACATATTTAGTGAAACAGCTCCAATAAGGAGGCAAATTGGTTGAAATTTAAAATGCCACGTGAATTAGTCTACATACATTTAGCTGTTCTATTGTTTGGTTTATCAGGGTTATTTGCAAATTGGATTGTTCTTTCTGCATTAATGATTGTTCTCGGTAGAGTATTTTTTGCTAGCCTATTTCTAGCAGCAATTTTGAGCGTGCAAAAAAAATCGATAAAAATTAAAACGAAAAAAGATACGATTGCCTTCTTATTTGTGGGAGCGTTATTAGCTTTGCATTGGGTTAGTTTTTTTCATGCTATTCAACTTTCAACTGTGGCCATTGGATTAATGACGTTTGCAACATTTCCAGTTTTCGCAAGTTTACTTGAACCAATGTTTTTTCGAGAGAAATTACAACCGCAAAGTTTCCTATTAGCTTTTCTTACAATGATTGGCGTTTATTTAATTATCCCTGAAATAAATTTGGATTCCTCCATGACGGTTGGTGCTTTGTGGGGACTTGTTTCAGGCGCAAGCTTTGCGGTACTTTCCATATTGAATCGGAAGTATGTTGCATCATATGACAGTTTAAAAGTAGGGTTTTATCAAAACTTATTTGCATTCGTATGGTTAGCTCCTATTTTATTATTTCAACAACCAACGTTTGAAATAGTAAATGTATTATTGCTAATCTTATTAGGAGTTTTGTTTACAGCTGTTGCGCATGTGATGTTTATTGGAGGATTAAAGCAAGTCAATGTACAAAAAGCGAGTATCATTACAACATTAGAACCAGTTTATGGCATTGCGGCAGCGATGATTCTATTTAATGAAATTCCTAATGGAGTAGAGTGGGTTGGAATTTTTATTATCTTTGCCATCGTTGTATTTACATCGATTAGATCTGTAAGTGAGAAATCCAATACGGACTTTTCAAAAAAAATAGGAACTTCTTAAGTGAGTTTGGTAGTAGGCCAAGTTCCTTCTGTCATATAGATGAGATGAACGGTTCGGAAAATCAAACGTTCGTTTTAATGATAAGGAGGAATATCCTATGATTTTGAGATTGGATAAGCTACAAATTGAGCTTCCGAGACCCGATAGTCCAGATGCGAATGCAGCTGCTGCAGTCCAAGAGTTATTAGGTGGTAAGTATGGTGAGATGTCAACTTTGAATAATTATATGTTTCAATCATTTAATTTCAGACAAAAAAAGAAGTTCCGACCGTTTTATGAGCTAATAGCTAGTATTACTGCTGAAGAATTTGGTCATGTGGAATTAGTGTCGAATACGATTAATTTAATGATTACTGGAACAACATTTCCAGGGGACCCAAACATAGCACCAATGGAAAATGCGAAAGACAAAAGAAATTCATATCACTTTATTCAAACGGCACAAACATCTCTACCAGGAGATTCTATGGGAAGACCGTGGACCGGGGATAATGTATTTAATAGCGGTAACTTAGTTCTCGATTTACTGCACAATTTCTTCCTTGAGTGTGGAGCAAGAACCCATAAAATGCGTGTTTATGAAATGACGGATCACCCTGTGGCTAGGGAAATGATAGGTTACCTTCTTGTTCGAGGTGGGGTGCATGTTCTTGCTTATGCGAAAGCGATAGAGATTATGACAGGAGTCGATATGAAGAAAATGTTACCGATTCCAGATTTGGATAATCGTAAATTTGATACTGCAAGAAAATTTGAAGCGCAAGGAAAACATCGGAAACTTTATACATTTAGTCCAGAGGATTATAAACAAATTAGCCAAATCTGGAAAGGAGAGCATCCAGATGGAGGTACTCTTGAAGTTATTCAAGGAGCGCCACGGGGAGCCCCTATCCCAGACTTTGAAGAAGTTCCTGAAGAATTTGCCCCTGGAGTGTCAGAGGAGGATTTTCAAGAAATCGCCAAAAGGCTACAAAGGTCAGCAGGTTTATAATTCTACAAAAAACGACACGACTGCTTCCGAGCAGTCGTGTTTTTTATCAAATCATGGAGAGTTAAGTAGATAAAAAAACAGGATAACTTTGAAAAATTTCCGAAAAGTGATCAATTATTTGGTAAGATAAGAATAAGTTACCATGAGATATATAGATGTTGAGGTGAACATGATGACAACAGACAAGACAAATCAACGAGCGAATGATATTTGTTCGATTCTAAGTAAAGAACAAACGAAGGATTCTCTAATTGATTCTTTTTCTTCTACGATGGATCTTCTTTCAGATGGTGTGCTTTTTTTAAATTTAAATTGGGAGTTTGAGTACATAAATCAATCGGCAGAAAAATTGTTAAGGCATGATCGAGAGAAACTGTTAGGAAAACAAATATGGCAAGAATACCCGCATTTAGTGAAAACGTTATTTTATGAAGCATACCACCATGCTCATTTGAAAAACGATGTAATGGAATTCGATGAGTATGATCCAGCTTTTGATTCATGGTTTCATGTTAAAGCTTATCCTAAAAAAAATGGGTTACTCATCATCTTTCAAGATATTACGGAAAAACATGTTGCAATGGAAGTGGTGGAAGAAAGTTATCGAACATTATTTCAAAAGCATCCGGATGCGGTGTGTTCAATTGATTTAGATGGGAATTTTCTTGCTTTAAACACAGCATTTAAAACGTTGTTTCCAACTGATGAAAAGTTATTTTTAGGTAGTCATTACCTTGAATTTATACCCGATGAGTTGAAAGAACGAGTAAAAAATATATTTAATTATGCTAAAAATGGAAAGCCGCAAACGACAGAACTTAATTTTACTAAAGAATTTAAACGTCCATTTCATCTCTTTCTTACTGCGCTGCCAATCATTGTTCAATCAAATATTATTGGTGTTTATGGGATACTTAAAGATATTACGGCTGAGAGAGATAGTCTTGAAAAATATTTGGAAGTTTCTCAGATGAATGAACTGATACTTAACTCGGTAGAAGATGGAATTGTTGGCTTTGATGGTCACCAAAATGTGATTATGTGGAATCGGGCAGCAGAAAAAATGACGGGATATAAAAAAGAAGAGTTGAATTTAGACATTGTGAATAGAATTTTTAAGGAGGTAAACTCACCTCTTTGGACAACTGATTCTACAAATAATGACGAACATGGATTAGATGAAAAAATTATTAGAGTAAGTGATGTGAGTATTTTTCGAAAAGATGGTCAGCCAATCATCATTGAATACGTCATGACCCCGATTGCTGGAATAAATAAAGTAGTTGGAAAAGTCTACACGTTTAGAGATATAACAGAAAAGAAAAAATCTGATGAACTTCTTTATCAATCAGAGAAACTATCTGCAGTTGGACAACTTGCAGCTGGAATCGCTCATGAGATTCGCAATCCACTCACATCTTTAAAAGGTTTTCTTCAATTAATTGAAATGAGCGGGGAAGGGAAAAAAGAGTACTTTGAGATAATGAAATCAGAGTTTGGACGTATCGAGCAAATATTAAATGAACTGCTAGTTTTATCGAAGCCACAATCGATAAATAAAGAAGTCTGCTCCATGAACTCTTTATTAGATCACATTATTACACTATTAAATACACAAGCGATTATTAAAAACATTTATATAGAAAAATATGAATACACAGAGCAAGCTAAGGTATATTGTACGAGCAGTCAAATTAAACAAGTATTCATTAATTTTATAAAAAATGCCATTGAAGCCATGGATAGTGGGAAAATAATAGTGAACTTATGGGAAGAAAATGATTTTGCTATCATTGAAATTATCGATGAAGGTTGTGGCATACCCGAGTCACTCTTATCAAAAGTAGGGGAACCGTTTTTTACAACGAAAGAAAAGGGGACAGGACTTGGTTTAATGGTATCCTATCAAATCATTGAAGATCATGGTGGAGATATTCAAGTTTGTAGTAAAGAAGGGGAAGGGACAAGGTTCACAGTTAAATTACCGATTTATTCAAAGGATTAGGGAATCGATGGATATACAAGAAAAATTCTATGTATTAAAAGTCTTTCCGTTTATAATAAAGGTATTCTATTTGTTATTTATTGAAGGGAAGAAATAAATGAAAAAAGTCATTATATTTATCATTATTATGCTAGCAATATCTTACGGTGGATATCGTATTTTATTAACCTATGCTTCAGACCAATTAATTGATCAGGTGAAGAGTGAAGTATTGGATGAGGAAACGTTAGATGCCCTTATGAAAGATTCTGACGTAGCTTCTATGATCGATAACTATCGAGGAGATTTACCTATATCCCAAGGATCGTCGATTCCGAAAGAAGACCTTCCATTTACGACGAAGGAAGATGCGACAAAATTATTAGTGAGTAAATTCTCATTAGGAGAAATCCGGGATATTACATCTAAAGCATCTCGTGGATTGACGCTAGAAGAGCAGGTCGAACTGGAAAAGAAAGTGTTAGAGAGGTTAACTCCAGAAGAAATAGAGGCGCTGCTAGTTGTTGGTCTTTCAGAAATAGCTTTTGAATAAGGGAAATAAGCCACCGTTCGAGAGAATGTGTGGTTTTATTTTTCGAAGTATTAAGCTTCATTAGTTAATATCTCTTATTCAGAAATTATTAACTAATGGAGTATTTATTAGAGGATTAGGTGAAAAAAATGTGGATTTATTCGATTATTATGTGGACTTTAATCGTTTTTATGGTGGCAGGTATTATTGATAAAATGAGAGGGAATAAAAAGGGGTATGGAGAAGCTTTTGATGAGGGGTTTCAAGCAATGGGACCTCTCGCACTCGTGATGGTAGGGATGATAACGATTGCTCCAGTTCTAGCCGAATTATTGAAACCAATTGTGAGCCCAGTATTTTCCATGCTTGGGGCAGATCCAGCAATGTTTCCAGGAATGATCCTAGCTATTGATATGGGAGGGTATCCACTTGCGCAGGAATTAGCAACGAGCGAAGAAGCTGGCATTTTTTCTGGTGTCATTTTAGCTACTATGTTAGGCCCGACTTTTGTTTTTACAATACCAGTTGCTCTAGGATTTATACATAAAAGGGATTATCCTATCTTGGCAAAGGGAATTATGATTGGTTTAATTCCAGTACCAATAGGAGCTTTTTTGGCGGGGCTAATCTCTGGTTTTCCAGCAACTTTTCTTTTTATGCAGTTATTACCTGTCATCATATTTGTGTTGTTCATCATTGCTGGTCTTTTATGGTTGGATAAAATCATGATTATGATTTTTGTGTTCATTGGAAAAATTGTCATGGCACTTGTATCTATTGTTATTGGAATTGTTGCCATTCATGAATTAACTGGAATAACATTAATTCAAGGCCTTACACCATTTAGTGAATCTATGGAAATCGTCGGACTTATTGTACTAGCTTTAGCGGGGGCCTTCCCTTTCGTTTATTTTTTAAAAAAAAGCGTCATCTCTTTTTTTCGTCCTGTTATCAAGAAAAGTGGTATTTCAGATCTAGCTTGGATAGGTTTTGTTTCATCCTTGGCTCACAGTATTCCTATGTACAAAAAACTCCATGAATTAGATCAAAAGGGGAAGCTAATGAATATTGCTTTTTCGGTTAGTGGAGCTTTTGTATTAGGAGGTCATCTAGGATTCACAGCTGCGCTAGAACCAGACATGGTGATTCCGATGATGGTTGGAAAATTAACAGCAGGTATTTTAGCTATATCCATTGCATATATATCTTTTCACCACAATTAATTGCTAATAGAACATATAATTATAAAACGGTCGAAGAAAGGACGTGCTGGTTCCTCTTCTTCTATTCGAAGGGTAGGAAATTCAGAGAAAGACCATTTTATTAACTTAGAGATTAGCCCAAGTGTTATTTACCCATTCGCTGTTGATGATTTAGTAGTCGAATTAGGAATTTCTTCAAAAGATGCTGCAGATTCCTTTTTAGACTCATCAGCATTATTGTTTGGATCCTTTGATTCTGTTGAGAAGTCATGTTTAGAAATGATTAGTTCTCTTAATTGTTTCTCATGTTTTTCTTTCCTTTTCTCATGCCAAATACTTCCGTAATAGTGATGCTTTGTATCATGCCACAGGACCCAAAACCTATGCCACTTATACATAAATGATTGATTACTAGTTTTCATTGTTTGACCTCCTTTAAATTGCTCTTGTTGTTATATTATGCATTCCCGATTTAAAAAATAAAAAACAAATGAAAATAAATTTGAAGTATTTTTTGGGAATGATTATAAAACTCGTGGTTAAAGGTTTCCATCGGAAAAAAAGACCACAAACAATGAAGGGTAAGAGTCGAACAGGTGTATTAATAAAGAAAAGGTATAAATAAGAAAAAAAGTAGAGGGCATGCTACGAACTAGAAAAATATTATGAACATTCGGGGATAATGTAAGTCTCTTTCTAAAGAATGATATACCGAGACGGAGCACGTGTGTGTCACCCAGCTATTAAATCGATTACACTTTTGTTGATGATTTGGACTGTTCGTCGAGATGGTTGTATATGATATCGCGAATAACGACTTCGCTAATTGGTTTTTTAATAAATGTGTGTGCACCAAGTAATAGCGACTTTCTTAAATGAGAATGACCTGATGAAGATGAAGCCATAATTACTTTAATATGAGGGGTCTTTTGTTTTATTTGTTTTAACGCGGCAATGCCATCTTTGTTAGGCATAATGATATCCATAAAAACCAGTTGAGGTTCTTTTTCTACACAGATCTTTACAGCTTCTTCACCGTCTTTGGCTTCGAGAATATTTTTTACCCCGATAGACCTTAATACTTCGTTCATTTGCATTCGTATTAATTCGGAGTCATCACATACAAGGATTGAAAGTGCCTTCAAAAAATTCGCCCCCATTTTAAATAATGATCAATAGATTGCAATAAGCCAGCCACTCTAAGATGCATCTCTATCATTTATACTACCATAAAATAGGAGTTTACATGTGTTGTCTATGCAAAAAAATTGACAAAACTTTGATAAAAAGACGCTTGAAAATGTAAGCGTTTTAATAAAAGTAGAGAAATTCATAAAATTATCTAAAAAACTATTTATTATTAAATCATTTAATGGTATATTAAACACGAATCAAAAAACGTTTCAAAAGTAGTCTGTTTACTTTAGATGTCAGACATCGTACAAGTAAATAAATATTTTTTTGAAAACGTTTTACAGATTATAATTTTCTTCATAATATGTCATAATAGTGGCATAGTTACCATCGTGTTACATATTGCACGATGGGAGCAAAAAAAAAGGATCAAGGGGGATTTACAAAATGAAAAAACGTATGATGATGGTTGTTTCTTCTGTACTAGCTGCTGGTACACTTCTAGCTGCTTGTGGTGAAAACAATGATGACACCACGCCAATTAATGAGAATGGAAATAACAACAATGAAGTAACAGAGAATGAAGGCAACAACGAAAACGAAGGTAACAATGAAGCAACAGGAGATGGAGAAGCTTTCTCTTCTAAGATGGTTACTGATGTAGGTGGAGTTGACGACCGTTCCTTTAATGAATCCGCTTGGGCTGGTTTAACAATGTTCGGCGAAGATTATCCTGAAGCCGAAGTGGACTACATCCAATCAAGTGATGCTTCTGACTATGCACCAAACTTAAATGACTTAGCTCGTCAAGGAACTGATTTAACATTCGCAATTGGTTTCTTAATGGAAGATGATATTCGTACAATTGCTCAACAAAACGAAGATCAAAACTTTGCCATTGTTGATACTGTTGTAATGGGTGACGACGATCAACCTGTTTCAAACATTGCTAATATTACATTTGCTGAGCATGAGGGTTCATTCTTAGTAGGTGCCGTTGCAGCTATGCATAGTGAAACAGATCAGATCGGTTTCATTGGTGGAGTAGAAAGTCCACTAATTAAGAAATTTGAAAATGGTTTCAAAGCCGGAGCTAAATATGCTAACCCAGATATTGAAATTACTGTTCAGTATGCTCAAGACTTTAACGATGCTTCACGTGGTCAGCAAATTGCTGACACAATGTATGGTAATGGCGCAGACATCATTTATCATGCAGCCGGTGGTACTGGTAATGGTCTATTTACTGAAGCGATTGACCGTAATGAAGGTGGAGAAAACGTATGGGCAATCGGCGTAGACCAAGACCAAGCGCTTACTGAAGGTGAATGGTCAGAAGGAAACGTTATTTTAACTTCAATGGTTAAGCGTGTGGACCAATCAGTTTACCAAGTTTCTGAAGATACGATGAATGGAAACTTCCCTGGAGGAGAGATTCTTGAATTTGGTCTTGAAGATCAAGGTGTAGGTATTGCAGAAACAAGAGACAATGTTTCAGATGAAGCATTAGAAGCTGTTGAAGAATACGAAGCGATGATTTTAAACGGAGAAATCGAAGTTCCACAAACTGATGATGAGTATGAAGATTTCGAAGGTTCCCTATAATAATTAAAAGACATTTGAATTACCTATAAGACATAAATGAGGCTAGTCTTGTACTAGCCTTTGTTTATAGGTAAAACTTAAATAGAGATAATAATCAAGTGAGAAGTAATGAGTGAATCTTATTAGAACATTTGAGATACTGTTTTTTCGGCTATTAACTTCTCTATTGAATAAATATAAAGAAAATCTATGGTGTCACTTCCATTGATAAAGTGTGGAACATTTGACAAAACTGTCGAATAAACCTTCTTTTGACTTGGCGGCTATCAAATTTTTTCTAATGAGTCCGATAGGAGTGTTTACATTGGAATACGTAATCGAGATGAACAACATACGAAAAGAGTTTCCCGGTATCGTTGCCAATGACAATATTACGCTACAGGTCAAACAAGGCGAAATTCATGCGTTACTAGGTGAAAACGGAGCAGGGAAATCAACACTGATGAACGTCTTGTTCGGCTTGTATCAACCTGAAAAAGGGGAAATTAAGGTTCGTGGGGAAAAAGTGGACGTTACGGATCCTAATGTAGCGAATGAATTGGGCATTGGAATGGTTCACCAACATTTTATGTTAGTGCAAAATTTCTCCGTAACAGAAAACATTATTTTAGGTAGTGAACCTACTAAACGTGGAGCGATTGATCTTCGAAAAGCTGCAAAAGATGTAGCAGAAATTTCAGATCGTTATGGTTTGCGAGTAGATGCAAATGCAAAAATTGAAGATATTTCGGTAGGTATGCAACAGCGTGCTGAAATATTAAAAACATTATACCGTGGAGCGGAAATTCTTATATTTGATGAGCCTACTGCTGCACTTACTCCACAAGAAATTAAAGAACTTATTCAAATTATGAAGAACTTAATCAGTGAAGGTAAATCAATTATTTTAATTACTCATAAGTTAAAAGAAATACTACAAGTATGTGATCGTTGTACGGTTATTCGTCGTGGACGAGGTATTGGTACCGTTGAAGTTGCAGACTCGACGGAAAACAGTCTTGCTGAAATGATGGTTGGAAGAGAAGTAAGCTTTGCAGTGGAAAAAACGGAAGCAAAACCCAAGGACCAAGTTCTGTCGATTAAAGATTTGATAGTAGAGGATGCAAGAAAAATTGATGTTGTTGATGGACTTTCTTTAGATGTACGAGCTGGGGAGATCATGGGTGTTGCCGGAGTAGATGGAAATGGTCAAACGGAAATGATAGAGGCTCTTACAGGTTTAAGACAAGCTAAAAGTGGTAAAATCATCGTTTCCGGTAAGGATATTACTGGTTATAAACCACGAAAAGTAACAGAGGCAGGTGTAGGGCATATCCCACAAGATCGCCATAAACATGGTCTTGTTCTTGAATTTACTGTAGGTGAGAACGTATTATTGCAAACGTATTACCAGAAGCCGTTCACGAAAAATGGTGTGTTGAATTATCCGAAAATGTATGAGAAAGCTCGCAAATTAATCGAAGAATATGATGTACGAACACCGAATGAAAAAACATTAGCTAGGTCCTTATCTGGAGGGAACCAACAAAAAGCGATAATAGCAAGGGAAGTGGATCGTTCACCTGATCTTCTCATTGCAGCGCAACCTACTCGAGGATTAGATGTTGGTGCGATTGAATTTATTCATAAAAAATTAGTAGAAGAAAGAGATAAGGGACGAGCGGTACTTCTTGTATCCCTTGAATTAGATGAAGTACTAAATGTAAGTGATCGAATTGCTGTTATTTATGAAGGAAAGATTGTTGAAATATTAGACGCAAAGGACACAGATGAAAAAGAACTCGGTCTTCTTATGGCTGGTGGTAAGAGGGAAGTAGGTGAGCCGCAATAATGAAGAATGTATTTAAAGGTAATTTGACAGGTGTTTTCGTACCTTTAATAGCAATTTTATTTGGTTTCGTAGCAGGTGCTGTGATTATGCTTGTCAGTGGTAATAACCCAATCACTGCTTATGGAGCATTAATTAGTGGTATTTTCGGAACTCCATATGATTTCGGAGAAACGTTACAACGCATGACGCCATTAATTTTCTCCGGTTTAGCAGTAGCCTTTGCTTTTAGAACTGGACTATTAAACATTGGTGTAGAGGGTCAACTTATCGTAGGTTGGTTCACATCTGTTTTAGTGGGAATTGCTATTGAAGCCCCGATGATTATCCATTTACCCCTTGCCCTTTTAGCAGGTGCATTAGCAGGTGCATTATGGGGTTTTGTTCCGGGTATTTTAAAAGCAAGGTTTCAAGTGCATGAAGTTATCGTGACGATTATGATGAACTATATAGCTATGCATGTAGTTAACCATTTTATAAGAAATTACATGATAGAATCAGGTCAGCGAACAGCATTCGTAAATGATTCAGCGTCTCTTTCTTCAGAATTTTTAACAAATATCACAAATTTTTCCCGACTTCATTGGGGATTCTTGGTTGCAGTCATTGCTTGTGTCATTATGTGGTTTATTCTTTGGAAAACTAAAAAAGGATTTGAACTTCGTTCTGTCGGTTACAATAAACACGCTTCCTCATATGCAGGGATGAGTGTGAATATGAACATCATTCTTTCTATGTCTGTTTCAGGTGCTTTTGCAGGAGTTGGCGGAGCAATGCTTGGCTTAGGAACATATAATTATGCAAATATCTTACCATCGTTTACGAACTATGGATTTGATGGGATTGCCGTTGCTCTTTTAGGGTCTAGTACATCCATTGGTATCTTTTTATCAGCCTTCTTATTTGGTGGTTTGAAACAAGGGGCCAATAATATGCAAAGTCAAGCAGGTGTTGCACCTGAACTTGTTGAAATTATTATTGCTTTAATTATTTTCTTTGTAGCATCAAGCTATTTGATTCGTTGGATCTATAGCCGCTTTCAAAGCAAGAAGGAGGGGAAATAAATGGATTTGATACTACCAATCCTTTACACTATTGTCCCGGCTGCTCTGATTGCAGCTACCCCTCTTCTTCTCACAGCAATGGGTGGTTTGTTTTCAGAAAGATCCGGAGTAGTAAATATAGGCCTAGAAGGGCTCATGGTTATGGGAGCTTTTGGAGGTATTATTGGTACATTATTTTTTGATTCGTTAGGTTTTGGAGCAGCATCCGCTTGGATGGGGATATTAGTAGCTATTGTATTAGGTGCTTTGTTTTCTTTGTTCCACGCTGTTGCATCGATTACACTGCGAGCAGATCAAATCGTTAGTGGTGTCGCTTTGAACTTCTTAGCAGTTGGTTTAACGGTTTATATTGTTCGTGAAGTGTTTGATAAAGGCCAAACAGACACCATTTCTTCAGGAGCTCGTTTATTCCGAATTAATGTACCGTTTTTAAGTGAGATCCCAATCATTGGACCGATGCTATTTTCACGAGTGTATGCCACAACATATATAGCATTTTTGATTGCAATCGTTGTATGGTATGTCGTATTTAAAACACCATTCGGTCTTCGTCTTCGCTCAGTGGGGGAACATCCAATGGCAGCAGACACGATGGGAATTAACGTTAATCGAATGAGATATATTGGCGTTATGCTAAGTGGAGCCTTTGCAGGTAGTGGTGGTGCAGTATATGCGATTACAACTGCAGGAAACTTTGCTGGTGGAACAATTGTTGGTCAAGGTTTTATGGCTTTAGCCGCACTGATATTTGGTAAATGGCATCCGTTTGGAGCTATGGGAGCAGCTATATTCTTTGGTTTTGCGCAAGCGTTAAGTATATCCGCTCAGCAAATACCAGGACTAGCGAATGTTCCACAAGTTTATATGTTGATTCTGCCTTATGTACTCACGATTCTAGCTCTGGCTGGATTTGTTGGTAAAGCAGAACCTCCGAAGGCATTAAATCAACCTTATGAAAAAGGTAGCCGTTAATCATTTTATATTGTTCAAAGAACACGACATAGTCGTGTTCTTTTTTGGTTAATATTGGATAAATAGAGTGATGTTTTTTGTTTGAGATATAATAGTCTTAGGTATAATAGATTAATTAGTTTATAAAAAAATATTTTTCTTCCTTCTTTAGTATAGGTAATTTATACTTTAATTAAGTTAAAAATAGAAGTGGAGTGATTTTATATGACTAAAGAAGTGCCACTATTGTATGATAAGCAATTGTCTTGTCATATTTGTGATCACAATTTCACTTCTAAAAAGTTACGATCAAGGTATATTAGAGTGAAACAAGTGAACAATGACTTTTCTAAAGAGTACAAAGATGCATCTAGAAACCCATTGTTGTATGAAGTTTATGTTTGTCCTGAGTGCGGTTATGCGTTTAACGATCAATTCCAAGAAACGTTTCATCAAGCTCAAAGGGAGCAATTTATAAACAAGATATCATCAAAATGGAGAAAACAAGATTTTTCCGGTGAACGAAGTCACGAAGAGGCAGTTCGAGTTTTTAAGTTAGCAGTTGTTGCAGGGGAACAAACAATGCAACCTGACATCATTTTAGCAGGTATATGTATGAAACTAAGTTGGTTACTTCGGGAGCTTAACGAAGAAGATGAAGCAACGAGGTTTGTGAACTTTTCGATTCAAAAGTTTGAAAAAGCTTTTTCGTATGGCAATTATGAATCTATGTCAGAATTAAAAGTTATCTATATTTTAGGAGAACTTCATCGTCTATTAAATAGAAACGGCGAAGCCATTAAATATTTTTCGAAAGTCATACAACACAAACATCGTCACATGGAACCACAAATTGTAGAAATGGCTAGAGATCAATGGTATAAAGCGAGAGAAAAAAATAAAGCCGTAAATAGATAAAAAGATAGCCTAATTAAGGAGATGAAAAGGAAGTAATGAATGCTAATCATATTAATGCTGTGTGTCAAGCTACAAAAGCAATCATGAACAATCATTTTGGAGTGGATATAACACCAAACAAGCCAAGTTCAAGCAAAGGCGTTATCGCGTCTGATGATGTTGCAGTTGTGTTGGGGATTAATGGACAACTATCTGGGCAAATCATTTGTACATTGAGTACAGAAACAGCCAAACAACTGGTTGGAACAATGATGGGAGGCGTAACGATTAAAATTTTAGATGATATGGGATGGAGTGCTATACAAGAGTTTGGTAATTGGGTAGCAGGATCAACAGCAACAGAACTTTCCAAATTAAATTGTTTGATTGATGTCACACCTCCAGTTGTAAACGATGGAATGTCAAATTTTAGGTCCACAAAGATGTTTATTACGATTCCAATGGATTCAATCATAGGAGAAATAGCTGTTCATATATCATTAACTGCAAAAGCAAGTTAAACGTATAAAACCGTTTCGTGGGTCAATCCATGAACGGTTTTTTCATGGTTTTATAACATTAATAGAGAGAATTTTCTAAAGTTCCGAAGAATGTTTGCTTTTTTGTCATATTTGCTTTAGATTAAATGAAGCAAGCGAACATTGAGAGTTTGATAACTAAAAGTCAAACTTAAGGAAGGATGAGATTTATGAGTCCATTAGATATGTCTAAATTTGAAAAAAAAATAATTATCCGAAATATAAGGCACGATGATATAGAAGCAATTATTGAGTTGTCTAAATTATGTTTTCCAAATATGGAACCTTGGAAAAGATCCCATTTATATAGCCATTTAGAATTGTTTCCTGAAGGACAGTTTTGTGTGGAAGTGGATGGAGAAATAATTGGCTCTTGTGCTAGTTTAATCATAAATTTTGATGAGTACGATGACCAACATACTTGGGATGAAATAACAGATGAAGGATATATTACGAATCATGACTCTGAAGGGTATAACCTTTATGGCATTGAAGTAGCTGTTCATCCCGATTATCGTCGGATGAAAATTGGACGGCGGTTATACGAAGCTAGAAAAGAGTTAGCAAGAGAATTGAACCTTAAAAGTATTGTTATCGGTGGAAGAATTCCTAATTACAGAAAGTATTCAGCTGAATTAACTCCAAGGCAATATGTCGAAGAAGTAATGAGTCACAATGTGTTTGACCCTGTGTTAACTTTTCAAGTTATGAATGGTTTTACGTTAAAGCGGGTCAATCGTAATTATCTTGTAGATGATAAAGCTTCCATGCGTTATGCAACGTTAATGGAGTGGAATAATGTTGATTATCGTCCGACAACAAAACGACATTTCAAAACATCGTTTCCAGTTCGGATTTGTGCGATTCAATATATGATGAAAAAAATAAATTCTTTTGAGGAATTTGCCCAACAATGTGAATACTATGCCGATGTTGGTGCAAGTTATAATTCGGATTTTGTTGTTTTTCCAGAAATTTTCACTACGCAACTTCTTTCTTTTATCGAAGAGAAGAGTCCTAGTCAAGCAATCCGCAGGCTAACAGATTTTACTGAGGACTATATAAATTTATTTATTGATTTATCTATCAAGTATAACGTTAATATTATTGGTGGCTCCCACTTCGTTGAAGAAGAAGGGAAAATATATAATATTGCTTACTTTTTTCGGCGAGATGGAACGGTAGAAAAGCAATATAAAATCCATATCACTCCAAATGAACGAAGATTTTGGGGGATCCATGGGGGAGATAAAGTAGAGGTGTTTGATAGTGATTGTGGTAAAATTGCAATTCAAATATGTTACGATATTGAGTTTCCTGAGTTAGCGCGTATTGCAACAGAAAAAGGAGCGAATATCATTTTTACACCTTTTTGTACAGATGAAAGACAAGGATATCTTCGAGTCCGCTATTGTGCGCAAGCGAGAGCTGTTGAAAATCAAGTTTATACGATGATTGCTGGAACTGTTGGAAACTTAACTCATGTTGAAAATATGGATATTCAATATGCACAATCAGGAATATTCACACCTTCAGATTTTGCCTTCCCTCGTGACGGAGTTGTTGGAGAATGTCATCCTAATATTGAGACGGTAGTCGTTGGTGATGTGGATTTAGAGTTATTAAGAAGACATAGGAAGTCAGGGAATGTAACTCAGTGGCGTGATCGAAGAAAAGATTTGTACAAAGTACAATATGATTGTTAACTTTTAATGAAGACCTCAGTGATTTGCTGGGGTCTTTTAATAATAAAATTAATGATTAAAGACGACTTGTTAAGCTTTTCTTTCGTCATACTTTTTTGTACAATAAAGTAGCAGAGATAATTTATTAATTTTATTAATAAAGTTAGTGTATTATTTAAAATACAAATTAATGAGATAGGAGTGGGTTTAATTGAAAAAAAAAGTAGCTACATTCTCAGATGGCGATGTCTATTCGTATAAGATAGAAAACAGTCAAGGGATGTCCCTCACAGCAATAAATTTTGGTGCAGCGATTACAGAAATTTTAGTTCCAGATCAAGAAGGTGTAAAAGAGAACGTTGTCATTCATTATGATGATATTTCTCTCTATGAAACGAACCCTCATTATTTAGGCGTAGTTGTTGGAAGAACGTCAGGACGTACAAAAGATGCCATGTTAAAGTTTAGAGATCAAGAATTTCAGTTGGATAAGAATGATGGTAATAACCATTTGCATGGTGGCGAAAAAGGCCTTGCGAAAAGAATATGGGATGTAACTCAGAAAGATAATACTCTTATTTTTGAATACTTTAGTGCTGATGGAGAAGATAATTATCCCGGGGATGTCCAATTTAAAATTAGCTACACACTTAGTGATAGCAATCAATTAATCATTCATTATTGGGCATTACCAAATGAAACAACTCCAATAAATTTAACTAATCATTCGTATTTTAATTTAACAGGAAATTTGAAACGAAATATATTAGGTCATCATTTAACGGTTGCTAGTTCTAAGTTTTATGAATTAGACGAAGAATCTATTCCTCTAGATGTTAAAAGTGTAGAAAGCCGTCCGACTTTTGACTTTCGAAAAGGGAAATTGTTAAATGAAATGATCGCTGATTCAGATGATCAAATTAACCTTGTTGGCGGAGGATTGGACCATCCATTTATATTTGATAAATGGAATGAAGAAAAAGTAGTTTTAGTTGATCAACTATCTGGCAGATCTTTGCATGTTAAAACAGATGATCCAGCTATTGTGATTTACTCTGGAAATCAAGTGAAGCAATCACCTCTTTTGAATAAGGGAAAAGCAGAGAAATACGCAGGAATTTGTTTGGAAACCCAAATGCCACCGAATGAAACCAAAAGTTATATTGTTGAAAAAGGAAACGTTTATGAAAAACAAACGACGTTTACATTCGGAATTTTATAAATAACATATCCTGTTTTAAGGTGAGATGGTTTTATAAAAATAAGCTTATTCTTATATTAAAGAAATGAAGAATATGACTAATATGCTATACTATTTACATTATCCGTTTAAAAGTTAGAGGGGGACGAAATATTATGAGCATATCTAATTCAACCATCTTGCCTGCAATTCGTGATTTAAAAGATTTAGATAAAGTAGCAAATTCAAATTACGAATACATCGTTTTATTAAATACTCATATTGGTCAATTAAAAAGTTTGGTTAAAATGCTCCATGAGCATGATAAAAAAGTTTTACTTCACGCTGATTTAGTTCAAGGGTTGAAAAGTGATGAGTATGCTGCTCAATTTCTTTGTCGAGATATTCGACCAGAAGGGTTAATTTCTACGAGGAAAAATGTACTGTTAACAGCTAAAAAAGCAAAACTATTAACGATACAACGATTATTTTTACTCGATTCCATTGCGTTGGAATCCAGTTATAACATGCTTGATACGATCCAACCGGACCTTATTGAAGTGCTTCCTGGTATTATTCCACATATTATTAAAGAAATCTATGAAAAGACAAACGTCCCAATCATTGCAGGAGGACTCATACGGTCCAATGAAGAAGTAAAAGCTGCAATAAATGCAGGGGCAGCGGCGGTAACTACTTCAAATCGAGAGCTTTGGGAAGCTAATAATTAATATACAAAACAAATAATTCCGTTAATTAAATTGTTTAATTAATGGGAAGAGATTGACAACGCTTACACTGAATGGTTAAATAAAAAGTAAGTTAATAAATTTTTCGATGGAGACCATGGAGACCAACGAAAATACGCCTAGGAGCGAGAAAACTAGGTGGTATTTTGTTGGTCTTTTTTGCTCTCTAAAATTTGTCAAAAGGGGGAATTTAACATGTCACCAGTATTAGCCGAGTTTTTAGGTACAATGATGTTGATTATTTTTGGTGGAGGGGTTGTTGCCGGCGTAGTATTAAAAGGTACAAAATCAGAAGGTTCAGGTTGGATTGTTATTACTTTTGCATGGGGTCTTGGTGTAGCTATGTCGGTTTATATGATAGGGGGAATTAGTGGAGGTCATATTAACCCAGCAGTAACTGTTGGTCTTGCTATGATAGGAGATTTTGCTTGGGCTGACGTACCAGGTTATATCGCAGCTCAACTAAGTGGAGCATTTGTTGGGGCGTCACTGGTATTTTTCATGTATTATCCACATTTTAGAAACACAGAGGATAAAGGAGCAAAGCTTGGAGTATTTGCAACAGGGCCAGCGATTGATCATACTCCATCTAACTACTTCAGTGAAGTACTTGGAACATTCGTACTATTATTTGGTATTCTAGCATTAGGTGCGAATGATGTAACAGCTGGACTAGATCCATTATTGGTTGGTTTCTTGATTGTTGTCATTGGTATGTCTCTAGGTGGAACGACAGGATATGCCATTAACCCAGCTCGTGACCTTGGACCTCGTATTGCACACGCTGTATTGCCTATTCACAACAAAGGTGATTCAGGATGGGCTTACTCTTGGGTTCCAATAGCAGGTCCAATTATTGGGGGATCACTTGGAACATTAAGTTATGTAGCACTGTTTGAAGGAACGATGAATGCAGGACTTTGGATTTTCATTGCACTGTTCTTTGTAGTGTTAGGTGTTTCCATTAAAGCGAAGAAAGATGATGTTAATCCAGAAAGCGTAGAAGACACAAAACACACACCAAAACAAAAAGAAGCCTAGGAGGAGATTATATGGAAAAAAAGTATGTACTCGCATTAGACCAGGGAACGACAAGCTCAAGGGCGATTTTATTTAACAAGGAAGGAAAAATTGTTGATACAGCGCAAAAAGAATTTAGACAAATTTTTCCTAATCCAGGTTGGGTAGAACACAACGCTAATGAAATTTGGTCATCTGTATTAGGAGTAATTGCAGAAGTTTTAAGTAATCAAAATGTATCGCCGAAAGAAATTGCTTCGATTGGTATCACAAATCAGCGGGAAACAACAGTTATTTGGGAGAAAGAAACAGGCAAGCCCATTTATAATGCACTAGTATGGCAATCTCGCCAGACAGATCCAATATGTGAAGAACTAAGAGGAAAAGGATATAGTCAGCTTTTCACTGATAAAACAGGACTATTAATAGATGCTTATTTCTCAGGGACAAAAGTAAAGTGGCTTTTAGATAATGTTGAAGGTGCCCGAGAAAAAGCGGATCAAGGAAAACTATTATTTGGAACAATTGATACGTGGCTTATTTGGAAACTTTCTGGTGGAAAGGCCCACGTTACTGACTATACTAACGCGTCTCGTACGCTAATGTACAATATTCATGAGTTAAAATGGGACGATGAGCTACTTGATATTCTTGGAGTTCCGAAGTCGATGCTACCGGAAGTAAGACCATCTTCAGAAGTGTATGCTAATACAATAGACTATCATTTCTTTGGTGAAGAGGTACCTATTGCAGGAGCAGCAGGAGACCAACAAGCAGCACTATTTGGTCAAGCTTGTTTTGAAGAAGGGATGGCCAAGAACACTTACGGCACTGGCTGTTTTATGTTAATGAACACTGGGGAAAAACCGGTAAAATCAAGTCATGGTTTGTTAACAACAATTGCATGGGGGATAGATGGAAAAGTAGAATATGCGTTAGAAGGTAGTATTTTTGTTGCTGGATCTGCGATTCAGTGGTTGCGTGACGGTTTAAGAATGATAAAGTCTGCGCCGGAAACAGAAGGCTATGCGTCAAAAGTAGCTTCAACAGATGGCGTTTATATGGTTCCTGCATTTGTTGGATTAGGAACGCCTTATTGGGATAGTGAGGTTCGTGGAGCGATTTTTGGACTTACACGTGGTACTGAGAAAGAGCACTTTATTCGAGCAACGTTAGAATCACTAACTTATCAAACGAGAGATGTACTTGAAGCAATGGTAGCTGATTCTGGAATTGATGTTAAAGCTCTCAGAGTAGATGGGGGAGCAGTAGCAAACAACTTCTTAATGCAGTTCCAAAGTGATATTCTCAATGTTCCGGTTGATCGACCTGAAATACAAGAAACAACAGCACTAGGAGCTGCATATTTAGCAGGACTTGCAGTAGGTTTCTGGGGTAATAAACAAGAGATTGCTCAACAATGGCACATTGATCGTACGTTCAAACCAGAAATGGAAGATGCTAATAGAGAAGACTTATATGATGGATGGAAAACAGCTGTCGAAGCAACAATGAAATTTAAGAGAAAGAAATAATATATTTTAAGCTAATTTGTTATAAAATATTAGTATTCTATGATACAATTAGTTTAAATTAATCAAAGGTCTGGAGATATGGAGAGACCACAGCACTTGAACGTAAAAGAAATCCTTTTATGTACGGGTTGTTGTGGTCTCTTTTTTGTACTTATTATTAGAAATTATCTCCCTGCTGAATTTACAACGACTTGTGAGTCATATTTCTTAGTAATTTACTATATGGAGAGGATGTTTAATTATGGCAAAACCATTTTCAGCTGTACAACGAGAAGCATATTTACAACAAATGACAGAAAAAGAACTTGACCTTCTTGTTATAGGAGGAGGCATTACTGGGGCTGGAATTGCCCTTGATGCTACGACAAGAGGATTGTCAACAGGTTTAGTGGAAATGCAAGATTTTGCAGCAGGTACTTCTAGTCGATCTACGAAATTGGTTCATGGTGGATTAAGATATTTAAAACAATTTGAATTTAAAATTGTTGCTGAAGTAGGAAAAGAAAGAGCAATCGTGTATGAAAATGCACCACATGTGACGAATCCTGAATGGATGATGCTTCCTATTATTCAAGGAGGAACATTCGGAAAATTCGCTACATCATTAGGGCTTAAAGTATATGACTTTTTAGCAGGAGTTAAACGAAGTGAACGCCGAAATATGTTAAGTAAGAAAGAAACATTGGATAAAGAGCCTTTGCTTCGCCAAGATATGTTAAAAGGTGGAGGCGTCTATGTTGAATATAAAACAGATGATGCAAGGCTAACGCTAGAAATATTAAAAGAAGCTATATACCGCGGAACAGTTGCTACTAATTATACAAAAGCTGAGAACCTTCTCTATGAGGATGGGAAAGTTGTTGGTGCAAAAGTTACTGACCTCGTTACAGGTGAAACTTATGATATTCGAGCAAAAAAAGTCGTTAACGCTGCTGGTCCTTGGGTAGATGAGTTAAGAGAGAAAGATAACTCTAAAAAAGGAAAATACCTTTATTTAACGAAAGGTGTACACATCGTCATTGACCAAGCTCGTTTCCCATTGAAACAGGCAGTATATTTTGATACAGAAGATGATGGTCGAATGATTTTTGCTATTCCTAGAGGCGGTAAGACATATGTTGGGACAACGGATACCCATTATTTAGAGGATATTGCTTCTCCGCATATGACAGAGAAAGATTTAGATTATTTAATTGATGCAACGAACTATATGTTCCCTTCGGTTCAGTTAAAACGGGAAGATGTAGAATCAAGCTGGACGGGTCTTCGCCCACTCATTCACGAAGAAGGGAAAAGTGCTTCAGAGATTTCCAGAAAAGATGAGATATTTGAGTCTCACAGTGGTCTTCTTTCTATTGCAGGTGGAAAACTAACAGGTTATAGAAAAATGGCAGAAAGAATAGTTGATATTGTAGGTAAAGAATTAGGTGTGAAAGAAAAGTGTAGCACTGCAGGGATTACCTTATCTGGAGGAGACGTAGGTGGTTCTGATAAACTCGATAGTTTTGTAAGAGAATGGACGAAAAAAGGAAAAGAGCTAGGGTTAAGTGAAGCTGAAGCGAAGCGACTTTCCAACCTATATGGATCGAATGTGAAACGAGTGTTTGAAATTATTGAAACAGTAGGAAACGAAAGTAAACACTACAATCTTCCTGCAAGTGTATACGCTTCTTTAATTTATGGTATTGAAGAAGAAATGGTCGTATCGCCAATTGACTTTTTTAATCGACGAACAAGCGCGCTATTCTTTGATATCGCTTATGTTAAAGAATGGAAAACAGGAGTCATTAAATATATGAAAGATCGTTTCCATTGGTCAGAAGAAGAGCTTGATAAACATATTGCCATTTTAGAAGAAGAGTTGTATTACGCAGCAAATCCTGTAGAAACACGCGAAAAAAATTAATGGAAAACCTCTTTACTATAGGCCAGAAAATGAGTATAACTAGAGTTAAGACTGATTGCCTATTAAAAGGAGGATGTTAAATGGATTGGAAAAAGCAATATGAGAGATGGAAATCAAAAGTAGGACTAAATGAAGAGTTAAATGCAGAACTAATGAAGTATGAAAGTGATGAGAAGTATTTAGAAGATAGTTTTTACAAAACTCTGGAATTTGGAACAGGCGGTATGCGTGGAGAGATAGGACCAGGGACAAATCGTATGAACATATACACGATACGAAAAGCTTCTCAAGGTTTAGCTGAATTTATAAAGCAGGCTGGAGAAGCAGCGATGTCTAAAGGCGTGGTTATTGCTTACGATAATAGGCGGATGTCAAAAGAATTCGCTCTTGAATCTGCTTGTACTTTTGGGGCAAATGGAATTAAAACTTACTTATTCAAAGAACTTCGTCCAACACCAGAATTATCCTTTGCAGTCCGTAAATTACAGACCTATTCTGGAATTATGATTACGGCAAGTCATAATCCACCTGAATACAACGGATTTAAAGCATATGGAGATGATGGGGCTCAACTTATTCCAGCGGATGCTGATATGTTAATTAAAATGGTAGATGCAGTAGAGGATGAGTTGGAGGTTAAGACAGAAGATGCTGATAAGTTAGTTCGAGAAGGTTTGCTTGAGTGGGTATTAGAAGAAGTAGATAAGGCTTATGAAAAAGAATTAGAATCTGTTATTGTTGATTCTGAACTGATTAGTGAAGTAGGCAACGACTTAGCAATCGTTTTTTCTCCCTTACACGGAGCAGCAACTGTTCCGATGATGAGAGGGTTTGAACAATCTGGTTTTACTAACGTTCACATTGTTAAGGAACAAGCAGAACCGGACACCGAGTTTTCAACGGTTCGTTCACCGAACCCAGAAGAGCATGATGCTTTTGAATACGCAATCAAACTTGGTGAAAAAACAAATGCAGATGTACTCATTGCAACAGACCCAGATGGGGATCGTGTTGGGTTAGCAGCAAAAAATAAAGATAATAAATATCAAGTATTATCAGGAAATCAAACTGGGGCATTGATGCTTGACTACTTGTTGAAAAAGAAAAAAGAAAAAGGTGAAATACCAGACAATGGTGTCGTAATCAAAACGGTCGTGACATCAGAATTAGGTAGAACAATTGCTTCAGCTTATGGATTAGAAACTTTAGATGTATTAACAGGCTTCAAATTCATTGGGGAAAAAATACGTGAATTTGAATCATCTAAAGAGTTTGAATTTCTATATGGTTATGAAGAAAGTTTTGGTTATTTAATTAAACCTTTTGCAAGAGATAAAGACGCCATCCAAGCGGGTCTCTTAGCTGCTGAAATGAGCGCCTATTACAAAAAAAGGGGAATGTCTCTTCATGAAGGCTTAAATGATATATATGAAACCTATGGCTATTATTATGAAGATCTAGCTTCCTTCGTATTCAAAGGTAAGGAAGGCGCTGAAAAGATCCAGCGGATTATGTCCGTTTTCCGAGATGAAATCGCTAGTGGTGATCTGTCAGATGAAGTTCAGTTCGTTGAAGATTACAAAACGGGCGATCGACACTTGATCACTGAGAAAAAAGTAGAGAAAATTGATTTACCTCACTCCAATGTATTAAAAATGATCTTAAAAGATGGTTCGTGGTACTGTTTACGTCCATCCGGAACAGAACCAAAAATTAAATGCTATATTGGTGTGAAAGAAACATCTGCTATTAAAGCAGCGAAAAGAATAGAAGAAATCAAACGAGAATTAATCCAAAAGATCGAAGCAATATAGTACTTATGATAAAAAGAAGTCTAATAATAGGCTTCTTTTTTTCTTTCGTTTTTTTGTCTATCCTGAAAATTAAAGCACAGCAAATGGAGTTCCAGCTTTTTATCCTCTCTTTCACCCAAGTTTGCACTCGTGCGAGACTAAGCTTCAAATCAATATAAAGTTAATAAATAAATGGAGTTAGTTTAAAAACTTTTGTGAAATTTACAAAAAAAGGTTAGAATAATGGAAAAAAACAGGGGAGTTGTGATAAAATTATAGTTATTAAAGACTAATTGTTTGTTCAAATTTGAAATGCTTTATCTTTTAGAAGAAGTATTTTTGAATGTTAGGTAAGGTGAGGCGGTAAAAATGGTCTTAAAACAATCTCTGAAATCTCAGATGGAAGCGAAGCGACAGTTAATGATCGTATCAGCGAATAAATATGGATTTACATCATCCGAGACAATTCGATATAGTCAAGAATTGGATCAATTAATGAATGTATATCGGAGGATTACCCAAACAGGTGATGAGAAAAGTTACAGTGTAAAAGATAAGATTAGCTGCACTAACTAATTTTATCTTTTATTATTATAAATCCGTCAAAAAGCATTGTAATAATCTTATTACAATGCTTTTTGGTGGAATTTTTTTTGTGATTTAGTAGATAGATAAACACCACATAAGACAATAGCACCACCAAAAAGTTGTGGATATGTCATCTTTTCATTTAAAATAGTGATCGCCATAATCGTAGTAAAAACAGGCACTAAGTTGAAAAAAATAGACGCTTTTGCAGGTCCAATTTCTCCAACACCACGATACCATAATAGTAAAGAAATTGCCGAAGGGAAAATTCCAATATAAGCAATCCCTAATAAAATATGTTGTTGAAATATGTTTGGAAAACCTACGTAGTAACTTTCAATTAAAGCGAAAGGCATCAAAATCATTGTACCAATAATCATTGTAACAACAAGACCAGCTATCGGAGGAAACTTATAACTATGTTTTTTTATAATGATCGAATAACTAGCCCAGCAAATAATTCCAAACAGCATGATAATATCTCCGATGTTAAAAGATAAAGAAGTGATAACATGCCAAGACCCATTTGAAATGATTGATAAAATTCCTGCAAAAGATAAAATTATTCCAACTATTTGTAGTTTAGTTAATGATTCTTTCAACACTATAAAACCTAAGATTGCTGCAACGGTTGGTGTCAATGCGTCAACGATAGATGCATTGATTGAACTCGTATAATTTACAGCTAGATAAAGACTAGCGTTAAATAAGACAATACCAAAGATAGAAAGACTTAGAAGAGGTTTCCATTCTTTTCGCCATAAGGACAACTTCTTTATTAATGTTTTATAACATAATGGGAGAAGAACGAGTGACCCTGTTGCAAATCGAAAAAATGCTAATGTAATAGGGGGAATTGTCCCTTCAAAAGCTTTTCCAACAATGAAGTTTCCAGAGAAAAAAAGCATGGCAATGGTTAAAAATATGTATGGGTGAATACGCAAAATAAGCAACCTCCGATTGAATAAGCCTTAGTATAACATATAGGTTTTTGATACTTTATTATCAATATCATCAATAATACAGTGTTGAAAAAAGAGTTAGGAACAGGAATTAGAATAGTATATAATATAGGTTGGTACATTTTTTATTTGAAAGGAAGATTTATAATGGATGTTAAAATGACAGAACTCCCTGGAATAGGAAAGAAAATTTCATTTATTACTGCTGAAGATAGCATGATTGTCCTGATCGTTCACCATACCGGAAAGAGAGAGCTATATTTTTTTCATGATCGTGATAATGATGAAGCGGATTTTTGTATAGACCTTAATGCTGATGAAACACGGGAATTAGGCGCCCAACTACTAGGAGCTGTTTTTCAACCAGTTGATAGTGAAAAGATGAAGTTGTTGAGAAGTAAGATTGTTACAGAGTGGATTAAATTAGAGCAAGATTCACCTCTTGTCAACAAAACAATTGGAGAGTCTGAAATACGAAAGAAAACGGGTGTTTCTGTCGTTGGTATTTTTAGGGATAAAGAAGTCATTCCTAGCCCGGATGTGGATCAACTTCTATTACCTGGGGATACGTTAATGGCTATTGGTAAACAAGATGAAATTACGGACTTTGAAGATTTATGCTCAGGAGAGGCGGTTAAATAATTGGATTCACAATTACCAGTTATGCTCGTATCCGGGGGACTATTTTTACTAATGTTCTTTATTGCAATAATCGGAATTCGATATAAAATACCTGAAGTTATTACTTATATTTTGATTGGTGTCGTTTTGACATCGTTAATTGGTGAATCTGAGTTACTTCATATCATAGGTGAGGTAGGAATTGTATTATTGTTTTTTATGTTAGGTATGGAATTTCCTCTTAAACAATTAATTGGTGTTGCTAAAAAAGTGACTCCAGCTGGCAGCATTGACGTTCTATTAAATATTGGTGTAACAATTGCAATCGTGTTGTTATTTGGACTTGGATTCATTGAAGCGCTGCTTATTGGTGGGGTTGTTTATGCGACTAGTTCTTCTATAACTGCGAAAATGTTAGAAACATCTAAAAGAATGGCGAATCCAGAGTCGGAGTTCATTTTAGGGTTGTTAATATTTGAGGACTTAGTAGCTCCGATTTTAGTTGCTATATTAGTAGGGTTAACTGCTGGAGGAGCATTAACAATTGGATCGTTTAGTTTTATTATTATTAAAGTTGTTTTACTAATTTTAGGTGCAGTTATTTTAGGTCAATTTTTATTTAATAAACTTCAACATTTTTTTGAAAGACACTTGAATTATGATACATTTGTTTTGTTTGTTATAGGAATCGCCCTTTCCTATGGTGGACTAGCTCTTTATTTAGATTTATCAGAAGTCCTAGGGGCTTTTTTAGCTGGAATTATGATAGCTGAAGTAAGAAAGACGGATCAGTTGGAACATTTGATCTTGCCTATAAGAGACTTGACGTTACCACTGTTTTTTATTTGGTTTGGAACAACCATTCAATTTGACGCGGGAGTTCCGATGATTCCATTATTAATAACCTTAGTAATATGGGGGATCATTGCCAAGGTAATTGTTGGTATTGTAGGTGGTCGATTATATGGCTTAACGAAAAGAGTTTCCCTTAGAGCAGCTTTATCTTTGATACAGCGTGGAGAGTTTTCGATTATTATTGCCGCATTGGCATCTGCAGAGATCATGGTATTTAGTAGTGTGATTATTTTATCAACCGCTGTGATAGGGATTGTTCTTTTTCAATTAGCACCAAAGATAACCAAAACAATATACCCGCAGAAAAAACCTGAGAAAGTTAAGTTACCAGGATAAAAGAGCGAGAGCTGAATCATCAGCTCTCGTTTATTTTTGATTGAATTTAGTAGAGGTTCTATTACAGATAACTCAATAGTTCAAAAACACTTAAATGGCCAACCATGCTACCGTGCTTATCTAAGACTGGAAGCTCATCAACACTTGTTTCTACCATTAATTGTAATGCTTCATCAAGTGAATCGTTTTCACAAACA
This sequence comes from Salipaludibacillus daqingensis, assembly GCF_029891575.1. Classification (GTDB taxonomy): domain Bacteria; phylum Bacillota; class Bacilli; order Bacillales; family Salisediminibacteriaceae; genus Salipaludibacillus; species Salipaludibacillus daqingensis. Next base: position 737,384 of record NZ_JARZHF010000001.1, on the reverse strand, counting down.
GAACCACTTTTTACCATCAAATCTTGAGCTGTTATATCTTGAGAAGTCATCTGGAATAACCCCTTAACAGAGCTAGATTTAGAAGTTATAATTCCTTTTTTTAATGTATACCCTTTAATAATTTTGACTAATGGGATAGTCCCTATGAATTGATTTTGGTCATCAAGAACATATAAAGTCCTGAACATGGGGTTCATTTCTTGAAAGGTTTGTTGAACTTTAACTAAAGGTGCATCAAGTACGATGGTAGGGAATTCATCAGTAATAGTATTATATACATCTTTAACTTGAGGCATTTTCGTTACATCTCCTTTTAGTGTTAATAAAAAAATCTATTGATTTGCGTCTGGTGTTTTCATAAGATGATGGATTCCCACTGTTTGTTCTACCGGTAAGACAAAAGAAATTCCTTTTCCGGGTTGGTTAATTTTCACATCTTCTTCGATAGCTTTTAGAACATCTTTTGTAGAATTCTTTTTAATTAATGTGAGTACTATATCTTTTTCAGGTTCAATAGCGATAGAAAGTAGTTTTGCTTTTTCATGAATGCCACTACCACGTCCATTTATTACAGTTCCACCTTCTGCCCCACCACGATTTGATGCATCAATTACTTTACCTGCATCGCCTTTGTTAACAATTGTCATAATTAAATCGAATCCTTTATGGTTTATATCATCAGTCATTTCTTCTAAGTCCTCCTTAACCTCTTCTTCATAGTCCATATGTGCAATACCAATTGTTTTTTTTATGTCGATTATAAAACCAATTCCTTTGCCTTGTTTATTTAGATTGACTTCTTCAATGATGGAATCAATAACATTTGGTAAAATATCTTCAGGAATCAAATTAAGCACAAGTTCTTTTTCATAGAAAGCTTCTATACCTAGGAGCTTCTTTTTCTCACGAATCCCTCGACCTATGCCGAATAAAATAGTCCCTCCTTCAGTCCCAGCTTTTTTAGCAGCTTTCATGACTTTTTTAGCTCTTCCTCTTTTTACAATTGTGACTAAGAGCTTATGGTCTCTTCGGATTTTATTCATTCTTCCTCCCGCTCCTTCTGTGTATATATCAAACCTAGTATGAGCACTGATAAGATTGGTGTCAAGGCTACAAGAGCAATCATACCGAATCCATCCATTAGTGGATCTCTTCCTTCCGTTACAGAGGCAACACCAACCGCTATGGCCATTATAAAGGTAACGGTCATTGGTCCAGTAGCAACACCACCAGCATCAAAAGCAATAGAGATAAAGCGGTCTTTAGATATAAACGCTAAAATCATCACAAGTCCATATCCTGGAACAATGAACCACCATAACGGGAGACCGACTAAAATGCGGAACATTGATAGGGCAATAGAAGTACCAACACCAAGTGAGAGCGTAATTAGCATGACATTTTTTGAAATTGAGCCTGCGGTAACTTTTTCTACTTCATAGTTTAAAATACGAATCGCTGGTTCAGCAAAGGTGGCTACTAGTCCGAAAAGAAATCCAAGAGTAGGGAGGAGGATAAGAGTATTTTCTCGTTCTCCTAATAATTCACCGATTGCTTCGCCAGCAGGGAAAAAGCCGACTTCTACGCCTTGTAAAAACAAAACGAGTCCTGCAAAAGTAAATAATAACCCAATAATAATATTTTTAATTTTCTCCTTGTCTAACTTTAAAAATATGAACTGAAATACTAAAAAGAAGACAAGTAAAGGAATAATAGCCATTGTAACTTCATATATAACATGATCAATTCCTTCAAACAGTGAAATAATCATCCGAATATCACCCCTAAAATCATCACCGATAAGATGGGGCCTATCGAAGCTAATGCTACAAGACCAAATCCATCACTTGTTGATGACTTCCCTCGCAGAACAGAAGCAACGCCGACACCTAAAGCGAGAATAAATGGAACAGTCATTGGTCCAGTAGTAACTCCACCAGCATCAAACGAAATAGGTATATAAGTTTCCGGTGTAAAAAGAGCTAAAGTGAAAACCGCTCCGTACCCGACAAGTAATATATATTTTAAGGGGATATTGAAAATCGTTCTAGCCATGGCAACTGCCACAAAAAAGCCGACACCCATAGCTACGGAATAAACTAGCACAAGGTTAGAAATTTCTCCATCAGAAACTTGATCTATTTGAGACGCTAAAACCCGAACATCAGGTTCGGCAATTGTCACAACAATCCCTAAAATAAATCCTACGAGGATGATAAGCCAAGGTTTTTTTGTTTTTGGTAAGGCTGAACCAATCATTTCGCCAATTGGTAACAAGCCAATATGTACACCGACTAAAAATAAAAAAAGCCCAAGGCCTACCATGACTACTCCGGCAAGAAAACGAAAAAAAGTTTCTGGCGGGAGGCCGATCACAGTATATTGCAAAATGATAATAAGGATAGCCATTGGAAGAATTGCCATAACAACTTCTTTCAATTGTTCAAAAACATCTTTCATTTTGTGCCTCCTTTTAAAATAATTGAATTATTGTATAACATCTTATTACCATACATATTCATTACCCTAAACTAAAATAATTTACGCACATTATCAAATTAATTGAATATTTTGATAATAAAGATTATACTATAACAAAGCTTAAAAATTAACTAACCAGAAAGCGGTGAACACATGGCGATAATTTACGTTTGTAAGCAGTGTAAAGGGGTCGGTCGTGTGGAAAAAAAACTGTGGTTTGTAACGAAGAAAGTTTCTTGTCGCTTCTGTGATGGAGTAGGAAAGAAAAAATATGTGAAAGAAAAAGTTATTTAAACGGAGGCTTACGAATGATTAGTCTCGGTTTTTCTTTTTATTTCAGTCATTTATAAAATAGTGTGATCATAGAAAAAACCTTGAAGAATAAGAGTGAAAACTCTGTAACTTCAAGGTTTTAATGTCGTTTTCTATTCTAATATCTCCCAACCTGAAGCTAACTCAATATCAGGGTGTTTATCATGGAACCAACGAAGAGCAAATTCGTTTTGAAAAAGTAAAACGGGTCGTCCTTGCTGATCATTGACAAGCATTTTTCTATTATCTGTCATATCATCCGTTACTTTTCCTTTTGTTACCCAGCGTGCTAACTCATGTGTCATATAGTTAAATTCAATATCAACTTTATATTCATTTTTCATTCGGTACTCAAACACTTGGAATTGTAATTCTCCAACAGCACCAATGATATAGTCTTCAAAATATGGTGTTTTGTAAAGTTGGATTGTTCCTTCTTGTACAAGCTGCTCGATACCTTTGTGATATTGTTTATGTTTTAACGCATTTTTAGCGGTAACTTTAGCAAATTGTTCAGGAGGGAACTGTGGCATTTCTTCGTATTGAATCCGGTCACCACTGCCAACGATCGTATCACCAACTTGGAAATTCCCTGAATCATAGATACCAACAATGTCACCAGGCATTGCTTTTTCGACAGTTGCTGTGTCGGATGCGAAAAAGGAATGAGCTTGATTCAACTTCATTTTTTTACCTGAACGAGAAAGAGTGACTTCCATGCCGCGTTCAAAAACTCCTGAACAAACTCGTAAAAAAGCAATTCTGTCACGATGATTAGGATTCATATTTGCTTGGATTTTAAAAATAAAACCAGAAAAATGTGGACTCGATGGTTGAATTAAGTCTCCAGAAGCTTTTCTAGGTTGTGGTTCTGCGGCGTACTTTACGAATTGATCAAGAAATGACTGGACGCCAAAGTTTGAAAGGGCACTCCCGAAAAACACAGGTGTCAATGAGCCATTATGAACTTTATTCATGGAAAAATCATTTCCTGCTTCTTTTAATAACATGATTTCCTCTTCCAAGGTTTCTTTCTCATAATCTTCAAGAGACGTATTATCTTTATAAGGAATGATTTCTCGTTCATGAGAATCGTCGTATACTTCGACCGTTTCATCTGGAATGCTGTAGATTCCTTTAAGTCGCTTTCCTGTTCCTATAGGCCAGTTCATCGGAAAAGTTTCCATTTCAAGCGTTTCTTCGATTTCTGAAAGAAGATCTAGTGGTTCTTTCCCTTCACGGTCTAATTTATTAATAAACGTTAAAATAGGAATGCCACGCATACGACAAACTTTAAATAACTTTAGTGTTTGGGCTTCTATCCCTTTCACACTATCGATAACCATAACTGCAGTATCAACGGCAGTTAATGTACGATACGTATCTTCACTAAAGTCTTGGTGACCTGGTGTATCAAGAATATTAATTTGAATATCTTTGTAAAGCAACTGCATGACACTGGAAGTAACCGATATACCACGCTGTTTTTCAATTTCCATCCAATCTGAAGTAGCATATTTACCAGATTTCTTACCTTTTACCGTTCCTGCACTGCGAATACCACCACCTTGTAAAAGAACCTTTTCCGTTAGCGTTGTTTTACCAGCATCGGGGTGGGAGATAATCGCAAATGTTCGTCTTGGTGTTTCATTAGACATATACATAACCCTTTCTATAATGAAAAATTAAAAATTTGAGATTGACATATGATATATAGTAAGCTCCAATATTCTATTATAAACAAAAAATAGCTAAGAAGCACCCCTAAACGAATAAAAATTAAAAGTTAGGAAGGCAAACCAACTACATCTATAACTTTTCAATGCCAATTAGAAAGTCTGGAGAATGAAAAAGCCAACGATCTCTAAAGAAGAATCGTTGGCTAAAATTATAAAGTTACGCTTTAGTATTTTCGAATGTGCTGATTTTATCTTCATGAGTGAGTGTTACAGCAATTTCATCCCAACCGTTTAAGAGCATTTCTCTTAAATAATTAATAATTTCAAAGGAAGCTTCGAACCCGGCATCATCGAAAACGACTTGATTTTCTAAGTCTACGGATAATGTGAAAGGTTCTCCTTCCGCTTTTTTGACTAATTCAGAGGTTTGTTCCTCTGTTAGCTGAATCGGTAAGATACCGTTCTTTACACAGTTATTATAAAAGATATCAGCAAAACTAGATGCGATAATGACTTTGAATCCATAATCTTGTAAAGCCCAAGGTGCATGTTCTCGAGAAGAGCCACAACCGAAATTTTCTCCGGCAACAAGAATAGAGGCGCCATCATATTTTGTATCGTTTAATGAAAAATCACTTCGTTCATTTCCATCATCGTCAAAACGCCAGTTATAAAAGAGGAATTGACCAAAACCTTGGCGTTCAATGCGTTTTAAAAATTGTTTTGGTATAATTTGATCTGTGTCAATATTCGATCGATTGATCGGATATACGAGGCCTTTATGTTTTCGTATTGGTTCCATGAATTCTTCCTCCTAATCGTAAATATTCTATTAAACAGGTGTTGTTAAATACGTTCGAACATCGACAAATCGTCCTTCAATTGCTGCGGCGGCAGCCATTTCAGGGCTTACTAAGTGAGTTCTTGCTCCGTTTCCTTGACGACCTTCGAAGTTTCTGTTTGAAGTAGAGGCGCATCTTTCACCTGGTGGAACAATATCGTCATTCATTGCTAAGCACATGCTACAGCCTGCATCTCTCCATTCAAATCCAGCTTCTGTGAAGACTTTATCTAAACCTTCTGATTCAGCTACTAACTTAACCGACTGTGAGCCGGGAACGACCATAGCACGGACTCCCGTATGGACAGTTTTCCCTTCCACAACCTTTGCTGCTCGACGAAGGTCGCTAATTCTTGAATTTGTGCATGAACCGATGAACACGTGTTCAATCGTTACGGAAGAGATAGGTTTATTTGCTTCTAACCCCATATATTCAAGAGCTCTTTCAATTTCTTCTTTAGAAGCGTCTGTTTTTGCAGACTCTGGTGCTGGAATAGTTGCACTCACTGGAATACACATGCTTGGGTTTGTTCCCCATGTTACTTGAGGTTCGACTTCGTTTGCATCAATTTCAACCATTGCATCGTATGTTGCTTCAGCGTCAGTAGCTAGAGCAGACCATTCTGCAACAGCTTGATCAAATTCTTCGTCTTTTGGTACATGTCGTCGGCCTTTTAAGTAGTTAAAAGTCGTTTCGTCTGGGCTGATGAGTCCCGCCCTTGCGCCAGCTTCAATGGACATATTACAAATAGTCATTCGTTGTTCCATGGAAAGATCACGAATAGCTTCTCCAGTGTATTCAAGGACATAACCAGTTCCAAAACGAACCCCAAATTTTGCGATAATGGCTAAAATTAAATCTTTCGCCGTAATGGCAGGGCTTAATCGTCCATTTACTTTGACGTTCATTGTTTTAGGGGGGGCTTGCCAAAGCGTTTGAGTAGCCAAAACGTGTTCTACTTCACTTGTACCGATACCAAATGCAAGGGCACCAAAGGCACCGTGTGTAGATGTATGACTATCGCCACAGACGATCGTTTTTCCTGGTTGAGTTAAACCTAATTCTGGTCCGATAACGTGTACAATTCCTTGATCAGGGTGGTTTATATCAGCAAGAGGAACTTCAAACTCCTCACAGTTCTTTTGTAATGTTTCCATTTGTTTTTTACTAATAGGATCGTTAATGATATGGCGTGCAATCGTAGGTACGTTGTGATCCATTGTTGCAAAAGTTCGATCCGGTCGCCTAACTCGGCGCCCTTTCATTCGAAGTCCTTCAAATGCTTGTGGGGAAGTAACTTCATGGACGAGTTGCAGATCGATATATATCAAGTCAGGTTTATTTTCTTCTTTGTGGACAACGTGGCGGTCCCAAATTTTATCAATGATTGTTTTTGGTTTACTCATTTTGTCATTCACTCCTTTTAAGGAGTAGCACCTGCTTATAAGCAGGTGCTACTGTGTTTGTACCCTTTCATTTCAAGGTACGATTATAGAATAGATTTGATTTATGCGTAACAGCTCATGATACTGTTCGTAGTACTGTCTGATTTAATAAAGTCAACGACGAGTTGAGTCATTTTTTCTGTGCTTACTGTTTGTCCCCCAGCGATGTTTAGGTCTGCTGTATGATAGCCTTGCTCTAATGCATCGGCAACAGCGGCTTCAATAACACGTGCTTCATTCTCCATATGAAAGGAGTGACGAAGCATGAGGGCTGCTGATAAGATCATTGCTAGTGGATTGGCGATACCTTCACCAGCGATGTCAGGAGCTGAACCATGGACCGGCTCATATAATCCAAAACTATCTTTTCTTACACTTGCAGACGGTAACATACCTAATGATCCTGTAAGAACAGAAGCCTCATCGCTTAATATATCTCCGAACATATTCTCTGTGACGATCACATCAAAATACTTTGGGTTGGTTATCAATTTCATTGCAGTAGCGTCAACAAGCATATGATCAACAGTAACTTCTGGATAATCTTTCTTTTTCTCTTCAACGACCTCACGCCATAATTTACTTGATTCGAGGACGTTAGCTTTATCTACGGACGTAAGATGTTTACGACGAATTTGAGCTGCTTGGAATCCTTTCTCTACAATACGTTCGATTTCTGATCGATCATAAGCTAGAGTATCAACAGCAGATTGGCCATTGTTTCGACGCTCACTTGGTGTACCGAAGTAAAGTCCACCAGTAAGTTCACGAACGATGAGTAAATCGCTGCCTTTCACCACTTCTTCCTTAAGGGGAGAGGCATGAAGCAAGTTATTAAAACCTTGAATAGGACGTAAATTTGCAAAAAGACCTAATGACTTTCGAATTCCTAACAGGCCTTTTTCCGGTCGAAGATGAGAAGGGTTTTGATCCCATTTCGGTCCACCTACAGCACCTAACAAAACGGCGTCAGCTTCGTGACAAGCCTTTTCTGTCGTATCAGGGAGTGGGGTTCCGTATTCATCTATTGCCGCTCCTCCGATCGCATGAGATTCATATGAAAATGTATGGTTGTATTCTTCGGCAAGAGCTTCTAACACTGTTTTGGCAGATTCGATAACCTCTTGACCAATACCATCGCCCGGTAATAGAACGATCTTCTTATTCATCGTTGTCCATCCTCCTTAATTCGATTGTGCATGTATCACTTTATCTTTGATAGGTTCTTTATGGTAAAAAGCACGATTAACGCCATTTAAATAGGCTTTAGCTGAAGCTTCTAACACATCTTGTGAAGAACCTCGACCAGTAACGAAAAGTCCATTAACGGTCATTTCAACCTTAGCTTGAGCTAGAGCGTCACGTCCACGACCGATAGAGTTTAGTTGAAAATCAGACAGATGAATTTTCTCTACAATCATGGAATCTAACGTATTATATAGAGCTTCTACACTACCTTGACCGGTTGAAGCATCTTCTAATTTTGTTCCATCTGGTGCAATCAATGAAACGGTAGCCGTCGGAAGGTTAGAAGAACCATATTGCACTTGAAACGCTTTAAGTTCATATTTCTTAACATCATCAGAGTCTGTTTGTATCTCAATTAATATAGTAAATAAGTCATCATCAGTCACTTCTTTTTTGCGATCCGTTAATTGTTTAAAAGCTTTAAATGCTTCGAGTAGTTTCTCATCTGATAATTCATAACCAAGTTGTTTCACTTTGTCATTAAATGCGTGTTTACCTGAATGTTTCCCCATAACGAGGTTATTAGATTTTACACCAACCATTTCAGGCGTGATAATTTCATAGGTTGAGGCATTTTTCAAGACACCATCTTGATGAATACCTGATTCATGTGCGAAAGCGTTTTGGCCGACTACCGCTTTATTCCGTGGAACAACCATACCAGTTAAATTACTTACTAAGTCACTTGTCCGCTTGATTTCTTTTAAAACCAAGTTGGTTTCATAAGGGTAAAAATCTTTTCGTATATTAAGTGCAACTGCTAGTTCTTCTAGCCCAGCATTTCCTGCACGTTCACCTATTCCATTAATTGTTCCTTCTACTTGCGTAGCACCATTTTCAATCGCTGCTATCGTATTGGCTACGGCCATTCCCAAGTCATCATGACAATGGGCTGATAAAATGGCTTTATCGATGTTTCGAACATTATTAGAAATATATTTAAATAATTGCCCGTATTCCGCTGGAGTGGTGTATCCAACAGTGTCTGGAAGGTTGATGACAGTAGCACCAGCATCAATAACCTTTTCAATAATTCTTACGAGGAATTCTGGGTCTGAACGGGAGGCATCTTCAGCTGACCATTGAACTTTAGGGAATTTTTCTCTTGCGTAACGAACCATTTCTTCAGCAATTTGAATGACTTGTTCCGGTGTTTTCTTTAGTTTGTATGTCATATGAATAGGGGAAGTAGCAAGAAAAACATGGAGTCTAGGATCCGCTCCTTCTTTTAAGGCTTCCCAAGCTGTATCAATATCTGATTTTTTCGCTCGAGCTAAACCTGTGACAGAGACACCGCGTACTTTACGTGCGATTTCTCTAACACCTTCAAAGTCGCCTTGTGAAGAAGCAGGGAATCCTGCTTCCATCACATCGACGCCAAATCTTTCTAACTGTTTTGCGATCTCTAGCTTTTCTAGTTGATTAAGGTTTACACCAGGGGACTGTTCGCCGTCTCTAAGAGTAGTATCAAAGACGTTAACGCGAGCCATGGGAGACCACATCCTTTTTCTTTTTAGGTTGTTGCTTAACAAATGGCATAAGTTCACGAAGTTCGTGACCAACTTTTTCGATTTGATGTTGGTTTTCTTTTGCATTGATGGCATTAAATTGAGGTCGGTTTGCTTGATTTTCAAGGATCCATTCTTTCGCAAACTTTCCAGTTTGAATGTCAGTAAGAACATCTTTCATACGAGCTTTTGTATCGGCATCAACAATGCGGGGACCTGATACGAAATCTCCCCATTGTGCTGTGTCTGAAATCGAATGACGCATTCCTGCAAGACCACCTTCATAAAGAAGGTCTACAATCAATTTTGTTTCGTGTAAACACTCGAAATATGCAACTTCTGGTTGATAACCAGCTTCTGTCAATGTTTCAAATCCGGCTTTGATCAAACTAGTGATACCACCGCAAAGGACTGCTTGCTCTCCAAACAAATCTGTTTCTGTTTCTTCTTGGAATGAAGTTTCAAGAATACCAGCACGACCTGCACCAACGCCTTTTGCATATGCTAGTGCAACGTCCGTTGCTTTTCCAGTATGATCTTGGTAAATACCGTAAAGTGCGGGAACACCAGCACCATCTTCAAATGTTCTGCGAACAAGATGACCAGGTCCTTTTGGTGCAACAAGGAACACATCCACATCTTCTGGAGGAACAATTTGGCTAAAGTGAATGTTAAAACCGTGAGCAAAAGCTAAAGCGTTCCCTGCTTCTAAATTAGGTTTAATGCTTTCTTCATAAATTTTAGGTTGACCTTCATCAGGTAATAGAACCATTACGACATCTGCTTGTTTTGTCGCATCTGCTACTGTTTCAACTTGAAGACCATCTTCAACTGCTTTATCCCAAGACTTTCCTTTTCTAAGTCCAACAACGACATTAAACCCGCTCTCTTTAAGGTTTAACGCATGGGCATGACCTTGTGAACCATAGCCAATAATAGCAACTTTTTTATTTTTTAATACCTCATCTTGAATATTGTGATTGTAAAGTACTTTTGTCATTGTAAAACATCCTCTCAGTTTAGTTAGTAGTTTTTGTGATTGTTAAAATGTCCATGTTCATTTATTTTAGTAATGAATAGGAAGTGAATTCAGTGACTTGCGGTTGATGACCTCTAGCAAATGCTGTGAGACCAGTTCTTGCAATTTCTTTAATGCCATAAGGTCGTAGCAAGTCAATCAAAGCTTCAATTTTGTCTGGTTTTCCTGTCACTTGGACAGAAACACTATCTTTACTTACATCAATGACTGATGCTCGAAACGGTTCAATAATCCCTTGAATTTCGTTTCTTAGTTGTGAATTACTTACAACTTTGATTAGTGCTAATTCTCTAGCAACAATCGCTTTATCGGATAAGTCAGTTACTTTTAGAACATCAATTTGTTTGTTTAACTGTTTCGTTAACTGTTCAAGCTTTTGGTGATCTGGTACGTCAACGACGAAAGTCATTTTGGATATACCTTCTGTTTCTGTTCGACCAACGGAAATACTTTCAATATTAAACTGGCGTTTGTGCATTAAGCCAGTAACCCGATTTAAAACACCACTTCTGTTTTGAACGATAGCTGTTATGATTCGTTTCATGGTTTCACCCCTACCATGTCATCAATTCCTTTTCCAGGTGCGACCATTGGATAGACATTCTCTTGTTGAAGAACTCGGCAATCCATTAGGACAGGACCGTCGTATGCCATAACTTCAGGAATTGCTGACAAAAATTCTTCTTGAGTATCAATTCTCATTCCTCTGATGCTATAACTATCCGCTAGTTTTACGAAATCAGGTTGAACACTGATGATCGATTCTGAATAGCGTTTGTCATAAAAAGCTTCTTGCCATTGCCTTACCATTCCTAGAGCTTCATTATTTACAATAATGATTTTCACTGGTAATCCTCGTTCTTGAAGAACGGAAAGTTCTTGCAATGTCATTTGAAATCCACCATCACCTACAATGGCAATAACCGGTTCATCTGGAGCAGCTAACTGTGCACCAATCGCAGCTGGGAAACCAAATCCCATTGTTCCTAAACCTCCGGAAGTGACCCATTTATTTGGTTTGGAGAATGTATAGTATTGCGCAGCCCACATTTGATGTTGTCCAACATCTGTTGTCACAATGGCATTTCCATTGGTTGCTTTATAGATCGATGAGATGAGCCACTGCGGTATCATTTCAGCTTGTGGATTCTTATACCAAAGAGGGAACTCAACTTTATTATGGTTTAGTTTTTCCATCCACTCTTGATGTTCTGGTCCAACTTTCGCTTGTTTTTCAAATTCTTCTAGGGCAGCCCTTGAGTCAGAAACGATTGGAATGTCCGTTGGAACATTTTTTCCTATTTCAGCTGGATCAATATCAATATGCGCGATTACAGCGTTTTGAGCAAAGTGCTTCAAGTTTCCAGTTAAACGATCATCGAATCTTGCTCCGACATTAATGAGTAAGTCACATTCGGAAATAGCAATGTTGGATGTGTACGTTCCATGCATTCCAGCCATTCCTAGGAATAAATCATGATCGCCTGGGAATGCTCCAAGACCAAGCAAAGTAGAAGTAACTGGAATAGAAAACTTTTCTGCTATATTCAATAATACATCCGAAGCGTGTCCGTGAAGGACCCCAGCACCAGTAAGAATGAGTGGCTTCTTTGATTTTTTCAGTGCTTCTGTTAGTTTTTTAATTTGCAACGGATTTGGTTTTATCGTTGGTTGATATCCAGGTAAATGAAAATCGGATTGATCTGTTTTCGTACATGGGCTTGCTGATATGTCTTTCGGAATATCAACAACTACGGGACCAGGTCGACCTGTTGAAGCAATATGGAATGCTTCTTTTATAATCTTCGGGATTTCATAGCTTGATTGAATTTGATAATTATGTTTCGTGATTGGTGTTGTAATGCCCATCACATCAGCTTCTTGGAAAGCGTCTGTGCCTGTTACTGTTGTAGCAACTTGACCTGTGATGACGACAAGTGGAAGAGAATCCATCATCGCATCTGCGATACCTGTAACAAGGTTTGTTGCTCCAGGCCCAGATGTAGCTAGAACAACTCCAGGTCTGTTAGATACTCGAGCATATCCTTCGGCTGCGTGTATCGCTCCTTGTTCATGACGAGTAAGAATGTGTTCGAAGTCTCCATCAGATCGATAGAGTGCATCATAGATTGGAAGCACCGCACCTCCTGGATAACCGAACAATGTATCAACTTTCTGTTCTATCAATGATTCTACAAGAATGTCTGCCCCTGTCTTCACCGCTGCAGCTTGAGCTTTTGGTTGTGTTTCAAGATTCACCGTTTCATCCCTCCTAGAATGCTGTTGATTCATCAAATTAAATTTTAATGAATCATTTTTCTAATAAATTAATTTTTCTGTTTTATTCAAAAACAAAAAGGCCTATTTCTTCCCTTAAACGCTAAAATCTACAGAATAAAAAGTAGGGAACGTTTAACGGGGAGAAAAGACCTTTACTTTTCACGGTACCACCCGGGTTTGCAATATTCTTACGAAAATTGCCTCATGAAGCGGTTCAACAAGAACTGCTTCTTTTGATAACAGGTGTGTAAACACCTGGTTATGCCTAATGGATAAGTTCTTTCAGCATAACACTCTGGGACGATGTCGGATTAAGCTGTATTTCCGGGCTTCCAGCAACCCCGGCTCTCTGTGAATACAAGACCTTAAACCTTTTTTCCCTTCATCGTTTTGATGATATAAAGTTTTTAGTATGACTTAACTTACGATTGCCTTGTTAGCAACTGTAGAATCGTAGCAAGCAACACCGTCAGTTCGTACAACTTTTCTAAATTCAGCTAATAAGTGTGACGTTACTTTTCCTGGCTTGCCATCTTGAATTTTACGACCATCCACCTCTACGACAGCAATGACTTCAACAGCAGTTCCTGTTAAAAATACCTCGTCAGCAATGTATACATCATGTCTCGTGAAAGGCGCTTCTTTCATGTCGTACCCATGTTTGTTAGCTAAATCGATAATAGCATTTCGAGTAATACCTTCTAAAGCTCCTAAATAGACAGGAGGGGTATAAATCGTATTGTTCTTCACAATAAAGATATTGTCTGCTGAGCCTTCTGTGACATATCCTTGATCATTTAGCATCAAGGCTTCATCTACACCAGCTTGATTAGCTTCTAATTTGACTAATATATTATTTAAATAATTCAGCGATTTCACTTGTGGACTTAATACATCTGGTCGATTCCTCCGTGTTGCAACGGAACCAACTCTTAATCCTCGTTGATAAAGTTCTTTAGGGAATAGAGCGAGTGCCTCGGCGATGACAATGACTTTTGGCTGAGAACAAAATGTAGGATCTAATCCTAAATTGCCAGGTCCTCGAGAGACAACTACTCGGATATAAGCAGTGTCTAGTTTGTTTTTTCGGACAGTGTCTACAATAATTCGTTCCATTTCCTCCTTATCGTATGGGATGTTTAACATGATAGACTGTGCGGATTCATAGAGACGATGGAGATGTTCATGAAGTTTAAAAACATTTCCACTGTAGACTCGAATTCCTTCAAAAACTCCGTCGCCATATAAAAAACCATGGTCATAAACAGAAACGACGGCGTCTTCTTTCTTTACGAATTCGCCACCTAAAAAAATCCATTGGCTGCTCATACCGATCACTCCTTCCTTTTAAGTTTAGACGCTGTGATGTGTTAAATTAATTTGATAAAACCAATAATCTCTTGTTTTTATTTGTTAGTATTTTCATACTCTACCAATAAGTGCAAGAGAAGGAAAAAATCATTAAATTTACGTTGGCAATTAATGAAATTTGTTTGCCGATAAATATGATATTGACGCCAATAATACAGACAAAATAAAGGAAGGTCAACAGTTATTTGTGAAATATTCTAACATTTCAAAACAATCGACTTTTAAGTAAGCGGTTACAGTATTGGTACGAAAGAGAATTAATTAAATTTTCAGATTAATTGTAAATTTTTTTAAAGCGTTTACATTAATTTTTTTTTATAATAAATGAAGAACTTTTAATATCCAGTGTTTGTATATTGATTATCTGCTGCGATAATTGTATAACTAAATTAAGGATGTCAGTTGAGTGAAAGAAGGGTTCTATATGTCTAATCATAATGTGCAAGATGAAAGGATAGAGAGCTCAGATTTGAACGTAGATATGGTAATTAACGCTCTTCCTTTTGGTGTACTAATTGTTGATGCTTATGGAAATTTTAAACATATTAATGCAAAGGTTTCTGAAATTTGGGGCGGTGACCCAGCAAACTTAAAAAGAAGTTCGATATATGAAGAATATGATGGCTATCATAAGGGAAACGGAAAGAAAGTAAAAAGAGACGAGTGGGCCGTCGTAAAAGCGCTGGATAAAGCGGAATCAACTTTTGGAGAAGTTATCGATATAAATAGGTTCGATGGAAAGAAAACGACCATCTTGAATTCTGCTATTCCGTTGTTTGATGAAATGGGAAGAGTAAATGGTGCTGTACTAACGATATCGGAACTAGTAAATGAGAATAAGCTTGTACAAGAACTTGATATTCATAAACGGTATTTATATAATCTTGTGGAAGAAGAAACTAAAACTTTGAAAGCACAAAATGATCAATTGAAAGCTGAAATTATTGAAAAGCAAGAGTTACTAATAAAAAGCCGTAGAATTGATAATCTAAAATTAGTAGGAGACATGGCTGTTGGACTAGCACATGAAATTCGAAATCCACTCACAACGGTAAAAGGTTTCTTGCAATTATTCAGTCAAAACAAAGCATTTGAACAAAATAGTGAAACGATTGATTTAATGTTATCGGAACTTGATTATACAGAAGGAGTTATTAGTGACTTTTTATCGTTAGCAACGGATAAAAGAAATGAATTAACACATTATCAGTTAAACGAATGCATTCAAAGTATTAAACCAATGATCATGTCTCAAACGTCTTTGGATACAAAAAAAGTTATTATCGAAATGGATTCTACTATTCCAAAAGTATTCATTGATGAAAGAGAGATTCGTCAACTTATATTAAACCTTTCTACGAATGGATTAGAAGCAATGAACTCAAATCAATCGTTAACGATTAAAACGACGGTGCTTGACGATGAAGTGATTTTAATAATAAAAGATGAAGGTAATGGAATTTATGAGGATATTATTGAAGATTTAGGTAGACCATTCTTGACAACGAAAAGTGATCATCAAGGACTTGGTTTATCTATCTGCTATAGCATTGCCAAACGTAATCATGCAAAAATTGATTTTAAAACAGGGAAAAATGGAACGGAGTTTTTCGTGAAATTTCCTATCCCAGTGCAGAACTAAACACAAAAAGACACCACTTAGGTGTCTTTTTGTGTTTAGTTTGATGAAACTATTCTCATCATTTGCCATGTCGTTTCATAACTTGAAGTAACAGATACAACAAGGAGGAAATGACATGTCTATAGATGAGGAGAAGCTCCCTTATACGATTGATGAAATTACAGAAATTGCTGAAGGTTTTGGGCTTGATTTTTATCCAATGCGTTATGAAGTTTGTCCTGCTCATATAATTTATACTTTTGGTGCATACGGAATGCCAACAAGGTTTAATCATTGGAGTTTCGGAAAGCAGTTTTATAAAATGAAAATGCAATATGATTTGGGGTTAAGTAAAATCTATGAGTTGGTTATAAATTCAAACCCATGTTATGCTTTTTTGCTAGATACGAATTCATTAATACAAAATAAACTAATCATTGCTCATGTGCTGGCTCACTGTGACTTTTTCAAGAATAATGCCCGTTTTGTTAACACACGACGCGACATGGTTGAGAGCATGACAGCAACTGCAGAGCGTATTCAGCAATATGAGATGATCCACGGTAAGAGAGAGGTTGAAAAGTTTCTCGATGCAGTTCTAGCGATTCAAGAACATATTGACCCAAGTATTCAACGATCAAAATTAAGTTGGTCAATGGAAGATACGTGGGTTAATGACGAAGTAGATGAAATAAAAACTAGCCCTTATGATGATTTGTGGGAATTGGAGGAGCAACCTAAAGAAATATCAACAGCGACAAATAAGAATAAAAACCAAAAACAGTTCCCCCCTGAGCCTGAAAAAGATTTACTTTTATTTATCGAACATTACAGTAGAGAGTTAGAAGGCTGGCAGCGAGACATCCTTACGATGATGCGAGAAGAAATGCTTTATTTCTGGCCTCAGTTGGAAACGAAAATTATGAATGAAGGTTGGGCAAGTTATTGGCACCAACAAATTATTAGGGAGTTGGACTTAACAACAGATGAATCAATTGAATTTGCTAAGCTAAATGCCGGGGTGATTCAGCCGTCACGAACACAAATTAACCCGTATTATCTTGGGTTAAAAATATTTGAAGATATTGAAAACAGATATAACAATCCAACAAAAGATATGATGGAACGACAAGGGATAGAACCGAATAGTGGAAGAGAGAAAATATTTGAAGTGCGTGAAATTGAATCAGATATTTCGTTCATTCGAAATTATTTAACGAAGGAATTAGTTTTAAGGGAAGATATGTATTTGTTTCAAAAACAAGGAAGAGATTATGAGATCGTTGATAAAGAGTGGCAAGGGGTAAGAGACCAGATTATAACAAGTCGAATTAATGGAGGTTTTCCTTTTATTACTGTAAAAAATGGGGACTATTTAAAAGCAGGCGAGTTATTCTTAACACATGAATATGAAGGAGTAGAATTGGATACAACGTATTTAGAAAAAACGTTACCTTATTTGCATCAACTCTGGGGGAGACCGGTTCATATAGAAACGGTTATAGCAGAACGTCCGATCGTCTATTGCTATGATGGGAAAAAAATAAGTAAAAGATATATTTAACATGGAACGAGCATACCTTGGAAATAGAGTAGACAGTTCCAGCTTTTTCTCTTATCTTTTAAATCACGGTACTAGTGCGACGACATCCACTCCTGTATCACATTGTTTGCATTCACGGTATATTTTCTGAGGGATCAGCAAGCGTCCTCAGACTACGCCGTTGAGTCTCGTCTGATTCCTTCTTCCGCGGGTCTTTACTCGATGTTTTTCCTGAGACAGTCGCCGACTGTCACTTTCCAATAGCTGATATATCAAGATATTTATAGAAAGACGAGTCAGGAGGATTTATCCTGACTCGTTTTTTTTGAAACTGGCTTTTAGAATACACTTTTTTGTATTCTAACTTACTTTCAAAATAGATAATTCAAGTTATGATAATTGTAGAAGGTGCTGTAAAGAGAAATTACGATGTAAGTATGATAAATTTAGGTCATTACTTTAGTGAAAAAATAGTTGCAAAAAGTACTACTGAATTGTTGAAGGAGGTCAGTAATGAAAACATACGACGTTATCGTCATTGGTGGAGGTTCTGGAGGGTTAACTGTTGCTTCAGGAGCTGCCCAGTTCGGAGCAAAAGTTGCATTAATCGAAAAGAGGAACTCACTTGGCGGAGATTGCCTTCATTTTGGGTGTGTCCCTTCAAAAGCACTAATAGCAGCCGCTAAGGAAGTCCATCACCTTTATGAGTCCGCTAAATCTTTTGGCGTTTCTGTTTCAGGTACACCAAAATGGGCTACTGCGAAAGAGCGAGTTCATCAATCGGTGTCAAAAATCCAAGAACATGATGGGGATCAGAGATTTCGTGATTTAGGAATAGATGTTATTTTTGCTAAAGCGACTTTTCAAGATAGCCATCATATACAATTGTCATCAGGAGCTGTAATTAAAGGAAAACGAATTATTATCGCAACTGGTTCTAGACCGATCGTTCCAAACATTGATGGAATGGAACATATCCAAGTATTAACGAATGAATCGGTTTTTGATATGGAAGAGTTACCGAAACGAATTGTAATGATTGGCGGAGGACCTATTGGCCTTGAGTTATCCCAAGCTCTAAGTCGATTAGGTTCAGAGATGACGGTTGTTGATGCAGCAGATAAAGTTTTGCAACGAGAAGACGAAGAAGTTGCAGAAGTAGTCTTTTATCAGTTAAATAAAGAGATGGAATTTTTGCTGTCTTCAACTGTTGAAAAAGTTATAAAAAAAGTGGACAAGACATTTGTTAAGATAACTGGACAAAACCCTCGGGAAATAGAAGCAGATGCACTTTTCTTTGCGATTGGTAGAAAGCCGAATACGGATAAGTTAGATCTAGAAAAAGCAGGAGTCAATGTCAATCTTAAAGGAGAGATCATTGTAAAAGAAACATTGCAAACATCACAATCACATATTTATGCGATTGGAGATGTGAATGGAGCTTTCCCATTTACACACGGGGCAGGACATGAAGGCAAAGTTGTTATAGCTAACGCAGTATTTGGTTTGAAACGAAAAGTATCTTATGATCATGTACCTTGGGCTTTTTATACTGAACCTGAAATTTTTCATCTAGGTATGACGGAAGCAGAAGTAAAAGAAGTAAGAGGGGAAGATTATCACGTATATCGAATGGACAGTGGTCATGTTGATCGCTTAATTGCCGAAAATGATAACCAGTCCATTGTAAAAATCATAACTGATAGCAAAGGAATGATTTTAGGTGCCCATGCTGCAGGAGCAAATGCTGGAGATTGGATGCAACAACTTGTCTACATGAAAACAAACGGGGATTCCATTAAAAAAATCTCGAATAGTGTATATCCTTATCCTTCTAGAGGGGAAATAGTGAAAAATGCGGGTGACTTGTATTGGAGAGAGAAGCTATTTGGAAGCTCTCTTTCTAAAGTAATGAATAAATATGTTTCATGGTTTCGATAAAATGAAAGGAGGGAGGAGCTAAAATAGCTTCCTCCTCTTTTCATATGATGATTAATTATTATAAAATAACCTTCATGCTAGGTTGGAAACCAATATAACTTAGCATTCTACCTGTCTTACCTTTATCACGGCGGTGAGAGAAAAATAGATGATCATTGCAACTCGTACACAAAGTTGAAACATTCACATTCATTTCTTCTACTCCAGCATGAAGTAGTAATAATTTATTCAATGTTTTTAAATCAAGAAGATACTGTCCTTCCGTAACTTCTTTGTAAGGAGTTACCTCTGATGAAATGTGTTCAAGTACTTCATTTACTTCTTTTATGACTTTTTCATCAACAACATAACAACAGGAACCGATCGAAGGACCAATAACTACTTGCACATTAGAAGGAGAAATATCTTCCATCATATCCCACAGCTGAATCATCTTTCCGGAAATGTTTTTCACAGTTCCTTTCCAGCCTGCGTGAGCAATTCCGATCATATGGTGATCGGGAGAAAAGAAGTAAATTGGTACGCAGTCAGCGTAACATAACGTAAGTAATATGTTATCTTTGTTCGTATAAAACCCGTCTGTACTTTTGATGCTATCTTCGTAATCAAGGACACCTTGACCTGAAAGCTTATCTGTGACTTTAACGATTTGATCTCCATGAACTTGTTCGGCGCACACCCATTTTTCAGCAGAGAAATGGAGTTCTTTAGAAAGCTCTCTGCGATTGGATCTTACCTGTTGAGGATTATCCCCAACATGCAAACCTAAATTATTCGTTTCAAAAGGAAAAGAGCTTTCCCCACCATGTTTCGTTGTAAAACCGACAACAAGATTTGGTTCTAACTGTTGCCACTCTTCAAGAGCTAACGTAGATTTGCTTTTATTTATAAACGGTTCGCCCATAAAATATATCACTCCCATGTTGTAATAAAATGCATTTTCTTCTTTTTATCATAGTGGATAGTTAATTGTTTCGTGTCGGTTTTGAAAGATACACGCTCGTGTTTTGCAGTCAAGTCCCGCAGAAAAAATGGTTCACGATAATCAAGTTAAGAAAGAGCCACCCAATTTTAGGGGGCTCAAACTGTTATTCTCACTTTGATCTATCTTTAGGGTCATACATCTCATATGATTTCGGTTCTTCTTTTTCTTTTTGTTTTCCTTTTTGGGACGACTTTTTTAATTTATAGACTGTAAATGATGCAGCAATAAAGACAAAGGTCATAACGATATAAGCATAGCCCATTCCACTGTCTGAAGGATCAGGTACGGTGAAAATATCCATCTTTTTCCACAGCCTTTCGTAACATTTTAATTGAATCAACTGCTATTATAGCAAGTAAGAGTTGTAATTTCTTGTTAGGCGTATTATAAAGAAGGTTTTTTCTTTGGTTTCGGTGATAATAAGCTAGCAATCATACCTACTGCAGGAAATATCATCATGATAAGCAAAATCTCATTATATCCTCCAAAGACATCATAGGCAATGCCAAAGGGAAGAGGACCGAACGCAGATCCTGCGACAGTCATCGTTGTTGCAATTCCTTTGATGCTTCCTATGTGATGTCTACCAAAATAATCAGGGAAAATAATCGAGATCACAATTCTTTCTATGCCACCGATCAATCCCCATATTAATCCGAATGCAATCGCCCATGCAAAAGAATCCGTGAAATAGAGCGTTATAATAAAGATAAATTGTCCAACAAAAACAAATGCAAACATATAATGAACCTTTATTTTCTCAAGAACGAATCCAGCGAGCATTGTTACTGGAAATCCGACCATAGCCATCAAACTTAAAATAAAAGCTGATGCGGCAGTACTTAAACCACTTCCTCCTAAAATGGAAACGAGGTGAAATGTCAGTCCAGTGTTAACCATAGATGGGATGCCAACACAGAGGAGCAAAAGCCAAAATTGCCTCGTTCGCATGGCTTCTCTTAATGTGAAGGAAACATCATTGGCTAAACGAGGTGATGTATCATTTCCATTTTTATCTAATTGTTTATTATCAGGAAGAAGTCCAATGTCTTCCGGCTTGTTTTTCATAAAGAAGTAGACGATAGGAACAAAAAAGACGAGGATCATTGTTCCTAATATTCTCCAAGCATTTTCCCAACCGAAGTTGGAAATGAGTAATGCATTAAAAGGAGGGAATAAAGTGGAGCTAATAAATCCACCAATCATCATTAAACTAAATGCTCGACCTCTTTTTTCAATAAACCATTGGGGAATAAGTGTATTTGGGACTAGTGTCATAGAACCTTGACCAAGTAGACGAATTAAAAAGAAACCTATAAAAAGCATAAAGGGATTCATGACGATACTGTTCCAAAAACATGCGGCAGCGAGTAAAATGCTAACAGTTAAAGATACGGTCCGTTGGCCAAAACGATCGATACTAGAACCGACGAGAAAAAGAAGAAACCCAGCTGCAAGGGTTGCGGCTGAATATATTCCTGAAACTAGTGAGCGTTCCCAGTTGAAATCTAATATATAGTAATCTATGAATACTGCATTGGAATAAGTTTGACCTGGTCCAGAGAAAAACAAACTCATGGCACCAATTAATACAATATACCAACCGTAATAAAATGTTGGGGAACTTTCATTTTTGTTTTTTTTAATCATAAGTAAGTCCTTTCTCTTAAACACGCATTGAAATATATTCTAACAAATATTTCGAGAAACGTAATGTTATTTCCATATTGTTTATGAAATAAGCTTTATTAAGTTGAGTTTTAAAATCAAAACTGAACGATAACAGAGCAATGAAATTAAAATTTAAAATAAACTTAAGCAAATAAAAAAGCACTCGTAAGTTATACGAGTGCGTGTATTTTAGATGAATTAAGTTAAATAATGTCCAACGATAGCAAAGAAAAATACGAGACTGAATCCAACAAATGTTTTTTTCATTTTGCAGATCCTCCTTCAGTAAAAATCCATCAAATAAACCTGTATATTGATGTATTTGATCATATAAATTCATATTAGATGATTAAAAGAATATAACGTAGTTTATCTAATTATAACGTAATTTTAAACCATAATATGATGTGTGTGAAGTGTTTTTATAAAGAAAATAATAGAATTTTTTTGATGTTCATTTGTTTTTAGATTAAGATGAAACACATATCCCTTTAAATCGTAAACGAATGTGTAGGAGATGGTTTAACCGAGGAAGGAGAATAAAATGAAAGCACTTGCTACTCATCCTTATTATAAGGTTCGACGAGAAATCAACAGCATAGAACAAAAAAATGTAGAGTATGAACGGACGTTGTATTTATATGAAGATAAACTAATTACTCAACATAGGGAATTTCCAGCAGATAAAGTGTTTGACATGTCATATAGAGAATTAAAAAGTGGGGAAGAAGGAACACTTTTTATTCACACAAGCCAAGGAGTTTTTACTTATATTGTAAAAGAAGACCCTGCTGAGTTTATCGAAGCGTTTAAAGAATTAGAAAAAAAGTTACTTCATAAAAAAGACACATAATGACTAAAAAGTGTTCAAATCAATTGAAAGCGTATTAAATTTTGACTATAGTTAATCTATAAAGCAGACAGGGAGGTTCCAATGAATTATCGTAGACTTGGAAATACTGAATTGAAGATCAGTGAATTAAGTTTTGGTACTTGGGCAATTGGTGGTGCTTGGGGGAATACGAATGATACAGATGCTTTAGCAGGTTTGCAGAGAGCGATGGAACACGGGGTGAATTTTTTTGATACAGCAGATGTATACGGTGATGGTCATAGCGAAGAACTAATAGCGAAAGCAACAAAAGGAAAAGAAGATGAGATCTATGTTGCTTCAAAGTTTTGTCGTGCTGGTGACATTCATGATCCAGCTACCTACTCTGAGGATTCTGTAAGGCTATATTTGGAAAATACCCTTCGTCGATTGAAAAGGGATCGCTTAGATCTTTATCAAATTCATTGCCCTCCAATAGAAATATTAAAAGATGGAAAAGTATTTCATGTATTAGACAAACTTCAAGCAGAAGGAAAAATTCGCTACTATGGTGTCAGTGTAGAAACAGTTGAAGAAGGTCTTATATCCATGCAGAACGAAAATGTTCGAGCTCTTCAAGTTATTTTCAATTTATTTAGACAAAAACCAGTCTCTGAGCTATTTCCTGCTGCAATTGAACGAGGTGTTGGAATTTTAGCTAGAGTACCTCTGGCAAGTGGATTACTTACAGGGAAATTCACTAGTGATCATGCTTTTCAGGACGATGATCATCGGAAATTTAATCGAGATGGGCAACAATTCAATGTAGGGGAAACGTTTGGTGGACTTCCTTTTGAAAAAGGGGTCGAACTAAGCAACGATGTCTCATGGATTGCTGATGGTCGAGGCAATATGACTCAAGCTGCTTTAAGATGGATTTTGCAACACCATGCGATTTCATCCGTTATTCCAGGGTTTAGAAATGTCAGACAAGTGGATGATAACATTAAAGCAATCGAAGGGAAGAAATTCAGTCAGTTAGAGATGAATCGGCTTAAAGAGTTTTATGAAAACGAAGTTCATGAACATATACGCGGAGCTTATTAGAGCTTTACAGAATAAAATCCCTTGCACCTTTTTGCAAGGGATTTTATTATTTTCTTTTAAAGCATGGAATTGGAGCATAACTCGGATATCTTGATGTCGAAGTTGCTGTTTGTAACCGGGCTCAAATTCTGCATTAAACTTGTAATGAAGATAGTTCGTCTTCCACAAAATTCATTAAGTCTTTAATCATCTCTTCAGAGAAATCAAACCTTATGCCTGCTGCTTCGTAAACTTCAGTTAGCGACTTCGAAGCTCCTAAAGTAAGTGCTTTTTTATAATTTGACAGTGCTAACTCAGGATTGTTGCGATATTGTTTATACATTTGCACGGCACCTAGTTGCGCAATCACATATTCAATAAAGTAAAAAGGCACTTCGAAAATATGGAGAATTTTTAGCCACATTGTTTCAGACCACTTCTCATATCCAGACCAATCCACCACATTTGAATTAAGTTCCTTTTGAAGTTCGGCAAATTTTTCATTTCTCTCTTCTGGAGTATGGTTAGGGTTTTCATATAACCAGTGTTGAAATTGATCAACTACCATCCCCATCGGTAAAAATTCGATGATACCTTTTAATTGATCTTGTTTAGCTCGAACAAGGTCATTTTTATTTTTATAAAATAACTCCCATTGGTCCATCGTTAGCAGTTCCATCGACATGCTTGCCAATTCAGATGATTCCATTGGTGTGTCACGATACTCACTAAGAGAAATGTCTTTTTTGAAATCATTATGAATGCAATGTCCCATTTCATGGAGGAGGGTAATCATATCATCATGAGTAGTGGATGCATTCATAAAAATAAACGATAATTGAGAGATAGGTAAAGGAGCACAAAATCCTCCAGGTGCTTTGCCTTTTCGTGTTGTTAAATCAAGCATACCTCTGTTATCCATTGTTGTTAATAATTCTTCGAAACGACTGTCGAGATTAGAGAAAATCGCAGCTGATTTTTGAACAAGTTCATTTCTATTTTCAAATGGTTTCAAAGGTTTTAATCCTTTTGCTACTCCATTAGTGTCCCAGGGGCGATATGTGTCGATATTTAATTTCTGTTTGTGCTCTTGCTGAATTTTATCTTTTAAAGGGGTGACATGTTTTCGAATCGATTCAGCTAATTGTTTACAATCTTCAGGTGTATAATCAAAGCGTTCATATTTCTTAAACATATAATCGCGATAATTTTTTTCGTTGGCATTTTCAGCTTTTTTCTGACGAAGTTGAATCAATTCGCTCATAATCTCTTGCAACTCAGATTCTTTCGAAAGAAACGATTCTGCAGAAAGTTGCACGGCGTTTTTTCTTGTTTCTCGATCGGCATCTTGTGTATAAGCTGATATTTCACTCAATGTTTTCTCCTCGCCTTTCCAATTAACCGTTATAGCCCCGGTGTGCTCAAAATAACTAGTAGCTAAGCGGTCTTCTTCTACTTCGAGTGAAATATTCTCTTCGCGAAATAAAGCTTTTGCATTGTTTTTACTTTTAATAAATTGTTTGAATTCATTTTGATCTAATTGACTTATAAAAGGACTGGAAAGAAACTTTTCATCTAATAAAGCTTCATATTTTTTAACTAAAGGTACGATAACTTGTTGATCATGTTCGAATGCTTTTTTTGCAGTTTCAGAATCACTTTGAGATTGAAAGTCTATGTAATGTCCTGTAAGGCCCTCTTCCAATGCATCGTAAAGATCCGATTGACGTATAAGCCAATCTTCTAGTTGAGCAACTGATGTGATATCTTCTTCTGTTAGTTCAAGAAAAAAATCTTCAATAGATTCAGGTTGATGAAAGTTTAATTTTTCTTGATAAAATTTTGTCATATTTCTCCTCCTATTAGCCAATACTTTCTCTCATAGCATAATATATTATCTGACATACGTCGAATGAAAATGGGTGTTTGAGAAAACTAGTCTATGGTATGATTCAACTATGATCGTGTTAGAAATTACGAGGGGGCAGATGGGGGAAGCATTATGAAAAAAACATTAAGTATTATCTTAATCATTCAATTTTTAGTTTATGCAGGATTCGGTATGGTTATTCCAGTCTTGCCAGAAGTTGTGACGGATGTTAGTAGCCGTGCCGGTCATATTGGTGGTTTACTGGCGATCTATTCATTGGCTTCTTTTTTAACATCACCAACATGGGGGCATTGGGCCGACCGTCACGGAAGACGGCGTATATTAATGCTCGGACTGTTTGGGTATGCTCTTGGGTTTATATTATTTGGTTTATTTCTTGATTCACTAATGATGATGTACATAGCAAGAGCCCTGAGTGGTGTGTTTGCAGGTGCGTTGTATGCTGCTGCCATGTCAACCATTTCAGATATTTCTGATGATGAAACGAGAAATCGTAATTTAGGTTTGGTAGGGATGTCTATCGGGGTAGGTTTTATCATTGGTCCGGCATCCGGCGGACTTCTTAGTGTATTTGGCTTTGGTGTACCTTTCTTTTTAGCTGGAGGGATTATGCTTGTACTTGTGCCGTTTGCATGGAAAAATCTAGATGATGCTAAATGGATCAAGGTAGAGGCTGAACATAATCGAAAGTTCCTGCCTACGTTAACCATTCCAACTGGTGGAACGTTAAAAGTCTTACTCATCATGAGTTTTAGTGCTTCCTTTTTATTAGCCGGTTTAGAAAGTGTGTTTCAGATCTACGGGATTGATATGATTGCAATGACTCCTACAGAAATGGGCGGATTATTTTTTATTAGTGGTGTCATTTTAGCCCTTGTTCAAGGTGGATTGCTTAGAAAAGTTAAAACAGGAACAGAATACAGATGGATTATTGTTGGTCAATTAGCTTCAGGACTTGCCTTTTTATTCATGGCCATTTTCTTTAACATGTTTTTTGCAGCTATTTATTTAATTCTATTTGTTGTTGGGAATGCAGTTATTCGAACATTATCTCTATCGTTGATTACGAGGGCTAGCGGTAATCGTTCAGGTTACGCTTCTGGACTTCAATTCTCTGCAGATAGTATGGGTAGAATAATAGGACCTCTTCTTTTTGCATTTTTATACGATATCGTAAGTGGTCAGTTGTTTTATATTGCGTTTAGTATATCGATGCTCTTTATTTTGTTTATGTTATTCAATAAAGAAAAGTTAAAAGTATCGCCAAATGATGAACCGGAAGTAAGACAAGGATAATAAATAATTCTTAAAGAGAAAACTTTTAAAGGAGTTTTCTCTTTTTTGTTGAATTCATCATCGTGTGGTTAAAAGGAGGCTTATTATTATGAAAACATTAGTTTTAGGTGCAGGTGCTACAGGAGGATATTTCGGTGGACGATTATTAGAGAAAGGAGTGGATGTCACGTTTCTCGTTCGAGAGAAGAGAGAGAAACAATTGAAAGAGGAAGGTTTAATTATAAAAAGTGTCCATGGAGATGTCAGATTAAAACCCTCAACGATTCGATCTGATCAACAAGAAGATAGTCCATTTGATATCGTTTTTGTTGCAACGAAAGCATACCATTTTAAAGAGGCAATGGAAGCTGTGGAACCGTTTATTCGTGATTATACAATCGTCATACCTCTATTGAATGGCATAGAACATATTGAGGACCTATATACGTATGTTTCAAAAGAGCAAGTTGTAGGTGGTTTATGTTTTATTGAATCCACATTGAATGAAAAAGGACACATCATTCAAACGAGTGAGAAGCATGAATTAGCATTTGGTGAAATGTCCGGAGTAAAAACGGAACGAATTAATCAATTAAATGAGCTGTTTTCCGGTACAAAAGCGACATTTAGACTTAGTGACCATATCGAGCAAGATTTATGGCATAAATATTTATTTATTACAACAGTATCTGGTATAACTTCTCTCATGCGTGCTCCTGTAGGACCGATTCGAGATACATTAGAAGGACGCACGTATATACAACAGTTATTCGAAGAAGTAAGGCTGACAATGGAAGAAGCGAGAGCACCGATTGCGGAGGGTATCGTAGAAAAACAGATGGCAATCGTAGAGCAATTAGATGATAGAATGAAATCTTCTATGTTGAGAGACATTGAAAAAGGCCATCGTATTGAAGCGGATCATTTGCAAGGGTATTTATTACTTTTAGCTGAAAGAACAGGGGTAGAAACACCTTTGTTAAAATTAATTTATCAACATTTGAAGGTTTATGAGAAAAATCTCACTTAGAAATGTGTTAAGAGCTTAAATAAAAACAAGGTAACTCCAATAAGGAGGTACCTTGTTTTATGAACTAGTTATGGTGTTTCAATAATTGTTACTTCTACATTTTGTCTTCCGAATGCAAAAGCTTCATCTTTTGTTGGTACGTGTAAGTCAATTCGATTGCCTTTAATCGCACCACCGATGTCTCCTGCAACAGCTTGTCCGTAACCTTCTACTTCAACAATTGATCCTAGTGGAATAACATTCGGATCAACAGCAACAACTTTTTTGTCTCGATCATTTCTAAGGTCAATTCCTGTATAAGTGATACCTGAACAGCCTTCACAATCTGCAGTATAGGCAGTTGCTTCTAAGTTCATTGTCGTTTCAGCATCGTTATTTGAGCTGTTAGATTCGTTTGACTCATTTGAAGAGCTAGATTCCGTTGATTCATTGGAAGAACTAGATTCCGCAGATTCATTGGAAGAACTAGGTTCGTTTGAGTTATTTTCTTCTGTAGATTCATTTGAAGAACTAGGTTCATTTGAACTACTTGATTCATTTTCTTGATTTGATGTTGCTACTTCTGATTGTGGTGCTTCAATGTTAGGGTTATACCTGCTTGTCATGTCTTTTAAAGCTGAATAAGTATATGGCCCAGCAACACCTTCATTATCTTCCACGTCTTCATCGTTTTGATAATTAATCAATGCTTCTTCGGTCAAAGGACCAAATATTCCATCTAGGTTATACTCATAGTAGTCTAACTCAGCAAGGTCTTCTTGAAGGGCTAATACAAGGTCCCCTTCGTCCCCTTTTTCAAGTCCTGAAAGGGCTGCAGCTGTTTGAATCCCCGTAAGACCGTCTACTAACAAGTCGTATTTTTCTTGGAATTCTTGTACGGCTTTAGCTGTTGATTCATTATACTCATTGCTCCACTCGTGACTTTCCTTTTTCTCAAGGAAGTCATTGTCTTCAAGCAATTCTTTGAGTTCAATGACATGATCGTGATTTTTTCCAGTATATAATAGTTTGTCTCCCAATTCTTTATCATTACTTGCTGCACCTACTTGTGTGCCTGAAAATAAAATGGCACCGACTACAACAGCTGAGACGCCGAATCGTTGAAACGATCGATTTGATTTGTTTGTTTTCATAATATGAAAACCTCCTTTTTGTGTTTCCTAGTTCAACGATGCCAATCGTATCAGCCTAGACATGGAGGTTCAATACCTTTTGATGTTATTTAATGTTATGAAAAGAGATTGTCATTATTCGAAATGGTTTTGTTATCTTTCAGAGACTTTCACATTATTCAAACGAGCAGTTTACTTGCTTTTGTTGCCACTCATCTTGTAACAAACTCATTTCGTACATTCCCCAATACTCTGAATCGACGAGTCTGAAGTCTCGAAAAAATCCTTCATCTTTAAATCCATAGCGACGATAGATTTTGTGGGCATGAGGATTCGTCTCAAAAACTCCAAGAGATATTCTATGTAATTGTAATGTTTCAAATGCAAAATGTAATATTTGATCAAGAATAATTGGTGTAAACCCTTGCTTTTTATCTTGTTCTTCTCCAATAAGAAGTTTACCAATTCTTGCGGAGTGGTGTATATGGTCAATTTTTCTTAATGCCACGTGTCCAATCGGTCGACATGAATTTTTTTTAATAACTGTGAAAAGGAAGGCTTCATTATTTTTTTCGTTAACATTAGTTATATATGAATGAAGTTGTTCATCTGTTAAGGGGAATTGAAATGTGACTCCTCCCCATTTCATTAAAAAAGCAGGTGATGTATCGTTAAGCCAATATTTTAAATAGGAAAAGTGGTCTCTTGTAAATGGAATGAGTTTGATCATTTCGTTCACCTTCCTTGCAAAATTTAACCGATCTAATATGATTATAAACGAGATCAAAGAAAAATGGGGGGTGGTTAAAGAAAAGGTTCTGAAATCTGATATCATTCAACAAAACTTAGCTCTAAATTTCCATGCAAAATTAATCGATTTAGTTGGAGAGGTTTACACGTTTTGTAATTAAGGTTTTAACGAACCACGACTAATAAGTTGAATGAAAGAGCCGTATATTGGTATGATGAAAGGCGATACAGTTTTACTTTTAAAAATAAAGATCGAGAATAGCTACAAAGTTTACTCATTGGAAATTTAATAAATAATCATCACAAGCTTCTAGAAAAAATCATATCTTAATCCATTACTTACTTATAAAGGAGTTTATATGCAATGATTCAAAGAAAATCAGATCGAGAAATTGAATTAATGAAAGAAGCAGGAGTATTGGTTGCTAGTATCCACCGTAAATTAGCAACGATGGTAAGACCAGGTGTAACAACGCTTGAATTAGATGCATTTGTTGAGAAAACATTAAAGAAACATGGTGCAAAACCTGCTCAAAAAGGCTATCTTGGTTATGCTTACGCCACTTGTGCATCTATAAACGATGAAATTTGCCATGGTTTTCCTCGAAATCAACCATTAAAAGAAGGAGACGTTGTGACGATGGATTTTGTTGTTGATCTTAACGGTGGTTTGGCAGACTCGGCATGGACATACGAGGTAGGCGAAGTGTCTGATGAAATTAAACAATTAAATCGAGTCACGGAAGAAGCGCTTTACAAAGGAATTGAGCAGGCTGTTGCTGGGAATCGTGTGGGAGATATAGGAGCGGCGATTCAGTCGTTTATTGAGCCTTACGGTTATGGCATTGTAAGAGATTTTGCTGGACACGGTATTGGACCGACGATTCATGAAGAACCAAATATTCCTCACTTTGGAAAAGGTGGAAAAGGGCAACGGTTGAAAGAGGGAATGGTCATTACAATAGAACCAATGATAAATATTGGAGATTGGCAGTCTAAAATGGATGATAATGGTTGGACTGCGAGAACGAGAGATAAGACTATTTCTACACAATATGAACATACACTTGTCGTAACAAAAGGTAACCCAATCATTACAACGGATCAAAATCAAGAAGGCATGATTGATTTGTAAATTTGCGATGGGTTTCACTCTACTTAAAGCGCACATGGCTTTAAGTAGAGTTTTTTTAGGTCTCACAATTCGAAGATAAATAGGCAAGCACCATGATTTTAAGTGAACATAGAATGTAGAGAATAGAAAAAGAAAGGAGAGGAGATCGTGCAAGATCAACGTCAATTAAGCTGGTTACTTCCTTCTCAACCCACTCCTCAAGGATTAGGAGCGATTGGTTCATTGTTTGGTTTTGGACCTCCATATGGGGGGCCCCAACAATATGGTCCACGTCCGCCCATTGGCCCTCCAGGTTTTGGGCAAGATGGTCCACCTCCTGGTCCCCCGCCAGGAAGACCACCGCTTGGCGTGGAACAAGAAGTTGGAGTTTTCGCCGTCGATCCTGGTGCCTTTAGACGGTGTTTATACCGTTATACGTATGTCATTTTAGATGATGGTCGTAGGTTTTGGTTTTGGCCTACATTTATCGGACGGACGTCTGTAGCAGGGTATAGATGGAGGCCAAGGCAGTTTAGATGGGTGTATATGGGATTAGATACTAGGCTAATTCGTTCTTTTCAATGCCGATAATGATAAACGAACACTAGGGAATAACGAAGACATTCTTAATTACTAATTGAGAGTGTCTTCGTTTTATAGAAGCAAAAAAGTGATGCTTTAAAAATGGATTAAAACATTCTTTGTTCCCCTGTAGAAATTTCGAGGGGGTTTTTTTAACGTTCAAATAGTAATTAATGGATGAAGCTATGAGCAGATCGATGTATAATGAAATTAGAAAGAAACAATGTCTTTACATTTTCTAATACGGTAATAATTAATGTAGATCATATTTAAATACATTGTAAAATAATAAACGAAGAGTTTAAGTTGTATTAGGAGGAGTTACATGTTTCAGTGGAAATGGATGACAAATGAGGCGGCACTAGAAATAGTTGAGTGGGAATATAATGACAATCTTTCATTTTATAATATTCAAAACAACTTAGATGATTTGGATGAATTTTTGAATCCATTCAAATGGAATCACTATGCTGCTATTTATGAAGGCGAAGGTTTGGTCGGTTATTTTACCTTTGATCCATTGAATATACATGAGGTAGAAATTAATATAGGCCTTCACCCTGATTTAGTAGGTAAAGGTAAAGGGTATTCGTTTGCTGAGTATGCAATTAAAACAGCGATAGAATGGTATGAGCCAAAAAAATTACTAGTGGATATACCTGAATTTAATCAAAGGGCCATTCGATTATTTGAAAAGCAAGGCTTCCAAACAGTAAACAGATCCCTCAATATATTAAATGGAGAAGAATATTTATTTGTAAGAATGGAGAAGGCAATTGTCTAGTAATATAAGTTTCTAGACTATATGTGTGAGGAGGAATAAGCATGTATTTTACTCGTTTTGACTCGGCCTCAAAGATGCTTGAAATCGCAGAAGATTTTCTTATTCGAAAAGAAGCGAATCATAACCTTCCTCTTGGAGTGCTAAGGCAATTATCAAAAGATGAATCGTCTTCGAGTTCTATCAATAAAAACAATGTTATGATCCTAGGCCAAGATAACAATGACAAAGTCACAGTTGTTGCGGTAAGAACACCACCTAGAAATCTAATTATTTGTGGTCATTTAGATGCTCTGAAAGAAACGGCGAAATGGATACATGCTCACGAGATGACTCTTCCAGGAGTGATTGGTTGCACAGACACTGCTAAAACGTTTGCAGAGGAATGGACAAAGTTGACAGGTGCATATGCAGAAGAGAAATTGACCCAAAATATATATCAACTGAAACATTTGCAAAAATACCCTCGTAATCAGGGCAGACTTACTTATGCAACAGAAGATGATATCGCATTGGTTATGTCGTGGACAGAGGAATTTGAAAAAGAGGCATTAGGTTTGAAAGAACACCCTTTATTAGAAGAAACAGTCATTAAAGAAATAAGAAACAACCAAGTGTTTCTTTGGAGAGATGAAAATTGCACACCAGTTTCAATGGCGAAAAGAGCGAGAGAATTAAAAAATGGAGTTGTAGTAAATTTCGTTTACACTCCTGAAGAGTATCAACGAAAAGGGTATGCAACAACATGTGTCGGTGCATTAAGCGAAAGAATGTTGAATGAAGGGTTTAAATTTTGCAGTTTAAATACAAATGCAAAAAATCCTACATCAAACTCAATTTACATGAAAATTGGCTATGAACCTGTAGGGGACGCAGTGGAATATCAATTTAAGTATAAATAATAAGATTATGTTCTAAAAGTATAAATGGGAAATGGTATAGAAAAACGAGTCAGGTGAATATATCCTGACTCGTTTTAAATTTAGAATGGTTTTTGAGACAGTTGTTTTTTTCAATTACATTCTATTCGTTGCCTACGTCGAAGCGATTCGAACCTTATTGTTGAAGTTCATGCTCTTTTCTGAAGACTAGCGGTTCGTTCGGGGAGAGGGTGGGATATATCTGACGAAGTACTATGAAAAAACTCTCTGTATCAACAAAAATGTTAAAGATATCCTTCATTTAAACTATTTAATTGTGATACACGTTACAAAATGTAAAAAAAATAGTATAATAAGACTGAATATTTAGAATCAATATTGACATAATTTGTGTCTATTTTCGCCATGCTTTTCCAGGTTTCGCATAGTGAAACTTCTTTTACGGACACAAATCTCAAAAAAAAGGAAGTGTAAATGAATGTCATCATTGTTTACAATTAACCAAGCGGCATTAAAAATCACGATACTGTACCTTGCTTTGGGAGTCTTGTGGATAACTTTTTCGGATAGATTAGTTGCTTCATTATTTGGGAATTCTAGTACAGCTATTTTAATACAAACGACAAAAGGTATTGGTTATGTTATTGTGACGTCTATTTTATTATTTGCATTAATAAGATATTATTTTAATAAAAATGAACAGATTCATGATAAGTTACTTGATGAGAAAAAGCGTAGGATAGACACACTGATTAATTCGAGAAAAATTCTTGAAAGTTTCACTGATGCTTTTTTTTCGATAGACGGAGATTTTCGTTTAACGTATGTGAATAATGAGGCAACGAAAATGTTAGGGAGAAAAGAAGGAAATTTAATTGGGAAAAATCTTTGGGAGGAATTCCCAGAAGGAAAGAAAACAAAACTCTTTCCAGCGTTGTTGGACGCAAAACAAAATCATCAAAACCAATATTTTGAAGAGTATTATAAGGCACAATCATCATGGTTTGATGTGAGGGTTTTTCCAACGGACGTAGGGGCGTCAGTGTTCTTTTTAAATATAAATCAACGAAAAAAACACGAAGAGGACTTAGAATACTTAGTACAATATGATTTCATGACAGGGCTACGCAATCGTTTTAGTTTAACAAAAGACGCAGAACATCTTCTCATGACCGCAGAGAAAAATGATACAAAAGTGGCGTTGATTGTTATAGATCTTAACCGTTTTAAAACGGTAAATGATACTTTTGGGCATCATATTGGAGACGAATTGTTGAAACAAGTTGGAAAAAGACTAAAACTTTTATCTGAAAAAATGCAAATTAGCGTGTATCGTAATGGCGCAGATGAATTCAGCATTCTATATGGTAATATGACATCATTTGCAAAATTACATGAAGTATTAGAATTTACGAATAAAGAGCTAAGTAAACCATATTTTTTAGACGGACAGCACATTGTAGTTGATGTAAGTATAGGAATTTCGATTTTTCCTGAGGACTCAAGGGATCTTCACACTCTTTTCCAGCATGCTGATATAGCAATGTATTTAGCGAAAGAAGAAGCAGGGAATAGTATCGAATTTTATCTCAAGGAACGCCATCAGACAATAGACTCATTTAAGCTAGAACATGATTTGAAAAGAGGTTTGCAAAATCAAGAGTTTTATTTGCAGTATCAACCAAGGTACGACTTAAAAAAAGATAAGATTGTAGCTGTTGAAGCTCTGATTCGTTGGAACCATCCAAAGAAAGGGCGAATTCCACCGTTAGATTTTATTCCTATTGCAGAAGAAACGGGGTATATTATCCCTTTAGGTGAATGGATCATTCAAGAATCATTTGCTCAATTAAAAAAATGGGAAAATGACGGTCTTGATCTGGAAATGTCGATAAATTTATCAGCAAATCAAATAAGAAAAAGTACGTTCGTTGAGGAAGTAAGTTTGTTAATCGAAAAATTTAATGTTACACCGAAGAAAATAGAATTTGAAATTACAGAAACAGTATTAATGTATCATATTGAAACGAGCCTTGATACGATTAATGGCCTGAAGAAATTAGGTTGTAGAATTGCTTTAGATGATTTTGGAACAGGATATTCTTCGCTGAATTATTTGAAAATAATTCCAGCTGATTTTGTGAAAATAGATCGTTCCTTTATGAATGATATCCCTGTGAATAAAGTAAATACCGCTATCGTTGAAACAATTATTCATTTAACTAGGAAGTTAGGGATGTATGTTATTGCAGAAGGTATAGAAAACAAGGATGTCATACCTTTCTTGAAGCGACATGAATGTGATGGGATTCAAGGATTTATAATCAGTAAGCCAGTAGATGGGAATGATATTCCTATCATTATGCAAGACCCGATTCTGATCTCCTAAAAACTAGTCTAGATGCTTTTAAATATTTCATGTAAAATACGAGCTAGAGTATAATAATCGATTAAGTGGAGTTTTGTTATTTAGGAGGAAAATTAGATTGTCTAAACGAAAAGAACGGATGAGAGCCCGAGTAGATGAAGGTAGAAAAGAGTTTATAATAAAAGAGGGGCTTTATCATTTTGCTATAAAACTCTGGTTGTTGTATATGGTTGTGACATTTATTATCTCTTTTCGCTTTGATTTCACCCTTTTTCTCACACAAGGAGAATTACTAAGAAGTGGTCTTTACTTATTGGTTTTCCTTGCAATAGGGGCATATTGGGGATTTATTTGGTATCAAGTACACTTAGCAGAAATTAAACAAGAAGCAGAGCAAGAAAAACACAGTAAAAAAAGTCATCAGAAAGCTAGAAAATAAAGAAAAGCAGGCTACCTCACTTAAATGAAAGGGGGAGCCTGTTTTTAGATATAAATGAAAGTTCCCCAAAATGCTTCGTAAAACCTTGCTTCATGTAAAGTACTCTATCGTGGATTCAGGGAAGTATTGTTGCTGATAATTGTGTAAGTGCTGTTGGATATCGTCTTGTTCGTTTTTTTGATAAACATACTTTCCTATTCCGTATTTCCCCCATTTGTACTTTCTTTTTTCTTCATTCAACTCTAGCTTTGTCATCGGATAATTTTTTTGTATCACCCGTTTAGCTGGTTTGGTAAATCGGTGTTGGATCAATTCGAAGGTCAGATCATTTCGAATGTGTTTCGGTAAATGTTCGTCAAGCAATTGGAACATTTGTAAATATCCTTCTTCCCATCCTTCGTGTAAGTAAATTGGTGCGACAATAAACCCGAGAGGATATCCTGCTTCAGCTACTTTGACTGCTGCTTTAATTCTTTCAATGAGTGGAGATGTCCCATGTTCAAAGTTACGAATGACATAATCTGCATTGATGCTAAAACGAAATCTCGTTTTTCCTTGGTGAGCAGCATCTAACAAGTGGTCAACGTGATGATATTTTGTTACAAAACGTAGTTTTCCATAATCTGATTTTCCGAAATACTCAATGGCTTTTTTTAATGAATGTGTTAAATGATCGATTCCAACGATATCAGATGTGCAGGCAGCTTCAAACCTTGTTTCATCTGGGGCTCTTTCTTTCATATACATTTCGGCAGCTGAAAGAATTTCTTCGACATTTACATACGTGCGAATATAAGGTTTACTGCCCATTGTTGTTTGTAGATAACAATATTGACAGTGACCCATGCAACCAGTAGCTAGTGGAATAGCATATTCAGCTGATGGTTTAGATGTATCAAATTTCAGTGTCTTTCTGATACCAACTACAAGTGTAGATTTTGCATTTCGATATTTCTGTAAATCGTTTTTTCCTGGAATATTTCTTACTTGATTATGAGAAGTTGTTTTTCTTATTTCAATACCCATTTTTTCAAATTTTATTTTCAGTTGTTTTCCTAACGGATACTCGAGCGCTCCTGGTTCTATATAGACGAGTTGAGGAACGAAAGGCTCTATCATAAATCGTAACCCTCTTGAATAGGATTACTGGTGTCGTTCTCATTTTGATCATAAAAAGAGTGATTATATTCTTCTTCTGCCTCATCATAGCTTGAGTAAATTGCGAAATCGTCCGTTAAAGGATAATATTCATCCATAAAGAAGAGAGAGAGTTCACCAGGGTGATATGGATTTTCAACGATATTGGCTCCTTGGATATGTGCAACAGATTGTGTGTGGGGGTTGCGTTGAATGACATAAACATGATCCCCAGAATGATATTCATTATTTTTCATGATTAATCTGCTCCTTTTGTTATTCGTATTAAATTCGATTCTTATGGTACTTTTGTATATTTCATTATTTTTATCATGATAAGTATCGTCTTTATTTATCCTTGGTAAATTATTTCTACATATAAAAAAACGACAGCAATAAAGCTGTCGTTTTAATACTTTTTGTACTATTCTTGTTCATCATTTTTCTGTTCAGGCTTTACTGTTTCGAGTTCTATTATCTTTTTTTCGAGAATTTCCACTTTCTCTTTTAATCCAATGAACTCATCTCTAGAAACAATATTCAAATCTTCCATGACAGAACGCATTTTTTCTTTTGTGCGACTATTCCATTGTTCTTCCGTTTCCTCTCCTTTTTTTAGAAGAGATTGATACAATTCATCCGCCTCTTTTGGGGTAACCTTTCCTTTAGCAAGAAGGTCATCCACATACTTATCAACTCTTTCTTTACTGGAAACAGCAGCACCTAATCCTAACAAGAAACCTGTTTTTAATAAATTCGCCATAATAAAAAACCTCCTAAATGGTTTTATTTTCTATAATTATTCACCCACCGTTTATGAAGTAGGAAGGTTACTAAGCTAAAGATAAATGAGACAATCGTCAATACTATTGTGATCATTTGTAGCAAAGAATGATCAATTAATACAGATATTAGTAAAAAGGATAACATAAACAAAAAGGATATTGAAGATCCAATCATTAAAAGCATGTATCGTTGGTGATCAAATGAACGCCATTGCCGTCTTTCCTCAGACCTCCTTTGGTAAGTTGGAGATTCTAGCCATTCATTTATATTACGAGGAATGGACAGCAAAGGTTTCACAGAATCTTTTAAAACTTGCATTTGAAGACTACCTTGGTCTTCATCATTTTCTTCAAGCCAAGTCATGACAACTGGTTTTCCTAATTCCATGAAATCTATATCAGGATCAATGATTGTAAGGACACCTACACCAATTGATGCCGCTCGTCCTAAAAAGGCAAACTCAGCAGGTAATTGAATAGGTTGTTCACGGACAATTTCTTGCAAATCTAGAAATATTTCTTCGACAGTTTCTTGATCCAACTCTTTAATCCCTTGCTCAAGGTACATATTAATATATGTTTTTAATAAAGTAGCGAGCTTAAATTTATTTGCATGTGGTAACAGAAAACCAAGTTCTTGCAGTTGATCAATTGCTAATTGGTAATCATCCAAAACAAGACCTTGGATCATTTTTCTTATTTTCGCAGATTCTTCTCGTGAAATTTCACCAACCATACCGAAATCGAGTATAACAATCATACCTTCTTTTGTTACTAAAATATTCCCTTGATGAGGATCGGCATGGAACATTCCATAATCGAATAGTTGATCGACAAAGAACTGGAATACTCGGCGAGATGTATCTTTTCTATCTATATTATGTTGTTTTAAGAAAGACAAATCCGTTACTTTACGACCATCCATCCATTCCATAACAAGGACTCTTCTCGTGCTGTATTCTTCATAAAATTGTGGAATATAGTAGTCTTCACTGTCATGAAACCTTTTTTGAAAATACTGGCCATTTTTCAGTTCCTTATGATAATTTAACTCATTACCAATAATCGAAACTACTTCTTTATAAAGAGCTTTTGTATCCGTTTCTTTACCAAATTTAGTGAAAACACGGGTGATCCATAATACGATACGCAGTGCTTTGAAGTCAGTACGGATGATTTTATCAATATTATGTCGTTGTATTTTAATAGCTACCTCTTGTCCGTTATGAAGTTTCCCTTTGAAAACTTCACCTATTGATGCAGAAGCAACAGGTCTATCACCAATTTCAGCTAAATAATTTTCAAGCCCTTGTCCCCATTCTTCCTCCAATATTTTTTTTGAAATATGAGTGGGAACAGGAGGTACTTGGTCAATGAGATCAGCCAGTTCTTTTAGAAATACCTCTGGCATAATATCTGCTCGAGTACTTAAAAACTGACCAACTTTAATCATTAAGCCTTCTAACTTAATTGCTTTTTCTCGATACTCTGCTGCTTGTTTTTTTAATAATTGTTCCCATTTTTCTTGCGTATCAGCCGTCCATGTTTTATTTCGTTTATTAAAAATATACAGTTGGAATACAATTTTTATAAACATAGCTACGATTATAATAATCCTATATAGTGAGAAATTTTTCACAGTGATCCTCCTGTCGATCAGTCGCCCTCTATGTAATGGAGACGAATAAAAAAACCTATTATCTCTTATACCCGTTTCATTATAAATATATGTCACTATTTCCCCTATAAACATTTGACAGTTAAATAAACATTTGTTTAAAATAAAGGCAGAGGTGAACGATAAATGGTAAAGGAGAAATTTTAATGAATGCAAAGGAGCAAATGATTTATGAACTTATACGTAATAATCCTTATATTACTCAACTAGAACTTTCTGAGAGGCTTAACATTTCACGATCAGCCATTGCAGGATATATTTCATCACTAACGAGAAGTGGAGATATTGTTGGTCGAGCATATGTTCTAAATGAAGGTAAAAAAATACTATGCGTAGGTGGAGCCAACATTGATCGTAAAGCAAAGTTGGATCAAGATTTCAAATGGAGAGATTCTAATCCAGTTTATGTGACGGAATCTGTAGGAGGAGTCGCAAGAAATGTTGCTGAAAATTTGTCGCGCCTTCATGTTTCTACTTCATTATTTACAGCTACCGGGTATGATCAAGAAAGTGAGAAAATGTGGTTGGGTTCTTCGATGATTGATCGTTCTGCATCTTTGCAAAAACATGGTGAACGAACGGGTAGCTATACAGCAGTACTTGATGCTGAAAATGAGATGATGTTTGCATTAGCAGATATGGATATTTATGATTCGATTACCCTAGACGATTTAAATAAAGTGGCTAGTCATATTCGAACGGCAAGCATCTTAATATTGGATACGAATTTTCCGGAAAATGTACTGCAAGAAATCATTCAAAATAAAAGAAAGGAACAACTATTAGCTGTAGTACCTGTTTCTGCGAAAAAAATAAACCGATTACCTGAGAATTTATCAAATGTGGATTATTTGATTCTTAATAATGATGAACTTGATGCCTTAGTAGAAAGATTTTCGATAAATTCAGCTTTAGATGTTAAAGAGAAGATGTTGGAGTTGAAAAAGCATGGGGTGAAAAATATAATCGTTACGTTAGGAAAAAAAGGCGTTTATTACGTAACCAAAGTGGAAGAAGGTTTTATAGAAGCAGTGCCTGCTAAGGTAAAGGATGTAACAGGAGCTGGAGATGCTTTTGCAGCTGGTTTTTTTTACGCTACCTTTCATGAAAAAACGGTCTTAGAAGCTTGCAAGCATGGATTATGTTTAGCTAAATTCACATTAGAAACAAACGATTCTGTTGCTAAAAACTTAGATGAAACGGTTTTTGATTTGTAAAGAATCAAAACATAAAACATAAAACATAATTCTCTGTCATTATAGCATGTCGATAGTATCGCATTAAATATCATTAGGAGGAAGAAATAATAATATGAATATTTCACAATATATTGAGTTTTCACCGGAGGTACAAGCAGCAAAGGAAGCGAACAAGCCTATTGTAGCACTTGAGTCAACAATAATATCTCACGGTATGCCTTACCCACAAAATGTTGAAACGGCAACAAAAGTAGAAGAGATCATTCGAGCAAGAGGAGCCGTTCCAGCTACAATTGCAATTATAGGTGGAAAAATAAAAGTAGGCTTAACGAATGAAGAGCTTATCTCTTTAGCGCAAGAAATGGACGTTGTTAAAGTAAGTCGAAGAGATTTACCTGCTGTTTTAGCTATGAAAAAAATGGGGGCAACAACGGTAGCCGCGACTATGATTTGTGCCGAATTAGCAAATATTGAAGTGTTTGTGACAGGAGGTATCGGTGGAGTCCATAGAGGAGCGACAGAAACGATGGATGTTTCTGCTGACTTGCAAGAGTTAGCTAAAACGAATGTAGCGGTCGTTTGTGCAGGAGCAAAATCTATATTGGATATCGGATTAACGTTGGAGTATTTGGAAACACAAGGGGTTCCTGTTGTAGGTTATGAAACAAATCAATTTCCAGCTTTTTATACGAGGGAAAGTGGTTTTGGTGTAGATGTACATGCCCACTCTGCTGAAGAAGTTGCAGAAATGTTGAAAGTGAAGTGGGATTTGAATCTTCAAGGAGGCGTAGTGATTGGTAATCCTGTACCTTTGAATGATGAGATGGACAAATCAACGATTGATGCGATCATTGACGCAGCCCTTGCTGAAGCAAAAAAACAAAATATTAATGGGAAAGAGACAACACCGTTTCTTTTAGACCGATTAAAGATGATGAGTGAAGGTGCGACATTGAAAACAAACATAGCTCTTGTAGAGAATAATGCTCGAGTTGGTGCAGAAATTGCTGTAGCATTTAAAAACAGATAATATCGTAAAAGTTAAAAACCAAGAAGAACGTCTCGTAGAAGACTTCTTCTTGGTTTTTTAGGGATTAGCGCTATTTTTAGATTTCTGTTTTTAGAACAAATTTTCCATAAAGGAATGTTAGTACGAATGGAACAACGATACTTATGAACATTCCGATGAAAAATGGTGCCCAATCTTGTGGGAAGATGGATAAGAAAGCAGGTAATCCACCAACACCGACTGCATTTGCAAGAACATGATTAATGGAGATAAATGTTCCGGCAATAGCTGAACCGATAATAGCACAGATGAAAGGGAATTTATAACGTATATTTACCCCAAACATGGCAGGTTCCGTAATTCCTAAATAAGCGGATATGGCCGATGTACCTGACAAACCTTTTAAATTTTCGTTTTTCGTAACAAAAATCATTGCTAAAGCGGCAGATCCTTGAGCAATATTAGACAATGCAAGGATTGGCCACAAGAATGTACCTCCATCTGCTGGAGCGGTAAGTTGTATATCAACAGCTAAGAAAGCATGGTGCATTCCGGTTACGACGAGTGGAGCATATAAAATACCGTAAACCAAACCGCCAAGAGCAGGAAGTACGTCAAATAACCAAACAAATAAACCAGTGATACCGTTCCCTAAAGCAAAAGTAATCGGTCCAATGACGATAAATGTAATAAAACCAGTGACTAGAAGGGCGACAGGTGCGACAACTAGTAATTGAATCGATTCTGGTACTCGTTTACGTAAAGCTAATTCAATTTTAGATAAGATATAGGAAGCAAATAATACAGGTAATACTTGTCCTTGGTAACCAATTGCCTCTACTTCAAAACCGAATAAATTCCATACAGGTACTTCACCTGCTGATGATGCATCAGCATAAGCCCAAGCGTTTAATAAATCAGGGTGAACCATGATTAAACCTAGAACGATCCCGAGTATATCACTACCTCCAAATCGCCTAACTGCAGACCAACCAATTAATGCTGGCAAAAAGGCGAACGCAGCACTTGCAATAATGTTAATCATTTCAGCTAAATCAGCCCACTGAGGATAAACTTGGATGAGAGACTGCTCATCAAAAAAGATTCCTTCTCCAGCAAGGATATTATTTAGACCTAGCAGTAAACCAGCCGTAACGATAGCAGGTAGAATTGGAATGAAAATATCGGCTAATGTTTTAATACCTTTTTGAAACGGATTTAATTTTTCCGACCCGGCATCTTTCACATCTTGTTTGGACGATTCGCCGATATCTGTCATGGCAATCAATTCACGATAAACTTGATCGACAGTGCCTTGACCAATGATAATTTGAAATTGCCCGTTCGTAGAAAAAGAACCTTTTACAATATCGATCGCTTCCAGCTTATCGGTATCTACTTTGGACTCATCTTTCAAGGCTAGTCGAAGTCGGGTAACACAATGAGTGGCTTTATTGACATTTTCTTCGCCACCAATTGCTTCAAGAATGTCACGAACTTGCTGTTCGTATTTTTTCATAGTAGAACCTCCTAAATAAATCGTTTACATAAAATTGTATATACAAGTTCCTGTTGATAGTTTCATTATAATTTGTATATACAAGTTTTGCAACCGTTTTATTTTAGAAATTATTTCTATGAATAAGCCAACAGTAAAGAAAGTCACCCTAAGCTTTGTCATATAAAGCAAGGTGACTTTCTTTTTGTTTTAGAAAGGTTATCAAATTATGCTTTCCCTCGAAAAGTGATATTCATGGATAAGAGTCTATTTGTAAGTAGTAATGAAAATAAAAGAAATGTAGTAAATCCTATCCAATAAGAAATGATTCTTAATAAATCAGCGTTCCAAGGAGCAAGTGACGAAACAATCATTCCGCCTAGTAAAGATAAACAGATAGTAATAATGATTAAAAAGATAGGGTTTAGTACTTTAAATATTAGAAATTCACCATTGTGTTCAATTTTGTTTTTTTGATATAAATGAACTCCTAGCCAAAGAAATAGACCAGTTAAAATTATTGGAAATACTATTGTTGATGCAAGAGAAGGGTGATTCATCACATACATAAAAGGAGTTAAAAACTCCAACCATGTTGGTGAACTAATGAAAATTCGAAAATGAACATTAATCAGTTCTTGCATTAAGAAAAATATTCCTAAAGGAAAAATACCAATCAGAAACGTTAATATGACTTGAGAAATCATTTCTCCGGAAATAGCTCCGATTAAGAGTGTAAATGTAAAAAACATGATAAACCCTAAAAGAGGTCCCCAAAAAATTTCAATCCAATTTGCAAGTTCTAGGGCAAAGCGATATTCAGATTGATAAATAATAACGTATGCCACAAAGAAATTGACGATATGAAAAAGTGTGATAGCCGCAGTTCCATAACACCACT
This sequence comes from Salipaludibacillus daqingensis, assembly GCF_029891575.1. Taxonomy (GTDB): domain Bacteria; phylum Bacillota; class Bacilli; order Bacillales; family Salisediminibacteriaceae; genus Salipaludibacillus; species Salipaludibacillus daqingensis. Next base: position 693,091 of record NZ_JARZHF010000001.1, on the reverse strand, counting down.
TAGCTAAAAATAAGTCTTGTCTTTTAAATGGTAAAGAGAATGTAAAGTCATTTCTTCTAGTATTTCGTTCTAAACCGATCAAAAGACAGGCTAAAGCAATGATACCTAAAGATAAAAGTATCGGGAGTGTTCCTTGAGAGAATATTTCTAGAACTTCCCAAGCTTGTATTTCGTATGTATAGTCCTCTACTTGCTGCGCTTGGTGTTCTTGTTCTTTCCATCTTTCTAGAGACAATATCGATTGGAAAGGTAAATGTAGAATAAACAGTGCGAGAATCATCCAAATAATAATACGCGTTTGTTTATAATTCTGATACCATAGAGCTTTATAAAACATCTTCATCACCACCTAATTTGGCTACGAATAAGTCTTCTAATGATAAAGCGAGTTCTTCAAAGAGAAGAGGTGAGATTTCTGTTATCTTTTTCTGAATTTCAAGATTATTTTTATCCATGAGGATTGTATACACTCGACCCGTTTGATGAAGGATGTCCACGTGCTTACTCAAAAATTCAGGTATGATCCCATCACCATCAAAGACAATTTGAACTTTTTTGTACATTTCTTTCATTTCGTCTAATTCATAATGACTGTCTACTTTTCCATCTTTAATCATAATAATATCGTTGGCCATAAATTCTAGTTCATCTAGTCGATGAGAAGAGATAATAACAGCTACATCATTTGTAGAAACTTCTTCGACGAGAATCTTAAGAACTTGTTTTTTTACGATAACATCTAGTCCATCCGTTGGTTCATCAAGAAGGATGTATTTCGCTTTTGTTGAAAAAGCAACAACGAGTGAAAAGAGTGCCTTCATTCCTTTAGAGTAATTTCCAATTTTATTTATAGCTTTTAATGAAAATCTATCCATTAAATCATAGAAATAATGTTCATCAAATTGAGGGTAGATACTTTTATATAACGTAAGCATTTCTTTTGTACTATAATTTTTCATTGCTTCGGAAGAATCAGGAACAAAGATAACTTGCTCTTTAAGCTTTGGATAGAGAAAAATACTCTGTTCATCGATTGTAATATCACCTTTGGAGGGGTCTAGGATTCCGACCATCGTTCGTAATAGTGTCGTTTTTCCTGCACCATTACGTCCAATAATTCCGACAATATTACCAGTTTTCACGTGAAAGTCGATATCAGATAAGATTCGTTGGCCGTGAATGAATTTAGATATATGATTAACTTTCATCGTTTTCTCCCTCCATTTCTTCATAAACGTCATTAAACCAACGAAGAAGCTCTTGTTTTGAAAAACCTGCATAATAACTATCGATGATGACTTGTTTAAAACTTTGTTTCAAATTCTCTTCTTGTTGTGGGGTATGTGATTGGATAAGTTCTTCTGAAACAAATGTACCTTTTCCTCTCACGGTTGTAATAACCCCTTGGCGCTCTAATTCTTGATAAGCTTTGCTTACTGTATTAGGGTTAATAACCATTTGTGAAGATAATTCTCGAACAGAAGGTAGCTTTTCATTTGGTTTAAGGAGGCCTTTTGCATACATTTCTTTCACCTGGTGAATTAATTGTTCATATAGTGGTGTATTATTTTTAGGGTTAATTTGAAAATACAAAATCATCACCGCCTTTTTTGGCTTAAAATTATGTGTATCATATGTATTAGTACACGTAGAGTTTAATTGGATATTCGAATTTTGTCAATATAAAAAAGCCCATAAGGTATGAGCTTTTCCTAGTTATGAATGAAATGATTTAAGAGAATTGATTTGGCGTGCTTTTAGCCAAGGAGTAAGAAAGGACAGTAAATGAGAGGACGGTGACTGGAAAACTCTTTCAATTTTTCCCTGATCAGCAGCAGTCCCTTTATGAATATAAAGAAGATGCGATGCTAAGTGTTCAACTTCTATTAAATCGTGGCTAATAAGAAATGTCGTCGTTTTTGTATCCTGCAAGATTTTTTGGAGCTCTTCAAGTAACACCATTTTTGTTGGGAAATCCAAAGCTGAAAAAGGTTCATCTAAGAATAAAAGTCTAGGTTCTAAGACAAATGCTCTTGCCAAATTCATCCTTTGAGCTTCGCCACCAGATAAAAGGTGTGCTTTTTTGGTCGCAAGGTGAGCAATGTGAAATCGTTCAAGCCACGAGTATACTTTTTTATGGCGTTCTGTTTTACTCATTTTCCTCAGCTTTAATCCAATTTCTACATTGTCATAAACTGAACCAACAAATCTGTAATCGTGTTGAAAAACACAAGCCCATTCCCGCCTCATATGTAATGGAGCGTTGTCAATATTAACAGGTTTCCCTTTATAAATCATCTCACCTTGATGAGGGGGTTCTAATAAACTTAATGCTTTTAATAGTGTTGATTTACCGGCACCATTTTCTCCCATGATTCCAATAACATCCCCTTCATTTAATGAAAGATGATCAAGTCTGACAATTGTTTCGTTGGATTTTTCACAGATAAACTTACGGTATTCTAGAAAGTTTGTCATACAGTCACATCCCGCTGTTGAAACTTGAGTAATATGAACGTGAGGATCAAGGCGATAGTCATTAGAATAAATGAAAGAGCAATGGCAATTTCAAAATTTCCTCGAGATACTTCCATGACCATGGCAGTTGTGAGAATTCTAGTCTCTCCTTTTAAGTTCCCACCCACCATCATCGCTGCACCAACCTCAGCTAAAACTCTGCCTAAACCAGCCATAATAGCTGCCCAAATCCCAAATTGAGCTTGTTTGAATAATAATAAAATATGTTGCATTTTTGTTGGAGCTAAAGCTTTTATTTGAAGTCTCGTCCCTTCATCTATTTTTTTGAAAGCGGAGTAGGAAAGAGAAATAATGATGGGTAATGAGACGACAATTTGAGCAATTACAATCGCATAAGGGGTGAATAACCATTGCAATTCACCAAGAGGACCGGATCTCCATAGAAAAATAGTTACCCATAAGCCTGCAACAACAGGTGGAAGACCCATGCCAGCATGACTAAGGAGAATCAATAACTTCCTGCCACGAAAAGAGGTGAATGTAAATGTCATACCAAGTGGGACACCGATAATGGTACTTATAAACGTAGACAGAAGACATACTTGAATGGTTAACCATGTAATTTGAAAGATTTCTTGATTTCCAGAAATGATCATTTGAAAAGCTTCTATCAAACCAGTCCATACGATTTCCATTTAAGACACCCCATCACTATTCTTCTACTAAATGTGGGGAAAATAACGGTTCTCCCCATTTTTCTGTTCCATAAGAACCAATCAATTCTTGTACATCTTTATCTAAAAAAAATGTCACAAATGCTTTTGCAGCACTGGCGTTGATTTGGCTATCATTCGTTGGATTAACTTGCATGATATGATAAATGTTTTCTAATGTTTCATCTCCTTCAACAAGAATAGATAACGGCTGCAAGCTGTCTTGTAAAAAAAGAAAAGTTCCGCGGTCGGTTAAGCTGTAGCCGTTTTTTTCAGCGGCAATTCGTAACGTTTCTCCCATCCCTTGCCCTGTCTCTTGATAGGTAGAAAAGGTTGGTTCGACGTTGGCGTCCTTCCATAAAGCGATTTCTTTCATGTGGGTACCAGAATCATCACCCCTAGAGTAAAAAGGTAGTTCATGTTTTTGAATGGAAGTAAAGGCGTCTTCTATAGTTAACCCTTTCATACCGATTGGATCATCTTCGGGCCCTAAGAGGACAAAATCATTATGCATCACTCTATGACGATTAATAAGTATTCCTTGTTTTTCCATGACTTCTTCTTGTTCAGGTGCATGAACGAGTAGAGCATCTACTTCGCCTTTTTGTGCTAAATTCAATGCTTGGCCAGAACCTACTGCGATCACTTTTACATGAATACCTGTTTCGTCTTGAAAAATCGGGATAAGAACGTCTAGTAGACCGCTGTCGTATGTACTTGTTGTTGTCGCAACAAGTAATTGGTCATTTCGTTTGGAAGATTGTTCCTTTTCGCAGCTAGAAAAGAAAACGAGCATCATTGTTAGAAGGATGCTTAAAAGTGTAAGCCTCATCTCCATCACCTTTTTCAATAAAGTGGATCATCACGTTTGCATGATTTTCCCTATATTCGATACATCATAACCGGATAAGTTTTTAACTGAATTTTTCAAAGAATCCGATTGGAGGACTTCTAATAAAGATGTTAAAGCTTGTTTATTTGAGTCTGTCCATTTAAAAATAAGGTCAAACGATTCTTTAGAAATAGGTTCAAAGGAGAGACCTAAAATATGAGCTATTGGTTCAATTCCAATCGTTACGTCAGCTTGCTCACTCATGAGTTGATTCGCTGCAGCGTAATGCGTCCATTCAATGTTTTCATACCCGTCTATCAGTGATGAAGATATGTTTTGGTCTTTTAATTGCTGATCGATCAGTTGTCTAGTTCCAGAGCCAGGTTGCCGATTTACAAAAGTGATATCTTCTCTTAGCAGGTCTTCCCAAAGGAAGATCTTTTTTGGGTTGCCTTTTTTCGTAATAAAACCTTGGTTTCGTTCCGTTAAGTGAACAACGGTCACTTTGTCATCAGGGAAAAATTGCTCTACAATTGGGACGTTGTATTGTTTTCTTGCTTGGTCATATAAATGAACGGCAGCAATATCACATTCTTCACGATATAAAGACATACATCCTTCTAAACTTCCGATAAAAGATGGCTGAATAGAGAGTGAATTCTCATGATTGACAATTTGACAAATTTTCTCTAAAAGAATGTCGTGACTTCCGTGCAGCCGTATGGCTTTTCTATTAGGAGCATATATTTCTTGTTTTTGTATCGTTGAGTGACGTTTTTTGTAATGTTCTAGTTGAATTTCTTCAATTCGCATTTTATTACCGACTTTAAATGCGTTTAATTCTTTACGTTTAATTAATTCATAAACCGTATGTTTTGAGATTTGCAGTAATTGTGCCACTTCTTCAGGTGTGTATATTTTATTCATATGTCAACACCTTCCATGTTTAAGTACCTATATTTTCTCATAATTGAGGTCTGTTCGCCACGTTTTATTTAGTTTTGTTAAGTTTTATTAAGTTACATTGAGTTCAGTATTTTTCTTTAACAGGCTTCGAATGTGGAAATGTGAATAGGTATTCAGTTATTGCTGTTCATTTTCACAAATGTATACTAAAATAGATCAATAGGAAATGTCAGAATTCACAATTAATAGAGATAAGCGAATAAACTGGAGGATTGAGTGCAATATGAGAAAAATACTAGTTTTGGGTGGAACGAAGTTTTTCGGTAAAAGGCTTGTTCAGAAGTTATTGAAAAACGGGGACGAAGTAACAGTGGCAACTCGAGGTGAAACACCTCATCCATTTGGCGAGCAAGTACATCACTTAACCGTAGATCGTTTTGATCGTGGTTCGATGGAAAGAACTTTTCAGGATGGCGAATGGGATGTCATCTATGATCAAATTTGCTTCTCTCCTGATGATGCTGTTGATGCATGTGAAATTTTTGCTGGCAGAGTAGAAAGGTACGTGTTTACATCTACCTTATCCGTTTACGAATTTAATGGAAATGCGGAAAAAATCGAAAAAGATTTTGACCCTTATAACTATGAAGTGAAATTGGGTAGAAAAGAACAGTTTGATTATGGAGAAGGGAAACGTTTAGCTGAAGCAGTTTTCTTTCAAAAAGCACCTTTTTCAGTCGTTGCTCCCAGACCACCTGTTGTTTTCGGATTGGATGATTATACAGAAAGGCTCCATTATCATGTCAGGAAAGTATTGAACGAAGAGAAAATTGGCCTTGATCATCCAGAAGCGAGAGTATCTTTTGTTGATTCAGAAGATTTAGCAGAATTTTTATTTTGGACAGGTTTTCAACAATTTACAGGTCCAGTAAATGCTTCATCACCTGATCAAATTAGCCTTGAAAAAATGATTCATTTAATAGAACAAGCTTCAGGTAAAAAAGCGAATGTTACTGCTGCTCATTCGAAAGAGGAGTCGTCACCGATTAATTTCCCAGTATCTATCTTTCAAGATGTTTCAGCGGCAGAAGCAAATGGGTATCATTTTAGGAACCTTTCAGATTGGTTTGAACAACTAATTAAAGATATTGTAGCAGAAGAAACAAGAAAATCCATATAATATGGGTTTTCTTGTTTTTTTGACCTTAACAGCATTTGAGTGGTGAAGTTCACATATGTAAGAACTAGAAATAGGGTATCTTTACAGTTATTTTTTCGACATTACGTAAACGTTTACTTTACTATAGATTATGTCTGTGGGAAAATAGAAGAAAGAGATTATACATAAAAAATAGTAAATAGAATAAATGAAAATGGAGGCGATAATATGAAGCGTCAATGGTGGAAAGAAGCTGTTGTATATCAAATATATCCTAGAAGTTTTAATGATTCTAATGGAGATGGAATTGGTGACATTCAGGGCATAATAGAAAAAGCAGACTACTTGAATGAACTAGGGATTGATGTTGTCTGGTTGTCTCCTGTCTACAAATCACCTAATGACGATAACGGCTACGATATTAGCGATTATCAAAAGATCATGGACGAATTTGGAACAATGGAAGATTGGGATGAAATGTTAGATGCATTGCATGATAGAGGCATTAAATTGATTATGGATTTGGTTGTAAACCATACGTCTGATGAGCATCCGTGGTTTGTGGAATCTCGTAAATCAAAAGACAATCCTTATAGGGATTATTATATTTGGCGAGATGCGAAACAAGACGGAAGTGAACCGAATAATTGGGTTTCTTTTTTTAGCGGGTCTGCTTGGGAATACGATAGAAAATCGGAGCAATATTTTCTTCACTTGTTTACGAAGCGGCAACCGGATTTGAATTGGGAAAACCCTGACGTACGTGAGGAAGTTTATAACATGATGACATGGTGGCTTGAAAGAGGTGTTGATGGCTTTCGAATGGACGTGATTAATAACATATCAAAAACACCAGGATTACCAGATGCATCAGTGAAGGACCCTCAATCGACTTACCAATTTGCTGCAGAACATTTCGCAAATGGACCAAGGTTAATGGAATACCTTGCTGAAATGAAAGAACAAGTTTTGAATCATTACGACATTATGACTGTTGGTGAAACAGCATTTTTACCGATTGAATCAGCTCGTCAAATGACTGATGAGCAAAATGGATTTTTGAATATGGTTTTTCAATTCGAACATATGGCTGTTGACGCGAAACCGGGTACTCATGCAGGTAAATGGGAAACGAGACAGTGGGAACTTCCAGAACTAAAGGAAATCATGTCTAAATGGGATAAAGAAATGGATGGTGTCGGTTGGAACAGTTTATATTTAAATAACCATGACCAACCGCGACAAGTTTCAAGATTTGGTGATGATAAACGATACCATAAACAATCTGCAAAGTTATTAGCTACGTACCTTCATACGATGAAGGGAACGCCATATATATATCAAGGGGAAGAGCTAGGGATGACAAATGTACAATTCACAGCAGTGGAAGATTATCGTGACGTGGAAATTCACAACATGTATAAGGAATATACAGAAGAACGAGGTTATTCACACGATGATGTCATGAAGAGAATCTGGACAACCGGAAGAGACAATGCACGGACTCCTGTGCAGTGGGATGATTCAGCGCACGGTGGATTTACATCTGGAGAGCCATGGATCAAAGTGAACCCAAATTATAAAGTCATCAATGCCAAACAACAGGTACGGGATCCCGAATCAATTTTTAATTATTACAAGCAGTTAATCAGCCTTCGAAAACAAGAAGATGTGATTGTGTATGGAGATTACGAGCTTTACTTACCAGAACACAAAGAGCTCTATGTATTCACAAGAGCATTAAAAGACGAAAGGTTACTAGTAATGCTGAACTTCTTTAGCGGAGAGCCTGAGCTCAAGCTTCCAGAAGAAATCACATACACCGACCATTCATTAATGATTAGTAATTATCCGGTAAATCATGAAGAATCTATTTCGAGTTTGAAACTTCGTCCTTATGAAGCAAGAGTGTATAAACTTAAATAGTTTTAGTTAAATCAAAGAACTTATTCCTGTGTGCGAAAAGAACAGAATGGGACGAGTTACTTTCTTCCCGTGGGGATCGTATCATATACAGAGGGAATAGAAAACGAGTCAGAATATTATATCTGACTCGTTTTTTGACTATTTACCAGGAAACTATAGATTTTGAGTTTTGGATAAGTTTTGGTTTTGATGATCGTAGGTGGAGGTCTAATGAGATGTGATTCGATACTCAACAAAAGTCACTAGACTCGACTCTCGCTTACTCCCTTTCTCGAGAAGTTTCTAGGAAAAAATAGAGGCGTTTCTGTTTAAATGTGCTGGATGCCATAAAACCGATGAAGTTTCAGGTTATGTTGTCGATGATTTTGCTTAGGATAGCATGTAAGAGTCTATTTAGTCATAACTGAGGAAAGAAGTATACGGATGAATGGTCGGATAAACAAGAAGAGATGATTTTCGATGTTCTCATCCTTAGCTAGACCAGCTAGTACCCGAAGCGAGAGAGCGTCGACGATGAAAGGAAGTAAGCGAGATAGATAGTGCCTTTTAGTTGCATGTAGCAGGGAGTTATTAATTTAGTGAGAGGTTGAATAAACGAAAAAACAAGTCATTTCAATGAAAAAAGAAGAAGGTTTAAGATTTGCATACTGGAGATAGGTTATTAACAGCAACTTCGACCCTAAATTATAAAAGACTGTTGAGAAAAAATCTCAACAGTCTTTTTAAGGTAGAATAGTATTTAAAGTACAAAAAAGGGTTTCTTTTTTACTATGGATAGGTTTTCATCCACCCATAGTTAGTCATTAATTATTTTTGTCGTTGTCTTCTGCCTCCTGTATAAAAGAAGGAGGGTTTGCTTTTGCTCCCCAAACGAACATTCCAAATATGCTAACTAAAACAACGAGTGGAGATGCTACCATGATTAAAAACCAAGTCATATCCATGTTATTTAACCTCCTAAATTCCGCTATGTTTATTTCCTTCTACATAATCAGCGTCAAACAAAAACAACTTCATTAACAAGTACAATGATGGAATAAGAATTAACAATCCAGCAACAAATGCTACAATTAATGAAATTGCCATTGTTTCGTTCGTAAATCCATCATAAATAGTTAGATGTGGGTAGAGCAGATAAGGCAAATGTGCAGCTCCATAACCGAAGAACGCTGTAAAATACTGAATCATTACCATAATAAATGCGGTACCGTAGCTTTTTCTTTTTAAAATCAGTAAAAAAGCACCGATAAATGCAAGTACTGATAATCCAAATACCCACCATAGATCAAGCATGTTTTGGTAATGCTCGACATTTCGTTGGCTTAGTAAGAAGAATACAATGATCCCCATTCCGATAGCAGGAAATGACCATGTTAACGCGTACCTTCTGAGTAAATCAAGCGCTTGCTCATCTTTTGCTCTAGAAGCATAATACGTTAAAAAAGTAGCCGATATAAATAACACACTTACGATGGCTAAAGCAACAACGCCCCATGAATAAATGCTAGTAAAAAGCTCTCCATATAAAAGTTGAACAGTACCATTATCAACTGATATATACCCGCCTTCAGAAATCGTTAGTACAGTCGATAACGACGCAGGTATTAGGAGACCAGTTGCTCCATAAAGAAATGTGTAAAATTTACTTTCCTTTGCACCGTAAGTGGCAAAAGCATAGTAAGAACCTCTAAGAGCAAGCAAAATAATTGCGACACTGCCTGGAATTAATAAAGCAGTCCCATAATAATAGGCTGTGGATGGAAAAAAACCTACAACTCCAATAAAAAAGAATACGAGGAACACGTTCGTTACTTCCCATACAGGTGATAAATAACGTTGAATAATATTGTGTATTATGTGGTTTTTATTATTGCGCTTCGTATAATAGCTAAAGAACCCGGCGCCGAAGTCTACCGACGCCACGATCAAATAGCCATATAAGAAAAGCCATAGTACGGATATTCCAATGACTTCGTATGTCATGTTTGCACACCTTCCTTCTTATTGGGCTGTTTTCTCACGCTCACCTTGTTTTTCTAATTCAAGCTCGACAGGGTTACGTTTAAACATTTTTCTTAGCACCACAGCGCAAGTCACGCCTAATACTGCATAAAGAATAACAAATAGAATCAACATTATATCTACGTGTGCAGAGGTGGTTGCCCCTTCTTCTGTCAGCATAACACCATTTAAAATCCAAGGTTGTCGTCCCACTTCAGCGAAAACCCAACCTGCTTGAATAGCCAGCATAGACAAGGGACCACCTGCTGCGATCATCCATGTTAGAGGACGATTGAATGGGTTCCATCCTTTTTTCCAACTCATAGCTACAAATAATACAGAGACAGCAGCTAAAAACATTCCGATAAACACCATTAAATCAAAAAAATAGTGAACCCATAGTGGGGGAAGTAAGTCTTCATCAAATTCATTTAATCCAATGACTTCCGTATCAGGAGTTCCGCCAGCTAAAATACTAAGTGCATATGGAATTTCAAGTGCGTATTTGATTTCATTATCTTCGGTTAATATTCCCCCTAAAATTAACGGGGCATTTGACTCCGTTTCAAAATGCCATTCAGCAGCAGCTAATTTTTCAGGCTGGTATTCGTGAAGATATTTACCTGAAAAGTCTCCAACCACGGCGGTACCGATAGCGAATACAGCACCGGCAACCATCGTAAGGTGCAGGGCTTTTTTATGATAAACATGCTTGTTGCCTTTCAAAATATGAAGGGCAGCAATCGCACCTAAAATGAAAGCAGATGTTAAATAACATGTAATAATAACATGAGATATTTTTGTTGGTGTAGCCGGGTTGAACATGGCAGCTAGCGGACTTACATCTTGGATAACACCATCTACCAATTCGAAACCTTGTGGAACGTTCATAAAGGCGTTAACAGATGTGATGAAAAAGGCACTGGCAGTAGCGCCGATTACAACCGGGATAATAAGTAAAAAGTGTTTCATTTTATTTTTGAAACGGTCAAACGTATATAAATAGATTCCTAGAAAAATTGCTTCAAAGAAAAAAGCGAAAACTTCCATAAACATAGGCAGTCCAATCGTATGACCTGCAGCTTGCATGAAGTTAGGCCATAGTAAACTAAGCTGCAAACCAATTGCGGTTCCCGTCACAACACCTACGGCAACGGTAACGACAAACCCACGTGCCCAGCGTCGTGCCATTAAAGTATAATGAGGGTCGTTTCGCTTTATTCCCATCCACTCCGCAAGTGCAATCATCAATGGGATACCGACACCAATGGTTGCAAAAATGACGTGAAACCCTAGTGTCACATAAGTCAAAATCCTACTATACATGACCGGATCGTATTCAATCATAAGTAACATCCCTTTCTATTTATCTAATCTACTATCTTTTACCTTGAAAATACAGGGAATAAAATAGATTATAACTTTTCAACTATAATGACGTTGTTGCCTAAAATCTGTTCAATGTTTAACACTGTTTAAATAGTAATAAATAATTGTTCATTCGTTGATAGGTGTTTTCCCTCATATTAATGTGAATTTGTGAGCATTTTTTGAACGAGAAGTGAGTTCTTTGTGAAACATTATGTGAAGGAATGTGGAAGTTGATAAATCAACGTTAAGATGCTACATTCACTCTAGATCATTCATTGATAGAAAGATACAAAAAAGTTTATTTGTATCGATTTTTGATCTAACGAAGTCAAATATTATCATAAGGAGCAAAATTATGAGAGTGTTAATAGGAATGGATCATGAACTGCTTCGTTATGGATTAATTCAGTTAATAAAAGATGTACACTCTATCGATTCAATGGTTTTGGCAGAAACAGCAAGTGAACTTGTCCACTCACTAAAGCAATATACTTTTGACTTAATTGTCATTGATGAACGACTAGCAAACGCTGGAGGAATTGGTAGTGTTGTTAAACTGATGGAAAATCAACCAAAGTCTTCAAATAGAGTAATGATGTATTCTTGTCGGTCAAAAGAACTGGAAAAGATGGTAAAGCAAGGGAAATTACAAGCTCTTTTTTATGAACAAGCCCCTTTAAATGACCTAATGGTTTTCTTTCAACAAGTGCTAAAAGGGGAGAAAACTATTCTACGCTTATATGGTGATGACTTACCAGAAGAAGCGCTACCGACAAATTTGACGAAACGAGAAGAAGAAATTCTCATGATGAAGATTAGAGGATACTCAGTGGTTGATTCTGCAAGGTTGTTGAATATCTCACCTAAAACGGTGGAAAACCATCGTAGAAATATTCGTAAGAAATTAAATATCAAAAAAAATCACCAATGGTTCGAATGGGGGATACGATTGAAAATGATCTAATGAATGGTGACTAAACAGTAGATCAAGTAATTAAATAAACTATTATTAGCCTAATAAGTTTTGAAAAATTTATATTGACGGTATCTTTGGTCCAGTGCTATGATAAATATTGGAAGTTATCAAAAAATTCAAAAAGGAGGCGAACAACATGAAAAAGGTCATTCAATTTAACCAAACAACTGAATATGCCAGAATAAACCATGCTGTGTTTTCAGACGCCTCGCTTATGAGACATTTATAATGTCTTATTTTAATGGATAATGATAGATGTCATCGACACACATGGAGATACGTGAACCATGTGTTTTTTATTCCATTTAACTGTAAAAATTTAACATATAATGCAGTTGATGATGCGCATGAGTACACTACTCATGCGCATTTTTGGTGTTACCAGCTTATGCTGATCACATAAAAATTTTTGGAGGGATGAACATGTTAGTGACAAAGTTTATTAGTAAAAGGAGAACGTCAAAGGAGGAAACGACAGGTGGCGGTTAGTGAATGTGAATGTAAAAAGGAATAAGGAAGTGAAACGATATGTTTTCCGTTTTAAAGAAATTAACATGGTTTTTTAAGGAACATAAAAAACGATATATGATTGCGATAAGTTTATTAATTATTGCGAGCTTTTTAGAAGTTCTTCCTCCACGCCTATTAGGAATCGTCATTGATGACGTTCATCAAGGTAGGTTAACGGAAGAAGGACTTAGACAATATATTATGTTGTTTATCATTCTCATGGTAGCAATCTATATTATTACGTATATATGGATGAGAAAATTATTTGGAGGAGCTTTTATCATTGAGCGAACGCTAAGGTCAAAGTATATGAATCATTTAATGAAAATGACGCCAACGTTTTATGAAAAAAATAAGACAGGCGATTTAATGGCGAAAGCGACAAATGATTTAAAAGCTATTTCACTGACTACAGGATTTGGTGTATTAACGCTTGTAGATGCGACGGTGTTTTTAGTCATCATTTTATTTATGATGGGTTTTCTCGTTAGCTGGAAGCTAACAATTGCCGCTTTTTTACCATTACCAATCATGGCTTGGTTGATGAAAAGGTATGGAAAGATCATTCATGAACGTTTTATGAATGCACAAAATGCTTTCGGTGATTTGAATGATCAAGTCCTTGAATCGATCTCAGGTATAAGAGTCATTCGTGCCTTTGTGAAGGAGAAGGATGATCAGCAACGTTTTAATGGGATCACGCAAGATGTATTAGATAAGAATATTCAAGTAGCGAAGATCGATGCGTTATTTGAACCAACAATTAAAATTTTAGTTGGATTAAGTTATATGATTGGCCTTGGATACGGCGCTTTTCTAGTTTTTCGTAGCGAAATAACGTTAGGGCAATTAGTTTCTTTTAACATCTATTTAGGTATGTTAATTTGGCCAATGTTTGCATTTGGTGAATTAATGAATGTGATGCAGCGAGGAAATGCTTCGATGGATCGTTTGAATGAAACATTCCGCTATCAAGAAGATGTGAAAAATGAAGAAAGTACCGAAAAAAGATTTTTGCCTGAAACGATTGAGATTCATGATTTATCATTTCAGTACCCGTCAGCGAAGGAACAAGTTCTTAAAAATGTTACAGTTCATATACCTAAAGGCTATAGCGTAGGCGTTGTGGGGAAAACTGGAAGCGGGAAAACGACCTTTTTCAAACAGTTATTAAGAGAGTATCCGATTGAGAGAAAAAGCATCTTCATTTCAGAAATTCCGATAGAAGATATTGCATTACATGAGGTTAAAAAATGGATTGGTTATGTTCCGCAAGACCAGTTTTTATTTTCAAAAACGATCCGAGAAAACATTCTCTTCGGAAATCCAAACGCAGATGATTGCAAATTACAAAAGGTGTTAGATCAAGCATCGATCACCGCGGATATTGAGACATTTTTGCATGGGATTGAAACGTTAGTTGGTGAAAAAGGTGTGTCGTTATCAGGTGGACAGAAACAACGGATTGCTATAGCTAGAGCATTAATAAAAGATCCTGAAATTCTATTATTAGACGATGCTTTGTCTGCCGTGGATGCGAAAACAGAGGCAACGATTGTAAAAAATATTCGTAAAGAAAGGTTAGGAAAAACAACCTTTATTGCCGCTCATAGAATGTCTGCTGTGAGGCATGCAGAACTCATCATGGTGATGGATGAAGGGATTGTAAAAGAAGTAGGTACACATGAACAATTAATAGAAAATCAAGGTTGGTATGCAGAACAATATGCAAAACAACAATTAGAAAAAGCGGTAGTGGAAGAGGAGGTGTATACCTCATGAAACATACTGGGAAAAGATTTTTTAACTATGCCATGCAATTTAAACGTACGATTTTATTATCTTTGTTGTTCCTATCCATTGCAGCAGCAGCGGAACTTACAGGGCCTTTTATTGCAAAAACGATGATTGACAATCATATTATTGGGATTGAACAGCCCTGGGTAGAGCAACAAGAAGGAGATGTCACTTACGCTGGAAGAGAATTTGTGCGAGCTGATCGAATGGAGATAGATTGGTCAAAGAGTGATGAGGTGAACATTTTACAAATTGGATTGAACTATTATTTCGTTGACGGAATGATTCCATTTGACGGGGAGCGTTCTTTTCATGAAGGGGAGTTGATGATAACAAGAGGGGATGAACAAGCTAGCTATGAAGCATCCCAAATGTCTCAAGCGGATATTTATTTGTTTTTTCAACAAGAAATTCCATATTTATTCTTGCTCATGGGAGGTTATTTGCTTTTGATTATCATCTCAGCTTTCTTTCATTATTATCAAAGTTATTGGCTTCAAACTTCAGCCAATCGAATTATCAAGAAAATGAGAGAAGATGTTTTTGCGAAAGTTCATGAGCTCCCGGTAAACTATTTTGATCGATTGCCAACAGGGAAAATCGTTTCAAGAATTACAAATGATACAGAAGCAATACGAGAACTGTATGTAAGAGTGTTAGCCACCTTTTTTACGAGTATCGTTTATATGATTGGAATATTTATCGCATTATTCTTGTTAGATTCAAGACTAGCTTTTGCAACACTCATCCTTGTACCGATCCTAATTATTTGGATGATTGTATATCGAAAATTCGCGGGAAAATACAATCGAGTTATCCGTGAGAAATTAAGTGATATCAATGGGCGTATCAATGAAAATATTCAAGGGATGCCAATTGTGCAAGCATTTGGTCGAGAAAAAGAAGTGTCGGAAGAGTTTGAAGCACTAAATAAAGAGCATTTTAAATATAATAATAAAATGCTTACACTAAATGCGATGACGTCATTTAATTTAATTAACTTGTTCCGTAACGTTGCATTCGTTGTGTTGATTTGGTATTTCGGTGGGGGATCAATTGGGGTTGGCACTGTATTTAGTCTCGGTGTTGTGTATGCATTTGTTGACTACATGAATAGATTGTTTGAACCAGTCAACGGAATTGTCAATCAGCTGGCGCAGTTAGAGGAAGCTCGTATTGCCGGGGAAAGAGTCTTCTCGTTAATTGATGAGCCAGGAATAGCCTTACAGGAGGGACATCGACCACGATTTCATGGAGATGTGACATTTGACAACGTTTCTTTTGCTTATGAAGAAGATCAGTATGTGCTAAAAAATATTTCATTTTCTGCTAAAAAAGGGGAAACCATTGCGTTTGTTGGGCATACGGGATCTGGAAAAAGTTCGATTATGAACGTCTTATTTCGTTTTTATGATCACCAAATCGGTAAAGTAACGGTAGATGGAATCGATATTCATAATATGACGAAACAAGAGCTGCGGGAACATATGGCGATTGTTCTTCAAGACCCATTTCTTTTTACTGGAACAATTGCAAGCAACGTCAGTATGAACGATCCTTCTATTACGAGAGAGCAGATAATGGAAGCATTAGAGAAGGTTGGAGCCAATGATTTGCTACGAACACTGCCAAACGGTATAGATGAAGAGGTGAAAGAAAAGGGAAGTACGTTGTCTGCTGGACAAAGACAATTAATTTCCTTCGCAAGAGCGTTAGTATTTGATCCGGCTATCTTAATTCTGGATGAAGCGACGGCAAATATTGATACAGAAACGGAAGAAGTGATTCAACGTGCATTGGCAGTTGTGAAAGAAGGGCGAACGACATTTGTGATTGCCCACCGGTTATCGACGATACGCCAAGCAGATAACATTCTTGTTCTAAACAAAGGAGAAATTGTGGAACAAGGAAATCACGAACAATTAATGAGTTTATCTGGACGATACTACCATATGTATCAGCTTCAAAAAGGAGCAATGAGAGATTCAGCGAGCTAATGGTTATAGTAAAAGGTGCTGTCCTAAAAGTATATTTTGAGGACAGCACCTTTTTATTAATTCGCGATTGAGACCTGCGCTACTATTCGTATTACGTTTGCATTGGAATAAATGAGTTCAAGTTATTTTTATCATTAGCTTTTTTCACCAATGCCTACACGGTGTTTGTAAAACTCTTCATGATAAATATGCTTGTATGAAAACCAAGCCGTATCGTCAACGGTTATTTTTGTCGTATTCTCAGGAAGCATATCAAGCTCGTAGATAATTTGATGACTTGCTTCACCGTCGGGTAAATAAGTAGGGCAAAAGATGGTCCAATCTAAATTGCTATTTTTCAAAGCAAAGTACGCTTTTAAGTGTTCTTCTGCAGCGGTAGTACTTTTCCTGCGAGATTCACTGGATTGAAATCGATAAATAGTTGAGTCGGAGCGAGCTTGTAAAATGCCAGCGGTTCCAATTGATATAAATCTTTTTAGATTGTTTTTTTCCATCGCTTCAATGATCGAAGGTATACCATCCGATAAGGTGGTGGTTTTATCTGTCGATAAGGCGCTAAATACAACGTGAAAGGTATCATTCATAACACTTACAATGTCTTTTGTTTCCAAGACATTTCCGATAAAAAGGTGGAGATTTGGTTTATTTAATAGATTTGCTGGTAAATTATCGGGGGAACGAACGAAAGCAGTGACTTCATGTCCGTCTTGAAGTGCAAGCTGTAATACTTTTAGACCTACTCGTCCTGTTGCACCAAATAAAAGAATGTTCATATGTTTGTCTCCTTGTCTTCATCGTTTTGAATGATTTGTTCCCATCATTAGGTAATGCTTCCTCTACTATTCCCTATCATCATCTTAATTAATCTTATGAAACAAATCGGATTATGCTAAAATTATAAGAGAGTTTAGTAGATTTACATTGAAGGAGCGCTAAGTAATGTTTGAATATATAGAAGCAATAAGTCAATTTTTACGCGATCCGTTTATGAATGCTGCGAATAGCGTAGAATCTATTCCCCTATTGTTTGCCCTTTTGTTAGGGGTAGTGGGGGCATTAGCGCCTTGTCAGTTTTCTGGAAATATAAGTGCGATCACCCTGTACGGAACAAATTCTTTAAAAGAGGGAATATCATGGTCTGATACCATTTTTTATGTAATAGGAAAAATTGTAGCTTTTTCTGGCCTTGGATTGATCGTTTATTTACTCGGACAAGAATTTCAGCAACAGCTTCCGCTTTTTTTTGAACCAATGAGAAAAGTGTTAGGTCCCATTCTCATCCTTATCGGTTTTTATATGCTCGGTTTTTTTGCCATGAGGTGGAGCCTTCATTTGTGGAAGCCGAATAAAGAAAAGAAGAGAAAAGGAAAATGGGGAGCATTTATGTTAGGATTTAGCTTTTCTCTCGGGTTCTGTCCAACGATGTTTATTCTCTTTTTTATGTTGCTAATGCCATTAACACTATCAACCGGATATGGAGTCGTTCTTCCAAGTATTTTTGCAGTTGGAACGTCTGTACCGTTCCTTTTCGTCATTTTTGTCATATGGTATTTAGGCTTAAGTGGAAAAATTATGAAAAAAGGTAGAAAAATTGGCCTTTACGTTCAGCGAACGGCTGGTGTGTTTATGATTTTTATTGGAATCATCGATATTCTCACCTTTTGGTAATTATTAATGCCTCGTCTCATCTGTAAGAAGAAACCCAGCTTCGTGAAGCGCTTGAACCGCATCATCTAAATCATGCTCTGAAGTTGCTTCAAGAGTGTGTAAATGTACGCCATCGGTCAGCTCAGATAAATAGCTGGCCTTCGTTTGATTGACCTTGCGAATAAACTGATACACTTCTTTTCGATTGCTGACCATAATACTAGCGGTAATATCCCCATAGATAGGATGTTCCACCTTCACATCTTTCACACGAACACCTTGATCGACGAGGATGAGAAGCTCTTCTTCCGTTTGCGCAGGCTGATGATAACAAGCGACAGTTCGAGTAAACCCTTCATTCGTAGGATCTTGTTCTGTCATAATATAACCTTGGCTCGTAGCCATAATAGGTATATTTTTAGCTTTTAATAGTGATATATCTTGCACAATTACTTGTCGACTGACGTTTAAGTGATCTGCAAGTTGACCACCAGTTAAAGGATCACCGTGATTTTTTAACAACATCATGATTTCATTTCTTCGTTCGTCCCCGAACCACTTCTTTTTACTTGACATCATCAACTCTCCTCATTCATGTGCTATTTCTTTTATTTTATTTGTTACAAATATTATTTCCTCTAGAGTCGTATTTTTTCCAAACGAAATTCGAAAAAAGCGTAAACGTTCTTGTTCTGTGGAATAAATCGCGTGCATGGCGGATGAACCGTCTAATTCTTCAGACTGACAAGCACTCCCAGTGGAAATACATATTTGAAATCGATCCAATGATAGTAACATGTATTGGCCCTGAACACCGTGAATGGCTAATCCTATAATCCACGGAAGTTGATGGGTAGGGTGACCTTCGATTTTTAGACGATCTTCTAAAGGCTTTAATTCCGTTAGAAAGACCTCTCTAAGTTTCTTTGCTTTCGCCCAATTATCTTCCATATATTCATACATGTCCATAGCTGCTGTAGTAAATGCCGCGATTCCTGGAATGTTCAACGTACCTGGACGGAAACCACGTTGATGAGAGGTTAGCGGATATACGGAAGACCACTTTACTTGTTCTCCGAAAAAAACAGCGCCAACTCCTTTTGGACCGTGAATTTTATGACTAGACACAGAAATTGCATCGACACCAATTGTGGGCAATAGGATAGGTGTCTTACCGAAGGATTGGACACAGTCACTGTGAAAAATAATGTTATTTGCTTTGAAAAATGACCCGAACTCTTTTAAAGGTTGAATGACTCCTGTCTCGGAATTCACGTGTTGAATGGAAGCCAAAATCGTATCTTCCTTCGTAGCTTTTTTCACCGAATCCATGGAAACAAGGCCAAACTGATCGACTGGTAAATAAGTTACTTCTACTCCTTGTCTCTCCATTTGTTGAAAAAAAGAATGGACAGTAGGATGTTCAATAGCCGTTGTTATAACATGATTTCCTAAATGCTTATTCGCTTGATAAAGGCTATTTAACGCCAAATAATTAGACTCAGACCCGCCGCTCGTAAAAAATACTTGCTCAGGAGTTGTATTTACAAGAGAGGCGAGTTTATTTCTGCACGCAAGAAGTAATTGGGAAGACTGTTCTCCTGCTTCATGAAGACTGTTTGCATTTGCAAAATAATTTTGAGTTGCTTTTATCCACGTTTCCATGGCTTCTGTTGACATAATAGTTGTTGCAGCATGGTCTAAATATATCATGAAAATCCCTCTTTCATAAATGTCTTGTCATTAGTTTAATTTTATGTAAACATAGGTGTCAAGACAGATGTAAAGATTGCAGGTGGGATAATGAAAAAAATAGATGTTTTGATTGTTGGAGGAGGTCTTGCGGCAATCATGTGCGCATTAAAACTCCCTGATCATTTGACAGTAACAATGGTAATGAAAGGATCAACGAAGGAAGGGAATTCATGGAAAGCGCAGGGGGGAATTGCTGCTGCACTAGGTAGAACAGACTCTCCACTTCTTCATCAAATAGATACGTTGAAGGCAGGATGCGAAATTAATGACCGCAAGATGGTGAGCATTCTTGTGAAAGAAGGAGCAACCCGATTAAAAAAATGGATGAACGAAGGGTTGTGTTTCGATAAAGATGCTTCTGGACAGGTCATTTTTGCACAAGAAGGGGCACACGGGCAGAGAAGAATTGTTCACGCAGGCGGAGATCAAACAGGTAAAAGAACGATGGAATTTTTCTCGAAGCTTGTGAAAAATCGAGCAGAGGTTATAGAAAACCATGCAGCGATTGATTTAATCGTTGAAAATGGAACGTGCTATGGGGCCACATTTATAGATGATAATGCTAAATTGACAACGATTTATGCAAACGAAACAGTCATAGCAACTGGTGGAATCGGAGGGTTATTCCAAGAAACGAGTAATGATCATCATATAACCGGAGATGGTATTGCGATTGCCCATCGTGCAGGAGCGGAATTAATGAACATGGAATATGTTCAATTTCATCCAACGTTAATCTTTTCTCAAGGGAAAGCAGTTGGATTAGCTTCCGAAGCATTAAGAGGAGAAGGAGCGACGTTGATCAATCAATTTGGAAAACGTGTAATGGATAAAGTTCATCCATTAAAAGAACTTGCGCCTCGAGATGTAGTAGCTAGAAAGCTTTTTTCACATGTCCAACAAGGAGATCAGCTATTTTTAGATATATCATCCATTAAAGAGTTTTCTAAACGATTCCCGCAAATTACACAGTTATGTGAAACGGCAGGTGTCGATTGGAAGCAAGGAAAAATACCAATTCGACCTGGTGCTCACTTTCATATGGGAGGCATAAAAACGAATGAACATGGACAAACGTCCATTTCTCAATTATTTGCCGTAGGCGAAGTCGCTTGTAATGGCGTTCATGGAGCGAATCGGCTTGCAAGTAACTCTCTACTTGAGGCCATTGTATTTGGCGAACGAACAGGAGAATGGATCGCAAAAAATCACTTGATATTATCAGAACCTAAAATGAAGGATAGGAAGAGAAAGGAGCTTTACCATCCGAAAGTCCCTTCTAAAAAAGAGGTTCAAAAGCGGGTATCCGTTGCATTAGGAGTTGTTCGAAATGGATTAACATTACAAAAATTTATTTTATGGATTGAAAAATATGATACACACGTTTGGATGTGTCGACCGCGAAATGACTGGAGCAAAGAAGAGTTGGAAATATCAAACATGATGATAACCTCCCTTCTAACAGCAAAAGCTGCTTTAGCAAATGAAACAAGTTGTGGAGCTCACTTCAGACAAGAGAAAAAGGGGAGGAAACTGTATGAACAAACACCGGCTAAAACAACAGTTGGCTGATTTTTTTCAAGAAGATATCGGATTTGGAGACATCACTTCTCAGGCTATTTTTGAAAATGAACAAGCGGAAGCTGTCTTTATTTCGAAACAAACAGGTATTTTTTGTGGGGAACAAATCATTCTGGCAGCATATGAATTATTTTCAACCGAGGTTACTGTCGATATATTGAAACGCGACGGGGAAGAGATCGACGTTGGGGACGTGATTGCCAAAGTCTCTGGTCCTATCGTTGACTTATTAAGCTCCGAAAGGGTTGTGCTTAATCTTGTACAAAGACTGTCTGCTATTGCTACAAAAACAAAGCAAGCGGTAAAAGAAGTAGAAGGAACTGGTGTTTATATCAGTGATACGAGAAAAACGACTCCTGGACTTCGCATGCTTGAAAAATATGCTGTTCGCTGTGGTGGGGGGAAAAACCATCGATTTGGTCTTGATGATGCTGTATTAATTAAAGATAATCATATTGCCAAAGCAGGTTCAGTTTCTAAAGCATTGCAAAAAGTAAAAGAAGTAACCGGGCATATGACGAAAATTGAGGTGGAAGTAGAAACGTTTGAGCAGTTGAAAGAAGCGATCGTTGAAGAACCAGACGTTATCATGCTCGATAATTGTTCTGTCGAAGATGCTACGAAATGGTGCAAAGAGATTCCTTCTCATATTATAGTTGAAATTTCTGGAGGATTGACAGTCAGTCAGATTCGTGACTATGCAACAACGGGTGTAAATGTTATTTCCATGGGGGCTTTAACACATTCCGCGCAATCATTAGATATTAGTTTAGATATTCTTTTAAAGGAAGGTGCGACTCATGCTTAAAACCGGTTTATTCGAAGCTGTACAACCACATTTACCAAATTCATATAAACAAATGAGTGATGAAGAGTTAATCGAGAGAATACGAGAAAGAAAACGCCAGTTAGGGAAAGATTTATTTATCCCAGGTCATCATTATCAAAAAGATGATGTGATTCAATTTGCCGATGAAACAGGTGATTCTCTTCAATTAGCTCAAGTATCAGCGAACAATCAACAATCGTCTTTCATCGTCTTTTGCGGTGTTCATTTTATGGCTGAAACAGCGGATATTCTAACGAATGCTAATCAATCGGTGATTTTGCCTGATTTAAGAGCGGGTTGTTCGATGGCTGACATGGCAGATAAACAACAAACAGAGCGGGCGTGGTCGCATTTAACGGATTTATTTGGTGAATCAATTATCCCACTAACCTATGTCAATTCGTCAGCAGATATAAAAGCGTTTGTTGGTCGACATGGCGGAGCGACAGTTACATCTTCTAACGCTAAAAAGATGTTGGAATGGGCTTTCTCCCAGAAAAAACGAATTCTTTTCTTGCCTGATCAACATTTAGGACGGAATACGGCTTATGACTTAGGAATTCCTTTAGATGAAATGGTCGTCTGGAATCCAATAAAAGAAGTAATTGAAGAGTCAGAAGACTTATCAAAAGTGAAGATGATTTTGTGGAAAGGGCATTGTTCTGTGCACGAAAATTTCCGGATGGACCATGTGAATCAGCTACGTGAAAAAGATCCTGAACGGAAAATTCTTGTTCATCCAGAATGTTCCTGGGAAGTAACGCAAGCAGCAGATTTAGCAGGATCCACGAGATTCATTATCGAACAAGTGGAAAAGGCACCTGCTGGAACAAAATGGTCGATAGGAACAGAGATGAATTTAGTAAAGAGATTAGAAAAAACGTTTCCAGAGCAATCGATTACTTCTTTAAATCCAGAAATGTGTCCTTGTTTAACGATGAATCGCATCGATTTACCTCATTTTAGTTGGGCGTTAGACGAAGTGTTTGCTGGGAGGCTAACAAATCAAATTAAAGTGGACGAGAAAATTGCTTTGGATGCCAGAAGAGCGATTGAACGAATGCTTCATATCTGAATCATTCCTCGGTTTTTGTGAAAAAATGGAGGTGTAATTTAAAACACCTTATAAAATCGGATAGTTAGTAAGAGTAGTAATGAATAAAAAGTCTACTGAAAACATGCACAGTTATTTGCTGTGCATGTTTTCACAAATTTAGAAATATTAGAAATATATTTACAATTCAAAATTAAGTATCTATAATCATAAGTAATGGTTTGTTATCATTCTGAACGAATGCTCAGTCAGATTCTCTTCGGCTGGTAACAAAGGTTTTGTAAATGTGAACTTTATCAGGTCAGATGCCGTCGAGCTAATAGATGTTAATTGGCTGAAGGGAGAGTAGTATCTTTCATCATGACGGGAAGAACAGAATTTTTTTTTAATTAATAATGTAAACCCTTACATCAAATGAAGAGGAGTGTTGAGATGAATTTTTCATTTACAAAGGAACAACGGATGATTAGAGATATGGTACGTGATTTTGCTACAAAGGAAATTGCTCCAAAAGCGGAAGAAGTGGATAGAACAGGAGAGTTTCCAATAGAAACGTTTCATAAAATGGGAGAGTTAGGTTTGATGGGAATCCCTTTTCCTGAAGAATATGGGGGATCAGGTGGCGACACGATGTCTTACATTTTAGCTGTCGAAGAGATAGGAAAAGCATGCGGAAGTACTGGATTGAGCTATGCAGCGGCTGTTTCGTTAGGTGCATCACCAATTTATGCATTTGGTACCGAGAAACAGAAGCAAGAACACCTTGTACCACTTGCAAAAGGAGAGAGTTTAGGTGCATTTGGATTAACAGAGCCAAATGCTGGTTCTGATGCCGGTGGAACAAGAACGAAAGCAGAATTAAAAGGAGATCGCTATGTCATCAATGGGGAGAAGTGCTGGATTACAAATACTAGTTTTGCTCGCACCGTCATTGTAACAGCGGTAAACGGAGTAGATAAGAAAGGTAAAAAGAAAATTTCAGCTTTTATTGTTCCAACAGATTCAAAGGGATTAACAATTAGAAGTGAATACGAAAAAATGGGTGTAAAAGGGTCAAATACAACAGAACTTGTATTAGAAGATGTGGAAGTACCTGAAGAAAATATATTAGGAGATGCTGATAAAGGATTTCATCAATTTTTGTATACATTAGACGGAGGAAGAATTTCCATCGCTGCGTTAGCGTTAGGAATAGGAAGAGCAGCTTATGAAGCAGCGCTAGCATATAGTCAGGAACGAAAACAGTTTGGAAAAGTAATTGGTAGTTTTCAGGCTATTCAATTCAAATTAGCAGATATGGCAATGGAATTGGAGTTAGCAAGCAACATGATTTATAAAGCTGCTTGGTTAAAAGATAATAAAAAACCTTTCAAAAAAGAAGCTGCGATGGCTAAACTATTTGCATCAGAAACTGCTACAAGAGCGTGTAATCAATCGTTACAAATACATGGTGGCTATGGATACATGAGAGAGTACAGTATTGAGAGATATTTACGTGATGCAAAGCTGATGGAAATTGGGGAAGGAACATCGGAAATTCAAAGGTTGGTCATTGCCCGGGAAATTGGTTGTCCGAAGTCCTAAATAAAACGCAAGCAATGATTTAGATACTAATTGATTTATAATTTAATCGTTTATGCTAAGGAGGCTTTTTATGATAAAGAAAATTTTAGTTGCGAATCGCGGTGAAATAGCGTGTCGTATCATACGAACATGTAAAGAATTAGGGATAAAAACGGTAGCGATTTTTTCTGAAGCAGATCAGGATCATATTCATGTCGGTATGGCCGACGAAAGTTATCTCGTAGGCGGGGCAAGAGTAAATGAAAGCTATTTAAATCAACAAAACATATTAGCGATAGCTGAAAAAGCAGAAGTGGATGCGATTCATCCTGGTTATGGTTTTTTATCAGAAAATGCAGGGTTTGCTAGAAAAGTATCTGATTTAGGGATGACTTTTATCGGGCCTTCACCTGAAGCAATTGAACAAATGGGAGATAAAGTTCAATCCATTGAGATGATGAAAAAAGCTGGTGTTCCTGTTATACCAGGGATCACATTAACGAATATTGAAGAAGAAACGGTCATTAAAGCAAGTCGGAAAATCGGATTTCCAATAATGGTTAAAGCTGCTGCTGGTGGTGGTGGAATTGGGATGCAAAAAGTAGAACATGAGGATGAGGTTATGAAAGCCGTCCAATCTGTTGTTAAAAAATCCGAAACATTTTTTGGATCATCGCAAATATTTTTAGAGAAATATGTGGAACAACCGAGACATATCGAAGCTCAAATTGCTGGAGATCATCAAGGAGAATTGATAGCACTCGGCAGTCGAGATTGTTCCATTCAACGACGTCATCAAAAAATTATTGAAGAAGCGCCTCCAAATCAGTTTAGCGATAGAGGAAATCAATCGTTGCTTGAAGAAGCTATTAAAGCAGGGAAAGCGCTCAATTATACAAATGTGGGTACCGTTGAATTTCTAGTGGATGAGCAAGAAAATATCTATTTCTTAGAAATGAATACACGCCTTCAAGTCGAGCATCCTGTAACAGAAGAAACGGAAGGAATTGATCTTGTTGAATGGCAGATTCGTTTAGCTGAAAAGGAACCAATCGCTGAACAGAAAAGATCAGAAGGAAAATCTAGTCATGCCATCGAAGTGAGAATATATGCGGAAGATCCAAAGACATTTTTCCCATCACCAGGAACGATTAGTGAATGGTCTTTTCCAGAAATGGAAGGAATAAGATATGATTTTGGCGTTCGTACTGGAACTATCGTCACGCCTTATTACGACCCAATGATTGGAAAAGTCATTGCTTATGGTGAATCGAGAGACAGATGTATTACTTTAATGAAAGAATGTTTATCTAAGGCAACGGTAGTAGGAATTAAAACCAATATTCCGATGCTAGTCAGCACATTAGAAGATGATCGATTTAAAAATGGAAAAGTTACCACTCATTTTGTTCAACAAAGATAGAGAATTGTAAACGCTCTCTTTTGTCGACTTAGCTTATTGAGTGATAAGAAACCGTCCTTGTTAAGCGTTTGGAGTTAAACTAGGATGAAAAAGGTTGGAAACATGATGTTAATGATAAGAGTTTATGGAGGCGATTAGATTGAAACAAGTAAAAACAACGATGGCAGGTAATGTATGGAAAATTCAAGTTGCCGCTGGTGATGAAGTGAAGGTTGGCCAAGAAGTGGTCATTTTAGAATCGATGAAAATGGAAATTCCTATTTCAGCTGAAGAAGAAGGCATTGTTGATGAAATATCCGTAGAAGAAGGTTCGTTTGTAAATGAAGAAGATGTTTTATTAACGTTGAAAACAAAATAAGTAGGTGCTTCCAATGGATCTTCCAAAACAGATAACATTCAAAGAAGTTGGACCGAGAGATGGTTTGCAAAATGAAAGTCGTTTCGTTCCTACGGAGAAAAAAGTCGAATGGATTGATCTGTTAAGTCAAACTGGTGTTTCCTATATTGAAGTCAGTTCGTTTGTCCATCCAAAATGGATTCCAGCCTTAGCAGATGCAGAAGAAGTGTTTAACCAAATAAAACGAAACCAAGACGTAACTTATGCTGCATTAGTTCCAAATATCAAAGGTGCTGAGCGAGCATTGAAAGTAGATGCTGATGAGTTTGCAGTTTTCATGTCTGCTAGTGAAACACATAATCAAAAAAATATAAATAAATCTATTACGGAAACCTATGATGTTTTAAAAGAAGTTGTGAATGAAGCAAGCTCTTCAAACAAAAAAACGAGAGGTTACGTATCGACGGTGTTTGGGTGTCCTTATGATGGGCATATTGCCATCGATGAAGTGAAAAAGGTTTGTGATCAGTTGTTATCCATGGGTATTTATGAAATATCGTTAGGTGATACGATCGGAATTGGCAATCCAAAACAAGTGAAGTCTGTCATGACCGAGTTACACAAGGAATTCGGTATCGGCAAATTTGCCCTTCATTTTCATGATACACGAGGTATGGCATTAGCAAATGCTCTAGCTGGATTACAAGCTGGGGTAACCATATATGATGGCTCTATTGGAGGGCTTGGGGGATGTCCATATGCAAAAGGGGCGAGTGGTAATGTTGCTAGTGAAGATTTACTGTTTATGCTTCATGAAATGGGAATGAACTCAGAGATTGATGTCCATAAACTTTTGAAAGCGGCTTCCTATATCGAAGGGGTTTTTGGAGAAACCTTACCTAGTCACCAATTAAAATTATTCGAAGGAGGATAAATTTATGGGATCGATTTTAATTTATAAAAAAGATGGTATAGGCAAACTGACATTAAACCGTCCTGAAGCTGCTAATGCTTTATCAAAAGTAATGCTTGAAGAAATCGTCCATCAATTAGAAACATGGAAAGAAGATCCTTCTATTCGAGTTCTTCT
This sequence comes from Salipaludibacillus daqingensis, assembly GCF_029891575.1. Classification (GTDB taxonomy): domain Bacteria; phylum Bacillota; class Bacilli; order Bacillales; family Salisediminibacteriaceae; genus Salipaludibacillus; species Salipaludibacillus daqingensis. Next base: position 665,146 of record NZ_JARZHF010000001.1, on the reverse strand, counting down.
CATTACCGGAGCAGGAGAGAAAGTTTTTTCTGCTGGTGCTGATTTGAAAGAAAGAGCAGGGATGGATGAATCCAATGTTCGTGAAGCGGTAGCTCTTATCCGAACGATGATTCAGAAAATCCATCACTTTCCAAAACCTGTTATTGCAGCTATAAATGGAGCGGCAATTGGTGGTGGACTTGAATTGGCTTTAGCTTGTGATTTAAGAATCGCTTCAGAAAATGCAAATTTTTCCTTAACTGAAACTAGTCTGGGTATTATTCCGGGTGGTGGAGGGACACAAACCCTTCCTAGAGTAATTGGTGTTCATAAAGCAAAAGAAATGATTTATACAGGTCGTAATTTAACGGCAACAGAAGCATTACAAACAGGACTGTTATTGAGGGTTACGTATCGTAAAGAACTTCTAGATGTCGGAATGGACCTTGCTTATGAAATCAGTCAAAGAGCACCAATAGCGATAACCCAAGCAAAACAAGCGATAAATAGAGGGATGGAAACAGATTTAGATCACGGGTTGCAGTTAGAAACAGAGGCATATGAAAAAGTGATCCCAACGAAAGACCGACTTGAAGGGCTGGCTGCTTTCAAAGAGAAACGGGCACCAGAATTCAAGGGAGAGTAGCTGAACAGGAGGAGTGACATAGATGAAGTTAGATCGAAAATGGGAAGAGCGAGTAAAAGAAATTGAAAAAGGAGGATTAGAGAAATATCACGAAGCAAATGAAAGCAAAGGCAAGATGTTTGTCCGGAAAAGACTTTCTCTTCTATTTGATCAAGGAGAATGGCGGGAAGATGGGAAGTTTGCTAACGGTGAAGCGGAAGGTCTGCCGGCTGATGGTGTTGTAACTGCAATTGGAAAAGTGCAAGGGAAAACAGTATGCGTCATGGCTAACGATTCTACTGTAAAAGCAGGTTCATGGGGTGCTAAAACAGTCGAAAAAATCATACGTATTCAAGAAACCGCAGAAAAAATGAAAGTTCCATTGTTTTATCTTGTTGATTCAGCAGGAGCAAGGATCACCGATCAAATCGAGATGTTCCCTGGTAGACGAGGGGCAGGGAGAATTTTCTACAATCAAGTGAAATTGTCTGGCATGATCCCGCAAGTATGTTTATTATTTGGTCCATCAGCAGCTGGTGGCGCTTATATTCCAGCCTTTTGTGATGTAGTCATGATGGTCGATGGAAATGCTTCTATGTACTTAGGTTCACCGAGAATGGCAGAAATGGTGATTGGAGAGAAAGTATCACTTGAAGAAATGGGCGGAGCGAAAATGCACTGTTCTATTTCTGGTTGTGGAGATATCTTAGTGAAATCAGAAGAAGAGGCGATCCAACGAGCGAAAGACTATATTTCTTATTTTCCATCTAATTATGAAATGAAAACAGATGTTAAACCGAAGCAGAGCCCTATCCACCAAGAGAAAAAGTTACAAGATATCATTCCAGAAAACCAAAATGCTGCTTTTGACATGTTTGATCTTATCAATGGACTCATCGATGAAGGCAGTTTCTTTGAAATGAAAGCGTTGTTTGCCAAAGAATTAATAACTGGTTTTGCAAGAATGGATGGGAAAGCCGTTGGTATCATAGCTAATCAACCAAAACAAAAAGGTGGAGTTTTGTTTCACGACTCCGCGGATAAAGCAGCAAGGTTTATCACGTTATGTGATGCTTATCATATTCCACTGTTATTTTTGGCAGATGTACCAGGATTTATGATTGGAACAAGAGTGGAAAAAGCTGGAATCATTCGCCACGGAGCAAAAATGATTTCAGCCATGTCGGAAGCAACGGTGCCTAAAATTTCTGTTGTAGTGAGAAAAGCATATGGTGCAGGGTTATATGCTATGGCTGGACCTGCATTCGAACCCGATTGTTGTATTGCATTACCATCAGCACAAATTGCTGTAATGGGGCCGGAAGCCGCAGTGAATGCCGTTTATGCTAATAAAATTCAATCTCTTCCTGAAGAAGAACGTCCGGCATTTATTCAAGAAAAACGAAAAGAATACCAAGAAAATATTGATATTTATCGTTTAGCATCAGAACTAATTGTTGATGCCATTGTTCCTGCAGATGAGCTGAGAGAAGAATTGGTTGACCGTTTTGAAATGTATGAATCGAAAGATCAAATGTTTTCATCTAGAAAACACCCTGTATATCCTGTGTAAGGAGGAGTCGGAATGAAAGAAATATATGATTCGTTTGATAAAGCAGTAGCTGACATACATGATGGAGCAACGCTTTTAGTAGGTGGTTTCGGTCTATGTGGTATCCCTGAAAACCTCATTAAAGCCCTTCAAAAGAAAGGAACTAAGAATCTAACCATTGTTTCCAATAACTGTGGTGTTGATGACTGGGGATTAGGTTTGCTTTTGAAAAACAAACAAATAAATAAAATTTATGCTTCATATGTTGGAGAGAACAAAGAGTTTGAAAGACAAGTTCTATCGGGAGAGTTAGAAGTAGAACTTGTCCCACAAGGAACACTTTCTGAACGTCTTCGCGCTGGTGGAGCAGGTATTCCGGCATTTTATACTCCGGCTGGTGTTGGAACGAAAATTGCTGAAGGAAAAGAGACAAGAATGTTTGATGGCAAAGAGTACGTGATGGAAAAAGCCATAAAAGGTGATTTTAGTCTTGTCAGAGCTCATCAAGGCGATACATTTGGTAATTTAATTTATCGGAAAACTGCGCAAAACTTTAATCCAATGATTGCAGCGGCTGGAAATGTAACAATTGCTGAAGTAGAACATTTGCACGAAGCTGGTGAATTAAACCCTGAACATATTCATACACCTAGTATTTACGTTAATAAGCTAATACAAGGAGACCAAGAAAATCGAATTGAGCGTAAAACTGTGAAGGAAGCATAAACGAGGGGTGATTAATATGAGTGCGGATCGCAAAGCAATGCGAGAAAAAATTGCAAGAAGAGCGGAAAAGGAAATACAAGATGGCAACTATGTTAATTTAGGAATTGGAATGCCAACAATGGTGGCAAATTATATTTCTGACAACAAACAAGTCATGCTTCAGTCAGAAAATGGTCTCCTTGGTATTGGTCCATATCCAACAGAAGAAGAATTAGATGCTGATTTGATAAATGCAGGAAAAGAAACGGTAACAGCTGCTAAAGGATCAGCTTATTTTAGCAGTGCAGAGTCATTTGCAATGATTCGAGGTGGTCACATTGATGTAGCGATTTTAGGTGCGATGGAAGTGGCTGAAAACGGTGATTTAGCGAATTGGATGATTCCTGGGAAAATGATAAAAGGGATGGGCGGTGCGATGGACTTAGTCCATGGCGCAAAAAAAGTAGTCATCATAATGGATCATGTGAATCGCGCTGGAGAACCAAAAATCCTTAAACAATGTGCTCTTCCTCTAACTGGTAAAGCAGTTGTGAATCGAATTATTACTGATCGAGCAGTCATAGATGTGGGAAACGACGGTTTGGAATTAGTGGAAATTTTAGATGATAGTTCATTTGACGAGATTCAAGCGATCACGGGTGCAACACTAAATAATGCGACTAATTAAAACATAAAGCTAAGCGAAGCAAAAGGTCGGTGACTTTTGCATTGATCGAATAAACCTTTACCCTGAAGAAAATTTGAGCAATATCCTAATATCCTTTGCATAGCAGCAATTTTATAGGACATAGGATGATAATAACTAACTGATAAAAAAATAACTCCAAAATGTTCTACTTAAAAAAAGAACCTGAATGGTTCTTTTTTTATGAGGAATATTAAAGATGTTTTAGCTATTAAGTATTATTTGCTGTGTTAGCTTTTTTAAAATTGGGTAATTTGATTTTTGCAATAGTAATGAAATAGAAAACTTTACAAATAAGATTCTAAATATTACTAAGGACTATAGTACATACACAGCTGAGAATGATACAAACTATGTTTACGATAGGAGGTGATCAAACATGGCTAATAACAATAGTTCAAATCAACTTGTAGTACCTGGTGTACAGCAAGCTTTGGATCAAATGAAGTATGAAATTGCTCAAGAGTTCGGTGTTCAACTTGGACCTGATGCAACTTCTCGTTCAAACGGTTCTGTTGGAGGAGAAATTACTAAGCGTTTAGTACAAATGGCTGAACAGCAATTCAATGGTCAACAATAATAACTGAATACATGGCTGTAAGGAATGGAGAAATCCATTCCTTTTATTTTTATTGAGATAATGTGTGAAAGCATGCGTATAGCGTCGGAATAGCGAGCAGGTCGGCGGTGAAAGGAAGTAAAAGAAAGGGTTTCTTCCTTTCGGTTTGAAAGAACAAACGTTGATAATGAAAACAAACTAAACTGGATCGCACAATGTAAAAAAGGCCCCTCATGTAAAAGGGGCCTTATAGGAACTTAAATTATGAAATTTATCGAATGCGCTGTTCATCTTCTGGATCGAAGAAGTGACACTTGTTCATGTCAAAAGCAAGTTGTAACTTATTTCCACTCGTTACGTCTGTGCGAGAGTCAACGCGAGCGATGAAGTCTTGGTCGCTTACTTTAGAATATAGGTAAGATTCGGCACCCATAAGTTCCGCGACATCAATTGTTGCTTCGAATTTAGAATTTTCAGCAGCGTCTAAGAAGACAGGCTCATCGTGAATATCTTCTGGACGAATACCTAAGATCAGTTCTTTGTTATTATATTTTTCTAGTAACTTAAGTTTTCCTTCAGGAACTTTTACGGCGAATTCTCCTAAGTAGAAGTTACCGTCTTTCAAGGTTCCGTTCAAGAAGTTCATTGCAGGAGATCCGATAAATCCACCAACGAAGACGTTTTCCGGATAATCATAAATCTCTTTTGGTGCACCAACTTGATAAATATACCCATCTTTCATGACAACAATACGTGTTGCCATTGTCATTGCTTCTGTTTGGTCATGTGTTACGTAAACCGTTGTAGTCTGTAAGCGGTGGTGAAGTTTGATAATTTCTGCGCGCATAGCTACACGAAGTTTAGCATCTAAGTTAGATAAAGGCTCATCCATTAAGAAAACTTTTGGGTTACGAACAATCGCACGCCCTAAGGCTACACGCTGACGTTGTCCACCTGACATTGCTTTTGGTTTACGATCAAGCATTTCAGTTAGTCCGAGGATTTGAGCAGCGTCACGAACACGCTTATCAATATCTTCTTTTTTGAACTTGCGAAGTTTCAAACCAAACGCCATGTTTTCATATACATTCATATGTGGGTAAAGAGCATAGTTCTGGAAAACCATCGCAATATCTCTGTCTTTTGGAGCTACGTCGTTTACTTTATCGTCTCCAATATATAGAGAACCTTTAGAAATGTCTTCTAGTCCTGCAACCATTCGTAACGTTGTTGATTTACCGCAACCAGATGGTCCGACAAAAACGATAAATTCTTTATCTGCAACTTCTAGATTGAAATCAGTTACAGCTTGTACATCACCATCATAAATTTTGTAAAGTCCGTCAAATTTAATATCTGCCATGAAAAAAACCTCCTGCTTTTCTATTCGTATATTTGTTAAGCACTGAGTACAGTTTATCCTGAAAGGGTTTTCAATTCTATTGACGAAGTGCACAAAAAAAAGAAACCGTTTTTGTGCACTTTGCAAACGATTTCAGTGTGGTATATCGATAAGCTCCATACTTTAGTGTGATAACAGCATAATATAAACAGAGACAGCGTTAGGAAACTGTTTAATATCCATCGAAGTTTTTTCAATGAATTTATCCACTCTATATTGTAATGTGTTTCGATGCATGTATAATTTTTTCGCGGCTAAAGACGCATTTAAATTGCACTCTAAATATGTTTTAACCGAGTGTAGCAGTGTTTTATCATCTTTAACAGGATCTAGTAATTTCGTAATCATCGATAAATTTTGTTCTGGAACACTATGCAATAAATAATGGATTGTAATGTCTTGTTCAACGAAATATCCTTTCCGTGGAAAACTTTCCCTCACTTGCTTGTATAAGTGATCTTCCCAATGGTATCGTTCAGGAATTTCCGAAAACGTTGGAATAGGAGATCCAATGTAAAAAGAAATATTAATAAAAAAATCAGTCGTTATTGTATCGATGATTGATTCAATAGGTAAGTCATCATCAAATTCTGAGTCAATTTGTTGAATGAAAAACCCTTCCGATTTGCTTGTCCAAATTAATGATTTAGATGCTGGAAATAGGCCTTTGACTGCTATGGAGAATTCTTCATGTTCTGCAACTTCACCAGAGACAAAAAAATGAATAAAGCGAACAGGTGTGGTGATCGTTTTGGCTATTTCTTCTTGAGAAATATCTTTTTTTGCGATCAACCAATCGTGAATGAGTTTATCTTGGGTATTACCGAAGAAAACAAAATTGTCTTCACTATGAAATAATGTTTTTAAAAGGTCAATTTCTTGTTTCGTTAACTTGCGCTTATCTAATGTGAGTTTGTGTTCGTTAGATAAAATTAGTGATAGACGATTTTCTGGATGAAGGTGATCCACGTTAATCGCATGTGCATAATAACGTTGTAATCGGTCAAGCATGAGCCATACGTCCTTTCTTTTTCTTCATGAATGGCTTTGAAGGTAGTTATATTAAGTGTTAATGCGGTATTTGATAGGAATGATTGTAAATGACAAAGTTAGTGGTCTTCATAAACATGATATAACATTAAATCATGAACACAAGACGACAAGAATTTTTCATCCTCTTTTTTCATTGATGAAGGTGAAAGCCACTTAATTTGTCCGTCCTTATAATATTTCCCACGATACAAAGATTTGTTATAGTAAAAAGAAAATTCCCATTCTTGGTTAATCATATTATTTTTTATTTCTTTTAGTTGAAAATGTGTTAGCAATGGTTTTCCTCCTAGAACTTTATCAATATTGTGTATATCGTAACACGAAGGTATGCAGGTTGGAAGAAAAGTTAAAGACAAGTGATAAAAATTGAATTATATGGATGACATTGTTTTCACGGGATTGATTATTATTAAAACTGGGAATGGAAGGATATATACTAAATGGGTACAGATAAAAACCAAATTAGAGTTGTTACTAATGTTTTGAAAAGAGGGGTCCATCAATGACGAATGAGCTTACAATCATCCTAATGTTAATGTTTATAGGTGCAATTATCGGTGGTGGGACAAATGTGATTGCCATACGAATGTTATTTAGGCCATTTAAAGCTATAAATATAGGTTCTGTTCGACTTCCTTTTACTCCTGGGCTTATCCCAAAAAGAAGAGGAGAGATTGCAGAGAGTCTAGGGAAAACGGTAGAAGAACATCTTGTTACACCAGAAGGTATCCAAGAAAAACTAAAAGATGGTCTTCTTCTTAAAGAGATGGAAGATCGCCTGTCGTCGGCAATAAATGAACTACTACAAGAGGAGAGAACGTTAGACCAATGGTTGGAAGAACACTTAGATGGAAAGGACCAACTAGGATCTTTCCGTCAATCTGTTGAAAGTGGACTTCAAGCTAAATTAATGTCCTGGTTTTATGATTATAAAGACCGTCCAGTAAATGAATGGATGCCAAAATCATGGCAAAACCAAGTAAAAGATAAAATTCCTCTAGTTGCAGACAATATTCTTTGGAAAACAGAAGAATATTTGGAATCAGAAGAAGGTATCAAGCAAATGGATCAAATGGTTAGACGATTTTTTCAGTCAAAAGGAAGTGTAACAAGCATGTTTGGGAAGATGGCTCATCGGTTTTCGCTCTCTTCTGCATTATCAAAAGAAATTATTAGATTTTTACGGGAAAGTCATACGAAGGAATTACTTACAAGTTTGTTAGTGAAAGAGTGGGAGGCAAGTATTGCTAAATCACCTTCTGAATATGTTGATGATGAATGGATTGAGAAAAAAGTAGAGTCTTTAAGTATGTCGGTCGTAGGAAATGTACCAATTGTTGGAGAATGGGGACAACCTCTGCATGAGTGGAGTAAAAAATATGAAATGATGATTCAACAAACGATTTTACCTTCTATCATGGCATCAGCGTCATTGATTTTGTCACGTTATATTAAATCAATGATTAAAAAAATAGGGATTAGAGAAATTGTTGTTGCTGAAGTTAATCAGTTTCCTCTTTCTCGATTAGAGCAAATGTTACTCATGATTGCCAAAAGAGAATTGAAATTAATTGCTGTTTTAGGAGCATTGATTGGAGCAATTGTAGGGCTTTTTCAAGGAATGTTCATTGTTTTTTTTACATAAAAAGCTTGTACGGGATGAATTCACAATAAATTCATGTTATAGTCTGTTAAGAGTCCACATATGTACGTATTTTTATTAATATAACTGATAAATTTAACAAAAGCGTACATAAAAACTGAAGGAGGACAATTGTAATGGCTAACCCTTATGATAAGGCACATGAATTAGCAAAAGAATTAAAAGAAAGTGAAGAGTTCACGAAGTTACGTGACTTGCACAATGAAGTTAATGGAGATGAAGTTGCGAAGCGTATGCTTGATAATTTCCGCCAAGTTCAAATGGAACTTCAACAAAAACAAATGCAAGGTGAGCAAATCACTGAAGAAGAAATTCAAAGTGCGCAACAGCAGTTTGAACTTGTTCAACAACACGAAGTGATTTCTAAGCTTATGGAAGAAGAACAACGCATGAGCCAACTAGTTGGTGAATTGAACAAAATTATCACGGAACCTCTTGAAGGACTTTACGGAGTCGATCAAGAACAAGAAGGTTAATATAATGATGAAGCGGCTAGGAACCATTTGTTCCTAGTCGCTTTTCTGTTCTAATCCCTTGTCCGCTCTCATATATAATATCAATCACTGTAATTGAGGGGGCTGAACAACTATGGCATATCGCTTACTAGCGCTAGACATCGATGGAACCCTTTTAAAATCGAATCATCGATTAACAAAGGAGACGAAAGAAGCCATTGAATTTGTTAAGGACAAAGGGGTTTACGTGACATTAGCAACAGGAAGATCACATCTTTCCGCTAAGAAAATTGCAAAATCGTTGAAGTTATCTTCAGCATATTTCATTACCCATGATGGAGCTTTCCTAGCTTCTGACGTAACAACACCTGTATTTGAAAGAAGAATGGACGCAGAAACGGTCTATCAGATTGTCGATATTTTAGAAAATTATCACTGTCACTTTCGGTTGTTTCATGAGAAATATGCGATAGCAAATAAAACAAAGCAAAAGAAACAGCTTATATCTCGCGTGAATCTTCAGTTAAACGATCCGTTATTTTATCCAACTCACTATGTGGAATCTCCTAGCCATCGCTTAATTGATCAACCATTAAGTGTATTAAATATACGCGTGGAGTTTTGGAATAAACGGGAACGAGAGGATGCGATGGAGGAGCTCCATGATACTGTAAACGGTGTGAAATTTCTCCTTAGTAGTGAAGGAGAACTGCATATCACTCATGATAATGCATCAAAAGCTGTCGCTCTTCAAAGTTTAGCAAATCGTTTAAAAATATCACCAAAAGAAACAGTATTTATTGGATCAGATGAAAGAGATCAAGAGGCGATTGCACAAGCAGGTTTAGGTGTAGCAATGGGTCAGGCGCCTAATTCCGTGAAATCTGTAGCAGATTGGATTACGAGGTCAAATGATCAAAGTGGTGTAGCATACATGGTGAAAGAAGTGTTTAGAAAACAATTAAGAGTAGAAGTTGAAAATTAATTGATAATATACTTCCTGTCTGCAAATAATTTGCAGACAGTTTTTTTGATTATATTAAAAACTTATCATAAATGAATTAAATGGAAAAAGAAGATATAATAGAAAGATAAGAAGAAAGGAGCGAGAAGATGGACGAGAGAAAAATGATGGACCGTTTCAAACAAGCTTTACAAGATCATGAAGATGGAACACCTCAATTATTTATGTACTCTTTATTAGACTTTTCTTTTGAGTATGATGAAGAAAAAGAAATGGTTGTTGTAAAAGCACCAATCTCTGAAATAATGTATAACCCAGTAGGTTATATTCATGGGGGGATCATTACATATATGGCAGATACAGCAATGGGTCATTTGTGTGCAGCCTTTGGTGACCAGCCATCTGTCTCACTTGAATTAAAAACTCAGTTTTTCAGAACAACAAAAACAGGAGAGTTAATTACAAAAGCTTATTTTATTAAAAAAGGAAAGCAAGTACAATTTGTTGAATGTAGGATTGAAGACGATCAAGAACGCTTATTAAGTAAAGTTACCGGAACGTTTTATACGGTTTAACTCAGTTGTGAATAACGTTAAGTAAAACAAGCAGGCCGTTATATAAAACGGCCTGCTTGTTGTTTATGGATGAAAATGGACGAGTCCTCCTGAAGATTTGGCGACGCGACTCGGGTTCTCTAATAAGTTTTCAGCTTCTAATCGTTCGACCCCTTTTTCAGAAGCTTCTTTATCAGTTCCTGCTTCAATTACTTCGTTCAAAAGGTGTTCTCCTGTTTTACTAAATGCAGTTAAAAAATACTTTGCCATCGTTACCCTCCTCAAATGAATGAATATACATTCAGTTTACTACGATTTCTTATATCTCTCAACTATTCCGGATCTAGAAGGTTTTAATGCATGGAAGTTTAATATTTTTTTCGTTTCATATTCACGTATATTTTTTAGATGAATAGACTGGGCAGTGAAGGAGGAGATGAGATGAATACCCATGATATGAAAAACCATTGTGAACAACATTTACACAAATATGTTCTTGTTACAACAAAAGATCAGCAGCAATTTGATGCCATTGTTGAGTCTGTTGATGACGAATATGTTTCTTTCGCTGTTCCTATAGGGGGAAAGAATTATGGTGAAATGATGATGAACAATCTACCAAATGATGGAGGCTTCAGCTATGGATATGGAGGGGGAATGGAAGAAAGACAATATTATCCAGGTTATGGTTATCCATATTATCCGCAATATCCACCCTACCCGCTATATCCGTATTATCCACCTCAACGTTTTCAAAGGCTTGTATTGCCACTAGCTGCATTAGTTGCCCTTTCAACACTACCTTATTTTTAAGGTAAGAGTTGTAAATGATACAGGTGAAAAGAGTTTACACAGTTTCGTTGAATATAAAAAATAAATAAATGGTTGAAACCAACTATGAAGTATAATTTGCGGTGTTTCTAAGAAATTCGGAATATTAAACTCGGCTATCATTTAGCCGAGTTTAAATAGGCGTTGAATTTCCTTATTGAACGAACGTCCATTCGCTTTTATGATATACTAAAAAGCAGGAAGCTCTTAGAAAACCGCTATAAAATAGATTAATAATTAAAGGAGGGACAGAATCATGATTCGGTTTATGCATTGCGCAGACCTTCATTTAGGTAGAACGTTTCAAACGACAGCTGACATGAATGAATCATTTATTAAACAAGCTGTAGAAGCTACATACCATTCGTTTGAAGGGATTATTAACGAAGCAATCTCAAGAAAAGTGGATTTCGTATTGATAAGTGGGGATGTGTATGATCAGAAAAAGCGATCTGTTCGAGGGCAATGGTTTTTGAAAAAACAGGCAAGAAAATTACTGGATGCTTCGATACCGATTTTTGTAATTCATGGAAATCACGATCCATTAACATCGGTGGATACATTGATTGATATGCCGGAAAATGTATATATTTTCCCGAAAGATGTTTCGCATAAAATACATAAAACGTCTGATGGAGAAAAAGTAGTCATTTATGGATTTAGTTATCCACAGTCGGCTTATACAGAAAATCCCCTTCCTTTATACAATAAAATAGAATCTGAAGAAAGTGCTTATCATATTGGTCTTCTTCATGGACAAGAAAAAGGACAAGAAGGTCATGATCCTTATGCACCTTTCACAGTAAAATCGTTGGTAGAAAAAGAATTTGATTATTGGGCACTAGGACACGTCCATCACAGACAAGTGTTAAAAAGACAGCCAGCCATCGTTTATCCTGGAAATATTCAAGGATCTCACCGGAAAGAAACGGGAGCAAAAGGTGCATATTACGTTGAATTATCTCATTCGTCCTGTGATTTAACATTTATTGAAACGTCACCTATTCGATGGGAACAAATTCTCCTTTCTATAACAGGATTAAAAAAAGTGGATGAGCTTATTGAAAAGGTGCAGGATATGGCTGAACAGCTTACTCAAAGAACAATAATTATATTAACTATCGAAGGAAACGGAATTTTGCATGAACAATTATCTCATCAGAAAAACGGTGAGGAATTGAAGACATTAATCTATGAAGAGATGGCTAATGAGAACGTTTGGATCGATCGAATTAGAATTGAAACAAAGCCAGAACTTCAAAAAGAGTTATGGAGAAAGCAAGACCATTTACTTGGAGATGTTGTTCGATTACGAGAAGAAATGAAGACGGAACAAAATGAAATAGAGGAAATTTTATCTCCTCTCTATACCCATCGCAAAATCCGCTCGTATATTGATACTTTAACAAAAGAAGAGCAACAGGATATTATTGACAAAGCTGAAACAATGATCCTCACAACTTTATTAGAAGAGGGGGAGGGTCTATGAGAATAAAAAATATACATATTTATGGATTTGGTAAATGGATCGATCAAAAATGGGATTTAACAGACAAACGACTTGATCTTTTTTTAGGAGGGAATGAGTCAGGAAAATCAACGTTAATGGCATTTATTCATGCGATTTTCTTTGGGTTCCCAACTAAACGTGAAAATCAGTATATACCAAGAGAAACTGATCGGTATGGAGGAGGAATTTTACTTGATATTTCTCCATATAAAAATATTTTTGTGGAACGAATTGCAGGCAAAACACAAAAAGGAAAGTTAACTGTTCAATATCCGGATGGTCGGTCTGGTGATGAAAATGATCTTCAATCTTTATTAAAAGGAATGGACATGACCACTTTCAAAGGGGTTTTTCATTTTGATCTAGAGGGACTCCAAGGAATGAAGGATTTGACACCGAAAGAGTTGAGTCGTTACTTATATGATGCAGGAATGATGGGAGCAAATAAATTATCCTCTTTAGAAAAAACAATTGAACAAGAGTCGGATCGTTTATTTAAACCAAAGGGAAAAAAAACGACAATAAATGAAATGGCTAACCAATTAGCAGAGATGAAACAGAGTGTAAAAAAATGGGAGGAACGACTTGATGAATATGAAAATGTTCAAAAAAATGTACAAAAAAACGAAGATCTTTTAACTAAAATCTCCTCTGAACAAGTGGTTCTTCAAGAGAAATGGCGAAAAAATGAAAAACAACTATCACTATCACCTCTCATTCGAGATTGGTACGCATTAAAGCTTCAACATGATCAGGTACAAAAAATAAGCAAATTTCCTTTGGATGGTATTCAACGATTAAACCAATTGAAGGAAAGGTTATCTGAAAAAGAAGCTCGATTATCTCATGAAAAAGGACAGGTAGATACACTGATTGATCAGCAACAATCATTATATTTTGATGAATTACCATCAACTATAAAATTAGAAATGACCGAAGTAATAGAAGAAATTCCTCTTTATAAAAATATGAAAGAAGAAGAAAAACAACTTGAATTTGATGAAAGGGAACTTAGAAATCAACAATTAAAAATAGAGAAAGATTGGAAACCATTTGAACGAGATGTATTTATGGCTACCAATGTAAATGGTTATATTCTAGAAAAATATGAGCAATTGAAATCGAAATGGCAATCTCTTCAAACAAAAAACGAAAGACTAAACGAAGAAAAGAAAAAGTTAGACAGAGAACAAGAGATGACCGTCAACCAATTGGAGAATGACAAGAAACAACTCTTATCAACTTCGGAAATAAAAGAACTTGAATCAAAAGTCATGCAAGGGAAAAATAGCGCAACGTTGGAGCAACATAAATCTTTGCTTGTTGATCAGTTTGATTGGTTAAAAAAAGATAGAGAGGAAAAAGAAAAAAGAGGGCAGGCGACTACAAAAGCGCTTTTTGTTACTTCGATAGTATTAATCATTATTGCTATCATGCGTATATTTGCCATGGATATCGTTTCTTTTACAATTTTACTAATGGTAAGTTCTATCATGTTTTTTATTCTTCTCAAAATAAAAAATTTAAGAAAACAAGAAGACGGAAAACTCCAAGAAAAGTTGACGAAGCTTCGTGACAACATTGATAGTATGAAGAAACAACAGTCCAAAGATTTCAACGATGAACATGTGGAAAAATTATTAAAACATCACCAAGATATAAAATTTAAAGTAGATAGCATCAAACAAAAAAACATATATATTCAAGATAAATTAAATCAATGGCGAGATGATTGGAATGAAGTACAAGAAGAATGGATAACATTTGATAAGCAATTGCAAGATTGGTGTGTGGTAGGGGCTTTGCCTGAAGGTAGAGACGTTCTCTTTTACGATCGATTCTTACCAAGCGTGAAAGAGTGGAAACAGTTAGATAGTAAAGCTGCTTCGATAAGTAAGAAAAAAGAGCAAATAATAAAAATGAGGTCCAACTATGAAAATAAAGTGATACGTATCGCAACAAAACTATCTCTCCATAATAATCAACAATCCTCTATTGAAGACTTAGTGAAAAAATTGCGACAACATCTTGATTTTGTTAATGATCAAAAAGAGAAACAACAAAGGCTAAACGATAAGTTGGAGACTCATAAAAATATATTACTTGAAACGAAAGAAGAGAAGAAATTATTGAAAAACGAGCTAGAAAATCTGTTGTTATATGCAGGAGTAGAAGAAGAAGAAGCATTTCGAGAAAAAGCAGAGTTATTTAAGCAACAAAATGAATTGGAAGAAAAGTTAAGTGAATGGAATCTTCAAATTGTTTCCAGTATTCCAAATGAAGTAGAACGGACTCAGTTCATTGAAGATATTATTAATGAACAAAAAGATCTTACCGTTGTAAAAGAGACGATTGATCAGCAAATCAATAAATTGGACCAAGAAAAGAATGATTTGCTGCATAATAATGCTCAACTGAAAATAGAACTTCTTCAGCTTGAAGAAGAAGGTACGTATGAAGAACAACTTCAGCGATATATGACTTTAAAAGAAAAGATGAACGCCAAAGGAAAAGAATGGGCTATTTATAAAACGAGTCAATATATGATAACTAAAGTAAAAGCGATTTACGAAAAAGAAAGACAACCTAAAGTAATGAAAAGAGCTCAAACGATATTCACTGAGTTAACATCAAATAAGTACTGTTATTTATTTGCTCCATTAGGAGAAGAGAGATTTATCGTTGAAAGAGATGATGGACAACGATTTAATCCTAGCGATTTAAGCAGAGGTACATGTGAACTTCTTTATTTATCGATTCGCCTCGCACTTGCTATAGAAGATTCCATTAAAACTGATTATCCGTTGTTTTTAGATGAAACGTTCGTTAATATGGATAAAGGTAGAAGAACGTCTGTGATTAAATTATTGATTGATTTGTCTAGATATAGACAAATCTTATTGTTCACATGTCATGAACATATAAAAGAAGAATTCATATCAATGGGAAGTCAAGAGACTTCGTTTCATTCTTTGACTCTATCTCAATGATGTTCTTTAACCAAATAGATATTTTTGGTAAAATCAATTTATAGATAGTGTGGATGATGGAGGTTTTCTCTTTGTATGAGAAGAATGGTGATCAGGTGAATCAAGCTAATTGGAATCAATTTGAAGAAAAAAAAGATGAATTTATCCAAAGTATGGCCAAAAATATGGAGTTATACGGCATTACACCTTCGATTGGTCGTCTTTATGGAACTCTCTACTTTTCTGATAAGCCTATGACGCTCGATGATATGCGGGATGCATTAAGTATGAGTAAAACTAGCATGAGTACAGGCGTTCGTACATTAACCAATATGAAAATGGTTGAACCTGTGTTTAAACGTGGTGTAAGAAAAGACTTATACCAAACGGAACAAGATTGGCATAAAAGTTTCTCTGCACTTTTCTCAAGACAATGGAAGAAAGCAACGGAAACAAATATTGAGGAGGCAGGGGAAGCGAAAGAAGAATTGGAAAAACTTTTGCAAAAAGTGGAGGAACAAGAATTAATTAATCAAATTCATGAAGCGATTGAAAGAATTGATTATGCAAATAATTATTATCAATGGTTGCTTCGATTTGTTGAAGTGGTGGAATCTGGAGAAATTTATTCTATTATTCCAAAAGAGTAGACCTCCATGCGATTATTTTCGCTCCATGCTGAATCAATAAAAATAACTGATATTTACTGACGAAGGTAAGTGGGAGCGAATCTCGATACTCCGACGAAAGAATGAATCAGAACAGCCCTCACAAGGGAAGGGGCAAGCTTAAGGTGGGTTGCAGATTCCACTATATAGTGAATGAAAGCTGTCCATAAAATGAGGGGCAGCTTTTTTAAAATATAGCATCGTAACGTATTCTTTTTAAAGTCCGAAAAAAAAGTAAGCCAGACGCCCGCAAGCAGTTTAATTTATATCCTATCTCTTTATAACAAAAATAGCCAAAATATATGTAAAAATGTTGTTTTATTTTAATTTCTCACACTTTTGTATTAAACTTAGTTTGACAAAAGGAGATAATAATAAATTTTTTAAAAGAGAAGTATAGAATAAGGTATAATTTAAGTAAGGACACTTTTATATAACCGCAATGTTGTTGGAATTCTGAGTAATTCACCTGGAAGAACAAGGGAAAAATTTTTCAAAAATAACAGCTCAACGACAACAAAGTCTTAATCACAAAAATGTTATAGTCATTTATAAAAAGCAAAACAAAGGATGATGACCATGAACGAATTTTCAGTATATTTAGTCGAAGATGAGAAAAATTTAGGAGAAGTCATCAAGGCGTATATGGAAAAAGAAGGTTGGAAAGTCAAACATTTTACAGATGGAAAAGAAGCTTTTGATAGTATTGGACAACCACCACATTTATGGATATTAGATATTATGCTCCCAGGAATGGATGGATATCAGTTACTTAAATCGATAAAAAGTGAAGGGGATACTCCAGTTATTTTCATTTCAGCAAGAGACAAAGATTTGGACCGAGTATTAGGATTGGAACTTGGTAGTGATGATTACTTAGCAAAGCCGTTTTTACCAGAAGAATTGCTTATTCGAGCAAAAAAGTTATTAAACCGTGTGTATCCACCTGAGGTGCAAGAGGAAGATGCAATTGAACTAAATGGTTACATTATTGATCCTAAGTCCAGAACTGTTCACGATAATGAGGAGCCAATCGAGTTAACAACAAAAGAAATGGACTTAATTATTTTGTTAGCTTCTCATTTAGGAGATGCATTATCACGAGAGACAATTATTGAGTATGTATGGGGAACAGATTATTTTGGGTCTGAACGAGCTGTAGATGATGTGGTTAGGCGAGTAAGGAAAAAGCTTCCCCGTGTCCATGTTGAAACACTTTATGGATATGGGTATAGGGTTTTATCTTCATGATTCGATTGAATTTAACACAACGAATTTGGTTTTCTTTTATTTCCATATTAGTAATGGTTGCTTTATTAATAGGTGTGATTTATCCCATTTCGTTGAAAGGTACGTTGACTGAAGAAACGTATCGAATTATTGAGCAAGAGCAAAATCGTCATACGAACCCTTTTGGTGAGTATTTGGTCCCTCCTCATACAGAACTTGACTTTATTGAAAGGCGTGAGGCTGAACGATCTGTGGGAAATGTGTTTTTAATGAATCAATTTGGAACTATTGAAGGAGATCCTGTCCCAAGTGAAGTACTTCGGGAAATGGGTGACCGGGCCCAAGAGCAACTGACAAGAAGAGGGCGGTATGAATTAACATACAACGAAGCGACATTGTTTTATGTCGTTTATAAAGTATATACTACCGGTGGAGAAGCGTACCATATTTCTTATATGTGGGATACTTACCGTGACCAAATGGTCAATCGTTTATGGGGAAGATTAAGTTACATTATGTTATTTGCAAGTCTAATGAGTTTAGTACCAGCTTTTTGGTTGAAACACTATTTGAAACAACCATTAACAAGCTTAGGAAACCACTTTGAACAAATCGCTGATCGAAATTGGAAAGAACCTTTTCATTGGGAAGGTGATGAAGATTTCGAAAAGCTCTCCAATCAATTTGAGCAAATGAGGCAAAACTTAATTAAATTTGATTCTGCTCAAAAAACATTTATTCAGCATGCTTCTCACGAATTGAAAACACCAATCATGGTCGTCAAAAGTTATGCTCAGTCTGTAAAAGATGGTATTCTACCAAAGGAGAATATGGAACAAACGATGGATGTTATTATTGAAGAATCCAATCGTATGGAAAAACGAGTGAAAGCTATGTTATATTATACAAAATTAGATTCATTAAAAGAAGCACCGATGAATATGGTTGATTTCCCATTTGGATCCATTGCTTATCACGTGGAAGGAAGGTTTCGTCTTGCAAAAGAAGGAGTCAATATATCTGTAAAAGGTGATCAAGTGATGATTTTAGGTGACAAGGAACAATTAGGCGTTCTATTAGAGAACCTAGTAGAAAATGCACTTCGTTACGCTATTGACAGCATTGAAATTAAAGCAATAGATGATGGAGACGACTATATTTCCATTGAAGTTACGAATAATGGAGAAAACATTCCAGATGATGAGCTGGAGCATTTATTTACCCCTTTTAGAAAAGGAAATAAAGGCCAATTTGGATTAGGTCTAGCTATAGTCAAACGAATTTGTGAGCTTCATGGCGGTTACCCAAAAGTAAAAAATGAAGAAAATGGTGTAACGTTTACAATGGTGATACCAAAAACGAAGGAATTGCAAGATAACAACTCGAAACCACGATAATATGGTTTCGAGTTGTTTGTTATTTTCATAAGGCTTATGTAAATGTTGAAGTTGATTCGATCAATTTAGCAAGAAAGAGTGTTTACTTTGCGAATATCCCAGTTATGAAAATCAGTATTAATATGTAACAGATTTTTATATAAAGTTCTCTTGCTATATCATTATGATATAATAATGAAAAAGAATGGGTGAAGGAGGTTTGTTAATCAATGAGGAAAGGAATTCATCATCACCAAATCGGTGAGTCTGTAGATACTTATCTATTGATAAAAATTGCGAAAAAAGGTATTGCAAGCAATGGGAAGCCATTTCTTACCTTGCAGTTAACGGATAAATCTGGAGAAATTGAAGCGAAGCTTTGGGGAATTTCAACAGAAGATGAGGCTATATTCATCAGCGGATCAGTTGTTCATATTCAAGGAGAAGTCCATGATTTTCGAGGGATGCGTCAGTTAAAAATCAAAGCTATTCGGCCAACAACAGGAATGGACCAAGTGAAGCCAGAAGATTTTATGCCTTCTGCCCCTCGGAATAAAGAAGAAATGTTAGAAGAAATCACTCAATATATTTTTGACATGCAAAATGCAAAAATTCAACGTATAACAAGACACTTATTTAAAAAGCATCAAAAAGAGTTTTCGGTATCACCGGCAGCGACAAAAAACCACCATGAATTTGTTTCTGGTTTAGTGTATCACGTCGTATCGATGCTAGAGCTTGCTAAAAGCATTGCCACGCTCTACCCAAGTTTAGATAAAGATCTCTTATACGCGGGGGTTATCTTGCATGATATGGCCAAAGTAAGAGAATTGTCTGGGCCAATGGGGACACACTATACGATTGAAGGTAAATTACTAGGTCACATTACGATCATGGTTACAGAGATTGAAGAGGCGGCGAAAGAGTTGTCTATAGAAGGGGAAGAAGTTCTTGTTTTACAACATCTGGTTTTGTCTCATCACTCAAAAGGGGAATGGGGGAGTCCAAAACCACCATTAATTAGGGAAGCGGAAATGTTACATATGATCGATAATATAGATGCTAAAATGAACATGATGGATCGCACGTTAGATCGCGTATTTCCTGGAGAATTTTCCGAGAGAGTTTTTGCTATGGATAATCGGTCATTTTACAAACCATTATTTCATGACAAACCAATTGATTTGTAGATGAAATTAGGGTGCTAATTTTTCTAGAACAGTCCAAGTCTCTTATAAATAGAAGTAGAGTGCTATTTTATGTATGATTTACTAATGTTTAATTACAATATAACAGCACCCTAAATTTCTTATTCCTGATTTTGTTGATTTGTTTTTGTGAGGTCAGCTAAATGGTCCATTTCTAAAACAGTATCCACCACTTCACTCTCAAAGATAGAATAGCAATTCGAAGTGAGCCATTCTTCAAAGGTAAGATAGTTGCAATCATGCCAAGCTTTTTCCCAATGTGCAAATAAAAACGCTTCTACTCGTTCATGAACGATCGGAAAATAAACTAGGGAAGAAACTGAGTCTTCTTTAGTTTCTATTTTTTCCATGACAAGATGTACCAACTTTTCTTGAAATTCTCCACAAGTCATATTACTTAATTTCTTATTTTGCATCGAATTCAACCTCCATAAATAGTTACTTATTACTTTTTTTCCCTCTATTATTTCTTTCAAACATCTATCATTTTTTCTCTTTAAATTCATAGACTTTAAAAACTAGAGTTTTAAGAGGAGGCAAAAATGAATCCTATCACAATTATATTTTCGTTAATGGCTGGTCTGTTTTTAGCATTTTCAATTAAAATTATTTCTTTAACAATGATCGGAGAATATTTTCTCCTTCATCAACCGTGGTGGGTATATCTTGTCATGGGAGGAATTGTTTTGAGTGGTTTTATGTCAATGATACATTGGATAGAAGAAAAGTATATTAGTAAAGACTCCCAAAAACTATTATTCTTGGGAGCCTTGTTTTCCGAAAATCCAATTAGCAGACGTAAGCAGCGCCTACTATAATGAGTAAAATGAAAAGTACAACGATAAGTGTAAATCCGCCGTAAGGACTTGTAGTTCCGTAACCTGACATGAGTACTTCACCCTTTCTTTAGTCGATGTTGGGAAGTGTTCCCCCATATTTAACTTATGCCTGCCTGATAGTATCTGTTCATAGGCAATCATGGAAAAGTTAATTAGAGGCTGCTGAATAAGTTTCAGCCTGCAAACCTTTAGGGTTTTGTCTGACTTAAAAAGGTGTTAAGCAGGATTAAAAAAGTTTTAAATTAGAGCATGATGACGCGCAAGGTTATTCCGTAATTCCAGTTGATTACTTTTTCTTCTGAATGATTAAATAACCGACTAACGCGTATCGATCATTACTTCTTATTCAGTGGACTCTAATTTAAAGAAAAGCAACCGGACCAAATAATGGGTCCAGTTGCTGAAATGGTTTCTTTATTTTTCAAAGAGATCTTCAAAAGCTGGATCATGAATAATAAACTCTAAGTCCTCCATCATTTTCTTCTTTTCTTGGTTTAATTTAAATAATTTCTGGTCATTATAGTGTGAACGAAGTTGTTCTCTAACTTCTTCAAACTCATCTTCAAAAGGAATTCGACCGGTTGTTTCTATAATATGATATCCAAATTGAGTTTTTACGGGTTCACTTTTTTCATTTAAATCTAGATTGAAAGCGGCTTCTTCAAAAGGAGGAGTCATAGTACCTCGTCGGAAGTTCCCTAACTCTCCATCGTTTTCTAAAGAACTAGGATCTTTAGAATATTCATGCACTAATTCGGAAAAATTACGGCCTTCTTCTAATTGAAAAAGGACTTCCAATGCCGTTTCTTCATCTTCAACAAGAATATGCCTAGCCTCTAGAGCCTCTCCTTTTTCATATTCATCCAGAAGTTCTTCCTCAGTAACTTCCCCAACCAGACCAGTTCTGTGCTGCATGACAAGGTGATTCAAGACACGATTGCGTATATCTTCTTCCCCAAGTAGACCTTCTCTTTTCATCATTTCATTAAAATGATCTTTGTTAGATACGCCTAAGTTATCCATTAAATACTGAATTTCAGCTTGTATGTCATTTTCGTCGATTCCAATTTTTTCAGCTTCAGCAGAGATCACTTGATTTTGAATAAGTGTTGTTAACACTTCCTCTCCGTACTGATCTTTTAACGCATTAACAAACTCTTTTTCTGTTATTAGACCAGCGTCCATTTCAACGATAACTTTTTCATTATGATCTTCATTTAAGTCGGTCTGCTGATTGTTTTCTACTGAGTTATCCTTGCAACCAGTTATTAAAGCTAAACTACATAATAAAAGAATCATTGCATTTTTGTTCAATGTTTTCAACTCCTAATATTATGCTGATTAAAATTGAATTCGTGGATTTTACTATAGCATAATTGATAATTATTTGAAAACGTAATATTCAATGATAAAGAGACCGTTTTATTAAAAATGCCCAATATTAATTAATCGTGACAAACGTCCATACACATATGAGATTCAGTAATAAGATGTATTGAACGATAATACAAGGAGGAATGTTTAAATGTCTCACTCATATCATTCAGGATTTGCATTGCTTGTCGTGTTGTTTATTTTATTAGTGATCATCGGAGCATCTTGGGGTTACTAAAGAAGAGTAATTTTAATATTGGGAGGTGAGATCCTATGGGATATCATAGTAGCGGTTTTGCCTTGTTGGTTGTTTTATTTATTCTTTTAGTCATTGTAGGTGCTTCTTGGTGGTAAGGAAGCACTTATAACCCTATTAAGTGTCTTCACCAGTATTATACCATTGTAAAAAGAAAAAAAAGAACAAGTCAGCGTTTGTTGATCGCTGCTTGTTCTTTTTGTGTTAAAAATACATTCAATGTTCATACGTCACTGTCATCTAGTAAATTGAATAGATGGATTTATACTTTGAAAACCAATCTAGGTCAATTAGGTTAAAAAGATTCTGAAAAAAGAGGAAGTAATTAGAATAGTAATAAGTACATTAATTGTTCGGAATACTTTCGGCTGCTTCTCCTCAGGAATTTCTTTTTGTATACATAGTGAGTTTGTCATAGAATTGATAATGAAAAGGTAGAGTGTTGCAAAAAGCATAAAAGGTAAATACATCTAGTAACCCCCAATTAAGGTAGACTCTCTTATCCTACTTTATCAAAAGGTATAAAAAATTTAAAGTTAATTATAATGGAAATTAGGGAACTTTTGATAGTACGTTGTAGAATAAGCGTCCTTATTTTTTCAATGGACTTATCTTATTGTAACAAAGATTTACCTATGAGTGAAATTTTCAATTCAAAGGGATATAATAAAAGAGGTGAGAGAACCAAAGATTAGGAGGTATATATGAGAAACAAATGGAAAATTGCATTTATAACATTACTTCTAAGCATCATCACGCTGATCATCTTTGGTGCCGTGTGGTTCACTCAAACCTTCTCAGAACCCACTAACGAAGAATTTCCAACAGTGACTCCAGAAGCTAGTGAGGGCGCTTCCTTTACGATTACAACAACAAAAGAGGATCTAAATAGTTGGCTACAACAAGAATTAAGTAAAGAGCCAGATGCAGAGATGTATGATTTATATATAGACGATGCCGTTTATATGGAAACTCGTATAGAAGCCTTGGGTTTAAGTGTTCCAATTAAGATGAAACTTACTCCTGCAGTGACAGAAGAAGGGAATTTAGAACTTATCGAAGAAAATTTTCAAGTGGGAAATTTGTCGCTTCCTTCAGAACGGGTGTTTCAACTTATCGGAGCTACGGTAGATCTACCTGAATGGATATATGTATTGTCTGAAGAGAGTAAGTTCTACGTGGACATAAGAGAAGGTGTTTCAGAAGAGGTGGATATTAATATAAAGTCGTTTGATTTGGAGAATGATGATATTGAATTAAGGATGACAGTTGTTGCAAACGAAACAAATTAAGCTCTTTCTATAAAGCTATGTCAAAGCTGACAGATTGTTTTATAGAAAAATAAGTGAGACATCAAAAGAACAAAGTTTACGATACTTCGATTTCTGTGGAAGGCAGGATGTCCAAGTATTAATAGAAAAACGAGTCAGGACAGATATATCTGTTCTGACTCGTCTTTTCTAAATGTAGAATAGCTTTTGAGACGGAGTCTTTATTATTAATTAGCGTTGTTTAAGTTCGGGTCCTATGTTATCTTGGAAAACGTTTGTGTTTTCATTAAATGTTGGATAAAGGACATAAAAGCCGTCACGATTTTCTTCGATCAAACAATTTTTTGGAGCTGTTTTTATTTGTTTGAAATTCATAAAATCATAGACACAAATTCCTACATTTAATGCTGACATCATAGCAATATAATGAACATACTGAGGTAGCAATATTGCAGCAACCACGGAAAGGCCAGTTAATAGAAAAGCTGGTGAACCGGTTGATAACAAACTCATATGTTTTGATAATGGTTGTTTTGTCGAGTAATAAAAATAAGGCCACTGATTTTTCCGGATCCCAAATGTTGCTTTTTTACCGACTAACCAAACCGGAAGACAGTGCAACACTAAATGGATTGGAAGAACTAGCGCTAATGTTATTAATAAGAAACTGACTCCATGATCGACGAGGGGCACCGTAGAAAAAAATGTACTAAACACCATAAAAAAGATTAAAAAATAACCGATCATAATAATTGATGATAAAAACCACAGCCGAACTTTACCAAATTGATTTTCGACAGATATTGTTTTCAAACAGTTCATCTGCTTTTCACCTCCAGAGATTGATGCTTTTTATTTAAAGTTTCATTGTTTACGTCAGTACAACTTTTAATTAAGCACTATAGTAACTTACGATGAATTTGAAAAGAAAGCAATGGTTTTTTCGAAAAAAAATCAAAAGATTTTTTTCAAATTGATAATTCTCGGTTTTTAGACAAAAAATGTTCGATTAAAACTTTATTTACAAGTTGATTAATCCAAATTTAGATTCCACAAAAAGAATAATTATATAACTTTCAAAAAATAAAAACATCCAGCTTAGGACGATTCATTCCTAAACTGGATGTTTTCAATTATTTGAAGATGTTTCAATGTTTTTTGATATTGGCACCAATTTCCCATTTTCTTCCGTGAAATCTTCTTCAAATTTTGAGAGAGATTTTTCAAAAATAGTAATAAAATCAGGACCATAAACATGTTTTACAATACTGATCAATTCGGAAAACTCTGGGAACTTCCCGTACAGTTCTTTAATTGGTAAGGATCCACTGTAAACGCCATACGTATTAGGATTATAACTTTCAAAAGTTTCTAAAAGAAGTTCTTCTCCTTGAGGAGTTAAATAGACGTAAGTATTACGCTTATCAGTTTGTCTTTTAGAAAAAGTAAGCAAATGGCGTTCTTCAAGTTTTTTTGAGAAATTAAACGCTGTTGATACGTGCATGACGCCAAACTTAGCTATATCTGAGATAGATGCACCTTCTAAATGATAGGCAATCCACAAAATATGGTGCTCATTAATATTTAAATCAAACGGTTTTATCCATGTTTGCCAATCCTTTTCAATAGATTTCCAAAGTGCTTTACTTAACTGAGCAATTTTGTGACTAAACATAATAGACTGTTTCATAGACTGCATAGGCGGCTGTTGTTCCATATTTCCCCTCCATTCATTTGTCTAAGTGAGATAGTTTAGTAATTTAGGATAATAACATGACATTTTCTCACTAATATTGAATTTTGCTTTGCTAAATATAAATTTTCTAAAAATTCATTACTTTCCTAGGAAAATGATATTAACATCATAACATAATATTTGTTTCATACTCAATATCATTTCTGTATTTTCTGAAAACTTACCTTATTTTATTTTAGATAGCATTAATTTATATTATAAAGCTGTAGTAGTCGTAATTATTCTCTAAAATATAATTAGTCAAAATGAGAAAAAGCAACAGAATAGAAAATGCACCTTTGATATCTAAGGATTATTAGGTATCAAAAGGTGCATGGAATAATGCAGAGAGTATTATTTTAATTAGAAATAATAATATTATAGAAAACTAAAGTTCTTTTATAATGTTAAAAATTCATCGTTTAGCTCTTAGATATGTTTTTCCATGAACGTGACCATGAAATCGCGAAGAATTTCCACATGTTTTAAAGGTACGGCATTATAATTAGATACTCGACATCCACCAACAGAGCGGTGACCATTTAAACCGACAAAACCAGCTTCTTTCGCTTCATTTAAAAACAGTTTCTCAAGTTCTTCATTTTCTAAGCGGAACGTTATGTTCATAAGAGAACGAGAAGATGCGTCTGCGTGACCAGTGAAGAAACCATTAGATTTATCGATGGCATTGTAAATCATCGCTGCTTTCTCTTCTGCTCGTCGTGCCATTTCAGTTACTCCACCACATTCGGCAATCCACTCGGCGACGAGACCAGTTATATAGACTGCAGCCGTAGGAGGTGTGTTATATAGCGAATCACTTTTGGCATGCTGCTTGTATGAAAGAGACGGAGGAAGTTGAGTATTTGCCTTTTCAAGGAGTGTCTTTCTTATGATTACAAGAGTGACTCCTGACATGCCTGCATTTTTTTGAGCACCTGCATAAACCATATCTAAATCTTCCCAAGGGATGTTTCTACTAAGAACGTCACTTGACATATCGACGATAACAGGGACGTTTTTCTTTTTTGGAAATGTTGGCCACTGCGTTCCGAAAATGGTATTATTGGACGTTAAATGCACATAAGCTGTATTTTCAGGTAAGTCTGAATAATCGGTAGGAGGAATACATCTGTATTGACTATCCTTTGAACTAGATAATGTATGAACATTTCCTAATGCACTAGCTTCCTTTAAAGCTTTTTCTGACCAAGACCCTGTTAACACATAACTTGCTGTTTGGTTTTTATCAAGAAAATTTAATGGCACCATCGAGAATTGAAGACTAGCGCCGCCTTGTAAAAATAAAATTTCATATTCCTCAGGAATTTCATAAATATCTCTCAGCTTGTTCATAGCACCAAAATGGATTTTTTCATACAGAGGACTTCGATGGCTCATTTCCATCACGGCCATACTTGATTGCTCAAAGTTGAACATTTCTTCTTTCGCCTTTCTTAAAACGGGGGCTGGAATAGAACTTGGTCCAGCATTGAAATTATAAACAGTTGTCACGTTACAAAACCTCCTAGTTAGATTCTTTAACAATTTCTCTAAACTTTCTGAAAATCCTTTATTAAAATAAAATTGTACGAGAAATTTTCTCGTACAATGTATAACATGCCTTAAAGATTAGATTTTATCGTTTCAGCGATGTTTTGTAAATCATCATTTGAGTATTGGCTACTATGATCATGCCAAACCGCCCCAAATCCATCTCCTTTTCCAAAACGAGGAAGAAGGTGAAGGTGATAATGGAAAACAGATTGTCCGGCTGCTTCACCGTTATTATTGAGAATGTTTAACCCAATAGGGCTATATGCTTCTTTAATGGCTTTAGCAATTTTCGGGACGACTTTAAAAAGTTTTTGCGCCGTTTCTTCAGACAATTCATAAATATTTTCCTCATGATTTTTGGGGATGACTAACGTATGTCCCTTTGTTACCTGACTCAAATCCAAGAAAGCTAATACGTGTTCATCTTCATACACTTTCGCAGATGGTATTTCTCCAGCAGCGATCTTACAAAAAATACAATCATCTTTTTTAGCCATAGGAATCACCTCTTTGATAAAATGATTTGTTAAAAATGAAAAATATATGTATGGACGACTTATCTTCTTTATATCCTACCATATTTTATGATCGTTTGCTTTTCAAGTATACGAGTTTTCGATATAGTAAAGAATGGAAGAACTGAATGTGAAAAGAGGAGGCTGCAGACGATGACTGAATTATTAAATGTTCGTAACATATCAGGGGGATATCAGAAAAGTAAACCTGTATTACATGACGTCTCATTTACTGTTAAACCTGGTGAAATGGTTGGGTTAATTGGATTAAATGGTGCTGGGAAAAGTACAACGATTAAACATATCCTCGGATTGATGGAACCACATGATGGAGAAGTTCGTTTACTTGGAAAAACAATGGCTGAAGATAAAAATGATTATAGACAAAATTTAGCATATATCCCTGAAACGCCTCTATTAT
Source organism: Salipaludibacillus daqingensis (assembly GCF_029891575.1). Lineage (GTDB taxonomy): Bacteria > Bacillota > Bacilli > Bacillales > Salisediminibacteriaceae > Salipaludibacillus > Salipaludibacillus daqingensis. The sequence goes on along the minus strand of NZ_JARZHF010000001.1, from coordinate 637,169 downwards.
ATGATGAAATGACATTATGGGAGCATTTGGAATTGACGGCTATGGCTTATGGTTTATCAGAAACTGATTTTAAAGAAAGAGCTGACAACTTATTAAAGGAATTTAGAATGACGAAAATGACTCACTGGTTTCCTAGTCATTTTTCAAAAGGAATGCGTCAAAAAGTGATGATTATGAGTGCTTTCTTAATTAAACCTTCGATATATATTGCCGACGAACCATTCGTAGGCCTTGATCCAATTGGTATTAAATCTTTTCTTGATCGAATGATCACGCTAAGGGAAGAAGGTTGTGGTATTTTAATGTCCACACATATTTTAGCAACAGCAGAGAAATACTGTGATCGATTTTTGTTCCTTCATCAAGGGAAAATCATCTTACAAGGGACATTAGCGGAGTTACAAGAACAAGCTAATATGCCTGGTTCGGACCTTGATGATATTTACGTCGAGGTGACAAAGGAAGATCGTCATGTCTAATGTGATCAAATTATGGGAGAAGCGTCGCGGTGATTATTGGACGATGGCCGTGAAGTACCTTCGACTAATAGGAAATAGTGGTTTTCTATTTACAATTTATTTGCTATTTGTCTTTGGTAGTTATTATTACGGTCAGTTTCTTCAATGGCTTCCTGAAACATTCCCTTCCGTCTTATTTTTCACGCTTGTGTTTACGTGGTTATCGACAAGGGGAAGAGTTCGAACATTTATGAAGCAAGGAGATTTAATCTTCCTTACACCTATAGAAGGTAAACTGGGAGGTTATATTCGATCTTCCATCAAATATAGTTGGATGATGGAAACGTTTTGGTTATCTTTAAGTTTGCTTTTGTTAGCTCCGTTGTTTTTCGATCGAATTAACGAAGCAGGAAGTTCGTTAATTGTGATTTTAATATTGTTAAGTACACTTAAGTTATGGAATTTAGCGACGAGTTTTCAAGAACAACGGATTCTTGATAAGACCCAATACTTGAATCACACATTTATGCGTTTTGGTTTAAATGCAGTTGCGGTTTATGCGCTTTTTTCTCATCAATCTATTTGGTTGATTGGGGCAATAGGAATCCTATTCACCATTTTTTATATTGGCTATTATCGGAAGTTTGCTCGCATGTATAGTTTGAAGTGGGAGAGGCTTGTAGAGATTGAAAATCAGACGGTGATGACATTTTACCGTATTGCTAACAGTTTCACTGATGTACCTAGTTTAAAATCAAAAGTGAAGTTTCGACGTTGGTTGAATCCTGTTTATAAAATGGTCGGCTTTAATAGTGACAAAGTGTATCACTATATATTTGCCAGGTCTTTCATGAGATCGAATGATTACTTTGGAATTTTTATCCGACTAACTTTTATTGGAGGGCTCTTCCTTTCTATCGTAGAAATAGACTGGGGACGGTGGTTTATTGCCGTGTTATTTGCATATATGACAGCTTTACAAATTGAAACGTTAAAAAACCATTATGATACAAGTCAGATGATCGAACTTTATCCAGTGAAAACGGATAATAAATTCAAAGGTCATCAGTTTTGGATGGCTGTACTAGGGACTTTGCAATCGGTTGTTTTTTCCATTGTTGCCGTTATATCTTATGGTTTAATGGATGGCTTCATTATTTTAATCCTTTCATTAGGAGTTTACGTTTATCAAGTTCAGGTTAGGTTATTAAAAAAATACGAAACCTCTTGATCCCCTTATCGTAGGATGTAAGGAAGGGAGGAACAACTTCTATGAGTAATTATATAGACAGGGTTGAGCGGGAACTGTCACGCTGGGAGTATAAAACACTTCGTTCTCCATCCATGCCTGCGAAAGTGAGTAAACGTTGGCAAAACAAACTAAATGAAAAAATTCCTAATAAAGTCCACAATGTGGTTACAGAAAGCATTAAACAAATGGTGAGAGCGACGTTAGCTAGTAGTGATTATTTATCTAACCAAGAAAGACTAATTGATGAATCGTTGGAAGAACGTGAAAATATTTTGGATAAACGAATTTATATGTACAAAAGAACAGCTGCTCTTGAAGGGGCTGGGACTGGATTTGGTGGTATAGCTTTCGGTTTAGCAGATTTTCCATTATTACTAAATATTAAAATGAAGTTTTTATTCGAAGCTGCTAGAATTTATGGCTTTGATTCGGACGAAATGGGAGAGAGGTTATTTCTTCTGTCCGTATTTCAACTTGCATTTTCTCGTGAAGAGAAGAAAAAGCAAATCTTTCATGAAATCATCCAGTGGGAAAAGAGAAAAGAAACTAATGGTAGGTTTACTCACCTAGATGAACTAGACTGGAAAACGTTTCAACTTGAATACCGAGATTTTATTGATTTACCAAAAACGTTACAGTTGATACCAGGTTTTGGTGCGATCGTTGGCGCAACAGCAAACTATCATTATTTGGATATCCTAGCTTACCAAGCAAAAAATTGTTATCGACATCGTCTACTAAAGCAGTAAAAAACCTTGTCTCGAAAGACATTTTTAATTTGCATCTGTTGTCGTTTCTCAAAATCAAAAATAAGCTTTAACCGTGCGAAAAAATCTAGAAAAACGAGTCAGGAATAATATCCTAACTCGTTTTTTTGAGCTATGAAGATGTCATTTTCTCAAATTGACATGATAAACGATATGATCATCCATTCGAAAAAAGCGACAGGTGGCGAGAGAAGGAAAGCTTTCTCTGATAGTAATATCGTATACTTACGGCTTCTTTTCATTCGTCAAAAAAACACACTTAGTTTGAAAGATTCTTTAGTAACTTTGTATAGATAACGAGTCTTTCTTCATGAGTTTTTAATTTCTGGTTAAATACGCCATGACATGTGATTAAGTTAAGTTTTGGTTCACTAGCAGAGCCGAATATTTCAGATATTGGTGCTGCATTTCTAGGATAAGATTCGATAGCGGCCACTTCAAAAACATAGGAATCGCCATTTTCACCTTCCACGATAATATGGTCTCCGATTAACAATTCGTGTAATTCATAAAAAATGGCCGGACCAGTTAGGTCATCTACATGGCCTGCAATAACAGCGTTCCCTATCGCCCCAGGTTTTGAGGTGTTTGTGTACCAAACCGCTGAATCGCTTGTTGATGGAAGTTCTAAATCGCCTTCTTGATTAAAGCTCAATGATTGTACAGGTGCATGTAGATTAATTTTCGGTATATGAATGGAAGTAGGACTGAGCCCCGTATACCCCTCTGTTATATCTTGTGAAAAAACACTATCTGAACTTGATAGTAAAAATACAAGAAGGATAATCTGCCATCTACGATTGTTTATTCCATGGCTGTTGACGAAATAACAAAAATACTGATGTTAATGCAATGAAAATCATTAAGAACCCGCCTAAGATAGTGGAGTCTTCCTTGTAATTTTGAGTTCCTCCCATTCCGGTTGCAGGCATTTCATCAGGGATGCGTTCCATAGATGGATCTGCTAAAACAACCGCATCTAATGAAGGTTCACCTTCAGCTAAACCTACTGCAAAAACGCTATATAGTGTATTCGCTTCAAGTTCTGTTTGTTCTAAAGATAATACAGTATCATCTGACCCTGAAACGTTCACATCTAAATCAACGGTACCAGGTGATAGATCTTCATAATCTGTCACATCTAAGTAGGAAGCATCAGAAAACACTACATTCCCATTGGCTAAAACATCGACACTCGGTGCATCAGGTGATAGATGTCCAACACGCACAGATGTCATTCCTTCTTCTGTCGTCGTTTTATCTTTTATTACTTTCACATCTAAATTTTCTAATTGATTAACTGCTGCTACTGTGTAAGCTTGACTAGATTCAATCGCAAGGGTTGTTGTTAAAACCGGTTCACTGTCATCCTCTGTAGGAAAAATTTCGACAGTGTATTCTCCTGGTGCTAAGTATAAATAATCGGTGGCCGTTTTGAAATCCAACCCCTCAACTACTGTATCACCATTTACTGAGATATTAACTTCTGGAGCATCTGGAGAGGCATGAAGGAGGCGGACCATTCCATCATCATTTCCGTCAGCATGTCCCACCTGTGCAAACGTGAATAGAACAAATAGTACGGTGAGAATGTTTAACATAATCTTTCTTTTGCTCATTTCTTTTCATCTCCTTATAATAATTATTTTCATACAAGAATAGGTTGAACGTTTTATTGGATAATTATGTATAGGAAATTTAAAATGATATATAACGAAAAAACTTGACTTGGGAACTATCATTCCAAGTCAAGTTATATCAATGAATTTTAAAAATTATCAAAAGAATTTTTTTTAATTGCCTTCGAAAGTGCTTAAGACAATGTTGCCTAAAATGGTTGCTCCTTTTAGCATGGCACGCTCATCAATATCAAAATTTGGATGATGATGAGGGTATGCAATGTCCCATTCAGGATTTTGTGCTCCTGTAAAGAAAAAAGCTCCCTTAACGGTACGAAGGTAATAGCTAAAGTCTTCCCCGCCCATTTGAGGTCTTGTGTGTTCTACTTCCTCAATTCCAAGAGAATTTTCTGCAACTTTATGCAAGAATTTTGCTTCCTTTTCATGGTTGATGACTGCAGGATATCCTGGGAAATATTCAAATGTTGCTTTAGCACCGAAGCTCGCTGCAACTCCCTGCACAACTTCTTTCATATCATTTTGAATTTGTTGTTGGATGTCTTCACTAAATGTTCTAACGGTTCCTTCAAGTTCTGCTTTATCAGCAATAACATTAAACGCATTTAATGACTTGAAAGAACCAAAACTAATGACAGCAGGTTCCATCGGATCGACTCTTCGACTAACAATGTTTTGAATAGATTGTACAATTTGCGAACCTATGACAATGGCATCTTTCGTATAATGAGGTTGAGCACCGTGACCGCCTTTACCTTGAACGGTAATTTGAAATCGATCTGCAGCAGCCATAAGTGGACCTTCATTATACTCAATTTTACCTAAGGGTGTTGTTGCCCATAAATGTGTACCATATATGACGTCAACGCCATCTAAACAGCCATCTTCAATCATTGGTTTCGCTCCACCAGGAGCTAATTCTTCAGCAAATTGATGAATGAATACGACATCCCCATGTAATTGTTCCTTCATCTCGTTTAACGCTTTTGCTAAAACGAGTAGTAGTGCCGTGTGACCATCATGTCCACACGCATGCATTGCTCCAGGTACTTTTGATTTGTATGGGACATCTTTGGCATCTTGTATAGGTAACGCATCGAAATCTGCTCTAAGTGCTACGGTAGGGCCAGGTTTAGACCCTTTTAACTTAGCAACAACACCTCGTCTGCCAACGTTTTCACGAACCTCGTGTCCAAGCTGTTTATGATAGCTCGAAATGTATGCAGGAGTTTCTACTTCTTCAAAAGATATTTCAGGGTATTGGTGCAAATGCCGTCTTATATCAATCATTTCTCCATAATATTCCGTTAATTTTTCATGTAGTAGATTCTTCATTTATTCATCCCCTTCAATTCATCTTATTCTGACTACTATATTACCATCCAGTGATTCGATTAAATACTAAACGGAATGAACTGAGATAAATATGCAGCCATGCGAGCAAATATTCCAGAAAACAACATAATACCGAGGATGATCATAATCGCACCACTCGTTTTCTGAATAATAGGTAAATAGCGGTTAATGTTTCGAACTTTATTGATCGACTTAGAATAGATCATTGCTACGAGTAAAAAGGGAATAGCAATACCGAGAGAATAGAAAAACAACAGAAGCATTGCTCCATAAGTATTTGTATTTTGAGCAGCTAACGTTAAGATAGATCCTAATACTAGTCCAATACATGGCGACCAGCCCGCTGCAAAAACGAAACCAAACAATACAGAGCGCCCGAAACTTGTTGATTTAGATGGTTTCATCAATTTTTTTTCACTCATTAAAAAGTTAAGGTTAAATACACCCATTAGTTGGAGACCGAATAACACGATAATGATGCCTCCAAGTTGTTCTAATAGTTTCTGGTTTTGAAAAAAGAAACTTCCAATAAAAGAAGATGAAGCACCTAAAATTAAAAAGATTGAAGTGAATCCAATAATAAATCCGATACTTCTAGTAAAAATAAGTTTACGATCTGCTATAACTTGATTATCTGATATACCACTACCAGTCAGTTGAGCGACGTAAGCTGGTACTAAAGGAAATACACAGGGCGATAGAAAAGAAACAACTCCCGCAAATAGTGCAATCCATAGTGATAGAAACGTAAATTCATTTATTACAAAAATACTCATTAGTTCCATAGTAAGCCCTCCAACGATAAAACATCAATATCCACTATTAATATACACGAAAATCTTCTAAGTTAGAATAATTTTCACTTATTCTTCACAAAGCAATGAAACTTAATTAAACCGGTATCGTAATCTTATGAATAGAAAAGAAAATTCGTCAATTTTTTCAACCTGAAGTATAATGAATTTGATGGAGGTGAGTCTAAGTGAAACGTAAATTTTTATTTACTATCACATTTATTCTTGCAGTTTTAGTCGTTGGTTTTATAAGTTATTTTGCTATTCTAATGTTTGGTAATTATGCTATAGACGAAAAAGATTTAGTAATGAATGAATCAACAACAGTTGTAGATTTAGAGGGACAAGAAATAACGAAACTTTTCCTTGAAAATAGAGAGCTTGTTGAAATTGAACAAATCCCTCAACATGTTCAAGAAGCGTTTATTTCTATAGAAGATCATCGTTTTTTTCAACATACAGGCATTGACTTTCGTGCCATAGGCCGAGCGCTTTATCGAGATATCCTTTCTGGTTCAAAAGCAGAAGGCGGAAGTACAATTACGCAACAGTTAGCAAAAAATGCATTTCTAACTCATGAAAAATCATGGCTTCGTAAAACTAAAGAAGTTTTGATTGCAATTAATTTAGAGCGAAGGTATTCAAAGGATGAAATACTTGAGATGTATTTAAACCAAATTTATTTTGGTCATGGTGCTCATGGAATTGAAGCTGCTTCCAAGCTTTATTTTGATAAAAGTATTTCTGAACTTTCAGTAGAAGAAGGTGCTTTATTGGCCGCATTACCAAAAGCTCCAAGCCATTACTCGCCTTTTTTAGATTATGATAGAAGTAAGCAACGGCGTGATTTAGTCTTAACAATGATGGAACGTCGGGAATATTTAAAAGCAGATGAAGTAGTAAGGTTGCAAGGAAAAACACTTCCTACAGACCAAACGACGATCACAGAAAATCCTGCATATATGTCTTACATTGACCTTGTTTTAAAAGAAGCTTCTGATGAATATCAAATTAGTGAAAAAGAAATCTTAAAAGGTGGCTATGAGATTGTTGTCGCAATGGATCCAGATGTTCAACAGACAACATACGACCATTTTCAAGACGAAGAGACGTTCCCAACATCGATGGGTGAAAAACGTGTGCAAGGAAGTATCGTATTGTTAAACAATGAAACCGGGGGCGTTGTTGGCGCACAAGGTGGTAGAGATTATGTCCGAAAAAGTTTCAATCGTATTAACGAAGCTAGAAGACAGCCAGGATCGACATTTAAACCTGTAGCGGTTTACGGGCCAGCACTAGAAGAAGGGTTGTTTGAACCATATTCCTTACTTAAAGATGAACCTTTAAATTTTGATGGGTACGAACCAAGTAATTTTAACAATACGTACACAGGTGAAATGACGATGTACGATGCTGTGAAAGATTCAGCAAATTTACCAGCTGTATGGGTTCTTGATCAATTAGGTGTTAATACTTCCAAGAGTTATTTGCAAAAGCAAAACATTATCTTTGAAGATGATGGTCTTGGTCTTGCGCTCGGAGGGATGAAACAAGGATTATCTCCATTGCAAATAGCTGCGTCTTATCGAACGTTTGCCAATAACGGCTCATACTCAGAACCTTATTTTATTGAGAAAATTTTTGATCGTAACGGTGAAAAAGTAGCGCAAGTCGAGAAAGAAGAAGTACAAATCATGTCAGCTCAAAATGCGTGGTATATGACAAGAATGCTTGAGGCAGTAACAACAGATGGTACTGGTACAAGTGGGGAGTTCACAGGTGCATTAGCTGGAAAAACAGGAACAACATCTCTTGAGGGCGTTGAAGGAGGAACAAGAGATTTATGGTTTGCAGGGTATACGCCAGAATTATCAGGTGCAATTTGGATGGGTTATGATGAGAATAATTCAGAACATTATTTAACAGAATCTAGTTCTGTTACGACAAAGGCATTCAAGGCAGTGTTAAATGATATCTCGAACAGTGAACAAAACATAGCTTTTGAAAAACCATCAGGGATTAACGATTTACAAGATCCGATTCAATTTGTCCAAATTAGTGATTTATCCGCAGATTTATCATTTGGATTTAGAGGAACTCAAGTACAATTAGAGTGGACAGCAAGTGATGATGAGCGATTACATTATCGTATTTATAAAAAAACAGGTGATGAGTTGGAGATAGTGGATGAAGTAGTGGGAGAAAGTGAGTACACTTTTCGTGGAGGTAGTGTCTTTTCTTCGACCACGTATGTTGTCAAACCATATAACCCTCAAACGAATCAAGAAGGAACTGCTTCCAATTTAGCTGAGGCTAAATTTCAATTGTTTTCTCAAGATGCATCATAATACCTTTAACAAAGAACTGCACCTGTTATGTGAAGCAGGTGTATTTTGTCTCTTAGCAAATAGCAGTAGAAATGTGATAAAAATGTGAAATTACTAGGCGTAGGACTATCTCTTGAAGCGAGTGATAGTGTAAAATCTAATAAGTATGCGTATAATTTGTTTTATGGAAATTTATGATTCAACAAATGAATCATTATTATGTAGATTTGGGGTGTAAGGAATGACAGTAGAATTTAATGATCAATTTTTGAAAGCATGTAAAGGGGAAGCAGTTAGTCATGTACCAGTGTGGTATATGAGACAAGCAGGAAGATCACAGCCGGAATATAGAGAATTAAAGAAAAAATATAGCTTAGAAGAAATTACTCATCGTCCAGAAACGTGTGCTTATGTTACGAAATTACCCGTAGATCAATACCACAATGATGCGGCTATTTTATACAAAGATATTATGACACCATTACCAGCGATCGGAGTAGACGTTGAGATAAAAAAAGGCATTGGGCCTGTCATTGCAAACCCTTTGCAATCGATTACAGATGTAAACCGTCTAGGGAAACTTGAGCCTGAAAAAGACGTAGACTTCGTTTTAGAAACGATTAAATTGTTACGAAAACAATTAACGGTCCCATTAATAAGCTTTAGTGGTGCTCCATTCACTCTAGCAAGCTATATGATTGAAGGTGGGCCTTCAAAGAATTACAATAAGACGAAAGGCATGATGTATTCTCAGCCTGAGGCTTGGTTTTTATTGATGGAAAAATTAGGAGATATGGTGATTACATATGTGAAATCACAAATCAAAGCTGGTTCCCAAGCAATCCAAATATTTGATTCTTGGGTGGGTGCATTGAATCAACAAGATTATCAAACGTATGTGAAACCTGTCATGCAACGAATATTTTCCGAATTAAGAAATGAAGGGGTTCCGTTGATCATGTTCGGCGTCGGCGCACGGCATTTAACAATGGACTGGCATGAACTCCCGTTAGATGTAGTAGGACTAGATTGGCGATATCCTATCCGTGAAGCAAGAGCAGATGGGATTACGAAAACAGTTCAAGGTAATTTAGATCCTTGTGTTCTCATGGCGCCGTGGCAAGTTATTGAAGAGAAAACAAAAGAAATTCTTGACCAAGGTATGAAACAACCTGGATTTATTTTCAATTTAGGTCATGGTGTTTTTCCAGAAGTTGATCCAGAAAAATTAAAAAAACTAACAGCATTTGTTCATGAATATTCAGCTGAGAAACTTGCTCAAACTAATCGATAAAGGATGATTTAGGATGAAAAAAACTGTAGGGTTATTAGTGATGGCTTATGGAACACCCCGAAGCTTAGAAGAAATTGAACCATTCTATACACATATTCGTAGAGGAAGAAAACCGTCCCAAGAGCAATTAGATGAATTAACAGAGCGCTATGAAGCGATTGGGGGAATTTCTCCTTTAGCTAATATTACAACCGAGCAAGCGAATAACCTTGAAGCAGAATTGAACCGACGTTATTCTGATCGACAATTCAAAGCATATCAAGGTCTGAAGCACATTGACCCATTTATTGAAGACGCTGTGCACGAGATGAAAAAAGATGGTATTGAAGAAGCTGTGAGTATCGTATTGGCTCCTCATTATTCTACTTTCAGTGTAAAATCATACAATGGTCGTGCAAAAGAGGAATCGGAATCCATTGATGGACCGAGATTATCAAGTGTGGAAAGTTGGTACGATGAGCCAGGTTTTATTGATTATTGGGCAAAGCAAATCCGTGATACTAGGGATAAAATGACAGACGACGAAAAAGAGCACCATGTTGTGATTTTTTCGGCGCATAGTTTACCAGAAAAAATCCTTCAAAATGGAGATCCGTATCCAGAGCAACTCAAGGAAACAGCGAAACTTATTGCTGAAAAAGCAGATGTGAAAACTTATGAAATTGGTTGGCAAAGCGAAGGAAACACTCCTGATCCTTGGATTGGTCCTGACGTGCAAGACTTAACTAGAGATTTGCATAAAAAAGAAGGGTACAAAGCATATATGTATTGTCCTGTTGGATTTGTTGCTGATCATTTAGAAGTATTATACGATAACGACTATGAATGTAAAGTTGTAACGGATGAAGTTGGGGCAGGATACTATCGACCGGACATGCCAAATGCTAAAAGTGAATTTATTGATGCCTTAGCTACAGTTATTGAAAAAACGTTAGAGGATGAATAAAATAATGACTAAACAACGAATTGCCATTATAGGCGGAGGTATGACAGGTTTATCCGCTGCTTTGTATCTTCAAAAAGAAATAGAAAATAATAAAATCGATGCAGAGTATGTGTTGTATGAATCAAGCAGCCGTTTAGGAGGTCGAATTCAAACAGACTATACAGATGGCTTTATTATTGAACAAGGACCTGATTCCTTTTTGGCTAGAAAAACAAGTATGACTGAATTGGCTAATGACATCGGTTTAGGGGATGACTTAGTAGATAATCATTCTGGATCATTTATTTTACATCAGCATAAACTCTATCCTATGCCTGAAGGGGCTGTCATGGGAATTCCAACGCAGTGGATGCCGTTTATTAAAACGGGTCTCTTTTCACCTAAAGGGAAAGCACGGGCTGCATTTGATTTAGTGCTTCCAAGAACGACAAAAGACGGTGAAGATCAGTCCCTTGGTCATTTTTTCAGAAAAAGGTTGGGAAATGAAGTGGTTGATCACTTGATAGAACCTCTTCTCTCAGGGATTTATGCTGGAAATATTGACAATCTAAGTTTGCAAGCCACATTTCCTCAATTTCAGCAGATGGAATCGAAGTATCGAAGTTTAATTTTCGGGATGAAAACTTCAATGGCCAAAAGAGGAAGTGCATCGCCTGCTACTAAAGGTGATAAACCAAAAGGTATGTTTTTAACGTATCGTAGTGGACTCCAGTCGATGGTTGATCGTTTGGAAGACAAGTTATCAACAGAACAAGTGAAAAAAGATCATGCATTAGTGAGAATAGAAAAGGTTGACGAACGTTATCGACTCGTTTTTCAAGATGGGACAGATGATATTGTTGATCAAGTTTTACTAACGACGCCTCATCAACACGCTTATTCTTTATTTAAAGAGCATGACTTTGTCGCTCCTTTAGGAAATATCCCAGCTACTTCAGTTGCGACGGTGGCACTGGCCTATCCTAAAGAAGCAATTAAAAAAGATATTGATGGAACAGGATTTGTTGTATCTAAAAAAACCAATTATACAATTACTGCTTGCACATGGACACATAAGAAATGGGTTCACTCAGCTCCAGAAGGTTACGCATTGTTAAGGGCTTATGTAGGAAAGGCAAATGACGATGCAATAGTGGATGAATCAGACGAAGAAATTTTAAATAAAGTAAAATCTGATTTAGATCATATTATGAAGATTGAAGGAGACCCTATATTTTATAGAATCAAACGTTGGAAGGAATCCATGCCTCAATATGAAGTAAACCATTTGAAAAAGTTACAGAGTGTTAGGGAAGGATTATCAAAAGAATACCCTGGAGTGAAATTAGTAGGGGCAAGCTATAACGGGATTGGGTTACCTGATTGCATAGATCAAGGAAAAAAGGCAGTCTCTGAATTAGTAAATAAATAATAAAATACACAAACCGCTTCTTGAAATTGTTTTTAAGAAGCGGTTTGTTGTATTTTAAGGGTGTTCTTACATAAAGATAAAGCTTATTAAAAAAAGACCGCACACGGTTAGTATGCGGCTTCCAAAGGGAGAGAAATATGAGAAAGTGGGGGAGTTATAGTTGTTTATATACCACTATTTCTATTGTTTAAACCTTATTTATTTATTTTTTCTGTTTTCGATTTCACCTGCTAAAGCATAAAGCGCAACATATGAAGCGAAATGAGAGCTGAAGTCATTCCCATCTTGTTGAGGATATACTTCAACATAATCCATCCCGACAACACCTAACTTACACACTTCATGAACAATGTTCAGTAGTTCATAGGAGTTCAAGCCATTTCCATCGACAGGACCACCTGGATTAAAGGCGTGATCCAACACATCGCTGCAAATACTTAAATAGACAACATCTGTATTTTTTGATGCGATCTCGTATGCTTTGCGAGCGATATCTCGAACGTGATCTGCTTGACGGATATCCTCAATTGTCAATGTCGTCGTTCCCATTTTTTGGGCGAGTTTTCCGTTTTCTGGTTTGTTTCGAGGCCCGTGAATGCCTAAATGAACCAAAGATTCATTTATAACCCCTTCCGTTTCATAAAGTCTAGCGAAAGGGGCTCCTCTTCCGTAAGGATCACCATTAGAATGTTCATTATTATCGTAATGAGCATCTAAATGAATAATTCCTACCTTCTTTCCTGTTTCTTCAACAAGTCCTTTTAATATAGGATAAGTAATACCGTGATCTCCGCCTAATGCAATTGGAAAAGTTCCGTTTTTCCAAATTCCTTTGGAGAATTCACATATTTTTTTCATCGTATCCTCTGGTTTAGCGGGAGTGACGGCAATATCACCCTTATCGCCGAGACTTAAATGTTCAAATACATCAACATGGTTTAACTCCGGAAGATATCCACTGTATCTACCTGAACTTAGGCGCATTACTTTAGGACCTAACTCACAGCCGGTATAATCTCCCCAAGTTACAGCACCTTCCCATGGAACCCCGTATACGATAACATCAACTTCTGTTTCTTTTTCCGGAAATTGAACAAGATTTTCTGCCCCTAAAAAACAAGGTGTGTTTCCGTAAATAAAAGATTGAGCCATCCTTTGTTCCTCCCTCTATTTTATTTTTGTAAGTGATGAAATTATTCCCGTGTTTATTTACTTATAAACTAATAAAGAGTTACTTATATATTGTCGTTTTATGTAAGGTGGCGTCTAATTAATATAAGAAAAATGGAGAAGGTGACGACGAGAGTCGAATTCACAAATCTAATTAAGAATACTGTCTAAAAGTTGTTTTACCAATGTTGTGCAAGGTGTTTTATACTAAACGGGAGGCTAAAATAGGAGGCGTCATTTTAATGGTTTATACGCATGAAAAAAAGAAAATAGTGGAAACATTGAGACGAGCAAAGCAAATCGTTGTAAAAGACATGATGATCCTTTTCGAAAAATCATTAATAAATGAGGAGGATAATAACTCATTTCAAAAAACAGTGGAAGACCTTTATGATATCTTTCTACTCCAAATTACATCCCAAGTGAAAGTTAATTTTAAATCTTTTGGACGAGTTGTGGAAGAATTTATTGCTAAGGAAGAAATGGAATTAGAAGAATTCTTAGCTAAATTTGAAAAATTGAGACTTATCATGGAGAAAAAAATTCTCTCCATTCAAGGAGCAGAACAAGAAAAAATTCAATTAATAGCATTATTAAATAAGTTTTTTTTGGATCTTCAAAAACAAGCTTACATTGAATCTATAACTCAAAAAGAAAGAGATATCGTCGATAAAGATAATCAATTATCAGAATTAACAAAAGAACGTACAGAAATCCTTGCTAAACTATCGATGAGTTTTGCTCATGAAATACGGAATCCTCTAACATCTATAAAAGGTTTTGTTCAGTTACTAGAAAAACGTTGTGATTTTTCAGAGAAGAAAAAGTATTTCGATTTTATTTATCAAGACATGGAAGATTTAGAAGGACAGGTAAGCCAATTATTATTATTATCTAAAGAAAAAAATCATCAAGATGTACATTTTAGTAAGTTAAATTTAAACGACTTACTATATGATGCTGTGAATGAATTTCAATACACTTTCTCGGAACATAACATTTATGTTGATTTAGACTTAGTAGAAAATATATATACGAATGGATTAGAAGATCAAGTGAGGTTAATCCTTTATAAATTAATTCAGAATGCACTAGACGCACTTTTATTAAAAGGACAACAAAGAATGCTACGAATAAAATTAACAAAACAACAAGAAGAAGCAGTGGTGATTATATCCAACAACGGGCCGCCAATCCCGTCTATGATTAGGAAAACTATATTTGAACCTTTTGTAGGTACGAAAGAGTTAGGTAAAGGATTAGGGTTGGCTGTTTCAAAGCAAGTAATGAAAAAACATAAAGGAGACATCGATTATATGAGTAATGAAGAGTGGACGATATTTAAACTCCGATTTCCTATTGAGGTCAGTTCACTAAAGAATTAATATTTTTATGATTCGTTTTTATAATATTATATGATATGATAGAAGTTATGGTTAATTGTGCCATCAAAAGGAACGCAAACACATCAAACATCTATCAAAAAAATTTATCTTGGAATATTTTAATGATATTTGAAGTCGACTCAAAAGATGAAAGTCGTCTGAATATGATGAATAAGAAGACTTGATTATAATCGCAATCGTGTTTGTTCTTAGGGGTGTTAATATGTCTAAACAGGAATGGGACGTCTTAAATATTTTGCGTCACTATCGCCATGATTGGCTCAACCATTTGCAATTGATTAACGGATATTTAGCAATGGGACGAGTTGAAAAAGTAGAACATTTGATTAATGAATTAGTTATCCAATCTAAAAATGAAAGCCAGCTTTCCAATCTAAATATGAATGATTTTGCTGAACAAATTCTTACATTTAATTGGAAAGGCTATTCATTCCGATTAAGTTTCGAAGTCGTTTCGAACACGAAAGACTGGTCAAATTGGGAGAAAGTGATTATTTCTTATTTTCAATATATCACGACTTTATTAGAAGATCATACAACACACGGGGAAGAACAACACGCCATTATTGTTTTAAACGATATAGAGAAAAAAACGGTTGAAGTTGATTTTCAAGGATCTCTTCGTATAGATGATGAATGGCGTGAGAAAATAACACAATTGGAACAACAATATGAAGATCATATTGAACAAATAGAATGGAACGAATCCGAGTGCTATGTGAAATTTGTTATTAAAGAATATAGCTCTTCAACAAATCATGATAGCATTGGATAATGAGGTGAAGTAAATGTTTGTAGATAAGGTAAAAATTTATGTCAAGGCCGGTGACGGTGGGAATGGTGTTGTTGCTTTTCGTCGCGAAAAATATATTCCTGATGGTGGACCGGCAGGTGGAGATGGTGGAAAAGGTTCTGACGTTGTTTTTGAAGTAGAAGAAGGGTTAAGAACGTTAATGGATTTTCGCTATCAGAAGCATTTTAAAGCTCCTCGCGGAGAAAACGGGCGACCGAAAAACCAGCACGGTAAAAGTAGAGATGCCATGGTTGTCAAAGTTCCACCAGGTACAACAATTACAAACGAAGCAACAGGGGAAATCGTAGCTGATTTAACGGAACATGGTCAACAAGCGATCGTTGTAAGAGGTGGAAGAGGTGGAAGAGGAAACTCAAGATTTGCAACGCCATCTAATCCAGCACCGGAAATTGCTGAAAATGGACAACCAGGTCAAGAAAAAGATTTGAAACTTGAATTAAAGTTACTTGCAGATGTAGGGTTAGTCGGTTTTCCTAGTGTAGGTAAATCAACATTACTTTCTGTTGTTTCTGCAGCTAAGCCAAAAATTGCTGATTATCATTTTACGACATTAGTTCCTAATTTAGGTGTCGTTGAAACGGATGATCATCGAAGTTTTGTCATGGCAGATCTTCCGGGGTTGATTGAAGGAGCTCATTCTGGAGTTGGTTTAGGCCACCAATTTTTGCGACATATTGAAAGGACAAGAGTAATCGTCCATGTAATTGATATGAGTGGGATTGAAGGCAGAGATCCTTTCGAAGATTATCAAACAATCAATGAAGAATTAAGTCAATACAATTTACGCCTGACGGAACGACCACAAGTTGTTGTTGCAAATAAAATGGATTTACCAGGTGCTGCGGAAAACTTAGAGCTTTTCAAAGAAATGGTAGAAGAAGACGTGGAAATTCATGCTATTTCTGCCGTAACTAAAAAAGGGTTATCAGATCTTCTAAGAAGTGTCGTTGACAAAGTGGAGTCTACTCCTGAGTTTCCTCTATATGAAGAAGAGGAAATCGAGCAAAGAGTTATTTATAAATACACGAAAAAGGAAGAGCCATTTAAAGTCTCCAAAGACGATGATGGTGCATATGTCATTGAAGGGCATGAAATTGAAACATTATTTAAGATGACGGATTTCAATCGACATGATTCTGTTCAGCGTTTTGCTAGGAAAATGCGTTTTATGGGAATTGACCAGGCTTTGCGAGACATAGGTGCAGTTGATGGAGATACTGTCCGTATTCTCAAACATGAATTTGAATTTGTTGAGTAATATGATGGGCCCAGAACTTTATGTTCTGGGTCTGTATTTTGTAAATAAGAAAAGAAAATTCTGAAAATCTTCAAATCAAAGTTGTCAATGGCGTGTACGATCTTTATAATGATGGAATAGGTTGCTTATCAGGTGGTGAATAAAGTGAAAAAGAGAACAGATCAATTTTATTTAGTTAGGGAAGATATGTTGCCTGACGCAATGCTAAAGACGGTAGAAGCAAAAAAACTACTCGATAGCGGGAAAGAATATAGGATAAATGAAGTCGTTCAGAAAGTGCAACTTAGTCGCAGTGCATTCTATAAATACAAAGATGGAATTTTTCCATTTCATACAATGGTGAAAGAAAAGATCATTACGCTTTCTATCCATTTAGAAGATCAATCTGGATCTTTATCTAAATTATTATCAATGGTTGCTCATACTGGAGCGAATGTACTAACAATAAATCAGACCATTCCTCTGCAGGGGAGAGCAACGATCACTATAACGATCGAAACGGCGGCGATGAATTCTGATGTAACGGTACTGTTAAACAAAATTGAAAGCTTAGAATCAGTAGTGAAAGTTGAACTTATTGGATCTGGGGCTTAGTACTAAGCTAGCTTTTATTGAATGGACAAAAAGGAGTGAA
Organism: Salipaludibacillus daqingensis; assembly: GCF_029891575.1. GTDB lineage: Bacteria > Bacillota > Bacilli > Bacillales > Salisediminibacteriaceae > Salipaludibacillus > Salipaludibacillus daqingensis. Next base: position 619,645 of record NZ_JARZHF010000001.1, on the reverse strand, counting down.
ACGAACGTGGAAAAGGTAGGATATTTGGGACCGAAAGGATCATTTACAGAAGCAGCAGCAAAGGCACTTGTGCCAAATGATGAACGAATTCCATTTCGCTCCATTCCTGATACAATGGATGCTGTTAAAGAAGGATTAGTTAATCGAGCAGTTGTTCCTATGGAAAATGCGATTGAAGGTTCTGTTAATATAACGTTAGACTATTTTATTCATCATCAGCGTATGAATATGGCGGCTGAAATAGTTGCTCCTATTGAGCAGCATTTGCTTGTTTCCCCTTCAAGAATGTCATCTTGGGACAAGGTGGAAACAGTTTACTCTCACCCTCATGCGATTGCGCAATGTCATCATTTTTTAAGAAAGTTCTTACCAGATGCTGAGCTATCATACGTGAATTCAACGGCGGCAGCTGCGAAATATATTCAAGAGAATGAAATAGAAAATGCGGCAGCAATAGCGAATGACATTGCAGCCGATGCGTATGGATTAGAAATAGCTCAAAAGAAAATAAATGATTATGAAAATAACCGTACGAGATTTCTCTTATTAACGAATGACGAAGCTCCATTTGAGAGTAAGGCGATTTCAGATAGAACAGAATACAAAACAACGTTAATGATTACTCTGGCATCAGATTATTCTGGTGCGCTCCATCAAGTGCTATCCGCATTTTCTTGGAGAAAAATAAATTTATCGAAAATCGAGTCTCGACCAACAAAAACAGGTTTAGGAAATTATTTTTTTATCATCGATGTTGCGATGAGGAAAGATAATGTTTTAATTCCGGCAGTTTGTGAAGAACTAATTGCTTTAGGGTGTGGAGTACAAGTACTTGGAAGTTATCCATGTTTTTCATGGGAAGACTTGTCAGGATTTAAGAAAGAAGTTATTGAAAAAGAAGCGACATAAATATTCATTGACCTTAAAAAGGATGAAATTCTTTTTAAGGTCTTTTTTGATTACTTAGCCTTATTATGTCAATTGTTTTCTCAATGAACTTTTTCTTGTCCAGATTGGAGCGATTCATCAAAGAAAGACGAAATGAATCGGTCTAATCGTCCAGATTGGATCGATTCACCAAAGGAAGACGAGATGAATTAGTCTAATCGTCCAGATTGGATCGATTCACCAAAAGAAGACGAAATGAATCGGGTTATTAATGATTTACTCTTTTTTGTTCTTACTCTATTTACCATTTTTGCTTAGATGATGACAATTAAATCTAAAAAAATGAATGAATATGTGCAGCTGCTCATATATTTTTGTGAAGAAGAACCGAAAAAACTTGTTATTTTTTGTGACGAATCGCCCAAGTATGCATAGGATAAAGTGACATTGTATGGGAGGGATTAATAAAGTGAAAATTCATATTGTTCAAAAGGGAGACACACTTTGGAAAATATCAAAAAAGTATGGAATTGATTTTGAGCAACTAAAGCAAGCGAATAAACAATTGGTAAATCCTGATATGATTATGCCCGGGATGAAAATAAACATTCCGAGCATAACATCTCCAAAAAAACAAATGAATAAAGAATACCCAGAGAAAAAAGAAAAGCCAGTAAAAGAAATGCCTATTAAAGAAAAACCTAAAGAAGTGAAAGAACCAGAGGTAGTAAAACCTGTTGAACCACCAATGCCGCCACCGGCACCGGCACCACCTAAACCGCCGGCACCTAAACCGCAACCTTCTTATAAAATGCAACAGGCAAAAATGAATGTTAATTTTTACCATCAGCCGACGTATCAAAAGAAACCTGCTCCACCAAAAAAAGTGGTGAAGGAAAAACCAGCACCAAAACCAGCACCAAAACCAAAACCAAAAGAAATGGTTAAACCAGTACCTGTTAGTAAAATACCTGAAAAGAAAAAGCCAGTGAAAAAAATGCCACCACCAAAACCTTTAAAGCAAATTCCTAAACATATACCCAAACCTGCACCTCAGATGATGAAACCAATAGCAATGCCTTATTCACCTGTATATCATCAGATTGGCCCGGTTACGGAAGGGTGTATACCGCTTTCTGTTTTATGTAGCTTTGGATGTCAGCCAATGCATGCAACAAACGGTATGAATGGAATGCAATATCCACAGATGCACTATGGAAATCAACAGCCATTTAATCATAACTATGGTCAACCGAATATGTACTCTCATCACGGGATGTATCAACCCTACTTTAACCACCAACAACAGCAAGAAACTTATCACTGGGAGAGAAATGACGAAAGTGAACATTTTGATGAGAAGGATTATGGTGATTTGACACAAACGAGTGACCGAAATGAAGGCTCTTATTCAAGTGAAGAAGACAATATTCATACTCCTTATGATGGAATGGTACCTTGGACTTATTCTATGCGCAACTTAGAACAGAGAAGAAATGATTCTAATGGAGAAGAATAGTTAATTTTAATTTCCTTCATTTTCTTTTTTAGAACACATGTTGAATAGCGTTGAAGTGTAGAATACTACCGATATTTAACAGCATGATTAAGTCCTTTTCCGATCAACCTAAAGTTGAAAGGAGGAGGATGAATGAAAAAAATCGCTTTATGTTTATCATTAGGAACATTACTACTATCAGGTGTAGGTTGCGGAGATATGAACGCGGATCAAACTGAAGGTCAAGGCGCATTTCAACGCGACCAAACCGGTTATGGAGTTGATCGAGATGGCACCGGAATGGGTGCTGCCAACTACGGTCAGCAAGGAAGAGAAACAGAACGATTCGGGCAACGTCAACAAGGAATTAGAGGTTATGGAGTTGACCAAAGAACAGGTCAAGGAGCAGGTCGAGGAACAGGGCTTGGAACAGGTCAGAGAACAAATATGGGATTCAGACAAGGTATTGTAGGCGATGATCGGCCTGGGATGGTCGATGAGAATGGCTTATTGAATGGTACCTTAGGTGGTTTTAATCGTCAAACAACAGGTCAAGGAAATAGAGGTACAGATGGTCAAGACCAAATGCACGGTGGGACAGCAATACCAAGAAATCAACCTGGTCAGCAAGCTCAAGATGGAAGAGGTTATTTTGACACAAATGATGGAAGAATGGCCAGAAAAATTGAAAATCGTGTAGAAGATATCGATGGAGTTCGAAACGCTGATGTTATCGTTCATGAAGACGATATTATTGTCGGTGTAGATACAACGGAAGATAATCAACAAATTGAACAAAAAGTACGTTCAATGACAACGAAGATGAATAATGATAAACAAGTCCATGTCGTAACAGAAGATGACGGTGTTGAAACGATCCATGGAATGGAGAGGCAACTTCGAGCTGGCGAGCCATTTGAAGAAGTAGGAGCAACATTTAATGCAATGTTAGACGATTTAGGCGACGCCATTCAACGACCGTTCGAAAGAACACGGTAACAAAATCAATTAATTCTAAAGCAGTGCCATTGGCGCTGCTTTTTTATTGTTTAGGAAACTACAGATGTATGAGTTTGGGTAAGTTTTGGTAATGATGATCGTAGGTAGAGGTGTCATAAGTGTGATTCGATACTACGTTTTTAGCTGGTCTAGCAATGTATGTGGAGCATCGAAAATCATCTCTTCTTGTTTATCCGACGATTCATACGTATACTTCTTTTCAAACTTATGGAAGACGACTCTTGGAAGGAAAGGAAGCATATAGTGCCCGAATCGAGAGAGCGTCGATGATGAAAGGCAGTAAGCGAGTTGAATAGCGACTTTCAGCAGCTACCCGCCTCGTTTCCCGGCAGTAAAAGATGCCCATAGTGCCCGAATCGAGAGAGAGTCGACGATGAAAGGCATTAAGCGAGAAAGATAGACGCCTTTTGATCAATCTGATAAGTTTTGTTCACGTGTGTGGATAGTTTGCATTAAATAAATATGTTTTATAGGGATATTTTTTCTGAAGCTAGGCAATGCTATTCGTGAATGTCGTGAGTCCATTCTATTATATTAGGGAGGCGACAAAATGCATGGGATTGTAAAAATTAACCATACTCACACAGATAACCTTCTTTTGATTAGATTTTCACGTCAAATAATTATAGTAATGATTGGTCTGATATTTTTGACTGGAATGGGTGACGAAACTGTTGTGAATGCGTCAGGGTCACTTGTTTCTGATAATCCTCATAATGTAGAAGTGATTTTGCAAACGTATTACTTGGACGGCGAAATGAGTGAAGAAGAAATAGAAGAAACGATTTGGTCCATGGAAGATTTTTGGTCGTTTTATGATGATTGGGAATTAGTAAATCAAAATCAACAACAGATTGTATTTCAAAAAAAAGTAGATGATATTTCTCCTTTGTTAAAGATGCATGGATATTTCGGTCTTTCCGAAGATGGGACATTGAGTATTTTCAATGGAAAACCAGAGAAGCAAAAAGTCATTCACTCTTTTTTTCAAATTAATACCCAGCAACTAAAAAGTCAATCGCATAATTTACTGCTCGAAGGGATTCCAATTTCTTCAAAGGACGAATATATAGAGGTATTGAAAAATTATCGAAAGTATGCCATTAATGGTTAATAGAGATTTATTAGTTGAGGAGCTACCTTAAAGGTAGCTTTTTTCCTTGTTTTTATATAAAGAAATCAATTCCTTGACTTACCTATGATAAAATAGAAATATGTGTTCGTATAAATGAATCGATGAGTGGAGGAAAGAAAGTGATTGAATGTTTAAAAGGAAATGTTATCAATATAGAACCTGAAACGATCGTCGTCGATGTTCGGGATGTTGGGTACTTAATTTATTGTGGAAACCCATATAGATATGAGGAGTGGCTTAATGAAACAGTAACAGTGTATACATACCAACATGTTCGAGAAGATGCTATTCGTTTGTATGGTTTTTTTCATCGAGAAGAGCGTCGGTTATTTGAGAAGTTGCTTCAAGTTTCAGGGATCGGACCTAAAGGAGCGTTAGCGATTGTTGCTGCTGAACAGCCTCAACTTGTGGTAGAAGCTATAGAAAATGAAGACGAAAAGTTTTTAGTTAAATTCCCAGGAGTCGGAAAAAAAACGGCAAGACAAATGATTTTAGATTTAAAAGGTAAAGTCCAAGAGCTTGTTCCGACATTAACACATGAAACGGGAGAAACAGGTCCTCTTTTCAAGAGATCTTCTACTGAAAATGAGGAATTAGAAGAGGCATTGGAAGCATTAAAAGCTTTAGGGTACGTTGACAGAGAAATAAAAAAAGTGTTGCCTGTCTTGCAACAAAACGAATTATCGACAGATCAATATATTAAGTTAGCACTTAAAGAAATGCTGCGAAGCTAAGGAACGTTACAATAACGGAGGAAGATAGCATGGAAGAACGTATTGTTAGTGGAGAACCACAAGGACATGAAGATTTGGAAGAACGCAGTTTACGTCCACAGACTCTATCGCAATACATTGGTCAGAAAGCAGTGAAAGAGAACCTTACTGTTTTTATTGAAGCGGCAAAAATGCGCGAAGAGTGTCTTGATCATGTATTACTGTATGGTCCTCCGGGACTTGGGAAAACGACATTATCGATGATCATTGCTAATGAGATGGGTGTTAATTTAAGAACAACATCAGGTCCTGCAATTGAGCGTCCTGGCGATTTAGCTGCAGTACTTAGTGGTTTAGAACCAGGTGATGTTCTATTTATAGATGAAATTCATCGATTAAATCGATCGGTTGAAGAAGTCTTATATCCTGCTATGGAAGATTACTTTCTAGATATTGTCATAGGAAAAGGTCCATCAGCAAGGTCTGTCCGGTTAGACCTTCCTCCGTTCACCCTTGTTGGTGCTACGACAAGGGCTGGCATGCTGTCTGCACCATTAAGAGACCGGTTTGGTGTCGTTAGTAGGTTAGAATACTATACACATGATGAACTTCAAGAGATTGTAGAGAGAACTGCTGATGTATTGGACGTTCAAATGGATAAGCAAGCGGCAGTTGAAGTTTCTAGTCGCTCAAGAGGAACACCACGAATTGCCAATCGTATTTTACGAAGGATTAGAGACTTTGCACAAGTTCGAGGTGATGGAACGATCGATTTATCTATAACAAAGGAAGCATTGGAATTATTACAAGTTGATCCACTTGGTTTGGATCAAATTGATCATACGTTGTTAATGAACATTATTCAAAAGTTTCGAGGTGGTCCGGTAGGGCTGGATACAATAGCAGCGACGATTGGTGAAGAAGCTCACACCATTGAAGACGTTTATGAACCATACCTTATGCAAATTGGATTTCTCCAAAGGACACCAAGAGGACGAATGGTAACTGACCTAGTCTACGATCATTTTGAGATGGAGGTGCCAAAACGTTGAATCACATTCCTAAATTGTTAATTTCATTAGGGGTTATTCTCATTGTCGCAGGGGTTTTATGGCAAATTGGAGGAAGGTTTATTTCTTTAGGTAGACTCCCGGGAGACATTTTGATTCAACGAGGCAATTCTACTTTTTATTTCCCAATCATGACGTCAATTATTGTTAGTATTGTCCTATCGTTAATCTTTTATTTATTCGGGAGATTACGTTAAGATGAAAGAGTACTTAAAATAAAGCTTTTTGTTGATTTACTAGAACTGAGCCTATAAATATAAAATTAAGTTGTAAGAGAAGAGAGGAAAAATGATCGATGGACGTATCAAAATTTGACTATGATCTACCTGAAGAGTTAATTGCACAAACCCCTTTAAAAAACAGAGATTCATCAAAATTACTCGTTATGAACAAAAATTCAGGAGAAATTCAGCATAAAATATTCTCTGATTTACTTGGGTTTTTAACTGAGGGAGATACATTAGTACTTAATAATACAAAAGTTATTCCTGCCAGATTATTCGGTGTGAAAAAAGATACTGGAGCAAAAATTGAATTGTTATTACTAAAAGAAGAAGAGAATCACGTATGGGAGGCTTTGGTCAAACCGGCAAAACGTCTTAAGAAAGGAACAGTCATTGAGTTTGGTGATGGGTTGTTAACCGGAATTTGCGAAGCAGAATTAGTAGAAGGTAGAAGGAAAATTAGGTTTGAATTTACTGGAATATTTAATGAAATATTGGATCAATTAGGCGAGATGCCGCTTCCACCATATATACAAGAGCAGCTAGAAGAAAAAGATCGATATCAAACGGTTTATGCAGAACATTCAGGATCGGCTGCAGCACCTACAGCCGGGTTGCATTTTACAAAAGAAATGTTGGAACAGTTAACGGAACGCCGAGTAAATATTGCTTATATTACGTTACATGTTGGTTTAGGAACATTTCGTCCTGTCTCTGTTGAGAATGTGAAAGACCATATGATGCATTCTGAATTTTATCAAATTAATGAAGACACCGCGACTGTGCTGAACGAGACAAAAAAGAAAGGCGGAAGAATCATTGCTGTAGGAACAACATCCGCTAGAACATTAGAAACAATTGCTAGAGATCACCACGGAAAGTTTGTGAAAGCAAGTGGTTGGACCGATATATTTATTTATCCAGGATACTCGTTTCAAGCTATAGATGGATTATTAACAAACTTCCACTTACCAAAATCAACACTTGTAATGTTGGTTAGTGCGCTTGCAGGGAGAGAAAATATTCTTCATGCATATAATAATGCTGTTGCACATCAGTATAGATTTTTTAGTTTTGGAGATGCAATGCTACTCATTTAATTTCTGTTGCTAATGATGGAGAAAAAATAACACACCACAAAATAATGTTGGTTAAAGAATGAAAGAAGGAATAAAAGAATGACAGCTATCACATATGAACATATCAAAACATGTAAACAATCAGGAGCTCGATTAGGGATTGTCCATACGCCGCACGGTTCTTTTGAAACGCCAATTTTTATGCCAGTAGGGACATTAGCTACAGTTAAAACGATGAGTCCAGAAGACTTATTGGATATGAATGCGCAAATTATTTTAAGCAATACGTATCACTTATGGTTACGACCAGGTGCTGATATCGTTGAAGAAGCGGGTGGTTTGCATAAATTTATGAATTGGAACCGTCCCATATTAACGGACTCAGGTGGGTTTCAAGTTTTTAGTTTAAGTAAACTTCGTGATATTAAAGAAGAAGGAGTGCATTTCCGAAGTCATTTAAGTGGTGAAAAATTATTTTTGACACCAGAAAAAGCGATGCACGTGCAAAATGCTCTTGGGCCAGACATTATGATGGCATTTGATGAATGTCCCCCTTATCCTGCGGAACATAAATATATGAAAGCCTCTGTAGAAAGAACGAGTCGCTGGGCAGAAAGATGTCTTGAAGCACACGGTCGAGAAGAGGATCAAGGTTTGTTTGGGATTATTCAAGGTGGAGAATATGAAGATTTACGACGTCAAAGTGCAAAAGATTTGGTTTCACTTGATTTTCCTGGATATGCCATTGGTGGATTGTCCGTTGGTGAACCTAAAGATGTGATGAATCGTGTGCTTGAGTATACAACACCTTTGATACCTGAAGATAAACCAAGGTATTTAATGGGAGTGGGTTCAGCCGATTCTTTAATAGATGGGGCGATTCGCGGTGTTGATATGTTCGACTGTGTGTTGCCAACCCGAATTGCACGTAATGGGACAATTATGACAAGCCAAGGGCGATTAGTCGTAAGAAACGCCACGTTTGCAAGAGATTTTCGACCTCTCGATGAAAATTGTGACTGCCATGTTTGTCAAAATCATTCACGTGCTTATATACGTCATTTAATAAAGTGTAATGAAACGTTAGGTCTTCGTCTTGCTTCCTATCACAACTTATATTTTTTACTGAATTTAATGGAGCAAGTAAGACAAGCGATTCGAGAAGATCGATTGCTTGATTTTAGAGAAGAATTTTTTGAAGCTTACGGTTTTAACAAGCCAAACGCCAAAAACTTTTAACGAAATATCATTTTTAATGTTATTTTGATTGATTTTTAAAGAGAAGTTTGTCTACAATAGTACGGGAGAGTTATTTTGTGCCATTCGAGGAAAACGAATGAATAAATGTGCTTTTTCCAAAAGACCGTTGTCTTGAAAGAATGGCAATGTTTATAAAGGGTGAGAGCAGCAGTGTTTATCACTGAAAGGGGTGAAATGAATGGATTTATTCGGTGCTTTAATACCGCTACTACTAATGTTTGCGATCTTCTACTTCCTTTTGATTCGTCCACAACAAAAACGTCAAAAGAAAGTTCAAGAGATGCACTCTTCCCTGCAAAAAGGGGATAAGATTATAACAATTGGTGGAGTACACGGGACAGTTGATGCCATTGATGAGAACCGTATTGTTGTTGATGTTGATGGAAACAATAAATTAACATTTGATCGACAAGCTGTACGAGAAATTATTAACCAAGACTAGTGTGAAAAAAGACTTGCCGCTTTATTGTAGGCAAGTCTTTTTTGTACTTTAAGTTTAAATCCGTTAAAGGACTAAAGTATAAAAAACTAAGGCTTTCTCTAGGACTTGGCGAGAGGTCGAGATATATTCTAATCAATCAATATTCTCTATATGAACTACCTCTAGTATTCACACCAATCATACCTCCAAAAATAGCAGCGACCATATAACCAGCGTGCATGCCCATTTGTTGTGTATCAAACCATTGATCGAAACTTAGAAACTGTGTAAATAAGACGATGACCGAATAAATTAGTGCGGTCAACGTTCCTGCAAACCAACCGCGTTCTCCGGATCGCCCCCCAGAAATAAAACCACCAATAAACATAGCAACAAAAGAAAACCCGACTAGAATCCAAAAAAATGAGCTCTCTGATACATTTGAAAACCGCAATATAAGGGAGCTAATTAAACTAGCACCAATCACAAGTATAAAAATTGTTAGAACTCCATAAAGTACGCTACTGATTAGTTTATGTGAAAACATCCATCATCCCCCTTTCTTATTTCATTTATTCATATGTATTCTTTATTTTCGAAAAATAGACGAGCTTTTTTAATAATGATTTATTTAGAGCTTCGTTTTTAATAATTAAAAGCGTAGAAAAACGAGCTACTTGTTTAACCTCCTTTCTTAATAGACATGTTTGTCCACTCTTTTTCATACAATGTATCGATGAAGTGGGGAGGTTTTAATAAAGATGGAATGGATGTTGGCACTGATCATTTTCATAGCTAGTTATATCCTAATTATAATGGAAAAAATGAATAGAGCTCTTGTTGCGTGTTTTGGAGGAATACTCATGCTTTTGGTAGGGGTGTTAGATTTAGATAACGCCTTTCTCCAGCACATTGACTGGCATACCATTGTGTTGCTTCTATCAATGATGATTTTAGTGTCTATCACTAGTAAAAGTGGGCTATTTGAATATATTGCGATTACACTTGCAAAAATGGTCAAAGGGAAACCGATCCCCATTTTAATTGTTATTTCTACGCTAACTGCGGTAGGTTCAGCCATGCTTAATAACGTAACAACGGTACTATTAATTGTTCCAATTGTCATTACGTTAACGAGAATGTTGAAGATTACAGCGATTCCATACTTATTATCCGTGATTCTTGCATCTAATATTGGAGGGACGGCAACATTGATTGGTGATCCGCCAAATTTAATGATTGGCCAAGCGGTATCTCACTTATCATTTAATGACTTTCTAATTCACTTAGGTCCCGTGGTACTCGTTATTTATATTACGGTCATGACGGGAGTAGCTTTTTTGTACCGTGACCGCTTAAACGTTGAAGAGGAAGAGAAAATAAATTTGATGAGAGTAGACCCTTCTCTCTATTTAAAACAAAGAGGTTTATTATTTAAATCTGTTTCCGTGCTAATGATGACGACAGTCGGTTTTATCATCCAACCCTTATTACACGTGGAACTGACGAGTATTGCAATGGCAGGAGCAGTTCTTTTGATGTTACTTACTAGTGATGATGAACGGACAGAAGATGTATTTCAAGCGGTTGAATGGGTGACAATATTCTTTTTTGTAGGATTGTTTATGCTAGTAGGTGGACTAAAAGAGGTTGGACTTATCGATGAAATAGCAAAATCAATTATTTACTATACAGAAGGTGATGTTCCAAAGACATCATTATTGATCTTGTGGACATCAGGGATTTTGTCAGGATTTGTAGATAATATTCCTTTTGTAGCAGCGATGATACCGGTTATTTTAGAGTTTCAAGAATACGGTATGACAAATTTAGACCCATTATGGTGGGCACTTGCACTTGGTGCTTGTTTAGGTGGGAACGGAACGCTCATTGGTGCTAGTTCCAATGTGATTGTCGCAGGGTTGGCTATGAAAGCAAAGCAACCATTTACGTATGTCGACTTTTTAAAAGTAGGTGTTCCAACAGCCCTTATTTCATTTATCATTTCCAGTGTTTATATATATTTTCGGTATTTAGTAGATTTCCTTTGATGATTCCTTTCTGATGCTTCTAGAATGACTGTTTGTTATTTGGTCAAACTAATAGCAAATTGGACAGTGAAGGAGAACATCATGGAATTATTTACGATTATTATTCGGACACTAGTCATTTATGTTGTGATCTTAATTGTCTTTCGTCTCATGGGGAAAAGAGAAATAGGACAACTATCCATTGTTGATTTTGTTATTTCATTGATGATTGCAGAATTAGCAGTGATGACAATTGAGAATGTAAAAGTCCCCATTTCTCACCAGTTGATACCGATGTTTTTGTTAATGAGTATTCAAATATCCTTGGCATACATATCTCTAAAAAGCCAAGGCTTACGTAAATTAATTGATGGGAAACCATCGGTTATTATCCGGCAAGGGAAGATAGATGAGAAAGAGATGAGTAAACAACGTTATAATTTTGATGACCTTTTGCTACAGCTAAGGCAAAAAGATATCCAGTATATGTCGGATGTTGAGTTTGCTATATTAGAACCGTCTGGGGATTTATCTGTCATACGAAAAGACTCTAATCCTTCTATTGATGGAAAACCGTCTTTTTTGCCGTTACCTTTAATACTAGATGGAAAAATTCAGTTTGAGCATATTAAAGAAATAGGAGAGACGGAAAGAGGCTTAAGGAAGGAACTTCGGAAACTTGGTTATTACGATGTAGAAAAGATCTCGTTTTGTTCACTCAATCGAGATCAATCATTTTTTGTTGATCTAAAAGATGAATAAAAAAACTGGGTGCTTGTCCCCAGTTTTTTGTGCTTTTTAATAACTTTCATCTCCTTTTAAGTTTAAAGCCACTTTTTTAAGATAGGTAATTTTCTTAGTTCATTCAAATGAATGAGTTTCAAGGAAATAACTAGACTTAAGTAAATAGCAGCAGTAAAGAGGATACTAATAATCGTCTGCCAAAGTAAAGAATATGTGCTGTCTAATGAGTTCCATACAAACGTACCGATGATACCACTGATAAGCATAGTACTGAGTATTTTAATAAAATCTCTCACATGAAGAGTGAAGCTAATTGTTTTCACTAGCGTTGCAAAATGGAGCAAGGTAACTAATAAAAAGCCAATAACGATCGCTAGAGCAGCACCCATTATACCTAACTCTGGTCTTGAAGCTAATATAAAAATAGCGGCTGTTTTTACGAAAGCACCAATAAGACTATTTACCATTGCAGCTTTTGCAAGGTTTAATGCTTGAAGTGTTGCTTGCAAAGGTCCTTGGAAATATAGAAATAAACTAAATGGAGCCATGATTTTTAAATAACTAGCGACAGTGGGGGCATTATAAACTAAATCCATTATTGGTTCTGCAAATACATACAATAAAACGACCGAAACTCCACCTGATATTAAGGCGAAACGAAGCGCTTGATCTAATCTGTGATGAATGAGTCGATAATTTTTTACGGTTGCTGCTTCACTAATTGCAGGAACAAGCGATACGGATAAAGAATAAGTAATAAACGTAGGTAAAAGGAGCATCGGAATGACGTACCCTGCAAGCTCTCCGTATTGAGTAGTGGCGACTACCGTTGTAACTCCAGCAATAGCTAAGCTTTGTGCCACAACAATCGGTTCAAAAAAGAAGGACAAAGAGCCAATCAAACGACTTCCGGTTGTTGGAAGTGCAATGGTCATTAAATCGTTAAATGTTTTTTTACCACCTTTTACATGAGAAGTAAATTCTTTGCGAATCCTAAAGTTTTTTCTCTTTTTAAACATGGTGATCATAAAGATCAATGATGCTAGTTCACCCAGAACGACGGAAGCCATCGCACCAGCAGCAGCGTACTCCACGCCATAAGGAAGGAACATCGATGTCAGAGCGGCAACAAAACTAATTCGGACAATTTGTTCGATCACTTGAGAATATGCAGTAGGTTTCATGTTCTGCAATCCTTGAAAATAACCACGTATGACAGAAGACAAGGCAACAATTGGAACAATTGGTGAGATGGCAATGAGTGGATAAAATGCTCTTGCATCAGTTAGTAACGTCGATGATACGATTGGTGCAACTAAAATCATCGAAGCAGTAAAAATAATACTTAAAATAGACGTAACTGTAATTGAAATAACAAGGATTCGTTTCACACGAGACCGATCTCCATCGACATCTGCTTCTGCAACTAGTTTGGAGATGGCGACAGGTAATCCGAGTTGAGTAAGGGTAATTACTAATAACAATGTGGGCACAGCCATCATATAGAGACCAACGCCTTCTGCGCCCATGATTCTCGCGACAACGATTTTATTTACAAATCCGAGAATACGGGTGATCAGTCCTGCGACGATCAGAATAGCTGCACCTTTTAAAAACGTTTGTTTCGTCATCTAGGCCCCTACTTTCTTTTGAAAAATCATAGATTTTTTCGCTAAAGATGTATATGCTAAATAGGTGGCCAAGCATGACAAGTTTTGAAAAATAACTTTTTATTTTATACAGGATGATTCAAATTTAATAAAAATAAAATGAATGAAAAGTAGCGTTTATTATCTGTGATCATGCACTCAAGATTACTTTCATAGAGTATAAGTAGGACAAATGAAATATTAGAAATGACGTTAAAGGAGAAGTGGAACTTTGGAATGGCGTAATATTTATAGAGGTTTTTTAATGGGCGTAAGCAATATCATCCCTGGGGTTAGCGCAGGTACAATTGCATTAGTTTTAGGAATATATGATCGGTTGATTGAATCGATCAGTGATTTTTTTAGTTCTAGGTGGCGACAGACATTAGGTTTTCTAGTCCCATTAGGAATAGGTGTGATCTTACCTTTTATTCTATTAAGTGGGGTCATAAAATGGCTAATGGAAAATCATCATCAACCTACACAATTTTTCTTTTTAGGATTAATTATTGGTGTTATTCCAATTTTGCTTAAAGAGTCTAAATTGAAAGAGAAGTTTACGTTTGCTCATGGGGGTATTCTAATATTATTCGCAATCACACTTGGTTATATTGGATATGTTAATCCTGAGCCTTCGAATGTCTTGCATGAGCTAACGTTTATAAATGGTATTTGGTTTTTTGTGGCAGGGGCAGTTGCTAGTATGTCTTTGTTGTTGCCAGGCATGAGTGGTGCGCTAGTATTGATTTTGTTCGGTGTTTATTTCACTGCAATGAGCGCTTTGTCGTTAGCGACATTAAATGTTGGTGTCATATTAGTTATTGGTTCTGGAATCCTATTTGGTTTTGTTATAAGCAGTAAATTTATTAAATATATATTAACTCACTTTCCATCCATGACGTATGCTGCAATCATTGGATTACTTATTGGATCAACCATTGTTATTTATCCAGGTTTTACAGCTGGTGGGAGTGCTTTATTTCCAAGTATTATCACCTTTATTGCTGGCACACTCACTGCATTTTTATTAGGTTCAAAAGAAAGTAACTAATCTTTTCTTAAAAGAAGCAGGAGGGAACACGATGACAACAAAAGAACAGTGGAGTTATTGGAAAATGAAATTGGAACCGGTGATTCAAAGTAAAGTAGAAGAATGGCATATATTTGGATATGATAAAGTAACGGAGAAAGACGTTTGGGATTGTTTCATTGCTAAATTAGAGAAAAACAAACAGAGACCTGAAAAAATTCGTTCTCACTGGATGGTAGCAGAACTTTTTCATTTAAAAGCGAATGATTATATGACATTTCTAACGATACAAGCTTATAAAGGTCCGGAATGGTTTGATCATGATGAAAGAATTGACTACGACTTAAACATTTCTGTACAAGGAAAAAGTTAATCGTCCAAGCTACGATTGACATGGGATTTCAAATCTCGCTATAATAACACTACTGGTTCATTAAAGGACAAGCTTTACATAGATTTAACGACCCTTTTCATTATTAAGGGTCGTATCGTCATGTGGATTTACGAAGGAGGATCATTCGTTCATGAAAAAGAGAAAAGGGGTCAGAAAAAGTCTGATTGTTACTTTCTTTGCAATTGTCATCGCTTTTGCAGCATTGATTGCAACAAACGTCTTGGACCATGCAGAAGATATTAGTTTAGGATTGGATTTACAAGGTGGATTTGAAGTTTTATATGAAGTAGAACCTGTCGATGGAGAAAGTGAGATAAACCGAGAATTACTAACAGATACGGTTAGTGCGTTGAATGCTCGTATTGACGTTCTTGGCGTGTCAGAACCGAACATTACGATAGAAGGTGATGATCGGATCCGTGTTCAATTAGCGGGTGTAACGGATCAACAGTCAGCAAGAGAACTTCTTTCCACAGAGGCAAGACTTTCGTTTCGAGATGTGAATGATGAAGTCATGATGGACGGATCAGACCTCGTTGAAGGAGGAGCAAGACAAAGTTTTGACCCTGATACAAATCAACCGAATGTCACAGTACAAGTCGATGACGCGACGTTATTTGGAGAAATAACTAGAGATTTATTGGATCGCAGTGCTCAAGGAGAAAACATCTTGGCCATATGGTTAGATTACGATGAAGGAGATTCTTTTGAGGAAGAAATTATGAAAGAGGATTCCAAGATCGTTTCTGCACCTAGAGTAAGTTCTGTCATTCAAAGTCGCGATGTCGTGATTGAAGGTGGAGACTTTACCGTAGACTCAGCGCAAGAATTAGCAGGTATTTTAAATGCTGGCGCTCTTCCTGTTGAGTTAGAAGAAATTTATTCAAACTCTGTAGGAGCATCTCTTGGTGAACGATCGATGGAGTTGGCTATCAATGCAGGTATGGTAGGAGTCGCGCTTATTTTTGGATACATGCTTGTTTACTATCGTTTTATGGGAATTATCGCCGTGTTAACACTTTCAGCCTATATTTATTTAGTATTAGTTGTGTTTAATTGGTTAAACGCTGTTTTAACGTTGCCAGGTATTGCCGCATTGATTCTAGGTGTCGGGATGGCAGTGGATGCAAACATTATTACGTTTGAGCGAATAAAAGATGAATTACGTTCTGGTAAGTCAACCATCAGTGCCTTTCGTGCAGGAGGCAGACGTTCCTTATCAACGATCTTGGATGCCAACATTACAACGATATTAGCAGCGGGTGTGATGTATGTGTATGGAACAAGCGCCGTTCAAGGTTTTGCTGTCATGCTTATCGTTAGTATCATCGTAAGTTTTGTCACAGCCGTTTTCGGGGCAAGGTTGTTGTTAGGTTTGTGGGTGAACAGTCGAATGTTAAATAAAAAACCTCGAATGTTCGGTGTGAAGGAGCGTGAAATAAGTGAACTTTGATCATGAAGAAACAAAATTAGATTTTATCAAACACCGGAAAAAATTCTTTATGTTTTCTGGGATCTTTCTTTTCGTCGGAATCATCTTGTTATCAACGTTAGGGTTGAATTTAGGGATTGATTTTGAAAGTGGAACAACGATCGACGTTCTTTCTGATGAACCAGTGACGGCTAATGAAGTGATGGAAGAATTCGAAAGTATTGGATATACGCCTGATGATTTAGTTTTAGCTGGTGACAACAATGAAACGGGACGAGCTTCCTTTATTGGTGGTTTAACTCAAGATCAAACATTAGAAGTTCAAAGTCATTTTGAAGATGTTTACGGAAATACGCCAGCAGTTAGTACGGTTACTCCTATCGTTGGAGAAGAATTAGCTAAAAATGCAATTATTTCTGTTCTAATTGCAGCGGCAGGCATCATTTTGTACGTGACGATACGATTTGAATTTTTATATGGTATCTCAGCAATTGTTGCATTATTCCATGATGCTCTCTTTATCTTAGTTGTGTTTAGCATCGTTCAAATGGAGGTTAATATCCCTTTTATTGCTGCAGTTTTGACGATTGTTGGTTATTCGATCAACGATACAATCGTTACATTTGATCGGATTCGTGAGAATATGAAGTTCGAGAAGAAAGTCAAAGACTTTGATGATGTTGCTCGTGTGGTCAACAAAAGTTTGGTGCAAACTTTAGCGCGATCCATCAACACGGTATTAACGGTAGTTTTTGCAGCGGGCGCCCTATTTGTTCTCGGTGGCGAAGGACTTCGAACCTTTTCTTTTGCTCTCGTTATCGGCCTAGTAGCTGGAACGTATTCTTCCTTATTCATTGCCGCACAGGTTTGGCTTGTGTTGAAGTCTCGTCAATTAAAGAAGGTTCGTCATCGTAAAGTAGAAATAGAAGAGCAACCTGAAGTTTAAATGCAAAAAGTGACGCAATTTGCGTCACTTTTTTGCATGTGCATGACGTTTCTTTTCAATGATTTGGAAATAAGGTATAAAAAGGGTATGATAAAAGAAACGATGTAATCAACCGTTATAGATGAAGGAAGGGTCATAGATGGCAGAAACGGAACAAGATATTCGCTATAAAAAAGTCCGCTTTGGCGCGTGGGTAGGAATAATAGGTAATGTTGTTCTTGCATTATTAAAAGGGATTATTGGTGTGGTTGCAGATAGCCGGGCACTAGTAGCCGATGCTGTACACTCTGCTTCAGATGTTGTTGGATCTGTAGCAGTATTAATTGGAGTTCGAGCTGCGAAGCTACCACCAGATCAGGATCATCCATATGGTCATGGAAAGGCTGAGACCGTCACAGCTATTATTGTTGCAGTTTTATTATTTTTTGTAGGGCTTGAAATTGCTATTAGTGCAGTACAATCTTTTTTTGAACCGATAGCTGTTCCTGGAACAATTGCTATTTATGCGGTGATTTTCTCGATAATAATTAAGGAATTGATGTTTCGATATAAAATCTTTTTGGGTAAAAAGTATAGAAGTGAAGCTTTAGTCACAGATGCTTGGCACCATCGTTCAGATGTCTTTTCATCTTTTGCTGCTTTAATTGGGATTGGAGCAGCGATTGTTGGGGGAAACATAGGGATTGATTGGCTTATTTACATGGATCCAGCGGCAGGTATTATGGTAGCACTCTTAATTATGAAAATGGGCTGGAAACTAGGAGGCGAAGCTATTCATAATACGTTAGATCATGTTCTTCATAAAGAAGATACGGAAGATATGCTCGAACAAGCAGAAGCTGTTGAAGGTGTGTTGAAAGTAGACGAACTATTAGCAAGGGAACATGGTCACTATGTTATCGTGGATATTAAAATAGCTGTTCATCCTCTTATTACAGTAGAAGAGGGACATGCCATCGGAAAATTAGTGAAAAAAGTTCTTATGGAGGATGGTTATGTGCAAGATGTACGCGTTCATATTAATCCATTTTCAAGAGAGGAGAATGATGATTCATGAGAGGGCAATGGGGATTAATAACAGGGCTTGTCATTGTGTTGATAATATCAGTATTTGCAGTCATTAATGTCGATCCTGTAGAGGTAAACTATTTATTCGGTCAAAATGAATGGCCGTTAGTATTGGTAATTATCGGATCTGTACTAATGGGAGGTTTGATTGTTGGCAGTGTAGGAATGTATAAAATTTATAAACTCCAACAACAAATTAAGCAGTTAAAGAATAGAATGCCTGAATCACCAGTAAACGATGAAAATGACTCGGAAGAAGAAACAGAGTTGGAACCTCGTTCGAGAAGAGGTCAGCGAAAGAATGCAAAATAGTTATTCATAGATTGATTGCTACCATCTCTGACCTTATGTATAATATACGGGTCAGGGGTGATTTTTTATGCTTTATTCAAAAGCAGAATGGAAAATTACAGAAATTGAAGAATCAAGCGTTTCTCAGCTTGCAGAAGAAGTTGGCTTATCAAAAATAGCGACTCGATTTCTAGTACAACGTGGAATGAATACAAAAGAAGAGGTCGATGCCTTTTTACATATGAATGAAGATTCTCTTCATGATCCTTTTTTATTGAAAGATATGGATAAAGCGGTAAAAAGGATACACCAAGCGATCAAAGGGGAAGAACGTATTCTAGTTTTCGGTGATTATGATGCTGATGGAGTGACGAGTACCTCGCTCATGTATTTGACGTTAAAACAATTAGGAGCAAATGTCGGTTTTTATGTTCCAAATCGTTTTACTGAAGGGTATGGTCCGAATGAAAAGGCTTTTCGTCATGCAGCTGAGGAAGAAGTCACCTTAATTATAACTGTTGATACGGGAATCTCAGCCGTTTATGAAGCAGATGTGGCTAAGGAATTGGAGATAGATTTAATTATTACGGATCATCATGAACCACCGCCTTCGATACCAAATGGATTTGCTGTTATTAATCCAAAGCAAGAGGACTGTTTTTATCCTAATAAAAACTTAGCTGGAGTAGGTGTCGCATTCAAACTATCGCAAGCTCTCCTAGAAAGAATTCCAGAAGAGTTTTATGACTTAGTTGCTATCGGTACGATTGCAGATTTAGTGAGCTTACAAGGAGAAAACCGATTTTTAGCTATTAGAGGCATTCAATCATTAGGTCGTTCTCAAAGACCTGGTTTAAAAGCGCTACTTGAAAGAGCAGGGGCTAACACACAGGAATTGACAGAAGAACAAATAGGGTTTCTTATTGGCCCACGATTAAATGCAGCAGGGAGACTTGAGTCTGCAGATCCTGCTATTGAATTATTGATCACGGAAGATCTATTGGAAGCAGATGAACTGGCGCAAATGATTGATGATTTAAATAAAGAGCGTCAGCAGATTGTAAAAGACATCGCGAAAGCAGCCGAAGATCAAGTAGAGAAAAACGGTATACCGCCTGTGATTATCGTTGGGGACTATGGCTGGAATGCTGGTGTTATTGGAATTGTTGCTAGTAGGTTAGTAGAGAAATATTATCGACCAACCATCGTATTGAGTTTTGATGAGGAATCAGGTTTAGCAAAAGGTTCCGCTCGGAGTATTGAAGGCTTTGATATGTTTCAATCTTTATCCAAGTGTAAAGAATGGTTACCTCATTTTGGTGGTCACCCAATGGCAGCAGGTTTGACGATGAAAATGGAGCATATTGAAGGCTTAAGGGAACGAATGACGAACATTGCAATTGAAACGTTAACAGAATCGGATTGGAAAAAGTCCCTTTCAGTAGACTTACCTGTTTCACTCGAAGAAGTAACGATAGAAGCTATCCATGACCTTCAGCAAATGGCTCCTTTTGGTATGGGAAACCCAGCACCAAAAGTTTTGCTAGAAGATGTGAAAATTCATATGATCAAAAAAATTGGAGCAAATGAAGATCACTTAAAAATGAGCTTCACTAATGATAAAGACCATGTCATAGATGGAATTGGTTTTCGAATGGGACAGTATCATGATCAAATTTCATCATTATCAAAATTGTCTACAATTGGCAAACTATCGATTAATGAGTGGAATGGTCAAAGCAAACCTCAATTTGTGATGGAAGATTTAAAAGTAAAAGAGTGGCAGTTATTTGATTTCAGAGGAGATAAACGTTTATTTGATCATGAAAAACTGTCTAACCTTGAAGAATGCACGGTTGTATTATTCCATTCACACACAGAAAAGTGGTTAGGTAAATTCCCGGACCATTATAAAATTGTGAAAAACTACAAAGAAACTCCTGAAACTGGACAACTAGCGGAAGCAAAAAACGTACTTTTGTTAGATCTTCCAGCTACTACTGATCAATTTAAAAGCCTCTTACAAGTAGGCAAAGCGGTACAAAGAATCTATGCGGCATTTATTAATGAAGAAGACCACTATTTTAAAGCGATTCCATCAAGAGATCAATTTAAATGGTTTTATGCTTTCCTTGTTAAAAGACAACGTTTTGATGTCCGGAAAAACGGTAAAGAGTTAGCAAAACTTAAAGGTTGGTCAGAGACAGCAGTTCCGTTTATGTGTAAAGTGTTTTTTGAACTGGAATTTGTTAGAATAGACAGTGGTGTTGTTGAAATTCAACCGCAACCGTCAAAAAAAGATTTAACGGAGTCGTTCACATACCGAAAACATATGAATCAAAGTGAGATTGAAAATGAGTTATTTTATTCTTCTTATCGTGCTTTGAAGCATTGGATCGATCGAGCGATGAATGAGAAACAATTAACTTCTGTGTAAAAAATATGTTAAAAAAATTATTGTTACGGCTTATAGTCGAGATAAAATTAGGAGGAAGTCATGATGGATTTCAAGGAATATATCACGGTTGTAGAAAATTTTCCGAAAGAAGGTATTCGTTTCAAAGATATCACCACATTGATGGAAGATGGAAAAGCTTACAAACAGGCAATTGATGAAATGGTTGAATTTGCTAAAGAAAAAGATGTTGATGTGATTGTTGGACCTGAAGCGAGAGGTTTTGTTGTTGGTTGTCCTATCTCTTATTCATTAGGATTAGGGTTTGTGCCTGTTAGGAAATCAGGCAAATTACCAAGAGAAGTACTTGAAGTAGATTATGGATTAGAGTACGGGAAAGATTCTCTTAATATTCATAAAGATTCGATCAAACCTGGTCAAAAAGTATTAATCACTGATGATTTATTGGCAACTGGTGGAACCATTGAAGCAACAATTCAAATGGTGGAAAAATTAGGTGGCGTTGTCGCTGGAATTGCTTTTATGATAGAACTAAGCTATTTAGACGGTCGCAGTAAATTAGGTAAGTACGATGTTTTCTCACTTATGACGTATTAATAATAAAAGGAGTGTCTCTTGACACTCCTTTTTTATATAAACTCCTGTTATCCTATCTGTTTTTTCTAACTAAAATAAAAAAAGATCTTATTGAATGCTATTCTGTTTTATTATATGTTATGATTACTTAAAGTCTTTTCTACGGAGGAGCTTCTTTTTTTACAATAAATTCGACATTTTTTTCATATCGTTATACATAAATAAAACAACTAATATCTATGGTTTAAAAGCATTAGTTTGAAAATTTCCATTTACACGAATTTTTTACCAACAATTTCCTATTAATTAAGTCTATGGGTTTCTAACGTTTAAGCTACGTTAATAATGGGATTGGAAGACTAGAAACCATATGGACGATGTCTATTGATGAACGTTTCCATTGATTAAATAAACGATGTAAGAGAAGAATATATATAAAGAAATAGTATAAAAAAGAAACAATAGAATGGTTTCATTACTAATCCAAAGAAACTCAAGGTGATCTCATGACTAGCGAACAAGTTCTCCAAAAAGCAAATGAATACTTACCAGATAAAGACGTGGATTTTATACGGAAAGCCTATCAGATGGCGGAATATGCCCATAGGGAACAGTATCGCAAATCTGGTGAACCGTACATTTGGCATCCCGTTCAAGTAGCCGGTATTCTTGTAGAGCTAGGAATGGATCCAAATACAATAGCTGCAGCTTTTCTACATGATGTGGTAGAAGATACAACCGTAACTTTAGAAGACTTGGAAAAAGACTTTGGTCAAGAGGTCGCCATGCTTGTTGATGGTGTAACGAAGCTAGGGAAAATTAAATATAAATCTAAAGAAGAACAACAAGCAGAAAATCATCGAAAAATGTTTGTAGCGATGGCAAGAGATATTCGTGTCATTCTTATAAAGCTTGCTGATAGGCTTCATAATATGCGAACACTTAAACATTTACCACCTGAAAAACAACGTAGAATAGCAAATGAAACATTAGAGATTTTTGCCCCTCTTGCACACAGGTTAGGTATTTCAGCAATTAAATGGGAACTAGAAGATACAGCGTTAAGATATTTGAATCCTCAGCAATACTATCGAATCGTAAACTTGATGAAAAAGAAGCGTGCTGAACGGGAAGATTATGTTCAAGAAGTAACAAACCAGATTCAAGAGCGCCTAGAAAAAATGAACGTGAAAGCGGAAATTAACGGTCGTGCAAAGCATATTTATAGTATTTACCGTAAAATGGTTATCCAAAATAAACAGTTTAACGAAATCTACGATCTTCTTGCAGTTAGAATCATTGTGAAAAGTATTAAAGATTGTTATGCCGTTTTAGGGACAATCCACACGCATTGGAAACCAATGCCAGGGCGATTTAAAGACTACATAGCGATGCCTAAAGCGAATATGTATCAATCCCTTCACACGACAGTTATTGGACCAAAAGGGGATCCTTTAGAAGTGCAAATTCGTTCAGAGGATATGCATAAAGTCGCGGAATTTGGGGTTGCAGCTCACTGGGCTTATAAAGAAGGAAAAACCGTTAATGATTCTGAATCATTAGAAACGAAAATGTCTTGGTTTAGAGAAATTCTCGAGTGGCAAAATGATGCGAATGATGCTCAAGAATTTATGGAATCTTTAAAGATTGACTTATTTTCAGATATGGTCTTTGTATTTACGCCAAAAGGGGACGTGATCGAACTTCCCAAAGGGTCTGTTCCATTAGATTTTGCTTATCGAATTCACACAGAAGTAGGTAACCGATGTATTGGAGCAAAAGTAAACGGAAAGATGGTACCTTTAGACCATCAATTTAAAACAGGTGATATTGTCGAAGTACTTACGTCCAAACACTCTTATGGACCAAGTCAAGACTGGATAAAGATCACGCAAAGCTCTCATGCGAAAAATAAAATTCGCCAATGGTTTAAAAAAGAACGTCGGGAAGAAAATGTTGATAAGGGCCGGGACCTAGTTGAAAAAGAAATTGAACGAAAAGGTTATCGATTAAAAGATGTGTTAACAAACGAAAACATTAATCGCGTAGCTGATAAATTTAGTTTTACTTCTGAAGAGGATATGTATGCAGCGGTTGGTTATAGTGGCATAACTGCAGCGCAAATAGTTACGAGATTAACAGATGATATTCGGAAAAAACAAGATGAGGAACAAGAGTCTCAATCATTATCTGAAGCAGTTGAAGAAATTAAATCACAAGAGAAGACATCACCAAAGACAAGCACAGGTGTGAAAGTGAAAGGGGTAGATAATCTTTTAATTCGCTTATCACGTTGTTGTAATCCTGTACCTGGTGATGAAATTGTTGGGTATATTACAAAAGGTCGGGGTGTCTCCATTCACCGCAGTGACTGTCCAAATATTGTTAATGAGGAAAATAACACTAGACTCCTCCCTGTTGAATGGGAAGATAATCAACAAAAGCCTAAAAATTATAACGTCGATATTGAGATTTCAGGTTACGATCGACGAGCGTTATTAAACGATGTTTTGCAAGCAGTAGCAGAAACGAAAACAAATATAAATGCAGTGTCTGGTAAATCAGATAAAAATAAAATGGCAACAATTCATATGAGTATTTCTATACAAAATATTTCTCATCTACAAAGAGTTGTTGATCGAATAAAACAGATTTCTGATATCTATTCCGTACGAAGAATTATGCATTAAATGAAAGAGGGAGATTGAAGTATGCGCGTTGTCGTTCAGCGTTCATTAGAAGCAACAGTTACAGTAAATGAAGAAGTTCAAGGTTCCATTGATCATGGTTATGTCCTTTTAGTAGGGATCACACATGAAGATACAGAAGAAGATGTAAGATATGTGGCGAACAAAATAGCTAACTTGCGTTTATTTGAGGATAATCTAGACAAACTTAACTTATCTATTCAAGATGTAAAAGGACAAATTTTGTCTATATCTCAATTTACCTTATACGGAGATTCACGCAAAGGACGAAGACCAAATTTCATGGCGGCCGCAAAACCAGCTCAAGCAGAAAAATTATATGAACATTTCAATTACTTGTTACGAGAGGACCATAATCTTCCTGTTGAAACGGGAAAGTTTGGTGAAATGATGGAAGTATCTTTTACAAATCACGGTCCTGTTACACTCATTGTTGAAAGTAAATAGTGTTTTTAGGAGTAATTCTTTGTCTTTTTGGCTAAACTGAGCTAAAAAAGGAGGTTACTCCATGAGAGCGGGATATACCCACGAACAGAAAGGTTTGTTATCAAATCGATTGATTCACTCAGATTTATATCGGTTTATGGCATCTGATTCTGAGCGATCTGTGGACATACTTGGAGCGGGTTTATCAAATCCAGAAGTTCGGAGTTTAAAAAAACATTTGCAACGTAATTAAGAATATTATTTTCTGAAATAGAGGTTGACATAGGAACTAACTATTCGTATGATAGATTAAAATTGTGCAATATGAAATTCCATTGAGGGAGCAGAGTAATAAAGACTTATTCAAAACCAGAGAAGAAATGTCGAAGGCTGGAAACATTTCTATTTGAACCTTTATGAATGAACACTCCTTAGGTATTTTTCTGAATAGAGAAGAGAAACCTCTTACTAGGAAAAATCGTAGTCAGGCGTTAACTGAGCTAAAGCGGAAGCGCATGCTTCAACTAGGGTGGCACCACGGGAATAAACTCTCGTCCCTGACAACGTCAGGGATGGGGGTTTTTTATATTTTTATTTAATTGTTGTACATTAAAGCGTTAAAGTGATGTACGGTTTCTCATTGATATAAATGTTTGAAACAATTACGTGAAAAAGCAAGGAGGAGAAGGAATGAAGTATAAAATACCAAGAGGAACACAAGATATTTTGCCTGAACAATCAAAGAAATGGCAATATATTGAAAAGAAAGCTCATGATTTATGTAAAAGGTATAATTATCAAGAAATTCGCACACCTGTATTTGAGCAAACAGAATTGTTTGCTAGAGGGGTTGGGGATACAACTGATATTGTCCAAAAAGAAATGTACACGTTTGAAGATCGAGGTGGACGAAGTTTAACGTTACGCCCTGAAGGAACAGCTTCAGCTGTAAGGTCTTTTGTAGAAAACAAAATGCATGGATGGGCAAATCAACCTGTGAAACTTTACTACATAGGTCCCATGTTTCGCTATGAACGCCCCCAATCAGGAAGAATGCGACAATTTGTTCAATTAGGCGTGGAAGCAATGGGAAGTGATGATCCGGCTATTGATGCAGAAGTGATTGGTTTAGCGATGGACTTTTATAGAGAATTAGGGCTCACCAATTTGAAACTTGTGATCAATAGTTTAGGGGATAAAGAAAGCAGAACGAATCATCGCAATGCGTTAATTGAACATTTTAAACCGAGAATTACAGAGTTCTGTAGTGATTGCCAAGCTCGTTTAGAAAAGAACCCATTACGAATTTTGGATTGTAAAGTAGATCGAGATCATGAGTTAATGGAAAGTGCGCCATCGATTCTCGATTACCTTAATGATGATTCAAAAGCATATTTTGCGAAAGTGCAGAAGTTCCTTCACGATATGAATATCGCTTTTGAAGTCGATGCAACACTTGTTCGTGGGCTTGATTATTATAACAATACTGCTTTTGAAATAATGATTGATGGAGAAGGATTTGGTGCGATTACAACCTTAACGGGCGGAGGTCGATACAATGGACTTGTGGAGGAAATTGGTGGTCCAACAACTCCAGGTATTGGTTTCGCTTTAAGTCTAGAAAGACTTCTCATGGCATTGGAGACTCAAGGCGTGGTTCTTCCTATCGAACAAGGTCTAGACGCTTATTTAGTAACAATGGGTGATGAAGCAAAAAATGCTGCTCCTAAACTTCTTCATAAACTAAGGGGAGAAGGCTTAACAGTAGATGGTGATTATATGGATAAAAAAATGAAAGGTCAAATGAAAACGGCCGATCGTCAGAACGCAGACTTCGTCTTGATTTTAGGGGAAGAGGAATTGTCAAAAAATAGCGTGATGATTAAAACGATGGAAACAGGCCATCAAGAGCTTGTTCCTATGGATGAAGTTGTCGATAGAATAAAAAAATAAATAGGCTTGAAGAAGGAAGGGATTTATTATGAGTCAACGAACACATACGTGTGGTGAAGTATTAGAAGGACTTGTTGGAAACAAAATCACTTTACAAGGATGGGTTAAAAAACGTCGTGATTTAGGGCAAGTTATTTTCATTGATTTACGCGATCGCTCAGGTCATGTGCAAGTAGTGTTTAATGGTGAAAAATATCCGGAAGCTTTGGAAATAGCGGAAAAAGTTCGAAACGAGTATGTTATTGAAGTAACTGGAATGGTAGTAAAAAGAGACGAAGATAATTTCAATGAACTTATTTCAACTGGGAAAGTCGAAGTGATGGTTGAAGAAATTGAAATACTTAACGCAGCAAAAGGTCTTCCATTTATGATTGAAGATGATGTAGAAGTTTCTGAAGATGTAAGATTGAAGTATCGTTACCTGGACTTGAGACGTCCTAAAATGTATGAAACGATGAAGCTGCGTTATAGAACAACAAAAATGATCCGAGATATTTTAGATGAAGAAAGTTTTATGGAAGTAGAAACACCAATGCTTACGAAAAGCACACCAGAAGGTGCCCGTGATTACCTAGTTCCATCACGTGTTCATCACGGTCAGTTTTATGCACTACCGCAATCACCTCAGCTTTTTAAACAGTTATTAATGGTGTCTGGATTTGAGAGATATTTCCAAATCGCTCGCTGTTTCAGAGATGAAGACCTCCGAGCGGATCGTCAACCGGAATTTACACAGGTAGATATTGAAGCGTCTTTTATGGGGAAAGAAAACTTAATAGCGATGATGGAAAAAATGATGGGTACTATCTTGAAAGAATTGAAAGGAAAAGATGTTCCTAAACAATTCCCTAGATTGACGTATCATGAAGCGATGAATCGCTTTGGCTCGGATAAACCAGATACACGTTATGGAATGGAACTTGTTGATGTTTCCGAGCTAGTGCAAAACAGTGACTTTAAAGTTTTTGCCAGCACCGTTAATAATGGTGGAGTTGTGAAAGGGATATGTGTGAAAGGAGTCGCTGATAATTACTCACGAAAAGACTTAGATGGACTAAGTGACTTCGTTGGGATATATGGTGCAAAAGGATTAGCGTGGGTGAAGGTAGAGTCAGAAAATACATTAAAAGGGCCAATTGCAAAATTCTTTAATGCTGATGCGTCAACTGAATTGATCCAAAGTTTTGAGGCAGAAGCGGGAGATATTTTATTTTTTATAGCAGATAAAAAGCAAGTGGCTTGGGATGCTTTAGGGGCATTGCGTATTAAATTTGCTAAAGAGTTAGAACTTGTTAATCATGATGAATATAACTTCTTATGGGTAACGGAATTCCCACTTCTTTCTTACGATGAAGATTCGAATCGCTATGTTGCAGAACATCATCCATTCACTAGACCTATAAAAGAGGATGAGAGCTTGTTAGAAACGTCTCCAGAAAATATAAGAGCAGAAGCCTATGATCTTGTTTTAAACGGTTATGAGCTAGGTGGAGGCTCTCAGCGTATTTATGAGAGGGACTTACAAGAAAAAATGTTTACGGCGTTAGGTTTCTCAGAAGAAGAAGCAAAAAGTCAGTTCGGGTTTTTGTTAGATGCTTTTGAATATGGAACACCTCCACATGGAGGAATTGCTCTTGGGTTAGATCGTTTGGTTATGATATTAGCCGGAAGAAGTAACCTTAGAGAAACGATTGCATTCCCTAAAACGGCAAGTGCAAGCTGCTTGTTAACGAATGCACCTAATGATGTTAGTGATGCTCAATTAGATGATTTACATTTATCTATTAAGCCAAAGAAAAAAGAAAATAAAGAATAAATTAATAAATTAGGATAGTGCTTCTGATGAGAATTTCATCGGAAGCACTTTTTTTAGTGTAGCGGGCTAAGTGAAGGAGATAGCGCCTTTCAGTTACTTGTGGCCGCGTATTCGGGAAGTAAAGGGTGGTTATAGTGACCGAAGCGAGAGAGCGTGGACGGTGAAAGGCAGTAAGCGAGTTGTATAGCGCCTTTTAGTTTTAAAGGACAAAAAAGGGTTTCTTTTTTATACATGAAGTAAGTTTAACTTCGTTAAAGGACTAAAGCATAAAAACGAAGGTTTACGTGTGGAATTGGCTTTAAGCTTTTTTTAGGATCTACCTACCATTTGAGAGGTCATTGACAGGTAAAAAGTCTGAAAATTAAAAAAACACGTTGATTAATTGTTCATCTCATGTATAATGAACTTGAGAGAATTTATATAAGATCAACTTGTTAACGAAATCTTCACATATTTTATTAGTTGATTTCAGTTGCATTTTGGTTAAGGGTTATGTATTATATAAGTATAGTCAGTTTATATTTTTAAGGGTCCTATGATGTGCGTCATTACTTAGCGTCTTGAGCCAACACTTCAACATCGGGAGCTTGACGTCTCATATTAAATAACACGCCCTAGAAAGATTTTAGGGAAGTTAGGAGATGTGGGTAGAGCACCCACCTGCCAATGCAGGTTCAAAGCTAAAGTCTTTAAACGGCATACACGGGACTCTTAACATTATTATATTAAAAAAACACCTGAGAAGGTGTTTTTTTATTTTATGCATTAAATAGTATAAATTTTCGACGCATATGTATGTTTATGATATGTCCAAGAAGATCAAAGTAATCTGATCGGAATATCGTTCAAAACCTTTAATGAACTAGGTTTCCAGTTTAAATTGTGGTATAGTTTCTAATTGATACTTAACTAGAAGGGGTCGACATAGATGTTACATCAATTTTCAAGAAATGAACTAGCTATCGGTAAAGATGGCGTTGAACAATTAAAGAACAGCACTGTTGCTGTATTAGGAGTTGGTGGTGTAGGTTCTTTTTCAGCAGAAGCTCTCGCACGCTCAGGAATAGGGAAAATCGTATTAGTTGATAAAGATGATGTAGATATTACAAACGTTAACCGACAAATTCATGCACTGCTATCGACTGTTGGAAGACCCAAAGTGGATTTGATGAAAGAACGGATTGCTGATATTAATCCAGAATGTGAAGTTGTCGCATTGAAAATGTTTTACACAGAAGAAACATACGAACAATTTTTTAACTACGATTTGGATTTTGTAGTAGATGGATCAGATACTGTAAGTTATAAAGTACATCTAATGAAAGAATGTTTAGATAGGAACATTCCAATTATTTCAAGCATGGGCGTAGCCAACAAGATGGACCCAACCCAATTGAAAATAGTTGATATATTTGAAACGAAGTATGATCCACTAGCAAAGGTCATTCGTAGAAAGCTTAGAAAGTTAGGGATAACAAAAGGGATTAATGTTGTCTATTCGGAAGAATCTCCTATTCAAATAAGGGAAGAAATTCGGCAAGAGATTGTTTCTAAAAAACAAGAGGAAGGGTCGATTCGTAAGGCGAAAATGCCACCATCATCCAATGCTTTTGTTCCATCCGTATCTGGGTTAATTATGGCTGGACATGTTATTACATCGTTGTTAGAAGATATTCATATAGAACGTCGTGATGGAGAGTGAGGGAAACCTCACTCTTTTTTTGCACTGTTATCATTTTGTGTTGATATTTAAAATTATTATAAATAATTTGTGAAATATCTCTCTAAAACTTTGTGTTTTATTGAGCAATAGTGCGGTTTTTCATGTGAATTAATTAACATTACTAACTAATTGTTAACTTCTATCGTTATTATAAAGGTTAAAGAATGTGTTTTTTGTATATACAAGTGAAAGCGTTATATTTATTTTGTCATACTGTATTGAATTAATGCAAAACATTTCTTATAATGAAAGCACTTACATAAGGTCATCAGATGATCAGCTGTTAAGTTGACTGATGAAGATGGGAGGAGAAGTCTTAAGGGGAAGGGCGAACTTACTAAAATACTAACGTGACTGTCAATTTAAATGGGGGAGATATTATGTTACTACTACTAACAGCTTTTAGCGCAATCATAGCACCATTTGTATTTTTAGTGCTTTTGAGAATGCCAGCAAGAAAAGGAATGTTATACAGTGCAATAATTGTTATTTTACTTGGTTTTTTTGTTTGGGGATTAGAATTCGATATCTTATCCGCTTCTATTTTACAAGGTACGCATAGAGCCATAACTATTTTATTTATTTTATTCGGTGCTATTGTCTTATTAAATACATTAAAGCATACAGGAGCAGTAGATAGAATCAACGAAGGTTTTCGGAATATATCTCCGGATATGCGTGTTCAAGTGGTTATCGTTGCTTTCTTGTTTGGTAGTTTAATAGAGGGAGCAGCTGGATTTGGAACACCGGCAGCTGTTACAGGGCCTTTACTTGTAGCATTAGGTTTCACACCGCTTGCAGCTGCAACAACAGCATTAATAGCAGATAGTACTGCTGTTTCATTCGGGGCAGTTGGAACGCCGATCGTTGTTGGTTTAAGTAACATAGAAGGAGCAGGAATCGCATTTTTCCAAGATATCGGTATAAAAATTACGTTAATGGACTTATTAGTTGGAACATTAATGCCATTCATAATTATTCTTGTTCTGACGATTGCATTCGGAAAGAAAAAAGGATTATCTAGTGCATTGTCTATGTTGCCATGGGCGCTAGTTGTTGGTGCATCATACAGTGTTTCAGCAGCAGCTTACGCTTACTTATTCGGACCGGAATTTGTCTCCATTCTTGCTTCAATCACAGCGATAGCTATCGCAACTATTACAGCTAAAAAGAAATTCTTACTTCCAAAAGCTACATGGCAAGATGCTCTTGCTGACGGATTTAAAGCGGAGACGAAAAAATCTGAGATGAGTCTTGTATCCGCGTGGAGTCCTTACTTCATCGTTGTTGCATTGCTGTTACTTACAAGAATCGTACCAGCTGTACAAGAATTTGCTCAAACAGCAATTGATTTAAGTTGGAACAATATTCTAGGGTTTGAGGGTGTTGGTTCTGCTTGGCAAGTGCTGTATTCACCAGGGGCAGTTCTCGTTGTCGCAGCATTAATTTCTGTATTTACTCAGAGAAAAACGTTGAAAGTGTTTGGGCAAGCATCAAAAGAATCGCTTAATTCGATTAAAGGTGCTGCTCTAGCATTAGTTCCTACGTTAGCGCTCGTGCAAGTATTTACTAACTCTGGAATCAATGCAAATGACTTAGTGGCGATGCCGGAATACATCGCTTTATCGATGGCTTCTACTCTTGGAGGAATGTGGGTTTTTGTTGCACCATACCTTGGAATACTCGGAGCGTTTATTACTGGTAGTGCAACGGTATCAACACTAACCTTCTCTCCGATTCAATATAATGTTGCAATGGAGATGGGATTAAATTCAAACGTTATTTTAGCTCAACAAGTAGCGGGATCAGCGGCAGGAAATATGATATGTGTGCATAATGTTGTTGCCGCTTCCGCCGTTGTAGGATTGGTAGGAAAAGAAGGGGAAATTATCCGTAAAACACTAGCTCCGGCACTTGTATACGGATTGTTAATAGGAATAGCTGGAACAGTATTACTTTGGTTTATGTAATCTAATCTCTTCAAAGGGGAGTATATTCCTCCCCTTTTTCCAAATATTTATATAGCGATAAATAAAACAAGTAATAAAAAATGAGAGACAGCTCTATTTTAAAACTCACTTTTGATATAAACTTATTAATAAAGTATTTTATTTTATCTTAAGTCATCAGATGACCTTACCACTAAAACTAAAGAGGAGGATATGTTATGAAAGTTTCTTTGTTTTTAACATGTCTAGCAGATGTTGTTTATCCGGCGTCTGTCGGAAAAAGTACCGTGGAAATTCTAGAACGTTTGGGATGTGAAGTAGACTTTCCGAAAAAGCAAACTTGTTGTGGGCAACCTGCATTTAATAGTGGGTTTCACCGTGAATCCCGTGATGTTGCCAAACATATGATAAAAACATTTGAAGAGGCAGAGTACGTTGTATCCCCATCAGGCTCTTGTGTGACAATGTTACATGAATATTCGAAATTATTTTCCGAAGACCCTGAATGGCAAGAACGAGCGAAAGCATTATCTGATAAATCTTTTGAGTTAACTCAGTTTATCGTTGATGTTTTAAAAGTAGATGATGTCGGAGCAGAGTTTCATGGCAATGTAACGTATCACACGTCGTGTCATATGACTCGACTGCTGAAAGTAAAAGAAGCCCCAATGAAATTATTGGAGAATGTAAAAGGTTTGAAATTCACAGAGCTTCCTAACAAACAGCAGTGCTGCGGTTTTGGTGGTACGTTTAGTGTGAAAATGGTTCCTATTTCAGAACAAATGGTTAATGAAAAGGTAGAACATATTGAAGAAACGGATGCAGAAGTTTTAATAGGAGCAGATTTAGGTTGTTTGATGAATATTGGTGGAAGAATCGAACGTCAAGGGAAACCGATTAAAGTAATGCACATTGCCGAAGTTTTAAATAGTCAAGCATAAATGGGGGTGAAAGCATGGGTGTGAAAATAGGAGAAGGCAAGTTTTTTGAACGGGTAGATAAAGGGATCAATGATAAATTCATGAGAAAAGCTGTGAAAGAGGCCCAAACGCGTTTGGAAGGGCGGAAAACACAAACGACAGAAGAAATGGGAAACTGGGAAGACTGGCGTGATCTTTCCGAAGAAATACGACAGCATACATTAGAGAACTTAGATTATTATTTAGATCAATTTGTGGAAAACGTAGCCAAACAAGGTGGTCATGTCTTTTTTGCTGAAGATGCTGCGGAAGCAAATGAATACATTACTTCTGTGGTAAAAAAGAAAGAAGCGAAAAATATTATCAAGTCGAAATCAATGGTGACTGAAGAAATTAGTATGAATGAAGCGTTAGAAGAGTTAGGTTGTAACGTTGTGGAATCGGATTTAGGCGAATGGATTCTCCAATTAGACGATCATGATCCACCGTCACATATTGTCGTTCCAGCTCTTCACAAAAATAAGGAACAAATTAGAGATACATTCCGTGATAAAAGAAAGTATGACAAATCATCTGATCCTAACGAATTAGCACAATTTGCACGGGAACAGTTGAGAAAGGATTTTCTATCAGCTGAAGTCGGAATTACCGGTTGTAACTTTGCTGTAGCAGAATCAGGGACAGTTTCATTGGTGACAAATGAAGGAAATGCAAGAATGGCGACAACTTTACCTAAAACGCAAATTACGGTTATGGGCATGGAAAGAATTGTTCCGACATGGAAAGAGTTAGATATTCTCGTAAGCATGCTTTGTCGCAGTGCGGTAGGTCAAAAATTAACGAGTTATATTACTGGACTAACGGCAACAAAGGAAGAAGGAGATGTGGACGGACCAGAAGAATTTCATGTCGTTATAGTTGATAACGGACGTTCTAAAATTTTGGGAACCCAATTTCAATCAGCGTTACAATGTATTCGCTGTGCAGCTTGTATTAATGTGTGTCCAGTGTATCGTCATGTTGGAGGGCACTCATACGGATCCATCTATCCAGGACCAATTGGAGCTGTTCTAACTCCTTTGCTTGAAGGGTATGATGACCATAAAGAACTCCCTTATGCATCAACGCTGTGTGCAGCTTGTACGGACGCTTGCCCTGTTAAAATACCGTTACATGAACTTCTCGTTGAACATCGACGAGTCATTGTGGAGCAATCAGGAAAATCTAGCTTTGGAGAAAAGTTAGCGATGAAAGGTTATGCGTATGCAGCAAGTAATCCTAGTGTATATAAAATAGGTTCAAGTTCGGCTCCTTCTTTTATCGGTCATGTTGCAAAAGGAGAAGATGGTCATGGAAAAGGTCCAGGTCCGGTAAAATTGTGGACGGATATCCGCGATCTTCCTGAACCAACGGGTGATACCTTCAGGAAATGGTATGTAAACCGCGAAAAAGGAGGAGGTAAATCATGACGACAGGTACAATTCATAATAAAGATAAATTTTTGCGTAAAATTGCTGATCAGTTAGGGAGAAAACGGAGGACGGAAAAAGTAGAGCTACCGAAGTGGAGCAAACTTCCTCAGTATGAAGTTTTTGATGGTTTATCAAAAGACGAGTTGCTCGATCAATTCGTTTTACAATGCGAAAATATTCATACGAATGTCGTTGTGACAACGCAAGCGGAATTAAAGGAAATGTTCCCGAAAATAATTAATGACCTAGGTGGAAAATCTATCGTTCATTGGAAAGATCCACGTTTTGATGAATATGGTTTACGTGAAGCATTGGAGAATCAAAAAAAATCAGGTGTTTCCGTCCATGAATGGAATAAAGATTTAGGGAAACGAAACATTGAAAAAGCGGAACAAGCAAATATCGGCATTACTTTTTCAGATGTGACATTAGCTGAGTCTGGGACTTGTGTTTTGCATAGTGATAATGGAAAAGGTCGTTCGGTAAGTCTTCTTCCAGAAAAATACTTGGCGATTATTCCAAAGAGTACGCTTGTTCCAAGAATGACACAAGCGACAGATAAAATTCACGAAATTGCCCAAAAAAATGGACGGATGCCATCATGCATCAATTTCATCTCTGGACCGAGTAACTCAGCAGATATTGAGTTACGGCTTGTAGTTGGTGTTCATGGACCTGTAAAAGCAACGTACATCGTTATAGATGATAAATAAAAATGATCACAAATGATAAAGTGCACTCATCATATTGATTAGTGCACTTTATCTATTATTTTGCAACTTTCTCAAGGTTTCCGTTTTTATCCATTCTAAAGGCGGCTGCATGTTTTTCTTCAGGATCCTCTTCTAAAATGGCCATCTTTCTTGCTCGATCCATGATTTTAATGATGGATTGATAGTCCTCTTCTATTCCTTGATATTGCTTCTCAAGCTGAGAATAAGCAGATTCTAATTCATGTACTTTTCTCTTCAATTCTTGATTTTCATTCTCTAACATAGTTTCTTTCGATCCATTTCCTTGCATGTTTCGCAAAAATGAGATCACTTTTTCAATTGTCATGTCGTTAGTAAGGTCATTTTTAAAATCATCTTTTCGATTGTATTCTTGTCTAGCAACTGGTTCCGCTGGTGCTACTTCGTGACTGAATTCTTCAATCATCGAAGGAGTCGCTTCTACTTTCGGTTGATATTGCTTATAAACATTGGGTTTTGATTCTTGTGCTAGTCGACGTTTTCGTTGTTTTCTGTGCTTTTTTGCTAGTTTGATTGCTTCATCATATTTATCTCTTACAACCGCATTCCAACGAAAACCACATGCTGCAGAAGTTCTGTTTAGAGCATCTCCTACTTCATCAAACGCATTTAACTGAGTACTACCTTCTCGAATATGTCGAAGAACGGTTTCTGCCAATAGTAGGTCATCTTCATGTGACCAAGCATCTTGTCTTACTTTCATTTCGTCCATCCCTTTCTATTAGAAACTTGTTCGTTTCTATTAAGATGGACAAAGTATCTTGAAAGTATACTAAGAGAGATTGTTCTAACTAAAAAACTATTGTCTATCGTTCTTTTTTCTTTGAGAAAAATAATCAAGTCGCTTTTGAACGGTTTTTTCGTAGCCGCTTGAAGAAGGGTTATAAAAAGTCTTTTCCTTAAGATGGTCAGGGAGATATTGTTGGACGACATAATGATTTTCATAATGATGTGGATAGAGGTAGTTTTTACCATGGCCTAGTTTCGCTGCACCTTTATAATGAGCGTCACGAAGATGGACAGGGACCTCTCCTGTTTTTTCTTTCTCTACGGTTTGTAAAGCATCATCAATTCCTTTGATTACCGCATTACTTTTAGGGGCGGTTGCCAAATAAAGAGCTGCTTCCGCTAAGGGAATTCGTGCTTCTGGCATACCGATGAATTCCACGGCTTGAAAAGCAGCTTCCGCTATTAATAACGCGTTCGGATCAGCTAATCCGATATCTTCTGCCGCATGGACATATAGTCTTCTAGCAATAAAGCGAGCATCTTCTCCTGCATAAATCATTTTAGCTAGCCAATACAGGGTTGCGTCTGGGTCTGAACCACGAATGCTCTTAATAAATGCCGATATCGTGTCGTAATGATTGTCACCAGCTTTATCGTAACGAATCATTCTTTTCTGAATCGATGCTTCCGCTGTTGTTAAGTCAATTCGAATAACTTCATCTTCACCAGGGTCGGTTGTTAATACAGCTAGTTCCACAGCATTTAATGCAGTTCTGGCATCGCCGTTTGCAATGTTAACGATATGAGAATAAGCATCATCATCTATATGAATTGAATAATTCCCAAATCCACGCTTTTCATCCTCTAAAGCTTGTTTGATCACTCGCTTTACTTCATTATCGGACAAGGATTGTAGTTTAAACAGACGAGAACGAGAAATGAGGGCAGGGTTCACTTCAAACATTGGGTTTTCAGTTGTAGCACCTATGAGAATGACGGTTCCATCTTCCACATAAGGTAATAATGCATCTTGTTGTCCCTTGTTAAAGCGATGGATTTCATCTATAAAAAGGACGGTTTTCTCATCCTCAAATGACAATCTATCTTTCGCTTTTTTTACAATTTCACGTATATCTTTAATTCCTGCAATAACCGCATTTAACTGTTCGAAGCGCGCTGCTGTCGTATTAGCAATCACTCGTGCTAACGTCGTTTTTCCAGTGCCCGGTGGTCCATGGAAAATCATCGGTGTTAACCGGTCAGCTTCAATAGCCCTTCGTAACAATGTTCCTTGACCAATGATTTCCTCTTGGCCGATGACTTCTTCTAATGATCTCGGACGCATCCTTGACGCTAATGGTCCTTTTGGTTGTTGGTGACTTGAGTAATTAAATAAATCCATGTATATTACCACCTTTTTCAAGACTCGATACCGAGTGATTATAGTTATATAGTCGTTATTAATGATTAGGATTTAGCAAACGCTAATGATTGCATTTTATCGTAATCATCAGTAAAATGCAGTTGTTATGAAGATTTGTATCATTGTTCATGCTCAAGTTGGAACAGAAGTCCTTGTTCTATGCTATAATGATTTCTAGATATGAACAAGATTTTCGTTTTACCATAGGTTTTTTTCTTGAGAGGAATGGACATGAATGGATTATATAAATGAACGGATTTTTTCAGAAACGCCTTGGTTTCGGTGGGGCGTTTTTCTCATTGGTATCATGATCATGAGTTTTGGTATTGCGTTAATGATTACCGCTGAACTAGGAAGTGCCCCTTGGGATGTTCTGCACATAGGGTTAACGAATCACTTTGGTTTAACTGTTGGAAGTTGGACAGTCATCATGGGATTTTTACTTCTTCTCGTTTCGACACTTATATCGAAAGAGTTACCGAAGTTAGGTGCCTATTTAAATATGATTTTTGTTGGAATGTTTGTGGATTTATTTTTATTTATATTACAAACACCACCATCCCTTTTAGCAAAAAGTATGATGCTTCTCGTTGGAATTATTATTATGGGTTTTGGGATTGGTGTATATATTTCTCCAAGATGTGGAGCAGGACCTAGAGATAGTATGATGTTGGCTATTTCTCAAAAAACAGGTGCTTCCGTTGCAAAAGTTAGAATTATGATGGAAATTATCGTGTTAGCTGTTGGATGGGGACTGGGAGGTCCAGTATTTGTTGGTACGATATTGTTTAGTTTATTCATTGGTCACATTACAGGCATTTCATTAATTTATTGTCAACAGTGGGTAGATAGAAGAATGGAAAGAGGGATGAACGTTGAAAATATCAACTAAAGGACGTTATGGTTTAACAATTATGATTGCATTAGCGAAAAAACATGGAGAGGGTCCTACGTCATTGAAGTCGATTGCTAACGACCACAATCTGTCTGAGCATTATTTGGAACAACTCATTGCTCCACTTCGAAACGCGACATTGGTGAAAAGTGTCCGAGGAGCATATGGGGGCTATATGCTGTCTAAAAATCCAGAAGAAATTACGGCTGGAGATATTATTCGAGTTCTTGAAGGACCAATTACGCCTGTGGAAATCATAGACGATGAAGAACCTGCAAAAAGAGATTTATGGATAAAGATTCGCGATGCAGTAAAAGACGTGTTAGATTCTACAACATTGGATGATTTGGCTAACTTTGAAGGCGAAGGTGACCAAGAGAATTATATGTTTTATATTTAAGAAATTTAAAGGTGTGAACAATATATGGAAAGTATTTATTTGGACCATGCAGCGACTTCACCAGTCCATCCAGAAGTTCTAAAAGCAATGCAACCGTATAATGAGACTTTTTTTGGGAATCCATCTAGTATACATCGGTTTGGAAGAGATGCTAGAAGAGGGTTGGATCAATCGAGAGAATATATTGCTCAAATAATCAACGCTTCATTTGAAGAAATTATTTTTACAAGTGGAGGAACGGAAGCAGATAATTTAGCTGTAATCGGTTCGGCTAATGCTAATAAACATAATGGGAAGCATGTCATCACTACCAAAATCGAGCATCATGGGGTGCTTCATGCATTTCAATATTTAGAAAAACAAGGCTTTCGGGTGACATATTTAGACGTAAATGAGCAAGGTGTTGTGTCTCTTGATCAACTTCATTCAGTGATATGTGACGAGACAATTCTTGTTTCTATTATGTTTGGCAACAATGAAGTAGGGACAATACAACCTATTCAAGAGATTGGGAACTTGTTATCTGAGCATCAAGCTATTTTTCATACGGATGCTGTACAAGCAGTCGGAATGGAACCAATAGACGTGAAAGTACAAGGAATTGATTTATTAGCTGCTTCAGGTCATAAATTAAACGGTCCGAACGGAATTGGTTTTTTGTATGCAAAAAAAGGTGTGAAGTTATCTCCATTACTGTTTGGAGGAGAACAAGAAAGAAAGCGGAGAGCAGGAACGGAAAATGTTCCTGCTATTGTTGGCATGAAAAAAGCGTTGGAACTAACAGTAAAAGAGCGTGAACAACGAAAAGAACAATATAATCACTTCAAAAAAAGAATGTTAGACATTTTTAATGAAGCTCACATCCCTTATCATTTAAATGGTTCTGAGAATGAAGGGTTAGCCCATATTTTAAACGTTAGCTTTCCTGGCTTGAATATTGAATCTATATTGATGAATCTAGATTTAGAAGGTGTCGCTGTATCAAGTGGTTCAGCTTGTACTGCAGGATCGATCAACCCTTCTCATGTGTTGATGGCAATGTATGATGACGAAAGCCTCAGTCATTCAGCAGTTAGGTTTAGCTTCGGTTATGGAAATGATCATGAACAAGTCGATAAAGCTGCTTACCTTGTTATTAAAGTCATGAAACGATTGATGAAATTAAAATGAAACATCTAGGAGGTGAGTAGAATGTCAGCTCACATAAGTGGAAAGGATAAAAACGATATTCGTGTCGTAGTAGGGATGTCTGGAGGTGTTGACTCTTCTGTTACAGCTAAAATTTTAAAAGATGAAGGGTATGAAGTTATCGGAATTTTTATGAAAAATTGGGATGATACCGATGATTCTGGGTTTTGCACAGCAACGGAAGATTATAATGATGTGATCCGAGTTTGCAACCAACTTGATATTCCTTATTATGCAGTGAATTTTGAAAAAGAGTATTGGGATAAAGTATTCACGTACTTTTTAGAAGAATATAAAGCAGGTAGAACACCAAATCCAGACGTCATGTGTAACAAAGAAATTAAGTTTAAGGCTTTTTTAGATCATGCTATGTCTTTAGGGGCAGATTATGTCGCTACTGGTCATTACGCCCAAGTAAGGCGTACGAATAATAAAGTAGAGTTACTTCGTGGGATTGACCAAAATAAAGATCAAACCTACTTTCTAAATGCACTTAGCCAAGAACAATTACAGCATGTCATGTTTCCACTAGGAGAAATTGAAAAACCACGAGTTCGTGAAATTGCCCATGAAGCAGAACTTGCTACGGCTTCAAAAAAAGACAGCACAGGTATTTGTTTTATCGGCGAACGAAATTTCAAAGAATTTCTTAGTGAATTTTTGCCAGCTAAACCAGGTGAAATGCAAACATTGGATGGAATTGTGAAAGGGAAACATGATGGTCTCATGTATTATACACTTGGCCAACGTCAGGGACTTGGTATCGGTGGAGCTGGGGAACCATGGTTTGTTGTAGGGAAAGATTTAGACACGAATGTACTACTTGTTGGACAAGGGTTTCATCACCCGGCACTATATTCCAATGGTTTAGTTGCAGAAGGATTAAATTGGATTTCAGGAGAGACACCTGTAGAATCTTTTCAATGCACTGCAAAATTCAGATATCGACAGCATGATCATGGAGTAACAGTTGAACCGTTACCAGATGGCAGTGTAAAAGTTTGGTTTGATGAGCCAGAGCGAGCGGTTACGCCAGGTCAATCCGTTGTGTTTTATAATGAAGAAGTATGTCTTGGTGGGGGAACGATTGATGTGGTAATCAAGGACTGATAATAATCAGTCCTTTTCTGTGTCCGCAATAAGAGATAAAATAGAGAGAAGATGAAAAGGAGAGTTTCTACAATGGATAAAAATGAACAAGCCGTCAAAGAAATGCAAGAAGGAAATATTGAAGAAGCAGCGAAATTATTAAATGATGCAATTGAGGAAAACCCTAAAGATGCCATTGCTTATATAAATTTTGGGAACTTATTATCGGCAGTTGGAGAAGACGACCGGTCGATTGCGTTTTACGATAAAGCGATTGAGTTAAATAAAAATTTAGCGACAGCTTATTACGGAAAAGGAAATGTACGATTTAATCAAGATCAATTTAAAGAAGCGGTAGAACTGTATCAGTTAGCAATGTCCCATGGACTCCATGAAGGGGACGTGTATTATATGCTTGGGATGAGTTTTTATCAACTAGGTGATTTTGTTCGGGCTCTTCCTAGTTTGAGTCGAGCGGTAGAACTGAATGAATCAGATAGTGATGCTCGTTTTCATTATGGCATGTGTTTAGCCCAAACGGAGCAGATCAATGAAGCGATTCCACAATTTGAAAAAGTCGTAAAGCAAGATCCTGAACATGCAGATAGTTATTTCAACCTTGGTGTTGGATATGCGTATAATGAAGATGCAGAAAAAGCTTTGGAAATGTTTGAGAAAGCACTTGAAATTCAACCTGATCATGCTCTTGCAGCTAACGGTGTAAAACAAATGAACGTTGCAATGAATAATGAGGACGAAAGAAAGTAGGATTATGATGAATCAGTCAAATGAAGAAAATAAAGATTATATAAAAGGAGAGCTTCTTCATTTGATTTTTCATAACGAGGATACTCTCTATACGGTAGCGAAAATGCGGGTGAATGAATCGGCTGAAAAATTGGACGATAAAGAAGTAACAGTGGTAGGGATGATGCCAGAACCTGAAAGAGACCTCACGTATCTTTTCCACGGTGTTTTCACAGATCACCCTAGGTTCGGACGTCAATATAAGTTTGAACAGTCACAAAAAGTGATGCCGGAAACAACTCAAGGGATTATTTTATACTTATCGAGTGATCGCTTCCCGGGAATCGGGAAAAAAACGGCTGAGGCGATTGTAGAAAATCTAGGGGTACACTGCATATCAATGATTTTAAACGATCGAAAAGTACTTGATAACATCCCAAAAATAAAGCCAGAGAAAGCAACCGAAATATATGAAACATTAATGGAAGATCAGGGTATAGAGCAAGTCCTTTTAAAGCTATACGAATTTGGTTTCGGAATTCAGCTTGCGATGAAAGTATATCAAGCTTATCA
Source organism: Salipaludibacillus daqingensis (assembly GCF_029891575.1). GTDB lineage: Bacteria > Bacillota > Bacilli > Bacillales > Salisediminibacteriaceae > Salipaludibacillus > Salipaludibacillus daqingensis. The sequence continues at coordinate 576,998 of NZ_JARZHF010000001.1, read as the reverse complement.
TACGGAGGCTTTAAAGGTCATTCAATCGAACCCGTTTCGGATGGTGGAAGATGTGGACGGGATTGGATTTTCGAAAGCAGACTTAATTGGCAGAAAACAAGGATTAACGGGAAATCATCCAGACCGTTTGCGGGCTGCGATCTTATTTGTTATTCAAGATCAATCCCTTAGTGAAGGGAATGTTTTTGTCGAAAATGAAAAAGTGATTGAAGAGGCAAAACTTCTATTAGAAAAAGGAACTCATGAGGAAATATCTCCGCTAGATATAGCGGAACAAGTAATTCAACTTGGCGAAGAGGGTAAAGTAATTGTTGAGGACCAGCGAATGTACATGCCTTCTCTTTATTTTGCCGAACGTGGAATTGCTACAAATCTGCAACGATTGTTAGCAAATAAAAAAGAGATGGATGAGTTTCCTGAGTCTGAATTTTTAAAAGCATTAGGAAAAGTAGAAGAAGACCTAGGAATTAGCTATGCGCCATCTCAACGAGAGGGGATTGAACAAGCTTTGCACTCTCCTCTTTTGATTTTAACGGGTGGACCAGGAACAGGGAAAACCACGGTGATCAAAGGTTTAATAGAAGTGATCGGGCAGTTAAAAGGAATTTCGGTGGATCCAAACGATTACCACAAAAAAAAGAAGTCGTTCCCTATCCTTATGGCTGCACCAACGGGACGAGCAGCTAAACGAATGACAGAATCCACAGGTTTGCCTGCGTCAACAATCCATCGGCTACTTGGTTTTAAAGGAATTGATGGTGATTATTTCGAAAAAGGCGAAGATGATCAATTAGAAGGAGAACTTCTCATTCTTGATGAGATGTCGATGGTGGATACATGGTTAGCGAATCAACTGTTAAAAGCAGTTCCAAATCATATGCAAGTTATTTTTGTTGGCGATGAGGACCAACTTCCATCGGTAGGTCCGGGACAAGTGCTGGCAGATTTGTTAGATTCAGGAGTCATACCATCTGTACAACTCATTGATATTTATCGTCAATCAGAAGGATCAAAAATTATAGAATTTTCTCACCAAATTAAACACGGTGAACTACCGGAAATGATTGATCAACATAGCAAAGATTTACGTTTTTTCCCATGTGAACAAGAAAAGGTTCCTGAAGCAGTGAAACAAATTTGCCAAAGAGCGGTAGCAAAAGGATTCCGAGCCAAAGATATCCAAGTGTTAGCTCCCATGTACCGAGGGGTTGCAGGTGTGGAAAATTTAAATGATATGTTACAGACGCTGTTCAACCCTAAAACAGATCAACGAAGAGAAGTGCCATTTGGAGATGTGGTTTATCGGGTTGGAGATATGGTCCTACAGTTGGTTAATAATCCAGAAGACAACGTTTATAATGGAGATAGAGGAGAAATCGTCTCTATTTTTACAGAGAAAGAAAATACTAAAAAACAGCTTCAGATCGTCATTTCTTTTGACGGGGAAGAAGTTGTTTATACGAAACCTGACTTAACTCAAATCACGCATGCTTATTGTTGCTCGATTCATAAATCGCAAGGAAGCGAATTTCCGATCGTCATCATGCCAGTTGTGAGAGGGTATTATAGGATGTTACGGAAAAAATTAATTTATACTGGTATTACAAGAGCAAAGGAATTTCTTTTATTATGTGGTGATTGGAAAGCGATGGAAATAGCTGTTGAAGCGAATCGTGATGTGAGGCGAAATACAACATTAAAGGAAAAGATAGCTGGATTGGAAATGGAATACACGAATGAATCAGAGGGTGCTGCTAAAGACTAAGAGTGTTCGAAAGGAGAGGAAATCCTTGAGAACCTTTAAAAAAGTCAAGGGAGCACCCATTCTTAATGGGAACAATCATCAGCTTGGTGTAATTACTGACCTTACGTATTGCTTAAAAGAGGGAAGAATTACAGGTTATTGGGTTCAAAATAGACGCTGGTGGTCAAAAGAGCACGTCTTACCACTCTCGGTTGTGGCATCCAAAGATAAACATTGCTTTATTGTTACTGAAAACCACCCCTTCGTGGCAAAAAAACATTCCGATTCACGATTTCTTCATGGGAAACACCGACTTATAGGTAGAGCGGTGAATCAAAAAGATGGGGAGATGATTGGAATCGTTGAAGATGTATATTTTTTGCCAGATTCGGGAAAAATTTTAGGGTATGAATTGACAGAAGGCCTGTTTGAGGATTTGAAACAAGGTTTTAAAGTTGTAAAAACGAAACACTTTGCAGTGGAAGATAATCAGACGTTGTTACTGGATTGATTCTACTGTCTGAAATACTGGCAATATTCATATCCTAGGAGGGGTGTTATGCGTTGCCCAAATTGTAAAAGTCGAGATATAGGTAAAATTGGAACGAACCAGTACTATTGCTGGGATTGCTTTATTGAACTATCAGTGTCTGATCGCCAGCTACACCTCCACCAGGTGGAAGCGGACGGTTCGTTAAGCTCCCTTGACGATTTATTTGCTGAAAATGAAAGGCAGATTGACTTGTAAAAATAAGGGGGTGATCTTAATGAGAGCCCTAGCATCTTTAGTTGCCGTTGGAGTGGGAGCATATGCGTACGTTGCTTCAATGGATAGAAAAACAAAAAGACGTTGGAAAAAGCGGATGACTTCTATGGATTTTTCCATGATAGAAGAGCTTATGCCTAATCAACGAATGATGAATCAGGTGAGAAGACAAATATCAAAATCTTTCTCATAATGTTTCATAAATACGTTAAGGCTGTGAAGACAGACGTGATTATTCACGTCTGTCTTTTCAACAGAATTCAATAAATATTATTGGGTTAGGGGGGGCTCTGTTGTGATCAATCCTTCAAGTGATCAGTTGAAAAAATGGATATATGGACTTGTTATCATTCTGTTAGTTGCTTTATTAGTAGCGGGGCTTTTTTTCTTTCTCTCGTTTTTAACGCCATTTTTTAAAACAATGATGAAAGTTATTATCCCATTTCTAATTGCAGGTTTTATTATTTACTTAGTTCATCCTTTTGTAGAATTTATGGAGAAAAAGAATATACCTAGACCGTTATCGATTTTATTTATTTTTGCGATAATACTTAGTATGTTTGTCACAATAATCTTGAAAGGTACACCTTATCTCATAAGAGAAGGTGAAGCACTTTTAGAACAACTCCCAGACATAACGAAAACGTATCGAGAAATTCTACAGACTATGTATCAGGAAATTTCTTATTTTCCTAAAGCCGTTCAAGACCAAATCGATGAATGGGTTCATCGAGGGGAAGCTTGGGTAGGGACAGCATTAGAAGAGATAGGTAGTGCTCTCATGACATTATTGGATTGGACGCTACTTTTATTTGTTATCCCATTTATCGTATTTTATGGGTTAAAAGATATTCCTTTACTGCAGAGATCCGTTTGGTATATTACACCAAAACGGATGCGTAAAACAGGTAAAGAGGTTATTAAGGAATTAGATCATACGTTAGGTTCTTATATTCGAGGACAAATCATCGTTGGAATATTTGTAGGAGTCCTTTCTTTGGTCGGTTTCTGGATTATTGATATGCCTTATGGAGGTCTTTTAGCTATCTTTATAGGGCTAACGAATATCATCCCTTATTTCGGACCTATATTAGGAAGTGTACCGGTTTTGTTGCTTTCTCTGACTGAGTCCATTGAACTGATGATTTTAGGGCTTGTTATTGTTTTTGCCGTACAAATATTAGAAGCCAATGTATTAGCCCCTGTGATTGTAGGAAAAAGTATTCACGCTCACCCTCTATTGATCATTTTTGCACTCATTTTAGGGAGTGAGTTGGCAGGGTTTGTTGGTCTCATTTTGGCGGTGCCAATTTTTGCTGTTCTGAAGGTCCTCGCTCTGCATTGGAGGCAAATAATCAGGGAGCGAAGAGGGATATATGATTGACAAATGCGAATTGCATTTCTATAATAACGAATATACATATACTTAATTTGATGACAGAGAAAGATAATCAAAGTCCATCCATGCTAAAGGTTAGCAGCAGAGAAGAATTTCCTAGGCTGAAAGAAATTCTGGGTGAAGAGTGATTATTTGCTACTCTTGAGAGCAGGCTAAAACCTGCCGGTACTCGACCGTTATTCGTGACGAGGTGGCATGGTAAGTAATGATATCTTACTATGTAACTAGGGTGGTAACGCGTGATATTTTCTCGTCCCTTTTAAAGGGAGGGTTTTTTTTTATGGGATAAGCTTCTGTGAGAGCCTCTACCCCGCTGTCATTGATGACATAAAATGAGATCAAAGAAGCTAATAAACAAGGAGGTAATTAAGATGAAACAACTAAGTTCAGCTGAAGTAAGACAAATGTTTCTCGATTTTTTCAAAGAAAAAGGTCATAGCGTGGAGCCAAGTGCATCCCTTGTTCCCCATGAAGATCCTTCGTTACTCTGGATCAATAGTGGGGTAGCTACATTGAAAAAGTATTTTGACGGACGCGTGATTCCTGACAACCCAAGAATAGTAAATGCACAAAAATCAATTCGAACAAATGATATTGAAAACGTTGGGAAAACAGCTAGGCATCACACATTCTTTGAAATGCTTGGAAACTTTTCTATTGGGGATTACTTTAAAAAAGAAGCCATTCACTGGGGATGGGAATTTTTAACCAGTGAAAAATGGATTGGTTTTGACGCTGACAAATTAGCTGTCACGATTTATCCGAATGATGACGAAGCTTTTAATATTTGGCACAAGGAAATTGGATTACCTGAAGAGAGGATTATTCGACTAGAAGAAAATTTTTGGGATATTGGTGAAGGACCTTGTGGGCCTAATACAGAGATTTTTTATGACCGTGGAGAAGAATATGGTAATGATCCAAATGATCCTGAAATGTTCCCTGGCGGAGAAAATGAAAGGCATTTAGAAGTGTGGAACCTTGTTTTTTCTCAGTTTAATCATAATCCTGATGGAAGTTATACGCCGCTACCTAAGAAAAATATTGATACAGGATTGGGGTTAGAACGAATGGTGTCCGTTATCCAAGATGCAAGAACGAATTTCGACACCGATTTATTTATTCCAATCATCCGCTTATCTGAGCAAATTTCAGGTAAATCTTACGGAAAAGACGGGGATATCGATACAGCATTTAAAGTTGTTGCTGACCACATTCGTACTGTTACATTTGCAGTTTCGGATGGGGCTCTTCCATCCAATGAAGGAAGAGGCTACGTTTTACGCCGATTACTTAGAAGAGCGGTCCGTTATGCAAAACAGTTAGATATTCACGAACCGTTCATGTATAAGTTGGTGGCAGTTGTAGGTGAAATCATGAAAGACTTCTATCCAGAAGTGGTAGAGAAGCAAACTTTCATTGAAAAAGTCGTTCGAACAGAAGAAGAAAGATTTCATGAGACATTAAACGATGGTTTAGCGATGTTAAATAAACTAATCGAAAAAGCGACAGAAACTAAATCTGAGATGATTTCAGGAGAAGATGCATTCCGTCTATATGATACATTTGGTTTCCCAGTAGACTTGACCGAAGAGTATGTAGCAGATGCTGGTCTGCAGTTAGATCGAGAGAGTTTCGAAAAAGAAATGAAAAAGCAACGAGATAGAGCAAGAGCAGCAAGACAGGAATCTGGTTCCATGCAGTTACAAGATGAAATATTAGGCAGTATTAATGAACCAAGTGAATTTACTGGATATAATAATCTAGAATCGATGTCGGTTGTAAAGGCAATTGTAAAAGATAAAGAACTTGTAGAAAAAGTTTCTAAAGATGAAAAAGTTCAAATTATTCTTGATCAAACGCCTTTTTATGCAGAAAGTGGTGGTCAAGTAGCTGATGTTGGAAGCTTAAACAATCAAGAAGTAGTACTTGAAGTTATTGATGTCCAAAAAGCTCCAAACGGTCAAAATCTTCACACTGTTCATGTTCAATCAGGAGAGCTTAAGCAAGGCGCAAGGCTAGAAGCTAAAGTGGAAGGTAGGACCCGCACAGGTATTGTGAAAAATCATACTGCTACGCACTTATTACATCAAGCATTAAAAGATGTGATTGGTGAACATGTTAACCAAGCAGGATCGCTAGTTCAACAGGATAGACTTCGATTCGACTTTTCACATTTTGGACAAGTATCTGAAGATGAAATAGAGAAGATCGAACAAATAGTGAATGAAAAAGTTTGGGAAGGTATTACGTTAAAAACGGAAGTCAAGTCTCTTAAAGAGGCGAAAGAAATGGGGGCCATGGCTCTATTTGGTGAAAAATATGGGGATAAGGTTCGTGTTGTTCAAGTAAATGATTACAGTGTCGAACTGTGTGGTGGATGTCATGTAAATAATACAGCCGAAATAGGTTTGTTTAAAATTGTATCAGAAGCAGGAATCGGAGCAGGTATTCGTCGAATAGAAGCTGTGACAGGAAAAAAAGCTTACGAATTTATGAATGGTCAAGTGGATAAATTACGAGAAGCTGCTAGTATATTGAAAACGAAACTTACAGAAGTTCCATACAGGGCAGACCAACTTCAAAAGCTGTTAAAAGAAAAGGAAAAAGAAAACGAGTCACTATCTGCAAAATTAAGTCAACTTCAGGCAGGAGATTTGTTATCCGATGTTCTAGAGCTTAACGGTGTCAAAGTACTAGCTAAAAAAGTCACCGGTACAGACATGAATGGTTTGCGTAAGATGGCAGATTCTTTAAAAGAAAAATTAGAATCGGGAATTATTGTACTTGCATCTGTAAGTAGTGGTAAAGTCAGTATCGTTTCTAGTGTTTCAAAAGATTTAGTGAAAGAAGGTCACCATGCAGGTAATATCGTAAAAGAAGTGGCAACGGTTTGTGGTGGCGGAGGTGGTGGCCGCCCTGATATGGCACAAGCAGGTGGAAAAAATCCAGCTAAAATAGATGAAGCTTTGAACATTGTCCCTGAATTAATAAAAAGAAATGTCTAATTAAACAAGAAATGTGTACAATATTAGACAAGTATATTAAACTAAAGTGGACAATGTTTGAACCTTTTCTTTCAAAGAAGGAGAGAGGTGGGAGTGCTATGAGTTCGATGGATAATACGATGAAGTTTAATTTTAACGATGATTCAATGAATGAAGATGTAAAAGATGTTCTTTTAACAGTTTATTCTTCCCTTGAAGAAAAAGGCTACAACCCAATTAACCAAATTGTTGGGTACCTATTGTCTGGGGATCCTGCATATATTCCTCGTCACAACGATGCCAGGACCCTCATAAGAAAAATAGAACGAGATGAACTGATTGAAGAATTGGTTCGATCGTATTTAGCTCACCATCAAAAGGAGAAGCTATGAAAGCCTTAGGGTTAGATGTTGGAACAAAAACAATAGGCGTCGCTGTGAGCGACGCCTTCGGTTGGACGGCTCAAGGAATCGAAACAATTAAACGAAACCAGGACGAGCCGGAAGAAGATTTTCTACGAATTGAAAAATTAATTTCAGAAAATGATGTAACAAAGGTTGTCGTAGGACTACCTAAAAATATGAATGGTACGATTGGTCCAAGTGGCGAGCTTTGCCAAGATTTCGCGAAAAAATTGGAAGCAAGGACAAATTTAGTTGTAGATCTTTGGGATGAACGGTTGACTACCGTTGCAGCTGAAAGAATGCTTGTATCGGCTGATGTAAGTAGAAAAAAACGAAAAAAAGTAATTGATAAAATGGCGGCTGTTATGATCTTACAAGGTTATTTAGATCGTCAGTCCTAATCAAGGAGGAAATTTTTGTGTCAGATGTAAATATTAATGAAGTTAGTGAAGATGAGCGCATTGTGATTCCAGATGAAAATGGAGACGAACATTTATTTCAAGTGTTGTTTACATTCGATGTTGATTCAACAGAAAAATCGTATATGGTTCTTGCACCAGAAGGCTCAAATGAAAGTGAAGACGACGAAATAGAAGTCCATGCTTTCCGATTTGAAGAACCAGAAGGAGAAGAGTTGGCTCTTTTCCCAATTGAAACAGATGAAGAGTGGGAAATGGTTGAAGAACTGTTAAACACATTTTCAGATGGAATGGAAGAAGAATAAAACTTATCTTTTTCGTTTTACCCTGTCAGTAAGAATTTACTGCAGGGTATTTTATTTTGCTTTAATAATTATTTTTTGAAAAAACATGGACAAATTCCGCGAATCTGCGGAAGAATTAGACAAACGAATTCAAACTTCACAAGTTAGAATATTTTCAAAAACAACCCATCGAATTTTTTGAAAGATATAGTATAATGGGAAAGGTGAAAGGAGTGGCGGTTGTGTCAGATGAAAAAAAACATAATGAAAAACAAAAAAATGAATTAAAAGAAAAGCATTATATAAAAATGGAGGAAAAAAAACGAGAAGCGAGTCTCGTCCGTAAAATTGTTTTATTTTTCTTTGTTGCCATTATTCTCGTCGTTGCTGCTGTTGGATTTGGAACATATCGCTATGTAATGGGGGCAATTGGCCCACTAGATGAAGATAGTGAAGAAGAAGTAGAAGTGAATATTCCTATTGGCTCATCTCCATCCTCGATTGGAGATATCTTAGAAGAAGAAGGAATAATTAGTAGTTCGACAATGTTTCGATACTATTCACGCTTTCAAAATGAGGCTGGATTTCAAGCTGGAGAATACCGTTTTTCTCCATCGATGAGTATGGATGAACTCATGGTAGAACTAAAAGAAGGAAGAGTGTACGAAGGTTATGCGATTTCTTTTACTATACCAGAAGGATTGTGGCTTGAAGAAATATTTGACCGCATCGCAAATGAAACCAATTTGGAAGCTGATGAACTTGCAGAACAAGCTCGAGATGAAGAGTATCTAGATGAGCTTATTGAAAATTATACGATGTTAGATGATGTTATTCTAGATGAAGAGATTCGTGAACCTTTAGAAGGTTATATGTTCCCTTCTAGGTATGACTTTGTTGAGGAAGAGCTAACTGCAACACAAGTGATTGAAGCGATGTTAGATAGAACATCACGTGCTTTAGAGGAAACAGGAGCGGAACAGTCAGATGATTCGTTCCATGAATTGCTTACGAAAGCTTCGATTATCGAAGGAGAGGCTCGAAATGATGAGGAGAGATCGACCATTTCCGGAGTTATTCGAAACCGTTTAGACGTTCCAATGCGACTAGAAATGGATCCTACCGTAGCGTATGCTCACGAAGAGCACTTATCTAGAACATTACTTGAAGATTTAGAAATTGAATCCCCTTATAATACGTATTATATTAGTGGTCTTCCTATTGGACCAATTAATAACCCAGGACAAGCATCGATTGCGGCTGCATTGGAACCAGAAGTACATGATTATTTATACTTCTACCACTCACCAGAGGGAGACGTTTATTTTAATGAAAGTTATGCAGAACATCAAGAAGTCGTTGGGCAATACCAGTAATGTTTTTAAGAAGGAGAATGTTGTCGCATTCTCTTTCTTTTTATGATAAAATATATCGGTCAAAGATAATGGCTATAAAATTGTGAGCAAAAAGCACCTAAAGGAGGCGCTTTTTTTATGGATATACATGGCGACCAAATATCATATATAAAGTCACTAGTTCGAGAAAGACATGACGTCATTTTAGAGCTTGAGACATATGCGAAAGAGTATGAAATACCTATTATGGAATTAGATGGAATAGAAACGTTGCTTCAATTTTTACGAGTCCAGCAACCAGCTAAAATACTAGAAATCGGGACAGCAATCGGTTATTCAGCGATTAGAATGTTAAACGATTTACCACAAACAAAAGTGATATCCATAGAGCGAGATGAAGAACGAGCAAAACTTGCTTTAGATAACGTTCGAAAAGCTTCATTTCAATCTCGTTTTCACCTAGTAGAGGGTGACGCTTTAGACGTTTCCGGAGATGTTGAAAATAAAGGCCCCTTTGATGTTCTATTTATTGATGCAGCGAAAGGACAATATGAACGTTTTTTCACCTTGTATGAGCCAATGGTTTCAGTTGGAGGCCTTATATTTTCAGATAATGTCCTTTTTAAAGGCATGGTATCATCAACAGCAACACCTGAAAGTAGAGGATTAAGGGCTCTTGTTAAGAAAATCAGAGCTTATAATGAGAAACTTATGAATGATCAACGATTCCAGTCTGTATTGTTACCTGTAGGTGATGGATTAATGGTAAGTAAAAAAATAGAGGTGGATAATGAGTAAGGAGAGTAAGCGATGAAAAAACCAGAACTGTTAGTAACTCCGACGTGTGTTGAGGATATTTCTCCACTTATAGAAGCTGGAGCGACGGCAATAATGATTGGGGAAGAAACATTTGGATTAAGGCTGGCTGGAGAATTCAATAGGCAAGCTGTAGAGCAATCAACAGCTATTGCTCATGAAAAAGGTGCCAAGATTTATGTTGCGATGAACGCACTGTTTCATAACGAGTCGCTCCCATTATTACCTGACTATATTCAATTTTTAGATCGAGTGGGTGTAGACGCGATTGTATTCGGTGATCCTGCTGTGTTAATGAATGTTAAAGAACACGCACCTAACATGAAATTACATTGGAACACAGAGACAACAGCTACGAATTGGTATACAGCAAATTATTGGGGGAGAAAAGGTTCCACGAGAGCTGTACTAGCCCGAGAGCTTAATATGGACGCAATTGTGGAAATTAAAGAAGAGGCAGAGGTTGAGATTGAAGTGCAAGTTCATGGTATGACATGTATGTTTCAATCAAAGAGAATGCTTGTAGGAAATTATATGGCTTTTCAAGGGAAAGATTTAAAAGTTCAAGGAAGAAGCAAAGATAAAAGTTTGATTCTTCATGACCCTGAAAGAGATGCGAAGTATCCTATTTGGGAAGATAAAAATGGCACACATATTATGAGCCCAAAGGATATGTGTATTATTGATGAACTTGAAGAAATGTTAGATGCTGGTGTCGATGCGTTTAAAATTGATGGCATTCAAAAGGATTTACCATATATTAAAAAAATGACTGAGTTATATCGGCAAGCTATTGACCTATACTTAATTAATCCAAGTGACTACGAAGAAAAAAAAGAATACTTTTTAGCAGAAGTTAAAAAAGCACAACCTTCGAATCGTGGCTTAGATACTGGATTCTTTTTCAAAGAAACGGTGTATTAGATTTGTCTGTGTGTTATTACTTCGATGGACGACATTAGAAACATTGATAAAGGAGTGATCGCAAATGGAACAACAAAGTGTTACATCGACCATTAAAGGCAAAAGAGTGATCACAAAAAAACCTGAACTATTGGCTCCTGCTGGGAACTTAGAGAAATTAAAAGTGGCGGTTCATTATGGGGCAGATGCTGTTTTTATAGGTGGACGAGACTTTGGTTTACGTTCAAATGCAGATAACTTCTCTACAGAAGAAATGGCAGAAGGTGTGGCTTTTGCAGCAAAATATGGATCACATATTTACGTAACTACGAATATTTTTGCTCATAATGAAAATATGGATGGGCTAGGAGAGTATCTACAAGATCTTGAACGAGTTGGTGTGAAAGGAATTATTGTTGCAGATCCGTTAATTATAGAAACATGTAAACAGGTAGCCCCGAAATTGGAAGTGCATTTATCTACGCAACAGTCATTGTCTAACTGGCAAGCGATTAATTTTTGGAAGCAAGAAGGATTGGATCGGGTTGTCCTTGCTCGAGAAGTCGGTCTTGAAGAAATGTTGGAAATGAAAAGAAATGTGGATATTGAAATTGAAACGTTTATTCATGGAGCGATGTGTATTTCCTACTCAGGTCGGTGTGTACTAAGTAATCATATGACAGCAAGAGACTCAAATAGAGGAGGATGTTGCCAGTCATGTCGATGGGACTATTTTTTGTATGAGGAAACCAATACAAGTTCCAATCAAGAGACAGCTTTATTCGATCAAGAAGACGCACCTTTTGCTATGTCACCTAAAGATCTTAACTTAATTGAAGCCATTCCTAAATTAGTTGAGGCAGGGATCGATAGTCTTAAGGTTGAAGGACGAATGAAATCAATTCACTATGTTGCAACGGTAGTCAGCGTGTATCGTAAAGTGATTGATGCTTATTGTGCAGATCCTGATCACTTTGAGATTGATCCTGAATGGTTGAGAGAATTAGCCAAATGTGCAAATCGACCAACGGCACCAGCTTTTTTTGAAAATACTCCTGGACATGAAGAACAAATGTTTCGTACGCATAGCCAGAAAACAACTTTTGATTTTGCAGGAGTTGTGTTAGGTTATGATGAAGAAACAAAAATCGTCACGCTCCAGCAAAGGAATCATTTTCGACCAGGTGATCGAATAGAATTTTTTGGTCCAGAGATTGAAAATTATATGCAAGTAGTTGGTGAAATTTGGGATGAAGATGGAAAAGAACTTGATGCCGCACGACATCCACTTCAAATAGTAAGGTTTAAGGTTGAAAAACCGGTAAACCCAGATAATATGATGAGAAAGGAAGTACAATCATGAACAAAAAACCTGTCATCATTGGCGTAGCTGGAGGGTCCGGTTCAGGGAAAACAACAGTAGCAAATGAAATTTACAGTCAATTTCCTGCCCAGTCCATATTAATGCTAGAACAAGATGCATACTATAAAGATCAGACTCATCTTCCAATGGAAGAGAGGTTGAAGACTAATTACGATCATCCTTTAGCTTTTGATAATCAATTAATATTGGATCATTTGAAACGTTTGCTTAATCGGGAATCGGTTGAAAAACCAGTTTACGATTATCCAAACCATACTCGTTCTGAGAAAGTAATTAAAGTGGAACCGAGAGATGTTATTATTTTAGAGGGTATTCTTATATTAGAAGATGATCGACTACGTGATATGATGGATATTAAGCTTTTCGTAGATACCGATTCAGACCTTCGTATCATTCGAAGACTCATGCGAGATATTCAAGAGCGGGGACGTACGATTGATTCTGTGATTGATCAATATACATCAGTCGTTAGACCGATGCATTTACAATTTATCGAGCCAACGAAACGATACGCGGATATTATTGTTCCAGAAGGTGGTCATAACCATGTTGCTATTGACCTTATGGTTACAAAAGTAAAAACAATACTGGAAGAAAAAGCGATGATTTAAAAGGAAAATGTAGAAAGCTTTAACAAATAAAAGGAATTTTTTAGCGAAACCCTTGGCTAATAGCGAAGTTTTGTTTATAATAACATACATGAACATAGGAAATGATTACAAGAAGCGGATAAATGAAAATAAAAAGACGGTCACAGCGCCTCACCCGTTCTAGGAAGCCCTATACAGAACTGGTTGGGCGCTTACCGTTTATTCTTGATAAGTTTTGTTGAGGAGGCATTGCTGTCATCCAATGACCATACACTTCAATAAGATGGTCATTCCAATCGTCTATCACGATTATGTATTAAGTATTCATATGACTATGATCACCATTTGGTCTTTTCAACCCGTTTCTGAAAAAAAAAGAAAGTTAAATTTTTGAAAAACAATGAAACATGTAAGCGTTCGCTAATAAAGATGTATTTTTTAAGGAGTGGAAAACATGACAGAAGACAAGCACTATATGACATTAGAAGGTAAAGAAAAGTTAGAGAACGAATTGGAATATTTAAAAACTCAAAAACGTAAAGAAGTTGTTGAACGAATAAAAGTCGCTAGAAGTTTCGGTGATCTCTCTGAAAACTCAGAATATGATTCAGCAAAAGAAGAGCAAGCATTTGTGGAAGGCAGAATTCAACAAATTGAAGGAATGATTAGAAATTCACAAATTATTCAAGAAGATTCAGATAGTTCTGTTGTTTCATTAGGAAAAACTGTAACATTCAAAGAATTACCTGATGGAGACGAAGAAGTATACACGATTGTTGGTCGTGCCGAGGCAGACCCGATTGAAGGGAAAATTTCAAATGATTCTCCAATGGCACAGAGTCTTTTTGGAAAAGGGATTGGTGAGCAGGTTGTTGTTTCGACACCTGGAGGAGACATGAAGGTAGAAATTACACAAGTTCAATAATTCAAATTATTTACATCCTGGCATGATCCATGCTGGGGTGTTTTAGATTAGAAAGAAAAGAAACTTTAATCGAAAAGGTTTTAAATACAAAAAATAAGGAAATACGGTCAAAAACCAACAATACATATCGTATTTTTATAATGTATGAATTATACTATTAATAACCAGAAAGAGGAAAAAGGAGGATGTACGAGCCATGAGTCAATATGGGAATTACCCCCCTCAGCGAACAGATATGAGAAAAAAGAAAAAAATGAACACATTTTTAAATATTTCAATAGGAATTGTAGCTCTGTTAATCGTATTTATTGGAGGTTCTCTTATTTTTGGAGGAGACTCAGATGAATCGGCGATTTCTAATAATGTAGAAGAAAATAATTCCGATAATAATAATTTGGATGTAGAATCTAATGAAGAAAATGAATCAGGCGATATTTCGATAGACAGCAATGCCAACAGTTCCTCAAATAATGAAGAAAATGAGTCATCAGAATCAAATGTAAGTGAAACGAATAATAACAATGAAGAAAATGAAGAAAATGAAGAAAACAATAATGAAGAAAACGATAATGAAGAGAATAATAATAATGAGAATAATGAAAACGAAGAGGAGAACCAAGAGTTATCCGAACCCGAAGATGGAGAATGGGCTCCAATTGGAACGGTACAAGGAGAGAATTTTTCCCATGATTACGGAGAAGGCACAGTGAACAGAGAAGAAATGGATCAGGCCCTTTCTTATGCAACAGGGTTAAGTGATGCAGAAATGACAGTATGGCAAGTTAGAAATGGCGGAAATAACACAGTAATAGGAACTGTTAGCAAGCATGAAGATCGGTTTGAACCTTATAAAGTCGTCTTGTCATGGGTTGAAAACGAAGGCTGGAAGCCAATAACTGTTGAAAAGCAATCTTCTAATCCATATGTAAGTCATTAATGGTTAGATTATGTTTTAGTTAAAAGGTCAGAAGAGTTTATCTTCTGACCTTTTCTTTACTTTTGCTTAAAATGTACCGTAGCAGTATAGAATCGTTTACTCGTATTAGGGTCTATAGTCAGTTGGTGAGATACATGATGAACTTCTAGTAAAATAGCTTGGTTATCGTCAATTTTTTTAGAAATTCGATGCTCAAGTTCTTGTAAACTTGAAGCTTCAAACATTTCGACTTTGTCTTTTAGTTTATCCGGTTGAATTATCATATCGATCACTCCATTTCTCATTTATTTTACAAGAAATAATTATACTAGACAACGTTCAAAAACACAGGCTTGTCCCCTCATCACATTTTCGCTATGATAGGAAGGGCGAAAGATTGAAAAGGAAGGTGTTTGTATGCGAATAGGTATCATTGGAGCAATGGAAGAAGAAGTAGAATTATTAAAATCTGAAATGACTCTTTCAGAAGAAACAATTATTGCTGGTTGTGAGTTTTTTCTTGGACGTTTAAATGGTGTTGAAGTGATTTTATCCAAATCTGGTATAGGAAAAGTAAATGCTGCGATCAGTACAACTTTAATGAATCAACTCTATTACCCAGATTTCATTATTAATACAGGTTCAGCAGGTGGCTTTCATCAAGAACTGGCAGTAGGTGATATTGTTATCTCCACAGAAGTTCGCTATAACGATGTAGACGCAACGGTATTTGGATATGAATTTGGACAAGTTCCTCGAATGCCAGCTTTTTATGAGCCGTCAGACTCCCTCGTGAAACTGGCTGAAGAATGCGCAGTGGAAGTAGGGGTTAACGCTGTCAAAGGGCTTATCATTTCTGGGGACTCATTTATGAGTGATCATGAGAGAGTAGTAGTTGTTCGCAAAAAATTTAATAATCCTTTCTGTTCTGAAATGGAAGCAGGGGCAATAGCGCAAGTTTGTCATCAATTTCAGACGCCCTTTGTGATTATTCGTTCGTTATCAGACATTGCTGGAAAAGATGCGAAAGTTTCTTACGATCAATTTTTGGAAACAGCTTCGGTTCATTCAGCTAAAATGGTCATGTTAATGTTAGAAGAGTTTCGTAAACAACGATAATGAAACGAGATGTTAATTAAAGATATTAGGGAAAATATTGCTAGTCAAAAAGGGAGTGTCTCCATGTTATACTGATTGATAGTTTCATTGATCAGGGTAGATATGGAGGGATTTCAATGACAGAAAAAGAAGAACTAAAGTTAAAAAATAAAGTTGTTGATTATCGACGATTTGCATTTATATTATTAGCACTTTCCGGTTTTCTAATGATAGGTGTTGTCCTACCGAATCAATCAGCACAAGTAAATAGCCAATTGATGCTTCTTATAGCTACTGGAATTCTACTAGTTCTTTCTGTGATAATGCATCTCATTTCAAAAAGAACCACAAAACTCTTAAATCAGGAAAATGAGTGATTCATTTTTAATATAAAAGTCGAAACCCACATCCAACAAAATGGATGTGGGTTTGATTCTACGAAAATATGTCCTATCTCTCTTTCAAAGTACCTTGTAACTCAGTTAGAGCGTGAGTTAGGATTCTAGCAGTCAGCCCCCAAATGACGTGCCCATTGTACTCATAAAATTCTTCATTAACGATCCCAGAACGCCAATTATAATCTTCCCCATTTGGAATTAAATGATAAGGGAAGTTTTTTTCGGGCTCCATTTCAAGGTGGATATGATGAACTTTCGGAGTCATATCCATTAATGTGGAGACAGGTACAAAAAAGATATCTTCCACTTCTCCTTTATTTAGCTGAAACTGAGTATGACTAGGGAGGACACCGATAAATGGAAATAACATGAAATGAAAAGGTGTCACGAGATAATCTAATTCCCCTAACAACTGCACGTCCTTTTCTGGAACCCCTAATTCTTCACTCAATTCTCGCACTGCAGCTGAAGAAGTGGAATGGTCCGTTTTTTCAACTTTTCCCCCCGGAAAGCATATTTCACCAGGTTGCCTAACATGGTTTGATCGAATTTGAAAAATAATTTGCAACTCTCCATCTTTCATGATTAATGGAACAAATATTGCAAATTGTTTATAGGAATTATAATCTAAAATGGTTGCTTTTTTTTGTTGAAAGTATTTTTTTGTTGATTCAGGTATGTTTTGCATTTTCCGGTCATCCCCTTAGCTAATCTGTTAATCCTATCATATCAAACATTTAAAAAAAATTCGGTTAAAAGGTCTTTTCAGTAATTGTAGTTAATAAACACACTTGGCTAAAAAGTTAATATTAGGTATAATGATGAAATAAATCGGTCGGAGGTGTTTAGATGAATCTTACAGTAAAGAAACCAATTTTCGCAGAATCTGCAAGTATTCTTGTTAATAGTGCTAGTAAGTATCCAGGTAAAATACTTATCAAAAAAGACCATTGGGTTATTGATGCCAAAAGTTTACTCGGTCTATTAGCTCTTTCCTTGCAACCTGATCAAGTCGTAGAATTTGACTTCGAGGGAGAAGTAGACGAAGGATTTATTAATGAGATTGTTGAAGCTGGATTATTTAAAAAATAAGTAAAAAAGAGTCTGACTAATCCTATCTAGGATGGTCAGACTCTTTTTATTACTTAGTATGACAAGTGCTTTTCAAACCAATTTGTTAATTCTTCTAGTCTAGCAAAACGAAGGTGTGGTGGGCCACTGCGTGAAAGTTCATGATTCGCTTCAGGGAACCTGACGAACCTCGGTTCTTTGCCACGGTGTTTCAATGCTACGAATAATTGTTCTGCTTGTTCAATAGGGCAGCGGAAGTCTTTTTCACCGTGCATAATTAATAAAGGTGTTTCTATTTGATTGACGTACTTCAAAGGGGAGTGGTCCCAAAGTTTGTCTGGATCTTTGAGTACATCTGTACCTACCTCCCACTCTGTAAAGAAATAGCCAATGTCACTAACCCCGTAAAAACTAGTCCAATTAGAGATACATCGAAGCGTTGCGGCAGCTTTAAAACGATTCGTATGACCAACGATCCAGTTTGTCATGAAACCTCCATAGCTGCCTCCTGTGACACCTAAACGTTGTTTATCTATCCATGGGTAAGTTTCAACTATCGCATCCGTAAAGGAGAGGATATCTTGATAATCCATGCCACCATAATCACCGCGACATGCATTCACAAACGTTTGACCGTAGCCATGGCTTCCTCTTGGATTTGAGTAGAATACAGCATATCCTTTTGCTGCTAATAGCTGAAGCTCATGGAAAAATGTATTTCCATACATTGCATGAGGACCTCCATGGATTTCAAGCACTCCAGGATACGTCTTTCCTTCTTCATAGCCATTAGGTTTCAAAAGCCAACCTTGAAGAGACCAACCATCTTTTCCTTTAAAACGAATTTCTTCAGGGTATTGTAAGGAAGTATTTTTTATAAAATGTTCGTTCATTGATGTCTTTTTTTCAGGAGAATGGTTGTTGTCAAAAGAATACATATAAAGTTCACCAGGATCAACGGGAGAACTAATTCCTAACAAAACAGAGTCATTGCTTTCGTCTAGGCTAAACCCAAACACGTGGTGATTCCCTGATGTAACTGGATCAATATCACCCGTAGTTGAAATCTGAAAAAGGTCTGTATTTCCCCATTGACTTGCTAAAATAAAAATTGCGTTACCTTCTTTTGACCAAACAGGTCCAGGGTTAGAACCACCAGAGCGAATATCCCCTATCATAGAATCGCCTACGTTCACATCCCAATCGTTTGTAAGGCACTTTTTCCTTCGTGACATTAAGTCAATTAACCATACTTTCCCGTGAGTTGCTCCGGCATATTCTTTTTCATGACCGAAACAAGCGAGTGTTTGTCCGTCAGGAGAGAAAGTCCCATGTGTGAACATACCTTGCCCATCGGTTAATCGTTGATGTTTTCTTGATTCCAAATGAAATAAATAAATATCTGAAATTAAGTGTTCGTCTCCTTCTTTGTTAGAAAAATAAGTGATAGATGTGCTAGTAGGAGACCATCCAGAAGGTTCATGATCAAACTCATCATTCGTTAAAAAGTCAATCTTTGCACTAGAAAGATGGTAAAGTGCTAGTTGTTTATTTTTTTTATCTAAATAACCAGCAGCGTCAGATTTATATTTCAATCTTTCAACGACTAAAGGTTTAGATTTTTCATCCTTGGCTGGTTCGTCTTCTTTTTCTTCTTCAGGAAGGTCTCCTTTTTCAAAAGAAGTGGCAAACAAAATTTTTGATGAATCAGGAGACCACAAAGGTTGACTTACCCCGTTTGGTAAATTTGTTACTTGTTTCGCTTCGCCGCCAGATAAAGAAAGTAAGTATAGTTGAGGAGTTTTGGTTCCGCGAACGGAAGTAAATGCAATCCACTTGCCGTCTGGTGAAAAGCGGGGAGACATGACTTTTCCGTCTCCGAAAGTCCATTGTGTAGCAATGTCTTCATTTGTTTTTTGAAGAAACAAATGAGATATGTACTCATCGTCCTCAGAAATAAATTGGCGAACAAATGCAAATGTGTCTCCATCAGGAGTTAACTGAGGGTCATTCAGCACGTGAATATTTCTAAGATCTTCTACAGAAAGCGCTTGTTTTGTCATAGTTCATTTCCTCCAATCAGAATCTTCTTTCAATTCTACCAAAAAAATTCGAGAACCGAAATAAGTTTCTGTTTGAAAACGTTTCCCTCTTATGTTAAATTCAAATGAGTAAACGTTTACGTTAAAGGAGATTTTATCGTGGGTATAACAATTAAAGATGTAGCTAAACACGCAGGAGTATCGATTGCCACTGTATCAAGGATTGTTAATGGGCAAACAGGATACGGTGAAAAAACGAAACAGCTAGTGTTGAAAAGTATTGAAGATCTAGGATACTCCCCAAACGCGATTGCCCGCGGTTTAGTTGGAAGGGAAACGAGAACGATTGGTGTCTTACTTCCAAAACTATCTGGACTGTTCGCATCGAAGTTGTTACAAGGAATGGAAACGGCAGCTAGACAGGAAAACTATAGTTTATTTGTTTGCCATACGGACTCAAAGGAAGAAA
This sequence comes from Salipaludibacillus daqingensis, assembly GCF_029891575.1. Lineage (GTDB taxonomy): Bacteria > Bacillota > Bacilli > Bacillales > Salisediminibacteriaceae > Salipaludibacillus > Salipaludibacillus daqingensis. Next base: position 557,028 of record NZ_JARZHF010000001.1, on the reverse strand, counting down.
GAGTCATCCAAGATATACAAGTATTGAAAGAAAAACAAGTGGATGGAATGATTTATGCAAGCGACCAGCTTTCAGAGGCACAAGGTCAATTGCTAGAAGATATGGCATCTCCAGTTGTTTTTGTATCTACACAATCGTTAACCCACCCATTTCCTTATGTAAAAGTAGATGATTATAATGCAGCATATGATGGGACAAGTTATTTAATAAAAATGGGGCATGAAGATATTGCTTTTATTGGGGGTGACTTGGACGACTTGATCGCTGGAAAAACCCGAAATGATGGTTTTCGAAAAGCGATGTGTGACCATGAGTTACGTGTAAATGAAAAGCTAGTCTATTATGGGGATTTTCGTTTTCCATCTGGGAAAGAAGGGTTTCGTCAATTACTTGCATCGAAGGAAGTTTTTACTGCTGTTTTTGCCACTAGTGATGAAATGGCAGTAGGCGTATTATCTGAAGCTTATGAACAAGGATTAAGTGTTCCAGATGATTTTTGTGTTCTTGGCTATGATAATACAATGGCAGCAGAAATGGCCGTTCCACCCTTAACGACGGTTTCTCAACCAATTGATGAAATGGGAAAACGAGCGGTATCATTGCTATTGTCAATCCGTGAAAATACGAAAACTCCTGTACGAAATATTGATATGGAACATGAAGTAGTCGAAAGGAAATCGGTAGTCATTCGAGAAAATACAAAAGGTGTTTTTTCTCGTTAAATTTAGGAGGTAGAAAACATGCAACAGTCAAAACAATGGTGGAAAGAAAGTGTCGTTTATCAAATTTATCCGAGAAGTTTCAATGATAGCAATGGGGATGGAATTGGTGATCTTCAGGGCATTATTGAAAAACTTGATTATTTAAAAAAATTAGGTGTGGATGTCATTTGGTTGTCTCCTGTTTATAAATCACCAAATGATGATAATGGCTATGATATTAGCGACTATCAAAATATTATGGATGAGTTTGGAACGATGAAAGATTGGGATCAATTATTAGCAGAAGCGCATAAAAGAGGTCTTAAAATCATTATGGATCTCGTTGTAAACCATTCTTCCGATGAGCATAAGTGGTTTGTTGAATCACGAAAATCAAAGGATAATCCATATCGAGATTATTACATTTGGCGCCCAGGTAAAGAAGATGGTTCAGAGCCTAACAACTGGGAATCAGCTTTCAGTGGATCAACGTGGGAATATGATGAAACAACAGAAGAATATTACTTGCATATTTTTTCTAAAAAACAGCCTGACTTGAATTGGGAAAATCCAACTGTCCGTCAGGAAGTTTATGATATGATGCGCTGGTGGTTAGATAAAGGAGTTGATGGTTTTCGTATGGACGTCATTAACTTTATTTCGAAAACTCCTGGGTTGCCGGATGCGGATAATCCTGAAGGTAAAAAATACGTGAATGGTGGGGAGCATTTCATGAATGGCCCACGAATTCATGAGTTTCTTCATGAGATGTACGTAGAAGCCATTAAAGATTACGATGTCATGACAGTAGGAGAAATGCCTGGGGTTGGACCGAAGGAAGCTGTCGATTACACGAAGGAAGAAAACGAAGAAGTGAATATGGTATTCCAATTTGAACATGTGGATCTTGACTCCGGTCCTGGAGGTAAATGGGATCTTCGACCATTAAATCTTGCTGATCTTCGTGAGAACTTAGTTAAGTGGCAGAAGGCATTGGAAAAACAAGGGTGGAACAGTTTATACATGAATAACCATGACCAACCTCGCATGGTTTCTAGATTTGGTCATGATGGGAAATATCGTGAAGAGTCGGCAAAAATGTTAGCTACCCTCCTGCATATGATGAGAGGAACGCCATATATTTATCAAGGTGAAGAATTAGGAATGACAAATGTCGCTTTTGAATCGATTGACGAATATAAAGATATCGAGACGCTGAATATGTACAATGAGAAGCGTGAAGAGGGATTATCAAACGAAGAGTTATTGAAAAAAATTCATATTAAAGGTCGTGACAATGCAAGAACACCTGTGCAGTGGGATGATTCCGATCATGCAGGATTTACAACAGGTACCCCTTGGATTAAAGTAAATCCAAATTACCGAGAAATTAATGCGAAACAAGCTTTAGAAGATAGTGAGTCCATTTTTTACTATTATCAAAACTTGATCAACCTTCGACATAATCATGACGTTGTTGTATATGGTAGCTTTGATGTATTGATGGAAGATGATGAAGATGTATTTGCTTATAAACGAGAATTAGCTGACGAAACGTTGCTCGTTTATTGCAATTTCTATGATGGAAAACCTCGCGTGGAAATTCCTGCTGAATTTAGAGAAGGAGACCGATCGCTGTTCATTTCTAATTATAAGGTAGATCGTGACGAGGTTCAGTCAAATGAGTTTTTATTAAAACCTTACGAGGTTCGCGTATATCACGTGAAAAAGTAGAAAAGTTTGTTTTGTTTGGAGGAACTCAGGTTAATGCCTGAGTTCTTTTACATATCAATAAGTTTTCGTGATTCATTCGAAAGGGACAGAGCCTAATATTATGTTATGTAGGCATGAACACTTTGACAAGAAAATGATTAGAATAAATAAATTCGATGAGCTGTAAAAATATTTTTACAAACTCTCAGATATTATCTTTGTTTTGCCGATATAAAGAAGAGATGAACGGAGAGAGGAAGAAGAGGGATGCTGAGAAATATCGGAATGATGCAGCGATTTACGTTAAGACATATGGGAATTCATCAAAATCTAACGATGAAGCATATGGAGAGGTTATCTTCGGGTAAAAGAATTAATCGAGCTGCAGATGATGCTGCTGGTCTGGCGATTTCTGAGAGGATGCGTGCACAAATTCGTGGTATTCAGCAAGCCCAAAGAAATGTGCTAGATGGTGTATCTTTACTAAGAACAGCAGAAGGTGGATTAAATGAGCAACAAGCTATCTTACAGAGGGTAAGAGAACTTAGTGTTCAGGCAGCTAATGATACGAATACGCTAGAAGATAGACAAGCAATACAGAAAGAGGTGGAACAATTATTAAAAGAGATAGATGCGATAGCAATCAGTACTGAATTTAATACAAAAAAACTTCATCAAGGTGGTGAAATACGGTTACAAACCGGCGCCAACGCAGGTCAGTATATGACGATTGAACTTCCGAACACTAGCATCACCAATTTAGAAATGGATGCGATCGATCTTTCTACTAGAGAAGGGGCCAATGAGGCGCTTAATATGGTAGATAAAGCGATTCAATTGACGTCATCCGCTCGTTCCAAACTTGGGGCTTATGAGAATCGGTTAGAGCATACGTATAATCACTTAACTAACTATGACGTTCAATTAACAGCTTCTGAATCAAGAATTCGTGATGCAGACATTGCAACAGAGATGATGGGGTTCATCAAGCATCAGTTGCTTCAGCAAGTATCGATGACGATGCTCATGCATGCGAATCAGCAACAATCGATGATGCTCACTCTTCTTAACAATAACCGCTAAGAGGTTTTTATTTTTCTTATCGTGGGAAAAGACATTTATACCCACTTTTAAGAAAGGTTGGTTCTATGCTATTACATTATAATTGGTTGTCGTCTTATACGGTATTTGGAAACGATGGTGAGATCGGTAAAGTAACAGATGTTTATTTTGATGAAGAAATGTGGATCGTTCGCTACCTTGTTGTTAAAACTGGAGCAACATTTTTATCGGAAAAATTATTTGTTTCACCTGCTTCCATTGATAAAATGAACCACACGGACGAAGTGATCCGACTCGGTATTTCAAAAGACGATGCACAAAAGGCGCCAGATCCAGGAGATGAACCTGTGACAAGAAAGTATGAGAAAGATTTTAGCTTATATTACAGGATGAATCCTTATTGGATTGGGAGTGGTGCTTGGGGAACGGCAAATACAGCGAGAGATATGGCGCAACAAGAAGTTCAAATCTTGGAATCAGATCTAGAAGAGGAAGAAACACATGTACATCAAGCAAAACATGTGACGAATTATGAACTAGCAGTCCAAGATGGGTCTTTTGGAAAAATCGATGATATGCTCCTTGATGAATCGTCATTTCGCATAAAATATTTCGTTGTAGATACGAATAAATACCTTCCAGGTGGAAAAAAAGTGTTGATCTCTCCACAATGGATTGAACAGATCGAGTGGGCGGCAGCAAGGATAAGAATTAACGTCACTCGGGATCAAATTGAGAGTGCACCTGAGTATCGAACAGAATTAGACTTAACAGATGAAAGAGAAGGGCAATTATGGCTTCACTTTCGTAAATAAATGCTTCTTTAGAAAGACCTCTACTAGCTACGAAGTTAGTGGAGGTTTTTTGTGTCTAAAAAATGACATATAGTGAAGTCATCTTTACACATAATCACAGGAACAGTATAATTTGAAATAACATAAAAGTTTCCTTAGGGAAACTTTTATTCGTCTAAGAAAAAAAGTAATGCATGCACAAAAACATACAAAGGTTGTGATTTAATGAGAAACGTACGTATAGATTTTTTATTCTTGAGTTTCATTTTTTCAATTCTTTTAATGATAGGTTGTGAAGCTGAAGGAGGACAGGGAAACGAAAATGAAGGGTTGTACGTAAAGACTAGTTTTTCGATATTAGCAGACATGACCGATCAAATTTTAGGCGATAGAGGAACCGTCGAATATATCGTGCCGATTGGTCAAGGACCTGAAGAATATGAACCAAGACCAAGCAATTTCCAGAATGTCAGTGATGCTGATGTATTTTATGTTAATGGGATGGGCTTGGAGGAGTGGTTGGAAAGAGTAGTTTCAAATGCTTCCGATACACCTATTGTAGAACTATCACATGGAGTCGATCCTATACAATTAGTTGGGGAAGACGGAGAAGATCCGCACGGATGGTTGAGCCCTAGGAGTGGAATCATTTATATTGAAAATATTTTAGAGGATCTTATTTCACGAGATCCTGAGGGCAAAGAAGAATATCAACAGAGAGCAGAAGAATATATAGAGCAACTAAACGAAATAGATGAATGGATTTCAGAAGAAGTTAAAAAAATAGAAGAGCATCATCGAATCATTGTTGTGAGTGAGAATGCTTATAAGTATTTTGGAGAAGATTATGGTCTACAAACGGAAGGGATTTGGGAACTGAATTCTCATGATGAAGGAACAACACAACAAATCAACCGTGTGATTGATGTGGTTAAGGATAATGAATTACCAGCAGTGTTTGTTGAAACAACGGTAGATCATCGCTATATGGAGACAATTTCTTTAAACACAGATGTGCCTATTTCAGGTGAAGTATATACCGATGCCATAGGAGAAGAAGGGTCAGGAGCAGACAGTTATCTTAAAATGCTCAGACACAATGCGGAAACGTTTATTGACGGTTTATCAACGGAATAATAACATATAAGTGTTAGTAGACCAAAGCATTCCAACATAGGTTGGAATGCTTTTCTTATCGTTTAGCAAGATATAAGTCAATTCAAAACTTAGGAAGTTTATCGATATTATATATTAAAATGTATCGATAAATTATAATCCTTTACATCCTTCAGTCCACTATGTATAATACAAATTAACAATAAAGTTTCCTTAGTGCAACTTTTATAGTTATAGCTAAAAAAATAACATAATAACAACTTCATTTGATTGGTGCACACTTTTTACACCGGTTCATATGTTAAATTCGAAAATAAAATTTGAAAATTATATAACTATTTTAAAGGAGAGATGAAAACGAATGTTCAAATGGAAATGGCTATTTTCAATCGTGTTTATTAGTGGGGTTTTAGTTGGCTGTGGCAATGGTAATGAGCAAGAACAATCCAACACTTCTGTTGAAGAAGGTTTATATGTGACGACAAGTTTTTCTGTGTTAGCAGATATTATTGGAGAAGTAATGGGGGATCGAGGAGAGATAGATTACATCGTTCCTATTGGAGAAGAACCTCATGAATATGAGCCTGTACCGAGTGATTTCCGTAATGTCAGCGATTCTGAAGTGTTTTATGTCAATGGATTGGGACTAGAAGAGTGGTTAGAAAAAGTTGTGGATAATGCTTCTGACACAGAAGTTGTTACTTTATCAGAGGGAATTACGGAAATACCTCTGGAAGGAGAAGATGGAACGGATCCTCATGCTTGGTTAAGTCCAAAAAATGCTACTTATTATGTAGATCACTTAGTAGAAGACTTAGTTGCCCGTGACCCGGATGGTGAAGAGGAGTACCGAGCTAATGCTGATGCATTTTTAGAAGAAGTAGATGAGTTAGATCAATGGATTGAAGATAATGTAAATGACGTTCCTGAAGAACATCGAACAATTATTGTCAGTGAAAATGCGTTTAAATATTTTGGAGCAGATTATGGATTTCATACGGAAGGTATTTGGGAAATTAATTCACATGAAGAAGGAACAACGGGTCAAATTAATCGGTTAATTGACGTTATTAAAGACGAGGAAATACCAGCCGTATTCGTTGAATCTACCGTAGATCAGCGTTATATGGATACTGTTTCAGACAATGCTGGAGTTGAAATTGCTGGAGAAGTGTATACAGACGCCATTGGGCAAGAAGGCTCTGGTGCGGAGACGTACCTTAAGATGATTCGTCACAATGCTGAGACAATTATCAACGGATTAAGTCTAGAATGAGCAACCTCGTTGAATTTGCTTTGTTTTATTGATAAAATAGCCTTGATTTGAAAATAAATAGAGGTGAAAATATGAATATTACAGACAAAGCAAAAGGGTATATTCAAGAAATCATGAATGAACATGGTGCGAAAAACATCAAAATCTTCATGGCAGGTATGGGTTGAGGCGGACCTCAACTAGGTTTGGCTCTGGATGAGCCAACAGATGAAGATGTAGTGGAAGAAGTAAACGGCATTCAAGTTGCATTCGACAAAGTGATTCATGGACAGACTGGTGGAATGGCGCTTGAGTATCAAGAAACCCCAGATGGCGGTGGTCTAGTCATGACTGGTAATCAGAGTGACTGCTGTTAATAGGTATATAAGGAAAACAACTTTCTTTTTGAAAGTTGTTTTTTGTTTTTGTGACTTTAGAGCCTGGGAATATCGTCATGCTAACTGGATGCCCAGATACGAAATCATTGTTATAAAATAATGGGATTGAAGTTAATGAAGTAGAAATGGATGAAATAATGAACGGGTGGGGAGCGGTGCAGTGCATGACTGCTTTTTTTAAAAGAGAGTCGATTTCAAATCTATCATCATCTAAGAGGATCTGAGGTCAAGATCTCAACCGTTGTCTTAATAAGCAAAACCGATTATCATAAGGGGATATGAAGAGAATAATGTTTTTAAGGAGAGAAGTTAACATGAAGATAGATATTTTAAAGTGCCATGGTTCTGGAAATGATTTTATTATTATTGATGAAATGGATGGTCAATACGACTTCACAGAAGAAGAACGAGTAGTTCTTTCCAATGAGCTAGCAGGAAGAGATAAAATTATTGGCTCTGATGGGATATTATTTATTCAAAAGAGTGAACATGCTGATGCGAGAATGCGTATGTTTAACACTGATGGATCAGAGGCAGAGATGTGCGGGAATGGATTAAGATGTGTCGCTAGATATGTTGCAGAACGTTTAGGAAAAGAAAAATTGAATATCGAAACAATGAAAGCTGATTTAGAAGTGGCTCATGTGGAAGAATTATTTGAAGGAATTCTTACTTATGAAGTGGCCATTGAACCTGTCTCGCTAAGTACACAAACCATTCCCCTTGTTTCTGAGCAAAAGGACCACATTAACCAGCTAATTAAAGGCCTTCCTTCTCATCTGAAGTTTACTGCTTTGAGTGTGCCTAATCCTCATATTGTAACAGTTGTGGATGAAGTGAAAGCAGATGAAGTGAAAGATGTTGGAGAACAAGCGAATTCGTTAACGGATATTTTACCAAATGGCGTAAATGTGAGCTTCGTTAAAAATTTAGGAGAAGGTCGAATCTTTGTGCAAACTTTTGAACGTGGAGTAGGATTAACAAATGCTTGTGGAACAGCCATGTCAGCATCTTCTCTTGTTTCTTGTATGTTAGGTTTAACGCAGTTTAATGAGAAAATCCTCGTCTTAAACCCTGGCGGAATGGTGGAATGTGTCGTAAAGAATGATGATCATGGTCAATATTTCATTCGACTCCGAGGGAACGCAACTTATGAATACGAAGCATCTGTTGAGTTTGATTTCTCAAGCCCAGAATCTGCTGAAATTTTTGATCAAACGATATTCGATGATGAAATAGCCCTTTATGACAAATTGGCTACTGCAGCTAAAACAATGATTTAATCTCATGCACGACTAAAAAGCTTGCAACGGAGGATAACTCCATTGCAAGCTTTTTTATTGGTGAGACATTTCTCCATCTAATTCGTGTCGATCATAAATGACTTCATCTTCTTCTAAAATGGTATTGTTCATTTCTAAATGTTTTTCTCCCCACGTCATCATATCGTTTAACAGTTCTTCTAACTCAGCGCCATACTCTGTTAATCGATATTCTACTCTCGGCGGAACTTCTTGGTAGGATGTCCTAGAAATAAGCCCATCCTTTTCTAATTGTTTTAACTGCTTTATCAATGTTTGATGATTGATTTTAGGTAAACTATTTTTTATTTCACTGAATCGTAATTCCTTCTCTACTAGAACCAATAAAATAGGTGCTTTCCATTTTCCACAAACAATATTGAGAGTTGCTTTAATTGCTTTGATTTGATTGATTTTCATAAGTGTTCCTCCTAGGTATATTAAAATATACTTCTTACATCTATGGATAGAATGTGACAAACTAGTAATGACCCCAGTAATAGATGAGGCAAAGGCAGATACTAAAAGGAGATAACGTCATTCATGAAAAGAAGTATGAATCAAATGTCGCAAACGATTGTAAATCATGTTATTGAAAATGAAAATGAACTTATTAATAAAGTGATGATGCACAGCAGTATGGCTCATCATCAAGATACAGATCAACTAAGAAATATATTCTTGCACTTTCTTCATCGTTTTCAAAATCATTTAGTTAATGAAGTTTCGAAGCTAGAGAAGGATGAATTACTCATAGACACAGAAGCTGATCAGTTAGGCCTTGCTCAAAATATATCGGTAAGTGCAATAATAGATGGTCTTTATGAAATGTCTACAACGATCTGGACGATGTTTCAAAAGGAAGCCCAAGATCGTTTCGATCTATCGACAAACGAGCTTTTGCATGTCCATGATTTATTAAATAAAGAAATCAATGAAGCTGTGAAAGAAGTATTAACTGCTCACGTTCAAGCAGCGAAAGATAAAGAATTGCAATATTATGAAAAACTGAATGAGTTGTCTGTTCCCATCATAAATATTACTGAAAAGATAGCGATTTGCCCTTTAATTGGAAAAATAGATGAACGACGAGGTCAGCTCCTTATGCATGAAACACTAGAGCAATGTCAACAAAGAAAAATCAATCGACTCATATTTGACATGTCTGGTGTTCCTAAAATAGATAATATTGTGGCTTCTTATTTGAATGCGACCATTCAATCTTTAAGCCTGATTGGTGTTAATATTACCCTCGCTGGAGTACAATCAAACATTGCCATGACGGTTATTCAGCAAAACATTCATTTTGAAAAAGTTACCATTACTTCGAATGTTCAACGGGCTTTAGAGGATGCAGAAATCATCAGTTAAGCATTTAACTACTATATTTTAAAATGATTGTACATAAAAAAGCCAAGCACATTTGCTTGGCTTTTTAAAACGACTTTCTCTATTTAACGTTATCTCACGTTCATTTCACTAGGTTTAGGACCTTTCCGTTCCCCACGATCTAAGTGGTTGATGATTTCCATTTCATCATCACTTAATTCAAAGTCAAATACTTGGAAATTTTCTTCAATTCGAGAAGGTGTCACGGACTTAGGAATCACGATGGAATCGTTTTGAAGGTGCCACCTGATAATGACTTGAGCCCCTGTTTTTTGATGGTCTCTAGCAATGCCTTGCACAACAGGGTGATTTAGAACTTCCCCACCTTGCATCAATGGGCTCCATGCCTCTAAAAAGATATCGTGTTTTTTACAAAACGTTTTCAGTTCATTTTGAGCTAAGAATGGATGACATTCTACTTGGTTAACTGCTGGCTTTACATCGCATTCATCTAATAATCGCTGCAAATGATCAATATCAAAGTTACAAACCCCTATCGCTTTGACTCGACCGTCATTGTATAATTTCTCCATTGCACGATATGTATCAACGTAGTTATCAAATTCTGGTGTTGGCCAATGAATTAAATATAAATCAACATAATCTAAGCCTAATCTTTCTAAGCTTTCTTCAAATGCTTTAAGAGTATTGTCGTAGCCTTGGTCTGCATTCCAAACTTTCGTCGTGATGAAAAGTTCTTCTCTTGGTAATGAACTTTGTTTTATTGCTTCGCCAACTCCTCGTTCATTTTTGTAAATCATTGCAGTATCAATGGAGCGGTACCCTGTTTCGAACGCGGTTGAAACCGCTTTAACAGCTTCTTGATCTTCTACTTGCCAAACGCCAAATCCTAGTTGTGGCATCTTTAATCCATTATTTAGTGTTACAAAGTCCATCAAATCACTCCTCTAAATTTAGTATCCTTCAAATAGAAAAAGAAGAAGGATAAACGATAATAATAACATTTCCTCCAATTATACACTAAGGAAAGAAAAGTTGTAAAAAGTTAGATCAGTTAACATTTTAGGAACCTCTAAAGTGTAATTGAACTGTTGATTTTTATCCGATTAGTTACTGTAACGGATGGCGTCTCTTTGTGATGATCGAAAGGCTCTGGGGATTTGTTTTAAAAGGGAATAAGACTTTCAACGATTATACTCGTTCTTTAATATAATCTAAAAAATTTATAGACAGTATTTCGTTCATTTGATACTATATAAGGGGGACTATTATCACCTTCCTTTAGTCATTAATAAATTTAAAACGCTTTCATATTCAGAGGGTTCTGGTGCTAAGGGTAGTCTTTACATACATAATTAAATAAATTAATAATCTTGTGGTGAGAAAGCTAAGCATTAAAAATATCTGATGGGATGGGGACAAAAAATGGGTCTTAAGAAGTTCAACATTAAATTACCTCATTTGAGTTTGTTTAAGGGAAAGAAAAAAGAGCAAAGAAAAACGATTGTGAAACAAGAAGGGAAAAGACAGTTATCATTGAAGTATAAATTGCTATTATCATTTATTTTACTGAGTGTCATTCCGAGCATTATCATAGCTACACTCGTTTATAGTGTGTCAAAAAATACACTAGAAGAAAAAGTTTCAGAAATGAGTGAAGATGTTGGCTTTCAAATTTCAGAAAATATTAACCATACGATTGAACAAATAGAAGATATAACGATGAGACCTTTTTCTGATCAAAGTTTCTATCAAGAATTAACACAAGATTTTGATGAACTTGATGGAGGAGAAGAATTCCAAACAAAACGAGAAATTGCAGACTTCTTTTCTTCCATTGCAAACAGTACCTCTCACCTTGAACATTTTTTCTATCAAAGAACGGATGGCGAAGTGTTAGGAAGAACGTCCGTAGGAATGAATGTCGATGAAATAATAAATCCAGAAGTAGAAGCGTTTATTCAAGAGAGAAATATTGCTTGGGTAGCGGGACTAGATGAATCGTCTGACTATATTTATGTGTTTCGAAATGGGATTGATGGAACAGTCGTCCTTCAAATTGAATCTTCTTTATTTGATGAAGTATTTCGTGTAGATGAAGATATTGCAGAGAAAGAAATTTATATTATCGATTCAACTAATCATGTAGTTGCAAGTAGTATGTCTGAAGAAGTAGGTAGTGAGTACGTTTTAAATAATGAAAATGAACAGTCTATTATGTCATCTCATATGACATCAAATGATTGGCAAGTAGTCATTTCTACGCCAAAATCTGCGTTAATGCAAGAAATGAACGATATGATTCAGTATGTTGTCATCCTAGTTGTTATCTTTGCTTTGGTGGCTAGCTTAATCGGAGTGTTTATCACATTTACGATTACGAAACCGGTCGATAAAATCGTCCATTTGATGAAAAAAGCAGAACAAGGGGACTTAACGGTTCGAACTGAAGAGATTGGGAATAATGAAATTGGACAATTAGGCTCGAGCTTTAACAATATGTTGTTGAACATAAAAGATATTATTTTGGAAAATCAAAAAATGTCAACGAGTGCAGTGAAAAGCGCAGAACAATTAAAAACGATCTCGATTCAATCTTCTCAAACAGCGGATCAAATTGCAGGTTCGATTGAAGATGTAGCAAATGGAGCGATGGAACAAGTAGATTATTCTGAGAAGACAACGACGGAAATGCAAGGGTTGTCTTATGAAATAGCTGATGTAGAAAAAAATGTTGATGATGTATCTCGTGCAGCAACAAATACGAAAAAGTCCAGCCAACACTCCGTGAATCAAATGGAAGTGTTAACAATGAAAAATCATCGTGTCGGTGACAATATTATTCAAATAAAAGATACGATTGAGAAATTAAGCAATGAAGTAACAGGGATTCAAGGCGTTGTTTCCATGATCAACGACATTAGTGATCAAACAAATCTATTAGCACTGAATGCGAGTATTGAAGCAGCCCGTGCAGGCGAAGCCGGAAGAGGTTTTGCTGTTGTTGCAGATGAAGTAAGGAAGCTAGCTGAGCAGTCAAAATCTTCAACGAAAAAAATAGAAGAAATCATTAAAAAGATATTAGGTCAGACAAGTAACTCCGTTGAGCTTGTGCAAACGTCCGTAAACTTATTTGAAGAACAGACGGAGTCTGTGAAAGAAACGCAGCTTTCTTTTGACCATATTATCCAAGACACAGATGATATTTTTCAAGCTATTCAATCGATGGAGAAATCGATTGAAAAAATGAACGTGACAAAAGAGAAGGTTGAGAAATCCATTTCTGATATGGGCGCGATCACAGAAGTCACTTCTGCTGCTACAGAAGAGGTTAGTGCAACAACGGAAGAACAATTTGCAGCAGCCGAGGAGTTAGGCAGCTTGTCAGAAAATCTAGAAATGACAATGATAGATTTAGAAAAAGTCATCAACCGGTTTAAGGTGAACTAACTAAAATTCAAATATTTCTTTAAAACCTTTCTTTTATTAGGAAGGTTTTTTAGTGCCAATAATTTATAAAAACGTCATCGTTAATTATTAGGAGTAGACAGACACAGAAAACTTTTCCTAGGCATATATATGAATCACGAGACAAAAGGAGGAGTGTGGATGCATGTCCAGTATACTTGTTGCGGTCACACATTTTGTAAAGGAACTGCTCGTTTTTGTATCATTTGTGAGGAACAATGCGTTTCCGCAACCACTCAGTCAGAAGGATGAAAAGAAATACATTGAACTTATGCAAGAGGGGGATGAAGAGGCAAGACATTTACTTATTGAACATAACCTTAGACTAGTGGCACACATCGTCAAGAAGTTTGAGAATACAAATGAAGATACGGAAGATCTTATCTCTATCGGAACGATTGGCCTTATCAAGGCGATCGAAAGTTACTCTTCAGGGAAAGGAACAAAATTGGCAACTTACGCAGCAAGATGTATTGAGAATGAAATCCTAATGCACCTTCGTGCTTTGAAGAAAGTTCGCAAGGATATCTCTTTGCATGATCCGATTGGGCAAGATAAAGAAGGAAATGAAATAAGCCTGATGGATGTTCTCCAAGCAGAAACGGAGGACCTAGTTGATCAAATTCAGTTGAAGATGGAGAAGCAGCAAATATATCAATATATTCATGTACTAAATAAACGAGAAAAAGAAGTGGTTGTTGGACGATTTGGATTGGATATGAAAAAGGAGAAAACGCAGCGAGAAATAGCAAAAGATTTAGGCATATCAAGAAGTTACGTTTCTCGAATTGAAAAAAGAGCGTTGATGAAGTTATTTCATGAATTTTATCGTCATCAAAAGGCTGCATATCGCACGGAAGACAAGGAAACATAACAATGAAAAATGAAAGAGCACATAGTGACGTGTGCTCTTTTTTACTATAGATCTATCCTCCACTCCTATACCTTTGCAAACCATTTAATTTTTCATGCTAAGATGTGATAAGATAATGACGATAGAATTTGGACGAGGAGGATATTTCATGAAATTTATTGATAATGAAAATATTACAGACCCTACGATTAATTTAGCAATTGAGGAATATGCATTAAGAAATCTTCCAATTGATGATACTTATTTACTTTTTTATGTAAATGAACCATCGATAATTATTGGGAAAAATCAAAATACAATCGAAGAAATTAATAAAGATTACGTTGATAAAGAAGGTATTCATATCGTAAGGCGTCTCTCTGGAGGTGGAGCGGTATATCATGATTTAGGTAACTTGAACTTTAGTTTTTTGACGAAAGACGATGGAGACAGTTTCTCTAACTTTCAAAAGTTCACAGAACCGGTGACACAAGCATTGGAAAAGCTAGGTGTGGAAGCAAAACTTAGTGGAAGAAATGATATTCACGTAGGTGAGAGAAAAATTTCGGGTAATGCGCAATACACAACAAAAGGTCGAATGTTCAGTCACGGAACGTTATTGTTAGACTCAGAGATCGAAAAAGCTGTTGATGCGCTGAATGTGAATGAAGAAAAAATTCGCTCTAAAGGGATCAAATCGATTCGCAGTCGAGTAGCAAACATCAACGAATTTCTTGAAGACAAGCTCACAGTAGATGAGTTGAAAAAAGTGCTGTTAGACTATATTTTTTCAGATGGGCAAATGGAAAAATATACATTAACAGAAGAAGATTGGAAAGGAATAGAAAAGATCTCACAGGATCGTTATAAGAAGTGGGAATGGAACTATGGGAAATCACCGAAGTTTGATTTGCAACGTTCGAAACGGTTTGATGCAGGAACCATTGATGTTCGCCTCAATGTGTCTAAAGGTACGATTAAAGAGTGCAAAATATTTGGCGATTTCTTTGGCGTTGGAGATGTCAGTGATGTAGAAGAACTGTTGACCGACGTTAAATATGAGAAAAATGCTATTCATGATGCTTTAGCCAATTTGGATATGACATTTTATTTCGGGAGAATTTCTCGAGAAGGGTTTATTGAGTTGATTTATTAATAAATCATGCGTGGGGTACTTAAAATATAAAGAGGCTGTTCAATGTGACAGCCTCTTTATTTCTGAGCTAATTACTCTGCAATAGCTGCAGTAAGAGCAACATCAACCATTTCATTGAATGTTTCTTGCCGCTCTTGAGAACTTGTTTCTTCCCCAGTTAAAATGTGGTCACTGACAGTTAGAACTGATAATGCATTTACACCAAAACGTGCTGCTATTGTGTATAGAGCTGAGGTTTCCATTTCAACTGCAAGTACTTGGTGAGAAGCTAATAAAGGAATAATTTCTTTATCATCATTGTAGAAAACGTCGCTTGTAAACACACTTCCTACATTTACGCTCATATTATGTTCTTTCGCACCATCGTATGCTTTCTTTAAAAGGTCGAAATTTGCAGTAGGTGCAAAATCCATCCCTTTAAATTGATGTCTGTTTACGCCTGAGTTTGTCGTTGCACTCATAGCAAGAATCACATCTCTTACTTTTACATCTTTCTGAATTGCTCCGCAAGTTCCTACTCGGATTAAATTTTTCACATTATAGCTGTTAATTAATTCATGAACATAAATAGAAATAGAAGGGACTCCCATTCCTGTCCCTTGTACAGAAACTCTTTTACCTTTGTATGTTCCTGTAAAACCTAACATTCCACGGACTTCATTATAGCAAGTGACATCCTCTAGAAAATTTTCTGCAATGTATTTTGCTCGTAATGGGTCTCCAGGTAGCAAAATAGACTCTGCAATATCTCCTTGTTTTGCATCGATATGTACGCTCATTGTTATCATCCTTTCAAAGTAAATACCATCAAATTAAACGTACCACAGAGATTTAACAGATGCAAAAAAATTCTATAATAGAGGGTGATTTTATCTATAATAGTATTGGTTAATCAGACGTCTATACTATTTTCATATGGTTCAAGTGATAAATATAACAATATTAACTAATGGTTATAAAGTCCTGATCACTATCTATAAATTTTGATTTTAAGTAATATTATGGGTCTTTATTATGTTATATTATAACCATATAGAAATAAATTCCAAAATAAGAGTTAAAATGAGGTGGGTATATGGAATTGTGTGACCGAGGGAAGTGGAATCATTCTATTGTTGGGAGATCATTAGCTAATGATGTGGTTTCAGCATCGGGACATTTTTTACTTCGAAAAGGGACAGTATTAACTCATTGGCATTTGACGATCTTGAAAAATCATCAAATTGATAACATAGAGTTACAGCCTCAATTGGAATCACCAATTGAAGAGCAAACGAAACAAATCTTTGCTTTTAAAAAGGAAATATCAGCACAATATAATGAAAATTTAATTGAAGTGAAAAGACTTTTTCACGAAGCAATTTCAAGGGAAGTACCACAATTACAAGAGTTTATGGTACCTTTTAAACCTCTTCTTGAAAAAGTTTTACATGGACCGAATATTTTTTTAGAGCTTCGTCACATCAAAGGCCACGATGAGTATACTTACCGGCATAGTATAAATGTGGGATTAATGTCAGCTACAATCGGGAAAATTTTACGGTTACCCTTTTCAGATACAATTAAATTAGGTGAAATTGGCTTTTTACATGATATTGGAAAAATGAAAGTGCCGTTACATATTTTAAATAAAGAAACGAAGCTAACGGTGGAAGAATTTGCGGAAGTAAAAAAACACCCGTCTTACGGAAAAGATATCCTTCAACAGATGGAGGGAATTGATGAAAGTATTTTAAATGGCACCCTTTGTCATCATGAACGGTTAGATGGTTCTGGATATCCATTTGGGTTGAAAGAAAATATTCCATTCCTTACTCAAATTATTGCAGTTGCTGATACGTATGATGCCATATCTTCAGAACGTGTGTACAGACAAAAACTTTTGCCATTTGACGCTCTTGACGAACTTATTCAAGAAGTATATAGAGGAAAGCTAAATGGTGAGATTGTATTTCCTTTTGTGGAACATATTCTTAGTGGATATATTGGGCATGAAATTGAACTGGATGATGGAAGAAGAGCAAAGATTGTTCAACTGTTTAAAGAAGAAATAAATCGACCTTTAATAGAATTAGATTCTATGTTTATTGATATGCGAGAGAATCGTATGTTAAATATTAAAGAAGTTTTTTTGTATCATGATTCCATTTTATAAAATGCGGAAAGTAAATATAAAAAAAGACAAAACGTTTAACGATTAAAACTGTTTTGTCCTTTTTATTTTTATATTTATTTTGCTTCAATTCCAAGGACACGATTGACACGTTTACGGAGCATTTTCATGCCACCTCCGCCAGCTTGGAAATGTCGAAGTTGTCCTTTTTCATCAAAAACATAATAAGCAGGCACATATTGATTTTCGAAAGCATCTGTTAATTTGTGTTCACTATCTACGAAGATAGGTTGTGTAATGTCATGTCCTTGAGCAGTTGCTTGAATGACACTCATATCCAAGTCTTTCTCAGAACGTGGCATATGAACAGCCATCACATTTAATTCGTCTTCATATTCATCGCGGAATTCATTAACGTCAGGCATAGCATCCTTACATAATCCGCAACTTACTGACCAAAAATGAATAAGTGTTGGTTTGTCACCTACTAATTCATCTTTAGATAATTCTCCATTTAACCATTTCGTAGCACCAGTTAATTCTGGCATCTCTTCACGAAGTTTCATTTGTTGACACTCCTCTATATACTTAATATTTTATCGTTTGATTAAACTAGTTATATCATACAAAACGAAATCGTCCAAAAGGACGATTTCATCTTATTGAGTTGTAGTCTTCATTCATTATAAAGTAGCTTGACCTGGCTTCCAGTTTGCAGGGCAAAGTCCGCCAGTTTGAAGTGCTTGAAGGACTCTTAACGTTTCATCTACATCACGACCAATGTTATTATGGTTGACGACAGAATACATTAATTCCCCTTCTGGACTTACGATGAACAATCCTCGTAAAGCTACACCTTCATCTTCAATAAGAACACCATAGTCTCGAGCGACAGTATGGTTCGTATCAGCAGCTAATGGGTAGAGTAGATCACCTAAACCATTGCTATCACGATCTGTATTAATCCATGCAAGGTGAGTATGAATTGTATCTGTGGATACACCAATTACCTCAGCATCTAAATCTTCAAATTCATCAAATCGATCACTAAGGGAAGTAATTTCTGTTGGACATACAAAAGTAAAGTCCATTGGATAGAAGAAAAGAACTGTCCATTTATCATTTTTCATGTTTTCCTCTAATGATACTTTATTGAATTCTTTATTAGGCATTACCGCATCCATTTCAAATCTCGGTGCCTGTTTTGCTACCATTCTTTTTTCGGACATATCTGAATCTCTCCTTGTTGTTAATAATTATTATCATTTAATACATAATACATTTTGGCATTATGTGAAGAAAATGTCAAGTGAATTTCTTCACTTGATTGAGGTTGTTTGAATCATCCTTTAAAACAAATAGATACGAAATGAGCTTCGAGTCAATGAGTGTATCTTTATAATCTTGTACATTTTGTATTATAGGTTACTAAAATTTTAAGATCAAGAAATAAGTTTTTGCAATAATATCATTATCACAATTTCGTCTATCAATGAGAAAAAGCAGCATATACAAATGATCATTTTCAAAGATAAAATGTAGTTTTGACCTTTTCTAATAGTTCCTCTTTCGTAATAGAAGGGAACTCCAATTGTACTGTTTCTCCATAGAAGAGAATTTCTCGAAATAAAGGACTTGGTGTTAAGCCAATTTCTATCAAATCATCCCCTGCTAATTTACGGTCTAATTTTTCTCGTTCAAGCAAGTAATGGAATAAATGCTTTTTGTCCTTCATTTTAAGGATCGTAAAAAAACTTACCAAAGGTTCAAGTTGATATGATGCAAACATCTCGTGTAATTTGGTTTTAGATATGTTTTCAAAGGAATAATTGTTTCTATTCAATACTAGAGCTTCTAGAGCATGTAACGTTTTTAAATCTTCTTTTGTTAAACAATACCGCTGGATGCTTGTTTGTTCCTTTACCTTTTTCGAAGTAAGTATAAACCAATAACAAATCCAAATGGACCGATTAACGGTTATTTTTTCTGTGACAAACTTCTTATGCCATGTGTGTAAAAGTTTTACGTGTTCTTTAGCTTCTCGTTCAGAAGTAGGGGTTGGAATCATAAATTTAGTAAGAGATAGTTCTTGTATTCTTTCTACTCCATAACTTGGATCTTCTTCATAAAATAAGCGAACTAACTCACTGGATAAGCGAGGTTTAGAAACAGACTGAAGGTTATTAGCAGATTGCGTGGCTAAACGCTCTGTCTGTGCATCCATTCTGAATTGAAAGCGACTTTCAAATCGAATAGCGCGAAGAATCCTTGTTGGATCTTCGACAAAACTTAAATTATAGAGAACTCTAAGTTTTCCTTTTCGTAAATCTTCGAAACCATGGAAGTAATCAATCAGTTCACCAAATTCGTCTTTGTGAAGGCAAATTCCCATCGCGTTGATTGTAAAATCTCTTCGAAATAAGTCTTCTTTTATTGTAGACATTTCTACTTTAGGAAGGGCAGCTGGGAAATCATAATATTCTGTTCTTGCACTTGTAAGGTCCACTTTGAATCCTGATGGATGTTTCCATGTAGCTGTTCGAAATTCGTCATGTTTTCTTACTTTTCCACCATATATGTTTTGTAAATGAAGGGCTAAAGAAATACCGTCTCCTTCTACAACAATATCCATGTCTTCATTTTCTTTTTCTAATAATAGATCCCTTACCATGCCACCGATAAGGTAAGCTCTCATCGATAAGTTTCCGGCTTCTTCTCCTATGATTTCCAATAGTTGATAAATGGTTGGGGAAAGATGTCTTCTCATTGTTTGAATAAGTTGTCGTTTCAGTGGAGCGGCGGAAGACGGAGAAAATGTAATGTTGACTCCTTTTTTACCGTGCATTGCTTGGATAACATCTGTTCTGGATACAATACCTACTAGTTGACCATTTTCAACAACGGGTAATCTTCCTACACGATCCTCAATCATTAACTCACGAATTTGTTCGATTTTCTCATTCAATCCTATAGTGATTGGTTGGTGACTCATATATCCTTTCACAGGAGCATGCCCTAACTGATGGTGAAGTGCTTTATCTACATCTCTTCTAGAAATAATTCCGATTAGCTTGTCATCTTCTACGACTGGAAAGCCTGTGTGTCCGTAGCGATATAGCATTTTTGACGCTGTTTCAATTGTTGTCTGTGGTGCAATAACTCTTACAGGACAAGACATCATGTCCTTAGCGATTAACGAAGGTTTTACAATTTGCGGAAGATTCTTCTTTACAATTTTATAGATGTCTTCGGAAGTTTGATTTCGGACTACTGCTGCAGCGGCTTTTTCATGCCCTCCTCCATCAAGAGAGTAGATTAAAGGTAAGACGTTTACTCTATCTGACGTTGCTCTTACCGTGATAAATGTTTTGTGTCCCATTTCAGCAATAGAAAATACGACATCAGCACCGGTAATTTGTAATAGTTTCCTCGTCACGGAAGCTAAATGGCCGGTATACTGTTTTTGAGCATGCGTGGCAATACAAATATCAATTCCATCGATCGATATAAGATCGCTATTATCTAATAGCTGTTGATAAAGTTTCTGCTGATCTTCTTTTAAAGGAGCTTCCCTAAACTGATCAACAACAAGAAGGTTTGCACCTTGTTCCATAAAATATGCCCCAGCTTGAAGGTCTCGCGCAGTTGTATGTGGATATGTAAAAGCGCCAGTATCGGAGTAAACTCCTAAAGAAAACACTGTTGCTTCAAAAGGAGAAATCGTAATTTTCTGTTCCATTAATTTTTCTGCTAACAAGGTGATTGTTGCTCCAACACTTTCGATTGTTCCTTCTGAGAAGTAAACAGTCCCATCTGTCGCAGGATGGTGATCATAAACGATGTACGAAATAGATTTGGGGAGGCATTCATTAAAATCACCCGTTCGTTTAGGATCACTTGCATCAACTAAAATAACTTCTCGAACTCGATCAAAACGTATGTTTTTTTTCCTTTGAAATGGAAAAGTATCTTTATAGATAGCAAGGAAATGTTCCACTTCTGGAGAAAGTTTTGAAGGTAATACAATTTCAGCTAAAGGATATATCTTTTTGGCTGCAATCATAGATGCTAATCCATCGAAATCTAAATTGGTATGAGATAATATAATTTGCATTCGTTTCCACCTCCACTAAAATGTTTCATCTTATCTTTGTATAAATAATTTTTTCTATAAAAAAGTAGTTGATATCTTCTTTTTTCGACTTAATAAAGGTAATCATCTAGACTTTGATTGGACAGAACTTTGATAAAAAAAGCCCCCCATATATTAGGAAGACGATCGTGATGCTTTTAATGGAAATATCAGTGATCTTTAAGAGAGATAATGTTAAAATAATGAATAGATATATTGGGAGTACGCATATTAGAGAATAAAAAATGTAAGTTAAATAAAGTATAAAATGAAATGATAATAAAAGCTAATTATACCATATATGATAGAGCTACAGATTAATCTATAAGTTATAAAGAAGGAGATTAGGATATTACATGAAGAAAAAGTTATATCATCTCATGCTAGAATTAACTCATAACAGAATGTATACTGCTACTTTAAGAAGGTTCACTCAATCAAAAGCAAGTAAGTGGCTTATTCCTTCCTTTGTTAGAACATTTAACATTAACACGGAGGAGTTAGCTATAGATATGAATCGCTTTTCATCATTAAGTGAGTTCTTTACTAGACAGTTAAAAGAAAATAGTCGAACTGTCTCAACACGAACGGATGATATCATTAGTCCCGTCGATGGAGTATTGAAAGAAGCTGGACGTATAACGAAAGATAAACAATTTCTTGTTAAAGGGAAGTCGCATTCTTTGCAGACTATGCTAGGGCTTGATTCTGCCGTAGATCGTTTTAAAAACGGTCATTATTGTGTCCTGTATTTATCCCCCAAAGACTATCATCGTATACACAGTCCTTGTAAAGGCAAAATCATCCGACGCTGGGCGTTAGGGACCTATTCTGAACCAGTTAACTCGATGGGTCTTTTTTATGGGCAAGAACCTCTAGCGACGAATTATCGTTTAATAACGGAACTAGAGCATCGGCACAAGCGTGTTGCTATCGTCAAAGTGGGGGCTTTAAATGTTAACAGTGTCCATCCATCTCAGTTAGAAAGTACGGTAGATAAAGGGGAAGAAATGGCCTATTTTTCCTTCGGATCTACCGTGATTCTTTTGTTCGAAGAAAATGTTATGGCATTTAACAACACTATCTTGCAAGGAGAATTAGAAGTGAAGCAAGGAGAATCTATCGGCACATGGATGGAGTGATGTAAGTGAAACTACTCTCCTCATTAGCGCATCGAATTGTGGATGAAGTGACACATATTGTTAATGAAGAAGTCATTGTCGTTGATGATAGAGGCGTAATTATCGCAGCTAGTGATAAAACTCGAATAGGCGATTTTCATGAAGGAGCATTTATTTCGATAAAGCAGAAAAAAGCATTTCATATTAGAAAAGAAGATGTTTCTAAATTACAAGGTGTTAAGGCCGGATTGAATTTACCAATTATCATTTCTAGAGATGTTGTCGGAGTGATCGGTATAACTGGTGAACCAGAAAGGGTTGTTCAGTTTGGCCAATTAATTCAAAGAATGACAGAGTTAATCATACAGGAAGCACATTCAAGTGAGCGATTGGAATCCAAGTATCGAGGACTTGAAACGTTTGTATATGAATGGGCTCAACTCATTCAATTAGATCAAGATTTTATGGATCGTGCAGAAATCTTAGGAATATCAATGTTTCTTCCGAGAGTATGCGTTTTATTTGAGTTAAGTGCAGAAGAATTAGATAAAGGGCATGATCGATTGATTGAAAGCGAAGTGATAGAGCAAATACGTAACCAGTTTAGTTTTAATTTAGAAGATTTGGTTGTTAGATGGGGAAACGGCCGATTTGTTTTATTAAAATGTATTGAAAAAACCGAAGATATGAGTACGTTAAAAAGAAAGTTGCTAGAATGTCAGCGTGAAGTAGACCGAGAACAAAAATTAGAGTTATTTATTGGAGTAGGGAAACTTGCTCCACATCCTCAGGATTTACATCAGTCATATTTAGATGCAAAGAAAGCATTGCGAGCGTCTAAAAAACAGCAAAAAATCATGTATTATGAAGACTTATCATTGGACATTGCGTTAGCGGAAATAACCGATCAAACGAGAAGTCAAATGGTCGATAATATCCTTGGAGAGATTATAAATGATAAAGAATTGATTTATACATTGAACGTTTATATGCAATCTCAGCTAAACGCAAAAATTACAGCAGAATTACTCCATATTCATATTAATACGCTTCACTATCGTTTGAAAAGAGTTCAAGAGTTAACTGGGAGATCTTTAAAAGATACGGAACAGCTTGTTTCATTTTATTTAGCTCTTTCATTCCAGAACGAATTTAGATAAAGTTACAATAATAAAGCGTTTTCATCGTTGAAATTTGTATGTTTCAACATAGATGAAGACGTTTTATTTTTTTATAATTAAACTATACTATTTCGAATGTAGGTAAACTTTAATAAGGGGGATAAGTATCATGTTAACGAAAGAAGTAAGGGGAAAATTGGTGGACATTGTCGGAGGTGAGAATGTAAAAGACTCTCAGCAAGATTTGATTGTTTATTCTTATGATTCTACACCTGATTATCAGGCGATTCCTGATGCTGTGATTAAACCGAGAAATAAACAAGATGTCTCTGAAATTGTGAAAGTATGTAATAGTCATGGTGTTCCAATTGTTCCGAGAGGGTCAGGAACGAATTTATGTGCTGGAACGACACCACTAGAAGGTGGAATCGTCATGATATTCAATCATATGTCAGAAATTTTAGAAATTGATGATGAAAATTTGACGATAACCGTTCAACCGGGAGTAATCACGTTAGATCTTATTGAAGCAGCGGAAGCAAAGGGCTTATTTTATCCACCAGACCCAGGCTCTATGAAAATATCAACGATTGCAGGGAATATATTGGAATGCTCTGGAGGATTAAGAGGACTGAAATATGGTGTTACCCGTGACTATGTTATTGGCTTAGAGTTTGTTATGCCAAACGGAGATATTGTTAAAACAGGGGGAAAACTTGCCAAAGATGTAGCAGGGTATGACTTAACTCGTCTTATGGTTGGATCTGAGGGTACACTAGGAATAATCACAGAAGCTACACTTAAACTAATTCCTATTCCTGAAACAAAAAAGACTATGTTAGCTCTTTATGACAGTCTAGAAGCAGCGGGGAACACGGTATCGAAAATCATCGCAAACCGAATCATCCCAGCGACTCTTGAATTTTTAGATCAACCAACGATTCAAGTAGTGGAAGACTTTGCAAAGATTGGATTACCGACAGAGGCAGGGGCAGTTCTATTGATTGAACAAGACGGTCCTGCAGAAGTGGTTGAACGTGACATAGAAAAAATTGCAGAGATCTGCCGTGAAACGAATGCTATTTCTGTACAAATAGCTTCTACACCAGAAGAAGGCGCGGCATTAACTGCCGCTAGACGAACAGCTTTATCGGCACTTGCTAGAATGAAACCAACAACTATCCTTGAAGACGCAACTGTTCCTCGATCTAAAATAGCGGAGATGGTAAGAGCAATTGAAAAAATTGCCAAAGAAAATGATGTTCAAATTTGTACGTTTGGTCATGCCGGAGACGGAAACCTCCACCCAACTTGTATGACTGATGCTCGTGATAAGGAAGAAATGAAGCGAGTGGAAAAGTCTTTCGAAGAGATTTTTAAAAAAGCGATCGAATTAGGTGGAACAATTACAGGGGAACACGGTGTTGGGGTAATGAAATCTCCGTATTTATCTTGGAAAGTTGGAGAAACGGGTGTAGATGCTATGTTTGCCATTAAGCAAGCTTTTGATCCGAATAATATTATGAACCCAGGTAAGATTTTTGCAAAGGATACACGTAAACGGGTGGTGGTTGAGAAATGAGTGTCACAACAGATATGAAGCGAAATGAACAAATTAAAAAAGACTTCAAAGAGAAAATGGATTATGACGAGTTATTAAACTGTATGCGTTGTGGCTTTTGTCTTCCGTCGTGTCCAACTTATATAGAGACAAAAGGAAATGAAGCCGCTTCTCCAAGAGGGCGTATTGCGCTGATGAAAGCTGTCGTTGATGGAAAGATGGAGCCAGACGAAGACTTTGAGGCGCAGCTAAGCTTATGCCTTGGCTGTCGCGCTTGTGAACCTGCTTGCCCATCAGGAGTAAAATATGGTCACTTGCTAGAGCAAGCCTTAGATATTTTACAAACAAAAAAGAAGTACTCTCCTCCTGTAAAAATGTTTAGAAGTTTGATATTTAATCAACTCTTTCCTCATCAAAGTCGGATGAGAGGATTAAATGGATTGTTATGGTTCTATCAAAATAGTGGTGTTCAAAAAGTTGCTAGAGCGACAAAAATGACAGGGATTGTTGGCAAACATCTTAGTACGATGGAAAGAGTATTGCCGTCTATTGCATCGCCAAAACAGTTAAAAAATCGTCCAAGCCATGTGGAAGCAGAAGGAGTAGTGAAAAAGAAAGTAGCCTTTTTCTCAGGCTGTTTGATGGATACGATGTTTATGGAAACAAATGATTCCACATTATATTTGTTGAAAAAAGCAAATTGTGATGTTGTGATCCCACAAACACAAAATTGTTGTGGAGCATTGCATGCTCATAGTGGAGAAATGGATACGGCAAAAGAGCTTGCGAAAAAGAATATTGTCGCTTTTGAAGAAGGAGAATTTGATCACATCGTTTCTAATGCAGGAGGATGTGGAGCGGTTCTCGTTGACTACGGTCATATTTTGAAAGACGAACCAAAATGGAAACAAAGAGCAGAGGCATTTTCTGCTAAAGTGAAAGACATTAGTGAAATTCTTCTTGATGTAGGATTACCAGAAATGGAATTAGATCCTCAAATCATTACGTATCAAGATTCTTGTCATTTACGTAATGTCCAAGGAACTTTTTCAGCGCCAAGGAAGTTATTACAATCTATTAAAGGTACTCAGTTTATGGAAATGAAAGATGCAGATCAATGTTGTGGTTCGGCTGGAACATATAACATTATCGAACAAGAAATGTCTATGCAGATTTTAGATCATAAAATGGCCAAAGTCGATGAAGTAAAAGCAGCAACAATTGTAACAGCGAACCCAGGTTGCCTATTACAAATGAAACTTGGCGTAGAGCGTGAAGGGAAACAAAAAACAATGAAAGCTGTTCATATTGTTGACTTACTTGCTGAAGCTGTAAAATATAAAGAGAAACAATTGCAAAAGGTATAGTAGATTTAAACGGAATATTGCCTATGATAAAAGAGACTATCGAAAAGGTTACTTCGGTAGTCTCTTTGTTGTGTTTGAAAAGATCATTGTTTCCTTCCTTGAATGGAGGAAGGAAACGTTATTCGTTCAGAGTTTAACTGGGGTAACGTTTATAAAGTTCGAAACGATGCTTTCTCTATTTATCGACATTAAGGTATTATAGTGCGAATAATAGCAAATGAAAGGCGCTATCAACCTCGCTTAGTGCCTTTCAGCTAAAATAAGAGCACTGAGTTCTAGAAAGATCCATTTAGGAAAAATAAAATTCCACATAAGGTCGTAATGAGTGTCCCAGGAAACAATAACAAAAATCTCCAATTCATCGAACGCTTTGCGAGGAGTGAGGTAAAATTGTTACTTGCTTCGGTGCCTCTTCTAGTGAAGACATGGGCTATGGTAAAGGAATGATTGTTTTATTCCACATCTAATTACGATAGATAAAATTAAACAAAAAAGACGTGGCTCATCTTTGATGAACCACGTCAAATCTTTTTTAGGATTTTGCTTTTTGTTTTTTTGTTGCTTCAGCTAAGTCGTCTTGAATGCTTTTATCCCACATTTTCACGTTCACGTTATAGGCAGAGCGTGCAATCATAAAGGCCGCAACTGGAGCAGTTAAAAATAAAAATACAATCGTTAACAGGAGCTTACCTACAAACATACCTTCTATAAATAAAAAGTAGAGAAACACTCCAAAGATAACACTTATAACACCGAGTGTGGCACTTTTAGTAGCTGCATGTAATCGCCCGTATACATCAGGAAATCGAATGAGACCGATGGCACCTAAAATACTTAAGCTTCCTCCAGTGAGCAATAAAATGCTAATGACGATCTCTATCAAGGACCACACCCCCTTCAATGAATTTAGCAATAGCGACAGAACCGATAAACGCTAATACAGCAAGAACTAAAATAACTTCCGAGTAAGCAAGTGTCTGCTGAACAAGCATGATAATCGTAATAAACCCAATAAGATTGATACCAATCGTATCTAACGCAACGACCCGATCAGACATACTAGGACCGATAACGGCACGAATCGTAGCAATGAGGATGGCGATAGACATCATGATGAGAACAATGAGAGATACTGTTAGTAACATTAATGAGTCACCTCCATTATCGCTCTTTCAAATGACTCATGAATTTCTTTGATCGCTTTTTCTTTATCAGGAACGTGAATCGAATGGACATAAAGAGTTCGACCATTTTCAGAGAAGTTCATTGTTAATGTGCCGGGTGTAAGTGAAATTAAGTTTGCTAATAACGTCACTTCCCAATCTGTTTTTAACTTCGTCGGAACCGCAATAATTCCGGGCTGAATGTTCATTTTCGGACTTAATACAATTTTTGTAACGTCAATATTTGACAACACTAATTTGTACGTAAATAGAAATAATAGTTTAAATAAGGCGATGACTCTTCGGAAGTAGAAATCAAAAAATAAGAATCGCCTAAGGATATATAATAGAACGACACCAACAATGTATCCAAGCATGAACTCAACCATTGTATACTCGTTTCTAAGTAACATCCAAATCAAAGCTAAACCAATGTTTAATAAAATTTGAAAGGCCATGGCAACTACTCCTTAAGCACAGAATTAATATATTGGGAAGGATCCATTAATTGGTCAGCAAGTTCAAGTGAAAACTGCATAAACGGTTCAGCTGCAAGCCCTAGAATAATTGTCAACGCAACTAATGGTAGGATTGGAATTAAAAGTTTTCCAACCTTCTTATTCTCACCTTCTGGATCGGCAAACTTCACTTCACCCCAGAAAGAGGTCATGAAAATCTTCCACATCGAAAAGAGTGTTAAAACGCCTGTCACTAAACTCACTGCAATGACGAAATAGTGTCCAGCCTCAAAACCAGCTACGATTAATGCAAATTTACCAAAAAATCCAGTTAAAGGTGGAATCCCAGCTAAGGAAATAGCTGTGATAAAGAAAAGCCAACCTACATAAGGGTGAGTTTTTAACACCCCGCTCATTTGTTTTAAATGTGAGGTTCCTGTAATTTTTTCAGTAACGCCAGCGAACAGAAACAGTGCAGATTTTACAATGATGTTATGAACGAGAAAGAAAAACGTTCCAGCTATGGCTAGGTTTGTGAAAATTCCTATCCCCATTATCATGTAACCAACCTGACTAACAATATGAACAGCAAGTATTCTCTTGAAATCAAACTGTGAAACGGCTCCTAGTACCCCGATAAACATCGTTAAGCCACCGAGGATAAGTAAAATTTGGAAAACTGTTTCATCATGAGGGAAAATCAACGTATATGTTCTCATGATAGTGTACACACCTACTTTGGTTAATAGCCCACCAAACAATGCTGCGATAGCTGCAGGTGGTGCATAGTAGGAGTGAGGTAACCAATAATATAGAGGGAAGATCGCACTTTTTGTTCCGAATACGAATAAAAATACGACAGCTATAACAGAAACAACACCGGTTTGTTCTAATTCTGAAATTTTTACAGCTATATCAGCCATGTTTAACGTTCCAGTAATTCCATAAATGTAAGCAATAGCTACAATGAAAAGCATAGAAGAAACCGTATTAATAATGACGTATTTTAAAGATTCCCTCAGCTGGTATCGTTTACTACCCATAGAAATGAGAATAAAGGAAGAGATTAGCATGACTTCGAAAAAGACAAATAGGTTAAACAAGTCACCGGTTAGAAATGAGCCGTTAACCCCAACCATTAAAAACATGAAAAATGGATGAAAATAGTTACGCTCTCTTTCAGCAGAGAAAGTTTGAAATGCAAAAAACAAACAAACTAAAGCTAACAAACTAGAAAGAGCAATGAGTGAACTTGATAGTAAATCTGCAACAAGGACAATGCCAAATGGGGCTGGCCAATCCCCTAGTTCAATCGTCTGGATTCCATCTACATAAACTGTATAGGTAATGTAACTAGAGATGATAAGCATAAGCACCACGCTAATGGTACTGACGATACGTTGAATGGTTTTAGAGTCCTTGAAGAAGATTAGAATGACACCCATGAGCATTGGTATAAGTATTGGTAGTATGAGTAAATTAGTCATCTTCAGTTCCCCTTAATTCATCGAAGTTATCTGTTTTATGCACTTTATATGTTTGATAAGCCAGCACGAGCATAAAAGCAGTGATCCCGAAACCGATGACAATTGCTGTCAAAATCAATGCTTGTGGTAAGGGATCAGCATACGAAGCTGCGTCTTCACCTAATAGTGGCGGGGAGCCTTGGTTTAAACCGGCCATCGTTAATAGCAATAAGTGAGCTCCGTGGGATAAAATAACGACCCCTAATATCACTCGAAGCAAACTTTTCGTTAAAATCATATAGGTTGCTACAGTAAAGAGGACGCCAATTACTAATATCATTAATATTTCCATTAGCTATCATCCTCCGCTATCGTTAAAATCACAAGAAGTGTAAACCCTACAACAACTAAATAGATACCTAAATCAAAAGGTAGGGCTGTTGTTAATTCTATTTCACCAAGAATTGGAACTTGGAAATAATCAAAGAACTGTTTGAGATATGGGAAGCCGAAAAACATCCCAATAATCCCAGTTACAATCGCTAGCAGTAAACCAGATGCAATGACTTTTGAATAATTGAAAGGTATGACCCGTTTGATTGTTTTTAGGTCAAAACTCAAGTAAAGCAAGATCAATGCTGATGCAGTCATTAATCCCCCGATAAATCCTCCGCCTGGATTATTATGACCGGCGAAAAAAAGAAATACGGAGAAGGCAAGAATGATAAACGCAACGATTCGAGTGATAACATGAAGCTGAACCGGTGTATTTCTCATATGTCTTCCCCCTTTGTCGCTTTGTATTTAATTAACACGACCACACCGAGACCAACGATCCCTAGGACAAGAACTTCCAGTAATGTATCTAAACCACGGAAATCAACTAAAATAACATTGACGATATTTTGTCCTCCAGCTAACGCATAGGCGTTTTCTACAAAGTAATCTGAAATAGGACTAATTGGATTTTCGTGACTGAAAGCATGTGCACTAAGGGCTGTAAGTGTCACAACAAGGCCGACGCCAATAGAAATTAAGAAATTCGAAATTCTGAAGGCCGGTTTGAATGATTCTTTTTTCAACTCCGGTAAATGGTAAAACACGAGTAAAAACAACACAACGATTACCGTCTCTACTAATAATTGTGTAAGTGCTAAGTCTGGTGCTCGGAAAACAGCAAACAATAGGGCAATAAGGAAGCCAATAACCCCAACTAAAATAATTGCTGAAATTCTTTTTGCTACGAAAGGAACGGCAAGAGTAGCTATAACGAGAGAGAGTGAGATGAGATACATATACGGTGAAATGTGAGCCGTATTTGCTAAATCAATCGCAATCGCATTTGTTTTCCATAACATATATCCCATGATGAGAATTAGGAAAACAAACATAAACGAAAAGTAATCTCTCAATCGTCCAGTCATTTGTACATCATTTACAGCTGTCGAACCTTTAATTAAACCAACGAGGCCATTGTCATAAATAGTATTCAATGGATCTCTTTCCTTTAAATAAAAAGCAGTTTCTTGCCATTTACGAGCGTTCAAGAAAATGAATGCCCCAAAAAATATGACACCCATTGTCATAAATAATTCAGGGTTTAATCCATGCCAATGGTAGATATTCACATAAAACTGTTCTCCCGGTTCTAATAAGCCAGGAAGAATCGCCTGCATGGCAGGGTTAATAATCGTGTAAGCTAAAAGGTTTGGAAAGAAACCAAACACAACAACGAGAGATCCAAGAACAATTGGTGAGATCAACAGTCCCATTGGTGCTTCATGGGCCTCTTTCTCCAGTTTTTCAGGTTGGTGTTTACCAGTAAATGTACGGAACAACATAATCATGCAATAGACGAAAGTGAAAACACTAGCGACCCATGCTACTATTGGAAAAATAAATCCAAGTGTTTGCACATTAAATACGTCAATCGTAGTACTATTTAATGCTCCGGTAAAGAACATTTCTTTACTGAGGAAGCCATTAAATGGAGGTAATCCAGCCATCGAAGCAATACCTATTAACGATATTGTAAATGTAATCGGCATGATGGACATAAGCCCGCCTAATTTCCGAATATCCCTCGTTCCTGTTTCGTGATCAATAATACCAACAATCATAAACAAACTGCCTTTGAACGTGGCGTGGTTAACAAGGTGAAAAACGGCAGCTAATATAGCAACGGTATAAACAGACTGTCCGTCTACTACATCATAGTGAAAGGCTGCTGAACCTAAACCAAGCAAACTCATAATCAATCCCAGTTGACTGACTGTTGAAAAAGCAAGTATCCCTTTTAAATCTTTTTGTCTTACTGCTGAAATCGATCCCCACAGTAATGTGAATAGACCAAAGCTAGTAATAATCCAGAACCATTCCGCTTGTCCACCAAAAACAGGTGTTAGTCGAGCTACTAAATATATACCTGCTTTAACCATCGTAGCAGAGTGTAAGTATGCGCTGACCGGAGTTGGTGCTTCCATAGCATCTGGAAGCCATATATGGAATGGGAATTGAGCAGATTTTGTGAATGCTCCTAAAAGTATGAGAATCATTGCTGGTATAAATAACGGACTAGCAACAATAACATCACCTAATGCGATTATTTCCGAAATGCTGAATGTGCCTGTCATAACATAGAGAAGTGTAAAACCAGACAGCATTGCGAAACCACCGGTAACAGTAATTAATAAGGACTTTTGCGCTCCATAACGTGATTTCTCTTTATGAAACCAGTAACCAATTAATAAAGAGGAGGAAAGACTAGTTACTTCCCAAAATACATAAATGACAATTAGGTTATCTGATAAGACGACACCTAACATGGCACCCATGAACATCAATAAATAGACGTAAAAATTATTGAGAGGTTCATCTTTTTTGTTAGCAATATAGTAGATGGAATAAAGAACGACGAGTGTACCAATTCCAGTAATTAATAAAGCAAACAATAAACTTAATCCATCCAAAAATACAGTGTAGTGAATGTCTAGTGAAGGAACCCAAGGGACTGAATTTTTAACAGTAGCCATTGGAGCATCACTAGTCGGTAAGTAAGAAATCAAATAAACAAATAAAACGAGTGGTATCGGTAAAATAAACCACCCAGTATGGATATGACGAAATTTGTGATAAACAAGCGGGATAAAAATCGCCGCAATAAATGGTATTAAAGCTACGAAGTGAAGCGTTGACAAGTGATTAACCTCCTTTTGTAGAACAACAGTAGTAAAGCGACATAATACGAATTAAATTGACAAAATGGATAAAGGTGCAAACTTATGTATGAAGCGTAAGTCAAATTATAATATAAAATTCAGGTCCTTGCATCCTTTTAAGAGTTGTACTTATAGATTCATCAATGATAATTAATATGAAGGAACTGATAAAAATTTATAAAAAATTTTTTTTACTGGTCCTTTAAGAGTTTTTTTCTATGAGATAGGATTCCCAATAAATTCTATATTATATAATTATAGTCTGAATAAAATAGTATAAAAATAAAAAAACCGTACCAACCTGTTACTAAGGAGGGATACGGATGAAAAATAAAACAAAATATACAGTATCTATTGCTATTTTTCTAATCATTTTAATAGCAGGAGCAGCCGGCCATGTTATTCTAACAAAAGCGATAATTGATTATGAACATGAGCAAGAACAGTATCAAGGATTACACTTAGGTGACAGATGGCCAACTACTCCGAAGTTTCAGCCGAGAGAATATATTAAAGTGGTGCCAGTTAAACAAAGGGAAGGAGAGGAATAATTGCCTTGAATGAAGACAGCTATAGATGTATTTTTTTACGATAAATCGCTCGACGATCTAATTCTTCAGCGATAAGGTTTACAAAATCATCAGCTAAGTTCAAGTCTTTTGCTTTTACAAATGTCTCCATTAATAATTCATCTGATAAATCACGCAAAGCTCCATTTTTCTTCATGTTACATTACCTCCCCATCGTTTTTCTTTATAGAAAAAAATGTTTACACCAGCTACCAAACAATATATAAATGATATTTATTTATTCTTTTTATTTGATTGAATTGATAGTATCATGAATGAAAAACCTTCTCAAATCAATTGTTGTCCACAGTTGAACTACCTAATCTGTGGATAGCTTGTTTATATCTTTTCGTTTTTGATGGTAATAAAGAAGGAATACTGTGCAAAAAGTTATCCACATTTTTTTGGTGTGTAAAAAAATGTCGAAATTCTTTTCAAAAAAAGGGTAATTATTTAAGAATATCATTTAAACGTTTGAAATCATTGATAAAATATAGGTATTATAGATGAGGAACTCTAATGGTTATGTGTTGGAAATAAGAAATGGGGGAAATACGTGTTAAATAAATTCATTCCGGATAAATATGTTCAATCAGTTTTTGAACTTTCAATGGAAGAACTAAAGGAACAAGGGATAAAAGGAATCATTACTGACCTTGATAATACATTGGTTGAGTGGGATCGAGAAGATGCGACAGAGGATCTTATTGCGTGGTTTGAAAAATTAAGAGATAGTGGTTTTCAAATCGTTATCGTTTCAAATAATAATGAGAAGCGAGTGAAACATTTTGCCGATCCACATAAAATTACATTTATTCATAGCGCCCGTAAGCCTTTAAGCAAGGCATTTAAAACAGCATGTAAATTAATGAATCTTAAAAGAGAAGAAACGGTAGTGATTGGTGATCAATTATTAACAGATATCCTTGGTGGCAACCGAGGTGGATTTCAAACAATTTTAGTTGTTCCGGTCGCACAAACAGATGGTCTATTAACAAAGTTCAACCGTCGAATTGAACAAAAAGTATTTAGCGCAATGAAACGAAAGGGGTTAATTGAATGGGAGAAATCGAACGACAACAAGTAATTTGTTCTGGATGTGGAGTGAAGATACAAACAGAACATAAAAATCAGTTAGGTTACGCACCACCATCGGCTTTAAAGAGAGAGGTTATTATTTGTCAGAGGTGTTTTCGATTGAAACACTATAACGAAGTACAAGATGTATCCCTGACAGATGATGATTTCTTGAAAATATTAAATGAAATTGGAAATAAAGAAGCTTTGATAGTAAAAATAGTTGATATATTTGATTTTGACGGTAGTTGGTTACCAGGACTTCACCGCTTTGTTGGTAAAAATCCTGTTCTCCTCGTTGGAAATAAAGTGGATCTACTACCAAAATCAGTGAAACGACCTAAAGTTATTCAATGGATGAAAAAAGCTGCAAAAGAATATGGTTTGAAAGCCGCTGATGTTCATTTAATGAGTGCTCAAACAGGTGAAGCAATAATGGAAGTGGCAAATCTGATTGAGGAATTACGTGAGAGAAAAGATGTTTATGTTGTCGGTTGTACAAATGTAGGTAAATCAACATTTATCAATCGGCTGTTGAAGGAATTTGGAGCCGAAGATGACATGCTTATTACTACGTCTAATATCCCAGGAACGACGCTGGATATGATTGATGTTCCATTAGACGACGGGGCTAAGTTGTATGATACTCCAGGAATTATTAATCACCATCAAATGGCGCACTTGTTAAACAAAGAAGAACTGAAAGTGATTACGCCTAGAAAAGAAGTGAAACCTAAAATATTCCAACTAAAGCCAGAACAAACATTGTTTTTTGGTGGATTATCTAGGATCGATTTTGTGAGCGGAGATCCTCAATCTTTTGTTGTTTATTTGTCTAATGACCTAACGATTCACCGTACAAAATCGGAAAAAGCGGATACTTTATATGAACAGCATATAGGAGAGATGTTGTCGCCACCAAATACAGGATCTACTTTTCCTAAATTGACAGAAAAAGAGTGGAAGCTACCAACCGGTAAAACAGATATCGTTTTTTCAGGTTTAGGCTGGGTAACGGTAAGCGGAACTGGGGCCGTCGTTAGAACTTACGCTCCTAAAGGAGTGCATGTAAGTATGAGGTCGTCTATTTTTTAATCATATTTTTGACAGAAGGAGGGAGAATGGATGAAACAAGTTTATGGTGTCATAGGGCATCCGATTGCTCATAGTCTTTCTCCAGCAATGCATGAAGCGGCCTTTAAAGAGTGTGGTATTGATGGAACATACTTGGCTTTCGAAGTGAAAGAAGAGCAAGTGAAGCAAGCGATAGATGGTGTCAGAGCGCTAGGTATTAAAGGATTGAATGTGACAATCCCACATAAAGTTGCCGTCATGGAATATTTAGATGAGATTGATCCTGTAGCAAGGCAAATAGGAGCAGTTAACACGATCGTTCATAAAGATAACAAATTGATCGGATACAATACTGATGGACAAGGGTATCTTCAGGCGCTCTTACCGGTGCTTCCTAAGGCTCTAAAGGATATGCGTGTCCTGATTCTCGGGGCAGGTGGAGCGGCCAAAGGAGTGGCTGTGACGATGGCGATGAACGGTGTCAAGGAATTAGTGATTTCTAATCGAACAGAAAAGAAAGCTAATGATCTGGCAGAAGAATGTTCCGGTTTAACAAATTCCTCCGGATTACCCATCTCGTTAGCGCAAGCTCGATTAACTGAATTTGATCTTATTATAAATACGACTTCAATTGGCATGACTCCTAATGTAGACCAGATGCCGCTATCCTTAGAAATGATTGCTAAAGGCGTTGTCGTTAGTGACTTAATTTATACGCCTTCAAAAACAAGGTGGCTAAAAGATGCAGAAGCAAGAGGAGCTATCATTCAAAATGGATTAGAAATGTTTGTTAATCAAGGGGCTTTAGCTTTTGAAAAATGGACGGGACAATCTGCTCCAAGAGATGTCATGAGCAGTAAAGTAAAGGAAAAACTAGGAGGATTATCATGTTAACTGGGAAACAAAAACGTTTCTTACGCGGAGAAGCGCATCATATTAAACCGATTTTTCAAGTTGGAAAAGCAGGTGTAAATGAAAACTTGATAAAACAAGTGGCTGAAGCTCTTGAAGCAAGAGAACTAATCAAAGTGAGTATTTTACAAAACTGTGAGGAAGAGAAACATGAGGTAGCAAAGTCTATTGCTATTGGAGCAAAATCAGAAGTCGTTCAAATCATTGGAAGTACAATAATTTTTTACAAAGAATCATCAGAGAATAAGAAAATAGACCTTCCGTCAAAGTGATATACAAGGCGAGGCGATGGTAATGAGAAGAATAGGCTTGTTAGGCGGTACGTTTAACCCTCCGCATGTCGGTCATTTGATAATGGCAGAAGAAGCGAGGCTAAAAGGGAAACTAGACGAAATATGGTGGCTACCAAATCGAATCCCACCTCATAAAAAACTATCTTCAGACACTTCTGAAGAGCAACGTATGGAGTTAGTGTCTAAAATGGTCCAACTCCATCCTGCTTATAAACTTTCGAAAATGGAGATGGATCGCACAGGACCATCTTACACAGTGGATACTGTCGGAGAACTGCTTAATAAAGAGCAAAATTGTCATTTTTCGTTTATAATGGGTGGAGACAGCTTAATAAACTTTCATAAGTGGTATAAAGCGGATAAATTACAAAAGATGATATCGTTCATTGTTCTTGTTCGCCCAGGTTTTGCTGTTCCAACTAATATCGAGGAGTTCAAAGAAATCCTTCTTTTAGATGAAGTTAGCTTAGAATTATCATCTAGTTATATTCGAGATAAAATCAAAAATCATTCTATGAATAAATTTTTATTAACGAATGAAGTTTTTTCGTATATAAAGGAGAATCGGTTATATGAATGAGAAACAAGCATTTGAAGTTATTCGTCATGCTTTGAAACCTCGCCGATATGAACATACGAAAAGAGTAGTGGAAGAGGCTACATTATTAGCGGAGCGTTATGGCGGGGATATAGAGAAAATAAGATTAGCCGCCATTTTACACGATTATGCGAAGTATCGCTCATCTGTAGAAATGAGAGACAAGGTTTTAAAGGATAGCACCTTACCGATAGCCCTGTTAGATTATGGCGATGAATTATTACACTCGTTTGTAGGCTCTGTTTTCGTTAAACAAGAATTAAACATAGATGACGAGATAGTTTTATCGGCTATTCGTTATCACACAACCGGACGAGCTAGTATGACGTTGGAAGAAAAAGTTGTATTTTTAGCCGATTATATTGAGCCAGGCCGGACATTTCCTGAAGCAATAACAACGAGGGAATTATCAAAACAAGATCTTGATGTCGCTTGTTTGGAATCATTAAAAAATACAATCGGTTACTTAAGTAATAAGTCGATTGGAATTTATCCAGATACATTCCAAGCTTATAATGATTTTGTGATAAAATTAAAAAAACGTGGAGGTTAGTAATTTATGGAACCAAAGGAAAAATTAGATTTAGCTGTAAGGGCTGCAGATGATAAACAGGCTCATCAAATTGTTACATTAAACATGGGGGATGTTTCCTTAGTAGCGGATTATTTTGTGATATGTCATGGTAATTCTGAAACACAAGTAGAAGCAATTGCTCGAGAAGTGAAAAGTAGAGCAGCACTAGCGGGGCTCGATGTTAAGAGACTTGAAGGGATTAATGAAGCACGGTGGGTATTGATTGATCTAGATGATGTCATTGTCCATGTTTTTCATAAAGATGAACGAGAATATTACAATTTAGAAAAGCTATGGGGAGATGCACCTACTGTTGATTTGCAAGAAATATTGCAGGCATAATCTATAGAGAAAGAGAGTGGTATCATGAACCATGATCACTTTGCTTCGTTGTATGATCTTCTCATGGAAGACGCTCCGTATGATTCATGGCTTGGTTATGCTGAGAAATATTTAGATAAGCGAGGTCGAGTGTTGGATTTAGCTTGTGGAACTGGAACTTTTTCTCTCATGCTTGCTAAAAAAGGATATGACATCGTAGGTGTGGATTTGTCGCAAGATATGCTTACTATTGCTGAAGAGAAAGCGCGCAAAGTAGATGTTACAGTAGATTTTATATTACAAGATATGAGAACTCTAACAGGATTTAAAGACCTTGATGGTATTACATTATTTTGTGATGGATTAAACTATTTGAGAGAAGCAGATGAGGTGAAGCAAACGTTTCTCCACCTCGCTTCCGCTTTGAAAAAAGGTGGCGTGTTATTGTTTGATGTTCACTCACCTTTTAAAATGGACCATATTTTCGATGACCAACTTTACGGTGAAAATAGCGACTCCCTTTCCTACATGTGGTTTTGTGAACCTGGAGATCAAGTATTGAGTGTGAACCATACGTTAACGTTTTTTGTTAAAAAACAAAATGGTTACTATGAGCGAATGGATGAAGAACAATATCAGCGGACCTTTGCCCCGATAAACTATGAACAATGGTTGCGAGAAGCTGGTTTTTATCAAATTGAAATGACTGCTGATTTTGGTAATAAAGATGTAGAAGATGACGACGATCGTATCTTTTTCAAAGCGGTGAAAAAATAGTGGGCAATAATTTGTAATTATTGTATAATAAAAGGGCTAGAAGTTCCTAGCTCTTTTTCTTTTGTAATTGATTTGATATTCCTCGACGATCTTCTTTGTATTTCTTCGCTGTTTCTTGATATAACTCATGAAACATGAACCCAACCTCTTTTTGAAGTACATTTAAACCTATGCCTGTTACACCTCCTGCAACAGTGACTCGTTCCCTTAGCGTTGCTAAGCTGAAATGTTTTTGTCGTAGCAATTCCCCATATCCTATAATCATCGACTCAGTAATGTTTGTTGCAGTTTTTTCGTCGATTTCTGTTTCATCTACAGCTCCTTTGATCATGCTCTCAACTAGGAAACTTAAAAATGCAGGTCCGCAACTAGCTAAGTCTGAAGCAACACGTGTAATCGAGTTGTTGATAATAATCGGAGAAGATATACTCGAAAATAATTCCCACAATTCATCTCTCAATGTCGTGGAGCATCGATTACTAAATGTAATTAATGATGGACCTTCTAAGGCAAGGTTAACGATGCTTGGTACAAATCGAACAACAGGTGTAGTGGGTACCAATTGTTCTGTATCCTCTACTTCCATTGGGCTTGTTATGGTAATAATCACGTGACGAGGCTCTAAATGGTTAGAAATTTCATCAATAATAGCAACCATTTCTAAAGGTTTTGAACAAATGAAAACCCAGTCAGAGTGTTTTACAATGTCTAATGAATTTTTATAAACAGATGTTTTTGGATAACGTTTCTGAATATTTTTAGCTTTTTCCAACGTGCGATTTGTCATATGAATATTTTTTGATGGTATTTTTTTTCCTCTAATCATTGCTTCAATGATTAAGCTCCCCATATTTCCAGTGCCGATAAAACCTAACTCTTTCATAAATACTTTCGCCCCTTTCGATCATCATCCTGTTCGATTTTCCATCGAATAGAGTTGGAATAACCATTTCCGTTTAATACTTTGTTCCACTTTCTATATGTATGAAATAAAAATCAATTCATGTTTTAAAGGAGGAGAATCATGCAAAACCTCAAAGATTTTTTATCAGGTAAAGGACCTTATATTGTTTTTGTAGGTGGAGTCTTTATCTTGTTAGCTGGATTCTTTTATTTGAATTTTAATGAAGACGATATGCAGGAAGAAGTTTTTTTACCTTGGGAAGAAGAAAGTACTGAACAAACGGAAGAAGATGTAGTAGAAGTAAATGTGATGATTGATATTAAAGGAGAGGTGATATCTCCAGGGATTTATCAGATGTTTGAAGAAGATCGAGTACACGATGCTGTCATGAAAGCAGGTGGATTTACGAGTGAGGCAAATGAATCAATGATTAATTTAGCGGAACGTTGTTATGATGAGATGGTTATTTACGTACCTTCAGTGAACGAAGATGAAGAACCTATATTTTCGGCGACAACTACTACCTCTAACTCTGCTGGCAAGGAAGGAGGTGTGTTAATCAACCAAGTTGATGCTCAAGCTCTGACCGTGTTACCTGGAATCGGTCCTGCAAAAGCAGAAGCTATTGTTTCATATAGAGACGAAAATGGACCGTTTAAAACGGAAGAAGATATCACTCAAGTTCCTGGAATAGGGGAAAAAACATTAGAGGCGATACGCGATCAAATCATAATAAAGTAGGATAAGTGTAAATTCTACGTTGACGGGGAGACAAAAACTTGTCTAAACTAATGAAAGAAGAAAATGAAAAATGTAAAGAAGGAGG
Organism: Salipaludibacillus daqingensis; assembly: GCF_029891575.1. Taxonomy (GTDB): domain Bacteria; phylum Bacillota; class Bacilli; order Bacillales; family Salisediminibacteriaceae; genus Salipaludibacillus; species Salipaludibacillus daqingensis. The sequence continues at coordinate 516,216 of NZ_JARZHF010000001.1, read as the reverse complement.
ATATACATATATGGAACGAATTTCTTGGCATCAATATTTTATGGCGCAAAGTCATTTACTAGCTTTACGAAGCACGTGTACGAGACTAATGGTTGGAGCGACAATAGTTAGAGATAAACGGATTATAGCGGGTGGCTATAATGGCTCCATTTCAGGTGGGAAACACTGTTCGGATGAAGGGTGTTATTTAATTGAAGACCACTGTGTAAGGACGATCCACGCAGAGATTAATGCGATTCTTCAGTGTGCCAAGTTCGGTGTTCCAACAGAAGGAGCAGAAATATACGTCACTCACTTTCCATGTTTAAACTGCTGTAAATCACTTATTCAAGCTGGAATCAAAAAAGTTTACTACGGTCAAGATTACAAGAACCATGAATTTGCTTTGGAATTATTCAACCAAGCAAATGTGACGGTTGAACAAGTGGAATTAGAAGAAATGATTTTGGATACTAAAAATAAAGAAAAACTATCTTTTACAGCAGAACTGTTAGCTAAACTTGAGAAAAAAGGGCTAGAGCAAAATGAAATGGAAACCTTGAGAGAACAAGCAAATCGTTTATACACCTCTACTTGATAAGAGGAAGATTTTTCTTCCTCTCCACCATACCTCATAAAATTTACCTGTTACGTTTCATTCCAACATTCAAAAACACCTTTCTATTAGATAGGAGGTCATCATGTCTTGGCGGTTATATTGTGCCATGTTTTTTGCTATGAGTGGTTTGTTGTTTGCATTTAATAGTAACCAGATCTGGGCAGTCACGTTCCTCTTGATTGGTTTATTTCCTTATCTTAACGAATTATCTGAAAAGAAATCACGAGTTCTTTTTGTTGCGCAATTATCCGTTGGCTTCCTATTTTTTATGTATGGAACATATGTCATTAATCAACATGAAACGAGATTGTTAGGTTCAGAAACAGAATTTCAAGGATCCGTTTACACACCCCCTCAATTAACTTCTTCTGAACGAGACTGGTCTTTTCATTTGGTACTTGAACACGGTGAAAAAATTCAGCTATTTTATCCTCATGTAAAAGGGGAAAACGCACCTGCGTCGATCAATGATAAATGTGTTCTAAAAGGTAAATTAGAACAACCTTCCTCAGTTAAAAATCCGTATTCATTTGATTATAAAAAATATTTATTTGAACAAAGGATTCATTGGATCATACGAATAAATAATAATGAAATAAATTGTGAAAAAAGTAACAATGTGTGGCGGAACGCCATGTACAACTTGCGAACTCGTGGAATAGAAAAACTATTAAGAAAGGATGATTCAGAAACTTCTGCATTAATAACAGCTCTTGTATTTGGAGATCGATCGTATATGAACGAGGAAAAAATAAACCAATATCGCGAATTAGGCATCCTTCATTTACTGGCTGTATCAGGATTGCATGTCGGTTTAGTAACGTTCTCGTTCTATTTTATGTTATATCGAATAGGTATCACGAGAGAGTGGTCAAGTTTCCTTTTATTTTGTTTTTTGCCCGTATATATCTTCATAGCTGGTGGAGCACCTTCTGTCTTAAGAGCATCGATGATGTGCATGGTGTTTTTACTAGTGGTCACATTTAATTGGAAAATAAAAGCAGTAGATGTCGTGGGAATCGTCGGATTATTATTATTAATGATAAACCCTTTTTACATGTACCATCTCGGTTTTCAACTATCTTTCTTAACAAGTTTTTCCCTATTACTTTCCACTTCTTTTTTAAAGTCAAAATCACCTATCTATACAATTGTAAAAGTTTCAGCATTAGCACAGCTTGTAACACTTCCATTTACCTTTTATCACTCCTTTGAACTTTCTCTTTTTACGTTACCGATGAATGTCTTGTTTATTCCGTTTATATCTTTATGGGTTCTACCTTTGTCTTTTATTACCGTTATATGTCAAAGTATATTCCCGATCGTCTCGGAGGGGAGTTATTGGCTTGCTTCAAGGAGTTTACAATTAATGGATCAGCTATTAACTTTAGCTACAAATGTACCGTGGAGTGTGGTGGTTTTTGGAAGACCATCTGAGAAAATGATGTTACTCATGTTCATTGCAATTATCGGGAGTTTTCTTCTATTTGAGAAAAAAAGATATTGTTTGGGAATGATGATTCTCAGTAGCATGTTCTTTATCCATTGGGTCTTACCGTATGTCGATGGGAAAGCATATGTAACGATGATCGATGTGGGACAAGGCGATGCTATTCTTATTGAGTTGCCTTACAGAAGGGCAGTTTACTTAATTGATACTGGTGGAATAGTGCAGTGGGATAAAGAAGATAGAGATGTCAAAAGATCTTCAGGTCCAGGGAAATATGCGGTCGAACCCTTTTTAAAAGGCAAAGGTATTGCAAAGGTTGATTATCTTTTTTTAACGCATGGTCATGTGGATCATATTGGGGAAGCATGCTATATTTCAAGTGCTGTTAAGGTTAAACAAGTTCTTTATCCTAAAGGAAACAACTTAGATAATGAAGCTAAGACGGTGCTTACATGTTTGAAGGAAAATGATGTTCCGATTTCATTCGTGAAAAAAGGACAACGATGGAATATAGATAATCAATCTTTTTTCATTTTAGGTCCTGATGACCTTAACGTTGAACTATCAGAAAATGACCGTTCGATAGTTTTATTTGCCGTATTGAACGATGTGTCGTTATTATTTACTGGTGATATTGAAGAGACAAGTGAACAACAACTTCTAAAAAATTACCCTGATCTTTCTTTTGATATTTTAAAAGTTGCTCATCACGGTAGTCAATCTTCAACTACAGATGCATTCGTTGAGCAGTTTGCTCCCAACATTGGATTAATTTCTGCCGGTGAGAACAACCGTTTTGGTCATCCTCACCTTGAAGTAACTGAAAGGCTAGAACAACAAGGTGTAGATATTTACAGAACGGATAAACATGGGGCCATTACATTGGCATTGAAAAATGGTGAGTACAAAATTAGTCCATTTATTAGACGGACAAATTAAAAACACGCCTTTAAAAAAAGGACGTGTCGGATGTGGATGTATGTAGACCTAGAAAACCTACGTTAACAGGTCTATGACTTGGGCAATAATAAAAATTGTTGCAAAAAAACCAAATACAACGACAAAGCCAATTGCACTATCTATAAAGTCATTCCGTTTTGTTTGAACATCTTTTTCAAATTCGTTCATTCGTTATCCCCCCTGTCACTTATTTAGTATAAGACATTCTTTTGAAAAAATCCACAAATCAACTTAACCCATTTTCACAAAATATGTTAAACCCTATTGTAAACATAATAAATGGAATAAGTATAGGCTTTTTTGGAAGTGGATAACCATTATTTTTGATTTCCTAATAGTTGTCACCTATATAATAAGCGTGCATAGGATAAGATATCATTACAATCAAATGATTATCGTCGCCGGTAAATGTCCTAGGTATTTGCTGGTGGCGTTTATCATAAATGGGGAATGGCAATTTTGCTATTTCCCTTTTTTCTTTCCTCTCAAGCCTATGTTAAAATACAAGAGAAGTGTGAAGAGAGGAGAGGTCAAGCTTGTCCTATGTAAAAATTTTAAAAGAATTAAATCAAGGGAAATTAACACCTTTATATTTATTATATGGTTCCGAAACATATTTAATTGAGGATATTATTCAGCGTATTATGTCACAAGCCCTCTCAAAAGAAGAGCAAGAATTTAACCTTTCAAAATTCGACATGAATGAGCATCCAGTGGAATTAGCTGTGGAGGAAGCTTATACATTTCCATTTATGGGAGGAAGGCGGGTCGTTTTTCTTAAAGATGCTTACTTTTTTTCAACACAAAAAAACACGTCTAAAGTAGAGCATGATTTAAGTAAACTTGTATCGTACATAGACCATCCTGCAGAAGAGACCATTTTTATCGTTCAAGCTCCTTATGAAAAATTAGATGAAAGAAAAAAATTAGTAAAAAGCATGAAAAAACAGGCATCCGTTATGGAAGGCAGACCGTTAGAAGAAAAAGAATTGAGGCAATGGATGGTGGAGAAAGCAGCGGAGTATCACGTTCAATTTGATTCTCGATCTCAAGAAAGACTGCTTACTCTTACAGGTGCAGACTTGATGGTTATGGCATCAGAAATAAAAAAACTAGCCATTCATGTAGGAGAAGGAGAAATCGTTACTGAGGCTAACGTGGATGATCTTGTGGCACGATCGCTAGAGCATGATATCTTTGCATTAGTAGACGGGGTTGTCAAATGCCAAGTTTACCAAGCATTAAAAATTTACAAAGATTTATTAAAACAAAAAGAAGCTCCCCTTAAGATCCTTTCGTTAATGGTTCGTCAATTTAGAATTTTATACCAAGTAAAACAACTTACACAACAAGGATATGGAGAAAAAGTCATCGCTGCTCAACTTAAATTACACCCCTATGTTGTCAAGTTAGCAGCGCGACAAGTCCAAAAATTTCGTAATGAAGAATTATTACAACTCATCGATCAGTTAGCTGATCTTGACTTTAAAATAAAAACAGGACAAATGAAAGATGAGTTAGGAGTGGAGTTATTTTTACTCCAACGTCAACCTGTGAAATAAGAGATTAAACGGGAGAGCATTTACAATGCTGTCCCGATTTCTTTGCCAATTTTCCTTCATTGTTTAGTATGTACATTCCATTTTCGGGCAAATTAAAAAGGCATATCACCGATTATAGTGATTGCCTTTTTGATTTTAAATGTGATTATTTTCCTCTAATATCTTTCAATAGAAAAGAGATTATGCAGAGATCTCGTTTAAGCGCTTTTGCAAGTTAGACTTTTGACGATTTGCTGCATTTTTATGGAAAATGCCTTTGTTAGCTGCTTTATCTAATTTCTTAGTAGCTGAAAGGAATGCTTGTTTTGCTCCTTCAACATCTTTTTCTTCAGCTTTCGTGTTAAAGACTTTGATTGATCTACGAAGGTCGGATTTAAATGAAGCATTCTGAGCGCGTTGCTTTTCAATAGTTCGACCACGTTTGATAGCAGATTTAATGTTTGCCATCTTTGTTCACCTCCTCGATGCAACCGTAATAACGTTTGGTTTTGCGTGCAACAATAAGGATTGTACCAAAATGATATTTAAAATGCAATAACATTTTACTGAGGTGGCTAGTTCAAGTAACACATAAAAATGAAGCGGAGGGATTTTTGCAATGAAAGACTTGGAGCTGGATGAATATCAAGTTCGAACAGATTTAGCTGTTGAAGCACACACGTTAGCTCGAGAAAAAGGAGATAAACAAAAGGAAAAGTCAAACGAAACAATAGATGGAGTCAAGTTAGATAAACGAGAACAAGACGGTGTGGATATTACGTATGTCACTATTGAAGAAAAAGCAGCGGAACAAATAGGAAAAAAACCAGGGAAGTATTTGACGCTACAAATAGATGGGATCAGACAAAAAGACACAGAATTACAAGCGAAAGCAGAAAAAATATTTGCGAAGGAATTTAATCAATTTTTAACATCTCTTGGGATTAAAGAAGAGGCAACGTGTTTAGTAGTAGGTTTAGGTAATTGGAATGTTACCCCGGATTCTTTAGGACCGCTTGTCACTGATAATCTTTTGATAACGAAACACCTCTTTGAATTACAACCTGAAAATGTTCAAGAAGGATTCCGGCCAGTTAGTGCGATTTCCCCAGGCGTTATGGGGTTAACTGGGATTGAAACGAGTGACATTATTTTTGGAGTTGTAGAAAAAGTCAAACCAGACTTTATCATTGCGATAGATGCTTTGGCCGCTCGTTCTGTTGAACGTGTGAATACAACGATTCAAATCTCAAATTCTGGAATTCATCCAGGTTCAGGGGTTGGTAACAAACGAAAAGAGTTATCAGAAGAGGTTTTAGGTATACCTGTGATCGCTATCGGGGTTCCGACCGTTGTTGATGCGGTCTCTATCACAAGCGATACGATTGACTATTTATTAAAACATTTTGGAAAAGAATCCAAAGAGAGTAATCAACCGAAACGCGCTTTAGCTCCAGCGGGGATGACCTTTGGAGAGAAGCGTAAGTTAACAGAAGAAGATTTACCAGAAGAGAAGCAGAGGGAGTTATATTTAGGTATCGTAGGTACATTACAAGAAAACGAAAAACGTCAGCTTATTCAAGAAGTCTTATCGCCTCTTGGTCATAATTTAATGGTTACACCAAAGGAAGTAGACGAATTTATAGAAGACATGGCGAACTTATTAGCGCAAGGATTAAACACTGCACTTCATTCTCAAGTGAACCAAGATAACGTTGGTGCCTATACTCATTAAAATGAATAACCCCCCCACTTAATTTCTTCCGAAATCTGAAAGTGGGGGGTTCTAGAGTATCGAGTTTCAAGATAGAAAGTTCTACATCCTCTCTTTTTGCATAGATATTTACTATGGACAAGCATTTAGAGAGGGTGACATTTTCATGTCTCGATATACATATGGAAAAAGTTCGAGCAAGTTACATTGGAAAAAAAAGCCAAGTCTTCAACAAAAAATAATCACATTAGTGATTGGAGTCATGTCCCTATTTTTCTTTACCGCAACATTGACAGCCTTCGATTCAGATTACAGTTTATCGTCTGATTCCCTAAATCAACTAAGTAATCAAATCCCTGTGGAATCACTCGTGTATTTATTAGCTAATGAAAACCGGTATTTTCAACAGTCATTGCCAGAAGACCACGTTCCTCCCTCATTTGCACCAGTTGTATTTGAATTGATGACGAACTTAAACCCTGATGATCCGAGAAGTTTATTAGGAAGGGAATTACCTGGCTTTTCTCTGTTTGATGGACGAATTGTTACTGCGGGAGCAGGAGCAGATTATACAAATATGCCTGTCGAATCAGCCCCACCAATGGAAGTACTGTTAGCAGAAAGAGATGCTTCAACAGAAAGGTTAGATGAATTAGCAGACCTGAAGAGATCCGTCTCTGAAACGGAAGATATAGAGGATTTACCTGTTACAGTCCATATTATTCACAGCCATAATCGAGAATCTTTTTTACCAGAATTACAAAATACAAGTGAACCTTTTCATGATAGTGTCAATATCACTTTAGCTGGAGAACGTTTAGGAATTGAATTAGCAAAACACGGTATTCATGCAGATGTAGACACAAGCGATATCGGGGCCAAATTAGATGAGCGAAGTTGGCAATATAGTCAATCATATGATATGTCCCGGGAAATAGTGGAGGGTGCGAAAGCAGAAAATGAAACGATTGAATTTTTCTTTGATTTGCATCGTGACTCTAAACCTAGAGACATAACGACGGTAGATATTGATGGGGAAACGTATGCAAAAACGTTATTTGTTATCGGGGAGAATAACCCTGATTTTGAACTTAATAAACAATTAGCAAATGATTTACATGATAAATTGCAAGAAGATTATTACGGATTAAGTCGTGGGATTTTTGCTCCTCCTGTAAGTGGAAGTGGACGAAATGGTGTGTATAATCAAGATCTTTCAGAAAATTCTATTTTAGTTGAGTTTGGTGGAGTCGAAAATTCGCTAGAAGAAGTTTACCGATCAGTGGAAGTGTTTGCAGAAGTATTCAGTGATTATTACTGGAAGCAAAAAAATGAAGAGTAAGGAAGGGGTATTAAGATGGGGCAGTTGCTGACGAGAGCTATCATTTTTTGTTCCATATTGATGTTTGGTTTTATCTTAGGAATTCTTTACTCCGATCAGGATGTTGATTTTACTAGTGAACGATTTCATTTAAAAAAAGAGGAGCCAAGCACGGAACAACGTTTTAAGGTGAAAGATAATCAACCTCATATCATTGAGATGGAAGAAGATGAGGGATTGGTCGTCTATCAAGAAGGAAATGAAGAAATTCATGAATTTCTTGAAGAACAATTACCGACGTTTATAGATAAATCAACGGAATCAAATCAAGAATCAAGTCCTTTGTTTTCCGAAATAGGGTTACGCACGGCGGGGGCTTTTGAAACAGTATTTCAAAAAATGTTCTCTGTAATTGATGGTAATTAGTTTCTTAAAAGGATTCATTTTTTCTATATTCTATCCCTTGATCAATTCTTGAACATGGCTTATGAGCTACTAAATAAAGTAGGTTCAAAAAAGTAATGTTTGAACGTTCGCTATTATTCTTGCTATAATGATGGATAGTGTAAAACGGAGTTCGTAGGAGTGATAGTGAAATGAAACCTGAAGACCGCATTAAAAGACGAGATAAGATTCGTAATTTCTCGATAATTGCTCACATCGACCATGGCAAGTCTACGTTGGCTGATCGTATATTAGAAAAAACGAGTGCATTAACCCAGCGTGAAATGAAAGACCAAATGTTGGATGCGATGGATCTTGAGCGTGAACGAGGCATTACGATAAAACTAAATGCTGTTCAATTAACGTACAAAGCTAATGATGGAGAAGAGTATATTTTCCACCTTATTGATACACCAGGGCATGTAGATTTCGCTTATGAAGTGTCCAGAAGTTTGGCTGCATGTGAAGGGGCACTGCTTATTGTCGACGCTGCTCAAGGTATTGAAGCACAAACGTTAGCTAATGTTTATTTAGCGTTGGATAACGATTTGGAAATCCTACCGGTTATAAATAAAATTGACTTACCGAGTGCGGAACCGGAACGAGTGAAACAAGAAGTAGAAGACGTTATTGGTCTTCCCATGGATGAGGCTTTGTTAGCATCTGCTAAAAATGGGGTCGGCATTGAAGAAATTTTGGAATCTGTTGTGAAAAATGTGCCAGCACCTTCTGGTGATCCTGAGGCACCTTTAAAAGCAATGATTTTCGATTCTCTTTATGATCCTTACCGGGGTGTCATTGTTTATATCCGTATCATGGAAGGAACCGTAAAGCCTGGAGAAAAAATTAAGATGATGCAAACAGAAAAAGAATTTGAAGTGCAAGAAATTGGCGTTTTTACTCCAAAGCCTGTTAACAAGGATGAATTAACCGTAGGTGATGTTGGATATATGATCGCTGGGATTAAAAACGTCAGCGACAGTCGTGTTGGTGATACGGTGACTCACGCTCATCGACAAACGGCAGAAGCGATGCCTGGATATCGAAAGCTTAATCCTATGGTATTTTGCGGATTATACCCTGTTGACACAAATGATTATATCGCATTAAGAGAAGCGTTAGAAAAACTTGAGTTAAATGATGCAGCATTGCAATTTGAGGCGGAGACCTCCCAAGCGCTAGGGTTTGGATTTCGTTGTGGATTTTTAGGATTGCTTCATATGGAGATTATTCAAGAGCGAATCGAACGAGAATTTAATATCGATCTTATAACTACAGCACCAAGTGTTGTGTATGAAGTGTTCCAAACAGACGGTGAAACGTTAAGGATTGATAACCCATCTGAAATGCCAGAAGCCCAAAAAATAGAATATGTACTAGAACCTTACGTGAAAGCAGAAGTAATGGTCCCAAATGAATACGTTGGTCCTGTTATGGAGCTTTGTCAAAGAAAACGTGGCAACTATATTGACATGAAATATTTTGATGCCAATCGGGTTAATCTCATATATGAACTACCTTTATCTGAAATTGTTTACGACTTTTTTGATACGATGAAATCGAGTACGAAAGGATATGCATCGTTTGACTATGAATTGATCGATTACAAAGAAAGCAATTTAGTTAAAATGGATATTTTAATGAATGGGGATAAAATTGACGCTCTTTCTATCGTCGTCCATCGAGACAGTGCTTATGAGAGAGGGAAAAATGTTGTAGAGAAGTTAAAGGAATTAATTCCGCGTCAACAATTCGAAGTCCCAATTCAAGCAACTATTGGTCAAAAGGTTATCGCACGATCAACCATTAAAGCGATGCGAAAAAATGTATTAGCAAAATGTTACGGAGGCGATATCTCTCGTAAACGTAAATTGCTCGAAAAACAAAAAGAAGGTAAAAAACGAATGAAAACTGTTGGTAATGTCGAAGTACCACAAGAAGCGTTTATGTCAGTTCTTAGTATGGATGAAAATAAGTAAACGGACTATTAGACCGCAGGCAGCCTGCGGTCTTTCCCCGTTTTATGAAAGAGAGGTCGAGTCATATGCCGAAGTCCCTTTATGTTCATGTTCCTTTTTGTGAGCAAATTTGTCATTACTGTGATTTCAATAAATTTTTCTTAAAAAATCAACCGATAGATGAGTATTTAGAGCTATGTGCTAGCGAAATGGAAAAAACAGTCCATTCTTTTCCTACAGACGAAGGTATTTCGACGATTTACATCGGTGGAGGAACTCCTACATCTATATCTACACATCAACTACAATATTTGTTAGCAAAAGTGAAACAGCATTTTTTTCTTGCAGAAAATGTGGAATTTACAGTAGAAGTGAATCCTGGTAGCGCAGATGAAGAGAAAATGGCTATGCTTTACGAGATGGGTGTGAACCGGTTAAGTATAGGTGCTCAAACATTTGATGAAAATTTATTGAAGGCGATAAATCGAGATCATGAAGCGAAAGATGTGGAAAAAACAGTTGAACTAGCAAGGCGAGTGGGGATCAATAATCTTTCAATCGACATGATGTTTGGCTTACCAAGACAAACGATGTCGCAATGGAAAAGTTCGTTAGAGATCGTATGTCAGATGCCAATTCAACATATCAGTGCTTATTCGTTAAAAGTAGAAGAGAAAACGGTGTTTTATCAATTGCTTAGAAAGGGTAAACTTCCCATGCCAGGACAAGAAACGGAAGCAGAAATGTATGAATATATGCTGGAAAAACTGAATGAAAACGGATTTCATCATTATGAAATTAGTAATTTCGCTAAAGAAGGTCGGCAAAGTCTTCATAATTTAACATATTGGAATAATGAAGAATACTATGGCATTGGTGCTGGGGCTCATAGTTATATGGATGGAGTTCGTAGAGCCAATCATGGTCCATTACCAAAATATATGAACGCACTGAAAAATAATGAATTACCTTACTTCGAAGAACATGTTGTACCAACAATGGAAAAAATGGAAGAGCAGATGTTTATGGGACTAAGGAAAAGAAATGGCGTCTCTATCCAAGAATTTCAAAAAAAATTCGGAAAAGATGTTTATGAAGTTTTCCCTCAAGTCATTGAAAAATTAAAAAAAAATCTTTTATTAGAAGAAGATAAAGGCAGGGTGAAACTTACTAATAAAGGGCTTTTATTAGGAAATGAAGTGTTTGAGAAGTTCTTATTAGGCGAATAAAAGATAAATTTTTTTCATTTTATGAATTCTCTCCGTTGACAACTGGAATCCTTCTTTGGTAACTTATATTATAGATTTAGCACTCGCTGATGAAGAGTGCTAACAGGGGGGATATTTATGTTGACAGAGCGTCAGTTACTGATCCTAAAAGCAATTGTTGATGATTATATTACAAATGCGGAACCTGTAGGATCAAGAAGTGTGTCGAAACGTGATGAAGTGAGCTATAGCCCTGCTACTATTCGAAATGAAATGTCTGATTTAGAAGAGTTAGGTTTTTTAGAAAAACCTCACAGTTCTGCTGGAAGAATACCTTCTCAAAAAGGATACCGATATTATGTTGATCATCTTCTTTCACCAAGTGAATTAACGAAAGGAGAAATGTCTGACATTCAAACCGTCTTAGATAGTCGGTTTAATGAGTTTGAGCAACTAATAAAACAATCGGCCAAAGTTCTTTCTAGCTTAACAAGTTATACTTCGATTGTTTTAGGTCCAGAAGTATTTGAATCGACATTAAAGCAAATTCAATTGATTCCAATTTCAAATAATCAAGCAGTTGCTATTATTGTCACAGATACAGGGCATGTCGAAAACCAAACCGTCCAGTTTCCAGGTGATTTAAAGGGGGAAGAATTGGAAAAGGTAGTTAACATCTTGAATGAAAAACTTCGAGGAGTTCCCCTTGTTCAATTACAAGAGAAGTTATCTGCAGAAATTTCATCTTTGTTAAAACGATATGTTAACCAGTATGAATCGATGATTCAAATGCTTGGAGATGTTTTTCATACCCATCAAAGTGGAAAGGTGTTTTACGGCGGGAAAACAAATATTCTTGCACAGCCCGAATTTAATAACGTGGAACGGGTAAGAAACATCTTGAATATTTTTGAGGAAGATAATCTCGTATCAAAACTGTTTCGATCAGAAGATCGAGGGTTAACGATTAAAATCGGGGAAGAAAACCGATTCGAGCCGTTTGATGAGTGTACAATTATTACTGCGACCTATTCTCTTGATGGAAAACATATGGGGACGGTCGGTATATTAGGGCCGACAAGAATGGAATACCCACGTGTAATCAGTATCATGGATTATTTATCTAAAGATATGACCAAGATATTAACGGCGTGGCATCAGAAGAAATAGTAAAAATAATGACTAAAATTGAAAATCTGATTTTTTTAAGGAGGTGAAATACGTGCAAAACGAAACAAAACGTGAGACAGACCAAGAGGTAGTATCAGAAGAGACTACTGAAGAGGTTGAAGAAGTAGAACAGTCCGCTGATGAAGATGTTGTTGAGGCAGAGGCAGAAGTAATCGAGCCTGAAGATGAGTCGTCTTCAACCGTTCAGCAAGAGCTAGAGCAGAAACTTGAAGAAACGACAAATAGAATGTTACGACTTCAAGCTGATTATGATAATTTCCGACGTCGCACACAGCAAGAAAAAGAGTCAGCGGCTAAATATAGATCACAAAGTTTGGCTGAAAGTTTATTGCCAGCTCTTGATAATTTCGAGAGAGGGATGAAAATCGATGCCCAAAGTGATGAAACGAAAAGTTTATTACAAGGAATGGAAATGGTTTATCGCCAAATGAAAGAAGCACTAAAAAATGAAGGTATTGAAGCCATTGATTCAGTTGGCCAACCTTTCGATCCACACGTTCATCAGGCTGTCATGCAAGTAGAATCTGATGAGTACGAACCTAATGTTGTGGTAGAAGAAATGCAAAAAGGATATATGTTAAAAGATCGTGTCATACGACCAGCAATGGTAAAAGTAAATGCATAATTACATATGCAATGAATAGGAGGATTTTTTCATGAGTAAAGTAATTGGAATTGATTTAGGTACAACAAACTCTTGTGTAGCAGTAATGGAAGGTGGAGAATCCACGGTTATTGCAAACGCAGAAGGTGCAAGAACAACCCCTTCTGTCGTGTCATTCAAAGACGGTGAACGCCAAGTAGGGGAAGTAGCAAAACGTCAAATGATTACAAACCCAAATACGATTACATCGATTAAACGTCATATGGGTACAGATCACAAAGTAGAAGCTGAAGGTAAAGATTATACACCACAAGAAATTTCTGCGATTATTTTGCAAAAATTAAAGTCAGATGCAGAAGCATACTTAGGGGAAACGGTAACGAAAGCAGTCATTACTGTTCCTGCTTATTTCAATGACTCTCAACGTCAAGCAACAAAAGACGCTGGTAAAATTGCGGGATTAGAAGTAGAGCGTATTGTCAATGAGCCTACTGCAGCTGCATTAGCTTATGGAATGGAGAAAGAAGAAGATCAAACGATTCTTGTATATGATTTAGGTGGCGGGACGTTTGACGTATCTATTCTAGAACTTGGCGATGGTTTCTTTGAAGTGAAATCAACTTCTGGAGATAACAAATTAGGTGGGGATGACTTTGACCAAGTTATTATCGATCACCTAGTAGCAGAGTTTAAAAAAGACAACGGTATTGACCTTTCTCAAGATAAAATGGCACTTCAGCGTTTGAAAGATGCAGCTGAAAAAGCGAAAAAAGACTTGTCTGGTGTATCACAAACACAAATTAGTCTACCGTTTATCACAGCAGACCAGTCTGGACCTAAACACTTGGAGTTAACGCTATCGAGAGCGAAGTTTGAAGACCTTTCTTCACATCTTGTTGAGAGAACAATGGGACCTGCTCGTCAAGCATTAAAGGATGCTGGCTTATCAGCAGGAGAAGTGGATAAAGTTGTATTAGTTGGTGGTTCTACTCGTATTCCAGCTGTGCAAGAAGCAATTAAGAAAGTTGCAGGAAAAGACCCTCACAAAGGTGTAAATCCTGATGAAGTAGTTGCGTTAGGTGCTGCTATTCAAGCTGGAGTTCTTACTGGAGATGTGAAAGACGTTGTCTTACTTGACGTAACTCCATTATCTTTAGGTATCGAAACAATGGGTGGCGTATTCACAAAACTTATTGAAAGAAATACAACAATTCCGACAAGTAAGTCACAAACTTTCTCAACAGCTTCAGACAACCAGCCTTCTGTTGATATTCATGTTCTTCAAGGTGAGCGTGAGATGGCTGCCAATAATAAAACATTGGGACGTTTCCAGTTAAATGATATCCCACCAGCACCTCGTGGTGTGCCACAAATTGAAGTATCGTTTGATATCGATGCTAATGGTATTGTTAATGTTCGTGCGAAAGATCTAGGAACAAACAAAGAGCAGTCGATTACGATTACATCTTCTTCAGGTCTTTCTGATGAAGAAGTTGATCAAATGGTAAAAGATGCAGAAGAAAATGCAGAAGAGGACAAGAAGCGTCGTGAAGAAGTAGATCTTCGTAACGAAGCAGATCAACTTGTATTCTCAACAGAAAAAACATTAAAAGATCTTGGCGAAGACAACGTTGATGCTGAGGATAAAGAAAAAGCAGAAACAGCGAAAGAAAAAGTGAAAACAGCTCTTGAAGGAGAAGACATAGAAGCAATTCGAACTGCAAAAGATGAGCTTCAAGAGATTGTGACTCAACTCACAACGAAATTGTATGAGCAAGCAGCTCAACAAGCTCAAGCAGAGCAAGGAGACGGAAGTCAAGAAGCAGATGCTGAAGATGATGTTGTTGATGCAGAGTACGAAGAAGTAAAAGACGAAGATAAAAAATAATTAAACGTAACTCTTAACTGAAAAGTCAAAGTCAGGATTTTCTTGACTTTGACTTTTTTCACGAAAAGCAGGTTAGGTAATGCGTTTTCGTACCTTGCCTGTTAGACTTGTGAATGATAAGATATTCGTTATGGATTAAACTCGGGAGTGAGCAGAATGAGCAAGAGAGACTTTTATGATGTCCTTGGGGTTGAAAAAGGAGCATCGGAACCAGAAATTAAAAAAGCTTATCGACAATTAGCTCGTAAATACCATCCGGACGTGAATAAAGAAGCGGACGCAGAAGAAAAATTCAAAGAAGTAAAAGAAGCGTATGACACGTTGAGTGATAATCAAAAACGAGCACATTATGATCAATTCGGTCATGCTGATCCAAATCAAGGGTTTGGAGGAGCTGGTGGCGGTGACTTTGGTGGCTTTAGTGATATTTTCGATATGTTCTTTGGTGGCGGCGGAAGAAGAGATCCGAACGCACCACGCCAGGGTGCAGATATGCAGTATACAATGACTCTAGAATTCAAAGAAGCTGTTTTTGGAAAAGAAACAGATATTGAAATTCCGAGAGAAGAAACGTGTGAAACATGTGATGGATCAGGAGCTAAAAAAGGAACAGATCCAGAAACATGTACTCATTGTGGTGGTTCTGGACAGTTAAATGTGGAACAAAACACGCCATTTGGTCGTGTCGTGAATCGTCGTGTCTGCCATCATTGTGAGGGTACAGGTCAATTCATTAAACACAAGTGCCGAACGTGTGGCGGTCAAGGAAAAGTGAAGAAACGTAAGAAAATTCATATTAAAATACCTGCAGGCGTTGATACAGGCCAACAAATTCGTGTAGCAGGACAAGGTGAACCAGGTGCTAATGGAGGCCCTCCAGGTGATCTTTTTGTTGTATTTAACGTGCAATCAGATGAGTTTTTCAAACGAGATGGAGACGACATATTCTGTGAAATGCCAATCACATTCGTCCAATCTGCATTAGGTGATGAGATAGAAGTGCCAACTCTTGAAGGAAAAGTAAAACTTAAAGTGCCTGCTGGAACACAAACAGGAACTCATTTCCGTCTTCGTGGAAAAGGAATACCAAATGTTCGAGGGATGGGACAGGGTGATCAGCACATTCAAATGAAAGTCATTACACCGAAACAATTATCAGAACGACAAAAAGAGTTGTTGCGTGAGTTCTCTGAAGTTAGCGGAAATGAAGCACCAGATGAACAAAGCGATAATTTCTTTGCAAAAGTAAAAAGAGCATTTAAAAGTTTCGGTTAATCAATGAAGGCTAAGGAGTTGGTAACATGAAATGGTCAGAAGTTTGTATTCATACTACCCAAGAGGCAGTGGAACCAGTAAGTAATATTTTACACGAATCTGGCGCAAGCGGTGTAGTTATTGAAGATCCGGAAGATTTAAATCGAGATTGGGAAACGAAGTTTGGTGAAATTTACGAGCTCTCTGCGGAAGATTACCCTACCGAAGGTGTTTTATTAAAGGCATATCTTCCCGTTAATAGTTTCGTAGGAGAATCGATAGAAGAAATCAAAGAGGCCATTAACCAACTCCTTGTCCATCATATTGATATTGGTAAAAACAAAGTCACAGTAAGTGAAGTGAATGAAGAAGACTGGGCAACAGCATGGAAAAAATACTATAAGCCAGTGAAGATTTCTTCTCATATTACAATTACGCCCTCATGGGAAGACTATAAACGTGTTCACGATGAAGAGTTAGTCATTGAACTTGATCCAGGTATGGCTTTTGGCACAGGGACTCACCCAACAACAGTTTTATGTGTACAGTCGTTAGAACGCCATTTGAAAAAAGGGCAATCAGTGATTGATGTTGGAACAGGTTCTGGTGTATTAAGCATTGCTGCTGCAAAACTAGGAGCAGCAAACGTTGACGCGCTAGATTTAGATGAAGTAGCCGTTGAATCAGCTACTATGAATGTTAAATTAAATCACGTGGACGACATCGTGACCGTTCGGCAAAATAATTTGCTGGAAGGCGTCGGTTCTTCGCCTGATTTAATTGTTGCAAATATTTTGGCTGAAGTTATTGTTAAAATGGCTGATGATGCTTTTGCCACATTGAAAAATGGCGGTAAAATTATTACATCAGGCATCATTCAAACAAAACGGGACTTAGTTAAAGGAGCTCTTCAATCTGCTGGTTTTGAGATTGATGAGGTAGTGGAGATGGAAGATTGGTTAGCGCTAGTCGCTAAAAAACCAGAGTAGGTGAAATCATGCAACGATATTTTTTGAGTAAAGAACATTTCGATGATGGTTATGTTATGATTAATGGCGAAGACGCAAAACATATTAGCCGTGTCATGAGAATGGCTATCGACGATTTGGTTATTTGCTGTGATAATGAACGGAAATGTTATTTATGCAAAATTACTGAAGTGATGCCTAACTTTGTTAAAGCGGTTATAGTGGAACCTATGACTAAACAAGTAGAATTGCCAATAAACGTTTCAATCGCGCATGGACTGCCTAAAGGGGATAAACTTGAATTAGTTATCCAAAAGGGTACAGAATTAGGCGCTGCTTCATTTATACCTTTTCAAGCAGAAAGATCCATTGTCAAGTTGGATGAAAAAAAAGGTAGGAAAAAAATCGAACGATGGAATAAGATTTCTAAAGAAGCAAGTGAACAATCTCATCGTCAGTTTGTCCCACCAGTTGAAGCAATCCAAACTTTGAAACAGCTAGTTCACCTATTCCATTCATATTCTTATGTCATCCTTGCATATGAAGAGGAGGCAAAGAATGATGAGAAAAGTCGTTTCCATCATACACTGTCACAAATGAAACAAGGAGACTCTCTTTTATTTGTGGTAGGACCTGAAGGAGGTTTTTCTGATCGGGAAGTGGAATTGATGGTTGAGAATGGAGCCATTAGTTGTGCCCTTGGGCCAAGAATATTACGGAGTGAAACAGCTCCATTATATGGCTTAGCTGCCATATCATATCATTTTGAATTGTTGGGGTGATGAAAATGCCATCGGTCGCTTTTCATACATTAGGATGTAAAGTTAACCACTATGAAACAGAGTCTATTTGGCAACTGTTTCAGCAGGCAGGTTATGAAAAAACTGAATACGATCAAATTTCTGATGTATACGTCATCAATACGTGTACAGTTACAAATACAGGTGATAAGAAAAGTCGACAAGTGATTCGCAGAGCGATTCGAAAAAATCCTGATGCTGTTGTTTGTGTGACGGGTTGTTATGCGCAAACATCACCCGCGGAAGTAATGGCAATTCCAGGAGTAGATATTGTTGTAGGCACGCAAGATCGCCACAAACTTTTACCTTATATTGAAGAATTCCAAGAAAAAAGAGAACCAATTAACGCAGTTGGTAACATCATGAAAGCTCGAGTTTATGAAGAGCTAGATGTGCCATCATTTACAGATCGAACAAGAGCTTCATTGAAAATTCAAGAAGGGTGCAATAACTTCTGTACGTTTTGTATTATCCCATGGGCAAGAGGGTTGATGCGTTCAAGAAAACCTGAAGATGTTTTGCAGCAAGCAACGCAGCTTGTGGAAGCGGGGTATAAAGAGATTGTCTTAACCGGTATTCACACAGGTGGATATGGTGAAGATATGAAAGACTATAGCCTTGCCAATTTATTAGCTGACTTAGAAAAAATCAATGGCCTAAAAAGGATTCGTATATCTTCCATTGAAGCTAGTCAAATTACAGATGCTGTTATTGACGTGATTGACCTGTCTGAGAAGGTTGTTCGACATTTGCACGTCCCTCTTCAATCCGGATCAAATACGGTTTTAAAACGGATGAGACGAAAATATACAACAGATTTCTATAAAGAGAGAGTAGATCGTTTGAAAAAAGCCTTGCCAGGGCTTGCGGTAACGTCAGATGTCATTGTAGGTTTTCCGGGTGAGACAGACGAAGAGTTTCAAGAAACCTTTGATTTTATTCGTGAAATAGGTTTTTCGGAACTGCACGTTTTCCCATATTCAAAGCGAACGGGTACACCTGCAGCAAGAATGGATGACCAAGTGGAAGACGAAGTGAAAAATGAGCGAGTTCATAAACTAATTGAACTTTCAAATCAGCAAGCAAAAGAATATGCTTCTATTTTTGAAGGGGAAGTTTTAGAAATGATTCCTGAAGAACAAGATCAAGCAAATCCAGACTATTTAATTGGTTACACAGATAATTACATGAAAGTGAAAGTGCCTTTGCATAAAGGATTTATTGGAGAAATTGTTCAAGTGAAAATTGATCAAGCTGGATACCCTTATAATACTGGTTCGTTTATAAAAGTCGTAAAAGAACCGGAATTCGTCTAATTAATGATTATTGAGAGCACCTAAAACAGGTGCTCTTTTTTATTTTTGACGTCAACTTATAGGGTTTATTTGTATTCGTATAAACGTTAATCATGAGTAATATCAAGGTTTGAAGGAAGGTTCACCTCCGTGAATTTTGATAATTAAATTTGCAAAAGGTCTACTAAAAGGGAGTAATACTAAAGAACAAATTGTGTTAAAAAGAAAAGCCGCATGAGCTAACTGCTGAGATGGTATATCGCTCGTTAATACAATAAGGGCTGTGAAAATACCTATAAACGGTAAAATGAAAAAGACGCCTAATATATTTAGCCAAATATGTGCATATGCCGTATATTTGGCTTCTGGTGAACCACCGATACTTGCTATCCATGCAGTAACGCACGTTCCAATATTTGCTCCTAACATGATAGCAATCGATGTTTTTATCGTGAGTAAGTTTTCTCCCATAAAACTCATGGCCATTGCTGTAACAGCTGAGCTTGATTGAACGATGGCACTGAGGATCGTACCAATAATAATTCCAGTCCCTGTTCTTTCGCTTGTGTAGATAAACCAATCATAGACACTAGGAATAGAAGAAAGGTGATAAGCTAAACTCTCAAATCCAGTCATGGCAGTGATCATCATCGATAGTCCGAAAAAAAAGCAACCGAAAGAGAAACCAGTTTCTTTCTTTGAAAATAGAAGAATAATTCCTAATGCTAATAATGGAAGAATAAATGATGATAAATCAAAAGCTAGAATCTCTAATGTTGTCACAGTTCCTATATTAGCACCAAGCATGATACCTATGGAATAATAAAAAGGAAGCAGTCCAACGGAAACGAAACCTACAGTTATCACCATGACAGCAGAGCTACTTTGGAGAAATGTTGCTGCTATGGTTCCAAGTAATAGTCCTTTCCAAGGTTTATTTACGAATTTCATTAAGAGTGACGGAACAACTCCTTTGAACCGTATGAGTAACCCGTGTCTCATGACTGTCATTCCGAATAGAAAAAGCGCA
The DNA here is from genome assembly GCF_029891575.1 of Salipaludibacillus daqingensis. GTDB lineage: Bacteria > Bacillota > Bacilli > Bacillales > Salisediminibacteriaceae > Salipaludibacillus > Salipaludibacillus daqingensis. Next base: position 495,992 of record NZ_JARZHF010000001.1, on the reverse strand, counting down.
AGGTATATTGCAAATAATGTCATCCATTCGTTCATATTTTTTCCTCCTCAAAACACTATATCAATGAAGGAGGACAAACATGACAAAACAATAAATTTATAAAGAAAAGTTGACCATAAGTTCCCAATCATATATAATCAACATAGACATGCTTTTTGTACTTGTAGATTTTATCTCTTTTGAGAAAGATCAAAGTACGCTATGACAGAAGATTACGTCATGAATAACAACTGACGATCATCCAATGTCTCGTTTAGCATGTTTTGATTGGTTGTTCGGAGGGAGGGATACAGAATGGCAGAAACACGTGTTCGTAAAAATGAATCCATCGATGTTGCTCTTCGACGCTTCAAGAAGTCTATTTCAAAAGAAGGTACGATGGCAGAAGTTAAAAAGCGTAAACATTATGAGAAACCTAGTATTAAGCGCAAGAAGAAGTCCGAAGCGGCTCGAAAGCGTAAGTTCTAATGAGAGGGTGTATTTTCCTTGAACATTCTTGATCAATTAAATCAAGATATGAAGGATGCAATGCGCAACAGAGATAAGCAACGCCTTTCTGTTATTCGGTCAGTGAAATCTTCACTACAGAATGATCAGATTAATAAAGGCGAAGAGCTTTCTGATGATGAAATCTTGACCGTTCTTAATCGAGAGATGAATCAACGTAAAGAATCCCTCTATGAATTTGAAAAAGCCGATCGCAAGGAACTCGTTGACAAAACAAATGCAGAAATTCAGCTTTTGTCTGAATATATGCCATCACAACTCTCTGATGAAGAACTTCAACTTATCGTTACTGAAACGGTAGAAGAAGTTGGAGCAAAATCTAAATCAGATATGGGGAAAGTGATGGGTGCGATTATGCCAAAAGTAAAAGGTCGCACAGATGGATCAAAAGTGAAAAACTTTGTCCAACAATCATTATCTTAATGAATTAAACGCCTTGTCATGTACAAGGCGTTTTTATTGTTCTTTGATTAAACACTTATGAAATATTAAAATTCATCGAATAGAAAGATGGTTCAAAGGGTAAAGAACTTGTAACAATGGAAAATATGGAGGGTAATAATGAATAATAAACTTATCTATGTAACGTTACACACAGGCAGTTATCTTGAATTGCAACCTGTAAAACCAGATTCGAGAACGATTCACTATGAAGTGAAAGTGAATGAACATGATCAATATAAACTGGAAAAATTGATCACGAAAATGAATAGTAAAGATGTAATGCAAGAACATATATTTGTTCGACCTTTTGATGAGTTAGCGGATGACAGAGATAAAGAAACTTTAAAGACTGACGTTAGTGAACTGTTTGAAATGATTTATCAATTAGGAACAGAGGAAACGAAAAAGAAGATGGATGAAATGAGAGAAAATAATTAAGAGGTGTGAGTTCAAAACAATTATCGATTTTAGGATAGGTTGTTTTCGCAAACTTTGTAGTTTAGTTGAATAGCCAGAAGAAGTCACTCTTTTAGTTATTACTCGTCGAGTCAAATCGATGTAATTTCGACGAAACTCAGCTCTTTTCAGCAGGAAAAGCAACTGCTGAAGATAAGTAAAGGTTCGCCTTTGTGGAGAATTTTCTAGCTCCCACTTTCGCCGAAAGTGGGAGCTGTTGTATAGGCAAACAGTTTTCTTATGATTCAGAAACTCTGACTGAGAAGTAACATTTTTAAGGCATTCCTTTAGAGGAGGAGCCTTTTCTTTTTTTAGAAAACCATAATAAAATCGGATCATCTTATGAAAACTAAAAATTAGTACAGTTTCGTGATAAATGATTACAGTTTATTTTATTTAGTTAATAAAAAGCGCTTCCGCTTTTATTATTTACCTAGAAAAGGTAAAATAAAGACAACGATATTAATATAAAAAAAGTGAAACTTTGCTCTCTTTTAAACGTATTCTAAATATCGAAATTGTAAAATCTGTAGCATTATAAAAAGGGGGTCACGAGGTTGAAGAAAAATTTTCGAGTGATGGGTTACTCTTTCATGTTGATAATAGCTTTTATGATGTTAATCTTCACGCCGCCAGAGGCGAAGAGCACTGGCTCAGACGAACTCGTTTATTATATTCCTGTAGAGCAAGCAGTCGAACGTGGTTTGGAAGCATTTCTTAACCGTTCTATTACTACTGCGGAAGAAGAGGGAGCAGATCACATAGTCTTCGAAGTGAATACACCAGGAGGATTTGTAGATGCAGCTGGAAACATTGCTAAGCTCGTTCGTGATACGGAAGTACCGACGACAGCTTTTATTGTTGCAGATGCGTTGTCAGCAGGGGCATATATTTCGTTGAATGCTGACCAAATTGTCATGACTCCTGGAAGTAGGATGGGTTCAGCAGCTGTCATTGATGGGACGGGAAATGCTGCTGAGGATAAAGCTCAGTCTGCTTGGTTGGCTAGTATGCGAGATGCAGCCGAACTAAATGGTCGAGATGAACAATATGCTCTAGCGATGGCAGATGCAAGAATAGACCTTCCGGAGTATGGAGCTGGAGAAGGAGAATTATTAACTTTAACAGGTAGGCAAGCTTTGGAAGTTGGTTATGCAGAAGCTGTTGTTGAAAATCGAACAGAACTACTTGAATTTTTGAATATCGAAAATGCAGAAGAAAAAACGATGGAAGTAAGTTTTGCAGAGCAAATTGCTCGATTTGTTACAAACCCAATTGTCATACCGATTTTATTATCCATTGGAAGTTTAGGCTTAGTTCTTGAACTTTACTCACCTGGCTTTGGTATCCCAGGAATTATGGGAGCTTCAGCATTACTACTTTACTTTTATGGACATTTGGTGGCTGGATTCGCTGGATGGGAAACATTAATTCTATTTGGGGTTGGGGCGATTTTACTCCTGGTAGAAGTCTTTTCCCCAAGTTTTGGAGTGTTCGGTATTATCGGAATTGGCGCGATGATTGGCAGTTTGGTCATGAGCTCCTTTTCAACGATGAATATTTTACTGTCTGTTACGATCGCTGTGATTGTGACTGCCGTCGCTTCCGTGTTATTCTTTAAATACGTTGGGTACTCGGGACCGATGAAAAGAGTCATCTTTACAGATCAAACAAAGACAGAATTAGGTTACGTTTCTAATGTTAACAGAGACGAACTTATGGGTGAGATTGGAGAATCACTTACGATCCTTAGACCTTCAGGAACAGCCGTCTTAAATAATGAACGACTTGACGTTGTCTCTGAAGGAGGATATATTGAACAAGGAAAGAAAATAAAGGTTATTTCAGTAGCAGGATCAAGAATCGTTGTACGAGAAATAACGGAAGGTAAAGATTAGTTGAATTTGGAAAGGGAGGAATAAAACAGATGATTACAGAAGAAATTGGTTTATTGATAGTCATAGGACTTATCATTGTAGCAGTAGCAGTATTATTTACATTTGTTCCAGTAGCTTTATGGATTTCAGCATGGGCTGCCGGTGTTAAAGTTGGAATTTTCCAGCTTGTTGGGATGAGGCTTCGTCGGGTTATTCCGCATCGTGTCGTAAACCCACTGATTAAAGCTGTTAAAGCAGGACTAGAACTAAATACAAATAAACTAGAGGGTCATTACTTAGCAGGTGGTAACGTTGATAGAGTAGTAAACGCATTGATTGCGGCTCAACGTGCCAACATTGAATTGACTTTCGAGCGTTGTGCAGCTATTGACTTAGCTGGACGTGACGTACTTGAAGCCGTTCAAATGAGTGTAAATCCAAAAGTAATTGAAACGCCGTTTATTGCTGGTGTAGCAATGGATGGTATTGAAGTAAAAGCAAAAGCTAGAATTACTGTAAGAGCAAACATTGACCGCCTAGTTGGTGGTGCAGGTGAAGAAACAATTATCGCACGTGTTGGTGAAGGGATTGTTTCAACAATTGGTTCTGCTAAAAATCATGCAGAAGTACTTGAAAATCCAGATATGATTTCACAAACCGTTCTAAAGAAAGGTTTAGATGCAGGAACAGCATTCGAAATCCTTTCTATTGATATTGCTGATATTGATATCGGTAAAAACATTGGAGCAGGTCTTCAAACAGATCAAGCAGAAGCCGACAAGAAAATTGCTCAAGCAAAGGCGGAAGAACGCCGTGCAATGGCTGTAGCCGAAGAGCAAGAAATGAAGGCTCGAGTAGAAGAAATGCGTGCGAAAGTGGTTGAGGCAGAAGCTGAAGTACCAATGGCTATGTCTGAAGCATTACGTAAAGGTAACTTAGGTGTGATGGATTATATGAATTATAATAACGTTAAAGCGGATACGGATATGCGTGATTCCATCGGTAAAGCAACAGATGATGGGGATGATGAAAATAACCCTAGAGGATCTTACTAATAAGAATGAGAGAGGGACTTCTCATTGTTCCTTTTAAGGAAAGGAGCGACCTGAAATGGAAGGTTTATTCAATTTAATAGCTGAGTCTCCGCTCCTTCTCTTTTTCGTCATCGCTGCAATCATTAGCTTTCTTCGTAGTCGTGGAGGAGAAGAAGAACAGAAAAAGCAGTCTGGGCAACCACAAACTAGACAAGAGCGCCCTTCACAGCAAAAACAGCAAACTCAGCAACGAGGGTCAAAGGATCAAGAAGTGGATTGGAAAGATATTTTTCGTCAAGAAACTCGTCCAACCGAACCACAACCGTCTGCATCCAGATCAAATCGTCAATATGAAACGAGAGGTCAGTCTGAGCCTACTGTGTCATCGCTTCCTAGAGGTGCTGAAGAAGAGCTCAAACGATCGAAAAGTGAGCTTAACGAAAGGTATGAGCGGATACAAAAGCAAAAGCAAAAAGCAATAGAAAAAGGGAGTTTAACCGATAATTCCCCAATTACAAATAATGATTTAACTCTTCAAAAGAAAGATAAAATCAAACTAGATTTCAGTAAAATATCTAGAGATGAAGCAGTTAAAGGTGTCATATGGTCTGAGATTTTAGGGAAACCAAAATCTCGGAGAAAACAAATAAGGTGAAAACAGTCAGGCGTGCACTTATATAGTGCACGTCTTTTTTTGTGTGATCATTTATCGATATGTGGAAAGTGTATTTTCTACCCTTTTGAATCTTTTTTAAGGTGATAGCATTTCAAAACTAGTCATACATATGATGGAAGAGGGGGTTCGGTATGAGACGATTCCAAATGTGGATAAAAAGATGGATGGTAGATCATATGGACCTGCCTGAAGATGTGGTCATGGATTTGCCAAGGATCACGATGATTGGGCAAGTTCATATTTATATTGAAAACCATAAAGGGTTAATAAAATTCACTAACAATGAACTTAGATTAGCCTTAAGTGAAGGCGAAATGATAATTTCCGGTGAACGATTCGTAATTAAGACGATTTTACCCGAAGAAATATTACTTGAAGGATATATTCATCAAATTTCTTACTATGGGAAAAACGACCAAACCATTTAATAAAGAGGGGATTTAGCTATGAAAAATCAATGGGTGCAGCGTTCTTCAGGATATATGACTATTCGAGTGACCGGTGTTTCTACAGAATTATTTTTGAATCAATGTGCGAAGAGAAATATTGTCATATGGGAAATTAAATATGAAGAGGAGGAGAAATTCATAGCAAATGTTTTATTAGCTGACCTTTCGAAACTGAAAAAAATGGCCAAGCACCTTCCTTGTAAAATATTTTTTATTGAAAAAAAAGGAATTCCCTTTTTAGTAAGTAAACTAAACCAAAGAAAAGGAATGGTAGCTGGAGTGATAGGATTTTTGCTTTTCCTTGTCACGCTATCTAATATGGTTTGGGGAATTGAAATTGATGGTGCTTCTCCTGCTCTGGAACATAAAATGCACGAAACCATTAGTGAATTAGGTATCCAAAAAGGGAAATTTCAGTATTTTTTGCCGTCCCCTGAAGAAATCCAGCAAGAAATTATGAACGAAATGGATGAGGTTACATGGGTGGGCGTCACAAAGCAAGGTGCGTCCTATCAATTCCAAGTAGTTGAAAAGGAAATAGTGGAAGAAGCTCCTCCAACGATTTCGGGACATCTAGTTGCTTCAAGAAAAGCTGTGATTCATGATATGTTTGTAGAAAAAGGAAAAGCGATGGTTAAAACAAATCAAGTCGTTGAAAAAGGTGATATACTCGTTTCTGGATTAATTGGAAAAGAAGATGATCAAAGGATAATAGCAGCAAAAGGAAGTGTAACTGGAGAGTTTTGGTACGGAGTTAAAGTGAAGGTACCTCTCCATTTGATGGCAGAAAGTCTTACAGGGAATATTAACAGAAAACATGGAATTGGCATTGGAGAGGTGACGATACCTATTTGGGGATGGAGAGGTTTAGACGCTGAAGAAACAGTAAAGGAAACCTTTTCAATAAAATGGAAGCCGTTCGGTGTAACGATGCCCTTTAATTATAAGTTCACGGATGAATATGAGTTAAAATCCTTAGACAAAGAGAGAATAAAAGATGAAGCTCTTGCTATAGCGAGTGAGGAGAGCAAAAAAGAGTTACTTGGTAAGTTTTCTGATAAAGCAGAAGTAGTAGATGAAAAAGTTTTGCACCAGATGGTAGACGGTGGTAAAGTAAAGATATCCCTACACTTTCGAATCATGGATGAAATAGCGGTAAAACAACCGATTATTCAAGGAGACTGAGACGATTTGATAGAAAATAAACGAACGATTGCATTACCAATTCAAAGTGCTAACGAGGTTCAAGTTTTATTTGGACCAAATGATAAACATTTACAACGATTGGAAGAATCCTTTTCAACAAAAATTATGGCAAGAGGAGAAGAGGTAACAATCGTTGGCGAAGAAGAAAAAATAAAAAATGTTGAAGAAATTTTAAGAATGCTTTTGAAATTAATTAGAAGTGGAATATCCGTGAAAGAAAGAGATGTACTCTATGCTTCTCAATTAGCAAATAGAGGGTTATTAAATGAAATGACTGATTTATATGAGGATAAAATTACTGTAACGGCAAAGGGAAAACCAATTTTGGCAAAAACGCTAGGACAAAGGCATTATGTATCAGCTATTAGAAAAAATGATATTGTCTTTGGGATAGGTCCAGCTGGAACAGGTAAAACATATTTAGCTGTCGTATTAGCTGTTCATGCGTTAAAAGAAGGACAAGTTAAGAAAATTGTTCTAACTAGACCGGCAGTAGAAGCGGGTGAAAGTTTAGGTTTTTTACCGGGGGATTTAAAGGAAAAAGTCGATCCATACTTGCGACCACTATATGATGCGCTCCATGATGTGTTGGGTGTAGAGCACACCGAAAGATTATTAGAAAGAGGAACGATTGAAATTGCTCCATTAGCATACATGCGTGGAAGAACGTTAGACGATTCTTTTGTCATTTTAGATGAAGCACAAAATACGACAGCAGAACAAATTAAAATGTTTTTAACACGTCTTGGTTTCGGTTCAAAAATGGTCGTAACAGGAGACCTTACACAAATTGATTTACCAAGAGGGAAGAATTCAGGATTAAAAGTCGCGTTGAATGTCTTGAAAAGAGTAGATGGACTAGCCTTTATCCACCTAGAATCCACAGATGTCGTTCGACACACACTTGTGCAACGAATTATTGATGCATATGAGGTAGAGGACTCTTCAACAAAATAATGTTTGAAGTTTTTCTTTTCTTATGAAATGTACTGTTCATTGTCATCTATCTCTCTATCTATCGAAGAGGGATAGATGAATGACTATGTCTGGTGGTAGTCATAAAAGTGGACAGTGTGAATGCAATGGATGCTTTTTAAAATGGGGTGGGGAATGGTGGCCAAACGTAAGTCAATTGACCAACAAATATGGTGGAAAAAATTAAAAAATCATCGGTTTATTCGAATATTTTTATTTGTGATCTTAGGAATCGTTACATACAGTTTATTAGTATCCAATATTATTCCTAATACGTTGGAAGTAGAAACAGGGACCGTTTCAGAAGCAGATATTCGTTCGCCTTTAACAATCGAAAATAAAACAGAAACAGAACGATTAAAACAAGAAGCTTATGATTCGGTTGAGCCTGTTTATTCTTTGAGGGCTAGGTACTCTCAAAATCAAATAGAGCGAATTCAAGATATCTTTCATACCATTAAACAAGTAAAAGAAGAAGTGGAAGATCGAGAAAATGAGATCGAAATGTTGGAGGAAGAGCTCGAAGATTTTGAAGAGGAAGACCAACAGAACACTGAGATTGAAGATTTCACAGATGAGGAAAAATTAGACCGAACTCGTAATCTTTTAGCAGAACAATCCGAAAAAAATCTATCTGACGATACGTTGGTAACATTATTAAATGCGTCTATGGATGACTTGCAAATGGCACAAGAAACAACGACGAGTGCTGTGTATGATGTGATGAATGTTGAAGTACAAATGAATCAAGTAGACTCTGCTAAAGATGAAGTAGAAAGAAAAGTGGAACTGTCAGCTGTCAGTCCTCAATTAACTAGAGCTATGATAGAAATATCTCGCTATGGTGTAACTGCAAACTACATGTTAGACGATGAAGCAACTGCTGAAGCTAGAGAACTAGCTGCAGAATTTGTCGAGCCAGTCATGATTAGAGAAGGTCAGTTAATCGTTGAAGAAGGACAAGTCATCACGTCAGAAATTTATCAACAACTGTCACTTGTTGGATTAACTGAGGATATCACGATGGGCTATCCGTATTTAGGTCTCGCTATTATTGTTAGTTTATTAATAACGATGCTTGCATATTACTTAAATGATGCAAAAACATCATTGCGTTCAAATAATACACACTTGTTAATGTATACGATTATCTATTCACTAACATTAATGCTATTAAAGTTAGTGAGTATGATGCACGTTATTGAGCTTGACGGTATTACTTATATTGCACCTGTTGCTATGGGAACGATGTTAATAACGATATTACTACATTCAAGAGTTGCTTTATTTACTAGCATGGTTTTTGCGATTGTAGCTAGTATTATGTTTAATAATCAGGCATCCGGTATTGTAGACTACTCCCACGCTATTCTTGTATTTTTCAGTGGAGTAGCCGGGGTCTTTTTCCTAAGTAAGTCGCACCGCATGATGAGAATTCTTCAAACAGGCATCTTTGTGTCTGTTATTAATGTTCTTGTTGTATTAGCTATTTTACTTTTGAAAAATGCTCAGTATGGATGGGTCGAAATAGGTTCAAATTTAGGTTTCGCCGGTATAGCAGGTTTTATTTCTGTTGTGTTAGCAATCGGTCTCCTTCCATTTTTTGAAGCAGGATTTGGTATTTTATCTACGACAAAATTAATCGAGTTGTCAAATCCAAATCATCCTTTGTTAAGGAAGATCTTGTTAGAAGCTCCTGGCACATATCATCATAGCGTAATCGTAGCTAACTTAGCAGAAGGAGCTTGTGAATCTGTTGGAGCGAATGGATTGTTAGCAAGAGTGGGAGCCTATTATCATGATATAGGAAAAACAAGGCGTCCACACTTTTTTATCGAAAACCAAATGAAAATTGATAACCCACATGATACGATTTCACCGCAATTAAGTAGAACAATTATTATTGCACACCCATACGATGGGGCCGAAATGTTAAGAAAATATAAGATGCCTAAAGAACTTATTGATATTGCTGAACAACATCATGGTACAACACTATTGAAGTATTTCTATCATAAGGCAAAGAACGAAGAATCAGGAGAGGAAGTCCGAGAAGTTGATTATCGTTATCCAGGCCCTAGAGCACAATCAAAAGAGGCGGCAATTGTTGGAATTGCAGACTGTGTAGAAGCTGCAGTTAGATCTATGCAAAAACCAACAAAAGAGAAGATTGAAAGCCTTGTAAGAAAAATAATTTCTGATCGATTAAAAGATGAACAGTTTGATGAGTGTGATTTAACGATGAAAGAACTTCACACGATAGCAACATCCATTTGTGAAACATTACAAGGTACCTTTCATTCGAGAATTGAGTACCCTGACGATGAGATTTCAAAAGACAAGGAGGAAAAAGAATGACCACTTATATTATCGATATCATAGATGAAACGGATGCCTTATCCACTGATGAGCAGAAGCTGGTTGGCAACGTATTGGAAACGGCCCTTATAAAAGAAGCGATACCGAAAGAATCTGAGCTGTCAGTTACGTTTGTTTCGGATGAAAGAATTCATGAGCTTAACAAAGAATACAGAGACATAGATCGACCGACTGATGTATTGTCTTTTGCGTTAAATGAAGGGGACGACGAAGTAAATAGCGATCAAATGAGTATGCCTAATCTTTTAGGAGATATTATCATTTCAATTCCTCGAGCAAAAGCTCAAGCAATAGAATATGGCCATGATTTTCAAAGAGAACTCTGTTTTTTGGCTGTTCATGGATTCCTGCACTTAATAGGCTATGATCATGATTCTAAAGAAAATGAAGAAAAAATGTTTATTAAACAAGAGGATATTCTTGATGCCCATGGAATCAAAAAATAAGCGACCATTTGTTTCGTGGAGCCGTCTAAAAAAGAGTTTTGATTATGCCTCAAAAGGAATTCGTTATACGTGGAGATATGAACAGAATTTCCGAATTCATATTGTATTAGCAGTCACTGTCTTTATTGCAGCTCAAATCCTGAGAGTTCCTTTATTAGAGCAAGCAATTCTTGCTATTGTGATCGGAGCTGTAATCGGATTGGAATTAATTAATACTGCGTTGGAACATATAGTCGATTTGGTCGTTCAAACGTATGATGAACGAGCAAAGGTAATCAAAGATGTTGCTGCTGGAGCTGTATTGGCTTTTGCATTGACAGCGTTGATTGTTGGCGGGATGATTCTTCTCCCAAGAGTTTTTGAATTATTGTTTTAAGTAGTAGTATATATAATTTTTGATAAGGATGATGGAAATGGAAATGGAAAAATTATTAAACGAAGCTAAAAATGCTAGAGAAAAAGCATATGTACCTTATTCTAAATTTCAAGTGGGGGCAGCACTTTTATCGGAAGACGGTAAAGTATATCAAGGATGTAACATTGAAAACGCGGCCTATAGTATGTGTAATTGTGCTGAACGAACGGCTATTTTTAAAGCGGTATCAGAAGGAGTAAGGAAGTTTGAGGCTATTGCGGTTGTTGCTGATACAGAAGGACCTGTTTCGCCTTGTGGTGCATGCAGACAAGTGATGTCAGAGCTCTTACAGCCAGAAACGAAAGTGTTTTTAACGAATTTAAAAAATAATACATCAGAATGGACGGTTGCGGATTTACTTCCCGGAGCCTTTTCACCGGAGGATTTAAATGGTTAATCAAGAAAAAAAGTCAGGGTTCGCTGCATTAATCGGTAGACCGAATGTAGGAAAATCGACATTACTAAATCAAATATTAGGTCAAAAAATTGCGATAATGAGTGATAAACCGCAGACGACAAGAAATCGTATCCACGGAGTATATACGGAAGAAAGAGGACAAATTGTTTTTATTGATACACCTGGTATTCATAAACCAAAACATCGTCTAGGCGATTTTATGACTAGTATTGCTCAAACTACGCTAAGAGAAGTCGATGTTGTATTATTTGTTGTTGATGCAAAAGAAGGGAAAGGTCGTGGAGATGAGTTCATCATCGAAAGATTGAAAAATGTTGATACGCCAGTTTTCTTAATTATTAACAAAATTGATGAAATTCACCCAGATGATATCTTGCCGATTATCCAACAATACAGTAACTTATTAACGTTCACAGAAGTAATTCCAGTTTCAGCACTCAATGGAAATAATGTACCTAAACTCCTTGAACAAGTTTACTCTTATTTAGATGAAGGCCCTCAATTTTATCCAGAAGACCAAGTGACAGATCATCCAGAACGTTTTCTTATGTCTGAAATGATTCGCGAAAAAGTACTTCACTTAACTCATGAAGAAGTTCCTCATTCCATAGCAGTTGAAATGGAGCAAGTAAAACGAAGGGATAATACAGACACCGTGTATGTAAGTGCTGTTATTGTTGTGGAGCGGAGTTCACAAAAGGGAATTATAATTGGCAAACAAGGAAAAATGTTAAAGGAAGTCGGGAAATTAGCTCGAGAAGATATCCAAAAAATACTGGGGTCGAAGATTTTCCTTGAATTATATGTGAAAGTTGAAAAAGACTGGAGAAACAAACCGAAATATTTAAGAGACTTCGGTTACGATAAAGACGAATATTAAAAGAAAAGCGAAAGCTCTTTGATCATTGGCGTAGGAGCTGACGAGTGACGAGTGAAGAATTATTATTAGAAGATTAGAGGTAGAAATGTCAATTTTTCCTTGACATGAAAATAGCAGATCAAGGCCATCATAACAGATATGAAACGTATTTATTACGTCTGTTTCAAGAAAGGTGGAGTGGCGAGATGAGGCAGTTATCTTGGCGAGTATTCTCCATGACAGGCAATGTTGAATCATATCTGTTATACAAACAGCTAGATCAGGATCAAGCTGAATCATCCCCTGATGAAGAGGATGATTCGATGGAGGAGAATGATTCTCTAGAATAATGATGGCCTTTCGATCACCTTAATGAATGCAGGTGATAACGTGTTGGATAAGATAGAAGGTATTATTATTCGAACAACTAATTATTCGGAAACGAATAAAATCTTAACAATCTATTCTAGAGAAAACGGTAAAATTGCATTAATGGCAAGAGGTGCTAAAAAGCCAAAAAGTCGTTTTGCTTCAAGTTCACAGCTATTTATTTATGGGTCTTTCGTTTATCAGAAGTCAAAAGGGATAGGAACATTAAATCAAGCAGATATTCTTGATTCATTTCGAAATATTCGTAGTGATTTAATGTTAACAGCATACGCTGCTTATATGGTAGAGCTTCTAGATAAATTGACAGAAGATCAAGAAAGTAACCCTTATTTATTTGAACTTCTTTTTCAACTTCTTCATCATTTAGATGAGGGAGAAGATGGTGAAATCTTATTACGAATATTAGAAACAAAAATGTTAACATTTACTGGTTCTACACCAACTCTTCATCAATGTTCTCATTGTGGGAGTCCTGAACTTCCTTTTATGTTTTCACTGAAGTTTGGAGGAGCGCTTTGCAGGAAATGTCTTATGGAAGACTCTTATCACTTAAAAGTGTTACCTACCGTAATGAAGTTATTACGTCTTTTTCAGCAATTAAATCCAACAAGAATTGGTCATATTACAGTTAAAGATGAAACAAAAAAACAGTTAAAAGAAGTACTTGAAATGTATTACCAAGAGTATGTAGGGGTTAATCTCAAATCAAAGCGATTTTTAGATCAGATGGAGCGATTATCTAATGAAAACATTGACAGGTGACATATTTTTCAGTAAGCTTTGAAAATAAGCAAATAGCGTGCGTGGATAGAAAGTAGTACTTACTCTCTCGATACTTAAAAGCGAGCTTAGAATGGTGGAAGCTAAGCGTATTGACAGTAAGGAAGGCGTTCTGGAGCACACTTTTTAAAGTGGCACGAGTATCGTGCAAGTAGGGTGGAACCGCGGGTTACTCTCGTCCCTATGTCCGTTTAAATGGACATAGGGACGAGAGTTTTTTTATGATTATACTTAGCATTGAAATTTGAAGACAAAACTGTAGCAGTTGAAAAATCTTTATCACCCTGCAACTGTTAATAATGAATATATGGAGGGATAAGTATGAATGTACAAGAGATGATCTTGACGTTACAAAAATTTTGGGGAGAACAAGACTGTTTGATTTTACAACCGTATGATGTGGAAAAGGGAGCAGGAACGATGAATCCTATGACCTTTTTAAGGAGTATTGGACCTGAACCATGGAACGTTGCTTATGTGGAGCCGTCTAGACGACCATCCGACGGACGTTATGGAGAAAATCCTAATCGATTATACCAGCATCATCAATTTCAGGTGATTATGAAACCATCTCCTGATAATATTCAAGAACTCTATTTGCAAAGTTTAACGGAATTGGGTATTAAGCCAGAAGAGCACGATATTCGTTTTGTTGAAGACAATTGGGAAGCGCCAACCCTTGCAGCATGGGGATTAGGTTGGGAAGTATGGTTAGATGGCATGGAAATCACTCAGTTTACGTATTTTCAGCAAGTAGGCGGTCTAGATGCAAGTCCAGTCTCGGTAGAAATCACCTATGGAATCGAAAGGCTTGCTTCCTATATTCAAGATAAGGAAAACGTTTATGACTTAGAGTGGGTCAATGGTTTTACGTATGGAGATGTTTTTTTGCAAAATGAGTTTGAACAGTCGAAATATGCTTTTGAAGTCGCAGATGCAAAAATGTTATTTGAATTATTTGCAATGTATGAAAATGAAGCAAGACGAGCTCTAGAGGAAAACCTCGTGATTCCTTCCTATGATTATGTATTAAAATGCTCGCACGTTTTTAATTTATTGGATGCCCAAGGTGCCATTTCTGTGACAGAAAGAACGGGCTATATTGGTAGAGTTAGAAATTTAGCACGTAATTGTGCGAAACAATATTATCAAGTGAGAGAAGAACTCGGATTCCCAATGTTGAAAGTGAAGGAGGATGATCAAGATGAGTAATCGTACATTTTTACTAGAGATTGGTTTAGAAGAAATGCCAGCGAGATTTGTTTCAGATGCTATGAATCAACTCAAAATTAGAACAGAAAAATGGATGAATGAGCGCCGATTAACTTACGACAAAATAGAAGCTTATTCGACACCACGACGTCTAGCAGTTATTGTTTCCGAACTGGTAGAGAAGCAGTCAGATATAGAAGAAGAAGCGAAAGGTCCATCGAAAAAAATAGCGATTGATAATCAAGGGGAATGGTCGAAAGCAGCACAGGGGTTTGCTAGAGGACAAGGGGTGTCCGTTGATGATTTATACTTTAAAGAAATAAAAGGAGAAGAATATGTATTTGTAACGAAGCATTTTGAAGGTAACTCAGTCAATGCACTCCTTCCTGAATTAAGAGAAGTCATTCTTAGCATTCCTTTTCCTAAAAATATGAAGTGGGGTGCTAATGACCTTCGATTCGTTAGACCAATCAAATGGTTAATTGCCTTATTTGGAGATGAACGAATTCCTTTTGAAATGACAGGTGTTCAAACAGACCGTTATTCATATGGTCACCGTTTTCTTGGTAAGAAAATTGAAATTGATCAAGCGGAACAATATGTTAATGCACTGTTAAGTGAGCACGTCATTGTTGATCCATCAGAAAGAAAACAAGCGATTCGTTTGCAAATTGAACGTATGGCTGAAGAAGAGAATTGGGTGATTCCAATTGATGAGGATTTACTTGAAGAAGTTAATAATTTAGTTGAGTATCCAACGGCTCTCTATGGAAGTTTTGACGAACGATTTTTAAGTGTTCCTGATGATGTCCTTGTGACTTCTATGCGTGAACATCAGCGTTATTTCCCAGTAAAAAATAGCGAGGGTGAACTTCTGCCGTATTTCGTAACCGTTCGAAACGGGGATCATCGCCATTTAGAAAATGTTCAGAAAGGAAATGAAAAAGTACTCAGGGCAAGACTAGCGGATTCAGAATTTTTCTATCATGAAGATTTAAAAAAGGTATTTGATACTCGTTTTTCAAAGCTAGAATCGATAGTTTATCACGAAGATTTAGGATCTGTTGCTGA
This sequence comes from Salipaludibacillus daqingensis, assembly GCF_029891575.1. GTDB lineage: Bacteria > Bacillota > Bacilli > Bacillales > Salisediminibacteriaceae > Salipaludibacillus > Salipaludibacillus daqingensis. Next base: position 480,398 of record NZ_JARZHF010000001.1, on the reverse strand, counting down.
CAAAGTGAGAAGAGTAGAAGAATTAGCTGTTAATCTTGCGAACAAAGTTGGTGCTTCTTCTAAAGAGAAAGAAGATACAAAACGAGCGGCCCACTTATCCAAAGTTGATTTAGTGACGCACATGGTCAATGAATTCCCAGAGTTAGAAGGTCGAATGGGTGAAGAATATGCGATGAAGTCTGGAGAGTCAAAAGAAGTTTCTCAAGCCATTAGAGAGCACTATTTACCAAAGCAATCTGGAGACCCTTTACCAAAGTCTTCTATAGGATCGTTTATTAGCGTTGCTGACAAAGTAGATACATTAGTTACAAGCTTTGCAATCGGAAATATTCCTACCGGTTCACAAGATCCACACGGTCTAAGACGTCAGACAGCAGGTGTTATGCAAATTGTTGTAGCTGAAGCATGGGACATTGATTTATTTGATTTCATGAAAGAAGCGATTGATTTAGCTGACAGGAACGGCTTATTGAAACGCAGTAAAGACGAGATAATGACAGGCTTAACAGATTTTGTGAAATTACGTTATAAAGCTATATTACAGGATTCAGGGATACGTTACGATGTGATAGATGCGATCTTAACTCGCGAACTTGGACGAGTGAGCACGATTGTTAATAAAGGAACGTTCTTGATGAAACAACTATCTTCTCCATCATTCAAAAAAGATGTTGAAGCATTTAGTAGAGTGACCAATATATCCAAAAAGGCAACGGATCCTAACGTTTCAGTTGATCCATCTTTGTTTATCGAAAAGCAAGAAGAACAATTGCATATGATCGCTGAAGAAAAACAAAGCAAAATTATCGCATTTTTAGAAGAAAACCAAATGGAAGAAGCTTATCTGCAGTTAAAAAGTTTGGAGCCAGCTATTCATGATTATTTTGATCATATTATGGTAATGGCTGAAGATTCAGCTACAAAACAAAATCGTTTGGCGCAAATGAATAAAGTAGCAGCAATCATTACCTTATTTGCAGATTTTCAAGCGATCGTCTTTCATTCGGAAGAATAGAATTCTTTCAGTCATTAGATGGGTAAGGTATAATATAACAAGAAAACAAGTGACAAGAATAATGAGATTTATAAAGGTCTTTGAAAGGCAGGTTTTCACCGTAATAGGAAACCCTTCCTTTCATAAGTCCTGTCATTTGGGTGGTCTTATCATTAATGATCATGGCAAAGTTCGGAGGGCGTGAGTAAATGGAACTGAACGAGAGACAGGAATGGATTGTCAGTATAGTAAAAGAAAATGGACCGATTACAGGAGAGAAAATTGCCGAAAAACTCTCATTAACGAGAGCAACATTGAGACCGGATTTAGCGATTTTAACGATGTCTGGATTTCTAGATGCTCGTCCAAGAGTTGGCTATTATTACACCGGCAAAACGGGAGGTCAACTATTTAACGAACGGATGAAGAAGTTAACTGTAAAAGAGTTTCAGTCAATCCCTGTAGTTGTTAATGAATCAGCTTCCGTTTATGATGCAATTTGCACAATGTTTTTGGAAGATGTTGGCACATTATTTGTTGTTAATAAAAAAGCCCATTTAGTTGGAATTCTTTCAAGAAAGGATTTATTACGAGCTAGTATGGGGAAGCAAGATCTAGAGGCGGTTCCGATTAGCATCATTATGACGAGAATGCCAAATGTCACAACGTGTAAACCATCTGATTCGATGTTAGAAGTAGCTAATAAACTGATTAGTAAACAAATTGATGGGTTGCCAGTCGTTAGAGAAGTGAAGGAAAATGATACAACGGTACATGAACTTATTGGTCGAGTGACAAAAACAAATATTACGAAAGCATTTGTTTATCTTGCAAATAATGATATTCATGCATAATAAAATAAACACTCAACTAACTACTGGAGGGTAGATGATGTCTCAAAAAGATTATTCCATTGTTTATGTGCTGTCAGACTCGGTCGGAGAAACTGCTGAACTAGTGGTTAGGGCAGCGTTGAGTCAGTTTGATGAAGAAAAATCAGTCATACGACGGATCCCATATGTAGAAGATACGGCAATCGTCGATGAGGTGATTAGTCAAGCACTTGAAAATAACGGTGTAATAGCATTCACAGTTGTGTTGCCATTAGTGAGAGAACATTTATTGGCAGAAGCAAGTAAGTATAACATTCCTGTTTATGATATTTTGACACCTCTTATTTCTATGGTGGGAAAACGTTTGAATGTTCCACCAAAAAATGAGTCAGGACTCATGCACACTCTTGATGAGGATTATTTCAAGAAAGTCGAAGCAATTGAATTTGCTGTTAAGTACGATGATGGTAGAGATCCTCGAGGAGTAGAAAGAGCGGATGTTGTTCTTGTTGGTGTATCGAGAACATCTAAAACGCCTCTTTCACAATATTTGGCACATAAAAGTTTGAAAGTAGCCAATGTTCCTTTAGTGCCAGAGGTAGATCCTCCAGAAGAATTATTTTCTATACCTGTAGAGAAGATTGTTGGATTAAAAATCAATCCTGAAAAACTTAATGGGATTCGCGCTGAACGACTGAAAGCATTAGGTTTAAAAGAAGAAGCGAGTTATGCAACACTTGATCGCATTCAAGAGGAACTTATTTATTCGGAAGAAGTGATGGAAAAGCTCGGATGTGAAGTCATTGATGTTTCGACAAAAGCAGTAGAAGAAACAGCTAATTTGATTTATCAAATGGTTCGAGGAAATCTAAAGTAGCCTTTTAGTAAAAAGTTGTAAAATGTAAAATCGATTCAAAAGAAGACGATGTCTCTTTGGATCGATTTTTCGTTTAGAGTTTAAATAAATCTAAGGTTGCGTACATAATTATATTTTATACTTTATTTTTGAGTATAAGTATGGCGTAATTTAGAATTATCCTATATAATGAAATATTGTGACTTGATAAAAGTTATAAAATGTATGCATAATAACAGCGAGAACAAATAAATTACAAATGTCAAGACTTTTTCTTGGATTTTTGGTAAAGATAGTAAGAGCAGGAAGGACTACTCTACTTCTTTTTAGTTGGTAGTTGATATTTATTCCTATGTACCTTCGGAAATAGAAATAAAAAGAAGGAATTTTTAAAGGGATGTAGAATAAACAACATATACCAATGAAAAATAACAAGGTTTTTGTCGATTGGGTTACCGTGTCCGTTTCAAATCAAATGTTCATGGTGCCAAGTCGTTTTAAAATGAAGTTATTTCTTATCATTCTAAAGAACAGAATGATTTTTGAACAATAATTGAAAAACCTTGTCAAATCAGCAGGAAATTTGAAAGGAAAGGCGAATTCATGTTTAGCCTGCCTTTTAGATAAAGGGAAAAAGGTTGGTGAAAGAATTGACTCAACGAATTCCCGAAGAAAAAATTGAAGAGGTTCGCCAATCATTAGACATTGTAGATGTGATTAGTGAATATGTTCAATTGAAAAAGCAAGGAAGAAACTTCGTAGGATTATGTCCATTTCATGGTGAAAAAACTCCTTCATTCTCTGTTTCACCTGATAAACAGCTTTATCATTGTTTTGGCTGTGGGGCAGGAGGGAATGCCTTCTCTTTTGTGATGGAAACAGAAGGAATGAGTTTTGTCGAAGCGGTTGAGAAATTAGCCGGACGGACAAATGTCTCATTACCTGAGCTAGATGAAAAGGTAAACAATAAGCCTGAGATTAGCGATCAGATGAAGCGTTGGTATGAAGGGCATGAATTAGCTGCTAAGCTATATCATCATGTGCTTACGGTTTCAGATGAAGGAAGGGAAGCTCGGGAGTATCTTCGTAAAAGAGGGTTTACGAAAGAAATGATTGATCGATTTCAAATTGGTTATGCTCCGAATTCTTGGGATTTTCTTTCGAGTTTCTTGAAGAAAAGATCCTTTGTGATGGCAGAGATGGCCGAATGTGGTCTGTTAGGATTAAGAGAATTTGATCAAAAGCCATATGATCGATTCCGAGACAGGATCATGTTTCCGATATGGGATCGACGTGGGAATATGATTGCATTTGGGGGGCGAGTCATTAATAAAGGGAATCCTAAGTATCTAAATAGTCCGGAATCGCAAGTTTTTAATAAGAGTGATGTATTGTATTTCTTTCATAAAGCACGTCCTGTTATTAAAAAGAAAAATGAGGCAGTTTTGTTTGAAGGTTATGTTGATGTTATATCGGCATGGAGAGCGGGTATAGACAATGGAGTGGCTGGATTAGGGACGGCCTTGACAGAATCACAGGCGAAAATGATTAGAAGAAATGCTGATAAAATTATTCTTTGTTACGATTCTGACTCAGCAGGTATGAAGGCAACGTATAAAAATGCACAAATATTAGAAAGTATTGGTGCACAAGTTCGTATCGGAAAACTTCCAGAAGGAGATGACCCTCATGATTATATTCAAAAACACGGGTCGGAACAATTTGTTCAGGAAGTTATTTCGCAAAATATCACACTGATGGCTTTTAAGTTTGACTTCTTCCGTCGTGGAAAAAACCTTCAAAATGAAAGTGATCGATTAACATATATTGATCAAATTCTTTCTGAAATTAGCCAATTACCACGAGCGTTAGAAAGAGATTATTATTTAAGGCAGTTAGCAGAGGAATTTTCTCTTTCATTAGAAGCTTTAAAGCAAGAGCAAACGACATTACTTAAAGCACAGCAAAAAAAAGAAAAACGTCAAGTGCATCAAGCTGTTCAAGCGAAGACGTTGAAACAAACAAAAAAAATGTTATCCGCACATGAAAATGCAGAACGAGAGCTTATTGCTCTTATGCTTCAGTCACGCCAAATAGCTGAACAAGTTCAGATAGAAATTGGCGGGGGTTTTCATTATGACAACTATCAAGCTATAGCAGCACTTATCTATAGTTATTATGGGGAAGGGTACGAGCCTGATCCTTCTCATTTCATTGAATGGGTTGATGATAAAGAGTTAAGAAGAAAAGCGACAGAACTTGCAATGAAGAAAGTGAACTTGGACTTTTCTGAGCAAGTATTGCACGATTATCTAAAACAAATTCGTCAGTTTCCAAAGAAAAAGGAAATTGAACAGTTGAAAATAGAGCAGAAGCAAGCAGAAGAAGCTTCTGATTTTGAAGAAGCTGCTCGAATAGCTAATGCGGTATTGCAATTAAGTTTAGATTTGAAAAAACAGTAAAACCAACGATTCTGATATTGTTGTGAACTATTGGAAGGAGGGGTCGTATGGCTGAGAAACCAATTCGCCCAATGGCGGAAGGTGATTTAACCATCGATCAAGTAAAAGAACAGCTCGTTGAATCAGGGAAAAAAAGAGGCACACTAACTTACGCAGAAATTACGGAGAGGTTAGGTGCATTTGATCAAGACTCTGACCAAATGGACGAATTCTTTGAATATCTTGGTGAACAAGGTGTAGAAATATTAAATGATAATGAAGCTGTTCCAAGTATCCAGCAAGTGGAGAAGGAAGCTGCTTTTGATTTAAATGATTTAAGTGTGCCGCCAGGAATTAAAATTAACGACCCTGTTCGGATGTACCTTAAAGAGATTGGTCGTGTTCCATTACTTTCTGCAAAGGAAGAAATTGATTTGGCTAAGAAGATTGAAGATGGTGATGAAGAAGCCAAAAAAAGATTAGCAGAAGCAAATTTACGATTAGTTGTAAGTATTGCTAAACGTTATGTTGGACGTGGAATGTTGTTTTTAGATTTGATCCAAGAAGGAAATATGGGTCTTATCAAAGCAGTTGAGAAGTTTGATTATAATAAAGGATACAAATTCAGTACTTATGCAACATGGTGGATTCGTCAAGCGATTACTCGAGCGATCGCTGACCAAGCTAGAACGATCCGAATTCCAGTCCATATGGTTGAAACAATTAATAAATTGATCCGAGTACAAAGACAACTATTGCAAGACTTAGGTCGAGAGCCAACTCCAGAAGAAGTATCAAAAGAAATGGAGCTAACTCCAGATAAAGTTAGAGAAATTTTGAAAATTGCACAAGAACCTGTGTCACTTGAAACACCAATCGGGGAAGAAGATGATTCCCATTTAGGTGACTTTATAGAAGACCAAGAAGCTTTAGCACCGTCTGATGCAGCAGCATATGAACTTCTAAAAGAACAGCTAGAAGATGTCTTAGATACTCTTACGGATCGAGAAGAAAATGTTCTTCGCCTGCGTTTTGGACTTGATGATGGCCGTACGAGAACGTTAGAAGAAGTTGGTAAAGTATTTGGTGTAACAAGAGAACGTATTCGTCAAATCGAAGCAAAAGCGTTGCGGAAATTACGCCACCCTAGTCGAAGTAAACGTTTAAAAGACTTTCTTGAATAAGAACTGCCACAATATCTTCAATAAACAGACCTTTTTACAATGACCCTTTATGATATGCTAAAAGCATAAGATAATATAAAGGCTTGGAGAAGAGGAGATAGCCATAAAAGCTCAGCGAGATGAATTCTCATGAGTTTTTATGGCTTTTATTTATGCGGAAATTGCTCAGTTTTTCACAAATAAGACGTGAAGGTTAGAAAAAATACTAGGAGGGATCAAGATGGAAATTTTTGAAACAGAAGTGGCTGTCATTGGGGGAGGTATGACAGGAGTAGGGGTTCTACGTGACTTGGCACTTAGAGGGGTAAATGCTGTATTGATCGAGCAATTCGATCTGGGACATGGGACATCTACTAGAAATCACGGTTTGTTGCATTCAGGTGGTAGATACGCTGTGAAAGATAAGGAAGCAGCGGTTGAAAGTTATCAAGAGAATTTAATTCTTAAGAAAACAGTGCCAGGTTCGATTGAAGAAACAGGTGGTTTGTTTGTGAAAGTACCTGATGATCCCGATGATTATGTTGAGAAGTGGGTAAATGCGTGCAACACCATTGGTATTCCAATTGAAGAAGTTCCATTACAGATTGCTTTTGCTGAAGAACCATATTTAAATAGAAAAGCAGAAGTAGTTTATAGAATACCTGATGGCGCTGTTGATCCATTTACAATGCTTGTTGATGTGACAGCAGATGCAGTGGAGAAAGGTGCTAGAGTTTTAACGTATCATGAAGTGACGCATATAGAAACGACTAATGCACAGGTATCATATATTACTGTTAAAGATCGATACACAGGAGAAGAAAAACAAATTCACACCAAATTAGTCGTCAATGCTGCAGGCCCATGGAGTGCGAACATTGCAAAACTTGCTAACGTGCCGATGAAAATCATTAACAACAAGGGCATGCTAACCGTTTTAAACAATAGGATTAATAAACAAGTCATCAACAGATTGAGGATGCCAGGTGATGCAGATATTTTTGTCCCTGCACATAATGTGACAATCTTTGGTACAACAGGCATAAACGTCGAACATCCAGATGATACATCGCTTCAAAGAGAAGAATTTGAGCATATGATTATGAAAGGGAAAGATCTGATTCCAACATTACCACAAATAAGAATGATCAGAGCCTTTAGCGGAAGTCGTCCTTTGTTTCAAGAAACAGAATCTAGCGATGCAAGTGGAAGAAATGTCACACGAGGGATGGCGTTATTAGATCACGAGCAACGAGATGGCTTAAAAGGTTTCATTACGATCACAAGTGGAAAACTGACGACATTTCGATACATGGCAGAGAAAACGGTAGATTTAGTTTGTGAAAAACTGGGGATTACATCTAATTGCCAGACAGCTGAGGTAGCAGTTCCTCATAGAGAAGCTAAACAAGCATTGGAAAATATAAACCTTACTCCGGTAGCTAAAAAGAAATTATTCTCGTGGGCAGGTGTTAATGCCTCTTCCATTAAAGCTAATTTATTAAAAGATAACAGCATAGTATGTGAATGTGAATCAGTTACATGGGCTGAAATAGAGTCTGCTTTACCAGAAAAAGGACAATTTAACTTAGGTGATATTCGTAGAAGAACCAGGTTAGGTATGGGACCTTGTCAAGGAACGTTTTGCTATCGCCGAGCAGCGGCAATGGCAGTTGAAAAAGGTGTTGCTACTAGTGATGAAGCGGAAATCGCTTTACAAAATGGCGTAGAGAAACGGTCGAAAGGTATGAGGGTGATTGCTACAGGTTCTGCAAATAAACAGTTGGAATTAATGGATGGGATAAATTACGTTTCGTTAGGTATGAAAAAGGGGGGAGAGACTTATGTTTGATGTTGTCATTATTGGTCAAGGGCTTGCTGGTTTATTAACGGCCATAAGAGCAAAACAAGAAAATAAACGTGTGGCAGTGATTGCTGAAGGAACAGGTAAAATCATGCAATCCACCGGTTTCATGGATCTAATTCCATCATCATCTCAAAATTTAGATGAGTCCAAACACTTATTCTTACAAAAAAACATTTCTGAAGAACTCATTGATCAGTCGGTGGAATGGTTCAAGGCTTTGATGAATGAAATAAACCTTCCTTACGAAGGTTCCGTTCATTTCCTTTCCCCGGTCGTAACTGGCGCAGGTTATGTAAAAAATACAGCATTGTATCCAACTACAGTTCGACCAATCCCTAATAAGGGGGATATTTTGATTGTAGGTTTAAATGGAATCATTGATTTCCAACCTACCTATGTAAAAGAAAATTTAATGAAAGAACGTCCTGATTTAAATGTTTCAACTGTTACAGTCGATTTCTTTAAAGGTTCAGGTCGAGTCTTATCTCAAGTGGATGCGGCAAGAGCAATGGATGACAAACAGGTCAGAGCTCGTTTTATCACCTCACTGAAAAATGAGATGAGGACAAAAGAAATCGCTACGCCAGACTTGATGATTTTTCCGAGTTGTCTAGGTATGGTAAATCATAAAGATGTTATAGAAGATTTAAATGATTCCATTGGACCGGTAACGGAAGCGCCTGGATTACCTCCCAATGCAGCAGCAATTCGGTTGCATGACGCACTTCATCATTACGCAGTGAAAAAAGGTGTTAGATTTTATGAAGATGAAACAGTATTTCATGCGAAAGTATATGATGGAGTTGTTACAGAAGTGCTAACGGGAAATCAAACAAAACCGCAGGCTATTAAATTAAAACAGCTTGTTGTAGCTTCTGGTGGAATTTTAGGTGGTGGGCTAGAGCAGGTCTCGACAGGGTTAAGTGATCGAACACTATCTCTACCGATAACGAGCGAAGGGACATTAGTTGATCCAATTAATAATATCTTTTATATAGGTTCAAGTAGTAAGATGCCTTGGTCGGAAACTTGGATTTCTGGTGGGATTTATACAATAAGTTCTAGTTACTCCGTCCCTTTTACTTCAATGGATGAGAAAAATAAGAGGAGGGACGAAAAATGTTATATCAACCAAGCTTAGAAGCATCCTACGATCAATGCTTGAAATGTCATGCATGTACGGTAAATTGTCCAATATCTTCCGTGTCAACCGAGTTTGGGGGACCTAAACAATTAGGACCTGAATTGCAAAGAATGACGCAAAATCAAGGGATTCTTGACGATGCTTCTATCGAACTTTGCACTCTTTGTGGAACATGTGATAGAACTTGTCCCGAGAATATTCATGTTTCCTCTTTAACCGCCTATTTAAAAGAAACACATGCGGAAGAGGTTGGTACAAAATTCAGAGATATCGTATTAAGTAAAGCGGAATGGGTTGGCAAACTAGCATCGACGTTTGCTCCAGTGACGAACGCTACAATGAAATTAAAACCTGCTAGAAAAGTGATGGAATGGATAATGGAAATACCTGCAGAGAGAAACTTCCCAGAATACCGTTTTAATAATTTTAAACGAAAATACAAAATTAAAGAATCTACAACAGAACGAAAAGTAGCTTATTTTGCTGGATGCTATGCAACGTACAATGCACCAGATGTGGCGGATTCATTTGTGAAAGTCATGGAGTATAATGGGATTGAAGTCGCTGTTCCTAAACAAAATTGTTGCGGAGTACCTATGTTTGCAAACGGTCAAATGAAAGCAGGGAAGAAAAATGCTCAATCCAATATAGATAGTTTTCTAAGTTATGTAGATCAAGGGTATGATGTCGTTATGACTTGCTCTAGTTGTACTCTTGCTATGAAAAAAGAGTATCCAGGTTATATGCAAACAGAAGAAGCGCAACGCTTAGCTGAAAATGTCTATGATGCAGATGAATATTTACGCATATTGTATGAAAAAGGAGAGTTAAACGACTCGCTTTCAGCACTTAATGATAAAGCAGCTTATTATGCACCATGTCATATGAAAGGTCAAGGGATTGGTAATCCGGCTATGGATATGTTAGAGCTCATTCCTGGTTATCAAATTGAAGATATGGCAGCTGGTTGCTGTGGTCAATGTGGAACATTTGGTTTTAAAAAAGAAAAGTATTCTTACTCCATGGCATTAGGAGATACAATGGTAGACTCGAAAAGTATGGCTGAAAGTGATTATGTCGTGACAGAATGCGGCATGTGTAAAAATCAATTTGATCAGCTTACCGATAAAGAAGTAAGACACCCCATTCAAGTCCTTAGACAATCATATGAGTTAAATTAGAAAGGCGAGGTTGGCTAATATAGCTAACCTTTTTTTAAATTTAAAAAACAAGGTTATTCTTTATCGTATATAATAATGAAGTGGTTCCTATTATGTTAAATTCTTTAAAGTAAATTTTTCTCCAGTTAAAGCTATATAAACCTATATGCTCGTACGATATAATAACTAATGATTCATTAAGAAAGGTGATTTTATGGATGAAAAAAAGCAAATCATCATCAAAGAAATAAAAAAATGGCAAGAAAATAAGTTACTCCCAGAAACGTATTGTCAATTTTTACTTAGTCTTTATATGGAAGGAAGCGAAAAAAAACAAGTTGATCCAATTCAGAAATCTTCCTATCTTCCCCATGCTAAAAAAGCTTTAATTAGTTTTTCGATCATGATTTTGCTTCTTTTAGTTATTGCTTTTGTGGTATATTTCACACAACTCTCGGAAATCTTTCAAGTTGTTACTCTCGTTGTATTTCTAGGAGTATGTATTGTTATTGCTCGCTTTTATCATTATAACAAGTCGGTGTTTGCCCATGTTTATGTCATTTTAGCTTCTTTTATTTCTTTCATAACGACGGTCATTAGCATTGATTTACTATTCTCAAATAATAGAGTATACATAGGTGTTGGCATTGTAATATTATGTTTAGCTTGGATTTTAGCAGGTTGGCGCTATCGGTATCATTATTTATACATAGCCGGAGCGACTGGTATTCTTTTGTTTATCGGATTAATATTAGTGGAAAGAATATAATGAAAAAAGGAGAGTTACTTTAATGAAGATTATTGCTCATAGAGGAAACAAGCGCTATACTCCCGAGAATACGATGGCTGCTTTTGTATCCGCAGCATCTTATCCGATTGATGGCATTGAGTTTGATCTTCAGTTAACAAAAGACCATGTTCCCGTTGTTATTCATGACCCAACTATTGATCGGACAACAAATGGGCGAGGGGCTGTTCGTTCTTTTACGTTACAAGAATTAAAGCAGTTTGATGCAGGTCGTTCTTTTCATGAATCTTTTCGGGGAGAAACAATACCATCATTTTCTGAAGTATTACGTTGGGCGAGAGATTCGGCATTTGACTTACATGTGGAATTAAAGCAACAGCCAGACCAACCTGCTTTTTTTGTTAAAAAATGTTTAGAAGAAATTGAAAAGTTTGAATTAATGGACCGTGTTGTTATCTCTAGTTTTTATCATCCGTATATTTCAGAGATTAAGCGTCAAAACTTACATATAAAAACAGCTTTGCTTACAAAAACGCCGATTTTTCGTGGGACAAAGTATGCTCAGAAAGTTCAGGCAGATGCTATCCATATCCGTCACAGTTTTCAAGCATCCCGATACTATCGAAAATGGAGTAAAAAAGGGGTTCCTATCCGAGTGTATCGCGTCCATACTATTCGCGAAGCAAAGAAATGTGAACGTCTTGATGTAGAAGCGATTATCACAAATGACCCTCGTCTGATGACTGAGTTTTTTCAATCGAGTTAAAAGTGTATAAATACTTTTCTATTGAGCCATTTTCATATACAATATAATAGAGTTATACAATGTGAAAACGTTGGGGATATTATCTTAGAGAAACGTTAAGGGAGGTACATAACATGAGAGGAAAACCACTTTTTCCTTTTGCTGTGACAGCCATCTTGGGGATTGGTTTGATTATCGTTTTATCATTCGTCGGTATAAATCTTGGACCTGATACTGCTACAGAAAATGGGGAAGAAAATAATGAGGAGCAAACATTTGATGATCCAATTGAACTCGGTGAAAGTATTTATGAAGGGCAATGTGCATCTTGTCACGGTGGGGAATTAGAAGGCGGTGCAGGACCAGCTTTAGATACTGGGGAGCATTCAAGCGAAGACATCTTAAATGCCATCTCTGAAGGGCCTGGAACAATGCCTGCAGATTTAGTAAGTGGGGAAGAAGCAGACGCTGTTACAGAATATATTTTAGCTGAAAATGAATAACTACCATGAAGAGAAGGGTCTTTGTATCCTTCTTTTTTCTAATACTTTTTACTGCTTTAATAATAGCGCTTAACTAAAAAATATAGAAATTAAGGTGAACAATGTGAACGAATATTACTTATCAAAACGATTGGAAAAAGTAGGACATTTTGTCATGGATGGCGCAGTCCTTGCTGACATTGGATCTGACCATGCCTATCTTCCGGTACATTTAGTAAAACAAGGAAAGTGTACGAAAGCCATAGCAGGTGAAGTAAACGAAGGACCATTGAACTCAGCGATAGATCAAATTAATAAATACAATTTAAGTCATCTCATTAAAGCTAAACTAGGAGATGGTCTGTCGGTATTAGAAAATGAGAAAGTAGATTCCGTCGTTATTGCTGGAATGGGAGGGCCTTTGATTGCGTCGATTTTAGAAAATGGGAAAGCTCTTTTAAATGATGTAGAACAATTAGTACTTCAGCCAAATGTCGCAGCTGACCACATTAGGCGTTGGATGCTCGATAATGAATGGTGTTTAGTTGATGAAGAAATTATTGAAGAAGATAATCATGTATATGAAATATTAGTTGCTGAACGTGGTGATTCAAAGAAGCATTATGGAATGGAAATGGAGAAAGAAATATGGATGGGGCCGTGTTTATTGAATAAAAAAAATCATGCTTTTAGAGTTAAATGGAATAGGGAAATGAATCAATTAGAAAAAATAAATAACCAATTAGAGCAAGCTAGTGACCAAGAAAAACTCGTAGGAAAAAAGGAAGAAATTATCAAAAAGCTAACTTGGCTGAAGGAGGAATTATCGTGAAACAAGCTAATGGACAAACGATCATTCAAGCGTTTGAACAATTTTCCCCGAAGTCTTTCGCTCTAGAAGGAGATAAGATTGGACTACAAATTGGAACGCTAAATAAACCAATTAAAAAAGTGATGGTAGCCTTAGATGTACTAGAACCGGTTGTGGATGAAGCAATTGAAACAGGGGTTGATTTAATTATTGCTCATCATCCTATCATTTTTAAACCAATCAAAGCATTGCGAACAGATCAGACATACGGGCGTACGATTGAAAAGCTGATCAAACATGACATTACTGTATATGCTGCACATACAAATTTAGATGTAGCCCCAGGTGGAGTAAACGATTTAATGGCTGAAGCGTTGGAGTTAGAAGACGTAAAGGTTCTTGTAGAGACAGAGATTGACCCATTGAAAAAATTGGTAGTATTTGTTCCTAAAGAACAAGCGAATGTTGTGAGGGAAGCGATAGGATCAGCTGGAGCCGGACATATAGGAAATTATAGTCACTGTAGTTTTTCTTCAGAAGGCCAAGGTGCCTTTAAACCAGGTGAAGGAACGGATCCTTTTATTGGAAAGCAAGGAGAAATGGAATTTGTTGATGAGCTTAAAATCGAAAGTGTTTTTCATGGTTCGATTGAGAAGAACGTGATTCAAGCAATGAAAAAAGCACATCCTTATGAAGAAGTAGCTTATGACCTTTATGACATGTCATCTTCAGGAGAAGCTTATGGTCTTGGTAGAATCGGTTATTTAACAGAGGAAATGACACTTGATGAATTTGCTATGAAAGTAAAAAAAGCTTTTGATGTTTCTGGGTTAAGAGTTGTAGGAGAAGGACAACGAAAAGTTAAAAAAGTTGCTGTTCTTGGCGGAGATGGAAATAAATATACGTTTACAGCATTGCATAAAGGGGCTGACGTTTACGTCACAGGTGACTTATACTATCATGTGGCTCACGATGCGATGATGGAGGGATTAATGATGGTAGATCCTGGTCATAACGTAGAGAAAATCATGAAAGAAGGCGTTCGGAAAAAAATTCATACTTTTTTAAATGAAAAAAAATATGCAACAGAAGTGGTTGTTTCCGACGTTCATACGGATCCTTTTCGATTTTTATAGTGTTGGTTGATAAATGACAAAAGAGAGACGGTGCTCGTATGCATCGTCTCTTATCGTTTAATGTTAAAAGAATTAAGCACCTTGTGTCTTTTTCTTTCTAATTTTAGGTAGAATTTTTGTCAGTTTTACAGTACTTGTCGTATCCCACGTGTGAGGATCTTCCTCATCGAAGTTTTCCAAAAAAGTAATCACTTCTTTTGTTATTGGTGTGGGAGTACTGGCGCCTGAAGTAACGGCAACAGTTTGTATTCCTTTCAACGACTCTAAATCTAATTCGTTTACGTTCGATATACGGTAAGAAGGTGTTCCTGCTATTTCTTCTGAGACTTGAGTTAATCGATTTGAGTTATTACTTTTAGGATCTCCAACAACAATAAGAAGATCTGCTTTTCCTGCCTGCTCAGCCACTGCTTCTTGACGTACTTGTGTAGCATTACAAATTTCATTATGAACTTTCGCTTGTGGATATTTAATTAATGATTTTTTAATAATATTTGAAACGTCCCACTGGCTCATTGTCGTTTGGTTTGTGATTAATATTTTATCGCTTTTTAATGACAGGTTCTCCACATCTTGTTCATTTTCTACGAGGTGAACTATGTCTGGAGCAACGCCAAGTGCTCCTTCTGGTTCAGGATGGCCTTTTTTTCCGATATAAATAAACTCGTATCCTTCGTCTTTTTTGTTACGAATAAGGTCATGAGTAACTGTTACATCTGGGCATGTGGCATCGACGGTTGTTAATCCTTTTTCCTTCGCTACAGCTCTTACTTCAGGAGATACGCCATGAGCCGTGTAGATAACGGTTCCTTTATCTACTTGTTTTAATATGTCTAAGCGATTAGGACCGTCTAACGTGATGATCCCATCTTCTTCAAATGCATCGGTAACATGTTT
Organism: Salipaludibacillus daqingensis; assembly: GCF_029891575.1. Classification (GTDB taxonomy): domain Bacteria; phylum Bacillota; class Bacilli; order Bacillales; family Salisediminibacteriaceae; genus Salipaludibacillus; species Salipaludibacillus daqingensis. The sequence goes on along the minus strand of NZ_JARZHF010000001.1, from coordinate 465,121 downwards.
ATTGTGAACAATCATCCCTAATATATAAATAGGTCTAGGTAAATCTAAGTTCTGTGCTGTTTGTTTAGCTAAAACCATTGCATCAACAACGCCATAGCAGTAACCTCTTGGGGAAATTTTAATCACTTCCATCGTTATCCTCCTTATAAATGAAACCTTCCAATACTGTATTCATAAGCTTTTACACTTCAATATATGGAAGAGAAAATCGAATAATAAAATAGTTATAAGTTAATTATAAATGCTGACGTATTGAAAAACAAACAAACGGTGTGATAAGCAAATAAAAAACGGATACCTATAAATTAGGAATCCGTTATTATATGAAATCTATGCACCGTGAGCATTTTCATCAATAAAGCTTAATGCTTCATCTTCACTCATTTCATTTACGAGCATTAGTTCACTAATGATAAACTGTTTCGCTCGGTCTAAATTTTTTCTGTCTTCCATATGAAGACCGTTGTTTCGCTCACCTTGTTTTGATGTAAGGTTAGCAATGACGCTAGCTGCATCTAATATGCACCCTGATTTAAGCAATGTTTCATTTTCTTTGGAGTAAGGTCGTGCTGCTTCTTTCTTTTCAGGAACTTCACTTGTTTTTAGGGCAGTAGCAACTTCATCAAGTTGATTGCTCTCGATAATTTTGCGAAGACCAGATTCTTTGATCCTGTTTTCAGGAAGCATTAAAGTTACGTGGTTTAGTGGAAAGTACACAACAAAATAGATGTGTTTTTCTCCTAAAATATCCTTTTCTTCCATATCTTTGATTGTGCCAGCCCCATGATAAGGGTATACAACACTGTCTCCCACATTAAACATAGACATTCCTCCAATGCAATAGTATTCCTATTATAACATAAAATGAAACAAAACAAAAATTTTACTATGTTCCGATGAATTAGTCAATAGAAAAAACAGAAAAAACTCCTTAATATCAGAGGTTTTGACAAATTATATATACAACTTTGGTTCAGGTATATTATTTGATTTCTGTTTATTTTTATTCATGGGCTTTGTCGTTTTTTTAGAAGGGTGACGTGATTTATTCTTTTTCTTTTTAGAAATGTCATCGCTTTTTTTAGAAGGCATTTTTTTGGAAACAGACTTCTTTTCAGTTGAAGAACTTTTTGTTTTTGTTGAAGTATTGGAAGAATCGCTGTTTTTTGATTGAGCAGACAACAGTTGCATTAATTGTGGAAGAGCTTTAACCATTGGACCATATTGTTGAATAATAGGGCCAACAGTTTGAACAGTTTGAATCGCTTTTTGAGCATGTTGAACCATCCCAATCATTTGCCCAAGGTTCATTCCTTGTCCTGAAGTTAATGTAGAGGTTGCATTACTAACAGCAGAACTTCCTCCAAATAACTTTGATAAAAAACCAGTGTTCTGAGCAGCTCCATGCGGTATTGAAACTGGAGGCATGGGAGGGCCACTAGTTGGGAAAAATGATTGAGAAGGATATGGGATATGATTGTATGGGATTGGTGGAGGGCCGAACATTTTGATCATCCTTTCAAACATGACCTTCTCATTTAGTTATATGCATTTATGATTGAAATGTTATAGGCACATGCTCATTTAAGGTAAAAAAGTGAAATAGAAGTATGGAGTGAAAATTATTTTTTGTAATAATAAGATCAACTGGCATTTGCCTATATTTTCATGATAAAATGATATATTAGAGTTTAATGATTCGTTTAGAAGAAAGAAGGAAAAAAAATGAAGCATAATTTTGACAGATTCCAATTAAAATCTTTTTTAATTGATGGATTAGAAAGTGAAGGAATTACATTACCTACCGATATTCAAGAAAGGTTAATTCCCGCGATAAAAAATGGACAAGATGTCATTGGTCGATCACAAACAGGTACAGGAAAAACATTAGCTTTTCTTTTGCCGATGTTAAATCGAGTGAAGGCTGGGGAACCGACAACTCAATTCATTATTACCGCACCTACGCGTGAGTTAGCAACTCAGCTTTTTGAAGTATGTAAATCCTATGCTAGTTTTAGTGAAGAGCCGATTACAGCTCAGCTTATTGTTGGTGGTACGGACCGTTTAAGAATGATTGAAAAAGTGAAACAACAGCCTCATATTGTTATTGGTACACCAGGTCGAATATTAGACATGTTAAATCAACAAGCCCTCAAACCAGCATTTGTTGAAGGGTTAGTTGTGGATGAAGCAGACCAAATGTTGGATATGGGTTTTTTGGAAGATGTTGATCTCATTGCAGCAAGAATGCATGAAAAGTTACAACTTCTTGTTTTTTCTGCTACAATTCCCGAAAAACTAAAGCCATTTTTACAAAAATATATGAAAAATCCAAAGCAAGTGGAAGTGGATGCGAAAGGTGCATCACCAAAGAACATCCATCACTGGCTTATTCCCGACAGAGACCGTAATCGTAAGGATATATTAGTGAAAATAACGAAAGTGTTGAATCCATTTTTAGCGATTATTTTCACAAATACAAAAGAATCTGCAGACGATGTTTATCAAACTCTTCAATCAAAAGGGTTAAATGTTGATTGTATTCATGGTGGGATGACGCCTCGTCATCGTAAAAAAGTATTGAAAAGGTTGCAAGATGCGGAAATTCAGTACTTAGTTGCAACTGATCTAGTTGCTCGTGGAATGGACATTAAAGGAATTAGTCATATTATTAATTACGAAATTCCAACAGAATTGGAATATTATATTCACCGGGTTGGTCGAACGGCGAGAGCTGGGTGGGATGGTATTGCGATGACGTTATATGGTCGTTCTGATCAAAGAAGTATTGAAAAGCTCGAAAAACAAGGCATTCACTTTACTCATAAAGAACTGAAAAATGGGGAATGGGTAACGATTGAAAAAAGAGTCGCTCCTACACAAAAGCCACTCAATACACAAGGAGCACATCCTATGAAACCAAAAAGTAAGCAAAAAATAAAACCAGGATACAAGAAAAAAGCAAAGAAAGAAATGGAACAACGAGAGCAGCGTCAGAGGAGATTAACCCGGAGAAAAGGGTAATTTTAATTGAAGAGAGAAGAAAAGGGGAGACCATTCATGCTGTTAGGATCACACGTCTCAATGAGTGGAAAGAAGATGTTATTAGGTGCAAGTGAAGAAGCATCATCGTATGGAGCAACGACATTTATGGTTTATACAGGTGCACCTCAAAACACTCGACGCAAAGCGATTGAAGACTTAAATATTGAAGCGGGGCAAGAACATATGACATCGAATGGTATTTCGAATATTGTCGTTCATGCTCCGTATATCATTAATATTGCCAATACAACAAAACCAGAAACGTTTCAACTTGGGGTAGACTTTTTGAAAAGCGAAATTGACCGAACGGAAGCTCTAGGATCGAAACAGATCGTGCTTCATCCAGGTGCTCATGTAGGTGCTGGACCTGAGGCAGGTATTGCAAAAATTATTGAAGGTTTAAATGAAGTGATCGATCAAAATCAAGATGTACAAATTGCTTTAGAAACAATGGCAGGAAAAGGTTCAGAATGTGGTCGCTCATTTGAAGAGTTGGCAACTATTATCGATGGGGTAAATCATCATGAAAAGTTATCTGTTTGCTTTGACACTTGTCACGTTCATGACGCAGGTTACGATATTGTAAACAATTTAGATTCTGTTTTACAAGAGTTTGATAAAGTTGTTGGTTTAGATAGAATCAAAGTACTTCATGTTAATGATAGCAAGAACGTTTGTGGTGCTAAAAAAGACCGTCACGAAAACATAGGTTTTGGTCATATTGGGTTTGATGCTATTGAACGTATTATATATCATGAAGTATTTTCAAATATTCCTAAGATTTTAGAAACTCCTTACGTAGGGATAGATAAAAAGGACAAGAAACCTCCGTACGGGAAAGAAATTGAGATGCTAAAAAAGCGCGTTTTCCATGAAACATTAAAAGATGAATTGCTAAAAATATAAATGGATATGAAAAACGAGTTAGGATCATAATCCTGACTCGTTTTTCTGAATTTAAAATGCTTTTGAGATAACTTCTTTTTTTCTATTCCAAATAATGTTCGTAAGATTGTATTTTCGGAAGTAATTGTTGATACTGATTAGGAAATTCTTTTTTGAGTTTTTCCCTAATTTTATTAACTTGATTATGGTTAGAGATGTCAAACGTATCTTGCTGAATGATGGTAATTACACGGCGAGCTTCTTTAACCGTTAAGGGGATATTTTCTTTCTTACTTAATTTTATAAGCTCTTTTAAAGTTAATTGTCGAACTTTTTCATTTATTAAGTCTCTAATGACAGGATTCAAAAAATTTCCTCCTTTACCAATGTGTAATAAACGTATAAAATGATAATTATGAAACATGTGAGAATTTTGTGACAATGACATATGAATTGATCGATGTTTTTGCTTGAAACTTCTACAAAAGTATTTTATGAGAAGGAGAGCATTTATGTGATGAAAGGAAAAGAGAAGGTTTTAGATCTGGAGATGGTTCGTGAACTTTTTAATCTTTCGGCAGATTTTTGTGTTGTTTTATCGGATAGCTTACTTGTAGAAGAAGTGATGACGGATGATGAAGACATTCACCGTTCTTTAACTAATTTAAGAGAAACTATTTTGCCAATGGAGGATTTTAATCAGTTTATTGACTCAATCATGGAGCACAAACCTTCCACTTTCAAACAACTTTTTACGTTATCAAATAATGGCGATAAGTGTGTTTTTCAGTGTAAAGGGAAACAAGTAAGTAATAAAATATTTATTGTAGGAATTAAGCAACCATCTATGGTTCAAAGTGCAAACGATATTTTAGAGAAAATTTCTATTCCGGCAATTCAAATTGATCAAGATGAAAACCTCGTTCAGTGCAACAGTCATTTGCATAAACTTCACGACAGATTAGGAATTCATGAAGTTTTTTATTTCTCACTTAAAAATGATGAAATAAAACACCCTCTTTTTCATAAATATTCAAGGGTTTTAAATGAATTAGTTAAAACGAAAAAAGATGTGCATTTAGAATATAAAACAGAAGAAGTTAGTCTTTTATTACAAGGATTAGTTGATGGCGAACAGTTCGTTATTTTAGTGAAAGATCAAACATATCAAAGAAAATTTGAGCAATTGTTGTCTTATCAGCAACAAATGCAGGCAGTTTCGCAACTGTCAGCAGGTGTAGCACACGAATTGAGAAATCCCCTTTCTGTAATAAAAGGTTTCATTCAACTTTCCAATCATTCGAATAATATCGGAAAGTATTACGAAACGATTAGTTCTGAGATTGATCGTATGAATAAAATAATTGGAGACTTTTTATCCATTACTAGAAGGAAGTTAGAGAAAAATCTTTTGGGACCAAGTGAACTAATGGGTTCCATGCTAATGATTTTTCGTTCAGAATGTACCCTTCATGACATTGAATTTAATTATCGTTTGGTTGAAACGACAAATAAATTAAATGTAAATGAACAAATGATAAAACAAGTGTTGCTAAATGTCTTACGAAATTCAATTGAGGCTTATGAAGGACAAAAAGACCGACGAACGTTTACCCTAACAACATTTTTAGAAAACGATACTTACATTATCAAGCTTAAAGATGAAGGGCCAGGAATGGCAAGGGAAGTGTTGGAAAAGGTGAAAGAACCGTTTTTTACAACGAAGGAACAAGGTACCGGAATTGGAATTCCATTAGTGACAAAGATCATTGAAGATCATAGTGGGTCCATAATAGTGGAAAGTGAAGTGGATAAAGGAACACTAATTACAATACACTTACCTCTTTACAAGCATGAGAATGAAATGATTTAAGCCCTCAATCAGAGGGCTTTTTTTGTGCTTGGATTATTTTACCCTCATGAAATTGTCATAACTTAAAGATTGAAAGATTAGAAAAGATGGATTATAATAAGAAGTGAATTAAAAAGTTTCCCTAGGTAAACTTTTTAAAATGAATACAACAATTTCAGTTATGAACACAATGATTGCGCAAATGCATATTATGAATCAACGTTTATCCATATAATAAAAAATAAACTATATGATCTCTAAAAGTTCGAAGAGATTATTTAAGTAAGATGATGGCGATAAATAATAGAAGTTTTGAATAGTACTTTTGTTTTCTTTAAAGGAGGTCGATGAGTATGACAAATCAACAAATTGAAGTAAAACACTTATCTGTAAATTATTATAATCACTCTGCAATTCGGGACATCTCTTTTTCTGTTCAAGAAGGAACAATTGTTGGTGTGATAGGTCCCAATGGAGCAGGAAAATCAACGCTAATGAAAGCAATGCTGGGGTTGGAAAAAAGCGGAGGAGACGTTTCTTATTTCGGAAAAAATATTCAGTCAATGCGTAAAAAAATTGCTTATGTCCCTCAACGAAATACAATTGACTGGGATTTTCCAGTACGCGTAGAAGATGTTGTGTTGATGGGGAGGTTTGTACACATTCCTTGGTATAAAAGGGCGAGTCGATATGACCGAGATTGCGCTAGAGAAGCTTTAGATAAAGTTGGAATGGGAACCTATGCAAACAGGCAAATAGGAGAATTATCTGGTGGTCAGCAGCAAAGGGTATTTTTAGCTAGAGCATTGGCACAAGATGCAGATTTATTTTTCTTGGATGAACCATTTGTTGGAATTGATGTACAGTCAGAAGAAATCATTGTCAATATTCTTCATGAACTTCGTAATGACGGAAAAACAATGTTTATTATTCATCACGATTTGAGTAAAGTAGAGAAATATTTTGATCAACTTGTTCTTTTAAATCAAGTATTGATTCAAGCTGGTGCAGTTCGTGATGTCTATAAACCAAAGTTTTTAAAAGAAGCATATCAAGAAAATGCGGCTATTATAAAAGAAGGTAACGAGATGGTGGTGGTGGGACCTTGATCGGAAACATTGAAATGTTTTTTTATCAATTAATGAATTATCCTTATTTACAAAATGCTTTGTTGGCTGCTGTTTTAGTAGGGATTATTTGTGGAGTTATTGGCTGTTTTATTATTTTGCGAGGGATGGCACTCATGGGTGATGCGATTTCGCATGCCGTACTTCCAGGCGTTGTCCTAGCTTATATGGTTGGTGCAAGTTTCTTTGTTGGGGCTGTTATTACTGGGGTATTAACTGCTTTAGCAATAGGGTTTATTTCTCAAAATAGCCGAATCAAAGAAGACTCGGCGATAGGAATTATGTTCTCAGCGATGTTTGCTTTAGGGGTTGTTATGATCACAGCATTGCAGGGAACGAGTGTTGACTTGTGGCATATTCTTTTTGGAAATGTTCTTGCTGTTTCACAAACAGACTTATATATTACAATGGGAATTGGGGCATTTGTATTAATTGTCATTTTAGTATTTTATCGTCCGCTTTTGTTAAGCACATTTGATGAAACGATGGCTAAAGCAACAGGTTTACCTGTTAAATGGATCCATTATATGCTTATGCTCCTGCTCTCATTTGTTACTGTTGCTTCCTTACAAACGGTAGGAATAATTTTAGTTGTTGCTATGTTAATTACTCCAGGGTCTACAGCCTATTTGTTAACAGAGAGGTTTTCCGTTATGTTATTGCTCTCAGCAATATTTGGAGTGATATCTGCCGTGCTAGGACTATTTTTCTCTGTTATTTATGACGTCTCTTCAGGGGCATCGATTGTTTTAGTTGCTTCGGTTATATTTATTTTCACATTCTTTTTTGCCCCAAAACAAGGACTTGTTTTTAAATGGTTACGTACGCCTAAAAAAGAATCCTTATCTTCATAATGCTAGGAAATCAGATTTTATTTGACTCCAGCAGCTATATGGAAATACCTGTATATTTTTATATACAGGTATTTATTTGTTTTATTTGACCTTATTAGTAATTATTCACCATAAAATAGAAAATAATGGTAATTGTAGGCCGAGTTAGTTGCTTTTATTGCATAGATAAGTTATTATGCTTACTTGTACACATGAAGTGTACAGTATTAAAAGGAGGGACAACTCATGCGTTTTCAAACGCTTGTGATGATTTTGGTAATTACTGTCCTGTCAGGGTACTCACTTTTATTAGGGAATGAATTTGTTCAGACAAAGGGAAAAATACAAGAATTACAAATTGTTAAAGAAGACCAAAGAAAACAGCAAGGATTAGATTTAGAAGTGGAACGGATGAAAGGTATCATTGATCACTTACCGGACGACTACAAGGTTGCGGGTTATGAAAGCTGGGAAATTGCGAAACGAATGGCGACACATTTACATGAAAACAGTGATGGTACTTTTAAAAAAGATTGGGGAACTTTTTTGACTCTCGAAGCTAAGCAAAAAGATATTGATCCTCTTATTGTTTATGAATTATTAAAAGTAGAAACAGGAGGAGAGTTTGATCCAGAACTAGTTGGTCCAGAAACAAAATATGGTCACGCTTATGGAATAGCTCAGTTTATGAAAAATACAGGTCCTTGGATTGCTGATATGGCTGATCTACCATATGACGATGAGATGTTATTTGATCCTTATTATTCCATTCAGCTATCTATTGTCTATTTAGATTTTCTCTATGAGGAGTATGGAGATTGGGACCATGCATTAACTGCTTACCATAGAGGTATGTATGGTTTAGAGCAGTATATAGAGGAAAATGGAGATGCTAAAAGCTGGTATGCTGTCGAGATTCAAGAAAATGCAGAAAAGAGTAGTTTAGTTACCTATGATCAGTAGTTCAAAATGAGGGGGAGCCTATATGGATATGGCTCTTACCTCATTTTTTTTCGCTATTACATAGCCTTTTTTATAAAACTTAATTGTCCTCAAAGAACATTGCTGCTTGTTTATAGAATTCTTTTTGACTTTCAATGAGCAGCTGTGATTCTTCTTGATTTACATATTGATAACTTCCATCTGATTTTTGCTCTCTAGCTTTTACATTATCTTTTAAAGTAACAGTTAAGACATTTCGTATCCTCTCTTTTATCGAATCTGAGTAGACAGGAAACAATAATTCGATACGTTTTTCCATATTACGAGTCATCCAATCGGCAGATGATAAGTAAATTTTCTGTAAACCGTGTTGATTGAAATAAAATATTCTACTGTGTTCCAAAAATCGACCAATAATGCTTCTTACAGTAATCGTTTCACTAACGTTTGGAATACCAGGCCGAAGACAACAAATTCCTCGAACGATCAGATCAATTTTCACTCCTGCTCGACTAGCTTCATAAAGCTTTAAAATAATTGGTTTATCGGTAAGAGAATTCATTTTTGCAATAATGTGTCCATCACCATGTTTTTTTTGAAAGTTTATTTCCTTATCGATTAAAGAAAGAAACTTATCTCGCATTTCAAATGGTGATGTAGATAATTCTTTCCATTTTGGTTTATGACTAAAACCACTAAGATGATTAAAAAAATTAGTAGCGTCTATCCCAAAAGATTCTTGAGTCGTTAAAATTCCCATATCTGTATAAAGCTTAGCGGTAGAATCATTGTAATTTCCTGTACCTAAATGAACAAAGCGTTGGATCTTTTGCTGGTGATGACGGATAACTAGTGTTATTTTGCTATGTGTTTTTAGACCTGTAATCCCATAAATGACATGTACACCAGACTTTTCTAGTTTCCTAGCCCAATGAATATTTTTTTCCTCATCAAACCGAGCTTTTAATTCCACAAGGACAGTAACTTGTTTTCCAGATTCTGCAGCTGTGGATAGCGCTTTAATGATAGGTGAATCACCACTGACTCGATAGAGAGTTTGCTTAATCGCTAAGACGTTTTTGTCCTCAGCAGCTTTTGAGATGAAATCAACGATTGGTTGGAACGATTCATAGGGATGATGAAAAAATATATCTTTTTTTAACGCTGCAAGAAAAATATCCTCTTCGTCATATAAATCTTTGGGTAGTTGAGGGATAAAAGCTTCATGAACAAGTGATTCGTATTCGTGAGCTACATCATTGTAAAAAGAAAATAAAAATGACAAATCAATCGGACCTGATACTTCATAGATATCGTCATCGTGAAGTTCTAAAACATTCAATAAAAAAGATAGCACTTTATCATCCATCTTCTCTCGCTGCATCTCTAATCTAACAGCAGCACCCCATTTACGTTTTTTTAATTCTTTTTCAATTTCAAGCAACAGGTCTCTAGCACCCTCTTCATGAATTGTTAAATCGGCATTTCTCGTAATACGAAATGGCGATACTGATTTTACTTTATTTCCGCTAAAAAGATGATTTATAAAATGGCTTATGACATCTTCTAATAATACAAAACTCGTTGTTTCCTCCTTTTGTTCAATTGGAATATACCGTTTTAAAACAGAAGGAACTTGTACGATTGCTAATTTATCTGTTTGTTCCACCTCGTCACCATAGAGAACAACAGCCAAGTTTAAGCTTTTATTCAATAACATCGGAAACGGACGATAGGCATCAATTGCCATCGGTGTTAAAACGGGTAATATATAGTTTTTAAAGTGCTCAGATAATGTATCATAAGCATCTCCATCAATGCTATTAATTGGTAAAAATGTGATACCTTCTTGTTTTAGAGATGCTCGGAGTTCTAAATGATATAATTCGTCTTGGATCTGAATTAATCGGTGAGTTTGTTCAGAGATTTGTTTTAACTGTTGTTTAGGGGTGAGGCCCGACTTATTTTCAGGTTTATTGAATCCCGCTTTGACCTGATCTTTCAAACCGGCTACTCGAACCATAAAAAACTCGTCTAAGTTGGAACTAAATATCGCCATGAATTTAAGTCTTTCAAGCAATGGATTTTCGTTATCTAACCCTTCTTGTAAAACACGTTCGTTGAAGCTCAACCAACTTAATTCGCGATTATTATAAAAATGAGGATCATTTAAGTTAATTTGTTTGCTATTGTTTTCTTGTTTCAAAAGTGACCCCTCCATCTTTTGATTTTAAGTGGCGAAACTTCCCCTTTAATCATAGCAAAACACCATAGATTCATGCGAAGAGTTAGCTCTCTTCGATAAATTCTAAGTGGATAGATTTGTTAAGGCAACGCTCTAAGTGTTTTTTGTATTTATTAGCATGAAACGACTCAAAATAAAATTCGCCACGGTAAAATACGTTTACTGTTAGTGTTAGTTTTGATTGATTTGTGACTTCGAGACGCTGGACTACATCTCTTTTCGATACGTCAAAGGCATAAGATAGTTTAAGAATGGAGCCCATCAATTCAAATTTACTTAGTTCTTCTTTTGATATCCAATGACGATAAGGGACAGCATATTGATATAGTTGAGAGCGTGATTTAAAAGAAGACAAAAAGGCAATGGTTAAACGTTCAATATGAGAAAGACCATCAATCGACTGATTAGTAAGTAGGTAAAAACTATGTTGGCTTTGAGACTCAGGGTTAATCGCGTGTCCAAGATAGAAAACATTCGCTCCCCATTTTAAATGTTTGAAATCCATTTCCGATAATTCTATTTCATTTAGCTGTAATAGTTCATGTGCAAGATAGGACGAAAGTACAGAGATTCTTCTCTGATGATCATCATTTAATCGAAAGTTAATCGCTAGCTGATAAAAACTTTCGTTTGTAACATCTGGGAAATGTGTTACTTCCATGGGTTTTAGAAGAATTTCATAAAAAAGGCCGTCCCTTAGCCCTTTATTACTGACGATAAACTCGTTTGATTGAACATAATGAATTAGTTCTTCTATTGCAGCGATCGCTGGTAAGATAATATCTGCTCGATCTTTAGATAAACCATCGACCTTTTCTCTCTTTTTGAACGGTAAAGAAGACAGCTTTTCTTGTATGGATGAGACATCCTCTTTTGACATTTCATATTGATGCAATCCAGAAAGTGGGTAAGAAATATAGTTTTGATGAACAAGAGCTATATTTCGAGCAGAGCCTCCGATTCCAATAACGGGAACCTTTTTTCCTTTTAACCATGGGAGTTTGTCGTACTGATCTTGTAAAAACTGCCGAATATTTTGCCATTCTTCTTTTGTTGGAGAGTTATTTTCCACGAAACGTTTTTTTAATGTGATGGCTCCAAAGGGAAAGCTATGAGAGTGTTTTAGGACTCGATTTTTATAATAAGTAATTTCCGTACTTCCTCCACCTATATCAACAGTGACGCCTTCGTGAATATTTGTTGAGTTTGTAATAGCTAAGTAACCATAATATGCTTCTTCTTCTTCACTTAGAATAGAGATTGTAAAAGGTGTACGTTCATTGATTGCATGTATGATATCTAATTGATTTGTAGCGTTTCTCACGGCTGCAGTAGCTACACCGCGAATTTCAGTTAAATCAAAGTCAGTGACAACGGTTTCGAATTTCTTTAAGGTATCAATAATCACATTGATACCTTCTTTAGTCATCTTGCCTTCTTTAGTAATATATGTACTTAATCTTGCTGTTACCTTTAAATTTAAAATTTCTTGATAACTAGCCAAATGATCAACTTTATATATAACAAAACGAATGGAGTTGGAACCCATATCAACGATGCCAATTTGTTGTGCTTCCAATTTAATAGCCTCCTTTTTCAGTTATTTCTATTATATAGAGATTATCAATAAGATGCGAGGGTGCAACGGTCTTGTTTATTTACAAACTAGTATAGCTAATGTATACTACGATGAGAAAGTAAATCGGAATGATTCTTATACAAGTGAAGAGGGATTCAAATGAACGAACAATCAAGACCGTTAGCTATTGATATAGATCAACTTTCATTTGCTTATCAAAATCAAAATGTTTTAGAAGATATTAACATGAAAGTTCCCCAAGGATCATTTCTTGGACTAGTAGGACCGAATGGATCAGGAAAGTCAACGCTTATCAAATGTTTGTTGGGCTTGCTTACACCTAACCAAGGAACGGTAAAACTATTTGGAGTTAATGTGAAGAAATTCGATCGTTGGAACGATATAGGTTTTGTGTCACAAAAAGCTAACAGTTTTAACAGCGGTTTTCCTGCAACAGTTTTCGAAGTTGTTTCCATGGGCCTTTACGGTAAAGTAGGGCTTTTTCGCTTTTTAAATCGAAAACATAAACAAAAGGTGCGAGAAGCAATTGCTCAAGTAGGTATGGAAGATTTCATTAATGAAAATATTGGACAACTTTCAGGTGGTCAACAGCAAAGAGTTTTTATTGCAAGAGCATTAGTCAGTGACCCTAGCCTACTTATTCTTGATGAACCTACAGTTGGAGTTGATGCAAAATCGGTGACCAACTTTTATACAATGTTAAAGAAATTAAATGATGAAAAAGGTATTACCCTCATCCTTGTTACTCATGATATCGGTGCTATGTCTGAATATGTGACAGATGTAGCATGCTTAAATAAATGTTTACATTTCCATGGAAATAAACATTCGTTTGAAGAGAATAAGGAAGAAATGATGACGGCTATGTACGGCCATGAAGTTAATCTTCTTGAACATAACCACGACCATGACCATCATCACCATCACCATGATCACGATGATGTGAGGAGAGACGAAACATGATCGAGGTTTTCTTTCAGTATGATTTTTTAAGATATTCATTATACACGGGGTTAATGATTGGGTTTTTAGCTCCAGTTGTAGGAGTGTTTATTGTCGTGAGACGATTGTCCATGATGGCAGATGCACTCTCTCATATTACATTAACAGGGATTGCTTTCAGCTTATTACTGGGCCGTTATTATCCTTTTTTTGCAGGGTTAAATCCAGTCTATATGGGAATGGTATTTTCTATAAGTGGTGCACTGTTGATAGAGAAATTAAGACATATGTATCAATATTATAAAGAGTTAGCTATCCCAATTATTTTGTCTGGTGCAATTGGGGTTGGTGTCCTATTTATCTCTTTAGCAGATGGATTTAACAATGATTTGTTTAACTATTTATTTGGTAGCGTTGTAGCAATAAGTGAAACGGATTTTCACGTCGTTATAGTATTAACCTTTTTGGTTTCATTGGTACTCTTATTGTTTTATAAAGAATTGTTCTTTCTAAGTTTCGACGAAGAACAAGCGGTTATTTCAGGTTTACCTAAGCGATCGCTTCACTTTATATTTATGATATTAGTGGCCCTCGTTATTGGAATTTCGATGCAAATTGTCGGTATATTACTCGTATCAGCCTTAATGACGTTACCAGTTGCATCCGCCATGAGGTGGGCAAGAGGTTTCAAACAAATGTTTCTATATGCGGTTCTCTTTGGGGAAGTATCCGTTATAACAGGTTTAATTAGTGCATTTCATTTAGATTTAGCTCCAGGTGGTACGATAGTCATGACGAATATTGCTCTTTTAATTGGATCGATTGCATTAACACGAAAACGGTCTTTATAATCGAAGAATAGGTGAATAAAATGGAATTACTACAACAACTTACATTTCTTGAACGAGGTGTTCTTGCAGGTTTAATTATTGGTTTCATTTGTCCTGTGGTAGGAGCATTTCTTCTTGTACGAAGAATGACTATTATTTCAGAGGGGCTATCACATATTACCCTTTCAGGTATTGCAGCAGGGGTTTTGATGAGCCAAACAACAGCTTTATTAGCATTTATTAATCCCTTATATACAGGTTTGATTTTTTCTTTAGTCGGTTCGCTTCTTGTTGAAAAGTTGAGACAAATTTACAAACACTTTCAAGAGCTAGCAATTCCAATTATTCTTTCTTCTGGTATTGGTTTAAGTGCTCTGCTCATCAGTATGTCTACAAGCAGCTATTCAGAATGGTATAATTATATGTTCGGAAGTATTGTAACCGTCAATTTAAATGATTTGTTGTTTATTTTTATGACAGGTATTATTGCGATGCTTCTATTAGCAGCTTTTTATAAAGAGTTGCTATCTATTTCTTTTGATCAAGAATTTGCTTTTACATCAGGTATTTCAGTTAAAAAAATGAATTTTTTATTTTCTGTTTTGATCGCTCTTGTCATTTCGATGTCAATGAAAGTAGTAGGTATTCTCCTTGTAGGAGCAATGGTTACCCTTCCTGTTGCAGCAAGTATGCAATTTGCCAAAAGTTTTCGTCAAGTAGTTTTTCTTGGAATTTTATTTGGAGAAGCTGCAATGATAGGAGGAATATTCTTTTCCTACTTTTTTAATATTGCTACAGGTGGCATGATTGTTGTAACAGGTTTATTGTTATTAATTATTGCTTTACTGATTAATAAAATTAAAAAAATAATGAACAGTTATCGACTCATTTCTTCAAGAAAGGAGATTGTCAAATGAATGTAGATCAAGCTATGAATAAATTGAAAGAAGAAGGATATAAGCACACGGATAAGCGTTTGGATATGCTTCAATTATTTTCTGATGAGAGTCGCTATTTAGCAGCTAAAGATGTGCTTGAAGCGTTGCATGATAAATACAATGGGTTAAGTTTCGATACAATTTATCGTAATTTATCTTTATTTACTGAGCTAGGTATCCTAGAAGCAACGGAATTAGATGGAGAAAAAAAGTTTCGATTTTCTTGTTCAACAGATCATCATCATCATCATTTAATTTGTCTTGATTGTGGAAAAACAAAACATATTCATGAGTGCCCAATGGATCATTCACCTATATATTCGGAAGGCTTTAAAGTTATTGGGCATAAATTTGAAGTGTATGGATATTGTGAAGAGTGCGGAAAACTAAAAGAAGATATCGAGAAAGCTAAAAAAACGATTCCTGAAAACTAATTCAGGAATCGTTTTTTATAAATACGCTAGGTTATTTAAGTACTGATTTATAAAAATGTCGCACTTTATTGACGAAGAAGAGGGGAAGTTTTGCCCGTCACTTCGGCCAAAATGTGTGGACTTCAGTGAATGCGAACAATTTCAAAATCTTTAGCTACAAGCTTTTAGCTTAGATTAAAATAATTTATCGACAATATTTTTTGCTTCATTCCAATGGGCAACTCGATATACATTACTTGGAACCGCTAATTGGTTGTAAGGTGTGTCGATTAGAATTACCGGTATATCGCATTCTTCTGCAATATTACAAGCATTATCGTGTTTATCTTCAAAAAATGCATCTAGCTTATGTTTTTTTACAGCGCTTAACTTGTCATGTTGACCGATTAATTCAATATGGTCATAAGGCACAGTAAAACGGTGAAACCAATCAATTGTTACGTCATGGACGTGTTTTGGTCTTGCGCTAATATAGTATAACTCATGTTTATTTTTCCATTCCATTAAAATTTCTTTTGCGTTGATTGCAATTTCTGCTTGTTCATAAATAGATGGTTCATGAATAGTCATCCATTCGCCAAATTCTTTTTGAGTTACTCCTAATACTGTAGTAAGATCATATTCAACGATGTCATGAAGTGTTAAATTTTTCTTGAAGTGTTTATTCAAATGGGGAATAAATGTTGCTGGATCAGTGACGGTTCCATCAATATCGATTCCTAAGCGGTATTTAGTCATTTCCTTCACCTTCTTCTCAACAATGTGTAATGTTTCCTCTTATGCTTTCATTGTCTCATACTCATACTAATTGTACAGCCTTGTTTAAGGAGGAGAGATGAGTCATGACTGAAGAAAAGGGATCGCAAGATGAACAAACTTTTGAAGATATTGAAAAAGAGCCTGAATCACCAGAGGAACCAAATTTTGATAATCAATATCGAGAAGAAACAGCTGCTGAGTATATGCCAAACCCAGGATTAGCTGGAGGAAGAAGTCAGGTGGAGCTTAGTAGCGACAGAACGAGGGAACAGGATGAAGAAGCACAATCAGCTGGAAAGGGAATGGGGGCTTTAGGAATTGCATTTTCGATTCTTTCGCTGTTTATTTTACCGATTTTATTTGCGTTAGCTGGTATTGTATTTGGTGTCTTGTCAGCAAGGAAAGGGCGACAAGCGTTAGGTTATACCGCTGTGGCTATTAGTGCATTCTCTCTGATCATGAGTTTCTTTTTTGCACCATTTGTTTTATAAAACAAATAAAAAAGCGAAGGGGTGCTATTCATACCCTTCGCTTTTTTGTTTGTTATACTTCTTGTTGTTTTTGTCTTTCTTTTTCGTAGTGAGCTTCAGCTAAAATATCAATTTCCTTTTTAAGTTCTTCAACCATAATTTCTTCAGGAACTTTCCTAATTGTTTTCCCTTTTCGGAATAATAGACCTTCTCCACGTGCACCGGCAATACCAATGTCAGCTTCTTTTGCTTCTCCTGGTCCGTTGACAGCGCAACCGAGAACGGATACTTTGATGGGAGCTTTAATGGTTTGAAGGTATTCTTCCACTTCATTTGCAATACTAATAAGATCAATTTCAATTCGACCGCAAGTTGGGCACGAAATGAGTGTAGCAGCATTTGTTGCTAGTCCAAATGTTTTCAGCAACTCTTTAGCTACTTTAATTTCTTCAACTGGATCAGCACTTAGAGAAATCCGCATCGTATTTCCAATTCCTTTATCTAAAAGAATTCCTAAGCCTGCGGAGCTTTTGATCGTACCTGCAAAAAGCGTTCCTGACTCTGTGATACCTAAATGTAATGGATAATCAAATGCTTCAGCAGCCTTTTCGTATGCTTCAACAGCTAGACCGACGTCAGAAGCTTTCATAGATACGATAATATCGTAGAAATCGAGATCTTCTAAAATTTTTATATGATGTAAAGCACTTTCTACCATTCCGTCAGCTGTGGGATACCCATATTTTTCTAATATACGATTCTCCAAAGATCCTGCGTTAACACCAATACGAATGGGTATACCTTTTGCTTTAGCAGCATTGACTACTGCTTCTACTTTTTCTTTTCGACCGATATTACCAGGATTAATTCTAATTTTATCTGCGCCACCTTCAATGGCTTTTAAAGCGAGCTTGTAGTCAAAATGAATATCTACAACAAGTGGTATGTTAATCCGTTTTTTAATTTCTGAAATTGCTTCGGCATCTTTCATTTCAGGACAAGCTACTCGAACAATTTGACAACCAGCTTCTTCAAGTCGGTTAATTTCAGCTACAGTGGCATCAACATCGTGTGTTTTTGACATTGTCATACTTTGCATGATGACTTCGTCACTTCCACCGATTGTAAGCGGACCTACCTTTACAGGCCGTGTATCTCTTCGATGAGTTCTTTGGGTCATTCTTCATCGCCCCTTTATTTTTGCATTTAAAAAATGTGTAAGTTTTTGTCTATCGTAGTTCATTGTAACAATGAGAAGACAATTGTGGCAAGGAATATTGATTACTGTTCGTCGTTAATCTCATAAATAGGAAATTTATAAATTTCATCCGCAAATAATTCATGTGCGGGAGTATCTGGATTTAGCTTTTCAAAATCATCTAACACTTCTTGAACAGAGATATTAAACGAATCACTATCATGAAGCTTTTGTGTAATACCATATACGGTCTGTCCAGATTCAACCATTACTTCTTGAAATGCGAGTGGATTCATAGCGGGATGTTCACTATCTTCTTCTTCGGGTTCTTTCATTATTTCTTGATCAGGAGAGGATGAAATAAAGTTATCTGGAATAGTTCCTGAAGTTAAATCTATTCGAATACTAACCGATACGATCACAATAATGATTAGGATAACAAGTGGTCTCACTTTTATTTCCTCCAATTCTCTTAACGTCTATTAAAGTATATGATTCTCTATTAGAGATATGACTAATTGTAATAAAAAGAGTATAATAATGTTTCGAGATCAATTTAAAATGTTCTAGCACATTTCCAATATATACCTTTCGCTAACAAAAAATTTTAGATATAGTAAAAGAAGCTGTAACTTATTAAACTCCGGAAACGTCTTAATAATAGGATAAGGACACATGGGTTGAAGTTCATTAGTGTTCTAATCTAAAAATTCAAGAAGATAAGAAGAAATGAATGATTATTATCAAGGTAGACAAGGATTTCATAAAAATTTCTTGCACGATGGAGGAGCACGAATTGAAATAGCAATTAGAGATGAAAAGGGGAATGAATCATGAAGAAGCGATATAAGATTATGATATCAACGCTAGCTGTTTGGATGTTATTCGTATCAGTTAGTTTTGCCGATGCGGCACCTGGTGATGAAATTGTCACTTTAGGGGAAGATTTATCACCTCAGCAAAAAGAAGAGTTGTTAAATGAAATGGGTGTTTCAGAAGATGATGTTCTTATTGTCACTGTTTCAAATGAGGAAGAACATCAATACTTAGGAGATCATATTAGTGCTTCCGTTATTGGTAGTAATGCTCTCTCGTCTTCAAAAATCACATTGCTTGAAGAAGGCGAAGGAATGGATGTAGAAACAAATCGAATCAATTGGGTTTCGGAAGGTATGTATGCTAATGCTTTGATTACGGCAGGAGTGAAGGATGCAGACATCTATGTAACAGCTCCTTTCGATGTATCAGGAACCGGAGCGTTGACTGGTTTGATTAAAGCTTATGAAACATCCATGGATGAAGTAATTCCAGAAGATCAAAAAGAAGTTGCCAATGAAGAGTTAGTAAAAACTGCTGAACTTGGTGATGAATACGGTGTGGAAGACGCAACAGAATTGATGGCTAGAATAAAAGAAGCATTGTCAGAAGAAGATATTGAAACAGAAGAGGATATGCGTAATCTAATCCAACGAATTGCAGATGAGTTAGGTATGAACCTTACAGATGAAGAACTAAATGGTCTTGTGTCTCTTTTCGAAAGAATGAAAAACTTAAATATTGATTGGGACCAAGTCCAAAATCAAATCAATTCCATTAGAGATAACATTGGAGACTTTTTAAGTAGTGATGAAGGACAAAGTTTTATTCAATCTATCTTAGATTTCTTTAGTGAGTTCATTGATACTTTAAGAGGATGGTTTAGCTCATCAGAAGCAATCACTCCAACAGGAGAGCGAACGACTTAGATGTTTCTAAGTCGTTTTTTCTTCGATAATATGAGTGGATAGATGGTTAAAGTTTTCGTTCGTTTTTTGAAACTTAAATGAACAGAGTTCGTATATGAACATAATAGCTTAATCTGGTACAATTAATTTGTGGAATAGGTCTTGAGAGGAGGAAGTCTCATGGAGTTTTTAGATCAAGCAGTTTTTGGTTTTTTTGTTGTATTTCTAGCAACATTATTTATTTTTGGTGAAGTCATGGTAAGGACGAAGGGATTATTCGGTATTATAGGAATCGTCATCATGGCTATCTATTTCTCTTATCATTTAACTGCAGGAGATAGTTTGTGGGTTGTCATTTTGTATTTAATTGGTTTGTCACTCATTATATTTGATGGGAAAGTTACCACGGATGGAACAATAGCCGGAATTGGAATATTATTTATGGTACTTGGACTTGCGCTACCTGCACCTAGCTTAACCTACGGAGTGCTTGTAGGAATGGCTTTTGTCATAGCAGCACCAGCTTCATATTTATTTACAAAAGTATTCCCGAAACGGAATATGTGGAATAAAATGATGTTAAATGATAAATTATCAAGTGAACATGGATATAATTCCATGAATGATGACTATCGAGATTTAATAGGAAAAACAGGAAGGACGAAAACACCATTTCGCCCAATTGGTACTATAGAAATTGAAGGGAAATTATATAGTGCAACAACAGATAATCAGTGGTTAAAAGAAGAGCAAAAAGTGAAAGTTATTTCAGTTGATGGTACAAGAATTGTCATCGTACCAGAAACATAGGAATATAAACAGCCGTAACCATACCGGCTGTTTTTTTATACTGTTTTTTAAAATAATCGTAAAAATAATTGTCGAAATAGGAAAAAAATATAGGTCTTAAGCATTAATTTAAAAGATGTGACAATTTTCACCACAATATTCTGAACAAGATTGTTTATAATCAAATTGTCCTATTAAATAATGTATTGTTGTTTTTCTTCTAGTCAAAGGCAAACCTATTGAAAAATAGGGACGCAAAGTTCCAGATCTAACGGGGAAATACATAAATTATTGACAATTCTACCCCCTATGATGGCTGAACCGCCTAGTCAACTTTGATGATATTAGGAGAGGAGGCATACTAGGAGAATGGGGGATAACGAATCTAGAGAAGAGAGAGAGTGGGAAAAACTATTAGAGGAAGCGAAAAAATTAGGTTTGACAATTGAATATGTTCGATCTTTTTTACTAGAGCAAAAAGAAAGTACTATTTTTCAAAAAAATACGTCTTCAAATGAATTGGCTCCATGAAATACTAAATAAAATAGAAATGGCTAGTTTAAACTTGAACGAAGAGCAATAATTGTATTTAATTAAAAAAATATAGAAAAATAAGACACGTAAATAAACAAAGAGATTATATTGAAAATTTTAGTGTCATTTAAGTTTGTGCTATAGGATACGCAACTCGTTATGATTTGCGTCTTTTTTTCTAAATAAATGGTGATGGACATATGTCCATCACCATTTATTTTTCAATTTCCTCAATATTGAACAAAAAGAGATTTAGAAATTTAAAAAGAATTATGTTTTTCCTTTAAAGGAATATCAGAGATTATTTTCTCTTGATACATGAGTGAGGATAATGGAAGGTCTAAAACGAGAAATATCTTTTTTACAATTTCAATTGAAGGGTTTCTTTTCATATTTCTTTCTAAATAACTTAAATAAGACTTCGAAACCCCAGTTTTTCTGGATAACTCTGATAATGTTAATCCTTTTTCTTTTCTTCTATGACGAATCATATCTCCAATCATACAGTCGCCTCCTTCTAACTATTAAAAACACAACTTACGTTCATTATAACGCACGATAATGATTTTGGGAAAAATGAAAATCGGAGAAAATGAGAGATAAAACGATATAAAGAACGTAAAACGTTCTTTATATAGCATAAATCACTTTATTTCAACTTTTCATTAATTGAGTATAAAGGCTATAATTCAGATATATTCTTAATAACGAACAAATGATGTTGTAAACGGAAATTTTGTTCTTTACAGACAACATTAACTATATTAATGGATTAAGTTTATCTTGGAACGATAATCTTTCAAATGTGTATGTGAAGGGGAGGGGAATATGAGAAAACGGATAGCTGTTATTTTTATGTTAGTAGGTGTCATTACTCTTCTGTTTCCACATATACAAAATCATCAATACGCCTCTTTAGAACAAGATTTAGTAGAAGAATTTCTAGAGCTAGATGAGATTTTTACAGATGAAAAAGAGAAGTTAAACGAAGAGGATGAACTAAAAACTGTATTTAACATTAATATTGAAGAGAATAGCTCGAGGGATAATGAAATTGAAAATTCAGAAGAGGAACCGTTAAGTAAAACAATGGTCAAGAACGAGAGTGATGTTGTAGGTTTGATTCATATTGATAAAATTAATCTAACAATGCCAATGTTGGATGGTGCATCAGATAAGAATTTAGATGTTGGAGCGGGACTTTTATCCAATTCATCTTCCATTGGTGACGTTGGAAATACAGGTATTGCTGCACACCGAAGTCATACTAGTGGAAGACAATTTAATCGGTTGGATGAACTTAAGAACGGGGACATAGTGACAATTGAAACGCATAAAGAGGAATTAAAATATGTAGTGTTTCAAACGTCCGTTGTAACTCCAGATAATATCTCCGTTTTAGAACCGATAGAAGGTGAATCGGTCATCACTTTAATTACGTGTGAACCAATGGTTAATCCGACACACAGGTTGATCGTTCATGCTAAGAAAGTATCATGAATAAAAGCCTCCAAAAGATGAAGGCTTTTTTCTTACTTATTTTTAATTTTCCATTTGTTGAATTCTAAAAATTCTTTGAATTCTTCTTTTGATACACCAGAGTCCATTGCTTCTTTTACGAGTGATTGCCATTCGTTATCAAGATTTGATTCATAACTGTTTTCCGGTTGATCTTTTAATAATTGATTCATGTTTACTTGTAACACTTCTGCAATTTTTTCTAAAAATTGAATAGAAGGGTTTGTTTGAATATTTCTTTCTAATGCACTTAAGTAAGACTTTGCAACTCCTGCCTTTTCTGCTAGTTCTGTCAATGACATACCAGCATCTTTCCGATATTTTTTAACACGCTCTCCAACCATGGATAAAGCCCCTCCTCGAAAAAGCTATTAATATATGATTATAATTCGAAATTAATCATTAATCATTGTTCGTTATAAAATATTCTACGTTTAATATATCACATTTTTGTGGGTAGAACTTTCGTTTCTGTATTTTTTTCTAAATTTATACCAAAAAAACGACACCTTTAATATAAAGGTGTCGTTCTAATGTTAAAGATCATTGAATTTAAGGAGTTTCTGATGGTGTTTCATTTTTTGGACGAGGAATATTTCTTAAAACTAAATTCATCATTACGATTGCAATCACCCAGTAAATTGCAAGCGAAAAAGGAATATCTATCCTGAACATATCAATCACAGCAAACAAGACGGTAGGTAGGGTTACTGTATAAGCTGATAACACCCAGCCTTGTCGGTATGAGAGATGATCGACTGCATTTCGTTTCAACAACAATGTGATAACAGATAGCATAAAGATTCCAAGAAATTTCATTGCAGTTGTAAATAAATACATCAATAAAATGATGATTGATATAAGGAGAGGTAATAAGTCGCCAATCGATTGAACAAAATCAGTTAACTGGTCTTTAGAAATATTAATCCCAAATTCTTGATAACCAAAAGTTTGTGGAAAACCGTCTGTAATAATCGCTGCTTCCCGTTCGAGAAGTGCAAAAGCTGTATCATACTGTTCAGCATCTTCTAATCGAAACTCCCCAGTGGGATCAAATATAACGGTTGTGTCACCATCTTCAAATACCATAGGTTCATCCACATCTGACTGCAAGACACCATTTTCAATGGTGAAGTCAGGGAAGGATTCAATCATATGGCTTTCTACATCTTTAAAAAGATTGTTAATATTGCTTCCTAAAATAACTGCCATTGGAATGGAAACAATTAGCATGAGAAAAAATACATACAAAATTGTTCTCCCTATTTTTTGAAAACGGAATTTTGCAATTGTCTCAGGTGAATGTAAACTTTTAATAAATTGTTGGATGATATTCATTTTTTCACTCCTAGCTATTCTAAAATGATAATGTCTCTTATGATACTATTACATTTTTAATTGTAAATGACCAGTAAAAGTGGAACAAGTATGCATTTTAAATCTATTAATATCGTAAATGTGAAAGAGTACTGAAAAACTTAATATAATCTTTACAATTCATTAACAAACAATTAACAAAAAGAGCGTAGGATGGTGAGCGTTGGAAGAAAAAACGAGAAAATTGACGAATGCTGGGGGATGAGGTTTTGGAACTAGAACTAAGAGACCTGTTGTTCATGTTTTTTGGTGGACTAGCCATCTTTTTATTTGGTATTAAATACATGGGCGACGGTCTACAAAAAGTAGCAGGGGATAAATTAAGAGATATATTAGATAAATTTACTAGTAATCCAATTATGGGTGTTATAGCAGGTGTTGTTGTAACAGTTTTATTGCAAACAAGTACAGGGACTACTGTGTTAGCTATCGGACTTGTAAATGCCGGTTTTATGACATTACGCCAGTCCATCGGTGTCATCATGGGAGCGAATATTGGAACGACAATTACTGCATTTATTATAGGATTGAAAATCTCTGATTATGCGTTACCCATTATTGCAATTGGAACATTTCTGATCTTTTTCCTTAAAAATAAAAAAGCGAATAATATAGGTCAAGTATTTTTTGGTTTTGGTGCTCTGTTTTATGGACTTAACCTCATGGGAGATGGTCTTCATCCATTACGAGAACTGGAGTCATTTGCCGAGTTAACCGTCAGTATGAGTTCAAACCCACTATTAGGTGTTCTTATTGGAACGATCTTTACTGTCAGTGTGCAAAGTTCATCTGCCGCCATAGGACTTTTACAACAATTGTTCTCACAAGGTGCGATGGATTTAGATGCAGCCTTGCCAGTGTTGTTTGGTGATAATATCGGAACGACAATTACTGCAGTGTTAGCAGCTTTAGGTGCATCGATTGCAGCGAAAAGAGCAGCATTAACTCATGTTATTTTTAATCTTGTTGGAACAATTTTAGTACTTATCGTTATAAGACCATACATCTCTTTAATTGCTTATTTACAAGAGTCTCTTGGATTAAATCCTGAAATGACAATTGCTGTTGCACACGGTATTTTTAACTTTTCTAATGTGCTTATTCAATTACCATTTGTGGCAGTATTAGCTATGATTGTAACGAAGCTCATCCCAGGTAATGAAACAGTTATTGAATATAAAGCACAACATTTAGATCCGGTTTTGATTTCTCAATCCTCTTCGATTGCTTTAGGTCAAGCAAAAAAAGAAACGTTAAGAATGGCTGAATTGTCCAAGCAAGGGCTTGTTGAAGCATCACAATTTGTTGAGACAAAACATAAGCGTCATGCAGAATTAGCTTACCAATTTGAAGATGCTGTGAATAACCTTGATAGAAAGATTACAGACTACCTCGTGAAAATTTCAACGAACTCACTAACAGCTGGAGATTCTAGGCTACATTCAATGCTGATGGATACTGTAAGAGATATTGAGAGAGTTGGAGACCATATGGAAAATATTATTGAGTTAACGGAATATCAAGTAACGAATAAAGTGAAGATGTCCGAATTGGCTATGCAAGATTTAAGAGAAATGTTTGAATTAACAATTGATACATTAACTCAAGCGGAAAAAGCACTAGAAGAAGACGATATTTTAGCCGCAAGGTCCGTTATTCTTAAAGAAGAGCAGATAGATAAAATGGAAAGAAAGCTTCGTAAAAAACATATCATGAGACTAAATGAAGGTAGTTGTGAAGCTTCTGCTGGAATAGTATTTGTTGATATGATTAGTAACTTAGAACGTATAGGTGACCATTCTGTAAATATTGCAGAGGCAGTTCTCGAAGACGAGTAATTAAATTGATGCACTAGTGAAAGTTTTCTACTCTAGTGCATCATAACTTTTTTAAAAAAGTAAAAAATGTATTGACTTCAATTAATTTATCATGGTAAGATGTTACTTGTCTTTGATTAACAGAGCTGATTAATGGCGGTGTAGCTCAGCTGGCTAGAGCGTACGGTTCATACCCGTGAGGTCGGGGGTTCGATCCCCTCCGCCGCTACCATGATTTACTTCTAAAGTAAGGACCCTTAGCTCAGTTGGTTAGAGCAGACGGCTCATAACCGTCCGGTCGTAGGTTCGAGTCCTACAGGGTCCACCATTATATAGGTTAACTAGGAGGAATACCCAAGTCTGGCTGAAGGGATTGGTCTTGAAAACCAACAGGGGTGTCAAAGCCCGCGGGGGTTCGAATCCCTCTTCCTCCTCCATTAAAATACGAACAACTCACTAGCTTTATTGTTAGTGAGTTTTTTTATTGTTTGGATATTATAGATGTTTGAGTTGTGGATATGTTTAAGTTTTGAGTATCGTGATCATAAAGGAAGTGGCTCAAATGAGTAACAATGATGGTGTGATAAAAATTCTATTAGATCATACTAGTGGATTTTTGGAAATTGCATGATTGTCGTTTCCCTGAAGTGTCGAGATGAAATTTATGAAACTTTATATAACAATCGAGTTGGAGGGATTGATCCAAGGGAGGAGGACTGAATCGGTCTAAATGTCCATATTGGAGCGATTCATCAAGGCAGGGGAAATGAATCGGTCTAACCGGAAGATTTATTTACGTAATGTATGTCCCAGGTTACTCCTTTTTGTTTGTGATCTATTTATAAGCAGTTTGATTGTTTATCTTTATTTAATGTAGGATACTTATATTATTGATCTGTTGTCGTAAATGGCAAAAAAATTACCGGTTTTATTATTAAATCTCGCAAATGTTAAAGGATAGGAGTGAAAATAAATGGAAATTGAAATTACTAACAGTGCGCTTCAAAAAATTAAGGAATCCGCAATAAATCCAAATGAAAATGTTTTACTTTTACAATATGAGACAGACGATTGTGGATGTGTTGTAAATGGTGTAAGCAAGCTGGTGGAAATCTATGAAGAAAACTTAACGGATGAAGAAATTGTATTAACAACGAAACCAGCCCCATATCGTGTCGCGATACAAAAGAGAGTAGAATGGGTGTATGACAATGATTTAAAGGTTGATTATTCTGATTCTGCTAATATGCTTCAATTAAAAAGTCCTAATCAAATGTTGAATCCTAGGATGTCCTTTAACGCCATTAAAAAATAAACTTATGCTATTGATAAAGCTGATTAGCTCTAGTCTTTCATAGGGTTATTAGTAATTAATGTTAAGATTTCTTTTAAAATCAAGGTTTATCGATTGAAAGCAAAGGGAATATTTGATAATGTGAAAAGTATAAAGGATAACCCTTTCCTTATGTTGGAAAAGGTAGTGTCCTTGTGGGATGATTTTTTCTCTTTATTTGAGAAACATCAATTCCTACATACAATTAATCAAGGAGGAGATATGAATGTCATTTTCTTTACCCGAACTACCATACGCACACGACGCATTAGCACCACACATTGATGAAGAGACAATGAAAATTCATCATGGTAAGCACCATAACACGTATATAACGAAGCTGAACGGTGCTCTTGAAGGTCATAGTGATCTTGAGGGGAAGAGTTTAGAAGAATTATTAACGAACCTAGATGGTTTACCTGAGAGCGTTCGAGGTCCTGTTCGCAATAATGGTGGAGGTCACTTTAACCACACATTATTTTGGGAAATCATGTCTCCAAATGGCGGAGGAGCTCCTACAGGAGAACTAGCTGACGCTATTGATAAAACTTTTGGTAGCTTTGATAAATTTAAAGAAGAATTTAAAAATGCAGCATTAACTCGTTTTGGGTCCGGTTGGGCTTGGCTTGCCGTAAATAATGGAAAGCTTGAAGTAACAAGTACTCCAAATCAAGATACACCAATTATGGAAGGTAAAACAGGAATTTTAGGTGTAGACGTATGGGAACATGCTTATTACTTAAAATACCAAAATAAGCGTCCTGATTACGTAGATGCATTTTTTAATGTAATTAACTGGGATGAAGTTGCTAAACGTTACGAAGCAGCAAAATAATCTTTATATAATGTCACAAGGCCTTTGGCTTTGTGGCATTTTTTGTTTTAGTGTGGAAGGTGATTTCTCTGTCAGTCCCTCCTAGGAGTTTAGAATGACAAAGCCCATCATTTTTTGGTTATCTCCGTGATTTTTCTACCAATGAATATAATCAAGGAATATCCTTTTACTCTCGTGACAAACTAATTTGTGTGAGTGTAAAAGGAGCGTGGACAAATGAAAAAATGGACAAGGTATATTGTTGGTGATTTAGAATTAAACAAAGATATTGAATTATTACTTACCATCGGAGGATTATATGCGTTAAGCATCGCCTTATCAAATACATTTGTGAATATCTATTTATGGAAGCAATCGGAGGAGTTTATAAAGCTGGCAATATTTAATTTATCTATTGTGACTATGCATCCATTAACGTTTATTCTTGCGGGGAGATGGGCAAAAAAAATAGACCGTATTATAGTTCTAAGACTAGGAGTTATTTTTCTTTCATGTTTTTATTTATCTGTTCTTTGGCTTGGGGAATCTGCTGAGAATTATGTTGTACTACTAGGATTTTTATTAGGAATTGGTTATGGATTTTATTGGTTATCTTTTAACGTTTTAACGTTTGAAATCACAGAACCAGAAACAAGAGATTTTTTCAATGGTTTTCTAGGTTTATTAACATCGTTTGCTGGAATGATAGGTCCTATTTTTGCGGGGACGGTCATTACATACATGAATAACCTAAAGGGATATAGCGTCATTTTTGCAGTATCTTTAGGGTTATTTATTGTTGCAGTGATTTTAACTTTTTTTATGAAACGACGATCTGCTGAAGGGGCATATCATCTAAAAGAAGTATTTAAGGTGAGGAAGGAGTATCCTCCTTGGAAACAAATATTAAGGGCGAATTATTTCCAAGGTTTGAGGGAAGGGAGTTTCATCTTCGTCATCGTAGTATGGATTTTTATTACTACAGGAAGTGAATTAGCAATCGGGACGTACGGTTTGGTTGTCTCTGCTACTTCTTTTGTTGTGTATTTTATCGTTGGAAGGTTTTTACCTAAAAAACATCGAAAAAAAGCAATTCTCTTAGGGGGATTTATCCTTTATGCGGCTGTATTCATTGTAGTGTTTGATCTTAGCTTTGTTAAGTTGATGACATATGGCGTGGTAACAGCGATAGCATATCCATTATTACTCGTCCCATACTTATCGCTTACCTATGATGTCATTGGAAGTGGGTGGAAAGCGAGGGAAATGAGAATAGAGTACATTGTTATAAGAGAACTCTATCTAAATGCAGGAAGAATCTCTTCCATACTTTTTCTGCTTTTATGTCTTTTTCAATTCGGAGAAGAGAAGGGCGTTCCAATTGCATTAACTGTGCTTGGAATCGGACACCTGTGTATTTATGGTTGGATTAAGAAGATCCATCTTCCTTCTACACTTGATAAAGAAACATTTACAGCTTTGAAAAAAAGGTAATTTTGAGACATTAGACTCCTTTTGATAATCGTTTAATATATGGTATAATAAAGCTAAATAAATTGATTGCCTGCGGTGTTGGTGAACTTCGAGTTTAATTCGAACCGAACACCAATTCACACGGGAGCCTTACATTAAAACACCAACAACATGCCTATTTTATTAGGAAGTTGAAAGTGTTTTTGCTGGCACCCACCTGCCTAAGGCGGGTTCGTGAAATCTGGAAGATAACCGCACATGCGGGCGCTAGTCTTTAGACACCTTATTGACGAAGGTGTCTAAATCTATGTAATAGATAATTCTAAGTTGAAAGCTACAATAGAAAGGATCCTTGCCATGAGTGAAAAAAAACAAAAACCTCATCTTTCAGTAAGATTGAATATACTCTTTTTTCTCGTATTTTTATTATTTTCGGCATTGATCCTTCGTTTAGGTGTCGTTCAAATTGTTCAAGGTGAAAGTTTTCAAGAGGAGCTTGAGAGAACCGTTAATATAAGTCAGCCGGTGGAAGCGCCGAGAGGACTGATTTATGACCGATTTGGAAATACACTCGTTGATAACGAACTATTATTTACCGTAACTTATACGAATCGTAATACACCATCAGCTGAAATGTTAGAAACAGCAAATAAACTCAATCAGTTCATTTCATTTGATATTGAAGATATTGGGAATCGTTTTGAGCGAGAACGTAAAGAGTTTTGGACATTACTATATCCAGACGAGTTTGAGGAAAAGCTTACATTAGAAGAAGCTCTTGAACTAGGCTTGTCGGACAGTGAAGCACATATTGAACGTTTAAATAAAATTACAGATGAAGAATTAGAACAATTGACGGATGAAGAACTAGAAGTATTTTTAATCTGGAGGGAATTTACTTCAGGTTACAATAATTTACCACATAAAGTAAGTCGTGGTATTGAGTATGAAGAAGCGGCTTTGATTATGGAAAATATGGATAATTTACCAGGTGTAGATATTATTAGAGATTCTACAAGAAAGTATATGTATGATGATACTCTTCGCTCAGTTTTTGGCAGGGTCGGTTCTATTCCTAGACATAGTCTAGATAGTTTCTTATCGCAAGGATATGAGAGAAATGAAGAAGTTGGACGAAGCTATTTGGAGTCTCAGTATGAATCTGTACTGAGAGGACGAAAAGGAGAGATTGAGAACTTTATGGATCCTGGAGGAAGTTTCCTTCGTAACCCAGAAGAGAAAATGGGGAGTAGAGGGAATGACCTTGTTTTAACGTTAGATATGGAACTACAACAGAAGGTTCAAGAAGTCATTAATGAAGAAGTTAATAGCAGTTCAGCTAGATTTATCGAAGAAGAGAATGCTTACGTTGTAATGATGGATCCAAATAATGGAGAAGTTCTTGCCATGTCAGGTTATACTGGAAATGAAAATAGCAGTGATTTAGATACTTTTCAACTTTCTTATGAAGTGGGGTCATCCATGAAAGGGGCGACCGTGTTGGCTGGTTTCGACACAGGTGTAATGCCTCCTGGAACAGGTATTTACGATCGACCACTTGACTTACCAGGATCCCAACCAATTCGATCTGTTTCTCCACTTGGGTATGTAGATGATATTTCAGCATTAGAACGATCGTCTAATATTTACATGGTTAACGTAGCGATGAGACTCATTGGTTATTCTCCAGAAGTTTCCGGTCGAAATTGGCCTAGTCTTAACCCTGGTTTTGATACACTTCGATCTTATTATAATCAAATGGGCTTAGGAGTAAATACAGGGATCGACCTACCTGGTGAGTTTAAAGGTATTGTTGATGCAAATCCTACAGGACCAGGGTCCCAAGGTTCATTTTTGTTCTTATCCTTTGGCCAGTTTGACACTTACACACCCATGCAGTTAGCACAATACGTATCTACGATTGCTAATGATGGATATCGATTCGCACCTAGAGTAGTGAAAGAAATTCGTGAGCCTCAATCAGATAAAGATGAACTAGGTCCTCTATCGCAACAGATAGAACCGAAGATTTTGAATTACCTTGATGTAGATGAAAATTATCTTAATAGAATCCAGCAAGGGTTCCATAGAGTTATTCACGGTGAAAGAGGAACGGCAAGTAGTTACTTCCAAGGAAGAGACTACGATCCTGCTGGTAAAACTGGAACGGCACAGGTTACTGTAAATGGAGAAGAGGCAAATAATCAAACGTTTGCAGGGTATGCTCCGTATGAAAATCCAGAAGTAGCTATTTCCGTAGTTGTACCGGGTACAGCTAATATTGATAGTGCAGGTGTGGCGAACAGAATAGCTGAGGGTTCTTTAGATGCTTATTTTGATTTAAAAGAAGGTCGAAATGGGCCTGAAAGACCAGAAGGCGGATCAGATATTGATGAAGTAGATGAAGATATTACGGAATAAGGTAGGTTGTTATTGATACAATGAATATTAAACGAGGGAGTGTTTGAGAGGGGAAACCTTTCATGCACTCTTTTTAATTTTGGATTTATGGTGTTTTTTAACGAACTTTAGCCATAAGTTTCTTTCCTCAACAACTCGGTAGCGGCACGAAAAAGAATTGGAATTATTAAAAAGCAAAGAGACACGCCAAACACTTTCAAAGGAAAAACCCTCCTTTTAAATGTTAGTGTATGTCTCTCCTCTTTGCTACTATGTTATTCGATTGATTAATGAGCGAGAATCATCGGGTATTTAACCTAAGTTTTCAAGAAGTAATCAACGTAATAATATCTTCTAAAGACATTTCACTATGTAACGTGTATTGTCCAATTTGAATCCGATCTTCTAATCCTCTTTCAGAAAGCTTCTGTTCGAATAAATCTGTATTGTCAATAACTTTTAATTCCAATAATTTACTTGAAATATCTTTAGAAGTCATCCCTTGTTCAATGGACAAGATACTTTGGTAAATGGTTTCATTATTTAGAGCTTCTTCTGAAGAATTAGAGCTTTCCTGATTTGATGTTTCTTGCTCGTTTTTCAACTGGTTTAATTTATTGGATAACTCTTTATTTTCATCTCTTAGTTGTTCATATAGTTCTGTTTGGTTATTATTTTCTTCTTCTGAAAGCACCGTATAACCTTTATTTTCAAGCGAGGATACATCCACATTGTTTGCTGTCTCTTGTGAGTTTGTTTCAATGATTTCAGGCTGGAAGTAGTATAACCCTGCCAACAAGGACCCAGCTAAAAATAGGCTAGCAGATGCCCCTTGAAACTTTTCTTTAGTACCCATAAAATACTTCTCCTCCCTTTTAATAATTATTGAGCTAATAATTCTTCGATTTTGTCTACGGAATTCTCAGTCATCATTGCTATATCTTCGACAGAATGTCCTTCTTCATGCATGGAAAGAACATCATCTCGACATAAAGAACGCTTAGAATTCTCATTAGAATCAGAATAGAGGTTAGTATCAGTAATCATGTATTCTTCTTCAAGAACCTTGACTTTCTTTTTTAAATAATATATTTCTTTCATTAATTGTATTGATGTTGTTTCAAGCTGTTTTTCCATTTCTTTCGTTTCGTTTTTTTGAAAAAATGATAATAATAGCAAAATAGCCGAAAAACTAAATAAACTAATAATCACCCATTCCATTTTTGTACCTCCTAACTATGTTTTACGTCTATCTAATAATATCAGAATTAATAGGAAGATTGGAAAAGAGAACCTAAAAAAGATAAAGATTTTGTCTAATTTTACGAAATGAAGCTTAGATAGAGGGAATTGAAAATAAATTATTAAAAAAGAAGAGGGAATACTTCCTTATTTTAATGATAACAAGAGATAACAATGTCTGTTCAATATATGACAAAAAAATACAAAAATACCACCTTGTTGAATTGGACAAACATCGGTACGATAGGTTTACAAGCAAGAAACAAGGGGGAGAAACCAATCATGATGCCAATAAAACATAGTGCAGAAGAATTTATGAAAGAGTATTCTATTGAAATGAATAATGTATTGTATCCAATTTTGAGTCCAGATAAAGGGAAATACTATAAGGAAGTAAATATTGAGGATTTGGATATTAAGTGGTTAAGATTACCTTCCGAAAACGAGCTTGCGTCTCTACAAAAGTTATTTATAGAAAATAAGGGATCAAAAACGATTGAATTAAAAGTTCACATTCATTACAATATTCTAGCAAATCATCCGATTCCTTTTGTTTATTACTCCCCAAGTAGTGAGGCAATGATGTTATGTCGTAAAACGGAATATTGTCTCATTGGAGGGACGACACCTAAAAGTGGACCTTTTCAGTACCAAACAAATGAAAAGGATATGTTATTAAGCACTGGTGTTCATTCTGATCGTTCGGTCTTTCCACCTATATCACAAGAGAGCAAAGGATGTGGATTAAGTTACAATGTAAAAGTTGAAGCGAACAAGAGCGTATTTTTATATGATTGGGAGATTAATCATGCTAATTTATACGAGCTAGAAACGACACATGATTATTTTAAAGATCTTTTTACGGAAAAATCATATAACTGATATGGATACTTTTGAAAAGAAATGACAATTATCATATTCTTGTACTTGAATGTCTTCTCAAACTCTGCTATTATTTTTAAAGTATGAGTAAGTATTGAGTTTGGAGGGGAAAAACATGCGTGTTCAAGTTACATTAGCTTGCACTGAGACAGGCGATCGTAATTACATTACGACAAAAAATAAACGTACGAACCCAGATCGTATGGAGCTTAAGAAATTCAGCCCACGTCTAGGCCGTCACACGTTACACCGTGAGACAAAGTAATAAGAGTAAGAGCGACTTATAAACCTTGGTATAACAGGGGTTTAGGTCGCTCTTTTATTTTTGATATCATCAAATGACCACAATTTGCCTACATTAAGATTTTTATCTCGTTTTTTCCTCTTAAAAAAACTATCTAAATTCATGCTGTGCAGAGTACGCCCACTTTGATTGACAAAACAGCTGTTTTTTTATTGAGAACCAAGTTTAATTTTTAAAACAGGTAGTTCTTCAGTGGCCTATCTCATCGCAGGGTCGTTTTTCTAAGCGTCGTTAATCCTTTTTTTAGGTGGATTATTTACTTTGTGATTAATCAAAATCGCTGGTATAACTACAAGCGCTCCAATAATAAAAATAGCTGCACTTTGAAAATACTGGCCGGATATAATCACGGCTATGCCCAATAAAACAATAAAAAAATGTATGAGTTTATACATGCTCATGTTTAATTCTCCTTTTATTTAACGTATCTAAGGACCTTGTAATGATTGTGGGGATAGTGTCTCCGGAAAAAAATTTAGATTTTCCAAATTAAAATAAAACCAATTAGAAGTATGATACCAAGTACCGGAATTAACTTTTCACCGATAGCAATTTCTTTTTGAATTTGTTCTTTTTATGCTTATTCATTTGAAGCTTTATTTTTTACAGGGATGGTTGGTCTTTCTACTTTTTAAACAAATCAAATGTTCTAAATGAAGTTTTCTTATAGACTTTATTATAAGCAGACTTTATTGTGTTTTTAACTAACCCAATCCCTTTCTTTCCGTAACCTGGCGAAACAGCTTTTTTTGCAGACCTCTTAAGTTTTCCAGTTGTTCGAGACTTTACAGATGTTTGATACTTGGTTTCCTCATACCAAATTTATATTTTAATCCTCCTAAATAGTATTTGCTGGCTGTAAGATCGATTGGAAGAAAATAAATTAAGTAAAAAGAAACCCCCTGGGAGGGGGTTAGTATTACAATTCAATTTCTATATCAATCGGTTCGCCAACTTCTTCCCAATCGAGATCAGTTGGAGCCCCCCATGTAATACGGATACTTTCAACATCTTCAGCATTTGAGTTTTCTAACATGAAAAAGAAACTACCATTGTGAGAAGTTCCAGACATAAGGTCTCCATCAATATGATCGGATAACCACATATCACTTTCTAATTGTTCTCCTGTACTTGTAGAAATTCTCGCTTGACCTGCATAAAAAGTGATATCTTCATCAGCAGTATTTTCGACGTTTAGATCAATCTGAATATAATCAAGTTCGTCTTGCTCAGTCATTTCTTTTAACATGCCAGCAGTTTCACCAGATGCAGTGTTAATTTGTTCTATATTTATAACAATCGGTCCTGATTCAATAGTATCAATGTCGTCTTGACGCGCGTGAAGTGTAAAAGTACCACCTTCTGTCTCGACAGTGTCTCCAACTTCTGTTTCCCATGCCCCTTCAGACATTTCATCAGCAGTTTCTTCCACGTCGTTTTCATTGTCTTCATTCATTACATTGTTTACTTCGTTTTCTTCGTTAGCCTCTTCATTGTTTTGCTCATTTTCAACTACTTCTTCTGTGTTATTCTGATTAGTGTCATCATTGTTCTCTGTCTCTGTGTTTGCATTCTCATCACCGCATGCTGCCAATACGAGTAAAGTTGATAAAGAGAGTGCTGTAATAATTTTTTTCATAATTGATTTCCCCTTTTTCTCTTCATTTTATATAACAATTAACATTTGTTAATTATCACCAATTAAATTGTATATACTTCTTTTCTATCCAAAATTCGACAGGGAAAAGCCAAAAAATGAGAAGTTACTTCTCCTTATCTTGTTTTTTAAGTAGTTCCTCTATTAATTATAATGTTCTTTCTGCATCTAAGTTTTCAATCTTTAGCCGCTATTTGAGTATCTGGAGCATCAAGTATTTCTTTTGTTTTTTGCTTTTAGTCATGGCCTCAAATATATAATCTAATGAAACTTATAAGTCAGCTAAGTTAGTTAATTAACAGTGGCAAGATCTCTCTATAGTCTATTTCATTGTTGGACAAAACAGAAAAGGTGATATCTACTTTTTCAACTACATATTTTTGTGACGATACTCTTTTTTTCTCGTTTTTATCAATCTAATAATAAAGTCATTGGAATAAACATACCTTAGTCTAATTAACATAATCATACAACAATTAAAGGAGAAGAAACAAGCGAACAATTTGAATAGTGCATATTTGAATTTGCTGTTGATCTTGCTTACAAGAGCAAAATCTTTTGGAGTGTAAATTCTTCAGTTAGG
Organism: Salipaludibacillus daqingensis; assembly: GCF_029891575.1. Lineage (GTDB taxonomy): Bacteria > Bacillota > Bacilli > Bacillales > Salisediminibacteriaceae > Salipaludibacillus > Salipaludibacillus daqingensis. The sequence goes on along the minus strand of NZ_JARZHF010000001.1, from coordinate 428,574 downwards.
ATATAGTTCCTCTTCCAATTTCTCGTAAGCCATTGCTAGTTTTCGTTCTTCTCCCTTAGGCTCTTAAATGAGCTTTTAAAGAGATTTTTATAGTACTGAATCTTGGAAACGTTTAGCTCTATAAGAGAAGCAAAAACTTGGATAGGAGGCTGTGGAACTCGGTCAAAAAGTAAAATATTCTAAATCTCTAAAACGTTGCAAAGATAATCAGGTCATTGTTACAAGCTGTCTTTTGGACTATTTATGCTCTCATAGTTAGACATTTAAGGGATGTATACCCAGAGAAAGAATTCAAATCATAGTTTATGAGCATCCTTTGGGGGTGATTTCTCTTTTATTAAAAAAATATTTTTTTTATAAAAATTAAGCATAAAGGGATCGTTGAAGCTTGTAACGGACTTTTAATAGGATGACTAGGGAAACGCTGTTTGTTTGCGTAAAGTAGGGACATACTTTTCAACGTTTATATATGAGAAGATCAAGTGGACCATTTACATGCTAGGTGTTGATGAGGAATTTTGGTTTATGAGTTATCCATTAAAAATAGTTTATAATAGAACTAAGACAGCGTTTCATTTCTATGGTATTGACGATCCATTTAAGCTTAATTCTGCTAAGATAGCCAAGGGTTATGTAATGGATTTATTGGTTTGAGTAATTAGCAGAATTAGCAGACGTGAGGGACATTGACACGGTAAAAGATACATTCGTTCGTCAGGACCTAAGAGAGAAAGAGGTCAAAGTCTATTACAGCTACAATCCACCTAGAAACTCTTATTCATGGTTAAATGAGTGGGGAGACGCTAAGAATAGTGACGATGATTATTCTTTACATCACAGAATGATAACAAAGCTTTCTATAGTAGCCATCTTGAGACTTTTCTCGCAGCATGATGGATAAAAATAGTGTTACTTATTTACGAGGAAGAGAGTGGAAGCTTTGCCCCCTAAACTCCTCGGAAATGGAATCCTATTTCCTTCGTTCGGTGTGATTTCGAAGATGTTACTCAAAGTCCTGCGGAAGAAGGGATTTGGCAAGATCCCGCAAAGCATCAGCCTGAGGAGGCTTGAGGATTCCTCAGGGGCAAAAAAGAGACAGTGAATACAATTGAAGGGAAGCATGAGCAGATGTCTGACTTGTGCCATGGGATAAAATGAAGGGTAAGAAGCAGGAACTCTCTACTGTCAGGGTAGCAATGAGATTTCTGCTTCAATTACTTATTCTGTTTTATACTATAATAATGGTAAAATAGACATTGGCATAAAAGAGGAGGTGATCTGGTGGATAAACGGGAACTCCGATTGAAAATGAAGAAGACGCTTAAAGGAATCGATCACGTAAAAAAACAGCAAGATGAAAACCGAATTTATAGAAATTTATTTTCTCATGATAATTGGAAAACAAGTGATATCATTGGTGTAACTATCTCGGTTGGATTTGAGATTGATACAACACCAATTATTGAGCAAGCATGGAAAGAAGCGAAAACGGTTGTTGTTCCTAAATGTCAATCACGAGACAAAACGATGACATTTTATACATTAGAAGATTTCAATCAATTAGAAAATAGTTTTTATGGCTTAAAGGAACCTAACACTGACGTAACTGAAGCAATTTCTCCTTCCTTTATTCAATGGTTAATTGTACCAGGACTAATATTTGATCGGCGAGGTTATCGAATTGGCCATGGTGGTGGATACTATGACCGTTTTTTAGCAAAACATGTTCTCTCAACGGTTTCGATATGTATGCCAGAGCAACTAGTTGAAAGTATTCCGAATGACAAGTTTGACTTACCAGTAGACTTTCTAATTACTCCAGATGATGTTTTATTTACAAAATAGGAAAGAATAAAGGGGAATAGGATGTTGAATTATGGATCTTAACCAACAATTCATTTGGTTATTAGGAGTAACGATATTAGCATTTTTATCGTATAGAAAAAAAGCTTTAACAGGATCTGGGGCTATCGCCAGTTTTGTTGTCGGAGCGTTAATCACATTTGCTTTTTCTTTGCACGGACTCCTGTTATTAGCCGCTTTTTTTCTATCATCAACAGTTCTTGGAAGACTTTTGCAAAGGAAAGACGAAAACGAAGAATCGTTTGAAGAGAAAGGAGAAAAGAGAGATGCTAAACAAGTTTTGGCAAATGGCGGTTGGGCGGCGTTCGCATCGCTATTTTTTCTCTTCGTAAATCATCCGTTATGGTACATAGCTTTTGTTGCTTCACTCGCCGCAGTTAATAGTGATACGTGGGCTTCGTCTATAGGGAAACGAAGTAAAACACCACCTAAGATGATAATTACTGGCGAAGTAGTTTCCATTGGACAGTCTGGGGGAACAACACTATTAGGCAATCTAGGTGCAATAGCAGGAAGTATGTTTATTGTCTTGACAGCGATGTCTTTTCAATTCTTATCGCCAGTTGACGGGATCCCATGGTGGACTTGGTTAATCATTGTTGCTATAGGATTTGTATCTCAATGGATCGATGCTTTGGCAGGCGCATTGTTTCAAGCTTTAAACTATTGCGGTGTATGTGATGCATACACAGAAAAGAAGAACCATTGTCACCAACGAACGAAAACGATCAAAGGAAAACAATGGATTGATAATGATGTGGTAAACCATTTATGCTCCTTTTCAGCTTTTTTAATGGGAGCAATAGTGGGAATTTTTCTTTACTTCTAGAAAGGAAGATGAAAAATGAAGGAATCATTGGGGCGTTATTCGAGACAGATGCTTTTTCAACCAATTGGTGAAGAAGGTCAAAAAAAATTACTTCTTTCCAAGGTGTTAATTGTTGGTATGGGTGCATTAGGTACCGTTGTTGCTAATCACCTTGCAAGAGCAGGCGTAGGTAACCTTGTTTTTTGTGATCGAGACTATGTTGAAATGAGTAATTTACAAAGGCAAACGTTGTTTGATGAGGACGATGTAGAACAGTTTCTTCCTAAAGCAGTTGCTGCTGAAAAAAAACTTCGGAAATTAAATAGTGATATCAAAATTGAAGGTCATGTGACAGACATTGCATCTCATAATATCGAAGAATTTATGGAAGGTGTGGATGTGATTGTTGATGGAACGGACAACTTCCAAACAAGATACTTAATTAATGATGTAGCTTATAAATATGGGGTACCATTTATTTACGGAGGTGCAGTAAGTTCAAGAGGAATGGGGGCGACATTTATTCCTGGTAAGACTTCGTGCCTGCGCTGTCTCTTTCCAACCCACGATTCATCAGGACAGACTTGTGATACGATTGGTGTTCTATCACCTGTTGTAGATATAGTTGCAAGTCTAGAAGCACTTACATGCCTTAAACTGTTAACAGGGAACGAAGAAGAAGTGGCAAATGAATTAATGACGTTTGACGTATGGAAGAATCACCATTTCTCAATGAAACTAGGTTCAGCAAATGACCAATGTCCTACTTGCCAATTAAAGGAATTTCCTAATTTGACCCAATCTGATCAAGATCAAGTGACAACGTTATGTGGTAGAGATACGGTCCAAGTGGTGAATGCTTCCCCTTTTGATTTAAAAGAGTGGGAAGAAAAGTTTGATTCATTAGCGAAAAAAACGAAACGTACACCTTTTTTACTTCGAGTTCATCTTTATGAAGGAGAAACCTTTGTGCTTTTTCCAGATGGACGAACATTAATTCAAGGAACGGAAGATGTTTCAAGAGCTAAATCATTGTTTTCAAAATACATTGGTATGTAAATACTATGATAATGTAACAAAATAGTCACTTCGTAATCGTTTTCAAGCCTTTGCTTTTTTTTAGAATCATGTAAAATGTAGTTATATTGCAAGTTAATACTGGAAAAACCAAATATAGAACAAGATACAGAAAGGTGGAAAAAGTATGTATGGAAGTAAAACATCACGAGTAGTAGTAATCGGAACGGGGTTCGTTGGATCGAGTTATGCATTTTCACTTATTAATCAAAACATCACGGATGAGATGGTGTTAATTGATCTTAATAAATCAAAAACAGAAGGAGATGCAATGGATTTAAATCATGGTATCCCTTTTGGCGCTCCTACTAAAATATGGGCAGGCGAATATTCTGACTGTAAAGATGCAGATATCGTTGTTATCACTGCTGGAGCTAATCAAAAACCAGGAGAGACAAGATTAGATTTAATCGAAAAAAACGTAAATATTTTCAAAGGTATTGTAGGTTCTGTTATGGAAAGTGGATTTAATGGGATTTTCATTGTCGCAACGAATCCAGTAGATGTATTGGCATATGCAACGTGGAAGTTCTCAGGTTTACCAATGGAGCGAGTAATTGGATCTGGTACTATATTAGACACAGCTCGTTTCCGCTTCCTTTTAGGTGAGTATTTTGAAATTGATGTTCGTAATATCCATGGGTATATTATGGGCGAACATGGTGACACCGAACTGCCAGTTTGGAGTCAGACTCGAATAGGGTCTGAGCCGATTAAACGTTACATGTCCAAGTATAAGCCTGATGGGAAGCAAGAAGATTTAGATGAAATTTTTATTAATGTACGTGATGCTGCTTACAATATTATTGAACGCAAAGGGGCAACTCATTATGCGATTGCGATGGGCTTAGCTCGATTAACGAAAGCGATTCTTCGAAATGAACAATCGATTTTAACCGTATCGACATTAATGAAAGGTGAGTACGGTTTGGATGACCTTTATATTGGTGTACCGGCTATTGTAAGTCAACATGGTATTGAAAGAACCGTTGAAATTGATTTATCTGATGTGGAGATGGAAAAACTTCATCACTCAGCAAATATATTAAAAGATGCTATGAAGCCAATTTTTGATTTGAATTAATAAAACAAACATGTTCCACGAGCTGCACTTATAGAGTGCAGCTTTTTTGTTTTTAAATAAGGATAAAAAAGTCTTACTTGTTTCATTCTAAGAGATATAAAGTCGATGTCATTATCGCAGCAATTTGTAAAGTTAAGCAGAACTTGCAAATTTAAGCTATTGAGGAGTGATCAAGTCGTGAAATGGATCTTGTCAGTGTTAGTTTTCATGGTCATATCGTTAATAATGAAAAATCGTTACCGAGTATTAAACGCTCTTTTAAGAAAGAGATGGTTAAGAACGTTAGCCATTTCTTTTGTCATGAACATCCCATCAGTTAGAGAAAAAATGATGTATCAAACGTTTCGTTAGATCCCAGGTTACTGGGGTCTTTTGTTTGGTCTAAATTTGATAAGGGAAAATAGTATTTTATATAGGTTAAACATTGATATAATATAGTTTGAGGTGATGGTATGTCTACATGGAAAGCAATTATGTTTGATTTAGATAATACATTATTTAGTCACGAAAATGCTTTTAAAAAAGCAATTAGTGAATGTTTTCATATATATCAACAACATTACGTGCCTAAAGAAAATCAAAAAAACGAACGGCAGTTCTTTCCTATATTTAAACATTATAGTGATTATTATTGGGGGAAGTTTGAATCAGGTGAGTCAACTGGAGACGAATATCGAAGGGATCGATTTAATGAGACGATGAAAGAGTTGGAATTACCTTTCAGTAATGAGATTGCAGATATGTTTCATAAACAATATTATCAAATTGTCGATGAGTATAGTGTTCCTTTCGAAGGCGTCCATGAATTTTTGCAAACTATCAACGATTTTCAATTAAAAACAGCGGTTGTTACAAATGGAACAAAGGACACTCAATATAAAAAAATTGAAAAAATTGGTGTGAACAAGTGGATCCAACCTGATCAAATCTATGTATCAGAAGAAGTGGGGTTTGCGAAACCAAACAAAGAAATTTTTCGTTTAGTGGAGAAAGAACAAAAGTTATCAAGTAAGGATATTCTTTTTATTGGAGACTCTTGGAAACATGATGTAGTAGGAGCATTAAATGCCGGATGGGAAGCCATTTTTCTAAACACTCGCCAAGAGAAGAGAACTTCTGAACATAAACCGTTAAAAGAATATGATAATTTTATGGAAATGAAAAATAGTCTTACTGATATGCTGAGAGAGGGGAGGTCGTCATGAATGCTTTTACCGAGTCTATTCGCTTCTGGGAAACATTACATCATTTAATACACCGAGAAGGAATGCGGCTTATCCATTTAAATGAACAAGACGAAGTGGCATGGATTGAAGATGATCGTCGAGAGCCATATCAAATTATTCGTCTCGCACATAAAAACTATGATTGGAGTATCCAACTGAAAAAAGACATGGATCGAACACTAGAAAAAGCGAAACAAGTTCGAAAAAGTCTTGGATTAAGACAAGCAAACGTAATCAATGTTATCTTAGCAGCCTATTTACCTGTGGATGATTATGAACGATTTACGTCTCAAGCTTTACCATTAACGGCTGGAGGGAAAAATCAATATCGAACGATTCTTATCCCAATGGATGATTTGAAAAATCGATTTTTTCCACTAGCTACAGAGTGGAAGTTAGCGAATATGCCAACTTATTCGGCAGAATCTTATATTGAGGAAAATGAACAAGAAGAAATCCTTCTACAAACCTTGAAGCACACGGTGAAAACGTCGATGAAGAAACGAGAAGAAAAAGAGAGAGGAATTTTTCTTTACGGAAAGCCTTTGTTCACATTCGTTCTATTAGGAATCATATTAACTATTTTTGCATCTATTGAGGCAGTTGGTTCAACAACAAGTACCCTTACGTTAGTGGAATTTGGTGCGAAATTTGATCCATATATTTTAGACGGTGAATGGTGGAGATTTTTTAGTGCAATGTTTTTGCATATTGGTTTTTTGCACTTATTTATGAATTCACTGGCTTTGTTTTATTTAGGAGGGGCAGTAGAGAGAATTTTTGGCACGAGTCGTTTTATTCTTATTTATTTCATCGCTGGTTTTATTGGTTCCGTGTCCAGTTTTGTATTCAATGATAATGTTTCAGCTGGAGCAAGTGGTGCGATTTTTGGTTGCTTTGGGGCATTATTGTACTTTGGATTAATTCATAAGCGCTTGTTTTTTCGTACGATGGGGATGAATGTAATCGTCATTCTCGCGATTAATTTGGCGTTTGGTTTTATCGTACCAATGGTTGATAATGGTGCACATATAGGTGGATTAGTTGGTGGGTTTGCAGCCTCAGCAATCGTTGGCTTACCACATCAGAAGGGTGTATTAAAGAAAGTCATTGCTATGGGTCTTTCCATTATATTAACAATCACTTTGCTTCTGGTAGGTTATCAGCAAGATTTGGATAAAGAACAAATCAGCGTCATTTATTATCAACTAGCTCGCGAATCGATGGAAGAAGATAATCCAGAATTAGCGGAAGATTATTTACTGAATGTAGTAGAAGTGACAGATCTTATTAGTAATGATTTGTCTGCTAATGCTCATTTCCTTCTTTCCTATATTCAAATTAATAATAATGAATACGAGCTAGCCGAAGAAAATTTATTAACAACCATTGATAAAGACCCGTCTTTTCATCAAGCATATTACAACTTAGCTTTAGTTTATTATGAAAAACAGCAATATGAAGAGGCATTAGAAAAAGTCGAAAGTGCGCTTGACATTCAGGCAGATAATGACGACTATCAAAGTCTTCGTGATGAGCTATTAGAATTAGTTGAGTAATTAATTTAACTTGTGTTACTTAATTAATTGAAACAGCTGTTGTCTTGTACCATCTTTTGTTTCATACAGAAGTAAAAGATGTGTGCCATCTTTATGGAGCAAAATGTTAGGAAGGCTATTTCCTTTTGGAGAATAAGTTTCATCAGTAAATGTATTAATACCAAGCAAGTAATAACGATAATAACCTTCCCACAGTTGACCAATAATAGAAAAAGTCTCTTTTTGTGTTAACCCTGGTAAGGGGTAATTAACAAAGTCAGGTAAGTCTAGTAGTGTGTAATAATGATATTCATCAATATTAATTTGAAACTCTTCTAACAGTCCGTCCAGCTGATAAGTGAGTTGTTGATCCATAATCGAATTTAATAGCTTTTTGCTTTTAACTTCCTCATCTGTAGCAGGTTCTTTAAACGAGTGTAATGGAGTTAATGGTGAATCCACAACAAATAGTTGATCTTGGCTCCACGTATGTTTACTTCTTAACTTATCTTTTGAATAGTGGACCTCAGCATGGTGGAAGGTAATCACATCATATCTTCCACTATCTTCTCCCTCAATTGTTCCTACTTCTTCGATAAATAATTGATCTTTTAATGACTGTTTACGAGCCCCAATAAATGTACCATTCTCAAACAATAGCGACATATCACTTCTTAAAAAAGCAGGTTCGTTTGTTTCAGAAGAAAAAGCCCATTCTAGAACGTATTCATCACTATCTTTTTTACTTAATAACTCTAACGAGGTATTCGCTTCTCTAAAGTAGACTTGCTCATCTTCAGGGAAAAAAATGAATGCTTCATCCATTTTGTTCCAAGGAAATATGGAAGTTATCGACAAAATGATTGCAATGAGTAAAGAAATACTTGCGATTTTAAAAAAATGACTGTTGATCATCTTAAGCATAAAAAATCTCCCCTTTTTTAGACAAGCCAACCTAGTTGTTTCTTATGATCTAAAAGTGAGAAATATGCTTTTTGACCAAAAAAAATGTGACAGGTTAGCTTGCGCACCTATCACATCTTGTTCTTGTTAGAGCTTTTTACTACAAAAAAAGTTTCCGAAAATAGCCATTTGAATTAATTATCCATATCGTCTTCGTATAAATCATCTTTAATGAACATCTGGGATTCTAAATTGACGGCACGTTCATCAGCTAATACGAGCCCAATTGGGGTATCTTGGCCATCATTGACAATCGTAAATGCAAGAGAAAGTTTATTTGCAGCTTGAATGTAATTACTATATGCCTTATAGTTTAGAGCGCCATTAATATATAAATGAGCATGATTTTTCTCTTTCATTATTTTTTCCATTTCAGGATACATGCCTCGATGTCTTACCTGAGAATTAGTTAAACAAAGGTAAACTCTTTCTGCCAACGTACTTAAAAATAGCTTTCGCTCTTCAGGGCGAATTTCAGGTGACCCATACATGCCTTGTTTCAAAATTTCTTCTAATTTATTATTTCCCATCATTTTCCCTCTTTCTAAACTATAAATAAAAATAGCTATGTATATTATAAATAGTATATCAAGTGAAAGCCTTTTCTAACAAACGAATTGTTTGTCCTTAAAGTGACTTTTTAAGCATAGCATGAAAAGAAGGGGGACAGCTTATGTTTATTTTTATATGGGAATTGTTCATTATTGTTTTGGCGAGCATGGCTTTAGGATCGATGCCGGCACACAAGAGGAGGTACCCTTTTCCAACTAGTATGGTTTTTTTCATACTAATTGCGATTATTCCACTTACGATAGGAATCGTTATAGGAGCGTCTTTTTTCTATTGGATTTCTTCTTTTATTTTCAAAATCTTTGTTTTTTTATTTGCTATGTTTATTGTCGCTTATTTCTTTCGTATGTATCATCCGTCTTATGGTTATGTACCTTATCATCAAAAAGGTAAGTGGTTTATACTAGCAGGTTTCTTTTTCTTATTGGGGATTGAATTTGCAACGTATGGTTTTTCAGCCTGGTTTGTATTTTTCGTGATACCACTTAGTGCTGCAAGTGTTATTTTAGGATTTATATTCATGAGAAAGGCAATATACCTTTACCGTTTTTTAGCTATCATTCATTTTTTTCCGCTTGCCATCTTCTTTTTCGTAGCCATTTTGAAACTCATATAATAAGATAAGAGTGGAAAACTTTTAAGTGCAAGGTTAGGAGTAAATTATTATGACATATTTCGAGTTAATTCAATTTTTGAAAACGTATCAAACATTTATTTATACGGGTAATCGAGAAGCAGACCTGGACTTGATAGAAGAAGAAATCCAAGAGCTTTATTCATTAGGTATGATCGATCCCATTTTTTTTCGTGATGCTAAACTAACAATTAGAAGAGAAAGAAGGAAAAGTTAAATGTTCAGAACTTAACAAAACATTCAAGTTCCGAGATGATATAGAGAGTTTGACATGGTACAATTATTTACGATATAGAAAATTGATGGTGAAGGATGATATGGATGAATAGTCAATTATTACTTGGAATTGATGTAGGAGGAACAACGGTTAAACTTGCGTTTATTGATGAAGAAGGCATAATTGTAGAAAAATGGGAAATTGCAACGAATCGTGATGATAAAGGAAAAAATATTATGAAGGATGTTGCTGATGCTGTTTTGGCTAAAATAGCAGAACAAAATATTAGCAAAGAGCAAATTCTTGCAGCAGGGGTAGGAGCTCCAGGATACATAGATGTGGAAAATGGCATTATTGTAGAAGCGGTTAATTTAGGCTGGAAGAACTACCCGATCCAAGAAGAACTCGAACACCTATTACAAGTTCCGATTGTTGTCGATAATGATGCAAACCTTGCTGCCGGAGGCGAAAAGTGGAAAGGTGCAGGTGAAGGGGCAGAAAATCTTTTAGCTGTGACACTAGGAACAGGTGTAGGCGGAGGAATTATTGCTGGGGGAGAAATTATCCATGGTGAAAGTGGTTTAGCTGGAGAAATAGGCCATATAACGTCTGTGAAGAGTGGTGGAGCAAAATGTAATTGTGGAAAATCTGGTTGCTTGGAAACTGTTGCCTCGGCTACTGGTATTGCCCGACTCGGTTTAGAAGCCATTCAACTAAAGCCAGAAGGTTATTTGAAGTCAATCTTAGATGAAACAGGGACCTTAACAGCAAAAGATGTCTTTGATGGAGCGAAAAAAGAAGATGAAACTGCTTTAGGAGTTATCAAAGAGTCCACAGAACATTTAGGTTTTGCGTTAGCGAATTTAGCGAATGCATTGAATCCTGAGACGATTGTTATTGGTGGAGGGGTATCTAAAGCTGGCGCGTTTTTAGTGGATTACATAAGAAGTGCCTTTAATCAATTTGCTATCCCAAAGATAGCGAAAGAAACGACGATTAAGATTGCTAAATTAGAAAATGATGCGGGTGTTATTGGAGCCGCATGGTTAGCAAAACAGAAAAGAACATCTGTATAATATAATGACGTGGAGGGTTGAAGCGATACTTCAGTCCTCCACTTTCTTAGTTTTTCCAATAAAAATGGTGCGCCAATCTCGATTTTGCTAGACACCCTAAGCGAATCTTTTTTAATTTTCAAGGTAGTCATTAGATCGAGGATTTGCAATGTCTTTTGGTTTGAGGAGGATTTAGATGGGTAATCAAAATATTATTATGGAAGCGAAAAATATTGAATCAGATCGGTTAAAAAACATTAATTTTAAATTATTCGAAGGAGAAATTGTGACACTAATAGGTCCCTCTGGAGCAGGTAAAAGTAGTTTGTTAATGTTGCTTAACCGTCTCGAAGACCCAAAAAAAGGTGAAATTACATACCGGAATAAAAATATTAATGAGTACGAAATGGTGAAACTTAGAAAAGAAGTAGGAATGGTATTTCAATCATCTTCTTTATTCGATGGAACCGTCGAAGATAACCTGAAATACGGTCCCAGTTTATTTGGAGAATGGGATCATAATAGAGGGAAAGAGCTACTTGAAATTGTCCAACTTCCAGTTGATTATTTATCAAAAGATGTAGAGGAATTATCTGGAGGAGAAAAACAGCGAATTGCCTTTGCAAGAACGTTAGCTAACAGACCAGATGTATTGCTTTTAGACGAAGTAACTAGTGCATTAGATCTGAAAAATGTCGAGTTAATGGAGAAATTTCTAAAGGATATTATTCCAAATCAAGTGAGAGCGATTATGATGGTGACACATGATATTAAACAAGCAGAGCGATTAGGAAATCGAACGTTTTTTATGGATGAAAAAGAAATTGCTGAACAGGGAGATACAAGCCAAATGTTGAGGAATCCAACAACTGAAAGCTTGCGAGCATTTTTAGAGGAGGGAACGATTGATGGCACCTGAAATATCGAATACATCTATGTTCTTTTTAATATTCTTCGTTCTTATTCCGGTCTCTTTGTCTTATTTTTATGCACTAGGACTCGGCAAATCGATCTTTTGGTCTTCTTTAAGAGGTGTTACTCAACTTTTTTTAATCGGGTATTTGCTTACTTATTTGTTTTCATTAGAGGCATTTACAGGGATATCAATCATGTTAACGGTTATGATTGTTGTTGCTTCTCTTCATGCAAGTAAAAAAGGGGAAGGGATTCCAAAAGTAAAAATAATCACCTTTCTCGTCATTGTCATTATTGAACTTTTTGTATTAGCGATGTGGTTAGGATTTGATATGATAGCTTTTCAACCAGATCAAGTCATTCCTATGAGTGGAATGGTCATAGGGAATAGCATGGTAGCTATCGGTCTCGCATTAGAGCGAATGAAAAGTGAGTTCAAAGAGAGCAAAGGAAAAATTATTGCCGCTTTGTCTTTAGGGGCAAAACCAGAACAAGCGTCGAAAATTCTAATCAAAAAAATCGTTAAATCTGCGATGATCCCAAATGTCGATGGTTTAAAAACAATTGGACTAGTTCAATTACCTGGGATGATGACAGGGCTTATTCTCGGTGGTGTGGCGCCTATTGAAGCAATAAGGTATCAAATAGTTATTTCATTAAGCATATTTGCATCTGTTTCATTAAGTGCTATGCTCGTAACAGTTATTTGTTATCGTTTCTTCTTTAACAACAATCAACAGTTAATTCCTATCACGGAAAAATAGAGGTGTTTGACAATGAAAGGAAATGCAATCGTGTTATTATTGCCGGCAACGGTGATGATCGGTTTATTTATTTTTGGCTATATTACTTTATCACAAACAGAAGAGGTCTCGAATGAAGACTTAAAAGAATCATTGTCTATTAACGAAGAAATAGTAGATCATCAAACGTTAAAAATAAACTGGCAATGGGGAGATTTTCCTGAAGATGGTATCCGTGGCGAAGATTTTCTTGAAATCGCTCTACCCGACGGGACGGAAGAAATGTCGATCGAAACGGAACTAATTCTTACGCAAGGAGACGATATTGTATATGAAAGTAATCACTTTGTTAAGTCAGATGGTAGCATAATCATATCCTTCCCTAATGAAGTTCAGGATGAACAAATACTCGGACCTAGTGGAGAGGTGGTCGTTCGTTTTTCTGAAACCGTTCTTGATCAGAGGCAAGGAAATACTGATTATTATCATACGTGGTATGATCATAATATTCAGTTGAAAGAAGGTATGGATATAGAAGAAACCCTCATCGGTGATCATATTCAAAGTTATTGGAAAGTAAGCACATCGTAATAGAGGAGGTTTCCGTATGGTTAAAGGTTTGTCTTACCAAAAGGGAATCATGTTTATTGGACGTAAGCATGTTGCTTTTTCATATGTGGATAAAGGTAAACCGATTACTTGGATTAAACCGATTACTCCTCTAACTATGTTTGATGTCGGAAAATTAGTTTTCACTTCGATGCCCTTATGGTTTCATATATTTTTATATACATGGATTCTACTAATTATTTATCCGTATATTCTCCAAGGTTTTGGACTAGCAGGTGCAGTAGGACTGCCAATGTTTACATTGATATATTTTTTATTTGGAACCCATTTTTGGTTTCCTACTGAATTAAAAAAATTCCATGGGGCAGAACATAAAGTGTTTAGCTTTCGGGGGATTGTCTCGGCAAGAAATCGGGAAAAGATCCAAAAGGCAGAAATCACGAACCGCTATTGCTCTACGAATGGAATCATGCTGTATTTTCTAATCTTAATCATCATGGCAGGGTTTGGGCTATTATTATCTAGTCATTCCTTTTTAACTATTTTAGAAATAGCAACATATGGGTCATTATTGGTTTGGCCTATTACAGTTTACTGGCTACATCGAACAAAAATGACAATTGTTCATGAGATAGTTTTAAGCTTATCTTATTGGCTTCAACGTCGAGTCACAACCCTTGAACCTGAGGAGATCCATCTAAAAACTGCGATTCAAACGTATCGTAAATTAGCTTTTAAAGAATTTCCTCAGAAAATTATTATGAAGAAAAAGAAAAAGGAGGTAGCGTTCATGGCTATTGCTGATGTTACTATTATGCCATTAGGTTCAGATTCAACGAGCGTTTCAGATGTGGTCGCAGAGGTCCATAAAACATTGAAACGGACAAAGTTGCCAATACATTATGAACTAACGTCTATGAGTACGCTCATAGAAGGAGAGATTGATGACATATATGCAATACTTAAAGTGATTCAAGAAGTCCCGTTCAAGCTAGGACATAAACGTGTTGCTACAAATATACGTATTGATGATCGAAGAGACAAACCGTCCTCGATAAAAGGAAAATTATCTTCTGTTCAAATGAAAATGGAAGAAAACTAGAAAAAAAGTATACAAAAAAGCTCCGTTTTTATTAATCGGAGCTTTTTTGTGTGTGTTATTTGAACGTGGCGTATGCCATGTTTGGTTTATCGAATAAGAGTTAACCGACAGTTCCGCCGCCACCCATAAAAATAATTGAAATAAGTGTTCGAATAGAAAACCATCCGAATAAAGCTACAGAAAGAGCAGCAAAACCGACACCGAAGAAATTTTTTCGTTTTAGCTCAACGAGGCCCCCAAACAAAGATAAAATCGCTACTAAAAGAGTGATAATCCCCAAAACCATCTTTTTTCCTCCTTTACATAATAAACATGAATTAGCCTATGTAGATATGAAACAGTTTATTCAACCATATATAACTACCGTTTCTTTAATCATAAGTTCATCACTTATTTTACTTTTTTTTTTCATTTTTGTCGAGTAAATGCATCAAATACTTATTGAAAGATAACCTTTTTTGAAAAGCGATTGCTTTCCATAGTACAATATGAATAAATGTTAGAAAAGAGGAGTGACAAAAATGGAATGGAAAAAGTTGTCGTTAGGTCCACTTCAAACAAATGGTTTTATCGTATATAACGATTCTAATCAGGCGTTAATGATTGATCCAGGTGGAGATGCAGAGAGGTTAAAACAGTGGTTAACGAATCATGAATTGAAAGTAGTTGCTATTTTACTAACACATGCTCATTTTGATCATATAGGAGCGGTGGAATCTGTAAGAGCTACATACGAATGTCCAGTATATGTCCATGAATTAGAAGATGAATGGTTAATGGATCCTCAATTAAATGGATCAGGATTGTTTTTAGGTATTGAACCTATTAAAGGAAAAAAAGCAGATCACCATTTTTCTAATGAAGGAACGTTTCAAGTCAAAGGTTTTGAATGCTTCTTGTATGAAACCCCAGGTCATTCTCCAGGGAGTGTTTCCTTTTACTTCCCAAAAGAGAAAGTAATTTTCTCTGGTGATGTATTATTCCGAGGTGGTGTTGGAAGAACAGATCTACCAGGTGGTAATCAAGACACGTTAATGGATACGATTCATGAGAAGATGCTCAGTCTTCCCGATGACACTGTAGTAGCAAATGGACATGGACCTGAAACGACCATTGGTGATGAAAAAGAAACGAATCCATTCATTAATGGATTTGGTTGGTAGATAGAAGATATAAGTCACGCTATGCTTTGGAAGGAATTTCTTTGTTAAGATAAAATTTTCAATAGAGATAAGATAAGCGCATTTGAGTGTATAAAAAAAGACGACCTTCCATGGGGAACATAGAAGGCCGTTTGGGGAGTTAATCAAGTATCAATGAACTTTGAGGGGGGAGGGGGAACTCCCGAAGATCATTGTTCTACTGATAGTTTAATTATAATTCGACATTAACACTGTGTCAATAGTGTTAAAATATTTCATGGGAGAGAGTCATATGTCTAGGATCATTGAAAAGCTAAAAAAAGAATCAAAACCACCATGGAGTTTTTCTGAATACATGGAAGTTGCACTATATGATTCTGATATAGGCTACTACACAAATAAACGAAAGAAACTAGGAAAAGAAGGTGATTTCTATACAAGCAATCATGTTCATCCTGTCTTCGCAAAGACATTTAGCCGTTTCTTTTTAGACGTCATAAAGACAGAAAATATGAAGCCAACTATTTGTGAATGGGGAGCAGGTGACGGGTCTTTTGCCTATCACGTTCTCTGTTATATTGAGTCCGAGAGTCCAGATTTATTTCAAACTATAACATACTATATAATAGAATCGAGTCCACATCACCAAGCTTTATTGACTGATAAATTAGGGAGGTATAAGGAAAAAATAAAAGTATTTGCTAGTTTGGAAGAAATGAAAAACGATTTATCTCATTTCGAAGGAATTATTTTTTCTAATGAATTATTAGATGCTTTCCCTGTACATATTATTGAGAAAACGAAAGACGCCTTCAAAGAAGTGATGATAGAAGAAGTGGATCAAACGCTCGTTGAGAAATTAGTATTATGCGATAATCATGAGATAATAGATTGGATGAATCAGTTTGGACCACCTCTTCCAGATGGACACCGGATAGAAATAAACTTGCAGATGAAAGACTGGTTAAAAGAAGTAGCGTCATGGTTAACAAAAGGCATGGTTGTGTCAGTGGATTATGGGTATTCTAACGATGATTATCAAAGACCAGAGAGAAAAGAGGGATCCATTCGAGGTTATCGGAATCATGAGATGATCAAAGATCCTTTACAATACCCAGGTGATATGGACTTAACATCACATGTCCAATGGGATGCATATGATCAAATTGCAAAAAATGTAGGGTTAACACAAGTGCTGTTTGATCGACAAGATCAATTTTTATTAAAAGCTGGACTCTTTAGCTTCTTAGTAACTCCAAAAGATATGAATCCTTTTTCGGAAGAGTTTAAACTGAATCGGGCCATTCAGTCTTTTGTGCATCCAAGTGGTATAAGTACATCATTTCAAGTAAATGTTCACGGTAAAGAGTTGCGTAATAAGGATAACTATCAATTGTTTCATGAAGATCCATATCAAATAAAAAAACCTTGACGTGAAGTCAAGGTTTTTAGTGTCCACCGATTTCTGGAACCATAATAAATGTAGTATAGTACGTAAATCCAACAAAAAATATCGTTAGATAGGCGCCGAAAATATAAACGTACACGCGCTCTGAAAGTTTTAAGTAACTCAGTGCAATAAACATCCCTGTTTGGCCAAAGAATAATATTGCTGCTGCATGCATATCCCCAACCATAAACAATACAGCAAATATTCCAGTCCAGAAACCCAATACTCGAAACATGCGATCCACGACTTACCCCTCCTTCATATGTAGCATGGAAAATAACCATAGCTTTTATTCTACTTCCATGAATGTAAGTTCACTTTATTATAAATCGAACCGAGGTACTTTGTAAACAATCCGTGTTTTGGCATTTGGTGATGATTCTCATAATGAGGTGTTTATTGGTTTAAAACTACCGTAGTATAGGTACAAGCCATTTCATTTTTTTGGAACATATTTGATTCTTCTTTTAATACAACTTCCTCGAAGAAATAACGGAAAATACCATTGATTAACGCATGGTGCATATTACAAATCCCTTTGCTAGTTGGGGCTACTTCTTTAAAAGTGCAATTAAAAATGCGGAAAACAATTTCGTTTTTTTCTTGATCATAATGAATTTCAGGATTAAGTCCTTGATTTAGAGCAATTCTTTCAATAAATTTCACTTTTTCAGCTGTGACCATATCGTCCGGATTTTCATTTAATGAGTGGACAAATTCACGAGCAGATTCATAGCCAAAACGATCTCCTGTTTTTACAAGAGCTTCTTCACCTGCTTCTCCTAAACCACTTAATGTTTCAATAGCTATCTCTGAAAGGCGCTGATAATCTCGATATGGAAATTGCAAGCTAACGACTTCGTCTGATAATCTGTAGAAGCGGCTTGGTCTTCCACCTTTTCCAGTTTTTTTCGTGTCTGAAACAAGCATGTTCACATCCTCTAATTTTGTTAAATGTAGACGAGCGACATTTGCATGAATCTTAAATGTATCCGCAATCTCTTGCACCGTTACATCACGATGTTGACGGGCTACAAACTGATAAATAGAAAAACGGGTAGGATCTGATAAAACGCCAGTAATTTTTAATGTATGTTGTTCCATTGCGATTCACTCCCAATTTCAGTCTATATTCATTATAGTACAGTAAGATTTATAAATAAACGCATATTCATGATAATAATGTGACTAAACTAGTAAAATATAAGGAATAACTGATAAAATGAACAAATAAACATCAGAAATAGGTTTTTAGTTGGAATTCATATATAATAAATGCCTTCTAGGAAAAATTTCATGTTTAATCAAACTAAAAAGAAGGAATAGAGGAAATAGTCTAGAAACAATACATATAAACAATTTAAAGGAGGACGTATCATTATGAGTAAGATGGATACAAAAGATTTTATTATAGGTGCAGTAGTTGGCAGTATTGTAGGTGCTTCTACAGCAATGTTATTAGCTCCAAAGTCAGGTAGAGAACTTCGATCAGATATTAACGAAAGAGCAGCAGAAGTAAAAGATAAATCAGTAGAATTTTCTACTGCAGCAAAAGAAAAAACAAATGAGTACACAGAACTAGCAAAAGAAAAATC
Organism: Salipaludibacillus daqingensis; assembly: GCF_029891575.1. Taxonomy (GTDB): domain Bacteria; phylum Bacillota; class Bacilli; order Bacillales; family Salisediminibacteriaceae; genus Salipaludibacillus; species Salipaludibacillus daqingensis. The sequence continues at coordinate 410,022 of NZ_JARZHF010000001.1, read as the reverse complement.
TAACGAATACAGCCAGTTAGCGAAAGAAAAGTCTGATGAACTAACACAATTGGCGAAAGATCAGTGGGAACGTGTAGCTGATAAGACGACTTCAGTTAAAGAAAAGGCTTCTGAAATGGGGGAAGACTTAGCTTCTGATGTAAAGGAAGTAATGGATTCTGAAAAAGCCGAAGGTAAAAAATTAGCAAAACAAGTTGTGAAGGAAATTGAAGAAACAAAAGAACGTTTGAAAGAAGATGTAGATGAGTTAAAAAATAAAGATGAAGTTGAAAAATAAATGATCAAAAAAAATTAGCTAACTAATAGCTAATTTTTTTTTTTGATGGAGTTCTGGTTCTGTCAATTGTTGATTTTGATAATTACCGCTCGCTTCCTCTGAAGAGTCTAATACCTCTTTTTGAGAATGAATCATCGATCGTTGCCTAACCTCGCATGTTATTTCGTCACTAGAAGGGAAATATCATTGGAACTCTAACTATTCTAGTGTTTTTTAGATAGCCTTTGTTTAATGCTAAAATTTTTCTAAAAATTAAGCAGGAATTTAACGATGGATGTCGAATATATATTCTTGTAGTAAATATTAATTTAGGTGGTGGTCTATGGACATGGAAATTGAAAAGAAAGCAAAGTTAGTATTATTGGAGGCGATGGAGTATGGAGCATCGGACGTACATTTTATTCCTCGAGAAAGAGGTTCTATCATTCGGTTTAGAGTGGATGGTCGACTATTAGACGTTGAAAAAATTCCTTACGCAACAATTAAAAAACTAATTGCCCACCTGAAATTTATTTCAGGAATGGATATTGGTGAAAGAAGAAGACCTCAAAATCAGGGGTTGGAGATGACACTTCATCAACAACTCGTTTTTATGAGAATCTCCACTTTTCCTTCATCTACATTTGAGACCCTCGTATTAAGACTATTTCCACAGAAACAATCCAAAAGCTTAAAACAATTATCCTTATTTCCATCTCAAATTACGGAACTTCATCGATTGATTGAAAAACCACATGGATTAATCATTGTTTGTGGTCCGACAGGGGCTGGCAAAACAACGACACTTTATTCGTTATTACAAAAAAGAACAGAAAATATAAATGAAAATATTATCACATTAGAAGACCCAGTAGAGCAACGTCAACCACACTTTCTTCAAATGGAAATAAATGAGAAAGCTGGTGTAACTTATGCTGCCGGTCTGAGAAGCTTACTACGCCACGATCCAGACCTTATCATGCTAGGGGAAGTTCGTGACACAGAAACAGCCCACATGGCTATCCGAACAGCATTGACGGGTCATTTAGTTTTGACAACATTACACAGTAGTTCAGCTAAGGGGGCATTGAAAAGACTAAATGATTTAGGTGTTTCTAATTCTGATTTGAAAGATGTGGTTCAAGGGGTTGTTGCACAAAAGTTAGTAGAAGTTCTTTGCCCATTTTGTGGTGCTGATTGCCAACTGCATTGTCGCAAACGAAGAACTAGAAGAAGAGCAGCGATTTATGAATTACTTGTAAAAGATGATCTTCAAGAGTGCCTTGATCATATCGATAACTTAAGCAATCTGACATTTCCTAAAAAAACATTAGATGATTGGACGAATAAAGCGATTGCTTTAGGATATATATCAAAAAACGAATGGAACCGTTATAACAAAGGAGGATATTGAAAAAATGAACGGTTTGTTTAAAAATGATAGTTCACGGAGCGAGTTTTTATTTCAATTATCCTCTTTGCTAAACGAAGGTTACTCTTTTTCAGAAGCTATCCAACTGTATATAGAATTTTCAGAAGGAAAAAAGAAGATATGGGTTTTATCTATATATGAAGAATTATTGGAAGGGGAACCTTTTGCAGAACAGTTGTTATCCGGAGGGTTTCCAAAGGAATTGATTAGTTATTTATTGTTTGTTGAAAAATATGGTGATTTTCAGCATGGCCTTTTGCAAGCGTCCATTATATTGAACAAGAGGGATGAACTAAGAAAGAAAGTAAGAAAAGTTCTTCACTATCCGTCATTTTTACTCCTTGGATTATTAATCATGAGTTCTGTTTTGATTGAAGGGGTTTTACCACAATTTGAGCATTTTTTTACTTCGATGGGGCAAGATTTACCGTGGATTTCCAGGGGGATGTTAACTGCTGCAACATGGTTTCAATGGCCAATAATTTTCGGCTTGTTTCTTTTCACTCTCGTTGGAGGAATTTGGTTCAAGCGAAAGCCAGTATTTGAACAAATACATTTTCTCCTGAAAGTTCCGCTCATCAACACATATATGAAACATTTACTAACGTACTATTTCACGTCCCAACTAGCCCCGCTTCTAAAAAATGGTTTTTCTTTATACGACACACTGAAAGTAATAGAAAAAGACTCCCTGCTTACTTTTTTTCAAAATGATGCACAAGATTTGTCATTTGGATTGCAGTCGGGAGAACCGTTAGTTGAATTAATTAAATTACGTCCTTTTTATCTACCACAACTATCTTCTATCATCGCACTAGGAGAAAGAAAAGGAAATTTAGGAACAGAATTAGAACGCTTTTCAAACTATTTATTTTTGCAAATGTATGAAAAGACCTACCGATATATTCAATTTTTTCAACCGTTGTTTTTATGTTTAATTGGAGTTTTCATTCTCGTGTTGTTTTTATCGATGATGATGCCAATTTTTACAATTCTTGATGGTTGGTAAGAAAAAAATATATTCTCTCCATTTTTGATCATTGATAAAAAAATGGTCACACCGATTATTTCTTCGATAATTCATACGACTCTTGCTTGCTTAACCATATGATGAGATCTATTTCTTTTTCGTCTAATAACCTTCCCAATTCCAGACAAACTTTCTTTTTTCGAGATTCTGATAAATATGAAACGAGCGATGACAATAGAAAGCCTCCTCACACCTAGTCTGCCTAAAAATGTAATTCTATGTTGAATTATAACGGACGTTGATCAAAAATAACAGATGATTTCCTAAATAAACGTATTTAATTATAAAGGAGTGACTGTCAATGAATAAGCTAATCACGTTCATTCGTTCTAAAAAAGGTTTTACTTTAATTGAAATGATGATTGTGTTGGTTATTATTTCAATTTTATTACTAATTGTTGTGCCTAATTTAACGAAAAATCAACAATTAGCTAGTGATAAGGGTTGTGAAGCAACAATGGAATTGATAAGTACACAAATTATTGCTTATCAAGTAGAAATGAACAAGTTACCGACATCCATTACTGAGTTAGAAGGATCTTACGTGAAAAAAGCGGAATGTCCGGATGGTACAAAGTTGAAATTAGTAGGAGATAAAGTAGAGAAAGTGGAGTAATGAAAACGATAAAACAACACTTAATTTCTAAGAATGGTTTCTCATTATTTGAAATGCTCATTGTTTTATCCATTTTATCCGTATTACTCTTACTCGTTATACCATCTTTTCAACATCAAACAAAAAGTATGGAAATGGATTATTTTTTAAAGGAATTAGAACAAGACCTTTATTACTATCAAATGAAGGCGATAACAAATGGAAGGACGGTAAGGTTTATTTTTTCTACAAATGGTTCTTCGTATCGTGTTTTAGAAGGCATCACTACGATTGATGAGAAACATGGTCCAACAGGGCTAAAGTATATTCCTCGATCGCTTAAATTAAATGAACTGAGATTTTTACCTAATGGACAAATACAAAAAGCGGGAAAAATTGAAATTACTTATGGAAATAAAAGATATAACTTAGTTTTTCACATAATAAGGGGGCGATTTTATTTTGTTGAGGTGTGAAAAAGGCTTTATTTTTTATGAAGGAATGTTAGCAATTTTCATGTTGATGATCATAACGATGACAATGTTTCCTGTTATGTTGCAGCTTCAACAAGAGCGAGTAACAATAAGAGAGGAACGAGAAGCGATTTATTTAATGCAACAATTTTTACTCCATCAAAATCAAGGCTCATTTTTCCCCTTACCAGCAACACTTCAAGGTGAAATTCAAACTTACGACTTACTAGCAAAAATAGAAGAAAACCATATTCACTATTGTTTGCAGTGGGAAGGAAGGAATGGACGTGAGCAGTCGTGGTGTTTATCGCATTATCATTAAAGATGAACGAGGATTGTCATTATTGGAAACTCTCATTGGATTATTTATTTTATTAACAGTTGTTTTCTTTTTCCCGTCTGTTTTTATTAGTTTGACAAATGCTTCTCCAGACGTGAATGAATTTGCTTATGAAGAATATATTCTTTTTATTAATCAATTACAGATGGAGTATAAAAGAAGCGACAATTATTTTGTAAATGATCGACATAACAAACTTTACTTAGTGAAAGAGGACGATTTAAATAATATAGTCCATTTTGAACAGTATCAAGATAAAATTAGAAGACAAGTAAATGGTGTTGGTCATGAAGTGTTTATGCAACAAATCAAAGGTTTTAAAGTGTATGAGCGGTCCTATGGGTTAGACGTGGAAGTGAAGATGGACCAAGGAAAACTGACTAGAAGTATCATTCATCCGAAAAAATATAAAGAGAATTATTTATCTCAGTAGGGAGGTAATGAAGTGAATGATAAAGGTTTCGCTTTGTTACTTGTGTTGTTTATGATGATGTTTCTCTCACTGATGACAATTCATTTAGTAACAACTTATAGTCATGAAAAACTCTTTCTTGGATTGGAGAAGGAGCAACATAAGCTAGAACACATAATATTAAATGGAAAAGTGGAAGTAATCAATATAATTGAGTTAAATCAAGGTGAACCCGAAGGTGACATTCAATATCCAGAAGGAAAGGTTTCCTATCATATTCAATCGGAAGGAATGAATTTCATTGTGTCATTAAGAGGAGAAACAGATCATCAATATACAAAGAGAGCCTCCTTCACTTATAATAGAGACACCAAAATAATAGATGAGTGGAGGGAAGTTTTTGTATGGGATTAAATAGAGAAACCATTTTTTTAATAGGTTTCATGGGATCAGGTAAAACCACAGTTGGGCAAGAGCTCGCGAAAGAACTGGGCTATGAGTTTAAAGATTTAGATGCGTTTATTGTGGAATCAGTTGAAAAAACGATTCCTGAAATTTTTACAAAATATGGAGAAAAAGGATTTAGGAAATTGGAAAAAAAGGCGTTGAAAGAACTCACGGTGAAATCAAATGTTGTTGCAACTGGAGGAGGAGTGATTGAAACGGAAGGGACATTGGGCTGGATGAGAAATAATGGCATAGCCATTTTTCTAGATGCCCCTTTCGATATCCTTTATGAGAGAATAAAAGAAGATAAGAATCGTCCTTTATCATCCATTGGTGAAAAGGAACTTCTTGGCCGATATGAAAAAAGGAAACCTCTATACGATCAAGCTCCATTTGCGGTTGATACAAATGAGAAAACGGTTCAACAAATTGTTCAAGAAATACATCTTCTTTTAAAAAAGAAAGAATAGATTTTCCAGCTTTCGTCCATGCTAAAGATAATATGTTTAGTAAGGATGATGGAAGTGAAAACAAATGACTATGTAAAATACATGACAGAGCAATTTGTCTCGTATGTAGACCAACCGAAAGAAAGAAGACAAGAACGGAAAGAGCAGAAAAAAAACGATAAACCTCCTATGTCTTATCGACTTTTCGGGATGATCCCTAGCTCGCTGCATATTTATTGGAAGAACAAACGCCATGAATGATCATGGCGTTTTATTTTTAGTTTAATATTGACGTGAAGTTTAGTTATCTAGAGGGTGAGTACTTAAGTAGAACAATCCTCCGTTGATGATATTTAAATGTATACTAGGTTCGTATTGAGTAATAATTGCATTTTTTTCATTTTTATAACAATCTGGTTTTTCATCAATTTCCTCATAGAACCTTTCTAACAATAATAAATCTTCTTCCATTTTTTGTTTGGCGTCGACAGCCCACTGATGATTTTCTGTGTGAACTTTTTTTATTAATTGATCTTTGATTCGTTGCAACCCAGATGCTGGGCGAATCAAAGGAGATAAAGGGAAGCATAAGCTAGAAATAGTTTCATTCATTTCCCAATGTTTTAAAAGGAAGTGAAAATCATTTATCATTTCCCCATTAATGAGGTTTAGTCCTATAGAAAAAAATTCTTCCTTTTTTTTATGGCACTGATAGACAAGCTTTCCGTTCAAAGCAAGCCAAGGTTTTAATGATTGTGCCGATGCTGCATGTTCAACTTTTTCATAAAAATGTCCATATTTCCCTTTACTCATAGCAAAAGAAAATAGCTGATGGAGACGAGGGGAACCGTAATGAATGACTTCGGTTTGTTTTGATTTTTTAGCGGTAGAGTCTGTCTCGAACGTTAATCTCATTGGAGAAGCTAAACCATTCATTTTCTCAATATAATGCCAATAAAATGGTCGATTCATAATAGCTTTGTCTATTTCGGCTGTTAGCTGAACTTCTAATGATGAGTCGCTAAAATCAGTTACTTCACAATCATATTCGATGAAAAAATCTTTAAGAAACCCGTGTATATCAGCTTGATGCATGAGTTTCACCTTCTTTCTCATTGTCCAGCATAATTGATGTAAGATGATCAATTTTTACCTTCATTTCGCCTTTTGATTCAGATTTCGAAAATATGGAAGATAAATGTTCTTGAACACCGGAATCAGTAAATTTTTCTAATATATGATCTAATTCTCCAATTACTCCTTCAAAAAGACCGATTTTTTTATAAAGTAAATGAAGAATGTGATCTTCTATCGTATTTTCTACTGCTAAATGATAAATGTGAACATCATGTTCTTGGCCGAGTCGGTGTATTCTGCCGATTCGTTGCTCAATTCTCATCGGATTCCATGGAAGATCATAGTTGATAATACGATGACAGAACTGTAAATTTATTCCTTCTCCGCCTGCTTCTGTAGCAATGAGAACTTGGACTTGATTTTGAAATAATTGTTTCATCCAGTCTTTTTTACTTCGTTTGAATCCACCTCTAAAAGGAACAGAACGGATCCCTTTTTGATTTAAATACCATTGTAAGTAAAGTTGCGTTGCACGGTATTCAGTGAAAATAATGACTTTTTCATTTTCATCCCACTGTTCGATCAGCTCGATGACCTTCTCGGCTTTTGGATGAGCTGGAAGGTTGTTGAGCTCGGTAATTAAAGGAACAATCTGATTTTCAACAATTATTGGAGAAATTTTCCCTTTTTCTACAGAGTTTTTCAATGTCATGTATACAGCTTCACGGCTTGAACAAAACTCTCGTTGAAGCGTGAGGACTAAAAAAGCAGTTTGCATAGGGATTGACTCTTGTTTGAGATGTTCTTTTAATGATGTTATTTTGTGATAGACACTCGTTTGTTGATCGTTAAAGTGGATGGGGATTGTTTTTACAAAACGTTTAGGCCAATCCATCTTTGTATCATGTCGACGATTTCGTATCATCACTTTTTGAATGAGTTCACGAAGTTCTTCGTGACTACCTTTCTGTTTAAATGTATTGGAAAAACTATCTTCATCACCTAAGTAACCGGGCTTTAATAGTGAAATTAAGTGAAATAGTTCCGATAATTTATTTTGAACAGGAGTAGCTGTTAATAGAAGGCAAAATTTTCTTTTAATTTCTTTAACAACTTGATAGTTTTTTGTCTGTTTGTTTTTGAGTTTATGTGCTTCATCAATGATGACCATGTCATAATCAATTTCTTTAATAATAGATGAATGACGTTCTCGTTTGGCTGTATCCAACGAGGTGACCATCACATCAACAGCTTCCCATTGAGGGTTTTTCCGTTGTTCTACAGCTGGTATATAAAATTTTTTATTTAATTCCATACACCACTGACTCACTAAAGAAGGTGGAGCTAATATTAGAACTTTCTTTACTAAACCACGAATCATATATTCTTTTAAGATTAATCCTGCTTCAATGGTTTTTCCTAAACCGACTTCATCAGCTAATATTGCTTTTCCATTCATTTCCTCAATGGTTTTTCTCGCTACTTCATATTGATAATCATGAAACGTGAGTTCTGGAAGGTGTTTAGGAGCTTGTAGCCCTTCAAATTCGGTTATAATGTTTTCTTTTGCAATGTTAATGGCCATATTATATTGCTTCCACGTGGAGCATGAAGTTGGCCGATCTATCGTATCTAGAAAATCATTTTCCCACTGTTCGTCTATATGTATGGTTGGTTGCAAGAGAATCTCCCTTTCTTTTATAAAACTTTCAGTAAAGTGACAAAAATGAAAACTCGATATTGCTTTGAAAAAAAGAATAGTGGTAACATAAGAGTAATGAAAGATGTCTGTTAAGTAGTATGAGCAAATTTGAAGGTTTTCATTACGGATCTAAATCTAATAAATCGCGAATGACAATAAGGGGAGAGAGCGCTAATCTTTTCTATACAAAGAAAAGGCGTCGCCGAAGGAGCAAGCGAATAATCGTGAATCTCTCAGGCAAAGAAGACTCTTATTGGACGCAGCTCTGGAAAGGATCTGCATATAGCAGAACACCCATGGGGACACCTTGTAAAAAAGGGAAACTCTCAGGTACTAAAGACAGAGACATGCCAAGTTGAAGGCATGTCTCTGTCTTTTTTTCATTGACATAGGATTATTATGAACGAAAACAAGCATTTTATAAGTTCATAATCTAATCCGTAACCTTGTTATCTTTTTTACTTAATTGTATAGACATCTTTCCTTTTAAAATTGTTCAGTTGTTCAATGTAATAAAGTTATCCTGTTAAAGCTAATAACAATGGTTGATGAAAACTTTAATGGGCCCTTAAATTTAATGGAGGTGGATGCATTGTCAGGTAAAAAAACACCGTTATTTCCAGTTTATAAAGAGTCGAATGGTAAAACTATTGATTTTGGAGGATGGGATCTTCCCGTTCAGTTTTCTGGAATAAAAGATGAGCATGAAGTTGTCCGGACGAAAGCAGGTTTATTTGATGTTTCCCATATGGGTGAGATTGAAGTCAAAGGAAGTGGTGCACTTGCGTTTTTACAAAAGGTATTGACGAATGATGTATCGAAACCAAAACCTGGAGCATGCCAGTATACGGCTATGTGTTATGAAGATGGTGGAACGGTTGACGACTTAGTTTTATACAAACGGTCGAATGAAGATATTTTACTTGTTGTAAATGCATCAAATATTGAAAAAGACTATCAATGGTTACAAGAACATGCAGGGAATGACGTAGAAGTTACAAATGTATCAAATATGTATGCTCAAATTGCTGTTCAAGGCCCATTAGCTGAAACGATCTCTCAGCGTTTAACGAAAATAGATTTGTCTGAAATAACTTTCTTTAAATTCAGAGAAGAAGTGTCGTTTGCTAACAAGTCTATTTTAATTTCTAGAACAGGTTATACAGGAGAAGATGGATTTGAAATTTACTGTAAACCAGAAGATGCCGTTGATTTATGGAGAGTTCTATTGAAAGAAGGGGAAGAAGAGGGAATCCAGCCGTGTGGACTTGGTGCACGAGATACGCTTCGTTTTGAAGCTAAGTTAGCTTTATATGGTCAAGAACTATCAAAGGATATTTCTCCTATCGAAGCAGGAATTGGTTTTGCAGTAAAAACAGATAAAGAAGCTGATTTTATAGGGAAGAAAGTGCTGAAACAGCAAAAAGAAGATGGCGCTCCAAGAAAATTAGTAGGCCTAGAAATGATTGATAAGGGGATTCCTCGGCCTGGTTATGACGTTTATAAAGACGGAGAAAAAATTGGTTTTGTGACAACGGGGACCCAATCACCAACACTACAAAAAAATGTTGGATTAGCACTCGTTGATTCAAAATATAAAGAGTTAGGAACAGTGCTAGAGGTTCAAGTAAGGAAACGAAGCTTGAAAGCTGAAGTAGTAAAAACGCCTTTTTATAAAAGAGGATAAATTTGAACGAAGGGGGAAGAGTGATGCAAAAGTTCCGCTATTTACCAATGACCGAAAAAGATGAACAAGATATGCTTGAAACGATTGGCGTGGACCAATTAGAAGATTTATTTCAAGATATTCCAAAAGAGGTTCGATTTAACGGAGATTTAAATATTGAAGAGGCATTGGATGAAACAAAGTTAATTAAAGAAATGACGAGAATGGCAAATAAAAACCATAATGTCAAAGATTATCCTAGTTTTTTAGGTGCAGGGGTTTATGAGCATTATATCCCGTCCGTTGTGAATCATATGTTGCTACGATCAGAATTCTATACAGCTTATACACCATACCAACCAGAAATTTCCCAAGGAGAACTACAGGGGATCTTTGAGTTTCAAACGATGATTGCGGAACTGACAGGAATGGACTTGGCTAACTCTTCTATGTATGACGGACCGACTGCTTTAGCAGAAGCGGCGATGATGAGTGCAGGTCAAACAAAAAAGAAAACGATCCTTGTTTCAAAAACGGTTCATCCTGAAGCGCGACAAGTGTTAATGACGAGTGCTAAAGGACAAAATCTTCGTGTCATTGAAATCGATGAAAAAGATGGAATGACTGACTTGTCACATCTACAAGCAGAGTATAGTGATGATACAGCAAGTGTGATCGTTCAGTATCCAAACTTCTTTGGCCAAATAGAAGACTTGGAAGCAATAGAAAAAATAGCCCATCAAGGGAAATCATTGTTTGTTGTCTCATCTAATCCGTTAAGTCTTGGTGTTTTGCAGCCACCAGGAGAATATGGAGCAGATGTTGTAGTTGGTGATGCGCAGCCATTTGGTATACCTACTCAACTGGGTGGACCACACTGTGGTTATTTTGCAGTAACAAAAAAATTAATGCGAAAAGTTCCAGGTCGTCTTGTGGGACAGACGACTGATGATCATGGACAAAGAGGATTTGTTCTTACTCTCCAAGCGAGAGAACAACACATTCGTCGAGATAAAGCAACGAGTAATATATGTTCAAACCAAGCATTAAATGCGTTAGGTGCATCGATTGCTATGAGTGCCATAGGAAAACATGGTTTACACGAAATGGCGAGTCAAAATGTGCAAAAGGCTCATTATGCGAAACAACAGTTAAAAAAGCATGGTGTAGAAGTAGTTTCTGATCATCCGACGTTTAATGAATTCGTTATACGGTTGCCCAGAACTGTGAAAGAAGTGAACGATAAGTTGTTAGATCATAATATTATCGGAGGGCTAGATCTTTCGAGGTTTTATCGTGACAAAGAAAATCTTATGCTTGTAGCTGTAACAGAATTACGGACAAAAGAAGAAATTGACCAATTTGCTTCAGTATTGGGGGGAGTTCAATGAATGAGAAAAACCAATCGTTGATTTTTGAATTAAGTAAAGAAGGTCGTGTAGGCCATAGTTTGCCAGAAATAGATATTGAAGAAACCGCGATGGATGAACTGATTCCAGCCAAATTCCAAAGAACAAAAAGTCCAGAACTTCCAGAAGTTTCCGAATTGCAGATCGTTCGACACTATACGGCTCTTTCTAAAAGAAATCATGGCGTAGATTCAGGTTTTTATCCACTTGGTTCTTGTACGATGAAGTATAATCCAAAAATTAATGAAGATGTTGCTCGTTATCCTGGATTTGCTCATTTGCATCCCTACCAAGATGAATCAACAATCCAAGGAGCACTGGAGCTCATGTATAAGTTGCAAAGAACATTAGAAGAGATCACAGGAATGGATCAGGTGACTCTTCAGCCAGCGGCAGGAGCCCATGGAGAATGGACGGGACTTATGCTTATTCGTGCTTATCATGAAGCAAATGGAGATACTCAGAGAACAAAAGTTATTGTACCAGACTCTTCTCACGGAACGAATCCTGCTTCAGCTATTGTTGCTGGTTTTGATGCCGTGACTGTAAAATCAAATGACCAAGGTTTGGTAGACATGGATCACCTTCGTGAGTTAGCAGGAGATGATACAGCAGCACTTATGTTAACAAACCCTAACACTTTAGGTTTGTTTGAAGAGCAAATTATCGAGATGGCTGAAATCATCCATGAAGCTGGTGGAAAGCTCTATTATGATGGAGCAAATTCCAATGCAATTTTAGGAATTACGAGACCAGGAGATATGGGCTTTGATGTCGTCCACTTGAATCTTCACAAAACGTTTACAACGCCGCACGGAGGCGGTGGACCTGGTTCAGGACCAGTAGGGGTAAAACACGACTTAGTTCCTTATTTGCCAGTTCCATTAGTTGTTAAAAAGGATGAGACCTATCGTTTAGACTATGACGTACCTGAAACGATCGGCCGAGTAAAACCTTACTATGGAAATTTTGGCATTAACGTTCGTGCGTATACGTATATACGTACAATGGGTCCTGTTGGGTTAAGGAAAGTATCGGAATACGCTGTACTAAATGCGAATTATATGCTTCGTCGATTGGAACCATATTTCGATACACCTTATACACAACACTGTAAACATGAATTTGTTTTATCTGGGAAGCGGCAGAAAAAACTAGGCGTACGAACATTGGATATGGCGAAAAGGTTATTAGATTTTGGGTACCATCCACCAACAATTTACTTCCCAATTAATGTAGAAGAATGTCTGATGGTAGAACCTACAGAAACAGAATCAAAAGAGACTCTAGATGAATTCTGTGATGCGATGATTCAAATTGCAAAAGAAGCAGAGGAAACTCCAGAGGTCGTTCAAGAAGCCCCACATCATACTGTGATCGATCGTTTAGACGAAACGACGGCAGCAAGAAAACCCATCTTGCGTTATCAGAAAGTGTAAGAAAATTATCAACCTAGCTGGAAATCTCTATTCTATTTTCGGGGTAGCAAAGTGAATATTTAAAAAGAAAAAAGGTACGAAGCTCTCTTAGAGAAGGAGCTTCGTACCTTTTTATGGTGGAAAGGTGTGTTAATATCATTCGCGTGCATCGTTACTTTTTAATCTTGCCAGTCCACTTTCTGAAGCCACCTTTGAGGTGATTGATGTCTTCAGCGCCTCTTTTTTTACGAAGGATTCTTGCAGCTTGTACTGTTCTTGAACCATTTTGGCAATAGAGGTAAATTGGTTTATCGGGACGTATTTCTGTTTGTCGTTGTCGAAGTTGAGACAATGGAATGTTTCTAGCACCTAAAATATGTCCTGTTTTAAACTCTTTTTCTTCCCTTACGTCTATCAATTGCGCTTTCCGATAGTTTTTCTTGAATTCTTCTTGATCCAAAGTCTTCAAGTAATTCGGTTTTTTCATGCGCAGTAAAAGAACTGCAACAAGTACAACAGTCAAAATAATTAAAATCCAAATCTCCATGCTGCCACTCCTTTAATTCTTTACAAATTTAACTGGGAAAACATAGCACAAAACTATGTCTTGTCCATCCTCTATAAATGATAAACGTAAAAACGCGAATTGGCAACGGTTGAATCGAAACGTTTTGTGTTTATACATGGAATTCGATATGATAGACGATGCAAACACAGTCAAGGAGGAAGGACAAATGGAAACATGGTACTTTATTGATTCAAAAGAAAGATCACCGGCTTATAATATGGCGCTAGATGAAAAACTTATGGAATGGCATCGTAACAAGGAACTTCCTCCCATCATTCGTTTTTATGGTTGGTCTCCGGCTACCCTTTCTGTGGGGTACTTTCAACATATTGAAAAAGAAATAAACTTAGACGCAGTTAAAACCAACAAATTAGGTTTTGTAAGAAGAGCCACAGGTGGACGTGGTGTGTTACATGACGATGAACTTACTTATAGTGTAATCGTGTCTGAAGATCATCCAGCCATGCCTGAAACAGTGACGGAAGCTTATCGAGTGATATCAGAAGGGTTGCTAGAAGGATTTCGTCGATTGAATTTACAAGCAGAGTTTTCCATTCCAAGATCAACTGAGGAGAAAGAAAATTTAAAGAACCCACGCTCTTCTGTTTGTTTTGATGCCCCATCTTGGTATGAAATGGTTGTGGAAGGTAGAAAAGTGGCAGGGAGTGCACAAACGAGACAAAAAGGAATTATTTTGCAACATGGGTCAATCATTTTATCTATCGATGTTGAAAAGTTATTCGACCTATTTATTTTCCCTAATGAAAAAGTAAGAAGAAGAATGCAGCAAGGGTTTCATAAAAAAGCAGTTGCAATTAATGATATTTTAGAACAAACCGTTTCTTTGGAAAAGGTGAAAGAAGCTTTTAAAGAAGGTTTTGAATCAGGATTAAATATTGAGTTAAAGACATACTCACTCACGAATAATCAAGAATTAGAAGTACACGAGTTAATGGAAAAAAAATACAGCCTCGACTCCTGGAACTATAAACGTTAAAAGTTAAACGTGTAAATGAGTCTATTTTAGTTTTTTAAATCTATGAGATATGCTATTGTTATGTCTTGTAGTAAAAGAGAGATCGTGTTTATTGGTAGAGATTACCTACTTTCTAGGTTGCGAGTTTTGTCGAAAGTTTTATAAGATCGTTAGAACCTTTATATATCAGTGTTTTTAGATGAAATCGTCATTAAATGACAAAAATAGCTAATAACGTGTAAAAATCAGCAAATATATCCTATTTTCTCTTGTTCTCTAGTTTTATTTCCAAATTTCAAAGTTGACAATCCGATTAAAAATTGACCATAAATCAATATATGGTATTAAATTAAAAACAACACATACTATATATTGATTTTAATAAAGTGCTGTGATATATTGAAAAGTAGAACGGAACGGAGCTTTGCATTTTATGTAAAGCTTCGTTCTTTGAGTCATAATGACTACTAGATGACGTTTATTTTAAGAAATATATACAAAGGAGCGGAAGCCTGTGACAACCTTTATGTCCGAAAAGGGAATTAATGTAGATCAGCTGAACGATGACATTCAGCAGTTTCCTCAAGTATTCCCAATAACTCCCGACATGAAAAGAAAGCAAAGCGGTGTGTCCCGTCTTGTCATGTTAGATCGTTACACGTTCAAAGATACGGAGAAAAAAACACTGAAAGTTGGAGATTTTGTCGTTCTTACGGTCAAAGCTGATCCTGCATTTCCTGCTAGAGGGTATGGATTTGTATCCGAGATTAATTGGAATGAGGGTCGCGCTAAAATAGCAGTGGAAGAAGAATTTCTAGGTGTTCTAGATGATCCTGAAGAGAAAAAAACCGGCATTGTTGAACGAACGTTGGATTCTATAGATAAGCCACTTGAAGTGTATTACGAACAAATTGCTAAACGAAATGCACGAGGTTTAGCAGAAGTAGAAACGGAGCAAGAAAAAAAAGAAGAATCATTTAAAAAGTTTTACCATGAATTAGTTAATATGAATTTCGTTCCGGCTGGAAGAGTTCTATACGGAGCAGGAGCAGAAACAGACGTAACATATTTCAACTGTTATGTGATGCCTTATATTGAAGATTCCAGAGAGGGTATATCTGAACATCGTAAACAAGTGATGGAAATCATGAGTCGCGGTGGCGGTGTTGGCACAAATGGATCAACGTTACGACCTCGAAACACGCTTGCAAGAGGTGTAAATGGAAAATCATCCGGTTCTGTTTCTTGGTTAGATGATATTGCTAAGTTAACGCATCTAGTTGAGCAAGGTGGTTCCCGTCGAGGTGCACAAATGATTATGTTAGCAGATTGGCATCCAGATATATTAGAGTTCATCATATCGAAAATGCAAAATCCTCGTATTTTAAGATACTTATCTGAGAAGACAGAGGATATACAAATTAAACGTTTGATCCAAGAAAAGTTAAAATTTACCCCATTATCAGAAGTAGAAGAGGCGATGTACCAAAGTATCGCTAATTATAAAAATATAGAAGGCCAAGGTGGCTTTAACTATAAAATTATTTCAGAAGCAGAGGAAAAGCTCCGTACTGGAGGCACATACTCTGTAAATAATTCAGAGTTCTTAACAGGAGCAAATATTTCTGTTTGTATCACGAAAGAATTTATGGATGCGGTAGAAAATAACGCAGATTACAAGTTACGTTTTCCGGACGTTGAAAATTACACAAAGGAAGAAATGGCCGCCTATAATCGCGAATGGCAAGAATACGGAGATGTACGTGAATGGGAAGCGTTAGGTTTTGGCGTTAAAACATATCGTACAATTAAAGCACAAGAACTGTGGAACTTAATTAATATTTGCGCAACATATTCTGCAGAACCGGGAATTTTCTTTATTGATAATGCAAATGAAATGACAAATGCAGCAGCTTACGGACAAAAGGTTGTCGCGACGAATCCATGCGGGGAACAGCCACTGGCACCATATTCTGTTTGTAACTTGGCTGCGGTTAATTTAGCCGAAATGGCAGATAAAGAAAACAAAGTTGTTGATTTCAAAAAATTAGAACAAACTGTGGCAACAGGTGTACGTATGCAAGATAATGTTATTGATGCAACGCCGTATTTCTTAGAAGAAAATACGAAGCAAGCAAAAGGGGAACGACGGGTTGGTTTAGGTGTTATGGGACTTCATGATTTATTGATCTACACAGAAACAGTTTATGGATCTAAAGAAGGAGATGACCTTGTTGATCAAGTGTTTGAAACGATTGCTACAACAGCGTATCGGACAAGCATTCAATTAGCAGAAGAAAAAGGTAGTTTCCCATTCCTTGAAGGTTCTAACACTCGAGAAACATCCTATTTACGTGAAAAGTTCACGGAGACAGGTTATATGAAAAAAATGCCTGAAGATATTTTAGAAGGCATAAAAGAGCATGGGATTCGGAACTCCCACTTACTTACTGTGGCTCCAACAGGTTCAACTGGGACAATGGTTGGTGTGTCGACGGGACTTGAACCATATTTTTCATTTTCTTACTACCGAAGTGGTCGTTTAGGAAAATTCATTGAAGTGAAAGCAGCAATACTTCAAGAGTATTTAGAAAAGAATCCGGAAGTAGATCCAAACAATTTACCTGATTGGTTTGTCTCTAGCATGGACTTATCACCAGAAGCACATGCAGATGTGCAATGTGTGATTCAGAGATGGGTAGATAGTTCATTAAGTAAAACGGTAAATGCACCTAAAGGTTACACAGTGGATCAAGTAAAGAGCGTGTATGAACGTCTTTACCGTGGAGGCGCAAAAGGTGGAACCGTCTATGTAGATGGAAGCCGTGATGCACAAGTATTAACATTGAAAGCAGAAGAAAACGATGATTATGCTGTGGATCTCACTGGGGGAGAAGCGAAAAACGAACAAAAGAAACAAGTAGTCCTCGTTGATACGATTGCTGACCTTCGTTCTACATCTGTGCAGTTCGGCAGTGATGTGGGCGATACATGTCCTGTATGCCGTAAAGGAACTGTGGAAGATATTGGTGGTTGTAACACGTGCACGAACTGTAATGCTCAATTAAAATGTGGTTTATAATACTATAAATGAAGGAAACCTGAGCTGTGAAGCTTCAGGTTTTCTTTTCATTTTGTACTATTGGTAGAGTGTCCCATCGTTTTGTAGTATAATTTTAACTACATTCCGAGAAAAACTATACAGTACATAACGAAACAAATTTTGGAGGGGACCGTCATGCCAACACCAAGTATGGAAGACTATTTAGAACGAATATATTTACTAATCGAAGAAAAGGGGTATGCAAGGGTCTCCGATATTGCAGATGCCCTTGAGGTCCACCCTTCTTCTGTTACGAAAATGGTTCAAAAATTAGATACTCAAGAATATTTAGTGTATGAAAAATATCGTGGACTTGTATTAACGGCAAAAGGAAAGAAAATAGGAAAAAGATTAGTCTATCGGCACGAACTATTAGAGGAGTTTATGAGAATAATTGGAGTAAACGAATCGGGAATTTATCATGATGTGGAAGGAATCGAGCACCATTTAAGTTGGGATGCAATCGATCGTATCGGGGATCTCGTTCAGTATTTTGAAGAGAATGATAACCGTGTCGATGAATTACGACAAGTTCAAAAGAAAAATGATGAAATGAATCAGTAATTCGCGGGTAAATTGGATATTATCATCCAGTTTCCCGTTTTTTCTATTTTTCCCCTCAAAATTCTCACAGGGGTGAAGGATTTAATAATCAAGAGTTTTTTCTAAAGAATAGCACACATATATTTTAGTAAGCACAGTATATAAATGTGCTATCAGTATAAATGTCACAATCTAAATGAAAGGAGGGATTTCATATGAAAGTAGATGCTGTATTTGCTGGAGGTGGAGTAAAAGCACTCGCTTTCTCTGGAGCCTTTCAAGAGTTGAAAAAAAAGAATATAACGTTTGAAAGAGTCGCCGGGACAAGTGCAGGAGCTTTAACTGCAGCATTGATTAAAGCTGGTTATGAAGCTGAAGAAATGAATGAATTATTTAGTGACATGGATTTAAGAGAATTTTTAGACCCACGTGTGATAGGGAACGTTTTTCCATTTTTAAGATGGGTTATGTTGTATCGAAAGATGGGGCTCTATAAAGGAGTAACTTTTGAAATGTGGCTTGAAAAAGTACTTTCTAAAAAAGGAGTGAAAACATTTGGTGATTTACCTGAAGGAAGCTTAAAGATGGTTGCATCTGATATAACAAATGGAAGATTTATTGTTTTACCTGATGATCTTCCACGTTATGGGATTGATGAAAAATCTTTTTCTGTAGCAAAAGCTGTTCGAATGAGTGCTAGTTTACCTTACTTTTTTGAACCTGTGAAATTAAAAAATGAGCACGGAGAAGAAGCGCTTATTGTTGATGGGGGAGTATTGAGTAATTTCCCTATTTGGTTATTTATTAGAAAAAGAGAAAAGCGGGAAAGACCGGTGTTGGGTTTGCGATTATCTCCAGAATATGATCAAATCCCACCAAGGAAGATTAATAATGGGTTATCTTTCTTACACTCTATGTTTGAAACGATGAGAACAGCACATGATCAAAGATATGTGACGAAATTACATGCAAAAAATATCATATTTATTCCAGTGAAAGAAGTGACTTCAACTCATTTCAACATGTCAGAAGATGAGAAACATCAACTCATTCTATTAGGTAAACAAACGACAAAAGATTTTCTTAAAACGTGGTCGTATTAACATATAAATTAGAAAGAGTCGTGGCATTCGTCAAAAAATCTCTCGACTCTTTCCTTGTTGTTCATATATCTTCGTTAAAATTAATAAGGTAGGTACAAAAAACGTAATCCAGATGCCACCTAATATTCCGACTATTAGAAAAAGAAAAGGAAATGAGATAGGACTAACAATAAAGATCAAATATCCCATGATCATACCAGAGGTACCTAATATTAATGATAGTAATTTTGATATGTTGGAATGTGATACACTCATACGAATTTTGTACTGTTCAAACGTTACTCCGATTCCAGCACCTAGAAGAAGGCCAGGTAACAGGAGAAATGACGTATTTGGATAAATTAATCCACCAATAAATACAGGTAAAATAATTGCAAATGCGAACAAATATGGTTCTGGCATAGATCCCATCCAATCGAGACTTCGATAAAACATGTAACTAATAAATCCACCAATTAATATTCCACCAACGACAGAAAACACTGAACTTTCTTGAAGAAATAAATAACTTAGGCTAATCACAAACGGTGGAAACAGACAGAGTAACACCTCAATTCTTCGACGGACAAGTGGAATGAAAAAGGAAAATAACGTCATAGATGCTTGTATGTGAGGGTGTGTTAAAGGTAAATGTTGATCTTCAGCGTACAAAAAAGGAAAGTACATCGTGATAATAAACCCAAAAGAAAGGGAGAGAGTTGTTAGATATAAAATTTGAAATCCAATTCGTTTACTTATGGTCCAATAAACCATTCCAGCTAAAATTAAAAAACTTAATAATAGCCATTCAGACCAAATGCTGTAAGTTAAAGAAGAATGATAAATTTCATTCAATCTCCTCACCCCTTTCTAAAAAAGAACAGGCTATATTAAAAGTGTTTGTTATCGTTCAATGTTGATTTGAAAGTGATGAAAGCTTAAAGAAAAAAACCAAGCTTTTAAAATAATGCTCGGCTTTTTTTCTTGTTCTTGTTTTTTTTGCCTTCTATCACGGTTAACTTAACATCGGACTGTCGTTTAACAAGTGGCCTTGAAATGTGTTTTTTCTTTTCTTTTTGCTTGTTGGAAAAGGAGGCGGTTTTTTTCTTCTTTGGAGCAGCCCTGTGTGCGCTCATACTTCGTTGTTGTGAGAACGAAGCTTGGCGTCTCATAAGCCTCGGCATCACAACATTTTTAATGATGATAAGTATTAACGCTACGATTCCAATAGTTACAAGGATTTGAGTAATGAAAGCTGCAGGGTTCGTAATTAATTGTACTCCGATACCTATAGCCGCCAAACTCAGCAATGTTATGACGACAGGGTGATAAGATTGACGAAACATGTTCATACACCTCCATATTTTATAAACAAGTTGAATTGATTAAGTCTCGCGCTCAAATTATAAAAAAATTAGTTCTTTCATCTTATTCGATTGACCTGTGATGGATTCTATTTTTCTTAAAAACAAAGGAAACAAAACAACGATCGAATATTTTTCTAATTAAATCTAAATTTATCAAATTTATACTTTATAAATGAAATAATTTAAGAGGTCCATAAAGTTAAAATTTCTTGCTTATAGTTACTATTCTACATTAAAAAGTAGAATTCCTCCATTAATTGAATGATGTACATAGATATCATTCCCTCTTTTAAATAACATTACACATCACTTTTACAACTTTATTAATGATAAAAAATAAATTTGCGGTAAAGCTATGTTTAGAGGTGAGTGTAATGGCAAATGAAGAGAAAAAAGACGAGAGTATGACGTATCAAACAACTATTACGGTTGTTGGCTTTGTTGGTGGTATCTTATGGAGTTTCATAGGATACATCGCTTATTTCTTAAACTTTTCGAAAGTAGGACCTTCGATGATCCTTTTACCTTGGGCCTTAGGAGATTGGAAACATGGACATTTAGGGCATTGGATTGGTATTTTAGTCATTGGAGTATTGTCGATTGGAGTAGCATTTGTTTATCGATTGGTTTTTTCAAAAATAAATTCTATATGGCCAGGAATTCTTTTTGGAGCAGGGTTATGGATGATTGTCTTTGGATTCCTACATCCTTTATTTGAGGAAGTAGAATCGTTGGTGAATATGGATTTAAATACTCTTATAACCACATTATCACTATACGTTGTTTTTGGATTATTTATCGGCTATTCCATATCATATGAATACCATGAACGATCGACAAACGAGGTTGAAGCTATTCAAGATTAAGGTCCTGTGATAGAATGTTCCTTGGAACATTCTCTTTTTAATACTTTTGAGAAAATTCAGCTAAAACATAGAGACTCAGTGAACTTCATTTTGAGATTCTTAATAATTTAAGTTTATAGGAGCTATGTTTCTTGAAAGTGTTGTTTTCTTAAAGAATGGGGGAAAACATGAAGATTCTCATATTGAACGGTCCAAATTTAAACCGATTAGGTCAACGAGAACCTGATATATATGGTTCCGAAACTCTCACAGACCTTGTTAAGAAATTAGAGTCTTATAGTGAAAAAAATAATGTGACTATTCAATCCAAGCAATCAAATTGGGAAGGTCAATTAATTGATTGGTTGCACGAAGCCGATAATGCAGTAGACGGTGTCGTTTTTAATCCTGGCGCATTTACTCATTATAGTTACGCTATTAGGGACGCGATTGCTAGTATTGATGTACCAGTTGTTGAGGTCCACATTTCTCATGTTCATGCAAGAGAAGAATTTCGAAAAACTTCTGTCGTCGCACCAGTTTGTATTGGACAAATCAGTGGATTTGGATTTACTGGCTACGAGATGGCAATTGATTATTTTTGGAGGAGGAATCGATCATGAATCATCTGACTAGTTTACGAGAACAGTTTAAAAAGAATGAAATCGATGGCATTTTAATTACGAGTAATTATAATCGCCGTTATTTAACAGGTTTTACTGGAACGGCGGGAGTTGCTCTCTTGTCAAATAAGGAAGCGAAATTTATAACAGACTTCCGTTATGTGGAGCAGGCTGAATCTCAAATAGAAGGTTTTCAAATTGTTGAACATAAAGGTCCGATCCATGATGAAGTTGCAAAACAAGTGAAAGAAATGGGAATTCAACGTCTTGGGTTTGAACAGGACCATGTAACCTATAAACAATTCGATACATATAAAAAGTCTTTGAATGCGTCTTTCATTCCAGTTAGTGGACTAGTAGAAAAATTACGATTGTATAAGTCACCGGAAGAGTTAAAGGTCATTCAAGAAGCAGTAGATATTGCAGATGCAGCATTTACTCATATTCAATCGTTTATTAAACCAGGTGTTAAGGAAATTGATGTTTCCAATGAACTTGAGTTTTTTATGAGAAAACAAGGTGCGGTATCTTCGTCTTTTGATATAATTGTTGCTTCTGGATACCGCTCTGCCCTTCCACATGGGGTCGCTTCAGATAAAGTGATTGAAGAAGGGGAACTAGTAACGTTGGATTTTGGAGCATATTATAAAGGTTATTGTTCTGATATTACTAGAACGGTCGCCGTTGGTGAACCAACTGATGAGCTGAAAAAGATTTATAATACCGTTTTAGAAGCTCAACTTAAAGGTGTCGAAGGAATTAAACCTGGTATGACTGGTAAAGAAGCCGATGCCCTAACAAGAGATTATATATCGGAACAAGGTTATGGTCAGTATTTCGGTCATTCGACTGGACATGGTATGGGCTTAGAAGTTCATGAAGGACCAGGGTTATCTCACAAAACAGATCAAAAGTTAGAACCAGGAATGGTTGTCACTGTGGAACCAGGTATTTATGTTGCTGGTATCGGTGGGACGAGAATTGAAGATGATATAGTGATCACAGAAGATGGAAATAAAATCTTATCGAAATCCACGAAAGAACTGCTATTTCTTGGAGTATAAAAATTGAAAAGTATAGAAAAATGAGGAGGAAGAATGAATGATTTCTGTAAATGATTTCAAAACAGGGTTAACAGTATTAGTAGATAATGACCTTTATCAAGTTATTGATTTTCAACACGTAAAGCCAGGAAAAGGGGCGGCTTTTGTTCGCTCAAAACTTAGAAATATGAGAAATGGAAATATTCAAGAAAAAACTTTCCGAGCAGGTGAAAAGGTCGAAAAAGCTCATATTGAAAATAGTAAAATGTCATATCTCTTCTCAAGTGGAGATGTTCATTCTTTTATGGATACTTCATCATATGAGCAATTAGAGCTAACTAGTGATCAAATCCGTGAACAGTTAAAGTATTTAAAAGAAAATATGGAAGTTCACATTCTTCAATACAAAGAAGAGATTCTAGGAGTAGAGGTTCCTCAATCGGTGAAATTGGTCGTAACAGAAACAGAACCTGGGATAAAAGGGGATACAGCATCAGGTGGAACGAAACCAGCAACAGTAGAAACTGGATTAACCGTTCAGGTTCCATTTTTTGTTAATGAGGGTGACGTTTTGATTATTGATACACGTGAAGGAAAATATGTTTCAAGAGGTTAAATAAAGGAAAACACGCTTATATAATAAGTGTGTTTTTGCTTTTTATAAATGACGAAAAATATGTAAATGGGCGCAAAACTTTCGCAATTTTCAAATATCATGTAAAGTAGTGATTAACACAAAGTGAAAGGGTGGTTAGATTGGAAAAAAAGCAATTAGCTATTTCTGATGAGGTGTCGGCCAGCTATTATAACTTTTCTGAGTATGTTGTTTGTGTTGAAGTGATGAAGAATGAAAAATCATTGGGGTCTTTCTGTTCTGATCTTAGTCAATTTGAAGAATGGGATGAAGAAGAAGTCGTGGAGTTAGTAAAAAATCATATTATTCAAGTTGAGAAAGCAGAAAACCATCGAAATGACCATTCGCAATACTTAGAGAATGGAATGGAGATCAAATATCATAAACACTGGGAGGATTTTTATTGTGTGGAAGTGTTTGATCAAGGAAAAGAGGTAGGTTCATTTTGTGCAGATCGTTCTTCTTTTGAAGAGTGGATGGAAGATGAACAACAACTTAGTGAAGTTATAAAATCTCAACTAACACGTTAACTAACATATTTAAAAAGCCTCGTTGATCGTACGCCGATCAACGGGGCTTTTTTTGTCTGACTAATACCATTCGCAGGTGTTTCACTAGTTTCCTCTATATTATTGTTAGCGGTTCACTACAATTTAAATAAATTAACCAAACTAGATTAAACAATATCGAAGAGGTTTTGTCATAAATAGAATGGTAGGACATATATTTTTGTTAGACAACCATCATCTAAAAGGGTTTTCACTGTATGAAAGGAATTTTCAAAAGAAATAATCAATCCAACGTTGATTGTGAAGTCGTTTGAACGAAAAGAGGTCGGTAAAAATGCAAGAAATTTTTCGAATAATGCCAAAACCGATTCGAGAATTTTTAGAAAAAGATGTTCAAATAAGAAAAGGAAATTTAGAAGAGATAAGGTTAAGAGTTGGAAAACCAGTAGAAGTCGTTCGGACGAATGAAGAAAAAGCAATGACTCCTCTTGTCGCACCTATTTTCACCCAAAATGAGGCTTCAATGATGATGGCTTTGATTAGTCAACATTCATTATACCGCTTGGAAGAAGAGCTAAGGCGAGGGTATATTACCATTTCCGGTGGACACCGAGTGGGGATTGCTGGACGAGTAGTTGTTGAAAAAGGAGAGGTAAAAGGAATTCGAGAAATTGGGTCATTTAATATTCGAATTGCGAGAGAGAAAAAAGGTGTTAGTGACCCATATTTATTAGAGTTATATAAAAATGGCACTTGGATGAACACATTAATCGTAGGTCCACCTAAGACGGGAAAAACAACGCTGTTGAGAGATTTCGCAAGACAAATAAGTATAGGTATTCCAAAAAGAAGAATCAAAGCTAAAAATGTGGCAATCATCGATGAACGATCAGAAATAGCTGGATGTGTGGATGGTATTCCTCAACATGAGTTTGGAACAAAAGTTGATGTATTGGATGCATGTCCAAAAGCAGAAGGGATGATGATGATGATCCGTTCCATGAGTCCTGATGTTCTAATCGTTGATGAAATTGGAAGAGAAGACGATGGTAAAGCATTGATGGAAGCAGTTTATGCAGGTGTTTCTGTCATTTCTACTGTTCATGGTTCTACTTTAAGTGAAGTAAAAGGACGACCAATGATTAAAAAATTATTTGATCACGGGGCATTTGATATGGTTCTTGAACTGACAAGTGTTGGTGGAAAAGCAAAATGTAAACGAGTGGTACGACCATCTCACACAATGAATAAAGTGATGGACCCATGACTTGGTTTGGTGCTGCTTTCATTGTGTTTTCTTCCGCTTTTATTGGAATGGAGTTAGCAAGAAGATTAGAAAGGAGAACAACGTTATTAAGGCACGTAAAAGTAGCGCTGGAAACGTTTGATACAGAAGTTGCTTTTGCTATGATGCCGTTGGCTCAAGCACTTGAACAAGTGTCTAGACAGCTACCTAGTCCGACAAAAGAATTTTTTCATCAAGTTGCGGTGAGATTAACTGAAGTAGAAACATCCGCAGTAGAAGTATGGGAAGAAGAGCTGGATGTTTGGAAAGTACATGTGGATTTAGAAGAAAAGGATATTGAGATTTTAAGACAATTTGGTCAAACATTAGGTAAACAAGATATTGATGGTCAGAGAAAGCAAATACAACTGACGCAGTCGTATTTAAATCATATGGAGAATATGGCTCAGGATGCACAAAAAAAGTATCAATCGATGTACCGAAGTTTAGGGTTTTTAGGAGGATTGTTGTTAGTTATTATGCTGCTTTGACAGGACAAGTCAGTAAGGGGGAGATCGGTTGAATTACGATGTGGGCTTGATTTTTCAAATTGCAGGGGTAGGCATTGTTGTTGCAATGATCCATACCGTTTTGAAACAAATGGGAAAAGAAGAAATAGGAAATTGGGTGACGCTTATTGCCTTTGTCGTTGTGCTATATATGGTCGCTACCGTTATTGATGATTTATTCACAAAAATTCGAAGCGTATTTTTGTTTCAAAGCTAAAAGGAGGGAAAAGTTATGGAAATCATTCAAATTGTTGGTCTAGGAATGATTACCACCTTCTTGGCTTTGGTTGTCAAAGAACAAAAGCCAGTGTTTGCTTTTTTATTAACGGTTTTTACTGGCATTATCATTTTCTTATTTTTAGTAGATAAGATTGCGATCATGATTGATTTAATTGAAGAATTAGCAGTGAATGCAAATGTTAACTTAATTTATGTTCAAACGATTTTTAAGATTATAGGAATTGCTTATATAGCAGAATTTGGCGCACAGATTGCTCGGGATGCCGGGCAAGGTGCTATTGCATCAAAAATCGAGTTGACAGGTAAAGTGCTAATCATGATTATGGCCATTCCAATCATTTCAGTAATAATTGAAACCATTCTTACGTTAATTCCAGCAGCTTCGGGGGACTTTTCATGAATAAAAAAATACTTGTCAATATAGTGCTGCTATTTTTTTTAGGATTCATGGGGACGAGCGTTGTTTTTGCTGAAGAACCAAAAACGCTTAATGAAGAAGAAATCATGGACAAACAAATGAATCAGCTGAACATTGAAGAAATTGAAGAGTTTTGGAATCAAGTTCGTCATGATTATGAAGGTTTTTTACCTGAAATGCAACGAGATGATTTCATGGGTTTGTTAAAAGGTGATCAAGATTTTTCATTAAAAGCATGGGGATTAGGTTTTTTGAAATTCTTTTTTCATGAAATTGTCGCCCAGGGCAAATTACTCGGAACATTGATTCTATTAACTGTATTTAGTATGATTCTCGTTCATTTACAGCAAGCATTTGAGAAATATCAAATTAGTAAGGTTGCTTATGCTGTGACATATATGGTGTTAATGATCATCGCTTTAAATAGTTTTTATATTGCTATGGAATTAGCCGAATCAACGATTCAAGTAATGAATCAATTTATGGTGGCTTTAGTTCCAATGTTGTTAGTCTTAATGGCAACTGTGGGGAGCGTAACTTCTGTGGCTCTCTTTCACCCAATGGTTATGTTTATTGTTCATACGAGTGGATTATTTGTTCAATATTTTATTTTGCCTCTGTTATTACTGTCAACGCTTCTCTCTATTGTTAGTACGATGACTGACCATTATAAAGTGTCCAAGCTTGCCGCTTTATTGCGAAATGTTGCTGTTGGAAGCTTAGGTATATTTTTAACTGTTTTTTTAGGTGTATTATCTGTCCAAGGAGCAACGGCAGCTGTTGCAGATGGAATTGCCATTAGGACGGCCAAGTTTGTTACAGGGAATTTTGTTCCAGTTGTAGGGAGGATGTTCACAGATGCAGCAGATACGGTGATGGGTGCTTCCCTTTTACTTAAAAATACAATCGGAGTGTTAGGGCTATTTGTATTACTACTTATTTGTACATTTCCAGCTTTGAAAGTACTAGTTATATCTATCATCTATTCCTTCTCAGCAGCAATTCTTCAACCGCTTGGTGGAGGACCAATTATTGATTGTTTGTCTATTATTGGTAAAAATATCCTATTTGTTTTCGCAGCTTTAGCGGCTGTCTCATTAATGTTTTTCCTATCCATTACGATCATTGTCATCTCCGGAAATCTTTCGATTATGCTCAGGTGATAAGGGATAAAAGAGGTGAAATAAAATGGCACTAATCAGTAGTTGGATCACAAATATTCTTTTATTAATTTTATTCGCAACCATATTAGAGCTTTTATTACCAAACTCATCTACACAGCGATATGTGAAGCTTGTCGTAGGCTTGATGCTTTTAGTAGCAATGCTTCAACCAATATTATCAATCTTTCAAGAAGACCCAGAAACCCTTATCGAGCAAATGGAAGTCTTGGGGGAAGGGACCTATGAAAATAATACAGATAACATACATTTGGAAAAATCAGATATAGAATCTGAATCACTTGCATATATTTCTGAACAAGTGGCTGTCCAATTACGAGATAAAGCTCAGGTCAGCTTCTTACATGAGTTTGAAATGAAGATTGTAGAAGTGACAGTAAATTTTCACTCGTTACATGAACAGGAAGATAAAAAAAACCTAGAGAGTATCTATGTCTCGATTCAAAAAGCGAGTGAGGAAGAAATGAAAGAAAAAGAAGATGAAATTCAAATCGATCCGATTGTGATTGAGAGTGAAACGTCAACCAAAAGTAAAGACGGTGATTTGGAGGGGAAAAAACAAATGAAAACTCACTTAGCAGATTTATGGGAAGTCCCTGAAGAAACGATAATTATTTCAGAAAAAGGAGGGAGAAACAGGTGACTAAAGAGAAAAAAAACGAGACGTTGTTTCACTCCTTTACATTTAAAAATAAAGGGAAAAAAGTTAGATTAGGGTATTTTCTTATATTGATTGCGGTCGGGGTGTTTTTGATGATATTGGGCAGTTATCTGCAAGAAGATGATAATGATGAACCGACGATGACATTACATTCATCTGAAGTTGATGAGAAGGAGGAGGTGGAAACAGCTGTATTTAAATCGGACAAGGAGAAAGAAAATCCTGAAATAAAAAGGGATGATTTCGAGTACCATTATGAGACTCAATTAAAAAAGGCTTTAGAAGAAATTGTAGGGGTGTCAAACGTTTCAGTCATGGTCAATCTAGCTGGTTCAGAAACAAATATATATGAAAAAGATACACATACGACAGAACAGAATACGGAGGAAACAGATCGGGAGGGAGGTACTCGAGATGTAAAGGATTCTACGAAAGATGAGCAGGTAGTTATTGTTAGAAAAGGAGACCAAGAAGAACCATTGCTCATTAAAACGAAAAAACCAGAGATTAGTGGTGTACTAGTCGTGGCAAATGGCGTGGATAATGTGCAAGTGAAAACTTGGGTAGTTGAAGCGATAAGTCGCGTATTAGATATACCGTCCCATCGTGTTTCTGTAATGCCGAGAAAACTAGAGGAGGATGCTTCATGATTTTAAAAAGACAAACGGTATGGTTATTAACTATGCTAAGTTTAATTATTGTCCTATCTGTATATTATATTTCTATGGAACAATTTGGTGATCCGCAATCGGGAGAACCAGAAGGAGAGCAAGAGGCAGAAGAGACTGCAGGATTAGGAGAAGAAATAGAATTTGAATGGATGGATGACGAAGAGTTAACATTTATTGAATTAGAAGATGCAGAGGAAGTCATTGGTGACTCAACAATATCACAAGTGAATGTGGATCAAATGTTTGATACAATTCGTCTCCAGCGTCAAGATTCTAGAGGGAAATTAAATGAAGAGTATAAAAGCGTTATTGCATCAACAGAAACAGAACCTGAGATACAAGTCGAAGCTTTAGAAAAAATTGAGTCGCTTCAAATAATGTCTCAGCAAGAAGAAATGATCGAAACAATGATTCGATCGAAAGGATATGAAGATGCATTAGTAATGGCTGATGAAAATCAAGTGAATATTTATGTGAAAGCGGCGGATTTATCAAAAGAAGAAGCTGTCGAACTTAATCAATTAGCTTATGAACATATAGGTATCGAGAATATTCGAGTTGGTTATCAACCAGGGACCGAATAATAAAGAAGGGAAGACCCTTCAGGCTTTCTCCATTAAGAAATGGAGGAAGCTATTTTTCTTTACATATACTCAAATGTAAAAAAAGAAATCTTATTGTAGCGGAAATATGTTATTAATAGTGGTAAAATAGGAGAAAGTGTTTAGTACTCTATTTACATTTTCTCAGATTCAGCTTTTAGCTGGAGAGAACTAGATCGTTACTTTTAAGATCAATTAATTATGAAAGTATGATTTTAATATGATTGGTGGTATAATACCCAATTGGAGTAGCTTCGCAGACGATCGAAGCACTATACGTTTTCTTAAGGGAGAGATATTTGATGGAATGGTCACAATTAACTGAAGGTGCAAAAGCCGTTTTAGAGCAAACGAGAAATATTAAGAATGATAAAATTCAAATTGTTGAGTTTGAAGTAGGTTTTGAACAAACTGCTGAAGAAGCAGGGGAAGGAGAACCTGTATCTATTCAAGAAGAAGATTATCAAAGTTTAAAAAAATTTACGGAAGAAAATGAGTATGGAGATAAGTACCATATGGCAAGAAATAAAAATACGGTGAAAATAATTTTACTTGATAAAGGAAAGATTCCAGATAATTTATCTGATTTCCCAATTTTTAGAGAATATAAACAGAAAGAAGAATAATTGATAAAAGCCTTCCTTATAGGACTGAACCTTAGTGGGAAGGCTTTTTATAAAAAGAGAAAGAAAGGGTTTTCATTATTAGTGAATATAGATGTTCGTTTTCGATTTTTACGAGTGAATTTTTCACGGATAGTGAAAAAAAGGTTTCTATTTTAAGTTATTTAAGGTAGCATATTTTTAGGACTACGTCTTAAGACGTGGCTTAAATGTTTAAAGAGATTCATTTTTAAAAAGAAATGTATAGGTGATAAACCTATATTTAAATGAGAATGGAGTGACAAATATGTTGAAAATTCAAGAAATCAGAGAACTAATTAAACTAATTGATGAGTCTAGTATTGATGAATTTAAATTTGAACAAAATGGTTCAAAAGTGACAATGAAAAAACAATCGGACCAACCGGTCAGCTCAAACAATCGATCGTTAAATTCTACAGAATCAACGAAAACAAACTTCGTTCAAGAAGTGCAACCTCAACAAGAAGTAATCAAAGAAGAGTCTGTACCTTCGAATGAAAAAGAAATAAAGGTTGTTGATGAAAACAAAGCATCTAATGAAAAATTACATACGATCACTTCACCTATGGTAGGAACCTTTTATGAATCACCTTCACCAGATTCAGCTCCTTATGTGAAAAGTGGTGACAAAGTAAATCAAGAGAGCGTTGTTTGCATCGTGGAAGCGATGAAACTTATGAACGAAATCGAAGCGGAGATAAACGGTGAAATTGTAGAAGTTCTGGTTGAAAATGGACAATTAGTAGAATATGGCCAAGAACTTTTCTTAGTGAAGCCGGAGTAGGAGATGACATCGATGTTAAAAAAAGTTCTTGTTGCGAATAGAGGAGAAATAGCCGTTCGAATTATTCGAGCTTGTAAAGAATTAAACATTGAAACGGTTGCTGTTTATTCTGAAGCTGATGCAGAGGCTCTTCATGTTCGTTTAGCAGATGAAGCCTATTGTATTGGTCCTGTTTCATCAAGGGACAGCTATTTAAATTTTACGAATATTATGAGTGTGGCAACGCTGACTGAAGTGGATGGTATA
The DNA here is from genome assembly GCF_029891575.1 of Salipaludibacillus daqingensis. Lineage (GTDB taxonomy): Bacteria > Bacillota > Bacilli > Bacillales > Salisediminibacteriaceae > Salipaludibacillus > Salipaludibacillus daqingensis. The sequence goes on along the minus strand of NZ_JARZHF010000001.1, from coordinate 378,782 downwards.
CACCCTGGTTATGGTTTTTTAGCGGAGAATGCTGACTTTGCTGAAATTTGTAATGCTTGTAATATTGCTTTTATCGGGCCAAGTCCATGGGCAATTAGTCAAATGGGAACAAAAGATGTGGCTAGGACAACGATGGAAAAAGCAGGAGTCCCTGTTGTTCCAGGTTCCAAAGGGATCATTGAAACGATTGAAGATGGTATGAAGGTTGCAAAGGAAATAGGGTATCCTGTTATTATTAAGGCTACTGCAGGCGGCGGCGGGAAAGGTATCCGTGTTGCTGTTGATGAAGGAGAGTTAAAAAAAGGGATTTCTATTACTCAAAAAGAAGCTCAAGCTAATTTTGGGAATCCTGGAGTATATTTAGAGAAATACATTGAAGATTTCCGTCATGTAGAAATTCAAGTAATGGCTGATAATTTTGGTAACGCTATTCATTTAGGCGAAAGAGACTGTACGATACAACGAAGACTTCAAAAATTAGTTGAAGAGTCACCGTCGCCAGCACTTGATAAAAATATTCGCGAGGAAATGGGACTTGCTGCTGTGAAAGCAGCGAAAGCGGTCGAATATACTGGTGCAGGTACGATTGAGTTTATTTATGATCATCACGAGAAAAAGTTTTATTTCATGGAGATGAACACACGTATCCAAGTGGAACATCCAGTAACTGAAATGGTAACGGGTATTGATTTAATTAAAGAACAACTTTTAGTTGCGTCAGGAGAGAAGCTTTCTTATACTCAAGAGGAAGTTACTTTTAGTGGTTGGGCCATAGAATGTCGAATAAATGCTGAAAACCCTGATAAGAATTTTATGCCATCACCTGGGAAAATTGGTATGTATTTACCTCCAGGAGGTCTAGGGGTTAGAATAGATAGTGCAGCGTTTCCAGGCTATACGATTACACCTTATTATGATTCTATGATTGCAAAAGTAATCACTTATGGAAGGGATCGAGAAGAAGCGATAGCAAAAATGAAACGCGCTCTTAATGAATTTGTTATTGAAGGTGTTCATACGACTATTCCATTCCATTTAAGACTTTTCAATCATGAAGTGTTTATTGGTGGGGACTTCAACACGAAGTTTTTAGAAACTTATTCGTTAAAACCTGAAAAGGAAAACGAATAAAGGAGGATAATGAAATGACAGAAAATCACTTGATTCAAATGTCAATGGACAAAAATAATCTAGGTAAAGTGGAAATTTCCCCTGAAGTCATTGAAGTTATTGCTGGGATTGCTACATCTGAGATAGATGGTGTGGGAATGTTGCGAGGAAACTTTGCTTCTGGGGTTGCTGAGCGGTTAGGTCGAAAGAGTGCTCATGGAAAAGGAGTAAAAGTCGACTTAAGCGAAGATGGTTTGAAAATTGAAGTTTTTGTGATTACGAATTATGGTGTATCCATTCCTGATGTATGCCAAAAAATTCAGGAAAATATTGTTCAAACTTTAAAGAACATGACTGCCATCGAAGTGTTATCCGTGGATGTACATGTCGTAGGGGTTCATTTTGAGGAAAAAACAGATCCAGACGCAACTAAAAAAGAGCAAGGAGTTTAAGCCAAAGTTATCTTTGGCTTTTATTTTTGTTTAAGGTGGTACTGCTTTAATAGGTATTACCTCATCGGTGAATGATACGTATATGAAGTTTTTCTATTATTTATTTCGTGTTCTGTATTCAATGATAAAGATATGCTATCATCTAAAGAGAGCACAAAATCATCATAAAATGAAAGTCGATTTTAGTGACGTTGATCAACTGATTAATGTTGTGATCGGTAAGATAGGAGAAATATATGAAACGAAGATTAGCTAGAATTAAAACGGTACAAGCACTTTATCAAATTGAAATGACAGATGTTGATCCAACGGAGGCGATGCATTCTGTTTTGGAAGATGGAGAGGTTATCGATTCCTTTTTTGAATCACTTGTTTTTGGAACGGTGGAACATTTGACAGAGATTGATCCACTTATTGAAGAAGTGTTAGAGCATTGGTCTCTTTCTAGAATTTCAAGAGTAGATCGAGCTATTTTGCGTATGGCGGTCTATGAAATGAAGTACGTATCTGATATCCCAATGAATGTTAGTATCAATGAGGCGATTGATTTAGCAAAAGGATTTACTGGAGAAGAGGAACCAGGTAAGTTTGCAAACGGTGTTCTTTCAAAAGTGGCTAAGCGACTAGATAACTGATAAATGTCAGTTTTTCTATAACAAGTTCTAATGAAAACCATTGAAACAAAGTGGTTTTTAAAGACGAACTTAAATCCATATTGAAGAGATTTCGGGGGGATTTGTTATGACAGCAGAAATTATTTCGGGTAAAGAGCTTGCTCAAGAGAAAAGATTAGAAATGAAAAACCAAGTGGAAAGTTTGAAAGAGAAAGGGATTATTCCTGGGTTGGCAGTCATTCTTGTTGGAGAAGATCCAGCGTCACAATCTTATGTAAGAGCCAAACAAAAAGCCTGTAAAGAAACCGGGATTCACTCTGAACTTGACGAAGTCTCACCTTCGATTACAGAAGCTGAATTACTAGCGAAAATTGAAAAGCTAAATAAGGCCGAACATATTCACGGCATTCTAGTTCAGTTGCCGATACCTGATCACATTTCAGAAAAGAAAGTGATTGAAGCGATTCATCCTGATAAAGATGTGGATGGATTTCATCCGATTAATATTGGAAGAATGATGACAGGACAAGAGTCTTTTTTACCTTGTACTCCTTTTGGTATTGTAGAAATGATCAAATCGAAAAACATCGGAATTGAAGGGAAACACGTTGTCATTGTTGGTCGAAGTAATATTGTCGGAAAACCAGTTGGACAACTTTTACTAAACGAAAATGCGACCGTTACTTATTGCCACTCACGGACGAAAAACATGGCGGAATTTACTCGATCTGCTGACATCCTTGTTGTTGCTGTTGGTAAACCACACTTTATTGACAAAGATGATGTCAAAGAAGGTGCTGTTGTTATAGATGTAGGAGTTAATCGAAATGACGAAGGGAAGTTAATTGGAGATGTTGTCTTCGATCAAGTGAAAGAAGTCGCTTCTTATATTACTCCAGTTCCTGGTGGCGTAGGTCCAATGACAATTACAATGCTTTTACATAACACGGTTTTATCAGCGAATAGAAACTTAAAGTAAGGAGTTAATCAGATGAATCAAGACTTTCTTACCGTAAGTGACCTGACCCGCCATATTAAACAACTGATGGATCGAGATTCACAGTTGCAAAATGTGTGGTTAAGGGCAGAAATATCCAATTTTAAACGGCATAGTCGTGGACACATGTACTTCACATTAAAAGATGAGAAGTCTAAAGTGCAGTCGGTTATGTTTGCTGGAAATAATCGCTCCCTTAAATTTTTACCTGAAGATGGTATGAGAGTTCTCGTAAGAGGAGATATCTCTGTATATGAACCTTATGGTCAGTATCAGCTTTATGTAAAAGAAATGCAGCCAGATGGAATTGGGAACCTATATTTAGCGTTTGAAAAACTAAAGAAAAAGTTGGAAATGGCAGGTTATTTTTCGTCCGATAGAAAAAAAACGATTCCTTCTATGCCACAATCTATTGCTGTTATTACCTCTCCGACAGGGGCAGCGGTTAGAGACATTATAACAACGATTACTCGCCGTTATCCTTTAGCGAAAGTGACGCTTCTCCCTGTATTAGTGCAAGGTCCAGACGCTCCACTATCGATTGCACGTGCCATCAAACAGGCAAATGAGTCAAATCGCTTTGATGTCATTATCTCCGGAAGAGGTGGTGGTTCACTAGAAGAATTATGGGCATTTAATGAGGAAGTCGTGGCCGAGGCCATCTTCCGTTCTGATTTGCCTATCATTTCTGCCGTTGGTCATGAAACAGATGTAACCATTAGTGATTTTATCGCTGATTTAAGAGCACCGACCCCAACTGCAGCAGCAGAGCTAGCGGTTCCCAATATCCATGACTTATTAACGACTATCTATGAACGAAAAGCGCGCTTAACAAGAGCTACGGAAACAAGATTGTTACAAGAAAAAGAAAGATTAACGTATTTAACGAAGTCTTATGCCTTCAGGTATCCGAAACAACTAGTAGAACAAAAAGAACAGGAATTAGACCGTTTACATGAAACGTTAATAAGAGAATCAAGCCGTCTACTGGAGAAAAAACAAGATCAGTTACACTCGGTCACGCAGCGTTTACATGTACTTCATCCGCAAGAAAGAATAAAACAAGAGACGAAGCGGCTTTTGCAAAGTGACCAAGCGATCAAGAGAGCGATGACTCAACTTATAAGAGATAAGCAGAATCATTTATCTTTACAAATGTCAAAGCTAGATCTGTTAAGTCCTCTGAAATTGATGGATCGAGGATATAGCCTTGTATACAATGAAGAAAATAAACTTGTTAAAAAAACCAATCAAGCACCGATAGACTCCATGATTTCCGTGCAATTACAAAATGGGAAACTTCAATGTGAAGTAAAAAGGCATGTTGATCAATCAGAATAATTATGATGGAGGAATGGATATGTCAAATGACAATCAAACATTAACTTTTGAGCAATCTATGAAAAGTTTAGAAGAATTAGTAGAGAAACTAGAACAAGGGGACGTGCCGCTAGAAGAAGCAATTACTATGTTTCAAGATGGAATGAAGTTATCTAAAGACTGTCAAGACCGCTTACAAAAAGTGGAGAAACAAATGACAGAAGTTCTTTCTGAAGATGGGGAAATTAGTACATTCCAAGTAGAAGAGGACGAATAAAAGTGAGTGTCCAACCGATATTAGATAAATTTATAGAAGATGAGAAAAAGCAAATTGATCGGTTACTTCCTAATTTTATTAATGAATTAAAGGCACCAGCTTCACTAAAAGAAGCGATGATCTATTCCCTTGAAGCAGGAGGAAAAAGGGTTCGACCTATTTTGCTTTTAGCTACATTAAAAGGATTTAGGCAACCGTTAACTAACGGTTATGATGTCGCTTGTGCTTTAGAAATGATTCATACGTATTCTTTAATTCATGATGACCTACCTGCGATGGATGATGATGATTTACGGCGCGGAAAACCAACAAATCATAAAGTTTTTGGAGAAGCTTTAGCTATTTTAGCTGGAGACGGGCTTTTAACTTATAGTTTTCAGTTGATCGCTGGATTAGACTACTTGTCAGCTGACAAGAAAGTGAGTGTAATCGGCAAAATTGCAGCTGCGTCAGGTCCAACGGGGATGGTTGGTGGACAGGTAGAAGATATGGAAGGGGAAGATCAACTGCTCGATGTAGAACAATTACAACATATTCATCATCGAAAAACGGGAGATCTTCTTTCTGTTGCATTGGAGTGCGGAGCGATTTTATCTTCAGCGACAAAGACTGAAACGAAGGAACTTAAGTTATTTGGCAAGCATCTAGGTATAGCTTTTCAAATTAAAGACGATCTCCTAGACGTTGAAGGTGATGAAGACAAAATCGGAAAACCAGTAGGCAGTGATGAGACAAATAACAAAACAACATACCCGAAAGTACTTGGAATGGAAGGTGCTAAAGAGAAGTTATCTTTTCACTTAAGTAGTGCGAAGAATCACCTTAATAATGTAGAGATAGACAAAGATATTTTGCTTGGTTTGGTTGATTATATTGGATCTCGCACAAGTTAACTAGTTTTTATGTTTTTAGTAAATCATGGTGAAATTGCTAGTCGTTGTATGTTGTCTGACGTATTCATATCATGGTATAATTAATAAGGTGAGTGGTGCAGTATTCTAGTCGGTTCTCCATTTTCGAAAGCGGGCCTAAAAATCCGCTAAAGGGCACATCGATGAAGTTCCTAGGTATGGCTTGAGGCGCCCAGCCTTGGGTCATGATTGGGAGTAAAGGCTTGAGGGCGATCCACAATGGCATGTGGGCGTTGACCCTCTAGCCGCGGAGGCCCTTCCATGTGGTAACCGTAAACCGACGGTATTACGTGTGAGGGTATGAACCTGCATTGCAAGTTTCGGGAACTTGTGAGCAGCGTAGCCTGCCTTGAGTGGAGTACGAGGGGATTATGAATGCTAGGTTGTATTCATTAGCAATCATTCATATGAAATCGTCTCTGCAAAAGAGGATAGAGGATGGATAAGAACTGTCGAGGAAAACTCCTAGACTGTTCCACAGGACATTTAAAGGGGATTATAGTGCGTTCTAAGTGGTAATCCAGTCTGACGTTTGGTGACAGCGTCAAGGTGAGTTTAATGGGAAACCGTCACAGCGGCGACGCTGAGGTACTCACTTGGGAAAACCTACTGGACCTAAGGCGCAGTTTTAACTCTTTGAATGACCACTCGCCACTACATATTTGAATTGGTTGAGACAAATTATTTGTGGGTTTTATGAATTTGTTTAATATCACACATATTTTAAAATAATAAGCTTTAAAAGAAGACAAGCTATGTATAATAGCATTGCTGCCGGAATATGGAGAATGCATTAGCACCTACGAAAATGAAGTAGGTGCTAATGTATTTTAAAGGAAGTTGATGAATGATGAAGAATTCGTTGAAAAAATCGTTAAATTGGAGTTTAATAGTAGCCGTTATCACCTTGGTGCTGGCGGCTATTTTTTCCATTGTCTCAACAGCAGTTCTAAGTGGGGTAAGCTGGGGTATTGGTATGATGATTGTTTTCTTTATCGTATTGACCGGGGTTATTTCTGATACGATTGGTGTGGCAGCAACGGCAGCTAATGAGAAGCCCTTTCATGCGATGGCTGCAGAAAAAATACCAGGTGCGAAACAATCCGTGATGATTACAAGAAATGCTGATCGATTTTCAAATTTCACAAATGATGTTATTGGTGATATTGCAGGTGTCATTAGTGGAACGGCTTCTGCTTATGTCGTTATCCAATTAGGTTTACAAATGGGCTATGAAGAGGGTTCCAATGTGCAATTTGCTATTTCTGTTTTGTTTACGAGTGTGGTTGCAGCTTTGACTGTAGGCGGTAAATCTGTAGGAAAAACAGTAGCTATTCAGTTTTCAACGGAGATCATAGACCATGTGGGTAGATTATTTTACTTTTTAGAGGTAAAATTGAAAATAACCATATTCAAAGATAATAAACGTAAAAAGAAGGGTAATAAGAATAATAAAAGAAAGTGAGGGTTTTTCTTGGATTTGCTAAGCATAAATGAACCTAAATTTGTCAAAGATTACAGCAACAAAGATCTAGAAGACCTTGCTAAGGATATTCGGAAATTTTTAATTGAAAACCTCTCTGTTACGGGGGGGCATTTAGGTCCTAATTTAGGAGTGGTCGAGTTAACACTTGTTCTACATCAATTGTTCGATAGTCCTAAAGATAAATTTTTATGGGATGTGGGACATCAAGCCTATGTGCATAAAATTTTAACTGGGAGAGCGGACCAATTTGGTTCCCTTCGCCAGTATCAAGGGTTATGTGGATTTCCCAAGCGATCAGAGAGTAAGCATGATGTCTGGGAAACAGGGCATAGTTCAACGTCATTGTCAGGAGCAATGGGAATGGCTCTTGCAAGAGACTTGAAAGGGTCAGATAATTACGTTATTCCTGTTATTGGAGACGGCGCTCTGACTGGAGGTATGGCATTGGAAGCGCTTAATCATATCGGACATGAGCAAACAGATATGATTGTCGTCCTTAATGATAATGAGATGTCAATTGCGCCAAACGTCGGAGCGTTGCATTCCATGCTAGGACGAATGAGAACCGCAGGAAAGTATCAAAAAGCAAAAGAAGAACTAGAGATGTTGATCAAGAAAATCCCTGCTTTTGGAGGCAGGTTAGCGGCAACAGCAGAAAGAGTAAAAGACAGTTTAAAATATTTGCTTGTATCAGGAATGTTTTTTGAAGAGATGGGATTCACATACCTTGGACCAGTCGATGGCCATGACTTAGAAGATTTAAAAACGAACATGAAATACGCTAAAAAGACAAAAGGGCCTGTTCTTGTGCATGTTATCACTAAAAAAGGAAAAGGATATGCTCCTGCAGAAAACGATGCAAAAGGAACATGGCATGGCCTTGGACCATATAAAATCGAATCAGGGGAAGTGGTGAAAAAACCAGGACCGCCTAGTTATAGTGGAGTATTTACAGAAACATTAAAAGGAATTGCAAGACAAGATGAACGTATCGTTGCGATTACTCCAGCGATGCCGGGTGGTTCAGGACTTGATAAGTTTGCTAAAGAATTTCCAACTCGCATGTTTGATGTAGGCATTGCTGAACAACACGCAACGACAATGTCAGCAGGTTTAGCTACTCAAGGAATGAAACCAGTATTGGCGATATATTCAACGTTTTTACAACGGGCATACGATCAGCTAGTTCATGATGTTTGTAGGCAAAACTTAAACGTCTTTTTTGCTGTAGATCGAGCGGGTCTAGTAGGCGCTGATGGTGAAACACACCAAGGAGTTTTTGATGTTTCTTATTTACGCCATTTGCCGAATATGAAAATATTATGTCCTAAAGATGAAAATGAATTTCAACATATGATCTATACAGCAACATGTTACGATGATGGACCAATCGCAGTACGCTATCCTAGAGGCGCTGGTTTAGGGGTCAAGATGGACGAGGAATTGAAAGTCATTCCTCTTGGAGAATGGGAAATATTAAAAGAAGGAACAGATCTCTCTATTTTAACCTTTGGAACAATGATCCCAGTTGCAATGGAAGCAGCGGAGAAATTAAATGCTCTAGGCATAAATGTTGAAGTGGTTAATGCTCGATCTATCAAACCGTTAGATCATAATAAATTAACAGAACTTGCGAAAAGTCATCGTCCAATTTTAACGTTGGAGGAGACGGCTCTATTAGGTGGATTTGGAAGTGCTGTATTAGAATTTTTCCATGAAAATCACCACCATACGATGGTTGTGGAAAGAATGGGTATTCCAGATAAATATATTGAACACGGGAGTGTTCCAGAGTTACTTGAAGAAATTGGATTGACTACAGAAAATGTTGTTACTCAAGTGGAGCAAATTATTCCGAAGAAGAGGAAACGTGCGTAAAAAATGAAAAAAGAACGGATTGATGTCCTAGTTGTAGAAAAAGGACTTGCAGAAACGAGAGAAAAAGCAAAAAGAACGATTATGGCAGGATTGGTTCTTGCTAATGGAGAAAGAATAGACAAGCCTGGAACGAAAGTAAGTATTGATACAGAACTGACTTTGAAAGGTCAAGTGATGCCTTACGTAAGCCGTGGGGGATTGAAGTTAAAGCGAGCAATTGATGTATTTTCTTTTGACCTTAAAGATAAAGTTGTATTAGATATTGGATCCTCTACAGGCGGATTTACAGATTGTGCCCTCCAGGAAGGAGCAAAACTTGTTTATGCTTTGGATGTTGGGTACAATCAGTTGGCTTGGAAATTAAGGCAAGATGATCGCGTGATCGTCATGGAGCGAACGAACTTTCGATATTCTTCGATAAATGATTTTAAAAGTGGTCGACCTGATTTTGCTACGATTGATGTTTCTTTTATTTCATTGAAGCTAATTTTACCAGTTTTAAAAGACATATTATCCGAAAATGGCGATGTTTCAGCTCTTATTAAACCTCAATTTGAAGCAGGAAGAGAAGAAGTAGGAAAAAAAGGTATTATTAGGGATAAGAAAGTACATTTAAAAGTGGTTAAAAAGATCGTTAGCTTTTGTGAAGAAATTGGTTTTTCCGTTCATGGATTGGTACCCTCTCCGATTAGAGGTGGAGAAGGAAACATAGAATTTCTTTTACATCTTCGTCACCAATCAGGGGAAGAGTTTTTCTCAGAAGAAAAAATGAATAACGTGGTTGATGGTGCTCATCATTCCGAATGAACAAATAAAGAGACAGATGATAATCAGATGTCTCTTTTTCTCATGACTTTCAAAAACAATCAGTTGAGGCCTTTCCTCTTAAATACGTTAATGCGTATCAGAAGTAACGGTAAGGTAAAAGCGTATGTTTATTCATTTATTGTATAATTATGAGGTTTCGTTTATAATAAATAAAGCGACTTCAACTGAATGGATTAAATGGAGGTTATACACATGAACAAAGGTCAAAGGCATATTAAAATTAGAGATATCATAGCAAATCAAGAAATTGAAACTCAAGACGACTTAGTAGAACAACTTCGAGAGGCAGCATTTAACGTTACTCAAGCAACGGTTAGCAGAGATATAAAAGAACTTCACCTCGTGAAAGTTCCGATGATGGATGGAAGATACAAGTACAGTTTGCCATCAGATCAACGTTTTAACCCACTGCAAAAGCTGAAACGAGCATTGATGGATAGCTTTGTTTCCATTGATCATACAAACAATATGATTGTCATGAAAACTTTACCAGGAAATGCCAATGCTGTTGGTGCTTTAATTGATAATTTAGATTGGCATGAAATAATGGGCAGTATTTGTGGAGATGATACGATTTTGATTATTTGTCGTTCGGAAAACGATACGAGTTTAATTAGCGAAAGATTTTTAAATATGTTGTAACACCCTCGAAAGTTAAGGTTATTTATGGAGGTGGAAAATATGTTATTGGAACTTTCTATTCGTAATTTTGCAATCATTGATGAAATCACGGTGCCATTTGAAGAGGGTTTAACAGTAATGACAGGTGAGACAGGGGCAGGAAAATCGATCATTATTGATGCCATCGGCCTATTAATCGGTGGAAGAGGTTCTGTCGATTATGTTCGTCATGGCAGTAAACGTGCAGAAATTGAAGGCGTATTCTCAGTTGAAGATCATATGTCAAAAGAATTGATCAAGCTAATAAAAGACTTGGATATTTCGTTAGACGAAGAAGAAACAATTGTTTTAAGGCGTGAAATGACAACACAAGGAAAAAGTATCTGTCGAATAAATGAAAAATTAACAACGCTTGCCGTTTTGAGAGAAGTTGGACAATTACTTGTAGATATTCATGGTCAACATGAACATCAAAAATTATTGCAAACCGACAAGCACTTATTATTTTTAGATCGATTTGCGGAATCTGCACTTACAAAAACAAAAAAAGAGTATGAAAAACTTTTTCAACAGTTCCAAAAGAAAAGAGAGCAGCTGATGCAATTAACTGAAAGCGAACAACAAATGGCTCAGCGACTTGATTTAATTCGATATCAATTCAAAGAAATTGATGAGGCAGAATTACAACCAGATGAAGATCTATCCTTAAGTGAAGAAAGAAAAAAATTATCCAATAGTGAAGACTTATACCAAACTGTACACGGCACATATGAATCATTATATGGCGATGGAAAAGGTCTCGAATGGGTCATGGCTGCAATGAATCAAATCGAAGAAGCGGCTTCAATGGATCCAGCGTTACATAACCTGCATGAAACAATTGCTAATTCTTATTATTTACTTGAAGAGTCGTCTTTTTCTTTAAGGGAATATTACGAGGGGATTGAATTTGATCCGGAGCGGTTAAATTCAATCGAGGCTCGTTTAAGTGAAATTAGCCAATTAAAAAGGAAATATGGAGAAACCGTTAACGACATTTTAGAATATGCGACAACAATTGAAGAGGAAATGGATGCGTTAACAAATCGTGAACAGCGTTTTTCACAATGGGAGAAAGAACTAGTTGCTTGTGCAAAGGATTTATCCATAGAGGCAAACCACTTAACTGAGTTAAGGAAAAAACACGCTAAAAAACTGATATCTTCTATTAAAAAACAATTAGATGATCTTTACATGAAAGACACAATTTTCGATATCGAATTTGATACAAAAAAACAAACCGATCTTTCAGTAAATGAACTGATAAAAAATTCTCCATTTAGAAAATCTGGGATTGACTATGTTTCGTTTATGGTTGCAACAAATAAAGGAGAACCATTAAAACCATTAGCAAAAGTTGCTTCTGGAGGTGAGATTTCCAGAATGATTTTAGCATTGAAATCAATCTTGGCGAGACATGAAGGTGTAACCTCACTCATTTTTGATGAAGTAGATACAGGTGTTAGTGGTAGAGTTGCCCAGGCAATCGCTGAGAAAATTCAACATATTTCTGTTGGATCTCAAGTATTATGTATTACTCATTTACCTCAAGTTGCAGCTATGGCGGATACGCATTTGTTTATATCTAAAGATGAAATAAATGGAAGAACAATTACAAAAGCTCAACCATTATCGCTTAACGATAAAACGGAAGAGATTAGTCGTATGATTTCTGGTGTTGAAATAACTGATCTTACTCGGGAACATGCGAAAGAATTATTGGCTCAAGCTGCAAAAATGAAAACTTAATGATTATTTTCCATGATAAAACTAACCAAATGAGGTTAGTTTTTTTCTTTACGAGAGGTTATAAATGTGCGATTTAAAGGCAAAATTAGTATTACAGCCATGGTGGAGGTGAAGGAAAAGTCGAGGAGAGTGAAAAGGTTGAATCATGGATGGATCCGAAAGGCGACAGGAATACTTCTCCTTGTCATTCTGTTTTTCATTGCATTTTACCCACCTATACAAAAGTATGTTCAAATTCCTCATGAAGTTGCTCTTTTTGAAGGGCAAATGATGGAGCTTCCAAGCACAGTCTCTGTATTAAATTATGATGATTCATCTATTGATTATAACTCTGAATCAGACCAAACTATAGAAGCCATGAACCACTCACAAAGCTCTGTAGTAATGGGGATAAATGGTTTTCCTATTCGGTCGATGGACGTAACCGTTCATCCAGAATTGAAAATAGTCCCAAGTGGTGAATCGATAGGTGTTCGCGTTCAAACAGACGGCGTTTTGGTTGTAGGGCATCACTTAATGGATACGGGTGCAGGAAAAGTATCTCCTGGAGAAGTATCAGATATACAAGTAGGAGATATGATCATGAAAATGGATGGGAATGACATAAAGGAAATGAGTGACATTCAACCGTTAGTGCAAAAAGCGGGTGAAAAGAAAACATCAATAAAATTTGAAGTGAAAAGAGATGGAAAAATAATTGAAAAAGAACTAACTCCGGTAAAAGCTAAAGGAGATGGAAGATTTCATTTAGGCTTGTATATACGTGATTCGGCTGCTGGAGTTGGAACGCTAACATTTTATGAACCGAAATCTGGGAAATACGGAGCGTTAGGTCACGTAATATCTGATATGGAAACAAAAGAACCGATTGAAGTAGGCGATGGTGAAATTATTAGATCTAATGTTACGTCTATTGAAAAAGGATTAACTGGAGAACCTGGGGAAAAATTAGCCCGCTTTTCAAATGAAAGAAAAGTTATAGGTAATATTACCAAAAACTCAGAGTTCGGAATTTTCGGAAAAATAAAAAAGGGAATGGAAAATGAAACGAAATTAGAGCCCAAGGAAATTGGACTAGCAGATCAAGTGCAGGAAGGTCCTGCCGAAATTTTAACCGTGCTTGAAGGAGAAGAAGTGAAACGGTTTGAAATTGAGATCATCAACAGTACACCTCAAAAGTTCCCGGCAACAAAAGGGATGGTAATCAAAGTTACGGATGATGAACTGCTAGAAAAAACAGGTGGAATTGTCCAAGGAATGAGCGGAAGTCCCATCATACAAAACGATAAAATAGTCGGTGCTGTGACGCATGTATTTGTTAATGATCCAACGAGTGGATATGGTTGTCATATTGAATGGATGTTACAAGATGCTGGCATTGATATTGAAAGTGAAGAATGGAAAGAAGCAGGATAACTTTATATCGTTACTCTGAAGCACCTATTTCAAAAATAGGTGCTAATTTTATATAAAAAAGGGGATGTTTTTGTCATTCAGAATCGTATGTTATAATAGGTCTATAAAGAATATTCGACAAAAGAGCAGTTTTTACCGATATTAATCGAATAACGTCGAAAAAAAGAGTATTCGAGACTAAACTGAAGAAAAGTAAAGATTTTTAAGAAAAAATCAAAAAATTAAAGGAAAAATAAATGAGGTGTCGAATAGAGAGGATAAGACAATTTTAATCATGATTATTGGGGAGGCAAAAATAAGTGAGTAATTTAAAAGTGTGTGTGGCAGATGACAATCGAGAATTAGTGAATTTGTTAGAGGACTATATTGACTCTCAGGAAGATATGGATATAGTTGGGAAAGCATTTAATGGTCAAGAATGTTTAAATGTAGTGGAAGAAGTGCAGCCTGATGTGTTGATTTTAGATATTATTATGCCCCATTTAGATGGCTTAGCTGTTTTGGAGAAATTACATAATATGAATTTGGAAAAAAATCCAAATATTATTATGTTAACAGCATTTGGTCAAGAAGATGTGACTAAAAAAGCAGTTGAGCTAGGAGCTTCTTATTATGTGTTAAAGCCTTTTGATATGGATACACTTATGAATAAAATTAGAGATGTGTCAGGTCAAGGGACGACCACTTATGGACGTCGGTCAACACAAACAGCAGCGGAGATGAGACGTGAGAATAAACCAATGAACTTGGACGCGAGTATTACAAGTATCATTCATGAAATTGGTGTACCAGCTCATATTAAAGGATATATGTATTTAAGAGAAGCAATTACAATGGTATATAACAACATAGAACTTTTAGGCTCAATTACGAAAGTTCTTTATCCAGACATCGCCAAAAAATTTAATACAACAGCTAGCAGGGTAGAACGTGCAATTCGTCATGCGATTGAAGTGGCTTGGAGCAGAGGAAATATTGAATCCATTTCAAAAATGTTCGGATACACTGTAAATGTATCGAAAGCGAAACCAACGAACTCAGAGTTTATTGCCATGGTTGCCGATAAATTGCGCATTGAACATAAAGTAAGTTAACTAGTAAAAAAGGCCGTTTCAAAAGTTTAAACTTTTGAAACGGCCTTTTCTTATTTTTGAAAACGTGGGGCTACTTTATTATTTTTACGATCTCGATGTAGAATAAATCCTCCGATAAACCATACCCCAGCAACGAGGAAAATAATGCCCGCGAGAAATTGAAAATAGTGTGAACCATAAGGCCAATTTAAAATTTGAAATAATGTATCTCTCATTAATTTAATTCCATAACCTGCAATAAATGCTGGAATTAATAAAATGGTAAGGGCGATAAAGCGTTGAACAGTCATGATTCCATTCCTTTCTCCTTAAATCTCTTCTCCTATTTTATACTATATAAAAAACGAAGTCGAGAAAGAGAATGCATGAAAGACCCCAATGCAAATCTTTCGCATCATGACAGATGAAAATAATTTATTCTTACTGACGAAGGTAAGTGGAAGCTATGCTTGTACTCCAACGGAAGAAGCGCTCAGAAATGACCGCACAGTGCGTCAACTCGGAGAGGGTGATTGATTAAAGAAGACACCGTGAATCCAAGCAAAATGAAGCAGGAGTTCACTCTGCTGTATTTTTATTTTCATGGGTATAAACTTTTGCTATAAGGAAAAAAAGTGTATAGTGAAGTGGGCGGATTGAAAAAAATTGCATGGTATTGTCAAAATCAAAGGGGGAATAACGGTGAAGCGAGTTGTGTTGATTGGCGCAGGAGATGGGGGATCCGCTATATTAGATGTCCTCTCTGAGACAGACCATTTAGAAGTGATTGGTGTTGTCGATAAAGATCCAAATAGTTTGGCTAAAATAAGAGCTTTGAAACCTGCGATCCTTTTATTTGAAGACTGGAAATTGGCAGTGAAACAGTTATCTCCTATCGATGTGATTATCGAAGTGACTGGAAATCAACAACTGTATAGTGATATTAAGGAGCATCTAACAGACAATTCCATTACTGTGATACCAAGTTCAATTGCTTCTATTATGTTTTATTTAATGGAAGAAAAAGAACAGTTGTTAGAAGAAGTAAAAAATCATAATGAGAAAATGAATAATATATTAAATTCCACCCATGATGGAATGATTGCCATTGACCAAAGTGAACATGTCACGCTAATTAATAAAAGAGCGGAGGACATTACAGGTCTATCTCGTTTGAATGTATTAGGAAAAAAGATAACTGATGTGATGAAAACGAGTGAATTACCAAGAGTGTTACATACGAAAACAAGTGAAAAAAATCGAAAACAAGTTCTTTCTCAAGATCGTTCCATTATAACGACGAGGGTACCGATGTTTAATGAAGGCCAACTTATCGGTGCGTTAGCCGTATTTCGCGATATTACAGAAATTGTTAAAATGGCAGAAGAAGTGACAAATTTAAAAAGTATTCAAACGATGCTTGAGGCTATTATTTTCTCTTCAGATGATGCCATTTCTGTCGTTGATGAAAATGGTAAAGGGTTATTGATCAACCCAGCTTATACGAGAATAACCGGACTAACAAAAGAAGAAGTTATCGGAAAACCAGCCACAACGGATATTTCCGAAGGCGAAAGTATGCATATGCAAGTATTAAAGACTAAAAAGCCCGTCCGCGGGGTGAAAATGAAAGTAGGTCCTTTCCGAAAAGACGTGATAGTCAATGTTGCACCTGTTATTGTTGATGGCATATTAAAAGGAAGTGTTGGTGTCGTTCATGATATGTCTGAAATGGAAGAATTAACTCATGAATTAGAAAGAGCAAAAAAAATTATTAGAACGTTAGAAGCGAAATACCATTTTGAGGATATCATAGGTAATTCAGCTGAATTAACATTTGCGATTCAACAAGCAAATGTTGCTGCAGGAACACCTGCGACCATTTTTTTAAGAGGTGAATCTGGAACAGGGAAAGAACTGTTCGCCCATGCGATACATAATAAAAGTAGTCGAAAATATAATAAGTTTATTCGAGTGAACTGTGCAGCAATTTCTGAATCATTATTAGAAAGTGAATTATTTGGCTATGAAGAAGGAGCATTTTCAGGAGCTAAAAGAGGTGGAAAAAAAGGATTATTCGAAGAAGCGAATAACGGAAGCATTTTTCTTGATGAAATTGGAGAACTGTCGTCAAATATGCAGGCGAAACTTTTAAGAGTACTCCAAGAACATGAGATCGTTCGTGTTGGAGGGACGAAACCTGTTGATATCGATGTCAGAGTGATTGCTGCAACGAATGTAAACATTGAAAAAAAGATGCAAGAAAAGGTATTTCGTTCTGATCTATATTACAGGTTGAATCGCATGCCAATTTATATTCCTTCTTTAAGGGAAAGAAAAAGCGATCTTTTGGACTTATCTCTTCATTTATTAACAAAATTGAATCAAGACTACGGGAGAAGTGTAGAAACGATATCAGAACAGGCTTTGAAACGACTAATGGAATATGAATGGCCGGGGAATGTAAGAGAGTTAGAAAATGTGTTAGGGCGAGCAATGATACATATGCATTATGCTGAAAAGGAAATTAATGAAAAAAACTTGCCAAAACTAAATGGGTTAGCTGTTAATAATGATTCTGACAATTTTGAGTTGGCCAAAGCTAGTCCTAATGACATGTCACTGCAAGAACAAATGAATAAGCAAGAGAAAATGATTATTCATCATGCTTTGTTACAAAACGATGGTAATAAAACAAAAGCTGCAAAGTTATTACGAGTATCACTAAGAAATTTGTATTATAAAATTGATAAATACAACTTGTAAGGAAATATGTGTAACGCATTTTGTGCAAATAATTGCACGCAAAATATTGCGTAACATGAAATATTTTGCGTGGGTATCTGAGTGCAAGTATATCGATGAAAGCGTTATCAAGTTATATAACCTCTTGGCATGATTATTGCATCTAAATTATATTAAGGTGGGGTTAGTGAATGATGACTGAAAGGTGGAAAGATATGAATCTTGAAAGTTTGGTTAAAGCGATTCAAAAACAACCAGAACAGAAAACGATTGCTATTGCTCACGCCACAGACCCTTCTTTATTTGAAGCGGCAAAAAAAGCAATGGAGAAAAAATTAGCCTCATTTATTTTTATTGGGCCTAAAGAAGAGATGGACAAAGCGAAAAAAAATGTTTATTTTAATGAGTATGAAATGGAGCAGATAGAGTGGGCTTATACGCAAGATAGCCTATCATCAGCAAACAAAGCTGTTCAATGTGTGAAAAATGGAAAAGCGCATGCCTTGATGAAGGGAATGGTTTCAACCTCTGTGATATTAAAAGCTGTGTTAAATAAGGAAAACGGGTTAAGAACTGGCAATATTCTTTCCCATTTAGCAGGATTCTCGATGCCAGCGAGTTCTAAGTTACTTTTTGTAACTGATGCAGCGATGAATATCTCACCTGACTTAAAAGAAAAAGCACAGATCATTGAGAATGCTGTACAATCCTTAAGAAAAATGGGATTCAACAGGCCAAAAGTTGCTGTCATTGCTGCAGTAGAAACTGTAAATCCAGCGATGCAAGCAACAATCGATGCAGCTGCACTAACACAAATGAATCGTAGAAACCAAATTCTCGAATGTGATATTGATGGACCACTCGGTTTCGATAATGCAGTATCAGAAGAAGCGGCGACTCAAAAAGGAATTACTTCTAGTGTCGCAGGTAAAGCAGATATCCTAATGGTTCCAACAATTGAAGTAGGAAACGTATTGTACAAATCATTGACGCACTTTGGTCAAGCTATAGTAGGTGGGATGATATTAGGTGCAAAAGCTCCAATTATATTAACGTCTCGCTCAGACTCAGCTGATAGTAAGTTATTTTCTATGGCTATGGCTTTAAGTGCTGCAAAATAATTACGGATAAAAACTTTCTTAGGGGGAATAGAATCATGGAATTATTTAAGTATATGGAAATGTATGATTATGAACAGACTGTTGTATGTCAAGATAAGGAATCGGGACTGAAAGCAATTATTGCTATTCACGATACAACATTAGGTCCGGCGCTTGGTGGCACTAGAATGTGGACATATGAATCAGAAGAAGCTGCGTTTGAAGATGCACTTCGATTGGCAAAAGGGATGACATATAAGAATGCTGCAGCAGGTTTGAATTTAGGTGGTGGAAAAACGGTCATTATTGGTGATCCACGAAAAGATAAAAACGAAGCAATGTTTCGGGCATTCGGAAGATTCATTCAAGGTTTGAATGGTCGGTATATTACGGCGGAAGACGTAGGAACTACCGTTGAAGATATGGATTTGGTTTATTCAGAAACAGAATATGTAACGGGAATTTCTCCTGCATTCGGATCATCGGGGAATCCATCTCCAGTGACAGCTTATGGCGTTTATGTTGGTATGAAAGCGGCAGCAAAAGAAGCTTTTGGTGATGATTCACTTGAAGGGAAAACGATTGCTGTTCAAGGAGTAGGAAATGTGTCTTATCAATTGTGTCGGCACCTCCATGAAGAAGGAGCAAAATTAGTAGTGACGGACATTAATAAAGAACCTGTTAAAAAAGCAGTAGAGGAGTTCGGCGCAAAAGCTGTTGATATTAATGACATCTATGCCGTTGACTGTGATATCTTCTCTCCTTGTGCTTTAGGAGCCATTATCAATGATGAAACAATTCCGCAATTGAAAGCCAAAGTTATTGCTGGTGCAGCTAATAACCAGTTAAAGGAAACAAGACATGGTGATATTATACAAGATAAAGAAATCGTTTATGCCCCTGATTACGTGATAAACTCAGGTGGTGTAATCAATGTGGCTGATGAATTAATCGGCTATAACCGTGACCGTGCTATGAAAAAAGTTGAAACAATTTATGATAGTATTTCTAAAATTTTTGAAATTTCAAAACGAGATAAAATTCCATCATACGTTGCAGCGAATCGTATGGCCGAAGAAAGAATTGAAACAATGAGAAAATCAAGAAGACAATTTTTAACGAATGGCATGAGTATATTAAGCCGTGGAAGGTCTTAACGGTAATAGAAAAAACTGTCCCCCTTCTTTATTAGGCTCTGTTATCGTTTCGTTATGATAACGAAAATCAATATTATTCTTTAACAGATCTCTTTTATTTAAGAAGGGGGCCAAGTTATTAAGCTTTTCCATTGCGTTTGGAGGGAATACAAGTGGAACATCAAGAATTTCGCATTTTATCTATTAATCCAGGGTCTACTTCAACGAAAATTGCTGTATATGATAATGAGATTGAAATACTGGAAGAAACGATTCGTCATGACCGAGAATCTTTAAGTGCCTTTGATTCCATTATTGATCAATATATGTTTAGAAAAGAGATGATTCTTAATATACTAGATCAAAGTGGAATTAATCTCTCTAAGTTGTCAGCAGTTGTTGGACGAGGAGGGTTACTTCGACCGATAAAAGGTGGAACATACAAAGTTAATGAACAAATGTTAAAAGACTTACGTCAAGGCTATTCTGGGCAGCATGCATCGAATTTAGGTGGAATTATTGCTAATGAAATTGCTGAGCAGTTGAATATTGAAGCATATATCGTCGATCCAGTTGTTGTAGATGAATTAGATCCTGTTGCGAAAGTATCAGGTTTTGCTGACTTTGAAAGAAAAAGTATTTTTCATGCACTTAATCAAAAAGCAGTGGCGCGAAAAGTATCGGCCGATATGGGTCGAGCCTATGATGAGTTGAATTTGATCGTTGTACATATGGGTGGTGGTGTAACCGTTGGTGCGCATAGAGGAGGGAAGGTCATTGATGTAAACAATGGACTTCACGGAGAAGGGCCTTTTTCACCAGAAAGAGCAGGAACGGTTCCAGCAGGGGATCTCGTATCCATGTGCTTTTCAGGAGAGTATTATCCAGACGAAATTATGAAAAAAATTGTAGGTCAAGGTGGTTTAGTCGGATACCTCGGAACAAATGATGCCGTAGAAGTGGAAAATCGAATATCTAAAGGGGACGAGCAGGCTGAATTAGTTTATGAGGCAATGGCTTATCAAATTGCTAAAGAAATTGGCAGTAATGCAGCAGTTTTATCAGGGGAGGTAGACGCTATCGTTTTAACTGGTGGTTTGGCTTATGGAAAAGAATTTGTCCATAAAATCGTATCTCGTGTAAAATGGATATCAAAGGTCATTATAGAACCAGGAGAAAATGAGATGCATGCCCTTTCAGAAGGAGCGTTGCGAGTGTTACGTGGAGACGAGAAACCAAAAGATTATGTTGTGTAAATAAAACTTGACCATTAAAATTATTTTGTAGGAGGGATTTTTATGGCTAAAGAATATGACCTGGTCATATTAGGAGCTGGTACTGGTGGATATGTTGCTGCTATACGTGCTTCTCAACTTGGGTTAAAAGTTGCGGTTGTGGAAAAAGAAAAGCTAGGAGGAACATGTCTCCATCAAGGATGTATTCCTAGTAAAGCTTTTTTACGCAGTGCAGAAGTGTTTAAAACGGTAAAAGAAGCGGAAGAATTTGGGGTTATTAGCGAAAAACCTTCTTTAAATTTTATTAAAGTTCAAGAAAGAAAAACAAAAATCGTTGATCAACTTTACAAAGGTGTCCAACATTTAATGAAAAAAGGAAAAATTGACGTATTTGAAGGTTTTGGTCGAATTCTTGGGCCGTCTATCTTTTCACCAACATCTGGAACGATTTCTGTAGAGAATAATGATGGAACGGAAAATGAAATGTTAGTTCCTAAAAACGTGATTATCGCTACTGGAAGCAAGCCTAAATCACTTCCAGGATTGGTTTTAGACGAAAAGGTGATTCTTTCTTCTGAAGGTGCTCTTCGACTTGAAGAATTACCAAGCTCATTGACAATTATTGGCGGTGGTGTTATCGGGATCGAATGGGCATCAATGTTTGCTGATTTTGGAGTCAAGGTTACAGTATTAGAGTATTTAGACCGGATTTTGCCATTTGAAGATGAAGAAATTTCAAAAGAAATGCAACGTTCTTTAAAGAAAAAAGGGGTAAAAGTATTAACGAGTGCAAAAGTAATTTCTGATAATATATCAGTTGCTAACGATGATGTAACAGTTTCATATGAACATAAAGGTGATACAAAAGAAATCACTACAGATAAATTACTCGTTTCAGTAGGGCGCTCTGCTAACGTTTCTGATGTAGGTTTGGAAAATACAGATATTCAAGTGAAAGATCATGTGATCTCTGTTAACGAACACTATCAAACGAAAGAATCCCACATCTATGCAATTGGTGATGTGATTGGCGGTTTACAACTGGCACATGTTGCTTCACATGAAGGGATTGCAGCAGTTGAACATATCGCGGGAAACAATCCTCATCCTGTTGAAGAAGATATGGTAGCGAAATGCACGTATTCCTCTCCTGAGGTAGCAAGTGTTGGAATGACAGAAAAAGCAGCGATTGATAGAGGTTTCAAAGTGAAAACAGGAAAGTTTCCATTTAAAGCAATAGGAAAAGCACTTGTTCATGGAGATACTTCAGGATTTGTGAAATTCGTTTCAGACGCGAACACCGATGACCTTTTAGGAGTACATATGATTGGTCCTCATGTAACGGATATGATTTCTGAAGCAGCATTAGCAAAAGTATTAGATGCTACTCATTGGGAAGTAGCAGACACGATACACCCTCACCCAAGTTTGTCAGAAGCGATTGGTGAAGCGGCTTTAGCAGTGGATGGGAAAGAAATTCATGGAGGATAAGATTTCTACTATTGAAAAAGAAACCTTAAAGTTGACTTGAGAGAAATGAATACAATATTTTAGATATGATTTGAAGGAGGTCTTTTAATGAGTAAGCTTCGTCATCATGATATTGGTTTGAAAGATGAAGATGTCCTTAACATGTATGAAACGATGTTAATGGCGCGAATGATCGATGAAAGAATGTGGTTGTTAAATAGAGCAGGGAAAATTCCGTTCGTTATTTCTTGTCAAGGGCAAGAGGCAGCCCAAGTAGGTGCTGCGATGGCTTTGAATAATACGAAAGATTATGTTTTACCATATTACCGTGATTTAGGAGTTGTGCTTGAATTTGGTATGACAGCGAAAGACATTATGCTGTCAGCATTTGCAAAAGCAGAAGACCCGAACTCAGGAGGAAGGCAGATGCCTGGACATTTTGGTTCGAAGAAGAACAGGATTGTTACCGGATCTTCTCCTGTAACAACGCAAGTTCCTCACGCTGTTGGATTTGGTTTAGCTGCAAAAATGAAGAAAGAGGATTTTGTTGCTTTTACAACATTTGGTGAAGGCTCCTCTAACCAAGGAGATTTCCATGAAGGGATCAACTTCGCAAGTGTTCATGATTTACCTGTGATTTTCATGTGTGAGAATAATAAATATGCGATATCTGTGCCTTTAGATAAACAATTAAATATTGAAAAAGTCTCTGATAGAGCTGTAGGATACGGTATTTATGGTGAATCGGTTGATGGCAATGATCCTTTAGCTGTTTATAAAGAGGTTTATGACGCAAGAAAACGGGCTCTTAATGGGGAAGGTCCGTCTATTATCGAAACGGTTTCTTATCGCTTAACTCCGCACTCAAGTGATGATGATGACAGCGTTTATCGAGCGAGAGAAGAAGTGGAAGCAGCTAAGAAAATTGATTCGATTCATACGTTTGGTTCTTATTTAAAGGAAATTGGGATTTTATCGGATGAGATTGAACAAGATATCCGCGCTAAGCTCCGTCGAGAAATTGACGAAGCAACGGATTATGCGGAAAAAGCTCCATACGCAGAACCAGAATCCATGATGAATCATGTATACGGAGAGGAGTGATCATATGCCAGTAATGTCTTATATCGAATCAATTACTAGAGCAATGAAAGAAGAGATGGAAAGAGACGATAACGTATTTGTATTAGGAGAAGATGTTGGAAAACGTGGGGGCGTTTTTCGCGCAACAAATGGATTGTATGATCAGTTTGGTGAGGAGAGAGTCATTGATACTCCTCTTGCAGAATCAGCTATTGCAGGTGTGGGAATAGGTGCTGCGATGTACGGTATGAGACCAATTGCAGAAATGCAGTTTGCAGATTTCATTATGCCGGCAGTCAATCAAATTGTCTCGGAAGCAGCTAAGATTCGGTACCGCTCAAACAATGATTGGATTTGTCCGATTACATTTAGAGCGCCTTACGGTGGTGGTGTTCACGGAGCGCTATACCATTCTCAATCAGTGGAAGCACTGTTCGCAAATGTGCCAGGCCTGAAAATTGTCATGCCTTCCACTCCATATGACGCAAAAGGATTATTAAAAGCAGCTATTCGTTCCGATGATCCTGTATTGTTTTTTGAACATAAACGGGCTTATCGCCTCATTAAAGGGGAAGTCCCAGACGAAGATTACACCCTGCCAATTGGTAAAGCCGAAGTGAAAAGACAAGGAGAGGACATTACTGTAATCACCTATGGACTTTGTGTACATTTTGCTCTCCAAGCGGCAGAGAACTTAGCCAAGGATGGATATGATGCTCATGTACTTGATCTTCGCACGGTCTATCCACTTGATAAAGAGGCAATTATTGAAGCGGCGAAAAAGACAGGTAAAGTGTTGTTACTTACAGAAGATAACAAAGAGGGAAGCATCATAAGTGAAGTATCAGCGATTATTGCTGAAAATTGCTTATTTGATTTGGATGCTCCTGTAGAACGTCTTGCAGGTCCAGATGTTCCGTCCATGCCATATGCACAACCTATGGAGAAAAACTTCATGGTTAACCCAGATAAAGTCGAAAAAGCAATGCGTGATTTAGCAGAATATTAAAAAGTTGATAATATGATTTTGTTAGAGGACAGTATTGATTAAATATGTTTACGTTGGCCCGAATGGAAACTTCAAATAGAAGAACATATAGGGTTTCGCATCGATCGTTTATCAATATGATTACTAACAGAGTCTAATATAAAAGGAGGTTACACGGATGGCAACGGAGATTACCATGCCTCAATTGGGCGAAAGTGTAACAGAAGGAACAATAACAAAATGGCTTGTTAAACCAGGTGATCAAGTAAATAAATATGATCCATTAGCAGAAGTGATGACCGATAAGGTAAATGCCGAAATACCTTCCTCTTACAGTGGAACAATCAAGGAATTGATAGCAGAAGAGGACGAAACGATTGCGGTCGGGGAGATCATTTGTAAAATGGATTTAGAAGACAGTAACTCAGAACAATCTAACGAGACAAAAGAGACGACGAAAGAAGAGCAGCAAGAGTCCTCACAAATATCTAATAGTGTTGAAGAAGATAATAAGAAACGTTACTCTCCAGCGGTTTTAAGATTAGCTCAAGAAAACGACATTGATTTGACTCAAGTTAATGGGTCAGGTCGTGGAGGAAGAATAACGAGAAAAGATTTACAAGCGATTATCGCTAGTGGAGATCGTCCAAAAGCACCGGAAGCAGCTCAAGAGGCAAAGCCAGCAGATATGCCTGTAGCAGACGAGGGTATTACGAAATCACAAGCTAGCCAAGCTCCGATATCATCTGATGGTCGCACGGAAGTAATTCCCGTAAGCGGTGTTCGTAAAGCTATCGCACAAAATATGGTGAAATCAAAACACGAAGCACCACATGCTTGGATGATGATCGAAGTGGATGTGACCGATCTTGTACGTTTTCGAGAAAAAGTTAAAAATGAGTTTTTAGAAAAGGAAGGAATGAAGTTAACTTTCCTCCCATTCTTTATGAAAGCAACGATTGATGCTTTAAAGAAATATCCAGAAGTGAATGCTAAATGGGATGGAGATAAAATTATTCGACATAAAGATGTTCATTTATCGATGGCAGTAGCTACTGAAAATGAACTCTTTGTCCCAGTCATTCGCCATGCGGACGAAAAAAATATCAAAGGACTTGCACGCGAGCTGACAACCATTTCCCAAAAGGTTCGTTCTAACTCGTTGAAACAAGAAGATATGCAAGGTGGAACATTTACACTGAATAATACAGGATCATTTGGTTCCATTCAATCCCAACCGATTATAAATACGCCTCAAGCAGCAATTTTGTCCGTTGAGTCGATTGTTAAGCGACCGGTTGTATTAGACAATGACGCAATTGCAGTGAGACATATGGTTAACTTATGTATGTCGTTAGATCATCGAGTACTGGATGGTTTGATTTCTGGTAAGTTTATGGCTCAAATTAAACAATCATTAGAAAATATGAATGAAAATACAGTAACGATATATTAATGAATATTTCAAAGATGAACGAAAGGAAATCCTTTCGTTCATCTTTTTTGTTTTAATCTTAGTTAAATACCAGTGTGAAAGTTGAATACCTATGGTAGAGAGAAAGATTGCCATAGAGCCAAATTTTAAAAATTATATTTGAAAACTCGATTCAATAAGGCTTTGAATTAGTTTGAATTCATATTGAGGAAAACTCTGTACATACTAATCTGAAAAAGGAGGAAGTTCGATGTCAATTTTAGGCTTGATCGTTTTAAGTTTTCAAGTAATTACTGGACCAATCTTAGGGGCGGATATGTTAACGGATCATTATAAAACAAATGTTGAAGATCAAAACTTCATCGAATGGGTTGATTACGAGAGTTCTTTTCAAATCCATTTTAATTATTATTACGAGCTACTTGTCGAGAAACACAGACCAGATTTACTAGAGGATTGGCAACAAATGGTTCGTGAAAGAGAAGCTATCAATAAAAAATTAAAAGATTTTGACAATGAAAAGCAAGAGGAGTTATATGAACAAATTTCTGAAGATTGGTATCACAAACATGAGTTACTACAAGAACATTTTTTAGCAGCGGTGAAAGATAGAGAAAAAGAGAAAATTAAAAAAAATATTCCTCATATTTTAACATTAAAAAAAAGTTGGAATTCTGAAATGAGAGAAGCGATTAAAGAGTTTTAATTAATCGTAACCATTATTATTTACAAATCGTTATATTTACGATATAATCCCTTTTGTACTTAAAAATAAACCGTAATGATTACGAAAGGGGATGCAACATGTTTAAAAAATTAACGATAACTTTGACTACAATGTTGGCTATGAGTACTTTTTTGGCAGCTTGTGGTAATGATAACAATGCAGGATCGAATGAATTAAACGAGGAGGAAGAAAATTTAAGTGAAGGTAATGTTGAAACTGTTCATGTGATGACAACACTTTACCCACTGGAGTATTTTGCTGAGCGTATTGGAGAAGATTTCGTTGAAGTTACAAATATGGTTCCTGTTGGCGCTGATGCCCATACGTTTGAACCAACCGCAAATCAAATGATTGAGGTGGCAGAATCTGATCTATTTATTTTTAATGGTGCAGACTTCGAAGGTTTTGCAGGTAGTGTGAAAGATGCTGTTGCTGATCATGATGTGACAGTTTTAGAAGCAGTGGAAGGGATAAGTCTTTTAGAAGACACCCACGACCACAATGATGACAATAATGACAACGACCATGGTCATAACGATGACAATAATCATAATGACAACGACCATGGTCATAACGATGACAATAATCATAATGACAACGACCATGGTCATAATGATGACAATAATCATAATGACAACGACCATGGTCATAATGATGACAATAATCATAATGACAACGACCATGGTCATAATGATGACAATAATCATAATGACAACGACCATGGTCATAATGATGACAATAATCATAATGACAACGACCATGGTCATAATGATGACAATAATCATAATGACAACGACCATGGTCATAATGATGACAATAATCATAATGACAACGACCATGGTCATAATGATGACAATAATCATAATGACAACGACCATGGTCATAACGACAATGATGGACATGATCATGCTCATGGAGATGAAGATCCACACGTATGGTTAGATCCAGTTCTTTCCATTGAGTATGCTGAAAATATTAAAAATGCTCTTATCGATGTTCGTCCAGAGGGAGAAGAAGAATTTACTGCTAATTTTGAAGAGTTGAAAGCAGATTTAGAGTCGTTACATGAAGATTTTCAGGCAATGGCAGATGAAAAAGTAAAAGATACTATTATTGTTTCTCACGCCGGATACGGATATTGGGAAGATCGCTATCATATCGAGCAAATTGGAATAGCTGGTTTGTCTCCAACTAATGAGCCATCTATCCAGCAGATTCAAGATGTCATTTCTCATATGGAAGACAATGATATTAATTATGTTATGTTTGAACAGAACATTCCTACAAACATTGCTGAAACTGTGCGAGAAGAGGTGGGAGCGGAAGAGTTATGGCTCCATAACCTTGAAGTTTTAACAGAGGAAGATATTGAGAATAATGAAGATTATTTCAGTCTTATGAGACAAAACATTGAGACGTTAGAAACGGCACTACAATAAGTCACTGTGAAGCACTTATTCTTCGGAATAGGTGCTTTTCTAAACTTAATGTTGGTAAACAAGCTTTATAAGTTGTAAAATAAGATTATAGTCTAAGAAGAAAGGGTGTCTGTTTGTGGAATTTCAAATGTTTATGAATGATGTAGTGCAAGCTGCTCGTAATGATATGGTTGAAGCCGGATATCAACAGTTAACAACTCCAGAAGAAGTGGAGGAAGTCTTTAATAAACCTGGATCTACACTAGTATTGGTTAATTCAGTATGTGGATGTGCAGGAGGAATTGCACGACCATCAGCTGCTTACATGAAAAATTATGAAGTACAGGCTGATAACTATGTAACAGTTTTTGCCGGACAAGACAAAGAAGCTACTGAAAAAGCACGATCATTCTTCACAGGTTATGCACCATCATCGCCTTCTTTTGCATTGCTTAAAGATGGTGAAATTAAAATGATGTTAGAACGTCATCAAATTGAAGGTCATGAACCAATTGAAGTCGTGCAAAAGCTTGAAGAGGGTGTTGACAGTTACTTTAAATAAGAATTGTTAACTTAAAGTTTCTTATAATAAGAAGAGGAGGTGGAAGCCTCCTTTTCTTTATGCTATAATTTTGTACGTCCTATTAATTATTTGTACATAGATGAAGAGGAGTGTTATTAAGTGAACGAGATGTATAAACAGATCCATATTTACTTGAAAATGGAAGAAGAAATTCCTTTCGATGAATTTGAAAAGTATTATAAAAAAGTGATTGCTTATTTTAATGAAAAAGCGGATCAATTTGATGAAGAAACATTATGGAAAGCCTTATTTATTTCTGAAAATGTCATGTCCAATGCTGAAGGACGCTCAAAAGAAGTAAAAGGACAGAAAGCAAAGAAATATCTTAAAATGTCGCAGAGGTTAACGTTATGGGCTCAGAACTTTGCTGCTCGACTTGGTAACATGGGATATAATGAAGAACAAATGAACGAACGTTTTGAGAAGATGTTTGAAGACGATGTAATGGAAGAATAAAATTAATTTTAGATTAGTATTGATTTTCTAAAACAAAATTGTTATACTCCAATAGTGCGGATGAGAGCATTCCGCATTTCTTTGCGCCTGTGGTGAAATGGATATCATACGAGATTTCGGCTCTCGCGTTCCGGGTTCGAATCCTGGCAGGCGCGCCAATATTATATATACACCCTTTAGCTTTTAGTGCTAAAGGGTTTTTTGTTATCTTATATAAGCTATTGCGAAGAATTGGATCAATTGGCTCGATAATAGTTGAATAGTTGCTTTTAAAGCTCATTCAAAATAGTAAGAATAAGCAACAAATAGTTGTAATTGGATAGAAGATAATTTTAAGTATTAAAATATGATAAGATGAAAAGCGTTAATGAGAATATCAACTTGAAACAGGTGAATGAAAATGTTTAAAATTGGTTACCGAACACTGAAAACAGCTGTTGGTGCAACAATTGCTGTAGCTATTGCTCAGGCTCTTCAATTAGATTTTTTTGCTTCAGCAGGAATACTTACTATCTTATGTGTTCAAAAGACGAGAAGACGATCCATTCATGATTCTTGGGAACGTTTTTTGGCGTGTGTGATAGGGATGGTATTTGCGATTGTTATTTTTGAGATCATTGGGTATCACGCTCTTTCTATTGGGATATTGTTGCTATTATTTATTCCAACTACCCTTGTTTTGAAGGTACAAGGAGGGATTGTCACAAGTGCGGTTATCATGTTTCATATCTATACGGTAGCTAATCTAAGTATGTCCCTTGTCATGAACGAGCTAGCGTTAATCATTATTGGAATTGGAATGGCTTTATTAATGAATTCTTATATGCCAAGTCAAGAAAATCGTTTAGAAGATTTTCAAAAACAAATTGAAGATAACTACGCTAAAATATTCTATGAATTTGCTTATTATGTACGGTATGGAGATAATAATTGGGACGGTAAAGAGATAACTAAGTCTGCCGAGCTTCTTAAAGAAGCGAAAAATAACGCGTTACAAAATTTGGAAAATCATATATTGCGGTATGAAGATGTTTATTATCACTATTTTAAAATGCGTGAAAAACAGTTAGATATTATGGAAAGAATGATGCCACTATTAACAACAATTGATCATCATGTAAGTCAAGCTGATATGCTTGCAGATTTTATGGAGGAATTAAGTGGTGGGGTGCACCCAGAAAATACGGCGCACATCTTTATTGATAAATTAGATTCATTAAAAGAATCTTATAAAAACATGGCATTACCTCAAACAAGAGAAGAATTTGAAACAAGGTCGGCATTGGTACACCTTGTTAGAGAACTAGAGCAATATTTAGACATTAAACAACAATTTAAACCAACGAAAGAATATAAAGTTTTTCGGTGAATAGAGGACGTTAACGGGGCAAATGATAGGAAAAAAGAGACGGAGTGATAAGCATGCTCGCAATACTATTATCTGTTCTTTCGATTGTTTCCCCCATTTGGCCGTTAGGGGAAAACCCATTAGAAGGTGATCCGTATATCATCGTTCAATTGCAAACATATGAAATGGCTTTTATTAATGAAGGGGAAGTGCAACAAGTTTTTGATGTGGCAATAGGCAAGGAAGGTCAAGAGACTCCTGAAGGAGAATTTATGACGATTGTGAAAGCGAAGAATCCATATTACAGAAAATTAGATATCCAAGGAGGAGACAGTGAGAACCCTCTCGGTTCTAGATGGATTGGCTTTGATGCAGAAGATACCGACGGACGTGTTTTTGGTTTACACGGAACAAATCAACCCTCGTCTATTGGTCAAAGGATTACAAACGGTTGTATTCGTTTGAAAAATTCGGATGTGGAAGTTTTGTATGAAGAAGTTCCGCTTGGTACGAAGATTCTTGTTACTTCGGAAGACGAGTCTTTTGAACAATTAGGGAAAGCAAATGGAGCAATAGGCAAATGAAATGCATAAAGGACAGCCACCGAGAGTGGCTGTCCTTCCGTTTATTCTTGAGTAATTTAAAATTAAAATAAAAGAAAAAACGTTTTTAAAAAATTTGTTTAGAAATAGGATACTCCTGCAAGGACTGTTCCTAAAAACATTACGACAATCATCATATATACAATTGCTTTACGAAATTTACGGGGCATGTAATTCCCTCCTCTTACGTTTCTAATTCTATTTTAATGGGTTTTTGTATTGTTTTCAAGAGGAAGACGATGGGTTAAGCTATAAATTCTATTCTTGTATATGGAAATGTCCATGTAGATTCCATGATATGTTATATTATATCTATACTATCAGAAAGTATGTAACAAAGTGAACAACGTAAATGAAGGGTTATCATACTTGTTTTGAATAACCTCGACAAGATTATATGAATTTGAAAGGGGATCACGTAATGAAAGAATATAAACAATCTTTCACTAAATGGCAAGAGCAAATTCAGCAAGAACTTAAAAAACGACCAGAGAGAAAAGATACGTTTCAAACATCCTCCAACATTCCAATTGAGAGAGCTTATTTTCCGGACAAAATTGATAACGCTTACATAAAATCGCTAGGATTTCCCGGGGAATATCCTTTTACAAGAGGAATTCGTGGCACAATGTATCGAGGTAAACATTGGACAATGAGACAATATGCAGGGTTTGGTTCTGCTAAAGAAACAAATGAACGTTTTCGCTATTTATTAGATCAAGGACAAACAGGATTGTCTGTCGCTTTTGATTTACCCACTCAAATAGGCTATGACTCAGATGATACGATGGCTTTAGGAGAAGTAGGTAAAGTTGGTGTTGCGATAGACTCGTTAGAAGACATGGAAATTTTATTTGACAAAATATCGCTTAATCAAGTAAGTACATCTATGACTATTAATGCACCAGCAGCAGTATTGTTAGCAATGTATATTGTCGTTGCAGAAAAACAAGGTGTGTCAAAAGAACAAATTCGTGGAACTATTCAAAACGATATATTGAAAGAGTATATTGCACGAGGAACATACATCTATCCACCGAAAGCTTCGATGCGATTGATTACGGATATTTTTGCTTACTGTTCAGAGAACGTCCCTTCGTTTAATACGATTAGTATTAGTGGATATCATATTCGCGAAGCTGGTTCTACTGCGGTGCAAGAGTTAGCTTTTACATTATCTAATGCTGTCGCTTATGTGGAATCTGCGCTTGAAGCAGGACTAGACATCGATCAATTTGCACCAAGACTAGCTTTCTTTTTTAATGGCCATAATGAATTTTTTGAAGAAGTAGCTAAGTTCAGAGCGGCTAGGAGAATGTGGGCTAAGTTAATGAAAGAACGTTTTCACGCAAAGAACCCAAAAAGTTGGCAACTTCGTTTTCATACACAAGTGGCAGGTTCTACATTAACCGCTCAACAGCCTGAAAATAATGTTGTGCGAGTAGCTTTACAGGCTTTGGCAGCGGTATTTGGTGGTACGCAAAGTTTGCATACCAACTCGAAAGATGAGGCCCTTTCTTTGCCGACGGAAGATTCGGCTAGGATTGCTTTACGTACACAACAAATCATAGCTCATGAAACGGGCGTTTCTGACACGGTGGATCCGTTGGGTGGATCTTATTATGTTGAATCATTAACGGATGAACTAGAAGCGGAAGCACAAAAATATATGGATCATATTGATGACATGGGTGGAGCGGTTTCGGCTGTTGAAAAACAATACATGCAACGAGAAATTCATCGAGCAGCGTATGAAGCTCAAAAACGATTAGAAAATGAAGAAGATATCGTTGTTGGTGTAAATAAGTTTACGGTAGGAGATGAGCAACAGCCTGACTTGTTAAAAGTTGATGAGGCGTTTGTTGAATCTCAAATTGAACGATTAAACCAAATTCGAAAAGAAAGAGACCAAGAAAAAGTCTCAGACATTCTTGAGAAGTTAAAAAAATCAGCAGAAGGCAAAGAAAACTTAATGTACCCGATTATTGAGGCGGTAAAAGAATACGCAACGGTCGGGGAGATTTGTCATGCGTTAAGGGATGTATACGGAGAATATTAAAAGGGATAGATGGAGGTGCGAAGATGGATAAAATTCGCGTATTGATTGCAAAACCGGGGTTAGATGGACATGATCGAGGAGCTCTTGTTATATCGCAAGCGTTACGAGATGCAGGGATGGAAGTGATTTATACAGGACTGAGGCAAACGCCAAAACAAATTGTTCGAGCAGCTGTACAAGAAGATGTCGATGTGATCGGTTTGTCTAGTTTATCGGGAGCTCATAATGTTCTCTTTCCTGAAGTACTAAAAGAACTATCGAGAAACGAGGCTGAAGATATTTTAGTATTTGGTGGGGGAGTCATCCCACTAGAGGATATTCAAGTTCTTGAGAAAAATGGTATATTAAAAATTTTCACACCAGGGACATCGACAAAAGTCGTTGCAACATATATTGAGCAAGCGGTAGCGGAGCATCGCGGAGAAACACCGATGTTACAAACTCCACCAAAGAGGGTGGATCATATTGGAATAGCAGTCAAGTCTATTGAAGAAACAGCAGTTTTTTATTCAAATCATTTTCATGTGAATGTAGAGACCATTGCTGAAGTTCCTGATCAAGGAGTTCGTGTAGCCTTTCTGCCATTGGGTAACTGTAAGATTGAACTATTAGAACCACTAGATGAGAACAGTCCTATTCACGCATTTATTGAAAAGCGTGGGGAAGGGCTGCATCATGTTGCGTTTGAAATAGATAATATACAGCAGCGTCTTGACCAATTAAAAGCAGAGGGGATCCGCTTAATTGATGAAAAGCCTAAAAAAGGGGCATCAGGAAACCCTATTGCATTTTTGCATCCTAAAAGCACTTATGGAGCATTAATTGAACTCTATGAGTCAAAACAAGATGCCGAGAATGAAGGAGGCCAATAACAATGGATATGTACGATAAAATCAATGAACTTTACGACCGCCGCAGAAAAATTGAGATGGGGGGTGGGGAACGTCGAATAGATAAACAACATGATAAAGGCAAATTAACAGCTAGAGAGCGAATCGACATTTTGCTTGATGAAGGCACGTTTGTTGAGCTTCATGCATTTATGGAACACCGTTTTGATGAACCAGGTATGGAAAAAGGCTCAGCACCAGGCGAAGGTGTTGTGACTGGTTACGGGGAAGTGAATGGAAGGACAATTTTTCTATTTGCACAAGATTTTACTGTTTATGGTGGTGCTTTGGGAGAGATGCATGCCAAAAAAATTGCTCAAGCGATGGACTTAGCGGTAAAAAACAAAGCGCCTTTTATAGGATTGAATGATTCGGGAGGTGCGAGAATTCAAGAGGGGGTTTTGTCTCTTGATGGTTATGGTCACGTTTTCTACCGAAATGCGATATATTCTGGAGTCATTCCTCAAATATCTGTGATTATGGGTCCGTGTGCTGGAGGAGCAGTTTATTCCCCGGCTATTACTGACTTTGTGTTTATGGTGGAAAAAACGAGTCAAATGTTTATAACAGGACCAAAAGTGATTGAAACCGTCACTGGGGAATCCATTACTTCAGAGGAGTTAGGTGGAGCGTATATTCATAGTACAAAAAGTGGAAACGCACACTTTTCTTGTGAAACGGAAGAAGAAGTATTAGGTGAAGTGCGAAAATTGCTTGGATTTTTACCGCAGCACCAAGAAGAGAAACCACCCAAATTACCTAAAGAAGAAAGTGATGATTTTCTCTATGATTTACTAGATCATGTACCGATCGATCCAAGCAAACCTTATGATGTTAGAAAAGTAATTAATCAAATAGCTGATATGGGTAGTTTTATGGAAGTGCACAAACAGTTTGCTAAAAATGCAGTGGTCGGTTTTGCAAGAATTGGCGGCAATTCTATTGGAATTATAGCTAATCAACCGAAAGTGATGGCTGGTGGTCTAGATATTAATTCATCGGATAAAATATCTCGATTTATTCGTTTTTGTGATGGGTTTAATATACCTATTATTACATTTGAAGATGTCACAGGATTTTTACCAGGTGTTCAGCAGGAACATGGAGGAATTATTCGTCATGGGGCGAAAATCTTGTACGCATACTCCGAAGCAACTGTTCCAAAAATTACTGTTATTACAAGAAAAGCATACGGTGGAGCTTACGTTGCTCTAAATAGCAAGGCGATAGGAGCAGACCTAGTGTTTGCTTGGCCTAATGCAGAGATAGCTGTCATGGGACCTCATGGAGCGGCAAACGTAATTTTTGCTAGAGAAATTAATGAGAGTGATGAGCCAGAAAAAATTAGACAGGAAAAAATTGAACTGTATCGAAATAAATTTGCGAACCCTTATATTGCTGCAGCAAACGGGATGGTAGACGATGTGATCGATCCTAGAGAAACAAGAATAAAGTTGATACAAAGCCTTCGGATGCTGTCTAAAAAAGAAGAGAATCGGCCAGCAAAAAAACATGGAAACATACCATTGTAATGTTGTAAATGAGTGAACTATTCCTAGGATAAGCTAAGAATGTTTGCTACAATGACGATGACTAAATTGCAATGGAGGAAATAATGATATGATTAACAAACAACGATTAATAGATGAGTTTATCGAACTAGTGAAAGTTGATTCGGAAACTCGTTACGAACGTACAATTGCAAATGTATTAACGGGAAAATTTGAAAACTTAGGTGTGAAAGTGATAGAAGATGACTCAACGTCTGTCACGGGTCATGGGGCAGGAAATCTTATTTGTACATTGGAAGGTTCATCAAAAGAAACAGACGTCATTTATTTCACGTCTCATATGGATACAGTTGTACCTGGAAAAGGGATCGAACCTATTTTTGAAGATGGCTACATAAAAACAGATGGTTCAACCATCCTTGGTGCAGATGATAAGGCTGGATTGGCAGCGATGTTGGAAACGGTTCGAACGTTAAAAGAAAACAACATTACCCACGGGACGATTCAATTTATCATTACTGTAGGAGAAGAATCTGGACTCGTCGGAGCGAAAGCACTGGATGCAACAAAAGTGATCGCTAAATACGGATTCGCACTAGATAGTGATGGTAAAGTAGGGAATATTATTGTTGCTGCTCCTCATCAATCTAAAGTAAAGGCAACGGTCTATGGTAAAACGGCACATGCTGGTGTTGCTCCCGAAAAAGGGGTGTCGGCGATAACAATCGCTTCCAAAGCGATTTCAAAAATGCCTTTAGGCAGAATTGATGATGAAACGACAGCTAACATTGGACGTTTTGAAGGAGGAAGCCAAACGAATATTGTTTGTGACCGTGTAGATATATTAGCAGAGGCCCGTTCACTCGTTGCGGAAAAAATGGAAGCTCAAACGAAAGCAATGACAGATGCATTTGAATCAGCAGCAGCTGAAATGGGTGGTTCAGTCGATGTTGATATTCAAGTCGCTTATCCAGGGTTTAAACATCAAGAAGGAGACCACCTTGTTAAAATAGCAAAAGACGCAGTGGAGTCGATTGGAAGACCACCTACATTAAAACGATCTGGTGGAGGTAGTGATGCAAATATTATTGCTGGACATGGTATCCCTAGTATTAATTTAGGTGTGGGATATGAGGAAATTCATACAACAAACGAAAAAATTCCTGTGGAAGAATTGGTTAAAACAACGGAACTAGTTGTTGCAATCATAGAAAGAGTTGCTAAGTCAAAATAAAAATGATGATATCCCCCTTACCTTCCAAAGGTAAGGGGTTTCTACTTTATGATTTAGTAATGGTTAAAACAAAAAAGAGCCTGAATTCCTGCTTATTGAAGCAGGAATTCAGGTTCTGATGTACCAAATTCCATGGATTCAAGAATACTTTCTTCTGAATAACCAGTTATATTTGAAAGTTGTTTAATCGTTGGTGAAGGCCATTCGTTTTTTGCATGGGCAGTCAAAATCTCTACTACTAAGAATAAAATACAATGGTGGTGTGATTGTTCATGAACAAATTGTGACATTTTTTGACCACCTTTCTATTTAATTAATTCATATCATACCATATTTAGCTAATATTTTGTTAATATCAACATCAAAAAATTGTCAAAAATTCTAACAAATTTTCACAGCGATACCGTGAATGTTAAAAATATTTTTTATAAAAAGTCAAATAACTTATTATAAAAGGCCGTTCTAATTATTATCAAGGGATGAAGATTGATTTTCATACTCAAAACAGTCATGATGAAAGAAAAGGTTGCGAAAAGGGTGTCATATTGTGGGAAACGCACGAATCATTTTTCATGTTGATATGAATAGCTTCTATGCTTCCGTTGAGGCTGCATATGAGCCAGAGTTGCTCGGAAAACCACTTGCTATTGCGGGCAATGCAAAAGAACGAAGAGGAATAGTTGTAACGGCAAGTTATGAAGCAAGAGCAAGAGGAGTTAAACCACCAATGCCCTTGTGGGAGGCGAAGAAACTTTGTCCTGAATTGTTAGTGCGCCCACCAAATTTTGATCGTTACCGTTTAGCATCAACGCAAATGTTTCAATTATTATATGAATACACCCCTCTTGTTGAGCCTGTATCTATTGACGAAGGGTATATGGATGTTACTGATGCAAAAGGAGATTTTCAAGCAGTCCAGTTAGCCACACACATTCAAAATCGATTGAAAAAAGAGTTGAATTTACCATCTAGCATTGGAATTGCACCTAATAAGTTTTTAGCTAAAATGGCTAGTGATATGAAAAAACCAATGGGAATAACAGTATTAAGAAAAAGAGAAATTGAACAACTATTATGGCCAATGAAGTGTATTGAAATGCATGGAATCGGAGGAAAAACAGCTGAAAAACTCGAAAAAATAGGAATTTATACAATTGGTGATGTAGCAACTGCATCAAAAGATCTTTTGCATCGAAAATTAGGCGTAAGTGGTCTGAGAATTCACGAAAGAGCAAATGGGATTGATTTAAGAATTGTTGATCCAGATGCAGTGAATGAATTCAAAAGTATTGGGAATTCCACAACATTACCTGAAGATACGATAAGACCTGAGCTCGTGAAAAAAGTCCTGATGAATTTGAGTGACTCCGTAGGGAGAAGGTTACGCAGAAAAGATGTTTATGCAGGGAATATTCAACTTACGATTCGCTACCATGACAGAAAGACAATTACTCGCTCGAGTAAATTAAATCATCCAATTCATACCCACGATGATATATTCAAAGCTAGCTGGAGACTTTGGGAAAAATATTGGAACGGAGATCCAGTTCGTCTTCTTGGTGTAACAGGAATGGATTTAGTTGAGAAAGGACAAGCATACAAGCAACTAGATTTATTTTCTTATGAAAAGGATACAAAAGACTATCGTCTCAGTGGAATTGTGGATGATTTGAGAAATAAATATGGAGAAAATATTTTACTAAAAGGGACTCAACTGAGAGAGTCTGATCGAAGTGATCAATTGAGAGATAAAAAAATAAGAGGAACAAGTCTAGAGAAGGATTTTTTGAGAGACGGTTTGTTTGATGAAGAGTAGACTCAGAGTTTAAAGCTCAAAGCTACTCTTTTTTGGTGAGAAAAATATCCGATTGTTTTCACGTAGTTTACCCTCAACATTTAAGCTATATAAACCGATACAGTAGGTGAGAGCAATAATATGGGAGGAGATATTACCCATGGAAATTCAAGGACAACAAGTAAATGTTCAATCAAAAACGAATGAACGCCCCATCCAAATGAGAGAGGGCGAAGTATATAGAGCGCGAATCGAATCGCGTGTCTCAGATAGAGAAGCAATTATTTCGATTCGTGGACAAGAAGTAAAAGCTAAATTTGAAGGGAAAGTTCCAGAGCGAGACCGAGTAAATATACAAGTGCAAGAAAGGTCAAGTGATGGAGTGCGTGTACGCGAAATAAGGGGAGAGTCTCAGCAAGGACAACAAAGAGAGAGTGGAAGTTCTGCAGGGAGAGAAACTCAGTCAGCGGATCGTGTACTAAGGGACATGGGGATACGTCAGCCGAGCGGTGAGTTACGTCAAGCAACACAGAGAATGATGGACCGTGGAGTTCCTTTAACTAGAGAAACGGTTAATGATTTGAATCGATATTTACAATCTGATCGAGGGACAGAAAGACAAAGGATGCAAACGATTGATGTGATGGCACAAAAACGGCTAGAGCCTAGTGGTAATCAAATTCGAGCCGTTCATGAGGCGTTGCATGGTAATAAAGTATCCGATCAAGTTAGAAGAATTACCGGCAGCTCAAGGTCAGATCGTTCACATATCGTGTCATCTTCTCAGCATGCTGCTAGTTCAAATTCTCGAGAAGCAATCCTTCGCGCAGTAGACCAAGTGAGAACAGCACTTCAAACAGGAAATAATGTGAGACAGTCGATTGAGCAATTACAACAAGTTGTTCAACGAAATGGTGATAGTGCGATGAGACAAACTGTGAATCAAGCTTTAAGAGAAATGATTCAATTACAAGCCCAGTCGGGTCGAGAAACAGCTGCTGGAAGAATGGAACAACTGGCGCAACAACTTAGTCAAAGCATCACGCAGACGGGAAATTTATTAGCAACATCTCAACCTACCGTTTCATCTAGCAGCAGTTCCAGCGTTCAAAATTGGTCAACGATGATTCAAAATCAACCGAATCTTACTGCGGCAATAGAAACAGTTCGAAATGAAATGGATCAGCAGCTTTCTCGACCTATAGCAGAATCATTGGAACGCTCTTTGACGAAAGCTTTAACCGAACTAGACTCAGGCAGAGAGCTAAAAGCTCGTCAAACTGTGCAAGATGCGTTGAATCAAGTTCAACAAATGATGCCAAATTCGACTTCTCAGGATATTTCACAGTCAAGAATAGAAATGCAAGAATACGTTAGAAATGAAATCATTCAAGCATCAGGCTTATCTTCAAAAAGCATTTTAATTACAGAAGTAACAGAACGTTTAGCGCAGGCAACGGATGAGTTTAAAGTATTCCAGAGAGATACAGCTAAACAGCTCCATCGAATAGAAACGATGATCCAGCAATTTAGACAAAATGCCGTTCAGCAAACAAAACCGATGCTTGAAAATGTCATAAAACAGATGGATCGAGCGATTATGAAGAGTGATTTTATGTTGTTTGCCGACATGAAAACAGAAAGAACATTGCTTGGTGCAAGTAGTAAACTTGCTGATGCAAAAAGACTACTAGTTCAAGGGAAACACTCAGATGCAAGACAAATTGTTCGTCAAGTCCAACAAACAATGGATCAAATAAAGTTTCAACCTTCTAATCAGAGAGTCCAGCATATGATATCTGAAGAGAAACAATGGAACGAACCGAAAGCACAAGTACATCGTTTATCTCAGCAAATGGAGCAAACGACACGTACATTTCTAAATCATGATGGGTCATCTCGGCAAATATTTGAAGGAATTAGAGGGATGGGATTGAATCGTGAAGCGGAACTTGCCCAAATTTTTGCAGCAGGAAAGGGAATCCCTACAGAAGCTCAGCAAAGGAACTTAAAAACCATTTTAATGAATATAGCTCGGGGAGAAGAGGAAAGTGCAAGAGGACAACAACAGCAAGCGCAACAGA
Organism: Salipaludibacillus daqingensis; assembly: GCF_029891575.1. Classification (GTDB taxonomy): domain Bacteria; phylum Bacillota; class Bacilli; order Bacillales; family Salisediminibacteriaceae; genus Salipaludibacillus; species Salipaludibacillus daqingensis. The sequence continues at coordinate 338,112 of NZ_JARZHF010000001.1, read as the reverse complement.
CGTTGCAAAGTTTATCGGGAAGCCAGCTTCTAAATCGAAACGATACGCAACAAAATCAAATGCACTTGTTTCAACTTCCGTTAATGATCAAAGGAGAGTCGGAAAACCTTCAAGTATATATTAATTCTAGAAACGAACAAGAGTCCTTAGATTGGGAAAATTGTAATCTCTATTTTCATATCGACACGAAAAGTCTCGGACCACTTGGAATTTCATTGAACGTAACAGAACGCTCACTGAATGTTACCTTAAAAAATGATACAGAAGGATTTGCAGAAAGTGTTGAGCCTTTAGGTCAAAAATATATTGATCAATTAAAAGAAGTGGGATATCAGGTAAATAAGCTAAAGATTTCTCCTATGACTGTGGAAGAGAATAATCCTACTCCTGACATGAATACAAAACGAGAAGATGAAAAACTAGCAGTTTTACCGATTATGACAGAGGAAGGGTTTGATTATAAAATATGATGATATCTAAACACTTCAACCACGTTAATCGGCGAAAAATAAATGGTCCTTCTGCTGCAGTCATTCGCTACAATGATGAAGAAGGAGAAGATCCTAAAGTTATTGCGTCTGGAAAAGGTTATATTGCAGAAAGGATCATGGAGTTAGCGAAGGAAAATCATATTCATATGGAAGAAGATCAAATGTTATTAGAGAATTTAATTGATATGGACTTAGGGGAGAACATTCCGCCCCAATTATATGCAGTTATTGCAGAAATTTTATTATTAATCGAAGAAATCGAAAGAAATTATTAACTATTTCAATATTTAAGCCGATAATACGATTAGAAAGAACGTGAATGAAATTGGATCATCATGGATTTAGTGGAGGGGACAAAATTGATTTCAAATGAAGCTTTACATAAAAAAACACCGCAAGAAATCACTTCCCTATTATATGAAGCTTGTTTAGATAATTTGGAAGAAGCAAAACGAGCAATTGAAATAAATGACCTGATGGTGGCTAATGAAAAATTACAAAAAGCGAATGATATTCTTTATCGATTAGGTGCGGGAATCAACTATGAGGCAGGAATTGTCGCAGACCAGCTAGATGCACTTTACAACTACTTGGCGGATCGAGTTGTACAGGCAAATTATCATAAAGATCCAGAAATAATTAATGAAGTTGTAAAGAATATAGAGACATTATATACAGCTTGGTCTAAAGCAATGAAAAAAAATGTAGATCACGAAAATAAAACAGTGAAATTGAAAAAAAATGCTTACGAAAAAAATGCGATCTTCGAATAAAAAAGGAGTGGTAAAAAATGAAAATTAACAATAATATTCAAGCATTAAATGCTTATCGTAATTTAAATCAAAATCAAAATGCAACGTCGAAAAACTTGGAGAAGTTATCATCTGGCCTTAGGATTAATCGTGCTGCAGATGACGCCGCAGGACTAGCTATTTCGGAAAAAATGCGTTCACAAATTCGTGGATTAAAACAAGCTGAACGTAATGCAATGGATGGAATTTCATTAATTCAAACGGCAGAAGGTGCACTTACAGAAGTTCATTCCATGTTACAGCGAATGCGTGAACTGTCTGTTCAAGCAGCAAATGACACGAATACACAAGAAGATCGCGAGCAAATACAAAAAGAAATTAATGAACTGATTGAAGAAGTAGATAGTATTGCTGATAAGACTGAATTTAATACTAGAAGTCTGTTAGCTGGTGCAGAAAATGAAGATGAAGATGCAGAAAGCAATCCGTTAAATTTAATCTTTCAAATAGGTGCGAATGCTAATCAATCAGTAAATATTGAAATTCCTAAAATGAGTTCAGAAGAGTTAGGAATTGAAGGGTATAATTTTGAAGGAGAAAACGATGGTGAAAATGTAATAAATGTAACAAATCAAGTAGGAGCAGAAAGTGCTATAGAATCTTTTGATAGTGCTATAGAAACTGTCTCTAACGCACGTTCTCAACTAGGTGCTCTGCAAAATCGTATGGAACATACGATAAACAACCTTCAAGTGACGCATGAGAATTTAACGAGTGCGGAGTCTCGTATTCGTGATGCGGATATGGCGTTGGAAATGACGGAGTTTACGAGAAATAATATTTTAAATCAGTCTGCTACTGCTATGCTAGCGCAAGCGAACCAGTTACCTCAAGGAGTTCTTCAGCTCCTCCAATAGTTATTACGAGATGAAAGGCACCTATGGTTGCCTTTCATATTCTTTATACGTGGATTTTATAATAATTTTCTTAATACTAGTGTTGATTTTGATTCTTGCGCAATCTTGGGGGAAACGAGTTTGCATAGGGTTCACGCCTCGTCAAAAAGGACGTGAGAGGTATTTTCAATATCATCTTGTAAAAATAGGTACTAAATAAAAAGCAATCGTCTCTATGAATATTCTAGGGATATCTTTATAATGGTAAGAGATATTGTACGGAATGGGGGGAATAAGGTGGATGTTCAAAGAGTAGGTCGAGCGAGCATAAATAAAACAACCCAAAAAAATACAGGGACAGAAGCGAAAGTATCCTTTCAAGAGATCATGCAGCGGGGTCGAGATAATTCACAATATGAACGTCTAGGTCAGCTGATGCAAAAGATAGATGACCAAGGAAAAACGTTATCTGAGTCTAGGACAGTTGATGAACTAAAGAAATATAAACAACTAGTCAAAGAGTTTATGGATGATGCAGTAAAATTAGGCTTGAGCTTAGAAGAACGAAAAGGGTTTAATCGACGAGGAAGAACAAAAGTTTATAAGATCGTTCGTGAGGTCGATCGAAAACTTCTTGATTTAACAGATGCTGTTATTAAAGAACAAAAAAAAGGACTCGACATTCTTAACATGGTTGGAGAAATACGCGGATTACTAGTTAATATTTATGCATAATAAACGTTATGAGACTTATGTCTTGTAACGTTTTTTGCATAAATTTAAGATAAACGTTAAGTAATAATTATATGTTAAACGTTTGACATATTAATAGAAGCGATTTATAATTTAATTATTAGTATGAAAACGATATCATAAATGATTAATAATCTTAAAACTCGAGGGGAGAGCGTCACATGTCCATTAAAAATGAAGTCATGCTTATTACTTATGCAGATAGTATGGGGAAAAATTTAAAAGAGTTAAATGAAGTTCTTACGAAACATTTTAAAGGAACAATCGGAGGAGTTCACTTACTACCATTTTATCCATCATCGGCAGATCGAGGGTTTGCCCCTAAAACATACAAAGAAGTAGACAAACCTTTGGGTACTTGGCGAGACGTCCAAGATTTATCCAATAACTTTTATCTTATGTTTGATTTTATGGTTAATCACATTTCCCAGAGCTCGGAATATTTTCAGGATTTCAAACAAAAAAAAGAGGGGTCAGATTACGCGGATCTTTTTATTCAGTATAAGAATTTTTGGCCAAACGGAGAACCAACGCAAGAAGACGTAGATAAAATCTACAAAAGGAAGCCAAGAGCACCTTATATTGATGTCACGTTCGGTGATGGATCAACTGAAAAGATTTGGTGTACGTTTAATGAAGAACAGATAGATTTAAACGTATATCATGAGCGAACAAAGAAGTTCATTCAAGAAAATCTTGAATATTTATCAAAAAAAGGTGCGTCTATCATGCGGTTGGATGCATTTGCTTATGCCACAAAGCAGCCAGGGACAAACTGCTTTTTCATTGAACCTGATACGTGGGAGATGCTTGATGAAATCAAAGCTATTTTAGATCCTTACGGAGTGGAAATTCTACCAGAAATACATGAACACTATTCTATCCAACTAAAAATAGCAGAACGTGGTTATTGGGTATATGATTTTGCTTTACCGATGCTCGTCCTTCATGCGCTTTACAGCGGTCGTTCTGATCGTTTAACAAATTGGCTAAGAATATGCCCAAAGAAACAGTTTACGACTCTTGATACACATGATGGCATCGGTGTCGTTGATGTCGCTGATCTTCTATCAAATGAAGAAATGGAAGAGACAAGAGATAATTTGTTCACGAAAGGTGCAAATGTAAAAAGAGTTTACAACACGATGGAATACAATAATTTAGATATTTATCAGTTGAACTGTACGTATTACTCTGCATTAGGAAACAAAGATGATGCTTACGTGCTTGCTCGAGCTATTCAATTTTTTACACCTGGGATCCCGCAAGTTTATTATGTAGGACTATTGGCTGGAGAAAATGACATTGAGCTTCTGGAAGAAACGAAAGAAGGACGGAACATTAATCGGCACTACTATACAAAAGAAGAAATAGATGAGAATATGAAACGTCCTGTGATGGACCGATTGACAAATTTAATGAAGTTTCGTAATGATTTTCCTGCATTTGATGGGGAAATTGAAGTAATTGAACAACCAGACTCACCTATCATGGAAATTATTCGAACGAACGGCAAGCACCAAGCGACATTAAAAGCAAATCTAAAAACGCATGAGTATGAGGTAACATATATTGAACCTGAAACAGGGGCAAAGAAAGTATTAGCTGGGATTTAACTTTAATTTTAACGAACCTTCTATAAATGGAGGTTCGTTTTCACCATCAAAAGGCTGTTTGTGTTATTGTAAAGTGTATTTATTTAAACTCGGAGGACGATTGATGATGGCAACCATAAAAGACATAGCAAAAATAGCAGGTATTTCTGTAACGAGTGTGTCTAGAGTTCTAAATAATAGAGGATACTTAAGCAACGATTTGAAAAAGAAAGTACAATCGGCTATAGAGGAATTAAACTATCAGCCTAATGAATTAGCAAGGTCTCTTCAAAAAAAACAATCAAATATCATTGGTCTTATTATTCCTAATGTAGCTCATCCATTTTTTGGAGAGTTGACGAGTGCTATTGAAACGTATGCGTTTAGTCTAGGATTTAAACTACTTGTATGTAATTCACAGCTCGATCCAAAGAAAGAAGAAGAGTATTTAAATATGCTAAGAGCTAGTCAAGTTGATGGAATTATTATGGGGAGTCATACGATGGATGTTCTTGAATATGTAAATGTTCATCAGCCTCTTGTTACGATCGATCGAAAAATATCAGAGAATATTCCTTATATATGTTCGGATAATTTCAATGGAGGTGTGTTAGCAGCGGAAGAACTTTTAAAAAAAGGTTGTCAAAAAATCGCATATATTGGAGGGAATGTTGATTTAGATCTATTGGCGAAAAAAAGGTATGATGGGTTTGCTGAAACACTGTCAAAAAACAAAGTATGGCATACGTCTCTTCAAACAAATTTAAACGGATTTGATTTTGAGGAGTATGAACAAATAGCTGAAAACCTCTTTAACTTACATGAAAATATTGATGGAGTTTTTGCAACGAGTGATATTATTGCGTCTTATGTTTTGAAAGTATGCCAACGTCTAAATATACAAGTACCTCAACAAGTGAAAATTATTGGTTACGATGATGTGAAGATTGGTGCTGTTTTCACTCCTGAGTTGACAACAATCCATCAGCCTATTCAAAAGATGGCCGAAAAAACAGTGGATCTCCTAATTCAGCAAATAGGTGGGGAGAAAGTGCCAAAAGCGACAATTTTCCCCGTTGAGTTAGTGAAAAGAAAAACGACTTAATCGTAAGGGACAATTTCTTTAAACATATATGTTTTAGTAGCGTTGATCTTTGGTTTAAATTGATCAAAAGCTGCAATTGGATGCACTCGTTCTGTATGGAGGGAATAAAGTGTTTTCTTATCAATGATCAAACTATAAATATATTGATCTTCATCATGGCCAGTGGAAGGATCGACGATTTGATTGTAGCCTGATAAAGTAATCGTTTGAAGAGTAGGTAAAAATCGAAAGAAAAAGCTCGCTAAATACAAGGCACTTCCGCCAACCATTAAAGCATAGTGCTCCCGGTGATCTCGTTGAGTCTTGTCTTGTATTTTTAATTTGCCAGACTTTAAAATCTCGGCTTTTTTTATTGGGACTTCTTCTAATTTAGGTAGATCAATGTCAACATAAGCAACATCTGATGAACGTACTTGAAAGTCAACGTCCGTTTCCAGTGGAAAGTCTAATTCATCGAGGAATAGACCTACCCATTCTTCCATCGCTTCTACTTGACCTTCTGCGACGTTATTTGCCATCGTCAAACGGTTCTCCTTCTCTTCTTCCACTGCATTCTTTTCCTCTGTGTATTCATGTAATTGTTCATTGTATATTGCCAAAGCTTCGTTATCGATAGAGGAGCTAAATTTGTTTCGTGGGCCTGGAAATAATAATTTTAGTTTTTCAAAAATAGATAGGGATTTTTTCTTTTCTTCATAGATGTTCTGGAAAATCGTAGATTTATTGGGCTCTCTTAACGACATTTCTATAGAATCAATAGCATTCGTAGACAAAGAATCAATTGGTGGAAATAGATGATGATGAAGGTCTAACAAACGATTTGTCTTTTCGTTAATTTCAGCTGCTTTATCTTCATAAATTTTAATGAGCTGTTTTTTATATTGTCTACGTACTTGTTTTTCTTCTTGGTCTGTTAACGCTTGGCCATTGCTCTTTTCAAACCGAACATCTTGAAGAGAATCATCCCATAATACTTCAATAGGTTGATGTTGTTCATTGGTTTTCGATGATTTAGTAGAATGGCGTTTTTTTGATGAAGAGTGGCTTTTTTTGTTAATCTTAGATCTGTAAGATAACCCTGTACCTGGAATTCCTGTATTTCCGTATAAACCTCTTCTTCCTGCTGTAACAGAAGCACCGCGGCGACCAACGGATGTACTTATTCCTCGTTTACTAAAGTTTAGTCGAACCCCAGGTGCTACTCGAACTCTTTTTTGAAAACGAAAACTCATAATACGTCCTCCTCACATGGTCAAGCTTAATTTGTTGTTTATCTGCCCTCTTCATTTTAAGATAGAAGGATAAAGAAGGAAAGGGTGATCCGTATGTTCCACGATACATTTTACTATAAAACAGAAATACCTAAACCTATTTCAGAGGTTTGGTCTTTTTTTCAAACGAACGAAAATTTAGCAGCGATCACGGCATTCCCAAAAATTGATATTTTAGGAGATGTGGATGTTTTTGAAGGTGCGTCTGTTCACTTGCAGTTAAATTTTTTTGTTGTTAAATTGCAATGGAAAGGCAAGATTACTGAAGTTGTTGAACAAGCTTATTTTATAGACGAAGGGGAGAGTCTTCCATTTCCTTTTAAGTCTTGGAAACATGTACATGCATTTAAAAAGGTAAATGAGGAAAAGACGAAAATGATTGACCGTGTGGAATATGAAGCATATGTTCCTCCGCTCCTCGCAAATTTTGTTTTAAAGGGAATGTTTAATGATCGTAAAAAACAGCTGAAAAAGAAATTTAAATGAAAAAGAACCCGGATAATAAGCAGTTGCTTGGATGCCGGGTTCATCATGTTATCCGAAATGTAAAGGGTCACCTTTTACCAGGAGCGACCATACTGTTTAGGGGGCTCAATTTCCTCCCCTAACTCTTTGGCAGCGGTTCTCGGCCAATAAGGATCGCGAAGCAATTCTCTGGCTACAAAAATTAAGTCCGCTCGGTTGTTTTGCAAAATCTCCTCTGCCTGCAATCCTGAAGTGATCATCCCCACAGCCCCTGTGGCAACGTCCGCTTCCTTTTTAATCGCCTCCGCATACTTGAGTTGGTATCCAGGAAAAACATTTATAGCTGTTCGAACAACACCACCTGAACTGCAATCAATGAGGTCAACGCCACGCTTTTTCATCTCCTTTGAATAGTAAATGAAATCAGTTAATTGGTTGCCTTGCTCATGGTATTCATTTGCAGAAATACGAACAAAAATAGGACCACTCCACTCTTCCTTAACGCATTCCAATACTTCTATTAAAAAAGTTAATCGGTTCTCTTTTGAACCTCCATATGTATCTGTCCGTTTGTTTGAAAGTGGAGATAAAAATTGACTGATCAAATAGCCATGCGCTCCATGGATTTCGATAATATCGAACCCTGCTTCTTTTGCTCTCCGTGCTCCTTGTTTAAACGCATCGATCGTTTCTTTGATATCAGATTTGGACATTTCTATTGGTTTTTTTGTAGACTCATCAAACGGGATGGATGAAGGAGCAATGATATCACCATCGAATATAGCTTTTCGTCCTGCGTGGCCAAGCTGAATAGCTGCTGTTGAACCATGAGCCTTTATACCAGCAACTAATTTCGATAATCCTGATACGTGCTCATCACTCCAAATTCCTAGGTCGTGAGGAGAAATTTGCCCTTGTCTTGTTACAGTAGTTGCTTCAAGCATGATTAAACCGACTTGTCCTACTGCTCGACTTATATAATGGGTGAGATGCCAATCTGTGACTTTTCCATCTTCATTTTCAGAAGAATACATGCACATAGGTGACATTGTAATTCGGTTTTTTATTGTTACATTTTTCACGGTGTATGGGGTAAATAGTTTTGACTTCATTGTTACCGACTCCTTATTCTATCATTTTACATGATACGATTTAACTGTATCATAAAGCGCAATAAATGTCAGAAGGAGGGCATAGAACTTTCATTTTGTAGCAAGGTAGTAATAAGAAGGATGAGGATACAATGAATATATTGTCTGATATTTTTGCAAATCTTCTATTTTATTAGGGATTAATCATTGCAGGGGAGTGGTTTATGCATCGTTACATGAATTACTCTCTTCGAAGAAATAACAAGGCAGACTATGGTGAAAATTATCGTTGACTATTGATTAAACTGCTAATTCAATTTAAAAACTGAGTGCTATAAAAACACTCAGTTACGTGTTGCATCCTTAAGAACGCATATGTTTTCGCTGTTCGTGAAAATACCCATTAAGGTAAGCTAATATTTTACTTCGAGGAATAATACCCATGAATGCTCCTTGTTTATTCTGAACACAAATAAAGGGATGGTTGATAGATAAAGATAGTACTTTTTCAAACGGTGTTTCATCATAAACACCAGCAATATCTGACGTCATGACTTCTTGTACAGTCCATTGACCAAGCTTTTCTGGCTCAATTCGTTCAATACCAAGAATAGAATCAAGGATTTGAGCTTTGCTAATTAATCCTTGTAGTTTGTATGCCGTATCAAGTACGGGAATAGCGGTATAACCTGACTTGACTAAAACGAGTAATGCGTGTTCAAGATTATTATCTGGTTGAACATGAGCAACTTGCTCGGCAGGGATTAAAAATGACGTTGTAGAGCGATTTAAAACATCGTTATCTTGTAAATTAGGCATAATCATGCACACTTTCTTTTTAAGATTTGAGCTCTCACCTTTATATTCCACAGCGATGACCTTTCAAACCATTTAATATTCCCTCCTATAATGTTAGCGATAGTTTTTGAAAATGTCAAATTTATTGCAAACGCTTACATTGTTTATCTATGTTTTTTTCTGCTGATATGTGTATGTTTATCGTTTAATTTTACGAAAGAATTGCCATACTGAAAAATGGAGGTGTTACAATGCATACGAAACTTACCGTTCGGTATTTTTGCGAAACATATTTATCAGGAAACTGTTATTTTTATAAGCAGGAAATGATAACGTCGTCGTCATGGGATGATCCAACTTCTCTTCAATGGGGTCGGAAAAGACCAATAACGAAGAGTACATTTGAAAAAAGAAAAAAAGCAGGGTATCAATATTATGTGGAATATATAAAACAGCCACCAGCAAAAGTCATTCCCTTTAGATCAAAAACCTAGGTTAAAGAAGGTTTTTGATCTAATTGACCATTACATAGTAATAAAAAGAAGTGGTGACAACTGGCAGTCTTAAGATAATGATTAAACTATGAGTTTTATAAACAATTCTCGTTACAGTATCCTAAATATGACTGAGGGATTACCTATCAATAACTTATTTTAGAATGGTCACAATGTTAATTGTGACCATTTTGTGATGAAATATAAAAATTGTTGATTCTTTTTTGTATACCCCTTATAGTATTTATATACCTAGTAGGGTATAAGAATAATGAAAAGGGTGTGCAAGTAATGATGAAATTTTACCATTATCCACAAAAGAATATGTTATTTGTTATTCCGCTTATATTAGTTATCAGTTTTGTCGTCGGATTATATGTTGATACTTCATCATTGAGACCTACGATAATGATAGCTACAATCGTAATGATTTTTGCGACGATGGTAGGTTTAAGGTTAGAAGAGTTAACGAAGTTAAAAAGTGACTCGAAGCTGATTGGAATATCCATCTTAATCAATTTTGCTATGATACCACTTACTGCGTTTGGTATAGGATTGATTTTCTTTAGGGATCAACCACTAATGTTTGCAGGTTTAGCGTTGGTTGCATTATTACCTACAAGTGGCATGACCATTTCATGGACGGGAATTCAAAAAGGAAATGTTCCTGCAGCAGTTAAGTTAACTGTATTTGGATTAATCATTGGTTCTTTATTAACACCGTGGTATTTATTAGGAATGGTTGGTCAGTATGTCAATATTGAGATCATGAGAACAATACATACGATCATGATGGTCGTATTCATACCACTGATTTTAGGGCAGATAACAACAAAGATTTTATTGAAAAAATATTCTAAAGAGTATTTTCAGAAAAAAATTAAACCTAACATGACTCCATTAAGTATTTGGGGATTATTATATGTTGTATTTGTCAGTACTAGTACTCGAGCGGAAATGATTGTCTCAAATTTACAACTTATTCTCTTAGCGCTAATAGCTCTTATCCTTTTTTATGTTATTAATTATACACTCGTTACGATGATTTCTTTGAAATGGTTTAATCGTAATGATGGAATTGCTCTAGTAAATGGAACAGTTCTTAGAAATTTATCGATAGCGGTTGGTATTGCGGCAACGTCGTTTGGAGGAGAAGCGGCATTACTTGTGACGATTGCTTTTATGTTGCAATATCAGAGCATCACTTATTACGCTAAAATAGCTGGAAAGCGCTGGTTCAAAGAAAAAGCGGATACAAAAATAAAAAAAGTATCGGCAAACGTTTAGCATAGCGAGTCACAGGGGCTCATTCAATTTCCCTGTCTAATATATAAATTTATGAAAAGGTATGGTGATCAATAGTCATGATGAAATTTAAAGTAGATGCAAAAACAGAAGGGTTAACATTACATGCGAAAGCTGGGAAACACGAACTAGTATTAGACGAAGGTAGTCAAATGGGTGGTAAAGATCAAGGACCAAATCCTCTTCAAACATCACTAGCTGCTTTGGCATCTTGTGAGAATGTTACGGCAAGAATTGTCGCAAAAGAGATGAAGTTTGATTTGAAAGACATTGATTTTAAAATTACTGGAGAATTCGATCCGAAAGGATTCATGGGAGATCCTAATATACGTCCGTATTTTCAGACTGTAAAAGTGGATGCAGAAGTGGAAACGAATGAATCTGAAGATCGAATAAAAGAACTTCAGAAAAAAGTTGAATCTCGCTGTCCCGTATATACGATGATGGCCGCAGCCAATGTAAATATGGTTGATAGTTGGAAGCAAGTTTAAAATAACGTAAGATTGAAAAGGGTGATTGAGAATCATCTAACATTTGTTCCTTAACTAAAAAAAGAACCGGCAAATGGAACTGTAACCCGAATAAAGGACACTTAAAAGAAGTGCCTCCTTATTCGGGTTTTTATATTTAATCAGATATTAATTGATATCCAATTTACTTCTTATAAAGCTCAACTAAAAGTTCTTATTTTTCATGCTGGGTTTACAACAAGCTAAATTCAGCACTATTGTTTCTATACGAATAGCTATTACAAATAGATTAAATACTTTGAAGTGAGGGAACGAGAGTGAATAAGACGAAGAGTTTTTTATGGGGAAGGAGGGCTAGTATTGACAGTTGGTGCAATTATAACAGGACTACTTTTCATAACAATTCATTTATTAACAAATACCATTCTCCCAAGTTCACGAATTAAAAGAAATAAATGGCTCTCTTTTTCTGCAGGTGTGGCGGCTTCTTATGTTTTTATTTATATTTTACCTGCACTTCATGAAGAACAGGCGAGTTTTGAAGAGATTTCTGACACGTTGGCTATGGAATCAGAGCTTTATATTTTTGGACTTATAGGAATGCTAATCTTTTTCGCTATACAAAATGCAGCAAGTTACTATCAGCATAATAAATTTGGAAAAGGGGAGAAGATTTTTTTCTGGGTCCAGCTATCATTTTTCAGTTTATACAATATGTTAGTTTCCTATATTGTTATTTCCGCTGAAGTAGAAGGGGTCCAAGCTGCCTTCTATTCTGTGGCAATTGGTATGCATTTTGTAGCAGTGGCACATGATTTGTGGTTAAAAGATAATAAACGCTATAACAGATACGGCCGGTTGTTCCTTGTTTTAGGAATTATTTCAGGATGGCTTGCCGGAATGTTTATACAATTATCCCCATTTTCTTTGTCTGTTATTTTCGCGTTTATATCTGGAGCTATGATATTAAATGTTATGCGATTTGAAGTGCCGTTAGCGAGAGATACGCATTTTACCTCGTTTGCTATTGGATCAGTTAGTTACTCTATTATAGTGTTATTATTGAAATTTTTGTTGGAATGGTAGATAGGAGAAATTAATTTTCACAAAGGGTGAGTCTTGAATTATTAAATTTTTCCTTTAGTAAAAGATAAGTTGTAAAAATAGAATGGAAAGGTTCAATATTCTGACCAAAAGTTATCAGGATTTTTATCTATATCTGACTTGATTAATTGAGAAGTAGGAACGATGTCTACTCGGTTATCTATAAAATATGAGTGGGCTTTCTCCAGTGCTTGATAAGTCTCTATTCCATGAATACCAACATGACCAATTCCTATTACACTTCCACCTTTCGTTGCTAAGTCAGCAAGTTGGATCGCCTTATCGTAGACGTGATCTTCAGAGGAAAGAGTGTTATCCAGAAAGAGGTCTCTTTTTGCAAAAGGAACCCCTAACTGTTCAGAAATATCTGAAATGTATGAATGAGGGTTCGTTCCACTATCCACGATATATAAATCATGGTCCTTAATGACATTTAAAATAGTTGTGATTGTCTCTTTTTCCTCTACAATTTTAGAGCCCATATGTTGGTTAATTCCTTTTGCATGGGGGACATTTTCGATCGCTTCTTCCACTCTTTGCTTTACTTCATCTTGACTTAAGTCAGAAGTAATAGGATTAGGGCCAAGCCAAGAACGCTTTCCTTTTTTAGGTTCCATCGGAAGGTGAATAATTACTTCAAAACCTAATTCGTTTGCTTGCTCTGCAATTTCCGTTGATTGTTCTAAAAAAGGCATAACAGCTACGGTTATAGGAATATCACTTTCTAAAAATTCCTGTGTTCCCTTCGCAACACCACCAAAATCATCGATGATAATAGCTGCTTTTCTATCCGTTAATAGGTTCTCTGCTTGAACGGAAAGGTTGTAAATACAAGTGAAGGTGAACAAAACTATGACACAAATAACGATGAAACGTTTATCTAATAAATACCCTAAAATTCCCATCAAATGCCTCCTAAAAGAATAGTTGTATTTATTAGTATGTGTCATATACGAGAATCCATGAAAAAACCACCGATTTTTTCGGTGGCCATTCAAAATGGAATCATTTAATGTTAAATGTCTTTCACAGTTTACTTCCAATGCCCCTTCTAAAAAAGTTACTTTCGCATCTTAAAGGCGGCATTCAGCTGACCGCGAAGCATTTTATCGCGAAGATCTGTCTTCTTCATTTCTTCTTTACGAATTTCGAATGTTTGCATTCCATCTTCCATTTTATTTGCAATGTCTACGAGCCTTTCAACATCTGCAAACGAATATTTTCTAGTCCCGCCTTTACTTCTTTCCGGGAAAATTAATTTACGTTCTTCATAATAGCGAATTTGACGTTCTGATAAGCCTGTCAGTTCGCTTGCAATTCCTATACTAATCACTTTTTTATCTTTGTAAGTAGCAGTCAAACGAAATCCCTTCCTTCTTCAACATTCGCTTTTTTCATACTATATCATGGAACGAAAAAGAAGTTGGTATTTTTGTGAGATTATCTAACATGGGCTAGGTTGGAAAGGAATAATAGTCCCATTATAGGTATAAATGTAATCTTTTATTTATTAATGACTTCATTTTTTATTAAATGTTTTAACTCTTGTACTTCTTTTCTAAGTTCCATTACTTCATTATGGGTGTCTTTTACTTCTTCCTCTGCGGATTCAGCCTTTTCAACATTATTAACGATAACACCAATAAATAAATTAAACACAACGAATGTACCTACTAAAACGAAAGACACGAAGTATAACCAAGACCATGGAAGTATTTCAAATATAGGGCGCATCACTTCACTTGCCCAAGACTCTAGCGTAACAACTTGGAATAATGTCAAAAGAGACAGTTGTAAATTACCGAAATATTCGGGGGATACTTGTTGAAATAACATCGTACCGATTACGGCAAAAATATAAAAAATAATACTCATTAATAGCATAATATTTCCTAAAGCTGGTATCGTCATAAGCAATGCATCAACAAGTCTTCGTAAAGAAGGTACGACAGATATAGCGCGGAACACTCGAAGTACCCGCAAAATACGTAAGACAGTTACAAAATGTGCACCAACAAAAACATGTCCAGCTGCAACGATGATGAAGTCAAACCAATTCCAACTGTTTGTAAAAAAATGCTTTAACGAAGGAGCTGCTAATAATCTAAGCGCAATTTCCACAGTGAAAATCCATAATAAAATCCGGTCTGCAGTCCAAAAAGCAGACTTATATTCTGAATAGAGATTAGGGTATGTTTCCAATCCCACTACGATAGCATTGATCAAGATTAATATTATAACAGAACTTGTAAACCAACGATTTTCTACTAGTTGACCTAATTTTTGTTTCCAAACGGGCAACTTTTTATGATTTTTCAAAGTGAATTCCTCCAACAATTTTCAGTTTCAATATTGTTACCAAGCAATAAAATGACCTATTATCATAAGAGATTGCTCTGAGATTAACACTCGCTTCTCTTATAAAGTGGAAGGCAAAAAGTAGGAACTCTTTTTGATTAGTTTTTAGGGTAACCAATAAAATAAATACTCTATTATTCTACTAAAAATAAATAACAGAAGAAAGAGGCTACCCTAAAGAGTACCCTCCTAATGTTAAACACCTTGTATTGCTGCTTTTTTGGTTAAAATCTTCTTAGATACATTATAGGCGCTTGAGAAAGATAATTCAGATAGTTGACCAGTTCCTTGACACCAATCACCGGCAAAATGGACATTTGGTAACTTGTCAAAGTGTGTTGGTAATCCTCGTTGATTCATTGACCAGCGAATCGCTTGTAAGACAGGTTTTTTAGATGCTCTTGGAATAACTAACTGTTTTCGCCAACCATCAAAATGTTTATCATAGAAATGTTCCATCCTCTTGATCATTTCCTCATGTGCCAGAGGATCATGAATTTCGTTTTGACTTAAATATCCAACTGCTTGCAGTAATTGTCCTCCTGGAGGAGCAGCTTCCATATCATAGTAAGAAATATCCGTAATAAATATTTGTCGATCTTTATCAAAAATATAAGTATAATCTGATTCAATTCGTTTTTTTAGACCGACGTCATAAAACATGACATACGTGGGTTCATAGTCAGTAAAACGTTCTAGTTCTGATTTAATTGGTGAGTCTTGAAAAAGCTTTTGCAATTCTTCCGGAGGGATAGCAAAAACAAACTCTTTTGCAGAATAAGCGTGTTTTTTCGTTTGGACTTCTGTGACTTCACTGTCATTAGATAGGACATTGGTGATTTTTGTTTTTTCTATAATGTCTCCACCATTTTTTTTAATAATTCTCTTGAATTCCTCAATGAGAACTTTCCATCCACCTTGAATAAAACTAACCGGAATGTTCGTCTTAAATAATCTACGATAATAACTAAAGAACACATCCGACGGGATGCTGTCAGGATCTCCAGAAAAGAAGTTTGTCGTAGCCAAATTAAGCATCATTTCTTTAACAGCAGGACTAATTTTCCTTAAATCAATCCATTCTTGTATAGACAAATTAGGATCGCCTTTTTCAAATCCTAACGTAGTAAATAACATGTGATAAGCAAACCTAAATTTATCCATTCCTTTAAGAAGTTTGGTTTGCAACAGGCCTCCTATGTTGGATGGAATGACGGAGGTATCTTCACCCATATCAAATTTTGCTTTAAGTTGAGTGAAATCTTCCCAATGGATATTTAAGCCTAATTCTTGTTCCAATTTAGATAAATATGAGGTATCTCGAGCATAAATCGCATGAGCTCCAAAATTAAACTGATATCCTTTTAGTTGGATTGTCATTGCACGACCTCCCAATTTGCCTCGCTCTAGGAGAGCCACTTTTTTCCCGTGGTATGCTAAGTAAGCTGCAGTTGACAATCCTGCTAACCCCCCACCAACTACCACTATATCGTATTGGCTCGTTCTCATTTGCGATACCTCCCAATGTATATGAAATTCAACGAAATCGACCTAAATTTATAGTAAATACTATTGTGACATTGTTAATAATTATATCTTACAATGGAAAGGTTTTAAAGAGAAGAATCCTAATTATAGAGAGAAAGGTGGTTCGCTATGCTAAGAAAAAGAAGAGAAAGATTGAAAATAATGGATATTTATTATTGTTGATACTTATCACTAATAAGAACATTTGGTTTCGCATTACCTAATTCTTTTGATCGTTCATAAGCTCGATAGATACAGTCGATCATTGTTTCTTGCAATTTTTGTTCTTGCAAGACTTTAAATCCTGCTTCTGTTGTACCACCAGGACTCATGATTTGTTCATATAGCATCTTAGGTGAAAGCTCCTTTGTTTGGACACGTAATCCAGCACCAAGAAGTGTTTGAGATACTAAATGTCTCGCTAAGTCTTTATCAATGCCAATTTTTTCTGCAGCAATTTCCATCGATTCCATTAAATAATAAATATAAGCAGGTCCAGTTCCAGTTAAAGCAGTCATAGCATCCATATGTTTCTCAGGAACTTCAGCTGTTTCCCCAACTAGTTGAAATAGTTCTTCCACAAGGTTTCTTTGAACAGGAGTAACCCACTGTCCTATTGAAAAAGGTGTCATAGCAGCGTTGACTACAGCGGAAGTATTTGGTATTGACCGGATGACAGAGACATGAGAGTGAGGAAAAAAGTTTTCTATATCTTTTATAGTTACCCCAGCCATTACAGAAACTACCGGCAAATGAATTGTTTGTTGGAATGGTTTTAGTGCGTTTTTCCAATCTTTTGGTTTGCATGCAAGAATAAATAAATGTCCATGATCAAGAAGAAGTTCTGGATTTCGAGAAGTTTGTATACCATAAGTAGTGGTGAGGTCTTGTAAACGTTGATTATTACTATGGTTTGTAACCATTATATTTTCAGGTAACAGTTTTTCTGATCTTAACCACCCAGTAATGAGAGCCTCTGCCATGGAGCCCGCTCCAATCAATGTTACATTCATATTCATAGTATCCCGCCTTTTGTCATTTATAAATATATTTATGCTCTTTTTTAATGGCCGTAAATGACGGATAGTCTAAAGAATCCTGCCCGATAACGATTGGAAAATTGTCATTTTAACGAAAAAAAAAGAGTTTAATGTTCAATTATGCACGGTTGTTAAAAAATTCTCCGATAACTATTCTGTTGCTGTTTTAGAAATATCACACTCTAAACCTTTTCCCTAAAGAAGTCTTAATTAATTTTTAATATTAAACTTTAAATAATAACAAAGCAAAGAAGAAATAAGTGACGCTACATCAAAAAGTTTATTTATTCAGAAAATGGTTGAAATTTCTATCATTATGAGCCTGCTAGACATAAATGTCAACCTACAAAGAGATGTTTTGATGTTTCCTTGCAGATGTAGATATAATGAGTTGACTACAACTATTATTTAGAGAGGGTTTTCTTTATGACAGGTAAAACAATTAGTAACGAACGTGTAGCAATTACTGGAGCATCAAGCGGGATTGGGAAAGAAATGGCTTTAGAAGTGGCAAAAAGAGGTGGAGTACCTATTTTATTAGCTCGGTCTGAAGATAAATTACAATTAATTTCTCAGCAAATTCAATACGAAACAGGAATCTATGCTCCTTATTATCGGTTAGATATTACAGATGTAGAATCAATTAAGTTAACCTTTCAACAAATCTATAAAGAGCATGGACCAATTACAACATTAATAAATAATGCAGGGTTCGCGAAATTTGACTCGGTTTTGGAAGCATCGTTAGATGATGCTAAAGCGATGTTTCAAGTGAATGTTCTCGGAACTATTGCATGTACGAAAGAAGTACTAACTTATATGAAAGACAATCATTACGGTCAAATTATATTTGTTGCATCGCAAGCAGCAAAACTTGCAACTCCAAAAGCGAGCGTATATGCTGCAACAAAACATGCGGTATTAGGTTTTGCAAACTCATTAAGAATGGAGTTACACGATGACCCGATTCATGTAAGTGTCGTTAATCCTGGACCAATTCGAACGGAGTTTCTTACTATTGCAGATAAAACAGGTGAGTATGAAAAGAGTATGGAAAAATTTATTTTAGAAGCAGAATATGTTGCAAAAAAAATAGTCCAACTTATAAAAAAACCGAAACGAGAGTTGAACCTTCCGATTTGGATGGGAATAGGATCTACTTTGTATCAATTGTGTCCAAGGATAGTGGAAAAGGTAGCAGGTAAACAACTACGTCAAAAATAAAAATCTTTTAGGTTCATTTTATTTAGTTAAGCATATTTTTTAGGGTACCTTTAAGTAACTCCGTTTACTTTTTTGTCTTGGAAATGTAACCTAATGTTCACACGATAGTAGCAAAGAAATAGTAAAGATAGTGTATAGTAAGTATTGTAATTCAAAGAGTACGTGATTAAATTCACAAAAATAATATCTTCGAACAGAAAGGAAGTTTTTACGATGATCGTAAAAGACTTAGTGGAAACAAGAGAGTTATTAACCGACGAGACAAATGGGAACGTATTTGTCGTGTATGAGCGCTTTGATAATGTTGACTGCCATTGTGAAGGGCAAAACATTGAAGAAATTGAATGTGATCCTGAAGAGCAAGTTCAGATTTTACAAGGAGATCCAGAGTCTTCGTCTTCACTAAAAAGTGTAAAAACGTATTTAGTTGGTGAAACATTTCCTTCCATTGATGCGATCGTTCAAGACATTCGATTAAACTATACGGAATTGTTTCAATAAGTTTATAAATTATTTACCTCTTGGTTCATCCAAGAGGTTTTTCTTTGTCTAATTCTAGTCTATAATAATGAGAGTGAAATGAATAAAGGAGAGAAAAATGTTGATAAATGTATTATTTGTCTGTTTAGGAAACATCTGTAGATCGCCAATGGCTGAAGCAATTTTTCGTGATAAAGTGATAACTGAAGGGTTAGAAAATCATATAAAAGTGGATTCATCGGGGACCGGCAATTGGCATATCGGAAAACGACCACATGAAGGAACATTAGAAATTTTAGAGAAATATAATGTAAACCACGATCAGTTATCAGCAAGACAATTGGAGAAGAAAGATTTAAAAGAGTTTGATTATATTATTGCTATGGACGCATCAAATTTAGGGAATATTCACCGTTTAAAAAGTTTGGATACGTCAAGCGGCGAGATCCATCGCTTGCTAGATTTTGTTCCTGACGTGAAGACAGAAGATGTTCCGGACCCTTATTTTACAGGTAATTTTACAGAGGTGTATGATCTCATCGATAAAGGTTGCGAAAAATTATTAAGCTACATTTCCAAAAAAGAAAAACTTTAACTAGAAGCCAGCATAAGCGATCATAGCTTTGCTGGTTTTTATTGTTCAATAAGAACAGCTAAAATAGTTTAACAATGTAAAAGTAAGGGAAATGTGCTTTACATCTGTTGGTAATGCTTGAGAGGAGCTGAACGAGTTGAGTGAACTACATCGTTTTATTATTGCAAGAAATTGGATGAAAAGTAATGAAGATTTTTTAACAACTTGGCATGCACATGTTGGATATAAATTAGATTTATTTAAATGCTTAGAAAAGTCAAAATCTGTAGAACAAGTTGCTAAGGAATGCGAGCTAAATATCGCCTTGTTAGAAAGATGGGTAGAAGTCGGGATTGAAGTAGGACACTTAAAGAAAGGATTAGCAGGTAAAGTAAAAGCAAAAAAGAAAATGGTGAAGTACGCTTCAGCAGATAGTCCAGAGTCAGTAGGGATTTTATTAAGAGAAATGATGGAACTTCATATTCCTACTCTCCTTAAATATCCAGAATTATTAAAAACAAATGAACGACTCACTTACTTAGAAGATTCATTTGCAGATATTGTCGCGCAGACGTCTACGCTATTAGAAAAAGCGGCTGTTCCACCTATATTAAGATGGATAAAAAAAGAAAAGCCAACGTCCATTATTGATTTAGGCTGTGGCTATGGAGGGTATTTAAATAGTATCCACACTAAATTTCCAAAGATTGAATTACATGGAGTCGAAATAAACACCGAGTTAGCAGCAAAAGCAAATGAAAATTTAGGTAAAGATGTAACCATTTCCGAAGGGGATATGATGGAGTATATTAAAAATTTTCAGGGAAAAGTTGATATGGTAATGGCACATAATTTTCTTTATTATTTCCCTGAAGATAAACGAATGGATCTTTTTAGAAATATATCGAATGTGATGAAAAAAGATGGAATTGTCACATTTATAAGTCCAATGATGAAAGCTAAATATGGACAGTCGTTTACCTCAGCATTTAATGCATTTATGACTGCCCACGAGAATTTATATTCGTTGCCAACGTTGGATGAAATAAAGGAAAACGGGAAAAGAGTGGGGCTTACTTTAAAAGATGCAAAACCACTTATTAAAGAGGGTGGTTGGTATTTAGTTACCATGAAAAAAATGAAATAATTAGCTTGTTGAGAAACCTCCCTTTTTTAAAAAAAAGAGGGGTTTTCTTATTTTAACAATAAGGTACGCGTCTTTTACTCGAAGTTTAAAAATCCATTGTATTAGGGATAAGCTCTTTTGAATAGCATGGTAAAAGCAGATATCATACTTGATTCATGAAAAGAGGGATGACCAGTGTGTGGAGTAACAGGGTGGATCGATTTTACACTACCGTTAAATGAACAAGAGAGAAAAATAGTATTAAATATGGCAAATACTCTCGGTAAAAGAGGGCCTGATGCTACTACCACGTGGACAACCGACCACGTGGTTTTTGGTCATACAAGATTAATAGTTGTTGACCCAACTGGCGGAGGCCAGCCGATGACAAGAAAAGTAAATGGTCACACGTATACCATTTGTTACAATGGAGAGTTGTATAATACCGAGGAAGTGAGGAATAAACTTAAAGAATTCGGTTATCAATTTCAATCTCATTCAGATACGGAAGTTTTACTATTTTCCTATATTCACTGGGGGGAAGGGTGTGTAAAAAAACTAAATGGGATTTTTGCATTTGCTATTTGGAACGGAAAAAAAGAACAGCTCTTTTTAGCTAGAGATCGTTTAGGTGTTAAGCCTTTATTTATGTATCGATTAGGGGAAGGGTTATTATTTAGTTCTGAAATTAAAGGGATTCTTGCTCACCCATCAGTGCAAGCAAAGCTGGATGAAGAAGGATTGCAAGAGTTATTAGCGTTAAGTCCTTCACGAACACCGGGACATGGCATATTCAAAGGAATGGAAGAATTAAAAGCTGCTCACTGGATGCGTGTATCAAAAGGAGAGTTTGAGTGCAGAAGATACTGGCAAGTTCAAAGTGCTCCGCATACGGAATCAGTTGAAGATACAGCTACGCATATAAAAGAGTTATTTAAAGATACGGTAGAACGACAACTTGTGGCTGATGTCCCTGTGTGTACGTTTTTATCTGGAGGGCTTGATTCTAGTGCTATAACAGCTTTTGCAACGGAATATGAGGCAAGACAAGGAAGGTCTCATTTAAAAACTTTCTCCATTGATTACGAAGACAATGAGATGTATTTTATAGAAAGTGCATTTCAACCGAATCAAGATGCTCCTTGGGTAAAAAAAGTTTCCAAAGCATTTGGTACGGACCATTATCGTGCAGTGATTGACCAACAAAAACTAGTCTACTTATTAAAAGATGCGATGAAAGCTCGTGATTTACCAGGAATGGCTGATATAGATTCGTCTCTATTATGGTTTTGTGGTAAGGTGCGTGATCATGCCACTGTTGGATTATCGGGAGAATGTGCTGATGAAATATTTGGAGGATACCCATGGTTTCACGATCCGAAGAAATTATATAGTGATGTATTCCCTTGGATGAATTCTGTAACTGAAAGAGAAGGGCTTCTTCATACGAAATGGAAGAAAAGGATTAGCTTAAATAAATACGCGAAACTGAGGTATGCAGAAACGTTGACTGAGGTACCAAGATTAGAGGGAGAATCAGGGATAGCAGCTAAACGAAGAGAGATGTTTTATGCAAATATGATTTGGTTTATGCCGACTCTTTTAGAAAGAAAAGATCGAATGAGTATGGCAAAAAGTTTGGAAGTGAGAGTTCCATTTGCAGATCATCGATTAGTGGAGTATGTCTGGAACATCCCTTGGGAGATGAAAATGTTAGGCGGACGTGAAAAAGGGATTTTAAGAAAAGCATTAGAAGGAGTTCTGCCAGAAGATGTACTTTATCGAAAAAAGAGTCCATATCCTAAAACACATCATCCAATCTATACGAAATTAGTGACCACGGCATTAAAGAATCGGTTAGAAAAAAAAGAATCACAGCTATACGACATCTTTGACTATGAGAAACTTCAATACTTAGTTGAATCGGAAGGTGCTTCATTTCAAACTCCCTATTTTGGCCAATTAATGTCAGGACCACAACTTATTGCTTACTTGCTTCAACTAGACATGTGGTTTGAAGAATATAATGTAGAGATATAAAACAAAGTAAAATTATTTAACATAGCAAAAGTCAAAAATATTATTAATAACGGAATAAAAATTAAAAAGAAAATTTAGATAAAAGAGGAATTTTAGCAAACGATGAAGAATCTATTCAAGTGTAGGAAAATTCTGAAATGGGGAGGTATCTTCATGAATCTTGGAGGCTATAAGAATCACGAAGCCTGGGTCGATTTGTCGAAAGGTACAGTCACGTATCGTAAGTTGAATGAAGAGGATTTACGGAATTATGTTGGCGCGAGGGGATTAGGGGTCAAGTACATGGTAGACCATGGAGTGTATGACGTGGAGCCATTTTCAGCAGACAATATTCTTGCTGTTATGACAGGACCTTTAACAGGAACTCGAATTCACATGAGTGGTCGTTTATGCACCGTCACACGTTCACCGCTAACAGGAACTGTTACAGATTCCCATATGGGAGGGTGGACAGCCGCTCGTCTGAAATGGGCAGGTTTTGACAACTTAATTTTCACAGGTAAAAGCGATAAGCCAGTTTATTTGTATGTTGAGGATGGAAAAGCTGAATTAAAAGATGCATCGTCTTTATGGGGAAAAGGTGTACGTCCAACAATTAAAGCATTGGAAGAACTTTACGGAGAAAAAGATACAAGTATTATGTCTATTGGCCAAGGTGGAGAAAATCTAATCCGTTATGCAGGTTGGATGAATGAAGATGACCGAGCTTCTGGGCGTGGAGGATCGGGAGCAGTTGCAGGCTCTAAAAATTTAAAAGCCATTGTGATCAAAGCGACTCAGAGAGGTAACATGCCGCAACCTGCTCTTCCAGATCAATATAAAACGGCAGTTAAGGCTGGATTAAAAGCTATCAATGAAGGAGCATTAACGGCACCAAACAAAGGTGGATTATCGGTTTACGGCACAAACGTACTGATGAATATTATTAACGAATCAGGTGCGCTTCCAACAAATAACTCACAATCCACACACTCAGAGCATGCAGAAGGTGTGAGTGGTGAAACGGTTCGTGAGGAAATTCTTGTCAGTGAACCTACTTGTCATGCGTGTCCAGTAGCTTGTAAAAAAGAAGTAGAAGTGACAGAAGGCAAGTATAAAGTGAAAGTAGAAAGCTTTGAGTTTGAATCAGCGTGGGCACTTGGACCAAACTGTGGTACTGGAAATAAAGAAGCCGTCGCTTATATGATTGACCGCTGTAATGAATATGGCATTGATACAATTGAGCTTGGTCATTGTTTCTCTGTAGCCATGGAAGCTTACGAGAAAGGCCTCATAAAAGAACGCTTGGACTGGGGTGATGTGGATACGATGATCGAATGGATAGAAAAGATTGTTCACCGTCAAGGTATTGGGGATGTTCTTGCAGAAGGTCCAGGTCGAGCAGCCATTTCATTTGGAAACGGCGGGCTTGCGATGGTGTCGAAAAATCAATCGATTCCAGCCTATGATCCGCGGGGCATTCAAGGTATTGGATTAGGTTATGCCACTAGTAATCGAGGTGCTTGTCACTTAAGAGGTTACTCCGTGTCTGCTGAAATTGCAGGACTTCCTGAACCCGTAGATCGGTTAGCGGTAGAAGGAAAAGGCAACCTATTAAAGATTTTCCAAGATCTCCATGCTTTCTCTGATTCATTAGATCTTTGTAAGTTCTCCGCATTTTCTGAGAACGCTGATTTGTACGCGGAGCAATATACAGCAGTTGTTGGTATTGAGTTAAGCGCCGATGATATTATGAAGATTGGTGAAAGGGTTTACAATATCGAGCGCTACTTTAATAATAAAGCTGGATTTACTGGTAAAGATGACAGTCTTCCAGAACGATTCCTGAAAGAAAAAGCGACAGGAAATTCAGAAGGCGAAGTTTCTCATTTACCTGAAATGCTTGAGGAATATTATGATGTTCGAGGCTGGAAAGATGGTGTTGTTCCTCCAGAAAAATTAAAAGAACTAAATATCTCAACAGTAGGAGCATAAAAATACAAAGTTAAAGCTTTTGTTGAATATATATTATCAACATAGAAAGGGTAAAAATAGAGCAAAATTAAAAAGGACGTTTGTTAATGAAACTTAACACGTCCTTTTGTTGTGGCGTAGGGCATGAATCTGGATCAACCTCCAGCACGAAACGTTTTTAATCGGAATTTTCGTAGTACCTCAGTTAACAATTCACTGTTATCTGATTGAAATTCAAGATGTACTTTCGGAATAGAAGAATGCATAAATGTAAAGAATTGTTCTGGTGATACAGTACACTTCCACTCCTTACTATCGATCACAACGAAATCTTCTTCACTCGGTACCTTTTCTCCTCCTAATTCCATTAAATAACTAATAATGTCTTTATGATGAATCCCTCGAATTTCTAATTTTTCAGTCATTATTAACCTCCTGCAACTGGAGGGAACAACGCTAATTGGTCTTCAGGTTTAACCTCTGTTTTAAGGCCATTGAGGTGAATAATGTTTTTGCCATTGATAAAAACATGGACATGCTGTCTTACTTGATGCTCCTCTGTGAATAATTCCTCTTCCATATCTGGAAATTGATTTGTCACATCGGCTAAAATTTCATCGATTGATTGTCCTTCACGGTAAGAGACTTGAATCGTTTTGCCATCACAAATTTCTCTAAATGTTGCAAACACTTTAATTTCCTTCATGCGTCATCACCTCTTTTCTTCATTATGACGAAAAAGACCGAATTTGACAATTGAAACTACCTGAATTTTTAAAAAAATCCCTTTATAGCAGAGTTCAGCAAATCTTTTGCATTCTTATTAAAGTCGATATACAATTTGTATAAGTTTTGTTTATAGAACGTAAAAGAGGGAATGGGTATTTTAGATCATATTTGATAGTAAAGGGGTGAGGAATGTGGGAGCTCGTAAAATTGCAATAATTGGTGCAGGTCCCGGTGGATTAGCTGCTGGAATGATACTTTCAGCTAAAGGGTTTCGTGTTCAAATATTTGAGAAACAACCGTATGTAGGTGGTAGAACATCATCATTTACTGAAAAGGGATACACATTTGATTTGGGTCCTACTTTTTTAAGTATGCCGCACATTTTAGAAGAAGTTTTTGAATCTTCTAATCGAAAGTTAGAAGATTACACAACGTTAAAAGAATTGGATCCGATGTATTCTTTATCGTTTGATGAGATGACAATAAGAGCGACAAGAGATCCTGATAAAATGAAAAAAAATATTGAACAATTATTTCCAGGGAATGGAGAAAGTTACGAACGTTTTATGGTTGATACAAGAAAAAAAATGGCAGCACTTTCTCCAATTTTGCAAAATAACCATGCTTCTTTGTTTGATTATATGCGGCTTAGAACGCTAAAAGCGCTTCCTCAGTTGGAATTAGGAAAGTCGTTGTATGAAGTTTTGTCTAAATACTTTGATGACGAACGTTTGAAATTATCCTTTACATTCCAATCCAAATATTTAGGAATGTCTCCTTGGGATTGCCCAGGAGCATTTAGTATTCTTTCATTTATGGAACATGAGTATGGAGTATTCCATCCTATTGGGGGCTTAAATCAATTAACAAAGTCCATGGCAAAAGTTGTGAAAGAACATGGTGGAGAAATTCATACTGGAGTTGGTGTGAAAAAACTTCTTCTTGATGATCGTCGAGCAGTAACAGGGTTAGAATTAGATGATGGAGAGTTGGTTGAGGCCGATGATGTAATCATGAATGCTGATTTTGCACAAGGGATGACAAAATTAATTGATGACGATAAAAGACGTAAATTTAAAAATATTCATTTGCAAAAGAAAAAGTATTCTTGTTCGACTTTTATGATTTATGCTGGTGTCAATCAACCAATTGATTTGGATCATCATACCATATTGTTTTCAGATGACTACAAGAAAAACGTGGAAGAGATTACGAAAACGAAAATTTTATCGGATAATCCTTCTATTTACGTACAAAATGCATCCGTAACAGATCCGACACTGGCTCCACAAGGAAAATCAGCTCTGTATATTTTAGCTCCAGTACCGAATAATTTCAGTGGAATTGATTGGAACAATGAAACAGATACATTTAGAGAATTGATTTTTAATCAGATAAAGAAAAGAACTGGATTAAAAGATTTAGAAAGTAATATTGAAGTAGAAAAAGTGCTTACACCATACGATTGGGAACATCAAAAACATGTTTATAAAGGAGCAACGTTTAATCTTGCTCATAATTTAGGTCAAATGATGTATTTCAGACCTCATAACCAATTTAATGAAATTGATCGACTATGGCTTGTTGGAGGGGGAACACATCCTGGAAGTGGTCTACCAACGATTTTTGAATCTGCAAGAATTACAGCTAGTTTATTAATCAAAAAGTATAGTAAAGAGGAGGTGAAGATATGAACAATGCCATCGTCGGTGGTGGAATTGGTGGAATGATCACTGCATTATACTTAAATCAAAAAGGTGAAAACGTTACGATATTTGAAAGAATGCATAAATTAGGAGGTCGTTTAGCGTTTACAGAACAGGATGGGTTCAAAATTGATGAAGGACCAACCATTGTTCTACTCCCTCAAATGATTCGGAATATTTTACAAGATGTAAACGTTGATTTATCACAAATTGACATGGTGCAAATTGACCCAACTTATCCTCTTCACTTTCGTGATGGAACATCTTTTCATAAGTGGAGTAACGTTAATAAGCAAAAAGAGGAAATTGAAAAACATTTTCCAGGTGAAAGTGATCATTTTTCTTTATATATGAAAGATATGGCTGATAGATTTGAAAAAGGATCAAAAGCTTTTTTAGAGCAACCGTTTGTTAGAAAGCGATCCTTTTGGACTAGAAAGAATGTCAAAACACTTGTGAAACTGAAAGCTTATCAATCGGTGAAAAATCAGTCAAAAAAATATTTTCAAGCTAAAAAATTACAAGAAGCATTTTCTTTACAAACCTTGTATATAGGTGGTTCCCCTGAACATACGCCAGCGATTTATTCTCTTGTTCCATTTAGTGAACATCAACATGGTATCTGGTATATTAAAGGTGGGTATGCCCATCTTGCTGAAGTCCTAACAGACGAATTAGAAAAGCGAGGGGTAACAATTGAATATAATGCTGACGTACAAGAGGTAGAATTAAGCAAAGGTATAGCCACTTCGCTTACGGTTCATGGAGAAAAGCATTATTTTGATCGCTTTATATTAAATGGAGATTTTCCTATAGCCGAAAAGCTTGTTAATAAGACGACAAATCGTTCTTATATCCCATCTTCCGGATGTGTTCTCATTTATTTAGGAATAGAAGGAAAATTAAATACCAATTACGTTCATCAATTTTTTATGGGAAGCGACTTAGATCAACAAATGGATGAAATTTTTGTGCAAAAAAAATTACCAGAAGACCCATCATTTTATTTGTTTCACCCATCTTTAATTGATGAAACTCTTGCCCCAGAAGGGAAAAGTGTCGCATACATGTTGATACCAGTTCCTACTTCAAAGGAGATTTCCAAAGAGGAATATCTAGCTTTTGCGGATAAAATGCTTCACGAAATCAAAGAACGTTTAGATGAAAATATTTATAATAAAATTTTGTGGAAGCAAGTTCGAACACCTTTTGAATCAAAAAGAGACGGCTTGTTTGAAGGAGGAAGTTTTGGTTTAGCACCAACATTATTCCAATCGGGGGTATTTCGTCCTCAAGTAAAACCATTTGATTATGATAATGTTTATGCTGTTGGAGCATCGATTCATCCAGGTGGGGGAGTACCAATTGTCATGCAAGGAGCAAAAGTGTTATCTCAATTTTTAGATGATGAAGATGCGGTAAATAATAGCCAATTATCGTGAGTTTAACAGAAAAAGTAAGGAGAAAAATCTTATTTCAATCATTTATTTATTCGTTTTTTCTCCTATTATTCAAAAGTGTAATTGATTATTCCTTTATAAAAAAGATACTTAGAAAGGAGAGGAAGGCGATGCTCGTTAATGATGCATATCTTCAATGTAAGAATGTTATTGAGTATCATTCGAAAACATTTGCGAAAGCATTCCAACATTTACCTAAGAAAAAGCGTCAAGCTGTATGGGCAGTTTATGCGTTTTGTCGAAAAGCAGATGATATTGTTGATGAAGGGATCAATCCAGAAGAAGAACTTAAGAAATTCAAGCATCAACTTGATATGTTTATACTAGGAAAGCAACCTGATTCTTCTTTCCTTTGGATTGCATTAGAAGATACATTTAAAAATTTCACATTTGATATTAAACCATTTTATGAGATGATTTATGGTCAAGAAATGGATTTGAAAAAAAATCGATATGAATCGGTGGATGAATTAATCAATTACTCTTATCACGTTGCTAGTACGGTAGGGTTGATGTTATTGCCTATTTTGTCTCCAACAAATCAAGAGCAGTTGAAACAAAGTGCCGTTTCATTAGGATATGCCATGCAAATCACGAATATTTTACGAGACATTGGGGAAGATTTCGAGCGTGATCGTATTTATATACCTACTCAATTGATGAAAGATCATGGTTATACACATATGATGTTAAATAATAAACAGGTGAATGAATCATTCATCTCTTTATGGGAAGAATTAGCTCATCTAGCGGAAAATTATTATCAGGAAGGCCTTGAATTAATGCACTTATATCCATTAAATGCTAGGATGCCAGTGAAAGCTGCTGCACATTTTTATCGTGAAATTTTAAATTCTGTGAGGGCAAATGACTACGATGTTTTTCATAAACGCGCATTTGTTTCAAGTCGAGAAAAAAAGCAAATATTAAGTGCTATAGAAAGTTAAATGGAAAGAAGGAAAACCAGTAATTAGGTTCTCCTTCTTTTTTGTTTCGATGGTAATAATAAATATTGCAATTTCGTTTTGTAGTGCAACGAAATCGTAGCTTTGAACACAAAAATATACTTTGTTAGTATTCTTGAATAATCCGTTTCGCAACATTTTGTCCACTAAGGACGACCATTGGTGAGCCACCACCAGGATGAGTACTCCCACCTGCAAAAAATAAGTTGTGTAAATCTTGTGAGCGGTTATATGGCCTTAAAAACGTATCTTTTCTTCTATTTGAAGCAACACCATAAAGAGCTCCTCTGTATGCATAATAGTTATTTGCTAAAGTTTGAGGATCGACGACTTTGGACTGTTCCAACGAAGGACGAATAGACAGACCTTTTGCTTCAAGATGTTGATAAATTCTTTGTTCCATTTCCATTCGATCAAACATTTCGTTGTTTCTATTTTTTAGTGGCGGTGCATTTACTAAAATAAATAAGTTGTCCCCATCTGGTGACATAGAAGGTTCAGTCTTTGAAGAGGTACATAAGTAAATAGTAGGATCCGTACCATATAGCCCTTTTTTGAAAATATCGTTGAACTCCTGTTTCACTTCATTCCCAAAGTAAACTTGGTGGTGGTGAAGGTCAAATCTTTCTGACGTAGCAGCAAGGATGACAAATGCGGAAATGGACGGCTCATAACTATCGACTTTTTTATTTGAAAAAGATGGGCGATCACTCTCGTTTATTAATCTTGGATATTGTGTAAGCAAATCTCCGTTTAAAACAAAAACATCAGCATGGTATCTCTCTCCACTTAAGGTTTCAACGGAAGTGAGTTGTTTATTAACTGCATGGCCTTTAATCACTTCTTCATTACATAAAATGGTTACGCCTAATTTTTCGGCTGCATTTTTAAATCCGGCAGCAATTTGTGCATTTCCTCCCTTTGTATAATAAACCCCGTCGCCCATCTCCAAATGACCAATCAAACCAAACGTAGCAGGAGCATTGTACGGAGAAGAACCAATATATGTAGCATAACGATTAAAAGCGCGAATGATACGTTCATCCTTGAAAAATTTCCGGTGAAAGTGGTCTAGGTTTTCCATTGGTTTTGCAGACAACATAGATTTCGCCAATGGAATCGATAAATAGTCTTTCCAAGAAGAAAAAGTTCGGTGGAAAAAATGATGGTTCGCTAATTGGTAAAGTTTTTTAACTTCTTTTAAATATTGAGGATAGTTCAAAGCTGATTGAGCATCAAGACGACTTAACTCGTCGATCATTTTTTCGTGATTAGAAGAAAAATAGAGGTGAGAACCATCTTCAAAAACATTCTTCGTATGTGTTTCTAATGGAACAAATTGGAAATAGTTATCGGGATTTTCACCTACATCAGATAGAACAGATTGAAACACGTGGGGCATCGTAATTGTATTCGGACCAAAGTCGAATCGATGCGTTCCTAGGCTAACTTCATGCAACTTCCCACCGATATCATTATTTTTCTCCAATATTGTTGTTTGAAATCCTTCATATTGGAGGCGGATGGCGGCAGATAATCCTGCTAATCCACCTCCTATGACGACAGCTTGCTTTTGTGTGTTCATTGATAGGTTCTTCCTTTCCATGTGAATCCTTTGTTAGATAATCCTAAATAGGTGGAATAAACCATAAGTAATACCATAAAAAATAACGAAAATGGTGTAACGACAAATAGCCACCATTTTTGTCTTGTCATAATATCAATAAATAACTTGATCATCATCGTTAGTAAAAGAGGCAAGATGAGAAGGAAATCCAACGTGAAGATCCCATAAATAGCTAATGGAAAAGGGAAGATCATAAAAATAAAATAGAAAATCACTAGTGCTATCACAAGGAAAGGATTTCGACCAAGTCCAGGAAAGAGATTTTTAGAAAAGCCTTCCCAAACCTCTTTATTCGTTTCATACATATGACAAAGTACCGTGTTTGTGTTGTTTACAAGCTTTACTTGATACCCGTTTTTTTTGATTTCTCTCGTAATATGCACATCTTCCACTAATGAATTTTTAACCTTTTCGTGTCCACCCGCTTTTTCGTAAGCGTCACGACGAAACATCATATACGCGCCGTGAGCAGCAGTTGCAGCGGGCCAAGTCGTTAAATTAGCAAGAAATACAGGCAAGTGTAAATAGACAACAAAATGTTGCATCGGTACGAGCAAATGCCCGAGAAAGCTCTTTAATGGATAACGAGGAAACCCAGTAACTAACCCAGTGTTAGTGGAGAAAGCTTGTAAGCTTCTTTCAATAGTTCTGGGATGGACTCTTACATCAGCATCTAAAAATAGCAAATAATCGCCCGTTGTTTTTTTCGAGAGCTGATAACAAGCATGAACTTTTCCAATCCATTCTGATGGTAATGGCTTCCCTTCGATGAGAGTAAAACGATTGTCAGCTTCTATTTTTTCATAGAAAAGTTCTTTCGTGCGATCTTTCGAGCCGTCATTAAGAAAAATAAATTCCATATTTTCGTAAGTTAACTCTTTTAGAGAATCAATGAGTGGAGCGATATTTCTTTCCTCGTTTCTCATCGGAATGAGAATAGATACTTTTTTGTTCTTATCTAGTTCTTTATTTGATGATGTTTTCAGCAAAGGGAGACTGAATCCGTTTACTATTGTCCAAACAAGTATAAGAATTAGGATGATAACATATATAGATAGCATCTATTAATCCTCTCGTTTCCATCGTTTTTTCATATTTTCCCACCTCTGCCCAATACCTTGCTTCCCACGTAATAAAACGAGGAACTGATCAGGTTGATCTGACATGACCATTTGTTTTAATTGATTTAATTCATCTTCTACATTCTGTTCAAAAATGAATGTTTTCTCTTTTCGATTAGCACCTTCTGGGAAGGTCATCGGTTGACCGATATGAATATACCACTCTGGAAGTTGATGATGAAATAAGCCATGGTAAAAAACAATAGGGATGACAGGTGTAGAAGGAACTTTTTCCTGAAGGTATGCGGCACCAGAGAAAAATGTAAACGGACGCTTTTCAAGGTGAGATTCTTCGCCTTGAGGGAACAAAAACAGATGTTTGTCATGTTGTAATTGGTCTGAAGCATAGTTTAATGACTCGAGAAGTGATCTTCTCGATGTTGGATCAACAGAAAAAGCTCCGATTTTTCGAAAAAAGGGAAATCTTTGTAACCCTTCCTCTGCCATCATTGCTATTCCATCTAGTTTTAGCTTTTCTTGGTTTAAATAGAATAAAATGAGGGAGTCCCACCATGAACTATGATTCATCAAATAAATTCCATGATTAGTAGTAGGAACCCATGAATTTTTGGAAATGGAAATGTGATGAAAAGATCTGCTTATTAAAAAACGATTGTAAAAGTGAAATAATTTTTGAAACGCTTTTTTTTTATCTGCTTTAATCATTTGCAATCATCCTTCTAAGCTTGAAGTAAATAAGATAGATAATGCAAAGTGTCGATAATGAGACGATAGATGCAAGCCATAATTTGTTCACGAGGGCAATGATGATGAACATACCTGCCATCATTACGTATAATTTCACCATGTTGTTACGCCAAAATACAGATCTTATATTTATCCATTGATTTGAGCGGAAAAATAATCCGTAAATAACAATGTGAAGGACAAAAGATAAGATAAACCATCCATAAAAGTTAGAAAATGGGATGTTATAATATAAACCAGGTTCATTCCAGACCCAATATTGTTTTGCATCATAAGCTACAGGATCTATAATTAGATCTAATGATGTGGCAATAAATGCACCATAACTTGCATAAATCAATGCTTTGAAGCGAGAAACGACGTTAATAATAGGTGCAGCAAGGACATGTGAGGTTCCCATAACCATCAGCCAAGCAAATCCAATCGTGATAGGGACTCCAATTACTTTTGGACCAAAATCTGTTTTATATGTATAATCACCGAAAAATAGTCCTGTATGAACTCCAAAACTTTCGATAGCCATAGAAAGAAAGAAAATGACAATGATAGCAATGATGCTATTGACTTTGGAACCGCTTCTGTAAAAATATACGACCGCTAAAAGACCAGAAGTAATTAAAAAGACGACATTGGCCCATTCAAGCCATGGAGGCACCAAATCAAACGATAGAAGGAAAACACCAATTGTGTACCAAATCACAAAAAATCGAAACAAGTAAACGTCAAATTTTGCTGGCATGTTTAATACTCCTTTAAAAAGTGTGTTTAAATGAAAAAAGCTGATCGGATCCTCCGGTGAAGTCTAAAGCTTGATAAACAGATAGACTAGTGCATTCATCATTCTATTAAGGATGGATATCAGCTTTATTTAAACAAACTTTAAATATAGTTACTATGTTAAATTATATATGACGGTGGAAAAATTGTACAACAACATGCAATTTTATGAAAACAGAAGGGGATATAATGATGAAACATAACATGGAGAAACAAGTTATTGTAACTGGAGCAGCAAGAGGAATTGGAAAAGCAATAGCAGAACAATTTGCCGTAAAGGGATTTCACGTTTGGCTCATTGATATTCTCGAAAAAGAAGGACTTCATTTAGAGAAAGACCTAAAAACTAGAGGGTTAAGCTGCACGCATGTGACGATAGATGTTTCTAAACTTGAAGATATTCAATCATTGTTTCATAAAATAGAGTTAGAAAATATTACATTAGATGTGATTATTAATAATGCTGGAGTATCATCCTTCCATCCATTAGACGAGATTACTATAGAAGATTGGGATATGATTATGAATACAAATGTCCGTAGTGCATTTCTTTTTTCAAAACTTGGAGCAAGATTTTTGAAAAAAGGAAGTTCGATTATAAATATTGCTTCCACAAGGGCAAATATGTCCGAACCTGGCAGCGAAGCTTATGCTGCTTCCAAAGGAGCAATCGTTTCCCTGACTCATGCTTTGGCAGCTAGTTTATCTGATATGGAGATAAGGGTGAATGCGATCAGTCCAGGTTGGATTCAAAACGATAAATATCAACAACTAAGAACGATTGACCATGAACAACATTGGTCGAAACGGGTGGGAAAACCAGAAGACATTGCTCGTGCATGTTTCTTTTTATCGTCACCTGACAATGATTTTATTACCGGGGAGAACCTTGTGATTGATGGTGGGATGACGCGTAAAATGATTTATAATCATTGATCTTTATTCAAAAGTGGCGTACTATCGACGATATATTGATTTTCGAGGAGACTGAAAAATGACAAACATACAATTGATTGCAACGGATATGGATGGAACTTTATTAAATGATGGTCGATCGGTTTCTAAAGAGAATATTCTCGCAATTAAAGAGGCACAAAAAGCAGGGATCCATGTTGTTGTTGCGACAGGAAGAGATTATACCGAAGCTGCTTATCCTTTGAAAGAGGCGGGCTTAAGGTTACCGCTTATTTGTGTAAATGGAGCGGATTTACGAAAAGAAGATGGAGAAATTATCCACCAACAAACATTATCAATGGAACAGTTTAACATCATGGATCGAATCCTTAAGGAAGAAAGCATTTATTTTGAAATTTATACGTCAAAAGGTGCCTATACAAATGATGATAAACAAGGGTTGGACTTAGTTATTGATTTATTGTTAACAACAGGTGAATTTAATTCTTATGACGAAGCAATGCAATTAGCTGAAAAAAGATTTCAAGAAGGTTCCGTGAATCGAACGAATGATTACAAAAGATTGTTGGAATACCCGCAATATGATTTATTTAAATTGTTAGCTTTTTCAAAAGATGAAACAAGAAGAGAGCGAGCAAAAAAGCGAATAGAAAATGAGCTTGACGTAAGTATTAGTGCTTCAGCAAAAGACAACTTGGAAATCACTCACAACTTAGCTACAAAAGGGAAAGGAATAGAAATAATAGCAAAGGAATATGGAACAGTATTAGCGCAAACGATGGCTATTGGAGACAATTACAATGATGTATCGATGATGAAAAAAGCAGGTTTGTCAGTAGCTATGGGAAACGCAGAAACAGAAATCAAAAATATGTGTGATATTATTACTAAACCAAATAGTGAAGATGGTGTTGCCGATGCTATACGCTCGGTCATTTCTAAAGTTCATAGGTCTGTATAACAGACGTAAAAAAAGCATCGACCAAAATTAGGTCGATGCTTTTTCGTTATGCAGCTTTAGCGTCAGCCTTCTCTTTTGATTGAGCTTTAACTCGAATATCTTTTAAGTAATAAGCGCCAAAGAAAATGCCGATAAACGCATATCCGATTGCAAAATCCATGGCTGCTGCAAACTCTAAGCTAGGGGCATGCATGAGACCGATAAAGCTCAGAAATGCACCTGCAAACGAAAAAATTGCTGCGCGGTGAAATTGATGATCAATAATAAATACAGTAATAGCTCCGAGAATAATTGCTGTAAACATGGCCCCTTGTCCTAATGGAACAATACCAGCAGATAAATCAGCAATAGCTTCGGGAGATGGGTTATTAAATCTCGTCATTAAATAGTTTGCAAAATAAGGTAGCATGGCTATCGCCACAGCTGGATAATATTTTTCTTTATTATTACTAAAAGCTGATGAAACCATGGAAATACCAACGAACACTAATATAGGTGCAACGACAGCAACAGGAATGATTGCACTAAGGGCAGCAATGATTCCAAATGAGGCAGCAATTGTGAAAACGCCAGCATTTAACAAGCTATAGCCACGACCAGCGCCCATCTTTTTAGATCCGACAGTGGCAATGTAAACAGTAGTTGGGAACATGCCTCCGAATATAGCACCAATCATCGTTCCTATACCATCAACAGCTTGACACTCTCTTACATCATAATCATCGCCTTCTGCTTTCATCGCTTCTACGTTATTCATCGTTTCTACAGCATTATAAATAGTGATCGGAAGAATAACAGCAAGAAGAGCAATCATTGCACCAAATAAGTATTGGAATCCCTGAAATACATCAATGGATGGGAGAATAGGATAAAATCCTAAATGAGACATTCCTTCATTTATTGCACTAATATCAGCATAACCAAGACCAAAAGCCAATCCGGTTCCAATGATCATTGCAAAAAGGGAAGCTGGAATTCGAAAAGGCAAAGCAACTTTTCCAACAATTCCAATAAGAATCACCGCTAAAACAAACAAACCGACAACAGGCATTTCAAAAGAAGTAAACAGCATTTCACCTGCAATAAAGGTTAGTGCAACACCAGCTAAGGCTCCAAGCATCGCTGCTCTCGGTATGTTTCTTTGTAACCATTTACCAGTAAAACTAGCTAATACTTCAATCAACCCACTGATAAAAGCTGCAGCTAAAGCAATTCTCCAAGCTAATTCTGGATCACCAGTAAAGGCGTTAGCAGGAACGAGAACCCCGAACAAAAAGATGAACATAACAGGAGTACTAATTCCATATGAAAGGGCGGTTACATCGGTTCTCTGTTCCTTATTAGCTAACCGGTTAGCCATATACGCATAATAAATATTTCCGAATATAACAGCAACAGCTGCACCAGGAATGACTTTGCCAAAAACAAGAGAAGCTGGAAAACCTAATCCGAGCATCGTTACTGCGATAATAACAAAATTGGCCAAATTATTTTGAAACAATGTAAAAAAAGCATCAATATCTTCTTTTATAAACCACGGATAATTTACTTTGTTAACTGACATAATCTTCACTCCTAATTAGCTGATGTAATAGATTCTAGAAAAGTTGCTTTCCCCTCTGATAAATGAGCAATTCGCGCTAATGACTCCACTCTATATCCTTTTTTCTCTAATATTTCTCTTCCAGGTTGAAACGATTTTTCAATAACAATACCGAGTCCAATTACGTTAGCTTGAGCTTGATTGACAAGATCAATTAAGCCTAGTGCTGCTTGACCGTTTGCCAAAAAGTCATCAATAATAAGAATTCTTTCTCCTTTTTCAAGAAGGTTTTTACTGACAGAGATATCGTTCACTTGATTTTTAGTAAAAGAATGAACAGAAGAAGTGTAAAGATGATCAGTCATCGTCATTGATTTTCGTTTTCTGGCAAAAACAAGCTCGCAATTAAGTGCTAATGATGCCATCAATGCCGGGGCAATTCCTGATGACTCTAAAGTTACTATTTTAGTAATACCATCATGCTGAAAACGATGGGAGAATTCCTCGCCAATCTGTTTCATTAGTTGAGGGTGAATGGCATGGTTAAGGAATGAATCAACCTTTAGGACTTGATCATTTATTACCGAGCCTTCTTTTTCTATAAACTGTTTTAAACGTTGCATAAAAATCCTCCTAGATAAAGTATGTATGTACAAAAAACAAAAAACTCGATATTTTATTCACCACTATTGTAAGGAGTGAACAAAATATCGAGCATCAATGAAGGGAAATCAATGAA
This sequence comes from Salipaludibacillus daqingensis, assembly GCF_029891575.1. Taxonomy (GTDB): domain Bacteria; phylum Bacillota; class Bacilli; order Bacillales; family Salisediminibacteriaceae; genus Salipaludibacillus; species Salipaludibacillus daqingensis. The sequence goes on along the minus strand of NZ_JARZHF010000001.1, from coordinate 299,949 downwards.
ATAAGCGTACGGAAAAAAAGAAAGGCAGTGCTGCCTATCCGTAAGCTACTCAATTTTTGTCACTCGTAGGCAAACAATTAATGGTTGTTTGGTAGAGACTCGTGAGCCATATTCTCACAGTTATACGAGTAATGTGTTTTTGGTGAAGATGGATTGATTATATCATATGTTTATAGTGAATCAAGTCTTTTTTACGAATGAATATCAATAATAATTAAATATTATTCGTGTTTAAGGGGAGGGACCAAATAGTGAAAATGCTACAATCTGATGACAAATGATGTTAGAGGTTTACATAGGGTTTTTTTTTGTTTAGAATATGCTTTAACGTGGAACGTGTACATACAAGAATACGAACAGGAAAGGTGATAATAATGCTTAAAAAATTATTTGGTTTAGATAAGAAAGAAGCTAAAACAGTTGAAATGCCAGAAGCGGATGGAAAAGATGTATTAGCAAGTCCTGCAACAGGAGAGGTTGTTTCATTGTCTGAAGTTCCTGATCCTACCTTTGCAGAAAAAATGATGGGAGATGGTCTTGCTATTAAACCATCAGAAGGTGTGATTGTGTCTCCAGTCCACGGAGAGATCATGCAATTATTCCCAACCAAACATGCTGTCGGTATTAAAACAGTCAATGGGATTGAAATTCTAATTCACATTGGAATTGAAACTGTTAACATGCAAGGAGAAGGCTTTAAATCTTTTGTGAAAGAAGGAGATAAAGTCGCAAAAGGTGATAAACTGATTGAATTTGATATGGACTTAGTGAATGAGAAAGCAGAGAGTACCATTACACCTGTGATAATTACGAATGGAGATATTGTAAGTAATATTGATAAACAAGAAAATCAACAAGCAACTGCTGGAGAAACAACTATCATGACAATTACAACAAAGTAATGATAATGCAATAATAGTAAAAAAACGCGTCCGATTATCAAAACTGATAGTCGGATGCGTTTTGTTTGATTATAAAAAGGATTTTGTTCTGGCGGTGTTCTTCCTTAAGTTCACCGCCAGAAGTGCGAACCCTATATCATTATAAACCTTGTCTTTGCCTTTCACCGACATTCTGGTGAAAGGCAAACCTTTTGTGTGCATTATTTTAAATCTTTTATCAAATATCTTGGAAACAAGTCGTATAGTCATCTAAGTTGCTGTGAGTTTCTATTAAAAACTTGGATAAACGTAAGGACTATCTGGTTCTTCAATTTCAAAAATTGTTGCGTTTGTAATAACAGGAACGGTTTGACCGTTGTATTCATCTTTTTCAATCGTTCCACTTGCTGAAATCCACGTATCATCATCGTAATTTTCTGCTTCACTTGACTCGATTAACGTTCCATAAACTCCAGCATCAGCTGTACAGCAAGTCATAGAAAAACGAGCAGCAACAATTTGATTGCTATCAAAATCTCGCTCGCGAAAGGTGAAGCCAGCAATTTCAATTTCTTTTCCTATAAATTTATCTAAATAAAGATCAAAGATAGTCATCATATCTAAATAGTTTTTTTCTGTGACAACGATGATATCTTCGTCCATCATTTCTTCTGCTAGTTCAACATAATAGTCATCAAACCATTCTTCATCGTATAAATCTTCGATGACATAGTGATCTTCATCTTGTAGATCGTCAGAGCTTGAGCCTAAACTGTCGATATACCCTTCTGGATCGTCTAAATAATCATCGACACGAGACACTTCTTCTTCACTGTCTGAACTCTCTACTGTTTCTTTTTTATTCGCACTCTTTTTAGAAATTTCCTCATTAATTCCAGAACCAAGTTGCATGCCACGGTTAGCAGCGACAGAACTATCTAGCCCTCGATCAGGAAGAGCAAATCCGAAAATAACAGGAAGAATAAAGATGCTATAAATCATTACCTTTACCCATGGCGGGCCATTAATTTGGTGATCGTGTTCGCAGTTACAAGCTGTATGGTCGTGGTCATGGTCATCTTCTTTTTTTGTGCTGCGAAAAACTTGTACGATACCTAAAAAGAAAAATGTAGTCATGGAAAAGTAGATGAACGGCATCATTGTAGGAGCAATATAATAAACAATATTCCCTGACAAAATCAATCCGAGCATGAGTAAAGCGAATCCAATGAGAATGATGCCTTGAATAAAGGCATGAAAGGAATGATCATATGGTTTCAATGGAAAGCCCTCCTTTAAGAAAAGTATCATAGTATCGTTGTTTTAATCGAAAATTCATTACAATATCCAACCGAATAATAACAAAACAGAAACGAATACAATAAATGTAACAATAATCATAAATGCGATAACAAATCTTGCTTTAAAGAATGCAAATAGCATAAATGTATTTTTTAAATCTAACATAGGTCCATAAACTAAGAAAGCAACCAATGATTGATCTGTAAACTGATTTCCGAATGATGATGCAACAAATGCATCAGCTTCAGAACATAAGGATAGAAGGTATGCAAAAACCATCATTACGACTGTTGACGAATATTCATTTGATCCAATTGTTTCAAGTAAACTTCTGTCGAGAAATGTTTGAAATAATGCCGCGATAAACGCGCCTAAGATCAAATACTTTCCCATCATAAAAAATTCGTCTACAGCATGGTAAAGGGTGTCTCGAACTTGTGTTAAGATGGTTGCTTTTTTTCGCTGAGGTTGAATTCCTTCAACATGAACGTGATGACTAGCTAAGGACATATTAGCCGTTTGCCGAAGTTGATCCGGTTTATTTTTAAATAACTTTAATATGATCGCCCCAATAATAATCGATAATACAAAAGCTAGTCCCATTCTTGAGTAAAGAATGGTGGGATTATTTCGAAAAGCAAAAAAAGTGGATGCAAAAACAACTGGGTTTAAAATCGGTGCCGCTACAAGAAATACGACTCCAACGTGCAGAGGCATGCCTTTCCGTATAAGACGCCTTACGACAGGGACAATGGCACACTCACATAAAGGAATAATCGCACCGAGCATTGCAGCTGGAACCAATGCAGCAACAGCATTTTTAGGTAAAAAGCGTTGAATTGTCTCTTCTGATACATACATTTGTATAAGGGCTGAAATAAATACCCCAAGTAAAATAAATGGAATGGCTTCAATGACGATACTAAGAAAAATGGTATTTACATTGACCATGGCATTTGGAAGAGATTCCATTTGTTCACTTGTACTCACTTGTTCACTAAATAGAAATAGGAGTAGAAATAAAAATAGTAAACCAAGGCCTAATAAGTCCTTGCCAATAAGAGTACCTTTATTATTCTTCATAGATAGACCTCGACTTCTTATTAAAATAGTATTAGCTGTGAATCATTCTAGCAGAGGTTAGCGACGACGTAAATTAGTTTTAAGAAGATGTAACATAGATGAAAGAAAACCCGTAGATTTTTAAACTGCGGGCTTCTAAAATGAACATATGAATAGTAATTTTTACTTTGTTGATTAATAGATTTTCTAGCGAACAATAACTAGCATAAGTTTTAAATGTCGATAATCGTTTCAGGATCTATCATCGTATATACGAGAATGGCAACAATAAAACAATAGATGGCAAAATAGATTAACTTGCTTTGTTTTAAAAATTGGATTAACCAAATGATACCAAGAATAGAAAAGAAAAACGTAACGATAAAGGATACGAATAGATTAAGTGGTCCAATGTAAGCAAGCATTTCTGCTGAGAAATCATCTAGAGCCAAAACGCTGGAACCAAGAATGACAGGGATCGCTAATAAAAAAGAATAGCGTACTGCCGTTTCTCTATTTAATCCTACTAACAATGATATGACAAGAGTGGATCCCGATCTTGATATTCCTGGGATCACAGCTAATGTTTGTCCTAATCCAACGATAATTGCATCAACGACTGTCATGGAAGATTCGTCTTTTTGACCAGTTTTGTGAAATCTCTCAATAAAAATAAGGGCAAAACCAGTGACTGTAAGAGCACCAGCAATCATAGCAGGTGATTTTAAACCGTCTCCTATACTATCAGATAATAGTTTTCCTAAAATACCAGTAATGACTGTTGCAATAAGGATATACACTCCAAAATAAAACTGAACTCGATCTTCATTTGATCGTTTAACAATAAATTTGAAAAATCCTTCAATTACATTCCAAAGGTCTTTCCAAAAATACATGACTACTGCTAGTACAGAGGCAAGATGTAAATAGATTTCAAAAGCCAGTCCAGGAAATGTATATCCAAATACCAACTGCGTTATGACGATATGAGCCGTACTTGATACAGGGAGAAATTCTGTAATCCCTTGAATGATGCCAAAAACAATTGCTTCAAATAATGTCAATGTGATCTTCCTCTCATAAGCTAAATAGGTTGTTCATTATTTTTCATTATAATGATATTAAAAATCGAAAAACTGGATTGATGAGATAAGATAGTATGAATAGGCTAACGAATGCTTTATTGTATGAATGGTGGTATGGTCTTGAATGAAGACATTGCCTAAGCATCTTTTTATTGTGATGGCATGGAAGTTAATCTCATCTAATCTACCATTTGTTATTTTACCAAAGCTTAAGGTAATAAAGTATAGTTATTTTAAAAAAAGCATCATTCTTTAAAAAATGATCGTAAATGCTTATAATTAGAGTGAAAATCTGAAGGATAATATAGCTTGTTTTATTTATATGAATAAATTAATGAGACATGATTAAATAACTACAATGATTAGAATTACAAGCTAATTTGATGGGAAGGAAGATGTGATTATGCAAGCGAAACAATGGTTTAGTATCGCTATTTTCATTGCTGCTATAGGGGTTGGAGCATTTGTTGTTTATGATAATCAACGGGAAGCGAATCACAATCAAGAGCTATTAGATGAGTATTTGAATACTGGTGGTGTTGAGAGGGATCTAGGAAGTGATGAATTTGAAGAGTATGATCCAAAAGATGAAGAAGGAACCACACCTGGAATGATGGCAAAAGATTTTACTTTAGCTAATTTAGAAAGTGAAGATCCAATTACCTTATCTGATTTTCGAGGTAACTATGTTGTTGTAAATATGTGGGCAACATGGTGCCCACCTTGCCGTGACGAAATGCCTGATTTTATTGATTTTTACGAAAAATATGAAGATGAAGGTGTCGAGATGATCGGGGTTAATATGACGACACAAGAACGAAATATGGATGATGTACAGCAATTTGTCGATGATTTTAATATCCCTTTTTATACAGCATTGGATGAAAATGAAATAATTCTTCGAGATTATGAGATACTTGTGATGCCAACAACATATATTATCGATCCAGATGGTCGAGTGGCTGTGCGAAGACAAGGGTTTATCAACTATGAACTATTAGAAAACTATTATCTTGATGTGAAGAGGAGCTATGAAGAGGAGCAAACTTCTTAACAGGAAAATATCAGCTATTAGAGTGAAACAGCAAAGAGCGTTTTGAAAGAATAGGTTTGTTCAACATCACCTAAATATGATACAAGTGGAAAGCCAGATCTCATTTTTGAGATCTGGCTTTTTATGCTTTTAGAAAGTTTAAATTTGTTAAAGGGCTAAAGTATAAAAAACGAAGGCTTTCGCCAAGTTATAGCGATTAGCCAAGTATTTCTTAAGATAGAATAAGGTCTTTTGCTATAAATTTCTCTTTGAATAGCGGGAATAAAAGAGTTAATAGACTTTCTGGATGGAAGAGAATGGGGAAAGGAAGGAAAGGATAGTCATTGTACTCGGAGCGAGAGGATCGCACAAATGAAAGGAAGTAAATGAGGGTTACCCCTTCCTCCCCAAAATAAACAAGGTCTCAAGTTTATACCTTGAGACCTTGTTAAGATTATCGATGATTTTCGTAAGTCGTTTTCTTTACGATCGCTTGTATATTTTCCACGAACTCTTTAGAAAGTGTCGATGCTTCGGCACTTTGAACGTTATCAATGATTTGTGAACGTTTACTCGCACCTGTAATAGCTGTTGAAACAGGAGTTTGGTCTATAATATATCTTAATGCCATTTGTTGCATTGTCATTCCTTTATCTGCAGCTATGTTACTTAGTTCAGGTAATATATTTTCGAGTTCTTGTTTTGTATAATCTAGATAACCTTTGTCACTAATTTTATTTTTGAAATTATTTGTTAAAAGTCCTTTGGCAACTGGCCCACGAGCAATAACAGAAATGTCATGTTTTTCGAATAATGAAAACCATTCTTCAGGTCGTCTATCCAACAGACTATACTGCATCATCACACTTATTATTTGTGATTTTTCGGCAAATTGCTTAATCACGTTTGGACGGATAGAAGAGATGCCATAATAGCGTACCGTACCTTCTTCAACTAGTTCGTCAAACGCTTCAATAACTTCATCGATAGGGTCATCAATTGTTCCCCCGTGTAATTGGTAAAGGTCAAGATAATCCACATCTAACCGCTTTAAAGAATTTTTTAGAGCTTCTTTTATGTAGCTCTTTCTTGGGTTCCATCGCCATCCATCAATTCCACTCCCCCATTCATTTCCACCTTTTGATGCAAGAATGATGTCGTTTCTTTTTCCTTTCAACGCCTTACCAACAGTTTCTTCATTAAACCCAAACTGATATAAATCAGCTGTATCGAAATAATTGATACCTCTATCAATTGCTTCGTCAATGATGCTTTTATTTGTTTTGTGGTCTTCTGATAAGGACATACAGCCTAATCCGATCTCAGATACATATAATTGCGATGTTCCTAATTGATTTTTTTTCATACATACACCTCCATAAGCTATTTACCCTTATTAATCAGTAAATATTCTTCGATCTTATTTACTATGGACTATATAATGCTACATTGTTTATTTTCAACAAAGATACAGGAGACTACATATACCTTTAGACTATAGTCAAATTATACAAGGAAAATCGATGATCGTTAAATAAATGATAAAATCATTGGTCCCTAATCATTTGTTCATAATGAAATATGGAGATTACTTTGATATGCTAAATGGAATAACTGATAACGAATAATGGAGGACATTAAAATGAATGATCATTTAAAAGAAACAACAATTCGAACGAAATCTATTTTTAAAGGGAAGATTATAGATCTTGAAGTTCAAGACGTTCAATTACCAAATGGAGAAGAAAGTAAGCGAGAAATAATACATCATCCAGGGGCGGTTGCTGTTATATCTTTTACAAACGAAGGAAAGTTAATCTTGGTAAAACAGTATCGGAAAGCTTTAGAAAAAGCAATAGCAGAAATACCTGCTGGAAAGTTAGAATCAGGAGAAGATCCTCTTGAGTGTGCGAAAAGAGAATTGGAAGAAGAAACGGGAGTAAAAGCTAAGAATTGGTCTAAATTACACTCTTTTTACACGAGTCCTGGTTTTGCAAATGAAATTGTTTATGTTTATTTGGCTGAAGATTTGCATACTGGAAATGTAAATATGGATGAAGATGAATTTGTGGAAAGAGTCGACGTAACGTTGGAAGAAGCGAATCAAATGATCTTATCTGAGGAAATTCATGATGCAAAAACAATCTATGCGATTCAGTATTGGCAATTAAATCAAAGACAAGGAATGTAGAAGATTGAATAAAACACAGTTGCAAGTTTATTATATGGATTTACATATTCATTTAGGTCGAACATTAAAAAATGCACCTGTAAAAATTACTGCCTCCAATCGAATGAATGTCGATTCTGTCATTGAGGAAGCGATCTTTCACAAAGGAATGGACGTCATAGGTTTGATTGATTGTCTTTCTCCTTTGGTACTTAATGAGTTAGAAGATTATATTCAACAAGGAAGGGCTATAGAATTACAAGAAGGTGGTTTACTCGTTGATGGGAAACTAACGATTATTCTTGGAGCTGAAATAGAAGTATATGATCAAAATTGCAAAGGTCCTATTCATGTATTATGTTATTTTCCTTCGCTTAAAAGCATGAGATCGTTCTCCAATTGGTGCCGAATGTATATAAAAAATATCACTTTAAGTACACAAAGGATTTATATTTCAGCAAAAATCCTTCAACAGCGTGTGAAAGATGGAGGTGGGTGGTTCATTCCTGCCCACGTATTTACTCCGTTTAAAAGTGTCTATGGGAAAGGCGTAGATACCTACATGGAAGAGGTGTTTGAAATAAAACAAATCGATGCCGTTGAACTTGGATTGAGTTCAGATACACATATGGCAAGAACACTTCCTGAATTAGATCCATTTCCTTTTTTGACGAATTCAGATGCGCATTCTGTGAAAATGATCGCTCGGGAACATCAAGTTATATTATGTAAAGAGCCATCTTTTATAGAGCTAGGTAAAGTATTGCAAACAAAAAACGAGAGAAAAATACTCAAAAATGTAGGATTAAGCCCAAAATTAGTGAAGTATTATCAAACGGTGTGTGATTTTTGTATTGGTAGTGAAAATAAGTGTGACGATCATGAAAGAAATTCTGTCGTAAAAGGAGTGAGCGATAGAGTTCAAGAATTATCATCGAAACAAAATGGGAAGAATATGATTAACATCCATAGACCAACATATCTTCACCAAGCTCCGTTAGAAATGATTCCAAGCGTAGGGCCAAAAACGATTCAAGATCTTATTAGTCGATTCGGTTCAGAAATGAAAGTGTTACATGAAGTCCCTTCATCGAAACTGAAAGAAGTTGTTTCGAACTCCGCTGTTGAAAAAATTGATTTGATGAGGAAAGGTAAATTGCATATAAGGCCAGGAGGGGGAGGAGTGAAAGGAAAAATTTTATAGATAGTAAGAGAGTGGACACTGTTTATTTTTATCATAGTTTCCATCTTCATTTCATAGACTCTGATAGATACATATTCAGATGATAGAAATGAGGGGCGCGGAATGGGAAAGTCCTATATAAGAAAAAATAAATTGTTATATTACTGGGAAGATAATCGGTCAACATTTATTTTCACTACCGTTTTATTAATTATGGGAGTAGTCTTTGGTTCAATTATAGTAAATAGCATGAGTTTTTCGCAAAAAAATGATTTATATGCTTATTTGACCCTTTTTTTTAGTGAAGTTGAGAAAGGTGAATTTGCAAATGCTAGAGATATATTTACACAAAGTTTTGCCTACTACTCTAAAGTGCTAGGGTTTATCTGGTTCCTAGGTTTATCCATCATAGGATTACCTATTGTATTCATCTTACTTTTTATAAAAGGTCTTACGATTGGATTTACGGTAGGTTTTCTTGTGGATCAAATGGGGTTTGAGGGTTTTTTGTTCGCATTTTCATCTGTTTTCCCTCAAAATATCTTTTTAATTCCGATTTTTATTCTTGTCGCTTCCACAGCAACTTCGTTTTCCATAAAAATATGGAAACAAATTGTAAGCAGAGGACATCAACCAATTTTTCATCAATTTGTATCATATACAATGTTTATCCTTTTAGTTGGCGGAGGACTTGTGATTGTCTCCGCATTTGAGGCTTTGGTTACTCCTGTTGTTATGCAATTTCTTGTAGAGAGGGCTCTTTAAATTATAATGAAAATCAAATTATAATAGTTATAAATAAAATTTTGTAACTATTCTTATTTGACACCTTTTTTTCTCAAAGAGTATAATGAAGTGAGAATAGGTCATTTTTAGAAGAGCGTTAACGAGCTACCGTTCCTTTCGCTTCATTAAAAGAATGTCAAAGGAATATCGACAAGTTAGTTGTAGGGGGAAAACTGATGGAACAACGAATTGAACGTATAAAAAAACAATTGCATTCTCAAAGCTATAAATTGACACCACAACGTGAAGCGACAGTTCGAGTTCTCCTTGAGCATGAGGATGATCACTTGAGTGCGGAAGATGTTTACATGCTTGTGAAAGAAAAGTATCCTGAGATTGGTTTAGCAACGGTATATCGTACTTTAGAGCTTCTTACAGAACTTAAAGTTGTAGACAAAATTAATTTTGGTGATGGAGTATCAAGATACGATTTAAGACAAGAAGGGGCTGCGCATTTCCACCATCATCTTGTTTGCATTGAATGTGGTTCAGTTGATGAAATTCAAGAAGATTTACTTGAGGATGTGGAAAAAGTAGTGGAAGATCGCTGGAACTTTGTTATAAAAGATCATCGATTAACTTTTCATGGCATCTGTCATCGATGTAAATGATTTTAACGTTTAAAATATTAACTAAATGGTTGAAAGCAGCTCATTCGTATCTTTATACAAAGCTGCTTTTTTTGTACGTTTTTAAATGAAAATGAGGAATAATATTTGATAATGTCTCGTTCTTTCATGCGAGAAAAGTTTTCACAAGTTGATTTAAATTGTTCAAAAGAAAGTATACAATGAATATTAGGAAAATATGTATAGAAGACAAAGGCATGGACATATCCTTAAATATCAATAGATTTACACAAAAAGAGGGATGACTATGCAAAGTTATTTTCGTTTTTTTCAAATGATATGGTTATTTTTATTGTTCATGGGGTGCACGTTGCTTTTTTATTATGGTATTCTATGGGTGAGTGACGAATATAAAGAGTACCATCGATATGATGAACCTCAAGGAAGATCTATGAAAGTGGTTTCTCCATCTTCATTAGATGTACAAGAAGAATGGCTACCCATCGAACGTTTACGATTATTTCTTGTTGATGGTGAATAAGTAAAGAAAGGTGGGGCCACTAATTGAAAGAAGAATTGAAAGCGTTTATTCATTATTTAGTAGTGGAGAAAGGCCTAGCTCAAAATTCTACAAAAGCCTATGAGAGAGATTTATCTACTTACATTAGTTATTTAGAAAATGTGGAGAATGTAAAGGCTTTTAATGATGTAAAAAAATCAACGATTCTTTATTTTTTGCATCATTTAAATGATCAAGGTAGAGCGAGTTCAACGATGTCTCGAATGCTATCTTCTATTAGGACTTTTCATCAATTCCTAATTAGAGAAGCGGTTGTCTCACACGACCCTTCCTTGCATATTGAGATGCCTAGACCTGATAAAAATCTACCCAAAATTCTTTCCACAACAGAAGTAGATGCCTTACTTGAGGCAGCAAAAAATCCAACTATGCTAGGAATTAGAAATAAAGCGATGTTTGAATTGCTTTATGCTACTGGAGTGAGAGTGAGTGAACTATGCAGCATGAAACTTTCGGATCTTCACTTACAAATGGGATTTATCCGGTGTCTTGGTAAAGGGAATAAAGAGCGAATTATTCCTATAGGTGAAATTGCCTCTGACGCTTTAGGTTCTTATTTAGAAGAAAGCCGCCCAACTCTAATGAAAAAAAACCATCACGATTTTCTGTTTGTAAATCATCATGGTAGACCGTTAAGTAGACAAGGTTTTTGGAAAGTACTTAAACAATTAGCAAAAGATGCTAAGATAGACAAGAAAGTAACGCCGCATACATTAAGACACTCGTTCGCCACTCATTTATTAGAAAATGGAGCAGACTTGAGAGCTGTACAAGAGATGTTAGGTCATGCGGATATTTCTACAACACAAATATATACCCATGTGACAAAGGTAAGAATGAGAGAAGTGTACTCGAAATACCATCCAAGAGCTTAATTTTTTCGTTGAAGATGTCTGACCTCAGACATCGATGCATGTATCGATTGGTTGGGATGATCTAGGGTATAGTATGACAAAGACCAAAAGAGAACTGAGGAGGAAGAATATGAGTCAAAAGAAATTTAATCGTATTTTTTTAGTAGTTATGGATTCAGTAGGGATTGGAGAAGCACCAGATGCGAAAGCATTTAATGATGAAGGAGCCGATACCCTTGGACATATTGCAGAGAAGATGGATGGTTTGACAATGCCGCATTTGGATCGTTTAGGTTTGACTCAAATTAAACAGTACGAAGGTGGCCAAGAAATCAACGATCCTCAAGCTTATTTTGGAAAAATGGAAGAGTTATCAGTTGGTAAAGATACGATGACAGGACATTGGGAGATCATGGGACTTCATATTGATACGCCATTTAGAACATTCCCAGAGGGATTTCCATCAGAACTAATTCAGGAAATCGAAGAACGGACAGGACGTAAAGTTTTAGGGAATAAACCTGCATCGGGGACGGAAATCCTTGATGAATTAGGGGAAGAACATATGAAAACTGGCGATTTAATTGTTTACACATCAGCAGACTCAGTGCTTCAGATTGCTGCTCATGAAGAAGTGATACCAGCAGAAGAACTTTGGGAAATATGTAAGATGGCTCGTCAACTTACTTTGGATGAAAAATATATGGTCGGACGTGTGATTGCAAGACCGTTTCTTGGACAGCCAGGAAACTGGGAGCGAACAGCGAATCGACATGATTATGCATTGAAACCCTTTGGTAGAACCGTCATGAATGAGTTGAAAGATAGTGGGTATGATTCCATAGGTATTGGGAAAATAGCTGATATTTATGATGGTGAAGGGATTACACAATCACTTCGAACAACCTCTAACATGGATGGCATGGATAAGTTGAATGAAACAATTGCGATGGATTTCAATGGATTAAGTTTTCTTAACTTGGTTGACTTCGATGCGAAGTTTGGTCATCGCCGTGATCCGATTGGATATGGCAATGCTTTGGAGGAATTCGATGCTCGACTGCCTGAGGTGCTAGAAAACCTGAAAGAAGACGATTTGTTAATCATTACAGCTGACCATGGAAATGATCCGATTCACCATGGAACAGATCATACGAGAGAATACGTTCCACTACTTGTTTTTAACAAGGAAATGACGACTGGAAAATCCCTTGGAATTAGAAAATCATTTGCAGATATTGGTGCAACGGTAGCAGATAACTTTAATGTAGCTCTACCGAAATTTGGCACGAGCTTTCTAGAAGAATTGAAATAGGAGATGGTAAAATGATTCATTATGAAATGATTGATGAAGCGAAGAAGTATATCGAAAAAAAACTAAATGCAAAACCGACGATTGGACTTATCCTCGGTTCAGGATTAGGAGTATTAGCAGATGAAATTACTGATCCTGTAGAAATCCCTTACAATGAAATCCCCGGATTCCCAACGTCAACTGTTGCAGGTCATAAAGGACAGTTAGTTGTAGGTGAGCTCCAAGGGAAAACAGTTGTGGCTATGCAAGGTCGCTTTCATTATTATGAAGGTTACTCCATGGATCTTGTGACTTTACCAGTACGAGTTATGAAAGCAATTGGGGTCGAAGAATTGATTGTTACAAATGCTGCTGGAGGAATAAATGAAGACTATAAACCTGGGAATTTAATGATTATTACTGATCACCTAAATATGTTTGGTTCTAATCCGTTGATTGGACCTAATGATGATAGCTTAGGCGTCCGTTTTCCAGATATGTCCACAGCTTATTCAAAGGAATTAGTTGAGTTAGCAAAAAATGTGGCTAATGAAATTAATTTAAACGTTCAACAAGGTGTCTATGTAGGAAATACTGGACCAACGTATGAGACGCCTGCAGAAATTCGAATGTTAAGAGCAATGGGAGGAGATGCCGTCGGTATGTCCACTGTCCCTGAAGTGATCGTCGCTCGACATAGCGATATGAACGTACTTGGAATTTCATGTATTTCCAATATGGCGGCTGGAATTCTAGATCAACCTTTGACTCATGATGAAGTAATGGAAACAACCGAACAAGTCAGAGCAGATTTCCTTCAATTTGTGAAACAAATTGTTGGTAAATTGAATTAAGAGGTGAAATGATGACAACTGTAAAGATGATTCAAGAATCAGCAGAGTGGATAAAACAACAAGCAGAGATGAAACCGATTGTAGGATTAATTTTAGGTTCAGGCTTAGGCGACTTAGCAGATGAAATAGAGAAAGCTGTTTACCTTTCATATGAAAATATCCCGCATTTTCCGACTTCGACGGTTGCAGGGCACAAAGGTCAACTTGTTGTTGGAACATTAGAAGGAATTCCTGTTATGGCTATGCAAGGAAGGTTTCACTTCTATGAAGGTTACTCCATGCAAGAAATAACATTTCCAGTTCGAGTCATGAAAGAACTTGGATGTGAAAGTTTAATTGTTACGAATGCATGTGGAGGAATGAATGAGAATTTTCAACCCGGTGACTTGATGATTATAGATGATCACATTAACTTCACTGGTGGGAACCCACTTATTGGTGAAAATTTAGACGAATATGGTCCTCGTTTTCCTGATATGAGTACAACGTATACACCTGCATTACGAGACCATGCGTTTGAAGCTGCTGAGAAGTTAGGACAAACGATCCAACGAGGTGTATATGCAGCGGTGAGTGGTCCAACTTACATGTCAGGTGCGGAACTAATCATGTTACGAAAATTAGGAGGCGACGTGGTAGGAATGTCGACTGTTCCGGAAGCTATGGTTGCTAGGCACATGTCTATGAATATATTAGGAATTTCTTGTATTACAGATATGGCTATAGGTGAAACAATTGAAGGAATCACCCATCAAGAAGTAATGGAAGTTGCTGCGAAGGCCAAACCAAGATTTAAAGCATTAGTTCGTCATGTCTTGGCATCTGGGGACCGACGTTTGTGGAATCAAAAAGAGGAGGAATAAACGATGAGAATGGTTGATTTGATAGAAAAGAAAAGAAACGGACTTCCTCATTCAAAAGAAGAAATTGAATTTATTATTGAGGGCTATTCAAATGATACGATCCCAGATTATCAAATAAGTGCATGGGCGATGGCAATCTTCTTTAAAGATATGACACAAGATGAAAGAGCTTTCTTAACAGATGCCATCGTTCAATCTGGTGACACAATCGATCTTTCAGCTATTCAAGGGGTAAAAGTTGACAAGCATTCTACTGGTGGAGTGGGAGACACAACCACATTAGTGCTAGCTCCTTTAGTAGCTAGTGTTGGTGTACCCGTTGCTAAAATGAGTGGTAGAGGGTTAGGGCACACTGGTGGAACGATTGATAAACTAGAGGCAATTCCTGGATTTAGTGTAGAGATTAGCAACCAACGATTTATTGATTTAGTGAATACAAATAAAGCAGCTGTTATCGGTCAGACGCAAAATTTAACACCGGCAGATAAAAAGCTCTATGGATTGAGAGACGTGACAGCAACGGTGAACTCGATCCCACTTATTGCTAGTTCCATTATGAGTAAAAAAATTGCTTCTGGCGCCGATGCTATCGTTTTAGATGTTAAAACAGGCGCTGGAGCATTCATGAAAGAATTATCAGAATCAAAAGAATTAGCAGAGGCCATGGTGAGAATAGGTAACAACTTAGGTCGACAAACGTCCGCGGTCATTTCTGATATGAGTCAACCTCTTGGTTATATGATTGGAAATGCTTTGGAAGTAAAAGAAGCGATCGATACACTAAAAGGAAACGGACCAGAAGACTTAACCGAACTATGTATGACGTTAGGAAGTCATATGATCGTCTTAGCGAAAAAAGCAGAAACACTTGCAGAAGCAAAAGAAATGTTACAAGAGGCGGTTGCTTCAGGAAAAGCTTTAGAACATTTCAAGCTATTTATTGAGTCTCAAAACGGTGATTCATCTGTGATTGACGATCCTGAAAGGCTTCCAACTGCAGAATATAAAGTTGATATTTTATCAGAAAATGATGGATTTGTCTCTGGGATTGTTGCAGACCAAATTGGAACCGCAGCGATGCTTCTAGGAGCTGGTCGTGCAACAAAAACGTCTGTCATTGATTTAGCAGTTGGAATTGAATTAAAAAAGAAAATCGGGGACAAAGTGAAAACTGGGGAACCAATTGCAACCATTTATGCAAATCAAGAAGATATAGAAGCTTCCAAGCAAAAAATATTGTCTTCTTATGAAATTACATCAACGGAAGTGAAAGCTCCTACATTGATATACGATGTGATCTCTTAAATGAAGGCTACCTTGAAAGTGTTAAAATGATATAAAAAAGTTGTTTCTACTACATAAAGTAGAGGCAGCTTTTTTTTTGTGTCAAAAAAGTTATATTTTCTAACTTTTGACCTTTACTAAGAATAAATAAGGATTGGATTGGAGAAAATAAAGAGAACTTAGATGAAGATCACCGGAGGGATATGAATTGAAAAATGTTATTTTTGTTTGCTTAACCATTCTAGTATTTATCTACCAAACCCCATTTGCTCAAGCTAATGATGAAGAAGAGAGTCAAGAATTTGCCGATGAAGCTACTTCGGCTATATTAATGGAAAGGGATACTGGTTCTGTCCTTTTTGAAAAGAATAGTCAAGAGACTCTACCCCCAGCTAGTATGACAAAAGTGATGACAATGCTATTAATTATGGAAGCAATTGAAAAAGGAGAGTTGTCATGGGATGACAATGTGCGCACGAGTGAAAGAGCAGCATCAATGGGAGGATCACAGATTTTTTTAGAACCAGGGGAGGAAATGACAGTAAAAGAAATGATGAAGGGGATTGCTATTGCATCTGGTAATGATGCGTCTGTCGCAATGGCAGAACATTTAGCCGGATCAGAAAAAGAATTTGTAAATCAAATGAATGAAAAAGTGAACGAATTAGGATTGAAAAATACAAACTTCGTCAATTCCAATGGATTACCTGCAGAAGATCACTATTCTTCCGCATATGATTTAGCTCAAATTGGAAAAGAATTATTGCACCATGAAGAAATCACCGAATTTACAAGTCTTTACGAAGATTATTTAAGAGAAGATACAGACGATCCATTTTGGCTTGTTAATACGAATAAACTTGTCAAATTTTATCCTGGAGTAGATGGTTTAAAGACAGGATATACAAGTGAAGCGAAATACTGCCTAACTGCAAGTGCAAATAAAGATGGGATGAGAATGATTGCCGTTGTTATGGGAGCACCTTCACCTAAAACACGAAACAATCAAATTAGTGAAATGTTTGATTATGCCTATAGTCAATTTAAGCTTCATACCATTTATCAAACTTCTGATGTACTAGGAAAAGCGAGAGTAGATAAAGGTGAAGAAAAAGAAGTGGATGTGACGATGGAAGAACCTCTGTCAATCCTTTTGAAGAAAGGAGAAAATATCGATGGCATGACAGAGAAATTAACGATTAGCGATGAGGTAAAAGCACCAGTGCAACAAGGTGACTACTTAGGGAAGGTTGAATTAGAAAAAGACGGTAAAGTGATCATTTCAAATGATTTAGTTGCATCGGAATCAATCGATCAAGCATCAATATGGAAGTTAATGAAACGAACATCTGCTGTTTTATTTGGTGATGTATCATAAAATAATATCGAATGAAAACTCCTTTTGGCGAAAAGGCACTAGTTTTGTTTTAGAGAAGGAAATTTACAAATTGACAAGGAATTAGTTGAGCGTAGCCGTCGTTTCCATGGAGAGGGAAACTGTGGGGAATGAACTTATATTAAAGGAGTGAAACGTCATGAGCTTATTAATTGATTTGGAAAAAAAGGAAGAAGTTTTATGCGTAAGGCTTGTTGGTGAATTGGATCATCATACTGCAATAAAATTGCGAGAAAGAGTAGATGAAGCACTATCTGAACAACATTTGACACATGTACTGTTGAATTTAGAAAAATTAACATTTATGGATAGTTCAGGACTTGGCGTAGTGTTAGGTAGATATAAGAAGGTTCATTCCATTGGTGGCGAATTAGTTATCTGTTCTTTATCACCTCAAGTAAAACGGCTGTTTGAGCTTTCAGGCTTGTTTAAAATAGTAACGTTTGCTACGAATGAAAGAGAAGCATTGTTGAATTTGGGGGTGGCGTCATGAAAAATCGAATGGAGCTATCCTTTTCAGCGAAAAGTTCGAATGAATCATTCGCAAGAGTATCAGTAGGTGCATTTGTAACACAATTAGATCCAACTCTTGATGAATTAACGGAAATAAAAACAGTAGTAAGTGAGGCTGTTACGAATGCTATTATTCACGGATATGGTGAAAATGACGATGGATTAGTTAATATAGAAGTTGAGCTAATCAATGAAACTGTTCATCTAGTTATTCGAGATGAAGGTCGTGGTATAGAAGACTTAGATGAAGCGAGACAACCACTATATACTTCGAAACCAGAGTTAGAACGAAGTGGAATGGGCTTTACGATCATGGAAAATTTCATGGATAATGTTCAAGTTGATTCAGAACCGATGACAGGAACAACCTTGACCTTAGTGAAGCGACTCTCAAAGCAAAAAGCTTTATGTAATTGAGGGTAGCCTATGACGAATTTGGATTATAAAAAAGAAAAACAGAAGCATTTACAAGACGATGAAGTTAAAAGATTGATAGCTATTGCACAGAAGGGCGATTTAGACGCTAGAAATAGAATCGTCAAACACAATACAAGACTTGTATGGTCTGTTGTGCAAAGATTTATGAATCGAGGGTATGATCAGGAGGATTTATTTCAAATAGGTTGTATTGGTTTAATCAAGTCTGTTGATAAATTTGACTTAAGTTATGAAGTGAAATTTTCAACATATGCCGTCCCAATGATAATTGGAGAAATACAGCGTTTTCTAAGGGATGATGGAACGGTAAAAGTAAGTCGGTCTATTAAAGAAACCGGTAATCATATTAGAAAAATGAATGATGAATTATCAAAAACACTAGGTAGAGTTCCTACCATTCAAGAAATTGCTCAAAAATTAGATATATCACCAGAAGAGGTCGTTTTTGCACAAGAAGCCAGTCGACAACTAGCATCTATTCATGAAACAGTATATGAAAATGACGGTGATCCAATAACAATCCTTGACCAAATTTCAAATAAAGAAGATGGGAAATGGTTTGAAAGAATTGCATTAAGAGATGAAATCGATAAGCTCAATGAAAGAGAAAAACTTATTATCTATCTGCGATATTATAAAGATCAGACTCAATCACAAGTAGCTGATCGTTTAGGGATTTCTCAAGTACAAGTATCTCGATTAGAGAAGAAAATTTTAAATCAGTTAAAAGAACAACTCAACGAATGATGTTGAGTTGTTTTTTTTGTATTGTTTTCCAATGTTTCACTCATACTAAGTTCGTACGAACGTTATAGTTAAGACGAAAAAAGGTGAATATATGACAGCAAGGAAAAAAGTTATCTTCATTACAGATGGCGATGATTCAGCCGTAAATGCAGTGAAAGTTGCTGCTGATACCCTTCAATGTTATTTTCTATCTTTATCCAAAGGGAATCCAAGTTTTGTTAAGACTGAGGTTTTAATAAAAAAAATTATGGAGGCACCTTTGGAGCCGGTTATTATTTTATTTGATGATGCAGGGTTTCCAGGCACAGGACCTGGTGAAAAGCGAATGAAAGAAGTTGCTAACTCCCCATTTATATACGTACTAGGGATCATTGCCGTTGCAGCCCATTCAGACACGAACGACTGGACAAACGTTGATATATGTGTCGATCGGTTTGGTGAAATTACTGAGTACGGAGTGGATAAAGCTGGAATTAAAGAAACAGTAGTAAAAAGAATTAGAGGGGATACGGTAGATCTGTTAAATGTTCATGATGAACCAATCATTATTGGGATTGGAGATGTAGGGAAAATGGGAGGGTTTGACGACTTTGAAGTGGGAGCACCTATCACAAAAAAAGCTATTCAAATAATAATGGAAAGGAGCGGTCTTCGTGAGCCACCAAGATGAAACAAAGATTGACCATCCTATTTCAGGAGATATACATGAAAATGAACGTATAATAAAAAAAAGAGTGGGGATTGGCACCAGTTTTGATGTCGACGTACGAAAAATATATGTTTTTGATAAAGAAATACAATTTTATTTTGTGAATGGTTTATGTGATATTCAATATATTATTGAATTATTGAAGGAATTAATGTTCTTAGATGCTGTTGAACGAAAAGAATCCAGTGTCAAAGATCAAATTGTGAACCGACTCACTCATGTGCAAGTGGAGGAAACGGATACATTAGATAAAGCGATTACTCAAATGTTGTCTGGATTAATTTTCATCCTCATAGAAGGTGAGTCTGAAGCGCTTATAGTGGATGTTAGAAGTTATCCAGGTCGAGGTCCTGAAGAACCAGACACAGAGAAGGTTGTCAGAGGTAGTCGTGACGGATATACTGAAAACATCATTGAGAATACGGCGTTAACGAGAAGGAGAATTCGTGACGAACGATTACGGAATGAAATTATGCAAGTAGGGCGTCGCTCAAAGACCGACTTAAGTCTATCTTATATTGAAGGTGTTGCAGACCCTGATCTTGTCGAAATCATTCGTAAAGAATTAGAAGCAATCGATATAGACGGCCTAACGATGGCTGATAAAGAAGTGGAAGAATTTATAGTTAAACAAGGACTTAATCCTTTTCCGATGGTTCGCTATACGGAAAGACCAGATGTGGCCGCTACTCATCTTTTAGAAGGCCATGTTATTCTATTCGTTGATGCTTCCCCAAGTGTTATCATTTTTCCAGCAACATTTTTTCATCATGTGCAACATGCAGAAGAATACCGGCAAGCACCAATAGCTGGTACGTTTTTTCGCTGGGTCCGCTTTTCTGGAATGCTGTTTGCTTTGTTTATCTTACCTTTATGGTTATTGCTAGTTCAACAACCAGAATTACTTCCTGAAACTTTGGAATTTATTGGGCCTGAAGACGATGATTTTACTGTTCCTATTTTTTTACAAATCATTTTTGCGGAAATTGGTATTGAGCTTTTGAGGATGGCAGCAATACACACACCTTCGCCTTTAGCCACAGCGCTAGGACTTGTTGCTGCATTGTTAATAGGAGAAATAGCTATCGAAGTTGGTTTGTTTGTTTCTGAGGTTATTCTCTATGTTGCATTAGGTGCAATTGGAATGTTCGCGACTCCAAGTTATGAATTAGGAGTTGCATTAAAGATGCTTCGACTTGCTTTAATCATTTTAGTTGCGTTATTTAATGTTCCTGGTTTTGTAATTGGAACAACCGTTTTATTCATCTTGCTTGTTCAATCAAAGGCTTTAAATGCGCCTTATCTGTGGCCTTTTCTACCTTTCTATCCAAAAGCATTTGTAGATATTCTCATTAGACGTGCGATTCCAATTAAACGTAAGAGACCTAGCATTGTGCATCCCAAAAATATCATAAGACAAAGCAATACGTAACTGATTCGGATAAATAATAAAACATGAAAACAAATCTTTTTTATTGATAATACTTCATTCATTCTCTATAATAGTGGACGTTGCAATTATTGTAGAAGACAGTTGCAGGATGATGAAGAGTATGATATTGTTTAAAAAAACTAATTTAACTAAAATAGAACGAACAATAGGTAGAGGTGCAAAAAGAATCAGTACATAGCTTGAGTGTAAGGAAGCGATGAGAGCTATAGAAAGGTCAATTTGCCGAAGTAACTAAAGGTTCCTTCCTTTAGTAAACTGGGGGGTAGTTGAATAAACTACTCACTGTCACTGCAATATGTAGTGGAGCACTATCCTGATGGATTGCCAAGATGGCCCAAAAGGGAAATGAGTGTGTTTCACATTCATTTCCCTTTTTGCATTTAACAGTTTAGTTTATCTATCGAAGAGATGTTTAACATAGTAGGTTACAAGGAGTGAGCGATAATGGGATTGTATGGAACAAGCGAAGTGAATAACGACGGTCATTTAACCATTGGAGGGGTTAACGTCAATACGTTAGCCGATCAATATGGAACACCGTTATATGTATATGATGTAAAAGACATCCGTAATAGAGCTAAAGAGTTTCAAGAAGCCTTTGATAAACAACAGGTTCAGTATCAAGTGGCATATGCGAGTAAAGCATTTAGTTGTATTGCTATGATTGAATTAGCAGATGAATTAGGTCTCAGTTTAGACGTTTGTTCAGGTGGAGAACTGTATACAGCTTTAGAAGCAAATTTCCCCGTTGATAGAATCCATTTTCATGGAAATAATAAAACACCAGATGAGCTTGAAATGGCTGTGAAAGAGAAAATTGGATGTATTGTCGTTGATAATTTCACAGAGTTATCATGGCTTATGGCTATGACAGAATCCATGAAAACAGAAATGGATGTATTAATTCGGATTACTCCAGGAGTAGAAGCGCATACTCACGACTATATTTCAACGGGGCAAGAAGACTCTAAGTTTGGTTTTGATTTAAATAGTGGCCAAGCTAGAAAAGCAATAAAAATGATTTTAACTCATTCATATTTAAACCTTAAAGGTGTTCATTCTCATATTGGCTCGCAAATTTTTAAAGCAGAAGGATTTCAAGAAGCGGTTAAAGCAATTTATTTATCGTTAGCTGAATGGAAACAAGAACTAGATTATTACCCTGAAGTCTTAAATGTTGGGGGAGGATTTGGAATACGATATGGAGAGCATGATCATCCACTACCATTACACGTGTATATAGATAAAATGGTAGAATCAGCAAAAGAAGAATCTGAAAAGTTAAATATGCCATTACCAGAAATTTGGATTGAACCAGGTCGAGCTTTAGTTGGTGAAGCAGGAACGACGTTATATCGGATTGGCTCCAGAAAAGATATACCAGATTTAAGAACATATATTTCGGTTGATGGAGGTATGACAGATAATATTCGTCCTGCTTTGTATCAAGCAGAATACGAAGCAATTATAGCAAACAAAGCGGATCAAGATAAAACAGAAGTTGTCTCCATAGCAGGGAAGTGTTGCGAAAGTGGGGATATGCTTATATGGGACCTGGCACTTCCACCTGTTGTTCAAGGCGATTTGTTGGCCGTTTCCTCTACAGGTGCTTACGGTTATTCCATGGCAAATAATTATAATAGGATCTTAAGACCTGCAGTTGTTTTTGTGGAGAATGGTGAGCATACATTAGTCATTGAAAGAGAAACATTTCAAGATTTAACAAGGCATGAACGTTCGTATAAAAACGTTTCAATCAGGCAAGAATCTAATACTGTTACAAAAGAAGGATAATTTGAAGGAAACAAAACAAGCATTCGTTTTGTTTCCTTCTTTGCTCAAGTCGTGTAAAATAGTAAAAGTGTACAATACATAATGAAAAAAATGGAGGTAATGAATATGAAAAAAGGTGAAATTAAGTTTGAAAACGGCGAGAAAGTGGTTATAGACTTTTTTGCAGATGAAGCACCAGGAACAGTTGCTAACTTTGAAAAATTAGCTAATGATGGATTTTACAATGGATTATCTTTCCACCGTGTCATTCCAGGTTTTGTTGCCCAAGGAGGTTGTCCAACTGGTAATGGAACGGGTGGACCAGGGTATTCCATTAAATGTGAAACGAAAGGAAACCCTCATAAACATGAAAAGGGAAGCCTCTCTATGGCCCATGCAGGGAAAGATACAGGAGGAAGTCAATTTTTCTTAGTACTTGAACCTCAGCCTCATTTAGATGGTGTTCATACTGTATTTGGTAAGGTTACGGAAGGTGTCGACATTCTACCGAGGATTAAAGCGGGAGATACAATGCAAGAAGTGACTGTATACGAAGCATAATTTTTCATTTAAACGTCTGAAATGTTCATATTTCAGACGTTTTTTTTGAGCAAATTTAAAAACTTTTGTATTTTCTTGTGATATAATAAACAAAATGAATAAACCGTTCCTTCGGGGTAGGGTGAAATTCCCAACCGGCGGTGATAAGGCAAAGCCTTTAAGTCCGTGACCCGGTGCTACTTTTAGCAACGGTGGATTTGGTGAAACTCCAAAGCCGACAGTAAAGTCTGGATGGGAGAAGGATATGACGGTAAAAAAGATGATAGATGACATAGGGAACGTGTGTGAAATCTTCACGTATTCTGAGACATCTGTTTCACAGATCGAAAGCAATATTGGATTTTTCTGTGAAAAATTAGCATCTTGTTTTGCACAAATCATATTCTGCAACTATGTCCTGAAGGGTGTTTCCCTTTAGGTTTTTTTGTTTTTATAAAACATACGAAAATGACGCTGATCAAAAGCAAAAAATAAAAGTTTGCTACTGCGTTTTCATATTTAGAGGAGGGTTCGATGAATAACCACTATATGGAGCTAGCTATAAAAATGGCTAAAGAAACAATAGGACAAACATCTCCGAACCCCGTTGTAGGCTGTGTTATTGTCAACAATGGTGAAATTGTCGGTTTAGGTGCGCATTTAAAAGCAGGCCATGAGCATGCTGAACGTCACGCTCTTCAAATGGCTGAAGAAAAAGCAAGGGGAGCTACGATGTATGTGACATTAGAACCGTGTTCACACCATGGTAGAACACCACCATGCGCTGATGCAGTTATTGAAGCAGGTATATCAAAAGTGTATATCGCATCGACAGACCCTAATCCCCAAGTGGCAGGGCAAGGCATTGAACGAATGAGAAAAGCAGGAATTGCGGTCACATTAGGGATAATGCAAAAAGAAGCAGATGAGCTTAACCGAGTGTTTTTTCATTATATGAAACACTCAAAACCATATGTAACCTTGAAAATGGCCACGAGTATTGATGGCAAAATTGCTACATCATCTGGTGAAAGCAAATGGATTACTGGAGATGAAGCAAGAGAAGATGGACATCGTTTAAGACATAAGCACGATGCTATACTTGTTGGAGTTGATACGGTTATTCAAGATGACCCAACATTAACAACGAGATTAGAACAAGGTGGTAAGAACCCTATTCGAATAGTGATGGACCGAACGCTTCGAACGCCATTGAACGCAAAGTTAGTCACTGATAACCAAGCTTCAACATGGATCGTTACTACTCGATCTGCTCATAAACAAAAAAAACGAGAGTTAGAAGACCTAGGTGTAGAAATCATTGTCATGGATGATGACATGATTTCGATTTCATCGATGTTAACGTTATTAGCAGAAAAAGACATCACATCTTTACTAGTTGAAGGTGGAGGACAAATAAATGATAGCTTTCTTCGCTCTAATAATTTCCAAAGTGTTGTGAAATACATGGCTCCAATATTGATCGGAGGGGAAAACGCCCGTTCATCTTTTTCCGGTAATGGTATAACAAACTTAAACGAAGCACCAAGGTTGGAAATTAAATCAATGGAACGAATAGGTGATGATGTGAAATTTGTATTTTATAAAGAGGGGGAAAAATAATGTTCACCGGTATCGTTGAAGAAAAAGGAACCGTTCAACACATACAACAAACAGGTGATGCAATAAAGATGACAATCTTGGCATCGAAAATTCTATCTGATGTTCAGTTAGGAGATAGTATTGCAATTAACGGTGTTTGTTTAACGGTAACGACGTTTGATCATCATTCGTTTACAGTGGACTTGATGCCTGAAACCGTTAGAAATACAAGCTTACGAGACCTGCAAGTACGTTCTGAAGTTAACTTAGAACGTGCCATGTCAGCAAAAGGACGATTTGGTGGTCACTTTGTTACCGGGCATGTGGATGGAACAGGTGTCATAAAGTCAAAACGAACAGAGCATAATGCCATCTACTATGAAATAGGAGTTGGCAAAGACTTAAGGAAGTACATGATGATGAAAGGCAGTGTTGCTGTTGATGGAACAAGCTTAACCATCTTTGGATTAACACATGATACATTTACAATTTCTCTTATTCCTCATACTGTTCAAGAAACAGTAATTGGTAAAAAAGGTCCTGGAGAAATTGTCAATATTGAATGCGACATGTTGACAAAATATATTGAAGAATTAATGATGCATCGTTTCTCTTCAGATGAAGTATCATCTGAAAAAATGACTGAAAGTTTTCTAAAAGAACATGGGTTTAAATAACGAAAGGGGTTCATAATTATGAGTATGTTTGATCCAATTGAAGAAGCGATATACGCTCTTGCTCAAGGTGAGGTTGTCATCGTTTGTGATGATGAAGACCGTGAAAATGAAGGAGATTTTGTATCCATAGCTGAAAAAACAACGCCGGAAGTTATTAATTTTATGATCACGCATGGGAGAGGGCTTGTATGTACGCCTATTACACGGGAAAGAGCAGAACAGTTAGAGCTTGTACCAATGGTAGATCGGAACTCTGATCCCCATGGAACAGCTTTTACGGTCAGTGTCGATCATAAACATACGACAACGGGAATCTCAGCACCTGAAAGAGCAATGACAGTAAAAGCATTAATAGATGATAGTACTGTAGGAACAGATTTCCAACGACCTGGCCATATTTTTCCTTTGATTGCTAAAGAAGGAGGAGTATTAAGAAGAGCCGGTCACACGGAAGCAGCTGTTGATTTAGCTAGAATGAGTGGTGCTAAACCTGCAGGTGTTATATGTGAAATAATGAAAGAGGATGGTACAATGGCTCGAGTACCTGACCTCCGTAAGATTGCTGATGAACATGAACTGAAAATGGTTACAATAAAAGACTTAATAAAATATCGGAATCGAAAAGATAAGTTAGTCAAAAAGGAAGTTGAAATTCAGTTACCAACACAATTTGGAGAATTCAAAGCAATCGCATATTCTAATATCGTAGATGGTAAAGAACATGTAGCGATCGTAAAAGGGGAAGTTGGAGGAGAAAAACCAACGTTAGTGAGAGTTCATTCCGAATGTTTAACAGGAGATGTGTTTGGGTCTCAACGTTGTGATTGCGGCCCCCAATTAGACGCAGCCCTTACACAAATAGAAGCGGCAGGATCTGGAGTGCTTCTATATATGCGTCAAGAAGGACGAGGGATTGGTCTCTTAAATAAAATGAAAGCTTATAAACTTCAAGAAGAAGGTTATGATACTGTCGAAGCTAATGAAAAACTCGGTTTTGCACCTGATTTAAGGGATTATGGTATCGGTGCACAAATCCTTCGTGACTTAGGTATTCGCAAGATGAAATTATTAACAAATAATCCTAGGAAAATTACGGGTTTAAAAGGGTATGATTTAGAAGTTGTTGACCGAGTAGCTTTGCAAATGCCTCATTCAAAAAATAATGAGAAGTATATGAGAGTGAAAAAAGAAAAGTTAGGCCATTTGTTAAATTTTTAGATTACATTTCGTGCTGTTCTCCTCTTAAAATTTTGAAAAGAGAGAACAGTAACGGATTGTCATCATTCATTAAAATGAACAATCAAAAACTCATGTTCATGAGTAATAATTTTTTTAAAATTACAGGAGGCGTTAAGATTGGGACAAGTATTTGAAGGACATTTAATTGGAACCGGATTAAAAGTAGGAATTGTTGTAGGGAGATTCAATGAATTTATTACAAGTAAGTTATTAGGCGGGGCAGAAGATGCATTTAAACGTCATGGTGTGTCTGAAGATGACATTGATGTAGCTTGGGTTCCAGGTGCATATGAAATACCGTTAATTGCAAAACGTATGGCGGAGTCTGGAAAGTATGACGCTGTAGTAACATTAGGCACCGTTATTCGAGGGTCCACACCTCATTTTGATTATGTATGCAGTGAAGTATCTAAAGGGGTCGCATCTGTTTCGTTATCTAGTGGTGTTCCTGTCATTTTCGGAGTACTAACGACAGATAGTATCGAACAAGCCGTGGAGCGTGCTGGAACGAAAGCAGGTAACAAAGGTTGGGAAGCTGCTGCCGGAGCGATAGAAATGGCGAACTTATCAAAATCTTTTAGTAAATAGAGCCAAAAAGAAAGGGAAGATTATTGCTCTTCCCTTTCTTTTTTCTTTTTTATGAGAGAATGTTGCCGAGCGAGAATGACATCAGAACGATCACGAAGTTTATGTCTGAAAATCAGTTCTTGTTCCTTTTCTTCAGATGATAACCATTTCCAACCTTTTTCTTCAGCAAGTTGAACGCATTGGTGAATTAAATCTTCATCAAATATCGGAATATTCATCGGTTGATAATCCCCGTCATTTAGGATATTTTTTATGCGTGACTTAACGAGCTGCTCCAAGTCAGCTTGGTGAATACTTAAGTCATCAAGCATGCTTTTATTTGTCCTAAGATGAGATAACACTTTACGATACAATCTCAGACTTCCAGAATAATTTTTTTGCCGTTCATGATAAACAGCGACGGCTAATTGAATGAGAGCTAGCCATTTCTTTTGACGGTTATTTTCAAGCCAATACTCTTCCATAATCTCATGACATTCAAAGTAATCTCTTGATGCATGGAAATGGATAAGATAATCTAAATAGGGCTCTGGATAGTTTTTCATAAGTTCCTCCAAAAATCTAATTTATACTTTCATCATAAACCATTCGAATCTGAATGTGAAGATAACGAAATCATATATTTTATTCATTCAACAAAAAAGAATATGGTATAATTCATTCATGAATGAAAGGGAATGGTGAACCAATGCAATACAATGTAAAGCTTCATTCCTTTGAGGGGCCGTTGGACTTGTTACTCCATCTCATTCAAAAAAATGATTTGGATCTATACGATATCCCTGTAAAAGAGATAACGGAGCAATATATGACTTATATTCATGCAATGCAAATACTACAGTTAGATGTGGCCAGTGAATATTTGGTGATGGCCTCTACATTATTACATATGAAAAGTCAGTTATTACTCCCAGTAGAAGAAGATGTTTGGGATGAGGATCTCTTATTAGATGAGGAAGATCCGAGGGAAGACTTGATGCAAAAACTTATAGAATATAAAAAATATAAAGAAGTGGCAGGTGATTTAAAGGGCCGAGAGCTAGCGAGAAGTGAGCTGTTTTCCAAACCAATGACTGACCTTACGCCACTCCTAAGTGATTTTGAAGAAGACAAAGAAGAGTCGAAAATAAATGTTTCTATATATGACATGCTTCAAGCTTTTCAAAAGATGAATAAAAGGAAAAAGAAACATGAACCGATTTACTCTAAAGTTCATCGGGAAGAGGTTCCTATTGAACTGAAAATGTCACAGATAATCGGTCGATTACATCTTCGCGGTGGTAAAAGTCGTTTCTCAGAGTTGTTTCAAGAAGATGGTTATGAACATATTGTCGTGACCTTTCTTGCATTACTAGAGTTAATGAAATCAAATACGATTCGATGCGAACAAGAACAAAATTTTGATGATATTATGATTTTCAAAAAGGAGGTCCAATCGTTTGAAAAGTCATGAAATAAAAGCAGTTATTGAAGGACTTCTATTCGTTTCTGGCGAAGAAGGTATAGATGAAAATCAGATGATGGACGTTTTACAAATTGATCGTAAATCACTCAAGTTTTATTTAGCTGAAATGAAAGAAAATTATCAATCGAATACAAGAGGTATCCAATTAGTAGAAGTAGCTGGTGGATATCAATTAACGACAAAACAAGAACACGCTAGTTATTTTAAGAAATTGGTGCAATCTCCAACATCAGCGACACTTTCTCAAGCATCTTTAGAGTCATTAGCGATCATTGCATATAAACAGCCGATTTCTCGTGTGGAAATAGAAGATATTCGAGGAGTTAAATCGGAGCGCCCACTCCGTACACTTAATGGAAAAGGGTTTATTAAAGAAGTTGGTCGTGCAGAAAGAACAGGAAGAGCAATTCTATACGGAACAACTAAATTTTTCTTAGAGCAGTTTGGACTGCAATCAATTAAAGAGCTTCCACCCCTTCCTGAATCAGTGGCAGAAGATGAAGTGGAAGAAGAAGTGGATTTATTCTTTGAAAAATTTCAGCAACAATTATCCAAAAATGAACAAGATGTGAAGTAACGAAGCGTCATAAAAACGATCGATTATTAACTGTTTGTTACTGGTATATATTCAAGCCAGTTAACGTGATAAATAAATATATAGATGACGAAGGAGAGAGGTTTTAACATGGGAAATGATTTAGTAAAACAACAACTGACGATTACGATGGATAATATGGATGTGGCATCAAAGAAATTGAGAAGTTTCTTGAATGAAGCAACGTTATCAAATTTAATTAGTGAAGGTAATGATACATCCGAAGAGGATTATCAACTTATTCTTGATCAATTCCGCAGGCTGCTTGTGTTTTTTGATGAAGGGTTAGAGTCTGGGAACTTATTACTTAGAAGTGAGAATTTCCGAAAAAGTGCAGCTGAAAAAACGTTATTTTGGATTTTTCATCAATGTGTAGAAGAATTTTTCCAGCCGCACTATGATATTTGGTTTGAAGATAGTAGAGCTGCATATACTGGTAAAAATGCAATTCGTTTCCGATCAGATGTTCCTGTAAAAATTAAAGATATTGTCAAAGCAATGGAAGGACCACTCCAAGAAGTTCGCGAAGAGCTGGACTACTATGAAACAGATTATCGTACGAAAGTGAAACAAAGAGAAAGTAAATAATAATGACAAAAAGAAGGAAGAGGCCATTTGTGGTCTCTTCCTTCTTTTTGTTGGATCTGTTAAATGCACGCGATAATAATTTAAACACTACTATGGAACGAAAAGAGGCTTAATAAGTGGATATAAGCGGAGTGTTTATTTCCTGCGGTTATACTTAGTTTCACACAAAACTCTGTCGTATAAATGTTCGCTTAACGAACCTGAAGTTCCTTTATCCAAGTATCCATTAGGTGACAAAGCTCATGAGAAGCTTGAGAAAGTTGAGCTACTTCTGAATTTGTATTTTCAGTCGTTCCGGGGAAAACCGTCTTTATTTTACCGTTTTTCGTATACCAAAATCGCTGTAAGTATGTATGAAAGCTAGATATGTAAGTTTGAAGAATGGACCGTTGTTTTTCATTGTAAACGTGCATTAAAACTTTTTCATCAAATATCAAAGATTTGGGTGCCAATTCAATTTCTTTTTTATGAATGCTGCTTGTTTGCTTTTGAACAGCATTGCGAATTCTCATAAGTTGAAGTTCAACCGTTCGTTTTACTTCTTCATTCCATTCATCTTTTAGGCTTTCTTTATTATTTTGTTGCATTTGCGAGATGGGAGTTTTATTCCCGTTCAATTTATCGCCTTTAGTAAGAGGTTTTCTTTTAAAATAGAGCCATATTGTTATTAGCTGAGTCAAAAAAATAAGTAATAAGAGACTAATAATCATTAATTCCATCTAATGCTATTCTCCCTTCCTGTTCGATTTTATCTTATCAAAATTGTCAAACAAATGACACATTTAAATCTTCGACAAGTGTCAGTTTTATGATTAAATACTAGTAGGGGTATTAGTATTTGTGAAATTGGAGGGGATTATGTGGATAGAAGATCATTTATCAAACGAGCAAGCGCAGCAACAGCTGCTGCGGCTGTAATGACAACAAAACAAAAATGGGTTTCGGCAACAGGGGTAGAGGATTCAAAACAGATTGGATCGATTATTGATTTGACGAAATGCGATGGGTGTGAATTGGAAGATACTCCACTTTGTGTGACGGCTTGCAAAACGAAAAATGCTGATCGATTTCCTCAACCGGAAAAACCGATAAAAGATTATTGGCCACAAAAACACCATGAAGATTGGTCAGGGGAACAAGATCAAACGGGCAGGCTGACACCTTACAACTGGACGTTTGTTGATAAGGTAGAAGTAGAGCATAACGGAGTGACGAAAAAAGTTTCCGTTCCTCGCAGATGTATGCATTGTGATGATGCAACTTGTCAAAAACTATGTCCTTTTGGTGTGATTCACAAAAGTGAGCATGGAGCAGTTACGATTGATGAAGACTTCTGTATGGGAGGAGCAAAATGTCGCTCAGCTTGTCCATGGGATATTCCACAACGCCAAGCTGGAGTTGGAATATACATGAATCTTATGCCTGACTTAGCAGGTGGAGGAGTCATGTTTAAGTGTGATATGTGTGTTGACTTACTTGAAAAAGGACAAAAGCCAGCTTGTGAAACCAGTTGTCCAAAAGATGCCATTACGTTTGGTCCACTAAATCAAATCAAACAAGAGGCGTCTACCAGAGCAGAAGAAATTGGTGGTTATGTGTATGGTGATGATGAAAATGGTGGCACACATACATTGTACGTATCAGACGTTCCGTTTGAAATAATAGATGAGGCAATTGCTAAAGATAAACAAGCAAATAATGACCAACGTCCTGGGCGACCACATATGAAACCAGATGTGGAAAATTTACTTGATACAGCTCATGGCTTCACGTTAGCTATGATGATAGCTCCAGTAGCAGGAGCTGCTGCTGCAGGGATAACTGCTTATAAAACGTTAAAAGGTGAAAAAGAGGAGGAGTCTTCGAATGAATAAAAACAACTCCGCCGAAAAAATTGTACGTCAATCTAAATCTAATAGGTTTGTTCACTGGGTAAGTGCTATCTCGATTATTATGTTAATCATCACAGGTTTGGGACAGCTTCCACTGTATGGTCGTTATCTATTATGGCAGCCATTCGGAACCAATTGGTTAACAAGTTATGAGATGACATTGTGGGTTCACTATATTTTTGCATCAATCTTAATTTTTATCATTATTTATCATGCTTTCTTTCATGTTATTCGAAAAGAATATGCTATCATCCCAAAAAAAGGTGATATGAAAGCGTCTTTGATTTTAATGAAAGCGATGATTTTGAAGAAACAAGAGCCACCTAGTGAGAAGTATTTACCTGAACAACGACTTGCTTACTTATTATTTGCTGTAGCGATTTTGTTATTAATTGGAACTGGGATCGTGAAAGTATATCAAAACTTAATGGGAGTTAATATTTCAAATACAATGATGGTTATAGTAACGATGGGGCATAACATCGGAACAGTGTTGATAATATTCGCATTTATCGGGCATATGGCTGCTTTTTTATTCAAAGAAAATCGCAACATGTTACCAGGTATGTTTACTGGTAAAGTAGATAAAAGTTATGTGAAACATCGTCATAGTCTTTGGTATCGTGATTTACAAACAAAGGAAAAAGGAAAAGCGAATAAACTTTAAGCCTTCTCGTGCTTCTTCGGGAGTCACACTGAATCTTCTATTTTTAATTGTTCCATTGTATAAATTAAAAATGTTAATTCTAAGTAAAGAGTTTATTATCATTTATTTTATTAAAGCATGTACAGGAGAATTCTTGTATGTGTTTTTTTTAGTTATTTCTGAAATGGAGTGGTAATTGAATAAATTGACTACCCTTTTTTTCCAACATATTTATGGGTGATTTTCCAATACTAAAAGTAGAATGCGGAAAGGATGATGAAGTGAATATGAAGAAATCATTTATTTTTCTATTTATATTTTTATTACTAAATCTAGGTGGGTGTGATACTGGTCAGAAAACATTTGAAGCACAATCAGCAGACGATGCTAGTGAAATATCACAGAAAGTTGCTGAAGATGCAGAGAAAACAGTTAAAGAATTGGACCGAGTAGACGATGCGACAGCTGTTTCTAATAAAAAGGATGTGTATGTTCATTTAGATGTTAGAGGATTTGATCGATTTTTTCTAAAAGACATTAGAAAAGAAGCGAAAGATAAATTAGAAGCTGAAAATCCAGATGGGACAGTGGAAGTATCAACAGATAAAAAGATTGAATTGGAATTAACAGAATTAAAACAGAAACTCAGTGACCAAGAAATAACTCGAAAACAGCTGGAAGACGATTTGAAAAAAGTTGATAAAGATTTGAAAGCAGGTGTTTAAAAATGGCAAAGGATTCAAAAGTTTCACCAACGCAAAGAGCGTATCAAAAAATTGCAAGAAAACATGAAGCAAAACGGCCAGTAATGAAAAATTGTATAAAGGCTTTTCTGATTGGAGGTTTAGTTTGTACCTTTGGACAATTGGTTCAAACGGGTTACATATATTATTTTGATTTTACAGAAAAAACAGCAGGAGACCCTACGGTAGCAACATTAATATTTTTAGCTACCTTGTTAACAGGGTTAGGTGTTTATGACCGTTTTGGACACTTTGCTGGAGCTGGTTCGGCTGTTCCTGTAACTGGTTTTGCAAATTCAATGGCTTCTGCAGCAATCGAACATCGAACTGAAGGATATGTACTAGGTGTATCCTCCAATATGTTTAAATTAGCCGCGGCTGTTATTGTTTTTGGGGTAGTTGCAGCATTTTTCATTGTGATCATTAAAATGACATTTTTTGGACTGTAATTAATCTATTTTATTTATTTTAATTAAAGGAGGAAAATCGATTGATATTCGTAAATGCGTTTATTGTTGGCGGTATTATTTGTGTCATTGGTCAAGTATTATTGGACGTTGGAAAATTAACACCCGCTCATACACTTAGTACGTTAGTTGTATCAGGTGCTGTTTTAGATGGCATTGGCTTATATGAACCGCTCATTGATTTTGCAGGTGCAGGGGCAACAGTTCCTATCACAAGTTTTGGTAATGCACTCGTTCATGGCGCTATAACAGAAGCAGAACAAAATGGGTGGGTTGGTATTTTAACTGGAATATTTGAAGTGACAAGCGCAGGTATTTCTTCAGCGATTATTTTCAGTTTTATTGCAGCTTTACTGTTTAAACCAAAAGGGTAAAAAAGGTATATGTATTTTTAAATCTCATTATTTTTCAAGTTGAATCTTGAAAGTAGGTAAAAATATCTAAGATACTTTAGTGATGAAATGGCATGCCTTTATTGGTTTGATTTTTTAATGATATATGAAGGTAGCCTTCTTCACTGACACTGGCAAACAAAACATGTTCCATATGATTAATGCCTTTTTTCTGCAGTTCTGTATGTAACCAACTTAAAGACAGGTTTAAATATTTTAGCATATTAACATATACTTGCCCTTCGATAATCACTGGGTAAGCAAGGTTAGAAGATTTTTTATTTATATTGAGATCTTCTATTGTAACAGGATTATTTTTGTATTCGCGAAAAATTGTTAGTTTACCATTTGCTTCCACGATAGCTAATTTCACGATAGAAAGATCAAAGACGTCTTTTTCTCGAAGCATCTGTAAAACATTATCAATAGAATAGCGAATACTTTCTATATTTTTAATTAAAAGCACACCGTGTTCAATGACCACTGTTGGTTTAAATGTCATTTTTTGTCCTAGCCATTTTTTATTTATGAGTAGATAACTCACAATTTTTTGTAGAAGGGCAATGAATAAAATAGCGATCACTGTATGGAAATGTTGAATGTTCGGGTCAGCGATATCTGCCCCTGTAACAGAAGCGAGGGTGACGATAACTAGAAAATCGAACAGAGGTAGTTGACCAATGGCTCTTTTTCCCATATATAAAGTGACAACAAGTAGTAATGGTAAGATCGTTGAAATTCTAACAATTACTCTTAACGTATCTAACCAAAAGGTCTCGTTCAACCCCTTCACCTTCCCTCTTTTGTTAGTGGTTAAAAATAGCATTTACAATTAAATGATAGATATTCCATTAAAGTAGAAATGATTTGGACATACTTTATTTTTTTTTGCATAAATTGGTTCTTAAAGAGGTCAGATTAGACTTAAGAAATGATAAGTGTACAAATAATGGTTCATTTGTGTCTCTTCCTTTGTTTGAGGAAGGAAGAGATAATACGTCTTTATTGGTGATGATAACTCTCGTCGCTATCTATGAACGGAGGAAAATAATGAAGAAAAACCATATTGTTTTATTCTTTTGTGGGATAACAATCTTGTTATTAATCGGGGCAGAGGTGTCTGAAGACGAAGCTTACAATCAAGGAGTTTCTGCTCAAGGAGCTGTTCTTATTGAGCAAGAAAGTGGAAGAGTATTGTTTGAAAAAGAAGCGGAAACACAAATGAGAATTGCTAGTATTACAAAAATAATGACTGCGATATTGGCTATTGAGTACGGTGATTTGGACGACACAGTAAAAGTGTCGAAAAACGCAGCATGGACAGAAGGCTCCTCGATATATTTAGCTGAAAATGAAAAGATTCTTTTGAAGGATTTGATTTATGGATTAATGTTGCGTTCAGGAAATGATGCTGCAGTTGCGATTGCAGAACACGTAGGAGGAAGTTTAGAAGGTTTTGTATATTTGATGAATCAAAAAGCGGAAGAAATCGGGATGAAAAATACATTTTTTTCGAATCCGCATGGACTAGATGACCATGAAGAACATTATTCAACTGCTTTTGATATGGCTTTATTAACCCAGTATGCTATGAAAAATCCAACATATGCAGAGGTATCTTCGACAAAATCGTATACATCAAAAACGGAAGAAGATCGGATTCGAGTTTTTAAAAATAAGAATCGACTACTCACGCAATTGTACAAATATTCAACAGGGGGAAAAACAGGTTATACGAAAAGAGCGAAAAGAACGCTTGTATCAACGGCAGAGAAAGATGACTTGAAATTTATAGCAGTAACGATCAATGCCCCTAGTGACTGGAATGACCATATGAATTTATTTGATTGGGGCTACTCTAAGTTTGATTTACAAACGGTTATAAAAAAAGGAGTGGTTGAGCAAATAGAAGATCCGTTTTATAAAGATAAGTTAGAAGCAGATTTCTCATTTGAGTATCCTGTATCAGAAAAGGACAAGCAAAACTTATCTCGACGGGTTATCGTACCTAATCCAACCAATGAGGAGCGTTGGAAAAAAGAAGGGTATCCTTCTCCGATTGGAACGATCCAAGTCGAATTAAATAATGAAGTCATCGGAATCGTCCCATTACATTACAAAGGAGCAGAAATTCAACAAGAATCTTTTTATAAAAAATGGCTAAAGAAATTGTTTATGATAAATGAGGCGTTTTCATATGGTTAACGTGATTTGGGTAAGTTTATTTTTTATCGGATTTATTTTTGCTGCAATTAATGGAAACATGGAGGATGTCAATGAAGCAATTTTTTCAGGGGCAAAGGAAGCAGTCGTTATCTGTATTGGATTAATTAGCGTTTTAACCTTTTGGTTAGGAATGATGAAAATCGCAGAACTTGCCGGTATTTTGACCAAAGTCGGGGAGTGGTTACACCCACTTGTATCACGCCTGTTTCCAGACATCCCTCGTGGACATCCAGCTTTTGGTTATATCGTTTCCAATATGAGTGCCAATATGTTTGGGTTAGGTAATGCAGCGACACCAATGGGAATTAAAGCGATGAAAGAGTTAAAAAAATTAAATCATGATAAAGATGAAGCAAGTCGATCGATGATTACATTATTAGCGATTAACACGGCTAGCTTAACGATTATACCAACAACGGTTATTGCACTTCGGATTGAATATAATTCTATTGCACCAACAGAAATCGTTGTAACAACGATTTTAGCTACAACGTGTTCTACCATTGGGGCAATTCTCATTGACCGCTTTTTTTATTATAGAAGGTTAAAAAAGGGACGTGATAGCTATTGAGTGGTTTGTCGGCGATTTCCATCTGGATCATCCCTTCATTCATATTTATTATATTACTAATCGCAACCTGGAAAAAAGTCCCCACATATGAGGCGTTTACTGATGGAGCGAAAGAAGGCGTTAACCTATCCTTTTCTATCATCCCTTACTTAGTAGGGATGCTTGTTTCTATTAAAGTGTTCCGAGAGTCAGGAGCGTTAGATTTTTTTATTGATGCATTACGTCCTTTATTTGCATTATTTTATATTCCGACTGAAATTTTACCGCTTGCTCTCATTAGACCACTTTCTGGAAATGGAGCGTTGGGAATGACAAGTGATCTTATTGCAACCTATGGACCAGATTCTTTTATTGGAAGATTAGCGTCTACGATGCAAGGGAGCACGGATACTACCTTTTATGTTCTTACAGTATACTTTGGAGCCGTTGGAATTAAAAAAATGGGTGACGCTTTGAAAGTTGGACTATCTGCAGATGTAATAGGAATTATTGCTTCAATTATTATCGTACGACTCGTATTTTTATAGAAGGTTTACCCTTGAATCTAAAGATTCAAGGGTTTTTGTTGTATCTTTACAAAAAAAAAGCTAAAATTAACGTTTGGAATCCAATTACTGTCGACGACAATAAAGATAATGATATGATGAGGCTGAGGTGAAAGAAATGGAACGTTTACAAAAAGTGATTGCTCAAGCAGGAATCACGTCAAGAAGGAAAGCAGAAGGACTAATTACAAGTGGTAAAGTATCCGTAAATGGGCATAAAGTAACGGAACTTGGTACGAAAGTGGATGCATCGAAGGATGAAGTAGTGGTTGATGGGGTTCCGATTAATAAAGAGGAACCAGTTTACTTTTTAATGTATAAACCAACTGGGGTAATATCCAGTGTTTCAGACGAATTTGGCAGAAAAGTAGTAACAGATTATATTGATGTGGAGCAACGCATCTATCCTATTGGACGATTAGATTTTGACACTTCTGGATTGTTGTTATTAACCAATGATGGAGAATTTGCTAATTTACTT
Organism: Salipaludibacillus daqingensis; assembly: GCF_029891575.1. GTDB lineage: Bacteria > Bacillota > Bacilli > Bacillales > Salisediminibacteriaceae > Salipaludibacillus > Salipaludibacillus daqingensis. Next base: position 261,863 of record NZ_JARZHF010000001.1, on the reverse strand, counting down.
ATGCATCCAAAATATAAGATTAAAAAGACCTATATTGCAAAAGTAGAAGGAATGCCTTTAAGAGAAACGCTTAAAAAATTAGAAAAAGGCGTGCAACTAGAAGACGGCAAAACAGCACCTGCACAAGTAAAAGTCAAAAAAACAGATAAGACTAAGAATTCCTCTATCGTCGAAATATCGATCCACGAAGGTAAAAATCGTCAAGTTCGCCGAATGTTAGAAGCGGTAGGTCATCCTGTATTAAAGCTTAAAAGAGAAAATTATGGTTTTTTACATCTTCGTGGTATGAATGCTGGAGAATTTCGAGAACTAAAGCCTCATGAAGTAAAACAACTGAGAGAATTGGCTGTCACATAATGTTCACAAACTCACTCGCACATGACTGTTAACACTATTTGTGTGATGTTAATATAGAGTGAGAGATACTCTTAAAAGAGATAGTGGGGGAGTATGATGAAACAGCGTAGATTATTCATACGGTCTGTTATATTAATCGTTATGATTACAGCGGTTGGTTATACATTTTACAATCATTTCGCGGATGAAAGAGGATTGGTTGATCAAGGTGATAAAGCCCCTAATTTTGTCTTGGAAGATCTTGATGGAAACCGTTTTGAATTGCAAGAACTTTCTGGTGAAGGTGTTTATGTGAATTTCTGGGCAACTTACTGTACGTATTGTCGAGATAAAATGCAATACTTACAAAATTTTTATGAGGAATATGAGGATAAAGGTGTGCGGATTGTGTCAGTGAATGTGAATGAAACCACACTCCAAGTAGAAAGGCATAAACAGCGACAAGGTTTAGATTATCCATTGTTTATTGACCGTAATATGCTAGTAAGCAATGCATATGGAGTCCGAAGTCTTCCAGCAACATTTTTAATAGATGAAAATGGCATTGTAACCGAAAGGCAGATTGGTGCTAAAACAGAAGAACAAGTCTTGGACTCGTTAAGTGAATTAATTCCAAGTAGCTAGTGGAGGTTCAAAATGGAAAAAGTGAAATGTGAATGCGGTCATTTAAATCCATATGGGACATACTTATGTGAGTCTTGTGGAAAACCGCTTAAAGAAGAAAAGGGCAAAGTGGCGAACATGCGTTATGAAGGTGTGGCTCGCCGTTCACAGACTTATAAGAAATCACCTGTCGATTTAGTTTGGAACTTCTTTTCCTCCGTAAAAGTAGGAATTTGGATTATTGTATTACTATTAGTCACGTCATCTCTAGGAACGTTATTCCCACAAGAGATGTATATTCCGCCGGGGGAAAATGCAACTATTTATTATGAACAAGAATATGGACTATTGGGTAAACTATATTATCAATTAGGTTTTCATAATTTATATAGTTCTTGGTGGTATATGTTATTGATTGCTTCTTTAGGTATTTCCCTTGTTATTGCTAGTTTAGATCGATTCGTTCCTCTATATAGAGCGTTAAAAACACAAAGAGTATCAAGGCACGAAGGTTTTCTTAAGAGACAAAGGCTTTTTGGGGAATCAAACAAAATTGATAACATTGATGAAGAAATACAAAAAGCGGAAAAACTATTAAAAGAAAAACGATATAACATACGTAGGGAAAATGGTAATCTTCTAGCCGAAAAAGGTCGATTTGCTAGGTGGGGGCCTTATGTTAACCACGTCGGACTAATCATCTTTCTCATAGGAGGAATGTTACGATTTTTTCCTGAAATGTACTTAGATGAGCACATGTGGGTACGTGAAGGAGAGCATGAAGTAGTTAGTGGAACCAATGGAGAATATTTTTTAAGAAATAATGATTTTTTAATTGAATTATATGATGAAGAAGATGAAAAGTATCAAGACGCGTTATCAAGAGCTGATGGTCCTGTTGTGAAAACATATCAAACGTCGGCAACATTATTAAAAAGGACTAGTGATGGAACGGTAGGAAGTGAAACCGAATTAGAAGAAATCAAAGATTATGATATTCGAGTAAACGATCCGTTAACGTTTGAGGGATTTTCGCTTTATCAAGTTGATTTCAAATTGAATGAACTATCCGAATTTACTTTTACATTAGAAAGTGAAACAGTAGATGCAGATTTTTCGGATATAGAGTTCACTGTTAATTTAAATGATCCACAAAAAACATTTGAATTTGATAATGGTTATAGAGTTGAAATCATGGAGTATTTTCCTAACTTTATCATTGACGATAATCGAGAACCAACAACAATAAACAGAATACCAGACAACCCGCGTATTATCTTTGAAGTATTTCCCCCTGGAGCGAATGAAGACGAAGGGGAAATAAGTTTAATCGGTATTCAAGTTAATGAGGCTCTAAATGGTGAGAACGATCATACGATCCGCATGACTGGTGCAGAAATGGTAGATGTTACTGGCCTAACAATTCGTAAAGATCGAACATTACCGATTATCTCTCTTGGAGGAATTATATTTATGATCGGTTTCATACAGGGATCATATTGGCACCATCGTCGGATTTGGATTCAAAATCGTGAAGGGACGCTGTTATTAGCAGGCCATGCGAATAAAAATTGGCAGGCACTGAAGAATGATTTTCAGTTGGTTTCTGATAACACTCATATTCCTTTACCACTGGACCAAACTGATAAGGATAATAAAGGAGTGAGTCAGGACGATGATCGAACTAAGTAGTAATTTCATGTATGCATCTTTCTTTCTTTATTTTGCGGCGACAGTGTTATTTGCTGTATCTGTAACAGGGAAAAAATTTAAAAATAAGCAGGGACTAGAAAAAAATAAAGCTGGTCTGCTTGGCTATATTTCATCTATTGCAGCTTTCTTAGCTATGATGACTTACTTCACAACGAGGTGGATTGGTGTTGGATATGCTCCTGTAAGTAATATGTTTGAGTATACGACGGCGTTAGGGATAGCGATCAATTTAGGGTTCATCATCATCTATGCTATTTATCGTAATAATTATCTTGGATTATTTACGATGCCAATCGTTATGCTCATTGTTGCCTATGCTTCCATGTTTCCAGGAGAAGTGCAGCCATTAATACCTGCCTTGCAATCTCATTGGTTAACGATTCATGTTATTACCACAGTAATTGGACAAGGAATTCTAGCAATAGGATTTGTCAGTGGACTCATCTATTTGGTGAAGGTCATTGATTTTAATAAAGCAACAAAGAAAGTAAAAGGACTAGAGTTCATCATGTATACGTTGTTATGCACCCTTGCATACGTCATACTAGGTTTTAGTTTTGGGGCTGCTGATTATCAAGCAACATTTGAATTTGTTAACGAACAAGGCAACGAAGCTGAAATAAATTATGTTTTCCCACCTATTATTGGACCAAATGAAGGAGAGCTTATTTCTGAGCAGGGTATCAATCCTTTTATAGAAGTTCCAGCATATATTGAAAGTGCAGATTTAAATACAGTACTATGGTCTGTTTTAGGTGGGTTAGTGTTATATCTTTTATTAAGGCTATCGTTAAGAAAACCGATTGGTGGAGCTATTCAACCATTACTTAAAAGTGTAAACCCACAAACAGTAGATGAAATAAGCTATCGAGCGATAGCAATTGGTCTGCCAATTTTCGCTTTAGGTGGATTGATTTTTGCTATGATATGGGCTCAAATTGCTTGGACACGGTTTTGGGGTTGGGATCCAAAAGAAGTTTGGGCATTAATTACATTTCTATTTTATGTTGTCTATTTGCATCTTAGGTTATCGAAAGGATGGCACGGTGAAAAAAGTGCATGGTTATGTGTGATTGGTTTTGCGCTGATTATGTTTAACTTGATTTTTGTTAATTTAGTTATAGCAGGTTTGCATTCATATGCATGATAATTAGAGCAGCACCCTCGGTGCTGCTCTTTATGAAAGACATATACACTATAATGCTGTAACATGTTACAATAAATGTGAAAAAAGACTAAAACGATTTCATTTTATAATAGTAAATAATTCAGCAAGAGTCTTAAGGGGGAAATGACAATGGCAAATGAGGCAAAAATTTTAGTAGTCGATGATGAAGAGCGTATTAGACGTTTATTAAAAATGTATTTAGAGCGTGAAGAATATGATGTAGATGATGCAGAAAATGGTGAAAAAGCATTAAGTATGGCATTAGCAGAAGATTATGATTTAATTGTATTAGATCTAATGATGCCTGGTATTGATGGAATAGAAGTCTGTGAAGAAATTCGTAAACAGAAAGCAACGCCAATTATTATGTTGACCGCTAAAGGGGAAGAAGCTAACCGAGTTCAGGGGTTTGAAGCAGGAACGGATGATTATATTGTAAAACCATTTAGCCCAAGAGAAGTAGTTCTTCGTGTAAAAGCATTATTAAGAAGAGCATCGTCAACTAAATTCTTACAGACGGAGACAACGACGAAAGATGTACTTGTTTTCCCACACTTGACAATTGATAATGATGCCCATCGTGTAACAGCTGAAGGCAAACATATCAACTTAACACCAAAAGAATATGAATTATTACATTATCTTGCACTAGCGCCAGACAAAGTTTTTGCAAGAGAGCAGTTACTTAAAGATGTTTGGAACTATGAGTTCTTCGGAGACCTACGAACGGTTGATACACATATAAAACGTCTTAGAGAAAAGTTAAATAAAGTCTCTCCAGAAGCGGCAAATATGATATCAACGGTTTGGGGAGTAGGTTATAAATTTGAGGCTGTGAGAGAATAATGATGTTTTGGCGTAGTGTCGTAGGCAAACTGTGGTTTACGATTCTCCTCCTTGTTTCTGTTGTACTTGTTATATTAACTGTCTTATTATTGCAGTATTTTGAGAGATTTCATACGGATCATGCAGAGAGTGAATTAATGAATCATGCTACTTTGATTGTATCATTATTAGAGGATGGAGAAACGGATGATGCGGCATTTACGATGAGTAGAAAGATATCAGAAACATATTCTACGAAAGCGTTGATTATCCTTGATGAAGATGAGTATTGGTATACATCACATGAAACCGTAGATGATTTACCTATTTCCATTTTTTATGAGGACGAGGTTTTATCTCGAGTGATTAACTCAAATGAGACAGTTGTAACACAAGGAAATTATACGTTTCCTGTTAGTGGTGAACAAATAACAGAAGAAGTGATGGTCGTCGGTCTTCCAGTTGAGTTTGCTACTGGGCAAAGAGGTTCGTTGTTTCTTTATCAATCTCTTGATGTTGTGGAAGAAGCTTCAAACCAAACGAAAAATATCATATATTTATCGGCTGGTATCGCAATAGTATTAACAACCGTATTCGCTTTTTTCTTAACAACGAGGATTACTGCTCCATTAAGGAAAATGAGGAAAGCGTCCTTAGAAGTTGCTAAAGGGAATTTTGATACGAAAGTGCCTATTTTAACAAACGATGAAATAGGATTATTAGGAATTGCTTTTAATCGAATGGCTCGAGCACTAAATACGAATTTAAATGCTCTAAATCAGGAGAAGGAACAGCTTTCACGAATATTAAGTTCAATGGCAGATGGTGTTATAACTCTTGACCGTGACGGTGCAGTGATGGTTACGAATCCACCAGCAAATGAATTTATTGGAGCTTGGTTATTTGAACAAGGATATGAAGTGGAAGAGTCAGGAGAGTTACCTGAAGAGTTGCAAAACCTATTTGAACTTGTTGTCAAAGAAGAAAGAGAGCAAATGGGAGAAGTCGACGTTCAAGGTCGAAGTTGGGTTATCTTAATGACTCCGCTTTATGATCAAGAGCATGTTCGTGGAGCAGTTGCTGTCCTTCGAGATATGACGGAAGAACGTTTGCATGATAAATTAAGAAAAGATTTTATTGCTAATGTGTCTCATGAACTTCGGACGCCAATTTCGATGCTACAAGGTTATAGTGAGGCAATTGTTGATGATATTGCTGGTAGTGAAGAAGAGAAGAAAGAACTAGCCCAAATTATTTATGATGAATCACTGAGAATGGGTAGGTTAGTAAATGAATTATTAGATTTAGCAAGAATGGAAGCCGGACATATTCAACTTAATATAGAACCATTAGAAATTGAGGAATTTTCAAATAGAATTGTTCGAAAGTTTCAAGGTGTAGCAAAAGAGCATGATGTAGAGCTAGTAGGAGATATTCATGAGATAAATCAACCCGTTTATGCAGATCAAGACCGAGTCGAGCAAATATTAACTAATTTGATTGACAATGCGATTAGGCATACTCCAGATGATGGAGTAGTCACTCTCCGTCTAGAGCATTTCCATAATGGCGTTAAACTAGAAGTAGAAGACACAGGTGGAGGAATTCCTGAAGATGACCTTCCGTTCGTATTTGAGCGATTCTATAAGGCTGATAAGGCCAGAACAAGAGGACGTTCCGGAACAGGTCTAGGTCTAGCAATAGTCAAAAATATTGTAGATGCCCATCGAGGAAAAGTATCTGCTCATAGCAAAATGGGAGAAGGAACGACATTTTCTGTGTTTTTACCTTACGGATCTTCGCAAGATTTATAAAAAAAACAGGTATAATCTTGTTTCACAAGTAACATAAAAAGGCAGTTCCAATGAATGTTGGGCGGCCTTTTTATTTTTGGGGAGGTTATTTTATAGATTACTGCATATTAGACTTTGAAGAGAGATTAGCGTAGTAAAAAGATTTTGACCGTGATATGGTATCACAAAATAAAGGTGCTGGTGGAGCAAAAAAGGTGTAATAAGTGGTGTGCAAAAAGCAGATTCATGTAAAAAATACAATGTAACTTCCTTTTAATCAACAAAAAACGGCCCGATTAGACCGTTTTTTCAATTTATAATTTTTTATCTTTGTAAATTTCTCTCATCACATGTGCAAGTTCTGGAACAATCAATTCTTTCATGGCAAGTTTCACTGCACCAGATGATCCAGGAGTTGAGAAAACAGCCGTGTATCCTCTTACACCAGCAATCGCTCTGCTAAGCATCGCTGCGGGACCAATATCTTTTTCGTAACTTAAATAACGGAATAATTCACCGAATCCTGGTAGTTCCTTATCAAGCATCGTGGATACTGCTTCGTATGTAGTATCTCTGAATGTGATTCCCGTCCCACCGTTTAAAAGTAACGCTTCAACGTTCTCACTATTGTCAGCATAACGAATCCATTGCTGGATGTCAGTTAAGCTATCTTTAACTATTTCGTGTTTTATGACAGAGTAACCAGCTTCTTCTAACATTTCCTTCATAATATGACCACTCTTATCTGTTTCTAATGACCTTGTGTCTGAAACTGTAAGAACCATACATGAAACTTTTGTTGGTGCTTCTTGTTTATGTTCCTCTACACTCATAAAAATACCCTCCTATCGTGTCATTAATATCTTACTAAGAATTTAGAAAATAAACAAACGAATGGAGCAATATAATTGTTTCTGAGTGCTATTTTTAGTGATAGTTTGTATAATGAAAAATACAGATCAATGAATGAACAGAAATACTAGGAGGTTTGGCATTTTATGAAAATTTACACAAAAAAAGGCGATCAGGGAGATACACACCTGATTGGACAAAAAGTAAAAAAAACTCATGAACGAGTAGAAGCTTATGGAACAGTAGATGAACTAAATAGCGAAATTGGTCTTGCCGTGACGTTTCTTAACGAAAAAATGCATAAAGATATGATTGAACAACTTACTAAAATTCAGCATGAACTTTTTGATCTTGGCGGTGATTTAGCTAACGTGACAAATAATCATGAATGGGCAGTGAAAAAAGAGTATATTGATGATTTAGAAAATAGTATCGATAAATATTGGGAGGAAGCGCCTGAATTGCGGAAGTTTATTTTACCTGGTGGCGAAAAAGGGGCAGCGCAACTCCATGTTTGTCGAACAGTTGCTAGAAGAGCAGAACGGTTAGTTGTAAGAGTCAATGAGCAATCAGAAACTCCCCCCCATTCAATTGCATATTTAAATCGTTTATCTGACTACTTTTTTGCAATTGCAAGGGTAGTTAACGCGAGAGAAGGAACGGAAGATGTCCTTTATGAGCGAGGGAAAGACGTATTCAAATAAGAATTAAAACCAAATAAATACCCGAGATTGGGCTGTTGGAAAATTCTTCTCAACAGCTTTTTTGGGTGCTTAGATCGCAAACCATCTTATTGGGGTGTGGGGATGGTTTGCGATCTTCTTTGGTCTTAGTAAAAGCTGTTCTCAATAGAATTTATGAATAATAAAAAAAACCTCCACCTTTTGAAAAAGGTGGAGGTTCTCGATAATCTGCCGATATGGTTGTTTCTAGTATTAATTCTTAATAGTAAATCTAGATAAGAATTTCGATGTCAGCGTCGTCACGAAGTTGTTGTATATATTGTTGTTCTTTGACTTCACTCTCTAACTCGTCTTCAATCTCTTCAAACTCAGCAATTTCAGGATCTTGCATAGCTAATTGGTCGTAGTATTCTCTAACTTCGTCTTCAGTCACATCAAATTCATCTTCATCAACATGTTCCATTTTGCGAAATTCTTCAATTAATAAAATATCACGAATTTCTTCTTCCATTTCTTCAACCGTATAGTTCTGAGTAGCTAGATACTCTTCTAACTCTTCTTCACTTTCAAACTGAGCGCGAATTTCTTCAAGTTCTGCTTCCAATTCTTCTTCAGATACTTCGATGTCTTTATCACGTGCTTCTTGTGTGATTACTTCTTGAGTAATCAGTTGATCAAGAATACCTTGTTGAATTTGCATAAGCATCTCTGCATTTTCTTCATCTTCAAAATCAACACCTTGCTGGGCAAACATTTGCTGATATTGTGCCATTTGAGCTTGAAGATCTGCCATTTTAATTTCTTCTCCATTGACAGTAGCTACCGCTTCTTCTGGATCAGCTTCCATATCAGCTTCACCATCCATGTCTCCCTCACCATTTTCATTACTAGCTAAATTATTATTCTCTTCTTCAGTAATGTTGTTATTTTCTTGATTAGCGGAATTGTCTCCGTTATTTGCCTCATCATTTTCTCCGCCACATGCAGCTAGAAGAATTGCTGCTGAAAGTGGAAGAGCAAGTAGAGCTTTTTTGTTCATTCTCTTCATTTTTTTAATCAACCTTTCTTTGTCTATGTGTGAAATATGTGCATAAGTACAACTTTACCATAGAAGAGGAGACTAATTCAATTTATTAATTCTAAAAAACTTGATGTTTATGTCTAGAACCTTGACAATTCATACGAAGGAACGTAAGCATTTTACATAATTAATAATACGGATTCATGACCCATTGTAAAACAAAACTATAAGGGGATTTGGTGTTCGTAGACGGAAAACGAGTCGATCCTGATCAGCGTTATTTAAAAATGGGTATAATGTAAATAAAAAACGCGAACTTCCTTCGTTTAAGGAAAGTTCGCGATGCTATAAAGTCGTAAATAATTATAATTCGATACTTGAGACGGAGACAATTTCTTCAATTTTAGCAAAAGCTTCGAGAACAGACTTATCGCACTCTTTATCAGTAGACATAAGCATAATTGCTTTACCACCTTCCTGTTTTCGGCCTACTTGCATTGCTGCAATATTGATATCATGAGTACCTAACAGTTGTCCTACTTTCCCAATAACCCCTGGTCTATCATTATGTTGAACGTACAAAGTATGTTTCGCCGGTTGGAAATCAAAAGAGAAGCCGTTTACTTGAACAATTCTTGGGCCAATTTCTTGGCTAAATGTACCATAAACTTCGATAGAATTTCCTTCTCCATAGATGGTTGCTTTAACAAAATTGGAATAGCCTTGAGATTCATTCTCATGTTTTTCAACTACTTGAACATCTCGTTGTTTAGCTATCCAAGAAGAGTTAACTTCATTGACATATTCATCTATTCTATGACGAAAAAAACCAGCAAGAAAACTTCGATTAAATAATCCTGTTTCTTGATGAGAGATCTCACCAGCATAGCTGATCTCAATTTGTTTAACTGGTTCACGGAATAGTTGAGAAGTCATTTCTCCAAGAGTTCTAGTTAATTTAGTGACAGGAGAAAATTTCTCGAATATATTACCTTCAAGGTATGGTAAGTTTAACGCATGAGGAGCAGGGTTCCCTTCAAGAAAGTCTAATACTTCAACAGCAACTTGTTCTGCAACATTTTTTTGAGCTTCGGTTGTTGACGCTGCAATATGTGGTGTAGTAATTACTTGTTCTAATTTAGTTAACGGATGGTTTTTAGCAGGTTCTTCTTCAAATACATCGATAGCTGCGCCCTTTACTTGCCCATCAGTAATGGCTTCATACAATGCTTCCTCATCAATGATCCCACCTCGAGCACAATTTAAAATATAAACACCTGGTTTTGTTTGTTTAAGTGTCTGCCGGTTTAATAATCCTTTTGTGTCTTTTGTCAGAGGGGTATGGACAGTGATGAAATCACTATTCGAAAGAACCTCACTTAATTCAACTGGGACAACATTGTTTTTTTCAGCTCGTGTTTTTGTTAAAAACGGATCATAAGCGATCACATTCATTCGGAACGCTCTGGCCCTAGAAGCTAATTCGGCTCCTATTCTTCCAAATCCAATGATGCCTAATGTTTTACCATATAGTTCTTCTCCCTGATAAGACTTACGGTCCCATCGCCCTTCTTTCATAGATTGGTTTGCTTGAGGAATATTTCGAACGAGAGAAGCTAACATAGCAAAGGTATGTTCTGCCGTTGATATCGTATTCCCATCAGGAGCATTAATGACAACAACTCCATGAGAGGTGGCCGCCTCCATGTCTACATTGTCTACACCTACGCCTGCCCTACCAATTATTTTTAAGCTGGGCATTTTCTCAATAAGTTCTTTTGTTACAGTTGTGGCACTTCTAATGAGAAGGGCATCAACTTCATCTAGAGAAACAGTTGTATCTTTTATTGATTCAAAAACCACGTTAACTATTGAGCTTTCAAGAACCGGTTTTAAACCTTGTTTGTCCATTTGATCGGACACGAGAATCGTAAATAGTTCTTTATTAGTTTTGGTCGGTTGCTGAATTTGTACCATAATCCATCTCCTACTCAATAATTTTTTAATTATTCTATATTAACACGAAATTCAGTCATTACACTATAGATTTAATGTATGAAAAGAATAGAGCTCAAAATGACATAAACTTAGCTATATCATATCATTAAAAAAACTTTAGTATTCTATTCAAAAAATAAGAAAGAGATAGTAAAGACTCTTCTCATTTAAAAGTAACCATTTCTTAGAAAACGGTTTATTATAAAAATAAAATGTATAGGAAAATTTTGATAGATTACTGTATTGAATCTTTTCGTTTTTATATGTACAATTTATAAGTAAGTATGTTGCATATGAATAAATAAGATGATTCCCGATTACGCTATAAGAATTTGTTAAGTGTCTCACAAATAAAGTATACTAACATACTTAATTCACATGGCAATCAGAGGGTTTCACAACTCGTTATCTTGTAAAAAAGTTACGAACTAAGAAAGGAGAGAACGGTTGTGATTAAACACGTTCGATCTAAAAAAATCTATGAAATTGTCGCAGAACAACTAACGGAAATGATCATTAATAGCGAATTTGAAGCTGGAGATCGCTTACCGTCTGTACAACAGCTTGCTGAGGATTTTGATGTTGGTCGGTCCGCAATTAGAGAAGCGTTAAGTGCTATGAAAGCCATGGGATTAATTGAAATCCGCCAAGGTGAAGGGACATTTGTCAAAAAAGTTGACTTCGATATATCAAGTAAAATGATTCCTTCTGTGATTTTAAAAAAAGATTTGGAACAACTTTTTGAAGTTAGGAAACTAAACGAAACAGGAGCTGCTCGTTTAGCCGCCATCAACCGAACAAATCAAGATATAATAGAGCTTGAACGAATTATTGATGCGATGAAACGAATTCATGGAAACGGTGAGTTAGGGGAGAAAGCAGATATAGATTTTCACATGGCTATTGTCAGTGCAACAAAAAATGATATGCTTTATCGTTTAATGACAACGGTTTCAGATACGATGAGAGAATCAATGAAAGAAGCACGTCAGCTTTTTCTTTATTCTAATCCTATGAAAATGACTCAACTTTATCAAGAGCATGTAGCAATTTTTGAGGCGATAAAAAACCAAGATTCAGACGGAGCATATAGAGCGATGATGGATCATATTGTTGGTGTTGAAAGTGAATTATTTAAAGAATAGAACAGTTTAAATAGATTGGAGGGGATCTCATTAGCAAGTGGATAAAATATTTACAGTCTTCTCCTTTGTTTGAGGGGTTGACAGAAGAAGAATTAGTGCCAATTATAACCATGAGTAGAAAGAAAACTTTAAAAGATAAAGAACGATTATTTTGGGAAGGCGAAGAAAAAGAATCATTTTTCGTTCTCGGAAAAGGTACAATATTAATTAGTAAACTTTCGGAAAGTGGAGATGAGAGTTTAATTAACGTTTTAGGAGAGGGAGAAATTTTTCCTCACACAGGATTTTTTCATCGATCTCCATATCCCGGAACAGCAACAGCGAAAAGAGATGTAACGGTGTTATGTATACCTATTGAGGGATTTGAAAGGTTTATACGTGAAAAACCAGAACTTGCCTTTAAAATTATTCAAGTTATGAACGAGAAAATCGTCTACCTACAGCGTAAATTAAACGAAGTGTTATCTTTAAATGTGGAGTCGCGACTTAAATCTACTTTTTCCTATTTAGTTGATGTTCAAGGAAGTGTCATACAATTAACGCACCAAGAATTAGGTAATATCATAGGTGCTTCTAGAGAAACGGTCAGTCGACAATTGAAAAAGTGGGAACACGAAGGGTTTGTTGATGTAAAAAAAGATCGAATTATTGTTAAACAAAAATTTGATCTGAATAACTAATAAAAGAAAGCTTTAATAAAGCCTGTTTTTTTAGAGACAACCATGCTAATCTATTTCAGACCATGTGGGATGAAAATAGGATTCCTATCTGTGAAGATGCTGGAACTCTCTCTAGTCTATTTTCAAGGTAGCCTAATAGAAACTAATATAGAAAAAACCACCGATTAATCGGTGGTTTTAAAGTATACGCTATTCGAATTTCAACGCGTCTCCATCAAAAGGCTCTTCTGCAATTTTGATAGAATCAGTTGGACATCCGTCTAGTGCGTCCTCCATATCTTCATAAAGTTCCTCAGGAACTTCTTTTGTACCTTGGTTATCATCTAAGATTACCCACGCGATGCCATCATCGTCGTAATCATAAATGTCTGGAGCTGCTGCTCCACATGCCCCACAAGCAATGCAAGTGTCTTTGTCTACGATAGTGTACTTTGCCATTAAAAATAACCTCCCATTGAATTGTAATATGGAAACCCTTTATGACTCTCTCTATATATAAAAAGGGCATAATTTCAAGAACATCTTCATCATTAAAGCTGTTCTTTCTATTTTCATTGTAAAGGTTATCACATGACTTTTCAATAGAAAAAGTAATTGAGAATGCTTTTCAGCCAAGGCCTCGATTGGATTGGGTGTACCTTTTCACTTATAATAAAAATAGGTCACAATAAAGGAGACAGTTGATATGATAAACGGAATGACCAGTCTTCATTATATTATCTTGCAAACAACATATGCTATTCAAGGAGATAGAACGATTAATGGTATTATTCATATTTTACGTGGGAAAAGATCAGCTCAAACGATTCAAGACATATCATTATTTCAACTAGAGCAATCGGCAGCTATTTTAAAGAACGAACCGAAAAAATATGTAGATGCAAAAGCAAATGAACTTCTTGAAAATGGATGGATAGTAGAAAATTCTGATAGAGGCGTGAATTTAAGTACTGTTGGCAATATGGCACGAGAGAAATTACTAGAAAAATATAATATTCCGGATACATATCACGGGTTAAAATACGAATGGAATCATTCTAGTTATTATTTTTGGGAACAGCTCTCGTTACTCGTTCAAACGATTTCTTATTTAAAAGATAAGCAATCTGCATTTATACCTGTGAGCTATGATAGAATAGCGCAAAATAAAGTGAAGCAATTACTACAAAAATATCATGATATAGATTACATAGGTGACCAAGTTTATCAAGAAATAGAAAGAGTTTTATCGAATAAAACGGAAAAAGAAGCGACACTATTTGTTAATCGCTTAACATCTAATTTTAGGACAGGGAGAACTTTCGATCAACTGTCATCGATTTACTATGGAGACAGATTGTATACATCTATCGTATTTCGCTCCACTTTGCATGATATGATAGCTAAGGCCAATGAGGATCGTAAGAACAATCCTATTTTATCGTATTTTCAAATTGACAGGGATGGAACCTTTACAATTACTCAAACGTCAACTGTGACAAAGAAATTATTTGAAGAAGGGTATTCCTTGGACGAAATTGCTAAACGAAGAAACTTGAAGCATAGTACCATCGAAGATCACGTCATTGAATTAGCGATCCATGATCCTAACTTTAACTTCGATTCATTTATTACTGGTGAGCAGTTACAAGAGATTGAGAAAGAAATGAAACGGTTAAATACAAGAAAGCTAAAACCTATAAAAGATGAATTTGGCGATAAGTATACTTATTTTCAAATACGTTTAGCAATTTCTTCTTACAAAGGAGAATGGAGTCAATGAACAACGTATTGCAAATATTAAAAAAAGACTTTGGATTTGATCAATTTAGGGAAGGGCAGCTAGAAATCATTCAATCGATATTATCTGGAAGGGATGTTCTTGCTGTTCTACCAACTGGAAGTGGAAAAACATTATGTTACCACTTGCCAGCAAAAATATTTGGTGGATTAACAGTTATCGTTTCACCACTTGTATCATTAATGGAAGATCAGGTTACTCAAATTAGAGCAAATGGTGACAAAGCGGTAGCACATATTAGTAGTTTAATTTCCCCTAATGAAAGAAAAGAGATCCTGAAAAATATACAAAGCTATCATATGATTTTTTTATCACCTGAGATGTTAGCCCTCCCGTTTATTAAACAAAAATTAATCAGTCAACAAGTCAGTTTATTCGTTGTAGATGAAGCACATTGTATATCTCAATGGGGGCATGAATTTCGGACGGACTATTTACGATTAAATGATGTTCGTCGAGAGCTTGGTGGGCCTCCGTGTATGGCATTAACGGCAACAGCTACACCAGAAGTGGAACAAGACATTCGTCGATACTTAGAGATGCAAAATGAATCAGTTTACCGAGCTCCTGTTAATAGGAGCAACATTTACATGGCGATGGAAACAGTTAAAACACCTCGAGAAAAAGATGCGTTTTTTTTAGATGTGATGAAGAAAATCAATCATCCAACAGTCGTTTATACAGGAACGAGAAAAGGGACTGTTTATTATGCCAATCTTCTTCAAAAAGAAGGTTTTCTTCATGTAGCTTTTTATCATGGGGGAATGACTAAAGAAGATCGATTGCTTATTCAGCAACAATTTATTCGTGATGAGGTTGATGTTATTTGTTGTACAAATGCTTTTGGTATGGGAATTAATAAGCCTAATATCCGATCGGTTATCCATTTGAACCTTCCTTCTTCTATCGAACAATATGTTCAAGAAATAGGACGAGCGGGACGAGACCAGGAACAAAGTTTAGCTCTTCTGATTAATAGTGAAGAAGATCGGTTTTTGCCTATCTCATTTATTGAAAACGAATTTCCAAACGAAACATGGTTAGATCATATGTTGTCAGGTGAGCGGATAGATGGACTGGCAGTAGAAGAAGTGCGGCAACTATACCAAATCGATGAGACACAATGGAAAATGCTAATGTTTTATCTTGAAAAGGAAAACGTTATAAAAAAAGGTTATTTTGATTTTAAAGGAAGAACAAATACAGTATTGGCAAAAATTAAAAAACACTTTACTAGAAGACAAAACGATAAAATAACACAGTTAAATCGAATGAATAACCTATTGCATTCAAAGGAGTGCATTCGAAATAATATAAGTTACTATTTCGGTGATGACGTTCAAAATTATTCTGAAATGACATGGTGTTGTTCAGCTTGTCAGGAGTTTGATTCATATGTTCAAGAAAGAAAAGGATTGAGGAAAGGAGAAGCAATAAAAACTCAAATAGAAAGCAATTCTCACCAAGAGTCTTGGAGAGATAGGTTGCAATCTATGTTGTTGAGAAGGAACGGGGATAAGAATAGTGAATAAACAAGCAGAATTAATAAAGAAATTAACAGATAAAGAACTTATACTTAACCTCTATGTTACCCAAATTGGCATGCTTGTTATTGCAATATTAATAAGTTTGTTTTTAGGTAATGTGTTTTTACCCTTTCAACATCTATTTTTTCAATTAGATCATTTGATGATTGGTTTTGTTTTTGGTATTGGGGTTGTTCTAATAGAACTCTTCTTATACCGTATAGTCCCAAGAAAATGGTTTGATGATGGAGGTATAAATGAGCGAGTATTCTCTGCATTGCATCCAATACATATTGTTTTTATATCTTTGATTGTAGCAATTAGTGAAGAAATATTGTTTCGAGGCGTTTTACAGTCTCAATTTGGTATATGGATTGCATCGTTCATTTTCGCTCTCGTTCATTTTCGATATTTATCAAATATATTTTTATTTAGTGTTACTGTCGCCCTTAGTTTCTCTCTAGGAGGTTTGTTTCTTTGGACTGAAAACTTATTAACAGTCATCGTTGCTCATTTTATCATTGACGTCATACTAGGACTTCTTATTCGATATAAATCGAAAGGAAAAGAAAAAACAGGATAAGTGTTTCAGAAAGTTACCGTACATGGTAGATTTAAATTATGACATCAACGGTAATGAGACTGCTTGAATAAAAGTGAGGTGATTCCATTGTCACAACAATTAAAACGAGAAAATAGAGATCATGAAAAGCAATGGGACAACGTTGACTCAAATATGGACGAAATCAGCGTAGATAATCTTCCCCCTAGAAAAGAAGCGCACAAAAAAAATTCTCAAGCTAAATCACGGATGGAAAAACGTAAAAAGAAAACAAGGATTCGATTTCCATTAGTTAGAATATGGTTATTTTTATTTTTATTACTGGTTGCTCTTGTAACGACTTATCCATGGTGGGGATAAATAAATATCCTATTTTAACTTCCTTTTGCATAAGCTTTTACAAAAGGAGGCGGACAAGTTGGTAGGGAAAGAGAAATTAAAAGATAATGAAGTAGAAAGTATTGATTCTTACTTGGTAAAGGCCATTGTAAAGGCAAAAATGAAAGAAAAAAAAGCGGAGAAAAAATTATTTAAGGCAGGGTTATTTGTTCTAGGAAGTGTTGCAGGTTTTCTTTTGTATTTATCAACGCAATGGGAGATGTTAATGAATAGCCCTTCTATGTTAACGACAATAGCAAGCGATCCAATCGTATTAGTTTTTATGTCTGTGATCGGAATTAGCTTTGTCCATTTACAAAATAAAAAATTTAAGTTTGAAAAAGCTGAGAAAGATTATGATGAATTAAAAGAAGATATGATAGAAAGAGCTTCTGATATTTGGTCTACGCCAGAACAGTGGATGGAGCGCTCTAGAATATTTGAAGAACTAAAACAAACGTACGATATTAATTTATACCATAAATAAACCGAGGTCATGTCCATGATCTCGGTTTATTTATGGTAATGCACATAAGCTCATGTTATTAATGAAACTATTCCGAGGATTCCATATGTTATTTACCGAAAAAAATGACTTTGTTTCGATCGAATTTCATTCCATTTACTAATGCATGGTCAATATCTAACTTTTGTAAACAACCAAACGCTATCGTTTTGCATTCATTTGGACAAAAAACTTCAATTGGAAGGCCGTACTTATTAAATTCAAGAAAATCATCATCAGTGACGAGAAACTGTTTATTGCTATAGAGTAATTCCAACAGATCCTTCACCTCCAATAAACAGAATATTCTGATAAGGTAATTATATACGGAATAGGTTGTTTATTTCAAGCTTCATTTTTTAATAAATGAATATACATTTAGGTTTAATTTCTATTTCCAACGTTTTTATGAACATAACATATATTGTATTGAAAGCGTTTTCAACAATGGTTTATAATTAAGAGTGAGATGAGGGGGAGGTGACGCTGTGGAGTCGAACCGTATCATTGTAACGGGTCACTACGGCAGTGGAAAAACAGAATACGCTTTACATGAGGCTCTTCAAAAAGAAGGGAGCCAGATTTACTTGTGTGATTTAGACGTAATAAATCCTTATTTTCGTTCGAGAGATTACAAAGAGGAGTTAGAGGTTAATGGGGTAAACCTCGTAGCACCTAAAGGCGATTTAATGAAAGCGGATTTGCCAATTGTTACTGGTGAAGTGGCAATGAGGCTTAATGAGAAAGATGCCACTGTCATTATTGATGTCGGTGGTGATGAAGATGGGGCAACGGTACTTGGACAATTTGCACCAGTTATTGAAGAGATGCCATATGAGTTTTTGTTTATTGCAAATATGAATCGCCCGAGTGTCGCAACAGCAGAAAAAATGATTTCAGTCATACGAGCCATTGAATTAAATTCTCGGTTACACGTGACAGGTATTATCCACAATACACATTTATGTGGGGAAGCAGTAACTTCGGAAGAAATACACCACGGAGAAACCGTTTGTCAAGAAGTGTCTAAGAAATTAGGAGTACCTTTAGTAGCGACCATGATAGAAGAAGAATTGTATAAAGAAATTTCAGAATCTTTAATAGCTAAAGAACAATTAATCATTTTCAAAAGAAGGTTACGATCACCGTGGTATGTATAACAAAATAGGAGGGAACTCGCATGAGAGTAGAATTCAACGAAGATCGTTGTAAAGGGTGTTCTTTATGTGTCAGTGTTTGCCCACAAGGGATCGTTCGTTTATCGACAAGAATGAATATAAAAGGATACCAGGCAGCCGAAGTCGTCGATCAAGAGGCATGCACAAGTTGTGCAGCATGTGCACGGATGTGTCCAGATTCAGCGATTACTGTTTATCGACCTATAAAAAATAAACAGAGAGCATCATAGGGGAGAGGATCAGATGGGGAAAGTATTGATGAAAGGTAATGAAGTTATTGGTGAGGCAGCCATTCATGCAGGTTGTTATTATTTTTTTGGGTACCCAATTACACCTCAAAGCGAATTAGTTGCCTATATGGCTAAACGATTACCTGAAGTGGGTGGATTATTTTTACAGTCAGAGAGTGAAGTTTCAGCGATTAATATGGTTTATGGAGCGGCTTCGGCTGGCAAGCGAGTGATGACCTCATCTTCAAGTCCAGGTTTTAGCTTGAAACAAGAAGGGATATCCTACCTTGCTGGTGCTGAACTTCCGGCAGTCATTGTTAATGTGGCAAGAGGAGGTCCGGGATTAGGTAATATTCAACCATCTCAATCAGATTATTTTCAAGTAACAAAAGGTGGTGGGCATGGTGATTATCACACGCCTGTTTTAGCACCGGCTAACTTACAAGAAATTATTGAATTAACATCAGATGCGTTTCGAATCGCTGATCAATATAGGACTCCAGTAATTTTACTTGGTGATGGAATGCTTGGACAAATGATGGAACCTGTTGAATTTAATGAAAAAACAGAGACTGGTGATAACTTCATGAAAGATTGGGCAACAACAGGAACAGAAGGAGATGGTTTACCCAAAGTAATTACTTCTCTTGATTTAAATGATGTAAAACTAGAACAACGAAATCATCGCTTGCAAGCAAAATATCGGAAAATCGAAAATAATGAAACGAAAGTGGAAGTGAAAAATGTAGAAGAGGCAGATTATGTGATTGTTGCTTATGGAACTGTTGCAAGAATTGCGCATAGTGCCATAGAAAAAGCACGACAAGATGGCATAAAAGTGGGACTCATTCGACCTATTTCATTGTGGCCGTTTCCTAAAAAAATAATTTCTGACACGAGTAAAAATGTAAAGGCGATATTAACGGTTGAAATGAGTGCAGGGCAAATGGTTGAAGATGTTCGTTTAGCCGTAGAAGGTAAATCCCCTGTCAGTTTTTACGGACGTACAGGTGGTATCATTCCCACAGTAGATGAAATCTATAGAGAGATTTTAAAACTTGGAAAAGGGGTGACCTCATGAAAACGGCGTTTGAACGAACAAATGGTTTGAAAGACGTAGATACTCATTATTGTCCAGGGTGCACACATGGGATTATTCATAGATTAGTCGGAGAGACTCTCGCCGAGATGGGGGCGTTAGAAAGAACTGTAGGTGTTGCATCAGTCGGTTGTTCTGTTCTATCATACGATTATTTCAATTGTGATATGACACAAGCAGCGCATGGTCGAGCGCCTGCCGTTGCTACAGGCGTGAAACGTGTGTTACCGGATGATCGTCTTGTCTTTACTTATCAAGGAGATGGAGATTTGGCATCTATTGGAATGGGTGAAATTGTTCATAGTGCAGCAAGGAGTGAAAATATTACCGTCATCTTTGTGAATAATGCTATTTATGGTATGACTGGTGGTCAAATGGCACCAACGACACTTATGGGACAGAAGACGGCAACATCTCCATTAGGAAGAAGTTCTGCAGCACAAGGATTACCGATTCGTGTTTCAGAAATGTTAGCAACGTTAGATGGAACTACCTATATCGAGCGTGTATCCACGCATGATGTTGCCCATGTTATGAAAGCTAAAAAAGCGATTAGAAAAGCGTTTGATACACAAGAAAAAAATAAAGGTTTTTCTATGGTTGAAATTTTATCCACATGCCCAACGAACTGGGGATTAACTCCAGAAGAGTCTTTACAATGGGTAAAAGATGAGATGATTCCCTACTATCCATTAGGCATTTATAAAGACCTACGTGAAGAAAGGTAGTGAATAAAAATGAAACAGGAATTAATCATTGCTGGTTTTGGTGGTCAAGGTGTGATGTCAATGGGACAGCTTCTCGCTTATGCTGGAATGAAAGAAGGCAAACACGTTTCATGGCTCCCTTCATATGGACCAGAACAACGAGGTGGGACAGCGAATGTATCCGTTGTTATAAGTGATAAGGAAGTAGGGTCACCTGTCATTGATAAACCGACTTCTGTCATTGCTTTAAATAATCCTTCTTTTGAGAAGTTTGAACCGATGTTAATCGAAGGGGGAGATTTATTCACCAATTCAAATTTAGTTGATATATCAAGCAAGAGAGAAGATATTTATTTTCTACCGGTTCCTGCAACGGAAATTGCAAAAAATTTAAAAATGGAACGAGTAGCAGGTATGGTCTTATTAGGAGCTTTTATAACAAAAACAAAGGTTCTGTCTAAAGATAGTCTTTTAGAAGCGTTAATTAACGTGTTAGGGGAAAAGAAGAAACACCTGATAGGTGTAAATGAGGAAGCAATCCTTGCAGGAGAAAATCTTATTGAAAAAAAGCTCTTCTTAACGAAATAAAATGATAGAATAGTCAATGTATTAGAGTAGTTGGAAAATGATAAATGTTACAACGTTGATATCAAAAGTACCCCTTTCTGAGCGAACGGCACGTCTACTCATTCAGTCCAAGAACTAGGATGAGCATTTTGATGTGTGAAAGGAAGATTGAAAGTGTCTTATAATCGATTATTTTTTACATCAAAGAGCATCATATAAGACAATCAATCGTTACATGACCGTCTCAGAAGTGTTTTCTTTTGATCAACACTTGCGTGATCAATACCGAAAGAAAAAGGAGAGGATCGAATGAGTAAGGAAGTCAGGTCAGATATTGAGATTGCCCAAGAAAGTAAGATGATTAAGGTGCAAGAAATCGTGAACCAACTTCAACTCCATGAAGAGGAGTGGGAACCTTACGGCCACTATAAAGCAAAACTTTCATTATCGGTTTTGGATCGTTTAGAGAAGAAACCAGACGGTAAAGTAATTCTTGTTACAGCAATAAATCCAACTCCTGCAGGTGAAGGTAAGTCAACGGTAACAGTTGGATTAGGTCAAGCGCTCAACAAAATAAATAAAAATACAATGATTGCTTTAAGAGAGCCCTCATTAGGACCTACGATGGGTATTAAAGGTGGCGCCGCTGGAGGCGGGTATTCTCAAGTGGTTCCAATGGAAGACATTAACTTACACTTTACAGGAGACATTCATGCGATCACAACAGCTCATAATGCTCTAGCCGCAATGTTGGATAACCATATTCATCGAGGGAACGAGTTGAAAATAGATGTGAGAAGAGTGATGTGGAAACGTGTCTTGGACATGAATGACCGAGCGCTCCGTCAGGTTGTTGTCGGATTAGGTGGTCCACTTCAAGGAGTTCCGAGAGAATCTGGATTTGATATTACTGTTGCTTCAGAAATCATGGCTATATTATGTTTATCTAGGAGTCTTGAAGATTTAAAAACACGATTAGCTAAAATGGTCGTAGCATATAATGTTGACGAAGAACCTGTAACAGCTAGTGACCTTCAAGCTGAAGGGGCGTTAACATTATTATTAAAAGAAGCAGTGAAACCTAATCTTGTACAAACGTTAGAAAATACTCCGGCTTTAATTCATGGTGGACCTTTTGCTAATATTGCCCACGGTTGTAATAGTGTTATCGCAACGAAGATGGCCTCTAAATTAGCAGACTACGTTGTGACAGAAGCTGGCTTTGGTGCGGATCTAGGTGCGGAGAAGTTCCTTGATATTAAAACTCGTGCTGGTGACATTGATCCAAGTTTAGTTGTTATTGTAGCAACGATTAGAGCATTGAAAATGCACGGTGGAGTCCCGAAAGATGAGTTAAAGTTGGAAAATGTTGAAGCATTAAAGAATGGACTTTCAAATCTCGAGAAGCATGTTGAAACGATACGAAGTTTTGGTCTTCCTCATGTGGTAGCCATTAATCGTTTCATTCATGATACGGAAGATGAAATTAGTACGTTGACAAAATGGTGTGAAGATCAAGACATAAATGTGGAACTAGCCGATGTATGGGCTGATGGAGGAGAAGGTGGAATCTCATTAGCAGAGCGTGTCGTACATGAGATTGATCATGCTGAGATTGATTTTAAGCATATGTATGAATTAGATACATCCATTGAAGAAAAAATAAATAGCGTTGCTACAAAGGTATATGGAGCAAAAGGAGTAGAGTTTTCTGCTGAAGCAAAAAAACAATTGGTGGCATTTGAGAAAAATGGGTGGGGGAAATATCCTATCTGTATGGCTAAAACTCAATATTCTTTATCTGATGACCCTACCAAATTAGGACGGCCTAACGATTTTATTATTACTGTAAGAGAATTAAAAGCTTCGGTAGGAGCAGGTTTCATTGTTGCATTAACTGGAAATGTTATGACAATGCCAGGATTACCAAAAGTACCTGCAGCTGTAAATATGGACGTAGATGAGAATGGAAAAGCACTCGGGTTATTTTAGGTGTTCAGAGTATTTAAATGAATCATAGGTTGAGAATACTAAATAAGAAACAGAGTGGCGTTTACCACTCTGTTTCTTTTCAGTAAACTATCCTGAGAAAAAGTACGGAAGACCTCCACTTTGTATCAGATGTATTTATTTCTCGAGGCCGCAATGCAGCTTTATTTAAACAGTTGTCGAGTAATCAATTATCTAAATGATTATATTGTTTTATGTGGTGTTTTTCGTTATACTGAACGATATTCTAACACAAATTGAAAGAAGGGACAAAGGAGCACCCGATGTACATAATAATTGTATTGATCCTAACTGCGATGGTCATTTTACCCATACTCATGTATCGAGAGGCGAATAAACTAAACATCAAACATGAAACTGTTACTTTACCTATCTCCATAAATGAAATGACAATCTTATTTGTTACCGATATACATAAACGAAAGATTGATCGAAACTTGTTTCAAGAAATACCAAAAGTTGATTTTGTCATCATCGGTGGAGATGTCTGTGAGGTTGGTTTAGAACCAGGTCTGCTTGATGATAATTTATCTACCTTAACCTCTTTTGGAAAAACGTTGTTTGTTTGGGGAAATAATGATTATGAGTAC
The DNA here is from genome assembly GCF_029891575.1 of Salipaludibacillus daqingensis. Taxonomy (GTDB): domain Bacteria; phylum Bacillota; class Bacilli; order Bacillales; family Salisediminibacteriaceae; genus Salipaludibacillus; species Salipaludibacillus daqingensis. The sequence goes on along the minus strand of NZ_JARZHF010000001.1, from coordinate 237,893 downwards.
GGTGAAAAAGAATTAAATCATTGTTTAGAAAAGCATGGTATTTTAGCGTTAAACAATGATTCGATAACGATCGATGGACATCTAGGTAAGTGGACAATTGCTGGAGTAGAAGATCTAGGCCAAGAACGAACAAATGTTCAGCAAGCCCTATCAAACTCAGTAGGACCTGTGTTATTAGTAGCTCATAATCCTGAAGTAGCTTATTTACTTAGGGAAGAACATAAAAACGTGCAAGCAATTCTTTCAGGTCATACTCATGGTGGACAAATTCGGTTAGGCCCATTTTCCATATCGGAAAAAGGAGGATGGAAAGTAAAAAATAAATTTCCTGTTTTAATTAGCAATGGTTTCGGTACAACAAGGATTCATCTTAGATTTGGTGCCGTTCCTGAAGTTCATCTTGTTACAATCAAAAGTGATACATAAAAGCTTAACTAGAAATTTGCACAATTCTACTGATGGATTATAATGAATTTATCGACTAAAATAAAAATAATTTCAAGCATTCCTTTGTTTTTTACAAATTAAGCAAATAAGGAGTACTTTTATCTTATTTAGAAGCAATGATACTAGCTAAAGAAGGTGTCCGGGTATGAGTGATCAAACTGGAAAGTATAATATTAAAGCTGTTTCAAACATGCTTGGAATCCACCCAGGGACACTTCGAGCATGGGAAAGAAGATATAATGTCATTGAGCCTGTTAGAAACGAAGCAGGTCATCGCTTGTATACAGAAGATCAAATGAAAGTTCTTAAATGGATAATGGCAAAAGTAGAACAAGGTTTTACGATAGGACAAGCTGTTGAACTATTAGATAAACAAGATGTCATCGATGATGTTGACAAAGAGAGGGTTTCTAGTAACCAACTTGACACGTTTAAGGAAGATCTTTTGCAATCATTGCTTAGTTTTAATGAAAATAAATCCAATCAGACGTTGGATCTTGCTTTTAACGTTTTTTCAATAGAAAAAGTAGTCATCACGATTCTAGGTGATATTTTAGTTGAAGTAGGAGATCTTTGGGAAAGAAATGAAATATCCATTGCCCATGAACATTTTGTTACATCGTTTATTCGCACAAAAATTGGGATGGTATTTCATAACTTACCGGTAAATACAATGCTTCCAAAAGTCATTTGTGTTTGCGGTCCTAATGAACGACATGAGATCGGATTACTTATATTCACATTTTTTCTGCGAAGAAGAGGTTATGAAGCAATTTATTTAGGTTCAGGCATTCCAGAAAAAGATGTCTTTCAAGTAGTGGAAGAAGTAAAACCAAAAATGATTGTTATTTCATGCACGCTTGTTGATCATTTATCCGATACGATTAGATTAGTAAGCCAATTAGATGAACATTTTAGTGAATTAAAAATAGGTTTAGGTGGACATGCTGTAAAAAGCTTGTCTAAAACAGCAAAAACAATGTATCGTCCTTATTTAATTGGTGAAAATGATGACGAATGGCTTGAATGGTTAAAATCGCAATTAACATAGAAGTAATATATAGGCAAGATATCGCACCAATTCTTCAAGATGAACATATTTTAGAATTAACAAAGTCATCGAACACGGAAATGAAGAAAGATGACATGAATAGGGGAGGAATTTTCATGCGCCTCGAAAGACTAGCTTACGATAAGATGAAAATATTTTTAACATATGAAGACCTTGAAGAACGAGGGATTTCAACAGATAAAACGTGGACAGATGTACCTGTCATTGATGACATGTTTCAAGATATGATCGCTGAAGCTAGTCAAGAATTAGATTTTGATGCTGAAGGACCGGTAGTCGTTGAAGTTTTTTCTATTCCAGCGCAAGGAGTCGTTGTTATCGTTACAAAAACCGAAGATCTATTGGATGATATCGAAGAACCAGTGTTAGAGTGGCAGTTAAGTAATGCACAAAACGATCCAATACTCTTTCAATTTGATAACATTGAACACGTTATTCAAATGTCAAAAACATTATCATCACTCGATATTCATGAAGGAAAACTTTATTCCTTTGAAGGTTTGTACTTCTTTCACTTTCATGAAAATGATGTTTCTCATTTAGAAAAAACGACACTTGTATCAATTATGAGAGAATTCGGAGAAAGAGCAAACGTAACTACTTATCAAATCGAGGAATACGGAAACGTAATCATGGAATCGATGGCCGTACAACAAATGTGCGCACATTTTTCTTAAAGAAGCCAGAAGTACATTTGGCTTCTTTTTTCTTATTTTGTTAATCAGGTGTTAATTTTGGAATTTTGGAAATTCATTTGAAATGCATACACATTTCTTTCGTGAGTTGTAATTTCAGGAAAGTTTAAGTGAAGGAAAGAGAACTACATTTTCACGATCAACATTATCTTTTAATAGAGAGGTAATCCTATAGGTTAAAAGATAAAATTAACCTTGAAATAATCATTAAAAATATGACAGAACAGTGGAAAAAAAGTGTTAAGTTCTTTATAGTAAGAAGGAGAAGCAACCTATAAATTAATCAACCATATTTCTAGTCATATGAGCAGGGGTGAAACGAATGGCAGGTAGCGATAAGATGGGAAAAACAGAAAATGGTATCAAAGAAGAACCAAAATCGAAACAGAATGTTCTTCAGTCTACTCAAACGGTTATCCACCAAGCGTTAGGAAAACTAGGATATTCAGATGAAATGTTTGAGTTAATGAAAGAACCATTGAGAATGATGACTGTGCGCATTCCAGTCAGGATGGATGATGGATCAAACAAAATATTTACCGGCTATCGTGCTCAACATAATGATGCTGTTGGACCAACTAAAGGAGGAGTTCGTTTCCATCCTAATGTTTCAGAAACAGAAGTGAAAGCGCTATCAATTTGGATGAGTTTAAAAGCGGGGATTGTTGACCTTCCTTATGGTGGTGGGAAAGGAGGGATTGTCTGTGACCCAAGAGAAATGTCTTTCCCTGAGGTGGAAAGGTTAAGTAGAGGTTATGTTCGTGCGATCAGTCAAATTGTTGGACCAACAAAGGATATTCCTGCACCGGATGTGTTTACAAATTCTCAAATCATGGCATGGATGATGGACGAATATAGTCGCATGAGAGAATTTGATTCACCAGGTTTCATAACGGGGAAACCACTTGTATTAGGAGGGTCTCACGGACGAGAATCTGCCACAGCTAAAGGGGTCACGATTTGTATCCGAGAGGCTGCAAAGAAAAAAGGTTTAAATGTTGAAGGTGCTCGAATTGTGATTCAAGGGTTTGGTAATGCAGGTAGTTTTTTAGCGAAATTTATGTTTGATGCAGGTGCTAAAGTAGTTGGGATTTCCGATGTATATGGTGGTCTATATGACCCTGAGGGATTAGATATTGATTATTTATTGGATCGTAGAGACAGTTTCGGGACCGTATCTAAGCTTTTCAAAGATACGATTTCTAATGATGAATTACTTGAATTAGATTGTGATATTCTCGTTCCGGCTGCAATTGAAAATCAAATCACGGAAAGCAATGCCGATCGAATTAAAGCAGGTATTATTGTTGAAGCTGCAAACGGACCGACTACGATTGAAGCGACAAAAATGTTAAGTGATCGAGGAGTATTACTCGTTCCTGATGTGCTTGCAAGTGCTGGAGGCGTCACTGTTTCCTATTTTGAATGGGTGCAAAATAATCAAGGATTCTATTGGGAAGAAGAGGAAGTGGCAAAAAAATTAGAGAAGGTTATCGTCACTGCCTTTGACAATGTTTACAGAGTAGCTTCCGTTCGAAACGTAGATATGAGATTGGCTGCTTACATGGTCGGTGTCAGAAAGATGGCTGAGGCAAGTAGGTTCCGAGGCTGGATTTAATAATGATTTCACGTTAAGATATCACTATAGTTTGAATCCCTTTAGTAAAATAAAGGGATTCTTTTTTTCATTCATTGAAAGAGGTGTAACGAATGCATAAGGAAGATGTCATTATAGTCGGAGCAGGACCTTGTGGTTTATCAGCTGCGATTGAATTACAAAAAGAAGGGTACAATCCTTTAGTTATCGAAAGAGGGAATATCGTTCATTCTCTCTATAAATATCCTACACACCAACAATTTTTTAGTTCTAGTGAGAAACTTTCCATTGGAGATATTCCGTTTTATAGTACAGAGAGGAAACCGAAACGAAATGAAGCCCTCGTTTATTATCGACAAGTAGTGAAGGAAAAAAATATCCGTATCCATGCGTTTGAAGAAGTTAAGCAAGTTAACAAATTGTCGGATGGGAAATTTCACTTACAAACAATAAGAAATTCAGAGGAGCAGAGGGACTATAACGTCGGTTTTGTCATTATTGCAACTGGTTACTATGATTCGCCGAATTATATGGGGATTAAGGGTGAAGAGTTACCGCATGTTTTTCATTATTTTCATGAGGCTCATTCCTTTTTTGATCAAGAAGTAGCAATCATTGGCGGAAAGAATTCCGCTGTGGATGCCGCTCTCGAATTAGAAAAAGCTGGAGCAAAAGTTTCGGTTTTTTATAGGGGAGACGATTACTCTCCTAGTGTGAAACCTTGGATACTACCGGAATTTAGCGGTTTAGTTACAAAAGGCGACATCACGATGCATTTTGAAACGGAGATCGAAGAAATTACAAACCAAAGCATCATTGCTAAAAAAAATGACGTCGTAACGGAATACCCTGCCCGTTTTGTATTTGCAATGACAGGATATCATCCAGATCATTCTTTTATAAAGGGAATGGGCGTATCGATTGATGATAATACAGGACGACCATTCTATAATGAAAAAACAATGGAGACGAATGTAAATAATATTTATATTGCGGGTGTCATTGCAGCAGGGAATAATGCAAACGAAATTTTCATTGAAAATGGTCGATTGCACGGAGAAATCATTGCAAAACATATTGCAGCGAAATAGTAACAACAGACCCGAACAGCTTCCTGCTCGGGTCTGTATGATAGAATTTATTGTTGAAAAATATGTTGCAAGTCGACTAACTCTGTTGTTTTTTCTAATGCAACCATTAACTTTATTCGTGCCTTTTGTCCACTTAAGCCGTTTGTAAAAATAACGCCAATATCTTTTAGTTGTTTCCCTCCACCATCATATCCATAAATGTCTTGCACAATGCCATTGAAACATCTTGAGACTAGGACGACTGGAATCCCCTTATTTACAAGGTTTTGGATTGGTTGAACGGTTTCAGGTGGCATATTCCCTTGACCAAGTGCTTCAATAACGATTCCGTCAATTTTCATATCACAAAACGCTTCAAGGATTTCACTCTCCATCCCAGCAACAGCTTTAATTAAAACGACCTTTTTTGACAGAGATTTTATATCAAATCTTTCATTAAATGTTGGGGTATGATGAAAATGAACACGTCTTTTCGTTACAATTCCGATTGGACCATATTGTGGACTCTGAAACGTAGCGATATTACTAGTGTGTGTCTTCGTTGCATTTTTTGCCGTATGAATTTCATCATTTAAAACGACTAGAACACCCTTACCAGAAGCTTCATCACTCATCGCAGTCCTGATAGATGAAAGTAAATTATGAGGACCATCAGAACCAAGTTCATTGCTAGACCGCATGGCTCCCGTAAGTACAACAGGACAATTGTTTGTCAAAATTAAATCTAATAAGTAAGCTGTTTCTTCTAATGTGTCGGTTCCGTGTGTAATCACAACACCATCAAATGATTCAGTTGAAATTAGATAATCAATTCGTTTGGCTAATGAAACCATAAAGTCCATTGTCATATGTGGCGAGGGAATGTTAAGAAAATCTTCAATTGAAAAATCGACATCTTCTAAGCTAGTTAATGATGCGTGAAGAGGATTCAGTTGATTAGGCTTCACCTCACCCGTTTCCTTGTCTTCACTCATAGCAATTGTCCCACCAGTATGCATGATTAATATTTTCTTCATCTTAAACCTCCTGAAATTCTTCTGTTTAATTGCAATTTATTCGTCAATTTCTTACTATGAACATAGCGCCATACTAACTGTCAGTGATCTGGTTATATAATAATAAGATTTGAAAGGAAAATTGCCTATGCTTTCTATTATAACAGTGGCGTTAACCCCGGCTATAGCACTTTTATTATTTTTTTATTTAAAAGATGAATTTGAACAAGAGCCAATCACGATGGTATTTCGTTGTTTTGTTTTTGGTGCACTTCTAGTTTTTCCTGTAATGTTCGTACAATTTGCCATTCAAGAGGAAGCTGGGTTCCTTTCTCCTTACGCGATTTCATTCATACAAATTGGTTTTATAGAAGAATTCATGAAATGGTTTATTGTTTTAGTTGCCGTATTTTATCATGTTCATTTTAACCAAAGATATGATGGGATAGTTTATGCTACCGCAATTGCGTTAGGATTTGCCTCTGTGGAAAATATGTTATACATTATTGCGAATGGAGTGGATACAGCCTTTTTAAGGGCAGTTTTCCCAGTGTCAAGCCATGCTTTGTTTGGTGTTGTCATGGGGTACTATTTTGGTAAAGCGAAGTTTGACGATAGCCACCGCTATAGATATTTATTTTTGGCACTTTTTTTTCCATACGTGCTACATAGTTTATACCATTTCATTCTATTAACATTAAACCAATGGGTATATGTATTAACGCCTTTTATGGTATTCTTATGGGTTTTTGCTTTAACAAAAGTGAAGAAAGCAAATAGGCAAGAGGCAATCAATCAATTTAGTCAAAGAGCAGGATAGAATACCCAATTGTTGAATCTTACCCGTGATTCGTTGTATAGTGGATGGCAACGACACTTATTAGTTAGGCTTCGTTTTCTATAAAAGTAGAAATGTGCCCATGAAAAAGGAGTGATCTTTTTGCCTGAAACAAAAGAACAAAGGTACAAAGTGACGATTCGTTGTCAAAGTTGTGGAGAAAAATATATTCTTCGCGGACGTCCTAATGAAGAGGGTGGTTTCGATACAGGTTTTAAACGATGTGTTTGCGGTAACGAAACTAACTTCCATTTAGACGTGTCACCAGAATAAAGATCAAAAAGAATGTGAGGGTGCGGAGTGTAATAACACTTCCGCACCCTTTTTTATAGTACGAGATAGTCATAAAATTTCTGATTAGTAGCCTTCTTTGTTTATTATCAGTTTTGTATTAATTGCTAATAGCAATGATTACTCTTTACTAAGAAAATATCTTATCAGAGAATCCTTTAGATGGAATAAATTTATTAGTTTCGATAAAAACTACACTTATTCCATCGTTCTTAAGATATAGCATGAATAGAGGAGGATTTCCATGATGATGAAACGTAAGAGCTATAGGCGTCTTTGGACCGTAGTGATTTTACTTTGCTTTATAAGCGCTATGAATCCAACGAGCGTTGGCGCATTTTCAGATCAGATTATCCAAAAAGGAGCGACAGGAGATGATGTCGTTGAACTTCAAGCAAGATTACAGTACAACGGGTTTTATGATGGAACAATCGATGGTGTATTCGGTTGGCAAACCTACTGGTCTGTAAAAGAATTTCAAGAAGAATTCGGACTTGAAGTGGATGGATTTGTCGGAACTGATATGAAAACAATGCTTGAAAAAGCAACTGAGTATGACAAAGAATTTGTTCACCGTATGCTGAATGAGGGACGGAAATTTACTTATTATGGTGGGGTAGACAAAAATATTCAAAAAGGACCTGTTGGTAGCAAAGAAAAACCGATTCCACCAGCAGAAAAACCATCGCCAGAAGCAAGAAAGGAGGCACCAGCACCAAAACAACCTCAGCCTGAAGCACCTCCTGAAGATCCAGCAGCTGAAGAAACACCAGCAGAAAAACCACCAGAAACACCGGATGAGGCACCTGCACCTGAAGAGCCATCCCCTTCTCCTGAGGTAGATGTCCCAGCACCTGCAGAAGAGGAACCAGTTCCGCAAGATGATGATATCAATATTGAAAAAGCAATAAATGTACCTGAAGGATATTCAGATAACGATATCCGTATTATGGCACAAGCTGTTTATGGTGAAGCAAGAGGAGAACCTTACGTCGGACAAGTTGCTGTTGCAGCAGTTATCTTAAATCGAGTAGAAAGCTCCACGTTTCCTAATACCGCATCAGACGTTATTTTTGAACCGAGAGCTTTCACAGCTGTAGCAGATGGACAAATTTGGATGGACCCAGACGAAACATCCAGAAAAGCAGTGATCGATGCTATTAATGGGCAAGATCCAACAGGGCATGCGCTGTATTATTTCAATCCAGTAACAGCTACATCAGATTGGATTTGGTCTAGACCACAAATAAAACAAATCGGAAAGCATATTTTCTGTAAATAACTGAATGGAGGTGACTTAATTGATAAGGAATATAATGATCGGGTTATTAGTAGCTGGAGTAATTGGAACAGCATTTTGGGGCTTTAATGAGAATCAGGAAAAGAATGCCGTGATGATGCAATCGGAGAACAATTATCAACGTGCGTTTCATGATTTAAGTTTTCAAATTGATTTATTACATGATGAGATTGGATCGACGTTAGCAATGAACTCAAAGGATAGACTCTCTCCTTCCTTAGCAGAAGTTTGGAGAATAACGTCAGAAGCACAAAACGATCTGGGACAGCTTCCATTAGTGTTGATGCCTTTTAGTAAGACGGAAGATTTTTTGCAGAAGATCGGGGATTTCTCATATGAACATGCAATAAAAGATTTAGATCAAGAACCATTAACAGATGAAAATTATGAAGATCTCGAAATGCTATATGGGCAAGCAGAAGAAATACAACGGGAACTTAGGCAAGTTCAATCACATGTCTTAAACGATCAATTGCGTTGGTTAGATGTTGATAAGGAATTGCAAGCACAAGAGGAGCCAATGGACAGTCCTATTATTAACGGCTTTAAAAACATGGATGAGAAAGTAGAAGGTTTCAAAGAAGTTCATTTTGGGGCAGATTCTAGTGGCGTTTCAGCAAACGATGAAGAGATTAATGAAAATCTTAACGGGGATGAAGTTGATGAAGACAAAGCAATGAAAATTGCAGAAGACTTCTTAGATCTTGATTCATTAGAAGGGATTGAAATGACAGAAACGGGTGAGGGTCTCGCATACGAAGCATATAGTTTAATGATCCCTGATATTGAACACGGTACAACTATTACGATGGATATTACAAAAAAAGGTGGTCATCCAGTTTGGATGCTAAATGAACGAGACGTAGAGGAAGAATCCTTAAGTTTAAATGCAGCCTCTGAAAAGGCGAAACAATTTCTCAAAAAAAATGATTATACCAATATGCAACTTGTAGAAAGTAAACAATATGATAATGTCGGTGTGTTTCAGTTTGTTGAAATGGAAGACGATGTTCGTATTTACTCTGACGAAATCGTATTAGAGGTTGCTTTAGATGAAGGAGATATTATCGGATTTGAAGGTTTTGCTCATCTTGCTCATCCAGAGGGTGATCGCGACACAGAACTTACAATGTCAAGGGAAGAAGCGGAAGAAGAGTTGAATCCAAATCTCCAAATACGAGAACACCATGTTGCGATAATTGAAAACCAACAAGGGGAAGAAGTTCTCTGTCATGAGTTTTACGGGACAAAAGGGAATGACACATTTAGAGTATTTATAAATGCAGAAAATGGTCGGGAAGAGATAGTCGAAAAGCTAGCTAACCCAGAGCCTGTTTATCAATAAAAGTAAAAAGACATATTATATTAGCTGGTAAATAATAGAGGAGCTAATTAATCTCAAATGGAACGAAGAGTCTTGACGAGGCTCTTCGTTCTTTTCATAATAGAATTTGTATTAAAAAGAGGATTTTTTCAATCTTTTATCGAACCATACATACACACAACCAACATCTACCGGCAGGGGGGGAATTCTTTGATTAAAATTGGAAATATAATACATTTGGAATTGAACAATCCAGATGAAGAAAAAAAAAGATTTAAAAGTAAAATATTAGATCACGACAATGGACAAGTTTTCATTGATTATCCTGTTGATCAAAAAACAAAAAAACCTAGCTTTTTTCTTGAAGGCACGGAAGTTCGGGTTTGGTTTATGGGAAAGGATCAAGCGATTTACTTGTTTCAAACAGAAGTTGTTGGAAAATACGAGAAGAAATTTCCGATGCTCGTTTTGAAAGACCCTGGAAAAGAAGAATATATAAGAATTCAACGTCGTCAATATGTTAGAGTAGACACCAATATTGATGTGGCGGTATATTCATCTATAAATAAATTTACTCCATTTACTACCGTAACTGCTGATGTTAGTGGAGGTGGAATGGCTTTGGTATTACCAGAAGATCATTCCATTAGTTCAGAAGATATAATCACAACATGGCTAGCATTACCTTATCAATCAGGAGAAATGAATTATTTAGAAGTTCGTGCTAGGGCAATAAGAATTTTCAAGGAAAGAGGTAGGATAAAAGGTTCGTTCGAATTTGTTGACACAGGTGAATTAGACCGGCAAAAAATTGTTCGCTATTGTTTCGAGAGACAACTAGCTTTGAAGAAAAAGGAAAAAGTATAACGATATTTTCATTAGAATGAAGACAAATGATTCTGAAAAAATAGACCACTCATGTGTAATTGTGATAATATATGGTGTATATTCACAATTGAGAAATGACGTATGATAGAAAGGGTTAAGAATGAAGACACAGATGAATGTTGCAATAGATGGGCCTGCTGGAGCAGGGAAAAGTACAGTAGCAAAATTACTAGCAGATAAATTGAAATTTATATATATAGATACAGGAGCAATGTACCGGGCATTAACTTGGAAAGCCGTTAAAGAAGACATGGATGTTAACAATCAACAAGACTTAAATGCATTACTTGATAAAACGGACATCCAGTTAATCAATCGATCAGGAAACCTTCGTATTATCTTAGATGAAGAAGATGTTACAGAAAAAATTCGTGGATCTGATGTGACGAACAATGTATCTTATGTGGCAAAACATTCTCTAATAAGACAAAAAATGGTTTTAAAACAACAGAAGTTAGCCGAGCAAGGTGGAACAGTCATGGATGGAAGAGATATTGGTACAGCCGTTTTACCTTATGCTGAATTAAAAGTATTTCTTACCGCAACAGTGGATGAAAGAGCCAAACGGCGACATGAAGAACAATTAGAAAAAGGTCTTCCATCTAATTTTAATCAATTACGAGATGAAATAGCGAAAAGAGACAAATTAGATTCTGAGAGAGATATCGCCCCTCTAAAAAAAGCGGAGGATGCGTTAGAAATAGATTCTACTTCTATGTCAATCCAAGAGGTTGTTGATCATATTTATGAGCTAGTTGTTGAAAGGGATGGGTCAGTTGAGTAAGGTATATTCGATTGGACAATTCATTTGTCGAACTTATTTTCGACTTTTTTACCGAGTAACGCTGGTAGGAAGAGATAATATTCCAGCTGATGGAGGGGTACTCCTTTGTAGTAATCACATACATAACTTAGATCCCCCGCTAGTTGGAGCATTTTTGAAACGTCAAACAAAATTCATGGCAAAAGCCGAGTTATTTAACGCACCCATTTTAAAAAGTATCCTCCCAAGAGTTGGTGCATTTCCTATTCGGAGAGGCATGAGTGATCGTCAAGCATTGAGATCTGGGTTGAAGTTGTTGAAACAATCAGAAATTGTGGGAGTTTTCCCAGAAGGAACGAGAAGTAAAACAGGAGAACTAGGTGAGGGATTAGCAGGTGTAGGGTTTTTTGCTCTTAGATCTGAAGCTAATGTCGTGCCATGTGCTGTTATCGGAAGTTATAAGTTGTTTTCACCATTAAAAGTTGTATACGGGCCACCTGTTAATATGAATTCGATTCGAGAGAATAAAGGATCTCCTGAAGAAGCAACTGAGGAAATTATGCGTGGGATCCAAAAGTTACTTGATGAACATCGCAAATAAATGTAAATCTTTGAGGAAAACTCTTTCACATTTGTGAAAGGTGATCATAAATAATTAGCATTTATGTCCCCGGGAGTGGTATCCGGGATAGGGAGGTTTTTGACAATGGTAGAAGAAATGAATAACGAGATGGCCGAATTTAATTCTTTGTCTGTAGGTGATTTGACAAAGGGCACAATCTCAAAAGTTGAAGAAAAACAAGCATTTGTTAATGTAGGCTATAAAATGGATGGTGTTTTGCCGATCAGTGAGTTATCTAGCCTTCATGTGGAAAAAGTGGAAGATGTTCTAAAAGAAGGAGAAGAACATGAGTTCAAAGTTATTAAACTATCCGAAGAAGAGTTAGTATTATCAAAGCGTGCCGTTGTAGCCGAAAAAGCCTGGGCCATTATGGCGGAAAGATTAGAGGCAAAAGAAACATTTGAAGCTGAAGTAGCAGATGTTGTCAAGGGTGGCTTAGTTGTTGATGTAGGTGTAAGAGGTTTTATTCCAGCATCGCTTGTAGAAAGACATTATGTAGAAGATTTCTCTGACTATCGTGGCAAAACTGTCCGTTTAAAAGTCATTGAAATGGATCGTGAACGAAATAAATTAATTTTATCACAGCGAGCAGTTTTAGATGATGAAGTTACGGAGAAAAAGAAACAAACGTTGTCTAGTGTTTCAGAAGGGCAAGTAATTGAAGGAACAGTACAACGGTTGACAGATTTTGGAGCATTTGTTGATATTGGTGGCGTAGACGGACTTGTCCATATTTCTCAAATGGCACACCACCATGTGGAAACTCCATCTGAAATTGTTAATGAAGGTGATAAAGTTCAGGTGAAAGTTCTTGGGGTAGACCCTGATAATGAAAGGATTTCTCTTTCCATTAAAGATACGTTGCCTGGCCCTTGGGAATTGATTGAAGGTAAGGTGAAGCAAGGAGAAATCATTGAAGGTACGGTTAAAAGGCTCGTTTCATTCGGTGCTTTTATTGAAGTTGCACCAGGAGTGGAAGGTCTCGTTCATATTTCACAAATTGCCAATCGACATATTGGAACCCCGGGAGAAGTTTTGAAAGAAGGAGAAACTGTCAGCGCGAAGGTTCTCGACGTAAATATTTCTGAAAAGAGAATTTCCCTCAGTATTCGCGCATTGGAAGAAGAGAAACAGGAAAAAGAAGACAATGAAGCAAAAAAAGAATACCAAAGAGAAGATGATCATGCAGGCTTTTCTCTAGGAGATGTCATTGGAGATCAATTAAAAAAATACAAAAACTAACCTGATGAATATACAGTTCGAGAGATTGAAGGTGAAAAATTGAGTCGTTCAAAAAGAAAGCTAGATCACATTCAATATGCATTAAAAACAGGGCAGTCACGATCATCGGGTTTAGATGACCTTCAATTTGTTCACCAAAGCTTTCCTAACACGAACGTTCAAGATATTTCATTGAAGTCAAAAATCGGCGAACTTCAAATTAGTTCGCCGATTTTTATCAATGCTATGACCGGAGGCGGAGGAAAAGCGACTGAAGGAATAAACCGTCAGTTAGCTCAAATAGCCAATATTTTTCATATACCTATGGCGGTAGGATCACAAATGAGTGCCATTAAAGACAAAAAAGAACAACAATCTTATAAAGTTGTTAGACAATATCACCCAAGAGGATTAATTTTTGCGAACGTCGGCAGTGAAGCGACGCCAGAACAAGCTCGTTTTTCCGTAGATTTGTTAGAAGCGAACGCATTACAAATTCATATGAATGTCATTCAAGAGCTTGTGATGCCAGAAGGGGATAGAGAGTTTACAGGAGCACTAAAAAGAATTGAAAGAATTGTAAGTGCGGTAAGTGTTCCAGTTATTGTAAAAGAAGTTGGGTTTGGAATTAGCCGTGAATCGGTAAGACAACTCCAACAAATTGGCGTTAATTTTGTAGATGTTGGAGGATTTGGTGGTACCAATTTCTCTTTGATCGAAAATGAGAGACGCGAACGACAGATGGCGTTTTTTGATAATTGGGGTATTCCTACTGCTGCTTCCATTGCAGAAGCGAGGTCTGTATCTGATAAGTTGTGTGTGTTAGCAACCGGTGGTATTCAAAATGCTTATGACATAGCGAAAGCGATTGCTTTAGGAGCAGATGCTGCTGGAATGGCAGGGCAAATATTGAAGTGGGTGCAAGAAGATGGTGTAGAAATAACGATTCAACATATAGATGATATGCTTATGGATCTTAAAATGATTATGACTGCTCTTGGAACAACAAATGTCAAATCCTTAAAACAAGCACCGTTGATAATCAAGGGTGAAACAAGAGAGTGGTTACAAGAACGAAATATTGATACATCATCTTATGCAAATAGAATGAGATAACTTGTTTGAGCAGTATATTGAACGAATGATTTAAAAATTCTACAACGATCATTTTGTTAAAGGCTTCGTTTATATAGACGGAGCCTTTTTTGATGTTTTTATTAATAATCAACTAAATGATAAAACTATAAAAACTTACTTTAGAATGTCAATGTTTTTTAGAAATGTATGAAGGGTCTTCCTTTCGGTGAAACTTCATTTAAAAGCAGAAAGGAATATCTATATGGATGGTATATTATTTTATTGGTTAACTTGGATGATGATTATTGTTCTTATGTTCTTCTTTGAACCTTCAAAAGTAAAAATGACTTTATTATCATTTTCTCTAACCTCAATTATCCTTTCATCATGGAGCGTAACATTCGCGTATATAGACTGGAATTTAGCGTTAGTACCTTGTTTAATTTTTTGTATAATTATTATGATGAAATTGGAAAAAAATCAATTATTCTTAGGCTTTTTTATTAGTTTTTTTATTGCAAATTGGATTTGGATGATTCATCGTGTCATATATTTGGAGCCAGTATGGCTTCTTATGTCCCCTTTGTGGATGATTGTGATTGTTGTTCTTCCTATGTTATTTATTAGTCTTCGAAATGTGTATACTCGAATGTATTCTTTGCTATTGGGAACTTTCCAAGGAATAGTTCTTACGAGTTTAATGATGACTGTTGAATTAGGGACGGCCTACACATTTCACAAGGTAGATAGCATGCTATTACTAGACATTGTTTCCTTGTCACTATTTGTTATTGCTTCTTGGTCAGTATTAGAAAAAGTTAAAGTGAAGATAACAGAAAATATCATCTTAAATAACCAATATATATCTAGAAAAAAGACAAAAATAAATGTATAGTCATTTTTCTCTTTTTATCGTAAAGTTCGAGTGATTTGTTAGAATCTGATAATAACTCGACTAGAAGAGCAATGTTGTATGTATGTAAAATAGTTAAATAATTTTAATAGAAATAACCACGTTTTTAAATCAGTTATGGGAGAAGAAGAAACAATCTGCTATAATGAACAAGTTATGAACCTTCATAAGCCATCGTTATACGAATACAGGTTTCATTCCTGTCTACTTCCACGTATAATGTAGGAAGTATGGAGTTACAAATGAAAGCGAGGAAATTATTTTGCCAAAACCAGTACTAGCCATTGTTGGTCGTCCGAATGTAGGGAAATCAACAATTTTTAATCGAATAGTAGGAGAAAGAATTGCGATTGTAGAAGATAAACCTGGAGTGACAAGAGATCGAATTTACAGTTCAGGTGAGTGGTTGCAACATGAATTTTTTGTTATTGATACAGGTGGAATTGAAATTAGTGAAGAGCCCCTATTTGAACAAGTTCGTTTGCAGGCTGAAATAGCGATTGAGGAAGCAGATGTTATTTGTTTTGTCGTAAATGGTAGAGAAGGTTTAACAGCATCAGACGAAGAAGTAGCACAAATTCTTCTTCGGTCAAAAAAACCAGTTGTTGTTGCTGTTAATAAAATGGACGATCCATCTTTGCATGAAAAGCTTTATGAATTTTATAGTTTAGGTATAGGGGAAGTATATCCAATCTCAGGTTCTCACGGATTAGGTCTAGGGGATTTATTGGATCATGCTGCAGCGAGTTTCCCGAAAGATGAAGGAGACGGGTATGATGATGATACGATCCGCATGAGTCTTATTGGTCGCCCAAATGTAGGGAAATCATCCCTTGTGAATGCGATTCTAGGTGAAGAGCGCGTTATCGTCAGTAATATCCCTGGGACAACGAGAGATGCAATTGATACGCCGTTTACAAAGGATAATCAAGAGTATGTTGTCATCGATACGGCAGGGATGAGAAAACGAGGGAAAGTGTATGAGTCCACAGAAAAATATAGCGTATTAAGAGCTCTAAAAGCGATTGAACGCTCCAACGTTGTTCTTGTTGTCATTGATGCAGAGGAAGGTATTATTGAACAAGATAAAAAAATAGCCGGATATGCTCATGAAGCTGGTAGGGCGATTTTGATTGTCGTTAACAAATGGGACGCTGTAGAGAAAGATGAGAGGACAATGAAAACATTTGAACAAAAAATCCGTGATGAATTTTTATTCATGGACTATGCACCAATTGTATTCTTATCTGCTAAAACAAAAAAGCGGTTGCAGCATTTATTACCAGCAGTTAACACAGTGAGTGAATCTCATACTCTTCGTGTGCAAACCCATGTCTTGAATGATGTGATTGTCGATGCAGTAACGATGAATCCAACCCCTACCGATCACGGTGGACGAAGACTAAGGATTAACTATTCAACTCAAGTATCCGTTGCTCCGCCAACGTTTATCATTTTTGTTAACGACCCAGAATTGCTTCACTTTTCTTATAAAAGATATTTAGAAAATAAAATTAGGGAAGCATTCAATTTTGTGGGAACACCAATTCATATTATCGCACGTAAAAAAAGTAATTAAGTAGAAAAAGTGTAGGGGGGGAATCTTATGACGTCTGCCATTGCGATTATTTTATCCTACCTTATCGGTGCTATTAGTTTTAGCTATGTGATTGGGAAGAAGTTTAAACAATTGGATATAAGAGATCACGGCAGTGGAAATGCTGGTGCAACCAATACCTTAAGAGTGATGGGGTTAGCGCCAGCTATTGCAGTGTTATTATTAGATTGTGCAAAGGGTATTGTTGCAGTTTGGATTGGTTTTTGGTTATCTGGTGGTGATCCTATGATTGCTGCTGCTAGTGGTTTTGCATCAATTATCGGTCATAATTGGCCGATTTATTATGGATTTAGAGGCGGAAAAGGAGTAGCGACTACGATTGGTGTATTAGCTGCTCTCGTATTTTTTCCAGCTTTGATTGCTGGTGTTATTGCTATTTTATCTATTGTAATTACTCGATTTGTATCATTAGGCTCACTTCTTTTCATGTTAGGAACAACGATTATTGCGGCATTATCATTTGATTATTTTGATTATCCATTTTATTTCGTTTATTTTCTAGTAGGTATTACTGGACTCTCTTTTTGGAGACATCGGTCAAATATTGAGAGGTTATTAAAAGGTGAAGAAAGTAAGCTAGGTCAAAAAGCATCAGTGAAACAATAGGAGGCATAATGATGGCGAAAATTGCAGTATTAGGTTCTGGAAGTTGGGGTACCGCTTTATCGCTTGTTTTAGCGGATAATGGACACGACGTTCAATTGTGGGGAAGATCTGCTGAACAGGTAGAGAGTATTAATCGTAATAATCGGAATATACGCTATTTACCAGATGTTACATTACCTGATAATATTCATGCATATACAAATATAGGTGACGCACTTCATCAAGTTGATGTAGTCCTTGTTGTCGTTCCTACAAAAGCAATGAGAGAAGTATTGTCAGAGGCTAAGGAGCACATTACTGGTCCTTTATTGTTCGTTCATGCTAGTAAAGGAATTGAACCAGAAACACATTTACGAATTTCAGAGATTATTGAAGAAGAAATTCCTGAAGAAAAAAGGCGTTCTGTCGTGGCTCTTTCTGGTCCGTCTCATGCGGAAGAAGTATCTAGGCGTCAGCCTACAACCGTAACTAGTTCTTCTATGGTTATAGAAAGTGCGGAAGAAGTTCAAGACCTATTTATGAATCAACACTTCCGTGTATACACGAATCCAGATCTTATCGGTGTTGAAATTGGTGGAGCGTTGAAAAACATTATCGCAATTGGTGCAGGGATGACTAATGGGTTAGGTTTTGGCGATAATGCGAAAGCTGCGTTGATGACGAGAGGATTAGCTGAGATTGCTCGTTTAGGTATGAAATTAGGTGCAAACCCTCTTACATTCGCTGGTTTGACTGGTCTCGGAGATTTGATTGTCACATGCACGAGTGTACATAGTAGAAATTGGCGGGCTGGCAACATGCTTGGCAAAGGAAAATCAGTTGAAGAAGTTCAACAAGAAATGGGAATGGTTGTTGAAGGAATTCGAACTGCGAAAGCAGCTTATCAATTAATTGAGAAAACAAACATTGAAATGCCGATTACAGAAGAATTATACCAAGTTCTTTTTCATGATAAATCTCCTAAAGAGGCTGTTTCTGAATTAATGGGACGAGTAAAAAAACACGAAGTGGAAGATTTAAAGTTTGGTGACAGTGATCCACTTAACCAATTTGAACCTTAAATGAAGAACTAGTCACACGAATACCTCTATGATGCATACGATATAAAACATCAATGTATGAGGAGGAATGAAGTGTGAACGAAAATAAAAACCCATTTTATGATCAAATTGAGAAAAAAACGAATGTAAAACAAGAAGATTTATTAGAACTGGCTCAATCGCTTAATCAAACAGATTTAAAAAATGAACAAAATGTTCGAAAACTAATTCATCAAGTTGCAAAAATGGCTAATAAACCTGTATCAAAAGAAAAAGAAGATCAATTGGTAAAAGCGATTACGTCAAATCAAGTTCCGATGGATTTTGGTACACTTGCGAAAATGTTTCAAAAATAATGCAAGAATTAGACGTTCGTAGTGATCAAATTATTCAATGTTGTCATATATATAGTAAAGACAAGAGCATGGCTGTCATCAAGTTATTTTAGGCATTATTTAGTCGTTAAAGCTGAAGAAAGGGCCCCTTTTCTTCAGCTTTTTTGTGCTTTAAGAACTCAAAATGTCAAGCAAAGGCAGTGCATCTCTTTTCATTAGCAATAACCTCGTCTGGAGCTCCTAACGAAGAATACATATCTAGGAATACATATTATTTATTAGGAAAATTAATATGTATTGTAGCGGTCTTCTTTTTATGCATCCTGCCATTGCCTATGCTATAATAATCCAGGATAAATCTATTTCTAAGGTATCAACACTATAAAGCATGCAGCAATTTTAAGGAGGTAGGGGGATAATAATGTTTGAAGATCCACTATTAAAAATGTGGGTGTCTTTTATTGGAATGGGCTTAATGTTCTTTTCTGTCATTTTAACCATTTTTACAAAAGAAAAACTTACAGGTATTTTAAGATATATATTACTGACGATCTGTTTTTTAGTCATCATGATATCGGGATTGATTATGGTTCTAGTTGTCTTTACGGGGCCAGTTCCAGAATAAATAGGTTTAAGATAAAGTAGAGGTGAGGATATATTATGACTTATTTCCGTCTAGGCTTTCTGGTAGTCGTTATCACACTTTTAACTGGATGTTTGTATCCAGACGAAGAAAGAAGACAAAATCAGGCACCTTATGAAGATCAGTTACAGTCGGTACAGGCTGCTGTTGTGCAATATCAAGAAAATACAGGGGTTTTACCAATAAAGACTAGAGATGCAGACACACCGATATTCCGTAAATATCCGATCAATTTTTCTCAACTAATTCCGGCTTATCTTCAACAGCCACCAGGTAATTCATTTGAAAGTGGAGGACAGTACCAATATGTTTTGGTCACTCCTGAAGATACACCGGAAGTGAAATTAATAGATCTAAATACTGTTAGGATTATTCAAGATCTTGAGAGAAAGATATTTCAATATCGGAGTCAGAACGATTATGCGCCAATTAAAGAAGTGGTAGGAAGTGAACTGTTAAAATTAGATTTTGATGCATTAGGCTATGATGAAGAGCCACTAGTGGATAGTCCGTTTCATCCCAATCATAAATTGCCCCTTTTGTTTCAAACAGATGGAAGTATCGTTATTGATTATTCGTTAGATATACAACATTATGCAGAGGAATATGAATGGGACAATGAGCAAGAGAAAGAAGATCTCCTCTGGTTATTGGTGGAAGAGAGTCCGTTTGTTCCTGTTTATTCGATTCCTCAAACAATAGAAAATGGAGAAGTAATATTCATGAATGAATAGTGCAAAAACCATCAACTCTGCGAAGAGGTGATGGTTTTTTTATTGTTTAGGAAACAATAGATTTTTGAGTTGTGGATAAGTTTTGGTAATGATGATCGTAGGAGGAGGTGTGCCAAACTTTTCAGCAGCTACCCGCCGCGTATTCGGAAAGTAAAGGAAGCGTATAGTGCCCGAAACGAGAGAGCGTCGGTGAAGAAAGGAAGTAAGCGAGATAGATAGTGCCTTCCAGTTGCCTAACATACAATGAGGGACTCTCTTTTATGAATTGATGGATTTTCCTCGTTGGCATTCAAAACATAAATGATTGGGAATCTGTCTCTCCTATCAACCGAAGGAACCTTCCCCTTGGTCACCCTTTGTTGAGCTTCCTAATAATGGGTGTTTGGTGGCCTGATTTTTTATTTGGTATTTTAAGTAGACGATGATAAACCTTTATGAGTAATTAGTTCATTCATTAATTTTAAACGGTGTGAGGAAAATTTACTTAAAGAAAGCCATTGCATTACCTTGCAGGCCTAATACCAAATAAAAAATGTAGATGGAATAATTATGATCTATTTCATTTAAAAGTACAGATTTTCTGTTCTAATGGTAAATCTACTGAATATGTATCCAAGTAGACGAAATTGATGTTAAGAAAACTCTGAACATCCTTGTCATAAATAGTGGACAACATCATAGAGTAATAGAGACAAAGACTTGAATTCAATCATGCCCGCATGAATGAGTTTACTTAGAAACTGAGCAGGAGGCGATTTTGTGGAAAAAGTAGATATCTTCAAAGATATTGCAGAGCGAACGGGTGGTGACATTTATCTCGGTGTTGTAGGCTCAGTCAGAACAGGGAAATCAACATTTATAAAAAAGTTTATGGAATTAGTTGTGATTCCGAATATTGAAACTGAGCAAGATCGAGCTAGGGCACAAGATGAACTTCCTCAAAGTGCAGCAGGAAGACAAATCATGACAACAGAACCGAAATTTGTGCCAAATCAAGCGGTTTCTATTCATGTTGATGAAGGATTAGACGTTAATGTTCGTGTCGTTGATTGTGTTGGTTACGCTGTACCAGGCGCAACTGGTTATGAAGATGAACACGGTCCAAGAATGATTCACACACCTTGGTATGAAGATGCAATTCCTTTCCAAGAAGCAGCAGAAATAGGAACGCGTAAAGTCATTCAAGAGCATTCAACGCTTGGGGTAGCAGTCACGACAGATGGATCTATCGGTGAAATTCCTCGGAGAGATTATTTAGAGTCTGAGGAGAGGGTTATTGAAGAATTAAAAGAAGTAGGAAAGCCATTTATAGTCGTTGTCAATTCCGTACACCCTACTCACCCTGAAACGGAAAGTCTTAGAGAAAATTTAGAAGCAAAGCATGATGTGCCTGTATTAGCGATGAACATTGAAGGAATGACAGAACAAGATATTCACACGGTCATGAGAGAAGTATTATTTGAATTTCCAGTTCATGAAGTGAATGTAAATTTGCCAAGTTGGGTTATGGTTTTAAAAGAAGAACATTGGTTAAGAGCGAATTATGAACATGCGGTGAGAGAAACAGTTAAAGATATTAAGCGTTTGAGAGATGTAGACAGAATGGTTGGACATTTCACGGAATATGAATTTATCGATCATGCGTCCCTTGCTGGGATAGAGATGGGTCAAGGAGTAGCTGAAGTAGATTTAAAAGCTCCTGAAGACCTGTATGATCAAATTCTAATGGAAGTGGTAGGTGTAGAGATAAGAGGGAAAGACCATCTTCTAGAGCTTATGCAGGACCTAGCATACGCCAAGTCAGAATATGATCAAGTCTCAGAAGCGCTAAAAATGGTTAAGCAGACGGGTTATGGCATAGCTGCTCCAACTATTACTGATATGAGCTTAGATGAGCCAGAAATCATTCGTCAAGGATCGCGATTTGGTGTTCGGTTAAAAGCTGTTGCCCCATCCATTCATATGATCAAAGTCGATGTGGAATCAGAATTTGCACCGATTATTGGAACGGAAAAACAAAGTGAAGAACTAGTTCGTTATTTAATGCAAGATTTTGAAGAAAATCCATTGTCGATTTGGAACTCTGATATTTTTGGACGATCATTAAACTCTATTGTTCGAGAAGGAATATCAGCTAAGTTGTCACTTATGCCAGAAAATGCGCGATACAAACTAAAAGAAACACTTGAGAGAATCATTAACGAAGGTTCAGGTGGTTTAATAGCGATAATTCTATAGCTCTCCATTCGGAGGGCTTTTTATTTTGGCTTTTTATTTTTTCTTCGTTATAAATAAAAAATGTTGACCATTGTTCCCTAAAACAATAAAATATATAAAGAAAATGAAAGAAAATAGCTTAGGCAAGGTGTTTGGGGGAGCATACAATTTATCCTAATATATGTAAAAAATGTATGTTATCTTACCATGTAAAGGAAAAAAGGCATAAAAAATCCAACAAATATGCAAAAAATGTTGAATTATTAAGCTTTTTGGTTTAACATAAGCCTTGTTATCCCTTGAATTGAGGGGAACAAGTATAAAAAGCTTATGATTGTGAAAGAACAGTAATAACACAGTATAAGTAAAGGAGGAGGTGAATGGTATGAACAAGACAGAACTTATCAATGCAGTTGCTGAAAAATCCGAACTTTCTAAGAAGGATGCAACGAGTGCTGTTGATGCAGTTTTTGATGTCATCACTGGTTCACTTCAAAATAGTGAAAAAGTCCAATTAATTGGCTTTGGTAACTTTGAAGTACGTGAGCGTGCGGCTCGTAAAGGTCGTAACCCACAAACAGGTGAAGAAATCGAAATTCCAGCAAGCAATGTGCCAGCTTTCAAACCTGGTAAAGCCCTTAAAGACGCAGTTAAGTAATTACATATAGGGCTATATGTTGAAATAAGGCGTCCCATAAGCTAAGCTTTTGGGACGCCTTTTCTAATGCAATTTTATATTTTAATATAAAAGTACCCATTTCTTGTTATTTTGAAATTGCATGTGCTAAAATTTTAAAGACAATAGTTCAAATAGTACAAGAAATGGAGGTAATAAATCATGAACCAAGTAGACCATGAAAAAATACAACAAGCAGTAACGATGATTCTTGAAGCAATAGGGGAAGACCCAAACCGAGAAGGTCTTTTAGATACACCTAGCAGAGTGGCACGAATGTATGAAGAAGTTTTTCAAGGGTTAAAACAAGACCCTAAAGAACACTTTAAAACAGTTTTCGGAGAAGATCACGAAGAGTTGGTTTTAGTGAAGGACATTCCTTTTTACTCCATGTGTGAACATCATTTGGTGCCGTTTTTTGGAAAAGCGCATATTGGTTACCTACCTAGTGGGGGGAAAGTGACAGGGTTAAGTAAATTAGCGAGAGCTGTTGAAGCTGTTACTAGGAGACCTCAGTTACAAGAAAGAATTACATCGACTATTGCTGATTCTATGGTAGAAACATTAAACCCTAGAGGAGTGATTGTTGTAGTAGAAGCGGAACATATGTGTATGACGATGAGAGGGGTTCGCAAACCAGGCTCTAAAACAATCACGTCAGCAGTCAGAGGTGCGTTTGAACGTAATGATGCTGCCAGAGCAGAAGTGTTAGCATTTATTAAAGAATAGCAGGTTCCTATCTTTTCGGTTGGTCATCTTTAAAGTAAAAGAAGAGAATAAATATCAATTTTTGGCACACGATAAACAGCAAGAGGTGTGGTGAATTAGATTACTACACAATGAGAAAAACAACGTTTATCGTGGCTAATACCGATTGGAATAGTTCTTCTAACAGTTTAAATTGCCTAATTATCATATAGAGTATTTGGGAGGGAGAAGATCTAATTGGCTGAAACGAATGACTATATTGTTATTAAAGCGGATGAAGACGGTGTAAATGTTATCGGTTTAACACGGGGAACTGATACAAGATTTCATCATTCGGAAAAACTAGATAAAAACGAAATGATGATTGCTCAGTTTACTGAACATACATCTGCGATTAAAATTAGAGGAAAAGCAACACTCCAAACAGCTCATGGCGAAATGAGTAACAATCAGTAAAGCAGGAAATTCTTGCTTTACTTTTTTTTTAGGATATATGTAATATTTAAAAGGAAAGAATGAGTTAAACATCTATTATAATAAATGAAAAATCTGAAAAATGGTAACGTTTTTAAATGGAAGAGTGAAATGTCATTAATAAAATAAGAAGACTTAAAAAATGACGATTATTTTGTGGATTGCTTATCGGTCTGAAGCAATTGTGATATACTAGACATGTGTGAAGTGGAACAAAACTTTGCAATATGACTTTGAGAATTTTCACTGCTGGGGGACTTTTGAATGACAACATTTTATGAAGACAACCGAGAACTGAGCGAGGTGTTTGAAAGCTTCTATCGAAGTGTGAAACATCCTTATTTAAATAAGTTTTTAGAAGATCCAGTAATTGATAAAGACCAAGCGACCGTTCTTTTTTTCATGTTGAAGGAAAAGGAATTCTCGAAGGACTATACTCATGATTGTATTTTAACTGCTTTATTAGTACAAGCAGCTCTAGATACACATGAAAGAGTAAATACACATGAGATAGGCTCAGATAATTCAAAAATCAAGCGCCAGCTGACCGTTTTAGCAGGAGATTATTATAGTAGTCTTTATTATTATGTATTATCAAAACTGGAGGACGTTTCGCTCATAAGAGTTATGGCTAGGTCTATTCAAGAAATTAATGAATCCAAAATGAATATTTACAAGCAACAAAGAAAAAGGATTCAACCGACGCTTACAGACTTGAAAACGATCCATGCTTCTTTACTCCGTAACATCTCTCACAAAGTAGGTTTATCCGAATGGTCAGAAGTGATGGAGGAATTCTTTTTACTTAAATCACTTTTGAAAGAGCGATTAGAATTTCTTGAATACGGTTACGAAGGAAAAATTTTGAGTTATTTTAACCGGAGAAACAACGGTAAATCTAATAAATTAACTGACCATGAACACTTAGATGTATTTAATCAATATATAGAAGAGTCATATATGAATTTACAACAGCTTACACTTGATACATTAAGCGTATCAGAATTCATAAAAGTAAGAGTAAAAAAACTAATGTTAGAATATCACCACAAAGAACAATGTGTTGTAGAGGAAGGATAAAACATGGCTCGCTCAAAAGAAGAACGCGTACACGATGTATTTCAATCAATTTCAGGACAATATGACAAAATGAATGCAATTATTAGTTTTCAAAGGCATTTGTCTTGGAGAAAAGATACAATGAAAAAAATGGCAGTACCTAAAGGTGCATCTGCTTTAGATGTTTGTTGCGGTACAGCTGATTGGACGATTCATTTAGGAGAGGCCGTTGGAAAAGATGGCGATGTAATCGGACTTGATTTTAGTGAAAATATGCTTTCCGTTGGTCATGAAAAAATCAAAGAAAAACAACTTTCTCAGGTGGATCTAATTCATGGTAATGCGATGGAGTTGCCTTTCGACGATAACCAATTTGATTACGTGACGATCGGTTTTGGATTAAGAAATGTACCTGATTATTTACAAGTTTTAAAAGAAATGAGAAGGGTCGTCAAACCTGATGGAATGGTAGTCTGTTTAGAAACATCTCAGCCTACGATGATTGGTTTTAAACAAGTTTATTGGCTCTATTTTAAACATATTATGCCTCTTTTCGGAAGATTTTTTGCAAAAAGTTATGACGAATATTCTTGGCTACAAGAATCTAGTCAATCTTTTCCTGGAAAAAAGGAACTGAAAAATTTATTTTTAGAAGCTGGATTTCAACAAGTGGATGTTAAATCTTATTCTGGTGGTGTAGCTGCGTCCCATTTTGCAACAAAATAAATAAAATAATTTAATAGGTAAGTAAAATACAAAGGTCCACTTGTAAGTTATAGATCACTAGAGTTTCATATGTGCTATTGAGTAATATTCACTGTCATTTCAAGTGAATTTATGTTCGCTAAGAAACTGATAATTGAATGAAATTATAAATTATATAGAAAACGAAGGTCGTTTTAAAGTGGGGATTTAGGATGAAAAAATTAAGAATTATATTAGAGATGATAAAATTTGAGCATACTGTATTTGCTCTACCATTTGCGTTTTTAGGAGCAGTTCTGGGGAGTCTGTTGATTCACGACGTTTGGCCAACATTATCTCAATGGATATGGATTACATTAGCTATGGTTGGTGCAAGAAGTGCAGCAATGTCCCTAAATCGGTTAATCGATGCAAAAATCGATGCAGCTAACCCTAGAACGGAAGAACGAGCTATTCCAGCTGGACTGTTATCGAAAGTAGAAACAGTAGCATTCATTATAGGATCATTTACGGTGTTAATCTTTTCAGCATATCAGTTAAATATGCTTGCCGTATATTTATTACCTATCGCTGTTTTTTTCTTAGTGTTTTATTCCTATACAAAGAGATTTACATGGTTATGTCATGTCTTTCTCGGTATGACAATAGGGATAGCACCTCTTGGGGGATGGGTTGGTGCAACAGGAACATTAACTTGGGAAGCTTTTGTTTTATTTGTTGCGGTTGCTCTTTGGACGGCAGGATTTGATGTTATTTATGCCACCCAGGATGCAGATTATGATAAAGACGTGAAATTGTATTCAATCCCAAGTTATTTCGGAATAGTTAAAGCGTTGCGTTTTGCAAAAGTATTTCATATTATTAGTTTCACAGCTATGATTTTATTATTTTTTATTACACCTTTAGGATGGATATTCTTGTTTGGTATCATGATCGTAGGGGCAATTATGGTTTATGAGCATTCACTTGTCTCTCCAAATGATTTATCAAAAGTAAATGTAGCTTTTTTTACGATGAATGGAATTATTAGTATGGTCATGCTTGCTTTTACGATTGGAGATTTACTTCTATGAAAAATGAGGCTGAAAAAAAAGTTGTCACAGTTGCGATTACTGGAGCCAGCGGAGCGATATATGGGGTTCGTTTTGTACAGGCGCTATTAAGGGGGGGGCATACGGTACATTTTCTACTTACAGGTGCTGCTTGGCAAGTTCTCTTCTACGAACTTCAGATGGATACGTCAGATAAAGAAAAGTGTTTAGAAGATTTATTTGGTGGATACGACAATTTTCATTACCATTCCCAGCAAGACTTTTCTGCGCCAATTGCTAGTGGATCTGCTCAAAGTGATGGAATGATTATTATCCCATGTTCTATGGGGACGTTAGCAAAGATTTCACACGGTATTTCTAGTAACTTATTAGAGAGAGCGGCGGACGTCGTTTTAAAAGAACGAAGAAAACTTGTGATTGTCCCCCGAGAAACTCCTTTAAGTTCCATTCATTTAGAAAATATGAAAAGGGTAAGTGATCTTGGCGGAATAATTGTTCCAGCAATGCCAGGTTTCTATCATAATCCTGAATCAATGGATGACCTTATAAACTTTGTAGTTGGTAAGGTTCTGGATCAAGTTGGTGTAAACCATGACTTGTTTACCCGCTGGGGAGGAAGCTAATCATGACACTCGTTATTGGGGAAATTTCTTATACGAATATTTTACCAATGTTTTATTATATTGACCGAAACAAATTAAAAGAGTACGGATGTGAATTTGTTCCAGCTATCCCGGCAAAACTTAATGAAGATATGGCTAATGGACTTGTTGATGTTGGAGGTATCTCTTCATTTTCCTATGGTGAACACAGTAATGAATATCGAATATTCCCTGACTTGTCTGTATCATCAACAGGAAAAGTGGGCTCGATCTTTTTATTTTCTAAACGTCCAATTGAAAAGTTAGAAGGCTCAAATATTGGCTTAACTTCTAGTTCCGCAACTTCGGTGAATTTATTGAAGATTATTTTACATCGATTTTATGAATTAAATGTGTCTTTTGAAACAACTTATCCAAATTATGATAACATGATGAAACAATATGATGCTTGTTTACTTATTGGTGATGATGCAATCATGGCTAGTTTATCGAAAGATGCCTCTGTTTATATATATGACTTAGGGGAAGTTTGGGAGAAATTCACCGACCTTCCAATGACGTATGCTGTGTTTGCTACGCGAAAAGAAACGTTTAAAAAACAAGCCTCACTGTTAACTGAGGTGCACCATCAGTTTTTAAAAAGTAAAGCTCGTTGTATTGATAACAACTTCTTTGAAATGATTAAATCTATACAATATCAATTGGGAGGAACGACTAGTTTTTGGAATGGATATTTTTCAGGTTTAAATTATGAACTTTCAGATCGACATTTAGATGGGTTATACCATTATTTTGATTTGGCTCACGACTTGAAACTATTGGAGAAACCAGTGAAGGAAATATCTATTTGGAAACCATCCAGTCACGTTCACTCTGTTTAACAAGGTGGAGTAGTATGAAATTAACTGATATTTACTGGCATTTACGATCAGATATACTAAAAATAGAAAAAGAAATTGAAAATAATATCGATGCAAATCACCCGATTTTACAAGAAGCTTCCTCACACTTATTAAAGGCGGGCGGAAAGCGAATTCGCCCTGTCTTTGTGTTGTTATCTGCTCAGTTTGGTGAGTACGATTTCAAAAAAATAAAACATGTGGCTGTTCCTTTGGAATTAATACATATGGGGTCTCTTGTGCATGATGATGTAATTGATGATGCAGAACTTCGACGTGGTAAAAAGACGATTAAATCTAAATGGGACAACCGGGTGGCGATGTATACCGGGGATTATATTTTCGCAAAAGCAGTAGAGCTAGCTACATATAGTGAAGAACGAGAACTACATCGAGTTCTATCGGATGCAATGGTTGAGATGTGCATTGGGGAAGTAGAACAAATTCGAGATCAGTACAATTGGTATCAAAATTTAAGGATCTATCTAAGAAGAATTAAACGAAAAACAGCCTTGTTAATCGCGGTAAGTTGTCAACTTGGCGCATTAGTATCAGGAGCATCACTAAAAGAACAAAAGCAATTAGAGCGATATGGATACTATGTTGGGATGGCTTTTCAAATAACGGATGATATATTGGATTTCGTAGGAACAGAAAAAGAGTTAGGTAAACCTGCCGGTAGCGACCTGGCTCAAGGAAATGTCACATTACCTGTACTCTATGCGATGAGCAAAAATCCAACATTGAAACAAACGATTATTACCTACTTAGAAAACGGAAATACTAATCAGTTAGACATGTCGGAAATTATCACACAAATAAAAAATACAGGAGCGATTGATTATTCCAAAGAAATCGCTGATCGATATTTGAAAAAAGCGCTGTTAGCTCTTGAGCCGTTGCCAGATATTCAGCCTAAGAAAGCATTGATTCAGATTGCAGATTATATTGGGGAACGAAGGTTTTAATACGAACGAACAACGCCCTCGCTTTTATGAAGCAAGGGCTAATTATAACTACAACCGCAATAAAACCATTGATATGATTTATCAGAAAAACCATGATGAATCCAAAAAATATGGTAGGTTTGTTAAATGTTATAAAATTTGCTATAATCAAACAGGTTTGTTATTCATCTAAATAGTTGGGGGTATGGAACATGGAGAGAACATTTTTAATGGTAAAACCAGACGGAGTTCAACGTAATTTAATTGGGGAAGTTATTTCACGCTTTGAAATGAAAGGGTTTACATTAACGGGAGCGAAGGTTATGCAAATAACAAAAGATTTGGCTGAAACACATTACGGTGAACATAAAGAACGTCCATTTTTCGGAGATTTAGTAAATTTCATCACTTCAGGCCCAGTCTTTGCAATGGTTTGGGAAGGTGAAGGAGTGATTGACGAGTCTAGAAAAATGGTTGGCAAAACTAATCCTCAAGAAGCAGACCCAGGTACGATCCGCGGAGATTTTGGAGTGCGGGTATCTATGAATATCATTCATGGCTCTGATTCTGTTGAAAGCTCTAAAAGAGAAATCGGATTATTTTTTGATGAAGACGAGTTAGTTTCCTATGAGAAAACAAACTCTAAATGGATTTAATCTAGAAGAAAGATATTTTTAAGTCGTGTCTTCACTAAATGAAATCATTGAATTTTATGCTAAAAGCTACCGGATAACCGGTAGCTTTTTTTATACTTTAAGAAAGTTTAACTCCGTAAATAATTGTTCTTTTAGCAAGCGATCATAAAGATCGGAACAAACAAAATGTAAGAAAATTCTAGTCGAGTGAACAAAAGTATGATAATAATATAGTTAGACAGAATTACCTGCGTGGGAGATGAGAAATTTTGACGATGGATGATTATCAACAATTTATTAATCAAATAAAAGGAAAAACCGGAATTGACCTTTCTTTATATAAAGAAGCTCAAATGAAGCGGCGGCTGACTTCTTTAAGAGAAAAAAGAGGTTTTACAACTTTTAGTGGATATTACAATGTTTTATCAAAAGATCAACAACTTTTTGAAGAGTTTTTACAAAGAATGACAATTAATGTATCAGAGTTTTTTCGAAATCCTCAAAGGTGGGATGTGCTAGAATACAAAATACTTCCGAGGTTATTGAAGAAGCAAACGAAAATCAAGACATGGAGTGCTGCTTGTTCAACCGGAGAAGAACCTTATTCGTTGATGATGCTCCTACTAAAATATTTGAGATCGACTCAAATTGATTTATTAGCAACTGATTTAGATCAGTCGATTATTGATCGAGCCAAAAAAGGGTTTTATCCAGAGCGATCATTGAAAGAAGTTAATCAATCGATGCTAAATAATTATTTTATCAATGAGCAAGTTGGTTACCGTGTGAAAGATGAATTAAAGAAAATGATTACATTTAAACGGCATAATTTATTAGCTGAAAGATTTGAAGGTGGATATGATTTAATCGTGTGTCGTAACGTGATGATTTATTTTACAGAAGAAGCGAAAAGTGAGTTATATGAGAAGTTTAGCCATGCATTAAAACCCGGTGGCGTTTTATTCGTAGGAAGCACGGAGCAAATATTTAATCCTCATAAATACGGATTAGAAACAGAAGATACTTTTTTTTATAGAAAAATATAATTTATCAAACGTGAATGGTCGAATTGTTGACTGTTCACGTTTTTATTTATATTGATAAAGGATCGTTGAGCATTGGATGCAGGTCAGGTGTTTTCATTATCAGAAATATCAGTGTATAATCAAAAAAATATGATAGAATAAGAAAAATTCAGACTTTACACTTGAAAAATTTGTTCAAATCATCAACAATAGTAATAATAACTTTTTAACACATAAAAGCGATAAAGAAAGTTGAGGTAGATATAACATGCGATTTTTGACAGCAGGGGAGTCTCACGGTCCCGAATTAACAGCGATCATTGAAGGGGTTCCTAGTCAACTTCCTTTAACCGTAGAAGATATAAATGAACATTTGGCACGTAGGCAAAAAGGATACGGACGCGGCCGTAGGATGCAAATCGAAAAAGATCAAGTCACAATTACAAGTGGTGTTCGTCATGGCAGAACAACAGGTGCGCCTATTACACTGCATGTAGAAAACAAAGATTGGACTCATTGGACAAAAATAATGGGAGCAGAACCTTTATCAGAAGATGAAGAACAAGAAGTGAAGAGAAAACTAACTCGTCCGCGTCCGGGACATGCGGATTTAAATGGCGCGATTAAATATCGACATCGCGATATGCGGAACGTATTAGAACGATCATCTGCAAGAGAGACAACAGTTCGTGTGGCGGTTGGAGCTGTTGCTCAAGTATTATTAAAACAATTCGACATTCACCTCTGTGGGCATGTGTTAGAGATAGGTGATGTTGTTAGTGAACAAAAGCCCTATGATTCTCTGAAGTCTCTTCAAGAAGTAACAGAAGCTTCTGAAGTTCGGTGTGCAGATGAACATGCATCGGAAAAAATGAAGGAAGCGATCGATGAAGCTAAGAAAAACGGAGATTCTATCGGAGGAATTGTAGAAGTGATCGCAGAAAACGTTCCTGTAGGTCTAGGAAGTTTTGTTCACTATGATCGAAAACTCGATGGAAAGATTGCTCAATCCGTGTTGAGTATTAATGCCTTTAAGGGAGTAGAAATCGGTCTTGGTTTTGAAGCAGCAAGAATGAATGGAAGCAAGGTACATGATGAAATTGCCCATGATGAGGAAAAAGGTTTTTACAGAAAATCCAATCGCTTAGGTGGTTTCGAAGGTGGAATGACGAACGGAATGCCAGTTGTTGTTCACGGGGCAATGAAACCTATTCCGACGCTCTATAAACCTCTACAAAGTGTTGATATTGAGTCAAAAGAACCTTTCACAGCGAGTATTGAACGATCGGATAGTTGCGCTGTTCCAGCGGCGGCTGTCGTATGTGAGGCAGCTGTTGCTTGGGAAATAGCTGATGCATTTCTAGACAAATTTGGTTCAGATACAATGGATGATATAAAAAAACACTATGAATCATATATTGATGAAGTGAGGAAGTTTTAAATGAAACCTCGTTTAAAGATCAAGAGCGAATCACACGAGTATCCTGTTTATATTGAAAACGGCGTGCGCCACGAAACATATCAAGTCATAACGGAATCGTTGGATAAACCAGCAAGCTCTTACATGGTCATAGCTGATAAGACTGTGGCTGATTTGTACTTGGATGACGTTATGTCCTCATTTCCTTGTGAGGATAAACCTTTTGTTTCAATAATACCTAGTGGCGAAGCATCAAAATCGTTATTCCAGTATGAGCAACTGCTGACAGACGCACTTGAAAGAGGGCTTGATCGACAAGCGGTTATCATTGCTTTAGGAGGCGGTGTAACCGGAGATTTAGCAGGGTTTGTAGCTGCTACATATATGCGAGGGGTTCGATTTATTCAACTACCATCAACTTTATTAGCACATGATTCTAGCGTCGGGGGAAAAACTGGTGTTAACCACCCTCTAGGAAAAAATTTAATTGGGGCCTTCCATCCACCTTCAGCGGTCATCTATGATTCGGAAATGCTCACATCAATGCCAGAAAAAGAATGGCGTTCAGGATTTGCAGAAGTCATTAAACATGGATTTATTGCAGATGTAACCTTTTTAGATTGGCTACAAGAAAATGTCTCCTCTTTTTCGTCGTGTTCAAGTGAAACAATAAATACGATGTTAGCACGATCCATTCAAGTAAAAGCGACGATTGTACAAGAAGATGAGAGAGAACAAGGTGTGCGAGCTTTTCTAAATTTTGGGCATACGTTAGCCCATGGGATTGAAGCTGAACTTGGATATGGGGAAATTACCCATGGGGAAGCTGTTGTGATAGGCATGATTTTTGCTCTGAAATTAAGTGAAAATTATTATGAAAAGCAATTAGATTATGATCATATTATTAATTACTTGACCGAATTAGGATATGACTTACAGATTCCGACGACTTGTTCTTTTGAGAATTTAATAAAACGTATGAAATTAGATAAAAAAGCTGCAGATAAAATGATAAGGTTTGTTCTTTTAGAAGACATAGGTAAGCCGAAGTTAGTTGCGGTGGAAGATGAAAGAATCCTATCTTTGCTAGAACGAGAGGGGGAGCTTTTATGATTAGAGGAGTTAGAGGGGCGACAACGGTAACAAAAAATGATAAGGATGCGATTCTTCAAGCCACTATTGAAGTGATGGAAGAAATCCAGCGTGAAAATCATATCCATCCAGATGATATCTCGCATATTATCATTACGATGACGAATGATTTAAATGCGACATTTCCAGCAAGAGCATTAAGGGAAATAAAGGGATTTCAGTATGTCCCCGTCATGTGTGCCCAAGAAATTAAAGTGCCAGGAAGCTTACCAAGGTGCATTCGCTTAATGGTTACTGTTAATACGTCAAAGAAACCCGATGAGATTCATCATGTATACTTAAAAGAAGCAGTACATCTTAGACCAGACTTATCCTTGACAAATGAACAAGAAACGCGTTAGGATAAATGATAAGTTTAGTGAAGATGAGAGTATAGCTGAGAGAATTACCGTGTTTAATCGTAAAAATAGTCACTATATAGTTGTTAATGATTAATTGTTTCGTTCATATTAAAAAAGATGATCTGAGAACAATTTGTTCCTAATAGTAAATTTGAGAAGAGCAGAGTTGAGGAGAGCAGAGAAGAGAGTATCTTAAATTGGATACGTCTGCCCCCTATGGGCAGACGTTTTTTAGTTCAGTAAAGTCTAATTCAATTTAAAGGTTTGTTGGTGAAATACGATTTACGATTCGTATTTTCAAAAGGTAATGGAAACTCCTCTAATTTGGTGTTCCATTCGTCCCCCTTCTTCCTCATCCTTCAGCCCTCTTCATCTATAGAGAGGTGATTGACATGTTAGCAATGACAATAGATCAATTTAAAACTGAAGCGAAAACATATGACACAGTTCCTATGTCTGCAAGAGTGTTTGCAGATACGAAAACCCCTATACAACTATTCCATTTATTTAATGAGCAAGCATCGTTTTTACTAGAAAGTAAAGATCCTTTATCCCCATGGTCTAACTATTCATTCATAGGATTAAATCCTAAATATTATATTGAGGATCAATCTGGTGAATTTGTTTTTAAAAATAATCATGGTGAAGTGATTTTTAAAGATAATGAATTTCAAGCCGCGTGGCAACGAGCGTTGAAATATCTAAATGTTTCGCCAGAAATGCCTGACCTTCCATTTCCAGGTGGTGCTGTCGGATATTTAGGATTTGAAGCATACCATTATTACGAACCGAGATTGCCTTCTTCGAGTGGCGATGAACGGGACGTTTTCTTTATGTTTTGCGAGACAATTTTAGCATATCAACACGAAAAAGAAGAATTAACAGTCGTTCATTTGCAAGATACTTCTCAATCCGTTCCGCCAGTTGCTTTTGAAACAGGAAAACAAAGAATTACTGAGATACTTCGAATGATCGAAGAAGATGTTATGACACCAGCGACGATGACACCGCTAAGCGATTCTTTAGAGGAAGATATATTTAAAAATGTGCAGTCGAATTATACAAAAGATGATTATATGGCACATGTAAAAGAAATCAAAGAGTACATTGCAGCAGGTGATATATTTCAAGCAGTCTTATCGCAAAGGTTTGAATTGCCAGTACAATCAGATGGTCTTTCATTGTATCGTGTGTTAAGGAAAATTAATCCTTCTCCATATTTGTATTATATTCGCTGTCATGACCAAGAAATTATCGGTAGCTCTCCTGAACGTCTCGTAAAAGTAGATGTTAATAAGGAGTTGGAAATCCATCCAATCGCAGGTACGAGAAAAAGAGGACGAGATGCAGCAGAAGATCAAGCGCTAGCAGATGATTTGCTAGCAGATGAAAAAGAAAGAGCGGAACACTTAATGCTAGTGGATTTAGCTAGAAATGATATTGGAAGAGTGAGTGAATATGGTTCTGTTAAGGTAAAAGACATGATGGATGTTTCTTATTTTTCACACGTGATGCACTTAACAACAAAAGTTACCGGTAATCTAAAAAAACAAGCTCACCCATTTGAAGCCCTATTTTCGACACATCCAGCTGGAACAGTATCTGGAGCACCAAAAGTTCGTGCAGTGGAGATTATACAACAATTAGAGAAAATGAGAAGAGGGGTCTATGCAGGGGCGATAGCCTACTGTGGGTTTAACGAAGCGATTGACTCATGTATTGCGATTCGAACAATTGTCCTGAAAAAAGGCGTTGCATACGTGCAAGCAGGAGCAGGTGTTGTTCAAGACTCCGTTCCGGAAAACGAATATGAAGAGACGAGAAATAAAGCGAAAGCATTAATATATGCCATTAAGTTAGCTGAGAAGAGATATCAACAAGAGGAGGTCACAAAGAGATGAGCAGAGCACTAGACAAACTCATGGCAAAACAAACCTTAACAGAGAAAGAAGCAGAAAACCTTGTAATAGAAATGATGCAAGGAGAACGGTCTCATGAAGAGATGGCAGCGATCTTATCTATCCTTCAGTACAGAGGGGAATCTGTTGATGAAATCGTAGGTTTCGCAAAAGGAATGCAACAAAAAAGTGTTCGCGTCACATTGCCTTTTCCAGTGATGGATACGTGTGGAACAGGCGGCGACGGATCGAGCACGTTTAATATTTCTACAGCTGTTGCGATTTTATTAAGTTCTATGAGCGTGAAAGTAGCTAAACACGGAAATCGCAGTGTATCATCTAAAACAGGCAGTGCCGATGTGTTAGAAGAGTTAGGTATTCCCTTTCAACAGAATGAAAAGGAAGCTGCAAGTATGCTCGAAAAACATCATCTTTCCTTTTTATTTGCGCCAGTTTATCATGCTGCAATGAAACACGTAGCTCCAGTTCGAAAACAATTAGCGATGAAAACCGTGTTTAATTTATTAGGTCCTTTAACGAACCCAGCAGGGGCTTCTAGGCGAATCATTGGTGTGTATGATCACCAAGCGGCTAAAAAAATGGCAGAAGCTTCTCTAAGATTAAATATAGAACGTGCGTTATTTGTAACTGGAGAAGATGGTTTAGATGAAATTACTGTTCAAGGAAAAACATCAATTATAGAAATTCGCGATGGTGAGCTGCATGAATATTCGTTCTCACCTGAAGATGCAGGTATTTCTCGACATTCGCTTGAAGGTGCAATAGTCGAAAATGCTCGAGAAAGTGCTTCACTTATTCAATCCGTTTTTCAAGAAGAAGCACCAGAAGCGGCGAGAGATTTGATTTTACTTAATGCTGGAGCAGGGTTATATGTGCAAGGTAGAGCATCATCGATTGCAGAAGGAGTGCACGAGTGTAGAAAAGCTTTAGGTGTTTCTGTAACGAATCATTTAGAAGCACTTCGTAATGAGAAAGGGGCGTCTACAGCTTCATGACTATATTAGATAAAATAGTTGCAAAAAAAATCGAAGAATTAGCGTCAATTGAAATTCCAACAGAACGTCTTGTTAATAAACCGAAAAGATCTCTTTGTCAATCAATCCAGTCAGCTCATCATCCATTAGGGCTGATAGCAGAAGTGAAAAAAGCAAGTCCTTCAAAAGGGATCATATCAGCTGATTTTCACCCATTAGAAATTGCGGAATCTTATGAAAAATTACAAGTTGCCGGAATATCTGTATTAACAGATAAAGAGTTTTTTCATGGGGACCCTCGTTATTTGACGAACATTAAACAGGAAGTAAATATACCTATCCTTCGAAAAGATTTTATTATTGATGAAAAACAAGTAACGTATTCTGAGAGAATAGGTGCGGATGCTATTTTATTAATCGCAGCGATTCTTGAAGGAAATCAGCTTGCTGAACTGCACGCACAGGCGGCCGAATTAGGACTGGATGTATTAGTAGAAGTGCATAATGAAAAGGAATTAGAAAAAGTTCTTCAGCATGTGTCCCCTTCAATGATTGGCGTCAATAACCGAGATTTAAATACATTTGAGACAGATCTTACAACAACGAAACGGTTGTATCCACTTATCCCAAAGGGAGTTCAACTAATCTCTGAAAGCGGCATTCATTCAAAAAAAGATGTCGATTTTCTTAAAGAAACGAAAGCGGATGGACTTCTCATCGGTGAAGCTTTTATGAAAAGCGAAAATAAAAAGGCTTTTTTAGACTCTCTATTTTACGTGGGGGACGTCACATGAAACCGATATTAAAGTTTTGTGGAATGAGATCACCAGAAGATTATCAAAAAGGGGTTTCATCACATGTTGACATGATTGGTTTTATATTTGCCGAAAGTAAACGTCAAGTAAAACCAGATGATGTTGCCAAGTGGCAACAGGAATTCCCGAAAAAGCAGCATCAAAAAATTATTGGCGTCTTTGTCAATGAATCGACGAAAAGCATTATCGAAAAAGCAACTCAGGCAGATCTTGATGTTATCCAGCTTCATGGGAACGAAACGGTTAATGAGCTCCTAACGATAAAAGAAGCTACAGGAAAAATAATATTTAAAACGATTCACCATAATGAACACGGAATAAAAGAGATGACAAGATTCAGAGGAGTAGCAGACGGTTTTGTCATCGATACAAAGACTCCTGAAGGTTGGGGTGGGACAGGCGTCCAATTTGATTGGAATGCTATTCCTAGCTATTCAGAAGAAGCAAAGTTTCAAGGAGTTCCATGTTTGATTGCTGGTGGGGTGAATGTTGAAAATATTAAAAAATTAATGACTTATAAACCGATAGGAATTGATATATCGTCCGGTACTGAATCGGATAATAAAAAAGACGAAAGGAAGATGGACATCATGACAAAAGCGGTTAATCAAACGTATACAGCTCCTGATTATTTAGGGAGATTTGGTCCATTTGGAGGAAAGTACGTTCCTGAAACATTAATGTATGCGTTAGAAGAGTTGGAAGAAGCGTATGACTCTATTCGAAACGATGAAAGTTATGCAAAAGAACTAAATAAAGAATTGAAAGAGTATTCGGGTCGACCAACAGCACTAACTTATGCGGATAGGTTAACAAAAGCTTATGGTGGCGCAAAAATTTATCTGAAAAGAGAAGATTTAAACCATACAGGTGCTCATAAAATTAATAACGCTCTTGCGCAAGGTCTATTAGCAAAGAAAATGGGTAAAACACAAATCATTGCTGAAACAGGAGCAGGGCAGCATGGTGTGGCTTCAGCAACAGTTGCTGCTAGGTTTGGTATGTCATGTAAAGTATTTATGGGAGCTGAAGATATTCGGCGACAAGAACTGAACGTTTTTCGAATGCGTTTACTAGGAGCGGAAGTAATCGAAGTCCATTCTGGTGGAAAAACGTTGAAAGATGCGACAAATGAAGCGATTCGGCATTGGGTGGCGAATGTTCATGATACATTTTATTTGATTGGAAGTGTGGTTGGTCCCCATCCATACCCAATGATGGTGAGAGATTTTCAAAGTATTATTGGAGAAGAAAGTAAAAAACAAATGACAGAAAGAATAGGGCGTTTACCTGATGAAGTGGTTGCTTGTGTAGGTGGAGGAAGCAATGCTATGGGCATGTTTTATCCTTTTATTGAAGAAAATGTAAGGTTAACTGGCATTGAGGCAGCAGGGAAAGGGGTTAATACTCCTGATCATGCAGCAACTCTTTCGAAAGGAAGAAAAGGTGTTTTACACGGGTCGTTATCTTATTTACTGCAAGATGAAGATGGTAACATTACGGAGCCTTATTCTATTTCTGCTGGTTTAGATTACCCAGGTATAGGTCCCGAGCATGCCCATTTAAGAGATATAAAACGTGTGAACTATCATGCTGTAACAGACGATGAGGCAATGGAAGCATTAGAAGATCTATGTAGACTTGAAGGGATTCTTCCTGCAATTGAAACGGCTCATGCGTTAGCTCATGTTCGTAAAATAGCTCCTGAATTATCTGAAGATGACGTCATACTAGTGTGCTTATCGGGAAGAGGAGATAAAGATGTGCACACGATTCAGCAAGTATTGGAGGATAAAAACCAATGAACCGATTAAAACAAGATGCATTTCAACAAAAGCAAGAAAGATTTGTACCTTATATTATGAGCAGCGACCCCTCGTTTGACGCATCGATCGATGTGGCGTTAACGTTGCAAGAGGCAGGAGTAGATGCAGTGGAATGGGGAGTCCCTTTCAGCGATCCTCTTGCTGATGGTCCTGTCATTCAAGAAGCCGGTGAACGAGCAAGAAAAGCTGGTGGGAGCTTAAGGAGAGCTTTTGAAGGGATGAAACAAGCTCGCAAAAGAGGACTAACTGTTCCAGTCATTTTATTTACGTATGTTAATCCAGTATTGTCTGTCGGTTATAAAGAAGTGGTAGAAGCAATGGAAGAAGCGGATATAGATGGCATTTTGATTCCAGACCTCCCATTTGAAGAAAGTGATGAACTAAGAGAACTTTGCCAAGCGGCAAATATATCGCTTATATCTTTAATAGCACCAAGTTCTAGTCACCGGATGGAAAAAATCAGTCGATTAGGCGATGGATTTCTATACTATGTTACCTCTTTAGGAGTAACAGGGACACGGCAAAGTTTCTCAGAACAAGTGTCTGAATCGATCAAAGAATTAAAAATGACAGCTAATGTTCCTGTATTAGCAGGTTTTGGTATTTCTACTCGTGACCAAGTCCGTCACTTCCAATCAATTGCGGACGGTGTTATTGTAGGGAGCGCTCTCGTAAGGTTTATAGCTGACCGGGAAACAGCACTAATAGACGAAAAAAACAAAAAATTAGCACTTCTCGAAATAAAAGAGTTTGTGCAAGAGCTGATTTCGTAATAGTATAGAGGATAAATACTGTTTTGCAGGTGGAGGGGAAGTCATTGAAAGTCAAACAATCCATGGTAGGTCTTGAACCTTACAAACCAGGAAAACCAATTGAAGAAGTGAAAAGAGAATTAGGATTGGATGAAGTCATCAAATTAGCTTCAAATGAAAATCCATATGGTAGTTCAGCAAAAGTAGAAAAAGCGATTATCGAAGAATTTCAAAACATTGCCGTTTATCCAGATGGATATGCGAGAGAACTGCGCATAAAAACTGCTGATCACCTCGGAGTAAATGTGGAGCAATTGATCTTCGGAAATGGGTCAGATGAAGTCATTTTAATACTTTGTCGCTCATTTTTAACTGCAAAAGATAATATTGTCACGGCAGATCCAACGTTTTCACAATATGCCCATAATGCCGTTATCGAGGGGACAGAAATCAAAGCAGTTCCTTTAATAAATGGGGTGCATGATTTAGATGAAATGCTAAATCAAATCGATGAACATACGAAGATGGTTTTCGTATGTAATCCAAATAATCCTACCGGAACGTATGTGAATGACGAAGCATTTATGTCTTTCTTAAAACAGGTACCTAAGGATGTTCTTGTCATAAGCGATGAAGCTTATTCTGAATATGTGACAGCAGAAGACTATCCTAATACGCTTCCATTGTTAGATGAGTATCCTAACTTAATGATATTACGAACTTTTTCGAAAGCATATGGTCTTGCATCGTTAAGAGTAGGTTATGGAGTGGCTAGTGCAAAGTTAATTAGAGAAATTGATCCAGGAAGAGGGCCATTTAATACGAATACGATTGCGCAAAAAGCTGCGTTAACCGCGTTAGATGATCAGAAATTTATCCAATCATGTTATGAGAAAAACAAACAAGAAATGAAAAAGTACGAAGATTTCTGTGAAAAAAATGGTTTTGAGTACTACCCTTCACAAGCAAACTTTATATTGATGGACTTGAAAAAACCAGGAACGGATATTTTTAATTACTTGTTAGCTAAAGGATTTATTACGAGAAATGGAGAAGCGCTAGGTTTTCCAACATCTGTTCGAATAACAATTGGGACGCCAGAACAGAATGATAAAATCATTGCTGAATTAACAAAGTGGCTCGTTTAGGAGGAACACTGTGAGTAGACGAATATTAATTATTGGGCTGGGGCTCATAGGTGGCTCCCTTGCCTTAGCTATAAAAAAAGGATATCCAGAAACGATAATCACGGGATATGATATTGATTCACAAGCAACAAAGCTTGCAAATAGTTTGCAAATTATTGATGAGAAAGCTTCTTCTATTGCAGAAGAAGCTCCTCTTGCTGATGTGATCATTTTATCAACCCCTGTGGAGAGCTCGATTCATATTTTAACGGAATTGCAGAGTCTCCCTTTAAAACAAGGTTGTCTTATCACGGATGTTGGTAGCACAAAACAAACCGTCGTAGAAAAAGGGCGACAATTATGCGGAAAAGGAGTTTACTTCATTGGAGGGCACCCGATGGCAGGTTCTCATAAAACAGGGGTAGAAGCTTCGCGGGAACGATTATTCGAAAACGCCTTTTACATATTAACGCCATCAGAAGAAGTTCCAACATCAAAGATGATTCAATTGCAAAACATCTTAAAAGCTACAAAAGCCAAATTTATTGAACTAGATCCAGAAACGCATGACCGTTTTTCTGGTCTCATTAGTCATTTACCACATATCATTGCATCTGCTCTCGTTCATCAGGTGGCAAAGGTAGGAGAAAAAGAGCCATTAGTATCACAGTTAGCCGCAGGTGGATTTCGTGATGTAACAAGAATCGCATCGGCATCTCCATCCATGTGGAGAGATATTCTATTGCATAATCGGGACTTGCTGTTGCCAATGTTATCTGATTGGAAAGATATTATGAATGACGTGGAACAAATGATTCACGAGGAAGACGAAGAGAAAATATACGCGTTTTTTTCCGATGCAAAACAAGTGAGAGATCAATTGCCTTCAAAAAAGAAAGGGGCATTGATGCCTTTTTACGATTTGTTTGTCGATGTTCCCGACCATCCAGGGGTGATCTCTGACGTCACTGCTATTTTAGCCGAAGCAAATATAAGCATAACGAATATCCGTATTATTGAAGCAAGAGAAGATATTATGGGAGTATTGCGACTTAGTTTTCGCTCCGAAGAAGATTTAACACTTGCAAAAGCTATACTATTAGAACATATGTATGACACGTATGAGGCACCTTAATGTCTAAAACGAAGGGGGAAATTCGATGAACGAAGTAGTAAAACCAGTTGAAAAAAAGCTAAAAGGAACTGTAACGATACCAGGAGATAAATCGATTAGCCATCGCGCCGTTTTATTTGCTTCCTTAGCAGAAGGAGAGTCAATCATTACTGGATTCCTTCGAGGCGATGACTGTCTTAGCACGATTGCCTGTATGAGAAAATTAGGTATTCAAATTGATGAAGAAGATGATCGTATTGTCGTTAAAGGAAAAGGATTAAATGGTTTAACGGAACCAAGTGAGGTACTAGATGTAGGAAACTCGGGTACGACGATTCGCCTTTTGTCGGGAGTGTTAGCCGGTCAAAACTTCTCGTCTGTTGTTGTCGGAGATGACTCTATTGCGAAAAGACCGATGGGAAGAGTAACGGGGCCTTTGAAAATGATGAATGCTTCAGTAGATGGTCGGAAAAATGCTGAATATACACCATTTCAACTTCGTGGAGGTAATCTGAAAGGGATTCACTACATTTCTCCTGTGGCAAGTGCACAAGTTAAATCGGCGATTTTACTTGCTGGGCTATATACACCTGAAGAAACAAAAGTGACAGAACCTTCTAAATCAAGAGATCATACGGAGAGAATGCTAGAAAGTTTCGGTGTCGATGTAAGTGTGACAGATTACTCAGCTGCTGTTAAAGGTGGGCAACAATTGAAAGGGACATCGATTGAAGTTCCAGGTGACATTTCATCTGCTACTTTCCTTCTCGTTGCAGGAGCGATCGTACCAGGAAGTGAAATAACGCTTGAAAATGTCGGGATGAATCCGACGAGAACAGGTATCATTGATGTTCTCCACCGAATGGGGGCAGATTTATCGATCGACAATGAAAGGAAGCTTGGTGGGGAACCGACGGCTGATTTAACGATTCGTTATTCGAATCTTTCTGCCATGACGATTGATGGGGATTTGATTCCTCGCCTCATTGACGAAATCCCTGCAATTGCTGTATTAGCTTCTCAGGCACAAGGAACGACAGTTATTAGAGATGCACAAGAGCTTAAGGTAAAAGAAACGAATCGAATTGATACAGTTGTTCAACAACTAGTTAAACTAGGAGTAGATATGGAAGCGACAGAGGATGGGATGATTATTCATGGGAAGTCGACCATTCAAGGTGGAACGGTCCAGAGTTACCATGATCATCGTATAGGGATGGCGATGGCTTTATGTGGGCTGATTGCTAGTTCTCCTGTCCGTGTCGAGGATACTGATGCTATTGCTGTTTCTTACCCAACATTTTTTCAAGATTTAAATACACTTACAGAAGGTTAATGAAAACAGCTACACAAAATTGTGTAGCTGTTTTATTGTGTTTTGAGGGTGTGTAGATTACGAAAAGAGATGGAGGCGATATAGAAAGTTATCAAATATCTCCATTTATCGCAACATTGAAAGCATATCCTCTTCTACTATGTCATAGCTTGTCTATAAAGCAGTAGGTTTATTTCACTAAGAGTAGTGAAAAAGCTAGAGCGATAACATGAACGGAGTTGGAGGCTTATGAAATATTATATGGAGGTATGGGATCATGTTACGAATAATCAAAAAAGAGTGTTAGTCGACAACGGAGAAATTCGTTTTTGTCCGAATAGTGTAGAAGAACG
This sequence comes from Salipaludibacillus daqingensis, assembly GCF_029891575.1. GTDB lineage: Bacteria > Bacillota > Bacilli > Bacillales > Salisediminibacteriaceae > Salipaludibacillus > Salipaludibacillus daqingensis. Next base: position 193,676 of record NZ_JARZHF010000001.1, on the reverse strand, counting down.
AAATATTTATGAAATGGATACAAGTGCATTTAACGTCTACTCTGGAAAAGTGAAGCTAGATAGAGATGTTGGGTTTGCTTTTCAGAATGGGCACGGAATGTCCTATGTAAAGAGAATGCTGTTATATGGTTTTTCATCGTTTATCTATGTTGTCGATATAGATTATGAGAGTTTAACAGAGCGGCTAATTGAAGAAGCAAGGCAGCACTTTAAAACTTGTCCTATCGATTATATATTGGCAGTAAGAGTTCCGTTAGAAAGATTGACGCAGTCTTGGATTCGAAAGTTAAAAGTATTGTCTATTCCGTTAACATTTTTTTATGTTCATTCAGAAGAAGAACTCATTCATGCCCCATGGCAACGATACCTTGAAGCTGCATTCCCTGTTAGGATGATGTTTTTGATAGATCAATATCATGTTGATTTGCATGAAAAAGAGCAACAGTCGATTTTACAAGGGTGGGAGCGAATTGTTAAGCACTGGAGAGTAAATAGTTACTTTCGGATTCCTAAGCCGTTAGAAAAGGCACCACTGCTTTTTTTAAAGAGGTTAGGGTTATATCCCCAAAAAGGAAGTTTCGACTCTGGTAGTGACGCTGACTACTTTATGTATCTCGATAAAGTAGAAGGTGATACTCCAATTGTATTACCAGATATTATTGTCCTTCGAGGAAATATAGTGAAACATGGAACAACTTGGCTTATTGAAGGAGAAAAAGGCCGAGAGCTCACCTCCATTGTTCCTGAACAATTCCTACCAATTAACGCCGTTTATCAATACGATTAGTTTTCAATCTTAAACAATTGTGCTCAACATTTGACTCATGAGGTGGGTTCGTTAAAATGGGGAGAGACATATGAAAAGAAAGGAAGCAAATCTATGATGAATGAAAAGCTAGCAGGTGCTATTAAATTAATTGAAGAAGGACAGCATGAGGAAGGACTCAAAAATATAGAAGCATTGGAAGTTTCGGCTGATGATGAAACGAAACGAACAATTGCAGAACTTTATTTTGAACTAGGTCTTGTCGATCGATCAGTAATCCTTGTTGAAGAGTTGATGTTTACTTATCCAGATCACGGAGAGTTATTTGCTTTTGCAGCAGAATGTTACAGTGAATTAGGGAAAGAAGACGAGGCTATTGAGATGCTAAGTGAAATTGACAAAGGAGATGCAGCTTACATCCAGGCACAACTTCTTTTAGCAGATTTGTATGAAAATCAAGGATTAGAAGAAGTGGCTGAGAAAAAGCTACTCGAAGCGATAAAAAATGAACCTGGTAATGCGGTCCTTCAATTTGGTTTAGGCGAGTTCTATTTAAATCGTGGAGATTATCAGCAAGCAATTTCTAATTATAAAAAAGCCATCCATCAAGGAAACCTCCCAGATGAATTACCGATTCAACCACAACTGAAATTGGCAGAAGCATATAGTATCACAGGCCAGTTTGAAGATGCGATGAATTATTATAGAGAAGGATTAGAAGAAGAAGAAACACCGGATGGACTATTTGGATTTGGTTATACTGCACTACAAATTGACGATATTGATACGGCTGTAAAAACGTTTACGAGACTTTTAGAGATGGATCCGGACTATACTAGCGTCTATCCATATTTAGCCAGAGCCTTTATAGCTCAGAAAAAGCTGGACGAAGCTACCGATACATTGGAAGAAGGTATTAAAAAAGATGAGTTTAACGAAGAATTATACTTAGAATTAGCCAAACTGCAGTTTTCAAAAGGATTACACTCCGAAGGAAAAGTTTTTTTGGAGAAAGTCATTGCGCTGAACCCATCAAATTTATCTGCAGTTAAAGAGTTGCTTATTTATTTTGATAAAGAAGAAGATTTTGAAGGTATCCTTGACCTTGTGACATTCCTTGATGATTATGGTGAATTTGATCCAGTATATGAACGCTACCGAGCGAAAGCGTTATTTGAACAAGATGATATGAAAGGAGCAGCAGAAGCATATGATACGGCTTTACAATCTTTAAGTAGGGATGAAAGGCTTCTTGAAGAAGCCGCATTTACATTTCTTGCTGTCAAAAACAAAGAAAAAGGGATTGCGTTGTTAGAAGAATTACTTTTACTACAACCGGACCGATTAGATATTGAAGAAAGGCTTATTGACTTGAAAAAATAAGCCGAATTCATTGAGATTAAGAGATTAATAAAACAAAATTAAGGGAATAAGAAAATTAAGATAAATCTAGCAGGATTTTTCGATTACATGGAGAATAGTTATAAGTATATAAGGCATTTTCAATCATTTTAGACGGGGGTACTTCTTGTTGGGGTTATGCAGTTTAGTTCACCGACGGATGAAAGGGACATTGGTGGAAATCAAGGTGAGAACATCTGTTGGTTGAATTCATTATCAAAAGCTTGAAAAGGTAGGAAAAAGGAAAGTGTGTTCTGTCCCTGTTGTGGTTTAAAAAAAGGGAGGGGTCGTGATGAACAATCCAGTTCCAGTAATGGAAAAGCGTGATTTTTTGAAGTGGTTTTTAGAGTCGTATCAGCTAAAACGCCGTGAGTGCGCATGGCTGTTGAACTTTTTAATGAGTGATGACATCTTAATGGAACGAGTTCACTTTGTTGAGCAAGCCGAGCATTGTCCGAAAGCTTTAATGATTTCGGCTAATGATGTGGAGCATGTCCCATTTGCTTTTCACAAAAATCAGCACGTAACAATGGATGCAGAGAAATCATTTCATGACATTCGCTTGAATCGGAACGAGGATATATATATCCAGTTGAACTTCAAAGAAAAACAAACGTTACCTCAGTATATGGCTGTATTAGAGGAGAACCCTTACCTACCAGTAAATGAAGCAGAAGAAAACTTACAAGGATTATTGGCAGAAATGATTTTAGATGAATCGATACGTATGCAAAGTATGAAAATGCTTGAAGAAGAGATTGATCTTGCTTTAGTGAACGGGGATGAAACAACGTTCCAAGACTTAGCAAAAAAATATTCTGCTTTAAAAGCCCTTGAAGACTAAGGGCTTTTCTTTTGGGGAAACCTGTTCATACTAGAGAAAATAATTGTATATTTAAGAGTGTGATAGTTGAATATAGTTCATGAGGAGGCTAACAATGAAGTGGAAAGTAACCGACATCGATACCTATCAACAAGCAAAGGAATATGTCGATACAGCCGTCATTCCTCTCATACCTTTGCAATGGGGGAAATCGGAAAAAGAAACGATTACAATGGGAGAGTTCACGGAATACATAACAGATCGAATTGAAAATCAATTTACAGGCAGAGTATTTTTAATGCCCCCATTTACTTATTTAAAAACGGAGTCTTCGGAAGAAAAACTTCGCAGATTAATGGAATGGGATGCTCATTTGTTTCAACAAGGATTTAAATATGTTTTTTATGTTACTTCAGATGTAGCATGGAAATCATTAGATAAAAAACTTCCTGATGAGTTGATTTGGATTCCTGCAATTTCAAGTGAGACAATGAATTCCGATCAATTAAAAAAAACAGTAGAGCAACAAACTAGCCAAATTATGCCCTTATTTACGGGGAAATGGCAAACAGAACCAAATAATCGAGATGAATAAGACATTATTCTTCTAAAATGATTAGTGTGATTTTATTGACAGTGCACGTTTTATTGGGCTATCATAATAATGTCTTAGTATGTTTTAAGTGTGTGAAATTTGTGTGAAGATTTGGATGTGAGGAGGGAAGGTTGTGAGCGAAAAAAAGCACCGGGTTTCAAGACGTCAATTTTTAACTTATACATTAACTGGTGTAGGTGGCTTTATGGCTGCGGGAATGCTTAGCCCAATGGTTAGAATGGCGTTAGACCCTGCGTTAGAAGCTACAGGGGATTCAGAATTTGTATCTGTTGGTCTTGGTGAAGATGAATTAACAGATGAGCCTCAGATTGTCAATTTTCAATTGGAAATTGAAGATGCTTGGTATACATCAGAGCAGCCTCGATCTGCATGGATTTATAAAGATGGAGATGAGATTATTGCTCTTTCACCTATCTGTACGCACCTAGGTTGTACAGTAAACTGGGATTCTAATGAAGATTATCCAGAACAGTTTTTTTGTCCATGTCATTTTGGACGATTTGAGCGAGATGGGACAAACGTTGCAGGCACGCCACCGACGCGACCGTTGGACGTTTATGATGTGGAAGTCCGTGACGGGATGATTTATTTAGGTCAAATCAATCAGCGTAGTTAAAAAGGGGGGCGTAAGGAATGCTACAGAAAGTATATGATTGGGTGGATGAACGTTTAGATATAACACCTTTATGGCGCGATATTGCGGACCATGAAGTACCTGAACACGTAAATCCAGCTCATCACTTTTCTGCTTTTGTTTATTGTTTTGGAGGACTGACATTTTTTGTCGTTGTTATCCAAATTCTTTCTGGAATGTTTTTGACGATGTATTATGTTCCAGATATTATTCATGCATACGAATCGGTTTATTATTTACAAAATGAAGTAACGCACGGGATGATCGTTCGGGGGATGCACCATTGGGGTGCCAGTTTGGTTATCGTCATGATGTTTCTTCATACACTTCGAGTTTTCTTCACTGGTTCATACAAAAAACCTCGTGAATTAAACTGGGTTGTTGGAGTTTTACTATTTTTCGTCATTTTAGGTCTTGGTTTCACTGGGTATTTATTACCTTGGGATATGAAAGCATATTTCGCCACAGTAGTAGGACTTGAAATTGCAGAAAGTGCACCTATTATTGGTGGTTTTGCTAGAACATTATTAGCTGGTGGAGAAATTATTGGGGCACAAACACTAGCACGATTCTTTGCGATTCATGTGTTCTTTTTACCGGGAGCTTTATTAGGATTGTTGGGAGCTCACTTTTTCATGATTCGTAAGCAAGGAATTTCTGGTCCATTGTAAGATGGAACAGATGTGATAAGGAGGGAAAGCTATGCACCGCGGAAAAGGGATGAAGTTCGTAGAGGATTCGCGTGTCCCTGCTGAACGTAAACCGAATATACCTAAGGATTATTCAGAATATCCGGGAAAAACAGAAGCATTCTGGCCGAACTTCTTGCTTCGGGAATGGATGGTTGGGGCTGTTTTTCTAATTGGTTTTTTAGTATTAACTGTGGCTCATCCGGCACCTTTGGAAAGGATTGCAGATCCAACTGACTCTGGCTACATACCTTTGCCAGACTGGTACTTCTTATTTTTGTACCAATTATTAAAGTATGAATTTGCTGCTGGTCAGTATACTGTTATTGGAGCTGTATTAATTCCAGGTGTTGCGTTCGGAGCACTATTACTCGTTCCATGGTTAGACAGTGGAAAAGAAAGACGTCCATTTAAACGTCCAATTGCCAGTGGTCTTATGCTTCTAGGAATAGCTTCAATTATTTTTCTTACTTGGGAATCTGTCGACGATCACGACTGGGAAGCGGCAGCGCAACAAGGGCAAATTGTTGAAGGTGTAGAAGTAGATGAAACAGCAGAGGGGTATGAAATATATCAATCTCAAGAGTCCTGTATCGGTTGTCACGGTGGGGATATGTTAGGTGGAGCAGCAGGACCGAACATATTTGAAAGTGACTACGATGTAGATCAAGTGAAAGACATCATTATTAATGGAGCAGATGGAATGCCAGCTGATCAATTTGAAGGTTCTGACGAAGAACTTGAAACATTAGCAGCTTTTATTGCCAACGATGGGCAAGATCCTGATGGTGATGACGAATAATTAATACATGATAAGAGCTGACTGAGATATATCAGTCAGCTCTTTTTAAAATATCGTTACATAATAGTAAGATAGCAACAAGGCGTGTTAACATGGCTAAAAACTATAGTAAAGGGAGATACCGATGCTTACATATCTATTATCAATTATCGGTCAACGTTGGTTTATATTACTGCTTTTAATCGTCAACATTTTCGGTACAATATACGGATTCATTTGGTATGAAAGCCAGATTGCTGTGACTCCACCTCATTTTCTAATTTTCGTACCTGATAGCCCAACAGCAAGTTTGTTTTTTTGCATTGTTTTAGCTGCTTTTCTATTTGGAAAGAATTTTCCAATCGTGGAAGCGCTAGCTGCGGTTACTTTATTGAAATATGGTGTTTGGGCCGTTGTGATGATTTTAGCGGCAGCGGTAGCAGGGTCTCCTATAGGAATATTAAATTATATGCTCATCGCTTCTCACCTTGGGATGGCGATACAAGGGTTGCTTTATATCCCATACTACAGAATAAAGCCATGGCATCTTATTCTTGTAGCTATATGGACTTTACATAATGATGTCATTGATTATATATACGGCATGCATCCCGGTGTTGCTTCATCCATTCAACCTTATATCCAAGAAATCGCCTATTTTACGTTTTGGTTGAGCATCTTTTCTTTGTTCACGGTCTATGTTTTGAAAAAGGTTTCCACCGAAAGAGAATTAGCATTCAAATAATTCTTGTTAATTCTTCTTGCTTTCTCGGTCTACTCTTGTCCAACTCTTCATAAGATGAAGTATGATAAAGAGGAGGGACAGGCATGAGGAAAGGAAGGTTTACGTCAATATTAACGATGATGCTTTTACTTATAGTTTTCACCGGAGCCTCTAATGCTTATGGTGAAGAGGAAAAGCATTGGAGTGAATTAAATCAAAAGAGTGATACGATTTTACAATATGTGAAACAACATCATTATGACGAGGCAGCGGAAATGCTCGATCATTTTGGAGAGTTATTTCTAAAAATTGATCGGACGAAGTACGAATTAACGATGAATGAGCTTCAAGTGATTACATCCACATATGATGAGGCAGTTCATGCGGTTAAGAGCGCGTCATTATCACATAGAGAAAGAATATTTCACGCTTATCAACTTCGTTTATTGATGGATATTTATGTGAACGAAGATGATCCTTTGTGGCTTAAATTAAAAGAACCGATGTTAAGTTCATTAAATGAATTACTCACTTCAAAGCAGGGAACAACAGAACTATCCGTAAAAAAAGTGAATCATTTTCTTTCCTATTATGAAACAGCGAAACCGACATGGAAAGTTTCCTTATCGCCACAGAGACTTCAAAGAATTGATTCTCAAATAGAATACTTAAAGAAAATGATGGATGAAGGTGATGTTTCGCAACAAGAGTGGGATCAACATATGGAGCGAATCGAAAAAGAATTGTTAGTGATTTTCGCAGGAGAAGGAACAGAAAAGGAATCCGATCCTTCGTTATATTGGCTCATTATAACTATTAGTGGAGCGATTTTCAGCTCGTTAAGTTATGTCGGGTGGAAAAAATATAGAGCGCAGCAAGCAGAAAGATTGAAAAGAAAAAGACGCCAAAACCAGTGAAAGCAAGATCGTTGACATGTTGATGTTCTTTGACTAAAATGAAATTAACTATAAAAGAAGGACATGATTGATAGGAGGAAGGACATTATGTTTGAAACATTCGGTGGCTTTTTAATTTATTTCGCATTGCTACTAATTATCCCTTTTTGGGCTAGTTCAAAAGTAAAAAGTACGTATCGTAAATATTCCCAAATCGCATCTTCTTCAGGTATGACCGGTGCTGAAGTTGCGCGTAAAATATTGAATGATAATGGATTATTTGATGTCGTCGTAGAGCCTGTCAAAGGCCAACTAACAGACCATTATGATCCTCGTAAAAAAGTGGTTCGCTTATCGGAGCATAACTATTACGGTAATTCCGTTGCTGGTGCAGCCGTTGCAGCTCACGAAGTGGGACATGCAATGCAGGACGCAGAGGGTTACAGCTTTTTACGTTTTAGGCATTCTCTCGTACCCGTTGCTAACTTTGGATCTAATACGTCCATTTTCCTAATCATTGGTGGTATGCTTTTATCTATGTCGGGAATGGTTTTAGCAGGGATTATTTTCATGTCTTTTGCTGTTTTATTCCAACTAGTGACACTGCCAGTTGAGTTTAACGCTTCAAGTAGAGCGATGGAACAAGTTGTTTCTGTTGGAGTTATTCGAAATGATGAAGAACGAGAAACAAAAAAAGTTCTTGATGCAGCAGCCTTAACTTATGTGGCAGCAGCACTAGTAGCAGTAGCAGAACTTATTCGATTTATCATGATGTATGTCATGATGAATAACGACTGATCATCTTTCATTAAAACTTTATGTTACAAAAGTCACCGGAAATACATTCCGGTGACTTTTGTTGTATCATGTTATTTATTGAGTTAGTAGGACTTTCACAAAATGCGAAACGAATTAAACTCCTAATGGATTTTTATTCTCGTCTAATGTGAAACCTTCACCCATCACATCATTGACATCTGCAAGTGTGACAAAGGCGTGAGGATCAACTTTAACAATGATATTTTTTAGGCGGACCATTTCATTTCTACTAACAACGCAGTATAGTACTTCACGATCAGCACCTGTAAATGTACCCCGTCCTTTTAGAATCGTTGCACCTCTATCCATTTCCTGCAAGATAGTAGACGCGATTTTTGGAGCATTATCTGAAACGATCATGGCAGCTTTTCCAGAGTATGCACCTTGCTGCATAAAATCAATCACTTTGGCGGCAACAAATACGGCTAATAACGTATACATTGCTTCTCTGTAATTTAAGTATACGAGAGATGAAGTGATGACAACAGCATCAAATACAAACATGGTTCTACCTATGCTCCATCCATAATACTTAAAACCAAGTTTTGCAATAATGTCAACTCCTCCAGTCGTTCCACCGAATCGAAAGACGATTCCCAAGCCGACACCAATAAATACACCTGCGAAGAGAGCGGCTAACGTCATGTCATCATCTAAAGGCATTGCAAAAAATTTGTATCTTTGAAACAACCAAAGAAATACAGAGATAGCAACTGTTCCTATTAACGTATAGATGAATGCATTTCGACCAAGAACTTTCCAACCGATAAAAAACAGAGGGACATTTAAAATTAGGTTTGAATAAGCTGGATCAATATTAAAAATAAAATATAAAATTAATGTAATCCCAGTGAATCCACCGTCTGCTAGATTATTTTCCATGTTAAAGTAAACAAGCCCAAAAGACATAATTGCAGTGCCAATTAAAATAAAAAATACATGTTTAAATTGAATTTTTGTAACCATCGTTCGTACCTCCTTGTTTTTCAGTCGAACTGCTATATTATAATTCATAGGGTAATAAGGTTCAATGGAAAGAAAACATTTGTCAAAAACGTTCGTTTTCGCTACGATAAGCGTGTAGTGTATTGTGAGCCTTTTAAGAAAGGGATGGTAAACCAAATGAGTAAAAAAACAATGGAGCAAATGCAAAACGAAGTAGATTCATACATATCACAGTTTAAAGAAGGCTACTTTTCTCCTTTATCGATGATGGCAAGGTTAACAGAGGAAACTGGTGAACTTGCTCGCGAAATAAATCATTATTACGGAGAGAAACCAAAAAAAGATAGTGAAGAAGAAAAAACGCTTGAACAAGAATTAGGCGATATGTTGTTTGTCATGATATGCCTAGCGAACTCTTTGGATATAAATATGGAAGAGGCATTTGATCTAGTAATGGAAAAATTTCAAACTCGTGACAAAGATCGATGGACAAGAATTAGTGAAACGGAGGATAAAAAATGATTAACATTGTTATCGCAGGACCAAGAGGAAATATGGGGAAAGAAGCCGTGAAAATGGTGACTAAAGAATCTGAGTTTCAATTAAGAGCAGTTGTCGATCAAGAATTCGACGGCTATAAAATGAAAGATGTTGATGGAATGGAACCACTAGACTTGCCTGTATATGTAGATATGGCTGAATGCTTCCAACAAGTAGAGTGCGATGTTCTCATTGATCTGACTGCTCCTGAAGCAGGCAAAAAGCACATGCGCATCGCATTTGATTACGGTGTGCGACCAGTTGTAGGTACGACAGGATTTACTGACGATGACATTGAAGAGTTATCGGCGATAGCAGAAGAAAAAGCGATAGGAGCGATTATTGCACCTAACTTTGCTATCGGAGCGATCTTACTTATGAAATTTTCACAAATGGCAGCTAAATATATGACAGACGTGGAGATTATTGAGCAGCACCATGATCGTAAGCTAGATGCGCCATCAGGAACAGCGGTTAAAACAGCCCAGATGATTGCTGAAGTGAGAGAAGCAAAAATTCAAGGACATCCTGAAGAAGCGGAGCAATTAGAAGGCGCTAGAGGTGCTGATTATGAAGGGATGCGAATACACAGTGTAAGACTTCCAGGACTTGTTGCGCACCAAGAAGTGCTTTTTGGTGGAGAAGGACAAACTCTCAAGCTCCGTCATGACTCATTAAATCGTACGTCATTTATGCCTGGCGTGAAGTTAGCTTGTGAGACGGTTATGAATTTGTCCGTGCTTGTATATGGACTTGATCAAATTATTGAATAGAGATTGTTAAGAAAGAGAGGAGAGAGATGTATGAATATTGCTTTTATTGCCCATGACAAAAAAAAAGACGATCTCGTTGGTTTTGCAATTGCATATGAGCACGTTTTGAAAGAGCATCAGTTATACTCCACGGGAACAACCGGACAAAGAATCATGGAGGAAACTTCTCTCGATATTTTTCGATTTAAGTCTGGTCCACTGGGGGGCGATCAACAAATTGGTTCGCTCGTTGCTGAAAATAAGATGGATTTAGTCCTTTTTTTCAAAGATCCATTGACAGCTCAACCTCATGAACCAGACATCACTGCATTAATTCGTCTTTGTGATGTATATACGATTCCACTTGCTACAAACATGGCAACAGCTGAATTACTTTTGTCAGGTTTAAAACGAGGAGAATTTAAGTGGAGAGATATTGTGAAAGGTCAAAATCATGGAGAGAACCAATCATGACTAAAGAAAGACAGCTTGATGTGTTAGCAGTAGGGGCACATCCTGATGATGTAGAAATTGGCATGGGAGGAACGATTGCGAAATATCAAAAAGAAGGTAAAAAAATCTTGATCGTCCACCTGACAGAGGCCGAACTTTCATCGAATGGTACGGTTGATAATCGACAAAAGGAAGCACAAAAAGCTTGTGAAACATTAGGATTGCCTGATCCTATCCAATTTAAGTTTGCCGACCGTAAGTTACTTGAACATCGGCAAGAAGCAATAGATGCTCTTGTTAAAATCATTCGAAAGTATCGTCCGAAACTTGTTTTTGCACCATATCATCAAGACAGGCACCCTGATCATGGACATTGCGGAGAATTAGTGAAAGAAGCATTTTTCTCTGCTGGCATCAAAAAATATATGCAAGATGAGTCGAATGAGTACTATCGCCCTGATAACCTTTATTTTTATCAGATTAATGGTATGTCTAAACCAGATTTTTTAGTTGATATTTCACTATCTTTTGAGATGAAATACAAAGCATTAGCATGTTTTAAAAGCCAATTTTCATCTCGAGAAGGTCAAATATTGACCCCGTTAAATAACGGCTATATTGATAATTTAAAAGCGCGAGACCAATTATTAGGAGGAGAAGCTGGTGTCAGATTTGCCGAAGGTTTCTTTTCTGAGAAACCTATTCTCATCCATGACTTACTAGGAGATGAACAATGACATTGAAAATAGGAATTACTTGTTATCCAACCGTTGGTGGGTCTGGGGTGGTTGCGACGGAGTTAGGGAAAGCCTTAGCTGAAAAAGGTCATGAAGTTCATTTCATTACCTCTAGTCTCCCATTTCGGTTGGATGACTGTAAAGCAAATATTTTTTATCATGAAGTAGAAGTAAATCAATATTCTGTCTTTCGTTATCCACCTTATGATTTAGCACTAGCTAGTAAAATGGCAGATGTGATTAAACGTGAAGGACTCGACTTATTACACGTTCACTATGCGATTCCACATTCAATCAGTGCCTATTTAGCGAAAGAAATGGTGGATCGGGACGTGAAGATAGTCACGACTCTTCATGGAACGGATATAACGGTGTTAGGATATGATCCTTCCCTCTCAGATATGATTCGCTTCGGTATTGATAAATCTGACGCCGTTACGGCAGTTTCTGATGATTTAATTAAACAAACGAAAGAATTGTTAGGTACTGAGAAGAAAATTGAAACCGTTTATAACTTTATCGATCATCGCGTCTATTATCCGAGAGAAGTAGAAAATTTAAGAGAACAATATGGGATAGGAAAAGATACAAAAGTGATCTCACATGTTTCTAATTTTCGTAAAGTAAAACGAGTAGAAGATGTGATTAAAGTCTTTAAAAAGGTTCAACAAGAAATAGATGCTGTATTATTGTTAATTGGTGAAGGACCAGAGTTAACGGTCATTTGTGACTTAGTAAAACAGCTTGGTTTAACTGAAAGTGTCCATTTTTTAGGGAATCAGAAGCGGGTTGCTGAGTTGTTATCGATGAGTGATGTGAAATTACTTTTGTCTGAAAAAGAAAGCTTCGGTTTAGTTATTTTAGAAGCGATGGCTTGCGGAGTCCCAGTAATAGGAACGAATATTGGCGGTATACCGGAAGTTATTGAAGATGGTGAAAATGGATATATTTGTGAGTTAGGTGATATTGATACTATTGCTTCTCGTACACTTTATTTATTATCAAATCCATTATTACAAAAACAAATGGCTGAATCAGCTAAAAATCGGGCTGTTCAAACGTTTCATCAAGATAAAATTGTTTCGCAATATGAGACAATTTATGAGTCTACTCTTGAAAAGTAGGTGGAAGTCATGAACTGGAAACAAGCCGGCGATAAAGTACTTTACCAATTAGATGAATCTGGTTATGAATCGTATATAGTTGGCGGTGCTGTAAGGGATAATTGTATTGGTAAAAAGGTAGATGACATTGATATTACGACAAATGCATCTATAAACGAGATCCAATCCATTTTTCCAAGGACCATTGAAGTTGGTATACAACATGGCACAGTCCTCGTTCCAGTTCATGGTCTACCTGTTCAAGTAAGCACGTTTAAAGGAGCTTCTATTGAAGAGGATCTGTCGCAGCGAGATTTCACGATCAATGCAATGGCACAAAATAGAAATGGAGACGTTATCGACCCATTTTTCGGACAACTTGATTTAAAGAATCAGGTGATACGTACGATTGGCGGAACGAATAAGCCTTTTATTCAAGATCCCCTTCGTCTTTTGCGGGCAATACGTTTTGCGTTACAGTTGCAGTTTACTATAGAACCGACGACCCAAGTATACATAAATGAAATGTCCGAACATATTAAGGAACCGGCAAAAGAAAGAGTGGCTGCAGAACTAGAGAAAATAAGCAAATGTCGACTAGACGGAGAAAAATGGAAGTGGTTGTTTTCTCAAGAAGTTATCAAACATCTTCCATATTTATTCCCTTCAAAAATGGTCAAAAAATCTCTCGAAATGCAGGAATTAGATGTATCCATCTCAGATGAAATAATGTGGTGGACTTTCGCGTTATATGATCGGGAATCGAATAATGTTAAGCAAGCCTTAAATAAATATAAAAGATCAAATAAACTAACAAAAGATGTGATGGAGATACAAAGAAAAGTTACGAATTTCACGTTGGACTCCTGGACACTACTTGATTTATATGATTTAGGAAAACATCGGTTAAGCATAGCATTAAAACTTGTTAAGTTGTTAAATGAAAGCGATATCGATGAGGGTATTTGGCTAGATACATATGAGCAATTACCTATTAAACAAAAAAAAGACTTAGATCTATCAGGGAAAGATATTCTTGAAAAGTACCCTGATTTATCTGGGTGGCGAGTTGGCGACGTCATTCAAAAGGTTGAGCAAGCTGTTATTTATGGACTAGTCAAAAATGAAAAGAGCTCTATTTTTAATTGGCTAGAAAGGGAGTATAAAAATGAAAGGTAAAGTTCTCACATTATTAAGAGAAAATGAAAAAACTTTTTTATCTGGTGAAAAAATTAGTCAAGAGCTAAACTGTTCGCGAACGGCAGTGTGGAAACATATTGATGCGTTAAGAAAAGAAGGATTTGATATTATCGCAACGCAAAACAAAGGGTATCAGTTAAAAAAAAGTGGGACCCTCCTAAGTGAACACGATTTGGTTTCGAGACTTAAAGGGAATACCCTAATCGATAAAGTGGTCTTTCACTCTTCTGTATCTTCGACGCAAACAATCGCTCATCAACTAGTTAACGAAGGTGCTTCGGAGGGAACTGTCGTTGTGGCTGATGAACAAACAGAAGGAAGAGGTCGACTTGGGCGTGTGTGGGACTCTCATAAACAGTCAGGCATTTGGATGAGTTTAGTATTAAAACCGAACATCGACTTTCGACAAGCGCCACAATTAACTCTAGTTGCAGCTGTTGCATTAACGAGAGCGTTGCGTGATAAAACGAATTTGAATGTTGAAATCAAATGGCCAAATGATTTGCTCATTCATGGTAAAAAAATAGCAGGAATATTAACAGAAATGCAAGCTGATCCTGATCGAATTCAATCAGTCATTATCGGGATGGGTATAAATGTGAATCATCAAGAATTCCCAGAAGAGGTGTCCTCCATTGCAACATCGTTGAAACTTGAAACTGGAGAAGGTTTTGATCGGGCGGAGATGATAGCAGAAATATTGAAGGAATTTTCATGGTTATATGAGACATATTTGACAGAAGGTTTCTCGTTGATTAAACCACTATGGGAAGCACATTCATTATCAATCGGAAAAAAAATTATCGCTAGAAGAGCGAATGACTCGATAACAGGAGAAGCGATAGGAATAAATGATGAGGGTGTTTTGCTTCTGAAAGATGCGAAAGGACAGACTCATCACATATATTCAGCTGACATAGATTTCGGTTAAATTAACACCTTTCATTGAAAATTTGTTATAATATCTCTGGACAGTATCGTAATTGAACTGTACCGGTTCACGTGAAAGCTAATGAAATGAAATCTGCCTAGATCCAGAATGCTGGACGGGGACAGAGGGTTGAACAGCAAATAAGAGAAAGCCGTTGATTTTACGCCGTTATAATTTGATGCGGTGCTATTTGAGGCATGCTTTCGCTCAATGTTGACGATTAAAAACCTTCTTCCCACGGGAAGAAGGTTTTTTAGAGTTAAGGAGAAACGTATTTGCCTCCTTGGTCGTTCATCATAGGTCCATATCCACAACCCTTTATTTTGTGATTAAAAAGGAGCTGAAAAATGAAGACCACTGCTGATTTTAAAAAGATGAAAAAAAAGCAAGAACGAATTGTTATGCTGACAGCTTATGATGCACCTAGCGCTAAACTAGCAGAAAAAGCTTCCGTAGATACCATTTTAGTAGGAGATTCGTTAGGAATGGTTGTTCTTGGTTATGAGTCAACGGTACCAGTGACGATGGAAGATATGATTCACCATACAAAAGCGGTTAAAAGAGGGGCAAAAGATACGTTTATCATAGCTGATATGCCTTTTTTAAGCTATCATGCTTCAGAACAAGAAGCATTTACAAATGCCCGGCTATTAATCCAACAAGGTGGTGCTCATGCTATAAAAATGGAAGGAAACGGAGCAGTACTAGATAAGACAGAAAAACTAGTTCATGGTGGAGTTCCTGTTGTATGTCATCTAGGTCTAACACCACAAACTGTCGGAGTGACTGGGGGATATAAAGTACAAGGAAAAGAAGATTCAGAAGCAGAACAATTGTTGCGAGACGCCCGTCGCGTTGAAGAAGTTGGAGCCTCGATGCTCGTTTTGGAATGTGTTCCAGAAGGGCTTGCTACAGAAGTATCAAAACAACTGACAATACCTGTGATAGGTATTGGAGCAGGGAGATATACGGACGGACAAGTGCTTGTTTATCATGACGTTATTGGTTACTACTCAGGTCATGTACCAAAGTTTGTGAAACAATATAGCAACATTGCTGAAGTGATTGAAACGTCAATTCAACAATACACCAACGAAGTGAAAAATCAATCGTTTCCCGAAAAAGCACATGTATTTCAGCCAACAGATCAAACGGGTAACCACTTGTATGGAGGAAGTAAAAGCGATGATTGAAATAAATACTCTCCAAGAAATGAATCAATGGACGCAATCTAAAAAAAAAGAAGGATACAACATTGGTTTTGTACCAACGATGGGATTTTTGCACGAAGGCCATTTATCTTTGATTAAACGAGCACAACAAAAATCAGATTACATTGTCATGAGTGTGTTCGTAAACCCGCTGCAATTTGGAGAAGGAGAAGATTTTCAAGACTACCCTCGAGATAAAAAACGAGATAAAGCTCTAGCAGAAAAACATGGCGTAGACGTATTCTTTTATCCACGTATTGAAGAAATGTACCCTAGACCGATGAGTGTTTCATTAAATGTTCATCATGGCGTTGACGTTTTATGCGGAGCTAGTCGACCAGGGCATTTTGATGGAGTAGCAACTGTTGTTATGAAATTATTTCAAATTATTCAACCAGATAAAGCATTTTTTGGTATGAAAGATGCTCAACAAGTTTCTGTTATTCAAAGGATGGTAAATGACTTTCATTTTAACATTGAGATCATTCCTGTTGAAATTATTCGAGAAAATGATGGATTAGCTAAAAGTTCGCGAAATGTAAATTTAACGATATCAGAAAGAAAGGAAGCTCCAAAAATATATGAAACGATAAAGAAAGCAAAACAACTAGCAAAAGATAAACAAATGACGTCAGCTGCTGAATTAGAATTATGGACGATTGAACAATTGAAAGTTCAGCTTTCTGGGAGAATTGACTACGTTCAAGTATTGCGTTTTCCAGATTTAACGGCGATAGATAAACTAGAAGGTAAGATAATTTTGGCGGTTGCCGTTCATTATGAACGTGCGAGATTAATTGATAATATTACTTGGAAACAAAACTGAGAGGGGTCAAATCGTATGATGCGTGAAATGATGAGTGGAAAGCTTCACCGTGCTACGGTGACAGAAGCAAATTTAAATTATGTCGGAAGTATAACGATAGATGAAGATTTATTAGAAGCTGTCGGTATTCTTGAAAATGAAAAAGTGCAAGTAGTAAACAATAATAACGGAGCACGATTAGAGACGTACACGATTGCAGGTACAAGAGGATCGAAAACGATTTGCCTGAATGGAGCGGCAGCAAGATTAGTCCAACCTGGTGACAAAGTGATTATTATCGCTTATCAATGGCTCCAAGATGAAGAGTGTTACTCGCACGTTCCAAAAGTGGCTATTCTAAATGAAGACAATGATATTATTGAAATGATGGGAACGGAACCAGCAGCTACTTATAGATAATGGGAACGCAAGGCAGACGCCTTGCGTTTTTTCACAATCTTACATGGATATTGATAACAAACGTGCCAGAAAAATAGACAGCCTTTTCATAAGAGCGAATTCCTCAGTTATACATAGTGAGACTCCTTTTTTAAAAATTTTCATTTTATCTAATCGATGGAGGGCAGGTGATTGTCAGGCGATCTCATGCTACAATAATAGGGGTACTCCTACTCCATGATATATTTCATGAAAGCGAATAGTAACCATCGGCATGGTGATTTTGTTTTCAATGAAGATTCAGACTAGTGAAAGAAGGTAATGTTATGAACCGCTTTGTCGTCCTCGATGTTGAAACTACTGGAGTGGCATATTCTCGAGGAGATCGAATTATTCAATTAGCTTATTCAGTGGTGGAGCAAGAAGAAATTGTTCACCGTTATTCCACATACATAAACCCAGAAAGATCGATTCCTTCATTTATCCAATCGTTAACAAATATAAGTGAATCATTCGTAGAAGATGCCCCAAGTTTTGCAGAAGTGGCTCCAAAATTATTGCAAGATTTAGATGGGGCATATTTCGTAGCTCACAACGCAGAATTTGATATGGGTTTTATAAATGAGGCACTAGAAGATGCAGGCTATCCACCTTTTAAAGGTCCGATGATTGATACCGTAGAACTTTCAAGGATTGCTTTTCCTACACAAGATAGTTTTCGTCTCTCACAATTAGCCGAAAGTTTCCAGATGAACCATTTGGAGCCTCATCGCGCTGATAGTGATGCGGAGGCAACAGCATTATTATTGATGGAGATCTTCCAAACCTTTTCGAAACTACCATTGTTAACACTTCAACAATTAGAAAGAATTTCTAAAGATCTTAAAAGCGATATTGGTTCAATCTTAATGATATGGATCAATAAGAAAATGACAGTCAAAGAAGACGATTTTGATGCCTTTCACGGGATTGCTTTAAAACACGAAACATCGTTTGACGAACAAGAAAGAGCGGAAGCAGATATACCGTCTGTGGAGAAATTTTTGAAACAAACATTAAATAATGAAGATCATATGAAAACCCTGATTCCTGAATATGAACGCCGAAGTGGTCAAGTGGAAATGGTGGAATTCATCGACCGTATCTTTCAAGAAAATAGCATTGGGCTTGTAGAGGCAGGTACTGGAACAGGAAAAACGTTAGCTTACTTGATTCCTTCCGCTCTTTATGCGTTAAAACATGGAGAATCGGTTGTTATTAGTACCGAAACGATTCAGCTTCAAGAACAAATTGTAAAAAAAGAACTCCCAGTATTACAGGACATTCTCTCTTTTCCAATTCGAAGCGCCCTTTTAAAAGGAAGAAGTCATTATTTATGTTTGCAAAAATTTGAGAACCTCTTACACAATGATTTAGCAGATTCTTATGATCGATCGTTATCAAAAGCACAAATTCTTGTATGGTTAACTTCCACAACAACCGGAGATGTAGAAGAACTAAGTTTAGCAGCGGGGAATACAAGGTTTTGGAGTGAAGTTGCAAGTGATGGATCTTCATGTTCCTCACCTAGTTGTCCTTGGTTTTCTCGATGCTTTTATCAACGAGCAAGAAAAAAATCAAGACAGGCCGATATCATTGTGACAAATCACTCCCTTCTCTGTTCGGATTTGGTAGCTGACCATCAGCTAATACCAGGCTATTCAACGTTGATTATTGATGAGGCACATCATTTAGAAGATACGGCTACAAGACAATTTGGGGATAAATTAGACTATTTAACGTTGACTCAATTGTTAAATGATTTAACTAGTAGAGAAAAAGGACCTTGGCTTCCAGAAAATCTGAGGAATCGCCTAGATGAAAAACAAATAAATGAGAGTAAACAAATAGAAGAACATGCAAAAATATTGCGTCAAGAATGGAACGATTTATTTTTACTCATTAATCAATACATTACTAAAAGTATGTCAGGAAAAAATGAAACTGGACGTTTATCAAAAGTGATTCATCCAAATGATGACTTATGGTCCAAAGTATTGGAAGCTGCCAAGCGATGTGATGTGGTAGTAAAGCAACTTTTTGTAAAATTAAATCATATATTGCAATCACTGGAAGATGTCATTCAAGATAACCTTTCTTCAAGTGAAGATCAAGGGGATTTGGACTGGTTGTACACGATTTACAGCCAATTGGAACAGCAGTACGTCAATTTTCATAAATTAGTACTTTATCATGAAGAGGATTCCGTATATTGGCTAGAGTTAGAAACTCGAGGACCTAAGCAATCTATTTCCATTCAAGGGTGCCCGATTGATATTTCAGAAAAGTTGGCTGATAAATTTTTCGCAAAGAAAGATCGTGTCATATTAACATCGGCAACATTAACGGTGAATGGTAAGTTCAATTACATGATGCGGCGGCTAGGGTTAGAAGACTTTCCTGTGGAAACGAAGCAAGTAGACTCTCCATTTGCATGGGATACGCAAGTATCTTTTATGGTGCCTGAAGATATGCCATTGATTCAAGAAGCTGGAGAAGAAGCGTATATTGAAGCGGCAGCGATGCAGATATTTCGTATTGCACATGTTACAAAAGGGAAAATGCTCGTATTGTTTACGTCTTATGATATGTTGAAACGAACGTACCGTTTACTTAAAACGATGTTTGATGATTCTTTTATGCTTATTGCTCAAGGTGTACAAACAAAAAGTCGCTCGAAGTTAACGAAAAACTTCCAACAGTTTGATCAGGCCATATTACTTGGGACGAGTAGCTTTTGGGAAGGTGTTGACATTCCAGGCAGTGATTTAAGTGCGATTGTCATGGCTAGGTTACCTTTTAGTCCACCGAATGATCCTGTTTTTAAGGCACGCTCTGATAGGTTAAAACAGGAAGGAGAATCGCCATTTATGAAACTTGCCTTACCTCAAGCGGTTCTTCGTTTTAAACAAGGGTTTGGTCGGTTGATTCGTCGCTCATCAGACAGAGGAATAGTCGTCGTATTAGATCGGAGGATTGTGAATACTCGTTACGGAAAGTCATTCACAAAATCGTTGCCAGATATCCCACTTATAGAAGAATCTATGAGTGAAATGGAAGATAGAATTGAGAAATGGTTTCAACCAAATCTGATAGAAAACGTAAATAAGGAGTGACTTTTTGATGCGAAAAATCATCCACTCAGTAACGATTGTAACGATGAACGATGAAAATGAACGGATCAATGGTTACGTTGTCGTAGAGAGAAACTTATTTCAAAAAGTTTCTAAAGGAAAACCTACTGCTGAAGAACTAAGAAAAGCAGATGAAGTAATAAATGGGAATGGAAAATGGTTAATGCCAGGGCTAATCAATACGCACGGTCATTTAGGAAGCTCGCTCCTTCGTGGTGCTGGAGATGACATCCCTTTAATGACGTGGTTAAAACAAGTGATGTGGCCTAATGAATCGAGGTTTGATAGAGAAACGGTTTTAGTTGCAGCGGAATTGGCAATGATGGAAATGATTAAGTCTGGAACGACTACGTTTTTAGATATGTATCATTTACATATGGATGGAATTGCGGATGTTGTTATGAAAAAAGGATTACGAGCGACTCTTTGTAGAGGGATGATTGGTCTTTGTTCAGAAGAAGAACAAGAATCCAAGTTAAAAGAGTCTGTTCAACTCTTTAAACATTATCATGGAGCAAACGAAGGTAAAATTTCGATTGCATTATCTCCTCATGCACCATATACGTGTCCTCCGTCATTTTTAAGAAGAATAGCAGAAACGGCTCAAGAGGAAAAAATGATGGTTCATACACATGTCTCTGAAACGAGAAACGAAGTGGAACAACATATAAAAGAATATGGAAAGCGTCCTGTCATTCACTTAGGAGAACTGGGCCTATTCGACCAACCTTGTTTGATTGCGCATGGTGTTCACGTAAATGAACAAGAAATCAGTATATTAAAAGATCGGAATGTTGCTGTTTCCCATAATCCAGTAAGTAATTTAAAGCTTGGTTCTGGAATAGCACCTATTCCTCAAATGCAGGCCAAAGGAATAACAGTATCTCTAGGGACAGATTCAACGGCTAGCAACAACAATTTAGACATGTTTGAAGAAATGCGAATGGCAGCATTGATTCATAAAGGAGTAAAGGAAGATCCCGCGACTACAAATAGTTTCGATACGTTAGCTATGGGAACGCATAAAGGTGCTGAAGCTCTTCAATTACACGACATAGGTAAAATCACGGCAGGTTACAAAGCTGATTTTATAATGATTGATCCAAATGTTTCCCACCTTACGCCTTGGGATGAATCAAGAATTTTATCGCATTTAATCTATGCAACAAAAGGAAGCGATGTGACAGATACGTTCATCGATGGTGAAGCCGTTTATCGTAACCGACAACTAATAAACTTTGATGAAGAGAGAATTATTTCTCTTGCAAATGAAAAATTAAAAAATTTCGTCTAAATCTAACATGTCTTATTTTATATGGTAAAATAATGTGCATACCGTTTAGCAAATTAATTTCTTTTTGCTTAGGAGGAATCACTTTGGTTGATAAGAACATTGGAACGTTAAGTACGGTTAAAGTGAACAAGTGTGACGACCTATATAAAGTTGTAACTATACTAAATAAAACATTAAAGGAAAGAGACTTGATGTTTGGTTTAGCTTTAGACGAGGAAGAAAAAGAAAAAATGATTTTTACTATTTATGAAACGTGAGGGATGAGTGATGAAAGCATGGATCATCTCTATATCAGTTATTTTCATTGCGGTGTTAGTAGGTATATCTTATTATCTTTATGATATGACAGCCGAACCGATTCGAGATAGGCAGGATGCCGCAATTTCTTTAGCTGAACAAACAGTTGATTTTTCAGAAGTTAGAGGAGTAGATTATTACCATGGACGTCGTTCCTATCAAGTCATCGACGCTATTGATGCTGATGGAGAGGATATTTACATATGGGTAGAAGAAACAGAAGAAGCAGATGATGATTCAGATGAAATAAATATTGAAGTGAGACAGCATTCTGAAGGACTCACGAAGCAAGAGGCAATTGATATTGCGCAAAGTGACATAACTATCGATCGGTTAAAATCGGTTCGATTAGGGATGATTGGTTCCACACCAGTTTATGAGGTGAACTATATTGATGATGAAAAGCGTCATTCTTTTTATTACATTACGTTTGCCGATGGCACTTACATTCGCCATTATCAATTTCTTTCATAAACGGAATTCTAAAATCAAGGCTCAGTTATGCTACATTGCTGCGTCCTATTAAACCATCAAATGTCACTATAACTAATATTAAAAACAGCTGACTTCATTCTATTAACGTAGTTTAAAGAAGCTGAATAAATATAAGGAGCGATTATTATGAAATTTTCTTCACGAGTCACATCCATTACACCATCATCAACATTAGCAATCACAGCAAAAGCAAAACAGTTAAAGGCAGAAGGTCACGATGTAATTGGATTAGGAGCAGGAGAACCTGATTTTAACACACCTAAGTATATTATCGAAGCAAGTTATCAGTCGATGCTTGACGGTCATACAAAATATACACCGGCAGCAGGATTACCAGATTTGAAGAAAGCTATTTCTGATAAATTCAAGCAAGATCAAGGGTTAGATTATTCCAATGAAGAAATCATCGTAACAAGTGGAGCAAAACATTCGTTGTCTTTGCTGTTTCAAACCATTTTACAAGAAGATGAAGAAGTGATTATTCCAACACCTTATTGGGTGAGTTATCCTGAGCAAGTAAAAGTCGCAGGTGGCAAGCCTGTTTTTGTTGAAGGGAAAGAAGAGTATGATTTCAAAGTAACAAAAGAACAAGTGGAACAAGCGATTACTCCAAAAACAAAAGCGATCATCATCAACTCACCAAGCAACCCAACTGGTGTCATGTATAATGAAAATGAGCTAAAAGAAATCGGTGACGTTTGTCTGAAAAATAACGTCATCATTGTTTCAGATGAGATTTATGAGAAGTTGGTTTATGGTGGGAAAGAACATGTTTCGATTGCACAACTATCACCTGAATTGAAAGAACAAACGTTTATCGTCAACGGGGTATCAAAATCTCATTCTATGACAGGATGGAGAATTGGTTACACAGCAGGGAACAAAGAAGCTATTAAAAAAATGTCCAACGTTGCAAGTCACACAACTTCTAATCCTGCTGTTATGTCGCAGTATGGTGCAATCGCAGCTTATAGAGAAGACGATGGATCGGTAGAAAATATGCGTCAGTCATTTGAATCACGTTTAAATGAACTTTATAATGAGCTAAATGACATTCCTGGGTTCTCTTGTGTAAAACCTCAAGGCGCTTTCTACTTCTTTCCTAATGTGAAAGAAGCAGTTGATAATAGCCCATATGATACAACGGATGATTGGGTAACAGCTTTACTTGAGCAAGAAAAAGTAGCAGTTGTTCCGGGTAGTGGATTTGGTTCGCCAGATAATATTCGCTTATCTTATGCAACAAGTCTTGATCAATTTCAAGGAGCATTAACGCGAATCCGTCGTTTCGTAGAAAAGAACTCTTAATTAATACTTGACAGGCTGACAATTAAAGGGCAATTTATCTCAAGGGTAAATTAAACCAAATTGTCAGCCCATACATATCATTGACTTCTTTTTTCTGAGAAAGGTATAATTGATGACGGAGTGAGTATCTCGTAGTGAAAAGGTTAGTAAATATCCGTTATAAGAGGAACGTCAACGCTAGTTGTTTTGTAAAAGGGAGAAGCCTTGTCTTGATACTCCTTCGGAAGCTCGTGAATAGACCCCAGGAAAGGGAGTCGAGGTCTTCCGTTACTTATTATTTTCAGGGTAGACAAAAGAAAAGATATAGATTGTTGGAGGGAATAACGTGAAAACGACGATTTCAGAAGTAGGAAAACATGTAGAACAATCCGTAACGATCGGTGCATGGTTAGCAAATAAACGAGGTAGTGGGAAAATTACATTTCTTCAGTTAAGAGATGGGACAGGCTTTATTCAAGGAGTTGTAGTCAAAGCGGAAGTTGGAGAAGAAGTTTTTCAACAAAGCAAAGAATTGACGCAAGAAACGTCCCTTTATGTGACAGGAGTTGTTCGAGAAGATGACCGTGCTCCATCAGGGTATGAACTATCCGTTACCGGCATTGAAGTGATTCATGCATCGAGCGATTATCCGATCACACCGAAAGAACATGGAACAGAATTCTTAATGGATCACCGACACTTATGGCTCAGATCTAAGCGTCAGCATGCGATCATGAAAGTGAGAAATGAAATTATACGTGCAACTTACGAATTTTTCAATGAGAATGGATTCGTAAAAGTGGATCCACCAATTTTAACAGGTAGTTCTGCCGAAGGAACAACAAACTTGTTCCATACGAAATATTTTGATGAAGATGCCTATTTATCTCAAAGTGGACAACTTTACATGGAAGCAGCAGCCATGGCCTTAGGTAAAGTTTTTTCATTTGGACCGACGTTCCGTGCGGAAAAATCTAAAACGAGAAGACATTTAATTGAGTTTTGGATGATCGAGCCAGAGATGGCTTTTATGGATCATGAAGAAAGTCTAGTCATGCAAGAGAGTTATGTTAGTTATGTCATTCAATCTGTACTCGTTAATTGTAAACTTGAGTTAAAAGCTCTAGAGCGTGATACTTCGAAATTAGAAAATATTCAAGCTCCTTTTCCAAGAATTTCATACGATGAAGCTATTGAGTTCTTGAAAGAAGAAGGCTATGAAATTGAGTGGGGAGAAGACTTCGGTGCTCCACATGAGACAGCAATTGCTGAAAAATATGATAAACCAGTATTTATCACGAACTATCCTAAAGATATCAAAGCTTTTTATATGAAACCACATCCAACTCGAGACGATGTCGTTTTATGTGCAGATTTGATTGCTCCAGAAGGATATGGGGAAATTATTGGTGGAAGTCAGCGTATTGATGATGAAGAATTACTAAAACAACGGTATGATGAACATAACCTTTCTCAAGACGCTTATCGTTGGTACTTAGACCTTCGAAAATATGGTTCCGTGCCCCATTCAGGATTCGGACTAGGATTAGAACGAACAGTAGGTTGGATTTGTGGAACAGAGCACGTTAGAGAAACAATTCCATTTCCACGGTTATTAAATCGCTTGTATCCATGATGTTTTGAAAGGGAGGCCTCTTGTTGAAGGGGTCTTTCTTCTTTTCCATACTAAATCAGTGTCGTTAGATCGGCGCAAGTAATCCAAGAATGTTCCCTCGGTAAAAGCGAAGTCGCAACGTAAATTCAAATCTTTATAAAAAACTGTTACCTATGTTCAAGCAATCAGCTTGTTTAATAGCTTCATATCTAGTTATAAGAAAGAGAGGTGAGTAAGGATGAAAAATGACTTAAGTTTTCAACTGTTAATGGAAAAACCAATGACATTGCCAGGACTTCTATTTAAACATTATAAAGATTTAGGATTAACGGATATACAGTTTTTGATATTGATTCATATTCGCCAGTTCCACCAAGAAGGTCACGATTTTCCAACACCAGAGGATTTAATTCATCGAATGACGCTGACTGAACAGGAGTGTACACAACAATTAAAACAGCTATTATCTCACCGTTTTCTTGAAATTATTGAAGTGAAAGCAACGGAGCAAAAAATATTTGAAGCTATTTCTATTGAACCATTATTTGAAAAATTGCACTTATTTTTAAATGAAAAAGACTTAGAGGAAGAAACAGATGACAAAAAGGTTCAAGAAGGTCAATTATTTCAGAGATTTGAACAAGAATTTGCTAGACCATTGTCACCGATGGAAATGGAAATGATTTCCATGTGGATAGATGATGATCAGCATGAAGCTCATATCATTGAAGCTGCGTTGAGAGAAGCCGTCGTATCATCACGAATGAACTTTCGATATATTGATCGTATCTTATTTGATTGGAAAAAGAACGGTGTTAAAACAGTGGAACAAGCAAAAATACATGGAGAAAAAGTCCGTAGCCATCATCAACCTTCCCAACGATATCAAAGGAAAGATGCTTCCGTTCCAAAAAAACGTCATCCTGGTTACAATTGGCTTGAAGGAGAGGAAAATTAATGTTAGCTAAAAAGCAAATTGAAATAGTATTAGATAAAATGGGAGAAATGTTTCCAGAAGCAGAATGCGAACTGACTCACTCGAATCCATTTGAATTAACGATTGCAGTTGTCCTCTCTGCACAAGCGACAGACGTACTAGTTAATAAAGTGACTCCAAAACTATTTGATAAGTATAAAACGCCAGAAGACTATGTTGAAGTTCCGTTGGAGGAACTTGAACAAGATATAAAATCGATCGGATTATTTCGGAGCAAAGCAAAAAACATTAAAAAATTATCGCAGTCGTTAATTGATCAATATGATGGAGAGATTCCTAGACAGCAAGAGGAACTAGTAAAGCTAGCAGGTGTTGGTCGAAAAACTGCCAATGTTGTTGCGTCTGTTGCATTTAATGAACCAGCAATTGCTGTTGATACTCACGTAGAGCGCGTAAGTAAAAGGTTAGGTATATGCCGGTGGAAAGATTCTGTATTAGAAGTTGAAAAAACATTGATGAGAAAAGTACCGAAAGATGAGTGGTCCGTGACTCACCATCGAATGATATTTTTTGGGAGATATCATTGTAAGTCACAATCACCGAAATGCAGAGAATGTCCTTTAGTAGATATATGTAGGGAAGGCAAAAAGAGATTAAAAAAACAAGGCATAGAAGTAGGATGATTAATGAATGAAACATCCCTAAACCTTTTCTTGTAAAACCTTTTTTTGGTGACAATACATCGTTTGTGTTAAATGAACGATGTCGTTTTTTTGCTGAAAAATCAGTTGAGGTCCTTTTTTATGATGATATAGTGCAGTCATTGAATTTATCCGGATGAAATGACAAACCTTGGCTTTTACCTAATAAATCTGTAAAAGTTTTGTTGGATCGTTGGGACAAAGAAGCTTTTCCTTTATTAAAACGTTGTTACAAAGAAAGAGATCGTGATAAAGCTCGTCCGATTATGATTCAGTATACCGCTTATTGTGTACAAATGATGCATTGGGTAGGAGGAGAGCCGGTGACTTCCCTGAAAGAGAAAGACATCATTGATTATATAAATAATCTATCATTTTCACCGGTGAATATCATAGCCCGTCTATGATATCGTCCATTGATCATCATCATTCATTTGTAACTTTAACGCAACTTTTAAACGAATCTAGAAAGAAGTGGGCGCATTACCTAAAATAAAACCACTATGGCTTAGGAGCCATAGTGGTTTTAAAATTAACTATTATTGTTTTGCTCGTCGTTATTAGTCTGTTCGTCATCATCGTTATTATCGTCATTGTTTCCATTATTATTACTGTTTCCATTGTTATTCTCATTGTTATTGTTATCGCCATTGTTGTTGTTATTACCGTTTCCGTTATTTCCATTATTCCCATTATTATTCTCGGGTGGCTCTTCATTGTTGTCATTGTTGTTATTATTATTGTTGTCTTCTTCAGGTTCTTCTTCCTCTTCCTCTTCTTCGAGCTCTTCCTCCTCTTCTTCTTCCTCTTCTTCCGGAATTCTCACTTCAACGGAAGACGGATCGCTTTCTAAATCTTCATTATCATCTGCGATAGCAGTCACTCGAATCGAGTAAGTTTCTCCATAATCTGGATCTCCTATCTCATATTGCATGTCTTTTGTAATGTCAATTAATTGATAGTCTTCGCTTTGTCCGTCACGTATTTCTAGTTTAAAGCTGAAATCATCTCGTAAGTCTTCCGGATAACTCCACTCAATGAAGATAGCATGTTCTTCTTCATTATAAGAAGCTGTCAGTCCTTGAACAGGGTCTGCTTCTTCAAATTCCTCAGATACTTCTGTTGGTTCTGTTCCCTTTACGAAATACTCATGAACGATTTCACTTTCAGGTGTGAAATCACTTGGTAGTTGTCCTGTAGCTTTTTCTATGCCAACTCGAACGACAGAATCAGGCTGAGAAAAATCAGATGTATCTCGACCTTCATGAGCGTAAGTCATCACTTGTTTGAATATTTCTCTTGATATTTGATGTTCATTATTATTCATAATGATTTGACCGTCAGCAGCACTTGGATATCCAGTCCAGACACCTGCTGTTAATTCGGTTGTATAACCAGCAAA
Organism: Salipaludibacillus daqingensis; assembly: GCF_029891575.1. Lineage (GTDB taxonomy): Bacteria > Bacillota > Bacilli > Bacillales > Salisediminibacteriaceae > Salipaludibacillus > Salipaludibacillus daqingensis. The sequence goes on along the minus strand of NZ_JARZHF010000001.1, from coordinate 165,250 downwards.
CCAAGCATCTCTAATAGCTGAATCAGGGATGTTATAGTCATTTCTGTCATCTTCAGTAAAGTTTGTTGATCCTGTTTTCCCGGCTACAGGTAGACCAGGAATTTGAGCTGCTGTCCCAGTTCCAGATTGAACAACGTCTTTTAGCATATCTGATATCATAAAAGCCGTATAGTCATTCATGACTTGTTCTGGTTCAGGCGCTAATTCGATAATCTCTCCATCAGGAAATTCTACTTTTCTAACGGTGTGTGGTTCATTGTATTCTCCACCGTTACCAAAAGCAGCATACGCGCCTGTCATTTGAAATGAAGACACTTCGTTTGCGCCTAATGCATAAGATTCTTGCATATCTTCCAACGGAATACCTAGTCTTTGGCCAAAGTCTTGAGCGTTATCTAATCCAACTTCATGTAACGCCTTTACAGCTGGAACATTTAGTGAATCTCTTAGTGCTTCTCGCATAGAGATTGAACCTCTGTAGCTATCACGATTAAAGTTTCGAACTTGCGTTTCTCCATCTGAATAGGTGTATGGTTCATCAACGATTTGATGAAAAGTGGACCATTGCAATTCATCAATAGCAGGACCATAATCTAAAATCGGTTTAATAGATGATCCCGCTTGTCTACGGGGGTTCGTTGCCCAGTTCCATTGTCTAACGCCTTCTGCTGGCTTTCTCATGCCACCTATCGCTCTGACTTCCCCTGTTTTCGTTTCCATTAAGGTAACACCAGCTTGAAATAATTCATCAGGGAATTCAATGTTAGATTGCATTACTTGTTCCATATGAGTTTGTAAGTCTTGGTCTAAGTTCGTATAGATTTTTAGTCCACCAGTATATATATCACTTGCTTCAATGCCGTCGATTTCTTCCACTTCATCTAGAACTTGATCAATATATGATTGGAACTGATTATTTTGTCGCTCCGATCGTTGAAGCTGATCTTCAACAGGAATACTTTTTGCTTCATTTGCTTCTTCTTCTGTAATTTTATCATTATTAAGCATACGATTAATGACAGTATTACGTCGTTCTTCGGCAGCCTCAGGATGATTAAAAGGGTTATGAGCATTCGGTCGTTGTGGAATTCCCGCTAACAATGCTGCATCTTCAATATTTAATTCATCCAAATCTTTACTGAAATAATAATTGGAAGCTTCGACAACTCCATATCTTGAATCAGAAAAATAAATGGCATTCATATACATTTCTAAAATTTGATCTTTCGTATATTGCTGTTCGAGCCTGACTGCTAAATATTGTTCTTGAAGTTTTCTTGTAATTGTTTTATCAAAATCAAAATACAAATTTTTCACCACTTGCTGGGTGATCGTACTAGCTCCTTCACTTCCGAAACCGCCAGTGATATTAGCCCTTATTGCTCCACCGATACGACGAAGGTCTATTCCGAAATGGTCATAAAACCGAGCATCTTCCACAGATAGAACGGCATCTTTTAAAACTAGAGGTACTTCATCAATGTTAGCCATGCGTCTATTTTCTGCGGCATTTAGTGTCGTGATCAATTCATCATTCATATCCATAATTTCTGGATTAAGAGCTAATGAAAGTTTATCCGGATCTAAATCCGGAGCACCTCGCATGATAGAGAAAACAGCGACAGCACCTACGAGCATCATCACAAGGAGCATCACTCCTAATGCGATAAATATTTTTTTCATTAACCCTTTTCGGTTCGTTTTTTTCTTTGGTGATTGTGAATATTTTTTTGACTTTGCTTTCTTACGTTCTTGTCTAGAATATTGTTCAGACATGATTCATCTTCCTTTCAACACTATTAGAAGTGCGATTACTCGCTTGATAGAATGTTATCAATTACTTTTAAATAATCAATACGAGGATGATAGCCAATGGCGATATGATAGCCATAGGCTTCTATATCACTTTTCGAAATCGATTTTCTCTTTGTGTCTTGATTATCGTAATAATGAATTAAATCTTCCGCCTTTAATAGATACACTTCATCAAATAAACTAAATCTTAATAAGGCAAAAACAAATCCTCCGTGAGCAATAACTTCCCTCATATGGTCAATTTGGTGATCGTGGAAATTTTTCAACGGAAAGCTCGTTTTATTCTTTGTTTCTTTTGCTTCGAAATCAATATATCGACCTTTATATACGCCATTATAGTCAGTGGTTGATGGTTTCTTGAAATATGCCTCAGTAACAACCGCTGCACTTCGTTTTGGGTAATTCACATTGACTATTTGCAATGGGGTAGGTTTTTTATGAATGATTGCTATCTTATGAATTCTGTAATAGTCGTTCGTTTCGTTTATATCCTCCTCCAGGCTCATACCTCGATTACTAAAACGTTCGTCTTTTTTATTGACGTTTTTTTTCTGGGAAAGGATTCGCTTATTTAGAAATTTTTTTCCGTTGGGATAACGAATGGTCATAATTATCGTCCTTTCCCTTATTTGGTCAGTCTATACGTTTTATGCAGAGAGCTATTCCTTAACTATATAAAACGTACAAAACTTTGTTAGGTTTCCGTTTATATTGATTAACAATTAACAAAAGATTGCTAAAAATGGAGCATAGAAACCATCACTATATCATACCATATCTTTGAATTTTAAAAATAGGTTTTTTAGCTCATTCGTAAGTAATTGGAAACATTTGTGGGAAACGTAGTTTAGACAATAGTTTGTAAGTATTTAATGTAGGAATGAAAGGATGTTATAAATGAAAGCACATTTATTAACGAAACGGATTAATCGCATAACAATATCAAACAATAAAGATAATATAACTCGTACCAATGCGTATAAGCGGTTTTATCATACACATAGCGAAATAAAATGGACTTATCTAGCAAGTTTTGTTTCGCGTAATGCTGGTTGGTCCATGAGTGACTTAATGACGGACTCATTAGTGGTCATGTTGACGAATGAATGGCGGCGTAGATTATTTATGACTTTTGAACGAATCAACTGGCTTATCTTTTCGGATGTTTATCCACAATTATTAATTTACGAATGGTCTAAAAAAACTGGTGAACCTTGTTTTGATAAATTACGATATTTTCATGTTTCTGCATGGATGATTAAACAATGGTGGCAGTTTTGGTATGATAACAATCAAGATAGATTATTGAAAGCTCTGATTATAAATGAACAACACGTCATTGAGAAACCTGTCATTTGTGCACCTTTTTTCAAAGATGCATTGTTCGATCGCCCAGTTTATGAATGGCAGGAAAGGTTGCACTTTAGCATCGTCATTTTCCCATCATCAAAAGGTGAATTATATGGTACATCAGTAAAAAACTTCACGAATGTGAAGGAAAGGGTGATCCTTGGATATAAACTAGCATGGATTTTATTCGAATCACCAGAGCGAGAAGCGATAAGAAATTATTTTGAAAAACAACCATTTACAGCAAACCGTTCCATAGACATTCCTCAGTTACATCATGTAAAAGTAAACAGGTTTCCATTTAGATTATTATGCCCTGAAGTTCTTCATCATGATGAAGCTAGAAAAGATTGGTCATTAGACAAATCTTTTCAACCAAATTTATTGCTTAAAATGCAAAAACAATCTCCTGAAAAGTATTGTTTAACGAGTTGGTATGGACAAAAACAAAAGCAAATTCACGTAGCGTCAAATCTAATTTCTCATGTCCAAGAACACCTAAGCAATGATAAGAAACGTTCGTTCCATGATATCTTTTGAATCGAATACATATAACTAAGCAGGCGCATAAAAATCCGCCTGCTTAACTTTTGTTGATTAATTATTACTCTGCAGGACGATTAGGTCCTAAATTCTTCTTATCCACTTGGGGTTTATTATGAGCAGTTTTCGATATTTGTTTCGGGTCACGACGTGATTTTTCGTTCTCTCTTTTAGACATGACGTCACCTCCTTAATATCTTTATTTTGTGCATGTAAGATGGAATGATTCATTTATATTTTGGAGGATCTCTTCTTTCTTTGCCGAATAGAAACTAGTTTTGTCGGCGTCAAAGGGAATTAAGAGGTGCTTAGAGAAATTAAGAGGCAAACAAAGTGAAAGGAGCGGTTAAGATGTCAAATAAGATGCGAAGGACAAAAGAGATTGCTGATGAATTTGGGGTGAATCCATCAACAATTCAAAGGTGGATCAAACATTTTCAATTACCTTGTGAAATTACCAAAAATGGACATTTTGAATTAAATGATGAGACGTATGAAAAACTAAAACATGTTCATGAGGAAACAAAAAAGGGAAAAAAGATGCGGTCAATTTTATTGCCAGGACATCGTTTTTCTCCCGAACGTAAACAATATAACAAAATGGTATCTTCTCAGAAACTAGACGAGAAAATTAATCGAATGCTTATTCAAGTAGATCAATTGGACAGAAATTTACAAACAAAAGCAGATGAAGTTGTTGAGTATCAAGTACTAAATCAAAGGAAAGAAATTAATGAACTAAATGACCTTATTCATCAGCTATCTCAGCGATTAAAAGTATTAGAAAAAGAGTTACCTGAGAATAAGAAATCTCAATTAACATCTGATAAAAAGCACGTTCCTATAAAAAAACGAAGATTGGCAGGTATTTTTAGTTTGTAATGAAGTAGGAGTTTGTTACAATCACGTTGGGGTGATTATAGTTATGAATCAAGAACAGTTGCAAGAGCTTAAGCTACAGACGAATCATCTGCGTAAGTTAAATGAAGATGCACTTGCTCACTTTAAGTATTATTCAACTAGTGAGAATTCCGCAGAATTTTTTGATACAGTAAAACCATTCGCTGATGAAGTAAAAGGGAAGTTAGAAGATTGGACACCACAAGTTCTTAAATGGTTGGAGTGGAAAAAGCCTTCCTACATTCACCCTCAGCAAATAGATCAACTTGTAGAAAATTTCGAAATACTTTCTGTCACTTGTTTCCAAAAAGATACAAGAAACAAAAAATTAATGGAGAGGTATAAATCGATTGAGTATACATTGTCTCTTGTTGATCAGGATCTTTAAATTATCGAGGATGATGCGTTTAACGTAAGCTTTGAAGGCTTGCGTTTTTCTTTGTTTAAAAAGATAGTTACGCTTCGCTCAATGGAAGTTTTTTCGGTATACTGATAGAAGAGAGAGGGTGTGAAGAAATTGAAGAAGATGATTAGTCTTTGGCTCATTATCATCTCTTTGCTTGTAGCTTGTGGAGAAGAAGAAACATGGCAAGAGCTTAACGATGAAAATGTGGAAGAAGAACTGACATTATTTATGTATGAGTATAAGAATGGATGGGAACAAAGCCTGTCAACTCAGTCATTTTCGATAATGGAAAAATTCTTTGTTGGGAACAGTCAAGTTTTCCATATGGAGCGAAAACAGCACCAGCAATTAACTGGGGAAAGAAAAGTGGAAATGTTTATAGAAGCGACTGATATAAATATAGAAGTCAACCAGTTTAATGAATGGAGGATTTATTGGAATGAAGTGATAGAAGTTGATCAAGTTGGAACAATTCATGAAGAAACAAGAGCAAGGCGGTACTATATCTCTGAGGGACGCAATGGGTATCAAATAACGGCCATTGAAAGGTCAGATGAAATAAATGAGCATTCATTTTGAAAAGTGAATGCTCATTTGTTTGTTTCAATTAAATTTTTTCTACATCAAACACACGGAAACCTTCCCCTTCAAGATGACTGATGACTTCTTTTAATGTCTTCTCAGAGGTTTCTTTCGGTAACGTTACAATGACTCGTCGGAAAAATGTACTTTCATTATCAAGAGACATAAGACTTTGGATACTTGTGAATTTTTTTAAGCTAGCAACGATTGTATTGAGAGCACCTTGGTATTCGTGAGTAGAAATAGTTAGCGTATAACTGCCCGTTTTTAATCCCCAAGAATCTTCAAGAATTTCCATTACATTCGCATGTGTTAAAATACCAGCAAATTTCTTTTCATCATTTAAAACAGCTAAATAAGGGTATTTCTTAATATTTGTAAAGATACGGAAAAATGATGCCTGTTCTTGGATAGATACTTCTTCGTCCTCAATCAGTTTCATTATTGGATCATCCCAAGTGACGATTTCCTTAACAAGAGCACGATAAATTTCTTGAATATAGATGTTCCCTTTGAAATATGTACCAGTATCATCAAGTACTGGCACACATCGGTACCCGCTAGACTCTAATTCCTCAGTAGCTTCACGGATAGTAAATGACTCTTTACAATATCGAACTTTGTCTCTCGTAATAATATTATATTTTATTTTCATAAAAAATCCCCTTTCATTTCCAAATGTACTTTAAGTATATACGATAACATTCAGAAAAAAAATAATCTTTCAAAAGAATTAGTGAAGATCAAGATGATACAATAGAAGAAATAAGAATAATGGGGAGGATCTATTTATGAAGGCGCTTATAGTAATTGACTATACTTATGATTTTGTAGCTGATGACGGAAGATTAACATGCGGCGAACGTGGACAATCGATTGATGAGAGGCTTACAGAATTAACAAAACTATTTTTAGACACAGAAGATCTGATCGTATTCGCAGTAGATGCTCACGAAGAAGACGATACCTATCATCCAGAATCTAAACTTTTCCCAGCCCACAATATTATTGGCACAAAAGGTAGAGCCCTTTATGGTCAATTAGGACAGTTTGTTGATGAATTGACGTACGATGGAACGACGAAATACGAGTGGATGGATAAAACTCGTTATAGTGCTTTTGCAGGTACTAATCTTGAAATAAAATTAAGGGAAAGAAATATTCAAGAAGTTCATCTTGTTGGCGTCTGTACCGATATTTGCGTCCTTCATACAGCTATCGATGCTTATAATAAAGGATTTTCGATTACGATTCATGCTGATGCTGTGGAAAGTTTTAATCCAGCTGGGCACGAGTGGGCTTTAGAACATTTTTCTCAAACATTGGGAGCTAAAGTAGTAGAAAAATGGGTAGAAGTAAAATAAATAAGATTGAATCCTTGTATATTGGGTATTTACTATACAGGAGGGATATTCATGGAATTACAAGTGATTCGCAAGAAATTAGAAGAAGTTGCTCACATGAGTCAAGAGTTAAAAAACACGTATTATCGATTAAATGACAATGAAAAAAAAGAATTTCACATCGGGTATTCATTAGATGTGGATGTAGATGAGTTAGCACGTCAATTATATGAATGGTCGGAGACACAGTTAGAAAGAAATAAATAAATAAGTTATAAAAGCCTCTGCATATGCAGAGGCTTCGATTATCATTAGGAAACTCAGGAGGATGAGAAGATGTCTTACATAGATATTACGAAGACTTTATCGGAATCAATGAATGTTTGGCCCGGAGATTCGCCTTTCTCATATAAATCGACAATGTCGATCACAAATGGGGATAGTGTAAATGTCGGGAAAATTGAGATGAGTACTCACACAGGAACCCATCTAGACGCGCCTTATCATTACGATAAAAGTGGGCAAAAGATTGATGAAATTCCAATAGATGCCGTTTGCGGAGAATGTTTAGTTGTTGATGCAGTAGGAGTTGATTGGATTGATGAGTCAATCGTAGAAAACCTTAATCTTAATGGTGTAAAAAAAATTTTGTTCAAAACGACAGTAAATAAGGAAGGCCATAGTTATGAGAATTTCCCAATTTTTTCTGAAAATGTTCCGCGAATATTAAAGCAAATGGGTGTAGGTTTAATTGGAACGGATGCTCCATCTGTAGATCCATTAACGAGCAAAGAGTTGTTAGCTCACCATGCGTTTCGAGTGGAAGGGATTTATATTCTTGAAGGAGTTGATCTATCCGACGTCGTCCCAAACATTTATGAACTAATCGCTCTTCCATTAAAATTAAAAGATGGAGATGGCTCTCCATTACGAGCTGTGCTGAAAGAAATAAAATGAAACGTTCATAATAATTCAATAGTTTTTGTACTCCTTATACCTTACATGATATATAATAACATTATATGGGTATTTCATTTGAAAAATGGGGATAACCCTTTTTTCTTCTGTTTTATTGTGAAAACATTCACATAAATTTTTAAGTCATTATCATGCTGAGGTGAGGTAAATGAACCTGGACTTGTTGTTAACTTTTATTGTGTTAATTGTAACGACGATTTTTTTTGCATGGGGAAAGCTTCGTTCGGATGTAGTCGCACTGTTGTCGATGCTCACATTATTGTTATTAGGAATAATTTCTACGGAAGAGGCACTTAGTGGCTTTTCTAATAGTCTTGTGATTATGATTGCAGGATTATTTATTGTTGGTGCTGGAATATTTCGAACAGGATTAGCTGAAGCAGCAGGAAATAAGACGGTGAAACTAGGGAAAGGAAGACCATTTTTATTATTGATTATGTTGATGATTTTAGTTGCGGTTTTAAGCGCATTTATGAGTAATACTGGAACAGTTGCTGTACTCATGCCTGTTATTATCAGTGTATCGATGAAGATGAAAATAAGTCCTTCTCGATTTCTAATGCCTATAGCATTTGCAAGTAGCTTAGGTGGAGTGTTGACTCTCATTGGAACGCCACCTAACTTGATCGCTAGCCAAACGTTAGCTGACTATGGTTATGAGAGATTAAGTTTTTTTGATTTTACACCGATTGGACTTGTTGCTCTCATAGTTGGTATCATCTTTTTAGCTCTATTTGGTAGGAAGTTAATTCCTGAAAGAGTTGCCGTAAGAGATGATGATTTTGCAGAAGCATCACCTAGTGAGTTAATGAAAATGTATGGATTGAATGATAAAATTTATCAAGTTACTATTCCGTTAGATAATGATCAAATTACTGGTGAAAGATTAAAAGAACTAAGGTTAACAAACCGGTTTGGTATCTATATATTAACTATTGAAAGAAAATGGCGTGATAAACGAACTTTTCAACCAAAACAGATTAGAAAACCTGCGGGGGCAAATACTGTATTGAAAAAAGGGGACGTCATTAATATAGAAGGACCAATAGATAAAGTGGAAGACTTCGCAGAATCTTTCGGATTAACTGTTCAACCAAAATCTGAAGGAGAAATTAACGGTAGTCTTGTTGATGCTGAGCTTGGTGTTGCAGAATTACTTCTTACACCTCACTCTAAGTTTATAAATGAAAGGGTGGAAGACCTAGATTTCAGAGATAAATACGGTTTAAATATTGTCGGAATGAATAGAAAAGGTCGCTACTTTTTTCAAGACTGGGGTAAAGAGAAACTGCAGTTTGGCGATGCGCTTTTAGTACAGGGAAATTGGAGTAAAATTGAATTAATCTCAAAAGAATACCAAGATGTTGTCGTAGTTGGTCAACCAGCTGAGCAAGCTTCTCAAGCAAAAGCAAACGGGAAAGCACCAATAGCTGCAGCAATCATGCTTATGATGTTAATTATGATGACGTTAGAAATTGTTGCACCAGTTACAGCAGTGATGATTGCAGCGATGGCAATGGTGTTAACAGGCTGTTTACGTAATATGGATGAAGCTTATGCAAGAATCAACTGGGAAAGTGTTTTACTGATTGCAGGTATGCTTCCAATGGCAGCGGCATTAGAAAAAACAGGAGGGGTGCAATATCTTTCAGATATATCGATTAATGTTTTAGGGGAGTTTGGACCACTTGCCGTTGTTGCAGGTTTCTACTTTTTTACAATGTTATTTAGCCAGTTTATAAGCAATACTGCAACAGCTGTTTTATTTGCTCCGATAGCAATTACAACAGCGGTTCAAATGGGCGTTAGTCCATACCCATTTTTGATTGCTGTTTCTGTTGCAGCTAGCATGGCATTTGCAACACCTGTGGCGTCTCCCCCGAATGCGTTAGTGATGACTGCAGGAGGTTATACCTTCATGGACTTTATTAAAGTAGGTGTTCCATTACAAATGATCTTGTTTATCGTCATGATGATCGCTATTCCGTTTTTCTTTCCTTTTTAAAATATAGGCTGCACGCTCATCAATGGAAAGCGAATCCAAACAAGTGTCATTCCAACCTTTAAGTTGTAATTTATCCAAAAGAGAATACTATAGTCAGTGGAATGAATCAAAGATACCCTTACTTGAAAGATTCAAGTAAGGGTATCTTTAGTGACGTTTCATCGACTGTTTTCCTAAATAATTAAAAAATGCATACTACAATAATTAAAAAATGCATACTACTTTTGTCGTTTTAAAAGCTATGATAAAATATAAATGTTAACTAGAGAGGTGACAACGATGAAACGAATCACTAATCGTGAGCAACTTATGAGTAAAATAGAAGCCGAACAGCAAACATGGGTTTTTTTCTATGCACCTTTATGCGGGACTTGTGAATTAGGGCGGTCTTTTATTTCGATGGTTGAAAAAGTAATTGAAAATGATTTTGTCTATGAAATGGATTTAAATTTATGCAAAGATGAAGCTCCTATTTGGGAAATCCAAAGTGTGCCTTGCCTAGTAGAGTTCTCCAATAATAAAGTAGTAGATAAATTATATGCATTTGAGTCTGTTTCAACCGTTTATGAATTTATAAACAACAAACAAACAATCAGAAATGAAAGGTGATGAATAATGGTTGCACCAAATTTTTCATTAAAAGATATGCATTCTGAAGAGGTTCGATCACTCGAGGATTACAAAGGAAAAGCCCTCTTACTTACATTTTGGGTATCTTGGTGTCCAGATTGTCAAAGGGATTTAGCGAATAAAGAACAATTATATAAGTCGATGAATACAAACGATCTTGAAATGATTATGATCCATGTTTCAGGACGAGAAACAAATGACGGATTAGGAGAATCTTATTACAAAGAAAATAATTTTTCTTTTCCGGTAGTGAAAGATGAAGGGACAAAAATTTACGACGCATACCAGTGCATGTCTGTGCCTACTTCTTTTTTACTTAATAAAGACCATGAGATAGTTGGAAGATTCAATGACAAAGCATCGTTTCAGCAAATGTTAAAGGAAATTGGTGAAGTAATTTAAAATTATGGTTTTGTGAAAGCTTATTGTTGATTTGTAAAAGTCAACCTAGAACGATAATAGAGGTAAGGCCATAAAAATGAAAGGCTGCACGTCATATGTGAGTATATGGCGTGCAGCTTTTTTGTAATCAATTTTTTAGTAGGAAGCCAAATTTATGGTTTTTGTGCCGTTCGATAAATACCTTTAATTAAATCTTTTGCGGATTCAGGATAACCTTCTTCATCTAAATCTTTACAAGCTTGTTCCACGTCATATGTGACTCGTCTAAACTGTAAGTGTACGTCCTTTTCCGTTCGATCAAACACAAGGTAGGAAGCACGAGGGTCACCGTCAAAAGGTAATCCAACACTCCCTGTGTTGATAACTTTTTTTCCGGAAAAACTCCTTGAAAACGGTAGATGGATATGACCATACACATAATAGCTAGCCCGTTCATTTACTTCGACAAAAGGCTGGAATTCATCGTTTGTTGCTTGGTCGGATATAATATCAAACAAACTGTTAGGTGTAGCGTGACAAGCATATAGTTGCGTTTGGTTAGACAATGGGATTTCCAATGATTCTGGTAAAGAATTCAAATAGAGCAAATCATCATCTGAAAGTTTTGCTTTTGCCCATGCTTGCTCAGCTTGCATCATTGATAATGCTTTTTCTGGGACTTCTCCACTTCTAACGCCACGTACAATCCACTCATCAGCATTTCCTTTAATAACTTTGGCGTTCATCTGTCTTACTAAATCAAGACATTGCTTAGGCTTTGCTCCTCTAAAAGATATGTCACCGAGAATAGCGACATGTGTAACGTTATTCTTAGAGATGTCTTCCAATACAGCCTTAAAGGCTTGTTCGTTACCGTGGATGTCAGATAGAATAGCTAACTTCATAAATTGAACCCCCATTTCTAATTTGTTCCTCCACTTTACCAAATACAAATGCTGTTGTGAACTAAGCATGCTCATTGGGTTCGAATATACTTTATGGTACGATAAAATAAAGACGATAAAGATAGTGGAAAGGGGTAAAAATGTTGAAGATAATATCAGTAGAGCCTACACCAAGTCCAAATACAATGAAGTTTACTCTAAATGAATCCCTAGAATCAGGGAAAGCAAATAATTATACAGTGAAAAACAAACAAGATGCTCCTCTGTTTGTAAAAGAAATTTTTGAAGTAGAAGGAGTAAAAGGGGTTTATCATGTTGCTGATTTTCTAGCAGTTGAACGTAATCCCAAAATAGATTGGCAAGTTATTTTACCAAAAGTACGAAAAGTTTTTGGTGAAGATGTTGATGAAGAGCAGGTAGATAAAGTAGATGAACATTTTGGAGAAGTGACAGTAAGCATTCAAGAATTTAAAGGAATTCCAATGCAAGTAAAAGTAAGTGATGGTGAAAAAGAAGAACGAGTGGGAATGCCAGAACGGTTTATAGATGCGGTAGCGAAATCGACTAAAGCTGATGATAATGTTGTGTTACTTAGAAAGTGGAAAGAACAAAAACCTCGTTACGGAGAATTGAATGAAGTGGCGAACGACGTTGCAGAAGAATTGCAAGCAACATTTACAGATACAAGGTTAAAGGAACTAGTGGAAGCGGCAACAAATGATAATGATAGTTTGACTCTTGAAAAACCAAAGAAGAAATGGTTGAAAGTAACGGAAGAAATGTTAGATGAACCTGATTGGAAAAAACGATTTGCTACATTGGAAAAAATGAATCCTGAACGAGACGATCTACCTGTATTAGAAAAAGCACTAGGAGATGAAAAAGCTTCGATAAGGCGTCTCGCAACTGTTTATTTAGGGATGATTGAAGACGATGCTGTGATTCCATATTTAGAAACGGCATTGCAAGACAAAACAGTTACAGTAAGACGTACAGCTGGTGATGCTATGTCTGATATTGGAAGCACTGCTGGGATTCCAGCGATGATTAAGTCTTTAGAAGATCCTAGTAAATTGGTTCGTTGGAGAGCGGCGATGTTCCTCTATGAAGTTGGAGATGAGTCAGCTTTGGAGGCACTGAAAAAAGTAGAGGAGGATCCTGAGTTTGAAGTAAGTATGCAAGCAAAAATCGCTTCTGCAAGAATTGAAGGTGGAGAAGAAGCTAAAGGTTCTGTTTGGAAACAAATGACGGAAGCATTTGATAAGTAGTATGTAATATTATTTGTGGTCTATGAATGAAAAAAGCAAAAATAACGTGAAAAACCAAGTTTCTATTAAAGGGAACTTGGTTTTTAATATTTGGGGATAGACGAAGTTTGATTATGTATAAGTAATCTAGATAACAAATAGGTGAAACCGTATAATTTATTATAATAAATGGAAAATATTTATCAGCTATGATAGCATACAAATAGCATCATAAAAGGAGGTAAAGTCATGGATCGTGAGAATATGATTCAAGTGTTAACAGATAACAATATGATCGAAATTTTAGAACTGATTGAAGATGCCGAAAGAGGTCATCTTCACGAGTTAGAATTAGCTCCATCACTCGGTTTATTAAGAGACGAAAAATTAAATAAAGCAGTTTTAGATTATTTAACAGAAAACGGTGTTGAAATTATTTATGTAGATGAGGAAGTTTAATCTCAACTGTAGAGATAAAGGAGAAAAAGATGAGACCTAAACCGGATCAACCATTAGCCGAAAAAACATTAAAAGTTTGGAAAATAGTCACAGCTCTGTCTTCGATACTCCTTGTTATTTTTCCAGCTGCATACTGGGGGGCAAGGTTCATCTTTGCTCTGCCAGTGTGGCCATTATTTGTTATCATTGCGATTATATTATTACTCGCTTTTATCAATATCTTTATTATTCAAAAATTGCAATGGAGCCGCTGGCGTTACAAAATTTATGAAAATGAAATTGAATTAATGTATGGTGTCTTTGTTGTGAGAAGAGTCATTATTCCAATGATACGGGTGCAGCACGTTGACACAAAACAAGGGCCGATTTTACGTCATTATGATTTGGCTACCGTGACAGTATCAACAGCAGCAACAACACACGAAATACCAGGTCTTACATTAGAAAATGCAGATTCACTGAGAGATCATATTGCTCAGTTAGCAAGGGAAGCTGATCCTGATGAATGAGTGGAAGCGACAACATCCAGCTGCAATATTTATTAGCTTTTTATCAAACTTAAAACAAATGATCATTACGTTAATTGCTGTGTTTATATTTGGTCAATCTTCTCAAGCTGCAAGTCCGATTTTTTATTTGTTGTTTTTCGCTGCCATATTACTGTTTTCCGTAGGTAATGGGTTTATAAGCTGGTGGAAATTCCATTACTTTTTGAAGGAAGATGAATTACAAATAAAACAAGGGTTAATTTTTCGTAAGAATCGATTTATTCGAAAAGATCGCATTCAAAGTATTGATATTAACGCCAAATTGATTCAGCGGATGTTTGGATTAGTGGAAGTTCGAATTGAAACTGCGGGAGGTGGAAGCGAACCTGAGTTTAGAATTGTTGCATTGAAGAAACAAGAAGCATTGGCTATTAAAAAACATTTATTAACAAAATATGAAAGGCCAACAGTTCATGCTACGGAACTAGACGAGGATGAGGGCTTCTTGGCGGAACAGGGTGAAACAAATTCAACCTTGAATCCTTTGAATGATGAATTAAAGGCAGATACCGCAAATGATAGTGTAAATGCTGAAGGAATCGAAGAAGTTGAATTTGATGAGGAAGATACCCCTCCTGATTTCGAATGGGCACTCGGCTCAAAAAGGCTGATCATCGCAGCATTGACTTCAAGTGGCGTTGGGATTGCGGCAACATTTATTGCAGCGATTGTCTCACAAGCTCCTCAGTTCTTACCTGAATGGCTTTTTGACCAGTTAATTGGCTGGTTTATTCATTCAAGCATTTTAGTGTTAGGTGGAATGCTCGTATCGATTCTTTTTGCCGCATGGTTGTTCACCTTAATTGGTACGATACTTAAATATGGCTATTTTACTTTAACGAAGCGAGAAAATGATATTCATATTTCTAGAGGCGTATTAGAACAGCGGCAATTGACGTTAAATGCTAAGAGGATTACCGCAGTTAGAATTGTGCAAACCCCCATTCGACAAATGTTTAATTACGTATCCATTTACGTTGAAAGTGCAGGGGGTGGGACGAAAGAAGAGGATTTATCGACGATTTTAACTCCTCTTTGTAAACGTAAGGAAATTCAAGGGATTCTTGATGAGATTGTTCCTGAGTTTTCATTTATACCTGAATATGAAGGATTACCTAAGGAGAGCTTGCGCAGGTACATGATTAAACTTATCGTACCTTCCCTAATAATAGCTGGAGTGGCCACATACTTTATTCCATATGGGTGGATCGCCTTTTTATTACCTGCTCTGGGTGGTGGACTTGGTTACATTCAATATCGCTCGGCAGGTATTTCACAAGTGGAAGATTTTTTATGCATTAAATCAAGAGTAATTGCGAAAACGGAAGTGTTTTTACCGAAGAGAAGAATTCAAGATGTAGAGTCTTCTCAAAATGTTCTTCAGAAACTAGACAACTTGTATACAATTCATGTTGCTGTTCTTACAAGTATGGTTGGAAAGACGTTTTCGTTACGCCATATAAGTGGCGAACAAATAGAACGTGGATATTTATGGTATTCCTATGAGCAACGACTTCGAGAACAAACGAAAAAAACATCCGCTGATCACGAGGAATCGTGATCACGGATGTTTTTTTATTTATTATGACAGTTACATCGTTTTTGATGGATGGCTGTACTGATTAATCTTTAGAAAACTGCGTCGCATAAGTCGTTAATACTCTTTCTCCTTGGTCCGAAGTAAATTCAAATCTATCAAAAGTAATGTCAGGTTCATCTTCTAAAATGGTTCGTTCATAGTGGTGTTGCACAACAAATTGGTTCGTGCCATTTGCGTAAGAAATAAAATTAACACCCGAGAATGATTGGTGGTTAAATGAACTTAACAGTTGAATAAGCAGGGAGTTATGACAATAAACGGAATGTTCATGTCCTATGCCTAATTTTTGTAAACCACGGTCTAAAGCATGTAAAGATGGTTCTTCTAGCTCATTCATCAATATTCGATATGGATCGAATTGAGATTTATTTAATCGAACTGTTGATCCGTGTTTTAACTCTATCCTTTCATTTTCGTTTGTTTCAAAAGTGAATCCTTTTATATATAAGGATGGCTTCCATTCCCCATTAACTTTTATTTCGAACTCAAAAGGGCATCCTTCTAAAGAAAGAGATTCTCTTTTTATTTCATCATAAATAAACAAGCCTCGCCCCTTTTTCACTAATTGATAGTAAACAAAAGCATCTTCAAAAATGACGTGTTCACAATCTAATTTCCTTAATTCTTGCTGAATAAAAGAAAGAGATTTATCAAATTCATCACTTATAGCTCTTATTTCATCCCATTTCGATTTCAGTGCTGACGCTAATGACTCGTTAAATGTTTGTTTAATCGGTTCAGTTAATCCAGAAATTTGTTTCCCTGGTACTTCAATAATGTCATTGTCATTGTATAGAAGAGACTGGTTTGAATCTAATAGATTGGGAGGGTAAGAATAAATGCCTTTAATACGGATTTTACCTTTCCATGGTGAGTTAGGATCAGCAATTATTTGCTCTAAAACACCTGTGAACTTCCCATGGTCAGATTTATCTATTATGACCTGCCGCCCAATATACTTTTTTGCTTCATTTCGATTCATAAGAAACCCCACTTTTAATCATAATATCTTATTTTAAAATGATAAAGAAGATCATTTTATTTACTTTAATTATACTATTATTTGGTGTTAAACAACACCCTTGAACATGGAGATTATATGAACTGAAATGGACGTTTAAACGATGATCAATGACAATGATGTTGTTTCTATTACATAAATATTTATACATTAATTTTACTAATGAAAATGATTTTAATAACGTTTTAAAGATAGAATAGGCAAAGATACATTATATTTATAGATCTTATGATCTAGGTCTTTAAAAGTAAGGGATGTTCGTTTGTACGATTATATTACAAAAGAATTTATCAACCATTGCCGACTGAATAGGATAGACGTTACATGTTAGATGCAGAAAGTAAAAGACTGATATCATTTCGTCATAACTTTGTAAAGCTTCTAACATCGAAACGTAATCGATAGTTAGGAACATAGTCACCTGTCAGATATAATATTTTTGTATATGATATTTAGATGTGCCCCCATATAATTTATGAGAGCCGCGAACCATAATACTGAACACATAGTGAGGTGTTTGTTGTGCTAAAGCGCCTTTTAGCCAAACCAAATCATAATAATGAATTAAATGAAACAATTGAAATGATCCAAAAAGGACTTAATGAGCATGCAGAGAATGAACTAATTGATCAATACATTCCATTTATAAAAAAAGTGACATCAGGTGTTTGTAAAAGATATATTAATCCATCTTCTGATGACGAATTTAGTATTGCAATGATCGCTTTTAGTGAAGCAATTCATAAATATTCTCCAGATAAAGGAAGTTCTTTTCTTTCCTTTGCTAGTCTAGTGATTAGAAGAAGAGTTATTGACTATATTCGAATGGAGCAGCGGAAGAAAACATCTTTGTCTCTTGATTATAAAGAAGAAGATAGAGAAAATATGGAAAATATTGCCGAAGTATCTGCTTCTTTCCAAGATTATTATCAAGGAATGGAAAGAGAATATCGAAAAGAAGAAATTCATCATTTTCAAGAGAGATTATCTTTGTTTGAAATTCAGTTAAGCGAAATTGCTGCTCAGTGTCCAAAACATACAGATGCAAGAGTAAATATGGTTAAAATCGCCAAAACAATCATTGAACATGAAGATTTGTTGAAGATACTCATGCAAAAAAAGCGGCTACCTGTAAAACAGCTTATGGAATATATTACGATGAGTAGAAAAACTATAGAAAGAAACCGCAAATATATTATTGCGCTGGTCATTGTTTTGTTAGAGGACTATCAATATTTAAAGGACTATTTGAGGGAGTGGTTATAGTGAAAAAAGGGGTCGTCATGGAGGTCACGAACAGACATATGATCGTCTTGACGAAAGATGGGCAATTTATCCGAGCAAAGACAAAAAAGGCTGTTGATATAGGGGAAGAAGTATCGTATTCAGCTTTACCTCTTTATCAATTTTCGACTTTTTTTGAAAGAAAAATGTACAGTGTGCCACTTGCTTCTGTACTTGCAATTTTACTTATATTTCCTATATCGTCATTTTTTCAGACATCAACGGTATATGGTGTCGTTTCTTTGGATATGAATCCTAGTGTTGAATTAGCGGTGAATGATCATTATGAAATTGTTTCAACAGTTGGATATAACGAAAAGGGAAAGAGATTATTAAAGAAAATAGAAAAGCCATTGGAAGGCATGAATCTCTTTAATGCTGCAAGCGAACTATTAAAAGAAAGCCTTGATCAAGGAATGATGAAAGATACACGCTCCATATATTTAAGTTCAGCTTTATCTTTTCAAGATGAGGTGGAATTTGAGTCTTGGTCCATGTCTGTTTCTGATGAATATAACTTTGATATCCACTATGTATTAGTGGATGATGAAATGATGGAAGATGCGAAAGAACTTTCCGTTTCACCTGCGAAATTATTTTTATTTTCTAATAATGAAGGAAAGAGCTTCGACCTGAAAGATCTTTCTGATACAGCAATGACTGATATTGAACAAGCAATAGGCCAAGATTTTAGTGAGATTCCTGAGGTAGATAGTGTATTAAACGATTCATCAGAAGAAGATGAAAACGATGATGATACCAGCGGATCTGATCATTCCTATATAGAACCTAAAGCGGCAGAATTAAATAATTCGTTGGATGACGATCAGACGGAGGAAAACGAGGAGGAATCATTGAATCCGGCAGGGAAACAATCTCATCCTCATAAAGAAGAACACCCTGGGAAAGGGAATGCCAATAATAATAAAGATAAAGAGAATAATGGAGAAGGTAAAAAAGACAAAAAAGATAACAATTCAGGCAAAAAAGACAAAAAAGACAATAGTAATAAAGAAAAGAATAACAAGAGTGAAAATAAAGGTAACAAAAATTCGTCGACTAATAATGGAAACAGCAATAAATCCAACGGAAACGGCGGAAGCAGCGGAAACAATGGAAACGCCACTGGGAAGCCAGACCATGCTAGTAGCGGAAAATCCAACTCGAAGCCAAATGGTAGATAAATATTAAAAGATAGATAAATGATAGGGACCGGAAATACTTTTTGGCATTGTCGTCCTCAAAGTTAAATATAAAAAGATGTAAGCAGATAAATTGCTTACATCTTTTTTGTGTCGTCATTTTGTTCGTAACGCAATTCATTAAGTTTCAATAAATAATTCATTCTGTCCATGCGAGTTGACTGTAAATCATTTGCTTGCTTTTGCAAAAAACTGCTCATATTTTTAATTGAAGTAACCATCTCATGGAAAGAAGAGCGTTTTTGTTCTTCTGATAAGGTATCATACGTGTTTAGCAAATTTGGTAAATCATGTTGAATCATACGTTTCATATGATGCTTTTCTTCTAAATCTAATAATTGATACTCTTCGGTGCAACGTTCAATTTCTGTTAATAAATCTCGTAATGATTGATCAACCTTATGATCAATTGCTCTGAATTGTTTGTACGTATGTTCAGCAGAGCTTAAAAGTGCTTTTACTTGGTCTTGATTATCAGCGGTTGGCTCTAGTTGTTGAACTTCTTCATTTTTAGATGTGACCTTAACTGGATTATCGGGAAGTGTTTCACCAGAAAGGGATAAATCAAGCCGATGCAAATGATGAAAAATCGAGATGAAAAAAGGATGTTTACGAATGTTTCTAACAACCGTTTTTCCGTGAAGCTGATAATAAATTGTCGAATCTATCACTTTACCGAATCCATTTTCCATTTTTATATTCTTTCGAAACGTGGTAATATATACTCTTTTTTTGATATTTGAAGAAGATTTGTTTGTATCAATCATTTCCACATGAATTTTTTTTTGTTTAATTTTAATTTTATAAGAGAACCCTTGAATACTTCTTTTAAACGTTTTATCTAATCGAGGTAACTCTGATAGAGCCGAGAGATCTGAAATAAATTCCTCTGCTTCATAAACGAATTCCTTGGTGTGTTCATTTAACAAGCTTGGTTCGTCTAACGGTTTCATATAATTAGGTAATAACGGAATGATCCAATTTTGTTCCCATAGTCTCTCACGCCAATTCAAAGGATTCACCCCTCATTCTTATCAGGTCTATTTCAATAGTTTGTGTTCCATTTGTTCGTTTAATTGTTCCATTTCAGTAATGAATTTTTTGCTGGATTCAATAATTCGTGTGTTTGACTGTTCTGTCATCTCAATAGCGGAATAGACATCTTCGTAAGCCTTTTTAAATGTTTCCATTGCAACAGCAGGTTCTTCTAATGTTTTTAGCGTTTCTTCTGTATTGGATTTTAGCATTTGGGCGTTATTTAATAGCATTGACTCGGTTGTTTTGTTCACACTTTGAACTGCGTCAATGACTCGTTTTTGATTGCTTAATGATAACTGAATAGAAGCTGTTACAGTAATGATATTTTTAGTCATTGTAATAGCATTGAAAATGGCTTCTTCTAATTTATCATTATTTTCAACAATAATATCAACAGAAGCTAGTGACTGCTGAAGAACAAGGACGGCTTGTTGCATATTTTTAACTCTAGATAACACTTTTTGTTGGCCTTTTTGGACAACGGAAGGGTCGTCTTTCCATTCATCTTTTTGTATTTCTTGTTCAAGCATTTCATTTAATTGTTTTCCCACACCGATTTGTTCATTTAGCCCTGTAATTCGCTCTCTAGCAACATCTTTTAATTGATGGAGCATAACAGTATCCTCTTGCAATCGATCTTTTCCATGAAGAAGAGAGCCAATGATCGTTTCAACTTCTGATTCGATGGATTGATACTTTTGAGCGTATTTTTCGGCGGGACTTTTACGAATGATTTTAGATAGAAACTGTTTAAATTTTCCTTCTTGTAAATAATTAGGTTCAAGATCAGATACGACATCTTTTAATTTAGAGAGTTGATCAGGCAATTCATTGTTGGGGTTATTCATCATATCACTGACAGGTCTTTTTAATGCCTCTAAAGATTCCCCAGCTTTTTCTTGTTCCCTTGTTCCTAATTTGCCGATGGAATTAAGAATATCATTTAAATTTTCTTGTGATCTTATCTCTTCGACATACTGCGACGCTTGTTTATCTTTTACAGGAGAAGTATTAGGATTGTTATCATTTTGATTCATATTTATTACCTCCGTTTTTTAGTCATTACCATTATTTCTATTCATTCACCGTTTAGGTGCAATTTTTGAAAAACGATTGAAAGTCATGTCAATAAAAAAGTTAACTACTCTCCAATACGAACAACATTGCTGAAAGTTTCAGGAATCATCGAGCATGAAAAAATACATGAATCAAATTTATCATTCTTTTCTTCATGCATATCATGCAGGGGAGGGCTTATTTACCTCAATTATACAGGTATTATGGAATGTAAACAATTGAAGTTGATTAATGAAATATTTTCTTTCAAGGATCTTGTATTATGGTAATATGGTAACAGGATATTGGAAACGTTTTCTCAATTAGATGCAAGCGCTTGCGCTTTCGATGTAATGAAAAATAGTATCCAGTTAATTGGTCTTATAATCCATGCGGAGGTGAATCAAACATGATGCCAGTCATCGTTATTTTGTTAAATACTATCTTTTTCTTGTTTATCAACTTTTTAAGATTTAGATATACTCATCATATAAATAAAAGTATTTTCGTCATTTCTGGTACTTTATTCTCAGTTGTAAATGCCGCAGTAATAGGTTTTGAACACGCTGTTTGGTTAGGGCTTATTGTTTTATTTGTGTTAGCTGCTTCTTATAAGTGGATCGGTTCATTTAGTGGTGCTTTGATATTAATAGCTATCTATAATATGGTCGAATTATACCCAAATGATTTGCTCTTTATTACGAGTGGATATTTACTTTTTTCTTTTTCAACTGCAGGAATATTTCATTATTTTAATTTACAAAACTATCGATTAAATCGTTGGCAAAATTTCTTTTACAAGCAATCGAAAAATTTACATGTTTTAAGGGAAGTATCATTAGCATTGCAAAGTACATTGAAATTAGACAAATTAATGCATATTTTTTTAACTGCTGTAACAGCAGGATATGGATTAGGATTCAATCGTGCTTTTATTTTCATTCAAAGTGATGAAAGTTCTAATAGTTTTTCAGGGCGTTTAGCAATTGGACCTTTGAGTGTGGAAGAAGGGCATGTAATATGGGAAAATGTTGTGAGCCAAAAGCTAACGTTACGAGATTTTATAAAATTGCAGCGAGAAGCAGAAATGAATGATCATGAATTAAATCAAATGATACGATCTTATCAAATACATATTAATGAAACTCATCAACTTTTCCACTTTGTGTTAACGGAAAAAGAACCAATCATCGTGGAAGATAACGTTCTTGATTCTGATGACTTGCTCCAATCAATAAAAGATAGATTTTCAATGAAACAATTTGCGATTATTCCCTTGCTCACAAGGGGGAAAGTCATCGGGTTAATGATGATTGATAACATAGTTGATCAAAAACCAATCGAATATGAGGATTTAGACAATATCATGCCACTAGCTACTCAGGGAGCAATGGCGATTGAAAATGCCATGCTCTATGAAAAAACAGAGAGTATGGCCATAGAAGATGCATTAACTAAGTTAAAAAACAAGCGATTTTTGGACAGGATGTTTCCACATTTACAAGAGTCTGCTGAATCAAATAAAACGGATCTAACGGCATTAGTAATGGATATTGATCATTTCAAAGTGTTTAATGACACCCATGGGCATTTACTAGGGAATGAAGTACTAATTCAAATGGGACAAATCCTGTCTGATGCAGTCAACGATGAAGACATCGTTTGCCGGTTTGGTGGAGAAGAGTTTGTTATACTATTACCAAAAGCAGGTATAGACAAAGGGGTTCAAGTAGCTGAGAAGATTCGTGAAACGATTCGTAGCTATTCCTTTAAAGGGATGGAAGCACAACCATTTGGAAGGATTACGGCTAGCATCGGTGTCGCTTCATATCCAGAGACAACTACAAAATGTGAGCAATTAATTCACCTTGCCGATGAGGCAGTTTATGAAGCGAAGAATCTAGGTAGAGACAGAACGGTCTGTTTTTATGAAAAAAAAAGTGAGGTGTGTCGCTGATGTTAATTTTAGTTATTTTATCTAGTTTTTTAACACTCACTTCCGTGGTTCTTTTTAGTCGATCTTTTTTTCAATTTCTTATAAAACGTAGGTCAGAAAAAAAGTTTACTAAATTGCACACAATGATCAATGATGTTCACTTCTCATTTGAAGAATTGACTTATTTTGTCTCGCTTCCTAACCGAAATCCCGATATATTTAATGCTAAAATCAATCATTTTCATGCCAAACCTGTGTTTCGATCTTTTATTTTTCCTGTTCATGAAGGGTTAATGATTACAGTGAATGAATCTGATCAAGTCTTAAACATAGCTTTTATGGATTGGAAACATTTTAGGATTCCATTATTAGAACGTTGGAGACATGAACAAAAAATTAATGAAAAAGAATATGAAGAGATGAGATCTTACGTTCTGATGCACAAACGGACACGAAAAGCCTTTATTGAGGAAGCATATCGGCAAATTAGAAGAGATGATAGAATATTAATTGTAGATGAACCGATTGAAGGAGTTTAGGAGTGAGGTATGTTGGAGGAAATGAAGGCTCATACACAAAAACAAATCACAAAAATTGAACGACTTGGTTTAGAGCCAGTTCCCTCCCATATGAAAACTAGTTCAGCTTGGGATTACATTCGAATTCAGGTAGCCGTATCCATTAATGCAGGAAACATGTTGATTCCTGCATTAGCTGTGTTAGAAGGTGGACTTTCTTTTACTTTCGCAGTTATTTCTACCGTTCTAGGAGCTTGGATTGCTTTTTTATTTGTGTCACTTTTATCGCTACCAGGTGCAAAGTATGGTTTGCCATCCCAATATGCTATAAGAACAATCATTGGAGATAGAGGTTCCATGTGGTTATCATCTCCGGTAAGAACGATGACTTCGTTATATTGGTTTAGTGTGCAAACAATTGGTGGGACTTTGATTTTGCAAGAAATGATAAGAAGAGCTTTAGATATCCATATTCCATTTATCTTTTTGTCAATGATGTTAGCGATATGCATGGTGTATTTAGCTATTGTTGGTTTTCACGCAATGAAAAAAGTAACAACTTATATGACACCTTTTTTACTATTTGCTGCTGTCTGCATTTTTTACGTGTTTTTCACGTCCAATCCTGAAGGTACGTCTTTTTTTCAGGTAATATCAACTCAAAATAACGGTAGTATATCAGCGATGTTTTTTTATGGCAGTTTAGCATTTGTTCAGTATGTTTCTGGAGTGAGTTCTTCTGCTGATTTATCAAGGTATAGCCGTTCTTCTAAACACGCTTTCTTTGGAATTTATTTAGGAAATGGGATTGGTTTTTTCTTTACGGCAATATTAGGAGCTTATACGGCTGCAGTTGCAAATCATTGGAATCCATTTTTAATTAGTAGTCAGTGGACAAACTCCCCTGTTCTATTCGGAATTATTATGATAGCAGCTTTGTTTAGTATGCTAACAATCAATATGAATAATGCTTATACTGGAGGGTATAGTTTATTAAATAGCGTTCCACGTTTAGGACGTGTGAGAAGTGCGGTCATCTTTGGGGTAGGGGGAATTTTGCTCAGTGGCTATCCAGGTGTAGTTGATGAGGCGGAAAATTTTATATCATTTTTAGGAGCATTCATTATCCCACTATCTGCTGTGATTGTTGCTGACTTTTTAGTTATAAAAAAATTATCCATTTCCACGGAGTCGTTAGATCTTTTAGCTCGTGGGGGAAAACGATTGAATCGTCTTGGTTTTATTACGACATTATTAGGAATGGCAGTTTATTTCTTGATTCCATCTAGTTACTCCCCTGGATTTCTTGTATTTATTCTGTCCTTTCTCGTTTATCTTTTAGGGCATCACATTTTAGGAAAGAAGGAGGTTTAACGATGTGTTTAATCGGAGTAGCAATCGGAGTAAATGAGCAATTTCCGTTTATCTTTTGTGCTAATCGAGATGAGTTTTATCAAAGGAAGACAAAAGAAGCTCACTTTTGGAAGGCGAATCCTTTTTTAGTAGCAGGAAAAGACTTAGAAAAAGGTGGAACTTGGCTAGGGTTATCAGCTTCAGGAGAGATTGCAGCACTCACAAATGTGAGAACTGGAGAGTTAGCTAAACCATCTTCTGTTTCTAGAGGTGAGATCATCTCTACTTTTTTTAATAATCGTAATAAATTTAATGAAATGATGAAAGAAAAAGAATCTTTTGATGGGTTTAATTTGTTGTATGGCAACATTCGCGAACTAGCTTATACGACAAACCAATCTTTTGCAGACGAAACGTTGAAAAGCGGAATACATGTTTTGAGTAATGCAACCCTGAATACACCATGGCCGAAAGCTAAAAAATTGGCAAAAGGAATGGAAAAGCTAGAGACATTTTCGGAACAACATATGATTAACTATTTGTTTGAGCAACTTTCTCAATCGGAGCCGTTCGCTGATTCGGAGCTACCGAATACTGGTGTTGGTTTGGAACTAGAAAGAATGTTATCCCCAATTCATATACGTACAGATAAGTATGGAACGAAATGTAGTACAGTAATCTTAGTTGATCGACATGGAAAGGCAACATTCATTGAAAAAACGTTTGGTGAAGATGAAAAACAAGTGACTTACGAATTCCCACTTAAAAAATTTTAATCGATTTCGGTTTTATCGTTATTGTCTGAGGGGTATAGCCCGCTTTCTCCCCGTCAGCTTGAACTAAAACGGGCTGACTTGTTTTAACAGATAATGCTTTTGCTTGCATCGTTTCAACATAAGGAAGCATCGTATGTAAGCGAAAAAACACCGTTGGTAAAACAAATAATAGAGTAATTAAAGAAAGAGAGTGGACAATAGTTATTTCTAATTTTCCATCTTGTGGATCAGCTTTCGGACAAATGGGAATCCCACCCCCATAATAAGCGGTATTACCGATAGCTAGAAGCCAAACACGTTCATAAGTAAGGGATTCTCCATCTTGAAATGTTAATTTCATTTGAAATGGTTTGTAATCTTTTATCACAGTGAAAAAGGTTAACAAATAGGTTAACCTTCCAAGAAATGCGCGATTGAGCCATTTTTTTAATGGAGACGAAATAGATTTAATCGCAGTTTCAGCATCTACCCCCATACCGGCTAAAGAATGAACCCATTCATCATTTACTTTAAATAAATCATAGGTTTTGGGATTTCCAGCTCTAATTCTAGACAGGGCTTTTTTTTCATTAGAAGGGATCTTTAACGCTTTGGCGAAATCATTTGCTGATCCAGTCGGAATAAGACCTAAGGGGATCTCAAAATTATGTAAATGATTGATAGCTTGATGAAACGTACCGTCGCCCCCGACAATAATAATTCCTTGAATCGTAGGTATATTCTCTTTTATAAACCTTATGGCATGAGTCCAAAGTTCTTCCTCTTGATAATCACCTGTAAAATATGGTACAAAAGATATATCGGAATTCATGGAAAGCTGTTTCGACACTTCTCGAAATGTTAATCGACCGGAATGTGAATTTACGATGATAATATACATGTGATGACTCCTTGTATCAAAATGAGAGCGGACGTTTTATACACTTTGCTATGAAACTAGTTGTTCATAATTATAGCATTTAATATAATGTAGGGTAAATTTTATACTTTATGGATGCTTTTACGTAGGACAAAGTATAGGATCAGGGATGATTTTAGGAAGTATTTAGGAAAAAAAGTTTATAAAGGGTGGATCGAATATGATGAAGTGGATTACGCTAAGTTTCGCTGCAATTCTTATGGTTACGGTATGGACAACTTTTATTACGATTGTTTTTGAAGGAAATAATAACGAGTTGTCTCAAGATGTTGACCCTAAAGAGCTTACGGAAAATAATGAAATGGACCAAGTGGTTATTGAAGAAGAAGAATTGCCAGAGGATAACATAGACAAGGAAAGTGATGTTGTGCTAGATGTGACCGATGATGTAGAAAAAGACTTTGATATTCCTGAAGAAACGTCCTCAACTAAACCTCACAAAGTGAAATATGGTGATGCTGTGGGTTATGGCGATGGAGTTCCGATTGATGATCTTTTGAGTCAGTATTCTGATGATCAGTGAATTATGAATTTTCTATGAGAATTTTATAGATGTATAGTAAAATCATGTTGATACCCTTATAATAGAAATGTAAGGAAAGATTGTGCTGATATTTAGTCAGCTGAGGGGGGTTAGTATGATTTCCAATATTGGTATTCCTGGGCTTATATTAATTTTAGTCATTGCGTTAATTATTTTTGGTCCTAAAAAACTTCCGGAAATTGGCCGCGCTATGGGTCAAACGTTAAAGGAATTTAAGAATTCGACGAAAGAATTAACAAAAGATGATGATGAAGAAGAAGATAATAAAAAGAAGAATGACCATCAATGATAATAGATGAAGAGGTGTGGGGTGCTTCTATCTCGCATCTTTTTCACGTTTCAAGGGGGAGCCGATCATGTCAGATCAAAGCATGAATATACTAGATCATCTCGATGAATTAAGAAGAAGAATCATGATTGTCCTCGGCGTTTTTATTGTGTTATTTATTGGTGTTTTTATTTTTGTCAGAGACATTTATGAATGGTTTACAAAAGATCTAGATATGACTTTAGCCGTATTAGGGCCGTTGGATATCATTATGATATATTTCACTTTGGCTGCAGTGATTGCACTTGCTTTAACTGTGCCGGTTTTAATATTTCAAATATGGTTATTTGTTAAACCTGCATTAACGAAACGGGAGCAGAAGGCAACGATTATTTACATACCAGCATCATTTGTTTTGTTTGCAGGTGGTCTCGCCTTCGGTTACTTTGTTGTATTACCGATTGTCCTTGGATTTCTTCTCGATCTCGGTAGTGGAACATTTCAAACGATGTTTACGGCAGATAAATATTTTCAATTTGTGCTTAGAATGACGATTCCATTTAGTATTTTATTTGAAATGCCATTGGTCGTTATGTTTTTAACGAGTATTGGAATCATTACTCCTGATGGAATGAGAAAAAATCGAAAATATGCCTATTTTGCACTAATTGTTGTTAGTGTACTTATTTCACCGCCAGATTTTATATCGGATATTTTAGTGATTATACCGTTACTTCTTTTATATGAAATCAGTATAAACCTGTCGAGAATCGTTTTTAGAAGAAAGAAAAAGAAACAGCAGCAAGTTGAGGAAGAAAGTGAATAATTTTTTTCATTAACGTCTTTTCCGTTCTCGGGGAAGACGTTTTTTCTTACTATGAAAACGTTACTTCTAGAGTCGCTTTAATTCCCTTCTTTATTCTTTTGGCCAATCTAGTAAGTTAAATGTGAACGAAATAGCCATAGCGTTTTCAACAAATTGTCATTTAATCCTCTCCACTTTTGAGCTTTTTGTAAGACAATAAAGGTAGTAAAAATAAATTTCACTCTTTAAGTGGAAAGACACCGGTGCGAATATCTCCGCAACATGACGGATGAAAATCAAAACTCAACGAGACTCTCGCGGAAGAACGACGAGCCGTCCGCAGGAAAGCGAGTAGAGGTCTTCCATATTTTTTTAAGGTAACCACTTAAGTTTAGAGTTGGAAAATAGAAGGGTGTGATAACGATTGACTAAATCTCCATATAATTATACTCAAAGAATTGTTGTAAGTGTCATGATTGCAGTTGGGTGTATGCTTGTATATCTATTATCCGACTATATATCAGGATTGTTCTATCCTCCACTTCACCATACCTTTACCATTCCAGCGTTGTTTTTCTTATTTTTAAGCTACGTGATTACGATATTTTTTGTTAGTTTACTTTTTGAGCAATTTTCGTTAACATTACGTGCTAAGTTTATAAGTTTGTTTTTTTATTTTTTCTTTTTAACTGGCGGAATTCAAGGACTTATTCATTATATTATGCAAACAGGAGTGCAAGTTGAGTCTGTCTTTATCGTATCTGGTGGAATCTCATTAACAACGGCAATATTAATGGTAAAAGGTTTTCCAATTATACATGGTGACCCACAACCATATTTCAAACAAATGAATGACTATTTTAAAAGACGTAGTCTGTTTGATTGGACTGCTAGAATTTTATCTGCTGGAGCTTTTATGTTTGTTACGTATTATTTAATGAACAGTATGATTTTTCCATTTGTGGAACCTTATTATGATAAAGAATCTACACATTTTTTAGCTTATTACGGTAATTTTGAAGCGATCAAGCGAACAGCAATGGTTACTCATTCAGCCATGATGATTCTTGCGTTCATCCCATTATTCGCTCTTTGGAAAGGTTCTAAATCGTCCTTGTTATTTTGGTTCGGATTTCCCCTTTTTATAGTTGTTGCTCTGCAACCGTTTATTTTATATTTCCAATGGCCTTTAGGTTTTAGGTTTCCAATTCTCATACAAATGACGATGATTATGTATATTCAAGCAATTATTCTCGTGCAGCTGTTTTATTTACCTGCAGACAAAAATTACGAAGAAGAACGGTACTTTCATTCGATGTGGTCGTATAATAAACTGACTTAACACACTCTCTACTAAGAGGGTGTGTTTTTTTATTGTAAAATTCACAAAAAGTTCATAATTAACACAATTTGCTTATTGTAAGCGTGATTTTCATCACTTTTAGTAGAATGCAATGATTATAGACTAAGATTAAGGATGAATTGGAAATGAAAGTAGGAGGGAATGAAATGAAAGTTACGAGAAGAAGTTTACTCAAGGCCTCCGCAGTTTCTGCAGCACTAGCAGCAGCTGGTTGTTCTCAGCCTATCGTCAAAGAAACGGAAAAAATGACTGCAGCAGCCGAGGGGAAGGTTTCCGTTGAACCAGATGAATGGAAAACAGCCGTGTGTCGTTATTGTGGAACAGGTTGTGGAGTTCTTGTAGGTGTCAAAGATGAGAAAGTAATTTCCATCAAAGGTGATCCAGATAACCGTTCCAACCGAGGGTTAAATTGCATTAAAGGATATTACTTAGGAAAAGTGATGTTCGGACACGACCGACTGACAACGCCACTAATCCGTGAAGATAATATGAAAAAGGGTACAATGGATGGTTTTAGAGAAGCGAGTTGGGAAGAAGCACTTGATTTGATTGCTGATAACCTTAAAAATGCACATGAAAAAGACCCTCAATCGATCGCTTTCTGGGGATCTGGGCAGCAAACCATTCACGAAGGATATGTTTCATCGAAATTATGGAAAGCAGGATTGTTAAATAATAATATTGATCCGAATGCGAGATTATGTATGGCTAGTGCGGTAACCGGATTCATGTCGACGTTTCAATCGGATGAACCAATGGGTTGTTACGACGATCTAGATGAAGCTGATGTATTTGTCACGTGGGGAGCGAACATGGCAGAAATGCACCCTGTTTTATATTCGCGATTAATGTTTAGAAAACAATCAGCGAACCACGTTAAACATTACGATATTACAACGAGATATTCACGGACGTCAGAAGCAGCTGAAGAGACGTTGATCTTCCGTCCTCAGACAGATTTAGCGATTGCTAATGGTATTATTCGATATATTATTGAAAATAAAGCGTATGACGAAAATTTTATTTCAGATCATTGCCAGTTCCGAGCAGGAACAGAACAGTTAGGTCACGCCATGAATGATGATTATGACGAGACAGAGAAAGGCTCAACGGCAAATGATGTATGGAATATTAGTTTTGACGAGTTCAAAGAAATGGTTGATCCTTATACGCTGGAATATGTGGAAGAAATCTCTGGAGTTCCTAAAGATCAATTGGAAGCTTTAGCAAAGGAATTTGCAGATCCTGATAAAAAAATAGTGTCAACATGGACGATGGGTGTAAATCAACATACAAGAGGCACGTGGATGAACAACTTAATTTATAATATTCACTTGTTAACAGGGAAAATAAGCAAGCCAGGTAGTGGTCCTTTTTCATTAACAGGTCAACCGAGCGCATGTGGAACAGCAAGAGAAGTAGGTGTATTTTCACACCGACTTCCGGCAGACCTTGTCGTATCAAACCCTGACCATAGACGTTTTTCAGAAATGATTTGGAATCTACCAGAAGGTTATTTAGATCCAATTAGCAAACCTGGATATCATACGGTGAAAATGTTTAGAGAATTAGGAAATGGCAATGTGAAATTCTTGTGGAGCATGTCAAATAACTGGGGTCAAACGATGCCAAAAACGAATCGATTCCGAGGAGTCGATGATAATGGTAAAGGTGTCATTGACGGTTTTATCGTCGTAAGTGAAGTGTATCCAACTCGCTCTACAGAAATGGCCAATGTTGTATTGCCTGCGGCGATGTGGGTAGAACGTGAAGGGATGTTTGGAAATGCGGAAAGAAGGAATGCAATTTTTGAAAAATGCCAAGAGCCACCAGGAGAAGCTAAATGGGATCTATGGGCACTTGTTCAAGTAGCGAAAAGAGTCTTAGACGGGAAGAAAATTGGTGATCATGATGCCTTTGACTTATTATTCGGTAAAGGTGGAACGGACATATGGGATGATGAAAAGAACGATTTAAAACAAGATCAAACAGAAGTATGTCGAAACGTATGGGAAGAATACAGAAAGTTCTCTAGCCCTCATTTACATGAAAATGAAGAAGTTAAAAAGTTAGGAAAAGAATTAAAAACAAGTGCAAAGCAATTAGCTCCTTATGATGAATATCTAAAGCAGCACGGCATGCGTTGGCCTGTTCGTGAAGTGAATGGAGAATGGATGGAAACGAAATGGCGTTATGCAGATGGGGAACAAGCAGACGGCTTTGATCAAATAGGTATTGATGAATTTGGTGAAAAAGGAAAATATGATAATTTATCTTTTTATAAATCTGATGATAAAAAACCTTCCATCATTTTCCGACCATTTGAAGATGCAGCGGAAATTCCTAATAATGATTACCCTTTTTGGCTGTGTACAGGGCGTGTATTGGAACATTGGCATAGTGGGAGCATGACAAGAAGAGTTCCTGAGCTCCACCGTGCTGTACCAGAAGCTTTTTGTGAAATTCATCCAGATGATGCAGAATCATTAGGTATTTCAGAAGGGGATATGGTGAAAGTGAAATCGGTTCGTGGAGAGACGGAAGTAAAGGCGACCTTGAAAGGTAGAGGGAAACCACCGAAAGGATATTTATTTGTTCCCTTTTTTGCTGAAGAAACAATGATTAATAATGCAACACTTGATGCCTATTGTCCGATTTCAAAGCAACCTGATTATAAAAAATGTGCTGCAAAATTGGAGAAGGTATAGGGGGGAGAATTTGTGAAAAAGTTATGTCGATTTAAACTATATTTCATTTTGCTGTTGATGATTAGTCTAAGTGCAGTAATAGTTGGATGCAATGATGAGGGCGATAATAATAACTCGGAGACAGAAGAATATACGTTACCGCAATTATCTGAAGAAACGACAGATGCAGCAACAATGGTTCTTGTATCAGCACCCCCTCAACAACCAGAAGATCATATAGACCGATGGAATGCTGAACAACAGGAAGGTAGTTGCTTGACGTGTCATGAAAATGAAGGAACGGGAGCTAAACCTCTTCCTAATGACCACTTTATTGACGGAGATCCTTCTAATGGTGTTTTCCGAACGTATTGTATTCAATGCCATGGTGAACAAAACGATGAAAACCCAGCGTTTAATCGAGAGGTTGATGAGTAGGAGGAGATAGAAATGGTCATATCAAGTTTTATTATAGAAGCTAATCAAGCGGATATACCTTCACTAGAAAAAAAATTAAGAAAAATGTCTGGAGTAGAAGTTCATAGAATTGTAGAAAAGACAAAAGTTATTATCACCTTAGAAAAAGAGACGACGGATGAAAGCTATCGATCAGGAGATGTTATCTCTAAGTTTCCTGAAGTAAGTCACCTATGTTTAGTTTATACAAACTTTGAAGATGAATTAACAAAACTGGACAAGGAAATGACATGAGTATTGTTAGGGATAAAGTAAACCGTAGGCAGTTCTTGAAAGAAAACATGAGTGCGTCTTTTCGGTTTATGACGGAATTCCTTGGTGCAACATTGAAACAAGATCCGTCGGTCATAAGACCACCAGGTTCTCAAGGGGAATGGTCTTTTCTAACAACTTGCACAAGGTGTGGGGATTGTCGATCTGCATGTCCTCAAAAAATAATAAAGGTGTTGGATGAATCAAGTGGAACGACCAATGCTTACACTCCATATTTAGATCTTTCAATAGATATGTGCACGTCTTGTGGCAAATGTGCCGAAGTATGTCCAACAGATGCATTAGTGGAAGAAGAGAATCCACAAATCTCTCAAGTCACGTTTCACTCTGAAAGATGTTTAACGTATGAAGGTGTCATGTGCGATGGTTGCGTAAGAGAGTGTCCGAAGAATGCATTAACAATATCATCTACAGGGAAATTAGATTTTGACGAAAGTCAATGCAATGGCTGTGCAGCCTGTTTTCATTCTTGTATACAAAGTGTCAGTCCATTTTCGTTTTATCCAAATGGTTAATGATGTCAAAATACCGACAGAATCGTTCAGAATTGAACGTCTGTCGGTATTTTTATTATGCTAATTTTAAATAACTTATATCATTATTCATTTGCAATTCTTCTAAAGCTCTAACGATTTCTTTCACTGAAGAAGGGTCATGGCAATCATAATGGTCGATATCTAAATGAAGAACAGGACACTCATTAAACTCGGAGATCCATGTTTTGTAGCGATTATAGAGGTCTTCCCAAAAAGCGACAGGAGTATTAATCTCCATCTCTCTACCACGACTATCTATCCGTTGCATAATGCTTTCAAACGATCCATCTATGTATATTAATACATCGGGTTTTGGAAAGTAGGGGGACATCACCATTGCTTCGAATAACGATCGATAAGTTTCATAATCCCGATCTGTCATGTTTCCTTGATCATATTGCAATTTCGCAAAGATTCCTACGTCTTCATAAATACTTCTATCTTGAACATAACCTAATCCATCTTCGTGCATTCTTTTTTGCTGCTTGAATCTTTCAGCTAAAAAATACATTTGCAAGTGAAAAGACCAAGTTTTAAAGTCTCGATAATAATCTTCTAAATACGGGTTCCCATCGACTTTTTCAAAGGCAGATTTAAACCCTAATGTTTCCGATAATACATTTGTTAATGTTGATTTACCAACACCCACAGTACCAGCTAAGGTGATAAGTGAATGTGAGTGTAACTGATGATTAATTCTCTTCATTTAAGCCACTCCATTAAGTTAAAATAACGATCGTTTATGTGATAATGCATACTGTATTTGATCGAGGATTCGTTGGAAATCTCCTTCATTTTGAACAAAGTCCATTTCATCTCCATTAAATGCAAGGATAGGTATATGAGAGTATACACGTTGATGATCTTTCATAAATTGATGATAATCTTCAGAGAGCTGTTTTAAATAGTTCGGATCCATCGATTGTTCCATGCTTCTCCCACGGTGTTTGATTCTATCCATTAAAGTAGGTAGACTTGCATGAAGGTAAATAATGATGTTTGGTGTAGGTAAATCGTCGGTTAAAATATTGTAAATTCGATCATACTTGTTGAAATGTTGATCTTTCAACGTTTGTTTAGCAAATAAATGATTTTTAAATATATGATAATCACTAACCACAGGGTGGCCTTTTTTTAAGTATTGATCATATGTATCTTCTAATTGCTTAAATCTATTACAAAGAAAAAACATTTCTGTTTGGAAGCTCCACTCGTCAATATCTTCGTAAAACTTTGTCAGAAAAGGATTTTCATCTACAATTTCTTTCAATAAATAATATTGGAAGTGCTCAGATAGCTTCGTTGCTAAAGAGGTTTTTCCTACACCGATTGGTCCCTCAATAGCAATAAACGGAGCGTCAAATTGATTGCTCAATTTATCACCTCCCCCCTTTCAAATAAAAATTGTCGAATGAATGATAGCAACGTACATTTTAACACAAAAAACAGAGATAATGACGAATCATAACGAATTAAATCGGTAATTTCCAAGACAAAACTTAACAAGTCTAATTAACTATAGTAAAATTAAGGCAGTAAGTTTTATTATAAAGGGGTGCTCACGTGGATAAACAAGTAAAAATTGTAACAGATTCTACACTAGATTTATCAAAAGAAGAGATAAAAGACTTGGGAATCACGATTGTTCCACTTTCCGTTACAGTTGATGGAAACTCTTATTTAGACGGTGTTGATATCACATCATCAGAGTTTGTTAAGTTACTAGTAAATTCGAAGGAAGTCCCGCAAAGTTCTCAACCATCAACAGGTTCTTTCTTGGAAGTTTATGATGAACTTGGTAAAGATGGAAGTCCTGTTCTATCTATTCATATGACAAATGGGATGAGTGGTACATACGCATCTGCGAAGACTGCTTCAGACATGTCAGACAGTGATGTAACGGTGATTGATTCTGGATTCATATCTGTTGCTCTTGGTTTTCAAGTTAGAGAAGCAGTCAACTTGGCAAGAGAAGGAAAATCTGTTAAAGAAATTTGCGATCGTCTTGATAAAGTAAGAAAAAACAGTTCCTTGTATATTATGGTTGATACGTTAGAATACCTTGTTAAAGGAGGGCGTATTGGTAGAGGCAGAGCCTTTTTAGGTTCGCTATTGAAAATTAAACCGATAGCATCGTTGGAAGATGGTGTCTATACACCGGCTGCAAAAGTGAGAACACATTTGCAAATGATTAAATATATGAAAAACAAGTTCGAAGAAGAAGCTTCTGGAAAAGTAGTGAAAGGGATAGGAATTGCTCAAGTCGAAGCGTATGATTTAGCGAACCAAGTGAAGAAGGCACTTAAAGAAGTGTCAGGTTTCGAAGACATTTCTATAATTGAGACAACCCCAATTGTGAGCACGCATACAGGACCAGGGGCGCTAGCGTTAATGTATTACTTTGACGAATAAATGGTAATGTAGCCTTATTACTATGTGATGGGGTTAGGAAACTTTGTGAACCAAAAAAATAAAAAGAAGGTTCATGACTAAAAAGTCATGAACCTTCTTTGGTAAATAAGATAATAAAGTGATAGTCAGATTTTTTCTATCTTTACAGCACAAGCTTTGTATTCGGCTGTTCCAGAAATTGGATCAAACTCATTGATCGTTAACACATTTGTTGGGACTTCTGGAAAATGAAAACTCATAAATACAAGGTTAGGCTGTACTTCTTCTGTCACTTTTGTTTTAACGGTAACTTCACCTCTTCGAGAGGAGACTTTTACATATTCGCCATCCTCGATGTTCAAACGATCTGCATCAAAAGGGTGCATATCTACCGTTTCCTCAAGTTGTTTTCTTTTTAACGTGTCAGGGTAATATTTCGTTTGTGTATGCGTATTGTAAGGTTCATAACGACGTCCGGTCGTTAATGTAAATGTATACTCGTCATCTGGCATTTCAACGGGTTCTGTGTAATGAACAGGAGTAAATGGTGCTGTTTTTCCTTGGCCGTTGTGATGGAATTCTTGGTGTATGAGAGTAGTTCCAGGGTGACTTTCATCGGGACATGGGTATTGTAAACTCATTTCATTCCCTAAGCGTTCATAAGACATGCCGCCAAATAAATTAGGCGCAACTTCACGAACTTCATTCCATATTTCTTCAGACGATTCATAGCTCATTGGATAACCCATTATTGTTGATAAATCAGTGAGGATTTTCCAATCATCTAATGCCTGACCAGGAGCAGGAACAGCCTTTCTAACTCTCTGTACTCTTCGATCGGTATTCGTATACGTTCCGTCCACTTCTGCCCAGCCTTTTGCAGGTAGGACAACATCAGCAAGTTCAGCTGTTTCTGTCATGAATAAATCTTGCACAACAAGAAAGTCTAATTTCTTAAATAATTCTGTCGTATGATTTTTATGGACATCTGCAACAATTGGATTTTCACCAATGATATATAGCCCTTTCATTTTTCCTTCTTCCATTTTTTCTAGCATTCCAGTTTGTGTGTGGCCAATTTGAGGGTTAATCGGTACTCCCCAAGTTTTTTCCAATGATAGTCGCTGCTCGTCATTCGTCAATGGAACTCCACCAGGAAGCTGATTAGGTAAACAACCCATATCTCCGGCGCCTTGAACATTGTTTTGACCACGGAGCGGCATGATTCCAGTTCCTTCACGACCAATATGTCCAGTGAGAAGAGCCATGTTTGCGATATCGAAAACATTATTTACACCACAATGATGTTCAGTTATTCCAAGTGTGTAAGCGATCATCCCTCTATCTGCAGAAGCATATAGTCTAGCCGCTTCAACAATATCCTCTTGAGGGATTCCAGTTATTTGTTCCACTGTATCTAATGGATAATGAGAGAGATGATCTTTTAACTCATCAAAGTTCAACGAAGTATTTTTTACAAACTCTTCGTTATACCAATCGTTTTCTATAATAACGTTCATCATACCATTCATCAATGCAATATCTGATCCAACATTTAAAGGCAAGTGTTTGACAGCCGATTTTGTCATGCTAATTTTACGAGGATCAATCACAATGATCTTAAGGCCCTTTTTAGCTGCTTTTTTCATACGATTAGCAATTATCGGATGTGCATCGGTAGTATTGGATCCTATTAAAAGAAGCACATCTGCTCGATCAATGTCCATGATTGAGCTTGTTGGTGAACCGTTACCAAATACAGTCGCCAGACCGGCGACAGACGGAGCGTGTCAGGTTCGGTTACAGCCGTCAATATTGTTACTCCCCATGACAGCTCTAGTAAATTTCTGTGTGACATAATTGACTTCGTTTGTTGCTCTAGCACAAGCAAACATAGAAAAAGCGTCTCCACCGAATTGCATTTTAATAGTAGATAGTTTTTCAGAAATATAACGAAGGGCTTCTTCCCAGGTAGATTCCCTGAATTGCCCGTTTTCTTTGATTAATGGCGATGTTAATCGATCTTTTGAATGAATATAATGATACCCAAACGCCCCTTTGATACATGTTTGACCTTGATTAACCGGAGCGGACTTATTTCCCCTAACGCGGACAATTTGATCATCTTCGACCTCCACGATTAAGCCACATCCTGTTCCACAATAAGCACATGTTGTTTCGACTTGTTTCCTTTCAGACATTGTTTTCTCCCCCTTGAATTGATTCCGTTCCCATCTTCTATTTTACCAAAGATTTGTTAGCGCTTACTTTCTTTAAAGTGTAGATTCGATGAACATTTTTTAAAAATATTGGTAGAAGTATTTGAGGAATGAATAGCCATTCGGTACAATAGATATAGATGAGGCAAGGAGGATGAGAGTTTTGGAAAAAATAGGTTTAGTTCTTGAAGGAGGAGGCATGAGGGGAGTTTATACAGGAGGAGTTTTAGAATTTTTCTTGGAGAAAAACATCACTTTCCCTTATGTAGTAGGTGTCTCTGCTGGTGCTTGTAACGCAGCGTCTTATATTTCGAGACAATATGGACGAAACAAGGCTGTTACAATTGGGTATGCTGATCATCCTGAATACATATCAGTGAAGCGTCTCATCCGTTCTGGAGAGTTATTTAATATGGATTTGATTTTTAATCAAATCCCGAACAGTGAAATACCATTTGATTACAACGTCTTTTTTAATTCTAATCAACACTTTTACGTCGGTACAACCGATTGTCATACTGGTGAAACCATCTATTACGAAAAACAAGAACTAGGAGATCAATTGAATAAAATATTACGTGCTTCTTCCTCGTTACCTTTAGTAGCACCTGTTGTCGAACATGATGAAAGAGTGTTATTAGACGGTGGACTTAGTGATCCTATTCCTATTAACCACTCGCTCGACTTCGGAAATGAAAAGCACATTATTGTTCTCACTCAATGTGAAGGGTATTTGAAAAAACCGGCAAAACGAGGGATGTGGTATTTCAATAGAAAGTATCGAGACTATCCAGGATTACTCGAAATTGTAAAAAAACGCTCTATTGTCTACAATCAAGCGCTTGAACAAGTTGCTGAGCTTGAAAGACAAGGAAAAGCCTTTGTTTTTAGACCTGATCATTTGCAAGATGTGACGAGACTTGAACGTAAAAAAGATCGACTGGAAGCTCTTTATGAACACGGATATAAGCAGGCTTCTGAAAAGTATGAAGAATTGGTTAGTTTTCTAATGAAATAAATGGAGGAATGATAATGATATCTTTCGAGAAACCAACAGTCGA
The DNA here is from genome assembly GCF_029891575.1 of Salipaludibacillus daqingensis. Lineage (GTDB taxonomy): Bacteria > Bacillota > Bacilli > Bacillales > Salisediminibacteriaceae > Salipaludibacillus > Salipaludibacillus daqingensis. Next base: position 125,831 of record NZ_JARZHF010000001.1, on the reverse strand, counting down.
ACAATTTTTTCAGACGTATAACATCACAAATTTTGCATTAAACGAGGACGAATCAAAATTACTGTTTACATCAAATCTAAATGGAACGATGAACATTTGGGCGATGAACCCTGATAAGCCCTATCCTTATTTATTTGCCCATTCTGAGCAAGCGAGTAGTTTTTTGAAAATAGATCCTAAAAATCGCTTTGTATTAACTGGATTTGATCATGAAGGCGATGAAAATGTGCATATTTATGGGTTACCTTATGAAGGTGGTAAACCGAAGAAGCTTATTGGAGAAGATGCGAAAGATAAATATTTTTTCGTGGATTTAACGGAAGACGGCGAACGAATGTTTTATGGGACGAGTGAAGGTAATCCCCAATGTTTAAATACATTCGTTTATGACTTACAAAATCAAACACACACACTTTTGCATGAAGGAGAAGGTGGACCGAATTTTGTAACCGCAGTATCCGATGACGAACAGTTCATGGTCGTTATAAAAATGTATGCGAATACATTTAAAGTAGGTTATGTAAAAAACTTGAAAACTGGTGAGCTTACGCCATTAAGCTCTGCACCAAATGAGGTACACTCGTTTGAAGGAGCAACCTTTATTTCAGGTGAGCAACTTGTTTATGTGACCAATCAAGGAGAAGAGTATTCGTATGCCGTCGTTTATGATTATAAGAATGAAAAAGTGTTGAATACATTAAAGATCGAAGGCGAAAGCATTTCGGAAATCGAGTGGCACAAAGATAGCGAAACGTTATTTGCTGTCACGGAGAGAGGTGTCGAAGATCGACTATATAAATGGTCTTCTTTCTCCTCAGATCCAGAGCTAGTTCCGTTACCAACAGATACAATAGATCAGCTAACGATTTCAAAGAGCGGAAATGTTTACGTTCTAGGTAGAAGCGGGACACAACCGTTTAATATCTATCGTCAAAAACAAAAGGATACATGGGAACAGTTAACGGAAAATAGAGTACTCGGAGTCACTCAAAATGACATGGTTGATCCAGAAGTAGTTTCCTATAAAAGTTTTGATGGAAAAGAGATTGAAGCGTTATGGTTTCAAGCAAAACCTGAAAACGATGAAGGTTATGTCGTTTTTTGGCCTCATGGAGGACCTCAAGCATCAGAAAGAAAATCATTTCGTGCTATGTTTCAAGCGATTTTAAACCGTGGTTACTCGATATTTGCACCAAATTTCCGTGGGAGTACTGGTTATGGAGCCACATTTGTGAAGTTGGTCGAACAAGATTGGGGAGAAGGACCTCGTCTTGATTGTGTGGAAGGAATTGAATGGTTATTTCATTCCGGCAAATGTGACCGTGATAAGCTATTCGTTTTAGGAGGAAGTTACGGTGGCTATATGACGCTATTATTAGCAGGTCGGCATCCTGAATATTTCAAAGCTGTTGTTGATATTTTTGGAGTTTCGAATTTGTTCACTTTTATCAACTCTGTTCCAGAGCATTGGAAGCCAATTATGGAACGTTGGGTTGGCGATCCTGAACGAGACAAGGAGCGCCTCACGAAAGATTCACCAATCACTTATTTAAGTACGATGACAAAACCGATGTTAGTTGTCCAAGGAGCAAACGACCCTAGAGTAGTGAAAGAAGAATCAGACCAGATCGTTGATGCGTTGAAAAAACAAGGGACTGACGTGAAGTATGTTGTTCTAAACGACGAAGGACATGGTTTTTCAAAAAAGAAAAACGAGATTAAAGTGTACGAAGAAATTTTAGATTTCTTAGAAAAACACAAATGATAGTTGGTTATCCTCTTTGGACTTCGTCTAAAGAGGATTTTGGTACTGATGAGGAGAGGGGAAGAAAGTGTTGTATCAGTTAAGCTGATTTTCGCGATAGATAGTGACATTAAGGTAAGCGGAATTTGTTTAACTTGCTATGTGCACAAACAGAAACATCATCAAACACCCGAGCGAAGCGAAAGAATATACAAAACTACCTTTGTAGCATTCAATCAATATAATCTGTTCCAACATAGATTTAACTGATACAATGATGAAAGAATATTTCAAACATACATAGAGAGACCTTAATGTAATGATAAGGAGATTTGCAATGAACCGAGGAAAAAGTTATCGGATATTAATTGTACTACTATTTTTTGCTTTTATTAGTTTAATATCAAGGTCTATCATTTATCTCGTTATCTCTTTAACGATTGCGGTACTTATTATCGTTTTATTAAGTAGAGATGTAAAAGATAGAGAAAGGCGTAAACAGATAAATACTATTTCGAAAAGTTCAGCTAAAAATCACACGGTTAACGTATCTGGTGGGATGACTTTAAATGATTCACTTACGTTCCCTATTTTGTTTTTTATTTCTGGGTTAATCATGGCGAGTTTTGGCTTTACAGGTTACTTTCAGGTTGAAGGTGTATTTCATCAGTTAGGGTGGATGACAGATGAAGTTTTTGTGCAACTTGTATTTTTAATCGTAGGTATCTTGCTTATTTTATATGGTTTTACGGTGATCCTAAAAAAATGGCTGAGTTAAAAATACTTTATGTAAAAATGAGATTCTGTTGAAACTTGTTGTTGATGTTGTAAAAATCTATGAAATGCTCGAGAGGAAAGCGAAGTCGTGGAAGTGTCTTGCAATTTTTTATGAATATTGCTGAATTCAATAAAAGGGAGGGCGGATGCTCTCTCTTTTCAAATTTTCTTCATTTACGGTATAATTATATTTAGGGAAACGAAATAATTGGAAGAAAGTGACTGTGGTAACTAATGGGCAATCGTAATTTGCTGATCATGTGGATAGCAAACTTTTTTGTGGCAGCAAGTGCGACAATGGTGCTGCCTTTTTTATCCATCTATATTGAAACGTTTGGCTCCTTCTCCGATTCGTATGTTCAACGTTGGTCGGGTTTCATATTTGGAATTACGTTTCTTATTGCCTTTTTTGTCTCTCCTTTATGGGGGCGATTTGGTGATAAATTCGGTCGTAAAAAGATATTATTAATCACAGGTTATGGAATTGCTATTTCCATTTTTCTAATGAGTTACGTAGAATCAGTAACTGGATTATTTTTTCTGAGAATGTTTATGGGTGTTGTTACCGGGTTTATACCTACTTCCATGGCACTAATATCCGCACAAACCAAAAAAGAAATTGCAGGGAAAGTCCTCGGCACTTTACAAATGGGAACCGTTTCAGGTGGACTGTTTGGACCGTTAATCGGTGGTTTATTAGCGGATTCTGTAGGATTCACCTATACTTTTTTTATTACAGGTGCTGTCATTAGTATCGCAACGACACTTGTTCTATTTGGTATCAAAGAAGTGAAAATTAATAAAGAAGATGAGAAAATAAGGCCGAAGCAAACAATGAAAGAAGTTATTCAACACATCTCTGCTGATCGTGTGCTTGTGATGGTAATGATAATATCATTAGTTGTGCAAACGGCAAATTTCAGTATTCAACCTCAGTTGGCACTTTATGTTGGCCAACTAATAGCTGCTGAAAATATTGCATTTCTAGCAGGGTTAGCTTTTTCTGTTACTGGACTAGGCAATTTAGTTGCTACGAGGTTTTGGGGGATTCAAGGGGATCGAATAGGTCACGAAAAAATACTATTAATCTGCTTAATCATGGCAGGCGTATTTTTTATTCCACAAGCTTTCGTAACAAATATTTTTCAACTAATAGGATTACGTTTTATGTTCGGTGTCGCTGTTGGAGGGATTATTCCTTGTGTGACTGCATATATTCGTTTAGCTGTGCCTTTATCCATGCAAGGGGAAGTATTAGGTTATAATCAAAGTTTTAGGTTTTTAGGGAACGTATTAGGTCCCGTAACCGGTGGTGTAGTAGCTGGTATGTGGGGGATTACTTCTGTATTTTATGTATCATCATTTTTATTTTTTATTGCAGCTTGGATGTTTTATGTTGTGTTGAAAGCAAATAAAAGAAAATCATTAGAAAAAAGGCGTTTAGCAAACTTCTCATAATGGGCATAAAATATAAAACTGTATTTTTCTGAAGTTTATGTAAAGGGGTTATGAATCTATGGTGTTAACTGCTAAAGAGAAAAAATTACTAATCCGAATACTAAGGAAGGAGAAACGTCGCATCTTTGGCCTAAAGGAAAATAAAAAAGACGTTAACCTGCTGTTAGATAAATTAGAACAAAGTTCAAGAAATGAAAAAGTAAACGAAGTTAAGCCATCCAAATTGTAAAAAAGAACGATCTTTTGCTTTTCATTTCTTGCAAAAGATCGTTCTTTTTAGAAAACATCTCGGATTTTTCAACCTAGGAGCCAAAACGCAGTAAATCTCCAACGAAGAAAGTTGAAGCTCTTAGAAAGATAGAATGATAGCCATTTGCGTCTAAAAATAGATCTGTCACAAATTTGTTAGAAAGAAACGGTTAATTTGTGAAAAGTTTAACAAAGTCCTTTAATTACTTTCCATCATCCTTTAAAGTCAAAGGTGACATAAATGTTATTGGAAGGTGGTTAATAATTATGAAACTTAAAAATCGTTGGTTAATAGCCTTATCTGCGGTGGCGATTCATTTATCTATTGGATCGGCTTATGCATATAGCGTTTTTCAAAATCCATTGGCAACTCAGTTAGGTTGGGAAAAAACTCAAGTAGCATTGGCCTTTACGATAGCGATTTTTTTCTTAGGAATGTCTGCAGCATTTTTCGGTCCGTTCGTAGAGAAGAAAGGACCAAGAAAATCTGCATTGGTAGCAGCGGCCTTTTTCTCAACGGGTTTAATAGGCGCTGGTGCAGCAGTTGCAATGGAATCTTTGATTTTATTTTTGTTATTTTATGGAGCTATTGGTGGTATGGGGTTAGGATTTGGTTATATCTCTCCTGTGTCAACTTTAGTGAAATGGTTTCCAGATCGTCGGGGTCTTGCAACCGGAATGGCCGTATTTGGCTTTGGGGCAGGTGCATTGATAGCCAGTCCAGTAGCTGCTAAATTGATCGAACTAGTTGGTATTTCTTCCACATTTTTCATATTAGGAGCAACATACTTAATCTTGATGGTTTCAGGTGCATTATATATTGAAAGACCACCGAAAGACTGGAAACCTCAAGCAATGTTGGAAAAAGAACAAAAACAGAAGCAACCAGTGAAAGAAGATCTTGCTCAATTAACAGCTAAAGAAGCAATCAAAACGAAACGATTTTGGATGTTATGGGTTATGATGTTCATCAATATTTCTGTTGGGATCATGTTGATTTCAGTTGCCTCTCCAATGGCACAGGAGAAAGTTGGTATGACAGCAATCGCTGCAGCGAGTATGGTAGGGATTATGGGGCTCTTTAATGGTGGAGGAAGAATTATTTGGGCGTCAGCGTCGGACTATATTGGGCGTGCAAAAGTGTATACCATTTTCTTCGGCATTCAGTTGATAGCGTTTTTAATATTACCAAATATTACAAATGTTATTATATTCCAATTGTTGATTTTCGCAGTAATATCAATTTACGGTGGAGGTTTTGCCGCGTTACCGGCCTTCATTGGTGACTTGTTTGGTACGAAAGAGTTGGGAGCGATTCACGGACTCTTGCTAACATCTTGGTCAATGGCTGGTGTTGTTGGTCCAATGGTTGTTTCCTATGTAAGAACAACGACAGAAAGCTATAATTTAACATTTTATATATTTGCCGTTCTATTAGTAGTTGCATTTGCAACATCGATTTACATGACTAAAAATATTAAGCAAGTGAAAGAAGAAAAACAACTAAACCATGTTAAAAAAACCCAGCTAGCATAACCATCGAAAAGCACTTCGCTTAAATGCGAAGTGCTTTCTTTCTTTTAAGTTTGTGTCATTCATTGTATAATATTAAAGTCACGAATTAAGAAAGTAAATGGGGTAACGAAAAAATGAAATCACTTTGGAATGTCATAGTAGAAAATCATATAAAAACTGTCATAACAATAACAATTATCGTAAATTTATTAATCGTATTACTATCTTTTATTCCTGGTTATGTCGGTGATCTACCTACGTGGATTAGTCGACTTCCTCTGATGAATGCGATATTAAATTCTTTTACGTTCTTGTTTTTACTTTTAGCATTGGTTGCAATATTAAAGCGTAATATTACGTTACACCAACGATTTATTTACGCAGCATTTACGACAACTAGCTTTTTTCTTATTTCTTATGTAACGTTTCATTTCATGGCTGAGTCGACCCCATATGGTGGAACAGGGGTTATTGTAGGTTTTTATTATTTTATTTTGATTACTCATATTATTTTGGCAGCAGCGATTGTTCCATTGGCCTTAATGAGTTTTTTTACTGGTTTTAAAGATATGAGAAGTACACACCGTAAATGGGTTCGATGGACGATGCCATTATGGCTGTATGTGAGTGCTACAGGCGTGTTGGTTTACGTCATGATTTCTCCATACTATACGTTTTAGAGAAAACCTTCAAAACCCTCTATATTGAGAGGATTTTGAAGGTTTTCTTTTACATGATAATCAAATCATAAGTGAAAACGCGAGTCATCTGATTCAAAAAAGGGGTGAAAGTGCTATTAAATTCCATTCTTATCTTTAGTTCCTTTATGAATAATTTAAGGAACATTTTAATTTGACTTTTAATTTTGTAAATAATCGATTAACTTTTAAATTTCCTTAGTAATATATCTCATATCTTGTTATATATTTGTACACCATATAAACAGGATGTTGATAGAGAAAGGGAGTTGAGATATGAGATCCGTTTATCGTTTAGCATTATTAAGTAGTATAGTACTTATAGTTGTAATAGCATTATGGTTTCGTTCTGAACACTTACAAAAAATGGCTTATCCAGACCAAGAAAGTTATGAAAGTCAAATGGCATTTAGTGAACAGCTAGCAGAAGATTTTGTAATGACAATAGAATTATTTATGGAACAAGTTAAACATGATTTGCGCGACTGGGATACATCTTTGTCAAAAGAAGAAAATGACCTTCAAAAACTTAAAGAAGAGTTAGTAAATCATGATCATATTGATGGCTTTGCAGCTTATGAGATGCCATCTAAAAACATGATTTTTGAAAAAGGCTCTATGCCTGAAGATGCATTAGATAAGCTACAAAAAAACACGTTAAAAGAAACGGACTCTTGGCAATACTCTGAACCTTATACTTCTCATGGTTCAAAAAAAATGTTAATAGGATTAGTAAATAGCGATAACGTATTTTTATCAGAAGTTGATTTAAGTTTTATTGAAAATTACATGAAAGAACTAGCTGCGATTTCTGATAATAATGGGAACTTTTTCATTGGAGATTCTGATATGGATGTGGCTTTTTCGGAAGAAGAAGCATCTATAGACGATCAAACTGTAACAAAACAAGTACAAGAATTAGATTGGTCTATTTATGTTTCTTCTGAACCTGAAATGAAAGAAAGAGAAGAAACGAAAAAAGGGGAAGTAATCGTTGTTTTAGAAGAAGGTATAAACGCAAAGAAATGGGCAAAAAAACATGGTGTGTTCGTAATTGACGAAACGGAACAGACCGTTGTTGTTCGGGATTTAACGAGAGACGTTGATGAGATGATCGTCGAATGGGAAGGTGATCCAGCAATAAAATATATGGAACCAAACTTCACATTTAAAAAGCAAACGACTACTCGAAAAAAAGAAAAATTTTCCTCTCAAGCCAATTTACCTAATGATGAATTTTATGATCTTTATCAATGGAATTTAAAGCAATTACACTTAGAAGAAGCATGGGATCAAACGAGAGGAAAACAAAAGGTTCCGGTAGCAATAATAGATAGTGGAGTCGATCCAGAACATAGAGATTTGAAAGATAGAATTATGAAGGGATACAATGCTTTTGAGGATAATGAAGCATATTATGATGATAATGGACATGGCACTCATGTGGCTGGAATATTTGGTGCTGTAACGAACAATGAGTCTGGAATCGCAGGGGTTACGTGGGACAATCCGATTCTTGCAGTAAAAGTATTAGATGATGAAGCGATGGGTGATTCATTTTCAATAGCTAAAGGAATTCGTTGGGCAACAGATAATGGTGCAAAAGTTATTAATTTAAGTTTAGGGGATGAGCACAATTCAGAAGTAATGCATGAAGCGGTGAAATACGCATACAATCGTGATGTTGTATTAATTGCAGCAACAGGAAATGATAATGTAGATACGCCAATGTACCCTGCCGGATATAAAGAAGTATTAGCAGTAGGATCGAATAATGAAAATCAAGAGAGAAGTTTTTATTCTAATTATGGAGCTCACACAGATGTAACAGCACCTGGAGAACACATTCCAAGTACATTCTTAGGGGATGAGTATGTCATGATGAGCGGCACATCGATGTCTTCCCCTCATGTGGCAGGAATAGCATCGTTAATCCGTTCGGAAGATCCTCAACTTTCTAATGAAGATGTATATGAAATCATACGTTTAACCGCAGAAGATCTCGGACCAAAAGGATATGACATTTATTATGGTTTTGGAATGGCTAATGCGAAAAAAGCATTGGGCGAGAATTAAGTGTGTTTACTTTTTATTCATGTTGAGGACTTGATATTGGGAATCTTGATACTCAATAATTAACTCGTCAAGTTCTTCTGATTTCTTTAAGGCAAGGTCTGAAGATAACCCATATTTATATACTACTTCTTCTAATTCTTTTCGTTTCAATTCAATGCATGTTGCATAAGTCATTTAATCAGCCCCTTCAAAAAAGACTATTTCGATTAATTATTATTCAAAATTCGACGAATAGATAGTCTTTCCCTTTAAAATGTCAAAAGTTCTTATCATACGCTAAAATTCGACACCTATTAATTAATTTTTATGAATAAAGGATGGTGACTATTTCATTTTTTTTTTGGAAATGATAGTTAGAAATAAGGTTTGTGCAACGAAAGTCTCGTATTTGTAGTGAAGTTGGGATTTCAAGGAGTAATAACTGGTTAAATTCGACAATTTTATGAAATGTGATTTATTTCATAAAAACGCTTTCCTTTTTTTGCACGCTAGGCTAAAATAGTATTGGAACATAAGTGAAGGAGGATGAATATATGGCAACACCAAAAGCCATCTTATTTGATTTAGATGGAGTCATTGTAGATACTGCTAAACATCATTTTCAAGCATGGAAACAACTAGCGAATGAACTAGGGTTTTCCTTTACTGAAGAAGATAATGAGCGTCTAAAAGGCGTTAGTAGGATGGACTCATTAAATATCCTACTCGAAATTGGTCAAATAGAAAAAAGCGAAACAGAAAAAAAAGAACTAGCCGCTAAAAAAAATGAACGATATGTAGATTCAATTTCTACCATGAATGAAACTGAAATTTTACCTGGCGTGGAACACTTTTTAAATGAACTAAAGAACAATAATATTCCATTTGCATTAGGATCCGCTAGTAAAAATGCTCCAACAATACTGAAAAAAATAGGTTTGTTTGAGAAATTTGACGCGATTATAGATGGGAATTCTATTACAAATGCTAAACCAGATCCGGAAGTATTTTTATTAGGAGCAAAAGAATTATCTGTAAATGCTAAAAGTTGTGTTGTTTTTGAAGATGCACAGTCAGGGATTGAAGCTGGAAAAGCAGCAGGAATGTATGTTGTTGGAGTTGGTGATTCCAGAGTTTTAAAAGGTGCTGACGATTACATTAAATCGATGGAAGAAATGACACTTGGACGTTTAGAAATTTGATTTTTTTTCAACATTAATGCAACCGATTGCACTTATAGAATTATTAAGAATGGAGGCTATAACAATGAAACAGTACTTGAAAGAACATGAGTGGTCCATTATTGAAGAAGGATTTAATCCTGAGAATCATGAAATTTCAGAAAGTATTTTCAGTATTGGTAATGGTCATATGGGTCAAAGAGCAAATTTTGAAGAAACTTACTCTGGTTCGTCTCTTCAAGGGAGTTACATGGCAGGGGTATATTACCCTGATAAAACGAGAGTAGGTTGGTGGAAAAACGGGTATCCTGAATACTTTGCGAAAGTATTAAACTCAACAAATTGGATTGGATTACACATTGTTATTGATGGTGAAGACCTCGATTTGTATCAAGCAGTGGTTAGTGATTTTGTTAGAGAACTTAATATGAGAGAAGGATATTTACAACGCTCATTTAAAGCAGAACTGAGAGATGGTAAACAAATCCGAGTAGAAGCGACACGTTTTATTAGTATTGTGGATAAAGAGATCGGAGCAATTAAATATGCGATCACACCATTAAATTTTGATGGCACATTAGAAGTGACCTCTTATCTAGATGGAGATATCAAAAACGAAGATGCTAACTATGATGAAAAATTTTGGGACCCTGTTCATACAACATTAAGTAGAGATCGTGCCTCTGTTATCGTAAAAACAAAAAAATTAAACTTTCAATATTGTTCAACGATGGAAACTCACTTTTATAAAAATGAGAAAAAACTCGACTTAGAAGGTGTTGGAAAAGAAGAAGTGAAATATGCAGGGGTTACTTATAATGCTCCGCTCGTTAAGTCTGAAACAACGACAATTTATAAATATGCTGCTAACGTCACGAATCGTGATCATGATGAACAACAGCTCGAAAAAATCTCTGCAAAAGAATTAGATAAGGCAGTGGAAAAAGGATTCGAGCAAATGAAGCAAGAACAAGCATCAGCTTGGAAAGAAAAGTGGCTTTATAGTGACATCGTCATTGAAGGTGATGTTGCAGCTCAACAAGGAATTCGCTTTAACATTTATCAGTTAAATCAAACATACTCTGGGGAAGATGCTCGTTTGAACATTGGTCCTAAAGGTTTTACTGGTGAAAAATACGGAGGTAGTACGTATTGGGATACGGAAGCGTATTGTTTACCTTTCTACTTAGCGACAGCAGAAGAAAGAATTCCACGGAATTTACTTATTTATCGATATAATCACTTGGAAAAAGCGAAAGAAAATGCCCGAAAGCTAGGATTCGAAAAAGGTGCATTATATCCAATGGTTACGATGAACGGGGAAGAATCTCACAATGAATGGGAAATTACGTTTGAAGAGATTCATCGTAATGGCGCAATTGCTTATGGAATATACAATTACGTTAATTATACCGGAGATAAATCTTACCTCGGTGAATATGGAATCGAAGTACTTGCAGAAATTTCTCGTTTTTGGGAAGAACGTGTCAACTTTGTTCCTCAAAAAGGCGTCTATATGATGTTAGGTGTGACAGGACCGAATGAATATGAAAATAATGTTCATAACAACTGGTACACAAACCGTATTGCAAGTTGGACGTTGGAATATACTCTTTACGTACTCGACTATTTGAAAGATACGGACAGTGAGAACTATCAGAAATGGATAGATAAGCTTGATCTTAAAGAGGAAGAAATGAAGAAATGGCTCGATATTATCGATAAAATGTATTATCCAGAAGACAAAGAATTAGGCGTTTTTCTTCAACAAGATAATTTCTTAGATAAAGAGCTGTTACCTGTTTCTGATTTGGATTCCAAACACCTCCCATTAAATCAAAATTGGTCTTGGGACCGTATTTTGCGCTCATGTTTTATTAAACAAGCAGATGTACTTCAAGGACTATATTTCTTAAACCACGAGTTTGATATAGAGACGAAAAAACGTAATTTCGATTTCTATGAGCCGATGACAGTTCATGAATCATCCTTGTCACCTTGTGTTCACTCCATTTTAGCTTGTGAACTAGGATATAAGGAAAAAGCGTATGAAATGTATTTACGTACAGCTCGTTTAGATCTGGACAATTATAATAACGATACAGAAGATGGTTGTCATACGACAAGCATGGCTGGAACGTGGATGTCTGTTGTACAAGGGTTTGGCGGAATGAAAATTTCCAATGACCAACTTGTATTAAATCCATTTATTCCAGGGCAATGGGCATCGTTCTCATTTAAAGTGCTTTTCCGTGGTGCTCGTTTAATGGTTCGTGTTGATCAAGAAGAAGTTACAGTTACAAATGAAACAGATTTATCCGTGGATATAGTCATTCATGGTGAACAGATGCAGCTTAAAGGAAATGAAAATATTACAGTTACACATTAATATAATAAAAAAAGTAGCTCCTGTCATTTAGGGGCTACTTTTTTTATACTTTAAGAATTTAACTCCGTTAAAGGGCTAAAGTAAAAAAACGAAGGCTTTCATCAGGACTGAGCGATAAGCTTTTCTAATTGGTATTTAAGCAAGATTAGCTATATGGAGTTTAAAGAAAATGACCTAATGAAGGTTTATTTTCTTCTTTTTCGATTTGTGTGTGACGATTATTTATTTACTATACATCATGTATAAAAAAGTGGCGTACATTTTTTGCTATATAGAGAATAGTCAGACTTCTTTCTTTGGAATACACTAATAGTAAGCGTTTTCACATTGGGGATAGTGGAAAGGAGGAATAAGGTTGGATAGTTATCTTATCAAGCCTTTTTTAGATCAAGATTATCCGGTAGCCGATTATGGCAAAGGAATATATTTGTACGATAAAAATGGAAATGAATATATCGATGGTTCATCTGGAGCCGTAACGGCAAGTATTGGCCATGGTGTTCTAGAAATTGCTGATGTTATGAAAGAGCAAGCGGAGAAGGTTTCATTTGTGTATAGATCTCAATTTACGAGTGAACCGGCAGAAAAATTAGCACACGCTTTGAAAGAATGGGCTCCAGGTGATGTAAATTGGAGCTTTTTCGTTAATAGTGGTTCAGAAGCAACGGAAACGGCGCTAAAGGTCGCGGTACAATATTGGCAAGAGAAGGGAAAACCTTCGAAAATTAAAGTGTTGTCTCGTTGGATGAGTTATCACGGAATTACACTCGGTGCTCTCTCTATGTCTGGGCATAGAGGTAGAAGGGAGCGGTTTACTTCTTTATTACAGGATTTCCCGTCCATTAATCCACCATATTGTTATAGGTGTCCTTTTCATCAAACATATCCAGACTGCCAGCTTATGTGTGCTCAAGAGTTGGAGACAGCAATAAACAGAGTAGGTGCCGATCAGATTGCTGCATTTATTGCCGAACCGGTGATTGGAGCAGCCGGTGCAGCTGTTGTTCCACCTGCAGGGTATTACGAAAAAATTCGAGAGATTTGTGATCGGCATGAGATTTTATTTATTGCGGATGAAGTGATGTGTGGGATTGGACGGACAGGAAAATCTTTTGCCATCGATCATTGGAATGTTGTACCTGACATGATTGCATTAGGAAAAGGATTAACGGGGGGATATGCACCTCTAGCGGCAACGATGATTAGCGATAAAGTAATGAAACCAATTTTAGCTGGATCAAAACTAATTATGAGTGGGCACACATATAGTGGTAATCCGCAGTCTACGGCAGTTGGTTTAGCAGTGTTAGATTATATCAACAAACATCAATTAGTGAAACGTTCCGAAATTATGGGTGAAATATTAATAGGGAAATTACAGGCTCTTCAGCAAAAATATCCGATCATTGGTGATGTTAGAGGATTAGGGCTAATGGTAGGTATAGAATTCGTTTCAAATATATTTAACAAACTTCCTTTTGCATCAGAAGTTAATGTATCAAAAACGGTGATTAACAAATGCATGGAGAAAGGTTTACTCGTGTATCCAGCATCTGCAGGGATAGAAGGAAATGCAGGAGATGCCATTCTCATTGCTCCCCCTTTAACGATTGAAAAGGAACAGTTAGAAAAAATTGTTCTTATTTTTGAGGAGGCAGTCCATGAATTGCAAGAGGAACTTCAATTCCAAGGATATTTTCAATCACTTGATGAGAGAGGAGGAGTCTCATGAATACACCAATGAAACAACAACCTAAACATAAAACGTGGAATCAAATCAGACCTTTATTCAAAAATGGGATGTCGCTAATGGTAGGGGGATTTGGTGGAGTAGGAAATCCACCTACGTTAATACGAACCATTTTAGAAGAACAGATTGAGGACATTTCAGTTATATGTAACGATGCTGGATTTCCTGATATAGGAATTGGTCAATTAGTAAGTGAGAAAAAAGTTGCTTCCTTATACACGAGTCATATCGGTTCCAATCCAAATGCGGGTCGCCAAATGACCGAGGGAACACTAGATGTTCACTTTTTTCCTCAAGGAACGCTAGCAGAAAAAATAAGAGCTGGTGGAGTTGGTCTTGGAGGTGTGTTTGTTGATGTGGGCGTAGGAAATGAATTTGTAGAAAAAGATAAGCAAACGGTAGTTATCAATGAGAAAACATATTTGGTTGAACCAAGTTTAACGGCAGATGTGTCGATTGTTTATGCTAAAAAAGCAGATTCATTTGGAAACTTGATCTACGATACGAGCGCTAGAAACACGAATCCACTTGTGGCTATGGCTGGAAATATTACGATTGCAGAAGTGGAGGAAATTGTTCCACTAGGCGAATTAGATCCTGAAGAAGTGGTGACATCAGGCGTTTTTGTTGATCATATCGTAGTAAGTGAGGGGGTTGATTGGTCATGGGCATGGGAAAAGAAATAAGGCATAAAATTGCCGAAAGGGCAGCACAAGAAATTGAAGCTGGCATGGTTGTTAATTTAGGTATTGGAATTCCTACTCTTGTGGCTAATTACGTTCGTGATTTACCAGTGATGTTTCATGCTGAAAATGGAATATTAGGAACGGGCCCAAGCCCAGAAGAAGGAAAAGAAAATCCAAATCTTTGTAACGCTGGTGGTTTTCCTATTACAGCATCACCTGGATCATCTTATTTCGATAGTGGCGTCGCTTTTGCTATCGTTAGACGTGGGTTGTTAGATATGACGATCATGGGGGCTTTAGAAGTAAGTGAACGAGGGGATTTAGCCAATTGGATTGTTCCAGGTAAACGAGTACCAGGAATGGGTGGAGCGTTAGAGTTAGCTCAAAAAGCTAAAAAAGTTGTGATTTTAATGAACCATGTTGGAAAAGACGGAAAGCCTAAAATCGTAAAACAATGTTCCTTGCCGTTAACAGCAGAAGCGTGTGTTCATCTTGTTATCACAGACATGGCTGTTGTTGCAGTAGAAAAAGACGGGCTTGTCCTAAAAGAAGTGTTTGAACCATATTCTGTTGAAGAAGTAAAAGAAAATACAGGGGCATCCTTTGTTAGGATTGATAAGCTCGTGAAAGAGGGGAATCGTTTGTGATAAATCAAGGTGAACAAGTAAAAAAAATTAATAAGTGGATGATGGACCATGAACAGGAACTTATTTTGCAGTTGCAACAAATGATCCAAGAACCATCTGTTCAGTTAAACGAAAGTGGGATTCAAAAAAAAGTAGCTCAATCACTTAAAAACCTTGGCTTTAAAGTGGATATGTGGGAACCGGGTGGAACTAAATTAACGGAACATGATGCTTTTATATCAAGTCGAGAAAACTTTGAAGGAAGTCCGAATGTTGTTGGTGTCCTTAAAGGAACGGGCGGTGGAAAATCGATCGTGTTAAACGGGCACGTGGACGTTGTTCCAGAAGGCGATATCACCGATTGGGATGAGAACCCTTTTGCGGGGTCATTGAAAGAGGGATGTATTTATGGGAGAGGAGCAACGGATATGAAGGGAGGCAATGTTGCCATGTTATTTGCCCTTCAAGCGATTAAATCTCTCGCGATTCCAATGAAGGGTGACGTTGTTTTTCATAGTGTTATAGAAGAAGAAAGTGGAGGTGCAGGAACGTTAGCGGCCATTTTAAAAGGTTATACAGCAGATGCCGCCTTGATCCCTGAACCAACAAACATGAAAATATTTCCGAAACAGCAAGGATCTATGTGGTTTAGGTTACTCATCAAAGGAAAATCAGCTCATGGTGGGATGAGTTACGAAGGAGTTAATGCGATCGTAAAAACGCAGAAAGTACTTACTGTCCTTGAACAATTAGAAAAGATTCGAAATGCAAGGGTTACGGATCCTCTCTATTCCCAAGCCCCGATTCCTTTACCAATAAACGTCGGTGTTATCGAAGGTGGTGGATGGCCATCTTCTGTGCCTGATTTAGTAAAAGTCGAAGGACGGATTGGCTTTTCTGATGAAGAAACGGTGAAAGAAGTTCAAGCAGAATTTCAAGAAGCGATTCGTACATTAGAGGACGCGGATGACTGGTTTAAACAACATCCTGTCGATGTAGAATGGTATGGTGCAAGATGGTTACCGGGATCCATCGATGCGGACCATGCTTTTATGAACATTCTTACGGATCAGTTTGAACAAGTGATTGGTCATTCACCACAAATCGAAGCAGCTCCTTGGGGAACGGATGGTGGATTGTTGACGGCGGTTGGAAATATTCCTTCGGTTGTATTCGGTCCAGGAGTTACGAAAATGGCACATCAAGCGAATGAATACATTGAAATCAAAAACGTTCGCCAATGTGCTGAAGTCATTGCAGGTACGTTAATAAAATGGTGTAACGTTGAGGAGGAGAAAGCATGAAAGAAATAAAACACCAGCAAAATGCTTTTCAGATTCCAGGGCCTGTTGGAGAGAAATTATTAGATAGACGGAATAAACATATTCCTAAAGGACCATTTAACACAGCTCAGACATTTGCTGCAAACGCAGATGGAGCGATAGTTACTGATGTGGATGGTCAAGAATTTATCGACTTTGCTGGAGCAATTGGATCTTTAAATGCAGGTCATTGTCCACCTAAAGTAGTGAAAGCGTTGAAAGATCAAATCGAAAAATTCCTTCATCCGTGTTTTCATGTGATGATGTATGAATCTTATATAGAATTAGCTGAAAAACTCAATCACTATACTCCAGGAGATCATCACAAGAAAACATTTTTTTTGAACAGTGGAGCAGAGGCAGTAGAAAATGCTGTGAAAATAGCGCGGAAATTTACGGGAAGGAAAGCGATCCTTTCATTTGAAAGAGGATTTCATGGAAGGACGTACATGGCTATGTCCCTCACAAGTAAAGTGAAACCTTATAAATATCAGTTTGGACCTTTCGTAGCGGATACTTATAAAATGAGCTATCCGTATTATTATCGCAAACCTGATGGGATGACAGATGAAGAAGTTGATAATGAATGTATTCGCCGTTTAAAAACATTTTTCTTATCTGAAGTATCTGCTGATGAAACTGCTGCTGTGATCATGGAACCTGTTCAAGGTGAAGGAGGATTTGTCGTACCTAGTAAACGTTTTATAAAACAAGTGAAGGAAATTTGCGATGAGCATGGAATTCTATTTATAGCGGATGAAGTGCAATCAGGCTTTGGTAGAACAGGGACATTATTTGCATCTGAGCAGTTTGATATTATTCCTGATATGATGACGATGTCAAAATCAATCGCGGCAGGACTACCTATAAGCGCTGTAACAGGAAGAGCAGAAATCATGGATTCACCCGGTATCGGAGAAATCGGTGGAACATACGGAGGCAGCCCGTTAGGTTGTGTCGCCGCTAATGAAGTGATGGACATGATGATTGAAGAAAATTTACCAGAAAGAGCAAATCAAATTGGAAAACAAGTGCGAGAACGTTTCCTTAAGATGCAAGATCGCTTTGAAGAAATAGGTGATGTCCGTGGTTTAGGTGCCATGATGGCGATGGAATTAGTCACAAATCGCGAGACCAAAGAACCTAATAAACAACTTACGCAGCAGTTGATTCAAGGTTGTATAAAACGGGGATTGCTTATCATGGGAGCAGGCTTATATGGAAATGTGATCCGAATCCTTTCGCCACTTGTGATTACAGATGAACAATTGCATGCCGGGTTAGGTATACTGGAGTCAGTAATGGAAGATCATGGTACAAAAAGAAGGTGAGGCGTTATACATGAGAAAAAAATTGTTTATTGGTGGAGAATGGGTTGAAGCATCACATGTGCAAGACCTATATTCCCCTTTTGATGGACAAAAAATTGCGGAAATTCCTCTAGCAACTATTCAAGAGGTTGACGCAGCTATTGATACAGCGAAAAAAAATAAAAAAGTAATGAAAAAAATGCCTGCACACGAACGAGCAGATATTTTAGATAACGTTGCAAGATTAATTGCACAAAATCGAGAAGAGTGTGCACGAATTATCGCTACAGAAGCTGCTAAACCGATTCAAACGGCTAGAGGTGAAGTGGCAAGAACAATCATGACCTATAAATTTGCAAGCGAAGAAGCTAGAAGGTTACCAACAGAAGTAGTCAATATGGATGCGGCACCTGGTGGGGAGAATCGTACGTCCTATACGAGACGAGAGCCGACTGGCATAGTTGCAGCAATCACCCCTTTTAATTTTCCGATGAATTTAGTTGCTCATAAACTGGGACCGGCCATTGCAAGCGGCAACCCGGTTGTTTTAAAACCTGCTTCTCAGACGCCACTATCTGCTTATTTCATCGCCGATATTTTTGATAAAGCTGGATTACCTAAAGGAGCATTAAACGTCGTGACAGGTAAAGGGAGCACAATCGGTGATGCGTTAGTGACAGATGAGCGAATCGGTGTCATCACGTTTACTGGAAGTCCTGAGGTAGGCATAGGTATAAGAAATAAAGCAGGATTGAAAAAAGTTACTTTGGAACTAGGATCAAATTCAGCGGTTATCATTGATAAGGATGTAGATATTGATGGGATGGTCGAACGACTTGTTCAAGGGGCATTTGCTTTTCAAGGCCAAGTTTGCATTTCTGTTCAACGCATCTATGTTCACGAATCAAAAAAACGTGAATTATTAAAAAAGATGAAAGAGACATTGAAAAAATGGGTAATTGGAGATCCTCTTGATGATGCAACCCAATTATCTGCGTTAATATCTGAATCGGAAAAAAATCGTGTGTTATCTTGGATCCAAGAAGCAGTCGATCAAGGTGCTCGCATCGTTACAGGTGGGGAAGAGGAAGGTATGATTATAAAACCGACAGTTCTTGAAAATGTTGATTCATCGATGAAAGTTTCCTGTGGGGAAGTTTTTGGACCAGTAGTAATTGTTGATACGTTTGATGATTGGCAACAAGCGATTGATCTCGTCAATGATTCGGATTACGGTTTACAAGCAGGGGTTTATACGAATAATATGAAACATGCCTTCACTGCATCGGAGGAACTAGAAGTTGGCGGCGTCATGATCAATGACTTTCCTACTTTCCGAGTTGACCATATGCCGTATGGTGGTGTGAAGCAAAGCGGGACTGGACGCGAAGGTATCAAGTACGCTATTGAAGAGATGACTGAAATCAAACTCGTTTGCTTTAATCATAACTAGGTAATTAAGCTAAGCGGGGATGGGTACGAGAGGTATAGCGACATTCGTGCGTAGGGTTTTCAAGCGAAGGGAAGTAAACGGGTATGATAGTGCCCGACGAGTGAGCGGTCCGTCGATGAAAGGAACTATAAGAGCAAGATAGTTCCTTTCAGTCGCTACCAGCCGAGCGAAAGGAAGTAAACGAGTGGTATAGTACCTTACGATTCGTGCTAGGGGGATCAATCGTAGCGAGTGTCTCGAAAGCACAAGTACCGGGACGCTCATTAAGGTGGAACATCCAGAGTGTCCTAAATGATAGGAGGAACACAGCGAATGAAAGAAACATGGGACAAAGATTCATGGAATGAGCGGCTAGTTGCTTATTTACCCGTCGTATCAGAAGAAAATATTGCTAGATTACAAAAAGAAAAACAAGCCAAAGAATACAGTAAATTGATTGTTTATACGACAAATGACGAAAGAAATAAACTAATCTCTCTAGACTTTCATCATGAAGCAAATATGTCTGGTTTTTTTAATGGAAAGAAAGCCGAAATATTTACGTGGTTTTCCAAAGAAACGCGACAGAATTCAACTTCCAACACGGAAAATCAGTCTGTATTAAAGATCGTTGAGACAGATCAAACAACACCTTCAGAAACGTGGAGTAATATCTCATTCATTCATCTTAAAGAAAGCAATGAAAAACATTTTAAACCGCTATCTAAACTATATCAAAAAGTATTTGATGTCTATCCTACAAATATTTTTGACCCAGAGTATATTAAAAAAGCAGTGGCAACAGAATATACGTTTGTCTTGGCAGTGAACGAAAACGGAGAAATAATTGGCTCAGCATCTGCGATGAAAACAGGTTACGCTAGTGCTGAAATAACAGACTGTGCCGTAGACCCAACCTATCGAGGGAAAAATATTTTACACGGAATTATTATGAACTTGGAAGATCAACTCATGAAAGATGGAATATCAAATGTGTTTTCGATAACACGGGCAAAATCTGTAGGCATGAATATGACGATAAAACGTTTGTGCTATAAGTTTGAGGGGACTTTAGTGAATAATTGTAAAATTTCGTCGGGGTATGAAGATATGAATATATGGACGAAAGAATTAGCTACATAAACGCTTATAGTCTCATAAACTAAAACACATTAGCCTAAATTAAAACGCTTGCGCCATTTGTTTGGCGCAAGCGTTTTTCACATTATCTAATCATTCATTGCAAAATAATTTTTCTTAAGCAATGTTGGTTGATCCATCAATTCTTTAAAAGTGAAACTAGAGCCTAGTTTTTTTGTATCAATTAACATAAAATGATTTTCTAATTCTGTAATTTGTTCTTCTTCGATATAGATAATCGTACAATCTGGACAGTTGATAGAAGGTACTTCTTTAATTTCAACTGCTCTTGTACCATCTGGTAACTCCCAATATGCTGATTCAAGTGACTCTAATGCTCTATCAGATTTACACCATTTGCACTGCATGTGAAACATCCTCCTTGAAGCTATACTTCTTCTTTTTGATATTTTTTCTGCTCTTTCGCAAATTTCTTCTCAACCATTTCATCTCGCTTAGAACGACGGTTTTTCAATGTTTCATGGCTTTCATCATCTGCATAATTGGAACGTCGATCCAAACGCTGTATTCCTTCAGGGACCAAATTAAACTCTTCATCATTCATGAGAGCTGACACTCCAACTCGTTTGGTTGCTTTTTTCTCATAATAATTGTAAAAGTATTCGTCTGCCGTACCAGGGGTATAAAATTTCGGTTCAGGATATGTCGTAATAACACCTTCAAAGTTACGAAGAACCACCTTATCAGGACTTTGAGAAATGAGATAGTTCGGTTGTAGAGTAATTTTACCTCCGCCTCCTGGGGCGTCAACGACAAATTGCGGCACAGCATACCCAGATGTATGGCCACGAAGACCTTCGATAATCTCTAGCCCTTTAGAGACCGGTGTGCGGAAATGACCAATTCCTTCTGATAGATCACATTGATAAATATAATAAGGACGGCAGCGTATTTTTACGAGGTCATGACAAAGTTTTTTCATAATCTCTACGCTATCATTAATACCAGCTAAAATAACTGCTTGATTTCCAACAGGAACCCCTGCATTTGCGAGCATTTCAACTGCTTTCTTAGATTCCTCGGTAATTTCAAGAGACGTATTAAAGTGCGTATTGACCCAAACCGGGTGGTATTTCTTTAACATGTTACACAAGTTCTCCGTAATACGCTGTGGAAAAACAACGGGAGCTCTTGTGCCAATGCGAATAATTTCCACATGATCAATCTCGCGTAAATTTTTTAAAACGTATTCCAATATTTGGTCATTAATTAATAATCCATCTCCACCAGAAATTAAGACATCCCGAACTTCAGGTGTTTGTCGGATATATTCAATCGCTCCATCTAACTGTTTTTTCGGAACACCCATGCCAATTTGGCCAGAAAACCTTCGACGTGTGCAATAGCGACAGTACATAGAGCACTGATTAGTGACGAGAAATAACACGCGGTCTGGGTAACGATGCGTCAATCCAGGCACGGGAGAATCCTCGTCTTCAAATAATGGATCTTCAAGATCATATTTTGTTTTTTGAATTTCAGCAGAAACAGGAACCGATTGCATACGTATCGGGCACCTTGGATCATCAGGATTCATTAGCGAAGCATAATAAGGTGTGATATTTAAGGGAATCGTTTTTGTTGATATTTTCACGCCTTCTTCTTCATCAGGTGTTAAATGAACAACTTTCTTTAAATCTTCTAGGGTCCGAATCGTATTTGTTAATTGCCAAATCCAATCATTCCACTGTTCATCTGTAACGTCTTTCCATAAGTCAATTTCTTTCCAATGCCGTTTCGGTTTGTATAAATCAAATTTCATCTAAAGCGCCTCCTTGGAATGAATGATTCTCATTTATAATATATGCAAGAAGTGTGCCAAATCATTTCTTCCTAAAAAAAACATGGAATCAACCTTTTTCAAATAAACTAGAAAAGAGAGTGCCGGAAATCTGGCACTCTCTTAAATAATCTCGTATTTTTGAAGTTTGTATTGCAACGTTTGTCTTGGAATTCCAAGTTTTTTTGCTGTACGTAAAATATTATGGTTTTCTTGATCAAACATCTTTATTACGACGTTTTTTTCATATTCTTCCACGGTATGTTTTAATCCGTGTTGCTCCACTTCAGGAAGGTTTGCCTGCTCCACGAAGTCAGCTAAGTACGAAGGGAAATGTTCTAGGGAAAGTTTGGAAGAGTCAGTCATATTCATTGCTGATTCAATCGCATGACGCAGTTCGCGAATATTACCAGGCCAGTCATATCTTCGAAGAGAAGTCAGCGCATCTTTTTCAACTCCTTGCACGTTTAACTGGAATTTTTGATTAAACGATTGAATAAAAGCATCGATTAAAATTGGTAAATCACTAATTCGTTCTCTAAGTGGGGGAATGGAAAGAGAAACGACATTCAATCGATAGTATAGATCTTTTCGTAACAATTCTTTTTTTAGTAATTTTTCTGGAGGTTCATTGGTCGCCGTGATAATTCTTACATCCGTCTGTACGGCTTTATGAGAACCGATCCTTCTAATAACGCCATCCTCTAATACTCTCAACATTTTTGCTTGCAGATCAAAGGGAAGGGTATGAATTTCATCTAAAAATAATGTGCCACCGTGTGCTAATTCAAATAACCCTTCTTTATTTTCTGCGCCAGTAAAGCTTCCTTTTATCGTACCAAATAAGACGCTTTCCAATAAGGTTGGGGGAATAGCAGCACAGTTTTGCGAAATAAATGGTCCTTTTGATTGTTTGGAATGGTGGTGAATGCCTTGAACCAAAAGTTCCTTCCCAGTTCCAGTTTCCCCATAAACCATTATTGGGGAAGTGGTTTTTGACACGCGTTTAGCACGAGTAATTATTTTTTTCATAGAAGGGTGATCTGTTAAAATATCATGAAATTGGTATATCGTACTGTATTTACTAATACTCTTAGGTTTTTCCAAGCGTTTATCCATTTTCGTTTGTAATTCAATTAATTTATTAGAAAGGTCTTTCACTCTAGAAAAATCTTTCGCAATTTCCACTGCTCCATACAATTGTTGATGGACGATGATTGGAATGGTTGTATTTACGGTATCAATTAATTTCCCCTCTACATTGCGGTATGTTTGGTGTTGATTGTAAATTGGAACACCTGATTTTATCACTTTTAACATCGTACTTGTTTCTGTTGTTAGTGATGGGAATACATCAAGTAAAGGTTTCCCGATGACATTTTCTACATCCATCCCATCATGGTCAGCGGCTATTTCGTTGTAATAAATCGTCTTTCCATATTTATCAATGACATGAATACCTTCATCAATGCTTTTTAAGATCGCTTTTAGCATTTCATTTGTATCAGCATGTGCTGCAAACATCGGCTCACCTCTATTTATGCCGGAATCTTGTCATAGGTGCTGAAAATTCGGCAGTTTTCTTTAGTTTACTAGTTTGATTGAGGAAAAGCAATTGTATTGGGATAATCTTGAAATGTAACTAACAATCTACTAGAGACATGGGTGACTCAATTATTTACCATGTAAACTATGGTTTTGTTAAGATTAAAAGGAGGCTTTATTGTTGTTATGAAGAAAATAGTTGTTATCAGTGCTTTAGCAGGAATGATTTTATTTACATCTCAAGAAGATGCTTCTGCATCAACATATCAAGTGAATCATGGTGATAGTCTTTGGAAAATAGCAAATAAACATAATGTCACTGTTTCCCAATTAAAAGAGTGGAATGGACTTTCTGGATCTTTGATTTATCCAGGACAAACGTTTAAGGTAGGTAACTCGGTGTCACAAGTGTCTACCTTCACTGCAGAAGAAAAAGAGGTACTAGCTCGCCTTGTTCATGCTGAGGCAAAAGGGGAGTCTTATAAAGGAAAAGTAGCTGTAGCATCGGTTGTGTTAAATAGAGTGAGACACAATGATTTTCCAACATCTGTTTGGGGCGTAATATATGAGACATATAGCTCAGGAAACGTTTATGCATTTGAACCTGTGCAAAACGGTGAAATCAGACACTATGCAGATGCTGATTCGGTAAAAGCAGTGGAAGATGCAGTGAACGGCTATGATCCAACGAATGGTGCTGTATATTTCTTTAATCCAGATACAGCTACATCAACTTGGGTCAACCAGCTAACTATCAGTCAACGCATTGGCAATCACGTCTTTGCCAAGTAATTCAATTATATTCGTGTCACAGGACACCATACAAGGAAGTCCCCCGGTGGTTTCAATCATACATCCGGGGGACTTTTTTTAGGCGTCATCAATTGTTGATAAATCTCCAGCAGGTTCGTTTAATTCCCATGCTTTTAACACGCGACGCATGATTTTTCCACTCCGTGTTTTAGGAAGCTTTTCTTTGAATTCAATTTCCTTAGGAACAGCATGAGCAGAAAGTTCAGATTTGATAAAATGTTTAATGTCTGCAATTAACTTTTCTGAGTTCTCATAGCCTGGATTCAGAGAAATGAACGCTTTGATAATGTGCCCACGCATTTCATCCGGTTTTCCAATCACACCTGCTTCAGAGACCGCAGGGTGTTCTAACAATTTACTTTCAATTTCAAAAGGACCAACACGCTCTCCCGCTGTCATAATCACATCGTCATTACGACCTTGGAACCAGAAGTAACCTTCCTCATCCACATATGCCGTGTCGCCGGATACATACCAACCAGGAATAGAAAAATACTCTTTGAATTTCGGTTCGTTTTTCCAAATTTTTCTCATTTGAGCAGGCCATCCTGCTTGAATGGCTAAGTTCCCCATTTCATAAGGGGCTAGTTCTTTTCCGTTATTATCAATGATTGCGGCATGAATACCTGGGAAAGGACGACCCATAGAACCAGGTTTAATCGGTTCACTTAAATAGTTACAAATAAGCATACCGCCTGTTTCTGTCATCCACCACGTATCGTGGATTCGGTGATGGAATACGTCCCAACCCCAACGAACAACTTCAGGGTTGAGTGGTTCGCCAACACTTAAAATATGACGTAACGAACTTAGGTCGTATTTAGTAAGAATCTCTTTTGGCGCTGCCATCAGCATTCTGAAAGCAGTTGGCGCACTGTACCAAATGGTTACGTTATTTTTTTCGATCGTGTCATACCAGTCATCTGGAGAGAAACGTCCTCCACGAATGACATTCGTTACACCGTTAAGCCATGGTCCAAAAATACCGTAGGAAGTTCCAGTAACCCAACCAGGGTCAGCGGTACACCAATATATATCATCTTCTCGTAAATCAAGGACCCATTTAGCCGTTTGGTAGTGCTGGATCATCGCATTGTGAACGTGATAGACCCCTTTAGGTTTTCCAGTTGACCCAGAAGTGTAATGGAGGATCATTCCGTCTTCTAGATCGACCCATTCAATCGCTGAATCATCTGTTGGTGACGCTTTCATTTCTTCAAAATAAGAATAGAAAGGACCGTCTGTTTGAACTTGATCACCTACAAGAATAATTTTTTCTAAATGTGGGAGCTCGTCATAAGGAATACGAGAAACAAGATCAGGAGTTGTCACGATCATCTTTGCCTCGCTATCTTCTAATCTACTCTTCACAGCTTCCTTCATGAATGCTTCAAATAGAGGACCAGTGACAGCACCCATTTTAATAGCACCGAGCAGTGCTACATATAATTCTGGAGAACGAGGCATGAAAATAAACACACGGTCTCCTTTTTTTACATTTAATCTCCGAAACATGTGAGCTGCTTGGTTTGTCTCTTTCTTTAGCTGTGAAAAAGTATACGTTTCTTTTCTCGACGCATCGGAATAAAGCAGCGCGGTTTTTTCTCCGTTTCCATCTTTCACATGCCGATCAATACATTCATAAGCTGCATTTACATTTCCTGTTTTAGACCAACTGAAAACGTCCTTAACTTCCTCCCATTTAAAAGATTTTTTTGCTTCCTCATAATTGGCTAATTGGTACGTTTCTTGTTTTGGTTTCAAGATTTCCATACATGCCACCTCCAATAAATGCCTTGGTACGATATATGATTATCATATACTTAATATTTTGAAATTTCAAACGGTAATTACAGTGATTATACAAAAAAATGGGAAGTAACAGTTCTGTCTTGATTTTTAACGAAAAGAAAAGTACCTTAAAGCTAAGGAGTGAATTAACATGGATTTAATAACGGTACTAGTTCTCATCGTCATAGGTATTATTCTACTTAGAGTTGTTGGTGCGATTTTTCGAATTGTCATCACAGTCGGGTTGATATTATTGATTATTTACATCATTCAACAAGTAGTTACAGTTAACATGATTCTTCTATAGTAATAGTCAACTTTATCGAGACTTCGCTTTCGTGGACTGGTGTTAAAGCTCAGGCGCATTAGAAAGCAGACTTATGCTTTCTAGTGCAAGAGAGTTTGTATGAATACCATTGCATCATTTTGGTGACAAATTAAAGGAGGAATAATCATGAGTTATCGTGTAGAAAAGGACACACTAGGTGAAGTAAACGTTCCATCGGAAAAGTGGTGGGGGGCTCAAACCCAGCGTAGCTTAGAAAATTTTAAAATTGGTACAGAAAAAATGCCAAGAGAAGTTGTCGAAGCTTTCACTATTTTGAAAGAAGCAACAGCAGCAGCCAATCTTCGTTTAAATCATTTGGATGAAGAGAAAGGGAAGACCATTCAAGAAGTATGCCAAGAGTTAAGAGCTGAAGGTACATATGATCATTTTCCACTCGTCGTGTGGCAAACGGGGAGTGGAACGCAATCGAACATGAATATGAACGAAGTGGTGGCATTCAGAGGAAACGAACGGTTACAGGAAGCTAATAGCGAAACGAGAATTCACCCTAACGATGATGTGAATCGTTCGCAAAGTTCAAATGATACATTTCCCACAGCGATGCATATTGCTGCATTAAAAGACGTTCATCACAAATTACTTCCTGCGTTGATTCGTTTAAGAAAGTCTTTTGAAGAAAAATCAAAAGCGTTTGAAGACGTTATAAAAATTGGTCGGACGCATTTGCAAGACGCAACACCATTAACATTGGGACAAGAGATGAGCGGTTGGGTTCATATGTTAAAAAGATCGGAACAAATGATTGAAGAATCAGCCCAACAGCTTCGGTATTTAGCCATTGGTGGAACGGCAGTAGGCACAGGAATTAATGCTCATCCGAAATTTGGAGATTTGACAGCGGAAGAAATCAGTCGGATTACCGGAGAAACATTCTATTCATCGGAGAATAAATTCCATGCGTTGACGAGCCATGATGAACTAATTTATGCCCATGGTGCGATTAAAGGACTAGCAGCAGACTTAATGAAAATTGCCAACGATGTTCGTTGGTTAGCCAGTGGCCCTCGTTCTGGAATTGGGGAGATATCGATTCCTGCCAACGAACCAGGAAGCTCGATCATGCCTGGTAAAGTAAATCCAACGCAATCAGAAGCGTTAACGATGGTTGTTTCTCAAGTGTTTGGTAATGATGCAACGATTGGATTTGCCGGAAGCCAAGGAAACTTTGAGCTAAATGTTTTCAAACCAGTGATCATTTATAATTTCTTGCAATCAGTCAGATTACTAACGGATGCAATGGACTCATTTAATGAAAAATGTGTTGTAGGCATTGAAGTGAATGAAGAAGTTATCGAAAAACATGTCAAAAATTCGCTTATGCTCGTAACAGCTTTAAATCCACATATTGGTTATGAAAAAGCCGCAACGATTGCTAAAACAGCGTTTCAAAACAACGCAACATTAAAAGAAACAGCTGTTGAACTAGGTTATTTAACAGAAGAGCAATTCGATGAATATATTAACCTGGAGAAAATGGTTCGACCGACAGAGTAAGTAGAAAAGGAAGGAAGGACAGCTATGAAGGTTTTTGATTTACATTGCGACGCTTTATTAAGGCTCCACGACCATCGCAACATTTCATTTACAGATGACCCAGAGTTACATGTCAATATGGAGCGTCTTATGAAAGGAAATGTTGCTTTGCAAGTGTTTGCTATCTATGTAGATCCAGAAATACCTAGTGACATGAAATTCCAAACAGCGTTGGAACAAATTGATTTGTTTCATACAGAAGTCATTGAAAAACACCCTCAAATGAAAAAAATTGTTCATTGGAACGATATCCACCAGTTAGAAGAGGGGGAGATTGGAGCAGTACTTTCTTTGGAAGGGGCAGATGCGTTTGGAAACGATCTAACTAAACTCAGAACCTTTTACCAACTTGGTGTCAAGTCGATTGGGCTTACATGGAATAACGCAAACTTATGTGCTGATGGCATAGGTGAACCTCGAGGGGCAGGATTGACCGAACTTGGTTTTGAAGTCGTTCGAATGAACAATGATAATAAAGTTTGGACAGATGTTTCTCACTTGTCAGTAAAGTCTTTTTGGGACGTAATGGATAAGGCCACTTATCCAATTGCTAGTCATTCGAACTCTAAAACAATATGCCCTCACCGACGAAATTTAGATGACGAACAAGCGAAAGCTATTTTTCAGAAAAATGGCTTTATTGGAATGGTATTTAGTCCTCCTTTCATTAATGAAACAGATTCTGCAACGTTCGATGACCTAATCAAACATATTGATTATTTCTGTTCCATTGGTGGTGTGAATCATATTGCTTTAGGATCGGACTTTGACGGTGTTAGTCGCTTAGTAACAGGTTTAGAGCATAGTGGGAAGTACCAAACGCTGATTGAAGAATTATTAAAAAGATTCAAAGAAGATGAGGTGCGAGGTTTTGCCTATAAAAATGCACTCCATCGCTTGCCTGTATAAATGTTGGCTTGATATGCGTTGCAAAAATTAAGATGAACTTGTAATACAAAAAGGAAGAGTAGACATTCGTCTATTCTTCCTTTTTTATAGGAGCGTAATAACCACAGCGCATGATACACTTTTTTGCCAAATAGGAGTTAATGGTGAAAGTACCATCGTCTTTCGTGTTGATTGTTTCCCAAATATCATCCACTAATGTTCCACCACAATCTGGACAGTTGTTTTTTGTTTCCATTAAATTCCTCCTTTTAAAAATGATAATAGGACGTGCTGTTCTCAAAGGCAAAGGTAATGAGAGTGTGAATCATGCATACCTTAAACATGATTCCATTCATTTCTTGGACGAAATAAACTAGTTTTAATTAAATATGGTTGAGGGTATTTGTTTAAAAGAGCAGATAAATATGCTATGACTTGTTGAACGGGTTTTGGAAAAAAATCGTATTCATCGATCGTAAATGGGTGTTGGCACTGACTTATAAGCGATAGAAATGTATTTTTTTCAGAACAAGATGCTTTGTTTTTGAAATACCCCCAAATGTGTTCCATCGTATTCAATACACTTGGATGGTGAAAAAGTTGTTTTTTTATTTCAAAGATCCTACTATAAATATACTGAAAATCAGCGGCAGTATGAGAAGATTTCATTGCAACTTTCATTTCTTTATAATAGTTATATCCTTTCATCATCACTTCATATTTGTTTATTGCCCAAAGCTGTTCGATCTCTCGTTTCATGTAAGCAATCACCTCTTCAAGCCTTCGTTGCTCGTTTATTATAGGAACTATGGAAATAAAAACAGAGTAGAAGGAATTCCACCTTCTTACCCCAAGGAGCTTAGAAGATGTTCGCGTTAACGAGTTTGTTAACTATAAACATAGAAAGATATTATAGCTTTATTATAAAGAGATAGGGGCTGAAAACCAATTAAATCGACTTTGGAGGTGTGACGTATGAGTTCGCAAGGGTGGATGAAACAAGCATTAGAAAAGACAGGAATCCAAGCAGAAATTGTTCAAGTGAAATCTGTGTCAGGTGGTGAAATCAATCAAGCGTATTATGTGGAAACAACAAAGTATCCGCTATTTATAAAAGCTCATGATAAGATGGATCCTACTTTTTTCAATTCTGAAGTGGATGGACTTACCGAACTTAAGGAAAAAGGCAATGTTTTAACCCCACGTGTATACGGTGTTTTTCAAACGGAAGATGAGCAGATGAGTGGATGCGTTATGGAATGGATTCAAGGGGAAAAAACGAATCATTACTCTCAACAATTAGGAGAAGCGGTGGCTAAGCTGCACCAGGCAACATCAAGAAAGTTTGGTTACAGAAACGATACATATATTGGAGAAATTCATCAAAAAAATAACTGGTGGACTAATTGGAATGATTACTACCGTTCAAATCGATTACTACCACAAGTTCAGTTAGGCGAACGATTAGGTTATATGCCTTCAAAAAGAAAACAGAGAATGGAAAAACTAATGGACAGGTTACAGGAGTGGATTCCAGCTAACGATGTGAAACCAAGTCTTCTCCATGGAGATTTATGGGGAGGAAACGTGATGGTAGCAAAAGGGGGGAAGCCTTGTTTCATTGATCCATCGGTTGTTTACGGGGATCATGAACTAGAATTGGCATTCACTGAATTATTTGGTGGTTTTTCTGAAGATTTTTATGAAGCATATGCTTATACACAACCAGTCGACCGGGGTTATGATGATCGAAAAGAGTTATATCAACTGTTTTACCTTCTCGTTCATTTGAATATATTTGGTGAAATATATGGAGGACACGTGGATACTGTTTTAAAAAGATATGTAGGTTAGATCGACAGGCATACGTTTAGAGGGGACTTTCTTTCGTTCACTGCGAGAATAGAACGTCCCCTTCAGAAGAGAACGAATATCTGAAGGGGACCATCTTTCTTATCAGCTTATTAATCTTGTTTTGGTTTGATCATTCTCGCAACATAAATAAACGGTGTATCAATCGCGGCAACGATAAATTTAATCACATATGTTGTCATGAAAATTTGTAACCAGACGTCGAAATCATACCAGCCATAAAATGCAATGCTACAAAATATTGCTGTGTCTACGAATTGACTGATTGCAGTACTAAAGCTATTTCTCATCCACAATTGAGAGGCTTTAGGAAGCTTTTTCTTGAAAAAAGCATAGATTTGAACGTCCAACAATTGACTAATTAAGTACGCAAGCAAACTACCTATAACAACTTGTGGTAATAGTTCAAATATAAAGGAAAGATGTTCATGAGCCATGTCATCAGAGTGAGGTTGAAAAGCCAATACGAATTGCATAATAATCGTTGTTGCTAAAAGGGATGAAAAGCCAAACCATACAGCTTTTCTTGCTTCCTTTTTTCCATGTTTTTCATTTAAAATGTCGGTTGCTAAAAAGACGGTGCCATACATAATATTACCGAGAGTAGCGACCAGTCCAAATAGTTCAACGAGTTTGATAACCTGCAAGTTTGCTACAACAGTTGAAAATCCGATCCAGACAAATAGGCCAGTTTTTCCAAAAAGGCGATAAAATAATAAAAGCATACTAAAGTTGACCACCGCAAAGATGATCCAAATCATTTCATTAGGCATTAAAAGTCTCTCCTTCTAGTTTTGTTAACGCAGGAATTTCCGAACTGCGTAAAATACACTGTCACATCATACACGAAATTCAACTCGATGAAAAGGATGAGTCGTTGTAAAAACGTTGCCAAGCATCTAACAAGGAAACCAACATTTCCCGTGTTATAATATTGAAAACATAAGCTATGTTTGATTTATGTGTAACTAGGTAATGGCTATGGGAGAACAAACAAAACGGATGTTTGAAAGATTAGTCACCGTTTTAACACAAGCTCTGCTTAAGAAGGTCACGCAGAGTAATTTCCCCAGAACGCTGAAAAGTTGGACGCGGGAAGCTAGTCTGATTCTTTACTATCAACATGGATCAATAGCAAGAGCCTTGCGGTAATGATAAGAAAAGAAAGGGAGGATTTGCCCTATGGAACAGGAACTAAAAAAAGCGACATTTGCTGGTGGTTGCTTCTGGTGCATGGTATCGCCATTTGATGAACAACCAGGCATTCATGGCGTCCATTCTGGTTATACAGGAGGACATACAGAAAATCCAACATATAAAGAAGTTTGTTCCGAAACAACGGGTCATCTTGAAGCGGTTCAAATTACGTATGATCCTGCCGTATTTCCTTACGATAAACTCGTGCGAATGTTTTGGCAACAAATCGATCCTACAGACCCAGGTGGTCAATTCCATGATCGAGGAGAGTCCTATACGACTGCAATTTTTTATCACGATGAGGAACAAAAGAAAGTCGCAGAAAATTCGAAAAAGAAGCTAGGAGAAAGCGGTAAGTTTCAAGCTCCAATCGTAACGAAAATCAAAGAAGCGTCGACGTTTTATCCAGCAGAAGAGTACCACCAACACTATTATAAAAAGAACCCTTTCCATTATAAAATGTATCGAAAAGGAAGTGGAAGAGCAGACTTTATCAATAAAAAATGGGGTGTCTAACTATGAGTAAAGATGAATTAAAAAAGAAATTAACGCCTATTCAATTTAAAGTCACCCAAGAAGATGGCACGGAACCGCCATTTAAAAATCCTCTTTGGGACTTTTTCGAAGAAGGGTTATACGTTGATGTTGTTTCAGGAGAACCTTTGTTTACGTCTAAAGATAAGTTTGAATCGAATTGTGGATGGCCTAGTTTTTCAAAACCAATTAAAGAAGAGGCAGTCATAGAAAAGAAAGATCGTAGTCTTTTTATGGTTCGAACAGAAGTACGTAGTAAAGAAGGAGATTCTCACTTAGGTCATGTGTTCACTGACGGACCAAAACCAACAGGTCTTCGTTATTGTATTAACTCCGCTTCATTGAAATTTATACCGAAAGCAGATCTTGAAACGGAAGGGTATGGCGACTACAAGTCACTATTTGAGTAGGGAATTACTCGGAAACACTATGAAAAATAACAACGCAGCGCCTAAGTGGACGCTGCGTTGTTTTATGTGCGAATTCTGTTAAGTGCTGCTGCTAATTCTAATGGTCGTGGCAACGCGAAGTCACCAGGGTGCTGGTTGGAAAAAGGGGAAAGATGATCGAGACCTTTTGATTCTATGTTTTTGTACAATGTATCGATCGTTTCTTTCAATTCCATAGGTCCTTTTGTATCTTTTGCGATTCGTTTGATCATCAGTGCGATAGCTTGTGTTTGACTTGGATCAATCAATTGTTCCACGTCATGTAAATCTAAATTTGTTTTTCCGATTCTAATGTTATGAAGACCTTTACTATCCACTTTTTCTTTTTTATCAAATAGTTTTAAAATTTCTTTACGACGTAAGAGCCGAGATTGTTGAATGTTATATGACTGACCGTTTTCAACAGTTCGGTCTGTTTTCATTTTCTCCACTAGTTTTTTTGCTTCGTTTGTTTTGTCCACAGGGACATATTCGTCCATCATGATAATGTGATCTGCTACATCAAAATAATCTCCAGAACCCCCTAAAACAAGGACGGTTGAAACGCCGTGTTCATCATATAAATCGCGGATGCGATCGATAAATGGCGTGATTGGTTCCTTGTTTTTTTTAACTAATTGTTGCATTCGTGCGTCTCGAATCATGAAATTTGTGGCACTTGTATCTTCGTCAATAAGAAGCGTTTTTGGTTCCATTTCTAATGCCTCAACTATATTCGTTGCTTGCGATGTACTTCCACTAGCATCTTGAGAAGAGAAGTCCGTCGTTTTTTTCCCAAAAGGTAAATTGTTGATGAACGGAGAAATGTTAACATGGCTAACACTTCGGCCATCTTCCGAACGGATTTTCATGGCAGAATCATCAGTAATAACAAATTCTCGACCATCATTAAGTTCATGGTTGTATACTCCTCGTTCGACTGCTTGTAAGAGAGTACTTTTGCCATGATATCCTCCGCCAATGATTAAACTAATCCCTTTTTTAACACCCATGCCAACAATTGTTTTTCCAGAAGGTAGATCAATGGTCACTTCATATTTGTCAGGGGTTCGAAAAGGAACGGCATCATGCAGGGCTTTATCACTGATTCCGCTTAACCTTGGAAGAATCGAATTATTTGCGATAAAGGCAATCAGATCCCTTTTCATTAGCTGATAGCGAATTTCCTCTTGGTCATCGGATAGAAGCAAAGCTTGTTTCAAGAGATTACGATCGTAGTCAGCTACCGTTTTGTTAGCAATAGTTGGCAAGACATCGGTCAATAACGTTGCCGCTTGATGTCCGAGGATTCTCCGACCTTGTGCAGGTAATCCAACAGACAACCTAAATTCAATTCCTTCGTCGGTTATTTTAACAGCCGTGCGATCAATGACTTGCTGGCCTGGTTTGTCGATAAATACTAATCCACTTTTTCCAGTGCCACGAATCGGATTTTTAGTCTTTTGAATATGATTGGCGCATTCCTTAGCAAAAAAATGTATAAATGCTCGTTTTCTTGCTGGCGTATCGAATTGTTTTTGATCGAAATCTAGATGTTTTGTTGGAATAAATAGTCGTAATCTAGATGGAGAGGCAAATGGATCGCCTTGAACATAGTCCATAAATAGTGTGAATGTTTCTCCTGTGTATGCGCCTTGTATGGATTTCAGCGCTCGATATGATTTACCGTCTAATTTTTTTAGGGAATCTTTAAGGTTTTTCATTTTATCATCCTTTACTCAATTTTAGGATTCGTTCTATTCACTCCATTTACGAAAGAATGTGTGATTAAACGTAATGTTACATTTAGATACATAATGGATTGGATTAATGGAAACGATAACTTTGTAAAATACAAGTTAGGAGTGAAAATAGTGAAAAAACAATGGATTATTCTACTCTCTCTCACCGCATTTTTCATGATGGCTATGCCTTTTTCGATGAACGTAGAGGCTGAAGCAGAAGGAGCACAAGTACGTATCCTCCATGCGTCACCAGATGCACCAGCAGTTGATGTCTATGTTAACAAAGATAAAGTCATTAGTGGAATGAAATTCAAAGAATTAAGTGAATATTTACCACTTGATGAAGGTAGTTATGACATCAAAGTTTTCCAAGCAGGAAGTAAACCGAAGAAAAGCGAGCCTGTATTAGAAGAAAATTTAACTTTCACTGCAGGAGGCGCATCAACGATCGCCGTTACTGGCAAACTGGAAGACATAGCATTAAAAGAATTCAGTGATGACCTGACAACAGTCGAGGATGAAGCAAAATTAAGGGTGCTTCACTTATCACCAGATGCACCGAAGGTCGATGTGTTTTCCCTCGATACGCCTGTTGTTACGGACGTTGGATTTAATTCAGCAACGGAATATCAAACATTACCTGAAGGAGACTATTCCTTAGATATACGACCGGCAGGGCAAGATAAAGCCATATTCAATGTTCCAAATGTGGAGCTGAAAAAAGGTGAAAATTACACTGCTATAGCAGTAGGTTTACTTAAAGGGGAACCAGCTTTCGATTTAATCTTAGCGAAAGATAGTTAATAACTACTTATAGGAAAGAGGACCGATGACTAAACATCGGTCCTTTTTCGCTATGAAGAATATTACATTTCTTTTTCATACTGATCAAGAAAAGAGAGCAACTGATGAAATTCGTTAGAGTGGACGAACTGCTCTTCGTTCCAATGTTGGTGGATCCATCCTTTTAATGATGAAAAATTATTAAATACTTCTCCTGACGTATCTTCTTTTCTAATCGTAAAAACACCATTATCATCATCTGCTGTTACTTCGCAAGGGAGAGCTCCATTTTTAGGCATTAGCTCTATATTCAATAAAATCACATCTCTTTCTCTACGATTTTTGTATATTCTTCATTATTTCCAAAATGAAGCAAAATATATTCTGTATTCTTTCAAAAAAGCGTGTCGTATAATAAAAGAGAGAATATTCCGATAGGTTAATTATTTTGAAGAGTATAACAGAAGGCTAGCATTGCTTTTTATATCGATGTTAACTAATTCGTATTCATAAATAGATTCTAAAAAATCAACATATCGGAGGATGACATGACAAATGATTTTTTAATGGGCGTATCGATGGCGATCTTTATCGGTGTAATCGTATCTATATTTATGTATATTTATTATTATAAATTGGAACACCAGCGCCATTTGATCTTTTGGATTATTGGTTGGATTTCTTATGCTGCCCGTATTGCTATGCTCATGCTTTCCTTACAATATGAATGGATTATTTATAGTTATTTTTATGACCTTTTTGGTATCATTACTGCACTGTTTATCCTTATCGGTGCACATATTTATGTAAAGAAACAACCATCATTAGCGTGGATCATCATTACAGGACTGGCCATTGTATGGAGCTTGTTTGCTAGGTGGGGAGAACTTCCTTTTCTTTGGTTGTATCTACTACCTTCTCTTATTACGGGAGCTATGTTTATATATGCTGGGTGGCTTTTTATCACGCATTTTTCTCTAAATATTGTGTTTAAAACAATTGGTTTTTTATTTATCATTATGGGAGTTCATCGGATGGATTACCCATTTTTAAGACCAATTGAATCATTTGCAGCATTTGGGTATTTATTAAATGAATTTTTAATGATAGCTATTGCAATCGGTTTTGGGTTAATTATTTATGGGTCACTGAAACGAGATTTAAATGAATCGGAAAATAAGTATGAAGCTCTTGCTAATAGTTCGAAAGATTTGATTTATATGTTGGATTTACAAGGGAATATTCTAATGGTAAATGCTATATTCAAGCAAAATATTTCATTAGGGTCTAAACCTATTGTGAATAGGCATATTGCTAATTTTTTTCCCCATACGACCTTTTCTTGGGATCATGCCATTCATCAAGTGAAAACAACGGAGGAAACACTTCAAGAAGAATATGAGCAAACCAAAAAGGGGAAAACTTCTTATTTTGTGATTCGTCTAACTCCAATTATTGATCAACATGGTTATGTAAAAGCAGTCCATGGCACACATCATGATTATACGCTTTTCAAGGAAAAAGAAGATACGATTAAAAAGATGGCTTTCCAAGATCCTTTAACGGAGATTCCGAATAACTTTGCTTTAAGTAACTATTTACAAACGAGAACGCTAAGAAAAGAAAAGAGGGATCCGTTTACAATCATATATATTGGACTGGATTACTTCCGAAGAATAAACGAAGGTTTTGGTCCGAGAATTGCTGATGAGTTATTAAAACAAGTAGCTCAAGTTTTGAAACTAGAAATATCGGACGTTTCTATTTTAGTAAGGTATGGCGGGGACGAATTTGTATTAGTGACAGACCACCACAAAAAGGAACATATTAAGAAAAAATTAATTCAACTAAGAGAAAGCTTAAATCGGACTTGGAGAGTGGCACATCACACGATTCATATCAGTGCTTGTTATGGAATAGCAACGTATCCGAAAGACGGTGGAAATGTTGAATTATTATTAAAACACGCTAATCTAGCTCTCAACGAGTCAAAATCACGTGGTGCGAATCAATCAACGGTTTATCATCAAAAGTTAACGGAAAAATACAAACACGAGCGTGAATTAGAAACAAATATATTAAGAGCAATTAACGACGAAGAGTTTGTGCTTTATTACCAACCACAATTAATGTTGGAAAAGGAGCAGTTAGTTGCTTTTGAAGTACTAGTTAGGTGGAAAAAAATAGATGGATCATTTGTGCACCCTGATACGTTTATTCCTCTTGCTGAGAAGACCGGAGCTATAATACCGATTGGCGATTATGTTTTTAGAAAAGCTTGTAAAATGGTACAATTTTTCCATGAGAATTATTCATCAAAGATTCGTATTTGTGTCAATGTATCCTCCATTCAACTTCAACAAGATGATTTTGTTGAGAAAGTGATGAGGATAATACGCGAAGAAAATGCAGATCCTCATTGCATAGAATTGGAGCTAACGGAGTCTTTATTGATTCAAACGAATGATAAAACAATCGGTAAACTTCAACAACTCCGTGAACACGGAGTTAGAATCTCAATTGATGACTTTGGTACAGGGTTTTCATCTTTTCATTATTTAGCTAGCTTACCGATAGACCTTCTAAAAATAGATCGGTCGTTTATTATAAATATGGAATATGATAATAAAAAAGCAACAATGATGCGTAAACTTATCGATCTTGTCAAAGAATTAGATATTGAAGTTTTAGCTGAAGGTGTAGAAAATAAAGAGCAGTTGAACTCTTTAAAAACTTGGAAATGTGACATAATACAAGGGTTTTATTATTCAAAGCCATTGTCAGAAACGTCAGCTATCACGTTTTTGTTTGATGAGTTACAATCAAAAAAGCACAAGAATGATATAAAGAGTTAAGAATAGTGTGGCAGCCAGGAGGGGAAGGACAACATGAGGTGGGCAAAACCGTTTTTAAAACAAATGTTTTTAATAAGCTCATTAGGAATAGCTGCTGTGTTAATTATCATCTCTATATCCGTTTATTTATGGCAATCAACGGATGAAGGAAGACTTCCAGCAAAAACAGCAGTTGTCCTGCATGCCATTAATAATAATTTAGTAGATCTTGATATTAATATTCGTCCTCCCCGAATTGTTACTGGTGGTGGAGGGGGGGGATCCCCGTTATTAAGAGAAGATTTATTTATTCCTGTTCAAGGGGAAGTGCAGATTCCGATGAGAATGTATCGGCCTCAAGGAGAGGGACCATTTCCAATCATAATGTATTATCACGGAGGGGCTTTTCTAGAAGGGTATGGTAACATTGATACTCATGATAATATTATTCGTTCGCTAGCATCAAGAACAAATAGTATTGTCTTAGCTCCAGGATATCGAGTCGCGCCAGATTATGTTTTTCCAGCAGCAATTGAAGATAGTTATTCCGCTTTAATTTGGGCCGAAACCCA
The DNA here is from genome assembly GCF_029891575.1 of Salipaludibacillus daqingensis. GTDB lineage: Bacteria > Bacillota > Bacilli > Bacillales > Salisediminibacteriaceae > Salipaludibacillus > Salipaludibacillus daqingensis. The sequence goes on along the minus strand of NZ_JARZHF010000001.1, from coordinate 86,814 downwards.
TGCGGAGACGTTTAACGGAGATGACGAACGTATAAGCGTTGTAGGGGACAGTGCGGGAGGAAATATTGCTACGGTGACAGCTATGATGGCAAGGGATCGAAACGGTCCAGACATTACTTCGCAGGTACTTCTTTATCCTTTAACAACATTTCAAGATGTTAAGTTAGAATCAAGAGAAATATATGATAGTGGCTACTACTTGTTATCAAGACAAGTGATGTATCGGGCACGAGACCTGTATACGCCAGAAGAAGGGATGTGGACCAATCCTTATACATCACCACTCCATGCGGATGATCTTAGTGATTTACCTCCTGCATTAATAATCACGGCTGAATTTGATCCGTTGCGAGATGAAGGGGAAGCGTATGCAGAACGTTTAGCGGAATTTGATGTTCCGGTGAGGGCGACTCGTTATCGTGGGGTTATGCATGGGTTCGTGTCCTTTTATGAAATAATGCAAAGCGGACGTTACGGTTTGCAAGAAACGTCGAGTTTTCTGAGACAAGCAAATCAAGGAACACTTCAAATAGCAGATCAATACCAACTTCAAGTTCGTCAGCCACCGCAAGGTCTGAATCGGGTTAGAGAACAAACGGAAGCTTTTGCAATTGCAGCTTATTTAATCGGACGTTCTGGAGCGGACCTGTTAAATGAATAATCACAAGTTTTATTGCATGGAGGAATGGATCGATGGACCGTAAATTATCTATCCCGTTAAACGTATTTGCAAGTTTTCTATTGCTATTCGTTTTCGTATACTATGGCTATTATGTCTACATTGGCGTTATGTGGGGATATAGTGAAAGAATGCTCATGCTCCTAGTTTCTGATGGTGTATTCTGGCTTTTTGTACCAGCTGCTATCGGGATTTTTAGGAGGGAAAAATGGTCTTGGTGGTTAACGATCAGCGTATTTGTTCAATTATTTATTGCAAAAATAATCGCTATTGCTGCTAATGTGTTTCTGCTAGTGTCAGGAAATGTTGCCGAACCATTACAAGGATCTAATATGGCAATTGAATTTTTATATTTAGTTTTGTACCTGATTATCATTGTTAGTTTATCATTAGAACCGATTCGAAAGTTTTCTAATGTAAACAAATCGTTTTTGGAAGCTTTTTGGCGCGTGTTTCTTCTAGCAATTGGGATTTATGTTATTCATTTTATACTAACCGTTGTTGCAATTACTGCGATACAACCAACGTAATAAACTTAATCGAAACAAAGAAATAATGGAGGCGTAATAAACATGGAATCAAGATTAAATCAGAAAGTAAAAGATATTGAGCTTTCAGGTATTCGCCAATTTTTTAATAGGGTCCAAGCTTACCCAGAAGCAGTTCAATTAACATTAGGACAGCCGGATTTTGATACGCCAGAACATGTGAAACAAGCGGCGAAACAAGCAATCGATAATAATTATACTCGTTATACCGCTAATGCAGGACTCCTAGAACTTCGAACGTATGCTAGTGAATTTGTAGAGAATAAATATCAATTAAAGTATGATCCATTAGATGAAGTCATTGTTACCGTCGGCGCTTCACAAGCAATAGATGTAACGATGAGAGCGTTACTGGAACCTGGAGATGAGGTACTTATTCCGGCACCTGTTTATCCAGCCTATGAACCGATCATTCGGCTATGTGGGGGAACACCGGTGTTTATCGATACGAGAGAAACGGATTTCATCATAACCGTGGACCAAATTAAAACAAATCAAACAAAGCGAACAAAAGCTATCATTTTTCCTTATCCATCAAACCCTACGGGAGCTGTTTTATCAGAAGAGCAGCGGATAGAGTTAGCTATGTATTTAGAAAAACAGGACTTATTTATTGTAGCCGATGAAATTTATTCTGAATTAACGTATGCAGAGCCTCACCAATCGATCGCATCCTACCGAGGAATGAGAGAACGGACAATTGTCATCAATGGATTGAGTAAATCACACTCTATGACAGGATGGAGAATCGGTTTTATTTTTGCACCGAAAGAGATTTGTAAACATTTAATTAAGGTTCATCAATATAATGTGAGTTGCGCTAGTTCGGTGTCCCAATATGCCGCGTTAGAAGCGATGAAAAACGGACAAGATGATCCTGTACATATGAAAGAACAATATGAAAAGAGACGTAACTTTATGATGAGAAGGCTAGAAGAAATTGGTCTACCTACCGTGATGCCTACGGGTGCTTTTTATGCTTTTCCTTCGATTGAAAAATCTGGGATGACGTCATTTGATTTTGCGATGAAACTTCTAGAAGAAGAGGAACTCGCTGTAGTTCCTGGTGATGCATTTTCTTTTCTAGGAGAAGGATATGTGCGTTTGTCTTATGCTTACCGAATAGAAGAATTGGAAGAAGCATTGCTTCGTCTGGAAAAATTTTGGAATAAGGTGACCGAATAAATATAGATTCGCACAAAAACTAGCTGGAGAATTAAGTTTTCAGCTAGTTTTTCTATATACATGTAAAATCAACGATTGATTTATTTGTAACCGGGAAAAGATGACTAGAAAGAGCTTTCGAAGTATAAAATGTCACTTTGTGAAAACTAATCTTTGAGGATCAACAAATATAGTGATAAAATAATGGTGGAAACGCTTTTATCCTATGTGTGAAGTAGAAATAGAATGTTGTACATATTTACGATCAATGGAGGGTAAGGAAATGGCAAATCAATCAATTCGATTGAGTGAAGGTTGGTCACAATTTTATGGACCAAACTTAGGTTACATGCTAGAAAAGTATGAAGATTTTCAGAAAGATCGAAATTTAGTAGAAGAAGAACTAGCAACCTTTTTTAACCAATGGGGAGCTTATGAAGAAGTTGTGGAAGAAACAGCAGAGCAAGAGCCAATTAGGCAGTACGGTTCCACTCAAATGGATCGTGAAGGTTATTTTACTGCAGTTAATGCAATGAAATTAGCTGAATCTATTCGTCGAAATGGTCATCTTATGGCCGATATTTCACCAATCGAATTAGAATACAAGAAAAATATTTTTGAATATGAAGATTTCCATTTAACAAAAGAACAAGTGAAAGGTATTCCTCCTGAATTACTTTCGCCCCATTTTTATGAATCGTTTAATAATGGAAATGAAGCAGTAGAGCATCTCAAAAATACGTATACGAAAAAATTGGCTTTTGAATTCAACCAAGTTCATGATATTGACGAACGTCGGTGGTTATTTCAGAAAGTCGAATCTGGTGATTATTTACCACCATTAACAACGAATAAAAAAGTCCAGTTATTAGAGCGGTTAAATAAAGTGGAAGGTTTTGAACATTTTATCCATAAAACGTTCAAAGGCCAAAAGCGTTTCTCCATCGAAGGATTAGATACAATGGTGCCTATGTTAGATGAGGTCGTCAGGGAATCAGTGGAGGAAGGGACGGAAAAATTGATGATTGGTATGGCACATAGAGGTAGACTAAATGTTCTAGCTCATGTACTAGGCAAGCCATACGAGTTGATCTTTTCAGAATTCCATGACGCACCGAACAAAGAGTTAGTTCCTTCTGAAGGTTCCGTAGGTATTAACTATGGCTGGACGGGAGATGTAAAATATCATTTAGGGGCAGACCGTGAAATTAAAGAAAGTCAATCGGATGCCACGATCACTTTAGCGAATAACCCAAGTCATTTAGAATTTGTTAATCCAGTTGTAGAGGGGCTAACAAGAGCAGCGCAAGATAATCGCTCGAAGCCAGGGTTACCAACACAGGAAAAACATAAAGCATTAACGATTCTTATTCACGGGGATGCGGCTTTTCCAGGTCAAGGTGTGGTCGCAGAAACGTTAAACTTAAGTCAATTAAAAGGATATTCTACAGGTGGTACGATTCATATCATCGCGAACAATATGATAGGTTTCACAACGGTAAGTGGCGATTCAAGATCAACAAAGTACGCTAGTGACTTGGCGAAAGGGTATGAAATTCCAGTTATTCATGTAAATGCTGACGACCCAGAAGCTTGTGTAGCAGCCATTCATTTAGCTTATTTATATCGAAAGGAATTCAGTAAGGATATTGTGATTGACCTCATTGGGTATCGTCGTTATGGTCACAATGAAATGGATGAACCATTAGCTACTCAGCCAAGTCTATACAAAAAAATCAAAGACCATCCGACAATTTTTGAGAGCTATGGAGAGAAACTGTTTTCAGAAAACATCATTACTGAAAATCAAATGCAAGATCTTCGTGATGAGTTTATTTCGAAACTTGCTAGTCAATTTGAGAAAATCAAAAAAAATAAACGTGAAAAAATTGATGAAACAATGACCCCCCCTTCCTACGTTCGAAGCACGTTAGAAGGAATTGAGACGAAAGTTTCCATCGATTCGTTGCGAAAGTTAAATGATGATTTGCTTGTTTTTCCAGAGAAGTTTAATGTGTTTCCTAAGTTAGAAAAAATATTAAAACGGCGAGTCGCATCCTTTGAAGAGGGTGGAAAGATCGACTGGGGACTAGCAGAAACACTGGCGTTTGCAACAATTCTAACGGACGGTGTGCCTATTCGAATGACAGGGCAAGATTCAGAGCGAGGAACGTTTTCACAAAGACACCTAGTTCTACATGATTATGAATCTGATAATATATACTCGCCACTGCATACACTTCCTTCAGCAAAAGCATCGTTTGCGATTCATAATAGTCCATTATCAGAAATGGCTTGTGTGGGATTTGAATATGGTTATAACGTCCAATCACCTGAAACTTTAACGATCTGGGAAGCCCAGTACGGCGATTTTTCGAATGGAGCTCAAGTTATTTTTGATCAATTTATATCAAGTGGTCGAGCGAAGTGGGGGCAAAAGTCAGGCCTCGTTCTCTTATTGCCTCATGGTTATGAAGGGCAAGGCCCAGAACACTCAAGTGGAAGAATGGAACGATTTTTGACGCTAGCAGCCGAAAATAATTGGCACGTGGCAAACCTAACTAAAGCGAGTCAGTATTTTCATTTACTTCGCAGACAATCAAAATTGTTGAAAGAAAATGAAGTACGCCCTCTTGTGTTAATGGCGCCGAAAAGCTTGTTACGTAATGAAAAAGTCGCCTCGATACCTGAAGAAATTAGTGAAGGAAAGTTTGAACCTATTTTGGAAAACAAAGAATTAGGAAGTAATCCAGACAAAGTGAAACGAATTGTATTCTGCTCAGGGAAAGTTTCGGTAGAACTCGATGAAGTAATCCATGAGAAAAAAGACGAACTAGAATGGATGCACATGGTTAAAGTAGAAGAACTTTATCCATTCCCATCTGCTCGTATACAAGAAGTGTTAAGCCGTTTCCCTCATGTTGATGACTTTATTTGGTTACAAGAAGAACCACAAAACATGGGAGCATGGCACTATATTCTTCCTTATCTACAAGAGCTTACGGAACATGAAAATCAAGTTAGTTTCATTGGAAGAAAAAGAAGATCTAGTACAGCCGAGGGTGACCCTAAAGTGCATAAAAAAGAACAAAATAGAATTTTAACAGAGGCGACTACAAGGAAATAAGAAGGGAGTCACAAACGAATGTTAGAAGTAAAGGTACCAGAATTAGCAGAATCCGTAACAGAAGGAACAGTTGCAGAATGGTTAAAGCAAGCCGGTGACTATGTGGAAAAAGGGGAAGATATTGTTGAACTTGAAACAGATAAAGTCAACGTAGAAATTTCTGCAGATGAATCGGGTGTTCTTGAAAGTACTTTGTTTGAACCAGGAGATACAGTAAAAGTAGGCGATGTGATCGCTAAGATAAATACATCCGGAAAATCGGAAGCCAAAAATGCTGACACAGAAAAAAAATCAGAAGCTGAGCCAGCTCAAGAAAAACAAAAGGAAGAAACAAAAGCCCCTTCTGATACAACGGAAAATAATCAGCAAGCTGAACCATCTTCAAAAGAAGAACAGGAGAGGCCTTTAGCATCACCTTCCGCTCGAAAATATGCCCGTGAAAAAGGGATTAGTCTAAGTGAAGTTAGTCCAAGAGATCCTTTAGGTCGAATCCGTAAAGAAGATATCGATGAACATCAATCGAAACAACAGCCAGCTAAATCGGCTCCTGAATCTAAATCAGAACAACCTGAAAAGAAACAAGACGACCCAGCAAAACCTGTAGAAAGAATTCCAATGTCTCGTCGTCGTAAAACGATTGCGAAACGACTTGTGGAAGCGCAACAAACCGCAGCAATGTTAACAACGTTTAATGAAGTTGACATGACAAATTTAATGGATCTTCGTAAGCGTAGAAAAGATAAGTTTTTAGATGATAATGGCGTGAAGTTAGGATTTATGTCCTTTTTCACAAAAGCCGTAATTGGAGCTCTAAAGAAGTATCCGAATGTGAATGCGGAGATCGACGGAGATGACGTTGTCTTAAAGAAATTCTATGATATTGGGATTGCCGTATCAACAGAAGAAGGTTTGGTCGTTCCGGTTGTCCGTAATGCTGATCGTTTGGACTTTGCTGGTATCGAGAAAGAAGTTGGTGATTTAGGAAAAAAAGCTCATAATAAAAAGTTAGCCATTAGTGATCTAACAGGTGGAACGTTCACAATCACGAATGGTGGGGTATTTGGATCGTTATGGTCAACACCGATCTTGAATTCACCGCAAGTTGGTATACTAGGGATGCACACCATTCAAAAACGTCCGGTTGTCATGGAAAATGATGAGGTTGAGGTTCGTCCGATGATGTACATTGCATTATCATACGATCACCGAATTATCGACGGGAAAGATGCCGTGCAATTCCTTGTGAAAGTGAAAGAACTAATTGAAGATCCAGAATCCCTTCTTTTAGAAGGGTAACAAAATAACTATTAGCGAAGATACTCTCTTATTGAGGGTATCTTTTTTTATAATAGAGATTAGAGACTAAATTCAATGGAACTTAAAACAAGTAATACAGAATCATTGCAAATATTGGCGCAATTCAACATAATAACAATAACAAAGGAGGCGATGACATGGGGAAACAAGTGATGGTAGTAGGATCAGGTTTTGCAGGACTCACAGCAGGTGCATTGCTGCAAAAAGAAGGGTTTAATGTCACGCTCCTTGAAGCGGCAGCGGAATGGGGAGGGTGTGCAGGTAAATTTCAACGGAAAAATTTCACATTCCCTGTTGGAGCAACGTTAGGGATGGGATTCGAACCTGGAGGCCTTCATAAAAAAGTAAATGATTATTTGAGTATCAAAACGGATGTATCGGAACTAGAAACGGTGATGGATGTTCGTATTGGAAATCGACTTTTTCCTTACTATACAGAACGGTCACGATTTTTGACGATGTGGGAAAAGGAAGAACCAAATGATTCTCTTAGAATTATGAGTTTTTTCGAAGAAGTTTGGCGAATAGGACAAACGTTGAGGAGGCATATGCTCCATTATCCTGTTTTACCACCTCAATCCAAGCAAGAGTTCAGCGCATTTATAAGAGGGTTTTCACCGATGTCAGTGACGTTACTTCCTTATCTAGGTCGAACGCTAGGGTCGTTAGTGAAAAAACATAAGCTTGAAAAATGTCATGCATTTACGCACTTTATAAACGGCGTGTTGATGGATAGCATGCAAACGACTTATGAAAAGTGTGAGTTGATGATGGGGGCAACAGCTTTAGACATCTATCACCACGGTGCATTTTATGTAAAAGGTGGACTGTACCGTGTTGCTGAGTCGTTAGTTAACTCATTGAAACAAAATGGTGGTGTAGTAAAGAAACCCCGAAAAGTTGAATCGATTAGGAAAAGAGGGGATAAATGGATTATCATAGATCATCGTAACAATGAATATGAAGCAGATCATGTTGTTTTAAATGTTCCGATAGCAGCTATTGGAGATTTACTTGATGGCAGTGATTACGATAAGCTGAAACCATCTTTGAAAAACAAAGAAGACCCAACATTACAGTGGGGAACGTTTACAACTTATCTTGCTATTCGCGATGAAATGATCCCTGAGGATTTAAATTTGTTTCATCAAGTGATGATAGATCCAGAACAAGATCCTTCAGGGGCGAATCATTTTTTTATGTCGTTATCAGAAAAAGACGATACTTTCCGCGCTCCTAAAGGGTATCGAACGATGACGGTATCGACTCATATTGACTTAAAAAATTGGCAATCAAAAGAAGATTATGATGAGCAATCGAAGAAGATATACACAAGTGTTTTGGCGAAACTTGAAGAATTGGCTCCAGGTGCTTCGGAAGCATTGCCATATCAAATGACCGGAGGACCAAGAGCTTGGGAAAAGTTTGTTAAGCGAAATTTTGGCGGTGTGGGAGGATTTCCACAAATAAAGGCGAATGCTTTATGGAAGGCAATTCAACATCGAACAAAAGTCGACGGATTATGGTTATGTGGCGACAATGTGTTTCCAGGAGCAGGCAGTATTGGTGCTACAAGTTCAGGTGTTCACGTGGCTAGGTCGATTTCAGGCGAACGTATTGTATAAATAGTCGCTCTCATAGAGGGGGAATCGTATTGAAAAAGGTAACAGTTAACGTAAGAAAGAAAAATGGCTTGCATATTCGATTAGCAGCATCTTTGATTTCTACATTGCAAAATCACATAGATGACCCAGAAAAGCTAAGGGATTTGTGGATTGAATACAGAGGTCAAAAAGCACAAATTAGTAATCTTCTTTCTATTGTATCATTGAAAATACCAGAAAATGGCTCATTTGAGATGTACTATGATAGAGAGAACGAACTTGAATTTGAAAAGTTTGTTGACGTAGTAACAGAATTTTTTGCTGATATGTCCGCAGAAGAAGTAACAGAAGAACTTGCAGATCAATTACTTCTAGAAAGCTCTGTAAGTATTCAAGATGCCATTTCTTCAATGAGTCACGGCGTCATGGTTGTGAATCGGAACAATATCATTACGTATGTGAATCAAGCAGCATCAGAATTGATTGGTAAAAGTGCCCATGAACTTATCCATCATAGCGCAAAAGAATTAATTCCAAGTTCTAAAATCCACCAAGTGTTGAAAACAGGGAAACAACATCTTAGTGAAAAACAACACATTGCGGGCAGAGTCATGATTACGAATCGATCGCCTATCTTTTTTGATAATGAAATTATTGGAGCTGTAGCCACATTTGAAGACATTTCAAACATCGAGAAAATATCCTCTGAATTAGAAATGGTTCAGCTATTGAAAGAACGATTAAACCTCGTCCTAGAAACGGTGTTTGATTTCATTGGAATGACTGATTCTAAAGGAACGTTTATTTATAAAAACGAAGCATTTAAACGATTTTTGATTAAAGAAGATTTGCCAGACCATATTTTTTCGTTTATTAATAAAGAAGAGTGGCACATTCTACAAGAAGAAGGAGAGACGATCTCGACCACATTTGAGAACAGAAAAGGGTCTTTTTATATTGTTCGAGCGCAAACACTAAGTTTAGAAAAAGGATTCAAAGGCATAGTGATAAGTTTCTCACCGTATCGTGAAATGGAAGAATTACTAAAAGAATTATCATCTAATAAGACGTTTCCAGGTCAAAACTCCCCAGACAATAATATATTTCCTGAAATTATTGGTCAAAGTGAAAATTTACAAAATACACTTTCCATGGCTGTTCGAGTGGCAAATACAAATTCAACCGTTATGATCACAGGAGAGAGTGGAACAGGCAAAGAGTTAGTTGCTAGAGGAATCCATGAAAAAAGTGATAGGCGGAAAAAACCTTTTATTTCGGTTAATTGTGCGTCAATTCCAGCTACTATCCTTGAAAGCGAGCTATTTGGTCATGAAAAGGGTTCGTTTACTGGTGCTGTTCGAATGCATACAGGAAAATTTGAGCAAGCAAACGGAGGAACGATTTTCCTAGATGAAATTGGGGATCTCCAATTAGATATCCAAGGAAAGGTTTTGCGTGTGCTTCAAGAGCGAGAGTTAGTCCGAATTGGTGGAAAGGAAACCATCTCACTTGATATACGTGTGATTTCTGCTACGAATAAGAACTTGTTTGAGATGGTTCAAGAAGGGATATTTAGAGAAGATCTTTATTATAGGCTTCATGTCATTCCGATTCATTTACCACCATTAAGAGATAGAAAACGCGATGTGTGGATGCTAATTGATTATTTTTTGAACTATTATAGCAAGATTTTTAAACGAAAGTATATCAGCATGAGTCGAGAATGTTATGAGAAATTACAAGCTTATCATTGGCCAGGGAATATTCGTGAATTAAAAAATGTGATGGAACGAATCGTTAGTCTTGCCCAGTCTGAACGAATTGGTATATCCGATTTGCCAGAATATATTTACGAACGATTAGAGCAGACAGAACAAACGATCGAGCGACCACAGGTGAAAACATTGGATGAATACGAATTTGATCTTTTTTCCCAAGTAGCCCCATTATTTAATAGTTACAATCAATTAGGAAAAGCCCTTGGTATTACTCATAAAACTGCGGCTAAAAAGCTACGTAAATATAACTTAGAACACAAACTTGGTAATAAGTATCAAAAAAATTGATATTTATTACCTGCTTTTATAATCGGACAGAAAAAAACCTTAAATGAAGGCGTTTACATTATGGCACGGTTATTGCATATAACTTAGTTAAGGAGGCGAAGAATCTATGAAAAAGATTTTGAACGATGTCAATGCCGTTGTTGATGAAATGTTGGATGGAATGGTTGCAGCACACCCGAAGGAATTGAAAAGAGTGGAAGGTACGACGGTTGTTGTAAGAGCTGACGCACCAGTCAAAGGAAAAGTAGGCATTGTTAGTGGTGGAGGAAGTGGGCATGAACCGGCACATGGTGGTTTCGTAGGAAAAGGAATGCTCGATGGTGCAGTTGCAGGTGAAGTATTTACCTCACCGACACCAGACCAAGTATTTGAAGCAATAAAAGCTGTGGATGGAGGAGAGGGTGTTCTTCTCGTTATTAAGAACTATACTGGGGACGTCATGAACTTTGAAATGGCCGGTGAGTTAGCTGAAGCAGAAGGAATTAAAGTAAAACAAGTTGTTGTCAATGATGATGTAGCAGTAGAAGATAGTTCCTTTACTAGTGGTCGAAGAGGAATAGCAGGTACTGTTTTTGTGCACAAAATTGCTGGAGCAATGGCAGAAAGTGGAGCGAGTTTAGATGAAGTGGAAGCGGTTGCGAACAAAGTGATCAAAAATGTCAAGTCGATGGGGATGTCTTTAAGTCCTTGTACTGTCCCTGCAGCTGGAAAACCAGGGTTCACACTGGCAGAAAATGAGATGGAAATTGGGACTGGTATTCACGGAGAACCGGGAGTAGAAAGAACAGAAGTTCTTCCAGCAAGTGACATTGTCAAAACCTTGTTTGCAAAAGTAGATGATGACTTACAGTTAACTTCTGGGGAAGAGGTTGCTGTCATGATCAATGGATTAGGCTCGACACCTCAGATGGAACTTTATATTATGAACCACACGTTAAGTAAATTGTTAAAAGAAAAAGACTTAAACGTAACGGAAACAATTGTTGGAGAATGGATGACGTCACTTGAAATGGCTGGCGCATCAATCAGTGTATTAAGAATGGACGAGCAGTTAAAAGAATTATTGGCAGCTCCTGCTAATACGGTAGCATTTAAAAGGTAAGAAAGGATAGAATGGTTAATTTTTACTAGATAAAAGTAGGTTGCGAAAGGGCAACAACTATTCGAGTGTATGGTTAAAGGTTGTTTTTTAAACGTTGTCGTTGCCTTTCGCAAGGTTTTACTAGTTTAAAGAAACAAATTTTCAGTCGATCAAAGGCAAGGGGTTGAAAGCTTATGAACTTAACAGTTAAAACAACGATTTCATGGTTAGAAAAATTTGATGAAAAAATTCAAGTGAACAAAGATTTATTAACAGATTTAGATCAGGCTATCGGAGACGGTGACCACGGGATCAATATGTCCAGAGGATTAACGGAAGTGATGAAAACGTTAGAAAGCAAATCATTTCAAACGATTGGTGACTTAATCAAAGGGGTTGCAATGACTCTAATCGGAAAAGTTGGCGGTGCATCAGGACCACTTTATGGATCTGCATTCTTAAAAATGGGTGCAAAGATTGGAGCAAAGGAACAGTTGTCAGATGAAGAACTGTTAGAAGCATTAAAAGAAGGAGAACAAGCAATTATTCAACGAGGCAAAGCATCGGTTGGTGAAAAAACGATGGTTGATGTTTGGAGCCCATTGTTAGAAGATTTCTCGCAAGAAACTCATATTAATTGGGAAGATTTGAAAGTTGCTGCACATGAAAAGATGACAGGCACGAAAGATCTCCATGCGAAAAAAGGAAGAGCGGCTTATTTAGGAGCTCGGTCAGTAGGTCACATTGACCCCGGAGCAATGTCTAGCTACCTTCTATTTGAAAGCTTAGCTGAAACCATGATGGAAGGGGAGAATAACAATGGATAGGGTAAGTCTCGTATTCGTCTCTCATAGTGCTGACATTGTGAAAGGTTTGAAAGCTCTTCTTTATGAAATGCAACCAGCTGTTTCAATCGGGATAGCAGGAGGAGAGGAGGGGGGAGGAATAGGAACGAATGCCTTTGATATTAAAGCAGCACTAGAATCTGTGCATTCACCAAAAGGTACGGTTATCCTATTTGATTTAGGTAGTGCACTAATTAATGCTGAGTTAGCAATAGAGATGCTCGATGACCCCTCAAATATAAGAATCGCAGATGCTCCAATTTTAGAAGGTGGATATAGTGCTGTTGTGGAAGCTGGTTTTGGAAGTGATGTGGGGAAAGTTGTTGAGGCAGCAGAAAAAGCAAAGGAAATGCAGAAAGTGCACCGATCGTAAATTAAATCATTGATGTTTCTTAGGAATTCGGGGAATCCACTAAGTAAGAAGGTGCTTTCTATGAAGTTGGAACAACAAAGAATTATTCCGACAGTAAGAAATCAAATGGAATGTATGGAAGCGGTCAATCGTGGCGCGGAGTATGTTATATTACTTCATTCAGACATCAATGAACTGGTCAGCTTGCAAAAACTAATTAAACGTCGAAAGACTACAAAACTTTTTGTTCATATGGATTTAATTAAAGGGTTATCAAATGATGGAGAGGGAGTAGGATTTCTCCATAGGTATATCAATCCCTATGGTGTGGTTTCTACCCACCCTCACATCATCAAAGAGTGCAGACAAAAAGGTATGGTAACGATCCAACGTTTCTTTCTGTTTGATGAGATGAGTGTTGAAAGATGTTTCAAAAATGTTGAAAAAGGAAATCCGGACATGATTGAATTATTACCAGGTTTGATTCCTGAATGGATTACTGAAATTAGAAAAAATACAAAAAAACCGATACTAACAGGCGGACTCATTAAAACCGAATTCGATGTACAGAAGGCCTTGGATTCCGGCGCTTTAGCGATTACGACTTCTGAGCAGAAACTTTGGAATTATACTATTATTCAACCGGCAGTAGCTGTAAGGTAACATACCTGCATCATAATCTGATAAATGATCTTCATACAAAAGACGATTTTTCTCACGACTACTAGAGAGCGAGTCGTCTTTTCTCTTGCGAATTTTTAATAAATGTAAAATAATATAAACTTTCCTCAAAAACGATGAGAAGACAACTTATCCAATGTGTATCGCTTCGCCTACTCGAATGCCTGATATGATCGCACTTTCTATTCTCGTTCGACCACTCTTATCTTCTGGACTCAAGAAACTGTCTCCCGCAATGTACACCGGTTTGTTGTCTAGTTTTAAAAACGGTTGACGGTATACGTGTGTTGCTTCGGCGTATCGCCAGCGTTTAAGTTGAATATCGTCAATATTGTCAGTGGAAAATATATGTGGATAGATGGATTCTACAAGTTCTTTCAGCACTGCTGTATCTTGATTTCCAAAGCGGTTATAGCTCCATTCTCCCGTCATATAGATGGATAAAATGGATGTTTCCGAAATACCTTTTTCATCGTTAGAAATGACTTTATCAACACCATGAGGCAAACTTTCAGCACGGATACCTTTATTTCCAATTTGAACTGGTTTTTTAAGTGAAACGAGTCCAACAAAAGCAGGGTTAAATTGAGAAGAAGAAAGCTGCTCTTCTTCTTTTTTATTGAGCATAGAAGGGGCTTGAAGAAGTTTCAAAGCTTGTGGAACAGGAGCAGTAATCAATGCAACATCAGTTGAAAATGGGCTAGAAACGTCTGAGTTTAACGTCAATGTTGATGAGTTCTCTTCTATAGATACAATTCTTTCATTCAATTGGACGGATAGGTCGTGAGCAAGTTTTTTTACAAAAGGATTCATGCCATCAACGCTGGCATATCTAGGATAGTCGTCTCCAAACCAATGTTTAATCCAACCTTTAGCTAACCATTCCTCCGTGAATCCTTGTAGCTCTTTGGATCGAACCGTAAAAAATTGAGCACCGTGATCAGCCTTTCCTTTTCCTATTCGTCTTGTAGCCATTCTTCCACCAATACTGCGACTTTTTTCATAAATAATCGGATTATGACCATAATCTCTTAATGTTTTTGCCGCAAAAATTCCGCAAAGACCGCCACCAATAATAGAAATATTCATATAGAAACAACCTCCTGTAATGATATGTATGTTCTTATCTTAATTGTTTTTCACAATCTTCGCACAAGATAGGGTTTGGAAATCATTAAAAACCCATGAAAGGAAAAGACCTCTCATGAGTTTATTAATGTTCGTTAACAAAATGTATCTCGAGGTTTTGGCACAGACAATCCAAAGAGAGGTCTTAAAAATAGAGCTAAAAAGGTTCCAGCTAAAGCAAGAGCACCCCAAATATATCCATGAAGGCTAAATGATGCAATACCGCCAAAGTAGGCGCCAATGTTACAACCAAATGCTAGTCGTGCACCATAACCCATCATAAGTCCACCGATAACAGATGCGACAGCGTTTCCTTTAGTAATCTTCGAAAATTTGAAAAGTCCTCCAGCTGCTGAAGCGAGAAAAGCTCCTAAAATGACCCCGAAGTTCAATACAGTTGTCGTATCAGCAAAAATCGAACTTTCAAGGGCGACAGCTGCATCACCTTGCCAATATCCCCAGCTTGACACATTGAAGCCAATTAGTTCAGCCCCTTTAGAGCCCCATAAAGCGAAAGCGGAAGTTACACCCCACGGTTCCCCACGAGTCATCAACGTAAGTGCGTTTAACCCTGCAAGAACTACTGCTGCAACAAACAGTGGCCATGAGCCACGAAATATTCGCTTCCAACCTTTTTCGCTTGGTACAGGCCCCATTTTTGGCGCTTTCTTTTTCTTTTCAACGACTAATGTGATCCAAGCAATGATTCCGAATAAAACGACGGATAGAGCCCATGCTCCACCGTAGCCAAAGCCTGTAGATGTAGCTAACGAAATTGGCTCAGCGGCAGGCATATCTTCCGTCCAAAAAGGGAGATGGTAAGCGCCTATAGTAGAACCGACAATGAAGAAAAGTAGCGTAATAAACATGACAGATCTACCACCACCGACGGCAAAAAGTGTCCCAGAAGCACAACCACCGCCTAGCTGCATTCCAATTCCAAACAGAAACGCTCCAACTATTAGACTGACGCCTACAGGAGCTACATATCCAGCGACTTCAGCTCCGAAAAAGGAGTAACCTAAAGCTAAAATAGGAGCAAAAAATGTGACGGCGACCGCTAGCATAACCATATGTGATCGAACGGCTTGTCCATTCCCAACCGACATTAAACGGCGAAACGCAGATGTGAATCCAAAACGTGAATGAAATAACGTATATCCGAGTAATAATCCTATGATTAATAGGAGCGGATGCATTGCCTCTTGAGTAAACATTAAGTAAGTCATTAAAATTGCAGCAACAATTAATCCACCTATAATTAATTTTGTTTGTGGTTTATTTAATTCTGGTGCTGACGATTCAATATGGTCTTGTTGATTTAGATTTGTAGTTATTGTTTCCATGTTGAGTCACCTAACCTCACTAATTTTATCGGAATTATGATTGTTATGGTACGTTGAAATATTTTGATTGTCAAAGGAAGTACATATAAGGCTTATTAAACGCAACAAAAAATAGGCTCTTTTTGCTTATCAGAGCCTATTTTTTGTGTGCTTAAGGAAAAAATAAGGCAGAACACACTAGATTTATATTAAGTTTATTCTCGGTACGTACGTTAGCAACTCTTTTTCTTATTATTGTGGAAAAAAGACCTTGATCTGTACCAAATCTTGAATGGAACCGTCTTTCGCACTCCTTGTATATACTTGTAATTCTCCTTCCGTTGACGTTGGTTCGGTGTCAAATGAAAGGGAATCTCGGAATCTACCGTAATTGGGACCTGCAAACTCTGCTGTTGTGAACGTTTCTTCTATTACTTCAACGTCATTTCCATCTATTAATCGATATAACACATTTGCTTCAAAAGCTCTTGCATATCCTTTTATCGTTTCATTGTCTCTAATTGTACTACCGGGTAATGGTTGATAAACAACAATATTTTGGGAAACCGGAATAGGAATAAGTAATTTTATTCCTTCATAAATTAAATCGGGTGAAATACTTGGACGGTAGCTGTTTGCGACCAAAATATCTTCTAAAGTGATGCCTGTTCTTTGTGAGATAGAAAAAAGAGAATCCCCGACTTGCACCACATAAGTAAATGCTGGTATGCGAATTTGTTGATTCGGAAAAATGACATTTGGATTTTGTACGTTTGCATTTGTTCCAGCAATTAATGTCGCATCAGAAGAAAAACGTTGTGCTATTGCCATAAGGTTATCACCGGGTTGAACAATATAGAGAGTTTCAGTAGGGTCAACAAACAATCTTGGAATAACTAATATTTGCCCTTGATAAATGACGTAAGGATCAGTGAACGGTGGGTAAATACCGTTTGCTTGTACGATAGCGTTGACATCACTTTCATACCGAACTGCAAGACTATACACTGTATCACCCGGTTGAACCGTATGAACAATATGCGTGCCCATTTGAATTGTCATTTTTATCGCTCCCTTGTTATCTGTCATTGATTCTTATGAAACAAAGGCATGACTATATACGTAATGTTCTCATTAATTTATAATTGAACATTCCCTTATTATGTTAAAATAAAATGAGAGAAAAAGGACGTCTCCCTTGACGCCTTCTACCTATTCAGAAAAACAATAATCTATACAAAAACAGCAAGGAGTAGTTCAAATGACTATTAGAGAAGTGACACTATCAGACAATCAATCATTAGCAGAACTATTAGAAACGATTGACGGAGAATCGTCGTTTATGCTTTACGAGAAAAATGAGAGGAATACTTCAGCTAAGCAAGTTGAGGGAATTATTTCCTCCTTTTTAAAAAGTACAAATTCTAAGCTGTTAGTCGCGGAAGAAGGTAACAAACTCGTTGGTTATATCATGGCTATTGGAGGAAAAACAAACAAAAATAAACACTCGGCTTACCTCGTTTTAGGTGTAAGCAAAAGACATGCTGGTAAAGGAATAGGGACGAAATTAATGACCTCGATAGAAGAATGGGCAAAGGAAACTGGCATAATAAGACTGGAATTAACAACGATGATACACAATGAATCAGCCCTTGCATTGTATCGAAAAATGGGGTTTGAAGTTGAAGGATTGAAGCGAAGATCTTTTATAATTGATGAGAAAAGCGTTGATGAATATTATATGGCAAAATTACTAGATTGGAGCTTATTAACTCATGACAAAAGTGATTTTATTTGATTTAGATGGAACGTTACTACCAATGGATACAGATTCATTTGTAGAAACGTACATAAGAGAACTGGCAGGAAGAGTGGCTCATATTGTTGAACCTGAAACGTTTGTAAAGGCGTTATGGGGAGGCACAAACGCAATGATGCAAAACCTCGATCACGAAACGACGAATGAAAAAGTGTTTGAAGAAACATTTTTATCGATGAGCGGACTACAAAAACAAGAGATATGGCCAACGTTAGATGACTTTTATGAGACTGTTTTCCCTACCTTTTCGTATTTATCTAAACCGACAGCTTTAGGAAGACAAGTTGTTGAGGAAGCTGTAAATCAAGGATATCGAGTGGTTGTAGCTACTAATCCTGTTTTTCCGAAAGCAGCGATTTACCATAGGTTAACCTGGGCAGGACTAGACCAACTCCCTTTTGAGTTGATAACAGTTTATGAAGAAAGTGTTTATACGAAACCTCATAAACAATATTACGAGTTTATTTGTGAAAAACTCGAAGTGACTCCAGAAAATTGCGTCATGATTGGCAATGATAAACAAGAAGATATGGTTGCATCACAAATTGGTATGAAAACATTTCTTGTAGAAGGGTATGTCATCGATCGCGGAGATCCAGCATATCCTGTTCATGAACAAGGAACGTTAGAAGATCTACTTGAGAGAATTTCTAGACAACAAGGAATATTTAAAACAAACGGTTAAAATAGTAAGCAATTATTTTAAAGGAGCAACGATAGTTTAGCACAGCTAGTATAAAAATGTCGTATTCCGGAGGACGAGAAATGTTATTTTTTCCTTGTAGATGACTCTTTTCCGGAAGTCTTTTCTTTGATATCAATAATGAATAGTTAAATTTGGAAACTACATATTTTAGGAGAGATGAATATGGGAGCAAATAACTTCTCTAACCCAGTATCAGAGCAAGAAAGAGTTCATGAGTTAGATATGATTCGTGGTTTTGCATTATTAGGAATACTAATAGCTAATATGCCATTTTTTGCTTCTCCTACCATTTATTTAACGATGACCGGAGTGACATGGTGGACAGAAAGTTGGAATGTGTTTGGTGAATTTGTGATTCAATTCTTTACAGCTTCGAAATTCTTCACGATGTTTTCTTTTTTATTTGGTTTAGGTTTTGTGATTTTTCTAGAGCGAGCAATGGAAAAGGTGTCTAGTCCGAAAAAATTATTTTTAAAGAGGTTATTTTATTTATTTCTTATCGGTTTGATTCATGCATTTGGTATTTGGTATGGTGACATTCTAATTATTTATGCGTTAACCGGTGTTTTTCTGCTTTTCTTTTATAAGAGAAAACCAAAAACAGTTCTTATTTGGGCATTTTTACTTATTCTTATTCCAGCGATTTTTATTGGTTTTATGGGGTTATTAATATACTTAGCTGGAGACATGATTCCAGCTGATATGGAATCAACTGCTTCTGGGATGCAAATGCTTGAACAGTCTGTAGCTGCATATAGTTCAGGCTCCATAGCAGAAATTTTTACGCAACGAGCGACTGATTACGCTTTTATGTTTAGTAATTATTTGTTTATGATGCCCGTTGTTCTCGGAATGTTTTTATTCGGGGTTTATGTAGCGAAAACAAAGATATATAAAAACATTGAGACACACCTTGCGCTTATTCGGAAAATATGGATATGGAGTTTGGTGATAGGGCTTCCGTTCAATATTTTATTTGTTTACAGTTATTTTGAACAAGGGGCAGATGTTACTGTTTTTATGATGACGTATTTTGTAGGATCTGTCATTGGTGGTCCGGCACTTTGCTTCTTTTATATGACTTCACTTATTCTACTAACGAGAATGGAAAATTGGCTGAAGTTGTTTAGCCCTTTGCGTGCTGTTGGACGAATGGCATTAACGAATTACTTGCTCCAATCTATCGTGTCTACATTGATTTTTTATAACTACGGGCTCGGATTTTTCGGACATATCGGTCCTATTATTTGGCTCGTTTTAGCAGCGCTTATATTTGCAACACAAATTTGGTTTAGCAATCTTTGGTTAACGAAATTTCGCTTTGGTCCTGTAGAATGGGTTTGGAAAAGTTTGACATATGGAAAGAAGCAACCTTTTAAGATATAAGGTTATAGTTAGACCACGGACCGTCGTTATTTATGCTCCGTGGTTTTTGCTCGTATAAAAACAATAGGTTTCCTTAGACTAACTTTATAAATCCATAAAGGAGGAAGAATAGATGAAAAAACGAAACAAAGAGAAAAATGCAGCATTAACGAATAACAATACGCCAGATGAAAGCTTGCCAGATCATCAAGAAAAACATCAGGTTTCTCATAATCGTGAATTAGAGAAGCCGCATAATAAACGAAAATAATGAGTATTATCCAATGATGATAATGTAAGTTTCCAAATGAATAAATACCTGGTTTTCATAATGATATGCGAACCAGGTTTACTAATGTAAGTTAGAACCATGAATAACAAAGAAACATCACTCTTCCTGCGATTCGAATTCAATTTTCTTTCCCCCAACAGATAAATAGGTGAATACTTCTATTTCTGAAGACAATTTGGTGAGTCCCTGAATGAATGGTGTAACTAAATCCTTGAAATCTTCAGCTACTCCCTCTTCTTCAATCACCCCATACACATACATTTTCTTGTCAGTCATTAAAAAAGCAAGATATCCTACAGGTTTTGATTTATCCGTAACAATATTTAATACTTGAGCATCTTGTTTATAGAACTCCGGTGAAAGATATAGTTGCAATTGTTAGCCCTCCAATTTAAAGAATGATATTACCTTTTGAGTAGTGTTTGTATAAATACGAGAAACTATAAAAATCAATAACAATATCTCCTCCAAGCCCGCTACATAAACGAATCGATTATTTGAAACACTATAAGCATTACCGAACAGAGTGAGGGGAAAAAATGACTGCAAAATCTGGAGAAACGAAAGAAAAAAAGCTGCAATGGTGGCAGCTTTCTTTATTAGGAGTTGCTGCAACGATTGGAACAGGTTTCTTTCTAGGATCTAGTATTGCCATATCGATAGCAGGTCCTGCAGTGATTGGAGCCTATGGAATTGCAGCAATAGGAACGTATTTTGTATACGAAGGACTAGCAAAAATGTCCATTGCCGATCCACAAAAAGGATCCTTCCGAATCTATGCTAGAAATGCGTATGGTCGTTGGGCAGGGTTTTCTTGCGGTTGGGTTTATTGGCTATCGGAGTTGTTAATTATGGGGAGTCAGTTAACCGCTTTATCAATCTTTTCTCAATTCTGGTTTTCAAACATTCCTTTATGGATATTTGCTTCTGTTTATGCTGTATTAGGAATCATCGTTATCCTTTCAGGAGCGAAAGGATTTGATAGAATTGAAAACCTTTTGGCGGTGTTGAAAATTGCAGCGATCCTTATGTTTATCATCATCGCAGTAATGGCATTATTCGGTTTGTTTGGAAAAGGAACCGGACCAGTAACCATTCCTCTTTCGTTCGATGCATTTATGCCAAACGGTTGGACGGGGGTAATGCCGGCATTTATTTACGGTTTTTATGGATTTGCGGGTATTGAGGTGATTGGCCTTCTTGCGATACGTCTGAATAAAATGGAAGATGCGATGAAAGCTGGGAAAGTGATGTTTACTGTTCTAGGAGTGATTTATATTATTTCCCTTTCCCTTGCGTTACTATTACTCCCTTGGGATCGATTCAATACAGAGAAAAGTCCTCTTGTTATGGCTTTAAACAACTTTGATATTCCGTACATGTCGCATATTTTTAACGGTGTATTTATTATTGCCGGTTTTTCAACAATGGTCGCTTCGATGTTTGCTATGATCAGAATTTTAATAAGTTTAGCAGAAGGTTCAGATGCCCCGCGGATTTTAGCTAAAACGGTTAGGAAGGGTACTGCTCTTCCTGCCATTGGTGTAACGACATTTGCAATTACCTTAACGATTATTTTGTCGTTTCTCATGCCAGATAAGGTATATGAGTATGTGACGACAGCAGCAGGGTTGATGCTACTATATAATTGGTTTTTTATTTTAGGAGCTTATAATCGTTTACTTGAACTTTCTATATTAGATAAATTAAAACGAGCTCTAGGATTCCTGATAGTGTCGACGACAATTGTTGGGACAGCGTTTCATGAAATAAGTAGACCAGGATTTTATGTGAGTTTATTGTTTGTTTTCATTATTGCCATGGTAACAGTAATAATGATTTACATTTGGAATAAAAAGCAAGGTAAACCTGGAAGTCCTGAGCCGAGAACAATATTTACAAAAATAAAACAGTAGCTGCTTGAATCCCAAAGTAAATACCGAATCCAATCAATGATAAGCCGGATAGGATTGAAATTACCATAAGTAGACGATGACTTAAATATTTTCGTAACGTGCTTGCAAATGCAGCCATCGTAAGATCCCAAATTGTAATACCAAGAAAAATGGCACAAATATAGATTATTATTTGCTCTGTACCGAATGAATGAATCGTTTTAGCTAAAACGGAGCCGAAAATACCTAACCAAAACAATACAGTTAATGGATTAAATAATGACATAAAAAAACCAGATAAAAAAGATTTCGAATGTGAATCATTTGAAGACCTTTGCTCTGAAAGTTTGATTTTTCCAGAACCGTTTAAACTATCAATTCCTGTATAGACAAGGACAAAGAATCCAAATAACCATAGAAATGCTTGAACAAATGGAATTTCAACTAAATGTACAACACCTAAAAATACTAATAACATGTACATGCCATCTGCTACCGTTGCACCAAGCCCAACTAGCCATGCGTGAAAGAATCCATTTTTTATCCCTCTGTCCAATTGTGCTGCATTCACCGGACCAATTGGCGCAGCGAGGGAAAGTCCTAATAGCACATACGTCATAAAAATAGTCATTAACAAACCTCCATTAAACATCCAACTTTACAGGACAAGCAAGATACTTGTACATTCTATTCATGGAGTTACATTAATACGACTAAAAAGATAAAACTCTTTTAAATGATTCATTAATTGGGGCATATGTTAGCAGTAAAAAAAGAACAGCCATTTGGCTGCTCCTAAGAGAACGATGTTAGTATTGTATGGATGTCGCTTCTAAACTTAGCAAATAATAAACAATGATCACTCCGATAATGAATCCAATCAAGGCACTATAAACAATTATTTTTTTCAATGAATTCACCTCTTAATGGACGATTAGCTTACTTCCACTCGTTTATCTTGATCCAATTTATGATTTCGATAGTAATCAACCATCGTATTCAATGTTCGATCAAATGAAGGGCATGAAATACCGCTATTAGCTAAATCCTTGTTCGCTTGACGACAATCATATGAAGACATGAAAGTGAAATAACTCATTGCTTCACGTTGAACAGAAAGAAATCGCCTGATTTGTGGGAAAGCCATGCTTTTTTCTGCGAGACTAATAGGTATTTGTCCTTTTGGCATGCGTCCTAAATATTCTTTCAAAAGCATTTCATATACCTCGAACATTCGAAA
This sequence comes from Salipaludibacillus daqingensis, assembly GCF_029891575.1. Lineage (GTDB taxonomy): Bacteria > Bacillota > Bacilli > Bacillales > Salisediminibacteriaceae > Salipaludibacillus > Salipaludibacillus daqingensis. The sequence continues at coordinate 63,580 of NZ_JARZHF010000001.1, read as the reverse complement.
TGGAGCGGGATCTGTTAAGTGATATGTTTTTCCCATCCCGTCAGGAAGATGAGATAAATAAATAGTCGCACGAATGACATAATCGACAGGAACAAAGTTCCCCTCTGCTTTACCAGGTCCTAAGTAAGGTATCCATGGACTGCGATGCACCTGATCAAACATTCGCAAGAAAAAATAAGGTCCATCAAATTTGATAGTTTCTCCTGTTACGGAATGACCTCGAACGATACCAGGTCTTATAATGGTTGTTGGAATATGAGAAAGGTTTCTGCGAACATATACCTCTGCATCGTACTTTGTTTTTTCATAATGATTTTTAAAATCTTGGTTCATTTCGAGCTCGACTTCGTAAATTTTCCCTTCCCGTTTTCCCGACACATAAGCTGTACTGAAGTAGGTATACCGTTGCAAATTTTCTAGACTTTTACACCAATCTGTTACGTTTTTTGTCCCTTGAACATTTACTTTTTCTGCAACAGGTTTGGAGACTGATAAATCATAAATAGCCGCAAGATGAAAAACGTGAGTGACCGTTTGTTTCAAAAGTTCGAGAGTACGTGCTTCTATGCCGAGGTCATCCTTCGTAATATCACCTTCGATAAGAGAAATATCAATATTTTTAATTTTGATAAGTTCTCTGACATGACGTTGTGCTCTCTGCTTCTCGGTTGGTAATATAAGCATATAAATATGATGGATATGATCATTCGAATGAATCAATTCTTTGACTAATTCTTGAGCTAAAAATCCAGGATAACCAGTAAAAAAATAGACATTTCCCATCTAAATCCCCCTTTGATAAGTAAATATTTACTAATTTTAGAATAAGCCATTTTTTAGAAGTTTTCAATAGTTGATGGCATATACCCAATAAGGTATAATAGTCGTGTACAGGAGGATGATCTATGAGCACAAATCAAAAACAATGTGGACCAACTGGTCAATGAGGAATTCCAAAAGAGGCTGACGCCCGTTCGAATGATAAGAAGTTCAAACTACCTGGTATATGACCGGGTGTCTGGCTATGGCTCCTGGTAGGAGCCTATATTTTAATATCTCAATGGCTCTGAGGCTAGATGTCTCAGAGTTTTTTAGTATGAATACAGCGAGGAACGAAAAATCTATTTTTATTAAAGGTAACCTAATATACCAAAGAAAGTTCGAATTTGTACGTATCGTGGAAGTTGGAATCGACTATTAATCTCTGAATAATCCGTCAAAAATGAAACCATACGAAGTCACACGACGTACATACAAGGTAGATGTTCCTCACTAGCTGAATGTGAAAGCGCCTTAAATGTATGGAAAACTATGAATATTCTTAAAAGAAAGCGGTGGTTATGTGCTGATCCAGCTTATTATTATTTCAGTTATCATTTTTGCTTTTATTTATATTCTTCGTAAGGGCATGGATGTTCATTATGATAATTACGGCTCTTATTCAGGTGCGAAAGATAACACCAAAATTTGTTCCTCATGCGGAAAACCTATGAACATGACTTATCGGGGTGAGAATACATCGACGATTTGTAATCAATGCCGATAAATAGTCGTCTTATGGTTAGGCGTCTGTCTGGAAAGTGAATGTACCTTCCATTTCGAAGAGGGCAACTTTTGCATGACTAGATTAGGAATGTACAACCTGGCATTTTTAATAATGAGGTGATTATATGAACGTAAGACGCGTTGTTATAGTATACAGAGGAATAATTTTGATACAACTCTGTGTTTTGTTATAGATACTCGTTCACTTTCAATATGGCCATTACAGCAAAATAACCGCCGCACCCCAATAACACCAGACTTGCAGTGATACAGATACCATTCAAAAGACGTGGATTCAGTATTTTTTTACTGAAAAAAACGGAGAATGCTAGATTTAAATTCCAAAGGGCGATTCCGATAAAGACTGCGCTGCTTATGAGAAAAGCATGCAGAGTATTATTTTGCTGAAACGTCTCACTTAAAACAGATCCGTATATTCCGAGCCAAAACAGCAAATTAAGAGGATTAAAGGCAGCAATGGAAGCGCCAGTCAAATAAGAATTTAGTAATACCTGTGAATGGAAACCGGAACGGGACTCCTGAAGGGAGTCAACAGCAGGAAAGGGTTGCGGCTTTAATCCTTGAATTCCTGTGTAAGTTAATACTGCAGCTCCAAATATTAAAAGCATAAGCTGAACGCTTTCTAACGTTAAAATTTGAGATAAGCCTTGATACATAAGAAACATGATGATGAGATCGGCACTCATTCCGCCTGCTCCTACAAGGAGAGATGGCCAAAAGCCGTGGTAGATGCCTCTACGGATAATTTCTATATTAATAGGGCCGATTGGAGCAGCAATAGATAAACCGAGCACAATCTGTCTGATGAGCAGGATGAACAAAACGAAAGCCCCCTTATTTTTAAGCTTGTCTCTCTTATTAAATGAAGACATAGGGGGAATTAGAATCGAAAGTTTTATATTGGATAGGTAACAGTAAGGAAAAGATATCTTCCATAACAGCATAAAACATAAAAAATCCCCGGATATCCGGGGACGGTTTCCATTATGAGGTTCGAACGAAAAGGTGCTTGGAAACCCAAGCACCCTTCAAATTGGATTATATTGTCGCCTTGTTAATTGATATGATATTTTTCAATTTTGTCTCCCAAAACCGAAAACGTTACAGTTCAAGGTCAAGATCTTTCTATATTCGTTACCCTTGTGATTGATACATTGCTTCAATGACTTTCATATTATTATATGTGCTTTCAGCTGTGTAGGTGGGCTCAACACCGTTTAAGACACATTGAGAAAAATGTTGTATTTGAATTGTAAACTGATTTGCATCAAACTCTTGGTGGTCAAGGATATCACCAATACTATTTTTCAATGTCACTTCGCCTTTTCCACCATTAGGGTTTTTATCTGGCCTAAATGCATAAGGTACTTCTATCGTTCCTTTTGTTCCAACGACTTCATAACGATTGACGTTCGCCTCTTCAAAACTACAATCAATGATAGCGTCCGCATTCGCAAACGTGAGAATAGCAGATGCAGAAATATCAACCGAAGAATCATTTAACTTTCTAGCTGATGAAAATACTTTAAGAGGTTCTTCTTCAAGGATAAACCGACTTACATGAACACAATAACAACCAACGTCATAAAGACTGCCACCACCAAGGTTTTGTCTTAATCGAATGTTATCACTTGTTAAATCAAGCGGGAAGGAGAAAGACGAACGTATTTTTTTAATGTCTCCAATAGATCCTTCCGAAATGAGTTTTTTTACATATTGATGTTGAGGGTGAAATTGGTACATAAATCCTTCCATCCAAATAACAGAATTTTGTCTTGCTGCACCGCCCATTTCTAAAACTTCTTCAGAAGTAATACCAGCAGGTTTTTCGACAAGAACATGCTTTTTGTGCTTTGCAGCTTCAATAACCCACGTTTTATGAAGAGAATTTGGAAGCGGGATATAAACCGCATCTATTTCAGGGTCATTTAGAAGGTCTTCATATGTGTCGTATGACTTTTTTGCTCCCCATTCTTCAGCTGTTTGTTTTGCTTTTCCACTTTTACTAGCAACTGCTACTAATTCTGCATTATCTGCATCATGGATGGCGGGAACCATTGATTTTTTTGCGATATTTGCGCTGCTCAAAATACCCCAGCGAACGACGTTAGTCATTTAGAACATCTCCTTTAAACTAATCTTTCCTTCTCTACATGGTTCGCTTCCAATGAAAGAAATTCCTCTAAAAGAAAGGATATTTTATTCTGTATTAGAGTGAAATTGATATTCTTTTTCTTGCATTATCAAACGTACGTTCGTATAATAGCATTAACAAACAAATCGTAATGAAACTTATATAGGAGGTTTTTATGATGCAAGGCGTGTTAAAACGTAGTTTTCAGGAAAATCAGCCATTAGAGATGATTTACATGTCAGCAAAAGGACTTGTCACAAAACGGAGAATTACGGTTCATTATTATGATGACGAATGGGTGAAAGGGTATTGTCATTTAAGAAAAGGGGTTAGAAGTTTTAAACGCTTGAATATTCTTTCGATACTGCCAATGAATGCAAACAAAAAAAGGTCAGATTATAATAAATTCGTCCAATAAAATGAAATAGTATAAAAAAGGTAGTAATACCTAAAATTTAAAGGTCTTGAAAAAGAGGTTGTCTCTTTACAAGGCCTTTTAGTTTAGACAAAATTATAAAATAGATAATTATACCAGGAACAAAGGAGTAGAGTCAGGACGTTTGATTGACTTTTTGTTATTTAAATATAACATATCAAAATTGTAGATTTGTTTGAAGCTTGTTTTAAGTGGTATAGCCAGACTAAGCTTGATTATTTAAATCTTGATTATCTAAATTAAGATACCAAAAAAAGGAGTTGACTCATTTTATGACAACCGAAGAAAAAAACGAGCAAAATGGAGATACATTAAACTATTTACTTATTGGTAGTGCTGTTGGAGCTGGAGTTGGATTATTATCAAGTTCAGATAAAGGAAAAAAAGTTCTTAAAACACTTTCGACATCGCAAGTTGCTAAAATGGCAGGGCAAGAATTAAAAAAATCATTTCAGGATAAGATTACCGAGCAAGCGGTAAGCAGTGTGAAAAAATCAATTTCAACATACATGAATAAAATCGAGGAGAAAGTTCCAGTACCTGTCCCAGATAAAGTGACCGATAAGATAGATGAAAAACTCGGTCTTGATCAAGGAACTGAAAATGAAGAGGAAGAAAACGAATCGATGAATGAAGAAGAAGAAAAAGAAACAGAAAATGAGGAAGAAGAGTCTAATTCTACCAAATCAGGGGAATTCGATGAACTCAAAGAAGAAAATGAAAATTTAAATGATCGATTGGATAAGATTGAACAAATGTTAACTAAACTTACTGAGTCAAAATAACAAAAATATTTAAGTACGGAGGGATTCATAATGGCACAAGAAGAACTAGAAAAAAATGTTCAAGATCAAGAGGGTCAGGAAGAACAAGGTGAGCAAGAGTCTAATAACGGTAATCGTGGAGTAGGTCCACTAACACGGACAATTACAGGATCAATTGTTGGAGCCGCTGTTGGTTATGCAGTTACTCCTGGAAATCGAGAGAAAATAAAAGATAGTGTGAAACGTATTGACGGAGAACAGTGGAAAAGTAAAGGGAAAGAAATCGGAAAGTCAGCAAAAGACAAAGCGATTTCATCTGCTGAAACGTTAAAAACAAAAACTGGACAACTGTTCAATTCGAATAATGCTAACAATGATTCTGAAGAGGTTGAAGAAAGTGAAGAAAGTGAAGAAGAATCTTCCAATGACTATCAATCACTTAAAGAAGAGAATGAAAATTTAGGTAATAGATTGACAAAAATAGAAGAGATGATTAGTAAACTTGCCGATAGTGGTTCGAAGGAAGAAGAGGAAAGCGAAGAGGAAACAGAAAAAGAAGAAAAAGAAGAGGAAAAAGAAAATTCTGAGGAAGAAGAAAATCAGGAACAAAAAGCCGAAGAGCAAGAAAATGATGAAAAAGTAGAAGATGAAGAAGAAGAAGAAAAAGAAACGACAGTTCAAAAGAAATCTTCTTCAACTAAGAAATCTGATTCGTCAAAAGAAGAAGAAGAGGGTGAGTCCTCCTCTGCTAGTGAGAAACCATCTGAGTCTAAAAAGAAAGAATCAGAAACGTCTAAAAAGAGTACTAGCGGTTCAAACAATAAAAGTGCTAGTAGTAAAAGTAAATCAGGCAGTGCTTCGAAAAGCTCAAATAAAAAGTAAATGTTAGAAACTAGGTAGTTTTTTATAGATCAATTAACTGCGCAGTTTAAAGTAATTAACTGTATGGTCCTAAGAAGAGGTGATTGCATGAGTGATCAAATTGTGAGACCAGAGGTTGACTCTGTATTGCAGCTGCTCACGGAAACAACAAATACTGAGAATTATAGTGTAGATATGACACTGAATGTGAAAGGAACACTTGTTACAGGAACAGTGATTTCTACCATTGAATACCTCACTAGTCTAGCCGATGAATTTTCTGAAGAGAATGAGGTAGAAAAAAATATTTATCAAAAGTTGACAGAAGCAGTAGCAAGTTTGGAAGAAGAACAAGAACCGGAAGTCAATTATGTTCATATGAAAGACGCAAAAATGTTTAGTGAATCAGGAAAATCTTTACCATCAAAAGGTTCTGTGTTGTGGCGTGGCAAATTAAGTGATGTGGATGGTTTCTTTTTGGGAAAAGTCACTTCAGAATAAGATAACTAGACATCTAGTTCAATATAATCATTTTCAAAAAAACAGTTTAACCTCTCTTATCTATTGGGAAGACGCCAACCAAAGATACCATCTATCGTTTAATATTGATGAAATTTATATAAAGAGAGGTGGTGTCATGAAAAATGTCAGATGATAAAAAAGATGATAATCAATTAGTAGATGGTGATACTGCGAGAAAAGCACTCATAGCTGGTGGTGCTGGACTTGCGGGAAGTGCTGCACTAATGGTGAATAAAGACATTCGCCAAAAGGTTAAAAAATCTTTTAAAGCAGTCAAAGAAGAAGTGAAAGACGAAGCAAAAGATGAAGCAGAAGATGTCGTAGACGACATGCCTAAAACAAAAAATGCAGTAGCAGCAAGTGCCATTGGTAAGAAATTTTATAACACGTTTGAGAAAGTTCGCGAGGCAAAAGAAGATATTAAGGAAAACTTAGAAGGCGCTGGAGACCAGTTGAAGGAAAAAGCGGAAGAAGCAAAAGACCGTGCTCATGAAATAAAAGGAACACTGAAAGATCAAGCGGAAAACGCGAAAGAAGAAGTAAAAGATAATGAGCTAACGAATTCAGACAAAAGTTCTTCTGATGATGGCATCAAGAAGGCCAGCGACCTTAAAGGTTATTCTGACATCAAAGGTGCTAGTAATATCAAAGGCGTTAATAAAATTAAAAAACCGTAAAGGAGCGATGTAAGAATGGCTATTCAAAAAAGTACAGATTCATCAAGTTTGGCAGAGGTAGTAGATCGAATATTAGATAAAGGTGTCGTAATCGATTTATATGCACGAGTGTCATTAGTCGGTATAGAATTAATTACCATAGAAGCCCGTGTAGTTATCGCAAGTGTCGATACATGGTTACGTTATGCTGAAGCGGTTGGATTATTAAGAGATGAAGTCCAAGGTGAAGTTGATTTAGAAACATCAGACGAAAGAGGTCAAGAACAGCTTAACTTTGCCTAGTAAATAAACAGGTGTCAAGCGGCATATGTCACACACATATGCCTGCTTGTATTTCTATAAAAAGGCGGGAATTAATGATGAAATTAGAAAAAATTATGGATTCAGTCAGTTCTTTTTTTGAAAAACATGTGAGACCGGTACATCGGATCACGTCTGTTTCAGAGAAAGATGAATATTGGGAAGTTGGACTAGAAGTAATTGAAGAAAAAGAATACATGAAAAGATACGGTCGAGATCAGTTGATTGGTGAATATATTGCCAAGTTAGATGATGATCTGGACGTTACTTCTTTTGAAAGAATGGCCTTAAGACAACGTACATCTGTGAAACGGGAAGATGAAGAAGGGAGGTAAAGGAGTTGGCAAACACAGAAAGAAAAACTTCAAAGAGAACAAACTCTCGAAGTCAAACTTCTTCGGTATCAGCGAACAAACCAGCTCGAACCTCTCGGAAGAAAGCACCGAGTAGCCGCCCAAAAAAAACACTTAGTTCTCGTGCGGAAAGATTAAAAAATAGATCGAACGAAGATGTTTCAGCAAATAAGACAAAGGGCCAGAAAGACTCCTCCCCTGTAAAAGGAAAAAAGGAGAAAACGGAGCTGAGTAGTCCAAATTTTGTTGAAACAGATAAAGTAAAACAATTAGTTACGAGAATGACACCTTATCTAAAAGCAGGTTACCCATTGCATTTGACAGGTCCTACTGGAGTAGGAAAAACATCAATGGCACGACATCTTGCTGCTCAATTTGACCGCCCAGTAATGTTATTGCATGGGAATCATGAATTAGATAATGTGGATTTACTGGGAGGAATCTCAGGCTATACGAGCGATAAGCTGATTGATAATTTTGTCCGTCAAGTATATAAAAAGCAAGAAGAAGTAAAAGAAAAATGGAGTCCAGGTCGCCTTGTGGAAGCGGTGGAAAAGGGATACACCTTAATTTATGATGAGTTCTCACGATCTTCTCCAGAAACTAATAACTTGTTTTTATCAGTATTAGAAGAAGGTGTACTCCCCTTATATGGAACAAAACAAAAACAATCTTATATTCCGGTCCATAAAGACTTCAGAGTTATCTTTACCTCTAATCCTGAAGAATATGCTGGAGTTTTCGAAACGCAAGATGCACTTTTGGACCGAATGATTACGATTGAGATGCAACAAGATCGTGAAACAGAGAGATCCATCTTGCGAGAACGAGGAAATATTCTAGCGAAAGAAGCCGATCTCATATTAAAAAATGTAAGTAAAATTAGAAAAGCATGTGAAAACGAAGATAAACATGGTCCTAGTTTACGAGCCTCATTAATGATTGCAAAGATTTGTAAAAACTCTGAAATAGACATATCACAAAAAGATCCTCAGTTTATAAGGGTATGTAAAGATGTTTTGTCTTCTCATGTTATGAAATGTTTGGATGTAAAATCAATGGAGGAAACAGAAAACTGGTTAGAAAAAGAATTGGCTTAAAGATAATGATTTTATTTTCGAAGTTGTAAAAAGGAGAGTAGAAGGATGAGTAATCATTTAGGAATGTATTTATTTGGTGTCATAAAAGCTAACGCTGAATGCAAGCTAGATACTGTTATGTTAGCAGGCGAGAAAAGAAATGTTACTCTCGTTTCCTATCAAGATCAGGCGATGGTAGTTGCGGAAGCGCCAATTGACATTTATGAGCCGAACCGTGAGAACCTTAAAGCACATCAAGACACAGTGGCAGATCTGATGAAAAAAACGACAGTAATCCCGATGAGTTTTGGAAATGTTTTAGAGTCAAAAAAAGATGTAGAAGTATTTTTAAAACGATTATATAAAAAATTTGAAGAGATTTTTCCAAGAATAGAAAACAAAATTGAAGTTGGTTTAAAAATAGTCGGTGACAAGGATTGGATGACGGAACAAGCTAGTAATCAAAAAGATTTGGCAGAAATGAAACAATCTTTTAAAGGAAATAAAAACAAAGTGACACATTACGATAAAATCCGAGTAGGAGAAGCAGCTCAAAAATTTGTTCAATCCATTCACTATGAGTTTGAAAAAGAAGTTTTTCAACCGTTATCTAAAATTGCTGATGCGGCTAAAAGTAATGAGGTTATCGGGGAAAGAATGCTTCTCAATGCTTCGTTCCTTGTGGATGTTTCACAAGAAGAAATGTTTGATGAGAAAGTAAATGAATTTCACGAAAAATGGAAAGATAAAACGAATTTCAAATATACAGGTCCATGGCCAGCTTATAATTTTATTGATATAAAAATAAAAGCTGAGGACGCTTCATGATACAGAAATTGTTTACATGGCCAATCGATACAATCATTTTTGTCGGTGAAAAAGTAAAAGAAGAAGTAGATAAAGAGATGTATGATGTGGACCATATTCAACAAAAGCTCGTTCATTTGGAGATGATGTTAGAGATGGATGAGATATCTGAGAAGGTCTATGATCAACAACAACAAGAATTGATGATTAGATACCGAGTTGCGAAACAAATAGAGCAAAATGAGCTTAGAGAAGCCTTGGAAGATAATCATGAGTGACTATCTATTAAAACATATTTTGTAGCGTGAGGAGTGAAGGTGAATTGATCGAACTAGATAACGACCAACTAATTTATGTTTATGCTTTTATTACAGAAAAACAAGCATCAACTGACAATCTCGAGAAGATAACAGGAATTGATCCAAAAAATAATGTAGAATTTTTCACTTCAGAGGGCCTGACTGCTGTGATATGCAAGGTACAATCTGAAGATTTTGCTGAAGAAAATTTCAAGAAAAATGTAGAAGATATGAAATGGTTACAACAGCGGGCCTATCATCATCACGAATTAATGAATAGCCTTCATGATAAATTTACTATTTTACCTTTAAAGTTTGGAACGATTTTTGAGAACGATGAACGATTAACTAACATGATGAATGAGTACAATGATCAAATGAAACAGATATTAACTGACGTAGATGGTAAAGAAGAATGGAACCTTAAAATCTTTGCAGATCGTGAAATATTTTCTGAGAAAGTATTGGAAGATAATAATGAAATAGCTGAAAAGAAACAAGAGATTTCTCAATTATCAAAAGGGAAGCAGTTTTTTGCTCGTAAGAAACTCGATAAGTTTATTGAGGACCAGATACAAATGGAAGTTGAGAAAAAGTGCAAAGGAATTCATGACAAACTTGTTAAGTTGAGTCAGAATGCGGAAGTCAAGAAGAACTGGGAGCAAAAAGTCACAGGGCGTCAAGATGAAATGTCTTGGAACTGTGTGTATTTGGTCGAAACAGGCGATGAAGTAGATAAATTTAAAAAAGTGATAGAAGACTATCAACAACATTCAGATTCTGAAAAAGAAGGTTTATTCTTTGAAACGACAGGACCATGGCCAGCTTATCACTTTGCTAATTTTAAAAGTCATTCATCGACTGTTCTAGAAGGAGAATCTAACTAAAAAAGTAGCCAGGAGTGACTAACATGCAAACAGAAACGTTGGATAATAAAGATGTCTCTCTTCTCGATATTCTCGATGCAGTTCTTGATAAAGGAGTTGCATTGAGAGGAGATATAACCATTTCTATTGCTGATATCGATCTTGTTTATCTTGATTTGCGCATTTTGTTAACGTCAGTGGAGACTTTGATAGAGACAAGACAAAAACCGAGCGTATCTGAAATGGAACAGAAAATACATCAACAAGAAAGGGGATTTTAACGAAATGGAGTCGAAACAGGAAATAATCGTTGACAGTGATAATCAGCTACAAAAGCCGGATGGTCCTACTGGAAAAATTGCCCTTGACCCTGATAAAGCTCAAGAAGGATTAGCTCAGCTTGTCATGACAGTTATGGAACTTCTTCGACAACTTGTTGAACGGCAGGCAATGAGAAGAGTAGAAGGAGGAACGCTCTCCGAAGAGCAAGAAGAAGAATTAGGTGTTGCACTTATGAATCTTGAAGAAAAAATGGAAGAACTTAAAGAAGTATTTGGACTTGATGATGATGATTTAAATATTGACCTTGGACCATTAGGGAATTTGCTATAAAACAGAGGTTATACATTTATAAACGATAATTAAGTGGCAAGTAGAATAAGGAGGAATACCATGGATAATAACAACTCGATCAAACAGTCAACAGCATCAAACAGTCTTGTTGATGTGTTGGAAACGGTTCTTGATAAGGGAGTCGTCATTGCCGGTGATATTCAAGTAAATATTGCTGATGTAGAATTATTAACAATTAAAATACGGTTAATGGTTGCTTCTGTTGATAAAGCAAAAGAAATTGGTATGGATTGGTGGGAAACGGATCCACACTATTCTTCAAAGGGATTGAAAGTTAATGAAATACAAGAAGAGAATGAACAACTACAAGATCGAATCAAACAACTGGAAAAGCGTCTAGAAGAACCGGTTGAATCGAAAAAATGATGATCCATCGCACCGATAAACCTGCGAGAAAGATAGGTGATTTGGATGAAAAAGAAAGATTTATTTTCAGATTTTAAAAGACTATTAAAAGATTTAGAAAATCAAGATCACTCGACGGTAGTTCGAAGCGAAGAAGACAAAACGAAATCTGGTCTTTCTGTTAAGAAAGACACGATTATTCGAGGGAAAGTAGGAATAACGGATCAAAAAAAGAATAAATGATTCTTTAAAGAAAAACACAATTCTATAAGAGAATTGTGTTTTTGTCGTTTTAAGAAAAGGTTCCATTATCAATCTTTTGATAACAGGTGCAAAAACGTAAAAATGAAGTTAGATAATAGAACTTTTCAAATAGTTCACAAATAGGTCATCGTTTTGCAACGAACTGTTCACAAGTAGGACGGTCGCGTTGGGATTATCCATTATATACTAAGACTATAGAAAGATAGTTAGTGATCACCCACAATCACTGAGACAGAAAAGAACTTATCATTCATTTATAAAATGGTGATTACCAACTACCTTCAAAAACAAGAAAAATTAGGAGGAATGAATCATGTTTATGGATTTCTTACGAAACAACAAAATTGCAGCGGGAGTATTAACGTTTTTACGGGTATATCTTGGATATCAATGGTTAACAGCAGGTTGGGATAAAGCGTTTGGAGCAGAGCCATTTGATGCAAGCGGTTATTTAAATGGAGCGATCAACAACGAAGCAGTGATAGAACAATATCCAACCTATCATGCGTTTCTAGAAAATTTCGCTTTACCAAATGCAAATCTCTTTAGCTTTATGGTTGCCTGGGGAGAAGTGCTTGTTGGACTAGGGTTAATCTTAGGTGTATTAACAACAGCAGCTGCCTTCTTCGGTATTACAATGAACTTTGCATTTATGTTTGCAGGAACGGTTTCTTCAAACCCTTGGATGGTATTGTTAACGATCTTTATTCTTGCAGCAGGTTACAATGCTGGAAAATTCGGTGGTGACCGATGGGTGATTCCATATATTCGTACTGTCATCTTTAAAGATAAGTTTACACCGAACACAGATAAGCGCGTAGCATAAAATGAAATAATCAAGCTAAACCTCTCGTTATGCGGGAGGTTTTTTTTGCATTTAAACATTAAATAGCGATGAAGAGTGAGGATTTGAAGGTGGTGAAGATTTTCACACCAGTGTGAATAATATTTTGAAAGGTGTTCGCTATATGGAAAAAGGGAATGGGATAGAAATCTTCTACGTAAGAGGATAATAAAGGAGGATGCGCTATGACAAAAGGAACTATCGAAATCAGCAATCTCGTGAAAAAATTCAAGGATGATTTCATAGCAGTTGATGGGATATCTCTTCACGTAAATCGTGGACAATGTTATGCGTTTCTCGGGCCGAATGGAGCAGGAAAAACAACGGCGATCAAGATTTTAACGACGTTAAGTGAACCAACGTCAGGATTAGTAAAGGTCAGTGGATTTGATGTAAAAAAAGAACCAGAGAAAGTTCGATGGGAAATCGGCGTTGTGTTGCAAGACACTGGCTTAGATCAAGATCTGACTGGAAGAGAAATTCTTGAACTTCAAGCTAGGTTATTTCATATGACTCGAAAACAAGCGAAAGAAAGAACGTCAAAACTTTTAGAAATGGTTGGACTGACGAAAGATGCGAATCGACAAATTAAGAAATTTTCTGGGGGAATGCGTCGTCGTTTGGATTTGGCTGCTACCCTTGTTCACGAACCGACAATTTTATTTTTGGATGAACCAACGACAGGACTTGATCCATTGAATCGTAAAGCGATATGGAATGAAATTCGTCGATTAAACCGTGAAGAAGGAGTTACGGTATTTTTGACAACACAGTATTTAGAAGAAGCCGATGAATTAGCTGACTATATTAGTATTATTAATCGTGGCAAACTCGTTGCATCAGGAACAGCAGATGAGCTCAAGGACTCGATCGGGGCAGACTTGATTACGTTCGAATTTGCTGACGATCAGATTGCAGGATCAGCAGCACGAATGTTGAAAAATTCAGGAGGGATTGAGCATCAAGGTTCTCGAGTCACATTAACGATTCAAGAAGCGACGAAACGATTACCGATGCTGATGGAAAAATTAACAAGAGCGGGTATCCAAATTAATGAATTAGACATCTCCTCACCAACGCTTGATGATGTGTTTATTCGTGTAACGGGTGAAAAAGAGGAGGGAGCGTAATGGGGATGCAGTCATTGGTAATTCATACGTGGATTTTAACGAAACGAAGTTTGATTGTGCTTATTCGAAACCCATTTACGTTCATTCCAAACTTGTTTATAAGTTTATTTTTCTTATTAGTCTATACAGGTGGACTAAGTGGTATTTCACAGTTACCTGAGTTTGATGGAGCTGATTATTTAGCATTTATTTTGCCAGTTTCTATTGTATCTGCAGCTGTTGGAGGGGCAGGCGGAGCGGGACAATCCCTTGTTCGAGACTTGGAATCAGGCTATTTCGCTCGACTATTGCAAACGCCAGTAACGAGATTAGCAATCGTTTTAGGTCCAACGATTGCCGGAATGCTACAGTTGTTGATGCAAACGATTATTATATTGACAGTAGCATTTTTTTTAGGTTTAAATGTAGCGGCAGGTTTTGGTGGCGTTCTCGTTGTCATCCTTTTAGCGATCGGTTGGGGGCTTGCTTTTGCGGGCTATTCTGTTGCACTTGCGTTGAAAACAAAAAACGCACAAGCAGCGCAAGCGGGTACACTAATCTTCTTTCCACTAATCTTTCTTAGTACAACATTTGTTCCACTTGAACTCATTGAAGCGTCTTGGCTACGGATTGCAGCAACGATAAATCCAACGACATATTTATTTGAAAGCATGCGAGCTGTATTGATTGATGGCTGGGTGATGGGACCGATCTTGTCAGGAATTGCAGTGATTACTGCCGTATGTATTGTGACGGTTTCTTTATCCGTTCGCAGTGCAAAACGAGCATTTCAGCGAGAGTAGTGTTAGGTGTTGGAACGTGGCAGAATGTTATTCAAAAAAAGTGGATAAAGAGTTATCAATTAAACTTAATCACCTGACGTTCCTAATAGGAATGTTGGGTGTTTTTAATTGAATGACAGATTTTAAGTTTCGATTATTTAAGCAGAATAAATGGGAATATGTGTTAATATTGTACATAGTTTCGCTGCTTTGATATTAACCAAAGATAAATTAATGGAGATGATAATAATGATTTCGTTAGAAACGGATAGATTACTTTTAAGGCCTTTACATGGAAGTGATGCAAATAGGATAGAAGAACTGGCGAGCAAATATGATGTTGCGAAAACAACTCTAAATATTCCTCATCCTTATCCTCCAGGATCAGCAAAAAATTTCATCCAGCGAGTTAATATCTCACAGGAGAATGGTGAACTTGTGATTTTTGCAATCATTGAAAAAAGTAGTCAGCACTTAATAGGCCTGATCAATATAAAAATAAACGCTACTCACAAACGAGGTGAATTAGGCTACTGGATTGGCGCATCTTATTGGGGACAGGGATATTGCACAGAAGCGGCACGTGAACTCCTTCGATACTGTTTCAAAGAGCTTGATTTGAACAAAGTTTTAGCGAACGCCTTTAAGAATAATCCTGGTTCTTGGAGAGTGATGGAGAAAATCGGTCTAATATATGAAGGCACATTAAAACAACACGTGTATCGTTTCGATCAGTTCTATGATTTAATGATGTATGGTTTGATAAAAGACGAGTATGAGTGATGAAAGAAGACATCACAACGCTCATTTATCATTTTCTTCAGTGCTTGCCACGTCAGTGATTGATAATAGTAAGAAGAAAGGTTTGACAAAGAGGAGGCATTATTATGTTTAAAGCGATTGACCATGTTCAACTTGCAGCACCTAAGGGATCAGAAGACCAAGCGAGAGAGTTTTTTGGAGGGATATTACAGTTTCAAGAATTAGTCAAACCTGATGTATTAAAAAAACGAGGTGGAGTGTGGTTTAATTATGGAAATGTTGACATCCATATAGGAATAGAAGAGCCATTTTCACCAGCTCAAAAAGCCCACCCGGCTTTTGAAGTTGAGAATATTGAAAAATTAAAACAACGATTTAAACGATTTGGAACGAGCTTTACGGAAGACAACAATCTACCTGGAGCAAATAGAATATACGTCAATGATCCATTCGGAAACCGTCTCGAGATGCTCGAATGGAATAAATAGAAGAATATTTCAAACGAATAGAGAGATAAACATGATCAATTTTCATGATCCGAAAAATTAGATGTGCACGTAATTCATGGGGAAAAATAATTGCAACGATGTCTAAAAAACAAAATGGCTCATACGATGTGATAAGGCCTACGGAAGAAAAGGTGTGAAATTATTTAGCAATATGAAAGCTTGAGGAGCTATTTCTCAGGCTTTCTCACTTTTAAATCAATATAAAGAAGAAGGTGAAAAATTGAAAATAGTTAGTCGTATCCCGGACTGGAATGAACAAAAGCATACAGATTTACTAAATAACGATTGGAAGCCTTTAAAAGAACCGGAAAGTCTTTTCATTGCTATCTGTTTATCGCTTCCATTAATGGTTATTAATGTTTTTCTTGCCATTGGTCTCATGATGACATACACTTCTTTAACTTTAGTAGAATTAGGAGTAAATGCAAACGGAGTAGTCTTTTCAATTCATTTTGGTTTAATAATTGGACTTATTTTATTTATTATTATACACGAATTCATTCACCTCGTTTTTATTCCTAATTTCAGTAAATCCTCAAGTACTTTAATTGGATTAACTTTATTTGGAGGGTTTGTTTACACCGAAGAACTGATTGGGAAAACGAAATTCCTTATTATTTCACTCGCACCTTTTATCATCCTCTCTATTGTGTTACCTTTTATTCTTCATATATTTGGCCTTCTGACAACATTTATGAAGGTATTAATTCTTGTAAATGCTGCCGCTTCCTCCGTAGATGTATTGAATGTGTTTTTAATAAAACAAGTTCCGACAAATGCCGTTTTAACGAGTAATGGGAATAAAACGTATTGGAAAAAAGTTGCCTAGGTTTGTTTAGAAGATATTGTTGTTTGTTTTTTTAACAGGTAAGATAAGCGTAAGGAAGAGAACAGGAGGGGAAAGGATGTCAAAAGGACTTTTGCATCATGTTGAGCTGTATGTCTCGAATTTAGAAAAATCAGTATCTTTTTGGGGATGGTTTCTCGAAGAACTCGGTTATGAACAGCATCAAGTTTGGGGGGAGGGACAAAGTTGGAAGTTAGAAGATACATATATTGTTTTTGTGCAAACAGAAGACAAACATCTATATCCCCCTTATCATAGATGCCGGATAGGCCTCAATCATTTAGCTTTTCATGCTCTATCAAGAAAACATGTGGACGATGTCACTGACCAATTAAGAAAACGTCACGTTACCATACTCTATAAGGACAAGCATCCCTACGCTGGAGGAGAAAATTATTATGCTGTTTACTTCGAAGATCCTGATCGAATAAAAGTTGAGTTAGTCTCCCCTTTTTAAGTGTTTGATACTATTAAAAGGCTATTCTTCGTAAAAAAAGTCAGAGAAGAGGAATTCACTATGTATCAGTTAAAAACAAAAGAAACAGAAGACAGTGTTATAGCTTTTATAGAAAAAGTGGCCAGTGATAAAAAAAGAGAAGATGCATATAAACTTTTAGATATTTTCACTGAAACGACAGGGTATAAGGCGAAGATGTGGGGAGAAAGTATTATCGGTTTTGGATCATATCATTACAAATATGCTACTGGACATGAAGGTGATGCTCCCCTTGTAGGCTTTTCTCCAAGAAAAGCGAAAATTAGTTTGTACTTTGCAACTGGAGATGAAAAAAGAGGAGCACTATTAAAAGAATTTGGAAAACATACAACTGGAAAAGCGTGTGTGTATATTAATAAAGTTGCTGACATCAATGAAGAGGTGTTGAAAGCATTAATAAAGCAATCTGTGGAATTTTTGAGAGAGACTTATCCAGAATAACTTGCTTTAAAGGTGATTCCTATCTAAAAAATATCGAATACAATTCACTTATGTTTATTTTCTGTAACCTAACAATATGATGATTATGACAGTAATAAGCCTTAACCTTTAAAGAAACCTCAACTAAACTTACCCTTATATTTTATGAAGCGTTGCCGTTAAATACTGAATGATTGAGGAGTGTTGTTTGTATGCGTTATTGTCCACAATGCCATTCGGAATACGTGGATAAGAAAAATACATGTGCTGATTGTCATGGTGAATTGGTTGACATCCTTCATGATGTAGATGAAGATAAACCGTATCTAGAGTATGTGGAAATGACATATTTAACAACAGCGTCAAGTGAGATGAACGCAAATATGCTTACAAGTTTACTAGAATCTTTTGATATAAACACGATGAGAAAATATAGAGAAGCAGGTGGTTATTTAACGGTGTTTATGGGAGATACTAGTTTTGGAACGGATATATTTGTTGATCAAACAAAAATAAATGAAGCTGTTGATGTTATTAAACCAATTGAAAATGCGATATTACAAGGAGATGAACAGGTTCTGTTAGAGAATGCGAAGCCAAAATGGAAACACAAGTTGTTTATCATTTTTTGTCTTATTCTTTATTTGTTTTAAATTCACAATTGGAATGAAAATACATAAGTATAATTCAATCACACTTAGTAAAGTAACAAGGAAGAGGAGTTAATATGTTGAATTTATTTGTTATAGGAACAGGAATTATTATTTTTTTTATTGTATTAAATCTTATTGTTATTAAGATAGCTGGAGAATATCGAAAAGGTCGAGTAATTGCTGGAATCATTGTTCTTCTTATATCACCGGTCATCTTTTATAGTAGCCTTTTCATAGGAGCACAATTTGATGATGGTGGATTTGGAACTGGAATAATAACATTGTTTTTCACAACGTTAGTCGTATTAAATGGATCGATTATTCTATTTGTAGGTTTGTTTACAAAACCGACTCAAACGATAATAAATAAGAGATAACTAGTTATTTTATAACATACTTTTCCTTTCAGACTGTGCTCAATAGTGACGAGTACAGTCTTTTTTCTCGATCTACTAATTGAAAACAAGCCTAAGTTTATTTTTTTTTAGAAAATATGTTGACGAACAAAACTTATCTGTTATATAATACATTTATAAAATAAAATCTGTTTTAAAACAGTTTAAAAAGGAGATGGATCGTATGAATCGTCAAGAACGAGAAAACATGATTAAGTTTCTATCTAACGTAAGGGAAATGTCTTTTGAGAAATTAATGGTTTTGACGGATGCAGACCTTGATTACTTGTACACACGTGCTTATAACACTCACGAAGCATACGAAGAAGTCATCTAAACATGGCTTTGATCTATTTCCTTTCTAACAATACGAACACTTGATCGGAATTATTTCGCCTTCATGAAAAGAAAAACGCCCTCGAGGGCGTTTTTCTATGTGAATTAACTTATTTTCTTGCAGCATTTCGCTGGTCAATCGCCATCTGATCATAAGGATATGTTGTGTAAAGGTCGCTAGCTTTATTGAGCCTTTCCATGTGATCTTCTGTCAGAGCCCAACCGCTGGCTTCGAGATTGGACTGTAACTGTTCTAATGTCCTTGCACCAACAATTGGAGCTGTGACACCTGGGCGCTGAAGAAGCCAGTTAATCGCAACTTGAGCTGGTGTTTTATCGGTTTCGTTAGAAACAGCGTGGAGTTCGTCTAACACACGCCACGTGTATTCATGGTTGTAATTGCTCCATGACTCACCCCAACCTTCCTTTTCAGCCTTGGAAATACGTGATTCTGTTGGTGGTTCTGTCATCCCACGTCTGAATTTTCCACTTAACCATCCTCCACGGAGAGGACTCCAAGGAATGACGCCAACCCCTTCATTGATACAGACATCGAGCAATTCCCATTCCGTTGCACGGTTGAGTAAATTATATTGAGGTTGTAAACAAATGAACTTTTCCCACCCGTGTTGAGCGCTTAAATCGATCGCTTTTTGAAGTTGCCATCCAGTGAAGTTACTTGCCCCTATGTAGCGAACTTTTCCAGAACGGACAAGATCATTTAATGTACTTAATGTTTCCTCAAGCGGCGTAAGTGGATCCCAAGCATGAACTTGATAAAGATCAATGTAATCTGTACCTAAACGTTTCAAGCTTGCATCGATACCATCTAGAATATGTTTTCGACTCAAACCAACATCGTTAGCTCCTTCTCCCATTGGGAAGCGGACTTTTGTCGCTAAGATAAAGTCTTCTCTTCGTTGATGTTTAAGCCATGCGTGAACAACTTCCTCCGATTTTCCGCGAGTATACACATCTGCCGTATCAATGAAGTTGCCCCCATTTTCTTTATAATGATCTAAAATGTGATGACTATCAGCTTCTGATGTTTCTCGTCCGAAAGTCATTGTACCTAAACATAAATCGCTGACCAATAATCCACTTTTTCCGAGTTGACGATATTCCATGATAACTCCTCCTCGTATTGTAAAGATGAGAACGCTTCCAATTTAAGTATAAGATACTATTCGATATTGTGAAAGAAGGCACTTAAAGTTTACTAACTTACTTTTTAATAGTAAAGAGATTGGATTTTATCCAAAATGAAATTAAAAACGAGTCAGATGTATTGATTCTGACTCATTTTTCTATACCATTTAGATATCATCAGCTGTTCGAAAAACTAAGAAGGGGAGAGGAGATAGCGATGTTGAACATAAATATATAAACGAAATTTCAAAAGTCCACTTGGTACTCTCTATAAATAAACGTTGGTGAAAATAGGGCTATCTACATGTACAAACTCGCTAGAAAAATCCCGAGGTTTTCCTCGTAAATCTCATCGAATTGTTCAATTGGTAGAGGATTGACTCCTATACCTAATTCAATCGTATAACCTGGTCTTTGATATTCTTGTATAAACCAATCTTTGTATCCCGCATAACTTTCAACATATTGTATAGGAATATAACCGCTCAAACGAGCAAATTCCTCGACAATAATCCTTGCCGCTGGGGGTTCTAAACCTTGAAAGCCCCAATAGATGACTTTTCCTTGGGTATGGTAAGCAAGAACGCGATCAAAGGCTGACTCTCTCGTTAGATTCGCCATGGCAATCGCTTCAGGTTCCGTTAAAGGAGCTTCTCCCGGAAAGTCACGAGGACCTGGTTGATCAGGTTTTACTTCCGTTTCTTCTTCCCACAATGCAGGAAATTGATTGTTTAAATCAACGCCACGAATATTTGCTTTCCAACCAGAAAAATCGAGATTTCCTTCATTTAACGTGAGAACATTGCTTCGATATGGTTCCTCATCAGGAGCCCCCTCAATGACAAGGTCAACGCCATCAGGATTAACCATTGGTACAATAGATAAATGAACTGTCTCATAAAAAGGGAACATCTCAAGTCCACGAATGTCACTCATATTTGTTAATGCCAATAAATAGTCATTCAATGTTTGCATTAAAATTGGTGTTGTAATCCATTCGTGGGCATGAAAAGATCCGTTCAAATGGACTCTTTTATCACCATGACCAATTTGAAGTTCGATCAAATCTTTTCCCATCACAGATTGACCAATTAAGCGAGATCGTACAAAAGGATAAATTTCAAACAGTTGTTGAAGTTCATTCACCATCGTCGTATACGTATAATTTCTTTTCCCGCGAACAACGGGACTCATTACTTTAAATGGAATATTTATCCTCTGGTCAACTTGTAGCCCGAGTGGTTGAATATCTGGATTTAATAAAAAAAGTTTATCAAGGTGAATGCCTAATTGGGTAGCAATATTCCATAATGAGTCGCCAGGTTTTATCGTATAGAAATTAATATAATATCCAGGAATATTGATCCGTTGCCCAATTTGCAGAGCCATTGGATTAACAGTAGGATTTGAATCAGTAATCAATCGTAATGGCATATTGAACAGTTGACTATAATACCAAAAGGTATCACCTTGCCTCACTCTGATTTGCATAGATATAAACCCCTTTATACGTTAATTCATTCCTGTTACAGAAAAGCACCAAACGAAATAATGGTACATTTAAAGCATTGTGTTACATTATATGAAGAAAAATGAAGATTAGTATTACAATTCTTTTTCTAGAATGAGAATGGATGAAAGTATATGAAAGTCATAGAAAAAAGCCTGAAGCAATGTGCCCCAGGCTTATCCATTTCTATTGTTTTAGGTATGCGATCCCATCAGGGTGAATACCGACATCGATTCGCTGCTCTTCTTTTAAAGTGTTCATATTAATGAGCGAAACGTCATTTGTTTTATTATTAGCCACGTATGCATAAGTACCAGCTTCATTAAATACGATACCACCAGCCCATACTCCCACAGGTAATCTTTTGATTTCCCAAGGGCGAACTTGACCGTTAATATTCTGCTCTGTTTCAATAACAGAAACATCACCAGATTGACGGTTTGCAATAAGTGCGTACTTTCCATTAGGAGAAAAGACAAGCCGAACTGGAGTACCTCCTACACGACGTTTATGTAAAACTTCCAATGTTTTCGTGTCGATAACAAATAATGTGTCATCATCTTGATTTGCAACATAAATATGTTCTCCATTAGGATGAACAGCGACACCTTCTGGACCAGGACCAACAGGAAAGTGGTTAACAATTTCTTCTGTTTCTACATCCATTACAGTAATATTATTACTACCGATATTTGGAATGTAAACGATTTTTCCGTCAGGAGAAAATGATATCATGTGAGAATATTTTTGGGAAGTTGGGATCACTTTTTCAATTTCATCCGTTTTTGTATTAATAATAAATACTTTTTCACTATAGGTAGAAGCTAAATATAATTTATCTCCGTCTTTCGTTAAACCAACGCCATGAGGGAAACTGAAGTCTGGATGTTTGATGCGATTCGTAATTTGAAATGTATCATTATCCATAACGTCAACAACATTACCTAGTGAACAAGCAATATAAGATTTTTTACCATCTGGTGTAACGACAATTTCGTGAGGGTTGTGGTCGGTCGCAATTGTTTTCTCGACTGCTTTTGCTTCCAGATTAACGATGGAAACCGTATCTTCATCTTTATTTAAAACAATTAATTTTTCCGTCGTCATATAAATATTCCTCCTATTAAAATTGATAGGGTCATTTTACCATAGTTATTTCGAGAACTGAAATAAATGTTAGTAAAACGAAAAAAGACAAAGGCTTTCATAACCTTTGTCTTCCGGAAGATTTATTATGGGAGTGTTGGTTTCACTCGATGATTTGTTGCTTGCTCGAAAGCATAGGCTAATTTCAATAATGTCGGTTCAGCATAAGCGGTTCCTGAGAAAGTGATTCCAACAGGTTCCCCTTTTGATGTATAACCAGCAGGGACAGTTACGGAAGGATAACCAGCTTTGGCGGGAATAAAGGCGCCGAGGTTATTTGGAAAAACAAATGCGTCTAGTTGATTTTCTTCTATGCATGCATCTATGCCCATTTCCTTTGAATATACGTGATCAAATGTGAGCGCAGAGAGGTATTCAGATTCCGTTAATGTACCACTTGTTTTTTCCGATCTTTCTAACATTAATTGACCAAACTTAAGTTTGTTTTCTGGATCCATTTGATTAAATGATATTAATTCTTTTAATGAGTTAGGAGCAGGACTCCCAGCAAAATCGTGTAAGTACGTATTTAAGGAAACTTTAAACTCATGAATCATCACATCTATTGTCCATGGTGATTGAGAAGAAGGTATTTGTACGGGATCAACCACAACAGCACCCGATTTTTGTAATTGTAGGATGGCTTCTTCCATAACAAGGACTTGTTCGGGTGCCATTTGATCAAACACTTCTCTAACAATACCGATACGTTTCCCCTTCAATCCTTCCTTATCCAATACGCTTGTGAAATCTAATTCTGTTAAAACATTGGAATTTGTAGGGTGGTCAAATTCGTCGACTGTGGATAAATAGTTAAGAAATGTTGCGACATCTTTCACGGTTCGAGCCATCGGTCCCGCCGTATCTTGTGTGATAGAAATAGGAATGATTCCCGTTCTACTTAGAAGACCTACGGTTGGCTTCACACCTACGACAGAGTGTTGGCTAGCAGGACTTAAGATGGATCCTGATGTTTCTGTACCGATAGATAACATAGCAAAATTTGCAGCAATAGCAGTGGCAGATCCAGTACTTGAACCACCGACATCAAAGCTTCTTCCGTAAGGATTCACAACTTGTCCACCTCTTGAACTGAAACCTGCAGGCATACCGTCAGTCATAAAATTTGCCCATTCCGTCATATTTGTTTTACCTAGTATAATCGCACCTGCCTCCCGTAACTGTTTTACGAGAAAGGCGTCTTCATGAGCATAAGAATCTTTCATCGCCAATGAGCCAGCACTTGTATGCATTTTATCAGCTGTAGCAAGATTATCTTTGATTAGCACAGGAATACCATGAAGAGCTCCACGAGACCCCGTTTCTTGTCTTTCATAATCCAATGATTCGGCAATATGTAACGCATCAGGATTTATTTCTATTATCGCATTTAATCCATTTGATCCAGAATCAAACAAGGAAATACGTTCAAGGTATAATAGGACAAGGTCTTTTGCAGTAATGGTACCTTTTTCAAAAAACTCGTGAACGTCATGAAGCGTAAGTTCATCTAAATACTTATCAGAAAATTGTTGTAAACGGCCGCTTAACATCGGAAAACCTCCTTTAACGATGATCGTGAATAATCTCATCGTAGCTTACTTTACATCTATTCTCAAATATATTAACTATAATGGCTTTTCGATCGATTTTCTTATGAATAGGATTGATATGAAAAAGTTCGTTTTGAATGATGGGATATTTTACAATTTAAACTTTTAATAAAAGAGCTTAAAATAAAGAGGGCTGTCCCAATGAAGGAGTTGTTTCCTTCCTTTGAGACAGCCAACCATGTTTAGTTGTTGTTATTATTGTTGTTGTTATTGTTGTTGTTTCTGTTATTGCGGTTATTTCTGTTATTAAAGTTCTGCGCGTCATTTTCCTCAGAAAATTCAGTGTTAACGTTGTTAACATCCAAATCATTGTTGTTGTTATTGTTGTTATTGCGAGCGTTACGGTTATTTCTTCTGTCTTGGTTGCTCATGTTATTCACCTCCACATGGTTTGTTAAATAAGTCGCTGAGAAAAAGCTGATTTACTCAGATAAGCAAATCAACATTCCCCTCACTACGTATTATGGTTAAAAAAGAAAAGGAATATGTACTGATTGGCAAATAATAAAATGAATATTAGCTGATAAATAATCTGGCTATAATGTGGAGAGAGATTAAATCCTCTTGAAAATCGAGTCCGAAATAATGTAAAATTTTTGTGAAACTTCTTGCAAAATTTTAAAAGGGAACCTATAATTAAATTGACCAGTGGTCAAATGATTGGAGGAATCGATGAAAACAAAAAAAGGTACCTCTCAAGAATTAACGAGAGGCGGGATTATTCAAGAAGCGCGAGAGCAATTTGTCAGGAATGATTATCGTCAAGTTTCCATGCGAAATATAGCAAAAAAACTAGGATGTAGCCACGGAGCTATTTATTACCATTTTAAAAACAAAGCAGAATTGTTTTATGCGATCGTAGAGAAGGATTTTACTGAACTAAATCAAGAAATAGATGATATTGTTAATTGTGATGATATGGATGATAATGAAAAGTTGTATAATCTGTTTCTTCGTTTTATTTCATTTGGATTAAATCATCAAAATCAATTCGAAATTATGTTTATGATTCGACATGCAGAAGTAGATAGTTTATCTCAGCAGTCGGCATCGCTAAGTTATCATAAATTTGCAAATGCAATTCAACAAATGGTTAGTCAACCCATTGCAGTTAAAATAATTTGGTCGGCTTTCATTTCTTTGCTCGGTTTTGTATCTCATTATCGAGGTTATGTAAATAGTTTTAAAGAAGCCGAAGGAGCAGCTAAAACACATGTATTGTTCACAATGAAAGCCTTGATCGATTCATGAGTGAAAACAAATTTTCATTACTGGTTTATACCAGTGATTTTTTAAACAGTATTTGACCAATGGTCAAAAGGAGGAATGGTAATGAAAAATGCTTTAGTAATAGGTGCTTCTGGAGGAATAGGTTATGC
This sequence comes from Salipaludibacillus daqingensis, assembly GCF_029891575.1. Taxonomy (GTDB): domain Bacteria; phylum Bacillota; class Bacilli; order Bacillales; family Salisediminibacteriaceae; genus Salipaludibacillus; species Salipaludibacillus daqingensis. The sequence goes on along the minus strand of NZ_JARZHF010000001.1, from coordinate 37,724 downwards.
TTTAGCTCTAGAGCTAGTGTCAAAAGAGGTTAATGTAGTAGCTTTCGCTCGTAGAAAAAATAAGTTAGCGACCTTATTTTCTGACCAAGATAAGGTCACGATTTTTTCTGGAGATGCTCTGAACCATGAAGAAGTGTCATTAGCAGCAAAGGGGGTAGACGTTATTTTTCATGCGATCAGTTTTCCTTATGAAGAATGGAGCGAAAAGCATGTTGCATGTATGAAGGTGATCATTTCAGTTGCAAAACAGCAACAAGCAAAAATTGCTCTTGTTGATAATATTTATGCCTACGGAAAACAAGCAAGAGTGGTCACAGAAGACGTGGAGAAAAAACCTAATACGAAGAAAGGGAAAATTAGGTTGGAAATGGAAACGAAGATAAAAGAGAGCGGAATACCTTACTTGATCGTTCACCTGCCTGACTTTTATGGTCCGAATGCGGATAACACAATTCTTGCTGCAACTTTAAGAAATGTAGTTGATCAGAAGGGCACAATATTTGTCGGGCCTATGGATAAACGTCGAGAGTTCTTATTTACAAATGATGGGGCAAAAGCAATGGTAACACTTGCTTCTAGTGAAAAATATTATAATCAAAATTGGAATATTCCTAGCGGAGAACGAAAGACAGGTGCAGAAATTGTGACTATTATTCGCAATGTAAATGGTTACAAAAAACCGGTTCGATCAATTGGAAAATCAATGATTCGTTTTCTTGGACTTTTCAACCCCTCGATGAAAGAAATGGTGGAGATGATGTATTTAACTAAAGAACCTGTTCTGCTTAGTGGAATGAAATATCAAAGAGAGGTAGGGGAGGTTCCAGCTACTTCTTTAGAAGAAGGAATTTCTGCAACGTTAAGATGGAGTGAAGAAAGAAAATCTGAACAATGAGTTACTAAGTGAAACAAAGATAATTAGCTAACAAGAAAGTATTGGCGCCATGAAAAGGTAAAGGGTAAAAATACAAATAAAAAAGGCCCTTGGATAAGGGCCTTAAATTTATTACTTCTGTACGTTAGCTGCTTGTGGTCCACGTTGACCTTGCTCGATGTCGAAGTTTACTGTTTGTCCTTCTTCAAGTGATTTGAAACCTTCACCTTGAATAGCGGAGAAGTGAACAAAAACGTCGTCTTGTCCTTCAACTTCGATGAAACCGAAACCTTTTTCTGCGTTAAACCATTTTACTGTACCTTGTGTCATTAAAAATTCCTCCTGTGCGGGGTTTGCCCACATTATATTACTACTTGAGCTCTTCATTTAATCAATCCAGAGGAAAATCACTCGTTAAAGCTTTCATCTTTCATTCATATCCGAACGTCAATAAGCTTTCTTTAGTATAGCCTCTATCAGTCAATAAAGATACCTTTTTATTAAATTTTTTTTAATAAATTTTGATATACCTTTTTAGATTACCTTGATAATCCTGTTATATCAACCTTTCACGAAGGTTTCTACTTCGTAAAATTCTTTTTTTATATTTTCTAGAATTCGTTTTACGGGTAGAATATCGTGAATATCTCCAACTCTTGAACCACTAAACACCAACCCCTCTTCAGCGTCTCCTCCAGCAGAAGTGAGTAATGAATCTAAAATACAAAAACGATGCGAACATTTTTTTAAACAAGACACGCATTTATCTATTTTAATTTTTTGATCATTGCTAATTCGATCTGTAAAGTTATTTGCGACAGCACGACCTTCTAAACCGACAACGGATTTAATAAGAACTGTTTCTCTTGCATTTAAATATTTCTCTTTAAATGATAACGGAGCATCGCATTCTTCACTTGCCACAAAGCGTGTGCCCATTTGAACACCAGATGCACCAGCTTCAATTGCTCTTCGTACATCTTTTCCGTCAACGATCCCTCCAGCAGCTATAACAGGAATGTCTACTGCTTCCACAACCTCAGGTAATATATCAAACAATGGTCGGTCCGTTCCGATATGTCCACCAGCTTCCGTTCCTTCAACAACAACAGCAGCAGCACCTAAACGTTGTGACATTTTCGCTAATTTAGCGGATGATACAATCGAAATAACTGGAACATCATACGATTTTCCCCAATTATACATGTCCCTAGATATTCCAGCGCCAGAAATGATGAAATCAACTTTCTCTTCCATGGCTGCTTTGATTGTATCGGCGAAGTCTGACATGGCATAAAGGACATTTACGCCAATATACCCTGCACCTTTCGTTTTCTCTCGTGCTTTTCTAATATGTGATTTCATTTCGTCAATTGGAATGCCAGTACCGGAAATGATTCCGATTCCCCCTGCATTGGATACGGCCGAAGCTAAATTACTAAGCGAAATTCGGACGCCCATTCCCCCCTGAATGATTGGCAACTTCGGCTTCATGTGTGCAATCTTAAGTTCTGGTAGCTTCAATTAACTCACCCTTTTCCTTTTTTCAATGAGTGTCAAAAGAAGTTTAAACTTTCGATTAATTCATTGAATTATGTTCATCTTACCAAGATTAATATGGGGATTCAATAGCGTTTAATCACCAGGTACTAATATTTGGTGACAATTTTTTAACAATGTTTATAACGTGCAAATAGGGAGAAAACGACAGATTAACTTTAGTTCAGTAAATCAATACCGAATGACTATTAAAAAGGCTTGTCAAACTTATTTAAAAATATTATTTATATGAATTAATTAATTTATTAACGGAATCATTCCATTTTGATGTGGATGAAATCCTAGATAGTTTTCGATGTAGTTTGCAGCAGGCATTGGAGTGGAGTAGGTCTTTTCTTTTATGGTGTATCGGAACACATTGCATATTTTCAACACCGCCATTAGGAGACGGAGAATAGAAGGGGGGTGGAGGTGTAACGTATACTTGGCTTTTTGGGGGATTTAACGCATGTGCGATTTATGCCTTTGTTGCTTTAGCGTTGGCTCTTCAACAATTTCTCTATCACTCGCAAGGTCTAATAAGAACTATCATAGTCAGTGCGATGCCGTTATCGATCATTATCAAATTCATGTGTATAAGTATTTTAAAATACATTACGAAAGGAAACTTGGAATTACCTAAGTTTGTACTAGATTGTGGCATTATGACTATTTACATGTTGAAAAAAAGAATCATCATAAGTAAAATAGTTTAAGCTAGTATGTTTTATGGAGAAGCTTACGAATATGTAGTTATGTATTATATACTATAATGGAGTAATCTATTTTAAACGAGATACATTGTTGTTGCTTGTATAGATGCGAGGAGGTGGAACAGACATGATTAAATATTATATAAAAGATATAAAAGTTGTGGAGGAACTAGCTGAAATTGGGGAAGCAATCTCAAGACAAAGAGAGTCTATTGTCAATCAATTGATTTCTCATTCAAGCGAGAACATGGCTGAAAATTCACATGCTCTTGTGACTGATGAGGAGTTATTTGCAATTAGACTTGAATTCGTTGACATGGCATCAAATTTGTTTATACATTTAGAGCCAAAACAATCGATTGATGAGTGGGCTAATAAATTAGGCGTTCATGCCATATCTAAAGGTGGAACCTTAGCTAATATTATGCCGATGACGAAGTATTATCGTGAGGTTTTGTGGAGTTTCATAGAAAATTGGACAAAAGACAAAAAAATAACCAATGACACCATTTTTAAAGCATCGCTCATGCTAAATGAAATCATTGATAAAGCAACTTATTCTTTTTCCGTTGCATTTATACAACACCATGAGAAAAAGATCAAAGAGACCAATGATTTTATTAAAGAGATGTCAGCACCAATTGTGCCAATTTCTAGTGGGATTGGAGTATTGCCCCTTATCGGTCATTTAGATGAAGAACGGTCTATGGTGTTAATGGATACGACGATCAATGAAGTCATTGCTTATAAACTGACGTTGATATTTATTGATCTTTCAGGAGTATCGGTTATCGATACATATGTAGCAAGTAGACTTTCCGATTTGATGAAGACGTTGAAAATATTAGGAGTGACGCCAGTCCTTAGCGGTCTACGTCCAGAAATGGCTCAGACAATTGTTTCGTTAGGGATTGACTTGTCGTCATTCAAAATTGTGAGTAACTTAAGACAAGCGCTAATGGACTATGGTGTATGTATTCAGAATTAACGTTTTAAGAAGACCCTTACTGATGCTAATCAATAAGGGTTTTTCTTATTAAGATATCAAGTTCTTTGCAACCGTTTCCGTTTCTTTCAACGTATCCCCAATTTGTTGATTTTGTTTATTTAAGTTCTCGATAGAAGCACTTACTTCTTCTAAGCTTGCGGAAGCCTCTTCAATAATAGCGGCTAAATCACTTGTTGATGATTCCACTTCCGTAGAATGTTCTTTTACTGATTCAGCTTGACGTTCGAAGTTTGAAAAACGCTCATAAATATTTTGGAGAGAAGTTGTCAAATTCTGAAATGATTGGTTCACTTCGTCTGTTTTACCTAAATTCTCTTCTACCATGATGTTGTTTTGATTCATTTTTTCCACTGCAGATTTGTTTGTTTGATTAACGTCCTGTAAATTGCTCGTAATTTTTTCTGCTGTGTTATTCGTTGTTTCTGCTAGTTTTCGAATTTCGTCAGCGACCACGGCAAATCCTTTTCCTGCTTCACCGGCTCTTGCTGCTTCGATGGAGGCATTTAATGCTAATAAATTCGTTTGCTCACTTACGTTAATGATGTCTTGAGAGAACGAGTTTGTTTCATTGATTTTTTCCGTTAAAGACTTGAAAGCATCACTTAAATCACGAATATGATTTTGGAACTCATACATATCATTCGTTAGGTTTTGAGATAAATCATTTCCAGATTCAGAGATAGAAGTTGCTTTTTCGAATTCATATTTTAACACTTTTGTATTGTCTAGCATATGGAGCATTTGTTGCAGGGTATCATGAGACCGTTCTGAAATGCCTACAATCTTTTCACTTTGTACTGTGCTTCCTGTAGCAACTTCAGAAATTGCGCTAGAAATCTCTGACTGAGAATAAATATTTTCCTGTACACGTTTTGTTACATCAGAGATTTGTTCAGTAATACTACTGACGCTATTTTCAAGGTCTTGTCGTTCCCCTTCTTTTCGTAGCGTATCTCTTTCACTTTCATGAAGCATTTTTTCAATATGGTTTGATTGTTTTGAATTAAGATAGATTATCACATTAGCAAGGAGCCCTGAGAGTAAATAGACAACTACCGTAGATGCAAAATTTGCTTGTAGGATAGTATCGTCGATCGTTGAGAAGTAAGTATTTAAGAAGAGCCCTCCCCCTCCTAAAATGAACCCAATTCCAAATATAGTTCGATTCAAATGCACTGTTGAAATAAATAGAAGAAAGAAAAGGATAAAAGTGGTTGGTAAACCACCACCGAATAGATAAATAGATAGGATGGTAAAGAGATATATACTCGTAACTAAAGCATAAGGAATAATAAATTCTTTTTTCAATATAAATTTCAGGAAGAAAAATAATAACAAGATAAATGTAAGTTCTACACCATAAAATAATCCTTTACCCATATCACCTTGAGCAAAACTTAACGCAAGCCCCATTAAAAGTGAAATAGGAAATACGATTAAAATAAGTAAATTTTTCTTCCGTAAATCATTTAATTTTAGCTCTTCAACTGCATTCATTCATATAGCCCCCAAGTTTCATATATTTAGAAAACCAATTAGATCGAATGGGTTGTCAAGTTTTCTAACATTATAATAGTAAAAGTATCTTTAGAAGTAAATAGGAAAATAGTATATAAGTAATGGTTTATTAGAATGAAGGTCGATGATATTCAATTTTTTATCATTAATTTCAATATTAATAGTTCTTATGTATTGCTGCTATCTTGAGGATGTATCGATTATGCGACGGAGCGACTGGGAAGACTCCTCAAAAGGAATGCTTCCCTATGCAGCTAACCGTAAACCGAGTAGTTTGTTGGTGCTAAGGTGTTAAAACTACTTTTATGGAATGATCTTTCGTTTTGTTTGAGGCTATGGCGATAGCTTCTCTGTATCGGACTAATGGAAAAGTATGTGTGATAAGTGGAGAGAGGTCGATCTGTCTTTCAGAAAGGAGATCGACTGCTATTTGCATCGTTCGCTTCGTTTCACCGAGATAGTTATCTGAACCATAGGCGAAACTTCCTTTAATGATTAATTCGTTCAACCATACCATTGTTAAATCCAGTTGATCGATTACATTAGCTAAACCTAATAACGCAACCGTGCCACCTTTACGGGCAAAACGAAGGCTATCTTGCAAGCTTTTCTTTGAGCCGACACATTCAAAAACAATGTCGGCACCTCCGTCAACGACTGCCTCACCTATAATTGGTTTCAGCGCTTTAGCCTTGAGAAGTTTTACTGCATCATAAACGTAATCCTCGTTTTTAGTTAAATAAACCACGTCGTCCGCTCCATATGTTATGGCTAACTCTGCTTGAAATGGATACTTCACTAACACAACGATCTTACATTTTAAATGGAGAGCCTTTATAGCTGCCACTAAACAAATACCGATTACTCCTGCACCAATAACAAATACGGTGTCCGTTCGTTTTGGTTTGTTTTGCAAAACAGTGTGCAGTGCACAAGTAAATGGTTCAACAAGGACGCCGTTTTTATCATCAACTGTGTCAGGTAGAACGATTACCTGGCTTTCATGTGCTACAAGGTATTCCCCCCAACTTCCTCCAGTGTCTTTGCAAGCCCCAGTTAATAATCCAGGGGAAAGAGAGCCAGAGGTCATATGATGACAAAGGTTAAAGTTACCATCAGCACAAGAATGACAAGGGGAAGTGATTGCCCTCGTTTCACAGGATAAAATTGGATCAATGACAACCCGATCTCCAACAAAAAGATCTCGACGAACTCCTGGGCCGATTTTCGTCACAGTACCAACCATTTCATGGCCAATCGTAAATGGAAACGAAACAAAAGGGGATGTGGCAGGACTGTCTCTCAGTGAAACTAGATGTAAATCACTACCACAAATGCCACCATACGTGACGCTTATCTCCACCCAATCATCTGCTGGTAGAGTTGGTTTTGGCACAGTTTTAATATCTACACATGTTTTCGGACCATGAACGTAAAGCGATGGGTGTACTTTTCCCATCGCTTTTGTCCAAACATATTTTGGGATTGTTAAATCAAACTGAACAGCTCTCATCTTACTCTCCTAGTTCGCAAGGCATTGATACACTTTACTGCATCGGAACTTGCGGAATAATTTGGTCTTCGATGCGGCTAAAAATATCGTCTAAGCTTCTTCCTGTAATCGTAAGCCCATGATTTTTCAAACCGACAACGGCCCGTGTTGGATCAGGGGCATCGTTTACTAAGGATGCAACGGCTTTAGCTAGTTCTACCGTACCGCAAGGATAATTCACTTCTGTTGCTTCGATACCGTCCATCCAAGCATGTACATGAACAATTGCACCAATATCAGGGTGATCTTGATAAATCATCCAGTGTTCAATTGCGTCGACGGATGCCCTTTTCGGTTTAATATTAGGTGGAATACTAACATCCATTGCCTTCGTTTCGTTGTTGTATCCAGTTATATAAAGAAAGTCTCTGCCAACTTCTTTCATATCAGATTTATCGATACCACTAGCACTCATCCAGAAATGTTCTTTATTTTTACGAGCACTTAGATTTCCGTAGCTCAGACCACCAATCCCATATAACTTGTGAAGATGACGAATATCTCGTTTAGATAACAATTCCTCAAGCGGAAAGGGGGCGGGTAATAAATTCATTTGATCTAATTTTTTTCCTGAAGTTCTTAACGATTTTGTTACGGCATCTCCAGACCATAGAATTTCAGGTAAATCTTCATGAAAGTCATTATTGATCACAAGTTGTGACGAGGCGAGCGGCTCTAGTCGCTCATAAATTTGTTCAAATACATGCTCATCTTTAGAATTTGTATCGAAGGAAATACTGTAATTCCCTTGTTCAGGCGTCAAGAAATACAGGTGAGTTCTTTCTTTGCCGTGACAGATATACATCAAGTGATTTGCTAAACTTCTTATTAAATAAGGATATGCTTCTTTGTGGACTTCTATAGGTAATTTGTCGGACTCAACAATAGATACGACAAAGGTTCCTTGTGACTTTCGTCGATAAGGTCGCGGTGACTCTCGATCGATCATGTGAAAGGCAATCTTCGTATCCGATTTAGGTATGGGAAGATACGTATACCCTTTTTTTGAAAAAAACTGTCGAATTCCTTCCACAATCCATTCAGATACTGGATGAACGGGTTGTCCGGTGCACGTAAAAGTACTCATTGTGCTAATCCTCCTTATTATGGCTATGTGTGATGATTGAAGTAAAAATTTCCATGTGTTTGGAATATTATTCATCAAAATTAGAAAAGTTATACATAGATGGAAAATGAAATAACGATGGGAAAGGAGAACCTAGTATGTATGGCTTGATTATTAATGAAAAAGCAGGCAATGGTAAAGGAGAACGTATTTGGAAAAATATTGCCATAGCCTTTCGAAATAAAAACATTCCTTTCTTGTTAAGGTTCACCGAAAGACCACATCATGGAAGTGAACTTGTTCGACATATGTTAGAAAAAGGGGTCACTAAAGTAATTGTTGTTGGTGGAGATGGGACCATTCATGAAGTGGCAAAAGAACTGGTTTATAAAAATATTTCACTAGGTATCATTCCCACAGGATCAGGTAACGATTTTGCAAGGAGTTTAGGAGTACCAATGAACGATGTGAAAGCGTTAGAACGAATTTTTGCCGATGATGTCAAGCAAGTGGACTTACTCCATTTAGGAGATCATTATTGCCTAACGGTGACAGGGATTGGACTTGACGGTTCCATAGCGAAACATGCAAACGAGTCCATATACAAACGTTATTTCAATCAATTTCGTTTAGGGGGATTGGCATATATTGCAAGCATTATCTCCACATTACAGTCCTATGAACCAACAAAGGTAAAAGTCATGATGGATGGAGTAGTGCACAACTTTTCAGAAGTATGGCTTGTTGCTGTTGCAAATGCGCCTAATTATGCGGGAGGTATTCAAATATGCCCAGAAGCATTACAAAATGATGGACTGTTAAATGTATGTATCGTTCATGGTTTGAAAAAATGGGAGGTCCTTCGCCTTCTACCAAAAGCATATAAAGGAAAACATCAACTAGACAACCACGTGACATTTTTAAAAGGAGAAGACGTGTTTATTCAGTCAGATCCGCCTGTGCTTGTGCAAAGCGACGGTGAATTTATAATGGAAAGCCCTACTCATATCACAGTAGAAAAAGATGCGCTACGAGTTGTGTAGCGCACCTTTTTCGTTAAACTTATTGTTGATTTTCAAAATCAACAGGGGTGAAAATTTAGCTTTCTATATTAAGGAGAACTTATTTCATCATTGTTAGGATCAACAAGTTTAATAATCCAATCTTTTAAATCAACCATCCTTAGTGAAGCTGGCTGTAAGTCGGTTCCAGTTACGAACATAGGAATAAGAGAATCATCTTTATGGAAACCGCCATGACTTGCGCCTCCTGGGTGTGAAGGAGTACTTTCCCCAATAAACTCGTGACCAGGACCTACACTTGCAACAACAAATTCACCTTGGTGGGAATGAAGGGTTGTATAAAGTCGCTTTAACGCATCAGGATAATCATGAAAAGTAATTTTTTGATGATCTATGCCGAGGTCTAAAATGGATGGGTCACCACTCGTAGTCCACTTTTGACCGTGTTCATCTGTTAATTCGCCACCCTGTTTAAACTGAAAAGTACGTAAACTTTTACCTGATGTCACGTGAGCATACTCGTCTTTTTTCCACGCAATCATATCAATTCGTTCATCTTGTTGAAGTTTATCGACAATGACCGTTAGCGGGGCGTTAATAGAATCCAAAGAATAGATGAAACTGGAACGTAAATTGTTTGCTAATACTATCTGATCTTCTTGTTGAACCCCTTTCCTTAGTTTTGTAATCTTTAATGGTTGCAATAGTAGTCTTAAATCGACAAGAGCTTCCTTTCGATCATGTTTAACGAAAGACTGCCCGTTATCTCCTATCAAAATCCAATGAAATTTCTGAATCGCCTCTTCCCAAGAGGGAAATATGTTCAGTAAAGATTGAATTTGTCGATCCATTTCAATGATTCCTTTTTGATCCGTTGGCCCTCGTTTATGAACATTCTTATCATGATCAGGTAAATAGATGAGAGAAAAGTCAGGCAATATTTCTGAATTAATTAAATAAGCAAATTCTTGAATGGAGAAATGATTGTTAAATCCGTACTTGTTCCAAATGTGACTGAATTTATGAAAGGGACTTAGTTGGGAGAGACGGCCATAAACAAATTTGTTTGCAGTATTGGTGTAAATCCATTTTGAAATCGTCACAAAAAAACGAACAAGCCCTGGAATTTCAAGTTGGTTCGGCTCATTTCCTCTATGAACAAGTGGGTTAATGGATGCGGTATGAAAACCTCGGTCTTGAAGTTCTTCATGTATCGTTTTTACATCTTTACGCAAGTGTTCGTTATTTAATCGATAAAGTGTATTATATAAGCTTTCAGATAAACCTAATTTCATTAATTCAACGATATGTGTGCCGTAGTTGATGATGCGTTTATTAGCTGCTTCATACCACGCTAAAGCAGGAATGCCATGCTTATCAGAGTATTTTCCTGTCAACAAAGTACTTTCCACATTGACGGACATTGTGGGAAAAGGTGCAACAACATTTGGATAATAATGAGCATGACTCATGAAAAAACGTAAGGCTGGAACATCCTCTTCTTCGAGTGTTTGTTGAAGCGGTTTATCCATCAATGTATCTAACATAAGCATCACAACTCGACTTGACGCAGGCTTTTGAATTGTCACGAATAAACCTCCTATTATTTAGGTAGACCTTCATGCGATTATTTTCGCACCATGTTGGATGAAAATGGCTATAAGGCGTTCCTACATTAAATGCTTGTAGAAATGTATCACTCAAAGTTAGTATGGAAGAAAATGAAAAGAGTATGTACAAATATAATGGAAGCGTCTCCTTTTTGAAAAGTAAATGAATTGAACAAGCGTGTTGTCTTAAGTTGGCTGTCATTTCCAATGGCAGTAACGAGTATATTTACCACTTAAATTTGGGAACTTAAAGAAGTGGCGTATCATCCGTAATAATTCCTAGAAACATTTATGACCATTTTTATCATGAAAGGAGGGGATCGCATGAAAGATCAACCATTGATTTTTTCTGCATCTATTGGTAATGGGCATAACCAAGCAGCTAAAGCTCTTCAAGAAGCGTTTGAGCATCAAGGTCTTTCACCAAAACAAATTGATACATTTCATGCCATTCATCCTAACCTTCATACAATGATGCTACAAACGTATTTAAGTCTACTTAAAATAACACCATTCATTTGGAGAAAAATGTATCGTTATTCAGAAAATTATCCGATTTTTATGTTGCTCGATCGCTTTGGAGCATTATTTGTTAATCAATTAAATACGTTTATAGACAAAGATCGTTGTCCTTTTATGATCTCTACACATCCTTTTGTGACTGCCTTTTTATGCAAATTAAAACAAGAGAAGCAGCTAGGTTTTCCATTGTATACAATCATCACAGATTTTGTGTTACATCCAGCTTATGTTCGCAATGAAATTGATGGTTATTTTACGGCCTCTCATGATATTGCTACATTTGCAAAAGAGCACTGCGTTCCTCCTGAAAGGTTTCATGCAACTGGTATTCCTATTTTAAATGATCCAAGTTATAAAAAATCAAAAGAAGTCATCAGCGAACAGTTAGGTCTTGATCCAACTAGAAAGACGTTGCTAATTGCAGGAGGGGGAATGGGATTAACAAACTATGTGAACGTGTTAAGAGCAATTGAACAAATCAAAGAGCCAATCCAAATAATTTGCATGATTGGACACAATTATCATGCTGAAAAGAAAATTATTCGTCATCAGACAAAACATGAAGTAAGAGCTATTTCTTTTACCGATAAATTCCTTTCCTATTTAAAAGCAAGTGATGCAGTTATATCGAAGGCGGGAGGGGTGACGATGGCTGAAGCGTTGGCATGTGAAATTCCCATTATACTATTTCGATCCGTTCCTGGACACGAAGAACACAATGCAATCTATTTAACTTCAAACGGTGCAGCAGTAGAGGTAAATGATGATGATCAACTTCTTGAAGTGGTAGAGCAAGTCTTATATGAACAATCTTTTTACGAATCATTAAAATCTCATGCACGATTACTAAAAAAACCGAATGCATCTTATCAAATAGTAGAAAAAATCTTAGGGAATCACACAGATACAATAAACACAAATGTTGTAAACTAACTGTTTATAATAGAGGGAATGATTACTAATATAATATGAAGCCTACTTTCAATAATTAGGATGAAATTCCTTTTATTCGAAAGTTGGTTTTTTTGAATTTGTTATCTATTTTTCGAGTCATTTCTCATGAACTCCCTCAATATTCCTGAACATACTATACTTTCTTGTAAAATAAGTATGACTAGAATATTACATTTTGATAACAATTACCGACATTTTCTGCAACATCTCTGTAATTTAGATAAGCTATGATTAGTGTAACTTTACTAGATTAGTATAGGAAAGATTTTTATTTGAACAAAAAGCTGAAAAAAAGCTATTTTCATTCGTTTTTCTTTTCTGAAGAACACCAGAAATGACATTTTTAATGAAAAAGTGAGGTGAATCCCCCTAATTGGGGGACGGGACATTGCGAAAGAAAATCAAACAAAAAACGTGGACAGTAATGATTACATCTGGAGCAAAAGAATCAGTAAAACAATTTAAACTCCGAAAAATCATTGCATTTGGCAGTATTGGTTTTGTATTATCACTCATGGGACTCATCGGTGGACTTATGTATGTGCTCGATCAACTTCAAACAGAACAAACGTCGTTAAACGATGAATTAACGGAACGAGAACAAGAGATTGCTAAATTACATGATGAAAACCTAGAGATATACGAAGAAGCAACAGCCGTTCAAAAAACTGTAGAAGAATTTAAAGAAGTGGAAGAAAAGCTAGGGGAAATACAATTGGACTTACCATCTGATATACAATCAGATGATGACGGTAGTGGTGGACTAGAATTGGTAAGTCGCTCAAGTGCAAATTTTCAAGGAACAGATAGTGATATACAAGCTGATTTGATGACGATGCAAGATCAGTTACCAGACTTAGTTTCTGAATTCGAAAAAACCGTCTCAGCTTTAATGGAATATGAAGAAAAATTAAAAACGATTCCTACATTTTTTCCAGCGGGAGAAGGTAGAATTTCATCTGAGTTTGGTAATCGAAGTGACCCATTTACGTCAGAAACGAGGTTTCATTCTGGGACGGATGTTGCTGCTCCATTGGAAACCCCGATTTATGCAGCCGCAGATGGGGAAGTGACCCTTGCTGGAAGAAATGGAGGTTACGGCAATACGGTTGTCATTAAGCATGGAGACACGTATGAAACACTTTATGCACATCTGAACTCGATGGAAGTATCAGTAGGTGACTTGGTGGAAAAAGGGGATCATATTGCAGGAATGGGTACAACTGGAAGAAGTACCGGAGTTCATTTACATTTCGAGATTAAAAGAAACGGAGAATTAGTCGATCCATATCCTTATATGACTTTTCACCAAAAAGACGAAGATTGATTTGCATTTGCTTATTGAGAATCACGATGGAATAGTTGGTTGTGATCAAGAAGATAAAACAAGAGGTGACGATATGTTTGCGAACAAAAAAAATGAGAAAAAGTTGAATGACATCTCTACGCTTATAGGGGAAGAGACGACTTTCAAAGGAACGTTAGAAGTCAATTCAAGCATTCGCATTGACGGGCTAATTCAAGGTGACGTCATCTGTCAAGGTGATGTGACAATTGGCCAAAGTGGTCACGTTGATAACGAATTGACAGCACGAAACTTATATATCGCGGGGAAGGTAGAAGGAAATGTGAAAGTTCAAGAAAAAATTCATATTTATGATACTGGTTCTCTTAAAGGACTAGCGGAAATGTCCACAATTATTATTGAAGAAAACGGACAGTTCCACGGGGAAAGTGTCATGAATGGTCAAACGCAACCAACACCGGTAAAAACAAAAGAAAAAGAAGAAAAAGTAAGCCAAATTGATAAAAAGCAAACGACTTCTGAAAATAAATAGAACTTATATATCCATTATAATCAATAAAAGACTTCTCAACGTTGAGGAGTTTTTTTTGTAACTATTTTATAAAGGCAAGCTTTAAATCATTTTGTTATATGGAAGAATCCGTTTTTGAATAAAAAGAACGACAATGGCTTTAACCATAATCGTTCAAATTCTAGAATCGTTCTCTTTATCTGTGAGGAGAATGTCTCTGCATGAATACATGTGCCGCAACACCATTTGACTTTTCACTGACGTTAAACCAAGCAGTGTGCATTCCATTCGCAGCATTTGCATTCACATTTCCAATACTCTGTTCCGGCACTGCTGGATGTTTAGAATGACCATCAGCTAATGCAGGAGAGGCGAATCCGACTAAAACAGCGACCATAACCAAACCGAGTAACAATTTCTTCATTCTTTTTCCTCCTTTTATAGGTACCTTATATTTATTACACCTTTCTCCTTCTAAAATAAGACAGAGAATGGATATAATCAGTGATAGGTAAAAAGGTAGTGATCGGCGCGCTAGGCAACTTCCACTGTTAAACAATTAAACTTTATTAAGAACGAAAAAGTCGAATTATGATTATATAAAGAACAATGTGTTGTAAATTATCATAATATGTTTGTTTTAAAATAGCAAGTAGTTATTATCGTGAATGACCATTAATTTTTATGTGGTATAGAAGTATTTTTTACATTAATAAAAGAGAGGTTATAAACCTCCCCCATTAAAAAAATTACCGTTTAATTTTTGCATAGACACATGTATCTCGCAGTTCTTGTTTATCAGCAGAAATATCATCATTTTCTAAAATTCCCTCAAGCTTAAAGGCAAGCCTCTCAGGAATAGCTCTACTTTTCAAATTATTTGTGTCACATCTAATTTCCAATCTCTTCGCGTGTAACTCATTGAAAGCAAAAGCAATAAGTCCTTCCACAGCTTCTGTGATATACCCATTCCCACTGCAGCTCGTGTTGATCCAATATCCGATTTCAAATTTAGGTATCTCCCAAACGATTCGGTGCAACCCTGTGCATCCTAATAGTTGCCCAGTACTTTTATGGAAAATATGAAGCCTAAGATCTTCTCGCTTTAAAAATTTTAAGTGAGCTTCACGAACGTTTAATTCTGCTTCTTCTTCGCTCTGTTCTTTTTGTGCAAAAGGCAACCATTGCTTCAACTCATTATGCGAGGCATGTAGAGCTTCACAAAGTTCTTTCCCATCTCCCGGTTTAGGCAACCTAATAAGTAGTCGTTCCGTTTCAAATTCATTTGGAAAATCTAGCATAATTGGATTCACATCAAAGTCCTCCTTGTATTTAAAAGCTGTTTGTATTCTAAAGACCAGATTGTCTATTATAGTTTCGTTTTATCATGGCAAGAGATTTTGTCATTTGAAATGAGCTATAAAATGATTCAAGCTTGTCATCACAGATTAAATCAATCATATATAGTCCTTCGAGCTGTTTTAACATTCTTTCGACCAATTCTCTCCCAATCCCTTTATGTTGATATTCAGGCAAAACTTCTAAAAATGGAATGTAAGCGGAGAGTACATCGTCGCTAATGGCAGTAATAAAACCGACTACCATATTTTCCTCATTATCAATGGCAAGGACAATGTAACTGCTATTTTTTAACATCTTTAAATGGGTTTGAACGTTTGGAGGGTTAGGCCATCCTACAAAAAATCCAGTTAACATCTCTGGTGTTAATTCTTGTACCGTTAGGTCATATCTCATCTCTAATCCCTCCTTGTTTAAATTTTACAATAAAAATAATCGGTCTAAAAGGGAATATTTGTACTTTAACTTTGGGTTTGGGAGGGTAAATGATGAGAGGTTTAAGAGCTTATGAAACTAATATATTTAAAATTTAGCAGGATTATTGCCTCCTCTTCTCGAATAGTGATAAAGATATGAGATCTGAATAGTAATTCAATTTTGAGGGGGAGATTATTTCTATGTATGATTTAAAAGAAAAAGAGAGGATTTTTGTATTTACTGGACCGGATGGATCCGGTAGGAAAACAATTGCAAAACTAGTAGCACAAACGACGTTACACATGAAGGGGATTATTTCTTATACAACTAGAAAACGTCGCCCGTATGAGACAGATCATCAAGATTATCACTTTATTTCGGAAGATGAATTTGAAACAGTTAAAAATAATGGGGAATTTCTTGAAAGTGTCCACATAAACGGCAATTCTTATGGTATTAAAGAAAAAGATGTAAGAGAAACTTTTGAGGAAAAAGGCTGTATTTATCTCGTTTTGAATCCAGAAGGGTCTGATATTGTAAAGAAATTATATGGTGACAAAGTGATCCGATTATTTGTTTATGCTGATCGTGACACGGTGCTAGCAAGACAAAAGGAAAGAGGAGACAGCGATGAAATCATTGATCTCCATCTAAGCCACTATGACGAAGATATTGCTTATAAAGAAAAATGTGAACATGCTTTTGAAAACTATAAGCTTGATCATACTGCCTATGAAATCACAAATACAGTGGAAGAGTATTTGGATTTAAAATTGGCGGAAGATGATTAAATATCATCATATAGGTTGCAACTAAAGAAATGAATAAAGCCCATCTATTGATATTATCACTCAATAGAAAAGGGCTTATTTTTACGTTTATTACGGTAGTGAAGGTGGAGGCTTACAGGCTTTAACCTTTACCAGTAAAAATCACAAACGGTGAAATAGCATCTATTTTTTTAAGCGGGAAATACACACGCCCGGATGAAAATGGTTCCTAAAGGAGGAGATAGAGCCTTTCGTGACTGAATATGTACGCGAAAGGAAGTAAACGGCGTACATAGTGCCTGATGAGCGAGAGGAGGACCGGTGAAAGGAACTATAAGAGGTAGATAGAGCCTTTCAGCGGCTATCAGCCGAGTGAAGGGAAGTAAAAGGTGTTCATAGTGCCGGAAGAGCCCAGAGTCCTACGCGAAAGGAAGCAAACAAAAGCAACAGCAATCTAATCTAATAAACCCTGGCTAAAAGTTGTCATTTTTCGTTTCTGTAGTTCAATTTGATTGCTAAGTTTAGATTTTAACAAAAATATCGTACATGATTGAAAAGAAAAAGATGAAGAGATTAGTGAAATTATTAGTCCGTCAAGCTCGAATGGAACGAGTAGCATCAGCATGGTGCGTTTTTGAGCAAACGACTACCTAGTTACCCTTTAACGTTGGGGGAATAGGTATACAATATAGTTTTAAAGGATGAAGAGTGATGGCATACGATTTTTCTTATAAAATACCAGCTTTAGTAAGGTCGCAAAAAGTAATATCAGTCCTTGATGATTCTAACCAAGAATGTTTTAGAATGGAACGATACGCTAAAAGCCACTTACAGCGAATGATTACGTGGTTTTTTCCTCATTGGTGCTTTAATCTAAAAATCATAGATTTAAAAACAGGAAGAGTTGTGAGATCTGAAGAAGAAACTGGATGGACAGGTCGGCCGAAATTTCGAGTGTTTGAAGAGGAAGGAAAGGAATTAGCTAGATTTCGGACCATGGCCGGGCAATGGATTGAACTTAGTACTAACGAAGGAATGTATGAATTGACGTCACAGCTTATAGAAAAACAAACGTTTATACGAAAAGGAGATAGAGAAGTTGCTTTGATTGAGTTCGATGGAAGAGTGTTACCGAGAACAAATCGTATTTTTGTTCATGGGGATGACTTGGATATTCAAGTGCTCCTTCCTGTCATTCATACATTTGGTGTTGCTCTGAGAAAATAAGTTTCACAAGAGCGAAGCAGGGGATTAACCCCTGCTTCTTTTAGAATCGTTTCTTGTTACTAGTAATATAGACTACCAAAGAGGAGGACGTGGATTATCATCTGGAGACCAACCTTCATAAAGTCCAATATCTTCAAATGCGTCGAGTGTAGCATTATATTCATCGCTGCCTTCTCCGAATAAATCGATGGCAGATTGAAGGAGTGCTTCTCGGAACTCCGCATATGTTGTATCATAGTGTAAATATTCGTAAGCTCGATACCATGTACCAGCAACGACTTCTCTTCCCATATCGTATTCTTCTGAGACTAGATAAGCATGGTGGTATAAAATAGAGGAGTTAATATGAACGCCCCCATTATCCATATTTCCAGGTAAGTAATAATATTCTTCCATGTGGGCCGGATAACCACCTTCTCCGTCAATACTGTAAGCCCAAAAAGCTTCGTTCACTGGGAATTTTCCTGGTTCTTCGCCACTGCGAAGGGCAGTGCGACCTTCATCAAGCCAAGCTTCTCCCATAATATCTTCCCCAATATCCCAGCTGCGATCATCAATGATGCTCCCAAATACATCAGAGTATGCTTCGTTAAGTGCACCACTTTCAAAACGATAGCGAAGCCCGCCGTTATAATGAGTCACACCATGAAGCATTTCATGAGCTGTGACGTCGAGAGAAGCTAAAGGAATAAATTGTTGACCATCACCATCACCGTATGTCATCATAGCAATCCCATTACTCCAAAAAGCGTTGTTATATTCCGTCCAGAAATGAACACGTGATTCAATCGCCATCCCATTATCATCGATAGAGTTTCGCCCATGATTTTCTAAGAAATAATCATAAACGATTTTTGAGTTTGAATGAGCGTCAACGCCAGGACCTTGTCCAACAGTTTCCCATGAACTGCTGTCTCCTGTATACTCTATATCTTTCCAAGAAGCATTATCATTTTCATATAACCACATTTGATTAGAACTGTTTTTCATGTTGTAAGTATGGATCCCATCCATTTGATTGGTTGATTGATCAGCTAAATAAAATGTTCGGCCATCTCCAGGGGTGTTATTATGCGAAATGTTCATAAGTTTTTGTTCACCAATCGTTCCAAGACCTTTTCCTCTTGCTGGACGAAGGTTCGACGTATTTTCAACAGCTTTAGAATTTATTTCTTTACCTATAGTAGTTGTGGTATCGATGGATGTTTCCTCCAGAATATCATCGTAAAAACCTAAACCTGTCATTGCATCATAGCGATCAATGATGTCGCCTGAATGAGCATCAACATAGATAAACCAATTTCCCGGTGTACCACTATGGAACTCTAGATTTACTCTGTAAGCGAGGTAGTAGTCATCCTCAAATGGATAAATAATCAACTCATTCTCCTCAAATTCAACTATATCAGGCGCATCCGCTTCTTGTTTGGCTAAAGCAACCGCTGATGTCTTCTGAATAGAGGGTGTTGTAGAAATATTAATATTTTCAAGTGAGCTGTCATAATTTCCAGTAACGGTCGTCACTACATTATTTTCATCAAAATGAACGCTCAATTCATGTCGATCAACTGGTACTCCATTTTTTAATTGTTGCATATGAACGTGTGTCATTCCTAATTCATCTTGTTCTGTTCTCACTTCAGCTAAATGTTTATTAGTATTACGGATTTGGAAAAAATCTTGATTTTCTTCAATGAAGTTTTTTGCACTTTGAGAATTTGCACTTGTAAATGGTTTTGATAATTTTCCTGAAACAAAAGATGGCGGTCCTTGTTTTTTCTCTAGATCAACAACATGTACTTTTCCATCGTCTTTTAGTAAATTATTTTCTGCGAATGAAGCAGTACCTCCGATAAAACCAGAACTAAGGATTAAACTCGATAAAGTTACTGCGGCAAATCTCTTCAATAACATCCTTCCTCTCATCGATAAATTTGCTCAATATGCCGTAAATCGAAATTCTCGACATCCGAACTAAATTAATCGTAATGAATATAACATTTATAATCAACAGAATATTCTGTCGTTTTATCTTGCGTAATATGAACTTCAAATAATAATAGACAATTTTTCACAAATGAATAGTATGAGATTAAATTACATGTATAAGAATATTATCCTACATTTTTGGGATCGAGGGATAGTTAGATAGAATCAATAAGTAGTAATGATGCTTATATATTTTTAAAATTATGATATAAGAATTATGTCAAATAATTGGAGGAATTCTAGCTAATAAAAGATTATGTCGAGTAAATGAGTCGAATATCAGGTCATAATTTAGAAGAAGACTATTAAAGCAAGGTTTATCTCCTTGATTTGTATATCAATAAAATGCACATAAATTAATATAAATCGTCGAAAAGGTTGATAATAAGTCGAAAATAGAGATTTTTACGTGGTTATTTAGAACTAATGATAAAATGGAGGTAATAGAGAGTAACTCTCTTTACAGCATTGTAACCTTTCTTAAAATGATAATTAATAAGTTCAAGTATGGAAGAGATCAAAGAACAAGTTGATAAGTATATAATCACATTTAGACATAGTTTTTGATAAATAGTGATTGTTTTAATAGGAGGTTAAAAAATGGTCATACAAGCAAATATGTCGCCGAAAGGAATCGTTGAGGTGTGGGAAGTAACGGAAAGTATTTTTATGAAATATCAAATACCTTTATCGCATGAAATGATACAAGAATTAGTTGATGATAAGAAGATTGATGGACTTCTTCAGGAATTGAATGCAGCTGTGGGAAGCTCTGACCTAACATGTATGGAAGGTGGATGAAAAACATCGCATAAATAGGAGTAGGTTACTCCTTATCTGTCAAACTAGCGAGAATTTAACTTATCATACAAAACTGAGGGTTTATTTGAATGATGGTTTTGGAAACTAATCAATAGTTTTATAGGTTCATCACGAATAATATATGAAAATGAGAAAATTTATTAAATATTTTCTGCTTAATTCGTTTTAGAGAAGTATAAGTATGAGAGATAATCGCAATTAAAAAATCCTTACCGAACGTCTATTCACTGACAGACAGTGTCACCTTGACCTTTATTATATAGGATATGGAAGGGATAGAAATAAAAGGGGAGTGAAAGACGATGATAAGGCATGGAAAAAGCGATTTAACTAAAGCTAGTCTAAAGCGGGATGTTTACTTCACTGCTAAACAAGTGACGTACATTCGTAACAAGATTCTTCGGCAAATGGAAGTACCAGAAGATTCTCCACAAGAATGGAGTCTGAGTCCTTATGATCCGAATCAACTAATTGATAAATTACCTCGTGTGGAATTAAAACCGTCGTATACGTTAAATGCCTATTTATATCGATCGGGAGCAAATGGGAATGGTGTCATTCGTGCAGAGAATAAAGATGCCACCCCTTCTATGCCAGAGTGGAACCGGTATCCGGGAAATGCTTATCCTTTAAAAGAAGAATCAGGAACAGAGAAATATGTCGTTCATGCACTTGAACTGGACGGTTCTGCAAGGTCATATTTAACGGCTACTTTACTAGAAAAAGAGTGTCAAGAATACGGAGCACTATGGCACGGAGTAGACTGGGAAGTGCATCATATTATAGATGATATAGAAACTGGAAATAAGCCAAGAAATATCGATGAAACCACGTTGATCGAACCAGAATGGATGCGATCGATGAATTGGCAGAACCGCCGATCGCATACGTTTGATCCGGTTGTGAAACATCTATCATCAAACACAGTTCTCGTTCAATTTTATACGTATAGCGAGTTAGGTGAACAAGCGATTTATCGCCATCGAGATAGATTTAATAAGAAGACTGGTGACTTCAAAACAGAAACGGTCGTGATCGCAAAAGGCGCAGGAGGATTCGTATTTTGATAATTTTAACCAATAAAAAAACAGGATGGCTCTTTGTATTTTTATTTTATTTGTAGAAAAGATCAATGAAAATAATTTAGCGTTTTTTTTTAGTGAGAAAATATCCAACAAATAGACCTTGAAAACTTCGGCTTACGAAATATATAATAGAAGAATTCAAAGGACGTGGCTGAAGTGTCAAAAACAAACTGGAAACGAAATTTATACATTCTAATGGTCTGTCAATTCTTCGTCATGGGTGCGATGACGATGATTATCCCCTTTTTACCTCTTTATTTACAAGAATTAGGCGTCACAGACCCTCAAGCAGTTAGCCGTTGGGCAGGTGTTATTTTTGGAGCGAATTTTTTAACTGCATTTATATTTGCACCACTATGGGGAAAACTTGCCGATCGCTACGGTAGAAAATCGATGTTGCTTCGCTCAGGGTTTGGGATGGCAATTGTCCTTACATTAACAGGGTTTGCCGTCGGACCATGGTCATTACTTTTTCTTCGATTGTTAAATGGTATGATATCAGGATTTATTCCGGCAGCGATTGCGCTCATGTCTATGAGCACACCGAAAAAACAAATGGGCTACTCTTTAGGGATGTTGCAAGCAGGTGCTGTAGCAGGTGGGATATGTGGTCCATTATTTGGCGGCGTGATGGCAGATTTGATGGGATTTCGAATGATTTTTTATGTAACTGGTGCTGCTCTATTGGTCGCAGCAATGGTAGTATTAATTTTTGTCCATGAAAAATTCGAGAAAAAAACAGAAACGGTGAAAACAAATACAGTACAAGATTTCAAGAAGATTGCATCTACGTCACCAGTATTATCTGTATTTATCGTATTTTTTATTATTCAAGTAGCACTTATAGGCATTAATCCACTATTATCATTGTTTGTACAAGAGCTGACGACCTCCCAAAATGTTGCCTTTTATGCCGGGCTTGCTATGTCAGTCATGGGATTTGCAAATATGTCGGCAAGTCCATTTTTAGGGAAATTGAGTGATCGAAAAGGTCATCAGTACGTGTTGTTATTTGCTCTATTGTTTGCAGCCATCATCAGCTTTCCACAAGCATTTGTAGAAAGTTATTGGACTTTGTTAGTATTTCGCTTTTTATTAGGTTTATGTTTAGGTGGGTTATTGCCCTCGATTAACTCCCTCCTTCGTCATCTTGCTCCTGAAGGGATGGAAAGCCGAACGTACGGTTTTTCAAATAGCTTTATGTATTTAGGGACGATGATTGGACCTATTGCTGGAGGATGGCTCGCTTCCGTTGCAGGAATTCGAAGTTTATTTATCGTATCATCGATTTTATTGGTCGTGAATGTACTCATCGTCTATTACAAAATCATTCCTCATATGAAAAAACAAAAACAAGCGCAAAAAAGATCTGAGAGGCCTGAGACGAAAATAGAAAAGGATGTCATAGTCGACAGAGCGAAATAGATTATCCTAAATTTTAAAAAACGACATGGTAGAATCAACGAAGGCTCTCCTGCGTATGGCGATGGAGAGTCTTTTACGGAAGTTGAGAGTCATCGGAGGGATCTGTTTGGCTGAATTGCATCGAATTTCCCCATAATTTTAAAGCACCTGACTTGAGAGGTGCTCCACAAAAATCCATATGTGCAGTAACGTGCTAAGTTGAACGATTAATAAAGAATAAAACTATTTGTTATAAATAAGATTTTTTGATTTTCTTTTTAATGTCCTTAACGATTTATACACTCTTGCTTTGATACTAAACACATCTTTCACTCGTTCAAACTCTTGTTCAAATAGTTCAGGGTTACAAGGGTATTGCTGACCATCTTTCTCAGTGATAAGGTAATCTCCAGAACGACCTTTCACTGTTTCCCCATCTGTTTCAATGGAAATCGGCCTCGTAAGTTTAACAGCCTCTACAACGACAGGCTTTCTTCTGTATCTAGGCATTTTTGTCCCTCCTTTACAAACAGAGATCATACTCAGATTACAGTTATTATATTCTCATATAGGCAAAACGTGTAAGATGCGTAGAAACGATTCCCAATGCGAAAAAAGTCGATTTGTCAGCTTTTTTATTTGAAGGGAATGGAATCTCCTTATTGAATTTTAAAGAGGGAGGTGTGGCGATGTTGGAACTATCAAATTATATAAATTTCGTATTAGTGTTAGTGACATTTGGTGCATTAATGTATAGCAGAAGACAAAATTTGATTTATGACTCTCCGAGACTAGTCATTCGTTCAACAGGATATGTTATGAAACAAGATAAACAAAAAATGGAGGCAAGTTGCACTGTCACAAATGCAGGGAATGGTGTTGCTTTACAGACTTTTTTATTAATAAAGATAGATACGGTCGATCAAGACTACTACTATCTCTCAAAACCAGAAAATATCATTCGACCTTTCGAATTACAGGATAGGATATTTGAGTTAACAATCGATAAACCAAATGATGTAAATATAAAAAAGTCCATGGAATTTATCGTTATTTCCATTGATTTTTTTGAGAACCTCCACGTTGCAACAGGAAAATTTCCGACCCAAAATGAACATTTAGAAAATTTAATGACGCCTACAAAACATATTTCTAAAATGAATTATCGTTATCATTACTATAAGAAAGGGATGGAAATTGCGAAAGAGCAAGGGAATACGTACGTCAATGAAAAAGAAGAACAATATAAACGTAGATTAAAAGAATTAGATGAGATTTTTGGATTAAGTAAGAGCAGAGTTTAAAATCAAAAAT
This sequence comes from Salipaludibacillus daqingensis, assembly GCF_029891575.1. Taxonomy (GTDB): domain Bacteria; phylum Bacillota; class Bacilli; order Bacillales; family Salisediminibacteriaceae; genus Salipaludibacillus; species Salipaludibacillus daqingensis. Next base: position 13,141 of record NZ_JARZHF010000001.1, on the reverse strand, counting down.
AATCTTTAAAAGGGTATATAAAAATGATTAGCACCTCATAATAACACTTGGTATTAGTTACGTTTCTTAGTATAATGATTGTAGTCAGAATATTGCGAAGAGGTAGGTGCTTAAATGAATAAAAAGAAAATTGCTTTTGTCACAGATAGTACAGCGTATTTATCAGAAGAACTGCGTGCACATCCTGATGTGTATGTGGTACCAATCGTTGTCATTTCTGAAGATAAAGAATACGAAGATGGTATTAATTTATTTTCCGAACAATTATACGATATGATTCGTAACAATAAAAATGTTCCAAAAACATCTCAACCATCAGTCGGTACATTTGAAGAATTATATAATCAGCTTAAAAAGGACTATGATCATGCTGTAGCCATTCATGTGTCAAACAAATTAAGCGGAACGGTTTCTAGTTCAACTGCTGCCAAGGAAGAAACTGGATTTGATGTGGAAGTAGTCGATTCTTTATCCCTTTCTTATGGAATTACTGCATTAATCAATAAAGGACTAACGCTAGCAGAGCAAGAATTCTCTATTAAAGACATTGGTAGAGAATTAAGAGAAGAAGTAGAGCGATCAAATAATTTGATTTTATTAGGAAATTTAGAGCAGTTGTACAAAGGTGGAAGAATGTCTGGTGCACAATTTTTATTAGGGAATGTGTTGAAAATAAAACCAATATTATCCATTAATGACGATGGAGAACTAGGCTTATTCGAGAGGGTTCGTTCAGAAAAGAAAGCAACGAATCGAATTGTATCATTATTGAAACAATCATGCGACGTCAATGAGGTAAGACAAGTCGCGATTATGCATGGTAATGTGTTAGATAGAGCAATAGAGTTAAAGGGGTTAGTCGAGGAAACCATTCCTAATATGGATATTGTCATTGGTGAAATTAGCTCTTCTTTAGCCGTTCACGCAGGTGAAGGAACGTTAGCAATGTTTTGGCAGACGGAAAAAATATAGACCTAGCTAGATTCGATTACAATGAAACGATTCATAATTGAAAACATCGGGGATTTCAAAATCCACATCTCAGGTGTTTTTTTCTTATGTGAGAAAGAAATATGACGAAAAAAAGCTATTTCATGAAAACCAAAACCTTTCGTCATTTAATCCCGATACGATTTTTTCACGATTTAAAATGGGTTTAGGCAAGAGTTGAAATTCAATTGACAATTTTCATAAAAGCGCTTACACTTCAAGTAGTTACTAGACATTAGAAAATAAAGTAAATGAAAGAGTTGTTGCAGATGGCGTTGAGTGAAGATAACCGTATCGGTCGCCATGCCATTCTCATGCTACTTTCAGACGACTCTGACGGGAAGTTAGCCAATTTAGAAGAGTTGAATTGGAAAGGTTGCACGGGGAGAGTAGGGTCGATGGATGCGCACAAAGTCGTTGCTGCCATAGAAACAGCGGCAAAGAAAAACGGCATTATCCAGACGGATGTTTATCGAGAACCACATGCGTTGTATCATGCGATCATGGAAGCGTTGCATGGTGTCACAAGAGGCCAAGTTCAATTAGGCTCGGTTCTTAGAACAGTTGGATTAACGTTTGCAGTTTTGCGTGGCAATCCATACGATAATGAGGAAGAAGGCGATTGGATCGCCGTTTCCATGTATGGCACGATTGGTGCACCAGTGAAAGGATCCGAGCATGAAGCGATCGGATTAGGAATTAATCATATATAATTTGCCCATAGGAATGAGCTATTAGGGGGCTATATCTTGAAATCAATCGTTGATTTCACTGATATAGCCCCCTTTTCTATGTTCTTTACTTCACTAGCGAGTGGAAGGGAGAGGAAAACATGGTTACGTTAAACGGTCATTCATTAACGCTTGCAGAAGCACAAAACGTGATTTTTGAAAGAGAGAAAGTGGTTTATGCAGAGGAAAGTATGAGGCATGTGGAAAAAAGCCGAGCTGCGGTAGAAGATATCGTTCGTGAAGAACGAACCGTATATGGGATCACGACGGGATTTGGAAAATTTAGCGACGTCTATATTTCGAAACAAGATGTAGAAGCTTTGCAGCTGAACTTAATACGGTCACACGCTTGTGGTATAGGAGATCCGTTCCCTGAAATGGTATCGAGAGCGATGGTTCTCCTCAGGGCCAACGCCTTATTAAAAGGTTACTCGGGAGTTCGACCTGAATTGATTATGAGGTTACTTGATTTATTAAATGCCCACATTCACCCTGTGATTCCACAACAAGGTTCTCTTGGTGCAAGTGGCGATTTGGCACCATTGTCTCATTTAGCGCTTGTATTGATTGGGGAAGGCGAAGTTTTTTATAAAAACGTACGAGTACCAGCAACCGAGGCACTAACGAAAGAAGGGATTTTCCCAATTACATTAACAGCAAAAGAAGGGTTAGCCCTTATTAATGGGACGCAGGCGATGACAGCGATGGGGGTGGTTGCCTATTTGGAAGCGGAAACGATCGCTTACCAATCAGAAGTCATTGCATCGATGACAATGGAAGGTTTAGAGGCCATTATAGACGCATTTGATGAAGACATTCATTTAGCAAGGGGATATCAAGAACAAGTAGACGTGGCTAGAAGAATTCGTGACCATTTAGCTGATAGCCAATTAGTGACAAAACAAGGTGAAATCCGCGTGCAAGATGCTTATTCGATCCGCTGTATTCCACAAGTGCACGGCGCCACTTGGCAAACGTTACATTACGTTAAAGAGAAACTAGAGATTGAGATGAATGCTGCGACAGATAATCCACTTATCTTTGATAATGGAAGAAAAGTGTTGTCAGGTGGAAACTTTCACGGACAACCGATAGCCTTTGCAATGGATTTCTTGGCGATTGCCGTTGCTGAGTTAGCGAACATTTCAGAACGACGCATTGAACGATTAGTCAACCCACAATTAAATGATTTACCGGCATTTTTAAGTCCACAACCAGGGTTACAGTCCGGTGCGATGATTATGCAATATGCTGCGGCGTCTCTCGTTTCGGAAAACAAAATTTATGCGCACCCGGCAAGTGTCGATTCGATTCCGTCATCTGCCAATCAAGAAGATCACGTGAGTATGGGAACGATCGGTTCTAGGCATGCGTATGAAGTCATCACAAATACACGAAGAGTTCTAGCAATTGAAGCCATTTGTGCCATGCAAGCAGCAGAGATTAGAGGCAAGGAAAAGATGGCAACAGTGACTCGTGATTTTTTCGAAAAAGGGAGAGAGATTGTCCCTTCCTTAACAAAAGATCGCGTCTTCTCAAACGATATCGAAGCATTGAATCAAGCCTTGAAAAAGGATTGGTATCCTTTTGATAAATCTTTACAAGATAAAGTGACTGAAATGAAAGGAATGAGATAAATGGAAACAACGAAACGAGTGATACGAGCGAAAACAGGTGTTGAAAAAGAGTGTAAAGGGTGGGAACAAGAAGCAGCGTTACGGATGCTTTCTAACAATTTAGATCCAGATGTTGCGGAGCGGCCGGAGGATTTAGTCGTCTATGGAAGTATTGGGAAAGCCGCTAGAAACTGGGAATCCTTTGACGCGATTGTCCGATCGTTAAAAAGTCTCGAAGCCGATGAAACGTTGTTGATTCAATCAGGTAAACCGGTTGGAATGTTTAAAACACACGCGGCAGCGCCGAGAGTTCTGTTATCGAATTCTGTATTAGTGCCGAAATGGGCCACTTGGGAGCATTTTAACGAACTGGAAAAACAAGGGTTGATGATGTATGGGCAAATGACAGCTGGAAGCTGGATATACATTGGGACACAGGGGATTTTGCAAGGAACATATGAAACGTTTGCGGAAATTGCTAGACAAGATTTTTCCAATAGTTTAAAAGGGACACTGACACTAACAGCTGGTCTTGGAGGGATGGGAGGAGCTCAACCTCTCGCTGTGACAATGAACGGTGGCGTTGTCATTAATGTCGACGTGGATAAACGGCGCATCCAAAAGAGAATTGACACGAAGTATTGTGACGTGATGACAAGCTCTGTTGAAGAAGCGATCGAATGGGCGTTAAAGGCAAAAATGAAACAAGAGCCCCTATCCATCGGACTAGTTGGCAATGCAGCGGCCGTTCATCATGAAATATTAAAGCGGAACGTTCCTATCGATATTGTTACAGATCAAACGTCTGCTCATGATCCATTAAACGGTTATGTTCCAGAGGGGTTAAGTGTGTTAGAAGCGGATGAGATGCGTGAAAAAGATTCTAAAACATATGTGATGCGTGCAAAAGAAAGCATGAAAAAACATGTGGAGGCGATGCTTGCATTTAAAAAACGAGGGTCCATTGTATTTGATTACGGCAATAATATTCGCCAAGTGGCAAGGGATGAAGGACTGAAAGAAGCGTTTGATTTTCCAGGATTTGTTCCTGCCTATATTCGGCCATTGTTTTGCGAAGGAAAAGGACCCTTTAGGTGGGTTGCACTTTCAGGAGACCCAGAAGACATTTACCGAACAGATGCACTGATCAAAGAGTTGTTTCCAGAAAATGAAGCATTATGCCGATGGATTGATATGGCTCAGGAAAAAATAGCGTTTCAAGGCTTACCATCACGCATTTGTTGGTTAGGGTATGGTGATCGTCAGAAGATGGGCCTTGCTATCAATGAACTAGTGAGAACAGGAGAAATAAAAGCACCGATCGTCATAGGAAGAGACCATTTAGATTCAGGGTCGGTAGCGTCACCAAATCGAGAGACAGAGGCGATGAAAGATGGAAGCGACGCCGTTGGTGATTGGCCGATCTTAAATGCCTTACTTAACACATCAGCAGGAGCGAGTTGGGTATCTGTTCATCACGGGGGCGGCGTAGGTATGGGATATTCGCTTCATGCAGGCATGGTTGTTGTCGCAGATGGCACGGATTTGGCGAAAGAACGGTTAGAACGGGTGTTAACGACAGATCCAGGTATGGGAGTCATTCGCCATGTTGATGCAGGATATGAGTTGGCAAAAGATGTAGCAAATGACAAGAACATTGTAATTCCAATGAATGAAACAAACTAACGGAATGGAGTTGGTAAGGATGAAAAAAAGAGTCGATACGATACTCACAAATATTGGTCAGCTATTAACGATGAAATCAGACGGACCGAGAGCTGGCAAGGCAATGAAAGAAGTGGGATTAATGGAAGATGCCGTCGTTGCGATATCGGAGGGGAAGATTTTCTATGCTGGAAATGAATTTTCTGCAAAAGATTTTGATGCCAATGAGGTGCTGGATTGTGAAGGGAAGTTGGTCACACCAGGGTTGGTTGATCCACATACGCACGTTGTGTTTGGCGGATCTCGTGAACACGAAATGGCGTTGAAACAGCAAGGTGTTCCTTACTTGGATATATTAAAAAACGGTGGTGGGATTTTATCCACCGTTGAAAAAACTCGGGAAGCAACAGAAGATGAGCTATATGCAAAAGCTAAGTTTCATTTGGATCGAATGATTTCTTACGGTGTGACGACTGCGGAAGTGAAAAGTGGTTATGGTCTCGATGTGGAGACAGAACTGAAGCAGTTGAAAACAACAAAACGACTGGATAACAGTCATCCGATCGATCTTGTGTCAACCTTTTTAGGGGCGCATGCGATTCCTCATGAATATAAACACGATCCTCAAGCTTTTTTAGATGAAATGATTGGTATGCTCGATTTTATTAAAGAAGCAAAGTTAGCTGACTTCGTTGATATTTTTACGGAAACGGGTGTATTTACGGTGGAACAATCACGCGAATATTTGAAGAAAGCAAAGGAAGCCGGCTTTGGCCTTAAAATCCACGCCGATGAAATTGATCCGTTAGGTGGAACGGAAATGGCCGCGGAATTAGGTGCTATGTCAGCGGATCATCTCGTTGGTTCCTCCGATGAAGGCATCGACAAGTTAGCAAAAGCCGGAACCGTAGCCGTTCTCTTACCTGGCACGACATTCTATTTAGGGAAAGATACGTATGCGAGAGCTCGAAAAATGATCGATGAAGGAGTGATCGTTTCCTTAGCCACAGATTTCAACCCTGGAAGTAGTCCAACGGAAAATATCCAGTTGATTATGACGTTAGCGGCGATTCGATTAAAGATGTCACCGGAAGAAATTATGAACGCGATGACAGTGAATGCAGCGCATGCGATTGGTCGTGGGAATGAAGCGGGACAAATTGTTGAGGGACGTCAAGCAGACGTGGTCATTTGGGATGCGCCAAATTATATGTATCTTCCTTATCATTACGGCGTGAACCATGTGAATACCGTGTTGAAAAACGGTCGAGTCGTCTCGAAAAGGAGGGAAATCCTTCATGAAACATCGGTATCTTCAAAAAGCTAACGGAACGTTTCAAGATCGTGATGTGACGAAGGTCGGTGAAAGGATACGTTCATGGAATGGGGAGGATGAGCTAGCTGGGTTTGGAATCATTGGAGCGCCTCTCTCCAAATCATCGATTAGCCATTCGGGCGCGTGTTTTGCTCCTGGAACGATTCGCAAAGCGTTGTCTGGATTTACGACGTATTCGATCGAAGAAAACATTGATTTAGATCAAATGGTTGTTCAGGATTTAGGTGACATTGAGATGCATATAACAGACATTGTTCACTCACAAAACAGGGTATATGAGACGATTCGTGATTTGTTGGCGGACCATCCATCGTGGTTTCCGATTGTGTTTGGTGGAGATAATTCGATTACGTATCCAAGTGTGAGAGGTTTTGCTGAAGCGAAAGGAACGGTTGGTGTGATTCAGTTTGATGCCCATCATGACGTGAGGAACTTAGAAGATGGTGGCACATCGAATGGTACACCATTTCGAAGTTTGTTAGAAACGGAAACGATAGAAGGGAAGAACCTCGTACAAGTAGGGATTCGAGATTTTTCCAATAGTAAACCTTACTACACGTTTGCGAAAAATCAAGACGTGATGATTTATACAATGAAAGATGTTCGAGATAGGAATATACGAGATATTATTGGGAATTCCGTGAACATGTTGAAAAAATCAGTAGAAGCAATCTATCTTTCCGTTGATATGGATGTAGTGGACCAGTCTCAAGCACCTGGTTGTCCAGCGATAGGGCCAGGCGGGATGGACGCATCTGACCTTTTTGAAGCGGTGGCATATTTAGGAGAAGAACCGATGGTACAAGGACTTGAAATCGTTGAAGTCGATCCAACGGTTGATTTCCGCGATATGACGAGTAGGGTCGCTGCGCACGTCGTTCTGAACTTCTTAAAAGGAAGAGAAAAGGCAGGACTGATGTAGATTAAGACAAAATAAAAGAGAAGCGGAATATGGGAGGGAGCGGGGGGATAGTTCCTTTCATCAGCTATCCGCGGCGTATTCGGGAAGTAAAGGATGCGTATAGTGCCCGAAACGAGAGGGCGTCGACGATGAAAGGCAGTAACTTTCATGTGTGGATCGGCGGTTCCTCAGTAAGGTAGTAATATGCTATGATATGTCATATAAATGGAAAAAGGAGGAATTTGAAATGCTACGTTTTGTGAACCCATTTGAGCATTAGCACGTTTGATCCCGAGGACCACCTTAGAATGTGATGAAGTAAAAATCACATAATTATAGGGAGGACCTCACATGCATACACAACTTAAACTGCTTCTTAGCGGTAGAATTATTACAAACCTAGCTGACAGCTTGTACTTAATTGCTGCAGTCTGGTACGTATCTGAAACGACCCAATCACCATTTTTAATTGGGGTAACAGGAGCGATCTCTACTTTACCGGCTGTTCTTTCCTTTTCACAAGGACCAATCATTGATCGTTATGAAAAAAGAACGATTTTAGTCACCTGCATGTTTATTCAAGCAGTTAGTACAGGATTGATGATGCTAGCTTATAATACAAATACACTTTCCGTTCCTTTGCTGCTTCTATTGTTATTTTTTGCGTTAATGGCTTCTGAAATGTCTTTCACGACGGGGACAACTCTGATCAAACGTTGGGCAAAACAAGAAGAACTAACGAAAGTGAACTGTTATTTCTCGTTTACGAATCAGGCATTAGATGTGATTGCTGATGGAGCAGCGGGTTTCGTCGTTGTAGCAATAGGAATTGGTTTGCTGTTTGGAGTGAATTCGGTCGTACTTTTGAGCGTAGGTGTCGTATTTCTACTTTTTCTGCGAAAAACTAAAGCTTCCGTCAATGGCAATCTATCGACAGGAACATTTTTGCAAGATTATAAAGTAGACTTTGTGGCTGGTTATCGAGTTGTACGAAAACAAAACACACTTTTAGCTATTTTTGTTGGGATTATTTTTATGAATGTTTCCGGTTCCATGGGGCTAGCGATGATTCCAGCATATGCTGTTTCGCCTCAAGAATATGGACTTTTGTTGATGGCAACGTCTGTAGGTGCATTAACAGGAGCGTTGATTGCACCGAAAGCAAAGCACCTACCAATAAGAAAGCTTTTCCCATCAACTAGTTTGCTAATAGGAATTTTCTGGATGACTTCCTTCTTTGTTTCCTCCATTCAACTGTCGCTTTTGTTTTTTTGCAATTGCATGGGTTGGTATTGGTATGTTTGGCGTATATTTACCAACGATGATTCAAATCAATATACCTCAAGAACGGCTTGGAGTTGGGTTTAGCTTTTTCGTTTCCCTGTTAGCTTCGTTGACTCCGTTGGCTTTTTTACTTGGGGGGTTATTAGGTGAGTGGATCGGTGCTCAACCCGTCCTTATGCTAGCTGGAAGTGGCTATGTATTATTAAGTTTATATATGGTTATCCATCCAAAGCTGAATAAATTAGAAAATAGATTAGAAGAAATGTTTAGTTACTAAAAATAGAGTGGATGTTCTCGAAATCATTATCATATGATTATCGGGACATCCCTTTTTTCTTGAGATGAGCGTTTCTCTTGCATGATGTACCTTCAATCAACCGATTACAAGGATATAAAGGCTTTCTTCAGTAGATTGGTTGAATTTAGGGAAGGAAGAGTGAAAGATAGTTTCTTTCGTGATGAATCGGCAGCATTAAAAGAATAAAAAAGTAAAAGGCCTTCCATTAAGATGTAGAAAACTTAGTGGAAGGCCTTTTTTATACACAAGTTTGTAACTAATCATCGAATGACTATCATATGATGAACTTAGTTTTGTATTTATACGGAGTTTATTAGTTCTCTCTATTTGATTACCTGAGTGATATGATTATGTGCATCCATGATTGCTATCGTTGGTTTATGGTCTTTAACGTCGTCATCAAGTATCAATGCATACGAGATAATAATGATCACATCATCCTTTTGCACAAGACGGGCTGCTGCTCCATTTAAACAAATGATTCCACTTCCTCGCTTTCCTTTCAGGACATAAGTTTCGAAGCGGGCACCATTGTTATTATTAACAACCTGAACTTTTTCGTTAGATGAGATGCCTACTGTGTCTATAATGTTTTCGTCAATGGTTATACTCCCGATATAATTCAAGTCAGCATCTGTAACACGGGCCCGGTGTATCTTAGCATTCATCATAGTTCGGTACATGGATCGACCTCCTTTTCTTTAATTTTATCTTTTTGTCTTTCTCTATTAAGGGTTCAAGATACAATATATGTTGCTAGTTGAAAAAAGTTTGGATCATACAACCACTAAAAGATAAATAGGTCTAACAATTATGTAGAAATATGATTATCTCATCTATACAAACCCTCGCATTTAAACATAGTTATAAGAGAGTCAGAAAATCAAGGAGGGATCCCAATGTTACAAAAAAGCTTTGTCGGTATCATGTTTTACGAGAAAAAGTACAAGCGCATCCCTTTCGCAACCGGGAAGTTCAAGAAACAATTACAATACTTTGAAGAAGCAGCTAAAAAAAATAATGTCAATCTCTGTTTTTTTCGTCTCAGTGACATTGAACCCGGAATATTCACTATTAAAGCGTATGTATTGGGTGAGAAAGGCTATGAACTCCAAACAATTCCTCGTCCAAAGGTCATTTACCATCGCAGAGTAGATAGGAAGAGTGTCAGGTCCAAAATGCGCACATTGATCGCAGATGGTGTGACAATTTTCAATGCCAGAACCTATGATTATGGAAAACTGCCCATTTGGAAATTACTTTCTAAAAATAGTAGTCTATCCCCGCAATTACCTTCTACCCAAGTCGCTACAGTAGCAAATATAAAAGAAATGATGAAAAAGTATAATAGTTTAATAATAAAACCGGATATAGGGGCGGTTGGGAGAGGATTAATGAAAATAGAAAGGAAGGCTGGAAAGTGGTGTTTTTCATATACAGTGAAGCAAGGGAGGAAAAAAATAAGGAAAGAAACATATTTTCGGTCAAAATTACCATCTGTTCTAAAAGATAGACTAAAAAGCATAACCTATATTGTACAAGAACGTATTAATTTGGCAACTTACAACAACAATCCTTTTGACATTAGAGTGGCTGTTCAAAGAAATAGTATAGGTGAATGGGAAACGACTGCTTTTATTACAAAGGTCGCAGAAAATAGATTTTATATAACAAATGTAAGTCAGGGTGGTAAGGCCTATCCTTTGGAAACGATATTAAAGGATCATCCGCAGTTGTCGTACGATGAAGTAGTAAAGAACATCTCTCATTTTTGTTTGAGTATAGCTGAGCATTTAAGTAATCATTTATCTCATATAGGGTGTTTAGGGATTGATATCGGTATAACAGCCGATGGCACGCCTTATTTTATTGAAGTAAATTATTTATCTGATTTTGAAACTCTTACCTTCCGAAATAAAGAACTTGTTTTCGAGGATTGGAAGAAAGTATATACTACACCGATTGACTATGCAGCCTATCTAATAAAAAAAGAGAAGAGTTTCACTTCCCTTGTGTCTCCCTTTTTCGAGCGGATTGTAAAAAATATGACATATTTTCCAAAGAAGCCCCGCTCTTAATTGGTGGGTAGTTACCATGCGACTTTTTCGCACCATGACGGATGAAAATGTCTATGAAGAGACGCTCTTAAATTGGTTAGGGAAGACTCCAAGAGACTCTCGCGGAAGAACGAGCCAGGTGAGATCCCAGAGGGCGGGAGCCCGAGGAAGCTCACGGATCGTTCGCATGAAAGCGAGTCGAGGTCTTCCGTAACTTTTTATTTTCAGGGTAGTCTAAATTGAAATAATAAATAATGGACATACCAATTCCAACATTTGAAAGTACACACCAGGCCTTTGGATAATGAATAAAAGTATTCTTATCTCAACGATAATAAAGATCATCTTCTGGAACAACTTGAAAATTCTCCATATTAATATTTTCCTTATCCACGACACTTCAGTGGATCCGCCGCTGAAGGGAACCAAAGGTAGGTGATAGTTTCTTTCGTGATGTATCCGCCGCATGAAGGGAACTAAAGGCACGTGATAGTGCCTCTCGTGACTGGATCGGCAGAATGAAAGGAACCAAAAGCATGACATAGTGCCCTACGTCAGTGATCCGCAACTTAAAAGGAACCGAAAGCGAGATAAAAAAGTCTAGTTCTAAAAAGAATTTAACAATTCAATATTTACATAGTGAGCTAATTTTATTAGCCGTGAGAAGAAAATATTGGAAGAAGATGTTAAACTTGAGGGGAGTCTCTACTAAACAAATCTATCCAAAATTAGACAAGACCGTTTAGAACAAAGGAGCGATGAAAATGCCTCAAGACATCGAGTTTCACTATATTAAGACAAACGGGATAACCCTTCACGTTGCCGTTTCTGGACCGACAGACGGACATCTTTTACTATTGCTTCATGGTTTTCCTGAGTTTTGGTACGGTTGGAAAAATCAGATCGAACCTCTTGTAAAATCAGGATATCGAGTAGTTGTTCCTGATCAAAGAGGCTACAACTTAAGCGATAAACCTCAAGGAAAAGAAAATTATACGATTAATAAACTTCGAGATGACATGATCGGAGTGATCGAAGCTTGTGGAAATAGCAAAGCTACCATTATTGGTCACGATTGGGGTGGGGCAGTTGCTTGGTATTTAGCAGCAACAAAACCAGAATATGTAGAAAAACTAATTACTGTGAATATACCTCATCCTCGTGCCATGAAGAAAGCGATGTTAACATACCCGCCTCAATGGCTGAAGAGCTCCTACATCTTATTTTTTCAAATTCCTAATTTACCTGAAAAATTATTGGAATCCGATGGACATAAACGAATGAAAAAAGCTCTTACTAGTTCCAGCAAAAAAGGAACATTCTCAAAAGAAAATCTTAATAAATACCATCACGCATGGTCACAAAAAGGCAGTGTCACTGCGATGTTAAATTGGTATCGTGCGATTTGGCATGCCGAATTACCAAACGAAAAAATCACAGTGCCAACACGAATCATCTGGGGATTGGGAGACCAGTTTTTAAGTAGAAAACTGGCAAAAGCTAGCATCGATTATTGTGAAAATGGTGAACTTGTTTTTGTCGGGGAAGCGACTCATTGGGTTAACCATGAGCAACCTAAAATTGTGAATAGACTGATGCTAGAGTTTTTAAGAAAAAGTCATTCCCTTAAGTAAAACCTTAACCTACATCTTTGATAATTTTTACGATTAACCGAGGACAGAATAATACAACTTCTATTACAGCCTCTGATACTTTGGCTTTTATGGAATGTCTTTTTTTCCTGTTGTTTGATTGACTCATTTTTCAACCCCTCCATTAAGTAGTATTCTGTTCTTAATACGTGAGAACTTAAGGGAAAGTTTCAATTTATTGTTATAAATGAGATATAAAAGGAAGTGATAAATGTTATGAAAGGTAATAGTAACGACGAAATATTTTATTGGGGATTAAATTATCGAAAGAAATTCATAAGAACGTTATGGATGATGCCTTTAATCGTTATTTTAATTATTGTCATATTTATCGTTTTCCGACAGAAGACTCCCTCTTCCATCGCGAGAAGGGCTTTTAGCCCAGTGATAAGGGGGAGATGAATGGCGATTGGCGATAGCCAAAACACTCACCTCATGATATAATTAGAACAAATGTTCCTGTAAATGAGGTGATGTCATGTTCGTAAAAAAAGCGTTCAAATTTCGTCTTTTTCCTAACCAAAAACAGGTCGATCTCATTCATAAAACGCTCGGTTGTTCTAGATTTGTGTTCAATTTCTTCCTCGGTAAGCAGAAGCAAAAAGACGCAT